>CAVWAM010000002.1:0-2268521 GCA_963753005.1 uncultured Acidobacteriaceae bacterium
ACATACAACCTAATTAGAGTAGCACAGGACACCCAGAGATGCAAACGCATCGGCAGAGCCACATTCGTATGCTTGCAACAGGACGAAGTCTATCCATTTCAAGAGGATAGATTCAAGACCGGCGGGGCTGTGGAAAACCGCGGCTTCTATGGGAAACTCGCCGGACGCAGTGGTTGACCGGAACGGATCCAGTGTTGTGGCATCCCCCCTTCCCCTTCTGGATACGAAGTGCAGGCTCTTCGTCTACGCTGCGCTTCGTTGAGAAGGATGGCGCTCCCGGCCGTCGAGCTTCTGCGCTATTACGAGTCCGCGGGGGGTGGGTAGCATGACGACGGAGATGAGGCCTTCGTCTTCCAGTTGGAGAGCGGCTTCGCGCACATGCTTGAGGTGGGAGGATGCATCGTGCATGAGGATGAGGCCATAAGGAGATATCTGAGGCAGGAAGCGGCGAACCTCTTCACCGCGGATGGGAACGTCGCTGTCAGAGAAGAAGAGGTCGATGGTGCCTTCGATCTTCATTGCAAGGCTGGATTCCTGCCGGAGCTCGATCCAATCAGAGAGTCCTGAGTTGGCGATGTTTTCTTTGCACTTTTCAAAGATCACGGGGTCGTACTCGCAACTGATGATACGGCCGCGACCGTTGATTTTGAGGCCCTGGGCGAACCATTGGGTGCTGACACCCAGAAAGGCGCCGGTTTCGACGATGAGGCCGGGCTTGACGGTGGTGACGAGGGTGCGAAGGAACTCGAGGAGTCTCGACTTCGGCGGTCATCGAATCGTACATGCTCCAGCGCTCCGGATGAGGACACTCAGGAGTAGCGCGGTGGTACTCGGGCATCAGCGCCCCTCCCGCGCGCTCGGCTTGAAGCATGGCCTTATGCGCTGCCTTCATCTTTTTGCGAAACAAGCCCATCGGTAGGGTTCCTCGGCGGCGTGAGAGTGTTGTTGCGGCCAATCTTTATTGAATCTATCACTTGCGGACGCCCCACCTGGGCGCCCTCTGGGCCGCTCATTTTTGCTTATGCGCCTGGCGTGGAGTAGCACAATCTCAATCAACCGATCCGCCCCCGTTATCCCTCAATGCCGCGGAATCAGGCCCAAGTCTGTGATTCCATTCACAAAATACTGCATGGCGAGCGCCACCAGCAGCAGGCCCATGATGCGCACCAGGATGCGGATGCCGGTGTCGCCCATGAACAGGCGAACGCGGCCTGCTGCAGCCAGCACAAAATATGTCACGATGGCGGTAATCGTAATCGACCCCAGAATGGCGCCCATCTGCCAGCCCCAGATGGTGGGAGCCTGGCCGACGAGAACCATCACCGAAGAAATGGCGCCCGGCCCGGCCAGCATGGGAATGCCCAGCGGCACGATGCCGGCGTCTTCCTTGGCCGCTGCTTCTTCCGTGTCGCCGTGCGTCTCCTGCGTAGGCGAGCGGCGGGCTTCCAGCATGTCGAGGCCGATGAGCAGCAGGATCAGCCCACCGGCAATCTCGAATGCCGGCAGGGTGATGCCGAACATGCGGAAGATGAGCTGGCCAGCCACGGCAAAGCTGGTGAGCACGATGAAGCAAGTGAGCGCGCCCTTGCGCGCCATCAGCTTGCGGCGCGCGGGCTCGGCGCGGTGGGTGATGGCCAAAAACGAAGGGATGGCGGCGAAGGGATCGACCAGAAAAAAGATGGAGCTCAGGGCCAGCAGAGAAAAGCGCACAATTGGAGACTGGCTCAGGTCGTTCAACGCCGTCGCGGCTGGGTTGGTCAGCAGCACGCTTCAGGCTAGAACATTGGCGAGGCCGGCGTATAGAGGCGAGGTTCGATGCGCGCGGAGAAAGGCGGACGTGCACGGCGGCACAACCGTGCGCTGGTTAATCGCCAAACGCCGCTTTCAGCCGCGCCGCGGTGCGAGCGAGAGCGTCGCGCCTGGAGACCGCTTCGAATCCATTCATCGCTCAGTTGGGAGCTCTGGCCACGTCGTATAGGAGATTGACATTTCGCAGGCATTCACTGGGGAAGCTTACTTCCATGAAAACCTCTTGCGAAGCGTGCAAAGCCTACATGTCGGTGCACGGGTGGACGGAAGACCCGCTCGTCCGGACCGCGGAGGAGGTTATGGGTGACCATGATTCCTACTCCCGCTGAATGTACCGCCCGGCGGCCCCGAGCAAGCACGGAGACAAGCTCGGAGATCGCGCCGGGCAGGGAGAAGCTGGGCCCCACGGTCACCCACACACTCACGGTCAGAAAGGCGCTGACCGTGCCTGCCCGCTTAGTGACTGGCGGTAAGCGAGAAGGCGTCCACGTAGAAGTTTTCTGCCACGCCGCCCGTGCTGCCAATTTCGAAGCCGTACTGGATCGCGGTGATCGTGGAGCTCGACGCCAGGTACCCATTGGTCCCCAGGTAGGCGAGCATGCCGTAGATGTCGACGGTCCCGGAGGAGACGCCGAAATTCGTCGAGGTGGACTGCGGTGGGGCCCACTGGAAGACGAGTTCCGAACCCGCACCGCCGTTTCGACACAGGTTCCATGTATTTGTCGGGACGCCGTACGACCCGCCGAAGGTGAGGTTGGTGGCCAGTACGGTCATGTACTGGGTGCAGGCGCTGCGGTTGACGACCTGGTTCTGGATCATCACTTCAGCGCCGTAACTGTTGAACCACAAGTCGTAGCCGGAATCCTCGATGGTGCCGGAGGTGGTTGGTACTGTGCTCACAAACGAGGAAAACATATAGGAGAAGCTGCTGATTGTGGGGTTGGCGCTCGGGGACCAGTTGCTGAACAGGATGTCCGTGTCGGGGTACGATTGCACGCCCGTATAGCCCGAGGCCATATTGGCCGTCACCCACCATCTCCCCTCGGAGATCGTGTACAGCGTCTGTGACCATCCGGTTTGAGGGTTCCAGAACGTCGTTCTGGACATTGGCGTTGCCGCCGGCATTATCGGTGACGTCCGTGTCGCCGTACGATCCACAGTTGCCGCTCGCGGAGGATGTGGAGCAAGCATACGCCTCGGTGGTGGTGCTCGCCGGTTCGAGAGCGGCCATCTGCATGGACCAGCCACTCGTGGAGGAACCCTCGCTGTAATACCAACCAGGTGCGCCGGCCGCGTCGTCTATCAACACGTTGCCGTTAGCGGCCGAACGGGAATTGAAGCCCCCAGCCGCTGAACCGGTACCGTCGCTTGCCAGAAAGCCGAAGATCAAGTCGTTGGCGACTGTCGTCTGTCCGCCGGCGGAAGCGGAACCGGCACTGCCCGTGGCGCCGGCTTGTATATCGATCGGAGTGCTTGTGCTCACGCCCGAGTATTCAATTACCTGCACCTTAATAAAACTGGCGCTGGCCGTAGTCTTGACGGTCACCGTGTCCGCGCCGCCCTTGATATTGCTGGCGTAATAGAGCCGGCTTTTGGATCCAGCCGGAGTGGTCAACTGACTGCCGACTTCGTTGAACGTGTTCCCCTGCGAATCGGAAATTGAGGAAAACGTTGACCCGCTGGCGAAATCGAACCCCACCAGGATGATGTCGCCGGCCGTGGTGTTGGAGCTGAAGGCGAGCGCTTCGGTACTGGCGCTTGAAGCCATTCCGGCGTTGACCTGCACAAATCCGATCGCCGCGTGCGCAGAGGCAGCGGTCAGCAAGACGACCGCCAGCATCGGCGCCAAAAGCAAGTAGTTGCGATTGCGTGTGTTTTTCACAAAAATCCTTTCTTGGACCTCGACGATTTGAAATCGATGCTGCTAATTCCTATTTCCCCTTCGAAATTCCCAGCCAATGTGTCCTTAACGTCCTAGCTTCCATTTAGTCCGCCAACCACAAGTGGCTATTCGACGAGTATTCCGCGGCCAAAGAATCTTTGGCGCAGTATCCTCGATCGCCCTACTGGGCGTCACAAAGCAGATTAAGTGGGGACTTCAGGCAGAATGGCAGTCTTGTTTCTACGCCATCGCGCAATCATTTCCAGCCTCGACAACTTCTTTAGGATGACGAGGCCTTTTTCTTTCGGAAATCGCCATACAGAAACTTCATTCGTTTAGCATGGCTTTGAAAAATTTCAAGCGAATCAACTGATACACTGCTTTCAGCTATATTGTCAAGAGGAAAATTGAAGGATTTTCCAGATACATAAATTTTGATCGGAAGTATGTACTTTACGCAAAGCTACCATTTTAGATACCAGCACGATTAGCATTGACCTTTCTTCCTGTTTCGGGAATTTTCTGAAATGCTCGGACGAAGCAATTGATTGACGGGTTGACGCCGTTTCTTCGCTCACATTATGATGTTGTCAGGCGAACATCAATAGGAGGTGTGATATGTCAACCACGCTCGTCTCTCCGCAATCAATTCAGGAGCAACCCAAAGGGGCACAGAAACCTCAGCCTCAACCCCAGATTACTCCGCGGGCGACGCTGAGAATCCCCGCTGCTCCTGTGAAGAAAAGTCGCGGTCGCCCAGGCCCCAAAGCTGGCGCCCAAAGGCCGAATAAATATCTGCCTACGGATCGGATAACCTTTTCCAAACAATTGGACATTCTCAGGGGGTGGGCTGCGGCAAGCGGGCCTGCCGGTAAGGTCGTCACCAACAATGCGGTTGCAGATATTGTCAAAATGCAGGCTTCTACGGTTTCACTGGCGAATGCGTTCTTTGTGAGCAGTGGCCTCATTGTGAAGACTGAGGGTGGCTCCATTCCCTGTCCCGAAGTGGCGGCGTTTCTGCGGGCTTATGAATGGAGTCCTGAAACTGCGGCGCAAAAACTAGCTCCCATACTCCAGAAAACTTGGTTCGCGGAGGAATTGCTTTCTAAGCTCGCGTTTGGACCCATGACGGAGAACGAGGCCGTCCAGGATTTAGCTGATGCCGCTAAGGCTGCGCCTGAATATCGTGGCCAGTTGCGGATATTGCTCGATTACTTGGCTGCTGCCGGCTTAATCCAGCGCGACGGCAATCAACTCAAGAAAGGACAGGTATTAGGTAATGGAAGCAGTTCGGCACCAATCGAAGCACCTACGGCTCCAAAATCGGATGCCTCACCCTCCTCCCAAGATTCCCTCCAAAAATCCTCCGTACCGATTTTGTTTGGAACCACAGAGGGTGCTGTGAATTTTCACGTGAGTGTCCGCGTGGACATGGGCGAATTTGCAAACTGGAAACCCGAACGGATCGCCGCATTCTTCACTGGAATTGCACAGGTTCTGGCGGCAAAGGCAAACATTGAGGAACAGAAATAGTTGTAAACTGAGAGAGCCGGGGGAAGTGTTTTTGGCGAACATCTCCCGGCTCTCAGTAAGCGTGGGGATGACTTGGTGTGCCGGAGGGGTCTAGACCTATCCCGGCGAGGGTTCGATTCCCTCCATCTCCACCGGATGCAATGCGGGTATGCCGAAAATGGCAGACGGGCCAGATTTGGGATCTGGTGGATCGCAAGGTCCGTGGGGGTTCAAGTCCCCCTGCCCGCACCACAACCTAAAGTGATTTTTAGCCTAATTGCCAACATCGTCAAATATGCCGCCAGCTTTATTTTCGGCATAATCACATCAATTCAGCGGGCAAGTCGGCTGGAATCATATCAGAAAGATGAAAATTGCGGTCCAACTCAATTTTATACTTGACACAAGGCTTGCGTTAGGTATAAAGTTATTTACATGAAAAAGGATCGTCACAATCTATCAAAGTCCAAGCTGGTCTCTGAGATTCCACTCGCCTGTTCCGATGAATTGGCGGCGGTGGAATTCTTCGAGAAACAGCGGTGGGGCGATGCCCCGTGCTGCGTGAAGTGTGGAAGCCTTAACGTCTATAAGATGGCTGATGCCGAGACCGGCGAGCGCAACAGCCGTTACCTCTGGCGCTGCCGGGACTGCAAAGAGCAATACACGGTTCGCATCGGCACGGTCTACGAGGAATCAAGGATTGAACTGCGCCACTGGGCTTATGCGTTCTGGCGTGCGTGCTCCAGCAAGAAAGGCGTTTCGGCGCTTGAGATTCAGAGGAACTGCCAAATCAGCTACAAGTCGGCATTATTCCTGATGAATCGTATCCGGTTTGCGATGGCTCCAGACCTTCCAAGTGCCCCGCCACTCACCGGAACGGTCGAGTGTGACGAGACGTATGTCGGCGGCAAGCCGCGATACAAGGGCTATGGCAAACGAGGCCATTCGGACAAAACTCCCGTATTTGCCGCTGTCGAGCGTGGCGGCCAGATTCGCCGCCGTATTGTCCCGAACGTGACAGGGCAAACGCTTAAGGATGAGATCAAGAGAGTTGTTGATCCTCGCGCCAGGATCATGACCGATGATTACGTTGCGTACAAGGGCATTGGGCCATCGTTTGAAGGTGGCCATCATCGGATTCGTCACAGCCTCGGCCAATACGCAAAAGGCGACGTGACGACAAACACGGTCGAGTCGAGCCATGCGCTAGTCAAGCGTGGCATTGTTGGCATCTATCACAACGTCAGCCGCGAGTACCTGCATCGCTACTTGTGGCAATACGATTTTCTCTGGAACCATCGCAAACAGAATGACGGCGAGCGCACTGTGGCTGCGGTAAAATCAGCAGAGGGCAAGCGGCTGACGTACAAAGCTGCCCCATACCATGCGTAAGGTTGCGAAGAAGAAACCCGCCAAGACTGGACCGAAGCCACGCACTCTCAAGATCGAGGGTAACTGGAAAGATGCCGTGAAGAAGTCCATCTCGAAGAAGAAACCCGCCGAAGGCTGGCCGAAATAGAATAGGATTTTAGGCACAAGAAAACCCGCCTGCCAGCGGGTCTCTTGTGTTCCAGATGTGTCGCGTCCTGCAACGCTTAAACAGAGCGTAACGTAGGAGTGTGACTAATGCAATGGGAAATCTACCCTCATGAGGACAATTCAGGCGATTGGGTTGTCGAAGGAGTAAACTTCTCCGGCGACGGCGAAATCCAGACAACAATCTTTAGCGGCACCTCTGCCGAATCGAGAGCGAAGCAATATCTCGCTTGGGCAAGTGCGCCTGAATTGGTCGCAGCCTAGTAGGTTACGGCGTAATCCGCGTCTACGACGCAATGCCCGCGAGTCTTGGGTTTGACATCCGGCTCATGCCAATCGCCCTCTATAAGGGCGGCTGTAGCTATGTCTGCGACATGGTTACAGCGCCAATTCGCCGGAGAGCCGTCGTACTGAAGGCCCTCTGGCCGGGAAGTGTAGCCCTCAAACTGGTAGTAAATAACGTTTATTTCGCCTTTGGAAGATCGGCCTAGTCGATACGGGCAGATGCTTCGGCTCGGTTCTCCGGGTTTGGCGATGGTGCACGGGCTTTTTGACTGAATCGCTTGAGCCAGAACTTCATAAACACCCATGATGCCGCCTTTCAGAATCATGGCATCAAGTATATTCCTGAATCAATTTGCTTTGCGTAAAGTACATACTTCCGATTTTGATAGCTATATAAAACATTCTACATATGTTATGAGTTCTACAATGTGCGAGACACTCGGAATTTGTTCGCAGTCACCCTCCTCCTCTAACGGTTTCCATCTCTGCCTTTTCGAACCCTCTTTTTATGATAAGTTGAAATTCTTCAACGCTTTCCTATATTATCGATCGCGAATGCAGCTTGCGCGGCAAACCGTACAATCGAGTTACCGCAAAGATCGGGCCCCGAAATCGAGAGGTGAATTCTGTTCTGGATTTCACTTCTGAAGTCGAGATTGGCGACAAGATTCAATGATTGAGGAAGCTATTCAATGTCCACTATTGCGCAGGTAGCCAAGCGAGCAGGAGTCTCGATCGGAACTGTCTCCCATGTGATACGCGGTACGGCGCGAGTGAGCCAGACTCTTCGCAAACGCGTGGTCACGGCAATTCGGGAACTGGAGTACTATCCCGGCACCGTTGCGCGTGATGTCGTAAAACAGACCTGCATGTTGGGTATGGTTCTGCCCGATATCACAAATCCATTCTTCCCGGAAATGATGCGCGGCGCCGAGGACCGCGCATATGAGCGCGGGTACTTGCTGCTGACTGCCAATACTGACGAAAGTATCGTAAGGGAGCGAGGGGTTGTGTCAGCATTGCGATCGCGGCGAGTAGATGGAATCCTTTTGGCGGCGAGTCCTGGAGCTGATGTGCGGCATATTCGCGCGGCGATGGAGAATGGTATCTCCGTGGTGTGCGTGGATCGAACTGCCAAGGGAATAGAGACCGATGCTGTTCTCCTCGACAATGTACTCGGAGGACAACGCTGCGTCCAACACCTTATCCGCTCCGGCCATCGCAAAATAGCAATCATTGCCGGGCCAATTGCCATACAGAGCGCACGAGAAAGATATCAGGGATATCGAGACGCACTCCACGAAGCAGGGATAGAAATTCCCCGACAGTTCATTCTCGAAGGAGACTACCGAAAGGAATCCGGTTATCGGCTGGCCAAGCGGCTAGCCAAGATGCGCAATCGCCCCTCCGCTCTGTTCGTGTGCAATGGCGTAATGGCAACCGGCGTGCTTGAAGCATTTGATGAGTTAGGCATTCAATGCGAGCGGGATATTACACTGGCTACTTTCGATGACTTGGCTGTCGGTAAACTCTTACATCCACATTTGACCACAGTTGTCCAGCCCAGCTACGAGATAGGTTCACGCGCAGCAACCATTCTAATGGATCGGATAGAAGGAAAGCTTAAGGGAAACTATCAGACTATTCGGCTTGCACCCACGTTAATTACAGGCGAATCAACAAGTACTCCACGGCGCACAATCGACCTTAGGCAGAATGGGCACGGGAGTGTCCTTCCCTGAATGCTGTGATCATCTGCGATCCGTTGTAGTGCTGTGCCTGGCCAAAATTCCATCCGCAGGGAAATCCGGCGCTTCTTAGTAGCTAAGAAAGCCCCGGAAGGCGCGCGATAGGGATTCAACAGAGGAGGGCAGTCTGTTCAGACGAGCGGAAGACGGGTCAAGCGAAGCTCAGAGACCGGCAAGAGACACACTTCTCCGCTCGGCGTTCTCGGCGCACGTGTAGATTTCAGGAAGATCAAGCAGCGAGCTGGTAGCGATGATGCAACCCGCCCCAATATCTCTCGCCTCCGATCCGGCTTCGGGCCTTCGCCGCTCTACAATCATTTCTTGCTTGCCGAATCCCAACACGAACGCATCGAAGTGGTGCTGGTGTCGCCGCGCAACCCCCTCAATATAGGAGCGGCGGCGCGGGCCATGGCAAACTTCGGATTCCAGCGGCTGGCGGTGGTGGCTCCGTACGAGCAGCACTGGCGCGAGGCGAAGTCGGCGGTGGGAGCGCCGGAGCTGCTCGCCAACGCGCGGGAGACGGAGAGCCTGGCGGAGGCCGTACGCGATTGCACGCTGGTGGTGGGTACCGGATCCCTGGCGCGGCGGAAGCCGGAACAGACGGTGGTCGCGCTGCCTGAACTGGCGCCGCTGGTGTGGAGGGAGATCGCGCGCGCCGGCCGTGTGGCGCTGGTATTTGGATCGGAGAAGCGCGGCCTCACGCGCGAGGACCTCTCGTATTGCCATCTGCTCACGGAGATTCCCACCGATCCGCGGCAGCCTTCGATGAATCTGGGACAGGCCGTTGCGGTGTGCCTCTATGAGCTGGCTTCGCGGATCGGCGAGGCGCGTGAACCGGAGGCGGATCGAGGCGCGCCCGGCGAGGCCGCAAAACCGGGAGAGCACGGCGTAAGCCTCGATCGAGACGATTCGACGGCTCCCGCTTCCGCGGGCGACCTGGAGCTTTTGGCCGGGGTGGTGGAAGAGACCATGCTGGCGGCAAACTACTCCCCGGCGGCAATGCGCAAGGCCAACCGGCACGATCTGCATCTGTTGCTGCGCAGACTGGCCCTTACGCGGCGCGATGCCGGGCGGATTCTGGGATTGTTCCGGCGGATTCTGTGGCGGCTGAAGCGATGAGGGGAGCGAGAAGACCGGCGCGAGCTGGTTACCCTTGACGAAAATTCACGGCGAAGAGAGAAAAATCCCTGATAAAGTGGCGTTCAAAGGCTCCCCCATGCCGCACATGATTTCTCGTTCCCGCTCCTTCTTGTTTGCAAAGTCCCCGGCGCGGCTCACCCTGTTGGTCTTCGGCGCCGCTATTCTTGCCGTACTGGCTTCGTCTGCTCTTAACGGAGTCAACGCGCAACAGGCGCCTTCGGCTGACAATCGGCCCGCCGCGCCGGCTTCCGGCCAACCTTCACCGCCGGCTGCCGCTCCTGCCCCGGATGCCCAACCCTCTGCGCAAACGCAGGCAGCGCCGGCCTCTCCCGCAGCACCTGCCCAAAGCCTGCCCGCCCCCTCTGCTGCACCAGCCGAGCCGGCGCCCGCGCCCGCGGCCTCGCAAGGCAGCCCGTCCCACGCTCCAGAACCTGGAGAAATCACGGAAGATGAGATCCGCAGGTTGCTCATCGGCAAGGAGCTTTTCCTGCGCGGCGGCTACCTGGACAACACCCTCAGCTTTAATGAGCACGGCGTGCTGATCGGCCACTCGCCCCAGGGATCGTACACGCTCAGCGGAATCCAGATCGACAAGGTGCGCCTGACCCGGAACAAGGTGGAGTTGGAGGGACAGCGCTTCGGGCTGCACTTTCTGGGCGCGCTGCCATATGAGGATCCCACCAAAGCCGTGGACCGGGTGAACATCACGCCGAAGAAGAAGCTGGTGAGGATCGCGATCGACCGCGAGCTGGTGGTAAAGCCGAAGCGGGAAAAAGAGAAAGGGAAGACCGCGGGCGCACCGATGCAGGCGGCGCAGACAGCCGCTCCGGCGGGCCCGCCCGCGGAGACGAGTGAAGCGCAGGCTGAGCTTGCCGCCGCTCCCCTGGCCGAGCGCCCCGCCGACGCGAAAAGCGTGACCACGACCACCTCGCCGGCGCACGCCAGCAAGGTGCTGCGGGACGCATTGGACAATGTGTTCGCTTTCGGCTTCGACAGCCGCATGATGGCGTCGATGCCGGGGTTCTGGAAGCTTTACTACGAGGCCGCGGCGGCCAAGACCGATTACCGGCCCTCGGATCCGGCCGTGCTGCGCGAGAGCATGGTGGATAAGAAAGCTCGCCTGGTGACGAGCTTCGAGCCCGCGTCGAACCAGTACGCGCAGGACCACGGCGTGGCGGGGATGTGCCTTTATCGCGTTGTGGTGGGAGCCGACGGCAAGCCGCGAGAGATCGCGGTGGCAAGACCGATCGGCTTCGGGTTGGACGAGAACGCAGTGGATTCCATTCGCAAGGTCACGTTTGAGCCGGCCATCAAGGATGGCAAGCCGGTTCCCGTGCTGCTGGACCTGGTGGTGGAGTTCCGCATCTATTCCAAGCGGACCGCAGTTTTGACCAAAGCGAGCGATGAGCCGGCCGCGCCATCGCTTCCCGGGCCGTACAGCGTACAACACTAAAGAAGAGATGGCGCACGGGTTGGGCGGGACACGCTGCGAGGCAGGGAGATATTTGTCGTACGCCGCCCGGCAAATGCAAGACGACGTAAGACAGCGTAAGGCGCTGTTGTTGGGCCTGTGCATTGCCGTCTTGCGCCGCGTCTTACTGTCTTACACGGCGCCGCCGAACACCCCGCTCTCCATCCGCGCCCCCTGCGCCCGCCAATCTGGCCACGTCTACTCCTCCTGCCCGATGATCTCTTCGAGACTTGGCTTGTGTTTGGCCTTACGGCCGGTGCGCGGCTGGTCGGCCACAACGCGAGACGGCTTGGGCTGGCCTACGCGTTCGCGGGCGTTGGCTTTGACGGCCTTGGCGGCCGAGAAGCGGGCTGGCTTGCGTTTCGCCATGGCAAGGATGAGTATGGAATAGATTCCGCCGCCGCGGAAGTGGCGGCGCAGAGTCTCTGGGCCGCGGCGAATGGGTGGCGAACGCGGCGAGCTGGAGGGCCGGACGGCAAAGGAAAAACGGGATGGAAGAGCGGGAATTCTTCAACGAGACGGTGGAACAGCGCACGCACAGCCTGACCTGCCCCAAGTGCGGCCAGGCAGCCGAATACAAGGTCGCCTGGGTGGTGCGGCGCAAGCGCGCGCAACTGCCGCGCGGGGCCGGCGAGCGCGACCGTGCCCGCTTCGCCAAGGCGCAATCCTACATGGTGCGGCGCGACGACAAGCTGCAGTGCGCCAACATCCGCTGCCGCAAGCCGTTCGAGATCACCGCGCTGCAATCGCTGGCGTTTCTGGTGGATTGAGCGGAAAGGGCCGCTGGCGCGGGTCCGGCGGCGTGTGATTGAATCGAGTGTAGGAGAGCCGGACTTGGAGGTCATCCGTACAGCCGGCACGGAGCTGAAAATGGCAAATTCCCTGCTTCCCCCCGAAGAGCGCAACCTGACCCCAGACCAGGTGGAGGCGCTGGACAAGCGGCGCGACCTGGGACACACGTTTCTGGTCATTGCCGGCCAGTTTGCCGTGATCGCCACCATCCTGCTGCTGTGGGTGGGCCAGGACCTTACCTATTCGCCGGGCTGGGCGCACCCCATGGCGTACTATTTCTTCCTTGCCCTCATCCTGATCGTGGTCTTCGGCATCGCCGGGCTGGTGTTGCGCCGCGGAACTCCCCGCATCGACTGAACGAGTCGCCCGGCCAGGCGCTTTGCCTGGCGAGATCTTCTGAAATCGCGCACCGGAACTAGAGGACTCGCGTAATACCACAGCAACAGAAGTTGAGTAAAATCTGTGCAGTTGCGGAGAAGTCCGGCCATTCCCCATCGGCAATTTCGCAATCGAGCTCTTGCGAAAGGCAAGGACGCGCAATGGCGGAACGTGTTTGTCCGTGGTGGATCGGTTATCTCCTGGCCAGCCCCGCGCGCCGGTGGATGGCGGGGAATCCAGAAAACCTGCTGGAGCCTTATGTCCGGGAAGGAATGACGGTGCTTGAGCCGGGGCCGGGGATGGGGTTCTTCACTCTGCCGTTGGCTCGCCTGGTTGGCTCGGCCGGACGCGTGGTCGCGGTGGATATTCAGCCCAAGATGCTGAGCAGTTTGCAGCGCCGCGCACGAAAGGCCGGCGTGCACGGACGCGTCGAAACGCGGCTCGCGAAGCCGGAAAGCATGGAGCTTGACGACCTGAAGGGAGCAGTGGATTTTGTGCTCGCGTTCGCTGTGGTCCATGAGATGCCTTCGGCTGGAGCGTTCTTCGGCGAGGCGGCGGCAGCGCTCAAACCTGGCGGCTTGCTATTCTTCGCCGAGCCCTCCGGCCATGTGACCCAGGAGAGCTTCCAGAAGGAACTCCATGCTGCGCGCCAAGCCGGGATGGAGAGCGTGAGCCAGCCTGCGGTTCGCCGCAGTTATGCGGCGATCTTGCGCAGCGCTTGAACGAGCCAGCGCCAATCTCTTCAATCTTTGGCGCCGCCGGCGAAGTTTGCCGGGATGCAATCGCTGCTAAACTGAACTCTGATGATCCTCCCGTTTGTCCGCGAAATCTTCGCGGAGCTGGAGCAGGCCCCGGGGTTTGAACGCGTTCGCAGGCACCTGAGCCTGGGTGCGGGGCGGCGGCGTGTGTCCGGATTGACTTGGACGGCGCAGGCGCTGTACCTGCCGCTTATGGCGCGTGCCGCCAAACAGCCGGTCATCGTAATCGTGGCCGACAACAAGGCCGCCGAGGCGCTGGAGCCGCTGCTCAAGGCCGGATGCGAGCTGACCGGCGCCGTGGATCCCGCGCGCGTGGTGCGCTTTCCCGCCCACGATGTGCTTCCCTTCGAAAATCTCTCGCCGCACCCCGACGTGCAGGAGCAGCGTGCGGCGGCATTGTGGAAGCTCTCCACCGGCGCCGTCGACATTCTGATCGCTCCCGTCGAGTCGGCGGCCATGAAGCTCTTCGATCTGGAGTACTACGCCGGGCTCGCGGTCACGCTCAAGCGCGGCGAGGAGGTCGATCTCGAGACGCTCATCGCGCACCTGTCCAGCGTGGGTTATACGCAGGTGGATCTGGTGGAGATGCCCGGGCAGTTTACGCGGCGCGGCGGAATTCTGGACGTGTACTCGCCGGAGGCTGACCGCCCCGTGCGCATCGAGCTGTTCGGCGACGAGATTGAAACCATCCGCAAATTCGATCCGGAGACGCAGCGTTCGCAGAGCGGGCTGGATGAGACGCAACTGCTGCCGTTGACGGAGACGCCGGTGACGGAACATCTGCTGGCCGCGGTGAACGGGCGGTTGAGCGCGCAGCGCATCGAAACTGAGTACGAGGAGATGGCGGCCGAGGCTGCGGCGGCGGGCGGTGTGAGCGTATTCCCGGGCTGGGAGTTCTTCGCGTCCGTCGCCGGAGCGGAGCGCTCGCTGCTCACGCTTCTACCGCGCAGCGCGCTTTTTGTGGACGAGCCGGCGATGGTGCGCAACCAGATCGACCGCTGGTGGAACAAGGTCGAGCTGCGGCATGACCGTTCGGGGATTGGCTCGCTGGTGCGGCCGGAGGACATGTATCTGCGCCCCGAAGTTTTGCAGGCGTCGCTCGCTGCGCACATGGGCCTCGATCTGGATCGGCTGGGCGCGGTGGACGTGCTGGAGGACGACGCTACGCTCGGCGAAATCGAATTGCCCACGCGGCCCACGCTGCGTTTCCACGGGTCGATTCCCGCGCTGACGGAGCAATTGAAGGATCTGATGGCGGCGGAGACGCGCATCGTGCTGGCCGCTGCGCACCAGGGCGACGTGGAGCGGTTGGCGACGGTGCTTCGCGAATACGAGGTTCCCTACCGCCTGGGCAGCCGCGCGCAGCGCCCCGGCGGCGACACCATGCTGGAAGAAGCCGGCCACATGGCGGGCGACCTGCGCGTACCGGTGATTGTGCGTTCGCCGCTGGCGGCGGGGGTGGTCTTCGCGGACGCGAACCTGGTCGTCTTCGGAGCCAACGATCTCTCCGATGAGGCCGACGTGGCGGCGCGGCCGGTTCCGAAGAAGTCGAAGACGGCGGCGTTTGTGTCGGATTTCCGCGACCTCGGTGTCGGCGATTACGTAGTGCACGTGGAGCATGGCATCGCGCAGTACCAGGGGCTGAAGGAGATCGCGCAGGACGGCCTCTCCATCGAGTTCATGATTCTGGAGTTTGCCGAGGGCGCAAAGCTGTATGTTCCGCTGACGCGGCTGGATTTGATCCAGAAATACCGCTCGACCGACACGGGGCCCGCACCGGTGCTGAGCCGGCTTGGTTCGCAGCAATGGACCAAAACCAAGGCGCGCGTACGCAAGGCCATGCAGGACATGGCCGCCGAACTGCTCAAGCTTTATGCCGAACGGCAAACTGTCGAGGGCAACGCGTTCTCAAAGGACAACGAGTTCCAGAACGAGTTCGAGGACGCTTTCGACTACAGCGAAACCGACGACCAGACTACGGCGATTCGAGCTGTGAAGGAAGACATGGAATCGCCCACGCCGATGGACCGGCTGCTGTGCGGCGACGTGGGCTACGGCAAAACCGAAGTGGCCATGCGCGCCGCGTTCAAGGCGGTGCAGGACGGCAAGCAGGTTGCGGTGCTCACGCCCACTACAGTGCTCGGCTTCCAGCACTTCGAGACCTTCAAGCAGCGCTTCGCGCAGTTTCCCATTCACATTGAAATGATTTCGCGCTTCCGCACGGCGAAGGAGCAGAAGGACATCGTCGAGCGCGTGGCGACCGGCCGGGTGGACATTTTGATCGGTACGCACAGGCTGCTCTCGAAGGACATCAAGTTCCAGGACCTCGGACTGCTGGTCGTGGACGAGGAGCAGCGCTTCGGCGTGCGCCACAAGGAGCGGCTGAAGCAGTTGCGCAAGCAGATCGATGTGCTGGCCATGAGCGCTACGCCCATTCCGCGTACCCTGCACATGTCGCTGGTGGGCCTGCGCGATATGAGCATCATCGAGACGCCGCCCAAGGATCGCATGGCGATTCAAACCGTGGTGGCGCGGTTCGACGAGAAGATCGTGCGCTCGGCCATCGAGGTGGAGCTGGAGCGCGGTGGGCAGGTGTTTTTCGTGCACAACCGCGTGGAATCGATCTACGAAATTGCCGCGCGCATCCAGGAGCTGGCGCCGGCGGCGCGAGTGGCCGTGGCGCACGGGCAGATGGGCGAAAGCGAGCTGGAGAAGGTGATGCTCGCCTTCATGCGTTACGAGTTCGACGTGCTGGTGGCCACCACGATCATCGAGAACGGCCTCGACATTCCGCTGGCGAACACCATCCTCATCAATCGGGCGGAGCGGCACGGCCTCAGCGAGCTCTACCAGTTGCGCGGGCGCGTGGGCCGCTCCAACCGTCGCGCCTATGCCTACCTGCTCATTCCGCCGGAGAACGAGCTGACCGAGATTGCACGGCGCAGGCTGGCGGCGCTGAAGGAGTTCAGCGACCTGGGCGCGGGCTTCAAGATCGCCGCGCTCGACCTGGAGCTGCGCGGTGCGGGCAATATGCTTGGCGGCGAGCAGAGCGGTCACATCGAAGCGGTGGGATTTGAGCTGTACACCTCGATGCTGGAAACCGCCGTGAAGGAGATGAAGGGCGAAGCGGCCGAAGAGCGGCCGGCCACGCAGCTCAATCTGGGTATTGCATTGCGCATCGACGAGAGCTACGTGCCGGAAGAGAACCAGCGCCTGCGTCTCTACAAGAAAATTGCCGGGGCGAACACCGAGGCCGCGGTCAACGAAGTGCGGGCGGAGATGGAAGACCGCTATGGCGCGCCGCCTGACGCCACCGTCTATCTGCTTGAGGCAGCCAGCCTGCGCCTCGAGTGCGAGCGTCTGGGCGTTGCGCAGGTGGACCGCAAACGCAACGATCTGCAGATCCGCTTCATGGAGAATGCTTCAGTCGATCCGGCCTACGTGATGCAACTGGTTTCGCGCAATGCCAAACGCGGCGCGCAGTTCACGCCGCAAGGCGTGCTCAAGCTGCCGCTCAAAGCATCGCGGCCCGACGAGGTTCTGCTCGAGATTCGCGAATTGCTCGCCGGCCTGGCTCCCGCGCCGGTCAGCGCGTAAAGACAAGCGGTGTTAGCGGAGCTAGCGGGGTTAGCGTAGTTAGTTCCGTGGTTCTGCTTACTCAGCGCGAGTTTGCGATACACCCGGGAGAAGGTTTTGCTAGCTCCGCTAGCTCCGCTAACCCCGCTATCTCCTCTGCCTCTCACTCCTTCCACTTGATGTTGCATCCGATCGACGGCTTCTGTTCCGTGGGAACCGGCTTGCCGGCGAGCACGGCGTCGATGGCGACGCGCAGGTCTTTGCCCGTCACAGGGATACCGTTTCCGGGGCGGCTCGAATCGAATTGGCCTCGGTAAACGAGTTTGAAATCGGCGTCGAATAAATACGGGTCCGGCGTGCAGGCGGCCTTGTAGGCGTGAGCCACGTCTTGCGATTCGTCGTAGAGATACGGAAAGACAAAGCCATTGTCTTTGGCTTGCTGCTTCAGGTCCGCGGGGCTGTCCTCGGGGTGCGTGATCGCATCGTTGGCGCTGATGGCGACGATGCCCAGCGGCTTGCCGGCGTAGTCGGCGCCGAGCTTGCCCAGAGATTTCTCGATGTGCTTGACATAAGGGCAGTGGGCGCAGATGAATAGCACGAGCAGCGCCTGTTTGCCGCGGAAGTCGTCGCGGTGGACGATCTTGCCGCTGACCACGTTGGTGAGCGCGAAGTCGGGCGCAATGGTTCCCAGGGCGAGCATGGTGGATTCGGTGAGGGACATAACTGTTTCTCCTTTAGCAAGTCAGCGAGCTGGCGAGTTAGCGGGTTTGCAAATTAGCGGTTTGCGGGTTTGCGTCCCCCACCCTAGCCGCAAATGCAAAGACGCGGCGAGGACGGGGCGCCCCGCCGTGTTGTTACCCATTGAGAGAGATGCCGATTTGTTGCGAAGGATTCACCCGGACACAACCTCTTAAAACAACCCCGCCTGCCGGCCGGGCACGGCGAGGCCGAAGTGCTCGTAAGCAAGGCGCGTGGCCACGCGGCCACGGGGCGTGCGGTCGAGAAATCCGATCTGAATGAGGAACGGCTCATAGACCTCTTCGAGCGCGTCTTCCTCTTCCGCGAGTGTCGCCGCCAGCGTGCCCAGGCCCACGGGCCCGCCATCGTATTTCTGCATGATGGTGAGCAGCAGGCGGCGGTCGATCTCGTCGAAGCCGTGCGCATCCACCTCGAGCATGATTAGGGCCGCGTTGGCCGTGGGCCGATCGATCGTGCCCGAGCCGCGCACCTGGGCGTAGTCGCGCACGCGGCGCAGCAAACGGTTGGCGATGCGCGGCGTGCCGCGCGAGCGCAGTGCAATCTCTGCCGCGCCGTCGCGGTCGATGGGAATCTGCAGCACGTCGGCGGAGCGCTCCACGATGATCCGCAGTTCCTCTTCCGTGTAAAACTCCAGGCGCAGAAGAATGCCGAAACGCGAGCGCAAGGGCGAGCTGAGTAGGCCGGGCCGCGTAGTGGCGCCGATGAAGGTGAAGGGGCGAATCTCCATGACGTGGGTACGCGCGGCCGGCCCCTGGCCGATGATGATGTCGAGTTTGTAGTCTTCGAGCGCGGTGTAGAGCTTTTCCTCGAGCACGGGCTGCAGGCGGTGAATCTCGTCGAGGAAGAGCACCTGGCGCTCGCGCAGATTGGTGAGGATGGCGGTCAGGTCGCCCTGAATCTGCAGCGCCGGCCCCGAAGTCTGCTGAAAGCCCACGTCGAGCTCGTTGGCGATGATGGCAGCCAGCGTGGTTTTGCCCAGGCCCGGCGGGCCGGAGAGCAGCACGTGATCCAGCGCCTCGCCGCGCGACTTGGCGGCTTCCAGAGCGATGGCGAGCTGTTCTTTGGCTTTCGATTGGCCGATGAATTCGCCTAGCCGGCGCGGGCGTAATTTGAGTTCGAAGCTCTGTTCTTCGTCGGCGCGCGCGGCGCTGACCAGCCGTTCCGGAGCGTTGTCGCGGGCCATGGCCATGCTGAGCAGAAGTGTACAGCAAGACCATGGGAGCAGCTTCCTGTCCGGCTCCGATCAAGGTTGCCGCTCCGGGAGGCCGATTCGCCTTGAATGTTGCGGATCGAGAATGCATTTTCGCCGGTTTTGCGGTAGCGGTTCCTGCCGGCGGCAAAGCAGAAACCCCAAAGAAACGCCGCAAAGAACCCGGCCGGCGAACCACCCGCCGGAGGGCTTTCACCCCCGGCGCGCGCTTCGCATTTTTTGCCGTGCGGACAGTGTAGCGATACTGTTCGCTGCTCCGGGCGGCGGCAGCGCCAAACGGCTTATTGACTGTCTTGATGCCAAACAAAAAGTAACACGTTCGTGTGAGGGCGGCGCGGCGAATAGATGCCCTATAGTCGAAGGCATACAGGCCAGCGAGAGTCTGCCATGACGGCGATGTAGCAACGTCAAAGCGGTCTGCGGGCTCCGGAGGTCAACCATGCATGATCGAGTTTTACCACGGCTGCTCATTCTCATCGGTATTGCTCTGCCGATCGCCGGCTGCACCAATCCCTTAGCGGTCTCCGTCACGGTTTCGCCCACCTCGCAATCGGTCGCAGTGGGCCAGACCGTGCAGTTCACGGCTCTGGGAGTCTACGGCCATGGGAGTAACCATCCCTCGAGCACGCAGGACATCACCGATTCCGTCACCTGGACATCGAGCGTGCCCGCCGTGGCCACCATCAGCGCTACCGGAGTTGCCACCGGCGTATCGGCAGGCACAACGACGATCACTGCGAGCATCAGTGGATTTACGGGCGTTGTTTCGGCGACGGCTTCGCTCACCGTATCGGGCAGCTCGGGAGGAGGAGGGGGTCCGTTATCGATCGAAATTATTCCGAGCACTCAATTGGTGACGATGGTGGGGGACACGGCCCAATTCGTGGCCATTGAGACCACTGCCACAGGGGCCACGGTCGACGTGACCAACACGGCCACCTGGGGTTCAAGCAGCCAGTCGATTGCCACCATCGGCGCCTCCACTGGGCTTGCCACCGCAGTGAGTCTGGGCACAGTCACGATCACCGCGACTTATCTTAGCGGCGGAAACACACTGACGGGCACTGCGACCTTTACAGTGGGAAGCGGGGCCCCGGGAACCGGCGGATCAACCGAAGAATATACCGCTGTCACCATCGTTCCCGGCTCCCAGTCCGTCTCCGCCTCAGGCCAGACGGGACAATTCATTGCGCTTGCCACATTAGGAGCCAACGGCCTCGAGGAAGATGTAACCAACTCGCCGCAAATCACGTGGCAGTCGAGTATTCCATCGGTTGCTACCGTCACCTCCGGGCTCGCCTCGGGGAACGGACTTGCCACGGGAGTGAGCCAGGGAACCAGCACCATCACCGCGTTGTTGGCCAACCCCGATCTCTCCCTGGTGTCGAACTCCGCCACGGTCAACGTGACCCTGACGCCGGCGCCGGAACCGCTGCTTTCGCTCACCATCGTTCCCGGCTCGATCACGGTGGGCAATCTGCTGGATACAGGGCAATTCCTGGCCATCGGGACGTATTCGGTTGCGCCAACCGTGAGAGACCTGACCAACTCGGTTACATGGAGCACGTCCGCTCCCAGTGTGTTCCCCGTGAACACCAATGGAACCGGAACTCCGAATCCGGGAGCCGACGCCGGAGTAGCCACAGCCTACGGCAACGGAAGCGCGACGATTATTGCCGAGGCCACAGACCCCAATACCGGCTCGATCGAGACGGCTACGGCAACCTTCAGTTGTCCGCTGGTTCTGCCCACGCCGACCACGGCAGGTTCCTGCTATCCGGGATCTGCGGCGTCGGCTCTGCTTTCTACTTTGACGGTTTACAACGAAGGCTTGAACACCACCGGCTGGCTGGTGACGGCTCCCTCGGCCACGGGCACGCCTGACGTGCTGCATTGTGGCCCCGGTTCGAACGGTGCAGGCCTGGGCGGTTCGGTTTGCGTGGCGACCTACCCGGTAGGCACCACGGTGACCTTGACGGCGCCGGCCGGAGCAGGGGCCTTCGGCGGCTGGTCCCACAACTGCACGCCAACCTCAGCCGTGACTGCGGGCGGGCCGAATACCTGCCAGGTTACTTTGATCTTCAGCGACACGGTGGGAGCGATTTTTAACTAAGGCACAAGTACAGGCAGAAAAGCCGCCCCGGGGGGCGGCTTTTCTGTGTCTGCGGACTTCAGGCGCTGCGGCACTGGCGAAGTCTGGTTGCTGTGAGTGGGCCGCGGTTGCGTTGCAACCGACGCCGCAGACGGGATGTGGTTATGCAGGCAGATTCACCACTCCCGCCACCAGCTTGTAGTGAAAACGTTCGAATGGTTCGCTGAGACTGACGGTAAGGAAGGTCTTGGGGAGTTTTTCTTTGAAAAAGTAGGAATGCGGGTAGATGCCGGCCGGCAAAGGGCGAAGCCGGTCGAGCCAGGCGGGATCGGTGACAGCCAGGTCATAGCAGGTCCGGATGACGCTGCCGGCTCGGAAGATGGCGCGATTCTTGCGCTTACCGGCCTCTTCGTGTATCCACCACGACAGGTTTTCCGGATGGATGAGTTCCAGAGACTTATTCGCTGGCGAGGCTTCGAATTTCCGCGCATAGACCCGATCTCCATAGCCTTGCAACACAGAGGGCCCCTTGTTCAAGTAACCGGCGAGGAAGCTCGCGTCGCGCGGTTCGTCGAAACGCCGGACCGGGCGCCAGGGTTTTTCAGCGCTCAATACATCTTCCGGATGGCATTCGGAAGCGCATCTTTCGCCAAGCTCGGCTTCGAATACATCGAGAATTGCGGCCTCCGTGCCGTCTGAATAGCAGGTCTGCTGGCGCGTGAGGCAGCCGGGAACCTGCGTGCCGACAAGGCGGATCCACTGTTTTGTAACAAGACTGATTCCAGCCACACAACGATGGTTGTGCTTGTAGGAATTGGCAAGACAGACAACCCGGTCGAAGCTCATCGAGCCAGACTTACCTCCCGGATGTGAATCTAAAGATGACGAATGATGACATCATTCCAGTGCTTCTGCAAATACTCGAGCGCCAGCCTGCGATGGCAATGCTCCGCCGTCGGCTCGCTGCACAGCAAGACGGTTTTCTTCCGGAAACTGTCCTGGGAGAGAACCGACTCGACCTTTCGTGAGCGGATTAGGGCAAGATAGGCTTCGGTATAAACGTCCCAACTTCCCTTGTGCTTCTTGAAAGCGTCGAGTATCTCCTGCGTGGGAGCAAGCAGGGGTTCGTGCTCGTAGGCGGCTCCGCAGATCTCACGAAGGAAGTAAGGCAAGTCGGCCAGTTTGGCAAACCCGGCGAGCTGCGATGTATTGTTTAGCCGCACATCGAGCAGGCGCTCGATAGCGTTGGCCTTCAGCGTGCCGAAGAACTCTCCGGCGCTCTTTTGGGTAAAACCGATGCTGTAGATCTCCATTTGTCCTCTTCGATTTCCGCAAAGAGTTCTCCTTGCGCGTCGACCAGCGGCTTCCCCGAGTCTGCGGTAACTTGCGCGTCGGATTCGACGCGGCCGTCGCCGCGGATATGAAGCATGGTGTTGCCGTGCTCCGTGAGGACGCGGCCGACGAGCAGGCGGCGATGGCAGTGGGCGGGATCCTCCTCGCCGCAGAGCAGCGCGACGCGGAAACGCTCCATCCCGGCCTCCAGCCGCGCGATGGCCGCCTGGAAGCGGGCGTCGTCGCGCAGGCGGCTGTAAAGAACATGCCCTTTGGCGTCGTAGCAGGCCGGATCGGCCGGGCGCCCACCCAATTCGGCGCCAAGAAAAAGATAGTGGATTCCCGCCTGTTCCAGCGAGAACTGTATGAGTTCCCGATCGAACTGCGGGACGTACTTCGAATAGGGTGAGCTACGTGTATCGGCCACTACCTCGACCTTGTGGCGGCGCAGCAGGCCGAGCCATATATCGATGGCGTGATTGGAGTGGCCAACGGTGAAGAAGCTGCTCATACGTAAGCCCTTGCAAATGAGGATAGCACCTGGGCAAATGTCTGTTGCGGAACACCGGGGGACTCCGTGAGCCGGCGGTTTAGACTAAAAGAGTTCGATCGAGAGTGATGGCTCACCGGTTTGGCATGCTTCGCCGCTTTCGCTTCAATCTGCCGCAGCGCATTGCGGCGGGGCTGTTGGCGCTCTTTCTCCTCCAGGGGTTCTGGCTCACCAGCCGCCAGACTCTGACCGACAACGACTACCAATACGCGCGCTGCGGCCGCGAAACCTGGGAAAAGCCGTCTCCTCTGGCCGGCTACTACACCTCCTGCGGGAACATTCACGACGGCATTTTGGCTTACCGGCTCGCCGGGCTCCCGCTCACGCTGAATCTGCTTGCCCAACGCGGAGTGGATCTGTTCCGCAAGCCGGAGAGCCGCGTGGTGCAGGAGAGAGGCAGCGAGTTGAGCACCTGGGAACTGCGGCACCAGATGACGCACATTCTGCTCTTGCTGCGCCTGCCGTTTCTCTTTGCCGGCTGCGCGCTGGGCGGGTGCATCTGGTGGGTGACGCGGCGGCTCTACGGCAACCTGGGCGGCTACACGGCGCTTGCCCTCTATTGCTTTTCTCCGGCGATATTGAAGGCCTGCGTGACGCCCAGCCCCGAGGTGTGGGCCGCGCTGGGCGTGTATGGCGGCGTGTATACCTGCATCGGAGTAGCCCACGCCATGCTGGGGCCGCGGCGCAAATGGAAGCCGCGCATTGTGCTGCTTACAGTCATCCTCGGCATCGCCGCGGCGGCGCACATCGTGGCGCTGCCCGTTGCCGCGCTGCTGGGGCTGGCGGCCATGGTGTGGATCGCCGAAGGCCGCAGAAGCCAGGCGCTGCCCGTGGTGCTCGCCGGCTCGGCGGGCGCGCTGGTGCTGGTGTTTGCCTGTTACGGCTTCTCGCCGGATGCGTACAGTTATGTGTTCCGTTCGTCGGCGGGGTTTCTGGCGTTCTCAACCGATCCCGCCCGGCGCTTCTTCTCCACGCTTTCGAACGGCGGCGTAACCCTCGCGGCGTGTGCCGCTGTGGTCTTGTATCTGGCGGCGCGCAAGTCACGCTACTTCGGCAATACGGTCCCCCTGCTCTGCGCTTTGATTCTCATGGCCCTCGTGATGACCGGCGCGCCGGGAAGTCCCTGGCTGTGGTCGCTGCCGTTTCTGCTTACGTTTGCGGGCGGCGTGTTTGCCGACGCATACGAAGGCCCACGCGGGCGTCTGGCGCTGGTTGCAGGCGGCGCGATTGTGCTGTTACAGGCAGTGTTCTGCGTGCTGAGCCTGCCGGGTTTGTTGTAAGAGCGCCGGAGAAAAAATGCACTTGACGACATTAGGCTTTAAAAGACATAATTGATGATGTCGTTGTTAGAACAGCCTGACTGGGGAGCAGAGCCTCTAACATCGGAGCGATATGGCTCAACAAAGATGGGGAGCAAAGGGCTCTGCGGCAGGAGTCGATGCAAATTGGGATGTCATCTTCCACGACGAATTTCTTCCCGAGTTTAGGGGCTTTTCGAAGATCGTTCAAGACGAATTGGTTGCCTTGACAGTAAACCTCCAGGAAAGGGGGCCGCTGCTGGGGCGTCCGCACGTGGATACGCTGAACGGTTCGGGCCACGCCAACATGAAGGAGTTGCGCTTCAATGCCGATGGAGGTGTTTGGCGTATCGCGTTTGCCTTTGACATTGAGCGCAAGGCCATTTTGCTTGTGGCCGGCAACAAGGCAGGGGTTGCCAAGGACCGCTTCTATCGTGACCTCATACGCGTGGCCGATAGGAGATTCAGTCAGCATTTAGAAGCTCTTCATGCGAATAGAAGGAAACCGTGATGCCCGTTACACTGGACGAAATACTCAATGAAATGCCGGAAGAGCGTCGAGTCCGCGTTCTTCAGCGAGCGAGTGAAATACGGGAAGAACTGAACCTGCGCGAGATTCGCCGGCTGCGCAAACTGACTCAGGCTCGCCTTTCGAAGAAACTCAAAATCGGGCAGGAGGGCGTTTCGCGCATCGAAAAGCGCACCGACCTTTACATCTCGACATTGAGGGGCTATGTGGAAGGGCTAGGCGGCAAACTGAAGTTGGTGGTCGAGTTGCCTGACAGGGCGCCCGTGACCCTGGCCGGATTCGGTGAGAGCAGCGGTCGGAGGAAAACTAGAAAGACCTCCCGCAACAGCGTAAAATTTAAGACCAAAACTGGTCGTGCGGCCTGACCGCACAAGTACCGCGCAAGCGATGCACAAGACCGGCGATAAAACCAAGCAAAACAAGGACTTATTTCCTCCCATCCGCCTTGCTAAAACCCCCTTCGAGCCATTAAAATAGAGGCAGAGACCTGCGGACCCGGCCCCGCTTTTTCCGGACCTTTTTGCCGCCCTCTTGCGGGCCACGAAAAATCTATGGCAGACGAACAGAATCCCCAACTCCCTCTCGACGGATCGAACCCTCCCGGCGGCACGAATCTCATTCCCATCAACATTGAAGAGGAGATGCGCCGCTCCTATCTCGACTACTCCATGTCGGTGATTATCGGGCGCGCGCTCCCCGAGGCCCGTGACGGCCTCAAGCCCGTGCACCGGCGCGTGCTCTACACCATGAGCGAGATGGGCCTGGAGCACAACAAGAAGTACACCAAGTGCGCCAAGGTAGTTGGCCAGGCGATGGGCGTTTACCACCCCCACGGCGACAGCGCCATTTACGACACGCTGGTGCGTCTGGCGCAGCCGTTTACGATGCGATACCCGCTGGTGGATGGGCAGGGCAACTTCGGCTCGGTCGACGGCGATCCGCCCGCCGCCATGCGCTACACCGAATGCCGCATGGAGCGCATTGCCGGCGAGTTGCTGGCCGACATCGAGATGGAGACCGTGGACTTCGTGCCCAACTATGACGAGTCCACCGAGGAGCCGACGGTTCTGCCCACGCGAATCCCCAACCTGATCGTGAACGGATCGAGTGGCATCGCGGTGGGCATGGCGACGAACATTCCTCCGCACAATTTGACCGAAGTAGTGAACGCGGCCATCGATCTGATCAAAAATCCGAAAGCCGGCCTGGCCGAGGTGCTGAAGCACGTGCACGGGCCGGACTTCCCTACCGGCGCCATCCTCTATGGCCGCAGCGGCATCGCGGAGGCTTATCGCACCGGCCGCGGACGATTCCTCATGCGCGCCCGCGTAGCTACCGAAAGCGTCACCAAGGAACTCAAGGCGCTGGTCGTCACCGAGCTTCCCTATCAGGTGAACAAGGCCACGCTCTTCAAGCGCATCGCCGAGCTGGTGGAGAACAAGGTCATCTCGGATATCGACATCGGCCCCGAGCGCACGCGCGACGAGAGCGACCGCGACGGTATGAGGTTCGTAATCGGCCTAAAGCGCGGCGCGCAGCCTGAGATCGTGCTCAACCAGCTCTTCAAACACACGCAACTGCAGGAGAGCTTTTCCATGATCTTCCTGGCCGTGGTCAACGGCCAGCCGCGCGAGATGGGCCTCCACGAAGCCATCCGCGTGTTTATCGACCACCGCATCGACGTGGTGCAGCGGCGTACCGTCTTCCTCTTGCGCAAGGCGCGCGAGCGCGAGCACATCCTCGAAGGCTTGAAGATCGCGCTCGACAACCTCGACACCGTGATCAAGATTATTCGCGGATCGAGTTCGCGGGCCGAGGCGCGCGAAAACCTCTACGCGTGGGGCAAGGGCACGGAGATCGTCATCGCTCTCGACCGCGAGTTGCAGCGGCACGAGGAGCGCGGCCTCACTCTCCGCCAGGTCGATGCCATCCTCGAACTCCAGCTCTATCGCCTCACCCAGCTCTCCGTCGACGAAATCCTGAACGAGTTGAGGGAAATCCGCCTCAAGATCGCCGATTACGAAGAGATCCTGGCCAGCGAAAAGAAGCTGCGCTCTGTCATCGTCAAGGAGCTCGAAGAGGTGCGCGACAAGTACGGCGACAAACGGCGCACCGAGATCGTGGACGAAAGCGCGGAACTGCAGCTCGAAGACCTCATCGCCGACGAGCAGGTCGCCGTCACCGTCAGCCACCAGGGCTATCTGAAGCGCACGCCGATCTCGATTTACCGGCAGCAGCGCCGCGGCGGCACGGGACGTATGGGCATGAAGACCCGCGAGGAGGACTTCGTCTCGCAGCTCATCGTCAATTCCACGCACGCTTACCTACTCTGCTTCACCAACACCGGCCGTGTTTACTGGCTCAAGGTCTACGAGATTCCCGACGTCAGCGCCGCGGGCAAGGGCAAGTCGATGCAAAGCCTGCTCGATCTCCAGTCCGGCGAAAAAGTATGCGCCATTCTGCCCGTCCGTGACCTCGAGGAGGAGGGCAAGTACATCTTCTTCGCCACGCAGAAGGGCACGGTGAAGAAGACCCCGCTCAAGGACTTCTCGAACGTGACGGTGAGGGGTATTCACGCTGTGAACTTCAAGGATCACTCTGACGACGAGCTCGTTGCCGCGCGCATCACCGATGGCTCGCAGGTCATCTTCATCGCCACGCACCTGGGCATGGGCATCCGCTTTGAAGAGAGCGACGTCCGCTCTATGGGCCGGCCCGCTTATGGCGTGCGCGGCATCGCCCTCATCAAAAACGACTACGTGGTCGGCACCGTAGTCACGCCCAAGGAGCACGCCCCCGGCGCGTACCGCATCCTCTCCGTCACCGAAAACGGCTTCGGTAAGCGCACCAATGTCGAGGAGTACCGCCTGCAGACGCGCGGCGGCAAGGGCGTCAAGAACCTCTCCGTCACCGAGCGCGTCGGCCGCGTGAATTCCATTCAAATGGTCGATGATTCGTCGGAGCTGATGGTCATCAGCCAATTCGGCAAAATCATCCGCTGCGACACCAAGACCATTCGCGCCGCCGGCCGCGCCACCCAGGGTGTCCGCATCCTCAACCTCGAGCCCGACGACAAGGTCGCCGCCACGGTCATCATCCCGCCCGAAGAGCTGAACGGCAACGGCCACAACCATGAAGAGCAGCCGCCGCTGCTGCAGTAAGCTTGGTAGCGTAACGGATCGGAGCAAATGCCATGGATAAGACAATCCGCCGTGTAACCGATCTCAAGGCACAGCGAATGGAAACCTACCGCTATTGGCAAAGCCGCTCAGCCGCCGATCGTATGGACGCCATCGAAGAAGTCGTCAGGGAAGCATACTTCGCCAAAGGGATTGATCTGGATCGCAGGCAAACGGTCAGGACGCTGACCCGTCTTGTATGCCCCGATTGGAAAGCGGCCTGAAAGCCGAACCAGAGGAAAGGCGTTGCGGGATGCTGAAAGATCAGAGAGACCTCCTGGCCGTATTCAATGCCCACGGTGTCAAGTACCTCGTGATTGACGCCCACGCTGTTGGAATCCACTCCGAGCCTCGCGGCACTAAGGACCTCGATGTTTTTATCAAGGCCGATGCGGCAAACAGCAAGGCGGTTTTCGCCGCTCTGGCCGAGTATGGCGCCCCGCTCGGCAAGGTGACCCCTGCCGACTTCAACGACAAACCGTCCTCCGTTTTTCAGCTTGGAGTCGAACCCGATCGCATCGACATTCTGCAGGGAATTGCTGGAGTCACCTTCGACGAAGCATGGAAATGCCGCGAGGAGAGGCTTCTCGATGAGGACACGCCTGCGCATGTCATCTCGCGCGAGCACCTGATCCAAAACAAGCTCGCCGTGGGGCGGCACCAGCGACCTCGCCGACGTGGAGAAACTTCGCGAGGCAGCTTCCGTGAAGAAGACTCGCCCCAAGCGCTCACGAAAGCCAGCCCGCAAACGGTAGCCGCCGCGCTCTCATAGAGTCGTTCCCTTACAAGTTTCGTCATCAGAATTTCGTATCGCTTGGCATACGAGGATGCGCGAAACTCCGGAAAAACCGGGAAATGGGGTTCTTTGACGGCGGCAGGATTGCTTCCACTTGAATCTGTATTTACGTTTTGATAACCCCCCCCTCCCCCCGTATGCCATACCTCTATATTTGATAACAAAGGGCTTACGAGGGTAACCATACCTCTATACGTACCTCCGCATACCTCCATATTTGAAAACAAAAGACTTACGAGATACCGGAATCGGAAAACCAGGGAACAGGGATCAGGGGTCAGGGGGTCAGTGTTCAGTGGCGGGAGGCGCTAGCGGGGTTAGCGGAGCTAGCGGCGCTTGCTCCACCATGTCCCGGCGACCCGGCCAGATTCGTAATGCTGAGATCAGGTTAGCAATACGCGCGAATTGATCGGCAAAGTTGGCGTTTTTGTTTGAGTCGCCTTTTCAACGGGTTGCGCGGATTCTTGCAGAGAAGGCACTTGACAGGGGTTGGGGTGACCTTTTTCAGATTCATCCCTCTTGAGAGCGAAGAGGGGGAGCAGTGTCCCTGTCCAAACCTGAAGACGTTGGTAGGGGTCGTGCTGTTCCTCCTAAGCGATGCGGTCCTTCTCTGCCACGGCGCGTCGATTCCTGTATTTGGAAACAACTGAGCGGGACGCCCTCTGGCGGGTGTGCTGATAGCGGCGAAGACCGGAGGGCATGTGACCACAGCATGCGCTGGTTTTGCGGAGGCGTGGTGCGAACGTTGGTGCTTCCCGGTTCCAAAATCGGGACCACGGGGCACCCCCTGTCGTGGCGAGTTTGCATTCTCAGGATCCGGGCCACACGCCGATCGGCCTCAAGACACGAAAGTGAACTCCGGGAAGCAGCAACCGTCCGTCCAACATGTCCCTAAATTTGGCTCGGATCTACGACACGATTCCTGTCCAAGATCGCTGAGTATGGAATCACATCATCAACCAAATTGAAGAAGTGGTAGACCTCGGAAACGAGCCGGAATGCGACCCGCTCCGAAGATTGATCGCTTGGAGCAACGACCGAGAAGAAGCAGTCTCCTTTTGGTCCTTGAACGCGCGGGTAGCTCAGTCTCTCGCGGTCCGCCTTGCCGTCAAGGATCTTCGGGGGCTGACCGTCCTTCATCAGATTCTTAAAACCTATTACAAATTGCACCGGCCCAGCGTCCGGCTGGGCATATTGAAGCATCTGCTTGGCCAGCGTGACGCAGTTGAAGGTGGCCTCTACCAACACCAAGGAGTTTATGGTGAATGGCGCCGCCATTTGTGCAGGAGACAAGGGCCAACCCGTGCCCCTCATCGCCCAACAAAGAAAGTCATCTCCACCCTCAAACAACGCAACAAACTCGCCGCTTCGACTAATACGCCTGGCCTGCGAACGCAACGAAATCTCACGAGTCGTGCCCTCAACAATTTCTGACCGGAAATCTGCCCTATATAGCGAGAACCCTTCCTCCCTTACCCGTCCTGGATTCTCGAAAAGCTTGTTTACTGATGCCGAAGCACTTTCAAACAGGCTTGGGATCGACGTGGCAAATAGCGGGCTTGAACCGACAAAAAACTGCGGTTCGTCAACGAGCCTGATCTTTTCTGCGAGCTTATCAATCTCGGCCTGCAACACCCTGGCGTTCGCCTTGATCAACTCTTCCGTCGCGGAGCTAGTGGACGTTCGAAGACAAGCGCTGCTCGAGCTCCCTGACGCGGCTCTCAAGCGCTGAGATTCGATCTTGATCGTTCATAGGTCCTTCCTCTCCCCCAAGGCCCGCACCTCCTCATGAAGGATGGCAATTTGGGTCGCGATTTCCGCCATCGACCCTTGCAAATTGCCCAACTGCTGCAGTTTCTGACCGGCTTGTATGAGCGCGTGCACCTCTGCATGCCTGACATGCGTCGACTCGATCTCCGTCCGCTTGTAGTATCCGAAAATTGCGCCTCCTTCGAGGGCTTCCCCTACGGTCTGTGTTACTAGAATAGGGGCTTCAAGATCGGCTGATCCGACCTCAATTGCAATTAGATGTTTGGGAGCCGCACCGAAGGCCTGGGTCGTAACCCTAACTAGCGGATATAGAAAGGCAGAGACAGCTTTATAGTAAATGCTCTCATCGCCAGAGGAAACGTAAGTCAGCCGCGAAGCATAATCTGCCCGTGTCGTCGGATCACGCTCGCTTTCCACACCGACCAGCAGCAGGCCCCCGCCGCTGTTCGCCAAACCTGCCACTGCCTTCGCGAACCTGTGCTTGCCTGAGTCGGCCTTGAGATTGAGTTCGCGTTTGAACTCAATTCGGATGTCCTCCCGTATCCCTAGAATCGCGCTGAAGTCGCCTGATCGGAGGATCTCCATCACTTCGGCTGCCGACGCTCGGCGGACGAGCACATCTGACGGCGTTTGGGGGGATTGATCCACACTGGTACCGATTTTCGGACGTACTAACCCGGGCGATGCCCATTCCCGCAGGGTCTGGCGGCAGCACCGCAGCAAATGGAAGCATCCGCGATTCCTCGCTAACTGCATCCGCTCGTGGATCCGCAGCTCATGCAGCGGTAGCAACTGCCGTTGCGCACCATGATGGCCCCGCACACGTTGCAACTGGGCGAGTCGCCCATGTCGTACATGCCGCGCATGGCATCGGCGGCGTGGTAGATGCCGCGGTCCTGCAGGCTGGGCCCGCGCATGGGGCTTGGCGGCGCCTGGCGCGGCCGGACTTCGGGCGCGATCCCGCCGCCCGCTGCCACGCCGTGCCCGCCGGCTGCCGTCACCTGGCTCAGCCGCTTGGCCACTTCTTCGGCCAGGCGGGCAATGTGCTGCTGCGTCGTGGCGTCCGCGTCTTCATCCGCATCGCTCTCCGGCAACAGGCTCGGCGAGGCAGGCAGTTGCGGCGCCTTCGGCGCCAGTCCGGCGAAGAGCGTCAACTGCTCGCCGGATAGGAAGCGCAGGTTGAGCCAGCGGAAGATGTAGTCCATCAGGCTCTTGGCGTAGCCGATCTGCTCGTTCTGCGTCCAGCCCGAGGGCTCGAAGCGCGTGTGTGCAAACTTCTCGCACAGCACTTTCAGTTGTACGCCGTGCTGCAGGGCGAGCGAAACTGAAGTGGCGAATGCATCCATCAGGCCGCTGACCGTCGATCCCTCCTTCGCCATGCGGATGAAGATCTCGCCCGGCTGGCCGTTGGGGTACAGGCCGACGGTGATGTAGCCCTCGTGGCCGGCAATGGAAAACTTGTGCGTGATCGACGCCCGCTCTTCCTGCAGCCGGTGGCGCACCGCGCGCGGCGGCGCGTTCAGGTCCTGCTCGTCCTTGGCCAGCTCGTTCCTGGCATCGAGCGCCGGCGTTGCCGTCAGCACCGGCACCGCCGCGGCCGTGGCGATCTCGTCGAGCGCCCTCTGGAAGGCCTGCACGCCGGCCAGCAACTGCATGGCGCTCACCTCCACCTTGTCGCCGGAGTGCGTCTCCAGCGTCTTCAGGTCGGCTTCCGCGGCAGGTTGCGACGCTGCCATGTGCCCCAGCAGACGGTTCCCCGCCGCGTCCAGCGGCGAGGGCTCTTTCTTCGCGTCCATGCTCGTGTTCAGCGGCTGCGTGCCCTTCGAACCGTCGCGGTAAATCGCTACGGCCTTGATGCCCTGGCGCCAGCTTTCCGCGTATGCCTCGGCCACGTCTTCCACGGTTGCCTCGTGCGGCAGGTTCACCGTCTTTGAGATTGCTCCCGAGAGGAACGGCTGCGCCGCCGCCATCATCTTGATGTGCCCCATGTAGTGAATCGACCGCGTGCCCTTGGCCGGCTTGAAGCTGCAATCGAACACCGCCAGGTGCTCGGGCTTGATGCCCGGCGCGCCCTCGATTGTGCCCGTGGCGTCTATATAGCTGACAATGGCGTTCACATCGTCCTCGCCATAGCCCAGCTTGAAAAGCGCCGGCGCCACTGTCTGATTGACGATCTTGATCATGCCGCCGCCCACCAGCTTCTTGTACTTCACCAGCGCCAGGTCGGGCTCGATGCCCGTGGTGTCGCAATCCATCATGAAGCCGATGGTTCCCGTGGGCGCCAGCACCGTAGTCTGCGAGTTGCGATAGCCATAGCGCTCGCCGTAGAGCAGCGCCATATCCCAGCTCTCGCGGCTGGCGCCGATCAGCGCGTCCAGTTGCGGCACCGTGAATGGCTCCCGCGGCGCCGCGGCAACCCGAGATCTGCCGATATTGTTCACCTCGGCGCGGTGCATGCGGACCACATCGAGAAACGGTTCGCGATTCACGTAGTAGCCGGGGCAGGCTCCGCCCTGATGCTCCACGGATGCGGTCAGCGGCGTCGCCGAGCTCAGCGGCGGGCACTGCGCCGCGATGATCGCCGACTGCAGATACGCCTGCCCGGTCATGATCGCGGTCATGCTGGCCGCCAGGTCGCGCCCGGCCTCGGAGTCGTAGGGCAGCCCGAACGACATCAGGAGCGCGCCCAGGTTGGCGTAGCCCAGCCCCAGCGGCCGGTAGTCGTGCGAGTTCCGTGCGATGGCCTCCGTCGGATAGCCTGAGTTGTCCACGAGGATCTCCATCGCCGTGATCACCACCGAAATCGCGTGCCGGTACGCCGCGATGTCGAACGTCCCCGCCGGCGTCACGAACCGCATCAGGTTCAGGCTGGCCAGGTTGCAGGCCGAGTTGTCCAGGAACATGTACTCACTGCATGGATTAGAAGCGTTGATCCGCGCCGTGTTCTTGCTCGTGTGCCACCTGTTGATGGTGTCGTCGAACTGCATCCCCGGATCGCCGCACTGCCAAGTCGAATCGGCAATCTTGCGCATGATCTCCCGCGCCTTGTAGGTCTTCACCGGATGGTGGCCCTTCACCGTGTACGTTGTGAAGTCGCCGTCAGCCTCATGGGCGCGCATAAACTCGTCACTGACACGCACGGAATTGTTGGCGTTCTGGAAGAAGATCGAAGAAAATGCCTCCGAATCCGGCCCGCTTCCGTCGTAGCCCGCCTTGATCAGCGAAAAGGCCTTGGCCTCCTCCCTCGCCTTGCACTCGATAAAGTCCACGATGTCGGGGTGGTCCACGTTCAGGATCACCATCTTCGCCGCGCGGCGCGTCTTGCCGCCGCTCTTGATGACTCCCGCGAAGGCGTCAAACCCGCGCATGAAGCTCAACGGACCGCTGGCTACGCCGCCGCCGGAGAGCAGCTCCATTGACCCTCGCAGGGAGGAGAGATTCGTCCCCGTGCCCGAGCCCCACTTGAACAGCATTCCCTCGGTCTTGGCCAGCGTCAGGATCGAATCCAGCGAGTCGTCCACTGCGTTGATGAAACAGGCCGAGCACTGCGGATTCCTGTAGCCCGTCGCCGCATACTGGACTCCGCCCGTCACCGGATCCCAGTGCCAGTTCTGCCCGTCCGCCTCCGGCTCCAACCGGTCGCAACCCACGTTGAACCACACCGGCGAGTTGAACGCAACCTTCTGCGTCAGCAGCAGATGCGCCAGCTCGTCGTGGAAGATCGCCGCATCCACCGGCGTGGCAAAATACCCCCCGGCAAGGCCCCAGTCGCGCACCGTCTCCACCACGCGCGCCACCAGTTGCCGTACGCCCGTCTCGCGTTCCGGCGTGTTCAACTGCCCATGCAGGTACTTCGAGGCCACGATGTTCGTCGCTGTCATCGACCAGTCTACCGGGGTCTCAACGTCCTTCTGCTCGAAGATCGTGTTGCCCTTGGCGTCCGTGATCAATGCCGTCCGGCATTCCAACTGGACCTCGTCGTAGGGGGAGATGCCCTCTTTCGAAAAGCGGCGGGAAAAGGTCAGGCCCTCCTGAGCGCGGGGGGCGGATTGGAAGGCAACAGCCGAAGTCTGAAGGTAAGCCTCGTTCATCTCGATCCTCTCCAGGGGAAAATTCAGTGAAAAAATCCTTGCGTCCGGCCGCGAGGCCAGAGTGCGGGACAGCCCGCAACATCTTGAAAACAAACGGAAGACGGGGTTAAAACTCCACGAGCTTCTGTGCCGCCAGCGGCTTGCCGACGCCTCCAGCCTCCCCCTCGCCGCCGTGCCCCGCAGCCATCTTCGCCAAGCAGGAATCGCTGTCGCGTATGCCCACTCGCGAGACGCTGGAAGGAGCACCTGAACTCGGGAGTTACTCGATTCGCTCCGGTCTTGCGTTACAGTCTGTTTACAGCCGCAGATGAAAAAATACCGCTGTCCGTGGTGCGTGTCAACAACAAACCACAACATCTAGTATTTTGGTCACATTTCGCGCATCTGCTCTCTAAACCCCGCCATTTGCCTGTGGAAAGTCGCAAACAGCCTTGCCCCGCGCGGGCTTCCCTTGTCCAGTTTTGCGCAATTTGCCCCGAAACCAGGGCAAACCAACGGTCGACCGTCGGCCTTTGCCCCCATCCCTCAAGCCTAGCCCCTCGCCGACCCCGCCACAAGGCGAAACACCGGTGCAAATAGGGCCTCCCCTGTGTGAATTGTGGAGATTCGGGACACGCCCCGGCGCTTCCCCAAAGAGTGGACGGGGAGCCGGCTTCAGAGTGCGGTGCGGCAGTGGCAGGCGCCGCCCACGTCAGGTCGTCGCCCGACAATCCAACTGCTGTTTCTACACATCATTCGTCGAGAACCAGCGAAATCCTCCCCGCTTGTCACGAGTTGACGGAATTCCGCGACTTCTGCGCACTCGCATCGAAAAATGACGTGAACGCGGTCATTGGTGAGTGGAGCCCATTGGCGCCTCCGGCCATTAGAGCCGCCGAGAGCACCACATCGAATACGATGAAAGTGTTCCGTTGCCCAGCAGTCAAGCCGTTGAAAGCTGTGATGGCCCCTTGTGTGGCTTCAAGAAACGGCCACAAAGCCCGCACCCCCACCATCGCGGCAACCAAGCCAAACATGAAAGCCACGATGAAGGCGCACCATGTCGTTTCGCCAACGTACTCATTCAATGAATTATTCGCTGTGCCCTGAAGCGCCACATTTTTGTCTGCCTTTGCATTATCAACTGCCGCTTGCCTCTTGTTTGCTTCGGGATCGCGCCAGGGCGTGATCACCACTTCAACGGCGCGCTCGATGAATGCCGCAGTCAGTGCCAGGGTCGCCAGGATACTCCCAACGTTCTGAGGCTGTACTTGAATCTTCAGGCCCCACCACATGGCGTAGATTCCAAAAAGTGCGATGCCCGCTGCGCCAATGCCGAATGTGAACAACAGCATGATCTTCTTTTCGTTCTTCATGTCGATTCCTCCCGTCACAACCACTCGAATCACTGGAACAGCCAAAACAGCCGAAGGTAAATCAACGGCCCCGTCGAATTCTGATCAATGATCGAAAAATCCTCAGGAGCCGCCTCCCTTGCTGGTTCCAGACGAGGTAAACAGCGAAGTGAAGTTGTAGCTCACGCCGAACTGCACGCCCCAGACAGAGTGCGTGATCAGTTCCGTACGATTTGAATACGTGAACGCAAGTGGAAATGTCGTGTTCGAGCCCGTCCCAAACCCAAGCCGTACCTGCCCAAGATGAATCACACCGCGCTTGGTATACGCGCTGGTCGTCGATGACGGCAGCCCCGTAAAGTCCGTCAGCGCAGGGCCAGTCAGAATCGCCGGACTCGTCTGGTCCTGATAGGAATAAGCTGCCGCGGCCGTAATTGGCCCTATAAAACTCCGCAGCGCACTACTGTTGGCGGACGGCGAAAACAAATAAGAGATTTCTGCGCCTGCCTGAATATCCCGCAAGTGGCTCCCCGAAGGCACCGAACTAGGCGGCTGGCTGTGATAAATGTCGGCCGCGCCTGTCAGCGTCAGCGACCAGGGTTGTGCATTCGCCTGGGCCACTGGCTTCGCGTTGGCGGCAGCCTGCTTCTCTGAACCCGGGGCCCCTACCGTCGCGGAGCTCGCTAGCGCGGTCTGACTCTGTGCGAGTTGGGTAATCTGCTGTTGAGTCTGAACAGCCTTCGCCGCGGCGGAAGGCTTCGCCGTCGCGGGTATAGTCGCAGTGGGCGTACTCTTGCCGAATTGCCAGTTTGCAGTGATCTTGGCCGACGAGTAGCTCGGCTGGTTCTGTGGCGTGTTCAAATCGTATTCCAGCGCGAGTTCGGGTTTTGCCGAGCTCTGTTCTACCGCTGCAAAATCCTCGTAGGTTTCCGCCTCAAGTATTGTTGCGAACAGATTGCGGAGATCTTCAATGGTCGGCTGGCAAAGGGGCGCTTGCTCTAGTTCACCCCAGAGCAATCTGTATTCCTGCTCGATGAGTTGCTGTAGTGAATCCGTGTGGCCGGCCGCGAGCGAACCGGAATGGGCAAAATCGTCTAGCGCCTTCGTGGACCAATCGTTGTAGGCCGTGCAATTGGGGAGATCGCGAATGAGCTTGTTGGCAGCCGCTAGCTCGTTTAGGTAATACTGCGGCGCCGGTGCAGCCGCGGCGCCTGCCGCTGGAGCGCCTGCCGCTGGAGTGCCTGCCGCTGGAGTGCCTGCCGCTGGAGTGCCTACCGCTGCATTTGCCGCAGGTTTGGGGGTAGCTGCGTTCTGGACCGTCGTCGATAGTTGTGTTGTGCTCTGGGTCGGTTGTTTAGTCAAGGAACTCACGCCAGCCTGAGTCCGCCCGAAGAATGAATACTGAACGGTGAGTCCTGCGAACCCAGGGCCGCTGGCTCCCTTGGAGTTGACGCTCACAGGTTGAGAGGGCGAAGTGGAACTGGGCGTCGTCGCAGTGCCGGCTAATGAGGAAGATCCGCTCGACGTGTACGCGGTGATTTTGAATGTGAGGGGGGCTAGATTCTTCAGCAGGCTAGGGGAAATACAGCCGGTGGGTTCGCCCTTGCTCAAGCAAAGGGATTGGACGCCGGTTAGTGCGAGATTTGTGAACATGGTCCCGGGAGACCATTGTACGGTGGAGGAACTCGTGCCAGTCGTCGCGTTTGCACCTCCGAATTCCTCAATCAAAGCTGTTGGCCCAGACGGTTTCGAAACCGCGTTGGTCGAGGCCGAACCGGAAAGGCTGGAGCCCTGTTGCTGACTTCCACTCAGGCTATTGAGCGCGTTCACAAGGGAGGTTCTTGCAGGCGCGAACGACGGTGTGCTCACCTCGATGAAGCAGCTTGGAGCATTTACGATGTCCAGAACTTCATTCGCGATAATCCCGGCGACGTTCTGGCAGCTTATGGTGCCGTTTGCACACATTTGAATGTTTGATTGGATGCCCTTCGCAAGGATCGCGCAGTAGTCCTGGCTCAGTTGGGGTGCCGCTGCCTGGGCACCTACATGCTGCAAGGGGGAGAGCAAGAAGACAAGAACGACAATCGGGAATGAAGTCAGATGCGCTTTCACGGCAGCACCGCCACTGGAGCGACGGCGAACTTCGACACAGGGTCATTGATCGAAAGGACGAGTTGCGGCGGAGTTGTGTCCTCAACGACGTTCACAGGCACCCATTTCTTCGGGGCACCACCGGTTACTTTGACCTCAAGCGTGCCGGAGCCCGTTCCAATAGTGTTTGGAATCACGAAGCTTTGACCGCTTGCAGAGACGCCGAGTGTAATTGCTGTGCCTGTAGCATCAAAGAATTGAGCGAGCGCAATAGCGACGCCAGCTGGCGGAGTCAAAAGCTTGCATGTTACGGGTAAATCCGACTGCTTGATAGTGAGCGCTGGCGCAAACTTGCTTTCGGCCATGGGAACCTCCTCATTCCTGTTTTAGAACGGATGGGAAACTCCCAGGCGCCATAGCCCGAAGCCCGCGCGCGAGCCCAGGCTATTGCCGAGTGGGTGCCCAAACCTGTTATTCCTTGGGCCGCGCGGACAGGAATGGTGGGAAACCGCAGCCCTCAGCAGACAGCAAGCATCAACAAAACCCGATCCATCGGGGGGATTGGATGCAGCATAACTCGGAATTCCACGGATGCAAGAGGGAAAACGCGGCGTTTAACAGGAGAATTACATTACGAAGGAACACTGTCCCCGAGTAATCCAATCTAGGTTACCCGCACGATCCAATCCTGAATAACCCGCACAAACCGAACCCGGATCAGCCGGTCCGCCAGCCAGGTGAAGGTTCGCGAGGCCGTCCCACCATCAGCAATCCGGCTACCGGCTCAACCACTAACCGTCAGCGGCCTTGGTTGAGCCGGAAGCATTCAAATCAACCCCTCATTTTGGCTGAGACGCTTCAGCCGGCTCGTCGCTCTTGATGCGCATACCGTAAAACGAGCGGTAGACGAAAAAGACGGATATGCCGAAGAATACCGCCGCCAGCAGATGCGTCCACTTGGGGCCGCTGGTAGCGGACATTTGAACCGCCAACTCGACAGCGAGCAATCCAAAGAGCGTGGTGAACTTGATCACCGGATTGAGCGCCACGGCGGCTGTGTCCTTGAATGGATCGCCCACCAGGTCGCCCACCACCGTCGCCTCATGCAGAGGCGTTCCTTTTTCATGTAAATCCACTTCGACGATCTTTTTGGCGTTATCCCAAGCGCCGCCGGCATTGGCCATGAAGATGGCTTGGTACAGGCCGAAGATCGCAATCGAGATCAGATAGCCGATGAAGAAGAAGGGATCCAGGAAGGCAAAGGCTAATGCGGCAAAGAACAGCGAGACGAAAATGGTCAGCATCCCGCTTTGCGCGTAACGGGTGCAAATGGCCACCACCTTCTTACTGTCAGCGGTGGAAGCTTTCTCGGTTCCTTCAATGTGGATATTCCTCTTGATGAACTCCACGGCGCGGTAGGCGCCGGTGGTCACCGCCTGGGTGGAAGCTCCGGTGAACCAGTAAATCACCGCGCCCCCGGTAACCAGGCCGAGGAGAAAGGGAGCGTGGAGAATCGAGAGCTTGTCAAGATTTTCGGTGAGCGAGTTGGTAAGCGCCATGATGGTGGCGAAGATCAGGGTTGTGGCGCCCACGACGGCCGTGCCAATCAGCACTGGCTTGGCGCTGGCTTTGAACGTATTGCCCGCGCCGTCGCCCGCCTCCAGCACTCTCTTGGCGCGCTCGAAATCAACCTCCACGCCGAACTGCTTTTTCACATCCTCGCGCACGCCTGGCTCGTTTTCGATGAGCGACAGTTCGTAGATCGATTGCGCGTTGTCCGTCACCGGCCCAAAAGAATCGACGGCGATGGTCACCGGTCCCATGCCCAGGAAGCCGAAGGCAACCAGGCCGAAGGCGAACATCGGCGAAGCCAGAATCACCTGATCGAACCCCGCGGTGCTCACCCCGTAGCCAAGGGCCATTAAAAGGATGACCGCACCTCCCAGGTAGTAGGCGGAAAAACTCCCGGAGACGAACCCGGACAGGAGACCCAGAGCAGCTCCACCCTCCCTTGCCGACGCTACCACCTCTTGCACATGGCGGGCCTTGGTGGATGTAAACACCTTCACCAGCTCGGGAATGAGAGCACCCGCAATAGTCCCGCAGGATGTAATCGTCGCCAGTTTCCACCAGAGTGTGGGGTCTCCACCCAGATTGGAAAGCAGCAGATAGGTGACCGGATAGGTTACGCCAATGGTCACCACTGAAGTGATCCACACCAGCGAGGTGAGCGGCGCTTCAAAGTTAAATTCGTACGCTTTGCTGTACTTCGCCCTGGCGACCAGCTCGTTAATGTAATAGCCCGCAACTGCGGCCACCAGCATGGCCACGCGAACCGCAAACAGCCAGACCAGTAATTGCACTCCTATGACATCGCTCTTCGCGCCCAGCATGATGAATGCGATGAGGGCGACCTGGACCACGCCGTAGGTCTCAAATCCGTCGGCAGTGGGGCCCACTGAATCGCCCGCATTGTCTCCCGTGCAGTCGGCGATTACGCCCGGGTTGCGGGCATCGTCCTCTTTCACGTGGAACACAATCTTCATCAGGTCGGCGCCGATGTCGGCAATCTTGGTGAAAATGCCCCCGGCAAGACGGAGCACGGCGGCGCCCAGCGATTCGCCGATCGCAAAGCCGATGAAACACGGCCCGGCATAGTCTCCCGGTACGAACAGAATGATGCTGAACATCATCAGCAGCTCGATCGAGATCAGCATCATGCCGATGCTCATGCCCGACTTCATCGGAACGCAAAATGTGCGATACGGATTACCGCCCAGCGCAGCGTACGCGGTGCGCGAATTCGCCAGCGTATTCAAACGGATGCCAAACCACGCCACAAAGTAGCTGCCGGCCATCCCCAGCACGCTGAACCCAAGGATGATGGTCACGCGCAGCGCGCTGAAGCGAAGCAACACGGCGAAATACACCAGGATGACGACCGCAATGAAGGACCAGAGGAGAAGCAGGAATTTGCCCTGGTTGATCAGGTAGGTTTTGCATGTCTCCCAGATCAACTGCGACACTTCCTTCATCGATTGATGCACCGGCAGGCCCTTCAGGTGAACGTACATAAAGAGGCCGAAGATCATTCCTAAAATGCAAAACAGCGGCCCGTACATCAGCAGGCTATGGCCGTCGATGCCCAAAAATTGAACCTGAGTCAAATCCGGGAGCTTCAGATTGGCTTCGCCTCCGGCTGCTTCCACAGGCGCCGCAAAAGCCGCGCCTTTACCAAGCAGGATCAGTGTGGCAATGACGCTGGCCAATCTCCCCATGCGCCAGGAAAATACATTGCTCTTCATACGCCTTCCTATGCCCGCTCGCCGGCTTTGGGCGGAAATCTTCTCCATATCCGCCGTGCCAATGCCCGATCCGATCACCTGCCGCGCGAAAAACACGGCCACAAGCAGCGAGAGAACGCTCCCGCCGAGAAAGAAGTACACCCAACCCAGTGCAGTCACATCTCCTCCATACTTAAGGTTCTGAAGCCGTATGACGGACGGCCCCTGAACGGACCTCGCGAACACCCTAGGGGAACAGCCACCGGCAGGCTATCATCCGGGTACACCTCTGTCGAGTGATAGCTGTCACCGGCCCTCGGCGCGCCTTTCCCGGCTTGTTTTCGTTCCATTCCGGTCCGCGCTCACAGAGTAACCTCCTGTTCCACGCTCCGCCGCGGGAAGTGTAAAGTACTGGCGGAGGCATCGCTCCGCATCATGACTTCTTCCACACTGCTCACACCGCGCCAAGCCGCGGAGAAGCTCGGCATCAGCTATCCCGCGCTCAAGCACTGGCTCCTCGCCGGCCGCATCCAATCCGTCAAAACGCCCGGCGGCCACCATCGTATTCCGCTTGAGGCCCTCGGCCAGTTTCTGTCCTCATCGCAGCCGCGCCCGGGCTCTTCTCGCATCAGCGGCCGCAACCAGTTGCTCGGTAAAGTGGCCGAGATCGCCATCGAGGGGCTGCTGGCCAAGGTCGTTCTTTCCATCGGTGACCAGCGCGTCACAGCCATCATCACCGCCGATGCTGTCCGCGAGCTTGCCCTCAAGCCCGGAGACTCGGCCATCGCCCTTATCAAAGCCACCGAAGTGATGATCATCCGGCCGTGACACGGCAGCCCGGGGGTCAACCGTCGCCGCTCAGCCGCCAAAACCCCGCTCGGCGCCCGAAAACCCTCCAGAGCGATCATTTCTGGTTAAATTAAGACGAATCAATACGATTTTTGTGTAAACTCGACCTGAAATCGATCTTATTCCCCAGGAGAATCGGTTGTTTTCCCCAAAACCTTCTCTTCTGCTCTCTCTTTTGCTCGCGTCCTCGACCGCTATTGCCGCCCAGAACCCGCCGCCGGTTCTCGTGCAAGTCCCATCCTGGACCGGCCGCTGGCTCAGCCGCGTCTCCGCAACCCAGGCTGCGCAGCCCCACTGGATGACGCCCCTTGCCACCGTCACGCCTCGTCTCGAGCAGGAGTTCCGCTTCGACGTTCTCCACGAAGTCACACCCACCGGCGACGTCACCAATATTGGCAACGGCAAGGGCCTCGAACTGATTCCCTCCAGCCGCACCGAACTGCTCATCAATCTGCCGCCCTGGCTTTTCCACGAGAACCCAGATGTGAGCGACGGCCCCGGCGACGTTTCCTTCACCATGAAATACCGTTTCTACGCTCGTAATGAGCAGAACGGTAACGCCATCCTCACCGCCTTTCTGGGCGGCAGCATTCCCACAGGAACCTATAAGAACGGATCGTCCAGCGCCATCGTGACGCCAACGCTCGCCGGGGGCAAAGGTTGGGGCAAATTCGACGTCCAATCCACCCTTGCCGGCACGCTGCCCGTCAACAGCGTCAATATCCTGGGCCGCGCGATTGTCTCCAATACCGCATTCCAGATTCACGTACTCAAGCGCCTCTGGCCCGAGACCGAAATCAACTCCACCTTTTGGAAGGGCGGCGCCAACGACGGCAAAAAGCAGACCTTCCTCACGCCGGGACTCATCTTCGGCCGCTTCCCCATCCATCATCGCGTCGCATTCGTCGCCGGCGCCGGCTTCCAGATCGCGGCCACTCACTTCAGCCAATACAACCACGCCGTCACCGCCACAGTGCGTGTGCCGTTCTGACTCCTGTTCCCTCGCTCCCTGCCATTCATGTTTTTACCCGCTCCGCCGATGAAGCCAATGTCGCTTGGGTAGATGACCTTTGCCACGGAGGCGAGGCACGTTGAGAATCATGCAGAACTCCGCTCATTTCCACTCGCAGCCTTCCGCCTCCGGCCTTGCGCTCGTGGAGTTGGATTCCTCCACTGCCTCCATCCATGTCGTCGGAGTCAGCGCCGTCTGGCGCAAGCTGCTGGTGCAGGCCGAGATGGCCGCGCCGCATCTCCAGGTCGCCGCCATTGAGGGCGAGCACGGTACAGGTAAGCAGACTCTCGCCCGTTATCTGTTCAGCCACTCACCTCTCGCAGCCACCGCATTTCAGCGGCGGGACGCCCGCGAGTGGCTCGCTACCGACGCCGATCCGTCCACCCTCGCCGGCTTCACCTATCTCGATCGCGTCGATCTCCTTGCGCCTCCCGGGCAGGGACTGCTCCTCGGCGTCCTCAAGAATCTACAGGACCGTCCGCCAGGCCACGCCGCCATCCTCGCCTCCTCGCAAACCCCTCTTCGCCAGATGGCCGGCCAAGGACTTCTGCTTCCCGACCTGGCCTTTCGCCTCACCCCCATCCGCTTCGCCATCCCTCCGCTGCGCCAGCGCCGCGAAGACATCGCCCCGCTCGCCCAGTTTCTCCTCGAGCGCATTTGCAGCCGCTACCAGCAGCGCCCCGTCGTTCTCGGGCCCGGCGTCCTCGCCCGTCTCCTCCGGCACTCCTGGCCGGGCAACGTGCGCGAGCTCTTGAGCGTCCTTGAAAACGCTCTGCTCGCAGCCGACAACGGTGTCATCCAACCCGCCGACCTCGCCTTGCCCGATGACCCTCCGCCGTCCTTTGACTCGCAGTTCGCCGCCAATCCTTGGGCCAATCCCACGGCAAACCCCGTCGTGAGCTTCAGCCCGCAATCGACCATCCATGCCTCCTGCCTCTCTCTCGATGCCGTCATCCGCCGCTACGTCCAGTACGTCCTCGACCTCAATCGCGGCAACAAGCTTCGCACCGCCCGGCAACTCTGCATCAGTCGCTCCACCCTTTACCGCATCCTCGCCAACGAAAACTTCCTCGCCCGCTAAAAACAAAAAAACCTGAGCATCGAGCACGCCGGCTCGCGGCGATCCTTTACTCAGGGATAATTTCGTCTCTAGGTTGTCGATTCCGTTCCGGTTTCCATCCGGACCCGCTCCGGCTGCCCGCCGTCCGCTACTGCTGCAGCACCACCTGTTCGCCTTCCTTCACGCCGCTCTTGATCTCCGTGACCGACCCATTCGACAGACCGACCGTCACCGGAACCTTACGCCAGCCCTCTTTCTTATGGCTGTCGGGAACCTCGACGAACGCATTCTGCTTGTTGTCGTAGCTCACCGCGTCTTCCGGCGCCGTCAGCACGCCCTTGTGCTCGTCCAGCAGAATCTCGGCGTTGGCCGTCATGTTGGCTTTCAACTCGCCGCCGGGATTGTTGATGGAGACGCGCACCTCAAACGTCGTGACGTTGTCCTTCTCCACTCCCATGGGCGCAATCTTGGTCACTTTGCCGTAGAACAGCCGGTCGCGAAAGCTTTCCACCTTGATCCGCGCGGGCTGCCCCATATACACGTGCGCGATGTCGGCCTCGTCTACCTTCCCCTGTACGTACACCTCGTTCGTGTCGCCCTCGGTCATCACCAGCGTGGCCGTCGAGCCCAGCACCAGGATCGAGCTCACCGCGTCGCCGATCTCCACGTCCCGCGAAAGGATCACTCCATCCATCGGGGCCACGATGGTCGTGTACGAAAGCTCTTCCTCGAGCTGCTTCAGGCTGGCCTGGCTCTGCATCACCTGCGCGCGCGCCTGCTTGAGCTTGGCCGTGTCCACGCCGATCTGCGCTTGCGCCGCATTGCGCTTCGTCAGGGCCGCCAGATAATCGCGGTTGGCGTCGTCGAGGGTCTGATTGCTGACGATGCCTTCCTTGTTCATCTCCAGGTTCCGGTCCAGCGTGGCCTTATACATGGGCAGGTCCGGCGCCGCGGCGTTCACCTTATCCTGCTCGATGTTCGCCTGGTACGTCGTCACATTGGCTTCGGCGCTCGCCAGTTGCGCGCGCGCTGCGTCCACCTGCGCTTCGATCTCCTGCCGATCCAGCTGCGCCAGCTCCTGGCCCTTGCGCACTCTGTCGTTGATGTCCACGTAGAGCTTTTCGACGATCCCCGACGCCTTGCTCTTCACCTCGACCTTGGTGATCGGCTGGATCTGGCCCGTCGCCACCACAGATTTCGCCACATCGCCGCGAGTCACCTTGGCTAGTTTGTTGGGATCGATCGGATCTCCCTTGGCGAGGCGCATAAGTCCGATGCCCACCACAACCAGTACAAGGGCAGCCACCGTGCCCACAACGATCCAAAGCCGTTTGTTTTTGCGCGATGCTGCCACAGTTTCCCCCAAAAATCGCAAGGAGAGCGTGGCTCTCCATGCCGGCCCTGCTGGAACAGGAAATGATCTACAGGTTCAGACGGTGACTAAGCACCGTTGTAACCCTCTTGCCCTTTTACGCACACGGGCGCCGCAAGGTTCCACTCCGTGATGTAAATCACTTCCGAATCGAGTCCAACGGAATCAGTCACAGGTTGAAGCGCCGTCCCAAGCGAACCGCGATACCCTTTCCTGGGAACCCACGATCCATTTCCGCCGTATTCTTCAATCAAAGGAACAAGCAAAGACGGCTCGTTGCCGTCTTATTCTCATGCGCAGCTTTTCTGACACGATCGGGCAGGTCTTCCGCGCCATCATGGCCAACAAGCTGCGCAGCTTTCTCACCATGTTCGGCATCGCCTGGGGGGTCGGTTCGCTGCTCGTGCTTGTGGGCCTGGGTGAGGGCTTCCGCGAGGGCCAGAAGAAACAGTTGGCTCAATTCGGCCAGGACGTCGTCATGGTCTTCAACGGCGCCATCCCCGCACTGGCCAACCAGCACACCGGCATGCGCCCCTACGAGCTCACGCTCGGCGACGAGGCGGCGATGCGCCGCTTGCCCGAGCTCCGCGCCGTAACCGACGAGCTCGCCCGCTCCGATCTCTACGAAGTGAGCCAGTGGAGCAACACCTCCGGACACGTCACCGGAACCGAAGCCAACTACCCCGCCGTCCGCTACGCCCCCATGACTGCCGGCCGCTTTCTCGATGACCAGGACATTCTTCAAGCTCGCCGCGTCGCGGTTCTCGGCTGGAAGACGGCTTCGCTGCTCTTTCCTGGCCGGCCTATGCTCGGCGCCACTGTCACCCTCGACGGCAATGACTTCACCGTGATCGGCAAGGTGGCGAGGATCGGCCGCGGCAACAATACCTACGACGACGAGAAGGTCTACATCCCTATCACCACCATGCAGGAGTTGTTTCCCCTCAAGGGAGACAACATTCCGCAGGATGCGCTCACCTCAATCCAATATCGCCCCACTATTCAGAACGACGATACCGCCGCTTCCATCGCCGTGCATCGCGTCATCGCTCAGAATCACGGCTTCGATCCATCACTCAAGGACGCCTTCAACGAATGGGACACCATTGAAGAAGCGCATCTTATCGGCGTCATCTTCACCGCCATGGACATTTTCCTGGGCAGCGTGGGCATTGTCACCCTCGGCCTGGGAGCCGTCGGCATCATCAACATCATGTTGGTTTCCGTCACCGAACGCACCCGCGAAATCGGCGTCATGAAGGCCGTCGGCGCCACCCGGCGCAGTATTCTGGCGCAGTTCTTCTGGGAAGGTCTTCTCCTCACCGGCATCAGCGGTCTCATCGGCATCGCTGTCTCCGCCGCATTCATGGCCCTTCTGCAAGCCGCGTTCACCGACAAGGTTCCGGGTTTCGATCCGCCGCGCATCGTTCCCTGGTCGGCCGCGCTGGCACTCGGGTCGCTCACCATCTGCGGTATTGTTTCCGGGCTCTACCCCGCAGGCAAGGCCGCGGCGCTCGACCCCATTGAAGCGCTGCGCAGGGAGTAAGGATCTGAATCGCCATGCTCAAAGACATTCTCGCCCAGGCCTGGGAAGCGATGCTCTACAACCGCCGCCGCACCGCCATCACCACCATCGGCATGGCTTGGGGCATTGCCACCGTCGTGCTGCTCCTCGCCTATGGCAACGGTTTCTCGAACGCCATCGAGGCCATCTTCGCCCAGTGGGGCACCAACACCATCGGCTTCTTCCCCGGCCGTACCAGCCAGCAGGCCGGCGGCGATAAAGCCGGAGTCAAAGTTCGACTGACCCTCGACGACATCGACCGCGTCACCGCGGCCCTCCCTGAGATCACCCACATCTCGCCCGCCGAGTATCAGGATGTAACGGTGCGGAACGATCTGCACACCTACACCTGGACGGCGATCGGCTCCCGCACCTCTTACGCCGACATTATCAAGCTCGTTCCCGATCAGGGCCGCTTCTTCAATGGCGCCGAAGACGAGCAGCGCGCCCATGTCTGCGTCCTCGGCTCCGAGGCCAAGAGCAAGCTCTTCTCAGGCGGTTGGGCGGTGGGCGAAACCATTCGGCTGAACGGCGTCATCTTCACCATCGTCGGCACGTTGCAACCCAAAATGCAGGAGACCAACGACGACATCAACCGTACCGTCTACGTGCCGTTCAACACCATGAGCGACCTCAAAGACACCACCTACCTCGATGGTGTGTGGATCGGCTACCACGGCGACTATCAGCAGATCGAAAAGACCATCCGCGAGACGCTCGGCGCGGCCCACCATTTTCGGCCCACCGATCACGACGCCGTCTTTGTCGCCAATCTCCGCTCCCAGCTCCACCAGTTCCAAATCCTCACCATCGCCCTTCAGGCGCTGCTCTCGCTGGTCGGCGCACTCACCCTGGGAATTGCCGGTATCGGTCTCATGAACATCATGCTGGTCAGCGTGCAGCAGCGCACCCGCGAGATCGGCATTGAAAAGGCCCTCGGCGCGCGCCGCCGTCACATCCTCGTCCAGTTTCTGGCTGAAGCCCTCGCCATTACCGGCGTGGGCGGCGTGGGCGGCATCGCCCTCGCCTGGCTCGTCTCCGTGATGGTGGGCCGCATCACCTTCTACAGCGCCATCGCCAAAAACGCCACCTCCGCCGACATCCGCCTCATCATCTCCCCCGCCTCGCTCATCGTGGCCACGGCGATTCTGATCGTCACCGGCTTGGTGAGCGGCATGATCCCCGCCATCCGCGCCGCCAACCTCGACCCCATCGAGGCCCTGCGCTACGAATAGACGCGCACCGCGCACCCCGCGTGCAATACCACCGCCAGGTTCGCGGACAAAGAAGATCATGCTTGCACCAGGCGGGCGATTCAGTTGCCGCGGTTCCCTCAGTTGGCCGGGGTCACGCCCACAATGCCGCAGTCCACCTTGGCCAGGCCCGGTTGGATTGCTCCCATCGTGAACGGCTTGAAGCTGTCGGTTCCGTTGGGCTGAAGCGGCCCGTTCAGCGCGATCTGCGCGTGCGTGATCATCGTCCCATTGGCGGCGAACTGCGCGCACTCCAGCGTCGCCGACTGCATGGTGACATTCGAGTTGTTCCGCCAGGCCCCATTCGAGATTTGGACCATCCCGTTTACTGCGTCCCAACGGCCGGCGAATTTCTGCAGCTGCACCAACGCTCCATTGCCGCCCTGCCCCTGCCCCGGCTGCTGGCCCTGGTAAGGCTGCTGACCCACCCCCGGTTGCTGGCCCTGTCCCGGCTGCTGGCCCTGAACCGGTTGCTGGTCCGGTGCCCCGGGCTGCCCTTGAACCGGCTGCTGGCCCGGGGCTGTTCCCGGCTGCTGTGTGGGATTCTGCCCCGGCTGCTGGTTCTGCTGATTGTGCTCGCCGATGTAATAGAGCCCGGCCAGAATTCCTACCACAATGATTACGCCCCAGAGCCACCCATGGTGCTTGGGCACCTCCTGAGGCATGGTCACGATGGGGATTGGTCCCTGCCCGGGATAGCCCTGCTGAATGGGCGCGAAAGGCGGCGCCACTGCCGGAGGAGGCGCGACCGGAGGTGCCGCTGCCGGAGCGCCCGCCGGGGCACCTGCCGCGCTCAAATCGTTTCCGCACTTCACGCAGAAGCGCTCATTGCCTTCCAACTGCGCGCCACACTTACCGCAGAATGCCATACGCTTTTCTTCTCCTCGCCATGCTTCCGCATGCTTCTCTTGCTGCCAGCCCAATCTCCGCTGCCCGGCGCGCTTGCCTGTTTCCGGCCTGCACGGCCTGCTGCAGCGCCTCAACCCGCCTCAGCGCATTCCAGCCCTCGCGGTCCGCGGCGTCTAGGCCACCGGCGCCGTACTCTGAGGCTGCCTCATTGTTCCCTGCCCCAGCGTCGCTTCCACGTTGGCCAGAGCGCTCTGCAAATGCGACATCTGCTCTTGCTTTACCTGCTGCAGCCCCTGCTGGATCAGGGTGAACAGCACATACCACGAGATCACGCCCGTGATGAGCTGGTTCCCCATGAACGGCAACTGAATTGGCGCATCCCAAGTCGCGTGCATCAGTACCGGAATCGCAAACGCCATCAGGAAGTGCTTATCCAGAAGCATCCCCGCGCTGAACGGCCTGTCCTGCTTCACCCGCCAGAACGCCCCCGCCGAAATCGCCGTCCATACCATGTGCCCCAGCGGCGCTGCAGTAAACATGCGCAGGAGCAGTGTTCCCATCATCAACGTCACCGCTGTGCTCATCGCCTGCGTCTGCGCCGCCGACGATGTTCCGGCGGTCTGAATCGCCTGAAAAAAGGCCGGCAGGAAGGTATTGAACCCGTAACCCATGGTCTCAAAGGCCGAAAAACCGGCCCCCACCGTGGCGCCAAACAGGATTCCATTCAGTTGGTACTTGTAGCGTATCCCGCCAACCACAACCAGCACGGCGAAAAGCTTGGCGCATTCTTCCACGATGCCCGCCTCCGCCGTCAACAGTTGGAAGACCGGCAACATATCAAGCACAAGCGCCGCGCACAACGACACCACAGCTCCCGTTATGAAGAGTTTTCCCACCATGTACATCGAGACGTTCCGCGGCGTGTTCAGCTCGAAGAACAGCGTCAGTGTCGCCAGCGGCGTCGCGAACGCACCCAGGAGCAAGAGCCCCGGCACGAGGTTTGTGTTGGTGGTGAAGTGGAACATGACGGCCAGAGTCACATACGCGATCACCAGGGTCGCCAGCAGGCGGAAGAACATCCACGGCTTGGGCCAGCCAGTCTCAACAAGGTCAAGGGGCGGCGTGGTCCTCACCGCGCCCACCATGATGTAATCTTCCATCGCGTCGTGGCCCCGCCGCTTGAAGGTCTCGCTGAACATCTCCCTCAGGCTGAAGCCCTCGAGCTTGTCGGTCGAGGCCAGGTTCCGGATGCGCGATTTCAGGCCCTCCATCATGCCTTGGCGGGCGTGTGGGTGCACCTGGGACGCCGGCATGTAATAGAGCTGTTGCGGACCGCCGGGGTACGCCTGATACATCACCGCTACCATCCCCGGCGGCGGTTGCTGCGGCGCCGCGCCGTACTGCGCGGTTGGGGCCGCGGCGACGGCCGGAACGCTTTGCGCGTTCCCCACCGTTCCGACCGCCGTCCCGCAGTTCTTGCAAAACTTGTGCTCCGGAAGCAACTCCGTCCCGCATCGGCGGCAAAACATGGCGACTCTCCTATCCTGGGGGCCTGGGAATGCTTAGGAAGGTAGCATCTCTCCCGCCGCAAAGTAAAGAAGCAAAAATGTGAAAGAAATAGCTGGTCCTTTCACGGGAATCATCCCGTTTTTGAATTTACTGTAGACCGAACAGGGCTCGATGGGAGGGTGCGGGCTTCACAGGCCGCGGCGCTCAGCCGGCAGAACCAGTCTACCCGCTCAAGACCGCGCAACACTAAGACTGCATGGTGGAGAGAATAGGATTCGAACCTGAGATAGAGCTTTTGATCCTATAGTTGTGACCGCCCGCGCCCATAGAACTGAGCGAAGATTGCCCTCTAGCTGTGACGTTTCAACAGGTTGTCCATTCGATCTGGATCAGAGAAGCTGATGGTGACCAAACCGCAGTTTCCGAGAGGAGATGGAATGGACTACCACCAGAATGCCCGGCTCACCGCGCATAGCCGAGAGCAGATGGCGAAATGGGTGGTTGAGCAGAACCTGACGTTGCAGGCGGCTGCAGCCGCCTGCAACGTGACCGCGAAGACCGCTGCCAAGTGGACCCGCCGCTACCGGCAAGGGGGTTGGGCGGGGCTGAGGGATCTCCGTTCCAAGCCCCATCGCTCGCCCCGGCAAACCTCTTCCACCTTATTAGAAAAAGTTCTTCAACTACGCCGCCAGCGCCGCAACGGCTGGCGGATCGCCTGCCAACTGAGGCTCAGCCGGGCTACCGTCAGCCGCATCCTGCAACGTGCGGGGCTCAGTCGTCTGCGCTCCCTCGACCCTCCGCCCCCCCGTTGTCCGCTACGAACGCCAGCATCCCGGCGGCCGGGTTCATTTCGACATCAAGCGCCTGGCGCGTATCCGCAGACCTGGACATCGCGTTACCGGAGATCGCCGCAGAGAGTCCCGCGGCGTGGGCGGGGAGTATCTCCACGCGGCTATCGACGACCCCAGCCGCATCGCCTTCTCCGCCATCCTGCCCGATCGGAGTCATCGCTCAGCGATGCGCTTCTTCCTCATGGCCAGGGCTCACTATGCCCGCTTCGGCTTCTCCATCCGCCGCGCGCTGACTGACCACGGCCCCTGCTACAAGCACTGGCTGTTGCGCAGACTGCTCCACCGCCAACACGTCAAGCATCGCTTCACCCGGCCCTACACCCCGCGCACCAACGGAAAGGCCGAACGCATCATCCAGACCGCACTGCGCGAGTGGGCCTATGCCCGCTCCTATCAGAACTCAGACCAGTGACTCGCGCAGCTCGAACCCTGGCTGCACGACGACAACTTCCACAGACCACACGCCAGCCTTCCACTGAATCCGCCCGCTTCTCGCTCCGGCTTGAATCGGAACCACCTCTTGAGCCTCCACAGCTAGAGAATTGGGCACTCTCCAGGATGGGGAGAAATGCCCTAGTTCCCAAGTCCGGCTTTCGGGTCCGCCTGGTCCGCCGGCGTGGCATCCGCGTCGCCGGGGAACTGCTCGCCGTCCTTACCTGCAATCGCCGCGCGCATAAAGTTGATCCAAATGGGCAGCGCCGTTACCGCGCCTGTCTCCTTGTTGCCCAGCGATTCGCGGCTGTCGTAGCCCACCCACACGCCGCAGGTGACGGAAGGCGAAAAGCCCAGAAACCACGCATCGGTAAAGTCGCTGGTGGTGCCGGTCTTGCCGCCCAGCGGGTGGTTCAACTGCGCGGCCGCGGCGCCGGTGCCGTGTTGCGTGACGCCGCGCAGCAGGGCCATCATGGTGCGCGCCGTCTGCCGGCTGATCACTTCGTCCACCGCGGGGGTTTCCCGCCACAATTCGATACCGTCGGCATTCGACACTTTACGGACGAGCCGCGGCGCCACGCGGATGCCGTCGTTGGGAAAGACAGCGTAGGAGGCCACCTGCTCTTCGAGCGTGATCTCCACCGCGCCCAGGGCCACCGGCAGATAGGGTGGAATGTTCGAGGTGACGCCGAAGTGGTGCGCCATGTCGATCACCTTCGGAATCCCCACGCGCGCGGCCAGCTTGAGCGCGGGAATATTACGCGACTCGGCAAAGGCATTGGCGACGGTCATGGCGCCCTTGTAGTCGTTCTCGTAGTTGTGGGGCACGTAGTCGCCGAATCGGACCGGCCGATCGAGGATGATGTCCGTGGGCTTGACGCCGTCCTCGATCGCCGCGGTGTAAACGTAGGGCTTGAAGCTGGAGCCCACTTGGCGCTCGGCCTGCGTGGCGCGGTTGAAGACTGAGAGCGCGTAATCGCGGCCGCCCACCATGGCCAGCACGTCGCCGCTGGTGCTGTCGATGGCCAGCAGCGCCCCCTGCGCGCCGGAGTCCTGCTCGAGCGCGGCGCGGCGCTCGCCAGCTTCGGTGAGCGCGGCGAGTTTTACGTAGATGATGTCGCCGGGCTTGACCAGCGCGTCACCGTAGCGTATGCCCGTCCATTGCCAATCGGAGGGCAAAAGAACGATTTCCGAGCCCTGCTGATCGGGCGGTCCGACGCGCGCATCGATTTCAAGAGGAAGCGCGCGCGTGACCAGCGCGTGCACGTAGTCGCCGGGGCCGGACTGCACCGCCCAGTCGGGGTGCCGGTAGGAGTCGAGCGTGGCGTCACTGGCGAGAATGTTCTCCAGCTTGCCGCGCCATCCGTGCCGCCGCTCATAAGCGGCAACGCCCTCCACCACCGCGCGATTGGCCGCCTGCTGCAAATCCAGATCGAGCGTGGTGTCCACGCGCAGCCCGGCCTCGTGCACCTCCTCGCTGCCGAAGTGTTTCTCCAACTCGCGCCTTACCTCCTCCTGGAACCACGGCGCCACCGAACCCTCGGGGGGCGCGAGGTGCAGCCCCAGCGGAGCGTTGCGCGCCTCTTCGGCTTGCGCGTGCGGGATCGCGCCGTCCGACTCCATCTCGCTGAGCACCAGGTTGCGGCGGCGGAGCGCGCGCTCGGGGTTGAGGATGGGCGAAAACGCCACCGGCCCCTTGGGCAGCCCGGCAAGGAGCGCCGCTTCGGTCAGGGTCAGATCCCTGGCGTGCTTGGAAAAGAAATACTCCGACGCGGCTTCGAATCCGTAATTCCCGCTGCCCAGGTAGATCTGGTTGCCGTAGAGCGTGAAGATCTGCTGCTTGGTGAAGGTGCGCTCGATCTGGATGGCGAGGTAAGCCTCCTGCACCTTGCGCATCGCGGTGCGGTCGGAGGAGAGAAACAGATTGCGCGCCAGTTGCATGGTCAGCGTGGAAGCGCCTTGCGCGCGCCCGCGGCTGCGGATGTCGTGCCAAGCCGCTCCGGCCACGCGAAAGACGTTGATGCCCCAGTGCGACTCGAAGTTTTTGTCCTCGATCGAGATCACGGCCTGGCGCAGAACGGGTGCAAATCCGTCGTACCCCACCACCACCCGCCGCTCCAGCGCGAACGAGCCGATGATGCGGCCCTTGCGGTCATAGAGGTCGGTCATGGTGGAAGGGCGGTATTGCTCCAGATCCTGGATCTGCGGCAGATTGACGGAGTAGACCAGCGTCAATCCGGCCAGCGAGCCGGTAACAGCCGCCAGCAGGATCAGCGCCGCCATGGCGGAGCGGCCGGCCAGCTTGCGGCGGCGATGCGCGGGCAGCGGCGGAGCGGCGGAGCGGCGCGCCCGGTTTGAGACGCGCGGTGCAAGAGGCTGATTGGAGGTGGTAGCCAAGGCAGATCCGGCCTCGCGGGCAAACCTTCCGCCAGCGAGACGGAGGAGTGCCTCTCTATCAGGCTAGCATTGGATCGATGGGCAAATACTCCGCTCGCGCCAAGTCGGCACCACGCCATACAGGAGCGGGAAACACGCTCCGATGACAAGGGCGGCTTCGTGCAGGCAGGTTCCCGGTTAGCCGTTCTTCGCCTTCAACAGCGAGAGCGCCTTATTAAGCTGCTCATCGCCATTGGGGGGAGGCATGGGCTCGCCATCGTCCTCGGGCGAAGCCACCACTACGTTCGGCGTGACGGCTTCGTCCTGAATCTTTTTTCCGTCGGGTTCCTCGTATTTGGCTACGGTCAGCATCAGGGCCGCGCCATCGGGCAGGTCGATCGTCTTCTGCACCGTGCCTTCGCCGAAGGTACGCTCGCCCACCACGTCGCCGCGCTTCAGGTCTTCAATGGCGGCAGCGGTGAGCTCAGGCGGGCCGTAGGTGCCGCGATTGACCAGCACGGCTACGGGCGCATCGGTGAGCCACTGTGCGGGATCGGCGTTAAAGGTTTGCAGCGGATACTTCTGGCCTTCCAGCGACGCCAGGGTTCCTTGTTTGATGAAAAAGTTGGCTAAGCGCAGGCCCTGACGGGGGTCGTCGCCCGTGGTGTCGCGAAGGTCAAGAAGGATCTTGCGCCCTTTTCCGGCGGCTTTGATCCTGACGGCAATGTCGTCCACGCGGGCCGCCGTCAGAACGCCCGGCTTCAGATAAAGGATGGTCGCGTCTTCGTAGAACTGCTCGCCCAGCGGCGGGGTGGCAAGCACGGTGCGTGTGAGCGCGATCTTGTCGGGATCGGGCTTGAAAGGCCGCACCACCGAAAGGTTGACCGTGGTTCCCGGCTTGCCGGTGAGCATGAAGCGAATGATAGCCAGCGGCAGCTCGTGCGTCGACTGTCCCTCGATCAGATCGATCACGTCGCCGTCGCGCAAGTGCGCATGGTCGGCTGGCGAGCCGGGCAGCACGTTGACCACCGTGGCGTACCCGAAACGCTTTGAGATTGTCAATCCTACCTGCGCATTGTCGGTAGCGGGCCGGTCCTTATAAATCTTGTACTCGTCCGCCGTAAGATAGCTGGAATCGGGATCGAGCGAGTCGAGAAGGCCGTGCAGCGCGCCGTTGGTCACTGCGCTTATGTTGGGCTCGGTCACGTAGTCGTTTTGGATCTTGCGCAGAACCTCGGCGTAGACGCGCATCTGCTTGTAGGCGGCGTCCTGTTCGTCGCCGGCATGCACGCTGAGCCATCCGACCTCGCCCAGAACGTAACCCAGGCCGAGCGCGGCGACGATCGCCACGGAGATCGCAAACACGAAGCGTTGAAAGAATCGGGACACACACACCACCCATGCAGCCTCAAGGGGAAGACGGCCGCTCACACTCTATAGACGCAATGATACCTCAAGCAGCGCGCATACAACTTTCCGGAACTGCGAAGGCGCCTGAAATCAACAGGCTGACGCGGCGTTGCGAACCGCTCCGAGCAATCAACCAGGGAAGACGAAACCGATCGTCAACCGGTTGCCTCCGGCGAGCCGCTCATAGGCAAGGCTTCCGGCAAACTTTCGCAGCAGGCGGATGCCCTGCCCTCCGGGCCGTAGCTGATCGATGGACGACGGAGCGGGCGTTTCTTCGACCGCCGAGGACGCGAGGGGGTCAAATGGCGGAGCCTGATCTTCGATAGTGAACACGAGCTGATGCGTTCCAGCCGGAGCGCATTCCACCGTGATCGAGTGGTTCGGTTGCCCGCCGTACCCGTGGCGAATGATGTTCGAGAGCGCTTCTTCCAGGCAGAGATGCATTGCGAATCGCGTGTCCGCGGGGATCGCGTATTCGGCGGCCAGCGCTTCGACCCACGGCCAAAGCCGCGCCAGCTCATCGAGCTCGCTTTGCAAGCTCAACCGTGGCTCGGGCTGGACTGTGCTTTCCGCGGGCATGGTTGCCGCCGGACAACAGATTGGGCTTACTGCAATGCAGAGAGTGCAGCAGCGAGATCGTGGTGAATCGGCAGCAGGGAATCGATGCCGCTGGTTTTTCAGAACCGATTCCACCATCTCCGTGGGTGCAAAAAGCACAACCTTGCCGCCACGGCTGTGCACGGCCCGCGCGGGAATCCCGATGGATCGCAACCCCATCGAACCGAGGAACGAGACTTTCTCCAAGTCGATCAGCAACTTTTTCGCGCTGCCCGCAATCAGGTTCATCTTCAGATCCACTACTGCGGCTCCGGCGATGTCCATACGCCCGTCCAGACCGACCCTGGTGACGCCGCCTGCCATTTCTTCCGAGGAGATTTGCATTGCGTTCTTCCTTTTTCTATTGCGAACTGCCGGGGAATCTTTTGTTCCTGCGGCGGACGCGCCCACGTTCGGCGCTGCCGCTACAGGCTAGCGTGATGGTACCCGCTGAATGTGACAGTTCTGTTACAAAGCGCAACGCACCAGGCTCGAAGACCCATTCACTTGAGCGAGAGAAAGAGCTGCAAATTTTGGCCGGACGGCTGCGAAGAGGGTCCGTTCGCCGCGCTGCCCTGGTTCATGAATTCGATGCGCAGGGTCTTGCGTTTTTTGGCCCTGAATTCTTCGCTGACAATGTTTGAGACCTTTTCCTGGCCGCCGCTCTTCACGGTCACGCGGAACTCCTGCACGCCCGGTGGAACAAACAGCTTGTCGAGGTTCGTGTTGTCGCCCGTGATGAAGCGCAGATAAACCTTCCCGTTCATCTCCACGGTGAAGGGCAGGCCGATGGGCACATGGTTCAACTCAATCTTGAACTTTGCATTGGTGTTGGGATCGAGGGTCCAGGGATTGAAGGCCACGGCTGCTGGAGCCGGCTGGGGCTTGGCCGTAGCGGAAGGTGTTGGCGCTGGATTGGCGGCCGGTGGAGGCGCTGCCGCGGCCACCGGCGGCGGTGAAGAGGGAGTTGTCTTCGCCGCAGAGGGCTTGGCTGCGGAGGGTTTGGCGGCACGCGGCGCCGGCGCGGCGGCCGGAGAGTTGCCCGGATTGGCTGCGGTAGAGGGCGTGGGAGTTTGAACTGCCGGCTCGGGAGCCGCTGCCGGAGAGCCCTGTTGCGGCTGCGTTGCCGGAACCGCGGTGACCTGCTGCTGAGGCGGAGCCGCCTGCTTGCGATGCTGCAGCCAGAACCAGCCGCCCGCCGCGGCCACCCCAATCGCCGCCACCGACAGCAGCACCACGGCAAACACTGTCTCAAACCGCACCGCTTTGCCTGGCTTTTTTGCCGCCGGTTTGGGCGCAGGCTGCGCAGCCGGCTTTGTGGCCGCTTGGACGGTTTGTGTCGCCCGCTGAATGTTTGAAGCGCCGGCCGTCGGTCCCAGCGTAACGTCCGATCCACCCACAGCAGCCACCGGCGACTCGGCGTGCATCGCCGTCGCTCCGGCATTCGCGCGCAAAGCCGCCAGATCCTGCGCCAGTTCCTCGCCGGTTTGATATCGCTCAGCCGGGCTTTTGGCCAGGCACTTCAGAATCACTGCCTCAAGCCGCGCCGGAATCGCAGGGTTGAGTTTCGCCGGCGGAATCGGCTCGGTGTAGACGACCTTGTAGGAAACGGCCGTCATGGTCTCGCCGGGGAACGGCTGCTCGCCGGTAGCCAGCGAGTAGAGGATCACGCCCAGCGAAAAAAGATCGGCGCGGCCATCGATGGGCGCGCCCGTGAATTGCTCGGGCGGCATGAAGGAGGGCGTTCCCAGCAACTGGCCAGTGGTCGTAATTTCGCTGGCCGCGAGCTTGGCGATGCCGAAGTCCGTAATGCGCGGCCGCTCGCTCCCATAGACCGTGCGCGAGGTCATCAGAATATTCGCGGGCTTGATGTCGCGATGAATCACGCCCTGGCGGTGCGCGTAACCCAGCGCCTCGGCAATCTGCTGGCCGATCTCGCACACCCGGTCGAGCGTATACCGCTCGCCTTTCTTGATGACGTCGGCCAGCGTTCTGCCGTCGACAAACTCCATCACCAGAAAGGGCGCGCCCTCGTGCTCGCCCACGTCAAAGACGGGCACGATTCCGGGATGCGCCAGAACGCCGGATGCGCGCGCCTCGCGGTAGAATCGCGCGCGATACTCCTCGGCTTGCGCGCCTTCGAGCGCCGTGGAATGGATGGTCTTGAGGGCCACGAGGCGGCCTACGGCAGGGTCGCGCGCCTTGAAGACGCTGCCCATCGCGCCCCGGCCCAGCTCCTCGACAATCACATACCTTCCGATCACTTTGGGGACGTTCATGGTGTGGATTGTATCAACCCCGTGCGGACTGTTTTAGCGAGCGATCGCCTGCAAAATCGTACGTTTGCTGAAGTCATTCAACCCGCCAGCCGTGAAAGTCAGAGCAGATTTTTATGCCGGCTTGCGGTAGCGCACCACCAGCAGCGTCAGGTCATCCGACTGCTTGGCGCCCCTGGTAAAGCCGCGCACCGCGTCGAGAATCGCCTGTTGCAGCTCTTCAACTGTTGCGCCCTGTCGGCCGGCAAGTACCTCGCTCAAGCCTGAAACCTCGAACAGCTCATGGAGCGGGTTCTCCGCCTCCGTCACCCCATCGCTGAAGAGCACCAGCGTATCTTCCGGCTCAAGCTGCAGCCGCTCCGATGTGTACTCCGCTTCGGGAATCAGGCCTACGGGGAACGACCCCTCCGTGTAGAGTTCGCTCACGTTGCCCTGGCGCAGCAGAAGCGGCGAGGGATGCCCGGCCTTGATGTACTCGAGCATGCCGTCGCGGCCCAGCAGTCCGATGAACATGGTCGCGTAGCGGCCGACCTCCGCGTGGCGGCATAGGAAACGATTGATGTGATTGAACACCTTTGCCGGATCGGTTCCCATGGTCATGCCCGACAACGCGCCCTGCAGCATCGTGGTCAGCAGCGCCGCGCCCAGCCCTTTGCCGCTCACATCCGCAATCAGGATCGCCGTCCGGTCTTCGCTCACCGGAACCACGTCGAAGTAATCGCCGCCCACCTCATGACATGGAAAGTGCAAGCCGGTAACGGCGAGATGGGGAAGGTCGTTCAATCCATGCGGCAGCAGCGCCTGCTGGATGGTGCGCGCGATCGACAGCTCCTGCTCCAGCCGCTGGCGCTCGCGCTCCCGCTCCACCAGCCGCGCGTTATCCATAATGCTGGCGGCCTGCGCTCCAAGCGCGTCGAGAATCTGCCGGTCGAGCGCCGAGAACGCCGCAATGTGCCGCGAGTCGAGATAGATCATGCCCAGCAACTGGCCGCGCTCGTGCTCGGCGCCCGTGTCGGCCGTCGAGCGCGATGAGGCATACAGAGGAATCGCAACCACCGCGCGCAAACCCTGCACCACGATGCTCTCCGCCGCCTTCAGGTCTAGGCCGGCCAGGTTCAGGTCCTCCGTAATTACGCTCGATTGCCGGTCGATCGCCTGATGGATCGCCGTCTGGCTGGGGTTCAGCGTCTCAGGCGGCAGGCTCTCGCCCTTGTTGCCGCGCGCCAGGCGCACGCGCAGTGTGCCCGTCGCGTCGGGCTCAATCAGCAGCCCGCGGTCGGCGCGCGTGACAGAGATCGCATGGTCCAGCATCGTGCCCAGCACGGACTCCAGAGGAAGCTGGGAGTGCAGCAGCGACGTTGCCTCCAGAAGCAGATTCAGCCTGCTCAGGCCGCCGGATGACGCCGTGCCCGTGAAATCGGAAAGGGTGCCGATGCGCGTCAGAAGGTTGGCCACCGACTCCTGCGGCGCGGGTGAAGCGCCAACCGACGCCACATGAAACACGATCTGGTAACTGTCATCGATGCCGAAGGTGATTACGTCGCCGTCGCGCAGCGCCTGCTGCCGCACCTTCTCGCCGTTCACGAACAGGCCGTAGCGATTGCCGCGGTCTTCCAACCGGTAGCCTGAACCATCGGCGACAATCGCTGCGCAGCGCCGGGAGACGCGCCCATCGGAAAGCTGCAATGCATTGTCGCCCTCGCCGCCCCTGCCAATGTTGAATGGAAATTGCGTGACGGGCGACCTGCTCCCGCGAGCCGTCGGGAGCGATCACTTCGAGCACGGTTTCTGATTGCGGGGAATGTTGGTTCATAGCATCCCAACGTGCGCAAATTCTAACATGCAGCATCGAGAAGACTTGAGAACAAAAAAGCGGAATAGATGGCAGGCCCGCTGTGCTCTTAGGCCGGATGCTTCGCGGCCGGATCGGGATTGGATTTGGTGGCGGAGGGCGGGATCGAACCGCCGACCTACGGGTTATGAATCCGTCGCTCTCACCATCTGAGCTACTCCGCCGGGAAGGGCCGCTGCCGCGCCCAATTTCGATGATACGGGCGCTGGGATTTGAGGTCAAACCCCCGAAAGTTGCGCCTCCTGCGACAATCTCCCTAAAGCGCTTGCGTCATTCCGGAGAACCTTCATGCCGACACTCTTGCACATCGACTCCAGTCCCCGCGCCGCATCGGTTTCCAGCCGTCTCGCCGCCGCCTTCGTCGCAAAGTGGAAGCAGCAGCACCCCGCGGGCACGGTGGTGCATCACAACACCTCGCGCGAAAACATCCCCTATCTCAGCGAAGCTGCCGTCGATGCGTTCTTTACTCCGGCCGCTGGGTTGACTGCGGAACAAAAGCGCGTTCTGGCCACCTCCGACCGCCTTGTGGACGAGCTCCTCGCCGCCGATGTCCTCGTTCTCGGCGTGCCTATGTGGAACCTGTCGATTCCCGCATCGCTCAAAGCCTGGATCGACCTGATCGTGCGCGAAGGGCGCACCTTTGCGTTCACCCCGCAGGGCGTGGCCCCGCTCGTGCCGCCCGGCAAAAAAGTCTTTATCTTCTCCGCGCGCGGCGGCGCGTATCCCGCGGGAACCCCGTACCACTCCCTCGATCATCAGGAGCCGTACCTGCGTACGATCCTCGGCATCCTCGGCCTCGCCGAGATCGAATTCATCCACGCCGAGCATCAGAGCGAAGGCCCCGGCGCCGCGGCCGAAGGAATCGCCCGCGCCGAACGCGCCCTGGCTGCGCTGGTCGCGTGAACTCGCCGCCTGACTCCACAGACTGCAGGCTTCGCCTTTATGTACACTCGTCTGCATGAGTTCCCTGCGCATCGCAGCCGTCATTCCCGCGCGGCTCCATTCCACCCGCATGTCGCGCAAGGTGCTGCGCCCTATCGCCGGCCGGCCCATGGTGGAGTGGGTGTGGCGCGCCGCGCAGGCGAGCGGCCTTATGGACCCCGTGGTGGTAGCCACCGATGCCGACGAAGTGGCCGAGACCTGCCGCGCGCGCTCCATTCCCGTCGTGATCACCTCGCCCACCTGCCCCAGCGGCAGCGACCGGGTGAGGGAAGTGGCCCGCCAGATCGACTCCGACATCTACGTCAACATCCAGGGCGACGAGCCCACCCTCACGCCCGATTTCTTTCCCCCGCTCCTCGACCTCTTTGTCCGGCCCGAGGTCGAGGTCTCCACGCTCGCCGTCCGCTGCCCGCCTGAAGAGTTCTCCAATCCCAACGCCGTCAAGGTGGTCACTGCGCTCGACGGCCGCGCACTCTACTTCTCCCGCTCCACGATCCCCTTTGACCGCGACGCGACGGGCTTCACGGGCTACCGCAAGCATCTCGGCATCTACGCATACCGCAGGGCCGCGCTGGAGCGGTTCGCCGCCCTTCCGCCCTCGCCGCTTGAGCGGCTTGAGCGCCTGGAACAGTTGCGCCTGCTGGAAAACGGCATTGCGATTTATGTGGCCGATGCGCCGAGGGACACCATCGGCGTCGACACCGAAGAAGACCTCGCCCGCGCCGAAGCCCTTCTGCGCCAAACCGCTAACGCATTCCGGTAGAGCCTGTTGTTTACTTTCGCGTGGCCTGGCGCATGAGAAACATGCCGCAAGGCCATAAGGTAAGAGCTCGGAAAATCTGGTTCCCGTCTCATCGCGATCTATCCCCTTTTCGCTCCGCGTCCATGTGCAGCCTCAAGCCGTTCATACATTCATCGATCCAGCGCCTTGCCCGGCAGGCCAGGCAAATGCTTCTAAGCGCCGCATCGCGGATCGTTCGCGAACTTGACCTGATGCTGCCGGTCAGTGGGTGCTTGACAGACAGGCCGATGCTGCTATATCAACATTGCGGTCTACGCGGAAGCGTGGCCATAACCATCGCTGCGTGCTGTTTCCTGTTCGGGCGCAGTATGAATCCATCCCAGAGATGCTGTTTTGTAGGTAGGGAACCCCATGAACCAGAGACAAAAGTCAAAGCCTTCTCAGGCAACCGATCGCCTGACGCGCCGCCGATTCCTCCAGACTTCCACCACCGCGCTGGCTGGCGCGACGCTCCTCCCGTCGTTGGCATTGGCCGACTCGCAGTCGGCCGACGCCGTGCTGCCGGCCGGCATGAGCCTCAATTGGGACCAATCGAAAATCGAAACGGTGAATGCCAAACGGTCGCGGGCATTGCTCGACGGCCTCTGGCGTTTCATGCCTGCCGTTGCCGGTGAAACCGCTCCGCCGAAGCTGGGCTGGGGTTTTATCAACGTGCCGGGCAGTTGGGCGAGGCGTCAGGTAGAGGACAGGTCTGCCAACTTAGTTGTGTCGACCAAGTTGCGGAGTCCGCTTATGGTGCGCGGCAGCGGTCCGCAATGGGAACACTATGATGATGACGGGTCGCGGGTGGCCAGCGCGTGGTACGAGCGCCAGGTGCCAATTCCCGCCGAATGGCAGGGCCGCATGGTCAGCCTGCGCTTTGACCGGGTCTGCACCGACGCTATTGTCTATGTCAACGGCCAGGAATGCGGCAAGGTGCCCTGGCCGTGGGGTACGGTGGACATCACGCGCGCGGTCACGCCGGGCCAAACGGCAAATGTCCAGGTGCTGGTGGCCGCCATCCCCGACGCGGGGCTGGTGGGGATCTTCATGCAGAATGCCTTTCTGGACGTTAACTACAGCGCGGCCAAGCTGAAGACGCGGGGCTTGACCGGCAACGTGTATTTGGAAAGCCGGTCCTCCGAGGCGCACGTGAGCGATTCTTTCGTACGCACCTCGACCCGGAAGAAGGACGTTGCGCTGGACGTGGATTTGGCCGGGGTTACGCAAGCAGGCCGGGTGCATTTCGTGGCGGACATGCTCAACGAAAAGGGCGAGGTGGAGAAGAGCTTCACGGCGGACGCGGCGGTGGAGGCCAAGCCAACGCAGACCGTTACCGTTTCCTGGCCCTGGACGAACCCGCGCCTGTGGGAGGTGGATCAACCCGATCTTTACACGCTCCGGCTGACGGTGAAGGGAGCGGGCTTGGATGACCAGTACAACCAGGAATTCGGCTTCCGGGAGTTCTGGGTTGAAGGCCGGCAGTTTTACCTCAACGGAACGGTCATTCGCTTGCGGCAACCCTGCTTTTACAAGGGCACGCTCGGCGAGGTCGGAGACAACTTTGCGGAACTCGGCAACTGGAATCCGGATACCCGCGGCGACGATACAGACGCCGGAAAGGAACTCGGCCAGGCGGATCGTAAAGGGTACCTGGCGGCGGTGTATGTTCTCGACGCCAACAAGTACATGATGGATCCAAACAAAAATCTCGTCTGGGAACAAAACCGGCAACGTGCTCTTGAGCGCGCCGACGTGTGGATACGCTACTACCGCAATCATCCCTCCGCGGTGATGTGGATCTCCGGCGCGAATTTCTTCAACAACTCGGTCGATTTGGATCCGCGTCACCTGGGCCGCCACGGCTGGGCGCAGGGCGACCAGCTCTGGCGGCAGCTTATGGGCGACGCCAAACAGATGTTCGCTGAGATCAGGAAGCTGGATCCCACGCGCGTCTATTACAGTCACGAGGGCTCCGATACGGGCGATGTTTACTCAGCGAATTGCTATCTGGACCTGCTGCCGCTCCAGGAGCGCGAGGAGTGGTTGAGCGCCTGGGCAGAGAGCGGCGAGATGCCGATTACGATGACCGAGTTCGGCACCCCAGTGGACGGCACGTTCCGGCGCGGACACGAAGGCTATAGCGGTGTACATGGCGACAACGTCACCAGCGAACCCCTATTAACCGAGTACGCCGCCATTTACTTCGGTAACGACGCATATACCTCGGAAGGCCCCGAATACAGGCAGTTTCTTCATGACCTGTTCCGTGGCGGAATGCTCTACGGCCGCTCCGAGGGCGACTTTGACCGATTCGCCGACATGCTCAAAATCCAGGATCTGTACCGCACGAACACCTGCAAAAGCTGGCGTACTGCGGGGCTGCCGGGCGGCCTGCGCACGTGGTCGTGGTTGCAGGACGAACTTAAGGAGTTCAACTTCCCGACGCTGGCGTGGATTGCCGGCCGGCCAGAGGCATATACCGCTAAAGACCACCACTTCAGTTCCGGCCAAAAGTTCCAGAAGCAAATTGTCCTGATCAACGACACACGCCAACCGCAGGCTTTTACAGCCAACTGGATCGCCACCGCCGGCGGCCAGACGGTGGGCAAGGGCGAACTGCGCGGCAACCTGGCGGTTTCGGAGATTCGCAAAATACCGGTCGAGATCGCCGCGCCCCGGGTAGAGGCCGGCGGCAAGGCCGACGGCCAGATCACGCTCACCGCGACCATTGGAGGGGTGACGCACGACAACGTCTTCGCGTTCCGGGTCTTTGGCGCGGAACCGCGGCAAAAGGGTGCAATGGCCACGATTGACCCCAAAGGCCTGACCGGCAGGATGCTGGCGAACCTGGGCTTTACGCCCCAGGCTTGGAACGGCGCGGCGGCGCACCTGGTGGTCGTGGGCCGCAATGCTTTGAAGGATGACCCGGCGGTGGCGGCCAGGCTAGAACCCTATGTGCGGGGCGGCGGCAGGGTGTTGATCATGGCGCAAGACCCGGCATGGATCACCGAAGCCCTCGGCTGGCGGGTGTGTCCGAAGGTGAGCCGGTATGTCTTTCCCATTCCCGCTTCGCCGGCCGCCCAGGGGATCGACGCCGACGACCTGCGCGACTGGACGGGCGACAGCACACTGATTGAGGCTTACCCGAAATACGAGGGAGATTACCTCCGAGGGGACGAAGGCAGCCAGCCCTACGCCGGGTGGCATTGGGGCAACCGCGGCGGGGTCGCCAGCGCGGCCGTTGAGAAGCCGCACCGCAGCGGCTGGACCCCCCTGCTGGAGTGCGAGTTTGACCTGGCCTATACGCCTTTGATGGAACTGGATTACGGCCAGGGGCGGCTGGTCGTCTGCACGCTGGACCTGGAAGATCATGTGGCGCTCGATCCGGCGGCGCGGCTTATGGCAGAGCGCGTGATGGATTACGCTTTGCATGCACCCCTGGCGCCGCGAGTGAGCAAAGTGGTTTATGTCGGCGGTAACGCGGGCGCGGCGTGGCTGGACAAGGTAGGAGTGGGTTACGAACGTTCAGAGACGCTGGACACCGGCGCCGGACTGGTGCTGATCGGGCCGGAGGCGAAGGTGGATTCGGATGCGCTCGACGGGTACCTGGCGCAAGGCGGCAAGGCGTTTTTCCTGCCGCGGGCCAAGGGATGGCCGGGCGCCGTCCTTACGCCGGCGGCAGCCGATTTCGCGGGGTCGCTGTCGGTGCCCGGCTGGCCTGAAGCAAAAGGCCTCAATGCGTCGGATCTTCGGTGGCGCAGCTATCTGGACAGGCCGCCTTCGATTCTGAGCGGCGGGGTAGAGATTGGGGCGGATGGGTTGTTAGGCCGCAAAGTGGTGGGCAAGGGCGTGGCGATCTTCTGTCAGGTGGACCCGGATTGTTTTGAGGCGGATGAGAAGACGTATTTTCGCTACACGCGCTGGCGTGCTACGCGCGCGGTGGCCCAGTTGCTGGCCAATCTGGGCGCCAGTTTCGCGGTGGACCGCCGCATTTTCGATCCGCGCAAAACGGTTCTCAACCCGGATCGCATGTGGGTCGGTCCGAATGGGGATCGATCGGGGCATCAGTGCGACGACCCGCCCATGCCCAGCCGCTTGCTGGACCTGCCCCCGACAGCCGCGCCCGAAGGGGCCAAGGCCGGCTATTATCACCCCGACTATCGCACGGATTTCCCGCTGGGAGACAATCCCTACCGCTATTACCGGTGGTAGGCCGGTGAGTTTCGGAAATCGTTTTACGCGCCTTGGTCCCGGTTGGCCGCGCCAGCTCGCCAAACGCTTTCTGGTTGTATGGGTGTTTGCGCTGCTTCAGGATCACGCCGCGCTTGTGGCGAAATGAGCTTGCTCAAGTCGGCTCCTGCTTTTCCGGCACGTTTAAGAAGCGCAGTTGCGTTCCCGCGCGCCGGTGTCTTATTCTGCGGCCATGCATAAGCCCAAACTTTCACAGCCGGGCGACGGGTTAACGCGCCGCCGATTCCTCCAGACATCCACCACAGCGCTCGCCGGCGCGACGCTCCTCCCTTCGTTGGCATTGGCCGACTCGCAGGCGGCCGACGCCGTGCTGCCGGCCGGCATGAGCCTCAATTGGGACCAATCGAAAATCGAAACGGTGAATGCCAAGCGGTCGCGGGCATTGCTCGACGGCCTGTGGCGCTTCATGCCCGCCGTTGCCGGTGAAACCGCTCCGCCGAAGCTAGGCTGGGGGTTTATCAACGTGCCGGACAGTTGGGCGACGCGTGAAGATGAGGACACGTCTGCCAACTTAGTTTTGTCGACCCGGTTGCGGAGTCCGCTTATGGCGCGCGGCAGCGGTCCGCAATGGGAGCACTATGACGATGGGTCGCACGTGGCCAGCGCGTGGTACGAGCGCCAGGTGCCGATTCCCGCCGAATGGCAGGGCCGCACGGTCAGCCTGCGCTTTGACCGGGTGTGCACGGATGCGATTGTCTATGTCAACGGCCAGGAATGCGGCAAGGTGCCCTGGCCCTGGGGCACGGTGGACATCACGCGCGCGGTCACGCCGGGCCAAACGGCAAATGTCCAGGTGCTGGTGGCCGCCATCGCGGACTCGCAGATGGTGGGGCACTTCTGGCAGAACGCTTTTATGGCCGTCACTTACAGCGCGGCCAGGCTGGCGACACGGGGCTTGACCGGCAGCGTGTATCTGGAAAGCCGGTCCTCCGAGGCGCATGTGAGCGATGCATTCGTACGCACCTCCACACGAAAAAAGGACGTTGCCCTGGACGTGGACCTTAGCGGCGTCAAGCAAGCAGGCCGGGTGCATTTCGTGGCGGACATGCTGAACGAAAAGGGCGAGGTGGAGAAGAGCTTCACGGCGGACGCGGCGGTGGAGGCCAAGCCAACGCAGGCCGTTACTGTCTCCTGGCCCTGGACGAATCCGCGCCTGTGGGACGTGGATCAGCCCCATCTTTACACGCTGCGGCTGACGGTGAAGGGAGCGGGCTTGGATGACCAGTTCAATCAGGAATTCGGCTTTCGGGAGTTCTGGATTGAAGGCCGTCAGTTTTACCTCAACGGAACGGTCATTCACTTGCGGCAACCCTGCTTTTACAATGGTCCGCTCGGCCAGGTTGGAGACAACTTTGCGGAATTCGGCAACTGGAATCCGGATACCCGCGGTGACGTTTCAGACGCCGGAAAGGACCTCGACTGGGCCGATCATAAGGGCTACCTGGGGGCAGTGTATGTTCTTGACGCCAACAAGTACATGAGGGATCCAGGCGGGAATCTCGTCTGGGAACAAAACCGGCAACGTGCCCTTGAGCGCGCCGACGTGTGGATGCGTTACTACCGCAATCATCCCTCCGCGGTGATATGGATCTCCGGCGCAAACTTCTTCAACAGCGCGGTCGATTTGGATCCACGTAACTTCGGCCGCCACGGCTGGGCGCAGAGCGACCCGCTCTGGCGCCCGCTTATGGATGATGCCAAGCAGATGTTCGCTGAGATCAGGAAGCTGGACCCCACGCGCGTCTATTACAGTCACGAGGGCTCCGATACGGGCGATGTCCACTCGGCGAATTGCTATCTGGACCTGCTGCCGCTCCAGGAGCGCGAGGAGTGGTTGAGCGCCTGGGCAGAGAGCGGCGAGATGCCGATTACGATGACCGAGTTCGGCACCCCGGTGGAGTGCACGTTCCTGCGCGGACACGATGGCTTTGGCACCAACATCACCAGCGAGCCTTTGTTGACGGAATACGTCGCCATCTACTTTGGCACAGACGCCTATGCCACGGAGGATTCAAAGTACAGGCAGTGGCTCAACAGCCAGTTCCTCGGTGGAATGAAATACAAGTCGTGCCAGGATCAGTTGGATCAATTTCCTGTCATGCTCAAAATCCAGGATCTCTTCCGCGCGCGCACCAGCAAAAGCTGGCGCACTGCGGGACTGCCGGGAGGTCTGCGCACCTGGTCGCATGTACAGGACGAACTTAAGGAGGTCAACTTCCCGACGCTGGCGTGGATCGCCGGCCGGCCAGAGGCATATACCGCTAAAGACCACCACTTCAGCGCCGGCCAGAAATTCCAGAAGCAGATCGTACTAATCAACGATATGCGCCAGCCCCAGAATTTTGCGGCGACCTGGATAGCCACCGCCGACGGGAAGACAGTGGGCAAGGGCGAACTGCGCGGCACCCTGGCGGTTTCGGAGATTCGCAAAATACCGGTCGAGATCACTGCGCCCCAGGTAGAGACCGGCGGCAAGGCCGACGGCCGGATCGCGCTCACCGCGACCATTGGAGGGGTGACGCACGACGACGCCTTCGCGTTCCGGGTCTTTGGCGCGGAGCCGCGGCAAAAGGGTGCGATAGCCACGATTGACCCGCAGGGACTGACCGGCAGGATGCTGGCCAACCTGGGCTTTACGCCCCAGGCCTGGAATGGCGCGGCAGCGCCGCTGGTGGTCATCGGGCGCGATGGCCTGAAGAGCGACCCAATGTTGGCTGCCAAGCTGGAGCCCTTCGTGCGGGCCGGTGGCCGCGCTCTGATCTTTGCGCAAGATCCGGCATGGATCACCGAAGCCCTCGGCTGGCGGGTGTGTCCGAAGGTGAGCCGGCGCGTCTTTCCCACTCCAAATTCCCCGGCCGCCCAGGGGATCGACGCCGACGACCTGCGCGACTGGACGGGCGACAGCACGCTGATTGAGGCCTACCCGAAATACGAGGGAGATTACCAGAGAGGGAACGAAGGCGGCCAGCCCTACGCCGGGTGGCATTGGGGCAACCGGGGCGGGGTCAGCAGTGGGGCCATTGAGAAGCCGCACCGCAGCGGATGGACCCCGCTGCTGGAGTCCGAGTTTGACCTGGCCTACACGCCGCTGATGGAACTGGATTACGGCCAGGGGCGGCTGATCGTCAGCACGCTGGACCTGGAGGATCATATGACTTTGGACCCGGCGGCGCGGCTTATGGCCGGGAAGGTCATGGATTATGCACTGCACGCGCCACTGGCGCCGCGAGTGAGCAAAGTGGTTTATGTCGGCGGTAACGCGGGCGCGGCGTGGCTGGACAAGATAGGAGTGGGTTACGAACGTTCCAAGACGCTGGACACCGGCGCCGGGCTGGTGCTCGTTGGCCCGGACGCGACCGTTGATATGACCGCGCTCAACACCTACCTGCAGGAAGGCGGCAACGTATTCTTTTTGCCGCGAGCGCAGGCAGAGGGGTGGCTCGGCACTACATTGAAGCCGGCGCAAGACCATTTCGCGGGCTCTCTCTCGGTGCCCGGCTGGCCTGAAGCAAAGGGCCTCAGTGCGTCCGATCTTCGCTGGCGCTGCTATCTGGACAAGCCGCCTTTGATTCTGAACGGCGGGGCGGAGATCGGGGCGGACGGTTTGCTGGGCCGCAAAGTGGTGGGCAAGGGCGTGGCGATCTTCTGTCAGGTGGACCCGGATAGTTTCGAGGCCGCCGAGAAGACCTATTTTCGCTACACGCGCTGGCGTGCCACGCGCGCGGTGGCCCAGTTGCTGGCCAATCTGGGCGCCAGTTTCGCGGTGGACCGCCGGATTTTCGAGCCGCGCCAAACGGTTCTCAACCCCGATCGCATGTGGGTCGGTCCGGATGGGAATCGATCGGGGCATGATTGCCAGCCGCCCATACCCAGCCGCTTGCTGGATCTGCCTCCGACGGCCATGCCCGAAGGGATCAAGACCGGCTATTATCACCCCGACTATCGCACGGATTTCAATATGGGAGACAATCCTTACCGCTTTTACCGGTGGTAGGCAGGAGGGTTCGGAAGTCGCTTTACGCGCCTTGGTCCCGGTTGGCCGCGCCAGCTCGCCAAACCTCGCCGTAGCTCTTCCAATGCTTCGGCCCGGCTGGTTTCGCGGGCAAGCCGGGCTTCCCAGCGGTTCCGGACGGCGATCGATTTCGCTGTCGGTTTCTCCTATGTGCCGTGGGGAAGCTGCCCGAACCGGGAAAGCCATTAACATATTATAGAATCAGATAGTTATGGAACATCTTCGGCACTTCGCCGGATTCCGGCGCAGAGCCGAAAGTTTTTTCGGCCAAGCCTCTTGACAATGCCGTAGTGCTTGATATATCAATGTATCGCTTCAAAAAATGAAAAATAATCAGTTGCTACATATTTGGCCACCGTTCCTTTCGGGATTCCGCGGGCATGGAAGCTGTGCCCATCGGAGCGATGGATCGACGGCGGCATTAACCACAGGCTTCACAGCACCAGACAGCAATCAGGAGGGCAGATGACGATCAAGAGCAGAATCGTGTTATTGATTTCGTTGCTCAGTCTTGGTGTCGGTATGGCTATGGCGCAGATTAATTCCAGCACCATCACCGGCACTGTAACCGATCAGAAGGGCGCCGTAGTTGCGGGCGCAAATATCACGCTGACCGAGGTAAATACAGGGGTCAGCACAGCCACCAAGTCCAACTCCGTGGGTGAATACACGGTGCCCTACCTTTCACAAGGGTTGTTCACGGTGACGGTGCAGGCTCCGGGGTTCCAGACCTACAAGAAAACCGGCATCACGCTCACAAACAAAGTCACAGTGCGCGTCGACGCGCAGTTGACGGTCGGCAGTGTCAGCCAAACAGTCCAGGTGACGGCCTCGGCGGCGGAACTTCAGACCGAGACCTCTACGGTCCAGGGATTGGTGGATACCAATATCATCATGAACATCCCCAATATCAACGACAACCCGATGTACTATTCGACGTTGCAGGCCGGCGTGGTGCCAAATTCGCAAATGTACAACAACGAAGCGCTCGGCGTTGGGTACAGCGATCGGCAATCCATGTCCGGGATCAACATCAACGGTGGTCAGGTCGGCAACAACGATGTTCAGGTGGATGGACTTAGCGTGCAGGGCGCGGGCTGGCACGAAGCCACGCAACTGCCCAATCGCGACGCCCTCCAGGAAGTCTCTGTCACGACCAACACCCTTCCCGCCGACCTTGGCGGGGGCCTGGGCGTGATTCAAATGACCACCAAGAGCGGAACGAACGCGTTCCATGGCGATCTGGCTTATCGCATACGCAACGAAATCTTCAACGCCAATGGCACTTCAAACAATGTCCAGAATTTTGCCAGGGGGAAGTACCGTTTGAATGAAATGTCAGGCGCCGTCGGGGGGCCCGTCCGTATCCCCTACATCTTCAATGGCAAAGACAAGCTGTTCTTCTTTACCTCCTACAGCCGCGACAAGCACCCAAGCACTCAAAATGGATTGCTCACGGTTCCCACGGCTCTTCAGCGCACTGGAGACTTCAGTGCCTCTTGCTTCAGGGACAATTATGGGAATCCGATCCACTCGGAGTTCTATAATCCGTGGACGGCGGTCGCGTATGGGGAAAGTGGACAGGTGTTCACTCGAACGGAGTACCCGCAAGGGGCGAACACAGCAACCTGCAGTGGCGCGAGTTCTACTAATACGCCAAACATACCACTACCCACAGCTTCCGGCGATTATGTCAACACTCCCAACTCGGCAGCCTTGGTCATGGAGAGTCAGTTCCCGCTGCCGAATCGCACGCCCGACAATATTGAACAGGACAACAACTTCCATTGGGGCGGGAGTGCTACCACTGTCCGCACCAACTTCAGCGCGCGGATCGACGTTCACCTCATACCCAAGAATACGTTTTATGCCAGTGGCGGCTTGCAGAGCGGCACTGCCAGTGCGCTCAACACGTGGACGTCCGGCATTCCGGCACAAGCGGGCTATAGCCCATTGATCGACGGAACAAACGGCGGGTGGGGCATCCAGTATACGGACGAAAACTACTTTGGGGCCATCGGCGACACGATCACCGTCAGTCCGACCATGATCGTCGATATTCGCTATGGCGTCAATCGGATCCATGCCACGGCCGCCAAGCCCGATACCGGCACGGGGTTCTCGGCATCCACCTACGAATCATGGGGCATGCCGGCCAGCGTACAAGCATACATCTCAGTCCCGGGCGTAGCTCCAACGATCGGATGGACGGGCGGCGACGTCAGCTGGAATGAGAATTGGGACATCTGGGAACGCAAGAATGAACACCAGACCAACCATGCGCTCGCCGCAAGCGTCACCAAGTTGTTGGGCAAGTGGACCCTGAAGGAGGGCGCCGAATACCGCGTCTACCTCTCCAATTGGGACGAGCCTCAGATCGGCCACTCCGATGTATAGTGCGGGCGACAGCAACAGCGAGTATTACGGCGCCCTCACCGGCGGCAGCGGCCCTGGTAACGATCTAGCTTACCAGAGCGGCGATAGCTCCGCTGAGACCTTCATCGGCGCTCAGGGATGGCAGCTTCAGCCCGGCACCACTGCCGATCCCGCGCTGGCTGCGAAAATGTTGGCCTTCTACACCCAGAACGACTGGAAGGCGACTCCAAAACTGACCGTCAATCTGGGCATTCGCTACGAGATCCAGCCTGGGCCGACGGACCGCTACAACAGGATAGGCGACTATGATTTGAGTTCGTCGAACCCGTTCACGGCGACGGGGATCAGTGTCATTCCCAATTCCAGTGCCCTCGCTACTCCCCCCGTTATCAATCCCCAAGCCGGCTTGGGCCTCTTCGTGTTTGCGGGAATGCCGGGCTATTCTCGCAATCTGTGGAGTACCCAGTGGAATAATATCGGCCCTCGCATCGGCGCCGCTTATCAGATCGGCAGTTCAGGCGTGCTCCGGGTGGGATATGGACGGATCTACACCCCGTCCAACTCGGGATTTAACGCCGGCGGGACGATCTATGGCGCCAGCGGGTTCGCGGGCGGTACTAACGCTATCCCCTACGGCCCAGGCCCGTACACTACTGGGCGTCCCGCGGGCACCGAAGCCCTCGGGTTCGGGGATCCGGCTGAGACGCAACTCATCCCGGCATTGGGCGCCGTCCAAGCTCCGGGGGTATATGGCGGAGTCGGGGATCCCGGATGCTTCCAGCGAAACCGCAGGAACACCTTCATGGACGAGTGGAACCTTACTCTCGAGCGGCGATTCGGCGGCTGGATCACATCCGCGGGCTATATCGGATCGAGAGGCACCCACATCGCATGGCGCGACGAGCCAATGAACGGGACGTGGGATGTTCCCTGGTCCGTCTTGCAGGGCTGGCAGAGTACGTGGATGACTACCAACGGCGGTACAGACCCGGCGCAACTCCAGGTCGCCAATCCTCTCCCGGCTCTGGCTAGCGGGGCGTCTGGCGACATCGGCCACGCCACAATATCGACGTTGGAGGCGTCGGAGGCCTATATGGCCTGGTTGGGCGGGTACCTCGTCGGCGACAATGCCACTTCTTTGTATCACTCCCTGCAACTCAAAGCGCAACACTCGTATAGCAGCGGGCTGTCGGCGCAGTTCAGCTACATGTACTCCCGCGCCACCGGGCTCACGGGCGGGCAGACGACCACGAACGGGAACGGTAGTACCTACGCCCAATCGCAAGTGAGCACTGGTGCGACGCCATTGGGCGGGGGCGACTACCGCGACAATTCCCACAACCGCAGTCTCCTCAACTACGATGTCCCGAATCGTTTGGTCGCCGTGGTGTCGTATCTGACGCCCACGGGGAAAGGTCAGCGGTTCGATCCCGGTAACCCTGTCGCGCGAGCTATAATCGGCCAATGGAACCTCGCCACGGTTGTCACTCTACAGGAAGGACAGCCCTGGGGACCGAATTGCGGCCAAGCAGGCGGCGGCAACTCCGAGAACGGACGCTGCCTCTACACGGGACAGCCACTGAAACTGCCACACTCCTTTGAAAAATGGGCTAACGGCTCAAGCCCTATCACTCTACCCGACGGACGCACGTATATCCCCTCATCGAACACGAAGCCGTATTGGAACCCGGATGCCTTCACGGGCCAGATGGTGGAGTGGCCTGGGGCGCCTGCGATCCCTGCGACGGATGATACGCCGGCGGTGCCGGCGGTGCCGGTGTCCTGGCATCAAGCACAATACTGGCAGGGAGTCACGCCGCAGGCTATGCCTCAGTTGCGGATGCCCGCTTTCCAGAACGTGAACTTGTCAGTGAGTCGCAAGTTCCCGATCACGGAAGGGATGTCGTTTGAGATCCTTGCCGAGGCTACCAACGCGTTTAACCATGCCAATTACGAAGGGGACGCCATAAACAACAGCTATGGCAATCTCATCCACGCTAACGATCCGTCCTCGGGCAGCTTGGTAGGACAAAATGCCGGCAACAATGCCGGAGCCATGAGTTTGTCTTACATTGACCCAAGACAGATGACGCTTTCAGCTCGATTCAACTTCTAGTCTTGTGAAGTTCTGAGCTTGTAACCATTCTGGAGGCTTTCCCCCTCTCGGTACGAGAGGGGGAAAGCCTCTTCTTTTTTGCGGCGGCCGGTTGCCTATATGGCTGGAACAACTGGAAAATCTCCGCGGATTTCTTTGAGTAAGAGCGAAATAGAGCAGGAAACGAGCAGGGAAGAATGCGGGAGCGAAGCGCACCGTTGACGCGCCCGTTCCAAGCCGCTTAGAATTAGACCGGATGCCGGCGCTGCGTTATCGTCACTGCCGCTTCTTACAGGACTTATGCAGCTAAAAGGGCTCTTCTCCATCGATCTTCCCAGTAGCCGATCTCTGTTCCCCTGGGGGTCGTAGCGATATGGCTGGAAGAGCGAAGAGCGCGGCCGCCGGCGGTTCGGATGCAGAGGAGTAGATGGCAAAAAAGAGATTTGAGTCCAATATTCTAAAGGGCCGAGACGGGATCACCCGGAGGAAGTTTTTGCACATGGCCGCAAGCTGCGCCGTCGCGGCGCCGGTTTTGCGCGCCCCCGGCCAAGACAACGGCCCGCGCGAGGTTGAGATTCGATTCGAGGAGATCGCGGCCAAGGCCGGACTGTACTATGTGACCGAGAATTCACCGACGCCGAATAAGAACCAGATCGAGGCCATGGTAGGCGGCGTGGCGTTGTTCGACTACGACCGCGATGGGTACCTGGATGTCTACCTGGTAGGGGGCGCCGCCATTCCCTCGCTGAAGAAGGAATCGCCCGCCTATTGGAACCGGCTCTTCCATAACAATCACGACGGCACCTTCACCGATGTAACCGAGAAGGCGGGTTTGGCCGGGGAGGGCTATGGGATGGGCGTGGCCGTCGGGGATTACGACAACGACGGCTGGCCGGATCTGTATGTGTCCTCTGTTACCGGCAATCGCAATCAGCTGTTTCACAACAACCACGACGGCACCTTTACCGATGTAACCGAGAAGGCGGGTGTGACAGGGGGAGAGCTGTACGGCAGAAAGATGTGGTCGGTCGGCGCTGGCTGGTTCGACTACAACAACGATGGCCTCTTGGATCTGTTTGTGGTCAACTACTGCAAGTGGGAGGTGAACAAGGATCCGGTTTGCGGAATGGGAGATGGAATCCGCGACTATTGCCATCCCAAGTATTACGCTCCCCTGCATAACACGCTCTACCGCAACAATGGGGATGGAACCTTTACGGATGTCTCGGAGGAGACGGGGATCGCGGCGTGCTTAGGCAAAGGCATGAGCGTTTCCTTTGCGGATTATGACGGCGATGGCTACCTGGATGCTTTTGTGGCCAACGACACCACTCCCAACTTTCTGTTTCACAATCTGGGCGGCAAGAAATTTGAAGAAGTCGCCCAGTTGGCGGGGGTAGCGTATGGAGGGGACGGCTCAGCGCTCTCAGGCATGGGCTCCGATTTCCGGGATATAAACAACGATGGGCGGCCGGACATCTGGCACACTGCCGTGGAGTACGAGATGTTTCCGTTGTATATGAACAACGGCGACGGAAGTTTCGAGGACGTGACCACGCGCGCTGGGCTGGCCGAGACTGCAAGAATGTCGGGGTGGGGCAACGGATTCGCGGATTTCGATAACGACGGCTGGAAGGACTTGTTCGTTGCCCGGTCCGAGGTTCTAGACACGATCAGTCTGCATGTGCCGACCCGGAGCTACCCGGAAACCAACACGATTTTCCGCAATCTAGGCAACGGGAAATTCGAGGATGTGAGCGCGACGGCCGGCCCGGATTTTCTGAAGAAAGCCCCGCATCGCTGCGTGGCCTTCGGCGACATTGACAACGACGGACGTTTAGACATGGTGGTCTCGGTTCTGGGCGGAGCCACCCTATTGCTCCACAACATCACGGGCGGAAACAACCATTGGATCCTGCTGAATCTGATCGGCAGGAAGAGCAATCGCATGGCGATCGGCGCGCAGATTCGGATTGTCACCGAAGACGGCCGTTCGCAGTGGAACGAGGTGACCACGGCGATAGGGTACGCCTCTTCCAGCGACAGCCGGGTACACTTCGGCCTGGGAGCCAACCGGCGCATCAAAGAGATGGAGATTCGCTGGCCCAGCGGCATCAAGCAGGTGCTTCACGACGTCGAAGTGGACCGCATCATGACCATCGAGGAGCCCCTGGAATCGGTCTCATAAACCATCTTTGTCAACTCGCTGGAATCTTGGGCCCCGCCTTGATGTTGGGTCCCACCCATGCTCACTATGCAGCAGAGGCATTTATGAGACCGGTTGCAGGCTGATCGCTTCTGCTGCCTGGCGAGCCAGACCGGGCAACCTAATTTGGAGAAGAGACGGGCTGGTCGGCCTTTGAAGCAGAGGCCGGCTGGCCGGCCTGATGCAGTTTGACCAACTGATCCAGGTCATCGAGTAGACCCCTGTTGTCTGCGGCGAGGGTTCGAATGGCCTCTGCCGTAAAGATGGCTTGGCTGGTCTTGCCCACCCGGTAATATGCATCGCAAAGCATATAAAGCGCGCCGGGGTTGGCGGTGTGCGATCTTTCCAGATACGCGATGACATCCTCCCACCGCTGCTGCTTGTATCTTATGTGCGCCAAAACAATGAGCGCCAGCTCGTTGGTAGGATCGAGCGCAAGCGCGGTGTCGCACGATTTCTCCGCTTGGTCGACTTCTCCCGTAGACAGTTGCACCACGCCAAGATAGGCAGGGATTTGGGCGTTCGTTGGCGTCTTTGCCCGGGCAATCGCCAGCACGCGCTTTGCGTCGTCGATCCGGCCCATGGTGTGGTATACGACGCCGAGCAGATAGTATGGACCTGGATTCAGACTCTGTGCGTTGTTCTGAACCCGGCTCGGCAGCTTCGCCACGTAGTCCAGCGCCTCCTGTTCCTTGTTCTCCTCGAGCAGAGCCTTCACGTGGGCCCAAGCCGGCGTCTGCGTGGCGGCCTGAAACTCGGCATATGTAGAGGAGCTGCTCCCGGCTTGATCCAGTACTTCAAAGAGTTTCGTCTCATGCTGTGCCTCCTCAACCCGGCCGAGTTGGCGGTATGCCTTGCTGAGCTGGAAGTGTGCCTTCTTGAGCGACGGGTCCAGTTCCAGCGCATTCTTTAGAGGCGCGAGCGCGGCTTCATAGCTTCCCAACTGCACCAGCGCTGCACCCAGCCCATAGTACGCGAAGGCGCTTGAAGTTCCATGCGAGAGAGCGTAGATGTAGCTGTCTCGCGCCCCCTCCCAGTCGCCTATTCCTGACAAGGAGTCTCCGAGGTAGAAGGCAGCCTCACCATTTGCCGGGTCTTTCTTCAACACGGCCTGAAAGCTGGCAGCCGCGCTTCGAATGTCGTTCAAATTGAACTGCGCCATACCAATATCGAAGTCGATCCGATCCAAGTTTGGGTTGAGGCTTTGGGCCTTCTTAAGCCACTTGAGCCCATCCAGGCGCTTATCCATATTTTCGGCGAGGTACTCCCCGTACTCCTGGCAATAATCCGGATTATCAGGGGCCAACTCGACGGCGCGGGCAATGGTTTCGATCGCGAGATTGGGTTCGGAGCTCAGATAGTAGGCCTGCGCCATGTAAAAAAGAGCGTCGCCTTGATCGGGCTTGACGAGAAGGCTCTTCTTGTAATTCTCTATCGCCTTAGGCCAGTTATGCTGGTAAAAAAAGGCCATGCCCAGGTAGAAAGAGAGATCTGGATTGTCCGGGAATCTGAGCAGCGCCTTCTGGAAGAATTCCTGGGCTTGAATCAGTTGACCTGCGTGAATAAGGGCATACCCCTGGTCCAGCAAAGAGGGCACCGCATCGGGATCCTTCGCTTTCATCTCTTCATAAAGCTTTGTCTCGCGCCGCGCATCCTCAAGCCGGCCAAGTTGGCCGTATGCCTTGCTCAGTTGGAGGTGCGCGTCGATCAGCGAGGGTTGCAAGTCAAGGGCACGCTGTAGTGGCGCCAGCGCGGCTTCATAGCTTCCCAACTGCATCAGCGCTGTTCCCAGTCCAAAGTATGCGGGGCCGCTTGAATATCCATGCGAGAGAGCGTAGTTGTAGTTGTCTTGCGCCTTTCCCCAATCGCCCAGCGCCGACCAGGATTCGGCGACCAGGAAGGCCGCCTCCCCATTGGCCGGGTCCTTCTCCAGCACGGCCTGAAAGGTGACCCTCGCGCCCTGGAAGTCTTTCAAATAGAGATCCGTCAGACCGATGTCAAAATCGATTCGTTCCAGGAAGGGATTCATAGTCCGGGCCTTCTGAAGCCACTTAAGTCCCTCCTCGCGCGTCTCTTTTGAAGCAGCGAGATACTCCCCGTACTTCTGGCAAACATCCGGGTTATCAGGGGCCAAAGCGGCGGCGCGGGCAATGGTTTCGCGCGCGAGCCTGAGATCGGAGTTCTGAACGTAGGCCTGCGCCATGTAATACAGGGGGTTGACTTGATTCGGCTTGGCTAGAAGACTCTTCTTGTAATTCTCAATCGCCTTCGGCCAGTCATGCTGGAGAAAGAAGGTCATGCCCAGATTAAATAAAAGATCCGGATTGCCCGGGAATTTGCGCAGAGCGTTCTCGAAAAACTCCTGGGCTTGAACCAGTTGGCCCGCGGTAGCGAGGCCCTCTCCCTGGGTCAGTAATGGCGTAACTTTATCAGGAGCAAATACTTGCATCTGCCCAAAAATTTTCGTCTCGCGCTTTGCCTGATCGAGACAGCCGACTTGACGGTATGCCTTGCTGAGCAGGAAGTGCGCCTTGGCCAGCGAAGGCTGCAAGGCCAGTGCATGCCGCAGCGGCGGGATGGCGGCTTCATTGCTTCCCAACTGTACCAGGGACCTTCCGAGTCCAAGATAAGCGGAAGCGCTTGAATACCCATGAGAAATGGCGTAATTGTAGTTGTCTCGCGCCTTTTCCCACTCGCCCGTCAGCGACCTGGATTCCGCGACCAAGAAAGCATCTTTGCCATTCTCCGGGTCTTTCTTAAGCTCGGCCTCAAAGCTGGCGGCAGCGCTTGGATAATCCTTCAAACTCAACCCCGCCACGCCGAGGTCGTAGTCAATCCGTTTCAGGTTTGGGTTGAGACTTCGGGCCTTCTTAAGCCACTTTAGCCCCTCCCCGCTCCTATCCTTGTCTTTACTACTGACGAGATACTCTCCATACTTCTGGCAAACGTCCGGGTTACCAGGGGCCAAAGCGGCGGCGCGGGCAATGGTTTCGCGCGCGCGCGCGAGATCGGAGCTCTGATAGTAGGCCTGCGCCATGAAATAAAGAGCGTCGACTTGATCGGGCTTGGCGAGAAGGCTCGTCTGGTAATTCTCTATCGCCTTAAGCCAGTTATGCTGAAGAAAGAAGGTCGTGCCCAGATCGAAAGAAAGATCCGCATTGCCGGGGAATCTGCGCAGCGCCTTTTCGAAGAGCTCCTGAGCCTGAACCAACTGACCTGCGTGAATAAGAGACGCCCCCTGGTTCAGCAATGGGGTCACCTCATCGGGAGCCTGCGCGAATGCTGGCGCCAACATCAAGAGAAATGCGATGAATATTCTCATTAATTTCTGAGCCATATCACTGCGAAGCATGGGCGACCTGCCGTGCCTGATGCTGACCAAACTCCTTGCAGAAATCATAAACCAGTCTATTCTTGCCGCCGTAAACATAATATCGAAAATTTAACCGCCCTGCTTGCGAGCCATGGCAGCTTCCCCCGAAACGCTTTGAACTGGGATTTCCATTTTGCTTTCCCGGCGGCGACAGTATGCCGCCAGTTGCCGCTGCCGCGATCTTTTTCTGTATTCTTTCCAGAGCCGAAGAACCGGACGCGCCCGGCGGGGATGCGAAGCTAATTTGGACGACGGAGGGGAGTGGAGGGAGGGGTGTCTGAGAGATCGCTTCGAAAGGGGAAAAATCTCGGTTCTTTGGCCCCGAAGGCAGCCCAGCCGGGCACGCCCGGAGCTTTGGGACGGCAACAGATGCAAAAAAGATCGCGAGCGGAGGCCGATGGGGGTATACTGGTTCGCAGCCAAAAGGCAAAACGGAGATTCCGGCTCAAGACCCATGCAAACCAATCGAGGCGCGTGGGCTTCAAATGTTGCCAGCCGGATGCCGTTGCCGTTGGACCCTCATCCCATTATCGTTCGTGGTGGCGCAAAAAGGGCCATCGCGGCGGCGGTGGTATTCATTGCGGCTCTTGCAGGTTGAGGAATTCTCTGCAAGTGAATGATTGTAAACTGGTTGCTGGAGTAGTTTGGCGATAGACATCAGCTTTCCGCGAACTTTTCTTCAAGCAGCGGTTACTTACCACAGCGGACGGAATACCGAGCCGCTTCACACTCGACTTGGAGGTAAAATGCTTTCTCGATCGTTTCTTCTCTCTGCCTGCTTGACCATTTCAACTACCGGAATATTTGCAACTTCACTCGCCGCTCAAGAAGCCACCCCCCCCACCCCCATGCCGGAGGTGCAGTATCCAATAGAGGACGTAGGGCTGGATACTCTGGACGCACGGCAAGAAGCACAACTCAAAACGGTCAACCAGTTCAATGTGTTTTACCAATTTCATTTCAAAGACGAGTTGAAGGAGAGCGGGATCACGTTCCGTCCAGGTATAACGATCTATGGCAAGCAACGCTATATGAAAGTTCACTACGACCATGGCTCGGGTATCGCCGTGGCGGATGTCACCGGGGACGGGCTGTACGATATCTACTTTGTGAATCAGGTCGGCGAAAATGAGCTCTGGAAGAATCTGGGCAATGGAAAGTTCAAAAACATTACGGACGAGGCCGGCGTCGGCTTGAAAGGCCGCATCAGCGTTGCCGCGGCGTTTGCGGATGTCAACAACTCGGGTCACCAGGATCTCTTCGTGACGACCGTCATGGGAGGTAACGTTCTCTTCAAGAATGACGGCCACGGCCATTTCACAGACATTACCAAGGAAGCCGGCCTCGACCTGGTCTCGCATTCTTCCGGGGCCCTGTTCTTCGATTACGATAAGGATGGCCTGGTTGACCTGCTGGTGTGCAACATCGGGGTGTATACCACCAATGAGAAAGATGCGGACGGGGCATACGTCGGCCTTCCCGACGCATTCTACGGCCATCTGCATCCGGAACGCTTTGAGCACCCGGTTCTTTACAAGAACATGGGCAATTACAAGTTCAAGGACGTGACTGCGGAGGTGGGGCTGGATCCGCACGGCTGGTGCGGGGATGCCGACGTTGCCGATTTGAAAGGCGATGGCTACCCGGGAATTTATTTCCTGAACATGCAGGGAGCGGACCAGTATTACGAGAACGAAGGAGGCAAGAAATTCGTCGATGTGACTGCGAAGTATTTTCCCAAGACGCCGTGGGGCTCGATGGGCGTTAAGTTTTTTGACTACAATAACACTGGCCGATTGAGTCTGATGGTGACTGACATGCACTCCGACATGATGGGGGATATAAGTCCGAGTCAGGAGAAGTTAAAAGTCACGACTCCGTGGGGGGGGACATGCTGGGCGGCCCGGCCAGCAAGTATATGTTCGGCAATGCCTTCTACGAAAATCTCGGCGGAGGCAAGTTCGAGGAGATTTCCGACAAGATCGGCGTTGAAAACCTTTGGCCTTGGGGAGTTAGCGTTGCCGATATCAACGCGGACGGATGGCAAGATATATTCATTTCATCCGGTATGACTTATCCATTCCGCTATGGGATCAATTCGATGCTGCTGAATAACCGAGGCAAGAAATTCCTCGATTCCGAGTTTCTTCTTGGGATTGAGCCTCGCAAGGAGCCTTATACACCCTGGTTTGTCGTGGATTGCACTGACACGAGCAAGTTAGTCGACGAGTTCAAGACTTTCTGTGAAGGGTATCACCAGCCAGTGATGCTGACCGCTCCGCGTGCAAGCCGGTCTTCGGTCATCTTCGATCTGAATAACGACGGCGCCCTGGATATTGTCACCAACGATTTCAACTCCGTGCCGATGGTTCTGATCAGCGACCTGGCCCAGGTGAAGAAGATCCATTGGCTCAAGGTAGTGCTCGTCGGCACAAAGTCCAACCGCAACGGCCTGGGCGCATGGGTCCGGCTGCAAGCGAACGGCATGACGCAGACAAGGTACGTCGATGGCAAATCCGGCTATTTGTCGCAGAGTGTCCTGCCGCTCTACTTCGGCCTCGGCGATGCGACAAAAATAGATCGGATCGAGGTGGATTGGCCATCGGGCCTTAAACAGGTCCTGACTAATGGACTGATCGAGAACCAGACGCTGACGATTACCGAGCCGGCGAAGTGATCAACCCTGGGATCGCATCGGGGCGGCTGGGGGAAAGGTGCTTCCGCAGGAAATGTCGATGTGACATTTCCTGCGTCGCGCGTGCCTGAATTGGCCTGCCCCGTTTTTCTCATCCGGCCATAACTGGAGTTTCCCGGTTTTGGTTTGAAAACGAGTATAGCCCGCCGTCGTCGTAGTCGGGGCTGTGGAGATGTGGGAAGCGCTGTTTGCTTTCCACTTCTCCATAGCCCTGTGATACCGCGAACTCCCGCGGCGTCTTGTAAGCCAATGAGCTGTGCGGGCGTTCGCAGTTGTACTCCTGGCGCCAGCTCGGTTGCATCGACGGCTACCGTGGCAGGGCCCTTCGGCAAGCTCAGGGAAGGCTTTCTCCACCTCCCAGGCATCCGCCGCGCAGTATAGCTCTGCTCGGGAAGTGGTAAATCAAAATAATGGTAGTATATAGAACAAGTGGATGTAAGGCTTTGTCTACCTTTAGCTTGTGGAGCCACGAGTGATCGGTAAATCTGGTTTGGGGAAAACTGCGCGCACGCCAAGCCGGCTGAACGTCGCTAAGGAATCGTTATACAACCGAGCCTACCAACAGATTCACGATGAAATTCTCAGGGGAGAGTTGTCGATAGGAGACGTCCTGTCGCGGAGGAGGCTCGCCAAGCGGCTTAACATGAGCTTCTTGCCCATCACCGAGGCTCTCAAATGCCTGGAGGCGGAGGGGCTGGTTGAATGTCGCCCCCGGATTGGAACGCGGGTACGCATACCCAGTGAACAAGACATTCGCGACAGTAATCTCATTCGCGAGGCTTTGGAATCGCAGGCCGCAAGGCTGTGCGCGCAGAACATCACTGACGAGGAGAGAAAGCAGCTTCGCACCAGCGCCCAGCGTCTGGATGAACTGCATAAGAAGTGCTCGCTGGAACCGGGGGACTCACGATTCCTGTTCTCTGAACACACTCAACATATGCAATTTCATATGCGGATTGCGGAACTGGCTTGCTGCCCAGGGCTGCGCCGTGCCATTGAGAAAGAGAATGTGCTGATCTTCAACTGGCTCTATGATATGGCCGCTAACCGGCGTACCCAGCCGGAGGGATTCCACTCGACCTTAGCCGAAGCGTTGTGCAGCGGTGATCCGTTGGTCGCCGACACTGCCATGCGAGCGCACGTCCGGTATGGCCTCGACCAGGTGTTGGAGCGTCTCGCGCACTACGATAATGGGGGCTCCTGGCGGTTGAAGAGCAAGATTCCTAAAGAAAACGGCAAGAAGCCGGGGAATGGCTTGGGCAGTCAGGGCACGTAATCTCAATGTGCGGAGTAAATGTAAATTCCGCCGCGTTTCTGCAAGCGAAATGTGGGGCCGGCAGGTTGGTCTGAGCAAATGTCTTCGGCCTTGGCCCGGTTCTCTCAACTGACGCAACGGGATACGCTATCCCGAATGTTCATCGTACCCGGCGATCGCCCGGCGCTTCCTTCCCAATCAAAATTGCCGCCAGAGTAACTCCCGGAGCTGAGTGTCGAGCCTGGTTTGTTCACGAAAGGCATTTTGACGGGGCATATTCGCCGACATATGGAATTGCTGTATCGGCATAGGCGTCATCCTCGGCAGCCTCTGGCGGTTGAGATCGTTGATCACCATCGCAAGAAATGCGAAACCCGGCGCCCTCCACTTTTTCTGTCTCTCGCGATGCATGGCTGCATCCGGGATCTCATATCAGCGAACAAAGTATGCGCGGTAGCGTCACGCAAATTTCTGATATATCATATATCCTGCTGCGGTCAATGAAAACGATGATCCTGGATCGAAGTCTGACCAAGAGCCAGCTAGGCTCTTATTCTTTGGACCGCTGCCCAATCTACAAGGAGAATCCATGAAGGCGCTCGTTCTCTCTGAGTACAAAAAGCTCGACCTCATCGATATGGCAAAACCCGAACCCGGCGACGATGACCTGCTCATCCACGTTCAGGCGTGTGGCATCTGCGGGAGCGATGTGCATGGATACGATGGAAGCACGGGGCGGCGTATCCCTCCCATCGTCATGGGCCATGAAGCCGCTGGAATTGTCGAGGCTGTCGGCGGCGCGGTAACTGGTTTCCAGCCCGGCGACCGCGTCACGTTTGATTCGACCGTCTTTTGCGGCAAGTGCTTCTACTGCCGCAGAGGCCAGGTGAATCTGTGCGATAACCGCGAAATCATCGGAGTTTCCACGCCCGATTTCCGCCGCATGGGCGCATTTGCCGAATACGTCACCGTTCCCGCGCGCATCGCGTATCCACTGCCGGACAATATGCCGTTTGCGAACGCGGCTCTCATTGAAGCCGTCTCGATCGCGGTTCACGCCGTGTCCCTTACCCCAATCGCTCTGGACGATACAGTCGTCGTCGTCGGTGCCGGCATGATCGGCCTCCTGACGTTGCAGGCCGCGCTGCTCGCCGGCGCCGGCAGGGTCTTGGTTTGCGATGTGGACGATACTCGCCTTGAAATGGCGCGCAGCCTCGGCGCAACCGCTACGTTCAACTCGGGGAAAGCCAACCCCATCCCCGACATTCAGCAACTCACCTCGGGCCGGGGCGCGGATGTCGCGCTGGAGTGCGTCGGCATCTCGCCAACCGTGAAGCTTGCCATCGATGCTGTGCGCAAAGGGGCAACGGTCACACTGGTTGGCAATGTTGCTCCCACGGTTGAACTCGGTCTTCAGTTCACCGTGACGCGCCAAATTCGCCTGCAGGGATCCTGCGCGTCTTCCGGCGAATACCCCGCGTGCATTTCGCTTATCTCTCGGGGGGCGATCCGGGTCGAGCCGCTCCTCTCCGCTGTGGCTCCGCTCAAAGAGGGGGCAGAGTGGTTTCGCCGTCTCTATGCGCGTGAACCCGGCCTGCTGAAGGTCGTGCTTCAACCATAAGATCGTGTCAGACACAGTTATGACGGACTCTCTGTTTGACTTATCGGGCAGGGTGGCGCTGGTCACGGGCGCCAGCCGCGGCCTGGGGCAGTACTTCGCCCGTGCACTGGCGCGCGCGGGCGCGGATATCGCCCTCACAAGCCGCGATGTGCAGTCGCTCCCGGCCTTTGCCGGCGAGGTTCACGCATTCGGGCGGCAAAGCTTCTCCGTCGAGCTCGATGTCCGCGACTACAACAGCATCCAGAGCGCTGTCGCTGCCATCGAAGCGCACTTTGGCCACATCGATATATTGGTCAACAACGCCGGCTGCAATGTCCGCAAACTCGCCCTGGACGTAACCTGGGAGGATTGGAACACGGTGCTCGAAACCAACCTGCGCGGCTCGTTCTTTGTGGCGCAGGCTGTAGCGCGGGGCATGATCCAGCGCGGCTATGGGCGCATCATTAACATTGGATCGGTGACCTGCGTCGCGGGCTATGCCGGCCTGGGGCCCTACGGCGCCAGCCGCGGCGGCATCAAGCAACTCACCATGAGCCTGGCCGACGACTGGGGGAAATACGGGATCACCGTCAACTGCCTTGCGCCGGGCTGGTTTCGCACCCGGCAAAATGAGGTCATGTACCAGGATACGGCGTGGGTGGAATACCTGACGGATCGGATTCCCTTGAAGCGGCCAGGGAGGCCCGACGATCTTGACGGAGCCGTCGTCTTTCTGGCCTCCGAATCCAGCCGTTACGTAACCGGCCAGACGCTTCTCGTCGATGGCGGCATCTCGACCGGCGCGGTAGTGTCTCACTTTGAGTAGTGATGTGGAATTCAAACTGAGCCACTGCCACCGGCGCTGCCAAGTTGACATACCAGTATCGTGGAGTATAGTCTGATCCGTCTGGAGGATGGGGGATAATGTCTATGATCGCACTGGTTAACTACGCTAAGGAGCCCGGCTCCGTAGAGCTACGTGAGCTTCCTGTTCCGGAAATTGGTGAGGACGATGTGCTGCTCAAGGTGGAAGCAGCGGCCATCTGTGGCAGCGACCTGCACCAATTTGCCGGCAAACAGAGCTGGAAGGTCAATTATCCAGTCGTCCTTGGCCATGAATTCGCCGGCATCGTTGCCAAACCTGGCGCCCGCGTCAAGGCTTTCAAGGAGGGCGACCGGGTGGTGAGCGAAACGGCAGCGCAGCTTCCTCCGGATTCCGCATACATTCGCCGGGGCCTATACAATCTGGACCCCAAGAGGCTTGGCTTCGGGTATGGCGTGGACGGCGCCATGGCGTCTTTTGTCAAAGTTCCGGCACGTTGTCTGCATCGCGTTCCTGAGTCCCTGGCCCTGGAAAAAGCTGCACTGACTGAGCCGTGCTGTGTTGCTTATAACGCGGTTTGCGGGAACTCCCACCCGCGCCCGGGGGACACGATTGCGGTGATCGGGCCGGGGCCAATCGGTCTGCTTTGTGCGGCGATGGCCAAGCTCGCTGGAGCAGGGCATCTCATCGTAATTGGGATTCCTGCCGATGTCTCGCGGCTTGAAACCGCAAAGCGGATTGGTGCGGACACAGTTCTAGGCGCCCATGGCGAAGATATTATCGAATGGGTTAAGAACTTAGGCGACGGCCTCGGTGTCGACTTGGTTATCGATGCCGCGGGTGTCTCTGCAACACTCAAGCTGGCGCTCGACATTGTCCGTCCGGCAGGCCAGATTACAAAAGTGGGCTGGGGGCCGCAGCCCTTGAACTTCTCGCTCGATCAACTTGTTCAGAAAGCAGTCACTCTTCAGGGCAGCTTTTCTCACAATTGGCCAATATGGGAAAAAGTTCTCTCACTTCTTTCCAGCGGAAAGATTGACCTCGATCCGATCCTCAACCGGATTTCACCTCTCTCCGAATGGCGTGATGTGTTTGAAGGAATGGGTTCAGGCAAGCTTGTCAAGGGAGTCCTGAAACCATAAGTGAATCGCCGCTTCCATGCAGTGAATTGATCACGGGCTCAACCCAAAGGCATTCACGGGGTCATGTATGAGAATGCGGCATGGGTGGAGTACCGCACGGATCGCATACCCGCGAAGCGGCCAGGGAGCCCCGACGATCTTGACGGAGCCGTCGTCTTTCTGGCCTCCGAATCCAGCCGTTACGTAACCGGCCAGACGCTTCTCGCCGATGGCGGTATCTCGGCCGGCGCTAACAGGACCACTGTGTAAGCAGTTGCACAGGCGCGCGCTCGCTTCGGTCCAGATCCTGGAGTTCGATTCCGGCAGTTCCTCAAGAGTTAGCCCTGCCATCGCCGCCGAGTTGCCAGAGGTGCACCGTCACTTTGCTCCAATTACTGAGGTCCGCGAGAAGTGTCGGCGCATGGTCAGAGCAGCGAGAATCTGTTGACACAGGGTTGAGACAGTTCAGTGCGCGGCAAGGGCACAATAAATCCCGCTAGCAAATCGTTGTCTCTAATTGATTTCATTGGCTGCCCCCCAGGGATTCGAACCCCGATATGCTGATCCAGAGTCAGCTGTCCTGCCGTTGAACGAGGGGGCACCCATGCGCGTCCGGCTGGTTTCGCTGCCGTTTGACGTGATGCCATTGCGTGTGTGCAAAGCCAACTTTATTCATCTTACGGGGCATTCCCGGCCGCGGTCAATGCGGCTAAGGCGATGAAGACATGAGGCCGCGGTGGAGGAGCGAAGGCGCCGCTGCAACTGTGCAGCAATTCCCCGGTTAGAGAAAAGCGTGAAAGTTTATGAATCCTTAAACAATTTCAACCCTCAGCTTATGAGTTTGCGTCCAAACAAATGTCACTGTCCGAAACATTGTGTCTCCTCCTGACAGTTAAAACAGTTCCCGAAAGTGCATCCCCAAGCTCCGAATCCAAGGTTTCTATGCGAAAGAAAACACCGCATGTTCCGGCCAGATGGAATTTGGGCGAGGAACCGCCCTGGGAATCTCCACCAAAAGTTTGATGTCAGGCGTCTCGCTGAGCGGCTAAGATTCTCGTGCGGATCAGAAGCGAGGTCGATTGGAGGTCTCTGATCTGCGCAGCCGCACCAATCTTTTGTGAGTTTGGAATAAGAATCGATGAGACGATTCCTGATGGCAGGGACTCTTGGCCTTGCAGGGAGCGCACTGTATTTGTTTGCGTTTCCGTCGGCCACCATCTTCTACGAGTGCATGGTTTTGCTCCATATTCTCCTTGGAGCAATCTTCCTTGTCATCGGCGTGCCGTGGATAGCCCGGCTGATGCGCGGCCGCAGCCTGTGGGAGAAGATTGGCTGGGCAGTTCTGCTGCTCGGCGGAGCAGCCGGCGCCGCCATCCTGTTTACAGGCGCGCGCCGCAACATGTGGCCGGTGCTGTACGCCCACGAGTTTGTTTCCATTGCCGGCTGCGCGGTGCTGCTGTTTGTGTGGAGCGGGCGCCAGGGGTGGTTCCGGCGCTGCAGCGGCGGCAATCTGCGCGAAGCGGTCCGGCTGGCTTGCTGCCTCGCCATCTCGGCAGGCATAGCTGCCGGAGCCTGGTGGGTGAGGACCGTGCCGCGGCAGCGCGCGTACAGAATTCAAAATCCCTCCATTGCGCCAGCCTCCATGGATAGCGAAGGCGCGGGGCCGAAGAGCCAGTTCTTTCCCAGCTCGGCAGAGACCTACTCAGGAGAGACGGTTCCCGAGGATTACTTCGTCGACTCAGCGGCCTGCAAACAATGCCACGGCGACATCTACAACGAGTGGGAAAGCTCTGCCCACCACTTCTCGTCTTTCAACAACCAGTGGTATCGCCAGTCCATCGTCTACATGCAAGACGTCAACGGCGTTCAGTCGTCCAAATGGTGCGCGGGGTGCCACGATGCGGCGCTCTTCTTCCCCGGCAACTTCAATACGCCCATCAAAGACCGCATCGACACGCGCGCCGCGCAGGCGGGCATCGGCTGCATGGTTTGCCACTCCATCCGCAACGTGCGCAGCACCATGGGCAACGGCGGCTACACCATCGAGTACCCTGCCCTCTTCAAGCTGGTCGACACCAAGAATCCCATTCTGCGCAAGGTCATCGACTTTCTCATCGAGGAAGATCCGGAGCCGCACCGCCGAACCTTCCTGAAGCCGTTCATGAAGAACAATCCGGCGGATTTTTGCTCCGCGTGCCACAAGGTTCACCTCGACGTGCCCGTGAATCACTACCGTTGGGTGCGCGGCTTCAACGACTACGACAACTGGCAGGCCAGCGGCGTTTCCGGATTCGGCGCCCGTTCGTTTTACTACCCGCCTCATTCGCAAAACTGCGTTGACTGCCACATGGGGCAGGTCCGCTCCAGCGATGCGGGCAATATCGGCGGGTTCATTCATTCGCACCGTTTTGTTGGCGCCAACACAGCACTGCCATTTGTGAACAAGGATCAGGCCCAGCTCGACGACACGGAGCGCTTCCTCCAGGATCGCAAGGTCAGCGTCGATATCTTTGCCCTCTCGCCTGAAACCAGAGAAAACCGCGTCGTACAGGCCTCGGGCGCGTCGCCCATGCAGGCGGAGACAACATTCGCCGTCGGCGAAGAAGCCGAGCACGAGATGGTTGGCATGACCGGCGAGGCGAACGTCGCTCCCGTGACGGCGCCGCTCAATCGCGTTGAAGGAGCTGTCGTTCCCGGCGAAATCGCGCGCGTGGATGTAGTCGTCCGCACTCTCGGCGTCGGTCATTTCTTCCCGGGCGGCACAGTGGACGCTTTCGACTGCTGGCTGGAGTTGAAGGCCACCGACGACAGCGGCAAGGTCCTTTTTTGGAGCGGCATGGCGCAGGATCACGGGAAAGGCCCCGTCGATCCCGGCGCTGAGTTCTACCGCTCGCTCTCCATCGACGAGCACGGCAATGCCATTGACAAGCGCAACGCGTGGGCGGCGCGCGCCACGGTCTATGCGCACCTTATTCCGCCCGGCGCAGCGGACACGGTCCACTTCCGCCTGCGCATCCCCAAAGACGCGCTCGGCCGCATCCATCTGCTGGCTCGGCTCAACTATCGCAAGTTCGCATGGGTGAACACGCAGTTCTCGTTTGCCGGCGCGTTTGTAAGCGCCGGCCCGAACGACAAGACACAGTCTTACGACGATCGCCGCATGGTATTCACCGCCAGCACTAGCGGCGTCTCAGGCAAGATCAAGGCTGTACCTAACTTGCCAATTGTGGTCATGGCTCAGTCCACCGCGGATCTCACCGTGCTGCGGCCTGGCTCGCCGCTGCCCGCACCCAAAGCCGTTACCGGGAAGGCCGACTGGCACCGCTGGAACGACTACGGTATAGGTTTCCTTTTGCAGGGAGATCTCAAGGCGGCAGAGGTGGCTTTTGTCCATGCCACCGAAGCCGATCCCAGCAATCCCGACGGTTGGGTGAACATCGGCCGCGTTCGCGTTCAGGAGGGTAACCTTGCCGGCGCCACACAGGTGCTGGACAAGGCCCTCCAGCTCTCGCCCCAGTTGGCCCGCGCCCACTACTTCTACTCTCGCGCGCTGCGTGAGGAGGGCGAGTACCCTGAAGCAATCGCCCAGTTGCAGCTTGTCACCGCGCAATATCCCAACGACCGCGTGGTTCGCAACGATCTCGGCCGTGTGCTCTTTCTGGAGCGCCAGTATGCGCAAGCGCGCGACGAATTCCTGAAAGTGATGGCCATCGATCCTGAGGACCTTGAGGCGAATTACAACCTGATGCTGTGCTACACCGGCCTGGGCGACACCAAACAAGCAGCGGCTTACCAGGAGAGATACATGCGTTTTAAAGCGGATGAGGCGTCCCAGACCCTGACTGGTCCCTACCGCGCCAAACATCCCTTCGACAATCTGCAGCGGCAGTCGATCCACGAGCACGACTCGGTTCCACTGGCTGATGCTAACGCCAACAATGGCGCGGAAAGTGACGTTGTGGGGTTGCCGCCGGCCAGGGGAGCGGTTGCAAATCGACCCCCGGGGCCACCGTCAGCCCAGGTGGCTCGGCTTGGCGGAGGTGCGCATTGAGGGCTTCTCGCGCTTTGCCGGTTTTTGCCGCTGTTCTCGCTGTCTCGGGGTTCATTTTTCTGGCCGCAGTATTTGCCGCCTCGGCTCCCCCTGCCGACCCGCCGGAGCATATCCGCTTTACCGACATCACCCGAGCCGCGGGCATCCACTTCGTCCACAACAGCGGCGCATTCGGCAAGAAATACCTGCCTGAAACGCTCGGCCCCGGTGTCGCTTTTATCGACTACAACAACGACGGCTGGCAGGACATCTTTTTTGTCAACGGCACGAGCTGGCCCGGCGAACCCGGCCGCGTAACCACGCCCGCCCTCTATCGCAACAACCACGACGGCACGTTTACCGACGTAACCAAGCAGGCAGGACTCGATATACCCATGTACGGGCTCGGCGTTGCCGTGGGCGACTACGACAATGACGGCTACGACGACCTCTTTGTGACTGCTTACGGCCAGAGCCATCTGTTCCACAACAACGGCAACGGCACGTTTACCGACGTGACGAAGAAAGCCGGGCTCTGGGGACCGCACGAGCTGAGCACCAGCGCCGCGTGGGTCGATATCGACCGCGACGGCCGCCTCGACCTGCTGGTCGCAAATTACGTCCAGTGGACGCCCCAGACCGATCTGTATTGCACCATGGACGGCGTTCACAAATCCTACTGCACGCCCGAGTCCTACCAAGGCACTTCTCTGCGCCTGTGGCACAACAACGGCGATGGCACGTTCACAGACGTGACCAAAAAGTCCGGCCTTTACGATCCAACCTCAAAGAGCCTGGGTATTGCTATCCTCGATGCCAACCAGGATGGCTGGCCCGACATCGCCGTCAGCAACGACACCCAGCCCAACAAGCTCTACATCAACAACCGGAACGGCACGTTTACCGAGGAGGGAATTCCCCAGGGCATCGCCTACAGCGAAGACGGAGTGGCGCGCGCTGGCATGGGGATCGACGCCGTCGACTACAACCGCTCCGGCTACCCCAGCCTGCTTGTCACCAACTTCTCAAACCAGATGATCGCGCTCTATCAAAATCAGCAGAACGGCCTCTTTGTCGATGTAGCTCCCACTTCATCGATTGGCCGCACCAGCCTGCTCACGCTCGGCTTCGGCTGCTTCTTCTTCGACTACGACCTCGACGGCTGGCCCGACATCTACATTGCCGACGGCCACCTCGACCCCGCCATCGAAGCCATCCAGCACCGCGTTCACTACGCCGAACCGCCGCACCTCTACCGCAACATCGATGGCAAGAGCTTTGTGGACGAGGCTGCGGAGGTAGGCTCCGAATTCGATTCGCCGCGCGTCGCCCGCGGCGCCGCTTATGGAGACATCAACAACGACGGCGCGCCGGACATCGTGATCACCACGAACGATGGTCCCGCACAGCTCTTCCTCAATGAAGGCGCTACAAATCATGCCTTGCGCATCAAGCTGGTCGGGACTCGATCGAATCGCGACGGCATCGGCTCGGTGGTATGGGTTCAGTCCAATACAACCTCGCAGAAACAGATGTTGCGCAGTGGATCGAGTTACCTGTCGTCGAGCGAGTTGGTTCTGACGTTTGGCCTCGGCGCCTCAACAAAGGCAAACGTGATTGAGATCCACTGGCCCAGCGGCGCGGTTACGAAGTTGAACAACGTGAATTCCGACCAGATCCTGACCATTCGCGAAGGCTCCGGCATCATCCATAGCGAGCCGTTCCGAAAGCGCGCTTGAACGGCGCTACCGGCCGCCGCAAAAAGAATGTCAAGCCTCTCAGCTCAATTAAGTTTGTAGCCTGTGGCTTGGCAAAATTGCCTTCGGACACAGATTCTCCTTGTGTTTGCGCTTTTGATACAACGGCGGCGGAGCTTACCGAGACGCTCTCGCTCAGCAAAAAACGCATTTACAGACCTGCAAAGAATGGGCGCATACCCCACTTTCGGGTGGGGCAGCATCAGGTTCGACCCGGCCTTGATAGCTAGTTGGCTTGAGGCGCGGTCGATCAGTGTTTTGTAAGGAAATTGCCGGGCACCTCAGAATGACTCTGCTGTTTAATCGGAGGGACGCTCGATGGGAAGTGCAGGACATCACCCAGTTTTTGTCGAATTAGAATGGAAACCCGTTCTTCGTGCATCATGCCTTGATCCATTGTCCGAATCGGCCCCACGGAAAGGTCCGCGACCATCACGATTATCGTTTCAGGCTCGGTTGGTAGTAAGTTCGCCCAGTCTTTTAACAGATCATTGACATAGCCGGAAGTGTCGTTGGGCAAAATCTTCATCCAATCAGGGGTCAAAAGTATCTGCAAGTTACTTGGCGATGCTGTTCGGCCCTTCCATGTGACAGCACAGAAAGGCGTTCCGTTTTCATCGCTTTCCCGGACAAAACCGATCAGGATATACGAGGTCAAATTCGGATGGTGCTCGGCTTGTCTTCTCAATTCGAGAAGCCGCTTGAAATGCTCCGCCTGCGCCTTGAGCTTTGCGGATTCAAAGAAAAGCACCTTCGCCGAAGCGACCATGCGATCTGCCTCGGCTGTCAAATCCGCAATCTCCGCCGCAATCTGTTCATTCGTAATTCTCACCGGTCACTCCACTTCTTCTTGAACTGTCGGCATTGGCAGTGTAAACAACGCATGATGGGGTGTTGTTTTGGAAACGCTCGACCGGCCAGAGCCTTCTCCACCGGGACGCGCATGTTCCCATCCGCCTGTACCCAATCTACGCCGGATTCGCTGTGGTTGCTGATCTTCAAGGGGGGAGTAGTTCTAGGACATTGTAAGCTCGGGAAGGCTACGAGCATAATGCCGAATCGGAATGATCTCTGCCTCTCTTAGGTCAGGATGGGTGGGTACGTAGACTTCAGGTCGGCATCTTTCATCGCATTTGTGATCCAGATCACGGACCGTTTCTAATCGAGGCCATTTTCACAAAAGATTTCTTTCCTCCCAGTTGACAATGTGGCGTGCTGCGAATATTGTGTGACTCACCTGTGGAAAACTAGGAAAACATTTTTATTGATCCCCTTGAGAGGGCACAGCGATGGGGTGAGAAGGCTTTCATTAGCTTCCATTCATTTTGGTTCCAAAAGTGTGCTTCTTTTGCTGTATGAGTGCCTTGGTTCCCCATTTGCTGGCGTTGTGTCAAATGGGGGGCCGCATGACTGGGCTGAGTGAAGACTTTGCAGTGGTAACACGATACATTCGCAATCTGCGCGGGGGGTCTCAGCCGATTCTGGCTGAGGCAAGTGACAGGTTACTCTATGTAGTCAAGTTCAGAAACAACCTTCAAGGACCAAACCTGACATTCAACGAGGCGATGGGGGCCGAATTGTATCGAGCCTGCGGTCTCCCTGTCGCGCCTTGGAAACCACTTCTGGTGTCTGACGCCTTCCTCGACCAAAATCCAGCCTGCTGGCTGCAAACTCCCGAGGGGGCGCTCCGACCCGCTTCCGGCGTGTGCTTTGGCTCATGCTTTCTGGGCGGGGACGGCGTCCGGCTATTTGAGATTCTTCCGGGGAGCTACTTCCAAAGGGTACAGAATCGAAGAGACTTCTGGGTGTCATGGCTCGTGGATATTTGCGCCCAACATGCTGATAATCGGCAGGCGATCTTCGAGGAAGGCATCTCCGGGAAACTGAATGCTGTTTTCATCGATCACGGACATATGTTCGGCGGTCCAAAAGGGGACCAGAATCCGCATTTCAGGGCCTCGCGTTGCCTTGATGCCCGTATCTACGACGATAAGGCCGCAAGCTTCGTGCTGACACGGGCAGAGCTTGGCGATAAACTAAGGGTGGAGCGGCTTTGGGATCAGGTCCAGACGCTCCCGATTGAGTGGAAGGTCAATTCTGCGGTTGGGAATTTCGATAGGTGTCTTGATCGGCTGTCGGACTCTCGGTTCACGCAGAGAGTCTGGGACACAATGATAGGTTCCCAACTTCAGGCGAATACGCGTAAAAACTTCTCCAGATATGAACCAGCACTCCCCAGCTCGATTCTGCGCTATGGCGTACGCTGCGACGGGAAACAGGGGAATGCCCTCCGATGAACAGGAGGTTATCGCCCTACTGATCGAGGAGGCAGGCAGAATCAAGGTGTTTGTCGATCCCGAGTGGCGAAATGTAGTTGGGTCGGCCGACCGTCAGTATATCGACGATATTCTGAGCGACTTTGTCGAGTGTGCCACATGCGATCCAACCCAAGGCGCTAATCCTGTGGGATAATCCCATTTTCAACCACCTGAATCTGGATGGTTCCGCTCGTTCCTAAACCGTGTACTTGCAGAAGGCGGTGGTGTCCAGGGTAGTGTATGAACGCTCTGGCACAAAATTGTCTACAGTGCTGTGCAAAGAAAAAGCAGATGCGTGGCCGGAATCGGCCATATCGCTTGAAATCTCAATAGCTTGTAATGGTCGGGGCGGAGGGATTCGAACCCCCGACCCTCTGCTCCCAAAGCAGATGCGCTACCAGACTGCGCTACGCCCCGATAACCACTTTCGATTGTAACCCCAATTCGGCTTATATCCGGTTCCCATGCGCGGCCTTCACTGGTGTGGCAGCCATGTGATCGGCCACAACCGGCACACCGGGGGGGGGTATTTGCAGAAGAAACATCTCCATCGCGCGACGGCCGGTTTGCTTCTTCCGGGCAGGCCCGTGATTCTGTTTCGATGCTACAATCGGACTAGCAGATGGCGGCAGTAGTTCAGTGGCAGAACGCCTGACTGTGGCTCAGGATGTCGTGGGTTCGATCCCCACCCGCCGCCCCAATTTCCCCTCACAAATCCATGAAAAAATGGCGCTTAATGTTCGAATCTGCCGGGTCGAACACCGTGACGCCAGCCAGCTTATCGACACAGAGACCCCAGCGGTTCCCGGCGTGGCTCACTTCGTTTGAGCCCCATCCCTGGCTCTCGAACGGCCACGTTCAAACCATCGTAGGCAACTTTCTTCCTCGGCCCGCGTTTCGCCTGACTACGGTCACAGAAACGGTTGAAGTCGATCCCGCGGATGGCAGCCGCGTCCTCTGCCATTGCCATTGGCAGCCTGAGGAGGAGCGCGCCCAGCGGCTCATGACAGTGCTGGTGCACGGGCTGGAAGGCTCGTCGGATTCGCGCTACATTCAGGGCATCGCCGTGCGCGCCTTTGCCGCCGGCATGAACGTCGTCCGCATGAACATGCGCAACTGCGGCGGCGCCGATGCGCTGACGCCCACGCTCTATCACTCTGGCCGCTCCGCCGACGTGGCTGCCGTGGTTCGCCACTTTGTTGCGTGCTTCGGCTTCGATCGGGTGGCGCTGGTTGGCTACTCGATGGGCGGCAATCTTGTGCTCAAGCTCGCCGGCGAGTGGGGCGCGTGCGCGCCTCTTGTTGCTGTCGCAACGGTTTGCCCGGCCATCGATCTCGCCGCCGGCGCCGATGCACTTCACGAACCGGCCAATCGCATCTACGAGCGTCATTTCCTTCGCGGGCTGATGCGGCGCTACCATCACAAAGCCGTGCTCTTTCCCGGCATTTATCGGGAGCGCGGCATTGGCCCGGTGCGCTCCATCCGCGAGTTCGACCAAAAGATCGTCGCCCGCTATTCCGGCTTCCACGATGCCGACGACTATTATTACCGCGCCGCCAGCGCCCGCGTCATTGACCGCATTGCCGTTCCCACGCTCATTCTCGGTGCGCAGGACGATCCGTTCATCCGCCTCTTTCCCGAAACCCGCACACGGATCCTTGCCAATCCAAACATCGACTTCATCGAAGCGCGCCACGGAGGCCACTGCGCCTTCCTCAGCCGCCGCTCCGCGGATGGCGTCCACTGGGCCGAGGCCACCGTTGTCCGTTACCTTCAGGCTGTCACTAAGGAACTGCCGCCTCAGACCGGCATCTCGAACTTGCTGAATTAGCTTTCGGGCAGCCAATTCCATCTGCTACCTTTGAGCGAGGCGCCCTCATTTCCCCGGAAGAAACTCTGCTTACGGGTGACCGCATTGGACCTGATCGATCGGCTTGCGGAGCACAAGACGCTGGGTACAGCGCCCCGGGAGGAACTGGCCTGGCTGGCGGCGCACGGGACGCTGCGAAAGCTGAATGCCGGCGAGGTGCTGTCTCACAAAGGCGCTCCGGTTGAGGGCCTCTACGTCGTGCTGTCGGGCCACGTTTCGCTGTCGGTCGATCGAGGCTCCGGGCCACAGAAGGTAATTGATTGGCGGGCTGGCGATGTAACCGGAGTGTTGCCGTATTCGCGATTGGGGAGCCCCCCGGGAGACGCCGTCGCAGAGGAACCGACCGAGATTTTGGCACTGCCCCGGGAAGAGCTTCAAGTGCTGGCCCGCGAGTGCTTCGAGGTGACCAGGATCCTGGTGCACATTATGCTCGATCGTGCGCGACTCTTCACTTCCGGCGACCTGCAGAACGAGAAGATGATATCGCTGGGCAAGCTCTCGGCAGGCCTGGCTCACGAACTGAATAATCCCGCTTCTGCCATTGAGCGCAGCGCGGCGCTGCTTGAAGACCGGTTGGGAGAGGCTGAGGCGGCGACGCACGCATTGGGCGTTGCCCGGTTGAGCGATGCGCAACTGGCCGCCGTGGACGCGATTCGGACCGCCTGCCTGGCCAAGGCGCCGCTGGGAGTCCGGTCTCCTGTCCAGCAGGCTGAGCGAGAAGAGGCAATTGCCGGCTGGCTTACCGATCATGGGCTCAATGCCGCAGGCGCAGAAGCGCTTGCCGACACCCAGGTCACCTTCGAGGCGCTCGACCAGCTCGCCGCAGCTGTGCAGGGATCTGCGCTGGACGCGGTGTTGCGTTGGGCTGCGGCAGGATGTGCAGTGCGCAATCTTGCTTCGGAGATTCAGGAAGCAGCCATGCGCGTCTCTGGCCTCGTCATGGCGATCAAAGGATTCACGCACATGGATCAGGCGATGGTGGCCGAGCCGGTCGACCTGGGACTGAGCCTGGGCAACACAGTAGCTGTACTCAAGGCGAAGGCAGGGCTCAAGTCGGCGGCTGTGACGATCGAACTGGAAGCCGGCTTGCCGCGCGTGCGCGGATTCGCGGGCGAATTGAACCAGATCTGGGGGAACCTGATTGACAACGCACTGGACGCGGTGCAGGATGGTGGTCGCGTGGAAGTCAGAGCGAACCGTGGCGGCCAAGCCGTAGTGGTGCGCGTGACCGACAATGGGCCCGGCATCCCCGCGCCCATCCGCGAACGCATCTTCGACCCGTTTTTCACGACCAAACCGATGGGACAGGGCACGGGCCTCGGCCTCGACATTGTCCGGCGCCTGGTTCGCCACAACGACGGCACGATTGTAGTCGAGTCGCAACCGGGCCGGACGGAGTTTCGGGTTACGCTGCCAATTGCCGAGATCCATAGCGAAGGAGTTCCGCGATGAACAAGCCTGTTCTGCTCATTGTGGATGACGATCCGCAGGTACTGGCTGCGGTGCGCCGGGATCTTCGTTCCCGTTACAGGGAGAACTACACAGTGATGAGCGCGGCATCGGGAGAAGTGGCGCTAAATGCCATCCGCGAACTGAAAAGCCGTGGGGATTCGCTGGCCATGGTGATCTGCGATCAGCGCATGCCGGGCATGATGGGCAGTGAGGTGCTGGCCAGGTCCAGACCTATTTATCCGCTGGCGCGCAGGGTTCTGTTAACCGCTTACTCCGATATCGACGCAGCGGTGAAGGCGATCAACGAAGCACACCTCGACCATTATCTTTCCAAGCCCTGGGAACCGCCCGAGGAACGGCTATTCCCTGCGGTTGACGATCTGCTGGATGCATGGCAGGCCGAGTCTCTGCCGGAAGCGAAGGGACTGCGGCTGGTGGGTCATCAGTGGTCTCCTCAATCCCACGCCATCAAGGAATTTCTGGCCAGCAACCTGATTCCCTATCGCTGGCTTGAGGTGACGCACGATGCCGACGCTCGTGCGCTGCTGAATGCGGCCGGCGTGGGAGCCGACGAACTGCCGGCGCTGTTCTTTGACGACGGAACGCCGGTGTTACGCAACCCCGATCCCCGGCAGGTGGCCGAGCGCCTGGGCAAACCTATGACGGCCGCGTTTGATGTCTACGATCTCGCAATCGTCGGAGCCGGGCCCGCCGGCCTTGCCGCCGCCGTGTACGGCGCGTCAGAAGGTTTGAGAACGATTCTGCTTGATCGTCACGCGCCGGGCGGCCAGGCGGGCACAAGTTCGCGTATCGAGAACTACCTGGGATTCCCGGCAGGTGTGAGCGGTAGTGAGCTGACGCGGCGCGCAATTTCTCAAGCACAACGGCTCGGCGCGGAGTTTCTGGTGCCGCTCGAAGTGACCGGCATGTCGATCGACGGCGGATACAAGCGGCTCACGCTCGCCGACGGTCGCCAGATCGTATCGCGGGCATTGCTGGCCAGCTCCGGGATGTCCTATCGTGAACATCCCGCACCGGGCATTGCGGAGCACACGGGCGCGGGGGTGTACTACGGCGCGGCAACCACTGAGGCGGCAGCGTTCCGCGGCCGGCGAGTGCTCGTTGTGGGCGGCGGAAACTCGGCGGGCCAGGGCGCCATGTATCTGGCGCGCTACGCAAAGGAAGTGGAGATTGTGGTGCGCCGCGACAGCTTGCGCGACACCATGTCGCAGTACCTGATCGAGCAGATCGAAAAGACCCCCAACATCCACCTTCGCCCGCGCACGGAAATCGCGCGCGTCGAGGGCGAAGGTCACGTCGAGCGCGTCGTTTTTCTATCGCTCGACGATGGATCGACCCAGCCCGAGGAAACCGACGCGCTGTTCATCTTCATCGGCACGCGCCCCCGCAGCGACTGGCTCCCTGCCGAAGTGCTGCGCGACGCCAAGGGCTTTGTGCTCACTGGACGGGATCTGATGACGGCAGATGCATTCGCACGCACCTGGAAGGAGCAGCGCGATCCGCTCACTCTCGAGACCAGCGTTCCCGGCGTGTTTGCCGCGGGAGACCTCCGTGCCGGCGCCATGAACCGCGTAGCATCGGCCGTCGGAGAGGGGTCGATGGTGGTGCGGCTGGCCCACGAGTACTTGGCCCTGACCTGAGCATCAACCATTGATCTGAGCATCGTCCATGACGAGCACTCAAAACCGCTGTCGCTGCAGGTTCGCCGCCCTGCGCGCGGCTCCCGCATCAGGCACGAAAAAGCTACAATGATTACCGTGGGCGAGTAGCTCAATTGGATAGAGCACCGGCCTTCTAAGCCGGGGGTTGTGGGTTCGATTCCCGCCTCGCCTACCATGTGGAGTTGATCGTTTGCCGTCGCAGAGCGATCCCTGCCAATCCGGCAAATGTTCAATCCAGCAACCTACGCGCTCAGCAGTTTCACCAGATTCGCGTAGCTGATTGCGAGGCTCTCGAGCGGTGGCCTGTCTGTCTGGTCCAGCTCCACATACATATTTGCGATATGGTTCTCGGCAGCCAGCCGCAGAATCTTTTTCCAGTCCAGTGTGCCCTCGCCCACCTCGGTAAAGTGTGCTGACCCCGGCCCAGTGTCGAATGAGGTCGTCACGTTCGGCTTGCGATCCTTCAGGTGTAGCGACTGCATGCGCCTGCCATGTTGGCGCAGCATCGCCACCGGGTCGTACCCCGCCTGCGCCACCCAATAGCAGTCCATTTCCCACTGCACGAGCGCGGGGTCGGTGTTTTTGAGCAGCACATCCAGACCGGTCACGCCGCCGTAGTCTCTGAACTCCAGATTGTGGTTGTGAAAGCCGAATCTCAGGCCCATCTTCTGCAACTGCGCGCCCCAGGCGTTGTATTGCTCCGCCACGCGCTTGAATCCATCGGCTGAATTCGCCAGAGACCTCGGAGGCATGGAGCAGACCATGCACTCCAGACCCAGTTCTTCGGCGTAGTCGAAGCGGCTTGCAAATTCGTCGTAACCGAAATGCCCGCTCGGCGCAGTCAGCCCCGCGTCGAGGATGACCCGCCGCAGATTTTTCGCGCTCATCGTGTACTGCAATCCAGAGGTCTCCACGGTCTGGTAGCCGATCTTGCGAATCGCCGCGAGTGTACCCGCCAAATCCCTGCCGGCAAGGCTGCGTACCGTGTAGAGCTGCACGCCCAGCGGCCGGTCCTTCACTTTGCCAAATGCACGCGGCGCCAACGCCAGCGCAGCCAGTCCAGCCGCCGCTTCCGTGGCAAACACTCTTCTCGTCAGCATGGCGAATTCTCCTCACCGGCCATTATAGACGCACTCATCCGGCATCTCGGGCAACGCCTCTGCGCCATGTTCGAGGATTTTGTGGAACTGTGTCTGCTGCGCGGACCAGCAGGCGAAAAGGCACAAGGCCTAACCGTAGATCATCTTCGCGTCATGCATCGACTGCGCATCGATGCCGCTCTCTGCGCCGGGCTCAAGCGCCTCGCCTGCTTCAATTCGCTGCACAAAGAACCGTTCCACTTCGCCCAGCGCATCGGCTCCGGTCCGCCGCTGTCGTGGTGGCGCCCCGATGTAAAACTTGGCCCATAGTGCCTCCTTCCACCCTTGGGAGCAAGAATGCACCATCAAACGCCGGGACCAAACAGTGGGAGTGCGGCGTGCGCAGAGGATTGCCGCGATGTTTGGCGGCGCGTCTTCGCGCCGGCGCTGATTGAGGTTGGAACGCGGCCATCCGCACCGCCGCCGGAGCTTGACGATGGTGGGCCCGGAGGGATTTGAACCCCCAACCAAGGGATTATGAGTCGAGCCGCGACGCTGTAAGTTGTTGATAATAAAGAGAATGCGAGCGTAATCTAGAAAAGCCCTAAGTAATTGAGCGACCGTAGTTTAGACCAGTTTGCCGGAACCGGCCAAAGCTGACAGGTGTACCGCTAGTGTACCCGCGCACAAGGGTTCGTGGACGCATTGTTGCCAGATGAGATAGGCACACGCTGCGGCGTCGATCAGCCGCTTTCGAAACCTTGGAAGCGGATGTGACTAAAGTCGCTGATCATAGTTCGCTCTATCGATAGTCTCAGTGTGAGAAGAAAGAGCAGATGATGGGCGCCCAAACAGCACAGCCCGAGCAGCGATATCAAGCAAAGAAGACTCTGATCCGTCGAATTCAGTCGGATCGCTCGCAGCGTGTTCGTCACACTGTTCAATGGCTGTTCGTAGCTTTGAATGGTTGGATCGGAATGCAGTTCTATTTGTGGGTGCGCTATTTCGAGCGTGGTGGCCAGGGACTCTATATTCCTCGTCCCGCCGGAGTCGAGGGCTGGCTGCCGATCGCCGGCCTCATGAATTCCAAATTCCTGCTGCTAACCGGGCATGTGCCGGCCATCCATCCGGCGGCCATGTTCCTGTTTATTGCTTTCCTTCTCATGAGCCTGTTGCTGAAGAAGGCATTCTGCGCCTGGCTGTGCCCGGTGGGAACACTCTCCGAGTACCTGTGGAAGCTAGGCCGAAGTGTCTCCGGGCGCAATCTACGCCTGCCCCGATGGGCCGATATGCCACTTCGAGGTCTGAAGTACCTGTTACTCGGCTTCTTCCTATTCGTCATCGGCGCCATGTCTGCTGAAGCACTTCAGGGTTTCATGGAAACGCCGTATGGTCTGGTCGCCGATGTGAAGATGTTGAACTTCTTCCGCGATATCCGTTTGACGGCAGCCGTCGTCGTCGGTTTGCTGGTACTCCTCTCCATGCTGGTCCAGAACTTCTGGTGCCGCTACTTGTGCCCCTACGGCGCGCTGATGGGCCTTGTTTCGCTGCTGAGCCCGGTAAAGATTCGCCGTGACACTGAAGCCTGCATCGATTGCGGCAAATGCGCCCGCGCCTGTCCCGCCGGTCTGCCGGTGGACAGCCTGGTGCAGATCCGTTCAGCCGAATGCAGCGCGTGCATGGTCTGCGTCGCTGCCTGCCCGGCGCAGGATGCCCTTCAGTTCTCCCTGCCCCCAAGACGGACCTCGTTGCCAGCGCAGAACTGGTATCGAAGAACTCTCGGGCCCCTCGCAGTTGCAGGCATCCTCGTGTACATCTTCATCGGCCTGGTACTTTTTGCCAGGGCGACGAACCACTGGCAGACCAATATGCCCCGCTCCGTGTACATGGACCTTGTGCCCCATGCGAAAGAGGTGACCCACCCTGGCACGTAGAAATGTAGAAATCTGTTGCGGCCTGCTGAAGCGATTCCTCAATTTTGAGGAGAGCCCCTCAAGGACCGCACGCAGCGCCAGTCCCGCACAGCGCGGAGCTATTTCCGTCTGTCGTGGAATTCCTGGCCGATCTCTGCGATGGTGCGATTGCCGAGGATCGCGGCCGCACGTGGGAATACGATTTGCTCCTCCACCTGAATGTGCTCCTCGTAGAGATGCTTGAGCTGCTCTGTACCGGATCGCAACCGCTGTTCGTCTTCCGGGCTCAAGGAGCCGTCCGCGATCCATGCCGTGTAGAAAGCGTCGACCGCCTGGTGCAGATCATTGGCGTGGCGATGGTCGCTCTCAAGCCCGCGCAGTTCTTCGACGTTGCCGGCGGTGGACTCTGTGCGGAGCCTGGGAAACAGAGATTCCTCCTCGTCCGCCGTGTGCCGCTGCCCGCCCACGCGAAAGTAATGGAGCGCTGACTGCACGGCTTTTGCCTCTTCATCCGTCAAGGCCCTGCTCTGAGCACGGTTGACCACGACGCAAAGCATTTGGAGGAATCGCTCGATCCTGCGATGGCAGTCAATTAGCATTCCGATGGGGTCGTCGAATCCGCTATCCGGCTTTGCTCCAATTTGTATCGCCATCATTTCACCTCCGCAGCAGTATGCTCACGATAATCGTTGATCGTCGAATTGCAAGTCATGACGCGCATTTGATTGTGGCATTTCTTTCACGCACCCTGCAGTACATGCAGATGCGTTGCCCGCTTCACGCTCGAAGGAGGTGGAACATATCCTTTGGGCATGTATGCGCAGCAAGGCTCTTCCCCATAAGGGTTGCCGGTGAGGGCGTAGGCTCTGGCGCGCGAACCGCCGCAGATTTCCTTGAACTCGCAAACGCCGCATTTTCCTTCGAGCTTTGCAGTGTCTCTTAATCCTTGAAAGAGCGGGGATTCGCGGTAGACCGTGCTCAGCGGCTCGTGTCGAATGTTGCCGGCGGACACAGGCAGAAATCCGCTGGGGAATACTTCTCCAACGTGCGAGATGAACACAAACCCCTTCCCGTGATTCAGTCCGCGCGGCGCCCTGCCAACGGCATCTGCAACCTTCTGCGCATTTGCGAACATCTCTGTGCCGGCCCTGCGCTCGGTTACTCTCTGTTGAAGAAGAAAGCGCCGGTAGTGCTGCGCCTCGGTGGTCTTGATGTCGAAGCTTGCTGTCTTCGAGAGGCTATAAATCTTCGCGAAGACCTGCTCGAACTCTTCGGCATTCAGCAGATCGTTCAGTTTCCCTCTGCCGGTCGGAACCAGGAAGAAGACGCTCCACAACGTAATCTGCAGGCTCTCCATCAGCGCGACGAGGTCATTGATCTCTGCGATATTCATGCGGCTGAACGTAGTGTTGATCTGCACCGGCAGGCCAATCTCGTTGGCCCAGCGAATTGCGTCGAGGGTTCGCACGAAAGAGCCTTCCATTCCCCGAAACACATCGTGAGTTTCCGGGCTCGCGCCGTCCATGCTCACCGCGAGCCTGGCGAGGCCGGCTTCCTTGAGCCGGACAACGATCTCCTTTGTCAGCAATGGTGTAGCGCTCGGTGTAAGGGATACCCGAACCCCCGCAGAGCGAGCATGGCCGATCAAGTCGCACAAATCCGGGCGCTTGATTGGATCGCCACCGGTGAGCACAAAGACCGGGATCTTCATGGCCGCTATCTGATCAATCAGGTGCTTTCCCTCATCTGTGCTGAGTTCCATTGGGTGACGCTGAGGCTGCGCCGAGGCGCGGCAATGCACGCACGCCAGATCGCACGCCTGTGTCACTTCCCAAATGGCAATGAATGGGTGCACGTTGAAATCGATCGAATTGATCTGCGGGTTCATAGTTTGATGAGACCGCGGTACTGACATCGTGCGCAGTGACCAAAGTCGCTAGCTGCTAGAATTCCCGAGTGGCCATTCAACGTATCGATCTTGCCGCCGTCCTCGAAAAGACAGCCTTGCTGTCGAGCCTTTCACCGTCTGAGTTGCAACTGCTTGCTGCCCGCACTGTACGGAAGTTGTTCAGTGCAGGCGAGTTGCTGTTCTCTGAAGGTGAGCCATGCAATGGGTTGCAAATCATCGCGCTGGGCAAGGTTCGCATCTTCAAGACCTCGATGAGCGGCCGTGAACAGGTACTTGCGGTGAACCTCCCAGGAGAGTCCATCGCCGAGATACCTGTCTTTGATGGCGGCCCGTACCCCGCCTCCGCAGTAGCCATCGAAGATGTCGAGATTGCCTTCATCTCGCGGCGTGACTTTAGCGCCTATTGCCTCGAACATCCAGAGGTTGCGCTGAAAGTGCTTTCCGTGGTCGGCGCGCGGTTGCGGCGCCTGGTGGGGATTATTGAGGAGTTGTCGTTTACCACCATTCGTCAGCGGCTCATCTCGGCGCTGCTCAAACTCGCACAGAGCAAAGGCAAGAAGACAGAGCGCGGCATTGAATTCCAACTGCCCGCAACGCACCAGGAACTGGCCAATCAGCTTGGAACGGTGCGCGAACTCATCTCGCGCAACCTCATGCGCCTGCAAGCAGAGGGGCTGCTGGATGTGGACGCGAGAGAGATAGTGGTGAAGGACATGAAGGGCCTGAGTGCGCTTCTGGAAGCGACGAACTAGCCGATTAAGGCTCCGAGTGACATAAGTTACTGCGCGCCATTTGGACACTCGCTACCGTTGCAGGTGGAAAGTGCTTATGCCTACCTCAACACAGTCCATCCGCGAGATCGTTTCCACGCAGCCATCGGCAGCGCAAATCTTTTTGCGCTTCGACATTGATCTTTGTTCGCATGCTGACGACTCGCTCAATCAGGCGTGCGCGGAGTTGCAGCTTTCGGTCGATCAAGTCCTCGAAAAGCTCGCGGACGCCGAGGCCACGGCGATCGGCGCAGCGCCAGCGGATCCTGCAAGCCTGCCCGTGGGCCGGTTGATTCAACACATCGTTCGCGTTCATCACCAGCGCGTGCGCCAGGAACTGCCCGGACTGGCCGAAATGGCCCACAAACTTGCCGCCAAACGTGGCAACCGTGCTCCGGAACTGAAGAGTGTTGAGGCGCTCGCCGAAGAGTTGCGTGCGGATTTATTCAGCCATATTCAGAAAGAAGAACAGGTTCTGTTCCCATTCATATCTGAAATGGACCAGAATTCGACGGTTGGAACGCCTCCTGCCCATGCGTGCTTCGGGTCCGTTGCGCGTCCCATCTCCATGATGATGCAGGAGCACGAATCGGCCGGCCGAACTATGGCAGAGCTTCGCCGCCTCACGCGCGGCTTTGAGCCGCCTGCGTGGGCGTGCGCAACGCACATCGCTCTCTTCGGCGGGCTCCGCGCATTCGAGCTCGATCTCGAACAGCATGTGCATCTGGAGAACGACGTTCTATTCCCACGCGCAATTGATATGGAAGCCGCGCTGAATCACAGAGGTTGAACATGGCAATAGATTCCCTTATTGATGCGACACTCTCTGAAGGCGGGACGAAATTGACGCAGGAGATTGTGGCTCGCGAACGCCAAAAGAGCCTCATGCTGCGCGCCTGGATTCTGAGCGGTCTCTTCTTCATGGCGCTGCCGGGGACCCTTCTGGGCTTTTCAAACCTGATGGCGATCAGCACGCATCATGGACTTGGCGCTCTTCCGGCTGCCTGGATTCAGGGTCACGGCCACGCGCAGGTCTTCGGCTGGATTGGCAGCTTCATTCTCGGAATCGGCTTCTATTCGCAGCCATCGCGCGGCCGGTCGGTCATTAGAATCCCGCTGGCATGCTTTGCCCTTTGGAGTTCAGGCGTCGCGATGCGCTGGGGCGCAAACATCTACGGATGGCATTGGCGCGTTCTGCTTCCGATCTCCGCTGGACTTGAAGTGATGGCGGTCCTCCTGTTCCTTGCCGCTGCGTCACGTCACAAGCTGCCCTCTCCTGCGCAGGACAAGCAGGTGAAACCGCGGATGGAGCTATGGATGGTCTCGGTTTTGCTCGGAACCGCGGGCCTGACCGCAATGGTCATCTTCAATTTTGTGGAGTGCGTTCGGCTGGCAATGGGTGGAACACTTCTCGCTTTTCCCCACGTGCTCGACCAGAAGTATCTTGTCTTACTCGCCTGGGGATTCCTCGCGCCTGTGGTCTGGGGCTTCTCTGCGCGATGGCTGCCCACGTTCCTGGCAATTTCAAAGCCGCACGCTCGACTATTTCGTGAAGCTTTGATCCTGGACTTAGCGGGTGTGCTTTGTGGCGTGGCTGGATGGACCAAAGTTGCGACAATCCTGCTTGCCTTGAGCGCCGTCGCAATTGGGCTCAGCCTGCATTTGACACAGCGTCCTCACGGACCTGCAAAGGTCCAGGGAATTCACCCGAGTTTCCCCACGTTCGTTCGGCTCGCGTATGCCTGGTTGGTAATCGCCGGCCTCATGGGCATCTGGGCTGCATTTGCCGATCAGCATGGAGGCATCTGGGGCGCCTCTCGCCATGCGCTGACGGTCGGCTTTGCCGCTACCATGGTCTTCGCCATCGGGCCGCGCATCCTTCCCCATTTTGCGGGCATTTATTCCATCTTCAGCAAGCGCCTCATGTTCCTCAGCTTGCTCCTACTGCAGACCGGCTGCACCCTCCGCGTCTGCTCCGAACCGCTTGCCTACGAAGGCATCCTGACCTTCGCATGGAAGACGCTGCCCATCTCCGGGATGCTGGAGTTAAGCGGGGTGCTGGTGTTCGCGGTCAACATTGTGCTGACCTTTCTCCTCGGACGCTCCGCGTTCGCGCGCACACCCGTACATGTAATGAGCCTTGTCACTTGCGCCCTTCCCACTGATCACCGGCAACAACCTTCAAGCCTTTTCGAAAAATGAGCCGAACGTATCGATTCTGTGACTAAGGTCTCTGCATTGCCTTCTCATCCCACCTATTATGGGAATTCAGAAACGGAATTCACGAAAGTATTTTGGGGGTATCCATGAGCGACCGGGCTGAAAAGATTGGAATCGTGGGCGCGGGCAGTGTGGGCGCAACTATTGCCTACGCGTGCATAGTACGCGGAGTGAGTAAGCACATCAGCCTCTTTGACCGGGCCAGGGCGAAGGTAGAGGCCGAGGTCCTGGATCTTAACCATGGACTGATGTTCGTCCCCATGGCGAGGTTGGACGGCTCAGATGACATAACAGTGCTGGAGAACTCCGACGTGATCGTGGTAACCGCCGGCGCTAAGCAAAGGCCGGGGCAGACGCGTCTCGATCTGGCGGAGACGAACACGGCGATCTGTCGCGAGCTGATTCCGGATCTACTGCGAGTCGCGCCTGATGCAACACTGCTGATGGTGACCAATCCGGTGGACGTACTTACCTATGTGGCGCTGAAGCTGAGCGGGCTCGAAAGCCGCCGGGTACTGGGCAGCGGGACGGTGCTGGATAGCTCCCGCTTCCGCTTTCTGATCGCGCAACGCTGCGCGGTGGCCGTACAGAACGTGCATGCCTACATTGCTGGTGAACATGGCGAAAGCGAGATTCCGCTCTGGTCCAGCGCCAATATCGGTAGCGTACCCGTGCGAGGCTGCTGCATGCCGGGCCACCGGGCCATAAGCGCGCAGGAAGAGAAGGAGATATTCGAAAGCGTGCGCACCTCGGCCGAAAGGATCATCCAGGGCAAGGGCGTCACCAACTACGCGATAGGCTTGGCCGTGGCTGCGATTCTGGAAGCCATCCTTTGGAATGAGGGCCGCGTGCTGCCGGTCAGTTCCCTGCTGACTGACTATCGGGGTATTAGCGACGTATGCCTCTCCATACCGTCCATTGTTGGCCGCAAAGGAGTGGAAGGATTGTTGCCAGTGCCGATGAATCCGGAGGAGGAGGCCGGTCTGCGTTCCAGTGCCGAGACCGTTCAGCGGGTGGTGAGAGCTCTGGGCTTCTAGCGTGATTCAATGATCGCTCTGCCGATTCAGAGAGTGCCATTCTGCAGAATTACTTGAGGAAAACGAGGGAGGCTGCTTTATCTTATCCCTGCTTTGACGTCACAGTTTCCATGGCAAGTCAGAAACCGCGCAATGAACAAGGAGATCAAAATGCATCGACACGAAGATGAAAACAGCAGCTTAAGCAGGCTTCCCGAATTGGCTCAACCCCTGCTTCAATTTGATCTTTCTGCAGAGATAGAGCATCTGCAGCGGGAAGATTCCTGGCAGCGAGGTACAGGGCGGAGTTCGAGAACACTTGTGAAGCAGCCGGATTTCCGCGTCATCCTGGTCGCCATGAAGGCGGCCACCGAGATAAAAGAGCACCGGGCAGAGGGGAGGATCTCGATCCAAACTATTGTTGGCCACGTGCGGCTGAAGTTGCCCCAACAGATTGTTGAGGTTCCGGCCGGCCATCTGCTGGCGCTCGATCGCGGCATTACGCACGATGTTGAGGCAGTGGAGGAAAGTGTTTTCCTTCTCACAATCTGCTGGCCCAAGGACGCCGCCTGATCTACTTCGAGCAACTGGCCGAAGATTAGTGAAACTCGGCGGCGAACTGAACGCTGATCTGTCGACCAACACCACGCAACGTTCTCAAAATCTCGGTCGTACTGGTTCCGTTCAATCGCTTCAGACGTTGCAGGAGCGCAAGAAGGAGAAGTTTATGGACTATACATTTGTTGCCAACCTGCTGAAGGAATTCGCACTACCAGAGAATGGGGTCTTGAGCCGCATTCTGCACAAAGACGACAAAGTGAACGTCACATTGTTTGGCTTTTCGGCAGGCCAGGAGCTCTCTGCACATTCAGCTCCGACGGCGGCCACTCTCTATTTTCTGGAGGGAGAAGCGGAGGTCCAATTGGGAGAGGACAAGGTCAACACGCAGCCAGGGCCCTTCATCTACATGCCCCCGATGCTGCCTCATGGTATCTCCGCGAAGACTGCGCTTCGCATGCTGCTCGTTCAGTTGAAGGATCAATCGAACTAATGATGAAGGGCGTTAGTCAGCGACCCGGGGTGCTGAGCTCCAGATGTCAGCGAGTCGTACATTGGAGGCATGCCCGGAAGTCTCTGTTGATGAAAAATCGCAACCTCGCTCTTTTGCCGCTCAGAATGGCCAGGAACTTGCACCGCTTTTCGGCTAGAGTGACAGGTCAGGTCTGGCGAAAACCACTCAAGAGCAACGTAATCTGGGCGGTTTAAAGCCGCAAAAGATATGCCAGGTAAGAACTGCGGATCTGAAAGTCCTGGCAAGAATGGAAGGAGACATATCATGACCCACACGTCTGCTGACGCTACGCGTCTCTCTCCGTGGTGGAGACACTCCATCATCCTCGTAATGATCGCTGGCTTCTCAGTTCTATCCCTTGTCACAGTCCTGACCTACACGAACGCTCCACCGATTCCCGAGCAGGCCGTTGATGGAACGGGCACTGTGGTGTTTTCCGGAGCCGACATCCTAATGGGCCAGGAGGTGTTCCTCAAGTATGGCCTCATGGAGCACGGTACCCTGTGGGGCCACGGGGCTTACTTAGGTCCTGATTACAGTGCGGAGTACCTGCATCGGCTCAGCGAGGTAACCCGGGACACGATCGCAACCGAAAAGTACGGCAAGCTCTTTACGCAGCTTTCCCCGGACCAGCAGAGTGTCGCATCCGCACGGACGATCACTGAACTCAAGGAAAACCGGTACGACTCCGGTTCGCGAACTCTCCAGCTCTCTTCAGGAGAGGTGGCTGCCTACCGCACAGAGCTTAGCGAATGGAGCGACTACTTCACCAGGAAGGATGCCGCTCCCGGCCTGCCGGCCAACTATATTCACAACCCCGGGGAGCTGAAAGCTCTGACCGCCTATTTCGCTTGGGCGGCCTGGGCGACAACGGCGCATCGCCCTGGGAAGGATTACTCCTACACCAATAACTGGCCCTACGAGCCCATGGCGGGAAACCTGCCTTCCACCGAAGCATATGTTTGGAGCGCCATGAGCCTCATCACCCTCCTGGCAGGGCTGGGTTTGATCCTCTTTGTCGTTGGCAAATTCGACTACCTGGGCTGGAAGGGCGAGGGCGCTGGCCCCCATTTTTTGCACTCTGCTCCCGCTGCTTTGAAGCTCACGCCCAGCCAGTGGGCTACGGGATGGTTCTTCGCCGTCGTGGCCCTCCTGTTCCTGGCACAATCATCCCTGGGAGGCCTGCTGGCTCACTATCGGGTGGAGACGGGAGCCTTTTATGGACTCGACATCGCCCGTTGGCTGCCCTACACTCTGGCGCGCACCTGGCACCTTCAACTCGCAATTTTCTGGATTGCAACGTCCTGGGTTGGTGGTGGCCTTTTCCTGGCGACCTGGGTTGGCGGCGAAGAACCCAAACACCAGAAGACCGGCGTCTACGCACTCCTCGGGGCGCTGGCGGTGGTGGTCGCCGGCAGCCTGGCAGGCGAATCCTTCGGCATCAACGACAAGCTGGGACAACTCTGGTTCTGGTTCGGCCACCAAGGTTCCGAGTACCTGGACCTCGGGCGGTTCTGGCAGATTCTGCTGGCAGTCGGCCTTGTCTTCTGGCTGTTTCTGATGTTTCGGGCTCTCCGGCCCACATTCAAGAACCCGGAAAAACGCGAACTGTCCTCGCTCTTTCTATACACGGCCGTGGCCATCCCTGTCTTTTACCTGCCCGCGCTTTTCTATGGCCCACAAACCAACTTTGCCGTCATCGACAACTGGCGCTTCTGGATCATCCATCTTTGGGTGGAGGGATTCTTTGAACTCTTTGCGACGGTGCTGGTGGCCATCATGTTCCACCAGATGGGCGTGGTCAGCACCAAGGCCGCTACGCGCCTGATCTACCTGGATGCCATCCTGTATCTCAGCGGCGGGATCATCGGCACAGGCCACCATTGGTACTTCACAGGCCAGGGAACGCTCAACATGGGTCTGGCATCATGTTTCTCCGCTCTGGAAGTTGTGCCTCTCACACTTCTGACACTGGACGCATGGGATTTCATCAAGCTGAGAAAGGCAAAATGCTCCGAGTGCGGCCACGACATGGCCTGGAGCCAGAAGTGGGCCATCTATTTCCTCATGGCCGTGGGTGTTTGGAACTTCGTCGGCGCGGGGGTCTTCGGTTTCCTGATTAACCTGCCGATCGTCTCCTACTTCGAGGTGGGCACGTCGCTCACCGCCAATCACGCGCATGCCGCAATGTTCGGTGTCTTTGGGATGTTGGCCTTGGCCGTGATGGTCTTCTGTCTGAGGGCCATGCAGTCCGACGCCACATGGAAGGAGACGGAGAAATTCGTCCGGTTTGGCTTCTGGGGCGTCAATGTGGGCCTCGCGCTCATGATCGTCCTGGATCTATTCCCGGGAGGAGTCATCCAGCTCTGGGATTCCGTCGCCAACGGGTATTGGCACGCGCGCCGCTTGACATTCCTGATGGGCGGCACCTACCACAGGCTGGAATGGCTACGCATGGTGGGGGATATGATCTTTCTCTTCGCCGGCGCCCTGCCCATTACGCTTGGGGCGTTGCGCAGTATATGGGAAAGAGATCTCTCTGCCTGAACACGGCATCTTGAGCAATGTCCTGCAAAAGGACGAGTATGTGGATATCACAGCCTTTGGATTTGCGGTAGGGCAGGAATTGTCCGCGGAGCACCTTTTCACACTCCATTATGTGCAGATGAGTATGTGCTCCGAGGAGAATTTGCAATGATTCAGCTCAAACGGGTTTACGAAGCACCTTCCAGCACAGACGGCGCCCGCTTCCTTGTTGAGCGGTTATGGCCTCGTGGCGTGAAAAAGTCGTCGCTCGAAATCAGTGCATGGTTGAAGGAAGTAGCCCCAAGCGTCGAGCTACGGAAGTGGTTTCACCACGACCCGGCGCGATGGAATGAGTTCAGGCTGCGTTACTTTGCCGAGCTCAGCAAGAATCCAGGTTCATGGCGCCCGATTCTGGAAGCCGCACGCAGCGGCAACGTCACCCTGATCTACAGCTCTCATGACCCTGAGCACAACAATGCAGTTGCATTGAAGGGCTTCCTGATCCAAAGTCTCCATAAGGAAAAGGATTGCTAGTTTCATTCAGGGCTCTGCTTGCCTGGGTATCGCTTGGACTAAATCTGGAAGGATATGCTTCGTTCCGACTCTCGCACCACCGCTCGCCGTCGCCCCAAAAGCAACTCTTGCGCCCCAATGGTCCCACAGACGCGACCCGTTTTCCGATCCACGACCAGCATGTTCATCACTCCCGTCGTCGCCATTTCCTCCGCGACTGCCCGACAGGTCTCATCAGAGTAGGCAAAAGTATTTGGCAATGCCTCAAGTGCATCGCTCGCACCTTCCACTCCGCTCGACGCGGACGCATCTGTCATCACATCCGATACACTGACCATTTCGAGAGGGTCAACGCCATATTCACGCGACAAGTGGTACCCTCGGCGGCTCAGCTTCTCCGTCAGGATCGACCGTGGCATAACCAAAGAGGTCACCAGATAGGACGCAGTACACGCCAATGCAAGAGGCAGTATTGCCGGCAGAGCATGGGTCAGCTCCAGAGAGAAGAGAATCGCCGTGAGCGGCACACCCAACGCGCCTGAGAGCATCGCCCCCATTGCCATCAGCGCCCAAAGCGCCTGTGTTTCGCCTGGCATATGCGCCAACTGCGCCGCAGCCTCTCCCAAAGCTGCACCAATCATCAAGATGGGAGCCAACACGCCGCCTGAAGTCCCGGAACTGAGTGAAAACGCCCACATCAGCGATTTGGCTACGATCAGTCCCAGGAGAAGGGCGACCGGGGCATTCCCGCGCAGAACCTCCGCGATGTTGTCGTAGCCTACCCCTAGTCCGCGCGGGAAGAAGAATCCGCCCACTCCGATACCGATGCCCCCAATCGCCGGCCACCACATCCAGTGCACGCGCAGGCGGCCGCAAAGGTGCTCAAACCCGTCTTCGAAGCCATACATCAATCGGCTTAGCCCTGCCGAGGCAAAGCCGACGAGTATGCCTAATGGGGCGGCCACGAGGAGCGACTGCTCCAGGTGAATCGCGGAGTGTAACGTGACGGGGAAAAGTGGCCCCGGACCGAGCCAGCGAATGCGCAACGCTCCTGCCAGGATGCTCGCCACCGCTACGGGGACCAGCGAGCGGGGCCGCCACTCGAAGAGAAGTAGCTCCACGGCCAGCAAGATCGCGGCAAGCGGCGCTGCAAAGGTTGCCGACATCCCCGCAGCGGCGCCGGCCACCAGCAAGGTCGTCCGTTCGGCATCCGTCAGCTTGAGCCACTGCGCGACCAGCGAGCCGAATGCCCCGCCCGTCATGATGATCGGCCCCTCCGCGCCGAATGGCCCGCCGGAACCGATTGCGATCGCTGCCGAAAGCGGCTTGAGCACCGCTATCTTGGGGTCGACGCGAGCGCCATTCAGCAGAATTGCCTCGATGGCCTCGGGAATTCCATGTCCGCGAATCTTGTCCGACCCAAAGTAGGCCATCAGCCCTACCAGCAAGCCGCCAACGACCGGAACCAATATCAAGAGACTTGGTGAGAGTGGTGATCCGGCAGGCCCAACCATCGCCAGGCTCAGCCGGTGGTAGTAGAAGATGTTGGTTGCGCATGCGATCGCACGCAAAAGAATCACAGCAAGCGCCGCTGCGCCGGTGCCGATAACGAGCGATACTCCGGTCAGGAGCCACACCCGGTGATCTACTGTAAAGTCGCGCAAAACGGAGGGCCGCGATTTCATCGAGCCTCCGCGACGGCTCTAGTGCGCGTGTGCAGCCTGCTGTGCTCCAAAACTCTTGCCAGCCGAGGTGCCAGTTCGTTTAATTCTCGTGCATGATCTCCTGCCAAGCGGCTCATGACCAGCTTGCCTCTGCGCGTTACTCGCAAAATCGCTCGCCTTTTATCCCCGGGGTCCGCAGTTCGGGCAAGCAGGCCTTCCCGCTCCGAGCGATCAACAAGTTCAACCGTACTATTGTGCTTCAATCCAAGCCGCTCGGCCGCGTATGCGATTGTGACAGCCGTTCCCTCAGGAGCGCCTGCGACCTGCAAAAGAAGCTGATGTTGCTTTGGCTGCAAACCTGATTCCAACGCTACGCATTCGCTGAAGTGGAGAAAGCAGCGCAGCTCATAACGGAACTCCGCCAATGTTCTGAGCAACGAATCAGAAGCGCCCTTCGTGGATCGAGTGATCATCTATATATCGTAGCACGATATATATTCAGGATACTCCTAGCATTCAACCAGCGATCAAAGATCCCGAGTTGGCACTTGTGATGTGGAGAGACTCTAGGTGGATTCATACGGAGATTGATCACCGAATCGCGGATTGAGCATTCACACGGAACCGATCTGCCGGTCCATCTAACAGGATTCTGGATTAGGACCGAAAAACGCCGATGTAGCCGGAAGGGATTCTGGCTTCACGCCAAATCGCCGATGCGCGCTTCCAAGGGGAGCTGATCTTCGAAACGCGCGTTGGGCTGTTGCCGTCAACCGAGGACTGTTCCCAGACGGATCGGCGAGCGCCTGCCGACTTTTAGGGCCCGATCGTGAATCGCCTCCATTATTCATGGGTCCGAATTCTCAACGATCCCAATTTATTGTTCGCGCCCTGCGCGGCTTGACCGCGCAGTTCACTGCGACTCTACAAATCGAGCATGACTGGATCGCCTAGCTCACCGACGCTAAAGTGTGGACAATCCCTCTTAAGCTTGCGCAGTGTGATGCTTTCCTTCAGCGTGCCCTCGTTGCCGTCGTAGACCAGATAGGCATGCGAACGGCGAAGCCGGGTCCAATCAGTGATGAGATCGACGGCAAGCCCAACGGCCGTTGACGCGAGAACGCCATTTGGCCAAACAACCTGCGGTCGTGCGCCCGCATTGCCGTAACGGGCCGCCTCCTGAGCGAGTTTTTCATCGGTCAAGAAGCCCATGCACCTCATGCACGGTCCGCCAGGCGAAGACAGGATGACTTGGCCGCCTATGACCGGCCTTTCCTTCCCGTGCACGTCCATGCCGATGTCGATGTAATGCATTAAGTAGCGTCTGCAAGCAATCTCTAACTCCTCGCGTCCCTTGTAGCTGTCTACGCATCCGAAGACGATCTGGCACTCGCGCAACGCCTCGGGTTCCTTCTGCCATTTGCAAGGAAAGCCCCGGACATTTGCACGAGGCCGGAGCCCGTAAATCATCATCTTCGCAAGGTGGAGCTTTGGGGCCTCCGTCAGAGCGTCTGTCGCCGTGGCCCCGATCAATCTGTTAAGGTTCGACTCCTCGACAGAATCGTCGTCGTAAAGAACGAAATTCTGGAACCCAACGTGGGAGAGTTGCTGGACAATGTGCGAGCCGCCTCCGCCAAGCCCGGGAATCCCCACAGTGCACTGGGAAATCTGCTCCTCCGAGCCCCGCCCGAGGAAGGACTGCCGCGAATAACGGTCTGCGCTCATTTTCTCCTCCGGCTTACGAACACACTCAGCGGCGCGCCGACGATGGAAATGCCCACCGCCCGAATCGCCTCCTCTTGGCCGGGCAGCCACGCCCACACAGAACCATGATCGAGACTCAAGATGATGATGCCGTGAGCAGCATCCCGGCCCACAGACTGAAATCCCTGGACCATCTTGGGGATTTCCCTCTCATCCGTCCTGCTCATGCCGGTTTCACCGCGGTGGCCATGAAGGTGAATGTGGAAGATTCCTTCGTGCGCCGGCCGCCCGTGATACGCGGATTGCATCGCCCAGGTGATTGCTTCGCTGCCGATCCGCACGCCAACAGTGCTGTCCTTGACATACTCATGGTCGGGAATGGAGTGGTAGCGGGTTAGAAGGAGCAGGGGGACTCCGCCAGACGCCGTCCCCATTCTTGCTGCTACAAACCCCACCCGCTCAGCGGCAAAGGGGTGGGGGCGGCTCAGGCCCTTGAGAATCTCGTCGTGAAGCGCACCGGTCATCTTCACTAGCATGGTCATTTCTCCTTGGTGAAGCCCGTGAGGTGCGCCACGAGCAGCTGCGAAAGAGTGGGTTCGGCCAGATCGACCCTCCACGAGAAGGCGACCCAGTTCCTTTCACCGATCCGTGCATTACTCACGTTCCAATTCCTTGTGTAAGGCCCTTTGATGAGTACAGAGAAGTAGAGCCGCGACGGATAATTATCCTTCGGCACCGGGCACAGCAGCGCATCGCAAACCGAGGGCGTGCACCCGGCCGGAAGACGAAGCCCCCCTAGGAACAGGTACGTGACCTCGCCCTCGGGTAACGCGAGCAGCTTGCTGCAGTACCGCCTCAGTTCATCAATCTGTTCCTGTGGGTAGTCCACTGCGATTCTCCTAGGAGGAACCGCCAGACTTGGGCTGCACGTAGAACAGTTCGCACCCGCGGATTTTTACCGGAAGGTTTGGCGGCACCGGCAGCGGCGGCCCATCCTTCTCCTCCAGCAGATCGTAACCATCCGGCGACTTACCCACCTTTGCCAAGACGTCGGCAACGGAGCGTTCACCGCGTTCGATCGGGTAGGGGTGGTCCTCACCCCCGATGAAGATGGTCACGATTTCCTTGTGCGCGGTGATGAAGCCTTTCAGCCCGCGCTGGCGCAGGTCCGCGACCTCATCGGGTTCAACAACGCAGCTCTCGCGGTGAGCGAACTCCTCAATCAGCTCGAATGCACAGGGGCGCTTATGCACCTTGCTCAGGAGCATCCTGCCCGTCGGGGTCGGTGTATCAACCCTGACCGTTTCTCCGTCGATTCGGACCCTGTATGCCTTGGCGAAGGGGACTTCCTCGTCCCGCTCAGCGAATTTAAGTATCTCTATCTCAAGCGTTTCCATTTCATCACCTGCCATTGTCTAGTCCTCCATCCTGTGCTGAAGTCCCCTCCCGGCGATCCGCATGCCCTCTCGGCGAGCCGGGTTGGATTTGGTATGCTCCCAACTATGGTTTGCCGGGTCTCCGGAAGAATTGGAGAAAACTTCAGAATTTTTCTCCCTATAGCGCTCTGGGCGGGCACTTAAGTGTAGGCGCGCCTTGGAAAAACCGAAGAAAAAGAACAAAACGCGGGAACCAACGATCGCAGGTCGCGCGGACATCGACCAGGTGATCGAAAACCTGTCGGTTGCGGACGAAAGACGCCTCGAACAGTTCGCGAAGTTCAAGATTAGGGGCCTGGGCAGGAAGGCCCGCGGGCAAGACGACGAGGATCTCCTTCAGCAGGCGATCACGTCCGTCTATGTTGGTGCAGAAGACCCTGGGAGCGGCCGGCACTGGCCAAAGGACGAGGTCGAATTTGTGCCGTTCTTAATGGGGGTCATGCGAAGCGTCGCCTCACATTGGGGCGATAGCTTCAGCGACGACGAAGCGTATCTGGAGGCTGAGCTAAATGTCGAAACGGACGACGGCGAATTGCGCAGCCCCCTCGAAGATGCGCCCTCGGCGGAGCCGTTGCCGGATCGAAAGCTCATCGCGAATAAAGAGCTGAGGTCGATCCTCAAATCGTTTGCAGATGATGACGATGCGATCCTGATTTTCGAAGCCTGGGCGGAAGGCATGACCAGCGCAGAAATTGTCGAGGGGCTTGGAATGCCGAAAGAGAGATTAGAAGCCGGAGTAAAGCGCATCCGATACCACGTGAGGGCGAGATAGCCGTGGCAAACTCAAAGTCGCATGAAGAACAGTGTCGGTTAGTGATGGACGCTCTCGCAGAATCAATTGCCGAGCTGTCGGACTTCGATCTTGAACAGGAGTTCAAGGAAGAGCCGCCACCTCGAACGAAACAGATACTCAAGGAAGCTGCTAAGAGGCAGGCGCAAACTAAGCTTCGCGCAGCGCGTGCTCGCCTTGAAGAATCAAGACAAACCATTCATGGGCGTTCATATGATTTGCCTAAGACACCGGAACAGCAACGAGCAATGCTCGATGCGGTGATTACCTGGCAGCAGGCATCCGGCTCCGTAATGTTGACTGCTCAATTTCGGGACCTAAAATCGGCTTCTGATTCAGACGTGGAAAGTGCTCTCCGGCAATTAGAGGTGCCTGGGAATTCTGCAAAAGTTTCGGAATCTGAAGAGTCCATGACCGCCTATATTTCGCCCGCTAAGTTGCTGGACGAGCTCGGGATCACCGAGCCTGATGAAATTGACGTGGAAGCAATCGCCCAACACTGCGGCGCGACGGTGATCTATGGGCGCTTGGACGGCTGCGCTGCACGCATTTTAGGCAACGGTACTGAGGCAATCATCACGATTGATGTGAGCTCACCGACGGAACGTCAGAGATTTTCGACCGGGCATGAACTCGGTCATTGGATGCGAGACCGAGATAAGCTTGGTTTTGCTTGCACAGAGCAGCTGATGCAGCGGGAGTGGGATTCTTTCAATCCAGAGCGAGGGGCAAACGAATATGCGGCCGATCTACTATTGCCGAAATCAATGTTTGTTCCTGCTGCTAAAGAAATGCCTCTTACCTTGGACTCCGCTTTATCCCTGGGCGGCTTGTTTAAGACAAGTCTGACCGCGACCGCCATTCGCCTTCTTCGGTACGGCTCATTCCCAGCAATGCTGATCTACACCGAGAATGGCCGACGAAAGTGGTTTATGCGAGGAGAGGGAGTCCATGAATGCCTCTGGCCTCACGAGGCACCGAAGGCGGCGACAATCGCGGCGGATATAATCGCCGGAACCTCAGTGGAAGGTGACCCCGAGCCAATTCAGGCGGACGGCTGGATCAATCACCCGCAAGCGATGTGGTATGAAGTCGTTGAACATTCACGGCGCGTTTCACGGGTCGGCGTCCTCACCATGCTCTGGTGGAAGACTGAGAAGCAACTGCTCGACCTGAATGACGATGAGTGATTATCGATAGGGAACAATAATTCCGCTTGCGGAACGGTTTTCCCTAAGTTTCTTTTGCATGCAGCGGCACACAAACCGGAGACCGGACACTCGCCGCGACTACATGCATTCCCTGAAGAGACTGGATACTCATTACAAAGAATGTCCCTAAAAGTTCCTGAACGGGAATCTCCCGCGTAAAGCTGGGTTGATAGCGTAATTTATTCCCGACCGGTAATTTTCAGTTGACTTTACTCCGAAAAGACGCGATTATTCCCGTACGGGAATATCTGTGGTGAGCCGGTGAGATACACAGCGCAAGAGATTGGCCAAATCGTCCGGGCGAGCCGGAAGCGGTTGGGCGTCACACAAAAGGATTTGGCGCTGACCTCTGGCACGGGGTTGCGCTTTGTCATCGACGTAGAAAAGGGCAAGGAAACCTGCCAGATCGGCAAGGTTCTGACCGTCCTGAATACGCTGGGAATCCGGATCGCGCTGACGCCGCCGGCGGTCTCCGAGAGCAAGGAGTAGCGCATGGCGAGAACCCTGGATGTCTACCTGCACCGCGAACTGGTCGGCCACCTGATTCAGGATGACGGCGGCCAGATGGTCTTTGACTACGCAAAAAGCTGGCTGCAAAAGCCCGACGCCACGCCCTTGTCCCATTCACTACCCTTGCGGCGGGAACGTTTCAAGCGCAACGAATGCCGGGGCTATTTTGCCGGAATTCTGCCCGAAGAGAGCAAGCGCGAAATCATAGCCCGCAACCTTGGCATCAGTGAGCGCAACGATTACGCCATGCTGGAGCGGATCGGCGGGGAATGCGCGGGCGCTGTCACATTCATTCCCGCAGGAGAAAACCTACCTGCCCGCGACGACCACTACCGGGCGCTTACCTCCCACGAACTCGCGGGGATTCTCAAGGAGCTGCCGCGCCGGCCGCTTCTGGCCGGAGAGGCCGGAATTCGTCTTTCACTAGCCGGTGCACAGGACAAGATCGCCGTTCGCGTGGAGGGCGATGCAATCTCGCTCCCCTTGGGTGGCGCGCCGAGTACACACATCTTGAAACCGGCAGTGGAGCGATTCGCCGGGGTCGTCTTCAATGAAGCTTTCTGTATGAGACTGGCCGCGGCGACGGGCCTGCCCGCGGCCAAGGCTGAGATCAGGCGCGTGGAAGACGTTGAATACTTGCAGGTCGAGCGCTACGACAGGATGCACCGCCAGAGTCCGGAGGGTGCGACTCTCCTCGAACGGCTGCATCAAGAGGATTTTTGTCAGGCATTAGGCATCGTTTCGGAACACAAATATCAAAAAGAAGGCGGACCGTCTCTCAAGCAGTGCTTTGCTCTGCTGCGAGAGGTCTCCAGTGCGCCAGTCCTCGACCTGGCGCGCCTGTTGGACGCAGTTGTATTCAACTTCCTGGTTGGCAACAATGACGCGCACGGCAAGAACTTCTCGCTGCTCTATCGCGGCGTCGGTACAGCGAACCAGGAGAGTCGACTCGCGCCTCTCTACGATATCGTCAGTACCTACTACTACGCTGAGCTAACCCGCGAGATGGCGATGAAGATCGGCGGCGAGTATTCCTCCGCCAGAGTGTCGAAGACGAACTTCGAGCAACTTGCGGAAGACGCCGGCCTCGCCAAGCCGCTTGTGCGCAGTCGTGTCCCGGAATTGGCTGAAGCGGTCCTCTTGAATCTGGACAAGACCGGAATCGAACACCCAGTCGCCGAAGCCCTTGCAGGGCAGATACGCGAGCGGTGCATATCAGTGCAAGACAGCTTTGGCAAAGCGTTATGAAAGGATCGCTAGCGATGCGCTGAGGCCGAAAGGCCGGTGGCGGTGGGAAGGATGGCGCTGTAGCTGGCGTCGAGGGCAGGACCGAGGAGAAGAATGGCGGCGATGCGGCGGACCACTTGGGCGAAGTATGCGGCCTCTTCGGGGCGAAGGGCTCGGTGGAGCAGGGGTGAGGTGGGTTCCGCGGTGAACTCGCGGTAGCTGAGCCACTTTTTGAGGACCTGATAGCCGCCGAGGGTGTAATTCCATACATTGATCGGCACGCCGGACCATTGGGTGTTGCCGTTGAGATGGACATCGACACACGTTTCACCGAGCAGGGTGAGCGCGCCGTCAAGGGTGAGGGCCGGGGGCATGGATTGCCTGGCGGCGAGAGTGGCAAGCTTTTCGCGTTCGGCTTCGGTCCATGGACGTTCGGGAGCAAGGCCGCGACCCGGCATGACGGTGCTGCCCTGGCCTTTGTGACCCCAACCCGCGGTGAGTTTGAGCGCCTTTTCGAGGTCGGGGTCGAGAGGGAGCTTGAGCGCGGCGAGGAAGGACCACTCCGCGGCAAGGCTGATGCCGGATTCGGCGTCGAGAAGTTCTGCGAGGCGACGGCCGAGGCTGGCGGAGTCGGCCAGCAGATTGGCCGTGGCGGGGAGCGGGATGCGGGGCCAGTCGCCCAGCAAAGCTCCTGAGTTTTCGGTACGGTAGGCTGGCGTGTGCGTCGTGGCCAGTGCATGGTGAAAGAGGCCCAGCTCGGGCGCGGCCAAGGATTCCAGATAGGATTCTGCCGACGGGCTCAGATTGGCGCGAATTTCTACGGCCGAGAGAAGTGTTCCGGCGGAGCAGATGATGACCGCAGGGAAGCAACTCGCACCGCGGTCTAGTAGATCCAGGCACCCCACTTGCGAGATCAGCTGCGGAGCGCTCGACTCCCCGCGGCTTTTCTGCTGGGCGGCTAAACATTCCGAAGGAAAGAGCGTTTGCCCAACGTAATCGGCGCGCTCCCGATCAAGCAGTTTAGTTTCGAGCTCCCAATAGAGCCAGCGCATGTCGAACGGTCGGTAGGCATAGCGAATCACCTGCCAGGGTCGAAATCCCTTCTCCTGCAATGCCCTGCGGGTGTCAGCGGCTCGGAATTGCGGCGTGCTTTCCATCGCGCAGGGAAAAGCTGCAGAAATATCCGCGTCGGTATCGTTCCTCCCGAGGTATCGACGCATTCTGGTCTCTAGCTGATCACGGTCGATATCTACAACGAGCGGGTCGCGGCTCGTTTTGATGCCGGGGAACAGGACGGGTATCAGATCAGGTAGTCGCGGCCAGTCAAGGTAAGCTGTCTCCACTGTCCGTGGCTTGAAGGGAAGCCCCAGGGCGCGACTCGGAGTAAGAGAGGTATAGATTGGCCGGTGCTCTTTTATTGACCGAATCAACGACTCCCGTCTATCTGAGGCACGAGCATCTTCAAAGTCCCTGTAGTGGACCTCGGACTCAGCGCTAGGCGTTGCCTTGCGGACCAATGTGCTGATCGCAGTTCCGACTTTGATGCCGACGCTGGTCCCCGTAATCGCGAATATGGTTTCGCTGGTCCGACCATCGGGCGCATATTCGCTGATCTTACGGTCGCCGTGCAGATTATCGATGTAGATATCGTTGAACGTATTGAGATAGCGATCACGCATCGTGGTGTGCGAGAGGCCGTCGAGCCATGAGTAGTTGGAGATGAAGGACACGATGCCGCGGCCGCCCTGGTTGCCGCGGACGTGGCCATCGCCGACGATGCGCCGCTCTGCGATACGGAAGAATCGGACATAAAGATCGTTAAGGCCCTGGCCCTGCGGAGCGGGCAGCCCCGGGACGGGCTCGCGGTAAGCGGTTGTGAGGTCACGCTCTTCCTCGATGGTGGCGATGCCCGCGTAGCCGTTGTATGGCGGGTTGCCGAGAATGACGAGAATGGTGTCCTGCTGCTTGATGTGCTCGGAGTCTTCGCGCTCTTTCTCGAACTCCCTGAAGATCACGGATTGGGGATGGCGCTCGGGGACCCAGCCGGTGAGAGAGTTCGTAAGGTAGACCCCGGCGCGATGCTGGTCGGTGAGCGGGGCGCGCGCCGCCTCAAGCAGCGAAGCGATCTGGAGGTGGGCGATGACAAAAGGCGCGGGCATGATCTCAAAACCGAAGACGCGGGTGAGGGCGGCGGTGCGGAGGGAATCGGGGACGAGCGCGGTGTCGTCGCCCGCCTGCTCTAACAACGTGCGACGGATGCGATGGAGGACTGCAGTTAGATAGGCTCCGGTGCCACAGCAGGGGTCGAGGATGCGGACGGCAGGACTGGCAAGGCCGAGGGGTTGATTGAGTTGGGCGCGCAGCAGTTGATCGACGCGCTCGACCATGTAATGAACGATTTCCTTGGGTGTGTACCAGACTCCGAGGTCCTTGCGGAGCTGAGGATCAAAGGCTTCAAGAAAAGGTTCGTAGAAGTAGGCGACGGCCTCGTCTTCGCGGAAGGTATCGAAGAAGGCGGGCTGGACGCGGTTGAGGGCTTCTCCAGCGAGGTTGAGTACCTCTTGGAGTTGGATGGAGTCGAGAGCGCCGGGCTCGGAAACCTCGCCAAATAGCTTGCGAAGGACGGGAACGCGGAGATAGTAGGCGGAGAGGCGCCAATCGAAGCGTGCGGCCGGTGCGCGGCCCTCGGGCGCGCGGCGCCAGAGCACCCAGGCAGAGAAGATGCCGTAAAAGAGGGTCTGAACAAGCGTGGAGCGGAAGAAGTGCTCGCCTTTCTCGCCTTCGAAGCGCATGCCGAGCGATTCCTGGAGGGCCTTTTTGACGGCATCGAAGCTGGCAAGGGGATGGTCTTCGGCGCGTGCGCGGGCTTCGCGCGCGTATGACGCGAGAAGCCAGGCTACGTCCTTGGGCTGGACGAGCGGTGCATGGTAGAGCATCACGCGAGCGAGAAAGTCTGGGAACAGATCCTCATGTTTGGCGAAATTTGTGAGCGGTGTGGCCCAGAGATCTGCGGTCGTGACTGCTAGCGTGTAGCCTTCCAGGACTCTGACGGTATCGGTAGGGTTCAGTCGAAGAAGCCGGAACTGGCGGAGATTGGTGATGAGGACAAGTCCGTATTGGCGGAGATAGCGGATGGTTTGCGGCTCGGCGGCGAGAGCATCAAGGTTGTAGTCGGCTGGCTTGATTTCTACGACACCGCGCTCGGGATTCTGCAGCAGTTCGGGTTCGGCGTTGCGGCGTTGGCGTCTGGGCTGGGGGAAGAACCCACCGTCGGGCAGGCCCGCTCCGCTATTGCGGAGTTGGGTGGAAAACAGGACGGTGGGCTTGAGGGTTTGCCCAGCAGCATTGAGAAGACGGTCGAGGGGAGGGTAGAAGGAGGTTTCGGCGGTTGCTGAGCCCGTAGAGCGGATAGCTCGAAGATCGGCGATGTACTGGACGACGGTGTATTCGGTAGGCACTTTACCTTCAATGATTGCACGTATTTGGAGCGGGATGGATGCGGATTTTGGTTCCAGGCCAGTGCTGAAAGTTTGCTTGGCGGCAGCGGGCATGGCCACTTTCATTCGATCTCAAAGTCTCCTCGGCCCCGCTTTCGACCTTCGCGGCGCTGGCTGTGATGCACAAGGCGTTCGTGCGCAAGGTCTCTGCCTTCGACTCGCGCCCATGCCTCGGCGCGCTGTGTGCTCCTATCGAGCTCCCGGTCACCGCGCGGGCCAAAGACGGCCTCGGCGGTGCGCTCCGCGTAGTTGGTCCAGTTGCGGTTCTCTGCCTCGCGCCCCTGGCCAGCGTTTTCCTTCAAAGCCTGCGTGATGGCCAGTTGATCGTGGCCCGTTACGCGCATTCTTACCGCAATCATCCAATCAAGCTGTGAGGCGTTCCGCACCTCGATTCGATTAAGAATGTCGGCTTTGTGCAACTGATACGACCTGCTCGGCGACGGCATTCCAGCCGGAATTACCGGGACTGGCTGGCCATCGCTCGGACCGCGAACGATTTCCCTGCGCAACTCCGGATTGCTAATCTTGAATCCGTGTTGCGCGGCAAGCTCCGCGCACAGTTGCTTGAACTCGTCGGGGCCGGTGATGGTCAGTGTTCCCCACTTCTGTGTGCCCAACTGGAGCGCGGCCAAGACGGCAGCCTGATCCTGCGCTTGCCAAACGTCAATGCGCTTGCCACGGTCCGTGAAGCTGACGTGGCTTGGATCGGAGCGTGATGAATAGTGAATTTCAGCCAAATGCGAGTGCGTGGACTGACGCACCTGCGCGATGAAGTCGCGGATGTCGCGCTTGCGTGGTATCGCGTCTCCGTCTCCAAGGATTGCAGTACTGGGCGTTTCCGCTTCCCGATACCTCCATTGCTTCGCGAGCTGCGCCTCTCCCTGCTCGACAAGAAACTGCTCGAACGTCTTCCGCCGACCGAACCTCAATCTGAGACTGTCACGCTCGCGCTTCTGCCGCTCCATCAGTTCGGCTCTGCGCATGGCGTGGTCGGCGGCCAATAGGCTCCTGGCAACATTCAGGGCATTGCCGGACCACTTGCCGCCCTGATAAAGCGCGGACCGCTCTTTGCAAAACTCCGCGGACTGCATCTCACGCGCTGCGTGATGATCGATGCGTTGCCGGACCTGAGCAGCGTCCTTTTGTCTGCGGTTCGCTTCGAGTGTCTTTCGATATTCAGCCCAGTTCGCTGGCATATCAGGGCGAAGAGGCTCCGCTATACGCGACCACTGCTGCATTGTATTGCTGCGGCTATCAGGCTGAAATTCACCAAACCGCTCCTCCATCCGAGCTCTACTGAATCCACGACCGATGCAAGAGGCCTTGAGCGGCTGGTCTCCCACCCAAAGCGTTGCGCCGCTGCCCTTTCGTTCATAGCGCATGTCCACGCGAGCCAACTCCTCATGAACCTGCGCCCACGACTTCGCGTTGAGCAAAATTGGTGCGGCTATTTCCTGCGCGATTCTTTCATTGGATTTTTCTCCCGTCGCATTTTCATAATCCAGCGCTTTCGAGCGAGGATGAGGCTCACGCGCACTGATGGATCGTGTGACTTCACCCGCGCGGTTCGTAAGATAGCGGGCATTCCTCTCCGCCTCCCAGCCCTGCACATGGACAATCTCTGCGATTGCCTTGTGTGCTTTGTCGATACACCACCCCTTGTCTTCTACGCGTAACGTGTCGGGATGCACGCGATTGAGAACGACATGAAGATGGTAGTTCTCAGTGTTGCGGTGCAATGCAAAAACGGCAAGCTGGTCGCTGCTCATGCCGAAATGCCGTTTCAGAATCCCGACGGCTTCATTGCATTGCGCTTGCGTCGGTTGCTCGCCCTCCTTCCAACTCAGCAGCCAATGGTCGACGGGGTCTTTACTGCGAGTCGCTTCCATTGCAAGAGCAACCATTTCGGCGCGCTGCCCTTGCTGCGAGTCCGAATAGAAGTTTCCGCTCGCTCCGATATATTCCGCTTTCTGTGCGTCTGCGCGCCCATCAGCCTCAATATAGTCCAGCAAACTGCCAATGCGTGCGGCCTTGCTCGATTGCGTCTTCGGATTGGCGATGTACTTAACGATCATTGTTGGCGACTCGTTCTATAGCTGCGCGTAATGCGCGAATAGTCGCGACGCACTCGTCCGCAACTTCGCCGTGCTGGGCAAGCTTGTTCATCGCATATTTCTGAAGGCCGCCCAAACGGCGCAGTTCGCGAATCATCATCAGATCGGTCGCGGCGTGGATCGTTTTGCCAAAAACGCGCTTGCGCACGAACTCGCTAATGCTCAGCCCGGCAAGATCGGCGTCTTCGCGGAGCTGCACACGTTCTAACGCAGTTAGCCGCATTTCAAATCGTGAAGCGGCGCGATCTTTCCCTCGTGATGTGAACGGCATTGCTTTTCCCTACGCGAAGCGTGCGCGGTTACTTCAGGATGAGCCTCGATGAGACAAGCGTAGCGCGGAGCATCGTAGGCGGCGGGTTGGACGAAACATGGCGAAGCCATGTGTACGGACAACCCGCATCCTGTACCGCTCTCTCTACACATAGCGCGTTACAACTCACAACTTATCCGAGAAACTGCTTTCACGCAAGGCCACATGACGAACAGAATTCGTCGCAAGAAATATTTTGATACGCACAATTACGCTTAATAACACCCACATACGAATAACTACGCATCACCCTATAAATACTGGCGTTTTGACATTTTTCTTCAGACTTCATCTCGTGCTACTGTGCGTATATTCCTCGTTGTGGGAGACTCCGGGAGGAACTTAATGACACAAAGAGAAGTAATCACTGAGGCAATGTTCCAAGCTGCCATTGCGGCCTTGGATAGACGAATTGCAACGCCTCCTGTGCCCGCCGAGAGAAAGTATTCACGCAGAGAAGCATTTGCAAAGCTACGGGGAAAGGCCAAGGAAGCACTCGCTGCCGGCCACACACTCGAAACGGTGCTTGATGATCTCAAGGGTGTTGGTCTCGGCATGACAATCTCGACCGCACGGCAATACCTGAAACCCGGGAGAAGAACAAGTAAGGGGCGCGGTGGTCTTCGACCGGAAGCTCAAGAGAAGCCGCTCACGAAGACTACTCCGCCAGCACCTGTAAAAACCAGTTCCGCCCCGGTAAACGCAGTTCCGGCGAAAAAGGGAACATTCACGGTAATCGAAGACGACAAGGAAATATGAGGAGGAAGTATGGGAAAGCCTGTGTACATAGTAAGTGGCTCAAAGGGTGGCGTCGGCAAGAGCATCGTCTCGATGTCCCTGATTCATTACCTCTCAATGCGCAACGAGAAACTGCTGCTGATTGACGCGGATACTACAAATCCAGATGTCGGCAAAGCGTATGGAAAGACAGTCGAAACCGTCTACATCAACCTAGACGAAAAGGACGGATGGATGGACCTTGTGAATCGTCTGGCTGTGCAGCCCGACGAGACCGTGGTCGTAAACACACCCGCTCGCAGTGGAGAGGGCGTAAAACTCTACGGGACGCTGCTCACGGAGTCCATGCAAGAACTAGGACGCAAGTTGGTGACGCTGTGGGTAATCAATTCACAGCGGGATAGCCTCCAACTCTTGAAGGAATATCTGGACACAGTTGGTGGTCATACGACCCATGTTCTTCGCAATCTGTACCACGGGCCGGAACGCAAATTTGAGCTGTACAACAATTCAAAGATTAGGGCAACGGTAGAGGCTCAGGGTAAGACTTTCAGTTTCCCAGAGGTCGCAGACCGCATCTCCGATCTGTTGCACAGCGAGCGACTGACGATTGAAAAAGTAATCGAGGTCGCCCCCATCGGAAATCGCGCGGAGGTGAACCGCTGGGTAAAGGAGTGCGCATCGGTCTTCGACGGGGTTGTTGCATGAACGCCGATACAGCCTTTCGCTCTATCTATGGCCGTGATCCGAGTCCTGAAGAAACGAACCGATTCAATCGCATCGGCAAGGAGCTAGGTATTCGCGATAACGATGCGATATGGGCCATGGCCTTTTTGCTTGGCTACCATCTTGATTTAGCGAAACAGATGCCGGAACAAATCGACAAATTGATCTCGCAATCGCTCGCAAAGTACGCATCTTCGCTAGACAAAGCTCGTAGGCTGGCTGAAACTGAACTTGCGGCAACGAAGGCGCGGATAGAAGAGACTGTGGGCCAAGCCGTCGTAAAGTCTGCGCAAAGGGAGATTGCGCGGGCCGCTCAGACTGTTGCACAAGTCACGGCCCGTAAATCCTGGCTTCAGTGGCTCGGCGGCGCCGCGGTCGTTGGAATGCTTTTGATTGGCGGAACCTTCTATTGGGGATATGCCATCGGGAATACAAATGGATATGTCCGTTCGCTCGATGTAAAAGCGGTGTCTGCCTGGGCTGCGTCAGGTGAAGGGCAGGCTGCTTACAAGCTGGATCAGGACGGCGATTTGAGGTCTCTGATTCGATGTGACCGTGATGGTTGGACCGTGCAACGGAGCCAGGATGGACAACATAAGCTGTGCATTGTGCATCCTGCCAGCGATGGTCTTGTTTCTGGTTGGTACGTCCCGTAGGCTCCTGGGAAAACGTCGCAAGTTGTTTACGGCGACGCAACTGAAGTGGAAACCAGCAAAGACTGAAACCATGAAAACACAGAAAAGGAGAGCATGATTACCGTGGCAGGAACGCAGAGGGGTCAAGGCTGGCCGTAGGCCATCGCGTCAGCGGCGCGGAGCAGCCTTGACGCCTCGCAGCGACCCGACACTTGAAAATGGTTCGAATTCGAGCGGACGTGATGACATCGAACCATAGTTAGCGAAACTTTCCTCACCTGGATAGCGGCTCAGTTCCGAGTAGCTGACGATTCAGGCATTGACCGATGGGTCACGGATCGGCATGGACTTCTGACCGAATGGTAAGGGCCGTTGGCGCCAACGGAGACTGTTGTGTAGGGAAATCGATGAATGCTGGCCGACTTCCCAGAAGTAATCCGGCACAGGCTGCGTAAATGAAACTCCGGCCTCACCGCCGAACAAAAGCACGGCTGGCTATCGGGCCAGACGGGACCGTGTCCGCGTTGCCCGTCGACCGCAACTCGAACGATTGGGGTCACTCTATCCACAGCACCAGGGAGGCTTCGTTCATGGTAAAGGAGACTTGCAAGAGCATCTGACCCAAGTTCCGGTCTAGAGGGACACGCTTGCAAGCATCCTCATCCTCCCTCGATACTGGCTTTAAGTGGTTCGAACTGGCGGCGATTCCAAGATGAAAAGCAAGGAACATTGGGATTCGATTTATCAGTCCAAACGCGATCAGGAAATGAGCTGGACGCAGGATGAACCCCTCATTTCCTTAAGGCTCATTGACGAAGTATGCTCTTCCGGCCGGGTGATTGATGTTGGCGGCGGGACATCCGTTCTCGCCGAAAGGCTCACAGATCGAGGCTACAACGTTACCGTCCTGGATATCTCCGAAGCAGCGATTGAGCGTAGCCGGAAACGGCTTGGGGTCAAGGCGAGCCAGATCCAATGGACTGTCGCAGATGTTATGGCAGAGCCTGGTCTGAAGGTCTTCGATGTGTGGCATGACCGAGCCGTCTTCCACTTTCTCACCGCTTCAAATGACCGGGCCAACTATCGAAGGCTCCTGGTGCAATCGGTTCCGGTTGGTGGACATGCGGTGATCGGTTCGTTTGCCCTCGATGGACCGGAAAAATGCAGCGGCCTCGAAGTTCGGCGTTATGATGGTCCAATGCTTGCTGAGGAACTCAGTCCGCAATTCATTCTCCTGAAAAGCGAGCCAGAAATGCACATAACTCCGTGGGGCAAACCGCAGTCCTTTCAATTCAGCCTTTTCAAGCGCATCTGATTCTCGGGCAGGCCAGTAGTAGGGCTGGAAACGCGCATCTGTTATCCCAGACGATCAGACATCTGGAAGTACTCTGCCACTCTGTACTTCTTGTCCGGCGCGTTTTCGAGAATGATCAATGCATAGGCATGCTCATGCCCTTTTTGTCTCTTGAATCCGGTTGAGAGGCATCGGGCAAGGAACTTTCGCTCTGGGGGGTGCTCGCCGACTTCTTCCATTCCGCTGAGACCTGTGGCGGCAGTTTATCCATGTGGCTCAGGAATGTGGTCACCTGCCAGATCTCCTGCTCATTAAGGGCCAGCTTCCATGCGGGCATTCCGCTGACGCGAATGCCGTGCTGGATGATGTAGAAGTTCTGATTCTCCGGCATGTCCGGCGCGTCTTCGACAAATTGCGGCGCGCGCGGATAAAACGCATCGCCAAGCGCCGCGTGGGAGTGTTGAATATCGCCGTGGCAGCCAGCACAGTTTGACTGATATGTCCTCATTCCAGCCATGAGATTGTCGTCCGTGGGCTGGAGCGGGTTGTGCATTTCCGGGGCGCGCCGATCGACGGCGGCATCAAGAGCAGGCATAGCGACTTTACTTTCGAGCCAACTCACGGGCAAGTCCGCGCGCGGGTCAACGAACCCAAAGCGCACATAGCAGAAGCCGGCTGTTAGAACAACGAGAACAGCAACTGCGAATCCGAGAAGAAACTTGAGCATATCGGTTCTCCTTTGAGTCATTGTGAAAGGAAGCAAGTTGAGCACGAGTAAAGTGTCAATATCAGATCCGAATCCCGAATACGTACCTCGCATCGCTGGCGGTCTCTCCAGCCTGCCGAACATTGCGCCGAAGGAGCGCCAAAGTCTCGAGTCTGATCGACGGGACGGCATTGACTGTTCATCGCGTTTCGATACGGTGGGAGCTTTGGCGCAGCGCCCTGCGTTTGATGAGCAGGAAGAACACCGGGACGAGAATCAGCACGTGGATCGTGGAGGTTATCATTCCGCCAACGATGGGAGCGGCGATGGGCTTCATCACGTCTGAGCCGATGCCGGTTTCCCATAGGATGGGCGCCAGGCTGAGGATGACCGCGGTCACGGTCATTAGCTTCGGCCGCAGCCGTTGGACCGCGCCTTCGATAACAGCCTGCAATAGCCCGGCTTCCGTCATGGGCGCATCCTGCGCGAGGTGGTGCTGGAAAGCCTCATTGAGATACACGACCATTACCACGCCGGTTTCTACTGCAATTCCGAACAGCGCGATATAGCCCACCCACACAGCCACGCTGAAGTTATAGCCGAGCGCCCATTGCAGCAGCAGACCTCCTGACATTGCGTAGAGCGTGGGAAAGATGAGTACTGCTGCTTCAGCAACAGATTTGAAGACGAGATAGAGCAGCATAAAGATTACGAAGAAGACTATCGGCAGGATGATCTTGAGCCGCTGCTTGGCGCGCATTTCGAATTCATACTCTCCGGCCCAGTGCCAGGTGTAGCCTGCTGGCAGCGCCAGCTTCTGGTTGATTAACTTTTCCGCGCGATTTACAAATCCGCCGTAATCGTGCGTGTTCAGATTGAGATAGACATAGCCGGTCAGAGCGCCGTCTTCGTCGCGAATCATGGCGGGTCACTCGCGAGTAGTACACGCGAGCCACTTCGCCTATTGGAATCTGTTCGCCGGACGGAGTCGGGATAAGCGCCTGCGATAAAGCTTCGGGATGGTCGCGGAAGCCGCGCTGATAGCGCACGGCGATGGGGAAGCGCTCGCGGCCTTCCACATTCTGCGCGATGTCCGCTCCGCCGATCTCGGATGTAATGACCTGCTGCACGTCAGCCACGGTGAGGCCGTAGCGCGCGGCCGCGGGCCGGTTCACCTCTACATTCAGATAGAATCCCTGCGTAACGCGCTCAGCAAAGACGGAATTCGTCTCCGGCATGCCGGAGAGTATCTGCTGCATACGCGCGCCAATATCTTCGATGTGCGCTAGATCAGTGCCCTGAATCTTGATCCCGACTGCGGTCTTGATGCCGGTCAGTTCCATGTCGAGCCGATTCTCGACCGGCATGGTCCAGGTATTGGTGAGGCCCGGGAACTGGAGCTTCTCATCCATATCGTGGATCAGCTTTTCGTAGGTCATGCCTGGACGCCACCGGTCGCGCGGCTTGAGCATGATGGTGGTGTCGTACATATCGAGGGGTGCGTTGTCTGTGGCGGTGTCAGAGCGGCCCACAGTGCCGAATACTGTCGCTACCTCAGGAAATGAGCGGATGATGCGGTCCTGCTCTTGCATGAGCGAAACTGCCTGCGTAATCGAGATACCCGGCAGCGCACTGGGCATGTAGAGAGCGGAGCCTTCATACAGCGCGGGCATGAACTGGCTTCCGAGACGGAAGTAAAGTGGAATGGTCGCGGCCAGAAATGCAAGATTCAGAGCGATGACCAGCTTCCAGTGCTTCAGACTCCAGCGCAATACGGGAAGGTAAATGGCCTGGGCGATGCGGGCGACGGGGTTCTTCGACTCGGGGCGCAGCTTGCCGCGCAGGCAGAGAGGCATGAGCGCCGGAACCAGCGTGATGGAAAGCAGCGACGAGAAGATGAGAGAAAGAGTCTTGGTCCAGGCCAGCGGCCGGAACATGCGGCCTTCCTGAGCTTCAAGCAGAAACACCGGCAGAAACGACACCACAATAATGATGAGCGAGTAAAAGAGTGCTGGCCCAACCTGCTGTGCCGCACTCACCAGAATGCGGCGGCGCTCGGACGCGTCCGGCACATCGCTGCGCTCGGCCAGATGGCGGTATCCGTTCTCCACCATCACAATTGCGGCGTCGATCAGGACTCCAACAGCCAGCGCCAGACCACCGAGCGACATGATGTTGGAGCTGACATGCAGGTAATACATCGAAATGAATGCGGCCAGCACGGCAATTGGAAGCGTGAGAATGGGGACTAGTGCGGAGCGGAAATGGAAGAGGAAGGCAATGCTGACGAAGCTGACGATGATAGCTTCGGCGATGAGGTCGCGCTTCAAGGTGTGGATCGACTCGTCGATAAGCCAGGAGCGGTCGTAGCCGGTCACGATCTCGACACCGGCGGGCAACGAAGGTGCAATCTCCTTAAGCTTTGCTTTTACGCCGTCGATTACGTTGAGTGCGTTCAGACCGTAGCGCATAACGACAATGCCGCCCACGGTCTCCCCCTGGCCCTGCCAGTCAGCCGCGCCGCGCCGTTCGTCAGGCCCAAATGAAACCGTGCCGAGATCCCGCACCAGCACGGGTGTGCCATTTTTGGTCGCGACCGGGACATTTTCGAGATCGGAGAGTGAGCGAAGATAGCCGAGACCGCGAATCATGTATTCGGCTCCGCTCATTTCCAGCACGTCCCCACCGACCTCATTTGTGCTTTGCCTGACCTTGTCGATCACGGTGGCAGCGGAGATGCCATAGGAGAAGAGCTTGTTAGGATCGAGATTGACTTGGTACTGGCGCACAAAGCCGCCAATGCTGGCCACCTCCGATACGCCGGGCACGGTTTCGAGCTGATAGCGCAGATACCAATCCTGCAATGCCCGTAGATCGGCCAGGCTGCGAGTGTGCGTGCGGTCCACGATGGCGTACTCGTATACCCAGCCGGCGCCTGTGGCATCCGGCCCGATAGCGGGATGCACGTCCAAGGGCAGCCGCCCGGCGATCTGCTGCAGGTATTCCATCACGCGCGATCGAGCCCAGTAGAGATCGGTGTCATCCTGAAAGACGATGAAGACATAGGAGTCGCCAAACATGGTTTGAGCGCGCACGTTCTTCACGTGCGGAGCCGCAAGTAGAGCGGTCACGATCGGATAGGTGACCTGATCCTCGATCACACTTGGCGGCTCACCGGGCCACGAGGTGTGAACAATTACCTGCACGTCACTGATGTCGGGCAATGCATCGAGCGGTACCCGCTGCAAGCACCATATGCCCGCCACGACCAGAAGAATGGCCCCCATGAAAACGAGAAACGGATTTCGCGCGCACCACGCGATAACTCGTGAAATCATCACATACCCCCCGTGGCGCTAAGGGTCAATCGCTTTGTAGCCACTGTTTGACCACCGCTCTGAACAGTTACGGTCGCCTGCCATGTGCCGCCGGCAGAGAGTTGCAATGAGCCTTCATAGAGTCCGTTGCCCTTGTCGGCGAGTGCGGCTGTGGCGTGCACTGCCGCCATTCCCATGTCGGGCATGGCCGGCATGAAGAGGGTTACAGTCACCTGAGCGCCCGCCTGCGGCTTTCCGTCAGGCCCCGTTAGTTTCACGCGCAGTTTGTTGGGACCTTGGCGCAGTGGAGACGGCTCGGTGTTGAAGTCGATCTGAATGCGCGCGGTGGGCGTAGCGCCGGCCGCAGGTTGCTGCGCTGATGGCGCATAGGCGCCCACGGCTGCCTGAAGCTGAGCCTCGGAATCAACAAGAAAATTGGCCGAGCTGACGACTTTCTCTCCAGGCTTGAGACCGCTGAGAACAATCACGGTATCGTCGATTTGCGTTCCGGCTTCAATCGTGCGCGGCTCAAGATTGCCGTTTCCGTGATCGACAAACGCGATGGCCCGCGTTCCCGTCTGCAAAACCGCGGAAGCCGGGATCACCATTTGCCGCCCCAGCCTGACTACAATCGCGACGTTCACATACATTCCCGGCTTCAGAATCACGCCCGGATTACTGAAAACCAGGCGCACGCGCACGGTGCGCGTTGCCATATCCACCTGCGGCAGAATCTGATCGATGCGGCCGTTAGAATGGCGTCCCGGATAGGCATCCACCGTCACCTGCGCCTGGTCGCCTGGCCGCAGCTTGCCAACGTCGTTTTGAAACACATTGGCGTAAACCCACACCGTGGAGAGATCGGCAATGGTGTACAACTTCGTATCCGGTTGCACATACGCGTTCGGCAGGGCGTTGCGCTCGATGATGTAGCCCGAAGCCGGTGAGTCCACCGCAATGTTGCGCTCTACCTTGCCGGTCCGTTCCAGGTCCGCAATCGTCTGCGCCGGGACACCGAATTGCAGCAAGCGTTCCTCGGCGGCCTTGAGCAGCCAGCCGTCATCCTGCGCGCCCATGCCGTTCGCATCCTTCGAGAATGCGCTCTTGTTCTGGCGCGCCAGCAGATACTCTTGCTCGCTGCTCACCAGATCCGGGCTATACACGGTGAATAACCGCTGCCCCTTGCGCACATACTGGTAGGTCGCATTCGCCGAGACATCCTGAATCCAGCCGGAGACGCGGGTTTGCACATACGAGAGCCGCTCTTCATCGATGTCGACGTTCCCCGGAACGCTCAGATTGTCGCTCACGTCTTTCATTTCCACCGTCGCTGAGGTAATGCCAATTTCCTGCATTCGCTGAGGTGATAACTGCAACGGCGCGAGGGCGGGTTCGGTATTTCCCGGTCCGGAATTCGACGCCAATCCCGGAGCCGGTGTGGACTGCGAGGTCATCTCCGGACCGCGCGCCACCACAGGGTCCTGCGAAATTTCCTGCTTGGTGGGGCGATGGCGGGGTATGAGTACATACACAAGAGCGGCGGCAAGCAAGACGCAAGCACCAACCGCCACTGCCAATGCAAATTGATAACTGCGTGTCTTCACGGTTTCACCTCCGTCGCATGAGTGTCTGACTGATCGAGAGAAGCACCAGTGGCGAGTTCGAGATCCGCCAGCCGCGCGTCGAAATCGGCAACCGCCTGCAGCCAGGCGAGGTCGATGTCGATGACTGTCATCTGGCTGTCCAGCAGGTCGAGCAAGTCCGTCTTGTCGTTCTCGTACGCAATCACGCTCGACTGAAGTGTGGCTTCAGCTTGGGGACGGAGTTGGTCGTGATACAGATGCGCCAGTTTTTGCGCGGCCTCTGCTTCCACAAGCGCCTCCTGGATTTGCCCGAATGCGGCATTGCGCATTGCGGTCAGCTCGGCGTCCTGCTCAGTCGCCTGCACCGTGGCTTCCGCAATCTCCGCATCGTGCTTGCGGTGATTCAGCCAGGGCAGATTCATCGAGCCCTCGACCATATAGGCATTGCGGAAGTTTTGGCTGGACGGCATGATCATGTACCCCGCGGCTACGCTGAAGTCGGGTACGAAAGCCTTGCTCGCAAGCGCTTTCTCTTTGTGACTGCGCTCGGCAGCTTGTTGGGCGGCTTGTAGATCGGGGCGGGAGCGAAGGGCAAGATCGTCGAGACTCCGCACCTCGGGTAGTGCGACAAGGGCGGCATACTGCCCGGTCACGCGCAGCGGCGTGTTGGGATCGCGCCCCAGTAATGTGTTGAGCCGTGCCCGCGCCAGATCGGCGTCATGATCGAACCGGATCATGTGTTCCGCCAACCGCGTGAGCGCAACCTGCGCCTTCAGCATGTCCTGCTGCGGAACCTTTCCGGCGGTGTACTTGATACGCGCCGTCTCAATCGCCTGCCGCGCAACGGCCAGATGCTGATCATGAATGCGCATCTCATCATCCGTAAGCAAGAGGTCATCGAAGGCCTTGTGCACACGCACCTTAACGTCCAGGCGGACTTGCTCCAGGTTGTCCTTGGCCATATCCACATCCGACTCGGCTACGCTGGTGCGCAGGTCGCGCTTTCCCCGGCCCGGAAAGGTCTGGCTGATGCTGAACATGTTCTGGGCTTGGTTCAAGTTCCACGGCTGGCTGAGTGGAACTCCCCAACCGCGGTACATGGCCATGGGATCGTCGAGCGCGCCGGCGGTGGGGACGTGTGCCTGGGCAACGGCAACTCGACGGGCAGCGACCACGATCTCGGGATTCTCGGCGAGCGCGATACGCTCGGCTTCTTCCAGCGTCATGGCCGGCCCGGAAGCCTCTTCCCCGTGATGTTCCCCGCTGTGTTCATCAATCAATGCGGAAAGACTCGCCAGGCCGTCGCTCGCCACAGGCGATTGCGCGCGGGCAGAAGCGGCGGACCCAACGCCCGCCAGAACACAAAGTGCAGCAATAAAAGATCTCATTACTCCCTCCAAAGGAGACTCGGTGCTTGAGCCTGACTGTGCGTTCGCAAGCCGAATGGGCGCGCAAAGACACACGAAGGCCAGGATTCAACCAGTGAAGGAAGGTGTTTTAGATTCGAAGTGCGAATGCGCCGCCCGGCGGAAACTTTAGCGGCGGCGATTCGAGTGCATTGATGTATGCAGTGCCCGGAACTGTACGCAATTCCACACCAGTCTCATGCGCTGCAACGGCCAGCTTCTGCGAATGTCCAACAGAGTACGGCGGGACCGAAGGAACAGCGGGGTTCGCCCCTTGGGCTTGGCAGCATGAACTGTTCGCGCCCATCGAGGGGGTGTCACAGGTCTGCGCCATGGCGCGACAGCAATCGGGCTGGCTCGCGTGACGCGTGCTTAGCAGACAGGCCGATACCGGCATCGTGGCCCAGAAGGCCACAACCGCCAGCATCAACAACGCGCCTTTTCTGCACCAATGCATGGTCTGTAGATCCCAGGTCTTAACTGTAAGCATCCGTCATCGAGCATCGCGCAGCGGTGATTCAGATCACATCCGTGATAGCCGTAGACGGCAACTGCTTAGAGTAAACCTATCAGATTCTCTTGCATTCTTTGTCGTGTTTGGGTTTAGGGGCCACCTGTTCCCGAAGAGAGAGCCATCCTGGCGCATCAAATAACTTCAGTCATTTCAACAACAACGTTGAAATAAGTCCAGGCAATCGCCGATTGGACAGGAAATCGCTCAGCGCCTAGGAGAGTCCGATGATTTCAGCGATTTTTTCAGTCGAGAAGTAAACTCGGCGGCCAAAGCGCTTCCGCGCTGCATTGATTTGGCGCGAGAACTCTGTATCGGATCGAAGGCTGATGCGCAGCCCTTCTTCGGAGCGGCTCAGAATCTTGGCAAGCTGTCCAGTAGTGAGCAGTGGCCCCGACGATTTGAAAAACTCCTCTTTTGCGCTAGACACCGTAATGTGCCCCCTCGGTTTCGGAATCTAGGAGATACGGTAACGCTCGTGTGGAATTGATTACAGGGCGAATTTATGGCCAAAGAATTTAGGCAAATGATGTCTCCGTTCTTGTCGTTATTTCATATATAATTGGTGTCATTTCTATATTGATGGCGCGTCACTCATCTGGCCGTAGTGCGCCGCAGAAAGCAACTGGCGAAAACGAACGCTCGCCGGGTTCATCAGCTTTTCCGCTTCGGGTTTTGTGGTGCGTGAGATTCGATCAGGATCGTCTCTCATTCTCCCCTCTGGATATATAGCCCGTGCCATTTCGTCATCCCGGATCTTCATTTTCGGATTACGGTGGATGGCAGCTTTCATGTCCACATGAAGTTGTAGGTCGATATATGGGAGAACTCCATTTGTCCGCCACAAAGCAAAGAGGCCCGGCTCGATCCTTACGCCGTTCGTCTTTTCCTGGCACATCCTGTAACACTTCTTGAAATAACGCTCTGCTTCCGAATAAGGAACGCTGGCATCCATTGTGAAGAATGAAGCAAATCCTTCTGGAATGTGATTTCCAATTGGATCGCTCATGAAGTCTCTGTTGGCTTCTACCGCATCGTCGCCGAGCACAGAATTCAGCACCCAGACTTTAGAATTCCTTGCCTTCAAAAGCGATAAAAATCCTTTGAGCTTTTCCAAATATCTTGCAATCGCTCGGTGCTCGTGCGAGATGCGGGGAGGTTTCGAATTGGATTTGTATCCTTCCGCATCTTCAATTCTGGCAAGCCTTATCTCGTTGACCGGATATGGGGCATCCCGTTCGATGCGGCCAAGAACATGGTCTAGGAAATCTCTTTTTTCGGAATCCATTAGGGCATATATTGAGAGAAAATCTGTGACTGTCATTGGTCGAACTGGATCACGCCCTCTTTTAACTAGGTTTACCGTCGCAAAGTCAATGCACCGACTATACTTCTTTACGAGTTCGTCAACTGCGAGAATTGGGTCTTGCTGGATTTGCATAAAGATCTGGTCGAAGCTGAGATCGCCTTCGAATAAAACGCGCTTTTCTGAAGAGCGCTCTACGTGTCCATCCGCGATTTCTTGCCAAAACTTTTTCAGGTCAATACGAAAAGCAAGCTGCTTTAGCCAGTCAAGAGGCGCATTGAAGTTCCGTAGGCCGTCATAGGCTCCCAATCTAAACCATGCTGGAATCGCAAGTTTTTCTTCACCTTTACGATTTCCCATTGAAATCCCTTTCTTATCGCCTTTTACTTCATCGGCCTTTGTTGCTCGAAAGATGATCGAGCTTTTCAACCAGATCTTCAGCGCGGAGGTGCGTATAGCGTTTCAGCATCTGCATGGATTTGTGGCCGCTGATAGCGGAGACTTCCTGGTCGGAGAACCCAGCTTCAACAAAGCGGCTGACGGCTTCGTGGCGAAGATCGTGGAAGTGTACGTCGGCCAGCTTCAGGTCGCGTTTGATATTCAGCCAAACGGAGTTGAACTGGTAAGGGCGGCGCTTGCCGTCCCGCCCTGGTTCGCCAAAGAAGATCAGGTCTGTGTCGATGGGGCGCACCGGATGATTCAAGGCCTCGCTGAATATCGCCGTGGCCGCAGCACTCAACGGCACAGTGCGCGGCGACGTGTTTTTGGTTTCGAGAAGACGAACGACGCGGCGCTGGAGGTCCACTTGCGGCCTGCGCAGCGTCAGGATCTCTGATGCGCGCATTCCGGTTGTGAGCGCAACGCGCACTATCCATCGCAGCATCGGGTTTGAGTGCTGGTCCACGGCGGTCAAGAGCCGTTTCTCCTCCTCCTCAGTCAACCGGCGATTGCGACCCGGACCTGGAGCCGGCCGGCGGATGTTCAATACTGGATTCCACGGCAGACCGATGCGCCACTCCTTTATGGCGATGGTGAACAAATGTCCGAGTAACGCCAACTCCAGGCGGACCGTGTTGTTGGCGCGGGGAATGGGCTCGCCCTTGTCATTTTTCCGGTCGGTTCCGGCAAGCCGCTCATCGCGGAATTTGGCGATGATCTCCGGCGTTAGCGCTGCCAAGGAATACTTACCAAGATGTCTTTTCAGAATTTCAGCGCGGCGCTGCTCGCCTTCCTGTGAGGATGGCCGTTTGGTTGGCGTGACCTCCTTGACGTAACGATCCACCGCGTTCTCCACAGTCATGCGGTCCGCGGTGGCGCGCTGGATGTAGGTGCCGCGCACCATCTCATCCTCAGTGCGCCGTGACCAGTCTTCCGCGTCTCTCTTCGTCCGAAATGTCTTAATGCTCGTGGGCCAGCCATTCTTGCGGATGACTGCCTTCCACGTGTTCGAAGGAGTCTTAACAATTGTCGCCATATTGCTCCCGGTACAGTGCTTGCGCTTTGGAACTGTACCGAAAGTGTACCGAAGAGCGATAACATGGCACAAGATTACGAAAGACACTCAGGAGAAATATCCAGTATTCAATCATAATGCGTTTATTTTGTTTATCTTATGTGGATAGAATTTGGTGGGCCCGGAGGGATTTGAACCCCCAACCAAGGGATTATGAGTCCCCTGCTCTAACCGTTGAGCTACAGGCCCTTCAATGACTTACGGCAGCCCTTCCTGCGAGTGTAGCGGATACTGTAGCGGCTGGCAGCCGTTTCGGCTCGTATACAGCAAAATCGCCAGACAGTTGAAGCCGCTCGAAAGCGCGCTCTACAGCCTCTGGTGACGGATGAACATGTCTCTGCAAAACCACTACACCGCTGTGACCGGCAATCCGCATGATCGTGAAAGCGTCCACTGCCGATTCCCCAAGCCTTGTAAGCATTGTATGGCGCAGAGAGGGGAGAACAAAACCGGATGAGAAGATCGTGTGCGCTCGGCCTTCGCTTCGGGCGCGAAGAGATCCCTGTGCAAGGGATGAGTGGATCTTCCCTGGTGCGGCTCGCCGTTCGCAGACAACAAGCCAGAGCACTTGAGGCGAGCGGGGATCGTGGCATGATTGTCTGTGGCGGCCGATTCCGCGCCCGGCCAGTTTTAGAACCGGCGTTATCTGCAGCAACATTGCGCTCGCGTCCAGAGGCCGGGGCGCGGCGCTCCGGCCCTATGCTGTCTTGCTGTTGGGGCTCCGAATCACGTATAAATGATTCAAAAGCCCCGTAGAATTCCTGCATTTTCGAACTTGTCCAGCCCTAAAGAACGCGGCCAGGCAGAAAGTGCATGTGTATCGTTTGACCTATCGGCCCTGCTGCCGCGGGAACCTGCTTGAAGATGAGGGAAAAAGGATGAAACACGGAGAATCCAGCATAGGTAAGCCGCTGACGACGAACGAGCATCTGATCCGCTGGGTGGAGAAGATGGCGGAGCTTACGCAACCGGCCGCGATCCACTGGGTGGACGGAAGCCAGCAGGAGTACGACCGACTGTGCGACGAACTGGTGGCGTCGGGGACCTTCATCCGGCTGAACCAGGAGCAGTGGCCAGGGTGCTTTTATGCGCGCTCCGATCCGCGCGACGTGGCACGGGTGGAGGACCGGACGTTTATTTGCTCGCTCTCGAAGGACAACGCCGGGCCCACCAACAACTGGATCGACCCATTCGAGATGCGCCACAAGCTGAAGGAACTGTTCGCAGGCTCCATGCGCGGGCGGACGATGTACGTGCTGGCCTTCAGCATGGGGCCGGTGGGCTCGCCCATGTCTCGGGTCGGCGTTGAGCTGACAGATTCGGCCTATGTTGTGGCCAACATGCGCATTATGACGCGGATCGGGTTGCCGGTGTTGGCCGAGATTGACCGTGGCGACGTGCGCGTAGTGCCGTGTGTGCACTCGGTGGGCATGCCGTTGGCTCCTGGGCAGAAGGACGTGCCTTGGCCCTGCAACGACACAAAGTACATCGTGCATTTCCCTGAGACGCGCGAGATCTGGAGCTACGGATCGGGTTACGGCGGCAATGCGCTACTGGGCAAGAAGTGCTTAGCGCTGCGCATCGCTTCAAACATCGCGCGCGACGAGGGCTGGATGGCCGAGCACATGCTCATCCTGGGAGTGGAGTCGCCGCAGGGCGAGAAGACGTATGTGGCTGCGGCTTTTCCTTCGGCGTGCGGCAAAACCAACCTGGCCATGATGGTGCCGCCCGACGCGTTCAAGGGCTGGAAGATTATGACCGTCGGCGACGATATTGCGTGGATCAAGCCGGACGCGAGCGGGCAGCTACGCGCCATCAATCCTGAGGCGGGGTTCTTTGGCGTGGCGCCGGGAACGAGCGAGAAGACCAATCCCAACGCGATGGCAACGCTGAGCCGGAACTCGATTTTTACCAACGTGGCGCTGACGCCGGATGGCGGCGTGTGGTGGGAGGGGATGACCGACGAGCCGCCTGCCGAATGCCTGGACTGGCGCGGCGAGCGCTGGACGCCCGAGATCGCGAAACAGACCGGGGCCAAGGCGGCGCATCCCAACGGCCGCTTCACGGCGCTGGCCGCGCAGTGCCCATCGATCGACGCGGCGTGGGAGGATCCGGCAGGGGTGCCCATCAGCGCGTTTGTGTTTGGCGGGCGGCGGCCGACGACCATACCGCTGGTGTTTCAGGCCTTCAATTGGAGCGCGGGCGTGTATGTGGGCGCAACCATGGGATCGGAGACGACAGCGGCGGCAACGGGCGCGGTGGGCATGGTGCGGCGTGACCCCATGGCGATGCTGCCGTTCTGCGGCTACCACATGGGCGACTATTTCCGGCACTGGATCAAGATGCAGCGCTCGCTGAGCACGACTCCGCGCATCTTTCAAGTGAACTGGTTCCGCAAGGGCGAGGATGGCAAGTTCCTGTGGCCGGGGTTTAGCGAGAACATGCGCATCCTGAAGTGGATCGTGGACCGGGTACACGGGCGCGCGCAGGGCAAGGAAACCCCGATTGGCTGGACGCCTTACTACGAGGACCTGGAATGGGCGGGGCTGGCCTTCTCGCGGGAGCAGTTTGAGCAGATACAGGAGGTGAGCGGCAGCGCCTGGCGCAAGGAGCTGATCGCGCACGAAGAGCTCTTTATCGACTTGCACGACCACCTGCCGCCGGAGATGATCGACCAGCGCGAGCTGCTGATCTGCCGGTTGTGAACGCGAGCCGGATCGGGGATCGGGCAAAACGGAAATTCTAGGCGAGGCAGCGTTCGACTACCGGGCGGAATCCCAGCCGCGTCCAGAAATCAACGAGAAGTGCGGCGGTTTCGTCGCTGGTGGCCGGGGCGGCGCGCAGCAGAAGATCGGGTTCTGCGCCGGCCGTGAGAGCCGCAGGCGAGACTGCGATGGCGATACATTTTTCCGGCCGGTACGTGCAGGCGGCCAGGTCCGCGATCGACAGGTGCGTCGTGGGCGTGGCGATCGCCGTGCGCGGCGGAGCCATGCGGTCGAGCAGCCAGAGGATCTCCAGCTTGGATTCGAGTTCGTCGGGCACGCAATCGATGACCAGGTCAGCGTCGCGGACGGCATCTTCGATGGTGGAGACGAACGCGACGGCGGGCAAGGCCTGCGGGCCGAGTTCCTGGCGGATCGACTCCCGCGCGTGGTGAAGATTGCCGGGCATCACGTCCTCAAGAAGTACGCGAAAGCCGGCGCGGGCCGCGCCTAGCGCAATCCAGCGGCCAAGAGGCCCGGCCCCGATGATGGCGACGGTCTTCACAAAAGATTACTTGGCGTCGAGGGCCTCGGCCACTTCCTCGGCGCTGGGGCTGGCGTGGCGCAGATGCTCGGCGACTATGGCGCGCTCATCGGCGGGGAGCGTGGGAACGGCCGCGAGCACGCGGCGCAGGGTGACGGCGACATCGTCAATGTAGTTCATCAGGCGGATGGCTTCTCCGGACAGCGGCATGGTGCTCCTCTACGGGTGAGTTCCGCTCCTATTGTAGGGCGTGGGGTTGGGCGGCGCGAAACCGGCCAGAAGGAAATCCGCGATCGGCGCTGCAATGCGCGGCCCCCGCCGCTGCTCTTGTGTGCTTGCGGCATTTACCCAGTAAATGCAGGGCAGGACTCGGGCCTGCGCCCTGACACCAAATGGGCGGATGAAAGATACTGTGAGTACTCCCAGGGAGGGAACTTTCTGACCCCGGCTGCCGATCGACACTCGCGCAAAGAGCTGGCCAAGGCTTTCCATGCGCATCGAGCGGAGCTTGCCGAAGCATTCTTTCAGGCTGTGAAGGAGGCGGACCAGTCGGCCGGATTCCTGCCGGATCGTTTCGTGGAGCTCCACGGGTGGTGGCGGGCGGTGATGGAAACAGCCATCGGCCTTGCAGGCGATTGGCTGCGAGCTCCCGATGCGCTGCGGGAGGATCTGTTCTCAGGCTGGATGACCCGGTTGAATCACCCGTCGATGCGGCCTGAGGGGGCTGGGGTATTCTCGGCGGGTAGAATTCTCGAGCGCGCCAAACCGAAGTGGCTGGGAATCGTGGAGAGGGAAGTTCCGGCACAGGCGGTGCAGGCGCTGGGCGAGGCTCTGGACCGGTTGATCGAACGGCTCTCGCGGCCCATGCGCAAGAGTCTCCGGGTGCTGTTCCTGGGCGACTGCCTGATGAGTGAAATCATGGCCGGCGTGGCCGGGCCGTGCGCGCAGGCACAGATTGCGCTCGGACCCGTGTACCGCTACGACGGCGTGCAGGCGATTCTGCGCAACGAGATTCGGGGGCTAGCGCGGGGCGCGTTCGACCTGGTCTTTTTCAGCCCTTTTTCGTACACCTTCGTGCCGGAGTACGACCAGATGCTGCGCTGGAACGCGGCATTATGGCCGCGTGCGAAGTACTTCGGCGTGCTCGACCGCATGATGGAAGACGTGGCGCAGACGGTGCGCCTGCTGGCCGAGCAGTTTGCCTGCCCGATTTACGTGCACGACTCCGCAGGCGTAGTGCAGACGTTCGGCTTCTGGAGCGGGCTGGCGAAGAATGCGTCCTCGCTGAGGAACCGGATCCAGGCGCGGCCGTTCATCAGGCAGCGCATCCAGCGCATTGCCGCCGATGCGGCGTTTGAGGGGCGCGTGCGCGTAATGGAGGAAGAGGCGCTGCGGGGGACCGCGGGCGATTTTGCGCTGGGAAGAGTTTTGTTCCAGGGCGACGTCTATCATCCCACGCCATTGAGCATGGATCTGGCGCGCGGCCCCTATATGGATGCGATTGTGGCGGCGGCGCACCTCGCGGCCAGGAAAGTGGTGGTGTGCGACCTGGACAACACGCTGTGGGATGGCGTGATTGGCGAGGGGCCGGTGAAGCATTTCGCCGAACGGCAGATGATTCTGAAAGGGCTGAGAAACAAGGGGGTGCTGCTCTCCATCAACTCCAAGAACGATCCCGCGAATGTGGATTTTTTGGGTGGCGTGCTCGCCATGCGGGACTTTGTGGCTCCGCGCATCAACTGGGAGGAGAAAGTGCCGAATATGGCGAGCATCCTGGAGGAACTGGACCTGAAAGAGAAGGATTTTGTCTTCCTCGACGACCGGCCCGATGAGCTGGAGCGTGTGCGGAATGCGTTTCCGGCGATGACCGCGCTGGACGCGCGGTTGGCGGCGGCCTGGCGGTGGCTGGCGCACTGGGAGAAGCACCTGCCCGCGGATCAGTTGGAGGACCGTACCCGGCTGTATCACGAGCGCGCCGCGCGAGAGCAGTTTTTGGCGAGCGGCGGCGGGCAGAAGGCGGGCCAGGAGGACGAGGCTGCTGCGCTGGGCAATCTTCAGCTTTCGGTGAAGATTGAGCTGGCGGCGCGGACGGCGGAATTGAAGCGTGCGGTGGAGTTGGTGAATCGCACCAACCAATTCAACCTGTGCGGAAGCCGCGTGACCATGGCCGAGCTGGAGCGGGGATTGGGCGCGGAACAGTGGGTGGTGACTGCGGCGGCGAACGACAAATTCGGCAGCATGGGCGTGGTGGGCGTCATGGTGGTCAGGCGCACGGCGGAGGGATTGGAGATTCCCGTGTTCGTGCTGAGCTGCCGGGTGTTTGGATTCGGAATCGAATATGCCCTGCTGCACGCGGTGAGCGCGCTGGCGGCGCGGGAATGCCGGCTGGTGGGGCGCTACAAGGAGACGCCGCACAACGAGCCGTGCCGAGCGTTCTACGCCAAGGCGGGCCTGCGCCGGGAAGAGGCCGGATGGGTGGGCACGATCGCCGATCTTGCGCCGCCGCCGCCGTGGCTGACGGTGGAGAACGCAGCCGTGGCGCGGGAGTGAAGGACAACCTGGCAGAAAACGGCGAACAGCAAACAGAGAAGGTTGAGCATAGCAGGCAGGAAACAGGAGCCGGCGTGCGTTCGCGTCGCGCAGCCGCTGATCGCTTTTCATTCACACTGCCTACTGACCCCTGACCCCTGTCTTACGGTTGCTGCTCGATAGCGATGTTGACGGTTCCCGTGGAGCCGGAGGCGGCCAGGCCCTGGAGATTGGTGGCGACGCCGGCGAGCGAGGCGGGGACGAAGGTGGCCGAACCATCGACGACGGAGGTAGCCGTGGAAGACTGGGTGGCGAGAAGCGCGCCCTGCGTGCAGGCCGTGTGCGCGGAGCAGGGCGAGGTCCACGCGTAGAGAGCCTGGTAAAGCGTAACCGTGCCTCCGGCCATGGGGTTGCCGTCCATATCGAGAAGACGGAGGACGATCTGGCTGGGCGTCCCCGAAGCGGCCAGGCTCTGGCTGGTTCCCGAGACGGCTTTGAGCAGGGCATACTCCGGCCGCGCGCCATAGGCGGTGTAGGTGACGCACTGGCTGGTGCCGTTGACGCAGGCCTTGATCGTGGCCGTCTGCCCCTCGCTCAGCGGGCCCACGGTGAGCGTCTTGGCGGCGATGCCGACGGAGTTGGTGGTGGCGGAGGCCGAGCCGGAGACGGCGAAGCCGCTGGAAGCCGATTGCCAGGTGACCGTTTGGCCGCTCATGGGAGAACCGTTCGAGAGCACAAGCGCCTGGACGGTCCAGGAAAAGGTGGCGCCGGCGGCGAGCGAAAGCTCCGAGGTGCGGGATGCGATGGTCGGAGGGGTTCCGCCTGTAAAATGCGCCTGCAGGCTGGAGCCGTTGGTGAGCGAGGCGGTGACGATGGACGCTGTGCTGTCCACCGCGGTGAGGTTCATGGTGGCGCGGCCGTCGCCCGTGGCCGTGACGGAACAAACGGAGAGGCCGCAGCCTAGCGTGGCCGTGCCGCTGGTGACGGTGTAGATGACAGTAACGCCGCCGGCCGGTGTAAGGTCCGGCGTCAGCGCTGTAACGGTAAAGGGAAGAGGCTCGCCAATCGGCACCGTGTTCGCGGGCGCCGTGTCCAGGGTGAGCGCGTCGCCCGTGCCGGAGTCGTAGCTGACGCCGCCAGTGATAATGGCTGCCGCATAGAAAGAGGGTTCGTCATCGACCTCGACATCCACCGAGCCGGTGACGCCGGAGGCCGCGGCGGGGGCAATCGCCGTGATCTGGTTGGGCGAGATGCTGGTGACGACCGCGGATTGCCCGCCCACCAGCACCGTGTCGGCCAGCCGGAAACCCATCCCCTGAATGGTGATTGAGCCGCCCGAGGCGGGCAGATGCGTGGGCGAGACCGTGTCGGCGTAGAGGACCCAGCCGTAGTAGGCGTAGTCGGGACGGCCGTCTCCGCGCAGGTCGGCGACGCCGATGCGCACAATGTCGTCGGCGCTGGAGGCGACGCGGAGCCAGGTTTCGCCCGTGGCCAGGCCGTTCAGGCCGGGCGCTTCGCCGACGGCCGCAGAGCCGACGGGATCGAAGGCATCCCAGACGCCGATGGAGGGCATGGCCTTGGAGTCTGAAGGAGAGCCGGTCTCGTCCAGAGCCTGGGTGACGATGGTAAAGGTACGGTTGTCGCGTACCGGGAAGGTGAACCAGTCGGTCTGTCCGACCTGGCTGAGCCGCCCGCACCAGAAGCCGCCCGCGGGCATGGCGCGCGGCTGGGTCGCGCTGCTGATGGCGTCCGAATAGCCGCCCGCGGCCGAGTCCGCGGCGGTGACGGTGAGAGTTTGTGCGCTGCCGGCCGTGAGGCCGGAGAGAGTGATGGCGCTGAGCGTGCCCGAAGGCGTGACCTGGCCTTCGGTGTATGGGCCCACGGAGTCTTCGAGAATGTAGAGCGGGTCGATGGACTCGAAAGTGACCTGGTAGCTGGCCGCGGTAACGCCGGGGGGCAGCGGAATGCCGCTCAAATCGAAGTACCCCTGCAAGCTGGAGTCGTCCGATCCCCACATGGTGAGCAGGTTGCCGCTCGCGTCGTCCCAGCCGGTGACGGGATTGCCGTGGTTGCCGTTGAAGTAGGCGCCGGAGACAAAGCTGACCGTGTACTGGTAGAGGGGATTGCCGTCCGAATCGAGCGGGCGCGCCACCACGTTCACGCCCTGCATGCCGTAGCCGGTGCGGAAGCGGATGGTGCCCTGAATGGAGATGGTGTTGGCTGCGGTCAGCTCCTTGCCGGGGAAATTGGCGAGGTTCGAGGCGGTGATGGGGTAGATGCGGTTGAGCGCGGCGATGTCGTCGTAGCGCAGCACCGCGGGGTCGGGGATGCACTCCCCGCCGCTCGCCCCGCAGACGCCGCTCAGGGGCTGCATCACAGGCCAGCCCTGCGTGCCGCCGGTTTCGCCGTTGGTGAGCGCGCCGGGATTGACCTGGGAATAGTCGAGGCCGAGGACGTGGCCGAAGGCGCGTTCGATCTCGTAGCTCATCATCTCGATAAGATTGGCGGTCGAGGTGCAGCGGCCGTTGAGGAGGATGACGGCGTGGGCGATGGTGGCGTCGGGTTTCAGGTTGTCCATCCACACGTAGACTCCGTTGTTCTGGCAGGTGTCGGGCTCGCTCGTGCCGGAGCCGTAGATGGCGTCGATGACCGAGCCGTCATAGTCGTAGATAACGGCCAGCGGATAGTTGGTGGCCGAGGGCGTCACGTCGGCGGGCGCGGTGATCGTGCCGGAGGAGTTCACCTGGATGTTGGAGCCGCTGACGTCTTCGTTCAGAGATCCCTTGTCCGTGAGGGTGACGCCGGCGGTGGAAACGGAGTTCCAGAGGGCGGCGGCGGCATCGACCATGGCCGTGGCCTGCTGGTTGGTGACGGTGCTTGAGAGCGGACCTTGGTCGACGTAGTAGTTGACTTGGCCGCCGGACCAGTGGATGGGCTGGCCTAGGACGGCGGAGTTGAAGTAGCTGGTTCCGGCCACGTATTTTGGGCCGCCGGCGAAGGCGGAAGTGGAAGCAAGCAGCAGGAGGGGTACGGCGAGGGGAAGAACCACGCGATGGCGGAGCGAGCAACGGCGAGGCGGAACGGCGCAAGACGAGGCGGCGCGGGCGGGCGCGGGTCGAGCGATGGGCACAGGATCCCCCAGACGGTGGGAGGGGCGGCATCCGCGTGTCCAAGGGGCGCTGGCGATTCTTAGACAACTCTCATGAGGTCTCCGCGCCCATGATGAGAGGATTTTGCGCGATTCTTAGAGTTTGAGGAATCCTCGAGAGGACACGCGAGGAAAATTGGGCCTGCCGCAGAACGGGAGAGCGCGAGCGCGGGACTGCGGATTAGAAATCACTCATAGAAGAGAGGAGGAAATGAAAACTTTCTTATGCCGAGGGCGCGCCGCGGTTGTCTTGCGGCCACCAGAACAGGCCCCCGCCAAGAGTCGAATGGACTCTGCGTCTCATCTCATCCTCAGCGGAGGCAGGGCCTCAACCGCGATGCTCGTTCGAGCGGCGGCGAGGCGGCTCTTCCGTCTACAATCGACACGGGACGATCCATGACAGAGATACGCGATACGGTGATTCTTGGCTCCGGCTGCGCCGGACTGACGGCAGCGCTCTACACGGCGCGGGCCGGGCTGAAACCGCTGGTGCTGGAGGGCCACGAGCCCGGAGGCCAGCTTTCCATCACGACGCTGGTTGAGAACTTTCCCGGCTGGCCGGATGGCATTCAGGGACCGGAGCTGATCGAAAACATGAAGAAACAGGCGGCGCGGTTCGGCGCGGAGTACCGGCCTGCGCACCTGGTTTCGGTGGAGGTGGGCGCGCATCCCATCCGGCTGCGCACGTCGGCCGGCGAGATCCACACGCGCACGCTGATTGTGGCCTCGGGCGCGAGCGCGCGCTGGCTGGGATTGCCCAGCGAGCAGGCGCTGATCGGCCACGGGGTGTCGAGCTGCGCCACCTGCGACGGATTCTTCTTCCGCGGCAAGGAGATCGCCGTGGTGGGCGGCGGCGACTCGGCGATGGAGGAGGCGATGTTCCTGGCGCGGTGTGCCTCGAAGGTGACGCTGCTGCACCGGCGCGACGCCTTCCGAGCCTCGAAGATCATGCTGGAGCGCGCCATGGCCCATCCTAAGATCGAGCTGCGGACGAACACCGTCGTCGAAGAGGTATTGGGCGTGGACGAAAAAGAAGTAAAGGGCCTGCGCCTGCGCGACGTGAAGAGCGGCGAGCGCGGCGATCTGGCGGTGAGCGGGCTCTTTCTGGGCATCGGGCACGAGCCGAATACGAAGATGTTTGCCGGGCAGATCGACTTGGACGAGGACGGGTACATCAGGACGACGAACAACGTGTTCACCACGCGCAACGGCGCCATTGTCCCCGGCGTGTTTGCCTGCGGCGACGTGCAGGACCGGCGCTACCGGCAGGCGATTACCGCGGCGGGCTCGGGGTGCATGGCGGCGCTGGAGGCGGAAAAGTATCTCGAAGAGCGCGGGCGCTGAGCGGCGATGGGTGCTCGATGACGGCGCTTAGTGAAAATCTCGAACGGCTGGAAGCTGCGATTGACCAGGCATGCCGTGCAGCGGGCCGCGCGCGCGGCGAGGTTGAGCTGATGGCCGTGTCGAAGACCTTTCCCGCCGCGGCGATTGCCGAGGCCGCGGCACTGGGGCTCACGCTGTTCGGCGAGAACCGCGTGCAGGAGTTTGCGGCGAAAGCGCCGGAGTTGGCGGCGCTGCGCGGGAGCGCGGGGCAGCCGGCAAAAGTCCATCTGATTGGGCATCTGCAGTCGAACAAGGCGGCGCGTGCAGCGGAACTCTTTGACGGCGTGGATTCGCTGGATTCGGTGCGGCTGGCCGAGCGACTGAATGAGGTGGCGGGCAAGTGCGGGAAACAGCTGCCGGTGCTGATCGAGGTGAAGCTGAGCCCAGAGGCGGCAAAGACAGGCGTGGAGCCGGAGTCGGCGGAAGCGGCAAGCCTGCTGGAACGGCTGCCGGACTGGCCGCATCTGGAGGCGCGCGGACTCATGACGATCACGCCCTGGGGCGCGGCGGAGGACGTGACGCGGGCGTGCTTTCGCAGCTTACGCCTCTTGCGGGACCGTTGGGCCGCTGCGCATCCCAACTTGAGCCTCGACGTGCTCTCGATGGGAATGAGCGGAGACTTTGCGCTGGCTATTGCGGAGGGTGCGACGCGCATCCGTATCGGCACGGCGTTGTTTGGCGCGCGCACGCCGCGCGCGGAGCGGCGAAGCCGGGAATCGGAGCTTGACTGATGTTGCGCGCGGCGCCGGACGGAGTGACGCTCGCGGTGCGCGTGCAGCCGGGCGCGAAGAAGACGGCGATCGCGGGCATCTACGGCGAGGGAACGGCGGCCCAACTGAAGGTTGCCGTGCAGGCGCCGCCGCTCGAAGGGCGGGCCAACCAAGCGTTGATTGCATTTCTCGCCGGGACGTTTGGCGTGCCGAAGAGCGCGGTAGTGCTGGCCGCAGGCGAGCTGTCGCGCAACAAGGTTTTCCTGCTGCGCGGAATCACCATGGCGCGGGCGACGGCAGTTCTGGCGCAGCGCATCGACACCTAGTGTCCAGTCCCAGAGGTTCGCATCAAAAACAAAGCAGTCATCCTGAGCGAGTCCGCCGCGGCGGACGAGTCGAAGGACCTGCATTTGGGATGTGCGATTTATGTGACAAACTTTAGAGACACCACACTAGTGTGGTGCTCTACGGCGCTTCGCCCATTCCCGTGTGAACTTGAAAAGGCGCGCCACGGGGCGTTTCCCTCTCAGAAAACGCCACCTGAGGACCGCGGTTTCACACTGCGCGAATTGGAGATCCGCTATGCCCCTTGGCTGGCCCGCTGATTGGTTCCGGCGGCCGCCTTCCTGCAGCCGGAAAGCGGCGCCGGTGAGAAACGGCTGCTAGTTCACGGTCAGGGTGAAGGTAGTGCTCTCCACCGTGCTGGCTGGGTCGTTGCCGGCTCCGTTTACCGTAAAAGTGTACGTTCCGGCCGAAGTGCCGGGGATGGTTGTCGTGCCGCCTCCGCCACCACCACCGCCGCAACTGGACAGCGCGCCAAGAGCCGCCATCGCGACGAGGATGCCCAGCATGGAGCGCCAGCTACGCCGACGAGCCGGAATCCCGAAGAAGATGAGCAGCGCGAGAACCGCGCCTGACCCCGCGCCCAACCAACCATGGCCCTTACCCGGTAGAGCGGGGCGGACCAACCCGGACGTGCTGGCGGCTGTCGTGTAAATGGTCGCCGTGCCGCTGCCGCTTGGCGTGCCCGAAGCGTAGGTAATCGTCCCGGTGACCGAGCAACTGGGTGGAGCGTTGGGGTTGGTTACGCTGGACGAGGTGAGCGAGCAGGAGTTCAGGGTGACCGTTCCGGTGTAGTCGGTGCTGCTCGTGGCTCCGGTGATGGTTGACGTGCTCGAGGAGCCGGGCGAAACCGCCGCCGGGGTGGAGGCGCTTAGGGAATAGGTGGACTGCGTCACGGTTAGGTTCCCGTTGTTGGTGGCAGTGCCGGACAGGTAGACTACATCGCCGGAATAATTCGCCGTGAGGGTTGGTTTTCCGGCCGTGAGGCTGCTGCCGGGGACGGTAAAGCTGGCGGCGCTTCCCGTGAGCACAGTCGAGGAGGAATAGGTGCCCGCGGACAGGGTTACAGTCCCCGTAGGCGGCGTGCCGCTCCCCGTTATGGTAACCGTCACGTTGACGCTCTGGCTGGTATCGATGCTGGTTGGCGACGGAGTAACTGCGATCGAAGGCATAAGCGGGGTGGTATTAACGATGACAATCGTTGCCGTTCCCGAGCTGCTCTCGTAAGTGCTGTTGGTGCTGTTGAAGTTTGCCGTGAGCGTGTCTGTGCCGACGGTCAGAACGTTGGCGTTGATCGTGAAGTTCGCGGTGCCTGTGCTCGAAAGCGTGACAGCTGTGGAACCATCGAGAGACACGGTTCCGGCCGGAGTCGCCGCTCCCACGGGCCCGCTCACCGTGACCGTGACATAAACCGGATTTTGGACATTGTCGCTTGCCGGCGCCGAAACCAGAATCGTGGGCGTGATGGCCGCCACGGTTACATTTTCCGTAGTGCTCGTGGACGCGTAGGTTTGGTCGCCGCTATAGGTCACTGTCAAAGTGTCAGAGCCCACGGCCAGGCTGCTGGGCGGAATGGTGATCGTGACCGAGCTGCTTGCCGGGGTGGTTGCCGGGGTGACGGCTGCGAGTGTTCCGGCCGCGCCGTATCCTCCGCCGGAGACCACAACCGAGCCAGTGGGCGCTGCAAGGCTTCCGGAGCCCGCGACCGTCACTGTAACGGCGAGCGAGGTGCTGGCGGAGATGGTGCCGGTCGGGCTAAGCGTCACGCCCAGGGTGGAGCTGGCGGTGCCCGCGTCGGAGACCCAGTCTCTCACCACGTTGTAGACGTTGAGGGAGCCGAGTCCCGTGGCCAGGTTGTAGCCGGTGGTTGCGTTATAGGCCGGGGTGGTGCCGGAACTGACGAGGGTACCCACCGTGTCGCCCGAGTTCAACGCGGTGCAGTTCGGCGAGGTGGTGCCTGCGTAGACCGGGGCCGCCGGATAAACTATCCATCCATAGTCGTACTCGGCGCCGCCGAGGGTAGCTCCCAGGTCGCAGGGCATGGCGTTGGTGCCCTCATCGATGCTCTGGAAGTAGCAACTTGGGCTGGAGGCCTTTACGGTTTCAGCGCTGCAGTTTGCGTAAGTCTGCTGGGAGGCCAGCTTGTACAGCCCAGGGTTGGGCAAACCCTGCGGCGCGCCAGCCTTTTGGTTGATGAGCGCCATGACGCCGGCCATGGCGGGAGAGCCGAACGATGTCCCTCCAGCCTCCTCCGCTGTGTTCTCTGAGATGCCGCTGTAGGAACAAGTCCCAATCTCCGAGACACAGAAGAGGTAGGCGCTGTAGAGCGTGCCGTCGCCGGCGAAGAAGCTCACGTCGGGAATGGCGCGCGTCGTCAAGGAGCTCGTTCCCGTGACGCCGGAACTGAACTGCCAGGACGGTGAAGGCCACCCGTCGTTGGTGAGGGGAATTGAGCCGTTCGCCGCACCTGTGGTCGTAGCGCCCGTCGAGCAGACGCCAGCAGTCGTCGAGTCAGGATTGGTAGTGTTGACCACGCAATTGCTGGCTCCGCCGCTGCCGCCAACGGTATCCACATAGTAGGCGAGCATAAACCCGGCATCTTCCACCGAATAAATGTAGTTCCAATCGTTCTGGACAAAGTTGCAGGACGCTTCGGCGTTGTTCACGCCGGCAATGCTGAGATAAGTCGCGGTAGTTTCCAGGTAACCGGCAATAATCGGGTTCAGGCACGTATCGTTCCATGGCGTCTCAGGCACGTAGCCCAGCGCGCTTTCATACGGTTCAGTACTGGTATTGTTGCTGGCGGACCAGTAAGCCGGCGATCCCTGGCTGGTGCTGGAGGTTGGGCAGCCTACAAGAAAGCCGCTGGAATTGACGGTTGGTTTGCACCAACTGAAGTCGGTTCCACCGACGGCTACGTTATAGGGCGTGGATGCGAGGCCGCTCACCGAGAGGCCGTGCTGCGCGGAATAGGGCCAGCCGATGGAGTCGCCGCCGTTGTCGCAGGTGGGGGAGCCGGAGTCGCCCGCGGCCACGAAGACCGAAATGCCCTCAGCCGCCGCCGACTGCCACAGGTCGTAATATGCGACGTTCTCCGCCGTACCCTGGTAGAGCTCGCACAGGCCGTAGCTGAGGTTGAGAATCCTTGCCGTCTCGTTCTGGACAATGTACTGACCGGAATCGTAGACCGTGTCGACGGTTCCTTCGGAGTTCTGGCCAGTGACAACAAGATCGATCGAAGCGCCCGTGGCCACGGCGCCGGACCATTCGACATCGATGGAGTTCTCCTCCAGATCGCCAACGCCGCAGAGCGCGTTGGGACTTGTGCTGGTGCACTCGGTAGCCGCTGGGCCGTACTTGGTGTCGATTTGCTGAAAGCTGGTGAGAGCTGGAAGACCAAAGATAGAGCGGAAGGTGGCTACGTCGTTGCCGCTTTCGGAAACCCCGGAGCCCTGGCCGATGGAGCTCTGCGCGATCAGGCTGGTTCCGGCGATGGCGATGGTCTGGTTGGCGCCCGTGTAGCCTGCGTTCCAGGCCGGAATGACGTTATAGATCGTAGCGAAATCCCAGGGAGTCACGTCCTCTACGAGGTAGGGGTTGCCTTGGTAGTTGCCGTTGATGCCAAACAGCGGGCGAGGGCCTGAAGAAATGGCAGGCGCGTTGGACGAACCTAACGGAGTGTTCGTTGTTGTGGAATTTGTGACACGTTGCCACTGACCCGCTTCGCGATTGAACTGTACCTTGCCATTGAGTCTGTGTAGAGGACGCGGCAGGAAGTTATGCAATTGCTTGACGCCCACGACCACCGGCGCGAGCGCCGCGGGAATCTGCGGATCGCTCATGTTCGCGTAGTGCGGGGCGCCATTTACGGAGAGGTTGTGAATCTCGGTGTGGAAGGCGCCTTCGACCTGAGCGGCAGCGCCGCTGAAGCGGATAGTCATGCGGTCCGGCGCGATGCTCTTGATTGCGAATCCGCGGCTCGTGAGCCAGTTTGTAATGGTTGCAAAATCGGCCGGCGCCGGGCCATATTGCTCGCCGATCTCAGCGGGCGTGAGCCACTGGTGGTAGTTGGGCGAGTTGGGATCGTACTGACCGCCGATAAATGCCTCGAACGCGGCCTCTTGCTCCGGACTCCGGCTCAGGACGAGCGTGAGATCGGGCAGAATAAGGCCGGGGCTGACCGGGCCGCGATCGTTCTTCGCATTGGCGGCCGGGTTGGCATTGCCTTTAAGCGTGACCAGCTGGCTCTCATCAATGGGTCTGACGATGCGGACGGCGGGTGCGGCTTGCTGGGCCAACGATGCCGCGGAGCAGAGAACGATACTGGCCAGAACGCACAGGGGGAGCGAGCGTGAATTGATCATAAGGAGCGGTCCTGAACCCTTTCTTAAGTGAGATAAACCCTCGAAAGCTTGAGGAGTTATCGTTGGCGGCAAAAAAAGCGAATCGCCAAGCCCGTTGAGCAAAGCGGCGGAGGTAGGCGACAACACCATCATAATCAGCCAGGCAAAAATCAACTGGAAAACACACGACAAGGCCCGAGGTGCGCCGCCGGCCGTGCTGCTTTGGGGAAAGTGTCTCCCAAAATGCACAACGGAACCCGTAATCGGGTAATTTGTGGCAGGCAACGAACCCATGAAGCCGGATGACGGCAGGATTCAAATACAGGCGCGCCGCGGGATGAACCCCAAAGGCTCGTTGAAATTAGACGGCGCCGGGCGAAGAATGTTGAGAAGAAAATGGAACAAAGAGAATTGGAACTTAGGGATCTAGGGAGTGGAGCGGAGCGACGGCGGCGAGGCGCGCGGCCGGGCCAAGACGCTGGCTCGCTGGGAAGGGATGGGAAAGAGCCATGCAGGAGGCCGTCGTTGCAATAAACAATTGATTTCTTAAGGGATATTAAGCGATTTCCTGGCTGCTGCCGTCTGTAACGGGTGATTTTACGCGCGCTTCTCTCTTCGTAACCTGTTATAACGGCACGCTGTCTCCTGAGACCGGGCGAGCGGTAGTCCGTTTGCTTGAGCGGCTGGGCGTGGAGGTGGAGTTCCGGCGGGCGCAGACCTGTTGCGGGCAGATGCATGCCAACACGGGGTTCCGCGGCGAGGCATTCAGCCAGGCCAGGCGGCTGTGCCAAAACTAGCCCTGCGAACATTACACAAGGCTCCATGGGCGAGGGAATCAGGGGACGGAGGCCGGTCTTGACGCCGCGGCGCCGCAGGCCGTAGTTTGTCCTTACACGGGAAAGGAGGTTGATCCAGCCTATGAGCAAAGATTGTTCGAGTTGGTACTTACGTGAGGTGACTGAGGCCTAGGGCATCGCGCCCATGACTCAGATAGGACCAGGCGGAGGGTTCTCCGTCATGGCTCTGGCTCTCGCGGCAGCGCGATGGCCTTAGTCCAATCCCAACAGATCACCGGCAACGGCCTGGGAACAGGGGTTCTCAGGCCGTTGTTGCGTTTGGGCAGGAAAGATATGACGGTGATCGATGGCCCCGTCCGCAGTTTGATGCCGTAAAATCGCTCCTAGCATGAAGTGTCCCTATTGTGGTTTCGGGCAGGACCGGGTTGTGGACTCGCGCGAAAGCAAGGAAGCCGACTCGATCCGGCGGCGGCGGGAGTGTGAGCGCTGCAACCGGCGTTTCACCACCTACGAGCGCATCGACGAAATTCCCTACATGGTGGTGAAGAAGGACGGCCGCCACGAGCGCTTCGACCGGCAAAAAGTGCTGAGCGGCCTGCTGCGCGCGTGCGAAAAGCGGCCCGTCTCGTCGAGCCAACTGGAAAAGATCGTCGACGCCGCGGAGAGCTTCCTGATTGATGCTCCCGAGCGCGAACGCACCACGGCCGAGGTTGGCGAGCTCATCATGCGGCACCTCAAGGGCCTCGACACCGTCGCTTACATCCGGTTCGCTTCGGTCTATCGCGACTTCAAGGACGTGCGCGAGTTCAAGGAGGAGCTGGAGGGGCTGCTGGCGAGCCACGGAAAAAAGAAAGGGTAGCTGTTAGCTCTTAGCTTTTAGCCGCGGGCTTCTTCCGCGCCGGGTTTAGCGCCATTGATGCAACCAAAGAAGTCCCTTTGCGCACGGAAGGCGAGCGCAGATGCTCAACGAGCTAAGAGCTGAAAGCTGAAAGCTGAAAATTAGGACTTAAGGGAAAGACATGGCAGAGCACAAGACACATAAAGTCACGCTGATCCCCGGTGACGGCATCGGTCCCGAAGTCACGCAGGCGGTGGTGCGCATTCTCGAGGCCACGGGCGCGAAGTTCGAGTGGGAGCGATTTGCCGCGGGGGCCGAGGCCTTTGAGATTCACGGCGAGTACATTCCTGCGGCGCTCTACGAATCGATTGAGCGCAATCGCGTAGCGCTGAAAGGGCCGGTGACGACGCCAATGGGCGGCGGCTTCAAGAGCATCAACGTCACGTTGCGCAAGAAGTTCGACCTCTTCGCCAATCTGCGGCCTATTCGCAACCTGCCCGGCCTGGACACGAAGTATCCCGGCGTGGACCTGGTGATCGTCCGCGAAAACACCGAGGGCGAGTACGTGGGCCTGGAGCACGAGGTGGTTCCTGGCGTGGTCGAGAGCATCAAGGTGATCACGGAGAAGGGATCAACGCGCATCGCCCGCTTCGCCTTCGAGTACGCGCGCAAGCATGGGCGCAAAAAGATCCACGCCATTCACAAAGCCAACATTATGAAGCTCTCCGATGGGCTTTTCCTGCGCTGTGCGCGGCAGGTGGCCGAAGAGTTTCCCGGCATCGCGTATGGCGAGCACCTGATCGACAACACCTGCATGCAACTGGTGATGAATCCCTACCAGTACGACACCCTGCTACTCGAGAACCTCTACGGCGACATTGTGAGCGACCTCTGCGCCGGCCTGGTGGGCGGGCTGGGTCTGGCGCCGGGAGCGAATCTGGGCGTGGATTGCGCGATCTTCGAGGCGGTGCACGGCTCGGCGCCCGACATTGCGGGCAAGGATGTGGCCAACCCCACGGCGCTGTTGCAGTCGGCGATCCTGATGTTGCGGCGCCTGGACGAAGCGGCTGCGGCCGAAAAGGCGCAGAAGGCGCTGGAGACGGTATATGCCGAACGCAAATCGCTGACCCGCGACGTGGGCGGCACGGCGGGGACAACGCAATTCACCGATGCGGTGCTGGCGGCGATGGCGCAGAGCTAGGTTGTATCGACATATAGGGATATGTGGCGTTGCGTTGCGAAAACCCGTTCAGACGAGGCGGAGGACGACGGCTGTGGCGGGTCCACCGCCTAGGACGACAACGAAGTATGAGCGGGTTTTCGCCGCAACCCGAAGGGCTGGGGCCGATTTTCCCGGTTTCGTTGTCGTTCGTCGCTAGCAGACGCCCGGTATGCGTCGCTCCTCTCTCCTAGAACCCGAAAAAATCGGTTCCCAGCGCCGCACACCTCTATATGTCGATACAACCTAGGCCGCGCCGCCGGTCTTTAGCAACAGCACAGCCACGCCGCTGACGGATCCCGATTCCCTGTCAACGATGGGTGAGGTGCTGATCTCGACCCTCAATTCCTTGCGTTCGCGGGTCAGGAAGCCCGCGGTTCCTCTGCATGCGCCTTCGAGCATGGCGCGATAATCGAGAAGCGTGCTGCTGCCGGGCGGGAACGCCTGAACGGGCAGGAGTTTTTCAATTGCCATGCCCGTTAGGTCGCACGCGCACCATCCGGAGAGTTCTTCGGCGGCGCGATTCATGGAACGGATGGTACCGAGTGCATCCATGAGAATAAAGGCTTCAGACAGCGATTGTATTGCGCTCTCCAGCCATTGGCAGTCGCGGCGGGCGTCTCCGAGAGCCTTCCTCGCACCGGTTACGTCTACGCAGAGCATGCGCATTCCCGCCGGCTTTCCCTCGGCGTCGCGGATTAGGCTGGCATGGATTTCGTAGACGCGGAAGGTGCCGGAACCATCGAAGAGAGAGCGCGGGATGACCGGCAGCTCTTCGCCTGAGGCCATGTGCGACAGGAAAGTAGCGCAGCTCAGATCTTTTTCGTCGAGGGCCATCAAATCCCAGCCGCATTTGCCGATAAGCTCGCCCTGTTCGGGATGGTGCAAGGCGAGAGTGGCGCGGTTGGCGCGGGTGATGATGCCGCGGGCGTTTATTTCGAGATAGGGCAGCGGCAGGTCGTCGATGTCGAGCAAGAATGCAGATGCAGCCGTGGCGGGGGCGGCTTCAAGAATCTCGTTCATCGCGCTCTCCCGCCATTGGTCAGCAAAGTAATTTTGTAGAGATCTTCAGCGGACTGGAGCCGCTCGATCGGGGTCAGGTCGAAGGTGATGGGGATGCGGAGCATGGTGGAGCGGCCTCCGATGTTGACCGCTGCTTCTCGATTCTGCATGGCGATGCGCTCCAGCTCCGCGGTGAGAATCTGTTCGTTGGCGCGGCCCTGCAGAATGGTCAGCAGCGACGAGTCGCTCCAGTGATAGATGGCGTCGTCGGAGTGAAGGCTCTGGGTGAGGAACGCGGCCACGGCCATCAGGCAGTCCTCCACGGCTTCGGGGCCAAAACGCTGGTTGATCATGTTAAGGCAACTCAGGCGGAAAAGGACGATGAAGCCTTTGCCTCCACCCTCAAGGATGCGTTTGACGTGCTCGATAGCGCTACCGCCGCCGCGCAGACCGGCCGCATTGTCGTTGGCGGTGGTGTGGTCGGCGGTTTGGAATTGCGACGCCTCCGCGGGAGTGGAGTTGGCGCCGTCCGGGTGCAGGAACGACTCCATCTTCTGGCGATAGTTTTCGATGCTTACCGACGAGGTGACGCAGGCAATCTCGCGCAGCAGTTGTTCCGCGTTGGCGGCGGAGCGACTGATGCCCAGGCTCTTCAACAGCTCCGTGAAGAGCAACGACACCAACGCGCGCCATTCCGTGGTACGATTGCGCAATTCCCCGTCGCTCCGGTCGCGATAGTTCTCGAACTCATGCAGAACGGCGCGAATCTGGGCCAGCTTCTCCTCGTCGGGGATGTGGTCGGGGAGCCGTAGCGCCGACTTGGCCACGCGCTCGCGAAATTCCTTGTACGCTTCGCCGTCGACCTCGGGAACGCCCAGTGCCGCGCCCTCGACAACAAGCGTAAGGAACCTCTCCGGATTCGGCATCTCGGCCGCTTTGCCGCCGGAAGAGTGCGACGGGGCCCGGGAAGTGATCTGGCGGAGGTTCATGCAAAGGCGTTTCTGCCAGCATGTATCGGCCAACGGCAGCAAAGCTTGAGTTGGCGGGCCTCTCCGGGCCGGATGAAGGCTGCTTTGCCGTGTTGCGGCAGCCGGGGATCGGTGCAGGCGCCTCAAGTGGCCGGGGCGGCTTTTGGTAGTGTCCTAATTTGAAATCCACAGGCTTACGTTCCCTTCTCAGTAGTTAACTTGCCGCGTATCCATTCGGAGACGGTTTGATTGCTTGCCTTTGCCGTCTGTTCAAACACTAGGCGTTCATCCGTAGTCACCCGAACGCGCAGCATTACAGCCTTAGCGTTCCCTTTGGGGAGCGGGGGGCGTCCCGGCTTCTTAGGCTTCGGTTGTTTCGATTTCGGCATTAGCTCTCAACTCCCTCAACTCTTGCATAATGGCAACTCGTACAGCGGTTATTGGCGAGACCGCCGGAGGTACATGAAGCACGGTAACGCTCCGTTTCGGTGTGTCTGGATCGTCTGTTTCATGCGTCCAAGCATAGGCGGTATTGGCTTTGGGATGGCCGTGCAGATCAAACACTTCGACAATGCCTTCCCAAACTGTTTGACCATTGAAAACCTCTTTGACTGGCACACTCTCACGGTGCGTGGACTCAACGCCATGTAGCTTGCGGATTACATCCCGCAATTCTGGAATCTGATTAGATGTCATTTCGCTCCAACTTTTTAGCCGGGAACTCTAAAGAAACTCTGAAACCGCAATGTTTTTGAAGGGTAGGGTCTGCGAGTTTCCCTAGAAGCATGGCAAGTACATGAAATACAGGCTTTCCTTCGAGCACAGGTTCGCCAGTATTCCAAGCGTGTTGCTTGGGACATTGAATAGGCGGTTTGTTGAATTCAGCCACCGGAATAGATGTGCGTGTCTTGCAAGTCAGGCACTCGAAAACTACAGCTTCGATTTCCTCGAATCCGACTAACAAACGGTACTCGAATGTCATGCAGTTGCCTCCACCAAATCTCCAACACTCCAAAATGTCTTGGCAACGCCAGCGGCCATAGCCGGTGTGCAGCGAAGCGTATTGTGACGCTTGACGAAGTTGTAATAGGCAAAGTGAAGGCCAACCGCCGCTTCAAAGTTTTCCCGCTTCTTACTGAAAGCCAAAGTCAGCCGGGTAAGACGGCGCATGTGGAGACGGGTAGTAGCGTTCAGCCGTTCGACGTAGCTGGTAGAGATTAAGTCCACATTCGGGCGACCTGAAACGATCTTCTTTTCGGCAGAGACGAATTCCGGCTGGCTATACCGGCGCTGGCCTTCGGTTGATTCGTGCCCATACGTTTTGATGATCTGGCCGTAGTCTGCGTATCCGGCGAATGATCGCTCAATCGCTTCCTCATAGGCTTTCAGGCCGTCCGTAGAAATCTGGACCCGATTCCTCATCCTACCCGCAACATCGGCAAGGAAGGCGTTTGCCGTGGCCGCGTCACGGTCTCCAACTCGGAAGGCAGGGACTAACTTGGTATCAGCATCAATGGCGCAGAACGTCCAAACGCTGCCCACACCGTCTTCGCCGGGGCGTACATTGCGCTCTTTCTTCCCGACAAAGCCCCAAATCTCATCCATTTCCAGCCGATTGCAGGGCAGATCGCGCATCTTGGCATCCATCAGGGTCGTGCAGCCCTGTCCGACCTTCACGCCAAGGCGCATGATCGTATCGCGGTGAACACCAGTAATCCGTTCTATTGAACGGATACTAGACCCTTCCGCCAAAGCTGCCACAATCGCTATCTGTTTGTCGGTAGTCAGGACGTTTGCCATCTCTTTAGCCTCTCTATAAATAATGTACCCCAATAATTGTATTCTGTCAAGAGTTATTTGGGGTACAATTGCAGAATTATGTGGAAAAAACTGACGATTCTCGCTGTTTTTGTCGCACTCGCAACGGTAGGGGTCTTTGCCGCTAAAGAAACGCTGAAAGGGACGCCAAAACAAGGGATCACAAAACAAGAAACCAGTAAAAAAGGACAGGAACAGCCACAGACTCAATCCTCCAACTACACTCCCCAAAATCCGATGTCTACCGCCCAACAGCCAACCTCCCCAACTTGCGATGAGACCTGCCAACAGGGACGCGAGAATCTCAAGATACAGAACAGGCTCACATGGCTCACATTCGGTTTGGTGATAGTTGGCTTCCTGCAAGTAATTTTGTTGATTTGGACATTTATGACCGTCAATCGACAGACTAGCCACATGGTAACGTCTGAACGAGCGTGGATGGTTCCCGATATTAAAGTCAGAAAGGACAATCCTACCTTCGGAGAGAGTGAAGGAAAAGGTGTCATTTTGACTAACCCAGCCTGGAGAAACAAAGGTGGAACTCCCGCTTTTGTGCTTGAAGGTGGAAACGCTATTGAACTGATTCTTCAAGGTGAAAGTCTTTCCGAAAAACCTCTTCCATATGATCCTGAAAATATCTCCGTATGGGACGGAGATGGTATCGCCGTCTCCCCAAAGGAGGGATTTTCTAAATTCGTTTTTAAACAGGTTAAAAGTCCCATTGGCATACTTGACCGCTCTAAGGTTCTTTGGGTTCACGGGTATCTCAAATATAGGGATGCTTTCAGCGATACAATTCACGAAACCCGGTATTGCTTTCTCTATATACCGGGAATGTCGGAATTCGGGGCGCAAGCGCAATTTATTAGCGACGGGCCATCCGCCTATCATAGAGCAACCTAGCAAACATACCGCAACCACCGCAAGAATCCAAATTAGGACACTACCCGGCTTTTTGCTCCGATGCGGACACGCGAAACCTCTTGTACACTGGAGTGTTAAGGACATGAAAAACAAATACCCAATCGGCATCCTGGGCGCGACTGGAATGGTCGGCCAGCGCTATATTCAACTGCTCGAAAACCATCCGTGGTTTGAGGTCGCGTGGCTTGCGGCCAGCGACCGCTCCAGCGGCAAGTCTTATGGCGAGGCCGCCAAGTGGCGGCTGGATACGCCTCTGCCCGAACGCATCGCCAGGATGGTCGTGTCGCCGGCCGAGCCCGATGCCGCGCCAAAGATACTCTTCGCCAGCGTGGATGCGGCCATCGCCCGTGAGATGGAGCCGAAGTTTGCCGCGGCCGGCTGCGCCGTGATCTCGAACTCCAGCGCCTTCCGTATGGCTCCCAACGTGCCGCTGGTGCTGCCCGAAGTGAATGCCGATCACTTGCAGATGATCGAGGAGCAGCCATGGCGGAAGGCGTCTGGCGGCTTCATTGTCACCAACTCCAATTGCTCGGCGATGGGGCTGGTGCTGGCGCTCAAACCCATCGAGGAGCGGTTCGGCATCGAGCAGATCTTCGTGACTACGATGCAGGCGGTCTCGGGCGCGGGGTATCCCGGCGTCGCGTCGATGGACATTCTGGATAACGTGATTCCATTCATCGGCGGCGAAGAAGAAAAGATGGAGACTGAGACGCTCAAGCTGCTGGGCAGCCTGGATGGCCATGCGGTGACGCCGCTGGCAGCGAAGATGACCGCCCACTGCAACCGCGTCGCGGTCGTGGATGGTCACACGGAGTGCGTCTCGATCAAGCTGGGAAAGAAGCTGGGCAGGGGAGTCCGGCGCGAAGACATTCTCGCCGCCTGGTCGGAGTTCAAGCCGCTTGCCGGGCTGGGACTGCCGTTCGCTCCCGAGCAGCCGATCCAGTGGGTGGAGCAGAACGATCGTCCGCAGCCGCGGCTGGACCGCAGTCGCGGCAAGGGCATGACGGTGACCGTGGGCCGCCTGCGCCCGTGCAATGTGCTGGACTGGAAGTTTGTGCTGCTCTCGCACAACACCGTGCGCGGCGCGGCCGGAGCAACGATTTTGAATGCCGAGATGCTGGCCAGCCTGGGTAAGCTGGAGTCCGCGGCGGTAACGGCTGCGCGCGGATAAGCCGGCGCGGCGCGGTGGGCGTGGTCATTCCCAGGTCTTACGATCGAGACCGGGGGCGCCCGGCGGACAGGAACGATAGGAAGTTTGGCATGAGTTTAGTCGTGATGAAATTTGGCGGCACGTCGGTGGAGGATTTTGCCGCCATTGAGCGCACCGCGGCGATTGTTGCCGGGCGCGTGGCCGGCGGCAAAAGCCCCGTGGTGGTGGTCAGCGCCATGGCCAAAGTGACCGACCAGTTGCTGCGCGCGGCGGCGGCAGCCTCGCAGGGCGACCGCGCCGGAGCGCTGGCCATCAGCTCGCGGCTCAGGGCGCGGCATCGCGACACCGCGGCCGAGCTGGTGCAAGACAAAGCCGCGCGCGCCGCACTGATTCAGCTCATCGACGAACACTTTGACGCGCTGGACGAGGTGCTGCGCGGGTTATCGGCGATTCTCGAACTCACGCCGCGCATCTCCGATTTGATTGTGAGCTACGGCGAGCGCCTCTCCAGTTGCATCGTGGCCGATGCTTTCCGCGAGCGCGGCATCGACGCGGCGCACGCGGATGCGCGCGAAATCGTCATCACCGATTCGGAGTTTCAGAAGGCCGCGCCGCTCCACGCCAGCATTGACAAGCGCGCGGCGGAGATACTGGTGCCGCTGGTTGCGCAGGGCAAAGTGCCGGTGATGGGCGGCTTCATCGCCTCCAACGAGGCGGGCGTGACCACCACCCTCGGCCGCGGAGGCTCCGACTACACCGGCGCGCTGGTGGGCGGCGCGCTCAACGCCGAGACCATTGAGATCTGGACCGATGTAGACGGCATCATGACCGCCGATCCGCGCGTGTGCCCCGATGCGCTGCGTGTGAAGGAGATCAGCTTTGAAGAAGCGGCGGAGCTTGCCTACTTCGGCGCCAAGGTGCTGCACCCGGCCACCATTTTGCCGGCAGTCAGGAAGAACATTCCGGTGCTGGTGCTGAACAGCCGCAACCCCTCCTGCGAGGGTACGCGTATCATTTCGGTGGCGCCGCATTGCAGGAGCCCGTTCAAGTCCATCGCGGTGAAGAAGAAGCTGAGCATCATCGACATTGTGGCCAGCCGCATGTTGATGTCGCACGGCTACATGAGCAAGGTCTTCGCCGTTTTCGACAAGCACAAATGCCCGGTCGACATGGTTTCGACCAGCGAGGTTTCGGTTTCGCTGACGGTGGACTCGAATGCCAGCCTGCCCCGGATCGCCGACGACCTCAGCGCGCTGGCGGATGTGACCTACGAGGGCAAGAAGGCGCTCGTCTGCATGGTGGGCGAGGACATCCGCGGTCAGAACGGCATTGCCGCGCAGGTCTTCGCCGCCATCCGCCACATCAACGTGCGCATGATTTCGCAGGGGGCGAGCGAAATCAACATGAGCTTCATGATCGAAGAGGACGACGCCGACGAGGCGGTGCGGTCGCTGCACGCGGCGTTCTTTCGCGATCCCGACCCCGCGATCTTCGACGTGGAAGCGAGAAAGGCAGCCATTAGCTCTTAGCCGTTAGCCGTCAGCTACTGGCTTCTAACTGCGAGCCGCTCGTAGTATGCTTCTTGGGCCATACTCCGCATTATCATCCTGAGCGAAGTTTGGCCGGTTTTTCGGGCCAAACGGAGTCGAAGGATCTGCGGTTGTTCTTCGCACATTGTGTCACGAAATTCGGGGACACCACACTAGCAGCTAGGAGCTATTGATGCTGATTCTCGTACTGGGCAAAGGAAAGACCGGCTCGCTCGTCGCGGAGGTGGCCCGCGAGCGCGGCCACGGCGTGCGCGCGCTCGACATCAACGAGAACGAGCACGCATCGGCTCTCACCGCGCCGAACCTGGCCGGCGTCGATGTGGTCGTTGATTTCACGGCTCCCGATGCCGCCGTCGAAAATATGCGCGCCGTGCTCGCGCTCGGCGGGCGCATCGTGGTGGGAACGACCGGCTGGTACGCGAAGCTCGCTGAAATGAAAGCGCTGGCCATCCAGCGCGGCGGCGGTTTGCTCTACGGCACGAACTTCTCCATCGGCGTGCAGAAACTCTTCCGGCTCACGGCGGAGCTGGCCAAACTCGAAGGCTACCGGTTCTCCATCGATGAAACGCACCATACCTCAAAGCTCGACGCGCCCTCGGGCACGGCACTCACGCTCAAGGAGATTATTTTGTCGGTGCAGCCGGGAATCGACGTTCCCATCGAGTCGCACCGAGTGGGCGACGCCAAGGGCGAGCACATCGTTCGCGCCGTCAGCGGCTGCGACACGCTGGAACTGCGCCACGACGCGAGCTCGCGGCGCGGCTTCGCGCTGGGCGCAGTCCGCGGCGCCGAGTGGCTCTGCGGCAAATCCGGCGCCTTTGACTTCCGCGAGATCTTCGGGGAGCTGTAGTTGCTCGGCCACGATGCTTGAGGCGGGTTTAGCCTGAAGGTACCCATGCTCGGAAGCTTTATTTCGGAACATACGGCGGAGTATTACCTTGTGCCGCGCTTTCAAACGCTCCTAGGTATCGGATTTGCTCATGCTTTGCCTTTTTATTTCTGGAGTACCCGCGAAGGGAATCTTACATCGCGAGCTCAGGATGCCGCTGACCGCTTCCTTCTCTGCGCACTTTTCCCGCGCCGTCCAAAGATCGATGGGGCCGAGATTTTGATGACGGTCAATGAGGAAGTCTTGGCGATGTCTGCGGCCCTGAGCGACAGAGGAATCCCATCTTTCTTGGGAATCCCGCTTGTGCACTCCATATTTGAACTAGCCTCCGACTTCGAGTGCCTTTGGTTTTCGTTCGCTCGACCGCTGAGCCCTCTGGAGTACGTCGTGTTTCCCTGCGAGGGACGGGCTCCGGACCGAAGCCTCCCGATTCTTCCGCTCCGAAACGGCCAGGAGCTTTGCGAGGCCGTCAGGACGACTGCGCGGTCCCAGAAATGGGCGGAGGCGATAGAGACGCTCCGATCGGTGCGATCTGGCGTTCCCGGAGATGGGAACTATTTCTTTTACAGGCGTGGTCTTTACGGACCGGCGTACAAGCCTGTATATTTCTTGCTCTCGGCTTGATCCCAAAATTCATTTGTGCCGTCGCAGACTAAGACGGCGCCGAGTGGTTGGCCGGCAAATCCGGCGCCTTTGACTTCCGCGAGATCTTCGATCAGATGTAATCAGGCCAGAACCGATGCAGAGCACCAAGATTCTTCGCCCCGCCCAGCCCGCAGATATCCCGGGCATCGCCGCGATTGAGCGCCTGCTCGCGGCTCGCTGCTTTGTCGGCCAATGGACCGAAGAACACCATCGCCAAACCATGGCCAGCGCGGATGCTCGCTATTTCGTGAGCCAGACAGAATCCGGAGAATTGCTGGCCTTCGCCATCCTGCGCGGCCTGGCTGAAAGTAGCCGCGCGATCGAGCTCAAGCGCATCGTAGTCGCGACGCCGAGCCAAGGTCTGGGCCGGAGAATCATGCAGGAACTGATGCCCATGGTCTTTGAAGAGTTCGGAGCGCACCGGCTGTGGCTCGATGTCTGCGACGACAACACCCGCGCGCGTCATCTCTACGAGAGCCTCGGATTCGTCTATGAGGGCGTCCTGCGCGAGGCTGAGTGCCGCGACGGCGAGTTTGTCTCGTTACGCCTCATGTCCCTGCTCGACCGCGAATACGAGGCGCGCGCCGGCCGATCTTCGAGTGCTGCCCATTGAGCGGACGCCTCGCCGGGCGAAGGCCCGCCTTTCGATATAAACTTGACCTGTTATGGAAACCACAGGCTGTGGTACCGCAATTGTGACGCCCTTCCGGGCCGATGGATCGGTGGACGAGCCGGCGCTGCGGGCGCTGGTGAACTGGCAGATCGAGTCGGGAATCGATTTTCTGGTCGCCTGCGGTTCGACGGGCGAGGCGGCCACGCTGGACGAAGAAGAGTGGTTGCGCACGGTGCGTCTAGTCATCGACGCCGCGGCGGGACGGGTTCCGGTGTGGGCCGGGTGCACGCACAACTCCACGCGTGTGCTGGTGCGGCTGGCTGCGCAGTTGCGGCGCGTGCCGGGCGTGGCTGCGGTGCTCTCGGCCAATCCCTACTACAACAAGCCCACGCAGGAGGGGCAGTTCCAGCATTTTCTCGCCCTGGCGCGCGAAGTCGATCCGCTCCCCGTTTGCGTCTACAACGTGCCGGGCCGTACGGCTGCCAATCTTGAGCCGGAGACGGTGGCGCGGCTGGCTGCGGCAGCCGGCAATATCCAGGCCATCAAGGAGGCCAGCGGCAAGCTCACGCAGTTCGCCGAGCTGTCGCACATCCTCCCGCGGGGGTTCAAAATCTTTTCCGGCGACGACAACCTGGCGCTGGCGGCCATCGCTGTCGGCGCGCACGGGCTCATCAGCGTGGCCTCGAACGAGGCCCCGGCCGAGGTGGCGCGCATGATCCGCGCCGCGCTCGACAACAACTGGAGCGAGGCGCGCGAGCTGGAGCGGCGGTACTCGCGTCTGTTCGAAGCCAACTTCTGGGAGTCGAATCCGGGGCCGGTGAAGACCGTGCTAAGCCTGATGGGACGGTGCGGGGATACCCTGCGGCTGCCGCTTGTGCCTCCCGCTGCGGTCACGCGGGCCAAGCTGGAACGGCTGGTCGGCGAGCTGGGCCTGCTGAAGCATGTGCCGATTCCCCCGGGTGTGCGCTCGGAAGTGTTCTAGGGCCTGTTCACACGGTTGGGGTGGCGCGACGGCTTAACTGTCCTGGATGCAGATACGTTATTCCGAAACCGCCTTGGTACGTCCAGTCTTTACGCCTGAACCGCGCATCGTGTGTAAGACAGGTAGTTCCCGCGCTGTCGGGTTGATACCCATCGACTGTCGAAGGAACGGGGACACTGTTACCCTGGTAATGCCCGTACGGTAGAAATCCGCGGAATTTTCAACGATCTTTTTTTAATCCACCCACAACTTCTTTGAATCTTTCGGTGTCTAACCTGATCGACGGCGGTCACTGACTCAAAATACAGCTCCTGCCGTTGTACTTAAATTTAGGCGAACGCTCCGTGCGCGAGCGCGCCCTGGAATGATCCATTTCCCTGCATGGGTCGTCGAGAACCGATGCGCGTTCACTGGTTGCAGGTTGACTGATGGATGTGTTCCAGCTACGGTCCGATGCCTAGGCATGTCCCCGATAGGGGGACGGGAAGAAGATCAACCCGGCGCTCGCTCTCCAAGCCACGCAGACTCGCAGAAGGTGACCAAACTGCTATGAATCTCAACGCACGTGACAGGCTCTTCAGGCTGGCGCTGATTCCTCTGGCCGCTGTTGTCCTCGTGGCTACGGGCTGCACCAGTTCCATGCCCTCCGCAACCCAGTCCAGCGCGGTTACCGGATCGACCTTCGTGGTCGGAACCGACGCGCCCGCTCCTTTTGCCTCAGTCGTCTCGTTTCAGGTGCAGGTCGAAAGCGTCCAATTGGTCCCAACCGGCGGCGGAACCCCGGTATCGATGATCAGCGGCACGCCGACCGTCGACTTCGCGCGATACAACGGTCTGCAAACTCTGTTGGACATGAATGACGTTCCCGTGGGGCAGTACGGCGGCGTGATCATTACGCTCAACTCGACAGGAACCATCGGCTACCTGGTCACCGGCGCCGGCGCGCCGACCATCTCCACCATGCCCGCAACCATCAGCCCGGCCTCGGTGACGGTCACGTTGAACAGGACCCTGAACGTCGTGAACGGCGGCTCGCCCGTGGGCCTGCGCGTTGACTTCGATCTGGCCCAATCCATAGGTGTGACGAACGGCGCCATCAACGGCAATGTCGATCCGGCATTCGATGTAAGAACAGTGGCCCGCACTGACACGGGCGCTTACATCGACGAGCTGGTCGGCGGCGTGGTCAGCGTGGACCAGACCGCGCAGTCGTTCGTGATTCAGGGACCGCACGGCGAGAACTTCACCATCAACACCAACGGGCAGACGGAGTGGGACGGCGCCGCCAGCCTGAGCACCTTGACCACCAGCAGCATCGTGCAGGTTTCAGGTCAGTTGGATCCGGCCGACCAGACTCTGGATGCCGACGAAGTGGCAGTTCTTACAGATTCGCGCTTCTACGCCACCGGGCAAATCACCTATGTTAATCCCCCGCCGCCCGCGACCGGCGCGGCCTCCAGCTTCGACCTGTACGTGCGCGCTCTTGAACCGGCAGACATTTCCGGTTCGACAGGCATGCCCATCTCGCTTGGCCAGATTGCGCAGGTGAATCTGACCGGCAGTGAGAAGTACGACATCTACTGGATGCACAATCCGCTGTCGCAATTCCTTTTCAACTCCAGCGCGCTGGTGGCGGGGCAAGACGTCGCTATCGGCGGACCGGACACCGGGATAACGGCTAGTACACCTGGCCTTACCGTCAATCGCATTCACCTGCGCAACTGGGGCTTTAACGGTACTGTGGTTGCCAGCAGCCAGAGTTCGGCCAACGGCACCTTCCAGATGACGGTGAACGGCTTTGCCGGGGTGCTGATCCCGGAGACCATCACCGTATATCTGGGTCCGAGGTGCGACTTCCGGTATGGCTTCGGCGCATTCAACGATCTCGCCAACGCGACCAGCATTCGCGTGGTGGGACTCTTGCTCAAGAATCCGGCCAACGGCAATGTGGTGCTGATCGCCCGTCACGTAGATGGGCTTGACTTCACCGACTTTACCACCGCCGCCTGGCAGCAGTAAGTCGAACACAGAATCGCTCGCACGCCGGGGCCGTCATCATGCAGGCCCCGGCGTTTTTTGCGCCCTCGCCGGGCGGGAAGTGCGGCTTTCAGAATAGGTCTGCGATCGGCGGAAACGTGAGCAGCAGGCCAAGCAAGAGCAGTATGAACGCAATCGTGCTGACGCGCGCCATCGCCAGATTTCGGTTGCGCCAGCTCGCGTGCAGACCGGCCCAGCTAGCGAGCCAGAGAACCACGGCGCACGTGGTAACGCCGGAGAGCGGCCCGGTGGGCTTATAGAAGTTCATCAGGCTCTTGATGCTGGCGGATTGGTCCGCGAGAATCGCGAAGCAGGCGATGAGCAGGGAGCCGATGCCTGCCGCGAGAACGGCGGCGGCGCCCACGCCGTTGGGCCGTGCCTCGCGGGCGGCTGAAGCGGAGGGGCTGCGATCGCTCATGGACGCGCTCCTTTCACCAGATGGATGGTGCGTCCACCCTCGACGGGCGCATTCTTGTTCAGCATGGCGCCGAAGAATCCGGCGATGCCGGCGGCAAAAAGCGAAATCCAAACGAATCCGAGGACCGCATTCCGAAGCTGGGGATGGAGCTTGAAACTGCGGCCATATTGAAAGGCAACCGCTGCGGCCATGGTGATGGAGATGGGCACGAGCCAGGCTACGTGTTCCTTCCACTCCATGCCGATGGAGTGCCACGCGATTGTGGAAGGGCTCGACATCAGGAGTCGCTGCGGAAATGCCGCCAGGCTCGCAGCGTCCGCGGGCGGCGCGGCACGATACCAGGGATAAATCAGGTAGGCGCCGGTGAGCACGGCGAGCCAGGCGAGCACGGCCATCGCGGCGAGATAGACGCGGAGGAAAGTTTCGTCCTGCGCGGTGACCGGCGCCTGGCTGTGCGAGGAGTAGCGGCGGTGGAGCTCGACAAGCGCGCCCGAACACGCCATCAGATAAAGCGCGCCGAATCCCATGCCGTGGATCATCGTCCAAAGACTCCGTACGGTGATTTCCATTCAAACCTTCCTTTCTCTGCGGGTACCGCGAAAGCTCGCGCAAAACGATCGCATCGATGGAACCGTTTCATTGGAACCGTCATCCGTTGCGTGATCGCCGTCTACCCGGGAAGAAATGTTCGTCCAACGAAAGACTCCCCGCGCCGAGTAGCAGAATCGCAAGCAGTCCGGCAAACATGCAGAAATCCGTACGCCCCTCGTGCATGGCGGCCCAGAATCCCTGCTTCAACAGCATGGGAATTTTCGTTGTCACGATTGCAACCGCGATATCGATGAGGAGAGGAATCGCGGCGAAGGCGGTAAAAAGGCCGACGATCAGCATTACGCCGCAGACGGCCTCCACGCAGCCCACAAACGGCCCGGTAAACGCCGGAACCGGGATTCCAATCCTCGCAAACCGGCCCGCGCCGAGAGCTGCAGGATAAAGGAATTTCTGGATTCCTTCGGACAGAAAAACCCAGCCGACAAGAACGCGAAGGAGCAGGAGCCCCCAGGGAGCTCGCTTGTCAGTTGTAGTCATCGCTGTCATTTGTTCCTTCCTGTGAATTTGTCGAGCCGTGCAAGTGCTTTCTCAGGGGACGTTGCGGTTTGGGGGCGTGGGGAAAAGCGAGCTCTCCTGCACATCTTTCCTGTCGTCGGTTGAGCCGCTCTTCGCGTCCTTGCCCCAGGTCCAGTACATGCCCACGTAAGCGTAGTTCTCGGTTTGCCCGGCGACCGAGTGGCCATAGCAAAACAGAATCTGCTCGTTGGTGTTGTGTTTGAAGTGGTAGTAGCCGCCCACGTCGATCATCGTGGAAGCCTGCGTCTGCGCCGCCGCAAATCCCTCGGCGCCATGCGCAAAAACCTCCGCGCCCAGCTCCCACTGCTCGTTCAGCTCGCGTTTTACCAGCCAGCCGGTATAAGGAAAGTCGCGATAGCCCGTCTGCGGCACCACTTCGTAGCCGCCGCCGCCGTCGAAGAGCCACTTGCCGTAGTTCTTTTGCAGCCAGATGGGCAGTTTGTACCAGACCTTCCCAATGCCGAGCCCTTTGTCGTAGTTTCCGGTGGGCACCTCGAACATGGTGAAGCTGCCGATCTGCGGCATGTGCTTGCCCTCTTTGATGTACGCGATCTTGGCGCCCAGCTCCATGTCGGTCAGGCCGAAGGCGTCAGGGCCCGCTCCGCCGGGCAGATAAACGGGGTTGTTCGACGGCGCGATGACGCCCCAGGGCAGGATGGCGTGGAGCTGCACCCTCGGAATTGCGCCCCAGTTGAATTCGAAGGCCGGCCCGGTGGAGTCGATCTCGGCGGTCGTGCCGTCCATGCCGCCGAAGATGTAGAACTCGTAGTGATGCAGGTCGACCGGAACCGGGTCGTCGGTCTGATACGGCGGGCCTTGCGCGCCGGCTCGCTGAACGGCAAGCGCGCACAACAGGAGGAACGCCAAACCGAGGCGATTGCCGCCGCGCCGTACCGGAGATTTCCTCTGATCAGGGAAGAGCTGCCTTGCCGGGAAAGCCATCTGCGGCAAACCATATATCGAATTTCGATATGAGTCAAGCTAAAATCGTGTAAACCGCGGTATAGTGTTTCCTGTGAAGAATCACAAGCGGGAGTTTTTTTACGGCCTGATCCGCATCCACGTGCTGCTGCACGCGCGATACGAACCGATCTTCGGTCTGGCGATGATGGAGGAGCTCGCGCATCACGGCTATCGTATCGGGCCGGGCACGCTCTATCCGCTGCTCCACGGCATGGAGCGCGCCGGCCTGCTGAAGACGCTTCCCGGGCAGGCTGGCGGACGCGCGCGGCGTCTCTACCGCATCACTGCTGCGGGGCGGCGCGCCCTCGACAGAGCCAAAGCGAAGGTCGATGAGCTATATCGCGAGCTGCACGAAGCGCAGCCGAGGAAACTCAAGCTTCATTAAGCGGAATTGGCGCCGGTCAGCGACGGCAAGCCCGGCGGGCACCTTCCGGCTACAGGCAAAAGAATCAGAAGCGATGATGTCCGCCGCCTCCGCCACCGGAGTGGCTCATCTTGGGCGCTCTCTCGTGCCCGCCGCCGAAGCTCCTGGGAGCCTTGTACTTCGGCGCTCGTTCCCTGCCGAAAGACCTCGGCGCGCGCTCGCGGCCAAACCCCTTGGGCTCCTTGCCTCCGCCAAAGGCATGGAAGCCGCCGGAACGCTCGTTCCGCGCCATCGAGTTGCCATAGCCTTGAAAGGAGCGGCTGTAGAAAGCACGCGAATTGTTGCTTTCAGGCGCGCGATAGGAACCATAGGCGTTGGCGAATCCGGGACGCGTCGCATAGGCCTGCTGGCCAGCGTACGCGTTCCTCGAAAAATTGCCAGTTGACCGGTTCGCATATCCGTACCCATACCCATAGCTGGAATTGCTGGAGGTCTGCGGCCGGCTCATGTAACTCGGGCTTCCGTACGTCTGGGCCCGGTTGGGGTAGGTCTGCGGGCGATACCCGTAGCTCTGCTGCGGAGCCACGCCGCGCGAATACGGCTGGTCCGCCATGCGGTTGTAGCTCTGCGCTGGAAGCGCGGGATGCGTATAGCTGTAGGACGGCCGCTGGTAGCTGCGATTGGTGGCGTAGCCGGACCGCGGGTTCTGATGGGATGTCTCCGCCGCGCGCCCCGGCCACTGCCTCGTAGTCTGGTTGTTCGACCAGTTGCCGCGCCCGTAGCCGCCGCGTCCGTTGTAGGCCTGCTGCCCGCCGTAGGAACGGTACCCGGAGTCGCGTCCACGCCCCGGCCCTTCCCGGCCGTAGTAGGCGCGCGGACCGCCATGCGGCAAGCCCCAATCGGCCACCGTAGCGCTGTGCGTGTAGTAGTCCGAGTGGTCGAAGAGCAGCGCGTGTCCCAGCCAGTCCAGGCCCCAGGCCAGCCAGCCAAAGGGCATGCGATCGAAGGCCGACAGCGCGAAGCCGAGCCCGTACTGTATGGGAGCGCCGCCGAAGAAGTTGCCCAGTGCGCCAAAGAGCGAAAAGCCGGGATACGGTGAAATGGGCTGGCCATACACGTCCCACGGATCGTAGGTGGGAACGTACACAACTTGCGGGTTCGTGGGAGCCAGCTCAACGTAACCCTGGTCGTTGCTCACGTCTTCCTGCGGCGTCGATCGCAGGTTGCCTGCCTGTTCGGCGCGGTCGCGCAGCACCTGCACCGTCTGCATCACGTCCTGCGGCTGGTTGTAGTAGGCGTTGCCCAGGTTGGTGGTCCACTCCAGGTTGTGGTTCATCATGTCCAGCACGTCAGGGAAGGCGGTAAGCGCCTTCACGCTCGGGTCCCACGTGGTCTGCGCCTGGGCGCCGGCGGCAATCTGATCCGGTGCCCCGTAGCCCTGCGCGCGCATCTGCTCCAGCCACTGGTCGGCGACGGCTACCTGCGCAGGGTAGGTCGAGGCGGCAAGAATCTGCGCCAGCAGCGTGTCCGGGTAAAGCGCGATCGGCGCCAGAAGCTGCTCCAGATCCTCGGCGCTCAAAGCCTGAACCGGCGCGGCTGGCTGGCTCAAATCCTGCTGCTGGTAAGGGGAAGCCGCGTAAGGTTGCTGCGCGTAAGGCTGCTGCGCGTAAGGCTGCTGACCCGCGTAGGGCTGCGCTTGGCCGTATCCATACTGTGGCTGTTGTGCCTGCGGCTGCGCGTACTGCGGCTGCGCGTACTGTGGCTGCGCGTACTGAGGCTGCGCGTACTGTGGCTGCGCGTACTGTGGTTGCGCATACTGCGGTTGCGCATAGCCGTTCTGCGGCGTCGCCGGCTGCGCGTACGGGCTCGCGTACGGACTGCTGTTGTCGCCGTAGGGCGAAGCCGGATACGCCTGCTGAGCCGCGGCGCTTACAGGCGCCGCGAGCGCCAACGCGGCGGCGGCGCCGGCGAGCACCGCGAGCATCGGCCGGGCCCCGCGCAACGGGGAGCCTTCTCTGGGAACTGGAAGCAAAGGGACGCTCATCCACAGCCTGGGCGGCAACACAGAGGGCGAAACGCGCACTTGCGTTCGGGGTTTCATCTCCCCTCACAGTCTGCTCCGGCCCGGGTGTCTGCCAGGTTCCGTCGCACCCGCGCCAGAGCCGTCTGCCAGCCCCGGAGAGGGCTAGTTAAGCAAACCCTGTGTGTGGGGATTAGTTTCGCCTGTGGAGGAGTTTTGGGGCCGAAAGGGAAAGGTGCCCTGGCCCCATCGCCGGTTCCGCGCGCAAGGGAGTTATCCCTCCAGCCCCTTCTTCACCAGCTCGCTCACCGCGCGCCCATCGACCCGCACTCCCGCTGTCTGCAGCTTGCTTTGGACCGCTTTCATCGCCGCGCCCATCTCCTTCTGGCCAGGCTTGCGGCCCAGGTTCGCCTCCAACTCGCCCAGAACCTCCGCGACCAGCTTGGCCATCCCCGCCTCGTCCAGAGCCTTGGGCAGGAACTCCTCGATGACCACGATCTCGGCCTGCTCTTTCGCCACCAGATCGGGCCTGTTGCCCTTCGCGAACTGCTCGATTGAGTCCCGCCGCTGCTTGATCATCGAGGCCAGCGCCTGCTCGCTCTCAGCCTGCGTCAGCGGCGCGCGCTTCTCAATCGCCTTGTTTTTCAGCGCGTTCTTGATCAGCCGCAGCGTGCCGGTGCGCTCGGCGTCGTGCGCCTTCATGGCGGCGATAATCTGCTGGCTGATCTGGGCTTCCAGTGCGCCCGGTTCGTTCATGGATATGCTCCTTGCTTGGAACGATTGGCCGCTTCCTGACCGCCCGCCCTCACGAGCGTGAGTACAGAAGTTCCGGACCAAAGAAGAATTGTATCGATTCAAGGCACTTCGCGGGCAAATCAGGGCAAACATAAGGGAAAAATCAAAAAATATAGATTTCCACAAAGGAAATACAACCACAGAAACCACAAAGTTGTGTATTATGTGATTTCACGATCCAAACCGCTATCTCCAGGGTTACAATTCAGCGCTCCAACTACGCAGGAGGAACAAGTGATTCGCAAAACCCGTCTTTATACCCCCGGTCCAACGCCTCTCCTTCCGGCGGCCCAGTTCGCCATGGCTGCGGCTGACATGCATCACCGCACGCCCGAGTTCCGCGCCCTCTTCCAGAAGGTGCTTGCCCAGCTCAAAGTCTTCGTAGGCACAAAAAACGATGTCCTGCTTCTGGCTTGCTCAGGCACCGGCGCCATGGAGGCATCGGTCTCGAACCTGACCTCGCCGGGCGACAAAGTGCTCGTCCTCACCGCCGGCAAATTCGGCGAGCGCTGGACGGGCTTGGCCAAAGCCTTCAACCTCGTGCCGGAGGTCGTCAGCGCGCCCTACGGCCAGACCTTCGACCTTGCGGCAGTCCGCGCCGCCCTCAGGCCCGAGCACAAAGTTGTTTACATGCAGGCCACCGAGACCTCGACGGCTGTGTGCCACGATGTGCAGGCAGTCGCCAGGATCCGCGACGAAGTCGCGCCCGATACGCTGCTCGTCGTCGACGGCATCACCGGCCTGGGCACCACATATTTCGACGTAGACGGATGGGGCATCGACGTGCTCATCGGCGGCTCGCAGAAAGCGGTCATGATTCCGCCCGGCCTCGCCTATCTCAGCATTAGCGAGCGCGCCTGGGCGGCCATGGAGACCAGCAGGAATCCGCGCTACTACTTCGACCTGCGCAAGGAGCGCAAGAACGCCGCGGCGGGCGAAAGCGCCTACACGCCGGCGGTGGCTCTGGTCGCCGGACTGGGCGCCGCGCTAGACTACATCGCTGGCCAGGCGGGCGGCGACCTCGAAAAAGGCCGCATCGCGCTCGTCGACAACGCGCAGGTGAACGCGGCAGCCACACGCGCCGGCCTCACCGTGCTCGGCTTCAAGCTCTTCGCGCCCACGGCTCCTGCAGCCGCGGCCACGGCGGTCGCGGTTCCCGAAGGGATGGACTCGGGCGTCGTGGTCAAGGCGCTCAAGACCAGGTTCGCGCTCGTCGCGGCCAACGGCCAGGGCGAGATGAAGGGCAAGATCTTCCGCGTCGCGCACCTGGGCTTCTTTGACTACCTCGACACCGTGGCCTTGCTCGGCGCCATGGAGCACATCGCCAAGGACACGCTCGGCCTGCCGGTCCAGTTCGGCCAAGCCGTCGCCGCGGCCCAGGAAGTGTATGCAAAAGCAGCCTCTAGCTCCTAGCTTCTAGCCGCTAGCTTGTACTCGGTGATTCGCAATGACTCGGGATTCCGCGAAATTCTCCGGGCTGTGAAGTGTGGGAAAACGCGGGCTCTACCGGCATTTAGCTAAGAGCTAGAAGCTAGAAGCTAGGAGCTGTATTTCAATGCCTGAACTTAGTTTCGGAGAAAAGCTGCTCATCGCCCGCAAGCAGCTCGATCTCTTTCAATACGAAATGGCGGAGCGGTTGGGCGTGCATCCCAACTCGCTCACCAAGTACGAGCGTGGCGAGGGCAAGCCGCACGCTGCGGTGGTGCGGATGTTCGACCTGCTCTGCGAGCAGCAGGGCATCCGCTTTGACGACTATAAGAACGGGTCCGCCGCGGCGGACAAGGGAGCAGCCATGAAGATCGTATTGGCCGAGAAGGTTTCTCCGGCGACTCTGGCCGTGTTTGCGGCCGAGCCGGGTTGGGAAGTGAAGACGCATGACCAGTTGCCCGACGGCTTACCCGCGGCCCTTGCAGACGCCGATGCGCTCGTGGTGCGCAGCGCGGTGCAGGTGGGCGACGAGCTGATTGCGCACGCTCCCAAATTGCGTGTGATCGGCCGTGCCGGCGTCGGCGTGGACAACATCGACGCCGAGGCCGCCACGCGCCGCGGCATCGTGGTGATGAATACGCCAGGCGCCAACGCCGTAGCCGTCGCCGAGCTGACCATCGGCCTCATGGTCGCGCTGGCGCGCAAAGTGCCGGCTGCGAATGCCACCATGCACGCCGGCAAGTGGGAGAAGAAGAACCTGCAGGGCACGGAGCTGCGCGCCAAGACGCTCGGCATTCTGGGCCTGGGCCGCGTCGGCCTGGAAGTGGCCAGGCGCGCGCGCGCATTCGGCATGGAGATCCTTGGAGCCGACCCGTTCGTCTCGGCGGCCGTGGCGCGTGAGAACGGCATCGCTCTGGTCCCCGTCGAGGAGCTCTTTGCCAAGGCCGACTATCTTACCCTCCACGTTGGCCTCACGCCGCAGACCACGGGCATCGTCAACGCCAAAACGCTCGCCGCGATGAAGAAGGGCGTGCGCATCGTCAACTGCGCGCGCGGCGAGCTGGTTTGCGATGCCGACCTGTCGGCCGCGCTCAAGAGCGGGCAGGTGGCCGGTGCGGCGCTGGACGTATTCTCCGTTGAACCGCCCCAAGACTCGCCCTATTTCGGCCTCGACAACGTGATTCTCTCGCCGCACATCGCCGGCTCCACGGCCGAGGCGCAGGAAGCGGTGGGCGTGCAGATTGCGCATCAGGTGTGCGACTACCTCAAACTGGGCGTAGTGCAGAATGCCGTGAACGTTCCCACGCTGAGCCGCGAGGAGTACGTGCAGCTGGCGCCCTACATCGATCTCGCCGGGCGCCTGGGATCGTTTCTTGCCCAGGCCGGCAAGGGCGGCGGCAAGTCCGGCATTGACGCCATTCACATTGTCTATGGCGGCACACTCACTGAGGCTAAAACCGATCTGGTGCGCAACGCGGCCATCGCCGGGCTGCTCTCAGGCTCTGAGAATGTGAACCGCATCAACGCGGCGGCGGTGGCTGAGGAGCGCGGCATCCGCGTGCACGAGGAGAAGGAAGAAAGCCATCGCGGCGGCGCCGCCACGGTGCTCACGGTTGTGCTGCACACCTCGCAGGGCGAGAGCCGCGCCAGCGCCACCGTCATCCACGGCGAGCAGCCGCGGTTGCTCGCCTTCGACGGCATTGACGTCGAAGCGCCGCTCGAGGGCACCCTTGTGGTCTGCCGCAACCTCGACGTCCCCGGCGTTATTGGCCGCATCGGAACCATTCTCGGCCAACAGGGCGTTAACATCGCCAACTTCGCACTGGGCCGCGAACGCCTGGGTGCAACTCCCGCGGGCCAGTCCGTCAAGGCGCTCGCCGTCGTTCAGGTGGACGAGCCGGTATCCGAGTCGGTGCTCGAAGCGCTCAAGGTGATCGAAGCCCTGCTCGAAGCGCGCCTCGTCAAGCTGCCCGACGGGAAATAGGGCCTTTCGGACGCCAAACTTCGTCCAAAATCGACGAATCAGCGTATCGCGCACTCAAGATCCGACGATTTCATGCGAAATCGGCGACCTGCAGATCACAAATTCCCCCGATTGCTCCACCTGCAGGTCTCATTTTCCGTGAGCTCCCAATGCGACGATTTTTCTCCGCGCCGCAGCCTCGCGATTCCTCTACCTCCAGGTCGTCACTTTGTCGGGTCGGTCACGCGCCCCAGAAACAAAATTGCCCCAGTGCTCTTGTCGCGAATCAGGAACAGGAACGGATGGTCGGCGTCGAAGATGATCGGCGGAGGCTCGTTGTTAGGTCGCTGCATCGCTGTCGCCACCATCTCGATCGCTGTCGCCGCCGCGGCTTCAGTGCCTTGTTCATTCACATCGATAAACGCCTTGTGGATGGCGGCGGAGATGGCGAAATCGGGCTTGCCGGTCATGCCGGAGAAATCCGCCGCGTCGCTGAAGGCCTGCGCCATGCCCATCGCGGAGAGGGTGCTGCTCAATTCAAATTGCTGCGTCATGGTGAAGCGCGGCAGGGTAAGAATGACCTTGCCCACGGGCTCGAGCTTCTTGATCCATTCGCTCGCTGCCGCGGCCGTGAACGACTTCTCTAGCGCCGGCAGGCCTTCCGTATCCTTCGGCAGCAACACAACCATCGACAGTTCGTTGCCCGCGTAGAACATTTCGAGTTCCTGGAACGTGCCGCCATCGTAGTAGAGGTACCCGCCGTTGCGATTCATCATCGGCGTCTTGATGGATTGCTTGGCGGAGAGGTGAAACTCCTCGTCCTCTGTATAGTTCGCGTCGAACGGGTCGAGCCAGGTTCCCTTGAAGTAGATGGCGTTGGTCAGAACTAGGCGCGTAGCGGGCGTGAGCACGCCGGACCCGATCAGGTTCTGGATCTTGTCGTTCGTCTGCTGCTCGACCCATTGATTGATCGTGGCCCGCACGGCCTCGGGCGACGATTTGAAGTCGACCGGCCGGAATCCGGCTCCGTAGTCGGTTTGAATCAGCGTCAGGTAAGCCGGCAGAAAGCTCTCGTCCTTCTGCGCCCACAGCGCGTCGGCCACGTGCAGCTCGTAGCCCTGGTGCTGGCTGTTCATCTGCTTGAGTAGAGCGCCCTCGGCCGGGTGCAGCCGTTCCGGCGGCAGCGTGAAGTGGAAGACCTTCTCGATCTCCGTCGCCGTCTGGCCGCGCGCTCCGGCATAGGCCATCGCAAAGTCGGTGGAGATGCTTTCCGGCGAGAAGAAAAGATTGCCGGGCTGACCGCGAAGCTGCGCGTAAAGGTCCACGGCAAATGCATTGCTGCCCTTTACGGCCTCAGCCTGATCGGCTGGATTGGACGATGGCTGCGCGGCCAGTACCGCATGGCTGCCCATCAGGGCGAGGAGCGCACAAAGCAAAGACTTCATAATAGAACCCTCCTTTGATGGTCCCGAGAAGTCGATCAGCGGTTCTACGCGCGGCTCAGTAGGTGCCCTCGCTAGCTAACATGCGCTCCCGACCTCCGCCTGCGTCGCTCAGCGAATGCGATAGACAAAGGCATCTTCCAAGTATTGGTCGCCAAAGACCTGGCCCCCTAGCCGCATTCCGTAAGTGTCGGCGGCGCGTGAGAACACTCCACGCAACGCCTTAATGAATGGTTTATCCATTGGTCGCAAGGAAATCTTCGGCCGATTTCGGATTGAAATCCCCGCCTTCTCCAATGCCTTGTTAATCTGGGCGTAGCCGTGCAGTGAGCCTGATTGACTGAGGCGATTAGAGGCGATGACAAGTCTCCAGTCTTCGTACTCAGGAAGCTTGGCCCAGAGCGCAACATCGGGGTTCTTTCCGTCTCGGTCTAGCGCATCGACAACTTCCTTACCGTTTTCGATGTCAAAGCTCACCAGCGCAATTTTATCCACGGGAGTAATCCTCCTGCCTGATCCTCGATTGCCTGAAGCAGCTCGGTCGCTTCTTGGGCATTTCTTTTCTCATACCTGCTTGTCTCAGACCAGTCTTGAATTGCGGCCCAACTTGGTTGCATTGCCGAATTGACTTGCATCGCGGCCTCCAGCTCAATGTTCAGTTCTGCTAATTGCAGCAGCTTCCCGAGATCATGAGTATGGCTGTCATTGACCAGTTTCTTGTCCGGAAAGTCGTGCTCCTGGGTGCGTTTCGCAATACATGCCTTCAGGGCACACTCTACTGTATATCCTGCCAGATAGTATGCCCCGTCTGGGAATCCAGCGGCGAGCAGAGCCCTGGATTCTTGAAGGCGAAGCTCGGAAAGTTGCTGAAAGTCGGTCCGGTTCATGTTCTTTCGCCCGTGTTCCTACGCCCGGCTCAGGTAAGCGCCTTCGCTGGTGTCCACGCGGATCTTCTCGCCCTGGTTGATGAAGGCCGGTACCTGGACGACAAGGCCGGTTTCCGTCTTGGCGGGCTTTGTCACGCTGGAGGCAGTCGCCGACTTCAGCCCCGGCTCGGTTTCGACCACTTCCAAATCTACGGTCTGGGGCAACTCAATGCCCACCGGCTGCCCATCAAAATAACTCACCTTGATCTGCTGGTTGGCGGTGAGGTATTCGACCGCGTCGCCGAGCGTGGAACTCTTGAGGATAGTCTGCTCGAAGTCGACCGGATTCATGAAGTAATAATCGTCGCCGTCGGCATAGAGGAAATCCATGGGAATCTCGTCCACGACCACCTTTTCGATGGCGTCGGCGGAGCGGAAGCGGTGCTCGAACATGGCTCCGGATTTCAGGTTGCGCAGCTTGGCCTGGATGAAGGCGCGAAGGTTGCCGGGCGTGCGGTGCTCGACCTTGAAGACCAGGTGGAGCTGGTCGTTGTGCTTGATGATCATGCCCGGGCGTAGTTGTGTGGCGGGAATCGCCATAGGTGGTGCTGCTCCTTGCTGGAATTGCGCGCCATGCGCGAAGAATAATGCCGTTTGGCCTATGTATTGATTGTAGTCCACGGGAAGGTTCCGGGCGTACCCATGGCAGACTCCGGTAGTGTCTCAGTTTGAAGTCGTTTTGAAAGGGCACGACTTCAGTCGTGCTGCAAATTGAAGCCGTTTTGAAAGGGCACGAGTTTACTCGTGCCGCAAACGGCTATGAAAACGTGCTGGGCTTTAGCCCCTGAGGGGTGGTCCCATCAAACTGAGACACGACCCAGACTCCGCTTGGTCACGATGAAGGATGGCCAGGCAGCTGCAGTTGAGGCGGCGAGGGTGGCTTCGCGGATGCGGCAGCGGCCGGAGTTCGACGGGAACAGGATCAGAAGCAATATAAAATGTGGATGAGCCGGCGAGCGGCTGGAAAGCTGCCCTTGATGCGCCGGTTTCGCGGCATACAACCGAAAGGGAATTGCGTAACTCCACGAACGCGCCGGTAGAATGACGCAAGGGAGAACGTACGAACGCATGACCAGGCAAGTATCTATCTGTGTGATCGGGTCCGGCTATGTTGGGCTCGTGGCGGCGGCTTGTTTTGCCGACATGGGTCACAAGGTGGTCTGTGTCGATAACGACGAAGCCCGGGTCAAGCTGCTCCGCGAGGGCGGCGTACCGATCTTTGAAGAGCACCTTCCCGAGCTGCTGGCGCGGCACCTGGGCGGCAGGGTGGTCTTTACCACGCATCTCGGCGAGGCCGTGGAGCAGAGTGAAGCGGTGTTTATCGCGGTGGGCACGCCGCAGGGCGATGGGGGCGCCGCGGACCTGTCGTACGTCGAGGCAGTGGTGGCGGAGATTGCCCGCGCCATCAAAAGCTACAAGGTGATCGTGGAAAAGAGCACGGTTCCGGTCTATACCAACGACTGGATCCGGCGCGTGCTGCACCGGAACGGCGTGGCGGCAAAGCGGTTCGATGTGGTCTCGAACCCCGAATTCCTCCGCGAAGGTGCGGCGGTGGCGGATTTTCTGCATCCTGACCGCATTGTTGTGGGGGCTACCAATGAGCGGTCTGCGGAATTGCTGCGGCGGATCTATGAACCGCTGACCGGCGGCTGCTATTACTCGCAGCCCGGCGCGGTGCCCGGAGCTTGCAGCGCGGCGCGGCCTGCCCGGCTGCTGGTGACCTCAACGCAGAGCGCGGAGATCATCAAGCACGCGTCGAATGCGTTCCTGGCGATGAAGATCTCTTTCGTCAACGCGGTGGCCAACCTGGCTGAGACCGTGGACGCCGACATTGAAGACATCGCTGCGGGCATCGGCATGGACAGCCGCATCGGTCCCAGGTTTCTGCGTGCCGGGCTGGGGTACGGGGGATCGTGTTTTCCCAAGGACGTGGCGGCATTCCACTGGGTGGCGCAGGAGCGCGGCATCGACTTCCAACTGCTTCAGGAGGTACGCAAGATCAACGACACCCAGAGGGAAGTGTTCTTCAACAAGGTGCGTTCGGCCCTCTGGACCTTGCGCGGCAAGCAGCTGGCCGCGCTCGGCCTGGCCTTCAAGGGCGACACCGATGACGTTCGAGAGTCTCCCGCCATCGAGATCGTCAAAAAGCTGCTCCAGGCCGGCGCCGTGGTCACGGCGTATGATCCCGCGGCGATGGAGCGCGCAAAAGAAGTTCTGCCGCCGGCCGCAAACATGAAATATGCGGGTGACCTTTACGAGGCGGCGAAGGACGCTGACGCCGTCCTGATTCTGACCGACTGGAAGGAGTTTGCCGCCATCGATCTGGCGCGGTTGAACCGGGCTCTGCATTTTCCCATCATGATCGACGGGCGCAACCTGTATAAGCCGCAGGAGATGCAGAACCACGGCTTTACGTATGTGAGCGTGGGCCGGCAAGCGGTCTATCATGCGCAGGAAGGTAAGCCGCGCAAGGCGCCGGCATGAGCATTCATTTTGACCATCCCGAGTGCAGTGGAGTGATCCAACGCCTGCAGTGAGACGCAGCTCATTCGCATGTTCCTCGTTCACCTTTTTGGGAGTACGGACTCTTGACGAAGCAAGTACTTGTCACCGGCGCCGCCGGATTTCTTGGTTCTCACCTGACTGACCGATTGCTGGCCGAGGGCTGCTCCGTCGTGGGCGTCGATAACCTGTGCACGGGCGACCCCGCGAACCTGGCTCATCTCGAGGGTGATCCGCGCTTCCAGTTTCAGGTGCGGGACATCTGCGTAAGCTTCGATCCGGGCCCTGTCGATTATGTCTTCAATATGGCTTCGCCGGCCAGCCCGCCGGAGTATCTCCGCCTGGGAATCGAGACGCTGCGGGTAGGCTCCGCGGGCGTTGAGAACACGCTGCGGATTGCCGCCCGCTACGGCGCCAGGTACCTTCATGCCTCCACCTCGGAGTGCTATGGCGATCCGCTCCAGCACCCCCAATCGGAGACCTACTGGGGCAATGTGAACCCGGTCGGGCCGCGCTCGGTTTACGACGAGGCCAAACGCTTCGGCGAGGCGATGGTGATGGCCTACCATCGGTCGCGCGGCGTGAATACCAGCCTGGCGCGCATCTTCAACACCTATGGCCCGCGCCTGCACCCAGGCGATGGACGGGTGATCTCGAACTTCATGATGCAGGCCCTGCGCGGCGAGCCGCTCACCATTTACGGCGATGGCCGCCAGACGCGCAGTTTTTGCTATGTCGACGATTTGATCGAAGGGATCATGCGCCTGTCGCGCAGCGAGGAGCGCCTGCCCGTGAACCTCGGCAACCCCGAAGAGTTCACGATTCTCGAATGCGCACAGGCGGTTCTGGAGGTTACGGCGTCGAAGAGTGAGTTGCGCTACGTCGATCTGCCGGTGGACGATCCAACGCGCCGCCGCCCCGACATTACTAAGGCGCGCACGCTGCTGGGATGGGAACCGCGCGTAGGGCTCAGGGAAGGATTGAAGCGGTCGCTGGAGTTTTTCCGGAGCAGGGCGGCGTAGAGGCGTGGTGTTGCCCGGAAACGCTATAGCGGGTCTCCTGCAGGTGTAGACCAAGGCACAATCGCTAAGTGGCTTTTTCATCAAGAAAAAGCCACCTTGAATTCTGTCCGAAATGGCTCATAGTTGCAGGAGAACCGCTCTAGAGCAGTATCAACATAGCTATACCCGGGCGGATCGAAAGTGCGATAGAGTTGTTTTCTCTGGTGAAGTGACCGCGACAGCGGACCTATGGGTCGAGCGTATTCGGACGATCTGCGATTGAGGATATTGGATGCCTATGAGCGCGGAGAAGGAAGTTGCCGCGCTCTTGCGGCGCGTTTCGGCGTCAGTTGGGAGTATGTACGCAAGGTGCGCCAGCAGCATCTTCGCAGCGGGCACAGGAGACGTCTGATGCAATCGCGCTTCGGCGTTCGCAGCCGGGTAACCGATCAGGTAAGAGCTCACATACTGGCTCTGGTGGAGGCACAAGCCGACATCACCATCGCCGAATTGCGGGAGCGGATCGAGGCTGAAAAGGGCGTTCGGATGAGTTGGACACTGGTCCAACTGTGGGTGAAACGGCTCGGGTTGCGGCTCAAAAAAAGTCGCTCCACGCCGTCGAGCGGGATAGCGAAGCCAACCGCGAACGACGCGCCGAGTTCCACCGCCGGATACTCGCCACAGACCCGCAACGGCTGATCTTCCTGGATGAAAGCGGAGTCACTACCTCGATGACGCGGCTACGCGGCCGATCGCTGGGAGGCCGGCGTATCCATGAGGCGACGCCGGGCGGCCATTGGAAAATCATGACCGTTCTGGGCGCCATGAGCACGCGCGGCATCCTCGCCGCCATGACCATCGAAGCAGCCACGGACGCCGATATTTTCCTGGCCTATCTGGATCATGCGCTGTGTCCGGTGCTGAGGCCGGGTGACGTGGTGGTGATGGATAACCTCAGTTCGCATAAGGTGCAAGGCGTGCGCCAAAGAATCGAGGGAGCCGGAGCCGAACTGCTCTATCTTCCGCCTTATTCGCCGGACCTGAACCCCATCGAAAAAGCCTGGGCCAAACTGAAACAACTGCTCCGCTTGGCCAAAGCGCGCAGCAGCGAAGCACTCCACCAGGCCGTCGCCGACTCCCTGCCAATGATCACCCCAGAAAACGCTCAGGCATGGTTCAGGCTCACTCTCAACTGGGTACATCTATTATGATAATGCTCTAGAGCGTGTTTAATTTAAGTGCATACATATCCGGAAGAGGCGAAGTAGTTCGCGCATTCGCTGCTGGTGAGGGCGTTGAGCAGTTCGCCGATTTCCTTCCATAGCTCTTCGGTGGATCGTTTGGCGGCTTTTCGGAGCAGTGTCTTGAGTTTTGCGAAGAGCTTCTCGATGGGGTTCAGATCGGGCGAATAGGGCGGTAGATAGAGCACGGCGGCGCCGACCGTTGCGATGGCTTCTGTGACCCCGTCTACCTTGTGGCTGCTGAGATTGTCGAGGATGACGATGTCTCCTGCCTGGAGTGTGGGGCACAGGAACTGTTCAACCCAGGCTAGGAACAGTTCGCCGTCCATGGGCCCGTCGATGACCAACGGCGCGGTGAGTCGCTGGTGGCGCAGGCCGGCGATAAAGGTAGTCGTTTGCCAGTCGCCAAGAGGCGCCGAACCGATGCAGCGGCAGCCCCTGGGAGCACGGCCATGGCTGCGCGTCAGGTTGGTCGTCGCCCAGGTTTCATCGATGAATACCAGTTTTGCGACGTCCATCGTCGGCTGCGCTTCAGTCCATGCTCGGCGCGCTGCCTGCACGTCCTCGCGCTCTTGCTCGCTGGCGTGCAGGGTTTTTTTTGAACGTCAGATTCCACTTGTTCAACTGGTGCCAAAGAGCGCCGATCCGGGTCGAAATCCCCTTGGACGCCAGCCGCTGCTGCAACTCGGCCAGAGTCAATCCTGGCTCGGCCGCGATCCAGCCGCGCAAAGCCGACTCTGCTGCCTGCAACCGAGACCGGCGGTGGCCACCGATCTGAAAACTGTTGCGCACCCCGGTCTCCTGCTCCCGATCCCGCACCTGATAGACATAGAAACGGCTGACCTCAAAGCGCCGCGCGATGGAAGATGGCCGCCCTCCCGAGCCAGCGCACCGAGCACACGATCACGCAAGTCCTGCGAATACGATTGCATTCAACCCTCCCTCGAACAGACAGGAGGATTATCGCATAAAATGTATATACTTACATTGGAAATGCTCTAGCGTTCCGTGGTTTAAGCGAACCGGAGGGCCGCAGCCAGGCGCTCTGGTATTCTTTAGGGAGTCCGTCCCATGCGCTGGCTCCTGATCGTACTTCTCGTTTCGCTCGGGGCGCTGCTATTTGCGGCCGCGGGCCTGGCCCGTCACATTTGGCTGCAGCGCACGAAGCCCAGGGACGAGCTGCCCGTGGCCTTGGAACCTGCCGAGGAGCCCGACCTGGAAGTGGAGCCCTAAACGCGCCTTCATCGACCATTCGGCAACGCTTCCCAAGAGAACCGCTTGAGCGCGGTGATCCCAAAAAGGCCGTCGCCGCATCCTAAAATCATTGCAGTCCCTGTTGCTGAAAGGATCTCTCCCCGACGTGAGCACTCAGGCCCCCGATCTAGCAAGTTCTACAGTCCCGATCGAAATCTCCATCGCCCATAGCCCCGATTCCGATGACGCGTTCATGTTCTACGGGTTGGCGACCCAGAAGATTCGTGTGCCCGGGTACCGTTTTAGCCACACGCTCTCCGACATCGAGACCCTCAACCGCCGCGCCCGCGAAGAGGCCTTCTACGACGTTACGGCGATCAGCTTTCACGCCTATCCGTACCTGCAGCAGAACTACACGCTGATGGGTTGCGGCGGCAGCGTGGGCGAGGGCTACGGCCCCATGGTCGTCTCCAGCCGCAAGCTGGCCCCGGAGGATCTTGGCCGCATCCGCATCGCCGTTCCCGGCACGCTCACCACCGCCTATCTCGCGCTCAAGATCTTCAATCCGGCGATTGAAACCGTCACGGTTCCCTTCGACCGCATCATCCCGGAGATTCTGGCGGGGAAGTACGATGCGGGGCTCATCATCCACGAGGGCCAGCTCACCTACTCCACCAGCGGTCTCTTCAAGGTCATTGACCTTGGCGTCTGGTGGCGCGACACCACGGGCCTGGTGCTGCCGCTTGGAGGCAATGCCATCCGCCGCTCGCTCGGCGCGGAAAAGCACAAGATCGTCTCCACGGCCCTGCGCGACTCGATCCGGCATGGTCTGGAACACCGCGAACAGGCTCTGGAATACGCCATGCAGTTTGCCCGCGACCTTGACATTACGATGGCCAGCCACTTTGTCGGCATGTATGTGAACGAACGCACGCTGGACTACGGGCCCGACGGGCGCGAGGCGATCCGCAGGCTGCTGGCTCTGGGTCACGAGCGCGGCATCATCCCCATCGCCCCGCAGGTGGACTTCGTAGACTGACCGGCGCACGGTTTGGCAGGGAGAACCCTGGGGCCCTGGGAATCGATTGCACTGTCCCGGGACGGACACGGTACCTTTGTCAGCACGCATTCACCCGTAGGTCATTCAGGCGGTCCAACAATTCTGGGCTGTTTCCTAAATTTTTTCTAATGTGAGCCGATGCATCCTTAAGGAGTTTTACCCGGATGCCTTCGCGCACTTCGTCTGCTTTTCTTCTGGCCTCGCCCGACCCGGCTCTTCTCGGCGCTATGGAGCCTCTGCTGCTGGCTGCCGGCGCCCGCGTGGCAATCGTTCTCTCGGCTGAAGCCGCGCAGGCCTCGCTCGCCGGACCGAACCCTCCCGGCCTGTTGTTGATCGACGCCAGCCTGCCCGGCATGTCCATGGGCCGGTTGCTGGCAACCGCGCGCGCGCAGGCCGATGCGCCCCGCCTTCCCATTGTCCTGATTGCCGACACGGTGACCCAGGAGTGGATCGACCGCCTCGCCGAAGGCGCCATCGACGACCTCATCCTGCGCTCGGCGGAGCCGGCCTACTGGCAGTTGCGCATCGACCTGGTGCTGCGCGGCCAGCGCATGGCGCACGAGCTGGATTCCCTGCGCGATACCGCCATTCGCAATGCGCAGCTTGACCGCCTTACCGGCGTCTACAATCGCGAAACGCTGCTGGCCATGCTCTTTCGCGAGACCGACCGCGTGCAGCGCATGAACAGCTCCATGGCCCTGGTGCTTTTTGATATCGACGACTTCGGCCACTGGAACTCGCGCCTCGGCGTGGACGCCTGCGATGAGCTCCTATGCCAGGTAGCCAGCCGCACCGGCGCCCTGCTGCGCAGCTACGATCTGCTCGGCCGGCCCGGTATGGACGCGTTCCTTGTCGTGCTGCCCGCCTGTGCCACTGCCAACGCCGTGGCGCTTGCCGAGCGTCTTCGCCTCGAAGTCTTCTCTGCGCCGTTCCACGTGGCCGGCGAAGCCATTCGCCTCTCCGCTTGCTTCGGCATCGCCAACAGTTGCGGCCGCTCGCCGGTGGTGGTCCTGCGCGAGGCCGAAAAAGCTCTCGAATGGGCCAAGGCCGCCGGACCCGAGTCCATCCAGTGCTTCGGCAGCCAGCCGCAACCCGCGCCGTCGCCGGTCACATTCTTCTCATCGACTTCCGGCGACGAGCTGCTGGCGTGGTAGTCGAGTAGACTGCGCACAACTAACTCAATGCGCCTGTGCTTCTTTCGGCCTCTGCGGGAGACTGCGAAAACCCTATCTTTCGTGGCAGGCCGCCGCAACTTCCGGCTCCAGAAACTCCTGAAACACATCGTTTGAGATCAGCCGGCCGCGCGCGGTAAGCCGCACTCGCTCGCCGTCGAAGGTCAGCAGCCCATCGCTCGCCAGCCGCGCAACGATCTCCATTGCCGGCTCGACCATTGCCCGTCCAAACTCCCGTTCCAGCGCGGCCACGTCCACGCCGGCATTCATACGCAGCCCCAGGAACCACGCTTCCTCGTGCTGGCGCGCTGGCGTGAGCCATGTTGTCTCTACCATCTCCGCACCGGCGAGATACGCCTTCAGATCGTCGGTCGTGGTCGTGCGAAGCAGATCATCGGGCCCGCCACGATGCATCGAGTAGTCCGCTCCATGCAGTGGCCGGGCGCCCCATCCTTGCCGCGTCTCTTTCTTTGCGGCAAGGGTGGGTTCGCACCGAAGCATCGACGACGCATCCAACCCCACGCCGAGGTACGGACGCCGCTGCCAATAGCGCAGATTGTGCCGCGACTCGAATCCATGCCGCGCGAAGTTCGAAATTTCGTACTGTTGCAGACCGCTCTGGGCCAGCCGCTCGATCGCCCGTTCGTACATCCGTGCGATCGCATCGTCGCCTGGGACCAATCCGGCGTGGTACCGCGATCCGCCCTTGAGTACTTCGCGCCCCAGCCGCGAGTCCTCGTCGACCTCCAGCATGTAGACGCTGGCGTGCGGAACTTCTGAGGCAATCAACGCCTCCAGCGATTCCTCCCAGGACGCGAACGTCTGCCCGGCCAGACCCGCGATCAAGTCCACATTCAGGTTCGTGATCCCCGCCGCTCGGAGTTGCGCCAAATCCGTCTCGACCGTCGCCCGGTTGTGGAGCCGTCCGCTCGCGTGCGCCTCGCTGTCGACAAACGACTGCACGCCCAGGCTCACGCGGTTCACGCCCGCGGCCACCATCGCTTGCAAGGTCTCAGCGGTCAACTGTCCCGGCGCGCACTCCACGGTGATCTCCGCGCCGGCGTCAACGTCGAACTCTGCACGAATGGCGGCGAACAGCCGCGCCAGCAGCTCCGGCGCGAGCAGCGACGGCGTTCCCCCGCCCAGGTACACCGTATCCACGCGCCGCGGCAGCTCCGCTCCTTGCGCTGCGGCCCACGCTCCTGCGCCGCTCAGTTCCTCGATCGCCCGCTCCACGTAGCGCGCGTGATCCACCGCCGGATACACGCCCGAAGCGAAGTTGCAATAGGTGCACTTCGACCGGCAAAAGGGAACGGAGATATAGATTCCCAGCGCGTTGTCCGCGGCGCCCTTCATGAAAAGATTGTTTCACGCAAAACCGCGCCCTGTACGCGGGAAGGCCCCGCCGCGGCTCATGCAATCATGGATGCAGGGAGATCCGGATTTGAAAGCCTGGCCAGTCCTTGCCATTCTCGTCATCCAGGTCATCCTTTTCCTCGCTCATTGGTTCGTCTACTCCACCTGGATCGCCTTCTGGCCCGGTCTCGCGCCCGCCTCGGCCGCCGATCTGGGCGCCACGATGCTGGTGCTGGCCTTCAGTTTTGTCGTTGCGTCTTTGCTCTCTTTCCGTTTTTCCAACTTTGCCGTGCGGGTCCTCTACTGGCTGGCTGCTGCTTGGCTCGGCTTTCTCAACCTCTTCTTCTGGGCGTCCTTTTTCGTCTGGCTGATCTGGTTCGCGCTGCGCCTCTCGCACATGGCGGCGAATCCGGCCGCCCTGCGGATGCCGCTCGCGGCAGCGATTTACGGGATCGCGGCGGCGACCGGAATCTACGGCCTCATCAATGCGCGGGCGATTCGCATTCGCCGCGTGACGGTGAGGATTCCCAACCTGCCCGCGGCGTGGCATGGTCGCAGAGCGGTTCTGCTCAGCGATTTGCATCTCGGGCCCATCAACGGAGTCCGCTTCTGCCGCCGTCTGGTGGCAATGGCCTCGCGTTTTCAGCCCCACATCGTTTTTCTTCCCGGCGACGTTTTTGATGGCGCCCACGGAGACCTGGGCCGTCTGCTCGCGCCCTTGCACGCGCTCGCGGCGCCGCTCGGCGTCTACTTCTCCACTGGCAATCACGAGGAATTTACCGCTGCCACGCAGTACATCGACGCCATCACCGGCGCCGGGATCTGCGTTCTCGCCAACGAGCAGGTCATGATCGACGGCTTGCAGATCGCGGGCGTGCTCTATCGCGACTCCACACATGTCATTCGCATGAAAGCCACGCTCGAAAGCCTGCGCCCGGACCGCACACGGCCCGGCATCTTGCTCAACCACTCGCCCACGCGCCTGCCGCTTGTGGAGCAGGCCGGCTTCAGCCTGCAACTCTCCGGCCACACCCACGGCGGACAGTTACTTCCTTTCACGTGGATCACGCGCAGCGTCTTTGGCTGCTTCACGAGCGGGCTGCACCGCTTCGGCGCGCTCCAGGTCTACACCTCAACCGGCGCCGGGACGTGGGGCCCTCCCATGCGCGTCGGCACGCAACCGGAGATTGTGTTTCTCGAGTTCGAATAGCAGGCTCGTATCCGATTGTTAAGCCGCCAAAAAAGGTGACTGTTTTGAGCGTCGAATCCTCCTCGCCGAGGCCATGCGCGCCTCGCGCAGCACCGTCGAGCGCATCTGCTCGGCGGTCAGGAGCCCGGTATGCAGCATCTTCAGCACCACCAGCCGCTGCAGCAGCGTGTCGTTGGCCAGGTACACTACGCCGCTGCCCCCGGGCGCCCAGGCGCCGCAGAATCTCGTAATGTGCAATCGTTTTTCGCTTCACCGCTCATCTCAAGTTTACCGGCCGTCGTGTAAAGATCGTCTTAATGCGCGACGTTACGCAGCGCGAATCTGCTAACGTCGAAGGCAGGATGAACTGCCTTCGCGGACACCTGGCACGAGGCGGCCTGCGCCCCGCAAGTCGAGCGCAAAGCGCATCGCTGCCGATAGCAAGGCTGGCTCTCGCCTGCGCGCTCGTTCTGCCGTTGTGCCCGCTCGCCGCGCAGCAGAATACGCCGCCGGAAACACAGCCGGACGCGCAACAGGCTACGCCTCAGCCGCCCGCTTCCGAAGCGGAACCTTCCTCCGCGGCGCAGCAGCCCGGGGCCGGCGCGCAACTCCGCACCGGAACCTCCAGCGGCCTCGACGCAGATACTCGATTGCAGAACCTGCTCGCCGACCACCAGTATCTTGGCGTGCAGGCGCAGCTCAGCCAATTGCCGCCGGCTCAGGCGCAGTTGTATCGCGGTATTCTGGCCAACCGCTCCAACCACCTCGAGCAATCCGTGCAGCTCCTCGAGCCGCTCGTCGATCGGGTAACGGCCAGCGGCAACACGGCTCAGGAAAAGCTGCTTCGCAAGGCGCTGGCTGAAGACTACCTGCGCCTTGGCGAATGGACCAAGGCCGCGCAGGCATACCAGGCGCTCGACGACCGCCTGCACGCGAAGCTCAGCTCCGACGAACAGGACGAGATCGAGATGCCGCTCAAGTTGCTGCCTCTGGCCAAGGACGATCCGGCCATGACCGTCGATCCCTGCGAGCCCTTCCGGCTCCAGGTCGGCAACGATCCGCTCGGCCTCATCGACGTTCCCGTTTTCATCGATGCGCGCTCGCGCAGTTGGATGCTCGATCCTACCGCGCCGTTCAACCTCATCGCGCGCTCGACTGCGCGGCAGATCGGCCTCACCGTCTCCAAGGAGTCCGCGACCATCCACACTCTTACCGGCCGCCCCATCGAGGTGCACGTCACCGTCATTCCGCGCTTCAGCGTCGGCGGCCGCCTCACCCTGCACAACGTCACCGCCTTCGTCTTTGACGATGCCGACTACTACTTTCCTCGTTCCGGCTACCAGGTCGAGGGCGTCCTCGGCTACCCGGCGCTCGCCGCCATGGGCAGCCTCACCATGGGAGACAACACCATCGAAGTGCGTCCCGCCAGGGAGATTGAGGGCAGCGGTGCAGGCGATCTTCTCGCCACCGGCGTCCGTTTCTATCTCGACGGCGACCAACTGATCGTCGCCCTGGGCCGCGCGCCCGACCCCGCCGCCGCTTTGTCTCAGGATTCTTCTGCCGCAAATCGCGAGGGCAGCGAAGCCGGCGGCCGGATGTTCGCCATCGACGCAGGCGGGCAACAGACCTACCTCACCTCGCGCTGGTTTGACGAGCACGCCGCGGAGTTCAACAGCCGGAAGATGGAGATGTTCTCGTTCCCCGGAATGGAATCCGCGCCGCGGCCCGCTTATGTCGCCGAGACCGTTTCTCTCGCTGTCGGCGACACCCAGATCGTCCTCCACTACATTCCCGTTCTCACCCAGCCTCTCGGTTCGGCAGCCCGCGACGACGTTTACGGCGTCCTCGGCATCGACGCTCTCGACCAGCTCAAAAGCTACACCTTCGACTACCGGACCATGCGTTTCAGTGCGCGGGGAGAGTAGGGCAGGGAATAGGGAGCAGGGAATAGGGAACAGGGAATGACGAATGAGGAGCACGGACCGGGAACAGAAAAACGAAAAATCGGGAACTATTTCTTCCCCTTTTCCAACTTCGTCTGACCGCGCCGCCCGAGAAACATCGCCACGACTCCGAACACCAGCAGCACCAGGCCCCACCAGAGGTTCGCATCGATCCCCAGGCACTTCGCGTAGACTGCCGTGTTGGTGCGGGTAGCCACGCCGAATGCTGTCAGGACCGTTCCCATCAGCGTGAACAGCATTCCCATCGAAATGCGCGCATCGTAAAACATGGCTCTCCCTCCGCTCACATCAAGATCAAATTCACCGCAATGGCCGCCAGCAAAATGGCCCCGGCGAGCGCCTCCGGCCGCTTCCACCACGTAGCGTTGGCCGGCGGCTGTCCGGCGAGCGAGTGCACCAGCCCCTTGAGCTCCGGCTCCGGCCGCGCGCTTGTGAAGGCGCTCACCGCTGCCGTTACAATCAGGCTCACGGAGAAGGCAAATGCCGCCGTGCCCAAGTCCAGCGCCATCTGGCTCGAAGGATGGTGCAGCACGGCAATCCATCCGCCGTGAATGCCCGGCTGCGCGCCCCTGGGCAGCGCAAGCCCGTGATGCAACAGGGCCGCGGCAGCGCCCGCGATCAGCCCCGCAAAGGCGCCGTGCCCCGTGGCGCGCTTCCACAGGACGCCCAGCAGCAGCGCCGCAAACAGCGGCGCATTCACCACCGCGAAAACCAGCATCATCGCGTCCATCATGCTGTTAGAGCGCATCGCCGCGCACGCCGCGCCGATGGCGAGCATCATGCCGCCCGCCGCGGCCCACCGGCCCACGGCAAGCATTCGCTGGTCGCTCGCGTCTTTGGCAAGGAACGCCTGGTAGATGTCGCACGCGAACACCGTGCTGAACGCGGTCAGGCTGGCTGCCACGCCGCCCATCAGGCAGGCCAGCAATGCCGCCAGCCCCAGTCCCAACAGGCCAATGGGCAGGAACTGCACGAGCACGTCCGGCGTGGCCATCGCGTAATCCAGCACGACGTGGCCGTCCGCGCCCTTCACCGGCTTTCCCGTAGACGCATCGGCTTTTGCCGGAACCAACCCCTGCCCCGCTTCCACGGCCGGCGGCACAACGGTGATGTCGTGATAGATTGTGCCGTTTTCGTTATGGATGAGAATCGCGGTTCGCGGCGTGGGCAGCGCGATGGCAATCAGCCCCGGCAGGATCAGCAAAAACGGCACAAACACGCGCACCGCCGCGGCGATGAGCGGAGCTCTCCGCGCCGATTGCACATCCTTGGCCGCCATCGCCATCTGCAACAGCCTGAAGTCCGCGCACCACACGCCGCCGCCCAGCACAAGACCGGCGCCCACCACCAACCCGATGGCGCCAATGCCCATTGGGCTGGAGCCGGCATGGGCCGCGCTGCTCCACTCATGCAAAAAGTTTGCGGGAATCGCGGCCTTCAACCCTCCCCAACCGCCGATCTTCTTCAATCCCAGCAGCACCACGGGCAACAGCCCTGCGACCATCACGCAAAACTGCAGCGCCTGGTTGTACATGGCCGCGGCAAGTCCGCCCAGCAGAACGTAGGTCAGCACCAGCGCCGCCGGCAGCGCGATGGCGAGCAATGGAATTCCGGCAGGCGGCAGGTGCGCCGAGTTTGCAACCCGATCGAAAACGTGCAGGGCCGCGAAAACCCGCGCCATGGCATAGAGCGCAATCCCTGCGCTGAATGCGGCCATGGCGGCGAACAGGCAAGCGTTCAGCGCCCGCGTTTTCTGGTCGAAACGCAGCCCGAGATACTCAGGGATCGACCGCGGCGCAACTCCAGAAGCTGCGGCCCCCGAACTTCCTCCGTAATAAACAGGCACGAGAACCAGGGCGGCCAGGAGCATTGCCGGAATCGAGCCAAGGGCGAAGAAGCCCACGCTGGCCAGCCCGTACTGCGCCCCCGCGGCGCCCATGCCCAGCACCTCCTGCGAGCCCAGGCTGGCGCCTAACATCGCCACGCCGCAGAGCCATGCGGGCAGCTTTTGCCCGGCCTGCAGGTACTCCCGGCTTCCCGTCATCGCCGGCTTGAGCGAGAATCCGGCGGTTAGCATAAAAAAGCCGTAGATAAGCAGAATCAGCCAGTCGGCGGGAGCAAGATTGGGCACGAACGGTTCCTTCCCTTTTGATGTTACAGAACCCGAGTGACCTTCAAAGGCAGGCAGATGGCGGTGGGAAGATGGCGTTGGCGCGAAATGCCCGCGCACTTTCCGCCGGGCAAAGAAAAACGGCGGCAAGGGGAGATCCCCTGCCGCCGCCAGTTCATCTGTCAATCGTATCAACACTCGGATGAAAACCGCCGAATCCAGGCCGCGCTTCCACTCTCTCTATCGGATCTATTTGCTTTCGAGGCGCGATAACCACTGCACCCCGTGTCTGCTACTGCTCTTCTCCCGTCCCCGGTGCCGGAGCAGGCGCCGGAGCGGCTCCCGGCGCTGGCGCAGGGGCTCCCTGCGGAGCTGCCGGTGGCCGGTGGAACTGCCCGCCCTGACCGCGAAACTGGCCTGGTCCGCCCATGCCCGGCCCGCGTCCATCGTGTCCCCACTGACCGCGGCCCCAATCGCGCATCCGCTCGTGCTCCATCCGGTCCTGATGCATGGTTTGCAGTTGTTTCCACTGGTCCGGCGTCAGTTTGGCGCGCAGCTCCAGCAAAAAGCGGGCATTGGCCTTTTCCAGCTCCGCCCGCGCCTGCGCCACCTTGTCGATCGCCGCCAGGATCTCGGTTTCGTTGGGCTCATCCGCGTTGATCAGCGGCTGCATCGTCACCTCGGCCTTTTCCAGATTGGCCCTCAGGTCGATCAGCTTCATCCTGTGATCCTGCAGAATCCCATCCATCGCCTTGCGTTGATCGTCGGTCAGCTTGAGTTGCGTAACCATCCGGGGGTTGTTCCACCATTGCCCGCGCGCGCCTTCGAACCCAAACGCCCGTTCCATGGGAGGCGTATGCTGCGCGAACCCAGGCCCTGCGCCCGCTCCTCCGGGCCTCTGCGCGCCCGCCAACCCGCCAGCCATCAAAACTCCCGCTACAACCAAAACGAATCGCACAGTCCTCATCATCTGCATCATCCTCTTCTTCCCTCGTCTCCCAAGGGAGCTATTGCGTTCTTCCCTTTGCCTATTACCTGGTCCGGTTTTCGCTGGTCCCGTTTTCATCCATCAGTTGCGCCAGCGGCTCCATCGCCGCCGGCACCTCACGGGATACATCGCTGTCTACAGTTGCCAGCAGATCCTCATCCTTATCCTTCGCGGCCGCGTTCGCCGTAGCGGACTGCGCGGCTGCCGCCCGCTCCTGCGCGATCTTTTGTGCTGTCGCTTTCATCGCCGCAATCCGGGCCAGATCTTGGCGGTGATGCCATTCGTACACCCCACCGGCCAGGCTGCCGGCCGCCAGCACGCATCCCAGCGCCAAGCCCGTCGCCAGCCGCCAGCCAGACCGCGCCGGGTTCACCACGGTTCGCGGTCGGTTGTACGCAGCTTCGCTCCAGGCATTCACGCTGGCCTTGAAGTTGTTCAGCGCCTCGGCCAAGGCCGGATCTTCGATCTCCCCCGCCAATTTATCCCTCATGTTCATCGTGTTCCTCTCAACTCCGCGCGCACTCTCCCCAACGCCCGCGAAAGGTGCGCTTTCACCGTACCCTCGCTCAATCCGGTAGCTTGCGCAATCTCGCTCAACTCCCGCTCCTCAACGTAACGCAGCAAAAACACCGTGCGCTGCCGTTCGCTCAGGCGCTTAACCGCCTTCCAAACCTGCGCCACCTGTTCCCGCGCCAGCATCTGCTGCTCGGCATTCCGCTCTCCGTTCGGCAGCCACTCGCCGGCTTCATCCAGTTCCACGGCATGAGCCAGCGTATGCCGCCAGAACTGCACCCGCCGGTTGCGCCAGTAGTCCTTTTGCAGGTTGATGGCAATCCGCATCAACCAGGTCATCGCGCTCGAATCGCCGCGGAAATGCTTCCAGTTCCGGTGCGCCTTCAGGAAGCACTCCTGGGTCAGCGTTTCCGCCAGATCCACGTCCCGCAGCGACGCCAGCAGGAACCGGAAGATCTGCGGCCGATGGCTTTCGACGATGCTCGCAAAGCCGCGCGCAGCCATTTCCTCTGCCGCTTCCGGAGTCATCGGCTTTACGGCTGTTCCTGCTGCCATCACTTTGGTAGACGCTCTGTTGCGGCGCAAGTTTACAACCCCCCCAATCCATTTTCGTGCCGAATCCGACGCCAGTATAGGTGCAGACAGGCTGCGACGAGCCCGAAAATTCAGTGCTCTGTTGCAGAAATCGCCGCGCGCCGGTTCTTCCCATTGCGCAGTATTCTTTGGCCGGGCCGGTTGCCGCAGACCCATTTGAACGACGGTATAATCTGTTGCTGCGGCGGGTGTTTCCGCTTTCAATCGAATCGAGGATGGAATGATTTCGCGACGGAACTTTGTCGGCGGGCTGGCCGCGGGCGTGGCGGGCTCGGCCTTTGCCTCCACGGCCAAAAGCTATGCCCGGATTCTGGGCGCCAACGACCGCCTGAACTTTGCCATGATCGGCCTCAACGGCCGCGGCCACGCGCATCTCTCTTCGCTGCGTGCCAACAGCAAGACGGCGCGCGTCGCGTACATCTGCAACGTCGATGCCGCGATCCTGGCCAAATTTTCCGCGGTAGCCGGGCAAACGCTCGGCTACGCGCCCAGGGCCGAAAGCGATTTCCGCCACGCTCTCGAGTCCACTGAGGTCGACGCCATCACCATCGCCACCCCCGACCACTGGCACACGCCCATGGCCGTGCTCGGGCTCAAGGCCGGCAAGCACGTCTACGTCGAAAAGCCCTCCAGCCACAACCCGCGCGAAGGCGAGCTCCTGGTCGCCGCGCAGAAAAAATATGGCAAGCAGGTCCAGGTCGGCGATCAGCAGCGCTCCTCGGCCTTCACCATCCAGCTGATCCGGCAGATTCATGACGGGCTCATTGGCGAGGCCTATCTTGCCAAAGCCTGGTACGTCAACACGCGCGGCTCGATGGGCATCGGCAAGGTCGTGCCCGCGCCCGCCTCGCTCAACTGGGCCTGTGGCAGGGCCCCGCGCCGCGCAGCGAATACAAGGACAATATTCACCCCTACAACTGGCACTGGCTGCGCCGCTATGGCACTGGCGAAACCCTGAACAACGGCACTCATGAAGTGGACATCTGCCGCTGGGCCCTCAAAGCGGAATACCCCCAGACTGTCACCGCGACCGGCGGCCGCTACCAATTCCAGGACGACTGGGAGTTCTACGACACCATCGTCACCGATTTCGGGTACCCCGGGAAAACCATCTCCTGGGAGGGCCGGAGCCGCCAGGGAATGCGTCTCTACGGCCGCGAACGCGGGTCGGTCATCTGCGGCGCCAAGGGCTCGGTCGTTCTCGACCGCGACGGCTACGACGTGTTCGACTGGAAGGGCAAGCAGACAGACACCTATCGCATCGGCCATGACACCTCAACCAGCGACCTGATCGGCGCCGATTCCATGACCGACGCCCACTTCGCCAACTTCATCGCCGCCATTCGCGGCCAGGAAGAGCTCCACTCGCCCATCGCGGTCGCCAACGTCACCGTCACTACGCTCTTGCTTTCCAACATCGCCTGGTTCGCCGGCCGCCTGCTGCGGCTCGATACTGAAACCGCGCACATCCTTGACGATCCCGAGGCTATGAAATTCTGGGCTCGCACCTACGAAAAAGGCTGGGAAGTGACGGTTTGAGAGCCGTAGGCTCTTAAACCGTCATCCTGAGCGAAGGCCGCGCAGCGGCGGAGTCGAAGGATCTGCATTGCAGGATCGCCGCACGATGGTGAACAACAAGATCTGTGGGAGTATGAACAATGCCCATGTCTGCCTCATCACTACCCGCTGCGCAAGCGGGAACCATCGCTCTCGGCGGCGATCTGACCGTCAACCGCATGGGCTTCGGCGCCATGCGCATCACGGGCAACGGGATTTGGGGCCCTCCCGCCAACATTGCCGCGGCGCTTGCCACCCTCCGGCGCGCCGTCGAACTGGGCGTAAACTTTATCGACACCGCCGACTCCTACGGCCCCGAACGTCTCCGAAGAGTTGATCGCGCAGGCGCTCTGGCCCTATCCCGCCGGCCTAGTCATCGCCACTAAAGCCGGGTGGACGCGCCACGGCCCCGGCGTATGGCAGCACAACGCCAGCCCGGCGCACATCGAGCAGGCCATCGAAGGCAGCCTCAAGCGCCTGCGCCTGGAGCGCATTGACGTCTACCTGCTTCATATTCCCGATCCGGCGGTCTCGTTCGACGCTTCAATGGAGACTCTGGCGCGGCTCAAGGAGCAGGGCAAGATCCGTCACGTGGGTCTATCCAACGTCACGCTCGAACACATCCGGCGCGCGCGGAAGATCGTTCCCATCGTAAGCGTGCAGAACCGCTACAGCTTCTCCGATCGCGAGTGGGATTTCGTGCTCGATTACTGCGAAGCCAACGGCATCGCGTTTCTGCCCTGGGGGCCTATGGCGCAAGGGCACAAGGCCAACGAGGTTGTAGAAAAGATCGCTGCTGCGCGCCAGGTTTCCACGGCGGTCGTCTCACTGGCCTGGCTGCTGCGGCGCTCGCCGGTCACGCTGCCCATCCCGGGAACGAGCAACGTGAAGCACCTCGAAGAGAACGTGAGCGCGGCGGCGTTTCGCCTCACCGATGCTGAATTCGCGGAGCTTGCCGCGGTGGTTACGAAGCCCTACTGGCTGCGGGGGTGAGCGAGCCGCCTTACGGCTCCTTGCGGCGCCGCCGGTTGTGCTCCGCGCCGCGCATCAGCAGCACCAGGGGGATGTTGGCCAGGAAGAAAATCCCCATGAGATAGAAGGCGTCCTCATAGCTGAGCAGCGCCGCCTGCTGCCCGAGCAGCCGATAGACGAGGCCGCCGGCCTTGTGCGCCGCCGTCACACGATCGAATCCCTGCTGCGCCAGGAAAGGCGTGAGGCGCGCAAAGGTCTGCTGTCCGATGGCGCTCGATGCCGCGATCTTGTCGCCGAGGACTTGCTGGTGAAACTGGCTGCGGCGCGCCACCAGCGTGGTCACGAACGAGATGCCAATGCTGGAACCGATGTTGCGCATGGTGTTGTAGAGGCTGGTCCCATAGCTCGTCTCCGCCTTCGGAATCGGGCTCATGGTCAGCGTGGTCAGCGGCACAAAGAGAAACCCAAGGGCAAAGCCCTGCACGATCTGAATCCAGAAAATGTCCCAGGTTCCGGAGTCGAGCGTCATGCGGGCGTAGCCGAAGAAGCAAACCCCCGCAAGGGCGAAGGCAAAGATCAGCATCCAGCGCGCGTCCCACCCCTTGCCCAGCAGATAACCGACCAGAGGCATGCACAGCGCGGTGCCGATGCCGCGCGGGCTGTTCCAGATTCCCGCCGTTGTCGCCGTCCAGCCCAGCAGGGTCTGCATAAACAGCGGCAGCAGCACCAGGCTGCCGTACAAAATGAATCCCATCATGGTGGCCAAAGCGACGCCCGAGGCAAAGGTGCGGGAGCGCAGCAGAGCGAAGTGCACAATCGGATCCTTTGCCCGCAGCTCGCGAAGCACAAAGGCCGCGAGGCAAACCACGGCGATTACGCACAGCGCGCGAATCAGGTTGGATCCGAACCAGTCCTTCTCCTGCCCCTTGTCGAGCATGATTTGCAGTGCGCCCATGCCCACGGCCAACATGCCAATGCCCCAGGCATCCATGCCCAGCGAGCGGCGCCTCAGGTAGTGCGGATCGACGACGTACTGCGAGATGAGGAGCAGGCTGAGGACGCCCACCGGCAAATTGATGAAGAAGACCCAGCGCCAGGTCCAGGTGTCGGTGATCCAGCCGCCCAGCGTAGGGCCCATGATAGGCGCAGCAATAATCCCCAGGCTCCAAAAGGCCATTGCCTTGCCTTGCTCCCTGCCCGGGAACTCCTCGAGGAGCACGGCCTGCGAAAGCGGCTGCAGCCCGCCGCCGGTAAAGCCCTGCAAAACACGAAAAACAATCAACATGGGCAGATTGGGAGCCAGCCCGCACATCAGGCTCGAAATCGTGAACCCGGCTACGGCAAGCAGCAGCAGCCGCTTGCGGCCCAGCACACCGGCCAGCCAGCCCGTAATCGGCAGAACGATGGCGTTGGCCACCAGGTAGGAGGTCAACACCCACGTCGCCTCATCCACGCTCGAGGAGAGCGAGCCGGCGATGTGCGGCAGGCTGACGTTGACCACCGACGTATCGAGTAATTGCATCACCGCGCTCGACATCACGGCGATAGCCGTCATCCAGCGGTGCGGGGGAATTGCCTGGCCTTCGAGGGATGAACTGGCAACAACCGTTCGCGCGGCATCCTCTTGAGGGCCTGCGATCGCCGCAGCGCCTGCCATGCCGAGAGTGGGGAAATCAGCCACGATTGCCCGATCTCTGCCGGGTGGCGGACAGTTGGCTGCGAGTTATGATCCCCGAGGCAAATCCGCCGGCAGACACCGCGGCGCCGATGCTCCCTGCGCGCACAGCCAAACCTCCGCGCTCTCAAGCCGTCCGGCCGTCGAGAGGGGCTCCCAATCAGTCGATGGAAACACTATAGCGGGTCTCCTGCAGGTGTAGACCAAGGCACAATCGCTAAGTGGCTTTTTCATCAAGAAAAAGCCACCTTAAATTCTGTCCGAAATGGCTCATAGTTGCAGGAGAACCGCCGTAGTCGAAGATTAATCCCGGTCTTGCGCAGCGTCAATCGCGGCAGCGCACCAGGGGCCATCGACCTCCCGTTTTCCATATAGAGATTCTCTTTTCTGGATGCCCGCTCTTGTTTTTCGCACCTGGCGTGTGATTTACTTCAGTCAGGGTTGACAAATTCGCACCGCCCAAAGTCCATATCACGAGCATTCTCAGCCGATTGCCCAAGGGTCAGCTCCTTAGTGCCCCACCGCCATCGCGTGGCAACTGACGTGCTGATAAAGCAATAGGCGTAGCGAAAATCCCACCATGGAGACAAGCCTCCTTAACCGCGTGCAGGCAACGCTGTTGGCCCTGGCTACAGCGGCCCTGTTCGTGTTGGCCGTGTTCAACCTTCTTCAGGAGCGGGAGTTCCAGCAGCCCGACGACGGAGTGTGGTGGCGCGAGGCTGCCGGTGGTCTGCAAGCCGAGAGAGTTCTGCCAGACATGCCGGGCCAGCGCGCGGGCATACAAGCCGGCGACCTGCTGACGGGGGTGAGCGAGAGCGCCACTACGGGCTTCACGACAGTTTCGCGCGTGGGCGATCTGGAACGCGCGCTCTATGCCACCGGCCCTTACGGACAGGTCTACTACACCATTACGCGCGATGGCATTCCGTTGGAGACGCCGGTCAAGGTCATTCCCGAACCGCTGGATCGCAGCCTGGAGCTGGGCCTGCGTATCATCGGGCTGATTTACCTCGTTATCGGTTTTTACGTTCTATTCCGCCGCTGGGGCGCTCCGCGTTCGACCCACTTTTACCTCTTTTGCCTGGTGTCGTTTGCGTTTTACGCGCTCAAGTACACAACCAAATTCGACACGCTGGACTGGACCGTCTTCTGGACGAATGTCGTAGCTGAAGCGTTGCAGCCTGCGCTCTTTCTGCACTTTGCGCTCAGTTTTCCGGAGGAGCGGTTCAAGCATCTGCGCCGCCGCTGGCTGCTGCCCCTGGTCTACGCGCCCGGCGCCGGTCTGCTCGGCTTGTGGCTCTGGTCGATCGGAACGCGCGAGGCCACCAAGCTCCTTCTCGACCGGCTCAACCAGATCGCCACCGCGTACGACGCCATCTTCTACGTGGCCGCCGCGCTGCTCTTCCTGCGCAGCTACAGCCGCGCCACCACGCCGCTGCTGCGCCAGCAATTGAAATGGGTCACGCGCGGCACCTTGCTCGCGGTGCTTCCTTTCACGTTTTTTTACGCCGTCCCGTACCTGCTTCATTGGAATCCGCCGCAACTATTGACCAATCTGGCCGGTCTCTCGCTGGTGTTCTTGCCGCTCACGTTCGCCTGGGCCATCGTCCGCTACCGCCTGATGGACACCGACCTGATCTTCAAACGCGGCGTGGCCTACACGCTGGCCACGGCCCTCATCCTCGGCGGCTACTTTGGTACCGTCGCACTCTTCGCTGTAGTGGTCCGTCACGGCCTGCCGAAAGGCGCGCAAGAGTGGGGCTTGGGCGTCTCCTTCGTGGCCTTCGCCATGATTTTCGATCCTCTCAAGCGCCGCATTCAGGGATGGGTCGACCGCGCCTTCGACCGCCATCGCTACGACTATCGCAGAGCGCTGGTCGAATTCGGCCGCGGCCTCGGCTCCGAGACCGACCTCCAGGCTTTGCTGAATTCAATCGTCGAGCAGTTGCCGCGCACTCTTCTCGTTGCCCGCGTAGCCATCTTTCTCACCGAGGAGTCTGGCCGCCTTCACCTGGCAGCTTCTCATGGCCTGCCCGAAGAGGTCAGCGCCGCTCAGGACAGGCTGGCGCTCGGCTTCCTCAACTTCGACCGCGCCAAAGACCACTCCCACATCTTTTTCGAGAACGCTCAAGCCGTTCTTCACCTTTCTCAGGACGAACAGCGCGCCGCAGCCCTGCTCGACCTGAACTACTACTTGCCGTGCCGCGTGGCCCCTGTGCATCTCGATAGCGGCGAGACCGCCAGCCGCACCATCGCCGTCATCGGCCTCGGCCGCACCCTGGGCGGCGACTTCCTGTCGAGCGAGGACGTCGAGCTTCTCGAATCCCTGGCCGGCTACATCGGCATCGCCCTGCAGAACGCCAGCCTGTACGCGCGCCTGGAGGAGAAGATCGCCGAGTTCGAGCGCCTCAAGGAGTTCAACGAGAACATCGTCGAATCCATCAACGTGGGCATCTTCGCCACCGATCTCGGCGACCGCATCGAAAGCTGGAACGCGCAGATGGAGGCCATGTACGCCCTCAGCCGCGCTGAAGCCATCGGCCAGGAACTTGGTTCCGTATTCCCTGCGGAATTTATTGAGGCATTGGAAGGTTTCCGCAGCGATCCCGGAGTGCACCACCTCTATAAGTTCCCTCTCACCACGCGCGCCGGCGAGCAGCGCACCACCAACATCGCCATCGCGCCGCTGCTCTCGCGCGACTTCGTTCCCGTGGGCCGCATCGTCCTGGTCGACGACATCACCGAGCGCGTCACCCTCGAAACCCAGCTAGCCCAGGCCGACAAACTCAGCTCCATCGGCCTGCTTGCCGCCGGCGTCGCGCACGAGATCAACACTCCGCTGGCCGTCATTTCCTCCTACGCCCAGATGCTCGCCAAGCAACTGCGCGGCGATGCGCGCCTCGGCCCCGTGCTCGACAAGATCACGCAGCAGAGCTTCCGCGCCGCCGAAATTGCCAATGGTCTGCTGAATTTTTCGCGCACTTCCACCACCGAGTTCCGTTCCACCGATCTGAACCAAGTGATTCGTGACACGCTTTCGCTGCTCGAACACCAGTTCAAGACCGCGCGGATTCTTGTCGATCTCGATCTGGCCGGCGAGCTTCCGCCCATTCACGGCAATCCGGGCAAACTGCAGCAGGTCTTCCTCAATCTGCTGCTGAATGCCAAGGACGCCATGCCCCGCGGTGGGCGGCTGCGCGTGGCTACGCTCCTCAATGGCCAAATCGAGGCCGTTATCTCCGACTCCGGCTCCGGCATCGCGCCCGAGCACCTCAAGCGAATCTACGATCCCTTCTTTACCACCAAGAACCTGTCCGGCGACCGGCGCGGCACCGGCCTTGGCCTCTCTGTTTCTTACGGCATCATTCAGGAACACGCCGGCAAAATCCATGTGGAAAGCGCGGTCGGCTCCGGCACCACATTTCATCTTGAGTTTCCCCTATTAAGGAATTCCGTCCATGCCTGAGCGCGCAGCAGAGGATACATTGCCCGTGAACGTGCCGGTTTCGGCGCCGGCAAGCGACGGCGCTGTTCCCGCGGCCTCCATCCTTGTAGTCGATGATGAGGCCGGCATCCGGGAATCGCTGGAAGTGTTGCTTTCACTCGAAAACTACGCCGTTCAAACCGCGGCCAACGGCGAGGAAGGACTGCGCCTGCTCGATCAGTCGGCCTTCGACCTGGTCCTGCTCGACCTCGCCTTGCCAGGCCAGAGCGGCCTCGAGCTCCTGCCGCAATTCAAGGAGCGGCAGCCCGATCTGCCCATGATCATGATCACCGCCTACGGCACCGTGGATAACGTCGTCGAGGCCATCCGCGCCGGCGCGGAGAACTTCATCCAGAAGCCCTGGGACAACGAGAAGCTGCTCGCCGACATTCGCTCCGCCGTGGCCCGCCGCCGCGCCGAGGAGGAAAACCTTCAGCTCAAGCGCACCCTCAAGCAGCGCTACAACTTCGCCAACATCGTGGGCAAAAGCGAGTCCATGCTGAAGGTCTTCGACCTCGTCGCGCAGGTCGCGCCCAGCCGCTCCACCGTCCTCATTCAGGGCGAGAGCGGCACCGGCAAGGAGATCATCGCCAAGGCCATCCACGCCAACTCGCCGCGCCGCGACAAGCCGTTCGTCCCCATCAACACCGGCGCCATGCCCTCCGAGCTGCTCGAGTCCACGCTCTTCGGGCACGTCAAGGGCGCCTTCACGTCGGCCATTGCCTCCAAGAAAGGCCTCTTCGAGGTGGCCAACGGCGGTACGCTCTTCCTCGACGAGATCGCCACCATGGGCCTCGACACGCAGTCCAAGATCCTGCGCGTGCTGCAGGACAAGCGCTTCATGCACCTCGGCGGCATTCAGGAGATCCAGGTGGACGTGCGCATTCTTGCCGCCACCAACGTCGATCTGCGCCAAGCCGTCCGCGATGGCCGCTTCCGCGAGGATCTCTTCTACCGCCTCAACGTCATCACCGTCGATCTGCCGCCCTTGCGCGCCCGCCGCGAAGACATTCCTCTGCTCGTCCAGCACTTCCTCGACTTCTACGCCAGCGAGAACAACTTCGCCTCGCGCAAGCTCTCGCCCGACGCCATGCGCGCCCTCATCGATTACGACTGGCCCGGCAACGTGCGCGAGCTTGAGAACGCCATCGAACGCGGCGTCGTTCTTTCCTCCGGCCCCGTCATCGGCGCCGAACTGCTCCCCGGACACATCACCGGACGCAGCTTCCAGGACGCGCTGCTCGAGCACAACCCCAACTCCTCGCTCTTCGACATCCTTGAAGTCATCGAGCGGCGCATCATCATGGAAAAGCTCGAGCGCTCGAATTGGAACCAGACCGAGGCTGCCGAGCAGTTCCGCATTCCTCTCTCCACACTCAACCAGAAGATCAAGCGCCTCAACATCGAGATCCGCAAAAAGGGCAGGGAGTAGCAAGACAGGGTCCAAGGGACTAAGGGACCAAGGGAACAAGGAACAAGGGAACAAGGGAACAGGGAGCGAGGGAACAAGGGAGCGAAGCCCATCAACAGCTTTGTAACAAGGGCACGACCGGGGCACCCACCCAGTAGTGGGTGGGTCGCGGGCCGAAATAAAGCGCCAAAACAAAGGGCTTTAGTGACTGCGTGAGAACTCGGATTTTATGCAACCGTTAGTACGGAACCGAGTTGATAAACACAGCAGCTTGCGTAAATCGCTAGTTCTCACGCAGTCACTTTAGCCCCTGAGGGCGATACCCCAAAACGGCCGGAAATGGTAATGTAACACCTGCTAAGAATGTGCGAAGATTGAAGTCCTGTCCCTCTTGAAGCATCCAACTCACTGACCCCTGACCCCTGTTTATGAGCTACTTCCTTTTCAAATCCGAGCCCGATGTCTACTCCTTCGACGACCTGCTGCGCGACGGCGAAACCGTGTGGGACGGCGTCACGAATCCCACCGCCGTAAAGCACCTGCGTGAGATGAAGCCGGGAACAAAATGGATCTTTTATCACACCGGCGACCAGCGTACCGCCGTGGGCACGGGCACGGTTCTGAGCGTCGATGCATCCGATCCCAAGGTTCCCATCGTTCGCGTCAAGGCCGGCAAGCGCCTCAAGCACCCGAAAACCCTCGCCCACATCAAAGTAGAAAAGCTCTTTGCCCACTCGCCGCTCGTGCTCATCGGCCGCCTCTCCGTCGTCCCGCTCACAAAAGAGCAGTGGGATTGGCTTGCAAAGTAAGGAAACAATGTAGTAAGATTTCCTTGTTTCCTTACTTCCTTGCTTGCGGAGGAGCGCAATGCTGGCCAAATTGACCGTTAAAAACCAACTCACCCTGCCCAAGGCGGTAGTTAAGTCTTTCGCAGGAGTGGAATACTTTGACGTCAGCACCGACGGAAGCTCCATTACGCTCCGCCCATTCGAGCGCAGCCGGGCCGACGAGGTGCGGGAATATCTCGCTCAACTTGGAATCACCGAGCAGGATGTGAGCGACGCCGTTAAGTGGGCGCGCGAAACCGAGTGACCGTGCAGCCAGTCCCGCGCGTCGTCTTCGACACGAATACCGTCGTTTCAGCCCTTGTATTTACTACCAGCCGCCTGGCGTGGCTGCGCTTGCACTGGCGGGACTACGCCTGCGTTCCGCTTGTCTCCCGCGCCACTGTCGCGGAACTGATACGCATTCTGGCGTATTCGAAATTTCAACTTTCCGTAGAACGCCGATTGGAGTTGCAGGGCGACTACCTTCCCTACTGCGAGCAATTCGATCCCACGGAGAAATGCCCGGTCTCCTGCCGCGATGCCAAGGATCAACCCTTCCTCGATCTCGCCCACTGCGGTAAAGCCGGCCTGCTGGTGACCGGTGACGAAGACCTGCTGGCGCTGGCTGGGCAGACGGCGTTTGTCATTGAAACGCCGGAAGAATACCGGGGCAGATTCTGACCTACTCCCCGCTTTTTCCCAGCCACCCCCTCGTGTTCAGCAACTGCCGCTGATCCAGCGCCCAGACCTTCCCCGTCATCTCATCCGGCGCTCTGCCCTCGCGCGCCGACCGCTCGAACTCGCTGGCCATGGCCTGCATCTTGGCGTCCAGATCGTCGAGGAAGTTCAGCACCAGCGCCTCGGGAATCATGGGCAGCTTGGGTGAGCCGAACTCCAGCTTGCCGTGATGCGACAGGATCATGTGCAGCACCAGCGTGCGCAGCCGGTCGGGAAAACCGGGCAGGCCCGCAATGGTCTTCTCCACCAGATCCACGCCCATCTGGATGTGCCCCAGCAGCACGCCTTCCACCGTGTAGTCGAAGCCCGTTTCCCATGTCAGTTCGCGAATCTTGCCGATATCGTGCAACACCACGCCCGTGACGAGCAGATCGCGGTCGAGCATGGGATAATGCGCCGCCACGCGATCGGCTAATCCCAGCAGGCTCACCACGTGTTCCAGTAGCCCGCCCAGCCATGCATGGTGCAACTGCCGCGCTGCAGGCGCTTCGCGGTACGCTTGGGCAATCGCGGGATCGGCGAGCATGGCCTTGAGCAGCCGTTTCAGGTCGGGATTCGCGAGGCTCGCGACGCTGGACTCGAGCGCGGCCCACAGCTCGTCTACGTTGCGGCTGGTCGCGGGCAGCATGTCCATCTTGTCCGCCTCGCCATCGAGCGCCAGGCGCAACTGATCGACCTTCAACTGTGCACGATCGTCGTAGCGCGACACGCTGCCGCGCACCTTCACCAGGTCGCCGCGCTCGAAATCTCTGCCGATGCGCGGGTCGCCCGGATCCCAGACGCGCCCTTCGATTTGCCCAGTCTTGTCGCCCAGGATCAGGTTCAGGTACGGCTTGTTTTGCTTTGTGCTTCGTTGCTGCTTGGCCAGCACGAGAAAGAAGCTGTCGAAGAGCTTTCCCTCGTCAAAGCCCATCAGATCGGCGATGTAGATGTCTTTCATTCTGCCGAAAGATTAACGCAATCGGCCTGCGCTGCCCAAAAATCCCACTCCGGGCCGAAAAAACCACTCACGCCAAAAACACCGCGGGCCCGGGAATCAGCTCCCAGGCCCGCCCTTTGTTCTCTCGTCTGAGCCGCAACGCTATAACCCGGTCGGCTGTGAGTCTGGCTGAGGCTGGGGCGCCGTGGGGTGGTCGGCAGGCGCAGGCGCTCCTGGCACGGCAGGAATGGGCGTCGGCTGCTGCACCGGCTTGGGCTGGGACTCCTCCGGGCTCTTCTTCTTGTCCGCCAGGCGGGTCTTCTCCGCGACGGCGTTGGCCGCTTTCTTTTTCTTCTTGTTCGAAGTGTCGCCCGCAATGCCCAGCGGAGCCGATTGTGTCTGCTCGTCGGCAACCTCGGCCGCACTCGGTGGCGCAGGCCCTGTCGAACCCGCCTGCGCCGCGCCTCCGCTCGCTTTTGGCTTCTTTGGCGCTCGCGCGCGATCGCTGAACCGGGTCTTCTGTGGCGTGGGAGCGGTAGGCTCCAGCGGATTGGCCGGCTGCTCCGTGCTCGAGGCCGTCTCCGGCAGCGCGCCCGCGTTCTCCGTGGCCGTATTGCTCGTGGCGGCGGGCAGCGTTTCGCGCGGCGCCTGCCCATAGCGGATCTTTTCTCGCTTGCCGGGCTTCTCTGTGGCGGCTTCTTCCTTCTTTCTGCTCTTCTTCTTCTTGGTCGCCGCCGGTGTTGTTGGTGCTGCGTTTGTCTCCGTCGCCGAGGCCTGCTCCGCTGGCGGCGCAGCCGCTCCCGGTTTCTGCCGGAACGTGTGCGTGCTCTCGCGGAATCGCGTCCGCTCCACCTTAGCCTTCTTCTTGGGCGCCGGCGGCACGTACGCGCTGAAGGTGATGCTCGAATGCAGTTCGGCGGGCGTCGCGCCGGTGTCGACATATCCCTGCTTGATCTGGATGAAGGCCTCATTCCTCATCTTGCTCAGATAGTCGCGAATTGCCGGCTCCATCAGGCTCATGTAATACGCCTGTCCCACGTCCTCCTGCACGTCCTTGAAGGGCCGTGGTCCGCCCGGAGTGTGTTGTATCACTTTCAGGACGATGTAGCCCTGCCGCGTGAGAATCGGTTCGGTGTACTGCCCCGCGCTCAGGCCGAATGTCTTGTCCTCAAGCACTTTGGGCAGTTGGCCCCGCTTGTATTGCCCCAGATCGCCGCCCGAGGCAGCCGTCGAACCGTCGCTGAAGCTCCGCGCCAACTGCGCAAAGTCGCCGCCCGCGTGCAGCCTGGCTTCTATGTCGTCGGCCTTCGCCTTGGCCGCTGCCACCTTGGCCGGATCGTCCTCGTCCGCCTGCCCCATCGAGATGAGAATCTCGCCCAGCCGCTCGCTTTCCGGCTGCGCATAATCCTGTTTATGCACCTCGTAGTACCGCTCCACCTCGCCCAACGTGATCTGGATGTGTTCCCCAACCTCCTGCCGCATCACCTCTTGGGTGATGATCTGGTTGCGGATGCTGGCCTTGAAGTCCTCGAACGAAACGCCCTGTTCCTTGGCCGCTTTCTCGAGGTCCTCCATCGAATCCAGGTTGTACTGCTTGCGATACTCGTCCAGGCGCTTCACCAGTTCTGTCTCGCCGGTAATGCCCAGTTCCTTGCCCTTCGAGAGCCACAGTTGCTGGTCGATCAGGTTGCGCAGCAGAGCCTTGCGCGCCTCCGCCATCTCCTGCATCGATTCGCCGCGCTGCCGTCCCTCCTGTTCCAACTCGTTCAGCGCGCGTTCGTAGTCCGTCTGGGTGATGATCTGGTCGTTGACGCGGGCGATGATGTCCTCCACCGTCGTCCCGCCATAGGGGCTCTCCGGCTCGTTGGCCTGGCCCCGCGTCAGGCTGGTGGCCACAAGCAGCGCCGTGGCGACCACGAGCGCTGCGCAAATGCGAAGATGTCTCAAAGTCATAAAATCGGGTACCGGCCGGGTGGCTGGCGCGTGATCCTCTGCCGCCTGATGCATAGACGCCATTGTAAATCCCCGGAGAGCAGAAACGGAAAGCGGGTGCACGACCGCTGCTGCTTCCGGCAGCCCATCGGGCCTCGTGTTCCAGCAAATAGGCTCCGCAACCCTCTGCTACCGCGCCGGGTCCGTACGCGTCAAATCCTACGGTGCTATACTTTAGCCGAAGACGGTCTCGCGGCCTCAGCGCGAACGGCTCTTCCATTTCGCCGGCCTTGCCGTTAACGGGCAAGGTCAATTTTTATCGAGCGCCGATCCGGCAGCCGGCGGATTCGCTCTCGGGCGAGGGGAAGTTCGCCGCCAGGCGCACGGCGCGTTTGCCGTCCGGAGGTTCGGTTTGTCTATGACCCCCCGTGCGCGCCGCGCACTGTTCGCCATTACCCTCTTTTTCGCCGTCTGCGCCGTCGCCGGCGCCGTTCTCGAGCGCCGCGTGGGCGCGCAAGCCTCGCAGGATGAGAGCCAGCTCCGCGACAGCCTGAAATCCTTCACCGATGTCTACGCGGTCGTGGAGCAGAACTACGCCGAGCCCATCACTTCCGACAAAGCCGATGACGCCATTTACGACGGCGCCATCCCGGGCATGTTGCAGGTTCTCGACCCGCACTCGCATTTCTACGATCCCAAAGCCTACGCCCGCATGCGCGAAGACCAGCGCGGCCACTACTACGGCGTGGGCATGATCATCCGGCAGCAAAACGACGATGGCAAAACCAACGTTTATGTCGTGACCCCGTATGAGGACACGCCCTCCTACCGCGCCGGCATCCACCCCGGCGACCTGATTTCCGCGATCGACGGAAAATCCGCTGACGGCTGGTCCGCTGATGAGGTAGCCAAGGCGCTCAAGGGCCCCAAGGGCACGCACGTCCAGGTCACCATGGTTCGCTACGGCCAGCCCAAGCCGCTGGTCTTCGACCTCGTCCGCGACGAGATTCCCCACCCCTCCATCGATCTCAAGTTCGAGATCCGCCCCGGCATCGGCTACATCCATCTCACAGAGTTCCAGGAAACCACCGGCGAGGAGATGGACGACGCCATCAATAGCTTTGGCGACCTGAAGGGCCTGGTGCTCGATCTGCGCGAGAACCCCGGCGGCCTGCTAAGCCAGGCCGTGGACGTCTGCGACCGCCTGCTCGCCAAGGGCCAAACCATCGTCACCCAGCGCGGGCGCGCCTACTCGGATCAGAACTACGTGGCCACTCACGGCAACGGCGGCAAAACCTTTCCCATCGTTGTGCTGGTCAACCGCGGTACTGCCTCCGCTGCGGAGATCGTCTCCGGCGCGTTGCAGGACCACGACCGCGCTCTCATCGTGGGCGAAACCACCTTCGGCAAAGGCCTGGTGCAGACTGTCTACAACCTCAGCGAAGACACCGGCCTCGCCCTCACCACGTATCACTACTACACGCCCTCCGGCCGCCTGATTCAGCGCAATTACCAAGGGGTCTCGCTCTACGATTACTACAATCACGCCGGCGGCGGGCCCTCTTCCGACTCCAGCAACCGCGAGGTCAAGCTCACTGACTCGGGCCGCACCGTTTACGGCGGTGGCGGCATCACGCCCGACGAAAAGATCGAGCCGCCCAAGACGACTCGCTTCGAAGACGAGCTGATCTATAAGAACGTAATTGCCGCAGGCATCGGGGCCGGGAGTTTTGCACCGGTCTATCTCGCATCGCACACCGTCGACAAGAACTTCCAGGTCGACGACGCCGTCCTGGCCGGCTTCAAGAAGTTCCTCACAGCACAGGACATTGACTGGACCGACGCCGACCTGAACGGGTGCATGGACTGGCTCAAGGCGCAAATCAAGAAGGATGTCTTCACCATCCAATTCGGCCAACTCGCCGGCCTGCGCGTCATCGCCGACTGGGACCCCATGATCCAGAAGGCGCTCGGCTACATGCCGGAAGCCCAGGCCCTGGAGGATAGCGCGCACAAGGTCCTCGCCGAAAAGGCGCAGGCCCGCGCCGCGGCAACCCCGGGCGTAGCCTCGCAGCCGTAAGCCCGCATCGCCGCTTCCATCCATGCCCAAAGGCCATCCCTTGCGGATGGCCTTTTTCATTCCTCGAATGGCCCGCGGCGCTCACGTCCCGGCCCGCGCCGGATGGCATCGCGGAAGGGTTTCGCGCCCGGCGCAAAACTGCACCCACCTGCACACTCTCCCCATCGCCGGCGCTTCAGCCGCAAGACGATTCAGGTGCGCAAACCGCCGGCTACTTCGGCGGCGCCGGCGGCGCAAAGATCTCGCGCCTCTGCCCCGGTTCCGGTTTCGGTTTCGGCTTGGGAGCCTTCTTCGTCTCTTTTCTTCCCTTGTCTTTGTTTCCCATGCACGCAAGCATGACACAGAAGCGGGCGTCTGAAAAGCCCCGAATGCCGCATCGCCATCCACGCGGAATCTACCCGGCTCTTGCCATCCCGAGGGGGGCGCGGTTGAGTTGCGGCCCGGCTTTCGTCTCAGCCCGCCCTGGCGCATGGAAGATACTCTCTATATGAAGTCGCCGCTCAAGCCCATGGGCGCGAACCAGGACGCCGTCACCATCTCCCCCGGTCCACGCTTCAAAGCAGCCCTCATCCTCGCGATCTTCGCGGACGTATTCCAGATCGCCGTTTTTCCGTTCTTCGTCGAGGGCGCCGCCTCGCCCGCTGACGACATCCTCGATCTCTCCATCGCCGGCGTGCTCACCCTTCTCCTCGGCTGGCACTGGGAGTTCGCGCCGTCGTTTCTCGCCAAGCTCGTGCCTGGTGTCGATTTTGTTCCTCTCTGGACGCTCGCCGTCGCCAATGTTTACCGCAAATCGAAGCGAGCCGTGGTTTCGGTGGAAGCAAGCGGGCGCCAACCCCCGGCGGGAACTACCCCGCCCTATTGATCCGGCCCTGAATGATTGCAACGCTACAAAGCTGTCATCCTGAGCGAAGTTTGGCGCGTTTCTTGCGCCAAACGCAATCGACAGCCTGCCCTGAGCGAAGTCGAATGGGGATCTGCGGTTGCTTTTGCTGTGGCCTTATTTTGTAGCAACAATATCGGGCCGGATCGATAATCCTGAGCAGGAAACCTGAACCGGCGCGCCGCGACGGACGCTTTGCAGTCCACCCTCTGCGCGCCGCTAGGCTCCGCATCACGCGCTACCCGATTGCAGTTCGACTGGGACCGGCGCCCCCGCAAGTGTCACGAATCGTTCGGGCCGGCAACAAGCTTTCTCTAGCTGCGCCAGATCCGCCTGCATCTCCCGGTCTGCGCCCAGCGATTCCAGCGTGGCTTGCAGAATCGCGGCCGCTCCGGCATCCGCGGGCCGCTCGATTCTGTAGTGCATCCACTTGCCCTCGCGCCGCGCCTTCACAATCCCCGCCCGGCGCAGATACGCAAGGTGCCGCGACACCTTCGGTTGGCCCTGCTTCAGGATCTCTACGAAGTAGCACACGCACACTTCTCGCCCGCTCATCAGGTTCAGCAGGCGCAGCCGTGTGCGGTCGGCCAGGGCGGCAAACATGCGCGCCAGGTCGAATGGTTTCGCGCTTCGTCCCATACGCTAAAATATACGCCTTGACAGATATGAACGCAAAGAATATATTTGCCTAAGCATATACAAGGGAGGGCCCGAATGGCAGCCCCGGCGGAAGTGAAAGAGCAAGTCAGGCAGAAGTACGGCGAGGCCGCGCGCGCCGTGGCGGAGGCGGGCACTTTGCAGGCATGCTGCGACCCCGGCCTGCGCTGCTGCGACCCCATCACCGCCAATCTCTACAGCGATGGCGAAAAGGGCCTCATCCCCGAGAAGGCCGTGCAGGCCTCTCTGGGCTGCGGCAATCCCACCGCGCTCATCGACCTCAAACCCGGTGACGTGGTGCTCGACCTCGGCTCCGGCGGCGGTATCGATGTGCTGCTCTCCGCGCGCCGCGTGGCTCCCGGCGGCAAGGCTTATGGCCTCGACATGACCGATGACATGCTTGCCCTGGCTCGCGAAAACCAGCGCAAGGCGGGCGTCGAAAACGTCGAATTCCTCAAAGGCGAGATCGAAAACATTCCCCTGCCCGGCAACTCGGTCGACGTGGTCATCTCCAACTGCGTCATCAACCTCTCTGCCGACAAGGACCGCGTCCTGCGCGAGGCGTTTCGCGTGCTCAAGCCGGGCGGCCGCTTCGCCGTCTCTGACATTGTCGTGCGCGGCGCCGTTCCCAGTGCCGTGCGCCAGAGCATGTTGCTATGGGTGGGCTGCATGGCGGGCGCTCTGGAAGAGCAGGACTACCGCGCCAGGCTCATCGCCGCCGGCTTCACCGATGTCACCGTCGAGCCCACGCGCATCTACAACGTCGAAGATGCCCGCAAGTCGCTCGCCGAGGCGGGCGTCGATGTCGACGCCATCGCTCCCCAGGTCGAAGGCAAGTTCTTGAGCGCCTTTATCCGCGCCGTCAAGCCCCAATCCACCTGTTGCGCCCCCGGCTGCTGCGGCGCCGGCGCCGCAGCCTAGGAGCCCCATCATGCCCAACCACTACAACGTCCTCTTTCTCTGCACCGGGAACTCCGCGCGGTCCATTCTGGCTGAGGCCATCCTGAATCGCAAGGGCAAGGGCATTTTTACTGCCTACAGTGCCGGCAGCCATCCCTCCGGCACGGTCCGGCCCGAGGCGCTGAACCAGCTTGACCTTGCGCACATACCCACTGCCGGCCTGCGCAGCAAATCCTGGGACGAGTTCGCCGCACCCTCCGCGCCCAAAATGGACTTCGTCTTCACCGTCTGCGACAACGCCGCCAGAGAACAATGTCCCTATTGGCCCGGCCAGCCCATGACCGCGCACTGGGGCGTCCCCGATCCAGCCGCGGTGACGGGCACGCCGGAACAGATTGATCGCGCCTTCCGCGACGCCTTTTCCATCCTCGACCGCCGCATCAGCCTGTTCCTTTCGTTGCCGCTTGGTTCGCTCGAGCAGCTCGCTATCCAGCGCGAGATCGACAAAATCGGTCGCTCCTGATCGGCCGCTCCTGACCGGCGCGCACCGCAAGGCCGCGTGCCCATTCCTTTGTTCTGAGGTTTGCTCATGAAGGTGACACGCCGGCTCTCGTTTCTCGATCGTTACCTTACCGCGTGGATCTTCGCCGCCATGGCCGCCGGCGTGGCCCTCGGATGGCTCGTCCCCGGCGTGGTTCCATTTCTCGACCGCTTCAGTATCGGCACGACCTCCATTCCCATCGCCGTGGGCCTGATCGTGATGATGTACCCGCCCTTCACCAAGGTCCGGTACGAAGAGCTGCACGAAGTCTTTCGCAACAAGAAAGTGCTCGGCCTCTCTCTGGTGCAGAACTGGCTCATTGGGCCTGTCCTCATGTTCGTCCTGGCCGTCGTGTTCCTGCGTGGTTATCCGGAATACATGGCCGGCCTCATCATGATCGGCCTCGCGCGCTGCATCGCCATGGTTATCGTGTGGAACGAGCTCGCCAAAGGCGACACCGATTACGCAGCCGGCCTGGTGGCCTTCAACTCTCTTTTTCAGGTCTTCTTCTACTCGCTCTATGCCTGGGTCTTCATCACCGTTCTCCCGGCGAAGCTCGGGCTGCAGGGCGCGGTCGTCCATGTCTCCATCGGTCAAATCGCGCAGAGCGTCTTCATCTACCTGGGTGTCCCCTGTCTTGCCGGATTCCTCACGCGCGCCGTTCTCGTCCGCGCCAAAGGCCGCGTTTGGTACGACCACAACTTCGTCCCGCGCGTCGGTCCGCTCACCCTCGTGGCTCTCCTCTTTACCATCGTCGTCATGTTCTCGCTCAAAGGGAGCTACATCGTCCGTCTCCCGCTCGATGTCCTCAGGATTGCCGCGCCGCTCCTGGTCTATTTCGTAGTCATGTTTCTGGTCTCGTTCTACATGGGCCGCAGGCTTGGCGCGGACTATTCCAAAACCACGACGCTTTCCTTCACCGCCGCCTCCAATAACTTCGAGCTGGCCATCGCTGTCGCCGTCTCTGTCTTCGGCATCAATTCGGGAGCTGCCTTCGCCGCCGTCATCGGGCCGCTGGTCGAAGTCCCCGTGATGATTGCCTTGGTCAACGTGGCGCTCTTCTTTCAACGCCGCTATTTTCCCGATCCGCAGCCGGCGCAGATCGATCCCGTCTGCGTATCCGCCCGGAAATAAGCCCGTACCTCCGCCTGATGAAGCGCCTGAAGCGCCGTTGATCTCTCCGCCACAATCGTTGCGGTTGAGCCATTCGGAAGTTGTCAAGCCCCGCGCCGTCCGGATCGAACCTCCCCATTCGTCCTAAGTCGTTGTTTTCTTAGTCTCTTGTTCCCTCGCTCCCTCGTTCCCTCATAGTTGCAGAGAATTTCCCTTGTTTAGCGCACAATGTCTGTATGCATCGTCTGAGATGTCCGTCCTGCGTCCCGGAGCCCGTCCTGAGCGAAGCCGGGGGATCTCCTGTCCCCGGTCCGTACCACCGAAAAAGCATACCCCTACCCCCCTATACCCAGGTGGGGTATCAAAACGGCCCATTTCTCATCCTAAGTCGTTCGGATTCAACAGTGGTCTGCCTCAAAAGGCTCAAAACCGCGGCGATTTTCGTCGCCAAACGTCGCCAAACGTCAACGCGCGGGGTTCCTCGCACCGCAGTACACCTTGGCGTCGTGGTCGTTAAACTCCGCCTGATTGCAGTTACTTCTACGAAGCATGGTCAGATTGAAATTTTTGGAGCGCGTCAGTTCGCCTGAGCCGCCATCATCTCGTCGTTCCAAACGTGGTCCGAAATACAGCGCTGGGAAGAGAGAAAATGCAAGCAGCCCCCACAGTGACAGAATGAGGCTTAGCGGTTGATCGGCTTGAGTTATTGAAGGATTTGGAGGCGCGGGCCGGGATCGAACCGGCGCATAAAGGTTTTGCAGACCTCTCCCTTACCACTTGGGTACCGCGCCCCTGGGCTGCCCGCCTTACCGGATGCAAATCGTCCCATCCCGCCGCCCGGTCGGCACAAGCCTACCGAGGGAATTACGGAATGGAGCGGGAGACGAGACTTGAACTCGCGACCCTCGCCTTGGCAAGGCGATGCTCTACCACTGAGCTACTCCCGCTTGACGCAAATTCGAGTATACCGGGCGGCGAAAACCGGGTCAAACCGGCTCGCCTGCCGCAAGTCCACGGCCGGTGAACGAAGCCTCAGTGCATTCCGCTGACGGCGATCGCGGCCCATCGTATGCCCCGCGCCGATTGACCCGCCCCTCGGATTCCCGTAGACTATGAGATTGCGAGGGATGCGGCTCGAGCTGCCTTCCGCACCGCATCATTTTCCCTGAAAACAGGACCACCCCCTGTACTTCAGGCTCTGGAGATGGAAGCAAAACCATGGCAAACCACGTATCCGCGCTGAAGCGCGCACGCCAAACCGAAACCCGCACTGAAGTCAACCGCGCCAACCGCAGCCGTGTGCGCTCGAGCCTGCGTTCGCTGCGCGAGGCTCTGACCAAGGGCAATGTGAAAGAAGCACAGGCGCAGTACCGGGCCACGGTTTCGGCCCTCGACAAAAGCGTGCAGAAGGGCGTACTCCACTCGAACACCGTTTCCCGCTACAAGAGCCGTTTGAACGCGCGCCTGAAGGCTCTGGCCACTGCCAAGGCATAACGGAGCCGTTGCCGCAGATTCAATCGGCAGAACACGAGCAGCCGGGAGCGATCCCGGCTGTTGCTTTTTGCGCGCGAGGTTTCTCCGGCACGCGCGCTGCCGGGTGGCAGTCACACAATCCGTCTTCTCGAATGGCGCGTCATGCCGGCTCACGGATTCTTGCGCAGCAGCGGCTTAAGTACCGGATAAAGCGTATCGGCGATGATCTCTGACCCCTTCGAGGTGGGATGTATGCCATCACCCTGGATGGTTCCCGGAACGTGGATCAGATTCTTGTAGAGCATGGGCACCAGGGCCACGTGGTGCCGTGCGGCGAGATCGCGGAAGATCCGATCGAACGACCGGATGTAGTCAGGCCCATAATCCGGCGGAAGTGTGATGCCGGCGAGCACGATCTTCACGTGAGCCTTTTCCAGGCCCGTGAGCACCTGGTCAAGATTGTTGCGCGTCTGGTCGACGGGCAGGCCGCGCAGGCCGTCGTTCCCGCCAAACTCCACAATCACAATGGCAGGGTGCAACTGCAACACGTAGGGCAGGCCGGCGAGCGCGTCTTTGGTGGTGGCGCCGGGCGTTCCCTGATTGATCACCTTGTACGCGTAGCCCTGCGTAGTAAGGATGCTCTGCAGGAAGTCGGGATAGGCCTGGCCGAAGGAAAGGCCGTACCCGGCGGTGATGCTGTCGCCATAGCAAACAAGGATCGGCCGATCGGCGGCATGGAGCGGCCCCGCCAGCGTCAGAAGCAGGCAACATGCAACAAGAGCCGCGCGCCGAACGTCCACGTATACAGTGTAGCGGCGCGCCACGAGGTCCTGGTTTCGCAAGGCCCAATGAGCGGCAATTTACACTGCCAGTGACGGGAGGGCGGATTGATTCAGGTCAAAGGCGCGAAGAAGTGGATCCAGAACGGCGCGCGGCGCGTGGACATTCTGCAGGGAATCTCGCTGGAGATTCCGGCGGGGCAGTTTGTGGCCATCGTGGGCGCGAGTGGAAGCGGGAAGAGCACGTTGCTGGGGTTGCTCGCCGGCCTCGACACGCCCAGCGAGGGCGAGATCTGGCTGGATGGCGTGCCCATCCACAACCTGGCGGAAGCTGAACTGGCAGCGGTGCGCGGGCGCAAGATCGGCTTTGTCTTTCAGTCTTACCAGCTGATTCAAACGCTTACCGCTCTCGAGAATGTGCTGCTGCCTTACGAACTCAACGTGGATGGAAACGGCCTGGCGCAGGCGCGCCGCATGCTCGATGAGGTGGGCCTGAAGGAGCGCATGGACCACTATCCCGTGCAGCTTTCGGGCGGCGAGCAGCAGCGCGTGGCCCTGGCGCGGGCTTTTGTTGTCGAGCCCCCGATCGTGATGGCCGATGAGCCCACCGGCAACCTCGACTCGGCGAACGGCCGGATGGTTCTCGATCTGCTCCTCGAACGAAATCGCAAGGCAGGAACGACATTGGTCCTGGTTACGCACGATCCTGAAGTGGCCAGCCGCGCCGACCGCAGGATTGTGCTCAAGGATGGCCTTGTGGTCGAGGACTCAAAGCCCGGTCCGTTTCCGCCTGACCCGCATCCACAGCAAGGAGAGCAATGGCCAAGCACGCATTGAGCTGGAAGCGCGCGGCGGCCATCGGCTGGCGTGACCTGAAATCTGCGCCCGGCAAGTTCGCCTTTGTCGTTTTGTCGGTGGCCGTTGGCGTGGCTGCACTGGTGGGTGTGCGCGGGCTGAGTGACAGCTTTCGTGGCACGTTCAACACGGAGGCGCGCTCGTTGCTGGCCGCCGATCTGAGCGCGCGCATGTTTCGTGCGCCCACGCCCGAGGAGCTCAGCAAGATCGTTGCGATTGAAGCGCAAAGCGGCGGCGCAATCCGCGCCACATGGGTCACTGAAACCGTCTCCATGGCTTCCGTGTCAACGGATCCCGTGCCGCTGCCGGTCTCGCTCAAGGCTGTTGATCCCGCAGTGTATCCCTACTATGGAAAGGCGGAGCTGGATCCGGCGATGCCGCTGCGGCAGGCTCTCCAGGGCGATTCGGCCGTGGTGGCTGATGAATTCCTCATCCGCCTCAACGCACGCGTCGGCGACACGCTGCGTCTGGGTGGCAGAGACTTCCGCATCGCGGCTGTGTTGAAACAGGAGCCCGACCGAATCTCCTCGGGTATGGGATTGGGGCCGCGCGTGATGATCTCGCAGGCGGCCCTTTCGCGCACCGGATTGCTGGCGCCGGGCAGCCGCGCAAGCCGGCGATTACTCGTCAAGCTGCCGGACAAGCCGCCGCGCGGACTCACCGCCGATGCCGAAGCCGCGGCGGTCCGCGCGCAACTGGAAGCGGCGCTGCCCGAGGCGCAAGTGATGGACTACCGCGAAGGTAATCCGGCGCTCACCCGCGGCCTCGACAATGCGACCTCCATCCTGAGCCTCATCTGCCTGGTGGCCATGGTGCTGGGCGCCATCGGCGTAGCCATGGCCATGCACGCGCACCTCGAGCAGCGCATGGACATGCTGGCGATTCTGAAGGCGATTGGCGCGGATTCGGCGGACCTGCTGCGCATCTTTCTTTTGCAGACACTGGGTCTCGGGCTGGCTGGCGGCTTGCTCGGCGTGGGCGCGGGCGTGGCTGTAATGGCGGCGCTGCCCGCAGCCTTTGTCCATTTGCTTCCCCTGCGCGTGATTCTTCGGTTTCCCTGGAAGTCGGCGCTGGCAGGATTGGGAACCGGCCTGCTGACAACTTTGCTCTTCTGCCTGCCTCCACTGCTCGATGTGCGCGCCATCCGGCCTGTGCTGGTTCTGCGCAGATTAGTAGAGCCGGGACCATCTGGCATCGGCGGCTGGTTTGCACGGTGGTGGACGCGCCGCGTGCAACTCGGTATCGCCGCGGTAGTGGTGGTCGCGCTGGGCGCCATCGCGTGGGCGCTCTCCGATTCGCCCAAGGTGGGCGCGTGGTTTGCTTTGCTGTTCACCATTGCGCTTGCGGTTCTGCTCGCGATGGCTGCCGTGGCGCTGCGCACGGTGCGGTTCCTGCTCGATCGCACGCGTTTGCGTCTGCCTTCGTCGCTGCGCCACGGCCTCGCCAATCTTTACCGGCCGGGCAACCAGTCGGCCGCGGTGCTGGCGGCGCTGGGCACTGGAGTCATGCTCATCCTCACGGTCTATCTTATGCAGAATGGCCTCCTGCGCGATCTGCGGGAAACGGCATCGCCCAAGCTGCCCAATGTGTTCTTGATTGACGTGCGGACCGATGAGGTCAGTGGCGTCAAAGCGTTCTTTTCGCATCAGCCGGGTGTCAGCCAGCAATTGAATCTGATTCCAGTTGTGATGGGACGGTTCCTCTCGATCAATGGCCAACCGGTGGAACAGATGAGAGGCCAGCACTATCCGCGCCGCATGCTGGAGAGCGCCGAACTGAGTTGGGCCGATGCGCCGCCCGAAGGCGACAAAGTGACGGAAGGCGCGTGGTGGACGAACGCCAGCGCTGCGCAGATTGCGGTGAGCGACGGCGCAGCGCGGCGGCTGCACCTGAGTGTTGGTTCGACGATGGAGCTGGAGACCGGCGGAACGGCGCGGACGCTCAAAGTAGCCGCCATCTATCGCGCCGACGGCCAGCATCTGGGTGCGCGCGTGCAGTTTGTTCTGCCGTCGGGGTGGATCTCCGATCAGCCGTCCACATGGTACGGTGGCGCGCACATCGATCCCCAACAGGTGGCCGCGCTGGAGCGCGCTTTGTACTCGGCTTATCCCACCATTACCGTCATCAACGTCGCCGATGTGCTGGAGCGGATCGAGAGTGTGGTCGATCAAATTACGTTTGTGGTGCGGCTGCTCGCCGGGTTCTCGATGCTCGCGGGCTTAACGATTCTCGCTTCGAGCATCGCCAGCACGCGCTTCCGCCGCATGCAGGAGGCGGTCGTGCTCAAAACGCTGGGCGCCACGCGTATGCGTATCGTGCGCACCTTCAGCGTGGAGTTCAGCGTTTTGGGCCTGCTGGCCGGCGCGGTCGGTGTCGTTTTCGCCAACCTTCTCGCGCGCGTCCTTTTGCACCGGCTCGACGTGACCTTTCAAATCGAATGGGGCGCGGCGCTCGCGGCGCTCGCCGGAACCGCGGTGCTGGCCACGGCCACGGGCTGGATCGCCAGCTACCGGATCCTCGGCCTGCGTCCTCTTGAGACGTTGCGCGAGGAGTGAGAAAGACAGGGAAGTGCGAGCAGGGAACAGGAAAAAGTAAGGTTCGCGATCAACGAGCCTTTACGCAGCACTACGAGTGCAATCTGTTCCGCAATCAGGCGCGCGTTGCGAAGGGCCTGTCAGGGCTTTCTTCCCTTATCCCCGATTGCTGTGAGATGCCTTCTTCCATTTAGTCCAGCCAGAGTGGCGAAGCCGTTGCACCGGGTGATTCACAACAAGGGGTTGCTTCCGAACGCGCATAGGTCATACTTTTCCTGTGTATAGAATCCTCGGGACAGTGGCTTTTGTGGCGGCATGCGGGAGCCTGGGCGCTCATTGCCAGACAATTGCGCCGGCGTGGCAGAACGCAGCCGAGCGAGCGGCACGCCAGGCGCCGCAGGCGAGAATCGCGGTGCTGGACATCGCGAGCGGACGTTTAGTGGCGGCATACAGGCTCACCGACGCAGCACGTACGCTGGCAGCGCCAGGCTCAACGCTGAAACCGCTGGTTCTGTATGGTCTGGTGAGCGCGGGGCGCTGGGACCCGGCGAACCGCATAGCCTGCAACCGGCAACTCGCGGTCGCCGGGCATCAGCTGGCATGCACGCACCCGCCCGCGCCGCCCTTCGATGCCCGCGAAGCCCTTACGTGGTCGTGCAATTCCTACTTTGCTGCCGTGGCGCGCGCGCTGCAGCCCGGCGAATTGGGCCGCTTGCTTCGGCCCACCGGTTTGCTCGGCGCAACCGGCCTTGCGCGCGAAGAAGCGGTGGCCGAGTTTCGCGAACCGATGTCCGTGGATGCGGAGCAGTTGACTTTGTTAGGCGTGGAAGACGTGCGCGTGACGCCGCTGGAGTTAGCCGTGGCCTATCGCTGGCTGGCGTTGGAACTCGTGGCCCATCCCGATACCGAAGCAGCCCGGGTGGTGCGCGCAGGGCTCGAGGACTCGGCCAGTTTCGGCATGGCTGGGCAGGCGAGTTTGGGCGGCGTTGCTGTGCTGGGAAAAACGGGAACGGCCGGCAGCGCGGCATCGAGCCAGTCCCATGGCTGGTTTGTGGGCCTTGCGCCTGCGCAGAAACCCGAAGTGGTAATTGCCGTGTATCTGCCTGCAGGCCGAGGCGCGGATGCGGCGCACGTGGCGGGGGAGCTTCTAACCAACGCACCTCTGGAGCGGCCGTGAACAGACCATGGATGGCGCGATCATTGGTGTGCCTGCTGGCGGCTGCCGGCGTGGTTTTGAGCGGCGTCCAATCCGTGCCGCGGCATACAGTGATTGCTGCCGCGGCGCCGCCCGTCGCGCGGGAAACGTTGCGTGTGGGAATGTGGACGCTGTGGCATGACCGCGAAGTTGTCGTGACGCCAGCCGTGCCGGATCAAAAAGTCGTGCTGCGAAGCTGCGCCGGGTGCGCCACCCTCACATTTGCTGAACCCGCCCATGTGAAAGCCGAGGGGGATGCTGTGAGGCTGACGGCGGCGGGCAGAACGGGAAGCGCGAAGCGTCTCTCGCTTGCTGGTCCCGTCACGCTCACGGCGCACGGCGAGAGCGTAACGCTTCAGAATCCCGTGACCATCACCGCAAAGGCCGGCGCGCTGGCGATCGTCGTGACTCTTCCGGTGGAGAACTATGTTGAGCGGGTGGTCGCGAGCGAAAGCGGCCCTGCGGACAGTCCGGAGTCGCTGAAAGCTCTGGCTATCGTGGTGCGGAGTTTCGCGCTGCACGAGACGCACGGACACGCGGATTACGACTTGTGCGACTCGACCCACTGCCAGCTCTTGCACTGGGGCAAACACAGCGGGCGCATGGCTGCGGCACACGCGGCCACGCTGGCGACCGCGGGGGAGACGTTATGGTTCCACGGTGAGCGTGCGCTGGCCTACTTTGGGAAGGACTGCGGCGGGCGGACCGCTTCGCCCGATGAGATTTGGCCTCACGCCAGGCCGGTTCCCTATCTGCCATCGCAGCCCGATCGATTCTGCACGGCGGACGGCGGCAGGGAGTGGGCGGTTGAGATCACGCGTGCGGAACTGACTGCGGCCCTCGCCGTGCATGGGCTCGCCGCGCCCGGATGGCATGGCCTCAACGTCGCCCGGCGTGGCGGCTCCGGCCGCGCTGTCGCGCTTAAACTCGACGGGCACGAGATCGATGCCGAGGAGTTCCGGCTGGCCGTCGGCGAATCGCTGGGATGGAACCGGATTCCGAGCACATGGTTCGAGGTGAGCCGCCAGGGCGATCGTTTTGAATTTCATGGGCGCGGATGGGGCCATGGCGTGGGCCTGTGCCAGAAGGGCGCGGCGGCAATGGCCGCGCAGGGGCATACGGCGCGCGAAATTCTGCGGCAGTATTTCCCCGGCGCGGAGTCCGCCGACGAAGCAACCGGGCAGTCATGGAGGAGCCTTGCAGGCAACGGGTTTGTTCTCGAATCTCTCGATGCCGCCGACTCAGCCTACCTGCCCGATTTGGACCGCGCGCGGGCTGAGGCGTCGGAGCGCTCGGGCCTGAACGCAACCGCTCCCTTCACCGTGCGCGCATTCGTTTCCACGCCTGCCTTTCGTGAGGCCACGCTCGCGCCCGGATGGGTGGCGGCATTTGCGGAAGGCAATTGGATCGGAACCCAGCCATTACGGACGCTGGCTGCCCGACGGCTATTGGCCGGCACAATGCGACATGAGTTTTTGCACGCGCTGGTGGAGCAACAGGCTGGACCGAACGCGCCGCTTTGGCTGCGTGAGGGGCTCGTGGAAGTATGGAGCGGACCCAACGCCGCGGCAAATCCGCCGCGTGGGGTCAAATCCACACCGCCCCCCTCGCTTTCGCCCGACGCCGTGGATTCCGCGCTGGCGCACGCATCGACTGAAGTTGCGTCGGAAACCGCGCATCGCGCCGCCGCCTGGTACGCCGCGCAACTGCTCGCGCGCTACGGCCGCGCGCAGGTGCTCGAATGGCTGCGTTCAGGCCTTCCCAGCGGAGTCGCCGCCTCCCTCAGGCAGCGGTAGCCGGACGGAATCCTCGTCGAGCGGACCGGAGTGCACAGGAGCGGACACGAGCGAATCGTCGCCGGGCTGCTCCGTAGTGCGTCCACTACGGCTCAATAGCACCGCAGCCCGCGCCAGCAGCAGGACCCAACAGATGATGGCCAGCAAATAAGCCCCTGCGAGTTTGAGCGCCACAGCCCACACCTGATGCGCGACCGTTCCGTGCGGTTCGCCGGTAAAGAAATGGCTTGGCAGCGCTACGCCCACCAGTGCCGCAATCACCGCAGCGAGCCACCAGCGCCAGTTCAACATCAGGCGGATGAGCTTGCGCCACGGCAGACGCCAGCCCCACTGCGCCGAGGCCATGGCATGGGGAATCACTTTCGCCGGCACCACAATCCAACGCCAAATCCAGACGAGGAGCGTGAGCCAGGTTTGAATGTGCTCGTAGGTGAAGAGCGTGGCCCGCGCGTGAGCCGAGGCATGCGAGTTCAGATAGCCCGCCCACAACGGAATCTGATCGTCGCACCAGTCGAGAATTGCCCAAGCGGCCCAGACAATGGCTGCCCAGACCAGGAGCGTGAGCGCGCCCATAGCCAGTGGGACACGCCCCTGCTCCTGGTTGAGTAGGCTGCGCATGGTTCCGGCCTGCAAAAGCAGCAGCATGGCAAGCAGCACCAGCGGCAGCAGCAGCGTCAATCCCACTTGCCAGGCGTACTTGTCGGGCAGGCGGGTCCATGCAACGCCGGCGAGGACAAGCAGCAGCACAGCCCAGAACTGGGCTGCAACCCACGCGACGCTCAAGCGGAGCCGGCGAAACAGATCGTTCAAAGTGCTTATGGCTGCAACATCGTTCACGGCTGCACCTCCAGCGTTGCGGGATCGGTGGTGGTCTGGACGTTCGATTGGTACATAGGCCCGGCCTGCGCGGGGCTGATCTGGAACTTGCCCGGATTGTCGGCCTTGAGCAGGTAAACGTACACGGCGCGTTGTGCGAAATCGGTGTTGAAGAAGGCTGCGCGGTCGTCGTGGAACTCTTTGCGCGTAAACCAGTCGGCCCACCAGTCGGGTTTGCTGTTCAGTGTGTAAAGGCCGGTTTCAGGCAGGAATTCCGTGCCCGCCGGGATCGGATCCTCAGCCAGCAGATACTTCCAGCCGGTCCCGCTGAGCGCCAGCCTGACGGCCACGATGTCGCCCACGTGAACTGCTCCCTTCAAGGGAACCAAGTCGTAGGTGATGGGATCCGTGGGTTTCAACTGCCGCTTTTGCAGCAGGTAATAGTCGCGCGTGATGTTTAGTGCGAGTTGGCCCTGCTGGAAGGACTTGCGGTCGGCGGAGTACCAACTGCTTTCGGCGGACCAGTAGGTGATGCCGTTGCCGCTTTTGCGGATGGTCACCTGGCCGCCGCTCGCCAACTGCGCCGCGGAAACCTTGATTTGCCAGGGCGCGGCGAACGCATCCTCGGGCCCGAAGTGCCGCTGGCCCACGCTCGCGCCGTTTACCAGCACCTCCACATCGGAGCTGTTGGCGAGCTCGCCGCTGAGCGCCAGGTAATCGGTGATCCCCTGAATCACCATCGACGTCTGCTTGGTCGAGTACCAGTAGTCGCCATCGCGATGTTCGGCCAGCCAGCGCGCGGCTTTCGGCATCAGGCCGCTGGCGCGATCCTGCCGGATGAGCAGCTTGAGCGCGAAGGCCGTCGTCTCCGGCGAGGTGTCGTCCCAGAAATCCATCATGCCGTCGTAGTTGCCCTCCCAGTGTGCGTCAAAGTCAGTGGCATTGGCTTTCTTTTCGAGAAGCTCCGCGGCTTGATGCGCCCGGCTGTCTCCGGCGGCATCCAGCGCAAGTCCGGCCAGCGCCAGCCCCTCGTCGCTCAGCTTGTCGCGGCTGTCCCACGTTTTGTCGAGCGCGTCTTTCGGTGCGCCGCCGGTGGTGGCGAGTGCGTAGACCGCGTAGGCGCGCAGGTCGGGAATCATGTCGGGATGCGCGGCGAGCATGGAGATGAGCCAATTGCGGCCCTTCTCGAGATGCGCGGGACGGCCCATCGCTGCTGCCGAATCGATCGTGTAGCCCGCCGCTTGTGCCTGACCCAATCCACTCACCACGTAAGCCGTCATGAAGACCATGCTCGGATCGTCCTGCCACCAGCCCCATCCACCGTCGTCGTGCTGATAGCTGTAGAGCCGCTCCAAACCGGCTTGCACCATGTCGTTCAGCGTCTTGCGGTCGATGGGTGACTTGAGATGGAGCTTGTCGACCGCCTGCGCTACGATCAGGTCGGGCAGGAAGCTCGACATGGTCTGCTCGGTGCAACCCCACGGATAGCTGGTGAGGTAATCAAGCGCGTCGAAGACCGTTCCTGCGACGGACGGCGCCACGGTAATGGTTAACCCGCGCGAGCCCGCATCCGATCCTGCCGGATAACTGTACGTCCACTGGTTCTGCCCCGCTCCCGAGAAGACCACTCCGGTCCCTGCGGCCCGCTGCTTGACGCCATAGGGCAGAACCGGCAGCGTCATCTCGAGCGCGTCCGATTCTTCATTCGTTAGCGCCTTGGCCGTCAGTACGGCATTGCCCGTCACGCGCGCCTTCACCCGCCAGTCCACGTAGCTCTCGCCCTTGGCGGGAATGTTTACTTTCTGTGTTTGCCCGCTCAGAACGTCCACTCCGCTCACGTCCAGCGCGAAGGTGACATCTTTCGCTGTCCCCAGGTAGTTGTGCGCGATCACCCGCAGCACCGTCTCGTCGCCCTGCCGGAAGAAGCGCGGCGCGGCCAGCCGCACAATCAGGTTCTTGCGCACGAGCACGCGTGTGACCACGCCGCCGGCTTTGCCATCATCGGTCATGGCGCGGACGGTTGTGCGCCACGTGGTCAGCGCATCCGGGAAGTTGAATTCCACGCGGGCGTGGCCGTCGGCGCCGGTGCGCACGTCGGGATTCCAATAGGCTGTGTCGGGAAAGGCCTTGCGCACCTTGGGAACCACCAGGTCCGATCCCGGCTTCACCTGCGCCATGCGCGGATGGTAAAGGCCGTTGGCCAGACCGGCCAACAGCGGGCTCTTGGCGCCCGCTTGGCCTGAGAAGTAGAACTCAAACGAGGTTTGCGGGGCGAGATAGACCTCTCGCTTGGGATAGAACGAGGCCACAATGTCGCCCGTCGTATCGGGCCGCACGGAGTAGAGCGCCTCATCCACCACGCCAAAACTCAGATCTGCCTCGACCGGCTTGCCTGCGGAATCCACCGCCTGCACGTCGAAGCTGCCTTTTTCGCCGGGCTCGTATTGGCTTTTGCCCGGCGTAGCGGTAATGGTCAGCGTGCGCTCCGTGAGCGGAACCTTCAGGCTCTTTTGCGCCGTCATCAACTGATCGTCGTGGACGATGATCGCGGACACCACCAGGTTTGGCTGCGCCTCCTGCGTGATGGGCACATCGAACGCGACGCTGGCGCCCGTGGCGTGGATCAGCCGCCGCGACTGCACGCTGTCGCCTTCGGTCGTGATAACGGCCCACGACTCAGACAAACCGGTCACCAGCAGCAAGTGCGCGGTATCGCCCACCTGGTAGGTTTTCTTGTCCGCAACAATCTGCGCCTGCGCGTTGGGTTGATACCATGTGCCGGCGCCGTTCCAGATCCAGATCCAGGTCTCGCCCTGGACGGTTCGGTTTTCCGGGGTCTGCGCGCTGGCAGTCACCTCGAAGTCTCCGCTGCCGCTGATGGTCAGATCCACCAGGACTGTGCCATCCGCGCCGGTCGCAGCATCTTTGCTGGCCGTGGGCGTCTCGGTCCGCTGGTGAGTCACGGAATCCCAGGTTTCCAGCGCCGCGGCGATGTGCACCGGGGTCTGCACCGGTTTGTTGTCGTAGTCCTGCGCCGTCACTTTCACGCGCGCAGGCTGCCCCGCCTGGATGACATAACTTGTGGGTTCCACACTCACGCGGAACGATCCGTAGGTGGCCAGCACCGTCGCGTGGCCGGCCACCTCGCGGTTCGCCGCGTCGGTCACTCGCGCCTCCACGCGATAGTCCTGGTCGGTGTGTTTGCCGTCAACTTCCGTAGGCAGCGTAACCGTCAGCCGGCCGTCTGCATCGAGCACGCCCTGGTGCTCTTGCTGTTCGGTCTGACCCCAGGCGTAGTCTGACTCGCCGGATTCATCGGACTCTGCTTCCGAATCCTCGCCGTTCTCGTCCTCCTCGTCCTCATCCCACCAATAATGAGTGGACGTGTGCACCACGTAGGTCACTTTGGCGCCTGAGACCGGCTCGCCAAAGAAGTACCGCGCCTCGATGGTGGCCTGAATGGTGTTGCCCTGGAGCACGCGCGGCGCCGCGGGCTTCACGGTCACCTGGTACTCGGGTTTCTTGTACTCCTCGACATAGAAGCTGCCGCTGCCGCCGATTTCCTGCTCCGCTAACTCGATGTAGTAGTAGCCCAGCGCCGCATCGGATCCCAGGTCGAGGTCCACCGCGACCGTTCCGTGCGGCGAAAGAGTCAGCTCTTTTCGGAGCACGTCGTTGTTATCGGGGCCGTGCACGACGAGCGTGACCGTTTGCTGACCGGGAAGCACAAGAGCGTCGTTCTGCTCGCGGCGCACGATCCCTTTGATGTGAACCGTATGTCCCGGCCGGTAGACCGGCCGATCGGTATAGATATAGGAACGCTCCTGTGTCGAGTTGTTGCCGGTAAAGTTGTAGCTCCACGGCGTTACCAGGGCGGCATCGGCTCCGCTCCGCGCCAGGATCCACACGTTTTCCGGCTCCGCTCCCTGTGCGCCGCCGCGGATCTTCATTGTCAGCGAAACAAGACCGTCGCTGCCGGTCCTGCCCGAAGACTGCAGTTGCCCGTTCGCCCAGAGCACAACATCTGCATCCACCACCGGCGCACCGGTTTTTCGATCGGCCACATACAGGTCAGCTTGCCCGCCCTCAGTCCGCTCTACCACAGCGATAGCGGTTACGATGGCCACGGTATAGGCCTTATATGTGCCGTCGGTAGCTTCGATCAGATACACTCCCGCGCCCAGTCCGTCGATAGGCAACTGTTGCGTCTCGCTCACCAGCGCGGGCGGCGTTTCCAGCTTCCAGCGCGCCACCAGCTGGCTCGCGTTCAGCAGGGGAACCTGCGCGAACTGCTCCGCGCCCACTACCTGGCTGCGCTTGCCCAGCTTCCCCTGCTGCTCGCGGAAGCTGTCGCGCGCCTCGTCGGTAAATTGTCCGCGGAAGAAATGCCGGATCAGCCACCACAGATGTGCCTTGAAGTCGTGCAGCCGCTCGACAAAGGTGTGCTGATCGATCTGCTCCTCCGGCGCATAGCTCTGTATCCCGAAGCTGTGCACGTTTTTCAGGCCGGCGAAAAACTTCTCCGCATCGCGCACCTTGTAGACGCGAAACTCCAGCTCCGGCACGTTGCGGGCGAAAAGCTGGATCTTGACGCTTTCGCCCGGCGCGAAGGTCCGCGAAGTGGAGAGCGAGAACGAGCGCGGCGCGTCGTTGGCCGCGGCGGGGACTGCGGGCGCAACCCAAAGAAGCAGAAGGAGAGCGGCGAGAAGCGGCTTGCGGAGTGCCGGTTTCCGGTCAGGCGATTTCCGGTCAATCATGGAGTTCCTCGCAGAATGTTCCAGCGGTAGACGCCGAGAAAGTTGGGGTTGCCGGTCAGCGGCCGCCATTGCGGCTGGGGATGGTCAAGGAGTTCGGAAAGGAGAACGCGGCGCAGCTCACCGGGTTGGCCGCGATCGGGCCCGGTGTCGTAGACGACCTCCGCCGCGGCCCCGGACCTGACTACGATCATCGAATGCCACGGCGACGACTGGCCGAATTGGCGATAGAAGAGCAGGTCGCCGGGCAGCGCCACGCGCACGTCGCGGCTCACAAAGTACGCGTTCCGCTCTACAAGCGTTTTGGCGTCGGCAAACTGGGCAAAAGCGCCGTTGTCCAGGTCGCTCGGCTCAAAAGCGCCCGGCCGCACGCGGAACAGCGCCGTGCCCAGCGGCGTATGCGGGTAGTTCCAGGCGCGAATCTCTCCCGGCGGCGCCGAAACCTCGATTCCGCTGGTTTGGAACCAGCTCTCGTCGTGGCGCTTGAGCGCCTCGCGATACGCGTAGCGCAACAGGCTGGCGCAGTCGGTGATCTCCTCCGGCGCCTGCGCCCGCGGACGAACAGCCTGGTACTCGGCGATCAGCGTGAACCACCGGCGAAAAGCTGCCTGGTCGGCCGGATCGGTTAATCGGAGAAAGTCCGGCGTGCCGTCGCCAAAGCGGTCGCCCCAGGCCAGATGCAGCCGGCTTTGGGCCAGACCCGCCGGAATCGCCTGTGCGCGAATCTCATGCCCGGGGAAAAGGAGCCGCCGGCCGGCAGGGCTAACCGGGCACAAGGAAAGAGCAAGCGCGCCCAGCGTTGCCAGGCCCGCGAGCGCAATCAGTGAACCACTTCGGCGGGTGATGGCCGCCGGGCCGCCAACGGGTGGTCTGCCGTGCGCATTCACTTTGGTGCGAAAAACCGAGCCGCCCCTATCCTACGTCATTCCAGGGCGGGCCGCGCAATTTTTGCGTTGCGGGCCGGGCCCTTCGCTTCGCACAGTGCTGGTGGCGAAACCCAGCGTTCGCCCGGCGCAGCCGGCGTCTGCCGTTGCAGGCAGCGCCAGGTCCTTCCGCGTCTCCGTCAATATTTCCGCACCGAGGGATCGACCTGAGCGGACCAAGCCAGAATCCCGCCTGCCAGGTTGGCGACTTTCGGATACCCTGATTGTCTAAGGAACTCCGCAACGCGCTGGCTGCGTCCGCCGGATTTGCATTGCACAATGATCTCGCGATCGCGGTCGATCTCCTCGAGCCGCCGCGGAACTTCGTTCCGCGGAATCAGCTTGCCGCCAAGGTTGGCGATCTGATATTCGAACGGCTCGCGAACATCCAGCAGGAACAGGTCCTCGCCTGCGTCCATGCGCCGTTTCAGATCTTTCACGCTGATTTGCGGAATTCCATTCTTCACTACGCTCTCCTCTTTTTCCGCTGACGCGATGCCGCAGAACTGCCGATAGTCGATCAACCGGGTAACAGTGGGATGAGCGCCGCATACAGGGCACTCCGGGTTCTTTCGGAGCTTCAATTCCCGGAAACGCATTTGCAGCGCATCCACAAGCAGCAGGCGCCCGATAAGCGGGTCGCCTTTGCCGAGAATGAGCTTGATGGTCTCTGTAGCCTGGATGACGCCGATCAATCCGGGCAGAATTCCCAGAACCCCGCCCTCTGCGCAACTGGGAACGAGTCCGGACGGCGGCGGCTCGGGATACAGACATCGATAACACGGGCCTTCTTTCGTGGCAAAGACGCTGGCCTGGCCTTCAAAGCGGAAGATCGACCCATACACATTCGCCTTGCCGAGCAGCACGCAAGCGTCATTCACCAGATAGCGTGTGGGGAAGTTGTCCGTGCCGTCGGCGATCACGTCGTAGTCCTTCAGTATTTCCAGTGCATTGGCGCTCGAAAGCTGCGTATCGTGCTTCACCACATTGATCCCCGGATTGAGGGCCTTGAGCTTCTCCTCCGCCGAATCCAGTTTCTTGCGGCCGACGTCCGCGGTCGCATGCAGAATCTGACGCTGCAGGTTGCTTGCGTCCACAACGTCGAAGTCCACCAGTCCCAGTGTGCCCACGCCCGCGGCGGCCAGATACAAGGCCAGCGGAGAGCCCAGTCCTCCGGCTCCCACGCAGAGCACGCGTGCGGCCTTCAGCTTGCGCTGTCCTTCCACGCCCACCTCGGGCAGGATCAGGTGGCGCGAGTAACGCGAAAGCTCATCCTTCGTCAGTTCGGGCAGCTCGGCCGGCCCGGTTGCAGGAACCATGATTTCCCTTTCCTGATGAACAGATTCTACATTCGGGTTCGTCCCTCTCTCACGATGTTGAAGATTCCATCGGAGCACCCGGCGGCTCAACTGTCTCGATCACCTCGACGTGCTCCGGCTCGAACCGTTTGTCTTCCTCGCTACGCCCAGCGAGCAGAAAGGAGTTGGTCACTCTTGCTTTTCCCTGACCCACCTCGGTGATGACGTAGCAGCAGCCCAGCCAATGCGCTTCGGCAAAATCCGTCTGCGACCAATATGCCGGGTGATCGGGATGGGAGTGATAAAAGCCGGCTATGCTTAATCCCTGGCGCCGTGCCTCACGTTCAATCTTCACCAGTTCCGCGGGCGCTATCCGATACCGGTTTTCCGGCGAATCGGTTCGCGAGTTACCGGCTTTAACCGTCGCTTCAATCCACCAGCCATCAGGTGTAGAGCGGCCCAGCAGAGCGCCACAGCTTTCGTGCGGGTAAGTCTCCACGCCGTGAGCGCGAATTGCCTCGTAAACAGTTCTCGTCATTCGCATCGCGCTCTGACTTCCTCCCTTACGCGCCCGCTGGAGCAAAGGATACCCCCGCAGTCTAGCCTCCCCACGCCGTCAACGGGTATACGGCGCGGCAGCCGCGCGAACCGTAGCAACCTACACTCCCGGCACCAGAGCGCTAAATCTTTGGAGGAAAGCCCTGAGGGAGCGATGCAGGCTGGGGCGCCGGCGCCATTTTCCAACTGGAGAAGGCCACATAGTAAAGCAAGATGACATTGGCCAGCGGAACATACATGAGCAACGCAAGCCACGGCGAAAATCCTGCCTTCTTGAAAATCACCCAATATGGAGGAAGAACTACGATAACAAGGACGACAATGCAGAAGAATCCTGCGACAATTCGGATTACGGTTGTTGCATCCATGGCTATCCCTCGTGCGTGAATTTACGACCGGCGATGGTAGCACCTGCCCTGTCGCTCGGTCCAGAACTGACGATCGTGCCCGTTCTGCAATGAGTTCCCAGGGAAATTGGTTTCGCTTGCTGGACCGCTGTCTTGCTATCCTTTAGCCCGATGCGTTATGCGACTCAATTCCTGCGCCCGGCGGTTTCCGCGGCGCAATTTCCCAGGGCCGAAGCGCCGGAGATCGCCTTTCTGGGCCGGTCGAACGTGGGCAAGTCGAGTTTGCTGAACGCGCTCGCGGGCGAGAAGGCCGCCAAAGTCTCTTCCACGCCGGGCCGCACGCGCGCCATCAACTTTTTTCTGGTTTCGGAGGAGCGCGGCGGGCGGAAGGTGATGTTCGCCGATCTGCCGGGCTACGGATTCGCGAAGATTTCGAAATCCATCACGGCGGGGTGGCCGGCGTTTATCGAGCCGTACCTCGCGGAGCGGGCCACGCTGGCGCTGTGCATCTGCCTGGTGGATGCGAATGTGCCGCCGCGGCCGAACGACCGTCAACTGCTCGACTGGCTGCGCGCCGTGGACCGCGAATTCCTGGTGGTAGCGACGAAAGCGGACCGGTTGAGCGGCAACCGGCGCACGCGCAGCCTGGCGGCGCTGAAGCGCGAGCTCGAGGTGGAGGAAATACTTCCCGTTTCGGCAAAAACGGGCGCCGGGATTCGCGAGCTGTGGCGGAAGATCGAAGAAATGAGCAGCAGGGAAGCATAGAACCGGCGCATCTTCTATTCACGATCGAGTACGTTGGCCTGGCCGCGCAGAGGCCAAACGCTGCACGGCTGGGCAGGCGACCGGGCGTTGTGACGGTGGTGCGGCTGGGGGATGATCTGGAGGGGACAGGGAAAAGCCCACCCAAGCAGAGCTTGGATGGGGCACCCTATATCGGATACTGGTCGAGCTATTCTTCCTCTTCCTCGACCGGCCGCTTGGCGTTGGCGAGGATTTTTTCGGCGACCAGTTGCGGGACGATGTCGTAGTGGTTGACTTCCATGCGGTAGCTGCCTTTGCCCTGGGTCATGGAGGTGAGCTGGGTGCCGTAGGTGAGCATCTCGGCCATGGGCACTTCGGCGTTGATGATGGTGGTGCGGCCCTTCGTCTCCATGCCCTGGACGCGGCCGCGGCGGCCGTTGAGATCGCCCATGAGGGTTCCGGCGAATTCGTCGGGGGCCTCGATTTCGACCTTCATGACGGGCTCGAGGAGACAGGGCTTGGCCTGCTCCATGCATTTGCGGAAGGCAATGCGCCCAGCCATCTTGAAGGAGAGCTCGTTGGAGTCGACATCGTGGTAGCTGCCCTCATAGAGGATGACCCTGAAGTCGACGACGGGGTAGCCGGCGAGATAGCCGCGGGCGGCCGACTCGACGATGCCTTTTTCGACAGCGGGAATGAAGTTGCGGGGAATGGCTCCGCCAAAGATGTCGTTGACGAACTCGAAGCCCGCGCCGCGCGGCAGCGGCTCCAACTTGATTTTGCAGTCGCCGAACTGGCCGTGGCCGCCGGTCTGCTTTTTGTGGCGGCCCTGTGCGTCGGCCTTGCCGCGGATGGTTTCGCGGTAGGGGACCTTAGGCGCCTTGAGGGTGACTTCGGCGTGGTAGCGGCGCTTGAGGCGGCTGACGATGGCCTCGATGTGGGGCTGGCCGGCGCCGGCGATGAGGAACTCGTTGGTCTGCGGGTCGCGGAAGAAGCGGATGAGCAGATCTTCTTCCATGAGCTTGTGGATGGCGGGGGCGAGCTTGTCCTCGTCGGCGCGGGATTTGGGCTCGATGGCGTAGGTCATGGCGGGCTCGGGCATGGCGGCGAGGGAAATCTGAAAATCAGATCCCTTGATTCCGAGGGTGTCGCCGGTGAGCGTGTCGCGGAGCTTGGCCACGGCGCCCAGGTCGCCGGCGTGGAGCTCGGGGACTTCGCTGGGCTTGCGGCCCTGCATAACGGAGAGGTGGGAGAGCTTTTCCTGGCCGCGGCGGGTGAAGTTCTCGAGCGTGGCGTCGTTTTTGATGACTCCGCCGACGACCTTGAAGAAGCTGATGCGGCCGGCGAATGGATCGGACATGGTTTTGAAGACCACGGCGGCGGCAGGCTCGGCGTCGTCGACTTTGCGCGTGGGAGCAGCGGCATCGGGCGCGGACGGCGTGCCTGCAATGGGGGCGCGCTCGGCAGGCGAAGGCGCGTAGACCTTAAGGAAGTCGAGAAGATGATCGAGAGCCATGTTGGCGGCGCCGCTCGAGAAGAGCACGGGGAAGATGCGGTCTTCGCGGATGGCTTCATGCAACGCTGAGACGAGATGTCCGGGGGCCAGCGTGCCCTTGTCGAAGAACTCTTCCATCAGCTCGTCTTTGCCCTCGGCGACGAGTTCGACGAGAGCTTCGTGGCGGGCCTTGGCGTCGGCCGCGAGCGCGGCGGGAATTTCAGTGGAGGCTTTGCCGCGGCCGTCACCTCCGGGCGTGTAGGTGTAGGCCTCCATGGTGACGAGATCGACGACGCCGTGAAAGCCCTGGGCATCGGAGATGGGCAACTGGACGGGAACACAGTTGCGGCCCCAGCGGTCGTTGAGATCGTCCATGAGCGCGCTCAGGCCGCTCTGGCCGCCGGCCTTGGGGTGGTCCATCTGATTGATGAGGACGGCGCGGGGAATGGCGGCTTCCTCGGCGTAGCGCCAGACGCGCTCGGTGACGGGCTCGACGCCGTTCTGGGCGTTGACGACGACAATAGCGGACTCGGCGGGAAAGAGCGCGGCGCGGGCTTCGTGGGTAAACATGTGGAAGCCGGGCGTGTCGATGAAATTGATCTTGATGCCCTGCCACTCGGCGAAGGCTACGGCGTTGGACATGGTAAGGCCGCGGGAGACCTCTTCTTCGTCGTAGGCGGTGACGGCCGAGCCGTCGGCGACCTGGCCCTGGGCGGGCGTCATTTTGGCGGCATGCAGCAGAGCGGCAATGAGGGTGGTTTTGCCGGACTGCGCATGCCCCACTACAGCCACATTGCGGATCTCACTTCCCTGGTAGGTTTTCATGGATTTCTCCTTGGCAAGGCTAGCTTTGGGCCGGACTTAGAGGCAAAAAGCCGGGTCCGCAGCGCGACTTTTTCTCGAAAGACGGATGCTATCACAGCGAGAGCGTGAACGTCCTGTGACTGGAAATACAGAGATCGAAGAACAGGGGGCAGGGGGCAGAGAACAGGGATCAGTTCGGAAGCCGGCTGCCGCGCATGAAGTTTCGCAATCGCCAGAGGTAGATGCCGAGATTGAATGCGCACACGCCGGCCCCTAAAACAGTGACGAGCCAGTCTGGGACGTTGGGATAGACGATGGCGTCAAGCAAGTGGAGCAGGAAGCTGCCTTGATAGGCGGCCAGACCGGCGCGGGTTTCAAAAAACTGTTCGGCGAGGGTGAGCGGGCAGGGCCAGGGGCCGGCTTCCGCGGCGATTCCCCAGAGCAAAGCGAGAATGTGCAGGGTGCTCCACACAGGGCGGCCGCGCGTCCAGGGCGTGCCGAAGATTACGAGAGCGATCCAGAGCAAATGAACGAGCAGAACCAGGATGGCGGCGGTGATCATCATGCGGACAGCCTCGGCCCATCGTAGCGCACCATCGATTGGATTGCGCCGGGCGCAGCGGGGGCCCGGTGGAGGATCGCGCGTTCTGGGCCGGAGCGGCGGTGGGCAGCCTGGCCGCGCCGGATGGACCCACGGCGAAGGCGTTTGTGAGGCGCGGTGGATCGTTCCGGTTCCGGCCGGCGAGCAACGATACTACGACGGCCTGCTCTATCTGATGAGCACGCTGCACTCGAGCGGAGAGTTCAGGATCATCGAACCGCAAGGAACGGCGCGCTGAGCTCAGGTCTTGTGGGAGTTCCCGCCCCCGATTCAACGCACGATGGATCATCAGAACGCAGCGGCTGCGGGCAGAATCTCTTCCACATCGACCCACTGGGTAGGGTAGTTGCCGGTGTAGCAAGCGGTGCAGTAGCCGGTTTTGTGCTCGTCCCGGACAGAGGCCAGCAGGCCTTCGAGCGAGAGGTAGGCCAGGGAATCGGCTTCGATGAACTGGCGAATCCCCTCGACGGAACGATTGGCGGCAATGAGATCGCGCTTCGAGGGCGTGTCGACGCCGTAGAAACACGGAGAGATGGTGGGCGGGCAACTGATGCGGAGATGAACTTCGGCGGCGCCGGCGCCGCGCACCATGCGGACAATTTTGCGGCTGGTGGTGCCGCGGATGATGGAGTCGTCGATGAGCACGACGCGCTTGCCCGCGAGAAGATTGTGCACGGGGTTGAGCTTGAGGCGCACGCCGAAGTCGCGGACGCGCTGCTCGGGCTCGATAAACGTGCGGCCGACGTAGTGGTTGCGGATGAGGCCCATACGGAAAGGGAGGCCCGCTTCTTCCGCGTACCCGAGCGCAGCGGTGACACCGGAGTCGGGTACGGGGACGACGACATCGGCGGGCACGCCGGACTCGCGGGCGAGCTGGCGGCCCATCTGGTCGCGCGACTCCTGCACCCAACGGCCGAAGATGCGCGAGTCGGGCCGCGCGAAGTAGACATGCTCGAAGATACAACTCGATTGCGGCATGCCGGATGCATATTGGCGGCTGGTGACGCCGTCTTCGCTCACCATCACCAACTCGCCGGGCAGGATGTCGCGGATGAATTCGGCGCGGAGCAGGTCGAAAGCGCAGGACTCGCTGGCGAAGACGATGACGTCAGAGCCCTCAGGGCTCTTCATGCGGCCCATGGAGAGCGGGCGGAAGCCGCGCGGATCGCGGGCGGCGAAGATGCGGTCGCGCGTCATCATCACGATGGAGAAGGCGCCCTCGACCTGCGAGAGCGAGTCGGCGATGGCGTCGACCAGTGTGGCCGCGCGCGAGTGGGCGATGAGCTGGACGATGATCTCGGAGTCGGAGGTGGTTTGGAAGTAGGCGCCGTCGCGCTCCAGGCGCGTACGCACATTGCCGAGGTTCACAAGGTTGCCGTTGTGAGCGATGGCGATGAGGCCCTTGGTGGAGTCGACGCGAATGGGTTGGGCGTTGAGCAGCGCCGAGTCGCCGGTTGTGGAGTAGCGAGTGTGGCCGATGGCCAAATGGCCCGGAAGTTTCAAGAGAACGTCGTCGGTAAAGATTTCTGAGACCAGGCCCATGCCTTTGATGTTGGCCAGATGCAGGCCGTCGGCGGTGGCGATGCCGGCGGATTCCTGGCCGCGATGCTGCAGCGCGTAGAGGCCGAGATAGGCTTCGCGCGCGGCGTGGGGATGGCCGTAGATGGCGACCACGCCGCATTCTTCGTGCAACTCGTCGCCATGGGCGACGCGTTGCAGGGACTGATGGACATAGGGACTAGGGACTAAAAGACGAGGGACAAGGGACCGGGGACAAGGGGCCAGGGAAGACGCGCGCAGCTCGTTCGATCGGTCGGCCACGCCTGGGATGCCCTGGAAAAGGCGGCGCATCACGCCGTCACCTCGTCATGAAGATTGGCTTCCAGGGCGTTGGCCCATAGGGTGCGAAGCTCGGCCAGAGGCGCGGAGATGAAGAGTTCGCCGTCGACTTTGATTTCGAGACGGCTGCCGCCGGTGGTTCCGATGCGTGCGGCGAGGAAATTGTACTGGGTGGCCATGGCGTCGATTTCGGAGAGATTGCCGGGAGCGGTGGTAATGAGGATCGTGGAGGCGGGCTCGGCGAAGAGGCCGAAGAGAGGATGTGCCAGCAGCGATGGGTCCTGCTTGACGGTGGCGCCGACGCTCTTGGGAAACGCAGCCTGCGCTAACGCGACGGCGATGCCGCCGTCGGAGATGTCGCGCGCGGAGCGGATGAGCTTGCGCCACGAAAGCACGGCGAGCAGTTTGTGCAGATCGGCCTCGGCGTCGAGGTCGAGCGCCGGCGGCGTGCCCCAGAGGCTGCCGAGTAAGACTTTTGCGAATTCGGAAGAGCCGAGGGCGGCGAGATTGGCGGCGGCTTCGGCATCGGTTGCATGCGGCTGCTCACGCACGGCGGGCTCGCCCTGGAGGGCGGGGTATTGGCTGATGGGCGGAGGATTGAGCGGGACCTGAAGCGTGGGGTCGGGCTCCTCGCCTCGCGGAACCGGCCAGAGCAAAACGATCGCGTCCTTCTCGCGCTGGAAGTGCGCGGGAACGGCCTTGGTGACGTCGTCGAGGATGCCGACGATGCCGAGGACGGGCGTGGGATAGATACCCTCGCCTTTGGTCTCGTTATATAAGGAGACGTTGCCGCCTGTAATCGGCGTGCCGAGCGCGGTGCAGGCTTCGGCGATGCCGTCGATGGCAGCCGAGAACTGGGCCATGATCTCCGGCTTCTCAGGATTGCCGAAGTTGAGGCAGTTAGTGGCGGCGACGGGCGTTGCGCCGGTCATCGCGACCTTGCGCGCGCACTCGGCTACGGCGTGCATGGCGCCAAGTTTCGGATCGAGGTAGGCCCAGCGAGCGTTGCCGTCGAGCGCCATGGCCAGGCCGATCTCGTGGCCCGGCTTGCCCGTCCCTTTGATGCGCATCACTCCGGCTTCGCCGCCGGGGCCGATGACGGTGTTGGTCTGGACCATGGTGTCGTACTGCTCGTGGACCCAGCGCTTGGAGCAGACATTGGAACTGGAAAGGAGCTTTTTGAGGTCGGCGGTATAGTCGCGGTCCTTCGCTAACTCGGCGAGAGCTTCGGCGGGCGGGTCGAGCGGGACGGGCGCTTTCCAAGTACCGATGGAGCGATGGTAAAGCGGAGCATCGTCAGTGAGCGACCGGTTGGGAATGTCGGCGACGAGTTCGCCGTGATGACGAATGCGGAGGCAAGGCTCGGGCTGGACAGTTCCGACAATGACGGCGTCGAGTCCCCACTTCGAGAAGACCTTCAGCACCTCGTTTTCGCGGCCTTTTTCGGCCACCAGCAGCATGCGCTCCTGGCTCTCGGAGAGCATGATCTCGTAGGCGCTCATGCCGGTTTCGCGCTGAGGGACGAGGTCGAGTTCCACGTCGAGGCCGACGCCGCCGCGCGCGCCCATCTCGCAGGTGGAACAGGTGAGGCCGGCGGCGCCCATGTCCTGAATGCCGACGATGGCGCCGGTCTTCATGGCTTCCAGGCAAGCCTCGAGGAGCAGCTTTTCCATGAACGGGTCGCCGACCTGGACGTTGGGCCTTTTCTGTTCTGACCCTTCCTTGAACTCCTCGCTGGCCATGGTGGCGCCGTGGATGCCGTCGCGGCCGGTCTTGGCGCCGACATAAATGACGGGGTTGCCCGCGCCCGAAGCCTTGGCGTAGAAGATCTCGTCCTTGCGGACGAGGCCGAGGGCGAAGGCGTTCACGAGCGGATTGCCGCTGTAGCAGGCCTCGAATTTGGTTTCGCCGCCGAGGTTGGGCACGCCGAAGCAGTTCCCGTATCCTGCGATGCCGCTGACAATGCCTTCGAGGATGGAGTGGTTCTTGCGGACCAGATCGGGTTCCGTTCCTTCCCCTTCGCGGATCTGCCCGAAGCGCAGCGAATCCATGACGGCGAGCGGCCGGGCGCCCATGGTGAAGATGTCGCGCAGGATGCCGCCGACGCCGGTGGCCGCGCCCTGGTAGGGCTCGATGTAGCTGGGGTGGTTGTGCGATTCGATCTTGAAGGCGCAGGCCCAGCCGTCACCCACGTCGATGATGCCCGCGTTTTCGCCGGGCCCCTGGACGACACGATCGCTCTTGGTGGGTAGGCGTTTGAGGTGCGCCCGGCTGGACTTGTAGGAGCAATGCTCGCTCCACATCACGCTGTAAATGCCCAGCTCGGTGAGCGACGGCGTACGGCCCAGCGCCGCGAGAATGCGGTCGTACTCCTCCGCCGTGATGCCGTGCTGGGCGAGCAACTGCTGGGTAACGGTGGTGGGCTCAGGGGCGACGGCAGAGGAGGCGCTAGTCATCGTTGTTGCCTCCATTCTCGCACAGCGGTTGCTGTCACGAGCCAGTGGGCGGATGTGGAAAGCCGCATACGCCGGAGCCGGTAAGGTTCTGTGAGCGCAGGCTCAGGAGCTGCGCGTTGGCGGATAAGCCAAAGCCTATGCGATACTTTGGGAGCAGGCCCCACCCAAGCCGGGATGGCGGAATTGGCAGACGCAGCGGACTCAAAATCCGCCGGCCCTTGCGGCCATGGGGGTTCGACCCCCCCTCCCGGCACTCTTCCACTATTTTATAATCAATCGATCATAAATTTTATGCTCTGCTGTCCTTGTAGTGTGCGGATGAAACGGCGCCCGATTGTGGCGCACTTGCACTCTGACAAGCCCTCCCATTCGGGTCCATTACAATGACGGCTCATGGTATCTTTTAACCGATAACCGAATCCGCGAAAACTGTCCGAACAATCGGGACCATCTCAAAGGACGAGGAAAAATCAAGATGAAAACATTCGCTCTCACGAATCATCTGGGCAAAGGGATCAAAGCCTTGCTCATGGCGCTCACGTTGCTGGGAACAGTTGCGGGTGCGGCGCACGTGAAGGCCGCATCGCACAAGGCTGCCGGCGCAAGTTTTCCCGCCTATCCAGTCAGAGTAAGCGCCAACGGGCGCTACCTGGTCGGCCGGAACAATGTCCCATTCCTGATTGCCGGCGATAATCCACATGCTTTAGTTACGATGATCACCGTGAAAGAAGCCGCGCACTATTTCGCCGATCGCGAGGCTCACGGATTCAATGCAGCGTGGATGGACGTGCTTGTAGCCGGCCCGTACCGGCCGTACAGTCCGGCGGACGGGGCCACCTATGACGGCATCCTCCCCTTTACCGGCTACGTTCCCGGCGGCACAGATACAGCGCATTACGATCTTACCAAGCCTAACGAGGCATACTTTGCCCGCGTCGACCAGATGCTCACGCTGGCGGCGGCTCATCACATCCTGGTTTTCCTGGATCCTATCGAGACCGGACAGTGGGTTCCGACGCTGCGCAACAATGGCCTGTCCAGCGCTGCAACCTACGGCCGGTATCTGGGTAATCGCTATAAGCACTTTCATAACATACTCTGGTTGAGCGGCAACGATTTCGAGACCTGGGAAAATCCTAACGACGATGCCTTGGTCCAGGCAGTGGCAAAAGGCATCGGAGCTACCGACCCCGGCGCCCTGCAAACGGTCGAATTGAACTACCAGAATAGTTCTTCTTTCGACGATCCGACCTGGGTGCCGCTTATTCAAATTAACGGCACTTATGCATACGCAGCAACGTACATCCAGATGCTGCATAGCTACAATCAGACGCCTATTGCGCCGAACTATCTGCTTGAGGCCCATTATGAATTGGAGAAGGTGGGCGAGCCGTGGGATTACGGTAATCCCCCGGTACTTCGGCGCCAGGAGTATTGGGCGATGCTGACCGGAGGGACTGGTCAACTGTACGGCAATGCCTTTATTTGGACGTTCATGCCCGGGTGGCAGTACTATCTCGATACAGAAGGCGTGGCGCAATTTATCATTTGGAAGAATTTCTTTGAGTCGATGCCTTGGCAGAATCTGGTTCCAGATCAGACACATAGTGTGGTCACGGCCGGGTACGGCACGTTCGGGAACCTGCAAACCCGTGTCTACACAAGCGATTATTGCACTGCCTCTAAAACGCCTGATGGCTCATTCGTGGTCGCCTACATGCCGACCGTGCGGACGATCACGGTGAACATGGCGAACCTGAAGGCGCCGGCAATTGCCAGGTGGTTTGACCCCTCGAACGGAGCCTATACAACCATCTCCGGCGGGCCCTTTGCAAACAAAGGCACGCGGGAGTTTACACCCCCGGGGAAGAATCACGACGGCGATGGCGACTGGGTGCTATTACTGAATGCTTCGGGGAGTACTCACTAGGAAGCCTCTGAGCAAGTGACAGTTTTGACTGCGTTTTGGGTTGGCCTGATCCGGTTTCGCAACCCAGGCGAGCAGCGGAAAGTTGTAGTGGGGTGTTTTTGGCCGGAGAGCGCTGGGTTGGCGCTCTTCGGGCACGCTACGCCCCGAGCAGGGCCGGATCTCGCCGAAACGGTCGCGTGCAACTCGGAAAACATCAAGCGCGACAGGAGGACAAATCCACGTGCAAGGAGCAGCCGGCCAGAAGTACCTGAGCTTAACAGTCAGCGCAGTGCTGGCGGCACTTGCTCTGCTGGGACGAGTTCCGACGGGGGCGCAGGTAATCGCAGCACCAGCTAATCTCTCCACTGCAAGTTCTCCCGTCTATCCGCTCAAGGTCAGTGCCAACAGGCGCTATCTGGTCGACCAACGTAACATCCCTTTCCTGATTGCCGGTGACGTCCCGCAACCGATAGTTACCATGGCTTCCACGGCGGATGCAGCAAGCTACTTCGGCGATCGCCAGGCTCGCGGATTCAACGCCATGTGGATCGACATACTTGTTGCCGGCCCATATTATTACTACTGTCCAGATGATGGCAGCACCTATGACGGTATTCGTCCCTTTACCGGCTACGTTTCAGGCGGCACAGATACAGCGCATTACGATCTTACTAAGCCCAACGAAGCATACTTTGCCCGTGTCGACCAGATGCTCACGCTAGCGGCAAATCATGGTATGGTGGTTTTCCTCGATCCCATCGAGACCGGTCAGTGGGGCCCAACACTACGCAACAACGGTCCAGTTGCCGCCTACGCTTATGGCCAGTATCTGGGCAACCGCTACAAGCATTTCGACAACATCATTTGGTTGAACGGCAATGACTTTAATACATGGAAAACCCCAGGCGACGACAAGGTGGTCAGGGCAGTTGCAATGGGCATCAAGTCCGTCGATCCACGACATCTTCAAACCATCGAATTGAATGTCGAAACAAGTTCATCGCTGGACGATCCAACATGGGCGCCAATCGCGTCCATCAATAGCACTTACACATACTCGCCCACATATCTTCAAATGTGGCATAGCTACAATCAGGCGCCTACTGCGCCGACTTACCTGGTCGAGGGACATTATGAATTAGCAGGGATGGACCTCGGCCATCCGATGGATTTCGGAACACCCCTAGTGCTTAGACGTTAGGAGTATTGGGCTATGTTGAGCGGGGGTAAAGGGCAACTCTACGGCAACGCCTTTACCTGCTATATGGCGCCCGGATGGAAGTACTATATCGACACGGCCGGAGTGACACAGTTAATGATTTGGCACGGTTTTTTTTCTTCCCTTCCGTGGCAGGATCTCGTTCCGGACCAAGACCACACGGTCGTCACTGCCGGATTTGGAAGTCCTGGAGATATGCAAACCCGCGTCAGCAAAAGCGATTTCTCCACTGCCTCTAAAACGCCTGACGGCTCATTTGCGGTCGCCTACATGCCGACCGAGCGGACGATCACTGTGGACATGGCGAGCCTGAAGGCGCCGGCAATTGCCAAGTGGTTTGACCCCTCGAACGGGGTTTATACAACCATCTCCATGGGGCCCTTTGCGAACAAAGGAACGCAGGAGTTCACGCCCCCCGGAAAGAATCACGACGGCGATGGCGACTGGGTGCTGCTGCTTGCAGCCATCAAGGAGAAATGAGCGGGGCCGAAGGGTTTGCCGTCGCCCGCCGGGCCAATACAGATATTGCTTTGCCGCAGATGACCTTCGCGCAGCACTGTTTTCCAAAAGAATTCCGAATTGCGCGCAAGAATCGGATAGCGTAGGAAGCGTACAAGGGCGACGATAGATTCCATGAGCACAAGCTCACAAGTCGCAACAGCCAACGCAGTGACACATGCAAAGATTCCGCACGCTGTTTCGGCCTCGAGTCTCGATCCCGAAGCCGCGTGGAAACAACTCGTCGCCCACGATCCGCGGGCACGCTTCTTCTACGGAGTGGCGACCACAGGCGTCTTTTGCCGCCCCGGCTGCGCGAGCCGCCGTCCTTTGCGCGCCAACGTGCGTTTTTTCCGCACAGCGGCCGAAGCGCAGGCCGCCGGCTTTCGCCCCTGCAAACGGTGCCGGCCTGGCGCTGCGCACGGCGCCCATTTGGACAAGATTCGCGCGCACATTGAAGCGCATGTCGACCGGCCCGTGCGCCTGGCAGAGCTGTCCCGGCTCGTAAGGCTCAGCCCGTTCACTGTGCAGAGGCTTTTCAAGCGCGAGATGGGCGTGAGCCCGCTCGAATACAGGCGCGCGCTGCAGGCCGGCCGCCTGCGTGGCGCGCTTAGGCAGGGTGAACCCGTGACCGACGCCATCTACAACGCCGGGTACAGCTCGTCGAGCCGCGCCTACGAAGGCAACCAGTTGGGCATGACGCCCGCGCGGTTTGCCCAGGGCGGCAAGGGCGAGCAGATCGCATATGTAACGGCGCGCTCGCCCTTCGGTTGGGTCGTCGTCGGGGCCACGCTTCGCGGCCTTTGCTGGCTTTCGCTCGCGGCTACGAAGACCGAGGCCGAGAGCAGCCTGCGCGCGGAATTTCCCGCAGCCGAGTTGCGCCGCGATCCGTCGCTCTCGCGCTGGATCGCGGCGGCTGTAGAGAGCGTTCATACCGGCACGAATCTTTTCCAAAACCAGACCACAACGGAGTTGGATCTGCGCGGAACCGTTTTTCAATTGCGCGTGTGGCAAGCGCTGCGGCAGATTCCGCGCGGCGAGACGCGCAGTTACAGCCAGTTGGCGCGCGAACTGGGCGATGCTAAAGCCACGCGCGCCGTGGCTCGCGCCTGCGCTACCAACCGCGTGGCGCTGCTGGTGCCGTGCCATCGCGTAGTGGGAGCCAGCGGCTCGCTCACCGGCTACCGCTGGGGCGTAGAGCGCAAGCGTCAACTCCTTGAGGCGGAGAGCAAAATGCGCTGAGAGCGGCGCATTCCCACGGAGAGAAATACTGGTCCCGCGTTGGCGGAGATCCTACGGGGACGGGAGGAATCCGTTCATGAAGCGCAGGACGAAGGGGACGGGTTTGGAGGACCGTCCCCCGTTCAGCAAAGCCGGGTGGTTCGGCCGATTGCAAAGGACTCGCCGTTGACCCTAACGGCAGCCGCCGACCAGCTTTCCTTCCGCCGCCGGTTGAGTGCTCTTGAGCAAGTCTGGAATTTTGCTGGTGAGCGTGGGAGGTTCATAGTTGAAGAAGACTCCCGAGCACGCCACATTCCCATTCAAACGGAACAGCGCATACGTTCCGATTGCTCCGCCGCTGTAACTGGTCTTTGTGCCCGTTATGGCGTTTCCGGATTTCAACAGAGTTCCACCCGATTCCAGCGCCTGGAGCGAGAGCACATACCAGATGCCGTTCGCGCCGGATCGTGCATCGGGCGAAGCCGCGTCAAGCTCCTGCGCCAGGCCGTCGGCCCTAAGAACGGCGTTCAGATGAGAAATGACCGGCGTTTGCGGAGCAGGAGGCGCGCCTGGCGGTGGCTTGGGCACGTCAAAAACATCGGGCTCGGTGAGCGACTTCAGGAAGGCGTCGATGGCCTGCGCAATGGCCTTCTTGTCAGCCTCTACCTGTGCCTCCGCGGCCCTATCCCCAGGCGGGGCTGGCTCTGCGCCCGTTGCCGCCCCCTCTTGCTTTTCCGGCGCAGTTGGAGCAACGCATGCGCGCACTTTGATGAGCGCAACATACTTGGTCAGAAACGGGGAGTGATTCGCGTCGATCACAGTGAGCGAATACGGCATGTAGTTATCCGGGATGACGACATCGACCCCAAGCGCCCTCAAATGTCCTGCAACGTCATTCGCAAGCGTCCGGTCCAGGATGTTCCCTTCGAGAGGAGAAGCTTCCGCAGTGGCGCTCAGCAGTGACATCGCAAATGACGCCGCCTGGCTCTCAGGAAACATCGATGTTATCGTGCCCAGAAGCGTCGGAGACGACGCCCCTCTTCCTTCCGGACCTTGCGGGCAATAATGATTGGCGCGCAGGGTGAGCATGTCCATCGTGGAAATGTCGGTGCGCCAGAGCTGAAATTCATTCAGCGCGCTGGACCCCGACGAGACGACCACCACGCCGACCGGCGGACCCGTGATTGGCTGCGGTGCGCAATTGGCATCCGCGGCGCCCACGTTGTGCGCGATGCCGCAGGCAACTGCCGTGCCTTCCGAGTCCATAGCCGTGTAGGTCAGCATCTCCGATTCGATGGCGAACCCTTCTGGATTCGCGGTACTTGCGTTACCTTGCGACGATGCGCCTGAGCCCGAGCTCGAGCTCGATGCCGATCCCTTCGAGGACGCGCCCAGGGCCGCAGCGCCCAGTGTCAATACGGCGCAGAAAACAACGACTGGGCTCCGCATCGGCCCAAGAAACCTGAGCAATGTACTCATGACGCACCTCCGATTTGATTGGGGGAGCCTGGATCTTTGGACGGAGCCTGAACGACGTAACACTCGTCTCTATGCCGTTGTCCCGGGTATTCCGCCGATCGAACCCGATCATACCATCTTTCCCAGGATAGATAGAGAAGAATCTGTCGTGCGGCACAATCCCCATTTGCAGATGACGTTGGATGCCCCGATGGAGTTTCAATCTGCCGCTCCTGACGACCGCCTCGGCGGATCGCTACAGCGATCTGCGCCACGGATGGGGCGCCCAGGACCGCTTCGGGTGTCTAGTTATGCTTTTTGCCCACAGCCAACAGCGTTTGAAACTGCGGCGTCTCCGGCTCTTTGTCCACAACTGAGGTTTCAACGCTGGCGAAACCGGCCTTCGCGAACAACGCTTCGAGTTCGGCTTCGCCAAAGCCCAGCCACTCGTCGGCGTACATCTCGCGCGCCTCCTCGAAACGGTGCCTGACGAGGTCGAGGACGACGATGCGGCCGCCAGGGACCAGAATCCGCGCCGCTTCGGCAAGGGCGCGCTCGGGGTGCAGCGCGTGGTGCAGGGATTGCGAGAAGAAGACCAAATCGACCTCGCCGCTGCCGATGGGAATCTCTTCCATGTCGCCCTGCCGGTAGTCGACATTTTTTAGGCCGTGCCGTTGTGCCTGCTCGCGGCCCACCTCGATCATTTTGGCGGAACTGTCGACGGCGATGACCGTTTTTGCGCGTTGTGCGAGGAGCAGCGCAAAAGCGCCCTCGCCCGCGCCCAGATCGGCCACGACGAGCGGCGGCATCAGGCGTAGCAGCGCCTCAGCCAGGCTCTTCCACGACTTTCCCGGGACGTAATTCCTGCCCAGGCGGCCAGCCACGCTGTCGAAGAAAGCGCGCATCTTGTCCTGGCGCTTGCGCAGCACGCGGCGCATGGCGGCCTGGTCGGCGCCGGCTTCTGCGATCTCCTGTCCAGCCCGTCCCAGCAACTCGTCCCAAAGGCCGCCGCTTTCAGGAGCGGCAGCAGCCGAGAGGCGGTAGAGATTGCTCTTGCCGGTGCGGCGATCCTCCACCAATCCAGCCAGCTTGAGCAGCGAAAGGTGCGTGGAGATGGTGCTCTGGCCCATGGCCAGAATCTCCTGCAGTTCGGCCACGGAGAGTTCTTCGCTCTTCAAAAGCAACAACATACGCAGCCGGTTGGGGTCGGCCACCACGCGCAGCGTTTTGACGATTGACGGCATGGCAGGATTCTGGTACACATCAATATATCACGATACGTCGATACGAGGAGAACTTCATGGCAACCGCAACCGTTGAAAAGGTCGAAGCCGAATACAAAGTTGCTGACCTGAGCCTGGCCGACTGGGGCCGCAAGGAGATCGTCATCGCCGAGCAGGAAATGCCGGGACTGATGGCGATCCGCAACAAATACGCGGCGGAAAAGCCGCTGGCCGGCGTGCGCGTGACCGGCTCGCTGCATATGACCATTCAGACGGCGGTGCTGATCGAGACTCTCGTCAGCCTGGGCGCCGAGGTACGCTGGGCGAGCTGCAACATTTTTTCCACGCAGGACCATGCGGCCGCGGCCATTGCGGCGGCAGGCGTGCCAGTGTTCGCATGGAAGGGCGAAACGCTGGAGGACTATTGGGAGTGCACCTATCGCGCACTCACGCACAAGGGAGGCAAGGGGCCGCAGCTCGTGGTGGACGACGGCGGTGACGCCACGCTGCTGATTCACAAGGGCTATGAGCTGGAAGAGGGCGATGGCTGGGTCGATAGCCCCTCGGGTAACCATGAGGAGCAGGTAATCAAGGATCTGCTGAAGCGCGTGTACGCGGACGACCCGAAGCACTGGCACAACGTAGTGAAGGACTGGCGCGGCGTGTCGGAAGAGACGACCACGGGCGTACACCGGCTCTACAAGATGATGGAACAGGGCAAACTGCTGGTTCCGGCCATCAACGTGAACGACTCGGTGACGAAGAGCAAGTTCGACAACCTCTACGGCTGCCGCGAGTCGCTGGCCGACGGCATCAAGCGCGCCACGGACGTGATGGTGGCGGGCAAGGTCGCAGTCATCTGCGGCTACGGCGACGTAGGCAAAGGCTGCGCGCACTCGCTGCGCGGCATGGGCGCGCGCGTCGTGGTCACTGAGGTCGACCCCATCAATGCGCTGCAGGCGGCGATGGAGGGATTCGAGGTGACGACCGTCGAGGACACGCTGGGCCGCGGCGACATTTACGTCACCTGCACCGGCAATACCGACATCATCACGCTCGAGCACATGCGGAAGATGAAGGATCAGGCGATCGTCTGTAATATCGGCCATTTCGACAACGAAATACAGATGGACCGGCTGAACTCTGCGCCGGGCCTGGCCAAACTCAACATCAAGCCGCAGGTGGATTTTTATACCTTCCCCGACGGCCACGGTATCTTCATCCTGGCCGAGGGGCGGCTGGTGAATCTGGGCTGCGCGACGGGCCATCCGAGCTTCGTGATGAGCAACAGTTTCGCTAACCAGACGCTGGCGCAGATCGACTTGTGGAAGAACCGCGACACCTACAAGGTGAATGTGTACACGCTGCCCAAGAAGCTGGACGAGGAAGTGGCGCGGCTGCATCTGGAGAAGATCGGCGTGAAGCTGACAAAGCTCACCCAGAAGCAAGCCGACTACATTGGCGTGCCGGTGGAAGGGCCGTACAAGGCGGAGCACTACAGATACTAGAAGCTGTTTCATAACCTGGTTTTGAAAGGGCACGGCTTCAGCCGTGCCGTAAAGGAATCAGGGAAATCGCTGGCTTCAGCCACTGAGGGAAGGTTTTCGGGAAATCTGAGGTAGTTGTGAAACAGCTTCTAGGGAACAGTGCTCGGTGATCGGAACTGTTCCGGGGATTCGATTCGGATGGTTCGCGTATGAATGCGAAGCTAAGTTTTTCCTTCGAGCTGTTTCCGCCGCGCACGCCGGAAGGCGCAGCGAGGCTGCCGGCCACGATCGCCCAACTGGCAGCGCTGAAGCCCGATTATTTCTCTATCACGCACGGGGCGGGCGGGTCGGATCAAGAGGGAACGTACGAGACGCTGTTGACGGTGGTGGAACACACCGGCGTAGAAGCAGCGCCGCACCTGACCTGCGTTGGCTCCACGCGCGCCCATGTGGCGGAGCAGCTTGAGCGCTACCGCGACGCGGGCGTCAAGCGCATCGTGGCTCTGCGCGGCGATCTGCCCGCCACAGCGCTGAGCGCCGCGGCGCCGGGCGAGTTTCACTACGCCAACGAACTGGTCAGCTTTATCCGCGAGAAGCACGGCGATGCGTTCACGATCGAGGTCGCTGCTTACCCTGAGATGCATCCCCAGGCCGATCGGCCGAGCGAGGATTTCGAGCACTTCCGCCGCAAGGTCGAGGCGGGCGCCGACGCGGCGCTGACCCAACTCTTCTACAACGCCGATGCGTACTTCGATTTCGTGGAACGGTGCGACAAGGCGGGTATCAAAATTCCCATCGTGCCTGGCATCATGCCCATCACCAGCTACGCCAACACCATGCGCTTCTGCAACGGTTGCGGCGCGGACCTGCCGCGCTGGGTGCGCCTGCGCCTGGAAGAGTTAGAGGACACGAAGCCGGCCCTGCTCGACTTCGGCTTGAGCGTGGTGACGCGACTCTGTGAGACGCTGTTACGCAATGGGGCGCCTGGGCTGCACTTCTACACCATCAATCAGGCCGGCCCCGCGCTGCGCTTGTGGGAGAATCTGCGCCTGCCCGCGCGTGAGTAAGCAGGAGACTTCTGCCGCATCAGCCGCGCCCGGCGACCCGGTGCCAGAGCCTCCACAAAGCGTTGTGCAGCAGACGCGTCTGCTCGGATTTGAGGGCCTTGTAGGAGCGCTCGACGTAGATGTCGAACTCCGGCGGCCAGCCAATCATCGAGCGGCGCTCCGAGTAGTCGCCCTCCGCCCACTTGGAGAGCATCGCTTTGTAGCCCACCACGTGAGTGACAAAGTCGAGCAGGCATTGCGGCATCTGTTCCTCGACGATCAGGTGAGCGTTCTCGATGATGATCTTTTCGCGCACGTCATTGAGGGGCATGAAGATGGTGGTCATCCACAGCACCCACTCCTTTAAATCCTCGTCGCGGATGGGATGGCACTGCGTCTTGCCCTGCTTGCTTAGCAGCGATTTATAGGCGATGTTGCCCGCCACCGTGGCCACATAGAGCGGGCCGTAGAACTCGTTCAGCCGCTGGTTCACCTGCCGCAGCCGGTCGGAGCGGCGCGCCATCATGCGGTTGCTCATGAAGGTGACCAGGTAACCGGCAAAGGCCAGCACAATGGTGAGCACGGCCGCGTTCTGCAGCGCGCTCGTGCTCAGGAAGGATGACGGATCCATAACGTCCATGGCGTGCTCAACGTACCACGCCGAAAAGTATACGCGCACGGTGGCCGGCTGGAATGTGATGCCGGAGGGACGCACCGCCAGCAGTTCCAAATTGATATTTGACGTGGTGGGGTGGGGCAGACCGGCTAATCCGCCGGTCCGGCGTCGTCGGCCATGGTCGCCTGGACGGGCGGATTGCTGGTCAACTGTGTATCCATGATGAGCACGGTGCGCACTTCTCCGCCGACGAGGGTGATGGGCGTAGAGGTGTACTGTGGCGTGGTCTTGCCGGTTGGCGTGACGACCATGGTCACGGTCTGCGAGGTGAAGCTGGTATATCCAGCGGCGCCGCCCACGGCGAGATCGGCGACCAGCGGATCGCTGTCGGCCAATGTGGTTCCCGACGGAACCATGTAGATATCGACCGCGGCGGTCTTGGGCGCCTGGTTGAGGAAGCGGAAGGCGGAGTGGCCGCTTGCTGCCTCCACATGCTGATCTTCAAGGATTGTGACCTCATAACCGTTGGGCACCGCGCCGTTGTCGGTCAGAAAGACCGAGTTCTGCCGGCCAGGCAACAGCGTGCCATTGGTGGTCACCAGCGACGTGCTCCCGGTAGCGGCGGTGATCTCGATGAGTGCGGCGCTGTCGGCGGGCACGGTGCCGTAAGACGTAATGGTTCCCGCGCCGACGTTGGCGGCCAGAAGCTCGCCCTCGACGGCTACATCCGCGGCCGGAGCGATGTAAGAAGCGTCGATGAAGCGGACCAGGCTCGGCTGCGTATAGGTGGCCACGTTCTCGCAGCCTGAGAGTTCCAACCCCAGCGCCAGTGAAACCAGAACCGCAATGGCCAGCCGGGACAGACTCATCTGCCGCGATTTCTCCATCCGCGGGTTCCCATTCGCCCTCATGGTCCGTTTCTTCGTGGGTGGCACGAACCTCCCACTCATACTACAGGGAACGAATGAGATGAGTTTACGACTTTCGTGCGACATGGGTTGAGATTGCCGCCGGCAGGCATAAGCGGCAACGTAGACAGGTCCTACAATCCGCCGTGGAAACGCCCGAAGGCGCGGGCAAGATTGAGCGACATGACCAATATGCCCGCGCCAAGAGCGATCGCTTGCCAGGTGTTGTGCAGGCTGAAGTTGCCCACGCAAACGAGGAGCAGGTAGGCAACGGCGAGGTTGAAGAAGCCCCACAGAACATTCACCGTCGATGACGACAGGCCTTTCCCAGGCGGCTTGGCAAACGGAGTCTGGAACGCGCGCCCTGAGAGCCCGTTGATCAGGTGGGGCAGGGAATTGGCCAGGAAGGCTCCGCCGAAAAAATAGCTCAAGTAGTCATACCAGTGCATGGCTGCTCCTTATTGTCGAGCGAGCAATATGGTAGCAGATTTTAGCTCGCGCCGAGGTAGATGAACCGGGCCAGGAAAAGCGCGGCGAGGATGTAAAGCAGCCAGTCCTGCCGCCGGACCTTTCCCGCGAACAGGTGCAGTACCGCCCAGGCGATCACGCCGAAGCCCAGCCCGTTGGCGATGGAATAGGTGAGCGGAATCAGAACCAGCGTCAGGAATGCGGGAACGGCGACCAGCGGATCGTGCCAGTGAATCTCGGTGATGGTGGCCAGCATGAGCGAGCCCACCAGAATGAGCGCGGGCGCGGTCGCCGCCTGGGGTACGATGCCGGCGAATGGCGCGGCGACGATGGCTCCCAGAAACAGCAGCCCCGTCACGATCGCCGTCACGCCCGACCGGCCGCCAGCGGCCACGCCCGCCGTCGACTCCACGTAGCTGGTCACGGTGGAGGTTCCGGTCAGCGAGCCAAAGATGCTCGCTGTGGCATCGGCCATCAGAATCCGGTTCAGCCGGGGAATGGAGTGGTCCGCGCCGATCAGCCCGGCGCGCTTGGTCACGGCCACCAGCGTGCCCAGGTTGTCGAACAAATCCACAAAGAAGAAGACGAAGATGATCTCGAGCAGGCCCTTGCTGACCGCGCCCGCGATGTTCAGCTTGAACGCCGTCTGGGTCAGCGCGCCCATGCCGCCCGCAGCCGGAGTCCAGTGGACCATCCCGAACGCCCAGGCAATTCCGGTGACGGTGAGCACGCCGATGAGAATGGAACCCTTCACCTTTCTGATTTCGAGAGCGACCATCAGAATCAAGCCCAGAAGGGTGAGATACGCAGTCGGGTTGCGGATGCTGCCCATGCCGACCAATGTGTTCGGATCGCGCACCACGAGCCCTGCGTGCTGTAAGCCGATGAACGCGATGAAAAGGCCGATGCCGCCGGCGACAGCGGCATAAAGCTGATGAGGAACCGCGCGCAGGATCACCCGCTGGAGGCCGGCCAGGGTGATGGCCAGAAAAATGACGCCGGAAAGAAATACCGCGCCCAGCGCCGTTTGCCAGGGCACGTGCATCTTCAGGCAGACGGTGTAGGTAAAGTAGGCGTTCAGGCCCATGCCCGGCGCCAGCGCAAGGGGATACCGCGCGATGACGCCCATCAGGATGGAACCGAAGGCCGCCGAGAGGCATGTAGCCACAGTGACCGCGGGCAGCGGCAATCCGGCATCGGCCAGCACCGCCGGGTTCACCAGCACGATGTAGGCCATGGTCAGGAACGTCGTGACCCCGGCCAGAATCTCCGTGCGCCAGTTGGTTCCCAGGCGGGCAAATTCAAAATAGGCTTCCAGTTGCTTGCGCATAGGGTTTCTAGCTAGAAAAACACACCGCGCCGGGAATCCAAAGGTTTTTCATTCCGGTTTTATTTCCGCGGTTCGCCAAACCTCTCCAGCCGCGCCTGGTATGGCCGTGGAGCGACTACGCCAACAGTTTGGCGGCTTCCTTGGCGAAATACGTGACGACGAAATCCGCTCCGGCGCGGCGAATACCGACCAGCGACTCCAGAATCGCGCGCGACGGATCGAGCCAGCCCTTTTGGAAGGCAGCCTGAAGCATGGAATACTCGCCGGAGACCTGGTAGGCGCCGATGGGCACGCCTACCCGCTCGCGGGCCGCGCGCACCACGTCGAGATAAGGCATGGCGGGCTTCATCAGAATCATGTCCGCACCCTCCTCGATGTCGAGATCGATCTCGCGCAGGGCCTCGCGCAGGTTGGCGCCGTCCATCTGGTAGGTCTTGCGGTCGCCGAATTGCGGCGCGGAATCGGCCGCCTCGCGGAAGGGCCCGTAGAAAGCGGAAGCGAACTTCGAGGCGTAGCTGAGGATGGGCGTCTGCGTGAAACCTGCGCTGTCGAGAGCGCGGCGAATGGCGGCTACGCGGCCATCCATCATGTCGCTGGGGGCCACCACGTCAGCGCCGGCTTTGGCCTGGCTCACGGCCGTGCGGGCCAGCAGATCGAGCGTGGGATCGTTGTCTACTTCGAAGCCGTCGCCCGTTTTCACCACCACGCCGCAGTGGCCGTGGCTGGTGTATTCGCACAGGCAAACGTCGGCGATGAGAACCAGCTTCTTGCCGGCCTCGGACTGCTTCAGCGCGCGCAGTCCCTGCTGCACGATGCCGTTTTCTTCCCAGGCGCCGGCGCCCTGCTCGTCCTTCGACTCGGGCAGTCCAAAGAGCAGCAATCCGCCCAGGCCCAGCCGCGCAGCCTCCCCGGCTTCGCGCACCGCTTCGTCCACCGAGAGATTGAAGACGCCGGGCATGGAGCTGACCGGGTTACGCACGCCCTTGCCGGGGCAAATGAACAAAGGGAAGATCAGGTCGCCGGGCGTCAGCACGGTCTCGCAGACCAGCGCGCGCAATGGTTCCGTGCGCCGCATCCGTCTCATCCGCATGGTCGGGAAGCTCATGGTTCGATTGTAAGACAGCGCGGGCTTAAAACCGCGCCGCTCACAGCTGGTCGTAGAGCGTCGAATTCCGGTAGCCGAGCAAAATTACCAGCGTGGCGATGCCCAGGGCGGTGCCGAAGGGAATCTTGATGAGGCATACGATGGCGGCCACAATGGCCACGATGCGTCCCCACTGCGCCCGTTCCAGCAGACCCCAGCCCGCCACGGCGCACAACACGGCGCGAATCGACAGAACCAGCCATGCCAGATGTATCCAAGCAGGCCCGAACCACCCCGGAAACATCGGGCCGTGCATCCAGGGACCGAAGCCTCCCTGAAAAATGCCACGAACAAAGGCCAGCCCGGCGAAGCCCAACAGCAGAGACAGACCGGCATAGATCAGCCACAGAACACCCAGTACTCTCACTTTGCCGGCGTAGCGCTCCAATTCGAACTGGAGGTTGGGTACGGACGGGATCGGCGTGGCCGGCGCCACCGGCCGGTTGCACTGCGGGCAAACTACCTGTCCCGGTTCCAACGCATGGCCACATCCACTGCAATACATGTTGCCTCCTCCATGTTGAGAATAAGCTACGCAACCGCGAGGCGGATTGTTCCAGGAGACTTGCCCAAAGACCGCCGGACAGGCGCCTCCGCGCTCCGGGCCCAGATAACCTGTCGGAAATAATTTGAGATCTGCTGCCAGGAGTAACAGCAGATTCCGGCGGCAACCGCGAAGTCACTTTACTGGCCAGCGGCGGGTGATAGCTTCACCCACCGTTCTTCGTGACGGCTGTCGCGGAGGATGAAGGCCGTCACGTGGCCTTCGGCATCGCGCTCAAAGGTCAAGTGCACGTTGTGTGCGCCGGTCGTGTCGCTTGGCCGGATGAACGTATCGGCAGTTTCCGCCTCCAGCCCCATGACCTCGCCGCCCGTGCTCCTTTCGAAGAGCTGATCCCCCTGCCGGAATATGGATTCGTCGGCGTGCCCGTTTGGCTCGCGGTAATCGCCGGCTAGGCTGTCGAGCTGGGCGATAGACAGTTTGATGGTAGGCGGACGCAGCGGAATCATGAGGAATTCGGCCATGGTCTCGGGAGCGGCGGGAATACGCTGTGCGAGCAGCCAGCGCGGCAGCTCCGGCTCGTCGTAGGCGCGAGTCCAGCAATCGTGCTTGAGCCCCTGGTAGACCCATAATCGAATATTGCCCCCATCGGCTTTGATGGCGTCGAACATCAACTCGCTCTGCCGCGGCGCCACCACGGGGTCGAGGCTGCCGTGGAAAAGCCAGACCGGCGTGCGCCCCACACATCGGGCATACTCCGCGGGCAGCACCGAGGCCTCCTGCCAGCGCTCCGGCTCATAGCTCCAAAAGACGCCGCTCGAGGCAATGACGATGGCGGCCCAGCGATGGGGATGCAGGCGCGCCAGTTCCCAGGCCCCATAGCCGCCCATCGAAAGGCCAGTGAGATAGGTGCGCGCCGGGTCACCGTGGAATTCGGCCGATTCCCCATCGAGCGCGGCCATCGCCAGCTCCAGCATGGCGGGATCGGTCCAGTGGGCGTTTTGCGGGCACTGCGGCATCACGATGACAAACGGCCAACGGTCGGGGTGGTTGCGCACCGCCTCGGCAATCCCGATCTGCGTCTGCCACATGCCCTCGGAACCGCGCTCGCCCCGGCCGTGCAGGAAGAGGATGATGGGCCATCGCTTGCCGTCGTCGCGCCGCCAATCCTCGGGCAGGTAGACCTGAAAACGGTAGGTGATCCCATGCAGCTCGATGCGGCGGTTGAGGAAGCCCGTGTCCTGCGGCGGCTCCGGCTTGGCGGAACGAGCTTTGGATGCGGTTGCGCCGGCCACAGCAGGCCATGTCGCGCAAGCCAGCGCCAGGCAGGCCGCAGAGGTGCAAAATACTCGGGACATCTTGTCCTCCATCATAATGATTCGGGCAAACAATCCGGCCCTTTTCTGCGCGGCCGGGAGGGAACGTATCCTCAGTCTCCCTGAGCTTTCTCCCGGCGCGGACGGTTTCCCGGCGATGCGCCCCCTTCGATTCGATTTCCCGCTTCGCCAATCCTTGCAGTTTTCTTACAAATTGCATGACACAATCGGAACTGCGATGCTGACTGTAGCCGTGGCCACTTTGAATGCCGGAGACACGCTGGACCATTACCGTCTTGACGCTGAGGTTGCGCGCAGCGGCATGTCCACGCTCTTCCGCGCCACGGACCTGCGCAACGGCCGGCAGGTAGCCGTGAAGATTCCGCACCCGGAGATGGAGACCGACCCGGTTCTGCTGGAGCGCTTCCGCCGCGAGGAGGAGATCGGCCAGGAAATCGATCATCCCGGCGTGGTCAAAACCTACGACGGCGAAGAGCGAAGCCGTCGCTATATGGTCATCGAATGGGTGGAGGGTCGCCTGCTCCGGACGATCCTGAACGAGCGGGGCCTCAACGAGCAGCGGAAACTTCCCATTGAGCGCGCCGTCGCGCTCACTCTGGCTATTTGCGACGCCCTCGACAACCTGCACAAGCACGGCGTCGTGCACCGCGATCTAAAGCCGGAAAATATCATGGTCTGCGACGGCGACCGCATCAAGATCATCGACTTCGGTATCGCCCTGAAGGAAGACGCGCGGCGCATCACGCCCATCGGGATTACGCCGGCCCTGGGCACGCCCGACTACATTTCCCCCGAGCAGGTGAAGGGCCGCCGCGGCGACCAGCGCAGCGACGTCTACTCCCTCGGCGCCATCTTCTACGAAATGCTTACCGGCCAGCCGCCGTTCACCGGGTCGAATCCGCTGGCGGTGATGAACGAGCGGTTATTGATCGATCCCGCTCCGGCGCGCGAACTGAACCCCGAGATCTCGCCCGAGATCGAAGAAATCCTCTTTCGCGCTCTTCAGCGCGACCCGCGCCATCGCTACTCGACCGCCGCTGAGATGGCCTGGGAGCTCGAGCACCAGGAGCTGGTCGGCGTCGAAACCGGCCATCGCCGCACGGCCCTGCATGGGCGCATTCAGTTGAATGGCCGTAAGCTGGCGCTCTACGCCGGACTGGCCCTCGTCCCGGTCCTGCTGTTCGTCGTGATGCTGCTCCTCGCCCGCCGCTGAGGAAGCTCTTTGCGAGTGTGGTGAGTCAGAAGTTCGCACCACAATGAAATTGTCATCCTGAGCGAATTTTGGCGCGTTTTGCGCCAAATGAGTCGAAGGATCTGCGGTTGTTCTTCGCTCATTGTGTCACGAAATTCGGGGACACCACACTAGGAACCTCTGCGTCTCAAAACCCCGCCGCCCATCCAGCCAGCACCGCGCCGGCATCGCCAACAATCGCTTCCCACAAGCCGACTTCTCAAGACTGATCGCAAAGACGCGGCTCTAATCGGCAGACCTGAAACAGGTTGTGGCGCGTTCCTTTTGGGTTAATGGGGTGAAGGGGACGAGGAAAGACTGGCCTTTATAGCAGAAATTGCAGGTATACACTGAAAAGCGAAGAGGCAAGCTGCAAATGGAGTTCGCGCCACATCCACGCATGAGAGTTTGATAGCCCAAATGACAAAGGCCACTTTCGACACATTCCGCGCCGAACTCGACCGGCTCGTCTCTGATTTTCGGGACGATGCACATTACTACAATGGTGACGACTACGATGAACAGGCACTGAGGAACGACTTTCTCAATCCACTTTGGCGCGCTTTGGGCTGGGACTTGGAGAATCGACCCCGAAAATCCCAACAGCTAAGGGACGTGCAACTAGAGACCCGCGTAAACATTGCTGGGCGGAAAAAGAAGGCCGACTACATCTTTCGCACAGACGGAATCGATCGATTCGTATGTGAGGCCAAACGGCCAAAAGAAGGATTAAGTTCAGCCGCCTGCTACCAAGCTCAGCGGTATGCGTTCAACCTTGGGCTCTTGGTGGGCGTGTTGGGCGACTTCCAAGAGCTTAAGGTCTTCGTCGTAGGGGGTAAGCCGGACGCCAGCAGCCCCTTTGACCCTGTCCTGAGGTGGCACTTCACTGAATACCAATTGAACGCACAGTTGATCTGGAACCTGTTCTCATATGAAGCCGTTGCGCAAAACTCCCTTGAAAACTATGTTGCGAGCCTTGAGAAAAGGGTGCCCAAAGACAGGGCTCGGCAGGGCTGGCTGGTCAAATTGCCGCGAGAGCGCGTGCTGGACTCGGCGTTCCTGGCTGACCTGGAGGATTTTCGGGTTGACCTTGCGAGGGATATAGTCCGCCGGAACCCCAAATTTGAATGGACGGACACCTCGCTAAACGAGGTGGTCCAGAGGATTCTTGATCGCATTCTGTTCGTCCGCTTCTGCGAGGATCGCGAGATCGAAACTGGCACATCCCTTGAGAACATCGTCGCCGAATGGCGCAATATAACCAAGAACAGACCAGCGCTCTACCCGCGTTTGGTCGGTCATTTCCGTAAACTTGACCGCGAATTCAATGGTGCATTGTTCAAGCGAAATCACGAATCCGAAAGGATCGGGGTCTCAGATGAGTTTCTGACCGACTTTATCGAGAAACTTTCAAGCGAAGACTCGCCCTACCTTTTCAACACGATCCCGGTCGAAATACTCGGGGCGGTCTACGAGCGATTCATAGGCAAGGTAGTTCATGTCACTAAGGGCGGCTCGGTCAGCGCCAAACCGAAGCCGGAAGTACGCAAAGCTGGCGGGGTCTACTACACACCTCGATATGTCGTCAACTACATCGTTGAGCGCACTGTCGGCATGTTAGCGAAGGGGAAGGCCCCGAAAGATATTTCCTGGCTCAAGGTTCTCGACCCTGCTTGCGGTTCGGGCAGCTTTCTCATTCGCGTGTTTGAACGTATTAGTGAAGCTTATTTGCGTTGGTACGAGACGAATCCTGGCAAGCAGAAAGACGAGTACTGCTACACTGACGCGCAGGGCAACCTGCAACTCACCACTCATCTAAAACGGCAGATACTCCTCAACAACATCTTTGGCGTCGATCTTGATCCTCAGGCGGTCGAAGTGACCATGCTCTCCCTCTATCTCAAGATACTTGAGGGTGAGACCCAGGCCAGTGTCGCAAGACAGCAAAGACTCTTTCCCGAAGAACGACTGCTTCCCGATCTAACGAAGAATATACGCATTGGCAACTCGCTGATTGAGAGCGACTATCTCGACCTGTTTCCGAATGCCGCCGAGCAGGAAAGGATTCGCCCGTTCGACTGGGACACACAGTTCGCTGAGATTTGCGACGCCGGCGGCTTCGACGCGGTGATAGGGAATCCGCCTTATTTCAACGTCGACACGCTCGGCAAGAAGTCCCGCCCAATGAAATACCTGATGGAGCACTACTCGGCGGTGTGGAATGACAAGACGGATATTCTAAATTACTTTCTGTACCGAGCAGTCAAGCTCACGAAAAACAGAGTCGGAATGATTGTTTCACGTGCCTTTCTCGAGTCATATAAGAGCAACCGGCTACGAGATTTTCTCCGCAAAAACGCACAAATGGAGGAAATTGTCGACTTCGGTGATTTCAAGGTGTTCAATGAAGCGGGGATTGCGACGGCAATCACAGTTATGCAGAAGGCAGCGCTTCCAGGCAGCAACTTCACCGTCAGGAAATTGAAGGCCGCAAACCCAACAGTAAAAGATGTTGAGACTGCGCTGACTGCTGGAAATGGTGGTGGCCTGTTTGAAGATATCGAGGTTAATCAAGCAGAGCTAACAGATAACAGCTGGAACTTTTCGTCTGAGGCGATAAAGGGGATCTACGATAAAATCGACGGCAACCATCCGAAAGCAGATGATGTGTTATTGATCGGCCAGGGAATGCAAACGGGCCTGAATGAGGTTTTTGCTGGGCTCACAAGTGCGGACTCGAAGAGGCTAGGCCTGGGCAAGAAGTGGAGCCGCAAACGGGCCGCAAATTCCGATATTGATCGGTACTTCATTCGGGACCGCAACGAGTACATGCTTTGGGTGGAGAATGCAGACGAAATTTCCGAATTGCCCCACCCCATCAGGCAATACCTCGACCAGCATGAGGCCAAGCTGAAGAAACGTGCCGCCTATAAGCGCGGCAACTGCGAATGGTGGAAGTTCACATGGCCGCTGCACAAGTCGAACTATTCGCAGGAGAAGATTGTTTCGCCCTACCTGTCGAGCCGAAATCGTTTTGCGCTCGACCGTTCGCGGCGTTTTGTCGGGCTAACAGACACAATCGTGTTGTTCAGAAAGCCAGATACTAAGGAAAACATTGAATATTTTCTCGGCCTCCTCAACTCCAAATTGCTTGAGTTTCGCTTCAAGGGCATAGCAAAGCTGAAAGGCAATGGAATTTACGAATACTTTTGGAATAGCGTTTCAAAGCTCCCGATGCGGCGGATCGACTTCAGCAAAGGCGCCGAGAAGGAAGCGCATGACCGAATCGTTCAGCTGGTCAAACAGATGATCGACGGGACGGCCCATTTACAGAATGCTCACAGCGACGCGGAGCGAGAAACGGCGCAGAACAATCTCGCGTCAGCGGATCGAAAGCTAAATGCCCTAGCCTATGAGCTATATGGAATTGCCAAGGCCGACCAACAAACGATCGAGGAAGGCACGGCCCCGAAACAGGTACCCGCTCGCAAAGGAAAGGTCCGGGCCGCGGCGCCCACGGTTGCAGGACGCGGCGGGAAACCAAAGCTACGGAAGGAAGATCTGCAACCGGCCTTGTTTTAGCGATTTGCGCCGCCTACGGATCGGTCCCGCCAAACGCCCATATCGCCCTTGGCAGAAACCTGCGCCGTCGAGTTGTCAAGCCCCGCTCCCCCGTTCGTCTCCATCCGGTAGTCAGCTAAGTCATTGTTTTTCTAGTCCCTACGTCCCTAGTCCCTATGTCCCTGCACTTTGCAGTTAATTTCCGTCTCTTCGCGCACAATAAACCCAGCAAAGGTAGGAACTGTCTCATGCTCTCTGATCCCTGATCCCTGATCCCTGATCCCTGATCCCTGATCCCTGTTCCCTGATCCCTGATCCCTGTTCCCTGTCTCTAACTCCTTTGCTGTCTAGACTCTGCAAAGAAGTGGTTTAGAATCAATGGGTTATAGCGTTAGACATGCGCTAACCTCATGAATCCATGGAACTTATTTTCAGAGATAGGGGGAGGGGGGGCCCCCAGTAATCAACTGGTAATCGCTGGAGCGGGTCTCCTGCAGGTGGTGACCAGGGCACAACCGCTAACGCATTTCTCCCAATGGTGTATAGGGGTTCAAGACCGCATAGTTGACGCGAACCCCAGTGAGCGGCAACCTTCGAACCATTGAGCACTCTTGAGGATTGGGAGAAATGCCTTAAGTGCTTTTTTATCAGGGAAAAGCCACCTTGAATTCCGTCCGAAATGGCTCATAGCTGCAGGAGAACCGCCGTAAGTTCTCAGGAATCGTTTGCGTCTGATTGTGGTCTTGAATCCGTCTGCTTCGGCCAACCTATCGGTACGACTCGTCCCGGTGAATCACGAACTCCGGATAAGCTCCGCCGCCGAGTTCGTGCAGGTCCATGCCCATGCGTTCGCCGTCGGGATCGACACGAAATGCAACCACGCGGTTCAGCAGCGCATAGAGCAGGTAGACCAGCGGGAAAATCACGCCAAGCAGCGCGGCAATACCCACGAGTTGCGCGAGCATCTGCCCCGGTTGTGGCGCGAAGAAACCCGCGGCCAGCAATCCCCACAGGCCTGCCGCGCCATGAACGGTTACTGCGCCGGAGGGATCGTCGATGGAAAGCGCCAGTTCCAGCCCCTCGACCAGCAGCGGTGTGAAGATTCCGGCCACGGCCCCGGCGAAGAGCGACTCGGCAGGCGTAGCCAAACCGGCATAAGCGCAGGAGGCAACCAGCCCGGCCATCCAGCCGTTGGCGCAGAGGCTGGCGTCGGGTTTGCCGAAGCGAACGCGTGTCACTGAGAACGTCGCCACTAGCGCGCCCGCCGCCGACAGCAGAGTGTTGATTGCCGTGCCCGGCAGCGCGGACAGCGGAGCGTGCAGCCACAGGATCGCGCCCGCCGCGTTCCAGGCCAGCCAGCCGACCAGCGCCAGCAGGCAGCCGAACTGCACATACACCGCGTTGTGGCCGGGAATCGCGGTGGAGAGGCCTTCCCTGGGGAATTTGCCGCGGCGCGGCCCGGCGATCCAAACCAGGGCCAGCGCGCTCAGCCCACCGAGCGCGTGCACGGTGGCCGCACCGCCTCCATCAAGAAAGCCTGCTCCCAACGAAAAGTTTGTGCCCAGCGCGGCGAGCCACCCGCCGCCCCAGATCCAATGTGCTGCAAGAGGAAACACCAAGCCGGCAAGCACCACAGCCGACGCGCCGCCGGCCGCGAGCCGCCAGCGATCCGCTCCCGAGCCCCAGGGCACCAGCACGGCCATGGCGACAGCCAGAAACTCGAAAAGCAGCCCAAGCTGGGCCTGCGGCGCGGCTGTGCCCAGGCCGCGAAGGAAGAATGGACCAAGGCCAAGAATGTTCCAGGTCTTTCCGCCGGCGTGCAACACGAGACCGCCCATTCCCGCAGTTCCGGTAAAGCCCGCGCCGATGAGAGCGAAAACGATGGCGGCGACAGCAACGAGCGCCAAATTGCCCAGCATGGCCTGCGCCGCCGAGCGCGAGCGGCCCAGTCCGGTATTGATCAGTGCCAGCCCGGCGATTGCCAGGGGCGCCAGCAACAGAAGCACGAGCGTGACCGCGATCGCAACGTCGCTCATCGCAGCAGCCGGGGCAGGCGTGATAGGAGGCACCGGGTTCATGGCCTGCCCGCTCCGCGCTGCGGCATGTGGCCGCGCACCGCCACGATCAAGCCCATGACCTCAACCGCCAGGCCGCAGAACACAAACGCCAGCCGCCGGGGAGGGTCGGCAAACAGCACCAGTGCGGCGAGGGTGAGTAAGAACCCGGCGGGCATTACCAGCAGTCCGGCGTACTTCATCGTTGCTTCCCTTATTGGCGGTTGACGTGCCCGGCGAATACTCGATCGGCAGCGATTGAGAAAGATCGTCCCGCGAACCGAACGATCGAGTCCCGCGTTTTGAGATGTTGTTAAGAGTGGTTGAACCGTCCTTATGAATTCTAAACGATCCGATTGATAACATCGGCTTACGCGGGTTTCACGGGACACCGCGGCAGGCCCTTACGGTTTCTTTTCGAGATGAGGGCAATAATGACCAATGTACATGCGTCTTGGCCGAACCCAAAGGTTTCTTCCTGTATTGCTTGGCGGCGTCACCCTTGCGGGCGTCGTCATGCTGTTAGCCTGGGACGCCGATCCGGGGCTGTTTCCTGCCGGAAGCCACGATGTTCTCGCGGCCTTTTCATTGGCCATGATTTCTATTGCTTACGTCATTTACCGGATTGCGCGCCGGCCAACTGGATTGGAGTTTGCCAAGGCGATCTTGCTGGCCGCTGCTTTTCTCTTCTGGGCAGCCAACCAGTTCTGGCCGGCTCTGCCCCAGGCAACGCTCTTCAACGACATTGCCATCGCGCTCTTTGTCCTCGACGTTTTTCTCGTTATTGCCGGCTGGCCGCGATCGTCGCCGGACAGCTCGTTTGCCGAATCCTGCGCCGAGTCATGCGCCGAATGCTGCGCAGGGTCGTGCAGGAAAGGGCGAATTTGAGCGTACGTAACGGGGGCGGGATTCCGGGCGTGTTTATGGCGCCGCGCTCTTGTGGAAGCATAGATTGTGAGTGAGGTTCTCTCTGGCGATGCGCCGGTACGCCGATTCAAGTGGGCGGCGGACTGCTGATGGCGTTCTGGAACCGGTGAAGGTGGAGCGGGGACGGAACTGAGTTCCCGCTGCGAATGGGTTGATTCGTTCTGTGGTTTGCGTGGCAGTGGCAAATTCCGCTTCCAGGATGATATTTTTTTGATTGAACAGTCCAGCCTCTGGCGCACTGAACGCCAGGGGAAGGTGGTGGGTATGCCGAAATCGTCCTTGTCACAACCGATTTTCTTTTCAGGCAGTTGCAAAGCGGATTCCCACATGAATTTCTCGCGATGTGGCACGCCGCGCTTGATGCGCAAGGGCCTTCGGCTGCTATATTGAAATTTCGGGCTTCCCCGCCCCCGCATGAGAGTTCTATCGAAGAGTGTTTCTTGTACATGATCTATGTGACCGCCGGCACACGCGGCGCATGCAAAACGAAAGTCAAATCGGGATTCGTTCATGGCGCAAATCTTCGACCGCAGCTCCAATGCACTGGCTCGCATGAGCCTTGTGCTGACGGGGTTGATCGTCATTGCCTTGGGTGTCACCCTGGACCAGTTGCAGCGCTCGCCGTGGGTCACGCGGCAGGGCCAGCGCGCCGATCAGCCGGTGCCCTTCAGCCACAAGCACCACGTGCAAGGGCTGGGCCTGCAGTGCCAGTACTGTCACACCACAGTGGAGAAATCGAGCTACGCCGGCATTCCTCCTACGCGCACCTGCATGAACTGCCACGCGCAGATCTGGACCAATGCTCAATTATTGGAGCCGGTTCGCCAGAGTTGGTACACCGGGCAGTCCATCCCCTGGATCAAGGTGCACGACCTTCCCGACTACGTCTACTTCAGCCATGAGATTCATGTAAACAAGGGCATCGGCTGCGAAAGCTGTCACGGTCGAGTCGACGAAATGCCGTTGATGTACGCGCAGAACACGCTGCAGATGGAGTGGTGCCTGGATTGCCATCGCGATCCGGCGAAGAATCTTCGGCCCACAAGCGAGATCTACAACATGGCATGGGAACCGCCGAGCGACGACCATCCGGTATGGTGCGCCGCGGCGGACAACAAGACCGGCGTACCCACGGCCGAGAGCGTGAACTGCACAACGAAGGATCCGGCGAGCAATCCGGAGAGCCAAGCTGCGTTAACGTCGCCGGCAATACTGATTCCGGTTTCGATGACCACCGGTACTTCAACGCAGATGGCGCTGAACCAGTCCGCGGCCACACTTGAGGTGCAGAAGTTCACCAGCCAGGATGCGCTGGGGATTTTCCTGGTCGATCACTATAAGATCCGCACGCCGAAGGACCTGACCAGTTGCGAGGTGTGCCACCGATGAACGCAAACGGAAAGGACTCGCCCGCGGTGGAGAAGCCGATGGGAAATGCCGTGAACGGCGCGAATCAGAACGCGAGCAGCACCATCGTCTCTCAGGACGCAAGCGCCGGGCCCATGACGCTCGAAGCAGTTCGCCGTGAGCTGAAAGGCGCAAAAGGCAAACGCTACTGGCGGTCTCTGGATGAGCTGGCCAGCACGCCCGAATTTCAGACCGCTGTGGAGCGCGAGTTTCCTTCGGCGGCGCAGGAGTGGGTCGATCCGGTTTCACGGCGCGGCTTCCTCAAATTGATGGGCGCTTCCATGGCGCTGGCCGGCTTGGCCGGCTGCACCAAGCAGCCCGACGAACCCATTTACCCCTACATCCGGCAGCCGGAAGACCTGGTGCTGGGCAAGCCGATGTACTTTGCCACGGCGCACCCGTTCACTACGGGCGCGGTGCCACTGCTGGTCAAGAGCGACGAGTTCCGGCCTATCAAGATTGATGGCAACCCCGAGCACGCCTACAACCATGGCGGCTCCGACCCCTTCTCGCAGGGCACGCTCCTCGATCTCTACGACCCCGATCGCTCGCAGCACATCACCCATCGAGGCGAGAGCCGCGAGTGGGCAGAGTTCGCCGAGGCGCTCCGCGACAAGGTGACATCAACGAAGGACGGGACGGGCATCTACTTCCTGAGCGCGACGATTGTTTCGCCCACGCTGGCGCGGCAATGGCAGGAAGTGCAGACGGCGTGGCCCAAGGCCAAGCTGGTGCAGTACGATCCAGCGCTAGCAGGAACGTTTCTAATGTTCGGAGGGAGAGTTCAGTACGACCTGAGTCAGGCGGATGTGATCGTATCGCTCGACGCCGATTTTCTCTCGGGCGCTTCGTATCCCGGCTTCCACAAGCTGGTGCACGACTACGCCGGCCGGCGCAAGCAGCCGGAGAACGGAATGAATCGCCTCTACGTGGTCGAGAGCACTCCGACCACGACGGGCATGAAGGCTGAACATCGACTCGGGCTCCGCGCCAGCGAGATTCCGGCGTTTGCCGCCGCGCTCGCTCAAGCGGTCGGTGTCACGTACTTTAATCCGCCCACGTATGCGTGGACGGATGAGCAAAAGAAGTTTCTTGAGGCGGTGGCCAAGGATCTGAAAGCGAATGCTGGAAAGAGCGCCGTGATTCCGGGGCTGTACCAGGACCCGTGGGTGGCGCAACTCGCCATGGATATGAACAACGCACTCAGAAACTCGGGTGCGACTGTTCAGATGGCAGGTCATTCGACTGATCCCGGAGTGCCGGAGCCGACCGATCAACTTGGCGATTTCAAGTCGCTAGTGGCCGATCTGAATGCAGGCAAGGTGGATTGGCTGGTAATTCTGAATGCCAATCCGATTTATGACGCGCCCGCGGATTTGAATTTCGCCGACGCCTTCAATAAGGCGAACATCGTGGCGCACCTCGGCTCGCATGTGGACGAGACGGGCCAGATTTCGCACTGGCACATTCCGGCCGCACATTATCTGGAGTCCTGGTCGGACGCCCGCGCCGACGACGGAACGGTTTCGATCGTTCAACCGATGATCGATCCGCTATACGGCGGCAGAACCGCTCACCATGTCTTCCAAACGCTGCTTAGCGAGCCGATGGTGAGCCCTTACGACGCGGTGCGCGAGACCTGGAAGCCCGTCATCAAGGGCGACTTTGAAACTGGCTGGCGCAAGGCTCTGCACGATGGGTGGATTGAAGGCACTGCCTATCGTCTGGACATAGTTTCCGGGATCGAGGAAATGGCGAAATCCTTGGAGGAGGCGAAATCTAAAAACCTCTTGCCGGCCGGGTGGCCGTCCAATGTTCCCGCGCCCACGCCGAAGGATTCGATCGAGATCATCTTCCGGCCCGATCCAAATATCTACGACGGCCGCTGGAACAACGTGGGCTGGCTACAGGAGCTGCCCAAGCCGGTGACGAGCCTGAGCTGGGACAATGCGGCGATTGTGAGCGGCGCGACGCTCTCGAAGCTGAGCCTTGAAGAAGACGACATCGTCGAGATCAGCGTGGGCAACGGTCGCGTAAAGGCGCCGGTGATCGTTGCGCCAGGCCATCCCGACAATTCAGTCACGGTGTACCTCGGTTACGGACGCGAGTTCGCGGGGCGCGTCGGTTCCGGGCAGGGCTTCAACGCTTATCTGATCCGCAACACGTGGGCGCCGTTTTATGCCACAGGCGCGATTCGCAAGCTTGAAGGCAAGTGGGGCATCGCCATCACCAAGAGCCACTATCAGGATCACCGCGCGAAGTTTCTTGAGGGGCAGGGCAGCGGGAACAACTCGCTCGAAGCGAACGAAGCGCTCGGCCCGCGCGGCATCATCCGCTACGCCACGCTCGATGAGTTCAAGGCCAATCCGAATTTCGCTCACGAGGGCGAGCGGTACGAGACGCCGAGCCGCGACACGTCGCTCTTCCCCAACTGGCCGTACAGCGAAGCCAACGCCTGGGCCATGTCGATCGACATGAACAGTTGTACGGGCTGCAATGCCTGCATCATCAGTTGCTATGCCGAGAACAATATCGCTGTGGTGGGCAAGCAGCAGGTGCGCATCGGCCGCAACATGCAGTGGCTGCGCATCGACTCGTATTTTGAGGGCGACCTCTCTGCTCCGCGCGCGCACTTCCAGCCCATGAACTGCCAGCACTGCGAGAACGCGCCCTGCGAGCAGGTTTGCCCGGTAGGCGCCACGGTGCATACGCCGGAAGGCCTGAACACGATGGTCTATAACCGCTGCGTGGGCACCCGCTACTGCTCGAACAACTGCCCCTACAAGGTGCGCCGGTTCAACTTCCTGCTCTACTCCGACTACGAGACCGAGAGCCTGAAGCTGATGCGCAATCCAGAACGTCAGCGTGCGTTCGCGCGGCGTGATGGAGAAGTGCAACTACTGCGTGCAGCGCATCAATGCAGCCAAGATCGAGGCCGACAAGGAAAACCGCATTATCCGCGACGGCGAAATCGTGACCGCCTGCCAGCAGGCCTGCCCGGCTGGCGCAATCGTCTTCGGCAACATCAACGATCCCAACAGCCGCGTATCGAAACTGCGCGCGCAACAGCGCAGCTACCAGGTGATTGCCGACCAGAACGCTCGTCCGCGGACGCAGTATCTGGCCGAAGTGCTGAATCTGAACCAGGAACTCGAAGAGACGCCGGTGGAACACATGCCGGCAAAGGGTTGAACCGACGATGGCAACCAGGGAAGTGAAACCCAACGATCCAGCGATCGATCCGGCAACTGGAGAATTCCGGGTCATTGCGCCGGGTCAGACCTTCCGGTCGATCACCGAGAAGATCGTGCGGATTGTGCTCACGCCGCACACGCCGATGGGCTGGTTTGGCCTCTTTGTGGTGGCCGGCGGCGGGGCCACCGTACTCTTGACGGCAGTAGTATGGCTGTTTCTGGTCGGTGTCGGCATCTGGGGCATCACCCAGCCGGTTGCCTGGGGATTCGCCATCATCAACTTCGTCTGGTGGATCGGCATCGGCCATGCCGGCACGCTCATCTCCGCCATTCTGCTTTTGTTCAAGCAGGGCTGGCGTAACGCCATCAGCCGCTTCGCCGAAGCCATGACCATCTTTGCCGTGGCCTGCGCGGCGATGTTCCCGGTCATTCACATGGGCCGTCCCTGGCTGGGTTACTGGCTCTTCCCGCTACCGTTCACCATGACCGTCTGGCCGCAGTTCCGCTCGCCCCTCGTGTGGGACGTCTTCGCGGTCTCCACCTACGCGACGATCTCGGTGGTCTTCTGGTACATCGGCATGGTGCCCGACTTCGGCACCATGCGCGACCGCGCTCAGTCGAAGATAGCGCAATATTTTTACGGACTCCTCAGCGTGGGCTGGCGCGGCTCGATCCGTCACTGGATGCGCTACGAGACCGCCTCGCTGCTGCTCGCCGGCCTGGCCACGCCACTGGTGCTCTCGGTGCACACCGTAATCAGCTTCGACTTTGCCGTCGCCGTTCTGCCCGGCTGGCACACCACGATTTTTCCACCCTACTTTGTGGCCGGCGCTATCTACTCCGGTTTTGCCATGGTTCTCACGCTGGCCATTCCGCTGCGCAAGTTCTATCACCTTGAATCGCTGGTCACCGAACGCCACATCGACAACATGGGCAAAGTAATGCTGGCCACGGGATTCATCGTGGCCTACGGCTACGTCATGGAAGCCTTCATGTCCTGGTACTCGGCCAACCACTGGGAGGCGTTCACGTTCTGGAATCGCGCCTTCGGGCCGATGGGGTGGTCGTACTGGGTGCTGATTACGTGCAACCTGGCGATTCCGCTGACGACTCTTTGGTCGCGCAAACTGCGCACCAACATCGCGTTCATGTTCTTTATTTCGATCGTCGTCAACACAGGCATGTGGTTCGAGCGCTTCGTTATCGTTGTCACCAGCCTGTACCGCGACTTTCTGCCCTCAGCCTGGGGCACGTACCGCGCCACCAAGTGGGACTACATGACCTTCGTGGGCACGCTGGGATTCTTCACCTTTCTGTTCCTGCTGTTCGTACGTTTCCTGCCCATGATTCCCATGAACGAAATTCGCATGTTGCTGCCGGCGGCCAAAATCAAGCCCAAGGTGGCGGAGGCTGCTGACTGATGCCCGCACGCGAAGGAACCTATGGCCTGCTGGCCGAATTCGATACGCCGGGCGACCTGGTGCGGGCCGCGCGTCAGGCGCACCAGGACGGCTGGCGGCGCATGGACTGCTACACGCCCTACCCGGTGGAAGAGGCGGCTGAAGCCATCGGCTTCCATCGCAACAAGGTGCCGTTGCTTACGCTGATCGGCGGCCTGTTGGGCGGCGCGGCCATGTTTGCGCTGCAAACCTGGATCTCGGTGCTGGCCTATCCGATCAACGTCGCGGGCCGGCCAACCTATTCGTGGCCGGCCTTCATCGTGCCGGCTTACGAGTGGACGATTCTGTGGGCCGGACTCTCGGCGGCCTTCGGCATGCTGGCCCTGAACGGACTACCCGCGCTCTATCATCCCCTGTTCAACGCGCCCAACTTCCGCGATGGCGCGACGACCGACAAGTTCTTCCTGTGCCTTGAGGCGCTGGATCCGAAATTCGACTTGGTGGAGGCGAAAGCATATTTGCAGCAGTTCCATCCCAACTCGGTGGTGGAGGTGGAATACTGATGGGCGCGAAGCTTTCAGCTCTCAGCTTTCAGCTCTCAGCCACCGGCTGCGTGCGGCGCGGCATTGCCTTTGCCGGTCTTGCCGCGGCGCTCTTCGCCGCAGGCTGCCGCCAGGACATGCAGGACCAGCCCAAGATGGATCCGCAGCGCGGTTCGGATTTCTTTGCCGACCATCGCGGCGCGCGTCCGCAGGTGCTGAACACCGTGGCGCGCGGGCAGTTGCACCAGGACTCCTATTTCTACACCGGCGTGGTGCAGGGGCCGAACGGCTACCGTCAGGAACTGGACGAGATGCCCTTCCCGGTAACGATGGAAGTGCTCAAACGCGGGCAGGAGCGGTTCAACATCTACTGCACGCCCTGCCACTCGCGGGTGGGCAACGGCCTGGGCGAGATTGTGCAGCGCGGCTTCAAGCCGGCCGCCAATTACCACGACCAGGTGCGCCTGTCGCAGCCTATCTCGCACTACTTTTACGTAATGACGCACGGTTACGGCGCCATGCCGGACTACTCCACGCAACTGCCTCCGGAGGACCGCTGGGCCGTGGCGGCCTACATCCGCGCCTTGCAGCTCAGCCAGGCAGCAACGGTTAAGGATGTCCCTGCCGGCGTCGAGATCGGCAACTTCAAGGACCTGGCCGCGGCTGAAGGTCATCCCGAGTACGCGCAGCCATGGCCGATGCCGTCAACGGCGGTGAACGCAAACAACCCCATCGCCAGCGAGGGAACGCCGGGCATGGCGCCGGCTTATCGGGCGCCTCCCGCGATCAAGATTCCCGTAAGCAAACCGGCCCCAGCGGCCCAGAAGTAGGACGAACTGCAATGGCTCACGAACCGAACCAACACGCGCATGGGGCATCGCATGCAAGAGCGCTCCCCGCCGACCTGGGCGCTCCGCCTTTTGTCGATGCCTGGAAGAATCGCGCGCTGACGACCGGGGCGATCTTTAGCGTGATCGCCGTGATTCTGGCCGTCCTGGGCCAGTCGCAAGACCCGGAACATCTGGGCTGGGATCACCTTTTGCGCGGCTGGACGCTGGGCCTGATAGTCACCTGGGGCTTTGCCGTGGGCGGGCTGGCGCTGCTCATGGTGCAGTACTGCTCGGGAGGCAAGTGGGGATTGCTGCTGCGGCGCCCGCTCGAAGCGATGAGCCGCACGCTCCCACTGGTCTTCGTTTACTGGGCGGTCGTGGCCATCTTCATGAAGCGGCTCTATCTGTGGTCGCGGTTCACCAGCGCGAGCGACACAGCGGCGGCGCTGAAATCGGGCGTCCTCAACGAAATCCAGGCGCACTGCCTCGATTTCAAGCGGCCCATGCTCAATCCGAATGCCTTCGTCTGGGTGAGCCTGCTGTGCTTCGCCATCTGGGGATTCTACGCATGGCGGCTCAACTCGCTTGGCCTCAAGCGGGACAGTGTTGGGCCGGAAACCACGCCGTATTGGATCAAGAAGCTGGAGAACATCAGCGGCCCCGGCATTGTGGTTTATGCCATCACCATGACGGCGGCATCGATTTGCTGGGTGATGTCGATGGACGTCACCTGGTTCTCGACGGTTTATGGATTGCTGTTTTTGGTGGAGCAGGGGTTCCAGGTTCTTGCTCTCGGTATCACTGTTTCGCTCCTGCTCTCCAGGGCCGAACCGTTCAAAACGCTTTTACGGCAGACCGAGCAGCACGACTTGGGCAAGCTGACCTTTGCGTTTGTGATGCTGAATATCTACCTGACCTTTGGACAGTTCCTCATTATCTGGTCGGGGAACCTTCCCGATGAAATCAACTGGTACCTCGACCGTATCCGCGGTAATTGGGGCGTCGTCATCACGCTCGATTTCATCTTCCACTGGCTGGTCCCGTTCACGCTGCTGCTGTCGAGAGACCTGAAACGCAATAAGAAGCGGTTGATTCTGGTTTGCGGGATCATGATCTTCGCCGTGGCGTTGAATCAGTTCTGGCTGATCGAGCCGAATTTCAAGGACGCGGCGCGCAATCTGCACTTCAGCTGGGGAATTATCGAGTACATCGCGGTGCCCGTGGCCATGGCGGCGTTTTGGTTTGCCTATTTCTGCACCCGCTTGGCGGCGCGGCCGCTGGTTCAGACGAACGACCCGCATTTGGCGGAGATTCTGGAGCCCGAGCATGCCCACGCATGACCAACCCGATCCCGGCCGCGAGCCGGAAAAGCACGAAGTCGACGCCTCGCTGGGTTACGAGCGTACCGACGCAAACGTGACCGGCATCGTTGTGTTTCTTACCGCGCTGGCTATCTTTGCCGCTGTCACCGGGTTGCTCTGCTACGGCATCGGTGAGGTGATCAACGCGCACCTGAACAAGGAAGACGGCCCCAACAGTAAGTGGACCAAGACCGTGGATATCCGCCAGCTCGGCAACATGCCCTCGAATCCCGAGATGCAAAACAAGGTTGCGCAACTGATGCAGACCTTTCCCACGCCGCGGGTGCAGACCGACGACGGCAATCAGGATGTGGCCGATCTGCATGCGCGAGAGGATTTGCTGCTCTCGAATTACAGTTGGATCGATCAATCGAAGGGAACGGTCAGGATTCCCATCGAACGCGCCATGGAGCTGATTGCGCAACGGGGATTGCCGGTGGCGCCGCCGGTCGAGGTGCAGCCGCCCATGACCGGCGACAGCCGGCCGGCGATCACCATGCCGTTGACCGACGGATTTGCACGCACCAGCTTTGAGCAGACCGAGGCACAAGAGGAGGCCGTCAAGGCTCAGCGCGGAGAGTCAAGGTAGAACGAGATCTGTTGAAGGTAAGGCTGAAGCGCTTTCATAACCCGGTTTTTGTGCCAGGGCGCGGCTTCAGACACCGCATGTCCTCCCGGAGGGAGGAGGCCAAAATAGCCCAGGGTGGAGCGTAGCGAAACCCATGGCGCGATTTCAAACATCGGTCCTAGCCCCGTAGGGGCGGCCAAACTCAAATGGCGGCGTGAAACCTCGTTCCTGCGATTGTTCTGGAGACCGTCGCCGCCGTTTTGGTTTTAAGGCGCATCCTGAGGGTTTCAGGCGCATCTATAAGATGAATATGGAGTAATTTGCTCCAAATTCACCCCGGAACAGCTTCGGGAAAGGAGAAAATCGTAGGGCACGCAAGCACAACCCGGAGAAGCGCGCGGCGTGCGGCGTGGTTTGTCCTTGCCGCGATGGTTCTCTGCCTGGCCGCGGCCGCACCGCTTTTCGCGCAGGTTTCCAGCTATGGAGACAAACAGGCCGGGCCCATCACCGACAGGCCACCGTCGCTTCTCAACGGCGTCGGCATCGATCAACATCTGAATACCCAGTTGCCTATGAACCTGACGTTCACCGACGATGCAGGCAAGCAGGTGGCGCTGAGCAGCTACTTCGGCAAGCGTCCCGCGATTCTGGCGCTGGTTTACTACCGCTGCCCCATGCTGTGCTCGGAAGAGCTTGATGGCCTGACCAGCGCCTTGCAGATGGTTCGGTTCGTTCCCGGCAGGGACTTCAACATCATCGTGGTGAGCATCGATCCCACCGAGGGAACGGACCTGGCTGCGGCCAAGAAGCGCACCTACCTGAAGCGGTATGGGCATCCCGAGACGGTCAACGGCTGGCACTTCCTGACCGGCACGCAGCCGAATATCGACGCGCTGACCCAGGCCGTCGGTTTCCGCTACGTCAAGCTCAATGTGCCGGGCAGCAACCTGACGCAATACGCGCACGCCAGCTCGATCCAGATCGTGACCCCGGAGGGCAAGCTGGCCCAGTACTACATGGGAGTCGAATACTCGCCCAAGGACCTGCTACTGGGCCTGGACGAGGCCTCGTCGAACCGCATCGGATCGCCGGTGGACAACATTCTTACCTATTGCTACCACTACAACCCCGCGACCAATACGCACGATCTGATCATTTCGCGCATCATCCAGCTCGGCGGCGTCCTTACCCTCTTGCTTTTGGGTGGATTCATGCTGGTGATGTTTCGCCGGGACTATAAGCACGACCGCCCCTCGGGCACAGCGGCTCTGGGGACAGCGAAGAAAGTGAACGGATAACGGAATGGACCACATCAGCCCGGTACTATGGCAATTTCTGGAAAAGTGGTTGACGCACTTCGCGCTGTTTCCGCCCGAAGCGTCGAAGATTGCGCCCCAAATGGACGCGCTCTATTTCTTCATGGTTCTGGTGAGCTTGGTCGGGCTGACGATTGTGGTTCTTCTGATAGTTGGATTCTCGATCCTTTACAGGAAGTCGCGCCATCCGCACGCGGTGCAGATTGAGGGCTCCACGCTGCTCGAGGCCACCTGGACGATCATCCCGCTGGGCCTGTTCCTGATTATGTTCGTGTGGGGCGCGCTCATCTACTTCCGCGTCTACACGCCGCCAGCCAACGCCATGAATATCTACGTGGTGGGCAAGCAGTGGATGTGGAAGGTGGAGCATCCCGGCGGGCAGCATGAGATCAACGCCCTGCACGTGCCCGTGGGCCAGCCCATCCAGTTGACGCTCATCTCGCAGGACGTGTTCCACAGCTTCTCCATTCCCGCCTTTCGCGTCAAGCGCGAGGCCATTCCGGGCCGCTACACCATGGTCTGGTTCGAGGCCACCACGCCCGGCACCTATCATCTTTTTTGCACCCAATACTGCGGCACCAACCACTCGCAGATGATCGGCGACGTGATCGTGATGACGCCCGAGGACTTCAAGCAGTGGCTGGCCGGTTCTACGAGCGGCAATTCGCTGGCGCAGGACGGCGAGCGGCTCTTCGCCAGCCTGAGCTGCAATGCTTGCCACAACACGCGGCCCGATGCGCGCGGACCCAGCCTGGCCGGCGTCTACGACGCAAAGCTCACACTCTCCACCGGCCAGACCATCACCGCCGACGATGCCTACTTGCGCGAAGCCATCCTGAACCCGTCGCAGCACATCACGCAGGGCTATGCGCCCATCATGCCCACCTACCAGGGCCAGGTCAGCGAAGAGGGCGTGATCGCGCTGGTGGAATACATCAAGCATCTCGATTCCGACTACCGCGTCCAGCAAACTCTCAACACCACCGATCTGCTTCCTGAGAGCGAAGCCGGCAAAGCGGCGGCGGGCCAGCCGCCCGCGGCGCAGAAGGAGGTCAAGCCATGAGCGCTGCCACCATCGTCAGTCTTCCCGATCAGTCCACGGCCAGGATCCCTAAGATGAATTTCCTGACCAAGGAAAATGGCCTGCTGAGCTGGCTGCTGACCGGCGACCACAAGCGGATCGCCACGCTGTACCTGATCTCCATTACCTTCTTCTTCTTTATCGGCGGCGCACTGGCCGGGCTGATCCGGCTGGAACTGCTGACGCCGCAGACCGACCTGATGGCCGCCGACACCTACAACAAGGTGTTCACCATGCACGGCGTCATCATGGTGTTCTTCTTTCTTGTTCCTTCGGTGCCGGCAACGATCGGGAATTTCCTGATCCCCATGATGATCGGGGCCAAGGACCTGGCGCTGCCCAAGATCAACCTGTTGAGCTGGTATCTCTACGTGATCGCCGGCATCATGGCCATCTACACCATGGCCGCCGGCGGCGTGGACACCGGATGGACGTTCACCACCCCGCTCTCCACGCACTATCTGAACACGCACGTCATTTCGACCGGCCTGGCCATCTTTGTTGCTGGCTTCAGCTCCATCTTCACCGGGTTGAACTTCATCGTCACCATCCACAAGATGCGCGCGCCAGGCATGACCTGGTTCCGGCTGCCGCTGTTCGTCTGGTCAAACTACGCGGCCAGCATCCTCATGGTGCTGGGCACACCGGTGCTGGCCATCACGCTGGTGCTTGTGGTCCTGGAGCGCCTCTTCCACATCGGCGTCTTCGACCCCGCTTATGGCGGCGACCCGCTTCTCTTTCAGCATCTGTTCTGGTTTTATTCCCACCCCGCCGTCTACATCATGATTCTGCCCGGCATGGGAGTGATCAGCGAGGTGGTTTCGACCTTCAGCCGCAAGCGCGTCTTCGGCTACACGGCGGTTGCGTTCTCGTCGGTGGCCATCGCCGTTTTCGGCTTCTTCGTCTGGGCGCACCACATGTTCATCATGGGCATTTCGAACTACGCGGCGCTGGTCTTCTCACTGCTCACCATGCTGGTCGCCGTGCCCTCGGCCATCAAGATCTTTAACTGGGCCTTTACGCTTTACAAGGGCTCCATCACCTTTGAGACGCCCATGCTCTACGCATTCGGTTTCATGGGTCTGTTCACCATTGGCGGCATGACCGGCGTCTTTCTGGGTTCGACGGGAACCGACATTCACCTCACGGAGACCTACTTCATCGTGGCCCACTTCCACTTCGTCATGGTAGGTGGCATGTTAATGGCCTTTTTAGCCGGCATTCACTTCTGGTGGCCCAAGTGGACCGGGCGCATGTATCCGGAGAAGATTTCGCAACTGGCCGCGGTGGTCACCTTCATCGGCTTCAATTTCACCTTCTTTCCGCAGTTCATTTTGGGCACGCTGGGGATGCCGCGGCGCTATGCCAGCTATCCGCCGGAGTTCCAGGCGCTGAATGTCTTCTCCACCGCAGGCGCAACCATTCTCGGCGTCGGCTACCTGCTGCCGATCCTTTACCTCACCTGGTCGCTGAAGTACGGCCAAATTGCCGGCAGCAATCCCTGGCAGGCAACAGGACTGGAATGGCAGACCCAATCGCCTCCGCTGACTGAGAACTTCGTCGAGATTCCTGTAATGGACCACGAAGCCTACGACTACGAGTGGCTGGAGCGGCAGCAACAGAAAGAGGTGGCGAGTGTCGGATAGCACCGCGATTGCACAGGGCGCGCTGACTGAGGCTGGCGAGCTCCATCACCAGGAGCATCCGTCCTATCAGCGCCACCACTTCGAATCCGTCGGCCAGCAGTTCGACGCTACCAACTTCGCCATGTGGCTCTTTCTGCTCACCGAAGTCATGTTCTTCGGAGGACTGTTCACCGCCTATCTGATCATGCGCAACTGGTACTACCCGGCATTCGTGGAAGGTTCGCACCAGTTGAGCATCTTCTGGGGCGCCGCCAACACCACAGTCCTGATTGCCTCCAGCTTCACCATGGCCATGGGTGTGTGGTCGGCGGAGACGCGGCGCAAAGGCTCGCTGCTGCTTTTTCTAGGCCTCACGCTGATGTTCGGTCTGATCTTCCTCGGCATCAAGGGCATCGAGTGGCACGAGAAATGGGAGAAGCATCACGTTCCCGGTCTCCAGTACAGCGTGCAGGCGTTCGTCAATCCCGCCTCGGACCCCGAAGTCTATAAGGAATATCACGACCATCCGCTCCGGCCCGACATGGCGCAGAAGACAGAGGAATATTTCTTTCTTTACTTCGCCATGACCGGCATGCACGCGCTGCACATGGTGATCGGCGTGGGCATCCTAGTCTTCATGATCTTTCGCGCCAAAGCCGGGGCTTTCACGTCGGGCCACTTTACGTTTGTCGAGAACTTCGGCCTGTACTGGCACTTTGTCGACATCATCTGGATCTATCTCTTCGCCCTGCTGTACCTGATCAGCAGGCATTAGAGGGTTGAAACGCATGAGCGAACTTGAGAAACAACACGAGCAGGAACACCACATCGTCGGCCCCGGGATCTACGTGATCATTCTTTTATTGCTGCTCGCGGGCACGGCGGCTACTGTAGCTGCTTCCTACTTCGACCTGGGCGAGTGGCATATCGCCCCCGGCCTCACCCTTTTCTGGAACCCGGTGGTCGCGCTTGCCATCGCCTCCGGAAAGATGCTGCTGGTGGTGCTGTTTTTCATGCACGTCAAATACAGTACCCGGCTCACCAAGCTCACCGTGCTGGCGGGTTTCTTCATGTTTCTGGTGCTCATCGGCATGACGCTGTCTGACTACTTCACGCGCGCCTGGGGGCGCTGGTAAGCAGACACACTCGTTCGCACAACAGCGGCCGCCCGCGGGCGGCCCTTTGTTTTCGTGCAAACTCGATGCCGGGGCCTATGTCCGCACGCAAGGCGAACACCGTTGATGAAATCTGCTCCGTGGTTCCTCCCGCCTCCGGGCTATCCGGCGTAGCGCTCGCGTCCAGCCTTGTATCCGGCATCACTTATGGACTTCTTCCGTACTGTCCTATAATGGGACCCAATTTCATTCCCGGAACTTGCGTGTTTCGTTGAGCGTTATCGGGTGGATTCTGTGCCGATCCCCATTGGAAGATCTTCAGAAAAGGGGACGCGGGAATTCGGCTCCGGATACGTGTGACGAATCCAATGTTCGATCTGAAATGCAGGAGCTCTGCGCGCAGCGGCGGGGCAGGGAAGCAAACCGGACAGGCTGGAGAGCATCCAGTCCGTGACGCATGGGGCGCCGTGGCGCTGGCGGTGTGGCTTCTGCTGTATCTCCCCTCTGGCTCGGCGGCCTGGGCGCAAAGTCCGGTTGCGGGCGCGCCATCTAAACCCGCGGCGCAGTCCATTCGGCAACTTTCCGACGCTCCTCCCCGGGTCACTGAGGCGCGGCGCTTCCTAACCCAGCGCGGCTGGACGCCAGGCCACCGGCTGTCTGCGCGGTCGAGGGTTGCCGTTCGTCCCGGCGCCGTGCTTTCCAGCACCTCCGCCGGCGCGGCGGCTCGAAGCCAGAGCGCAGGCGGCATTGTGTCGAGCAACAGTTGGCAGGCTCTGGGGCCTACCGCCGTCCTAACCGCGAATTTTGGGCTGGTTACTGGCCGCGTGGCGTCCATTGCTCTCGATCCCTCCGACACAACCGGAAACCGGCTTTACCTGGGCACCACCGGAGGTGGCGTATGGATGGCCAACAACGCCGGCGTTTCGACAACGTCTTCCATCGTCTTTACTCCGCTCACCGACGCAGTGGCGGCTCTCGGCGGAGCGAGCGACGCATCCATCAGCATCGGCGCCCTCACCGTGCAGCCGGGCGTGACCGGCGTGATCCTGGCCGGCACGGGCGACCCCAACGACGTACTCGATTCCTATTACGGCGCCGGCATCCTGCGCTCCACCGACAACGGAAACACGTGGAGCCTGATCCAGCAAACCCAGGATCTGGAGGATGGACTGGGCGCCTTCGATTTCACGTTCATCGGGCAGGGCTTTGCCGGCTTCGCCTGGAGCACCGTCAATCCCGAGATCGTCGTGGCCGCGGTTTCGCAGGCCTATGAAGGCACGCTGGTGGATGCGGATTGGCCCACCACGACTTACGAGGGCCTTTACTACTCCACGGACAGCGGCGCCACGTGGCACCTGGCCACCATTACCGACGGCAGCAACGTCGTGCAGAGCCCGCTCGGCCCCATCGCCGCGCCGGGCAACGCCGCCACTGCGGTGGTGTGGAACCCCGTTCGGCAACTGTTCCTGGCCGCGGTACGCTATCACGGCTATTACCAATCGCCCGACGGCGTGACGTGGACACGCCTGACCGATCAACCCGGCTCCGGACTCACCAAAACCATGTGCCCCAACAACCTGGGCCGGACCGGCTCCGTCGCCTGCCCCATCTATCGCGGCGCCCTGGCGGTCAATCCCACCACTGGCGACACCTTTGCCTGGACCGTGGACCAGAACGACCAGGACCAGGGATTGTGGCAGGATCTGTGCGAGATCGGCAGCGGGGCGTGCGGCAACTCTTCCATCGCGTTTTCTCAACAATGGGACACAACGGCGCTTGAAACCAGCACCAGCGAGGGAGCGGCAACCATTGCGGATGGAAACTATAACCTCACCCTGGCCGCGATTCCCTCCGGGCAGGAAACGATGGTGCTGGCCGGCGCTCACGACCTGTGGAAGACGACGTGCCCCGTATCGCAAGGCTGCACGTGGCGCAACACCACCAACTCCACCACCTGCATGAGCGCACAGGTGGCGGAATTTCAGCACTCGCTGGCCTGGAACACCTCCAACCCGCTGGAGGTTTTCGTGGGCAACGACAGCGGCCTGTGGCGCTCAGTCGACGCCATCGGCGAAACCGGACCGGCGTGCTCTTCGACAGATTCCAGCCATTTTCAGAATCTCAACGGCAGCCTGGGCTCGCTGGCCGAGGCGGTGAGCCTTTCTCCGGTCGCCGCCTCGCCGTACACCCTTATGGCCGGCCTGGGCGTGAATGGGACCGCAGGCGTGAAAAGCAACTCCGTGACCACGGATTGGCCGCAGATTCTCTCCGGATACGGCGGCCCGGTGGCGATCGACCCCAACAACAGCAACAACTGGTATGTAAACGATCAGGCAGGAGTCGGCATCTATCTGTGCGCGCAATCCTCCGCTTGTACGGCGTCCGATTTCGGCACTGGCCCCGCGGTTGACGATGCCGATGTAAGCGGCGATGGCAGCGAGATGCCCACCCCGGCGCCGTTTCTCGTCGATCCGCTCGATACCTCTCAATTGCTCATCGGAACCTGCCGCGTTTGGCGCGGCCCGGCCGATAACAGCAGCGATTGGAGCACAAGCAACGCGATCAGCTCCATTCTCGACAGCGGCGCCGGCGCCTTTCCCTGCAACGGTAACGGGCTGATCCGTTCCATGGCGGCCATGCCTCTTGCCAGCGGCGGCGAAATCATCTACGCCGGCATGTACGGATCCGCCGACAATGGCGGCAACGCAGCCGGCCATGTCTTCAAGGCGACTTTCGATCCCTCCTCCGGCACTTCGCCCACGTGGACCGATCTCACGTTGAATTCCGTCGTCAACGATACCCATACACTGAACTACTACGGCCTCGACATCTCCAGCGTGACCATCGATCCGCACGACACCACGGGCAACACGGTGTATGTGACCGTCGCAGGAATGGAAAGCTCCGAGGCGGAGATCCAGACGGTCTACCGCTCCACCAATGGAGGAGCCACCTGGACCGACATCACTGCCAACCTGCCGGAAGCGCCGGTCAACAACCTGGCCGTGGATCCACAGAACGCCAACACCGTCTACTTGGCCACGGACCTGGGCGTATATTTCACCACGCAGGCGACAAATTGCGCCGAGTCGCTCTCCAACTGCTGGTCGGTGTTTGGCTCGGGTTTGCCCGCCGCTCCCGCCGTGGCCCTCAGCGCCGCTCCCGCCACGGCTTTCGCGCAGGTGCTGGTGGCTGCCACTTACGGGCGAGGCCTGTGGCAAACTCCGCTGTGGAGCGCTGGCACGAGCCTTACCACCGCGGTCGCAAGCCCCGCATCACTCGCCTTTTCCAGCCAGGTCTTCGACACATCCAGCAGCCCATTGGCAGTGACTCTCGAAAACACCGGCAGCCTGGTTTTGTCGCCTACCTCCATCTCAATCACAGGCGACTTCAGTGAGACCGACGACTGCATGAATGAGTCCATCGCCGCGGGCGCGAGTTGCACCATCGAGGTCACGTTTACGCCCCAGGCGACCGGATCGCGGAGCGGCGAAATGACCATCTACGCCAACGTAGACGGCGGACAGCTCACGGTGGACCTGGCCGGAACCGGAGCGCCGGCCGGCGCGGTCAGCCTCACGCCATCGACTTTGGGCTTCGGCGATGTCGAAGTGCGAACCGCCTCCACGCCGCTTCAGGTGACGGCGGCCAACAGCAGCTCCTCGGCCATCGCCATCAGCAGCGTCACTATTACGTCTCCGTTCGTCATCGCCAGCAACTCCTGCGGCACAACCAGCCTCGCGGCAAACTCCGATTGTGCGTTGCAGATCGAGTTCGAACCCGCGACGGCCGGCACGTTCACCGGCTTGCTCACCTTCACTGACGGGGCGGGTACGCAAACCGTGGTGCTGAGCGGGACCGGGGAGTCCGCGCCCACCGACGCGTTGAGCGCCACGTCGCTTTCGTTTCCCGCGACGGCGGAGGACCAGCTTTCCGCCGCGCAGTCCGTCACCATTACGAATACGGGCGGCGAGCCGCTCACCTCAATCTCCATCGCGGCAAGCTCGCAGTTCCAGGAATCGAGCACCTGCGGGACGCAACTGGCGCCGGGCGTCGTCTGCACCATCAGCGTGCAATTCGCTCCCACGCAGGTTGGCGCGGTCACCGGCACGCTGACCGTCGCCGACATTCTGCGCACGCAGCCGGTATCGTTGAGCGGAACCGGGCTCGCGCCGGCGGCCTTCAGCGTCAGCCCAACCAGCATGACCTTCACCAATCAGCAGCCGGGAGTGGCCAGTTCGCCACAGATGCTCACGGTCACCAACAGCGGCGGAGCGTCGATGGCAAATATTGGCTTTGCCTTCACCGGCAGCGCTGCCTCCAGTTACTCCGTCACCTCCACCACCTGCGGCTCATCGCTTGCCAGCGGAAGCAGTTGCACGGCGCAGATCGTCTTCACTCCATCCGCTACCGGTTCCATCTCGGCTGCCCTGGTCATCTCCTCGTCTACTTCCGGCGTCGCTGCGGCTTCGGTGCCGCTGAACGGCTCGGGGCAGCTGGCCACGGGCTTGGCCACAAATCCGTCGCAAATCACCTTTCCCGTGGTTGCCGCGGGCCAGTCCAGCACGGCGCAGCCGGTAACCGTCACGAATTCCTCCAGCTACGCCATCGGCTCGGTTGCGCTTGCCGCCACCGCGTCGTTCAGCGTTAGGCAAAACACCTGCACCGGCAGCCTGGCCGCGGGCGCCGCCTGCACCGCATCGGTGATCTTCCAGCCCACCGGCGGCGGCTCCGCATCGGGCTTGTTGACCGTCAGCTCCTCTGAGGTCGCCACGCCGGCCACGGTTGCGCTCTCCGGGACCGGTTTCGACTTCACCGTCGGCGTCACCGGACTATCCAGCCAGACAGTCGTCAGCGGCCAGCAGGCCGACTACACGTTGGTGATTTCTCCGGTTGGAGCCAGCGGGACGTTCGCCTTCGCGTGCGGCACACTGCCTAGTAACGCGCTCTGCCTCTTCAACCCCACCTCCGAAACGTTGAGCGCCGGCGTTCAGGGCAACATCAAAGTGGAAGTCTCCACCGGCGGTAGCTCTACGGCGCGCCTGCAGAAGCCGGGTCCTGGGCGGCCGGCCTTCTGGCGCACGCTCCCGCTCGCCTGCGGCCTGCTTCTGCTCCCTCTCGCCCTGAAGCGCCGCCGGAGGGTCTTTTTGCTCCTCGTCCTGGCGGCCGTTCTGGCCGGAGGAGTCTCCAGTTGCACCAGTTCAGGGGGAGGATCAGGTGGAGGTTCCAGCGGCGAAAGCGGCAGCCCCGGCACGGCGGCGGGAACGTACACCATTCCCGTCAGCGTCACGTCCACTGGCATTACACAGTCGGTGAACCTGACATTGACGGTCGACTAAGCGAGCGCGCAAAGCTACGCGTACAGACCGGAGCGCAATAGGGGACCGGCTATACTTAATCTTCGACAAGCGCCGGCAAAATCCGCGCAGGAACACTGCGGGCGCGCCGGAGTGGGAAAGAGCAGAGAATGGCTGCCAAAGTAACCGTCGAAGACGTGGAGCGTGTGGCTGAACTGGCGCATTTGGAGCTGGCGCCGGAAGAGACGGAAGGCATGTTGCGCGACCTCAACGCGATTCTGGACTACGTGGCTGAACTGAACGAGCTGGATACCAAGGACGTGGCGCCCCTCGCCCAGGTAAGCGAGCTGGAGAATGCGGCCATCCCACAACCTCGCGCCGACCGGGTGGAACCCTCGCTCGATCGCGCCGCCGTCCTGCCCCAGGCGCCGGAGACCGACCGGGTTTTCTTCAAAGTGCCCAAGGTGATCGAACGATAGAAACAGGGAACAAGCCGCCCCGGGAGGGCTCAAATCAGCCGCCGGGAGCCGGGCAGGAAACAAGGAGCCGGGGGGACAGGGAAAGGAAGAGGGAGAGCGGTTGGCGAGCGAGATCGGGATTGCCGAAACTTTTGTGGAGAAACCGAAGACGCTCGCCACTCTGCGCGCCGAGATCGCCGAGGGCCGCACCAAAGCCGCGGACCTTGCCGCCAGCTACTACGAGCGCATCGAAAAGCTCAACCCGCGGCTGAATGTATACCTGAGCCTCACCAAGGAACGCGCGCTGGCGCAGGCCGCGCGCATCGATGCCATGGCAGCTAAAGGCGGTCCGCTCCCGCCGTTGGCCGGCATTCCCGTGGGCATCAAGGACGTGCTGGTGATGCAGGGCGCACCCTCCACGGCAGGCTCCAAAATTCTCCAGGGCTACCGGCCGCCCTACGACTGCACGGCCGTTGCGAAACTCGAAGCCGCGGGCGCGGTACTGCTGGGCAAGCTCAACTGCGACGAGTTCGCCATGGGCTCCTCGAACGAGAACTCGGCCTACGGCCCGGTGCGCAATCCCGCCGATCCGGGGCGGGTTCCCGGCGGTTCGAGCGGTGGCTCGGCCGCGGCCGTCGCGGCGAACCTGGCCGTGGCGACTCTTGGAACCGATACGGGCGGTTCCATCCGCCAGCCGGCCAGCTTCTGCGGTGTGGTCGGTGTGCTGCCCACCTACGGCCGCGTCTCGCGCTACGGCCTTATTGCCTTTGCCTCCTCGCTCGACCGCATCGGCCCCTTCGCGTCGAACGTGCGCGACGCCGCCACGCTGCTCGGCGTCATCGCCGGCCACGACCCGCACGACGCCACCAGTTCTCCGGCTCCGGTTGAAGACTACGCCGCTGCCAGCGATATTCCTGCCCAAGGCCTGCGCATCGGTGTGCCGTCAGAGTACTTCGGCGAGGGCCTCGACCCCGAGGTGCGCGCCGCCATCGAGAAGGGAATCGACGCGCTAAAAGCCGCCGGATGCACGGTGAAGCCGGTCTCGCTGCCGCACACCAAATACGCTGTACCAACCTACTACCTCGTCGCCACAGCCGAGGCCAGCGCCAACCTCGCCCGCTTTGACGGTGTGCGCTACGGTTACCGTTCGCCCAAATCGGCAACGCTCACCGACATGTACTCGCACTCGCGCGACGAGGGCTTCGGCGCCGAGGTCAAGCGCCGCATCTTCCTCGGCACCTACGCGCTTTCCGCCGGCTACTACGACGCCTATTACCTCAAAGCCCAGCAGGTACGCCGTCTCCTGGCCGAGGAGTTCCTGCGTGCGTTTGCCGAGGTGGATGCGATTGTGACGCCTACCTCGCCGTTCCCGGCCTTCAAGATCGGCGAAAAGACCGGCGATCCGGTGGCTATGTACCTGGCCGACATTTATACGGTGACCGCGAGCCTGGCGGGCATCTGCGGCGTTACCGTGCCCTGCGGCACGGCCAGGGCCGGCCTGCCGGTGGGCATGCAGGTGTTAGCTCGCCACCTGGGCGAGGCCACGGCCTTCCGCGTGGCGCGGGCCGTGGAAACTGCGGGGATTTAGGAGTAAGGGCCATGAAGCAGGGCGCAGTTTTCGCAGTTGTGGCGCTGGTGGCAACCATCGGCGCTGGAGTCTTTGGGCACGCCGCTCCGCGCAAGCCCCACACCGTCGTCCTCGGCGCGGTCAAGCGCGTGCCTTACTCGCAGGCCGGTGACCCGTCTGGCGCGGCCGCAGGGGAAGACGCGCTGAAGATTCGCGCCCTCCTGGTCGACGGCGTCCTGAAAGAGTGGACCACTGGCGATGCGCACGACGTCACCGATCGCAGCTTTGTGGTGCGCCGCGTCATCCGGCTCAACGACGCCTTGCCGACCGACAAGCCCGTGCCCGGCGACAAGCCCGCCGCAGCGGGCCATTGGGTGTGGCAGCGCGGGCCGTGGCTGCTGGTGGACCGCGTAACCGGCCATGTGACTGCGCTTCACCTGCCCGACTACGATCCTGGCGTGAGCCAGATAAGCTGGTTCCGCGATTATGCGGCGTACTGCGGCGTGACGCCGAGCGGCAAGAGCCTCTATGCCGTCGTGGCGCAGATCGCCGCGCGCAAGCCCGTCCTGGCGAAGAAGCTCGCGGCCTTCGACGCCGGGAATGATCCCCAGCCGGCCTGCGCTCCGCCCGATTGGCAACGCGAGCCGTTGCGCGTCACTTTTCATCCCACGGGCAAGGACGACGTCAGCTACGGGATCGTTCCCGGTTCGACCTTGCTTGTGGAAGATGCGGGTGACGAAGAAGAGACGCCGGATGCGCCTGCGGCGAAGTAGCGGTTCAGCAAGTCCAAGTCAGCGCGGCGGCGGGCCGGCAACAGCAGGGAAGCCTACGCGGCGAAGTCAAGTGCTCGGGAGGTGCATTCAGGCATTTCTCCCACCCTCAAGAGTGCCCAATTCTCCAGAAGGTTGCCGTTCACTGGGGTTCGCGTCAACTTTGCGGTCTTGAATCCCTTTACACCATGGGGAAAAATGCATTAGCGCCGCTCTTCCTTCCACCAGTTCCAAAGCACCCAAAGCATGAACCCTATCGCCAGGCCCATGGGAATCAGCCACAACCATTCTTCATGAAACTCCACCGTCATGGAGACGACTCCTCTTCGCGCCTTCCGAGTGCTATACGCGCGGCGCCGCACAGGCGCGCCGGAAGGCCTCGTGCCTCCAGATGACGCCCTTCTTAATAAGTAAGGGGTAGCCAATTCGTAAGGGCTCTATAAAGGGGGGGAACGTGCACATGGCCGCCGCCTGCCGCCTGCCGCGTCTTGACACCGAACCGGCCGCGCATTTCTTATCGTTGTAGGCATTCTTCTGGCATCCCGGGCAGGACACGTGTGGCTCAAGCCGCTTCTCTCGCGCCTGGATGCCGGAATTAGTGCTGTGTCGAACAGGAAGCAGGCGGCAGTAGGGCCATGAGTTGCGTGCGGGCAGGGACGGAAATCCAGTCCCGGCCTCCGTGAGCGGACCCTCCTTCCAGAACCCGGACCGGAGAAGACCGAGGCCTGGGTACCTTTCCCGGAGACAAATTTCCTTGTTAGGCGCCGGCAGCAAGGGCCGGGTAGGCCTGTGCCCGAAGCTGCCGAGTACCGGCCGCTAGGGCGAGGAAAGGACGAGAGCCAGGCATGAATGTTGAGGCAAGTTTCGCATGGTGGGCGGCTGCGCCCGCCCCGGGAGCGGGGAGCGGCTTTTCCATGCTGCTTCCCATACTGCTGTTTATTCCGCTGCTCTATCTGCTCATGATTCGGCCACAGCAGAAGCGGCAAAAACAGTGGCAGCAGATGCTGACCGGCATCAAATCCGGGGACCGGGTTACGACGGCGGGAGGCATTCGCGGCACCATCCTCTCCATCAAGGACGATTCGATCGTGATTCGCGTGGCGCCGGATAATCTGAAGCTGGAAGTGGCCAAGAGCGCGATTGCTTCGGTTACCACTCAGGAGGGCTCTTCGAACTCCTAGAGCCAAACCTCCCGGCTTTTGGATGAGCGATTCAGAACCATGAAAAAGAATCTGAAAAACAAAATTGCCCTGATTGTCGCGGTTCTTTTGATCTGTCTGTACGGCATCTTCGGAATCCCGTCGGGGATCAGCGGGAAGGCATTGTTAAGCGCCATTTCCAATCGGATTCATATGGGTCTCGATCTGCAGGGCGGTGCGCACCTGATTTTGCAGGTGCAGGTGGCCGATGCGGTGAACGACGAAACCAACAACACCGTACAGGAGATCCAGCAGGATCTGAAGAAAGCCAACCTGGCCTTTTCACAGGTGGTCAAGCCCGATCCCAACAAGCCGGATGTCATGCGCATCGAGGGCACCTCTCCGGCGCAATCCGACGCGGTCAACTCGCTGCTCGGCGGCACAAAGTATGCCAATGAATACGACGTCTCCGGCGGTACCGACAACAACTGGACCCTGACCATGAAGCAGCTCTTCGAGAGCGATCTCGACAAGCGCACGGTCGACCAGGCGATTGAAACGATCCGCGACCGCGTGGATGCGCTGGGTGTGAGCGAGCCGCTGATCCAGGAGTACGGTCTGGGGGCAAACCAGATTCTGGTGGAGCTGCCGGGCATCAGCGACCTGGACCAGGTGAAGAACGTGATCAAGTCCACGGCCCGCCTTGAAATCCATGCCGTCGACGGCGGCCCGTTTCCCAGCGAGGACGCGGCCCTGCAAAGCGTGAACGGCGCCCTACCGCCCAATGACGAGATTCTGCCCTTTTCGGGAGATCTGGGCGGCTCGAGCAGCACTTCTTATTACGTGATCGAGCGTTCCTCCATCGTGGAGGGCAGTGATTTCCGCTCCGCTCAGCCGGGCATGAATTCGAACACCGGGCAAAAACAGGTGAATTTCACTCTCACCGACGAAGCCGGCGACAAGTTCTGGGACTATACCAGCGCCAACATCGGCAAGAGCATGGCCGTCGTGATGGGCGGCACGGTGCGCGAGGTGGCGGTCATCAAGGGCGCCATTCGTGATAGTGGCCTGATCGAGGGTTCTTTTAACCAGAACGAAGTGATGGAGCTCTCCAAGCTGCTGCGGACAGGCGCGTTGCCCGCATCGCTCAACTACATCGAGGCCAGCACCGTGGGCGCGACACTGGGCGCCGATTCCATCCGCGAGGGCGTGACGGCCGCCATCGTGGGCATCGTGGTTGTGCTGGTCTTCATGCTCGTCTACTACAAGGGCTCGGGTATCAACGCCGATCTCGCACTGATCCTCAACCTGATTATTCTGCTGGGGATTATGGGACTTTCCAGCGCAATATCCAGTGCGTCGGGCGGCGGAGGTTTCACGCTCACGCTCACCTTGCCCGGCATTGCCGGCGTGATTCTGACCATCGGTATGGGCGTGGACTCGAACGTGCTCATCTTCGAGCGCATCCGCGAGGAGATTCGCGCCGGCAAAGCGGCTTCGGCGGCCGTGGACCAGGGCTTTGCTCGGGCCTGGGTGACGATTCTTGACACCCACGTGACCACGATCGTTTCGGCCGCGATTCTGTTTATGTTCGGCACCGGCCCGGTAAAGGGCTTTGCCACCACGCTGACTGTCGGTCTCGCGGCCAATCTGTTCACGGCCGTATTTGTTTCGCGCGTGATCTTTGAGGCGCACCTGAACCATTTGAAATCCGGTGAGATGGTTTCGATTTAGTCGCAAGGAGTAGGGGGAAGACAAGCAGTGGAATTCTTTCATAACCCAAGAGTGAACTGGCTGGGATGGAAGTGGTACTTCCTCGCCTTTTCCATGATCTTCAGCGCGGCCGGCATCGTGAAAATGAGCTGGAACTGGTCGCATATCGGCAGCCCGGTTCCGTTGGGTGTGGATTTTCGCGGCGGCACACAAGTGGATGTGCAGTTTGCGCAGCCTCCGGACATCAACGCCATCCGCCATGCCATTGACCTGGCGGGCGTGCGGGACGCCAGCATCCAGACCTTCGGGTCGGCGGCCGATCATCAAGTGCTCATCAGCCTGCCGGAACAGACCAACGAGGCAGCTCTTGACGTGGGCCGCCAGGAGATCGAATCGGCGCTGCAGGCCCACTACAACAATTACTTCAACCCCAACACAGGCGTGAAAGTGGACGTGGTTGGCCCCACGGTGGGTCACCAACTGGAGAAACAAGCCACCCTGGCCACGCTGTACTCCATGGCAGGCATGCTCGTCTACCTCTGGTTCCGCTTCCAGCTCATCTACGGCGTGGCCGCGGTTGTCGCCTGCTTCCACGACACTTTGATCACCGTGGGCGCCTTTGCCCTCACCGGCCGCGAGATCAGCCTGACCGTGATCGCCGCTATCCTCACTCTGGTGGGCTACTCGATGAACGACACCATTGTCGTCTTCGACCGCATCCGCGAAAACCTGCGCATCAGCCGCCGCGAGCCGTTACCCGACCTGGTGAACCGCAGCATCAACCAGACATTGAGCCGGACCGTGCTCACCTCGGGCCTCACCTTTCTCACCGTGCTTTCGCTGTTCATCTTTGGCGGGCAGGTGCTGAACGGATTCTCGTTTGCTTTGGTGGTGGGCATTCTCATTGGAACTTACTCATCCATTGCCATAGCCGCCCCGATGCTGGTGGCCTGGCAGGAGTCGCGCGCGAAAAAAGGCAGGGCCGCCGCGCTGCCTGCAGCGAGAAGGTCGAAGGGTTGAAAAGGGATGGACGCGCGGCTCAATTTGTGCACGAATTCTCAATGGAATATCCTCTCACCGGAGATCCGCCGCAGTGGCCCGTGGGCTGGTTTCCGCCGGCACATTCGGCGCCTGAAAGTTGCACCGGTTTTGCAGCACTCTTGGCAGTGGGAGCGCAGTTCTGATAAGGTTTACTTGCCGCATTACGAGATTTTTTCCGTCGGGAACAATTCCCCCTCCCGCGGTGTCTAAAATAGGAGTAACGAAACCCGAACTCCGAGGCTGGCTATGTTTGAAGACTCCACATTCGAATCCGCGAAAAGGATCAAGACCAAGAGCGGCCGCTGGATGTTGTTTACAGGCGGCATCAATGGTGGGATCCTCGTCCTGCTGATTCTCATTCCGCTGATCTATCCTGAGGCGCTTCCGACAGCGTTGATGGCGACGATATTGACCTTGCCGCCCCCCCCGCCGCCTCCTCCTCCGCCACCGCCGCCTCCTGAAGTGCACGTGGTCCACGTGCAGACGGAGATGATGAACAATCAGCTCACGGCGCCTACGAAGATTCCGCACAACATTGAGATGGTGACTGAGAAAGAGGCTCCGCCCTCAAGCTTTGGCGTGGCCGGCATGGAAGGTATGGGCGGTGGCTCCGGTGCCATGAGCAGCTTCTTCGGCAATGGTCCCAATGTGCAGGCTGCGGCCCCCAAGAAGCTGAATATTTCTGCCGGCGTGGCCGTCGGCATGCTGATTCAAGAGACCAGACCCAGTTACCCGCCCATCGCCAAGGCGGCCCGCGTACAGGGGACCGTGGTGCTGCAGGCCACGATCTCTAGGCAGGGAACGATCGAGAATCTGAGGGTTGTCAGCGGACCCGCCATGTTGCAGCAGGCCGCGCTCGACGCCGTCAGACAATGGCGTTATCGGCCTTACCTGCTGAACAACGAGCCAGTTGAAGTTGATACCACCGTCAACGTGATCTTTACCCTGGGTGGGTAATGCAACTTCCGGCTCTCTGCCGCGTCTTGGGCAGAGAGCATTCCATTTGACCCGAATGCGAATTCTCAAGGGACCGCATTCCATGGAACGCAACCACCCGCCGCGTCGGGTTTACTTCAGTCCACAAGAATCTCCTTAGGAGGAACGATTCAGTGATTCTCGCTCAGCTCGCACATTTCGCTTCGCACACGGTCAACAGTCTGGCCCTGTTCCAGGAAGAACAGGTGGTCAGCTTCAGCCCCCTGGGGCTGTGGAATAGCATGGGATGGTTGGTACGCTGCGTCGTCATCGTCCTGTTCATGGAGTCGATCTGGTCGCTGGCCGTCATGATCGACCGTTACCTGTACTTCTCCGCCGCCCGCAAGCAATCGCGCGAATTCGCGCCCAAGGTGGCTGGCGCCCTGAAGGACAGCAAACTCGAAGAAGCCATCAAGATCGCCGATCGCAACAAGAAGTCGCATCTGGCCGAGGTGGTCACGGCCGGTCTGCAGGAGTTCCGCGCGTCGGCCGGCACGGCCACCGAGGAAACCATCGCCAGCGCGGGCCGCGCCCTCGAGAGGGCCGAGGCCATCGTGCACGCCAAGCTGAAGAGAGGCCTGGCGGTTCTGGCCACCATCGGCGCCACGGCGCCGTTCGTTGGATTGCTCGGCACCGTCATCGGCATTCTGCACGCCTTCCAGCAGATCGCCACGCAGAAGATCGCGGGTATCGGCGCGGTCGCCGGCGGCATCTCTGAAGCGCTTGTAACCACGGCCTTCGGGTTGTTTGTGGCCATCCCCGCCGTGATGGCCTTCAACTACTTCACCGGGCGCGTCGAGAACTTCGACGTGGAGATGGACAACTCCTCGAGCGAGCTGGTGGATTACTTTATCAAGCAGAGCAATAAGCGCTAGGAGCGAAGCGGCTCGGCTCGGGCGAGAATTTCGCTGCCGGGCGGGAGAGCTGAATCTCTTCCGCCCGGCGGTTTGATGCTCGCGCGGGTTGCTTGAATTCGAGCAAGGCCGGACCGGTTCCGGCAAAAAAATCAAACGCATGGAGCCCACAAAATGGGAATTGCAGTTCGCGACGAAGGGAAAAAAGTCAATTCCAACATCAACGTCACCCCGATGGTGGACGTGATGCTGGTGCTGCTCATCATCTTCATGGTCATCACCCCCATGCTGCAGAACAAGGTCCAGATCGACCTGGCCAAGGTGGACAATCCCACCAACATGGCCGATGCCGACAAGGAGGACGCCGTCGTTGTTGCTGTCACCCGCGACGGGAAAATCTTCCTCGGCCAGAACCCGGTCGATCCATCCCAGCTTGGCAGCCTCGTGCGCGATAAGCTCGCCGACAAGACCGACAAGATGATCTATTTCCGCGCGGACGCGCGCGCGCAGTACAAGGTGGTGGAAGACGCCATCGACGATGCGCGCACGGCCGGCGTCGAAGAAATCGGCCTGCTCACGCAAAGGCGGGAAGGCAATCAGATCGGCGGCGAGTGACGCTGCAACGTGATTGTCTGTGCAACGATTTTGAAGAAACGAGGAGTTTAAGTCATGGCAATGTCTATGGGTGGGTCGGGCGGCAGCATGTCGGAGATGAACGTGACGCCTATGATCGACATTCTGCTGGTGCTGTTGATCATCTTCATGGTTATCGTTCCGGTGACCCCTAAGGGCTTGGATGCGCTGGTGCCCCAGCCGCCCAAGAATCCGCAACAGCAACAGCCCAGTGACCGCACCATCGTGGTTCAGGTTCTATACCGCCCCGGCCAGCCCCCGGCGTACAGGATCAACGACACCGACGTGACCCACGCCGAGCTGCTGCCCAAGTTGACCGAGATCTATGCCAACCGCGCTGAGCGCGTGATGTTCGTCAAGGGCGACGACAACGTGAACTTCGCTTACATCGCCGATGTCATCGATATCGGCAAGGCCGCCAACGTGGACCATATCGGGCTCATGACGCCCAAGATTCAAGCTGGCGAGTAGACTGGCCGTGTCCGGAGACACTTGATCCGGACGGGGGAAAGAGTACAATTTTTCTGCTCGGGTGGCAGTCCGTTCTGCCCGCAGCCGGATGGTTGAGATTCCAGACTTGGCCTGCAAGTCCAAGCCTGAAGGAGAAGGATACGAACATGAATGCAGCCGCACGTTTTTGGGCGCTCGCGGTGGCTTTGACCGGTATGGTGCTCTCCATGAGCGGATGTAACAAGCTTCTGGCCCGCGATCAGTTGAATAAGGGGGTGGATGCTTACAAGAGCGGTCACTACGATGAGGCAATCGGGCACTTCCAGCAAGCCACCGAGCTCGATCCCAAGCTGCCCATGGCGAAGACCTACCTAGGTAAGGCGCTTGAACAGGATGTAGCCCCGGGGGTCACGACGCCCGACAACCTGAAGACTGCCGACCAGGCCATCGACATCTTCAAGGAGGCTCTGGCCCAGAAGCCCAACGATGTTAACAGCATGAAGGAAATCGCGGGCATTTACTTGAACATCAAGCAGTTGGACCAGGCTAAAGAGTGGCAGCTAAAGGTTCTGGCCGTCGATCCCAACGATCCCGAGGCAGCGTATACGATCGGCTTCATTGACTGGACCAGGGCGCACCAGAACAAGCTGAATGCGCTGCAGGCCGCCGGCCTCAACGATGACGGCAAGGGCAATGTGAAGGCTCCGAAGAAGGTGATGGAGCCGCTGGCCCAGGAGAATGCGCCGCTCGTCGACGAGGGCCTGAAGTATTTGAACATGGCCGTGGCGGATCGCTCCAATGACGAACTGGCCATGCAAATGCTGAACCTCATCTACCGCAATAAGGCGGACGTCGACTACGGCAACACCGCCGCTGTCACCGAGGATCTGGCGATGGCGGATGAGTGGACCGCAAAGGCGATGGGCACGCGTAAGGCCAACGAGGAAAAGAAGAATCAGGGCCCTGGCGGCATCACCATGGATTCAAGCGGCCAAATGCACTAGCCGTTATGCTTACCTCGGGCATAGACACGAGATGGCCTCTGCATTCGCGGAGGCCGTTTTTCTTGAGCACGCATTTTCCCTGTTCTGAGGTGTACTTTTGATCGAGTCGGACCGCGTCACTCGAATCATTGCGTTCTTTTCCGTTTACCTTGCGTACGTGTAGTTTGCTCACAGGCCAGCGGACTGCTGGAGAAGTGCTTCATCCTTCCGTGATGTAAATCCCCAGTCGGCAAGTAGCTTCGTCGCGCTCAATGAGCGTGAAATGCTTGAGGTCCCGGTTTGCGGGGATTCCCTGATCCACGTAAAGGCGGCTACCATCCGATGTTCGCCGGCCAGGCCGGCTAGCTCGCCCACCAGGGCAGCTATGCGGCCATGGCTTCCGGCCGCACCTTCAACGCGGTCATTGTGTCCGTTGGCCGCGGCGCGGGAGGAGATACAACCACTGCGCCAGACCAGACCATCCACGATGACGGCGCAACGATTGAGGCGAAATTCCAGAAGATTGCAAGGAGCGTTTTCTATTGCCCGCCCTGCTTCAGAATCTGCTCGGCCAGATAATTGCGCACCCTGGCCTCATCCAGCAGCACCTCAAGATAGGCGGTTTGCAAAAGCTGTTTCTGCGCGTCATGCAGCATCTGATGAATTGCCTGCTGTACGCGGGGATCGTTCAACTCCCGCTGTCCCGCCGGCTCGCGCGCAATCAGCCTGTAGATGGCGTAACCGGCGATCTTGTGCCCCGGCCCCGAGTCATACACGGGAAGCACATCGGTGAACTGATCCGGCTTAAGTTTGCTGATCGCGTCATAGACCAGCGGATCAGCGCGCAATTGCGACTCCGCCCACAAACCCATGTCCCCGCCCATCGACGCGGTGTTCGGGTTCTCTGAGAAGTTCGCGGCAAGGGCGGCAAAATCGTCGCCGCTCTCCAGGCGGTTGTGCAGCGCCTCGATCTTCTTTTTTGCGTCGGCTTCGCCGGCAGCCTTGTTGTTTTGCAGGTTGCCGGTCTGCTGCGCGGGCATATTCGTCACCACGATCTGCGCCAGGTGGTAGCGAGGCTCGATCAGATCGAAGTCCGTCTTGTGCGCTGCGTAGTAGCTGGAAATCTGGGCGTCGGTGATATTGATCTTCGATTCGATCTCTTTGTTCATCAGCTTCTGCGTCGTCAATTGCCGGCGCAGGTCCAGCTTGTATTCGTCCAGCGTCAGATTCTGCTGCTTGAGCAGGCTGAGAAACTGATCCTGCGTATAGGGAGCCTTCAGTTCGGTCAGCTTGGCGTTCACGTCTTCGTCGCTGGCGGTCAGGTTCAACTTGGCTGCGCGCTGCTGAAGAATCTCGTCTTGGATCATCTGGTGCAGGACGCTCAGCCGCCGGATGTCGGCCTCTTGAGGCGAAGGTTTTTGCGGGTTGTCACCCAGGCTGATCTGGTAATTTCTCTCCAGATCGGCCCTAAGAATCTCCTTGCCGTTTACGGTAGCCACAACGTCGCCGGAAGGCGATCGATGGCAGCCCGCCAGCCCGAAGAACAAGGCGCAGCCGATGACAGCAACGGCGGCAAGAAAACGGCGCACGTGGAAACTCGATGAGACTAGCAAGCTGATCTCTCCTGTCAGGATTCGTCGACCCCCGGCATTCAAGGATAAATCCCGAAAGCGGCGCGGGGTAGTCCCCGAACTCGTTATTTACTCGCCCCGTCCGCCCCTGAAGCCACCGGAGTTGCCGCTGTGGGGGCCGGAAGGGGAGGGGGTTGTTCGCCCGCGGCGCGAAGCGCACGGTCAATGACCATCCATAGCTGATCCTGGGGGACAGCGCCGCTGCTTACCCGCTCGCCGTTCACATATACGGCTGGTGTCCCGTAAATCCCCAGGTCTTCAGCAAGCTTGACCGAGGCTCGCACCTGTGTTTCATCCTGTTTGGCCAGGCAGTCGTTGAGGCGGTTCCCGTCGAGTTTGCCCAGTGTTGCCTCCTGCCGGGCAATGCGGTCTAAGGCGGCGAAGCTCTTCGCGGCATCGCGGTGTTCGCCCGTCACCTCCTCCGCGTGAGCGTGGAGATAGTCCACGTAGGTCCAGTAAGCGTCGCCACTCTGCGCCGCCAGACAGTTGGCATCCACGGCCGCGTGCATCGCCCAGGGGTGCAGATCCGTCAGCGGATCGTCCTTGTAGACGAACCGTACCAGGTTCTTATAGTGGTCCAGCGTATACGGAAACAGTTCCTCGTGCATGCGTGAGCAGAACGGGCATTCCAGATCGTCAAAGTTGATCACCGTCACCTTGGCGGCAGGATTGCCCCGAATAGGCCTCCCCGCGATGGGGATGGCGTCGGCCGGATCCTTCGTCAGGTCCAGCGTATCCAGGTGGACCAGCTTGGTGTTATCGGTGGAGATCAGAAAGTTGACTACCTGGCTCCTGGACCCGTTCGTGAAGGTGATAGGCAGCGTTTCGTAACCCGGAAACTGGCTTGGGCCTCGGGCTCCGATGCTGACGACCATATCGGGGGTCACGTCGTATTGGGAACGGACCAGAACCTCAATGCGGTGATTGAGCGCAGGGTCAGGCCCCGAAGGATGAGCGCTTTGGGCCTTACAGCCCGCGGTCAAGCCGAGGGCAAGTAGTCCAGCCATGATACGAAGATGCGGCAATGAAACTTCCTCTCAGGAAAGGATACTCTAGCGAGGCGCTTTGCGCCCGCAACCGATGCGATTTCCCGGTTGTGATGATGGACACCCGGCGCGGCGAAAAGCAACCGCAACGCATCCCCCAGAGCCGGCCGCAATCACTACTGCCAAAAGCTGCCGGCCTCGCACATGGGGCTGGCTGCTCGCAATGATGCCCGAACCATGTCTAATACGCCGGCGGCAGTGAGGTATCGCGAAAGATCGAGTTGGCGCGGCGGATGTCTCCCACGTTTCCGAAGTTGGCCAGCGTAAAGCTGTAGAGCCACTGTGTCTCGTCGCGGCTGGTCGAACCCACCGTACCCAGCTCGAACCGCCGGTAACCGAGGGTTAGGCCGCAGCAGTTCCAGTTGTAGACCGCCTGCGCGCCGCCGTATTGCACCTCGTGCTGCACAAAGTCGTAACCGCCGTTGACTGCCAGGTTGAATCCGCTGCCGCTGGGTTTGCCAATCTCCAGGAAGGGGCGGACTTGCTGGCTCTTGAGCGTTGAAGAAGCGCTGCTGCTGTTGTTTTCGTCCACGGCGTTCAGCAGAGCATGGTCAATGCCCAGCGTGGTGCGGCCAAAGCTGTAGCCCGCAAAGAGATTATTCGCGGCGATATCTCCGCCTATGGTGTCGTAATCCAGGTCCCATTCGACGCGCAGGTTATCGATTGCTTCGAAGCGCAGACGCGACGAAATCGGCGCGATGTTGCGCGGCGAAGTGAGAAACGTCGGCGCCATCAAATCCAGCGTCGCGTCGAAGACGTTGCGCCTGCCGGGGATGAGCGCGCCGCCGAAGTTAGGGTCGATGAAGTATTCCTGCGCAATCTCCCAGCTTGCCCACTCGCGCGGCGCCTCCGAACAATGGCCGGCTTTCTCCTCACCGTCGCCGGCCTCCGCATGGTCGGTCCCGCACTGTCGCTCGCCGGTGGGCCGCAGATAAAACCTCTGCATCAACCTGAATCCGGCTTCATTCACATCGGTGGCGATGTCGCTGGTATCGAACAGGAGCACGTTGCGGGCCTTCGATCCGATTCCGCCAACATAGCGGTAATTGATTTCAGGCTCGATCACGTGACGCAACTCCCGGCGCCAGACGGGGAGCTCAAAATCGCGCTCCAGCTCGGGCGGCCGGATGTCAATCGACGCTTCAAGGTCCGACCGGTTCAAGGCGCTGTGGCTGATCGTCGGAACCTCATACGGACCCGTCAGCATGGGAACCTGGCTGATGGTGTAAGCGGTGTCGCGCAGCGCGGCTTCAGGCAGAAAGCTCCATCCTCCAGTTTCGAATGGCATGGAAAGATGAGGGTAGAAGTCCAGGCGGCCGACATTGCGGGAGTGGAAGTAGGGCTCGGAGCGGTTCAAATATCCCAGCGACGATCCCAGGCCCCAGTAGAGCGATGAGCCTCCGAGGGTCCGGTCGAGCACGTCGTAGCGAACAAGGGGCAGGCGCAGAATCTTCACTTCGTTCCCGTTCGTGGTGCCGGCAAAGGATTGAAAGCGGTCCAGCCAGACCGAGGGCACGATGCCGTTGTGATTGTGCATCAGCATCACGTCGCTTGAGACGTCGGAGCTGATGGCCTGCGAGTAGTTGTCGTCGAAGACCAGGCGGTAAACGTAGCTCGACAGATACTCCGCTGTCCCGCCAACGCGCGTTGCCGGCGACAGATCTTTGCGTCCCGACACGGTCACATCCACTCCACCCTGGTTTACAAGCTCTGTCCCCGTCGAGGTCGATTCCTCCACGCCGCGGTCGAGCAGTGCGTTCCACCGCGCATTCAGGTGGTCAAGTCCCGGGCCTTTGTAGCGGAAGTCGCCGTTCGGCGCCCAGCCGCGCTTGCTGTAGTACTCCGAGCCCACCACCATATCCATGCTGCGGTTGATGGCCCAGTACATCTGCTCGCCAAAGGTAAAACCGCGGATCGAGGATCCATTGCTGATGACCGGCGTCAGCAACCCGCTCACCCGGCCCGTCTCATTGGCCGGATGGTGCAAATAGGGCAGATAGAAGACCGGTATGCCGAGAAATTCAAAAAAAGCGTTGGCTGTCGACGCCTCGTTGTTGTCAAGGCTGATGGAGTGAGCGATGATCCGCCAGTCGGGGTGTGGAAGCCGGCAGTTGGTGATCGAGCCATCGATTACCTTGAAGCTGCCCTCGCCCGTCTGCAAGAGCACACGGCCCGAAAAAAGCAACGGAGACGGCGTGGAATACACGATGGTATGTCCCATCGTGCGCACGCCCTGCGAGCCGCTCACGTTGTAGAAGCGCGCGGTGTGCATGTTCAGCCGCATGTCGCCGTGCGTGGCGTTGATCAGCACGTCGTTGGGCCCGCCGGACAACTGCAGGTGGCCGTCGGCCTCGAGATCGGTCGTTTTCCGGTTGTACACCACCTTGTCGGCGCGAATCACGTAATCGCTGTAGTGAAACACCACCTCGCCGGTCAAAGTCACGGTATCGCCGGCCCACTCCTGGTGATTCGCCTCCGCATCGACCGGTATTCCAGTTGCAGGCGCCGGCTCCGGCACGGCCACTGGCACCAGTTCCTGGTCCGGATCGTCAGGAAGCGCGCCCGAAGCCGGAGACACGGAGCTCTCCGAGGCGCCGCCCGTCCGTTGCGCCGTGGGTAACGCATTGGTTAACACCTGAGGGGCCTGCGCGCCCAGTGGCAGGTGACAGACGGCCAGCAGAATGATACATACTAAGGTACGAGGACGCATCCTGAGTCCATGACCGGTGCAAGGCTCAGCATAGCAAAGCCGGCTTCATGGAATCGGACGCGGCTCCCGTCGCTCTGGTAACTGCAAAAATTCGGGTCGACCATTCGCTCGTGGGCTGAAAGCCTGTGAGCCTCGCCCGCCTTTCTCCGCAACCTTCTTTCCTCCGGTCAATTTCAAAGTCTGCGCGTACCCGCCGCAATTCGGGCAGCGTGGGCGATCGCAGCGGCGCAATTGCGCAAGACGGCTCCGCCGCGGCAGAAGGGACACAGGAGCTTTGAGCACATCGGTGAGTTCGGCCACTCTCTTTCCGGCATGGAAGCAGGAAGTCAATCGGCGCGTCGCCGCCCATTTGAGCCAGAAAACAACTTCATCCGCTGGGCCCGGGCAGCCCTCGGAAAGCAAGCCGGCCGCCGGCCGCGCCGCACGAGCCGCCGCTCGGGTCGCGGAGCGCTATGCTCATGCGCCCAGCTACAGCGAGATGCTGGCCGGTGAGGCGCGCGCTGCGGCGCGCGCCGCCCAAGCCGCATCGAAGGCCGCATTGGAAGCCCATGCTGCCGTTCAGTATGTTCTCGCCGGTCTTGAGGCGGTCTCAATGGCTGAACCTGCCGTGGAGGCGGAGGCCGCGCCGGATCTCGCCCGCAAATGCCCAGTCACGCCCATTCCCGCGCCGGCGCCGCAGAACCTGCCCCAGCCGGTCCTCTGTGAGACCAGCTCTCTGTCGTCTGCTTGCGTGGAACCGACGGAGCCTGCGCGGCTGGCCGGGTCCGCTCTTTCCCGCGCGAGCGCCCGCGAACAAAGGCAGGCAATCGTTGATTCTCGAGCTGCGGCTTGGCAAGAGCCGGTTGCCTCCACTCCGGTTGCTGAAGGCGCTGACTATGTTCAAGATGCTGAGGCCGCCCAGCCAATCTACGCCAACCTCATCGAATTCCCGCGCGAGATGGTTGCCACGCGCAAAATGCGTCCGCGGCGCGTCGAGGGGCCCCTTGCCGCCGCGGCGTCTCAAGCGCAGTTGAGCATTTTCGAGGTTGACCCTGGGACGATCTCGACCCAGCCTGCGGCCCTGGTGGAGGAACCCGTGACGCCTACGTGGATGCGCACGGAGTTAACCAGCATCGCACCCGAACCAGAGCTCGAAGAAGAGCTTCTCGAGGAGCCAGCGCCCAAGGTTCCGCTATCGGCGCCTCTTGAGCTTGCGCCACTGAGCCGGCGCCTTCTGGCCATCGTGGTGGACGTCAGCCTGATCGTTACGGCCTTTCTCGCGGCGGCTATTCCGGTTGCCTTCCATATCAAAGAACTTCCCGCCATGCGAACCGTCGAACTGGGATGTGCATTCGCGTTGCTGGCTGCCGGCGTGGTCTATCAAACTCTGTTTCTCACCTTGGCCAAAGCCACACCCGGAATGAGATACGCCGGCATCGCGCTCAGCACTTTCGAGGGTTACATCCCCAGCCGCGCGCAACGATGCGGGCGGCTGATGGCTCTGCTGCTGTCAGCCTTACCTCTCGGCCTGGGATTGGTCTGGTCTCTCTTCGACGACGGCCACCTCACCTGGCACGACCGCCTGTCGAAGACGTACCTGCGGAAGCGCTGAACGGTCGGTGTCCCAGAGACTGCCCTGAGCCTGTCGTAAGCGGGATCCTGATCTTGGGGCTTGGAAACCGCGAAAGCCGGCCAGCCGCAGTGCAAATCCTCCCATTTCGGCATATACTTTTGTATATGCCACTCCCACAGGAGGGTCGAATGCAGCGTACAGCCAGAATCTTCATGAATAACCGGAGCCAGGCAGTCCGGTTGCCAAAGGAGTTTCAGTTCAAGACCTCCGAGGTGTTCATCCGCAGGCAGGGCGACGACGTGATCCTGTCCCCGCGCCCGAAGGATTGGTCCGCATATCTCGCGGAGCATCCCATCGCATCTGAGGAGTTCATGGAGGGCGTTGAGGATCTTCCCTTCGAGGAGCGTTCATTTTGATGGCGGAATTTATGCTCGACACCGACACCGCCTCTTACATTATGAACAGCAAGAGCCCCGTCCTTTTGCAAAAACTGCAAACTGTGCCAACCAGCGCTGTGTGCATTTCCGCGATTACGAAATCCGAAATCGCGTACGGCGTGGAGATTTCTCCACGGCAGCAAAAAGACCGTGCAGCTCTCGAGTTTTTCCTGCGGCATATCCAGGTGTTCGATTACCCTGCCGATGCAGCGGCTGATTATGGCTATATTCGCGCCGCGCTCAAGTCACGTGGGACGCTGATCGGACCCAATGACACACTGATCGCCGCGCACGCGCTCTGCCTCGGGCTGACACTGGTGACGAATAACACGCGCGAATTCAAACGTGTTCCGGGTCTCAGGGTGGAGAACTGGACAGAATAGGAGATTGGCGGACGGGCGCTACTCATCAGGTTGCGTCTCGGACTCGGGGACAGCGTCCTCGGGACTAATGTTCTTTGCTTTGGCCGACCTCAACTCCCGCAAGAACGCTTCATCAAACTTAGCCTGTTCCCAACCCTCCGCGTCCGCGAACTGATCCACTGCTAGACCCACCGCACCCTGGAAGTCCGCTCCTCCCACATGCGCCCTGCCGAAATACGCTCCGCCCACATGCGCGGCAAAGAAACTCGCACCTTCCAAGCGCGCCTTGCTGAACAAAGCTCTCTTCAGATGCGCTCCGATGAAGCTCGCTCCCTCCGCATGCGCCTCGTTGAAGTCTGCTCCTTCCGCGTGCGCCATGTCGAACCATGCTCCTTCCAGTTGCGCACTCCAGAAACTCGCTCCTTCCAAATGCGCCAAGTCGAAACGCGCTCCTTCCGCATGCGCAAAGGCGAACTGCGCTCCTTCCACATGCGCCCCGCTGAAAATCGCTCCTTCCACATGCGCCCCGTCGAAATGCGCTCTTTTCAGATGCGCCCCGTGGAAACGCGCTCCTTCCGCACGCGCCTGGTAGAAACTCGCTCCTTCCACATGCGCCCAGATGAATACCGCCCCCTCCAGATGCGCCTCGCGGAAACTCGCTCCTTCCAAATGTGCCCTGTCGAAATTTGCCCCGCGTAGATCGCTGCCCCTCAAATCTAGCCACTGCCCGTTTAGCTCGCGCCTGCGGCCCCGCCGCCGCCGTCCCAGCACGGTCAGGATGGCCTGGATCTCCGTAGGCGGCACCGTGGCAATCGTAGCTTCAACGTCTTCATTCGCCGGGGCCTGTCCAAGGTTGGGGGCATTCTGCCTCACATACGCCGTGAGCACTTCCATAATCGTCCAATGGTCGCGGGGCGAATCGAGGGCAATCCGTTCCAGGGCGTAGATAGCGCCCAGCCTCACTTCCACATTCGGCTTGTTCTGTGCGGTCAGAGCCCCTAGTTGCTCGATTGCCTTCGTAAAGCGGTCCGTGATGTGCCCCTGCTCGGCAACTTTCACCCGGCGGTAGGTGAAAATGAGAGCGATGATCGCGAAGAACCCGCCGACCACCTGGAGATCGGTCTTCCGCATCTCGTTCTGCAAGGCGGCGACCTCCGTCGGCGTCGTCTTCGCCTCGGGGTTCACAACCGCGGAGCGGACGCTCGCCCTCCTGACCTGCCACTCCGGAACGAGTTGCACCGCGATCAGGAGACCGCCGAGAACGGCCAGAAAAAGAACGACGCCCGCCACTCTGCGAAAGAATGAGAGCGTCATTGCCGACTGTACCTGACTATCGATTTGCGCGAGGAACCGCCCTGGGCTGATCATTGTGCAACAGTCTATCAGTCTCTTCAACAAAGCGAGGTACGCGGCGTTGTCGCGCGGATTGCGAGCCCCGGAAGTTACTGGGCCAACGCCCGCAGCGCGTCGCCCGAAACCTTCTTCTTGCTCACCAGGTTGGCCACCACCGTGCCAGGCGCCGGGGTCCCCAGCGACGGGTCTTTGTCGCTGGGGTGGGGCGTGGGCTCCTCCACGCTTTCCACCTCCTCGCCCAGCCGCATGGTCACGCGGCTGTCGCGCAGGTGGTAGCTGAGCGCCTCGATGATCTCCTGGTCTGCGAACTCCAACAGCCGGTTGCGCTTTTCGATCAGGGTTACGCGCACGCCCAGCACCGCGAACATGCAGGCGTATTCCACGCCGACCACTCCTCCGCCCACCACGATCAACGACTTGGGCAGCGCCTCCAATCCCAGAATCTGGTCGCTGTTGACGATGGTCTTGCCATTCACGGGCACCTTGTCCGACGCCGCCGGTTTGGTGCCCACGGCGATGATAATCTGGCCGGCTTCGAGCGTTGCATCCGCCTGCGGGCCTTCTACGCGCACCTGGTGAGGATCGATAAAGCGGGCGATGCCGTGCACCACGTCGATGCCGTTGCGCGACAGTTGCGCCTCGGTCACGTCCACCTCGGTCTTGATCACGGCCTCAACCCGGAAGGCCAGGTCCGCCATGGTGATCTTTTCCTTCACCCGGTAGTTCACGCCATAGATGGAGCGGTAGTTGTAGCCCGAAAGGTGAAGCACCGCCTCGCGCATCGTCTTGGAGGGAATGGTCCCCGTATTGATGCACACGCCCCCCCCAACTGGCGCGCCTCAACCACGGCCACTCGCTTGCCCATTTTGGCGGCGGCCACGGCGGCGCGCTGTCCCGCGGGCCCGGAACCTATAACGATCAGGTCATACTGTACCGCGCTCATGACGAGTCTCTCTCGGGCTGGATGCACTCTTATGGCTCGCTGCAGGAATGTGCCCCGCTCCACAGCCGGGCCGGTTGCATTTCCAGAATAACTGTAGCGGAGGCAAGAGAAACGAAAGGATGAGGAAGTTCCTTCGCGGGGGCATGGGGTTTCAACAGCAACCGTCCCCCGGCTGCCGTAGCGCCGGCAAAACAGGCGGGAGGCCCCGGCGAGCAATTTGGGTTTACTCGCCGGAGCTGCAGATCTGGGCTCCCGCCGGCTCAATCCTGATTAAGGCAAGCGCAATCGGCATTACGTGTGCGCGACGCGCAAAGCCGGCTGTTGCGCATCCTGCCGTTTCCTGGCCAATCTCCTGCCGCTCCATATTCACTCCGTCGCGGACATCGCTGATGTGAATCAGCGATGGAAGATGGTTTCCGCTGACCTCTACACTCTTTTGCGCGATGCCGCGAAACGTCACAACTAGGTTCCCAGCACCAGGCAAAGACAACACACAGTACCGAAGGCCGACGTGAACTTGCGCGATATGGGCAGATTTCTCTGCCAGGACATGCCACAGTCCCCTCTCAATAGAATCATTGGCACTATCGGCAGAATGCGGTCCATCTTCAGTGCCAATTCCGTGCGCAGGTGTAAATCCAGTGGTTCCATTGGCTGTAAAGCAGGCTCAATCCACCCTATGCGCAGCGATTCCAGGGAAGCGATTCACGCCCGCGCCAGCCAGAATCGCCTGCAAATCGATAAGCCGTCCGGCTTGCGGTTTCCACCGGGAAAGCTCCCGAATTGGGGGCCGGCGATTCTTAAGCCGCGGCCGATAGAACCAATCGAACTCTCTCGGATGGCTCTTGTTTTTGCTGTCTGTTTACGGTGCTGTGATTGCCCGCGCAGACACACAGAAGACTGATTTTCGCCGCGCCTGTTTGAAAAATGTTTTACGCTCTTACCATGGAATTCAAAATCCTTGACCTGGAGCGCGAGCCCCTCGATTTCGACCTGAGCCTGGCCTCGGGCGCGATCGACTTCGGCGGCGAAGCCGAGCAGATGGGTGATCTGGCCACCTCCGGCCGCGCCGAAGTGATTCACGAGCATCGCGGACCCAGGGAAATCGTCGCCGACATCCGCCTCAAGGGACGCTACTCGGGCAACTTCCAGGTTCCTTGCGCACGCTGCATCGAGCCGGTCGAAATTCCACTGGCTGCGGAGTTCGATCTCATCTTCCGTCCTCTCGGCGCAGATGCGGGCGCTCCCGAGCGCTCCATTTCGGCGTCGGAAACCGAAATCGGTTATTATCAAAGGGACAGTCTGTTGCTTGAAGATGTGCTGCGTGAGCAGGTACTTTTATCCCTGCCGGTCAGGACGCTGTGCAAGCCCGACTGCAAGGGACTTTGCCCGCGCTGCGGAGCCAATCGCAATACGCAGCCCTGCTCCTGTGAAGCGGGTCAAACCGACCCCCGGTGGGGGGCGCTTTCGGGGTTGCGCGGCCGGATCGAGTCCTGAAAATTGCAATATGTTAGGACAGGATGCGTTGCCCGCGGCCGAAGACCGGCCAAAATCCATTGCGGCGCGCTCCCGGTCGGGCGCCTGCAGGACACTCCGGCGGGCCGAAATCGAAAGGAATTGCATCATGCCGAATCCGAAAAGGCGCCATTCCACGCGCCGTACCGCCAACCGGCGCGCGCACGACTTTCTTTCCGCCGCCGGGCTCTCTGAGTGCCCGAACTGCCACGAAAAAAAGCTGCCCCATCGCGCCTGCCCCAAATGCGGAGCGTATAAAGGCCGCTCCGTGCTGGAAGTGAAGGAAGAAAAGTAGCTACAATCGATCCCGATGCTCATCGACATCGCGCTTGACGCCGTTGGTTCCGACAAGGCTCCCGAGCCGGAGATCCGGGGAGCGATCCTCGCCTGCCGGGCTCTGCCCGTGCGGGTCCATCTCGTCGGGCCCGAGCCGGAGCTGCACGACCTGCTCGACGAACACTTGGAAGACGAAGACCTGCCCATCGTCATCCATCACGCCTCCGAGCGCATCGGGATGGACGAGAAGGCCGCCCACGCCGTGCGCACCAAGCGCGACAGCTCGCTGCGCGTAGGCCTGAAGCTGGTGCGCGATGGCAAGGCGGCTGGTTTCGTCACCGCAGGCAACACTGGCGCCGCCATGGCCACGGCCAAGATGGTGCTGGGCGCTCTGCCCGGCGTTGACCGCCCGGCCCTGGCTACGCCCATGCCGACGGCGCGGGGCAATCCGTGCGTGCTGCTCGACGTGGGCGCCAACGTCGACTGCAAGGCGCACAACCTGGAGCAGTTTGCGGTGATGGGCGAAATGTATGCCCGGACCGTGCTCAAGATCCATCAGCCGCGCGTCGGCCTGCTCTCGATTGGCGAAGAAGAAACCAAGGGCAACGACCTGACCCGCGAGGCGCAGCCGCTGCTCAAAGCGCTGCCCATCAACTTCATCGGCAACGTGGAGGGCCGCGACATCTTCAGCGGGCAGGCGGATGTGATCGTCTGCGACGGCTTTGTGGGCAACGTGGCGCTGAAGACCAGCGAAGGCGTCGGGCGATTTGTCCGCGACGTGCTGCGCCAGTCGCTTACGCGCACCGTCACGGCGCAGGTGGGCGCGCTGCTGTCGCGCCGCGCCTTCAACGACTTTCGCCAGCGGCTGGACTATCGCGAGTACGGCGGCGCGCCGCTGCTGGGCGTGCGCGGCGTCTGCATCATCGGCCACGGCTCGTCGAACGACCGCGCCATCTTCAACGGCATCCGGGTAGCGTACGAGTTTTCGCGCTCCGGCGCCAACGCGCACATCGAGCAGGCATTTGCCGGCCGGCCCAAGCCACACCCCGATCATGGCGCCAGGCCCGGCGCGACGATTCAGTGATCCATTCTGCTGCCACTTAGCTATGGTCAATCTGCAGGACAAGCCGAAGTCATCATCAGCCTTTGACGCAGCCGTCCTTGCCCAGCTTGCCTGTCCGGCTTGTCATGACGATCTTCGCCTCGAAGAGGCGCGCTTGGTTTGCATCGCCTGCGGCCGCGCCTATCCCATAGTCGATGGCATCCCCGTGCTGATCGCGGAGCGGGCGGAATCCATTGCCGGTTGATGCTAAGAAGCATCCCGCCTGCTGCGTTGCTCCGTATGCAGGTGTTTCCGGCCGTATGGAATCGCTCCGTCAGCGCCGCCGGTAAAACGGGAGCACAATGAGGAGCGCCAGACCGATCGCCGCGGCCAGCGCGAGCGCAATCAAGCCATAGAGAAGGGTCAGGCTTGGCCCCGTGGCCGGGGCCTTGCCGTCGCGGCCGTCCCGCGGCTCCTCACCCTCACTCATACTTCAACGACTCCACCGGATCCATTTGCGCAGCGCGCGTGGCGGGAACGGTGCCGAAGACTACGCCCACGAGTGTGGCTGCGGTCATAGCGATCAAGACTGAGAGCCACGAGATGGGAAAGTCGTACCCGGAGAAGATGCGAATGGAGAGCGGAATGGCAAGGCCCACAAAGCTGCCGACAATTCCGCCCGTGAGCGAAATGAGGACAGCCTCAGTAAGGAACTGCAATTTGATTTCGCGGTATGTGGCGCCGAGGGCCTTGCGAATGCCGATCTCGCGGATGCGGGAACGCACAGTAGCCAGCATGATGTTCATAATGCCCACTCCGCCCACGGCCAGCGTCACCGCCGCCACCAGGACCAGCATCGCCGTGAGCGCATCCGCGATCTTCGCTGCCGTTACCAGCAGCTCGGTAAGCGTTTGCGCCTTATAAACCGAGTTCGGCCGGTGTTGGGGACTGGAACTGATTACGTGCACGATCTTCCTTGCGGCTTCGGGCACCTCGTCCATGCTCTGCATGGAAAAGTAGATCTGGTTCACTCTATCGGTTCCGGTAAAATAGCGGGCCACCGAATAGGGAATCAGCACCGTCTCGTCCTGAATCTCGGATTGCCCGAAGTCGGTCACGGCCTCTTTGAAGACTCCGATGATGGTGAATGGAATGCCAAGAATCTGAAAGTTCTGGCCAATGGCTGCATCGTCGCTGCCGTAGCGATCTTTGGCGAATTGCTGCGTGACAACAGCGCACTTGATGTGCGCTGAGTCGTCGGTTTCATCGAAAAAACGACCCTGAGTAACGATCAGATTGCGGATTTGCTGGTAGTCCGGAGAGACGCCCAGAACCACCGTGTCCTTCTGAATTCCGCCGGGAAAGCTGAGGCGGTTGTGCATGGAAAGCACTGGCGAGGAATACATCACGCCCGGCACCTGCTGGTCCACGGCCTTTTCATCTTCACGCGTCAAAAAGTCGTTGTAGATCACGCGCTCGGCCGCCGTTGCGCCGCCGCCCGCATACTCCACTTCTACCTGGTTGGTGCCGATCTTCTGCAGAAGCTCAAGAATGTAATGCTTTCCCGTCAAGCCAATGGTGACCACGAGGATGACTGAAGCGGTGCCGATCACCATGCCCAACGCCGTGAGCGCGAAGCGCGTTTTGCTCGCCCGGAAGCTGTCATCTGCAATCTTCAGGATCTCGCGAAGAAGCATCGTTCGGCGAGCGCTCAGCAGCGTTTCTTGAAAGGTGTTCTGGCGAGCCTGTTGGGTGGTCGGATTCATCGTTTCCTTCTGAGCAAGATGCGCGGGCATGCCCTTAGGCTTCCGGAATCTTGGCCCAGAGCAGCGTCGAGGCCAATTCGGGGCCCCCCTACTGATAGATTACGCGCACGGCTATCCGCGCGAAACCCGCCGCTGGAATCCGCTTCCCGCATCGGGCGCCGCGCCGTCTGTACCCTGGCTCATGGCTTGGGTGTCTGACCGGGAACGCACTTGAGCGATTCTACGCGTGCCCACTTCGTCACGTTGAGCGGCGCGCCTTGCATGCAGATCGTCATACCATCGAAAGGCGCGCCGGTGAATTCGATTCCCATGCCAACCTGGGGCTGCGTCCCCTTGATCCGCAAGTTATATAGGACGCCGCTCTTCACGTCTTTCACCACCAGGCACTTCGCTTCCACGCCGGCCTCCACGCATCCCTGCCCGGTAACCGGTTTGGCCTCGGGCGCCGGGCCTGCCGCCGCCGCCGCTGCTCCCGCAATCAACGTCATCGCCGTCAGAAAACAAACAATTTGTTTCATTTCTTTTCCTCCAATCCGCGCCACAGCGCCGCAAGGCTCTCAATTGATACTGCCTCGGCACGGGCCCGCACATCGATTCCCGCTCGCTCAAGCGCAGCTGCCGCCTCTCCACACGCCACTCCCGCAGCACGCAGGTTGTTGGCAAGCGTCTTGCGTTTCTGCGCAAAGGCCCGGCGCAGAAAACGCAGAAAGCCAGCCTCCTGAACACCCAGCTCGGCAAAGCGCGGCGCAAACCGCCAGCGGAAAACCGTGGAGTGGACCTGTGGCTGCGGCGAAAACGCCGCGGGCGGCAGCGTGAACAGCCGCTCCACCGGCCCGTACATCTGCACCATCGCTGATAGCAGGCCGTAATCGCGCGACCCCGGCGCGGCGGTCACACGGTCGGCCACCTCCCGCTGCACCATCAGCACCGCCAGGTCCAGCGCCGCGTGGCAGCCGGCAAGCCGCATCAGGATGGGCGACGTGAGGTAATACGGCAGATTCCCCGCCACGCGCAGCCGTTCTCCGGCCTGCGCTGCCGCCGCGCCAAAGTCGAACTGCAGCACATCCTGTTCAGCCACCGTCACGCGTTCCGGCTCGAATCGCACGCGCAGGCCTGCGGCCAGCTCGCGGTCCAGCTCTACGGCCACCACGCGACCGGCTCGCGAAGCCAGCGCCCCGGTGATCGCGCCCCGTCCGGGGCCGATCTCCACCACCGTGCGGCCGGCAATCTCGCCCAGCGCCGCCACGATTCGCTGCGCTGCCTGCGCGTCCACCAGAAAGTTCTGCCCCAGCTTGGGTTTTGTGCGCATCTGCTGCTCCGATGGTAGACCAACCGGGACCCACCCGGCTCAGTCCCCACACCATTCCTGCTCGTCCTGCTCATTGCACTAAACTAGACCTATTGCCCGGAAGTTCCCCATGCACCCCGCGAGGTTCGCTTGCTGATCGACTCTCACGCGCACCTGGACAGCCATCGCTACACCGGCGACCGTGAATCCATGCTTTTCCGCGCGCGCGAAGCAGGCGTGGGCGCGGTGCTCTCCATCGGCATCGGCGAAGGGCCTGCCGAAATGCAGCAGGCCCTGGACCTTTGCCGCGAGTTCAACGGGCGTTCCGGCCTCCCCAGGCTCTACGCAAGCGCAGGAATCTATCCCCACAACGTCACGGAAGCCGATGACAACGCCCTGGCCAAACTCGACGCCCTGCTGGCCGAGCCCGAGGTCATCGCCTGCGGAGAAATCGGCCTCGATTACTACCACGAAGGCGCGCCGCGCGACGTGCAGCGTGCCGGGCTGATCCGCCAGATCGAGATCGCCGCCGCGCGTAAGCGGCCCATCCTCATTCACTGCCGCGGCACAAACGAGTCCGCCGACGCCTGGAACGACCTGTTTCTGATTCTGGAGGAACGCTGGCGGGGAACCGGCCTCGGCGGCATCATGCACTGCTTCGGCGGCGGATGGGAGCAGGCGCGGCGCTCGCTCGACCTCGGGTTTCTGGTTTCGTTTGCCGGCAATCTCACCTATCCCAAGGCGCAGCCCCTCCGCGATGTGGCCGCCCGCATTCCCATCGACCGGGTTCTGGTCGAAACCGACGCGCCCTGGCTTGCGCCCGCCCCCCATCGCGGCCAGCGCAACGAGCCCGCATGGGTAGCGCAGACGGCGCAAGTTTTGGCCGGCCTTCTCCAAGTCGCACCCAGCGAAATTGCCGCCGCCACCACCGAAAACTTCTTCCGATTGTTTCCCGCGCAGCAAGAAGTGCGAAACTGAGAGAGAGCCGGCGCGCCGGCAGGCCATCGGCCGTCTGAGGATCGGAAAATTATGGCTCAGGACAATTCTTTCGACATCGTGAGCAAGGTGGACATCCAGGAGGTCCGCAACGCCATCGATCAGGCGATGAAAGAGATTCGCCAGCGCTTCGACCTGAAGGATACCCACTCCCAGGCCGATTTGGAAGGCAACGACAGCATCCAGTTGGCATCGGCTAGCGAATACAAGCTTGAGGCGGTGAAAGACATTCTCTGCCAGAAGCTGGTCAAGCGCGGCGTCTCGCTGAAGAACCTGACCTACGGCAAGGTGGAACCTGCCGCCGGCCAAAGCGTTCGCCAGAAGATCAGCCTTCAGCAGGGCATCCCCGTGGAAAAAGCCAAGGAAATTGTGCGCCTCGTCAAGGACTCAAAAAAGAAGGCGCAAGCCAGTATCCAGGGCGACACCGTCAGAATCTCAAGTAAGGACCGCGACGAGCTGCAGGCGATTATCGCCATGTTGCGGAGCAGGGATCTCGGTCTGGAATTGCAGTTTACGAACTATCGCACCAATTGACCGGGATGATACTTTCACCTCGGCCTCAGGAATCCGCCGTGGCGCGGCAAGACCCAGGCGCCCAACACAACGCATCGCCTTTCCCCCAGTGGATGCTATAAAATCGGAGCACTTTGAGCACACTCACCATAGCCACGGCCAGAGAGGTCTTTGAGCTGCTGCGGGAGAACCTTGTCGCTGTAGAACAGGAACTGGGCCGCGACGCAGCGTCCAGCGTCAGCACCATTACCGAGATCGCCGAATACCTCCGCGAAGGCGGCGGCAAGCGCATCCGGCCCACGCTCCTGCTGCTCTCCGCGCACCAGTTGGGCTACGCGGGCCAGGGAGCCATTCGTCTGGGTGCGGTCGTCGAGATGCTGCACACCGCTACGCTGGTCCACGACGACATCATCGACGGCGCCGACGTGCGCCGCGGCCGCCCCTCCGCAAATACAAATTGGGGCAACGAGAAATGTGTCCTGGCCGGCGACTGGCTTTACATGCAGGCCTTTAAGGTGGCGCTCGAGGAGCGAAACCTGCGCGTGCTCGACCTGCTCATCAGCCTCACACAGCAAATGGTCGAGGGCGAGCTCCTGCAGATTCAGAAGCTCGGCAAGATGGTCTCCGAGGCCGAATACTACGACTTGATCTTCCGCAAAACCGCCTGCCTTTTCTCGATCTCCATGCGCCTCGGAGCGGTCCTGGCCGGCGCCACCGAGGCCGAGGAAACCAGCCTGGCCACATTCGGCCGCGCCGTGGGCCTGGCCTTCCAGATTGTCGACGACGTGCTCGATCTGACGGCCACTGAAGAGGTTCTGGGCAAGCCCGTAGCCAGCGACCTGCGCGAAGGTAAGGCTACGCTGGCTGTCATCCACGCCGCCGACCACGGCACTGCGCCCGACCGCAAAGCCATTCGCCGCGTTCTCGACGACCGCAGTTTCGAGAACGTCAGCCGCCAGCAGATTCGCGAGATCCTGGTACGCAACGGCTCAGTCGAATACGCCATGGCCGCCGCCGACCGCTATGCCGAGCAGTCGCGTCAGGCTCTTGCCCCGCTCGACGATACCGACTTCAAGCGCGCCCTGCTTTGGGTGCCCGATTTTGTCATCGCGCGGGAGAAATGAATGGCGCGCGGGAAAACGTCCAAAGCGCTTTGGACCGCGATTGACCGCTACTTCGGCGATCTGCTCGCCCCATCCGAAGAATACCTCGAAGCCGCGCTCAAGGCCAATCGCAAGGCCCGCCTTCCCGCTATCGATGTTTCCCCGTTGCAGGGCAAGTTCCTCCAGGTCCTTGTCCAGATGACGCAGGCGAAGCGCGTGCTGGAGATTGGCACCCTCGGCGGCTATTCCACCATCTGGATGGCGCGCGCATTGCCCAGGGGCGGGCGCATCGTCTCGCTGGAGTACGACCACAAGCACGCCGAGGTGGCTCATGCGAATTTGAGCAATGCAGGCGTGGATGAGCTCGTTGACATCCGCATCGGCCCGGCTCTATCAACCCTTCCTAAACTTGCGGCTGAGGGCGCGGGGCCTTTCGATTTGATTTTTATCGACGCCGACAAGGAGAATAACCCGGCGTATCTTGAGTGGGCGCTGAAGCTTTCGCGGCCCGGGAGCGTGATCTTGGTGGATAATGTCGCGCGGCACGGAAACGTCATCGACGCCAAAAGCAAAGCACCGGACATTGTGGGCACGCGCCGCTGCATGGAAATGATGGCCGCCGAACCCCGCCTGAGCGCTGTTGCGCTGCAGACGGTGGGAGTGAAGGGGATCGATGGATTCGCGCTCGCCGTAGTGTTGCGCTGAGCGCTCGATTTTGTGCTCGCAGCGGGTTTTTCGGCGTAGAATTCTGTCCAACATGAATCAGCGAATTGACAAGATACGCCAGCTCCTGAACGAGCTTGAGTCGGAGCCCAACGCGCAATCCGCGGGCGATCGCGATTTCTCCGCTTTGGAACTGCCGCTCATTATTCAGCAGATCGTCGACGATCTGCAGCCGCAGCTCTCCCCTTACGATGCAGCGTTCTACTGGTTCCTCTTCCGCCACTCCATCGCCAAAGACGGCGACCCTCATCTTCGCGTGAGCACGCGCCATCTTCGCACAGCCGTCGTTAAGTCGTCGTACTCGCAGCTCGATGAGAACCCGGTCTCGCTGGGCAAGGTGCAGGAGACGCTGCGCGCTCTCGAGAATATCGGCGCCATCCGAAAAGATGGCGAGCCCAACCGCGATGGCACATTGTACCGGGTGCTGATCCCGGACGAGATCGAAGCCTGCCAGAAATACCGCGCGGGACGTGTGGCGTCGGAACCGGAACTCAAGTTTCCGCGCTCGGGCGCCGATGACGACAACCTGCAGGAGAACCGCATCAAGGTCTACGAGCGCGACGGCTACGTCTGCCGCTACTGTCAGAAGCAGCTCACCCGCTTCACCGCTACACTCGACCACGTAAAGCCGGTCGCTGAAGGCGGCGACAACAGCCTTGAGAATCTGGTTACGGCCTGTCTGGATTGCAACGCGAAAAGGAACAAGCGGGTGTTGAGGAGCACGCTCGCCGAGAGCTGACGGGGTTCGATCGCTTCTTCGAAATCTGCGCGACGACGGGGCCGCCAGCCCTATTCTTCCGCCATCAGCTTGCGCAGCGCTGCCGCATATCGCTCGGGCAGGGGCTTCTTATTCAACTGGTCGTCGCAGACCACGTGTACCGTCTCGCCTTCGGCCAGCAGTGTATCCCCCTCGCCCTCGTGCCCCTTGCGCATGATGCGATAGGCAAATTTCAGCACCGATCCGCGCAGCATGGCGGGGCGCGTCTCGATCAGAATCTCGTCGTCATAGCGCGCGGGCGAGCGATAGCGGCACCGCGCCTCAATCACCGGAAGAATGCAGCCGTGATCGGTCTCCAGGCGGCTGTAGGCAAGCCCGAGCGAGCGCAGCAGCTCAACACGGCCCAGTTCGAACCAGACCAGGTAGTTGGCATAGTAGACAATACCCATCTGGTCGGTCTCGGCATATCGCACCCGCACCTGCGTGGTCACTGGCATTCCGTGTTCTCTCTCGTGCCCAAGCCCGATCCCTGATCCCTGACACCTGATCTCTGCTGTTACGGCTTGACATGCATGAACAGCGGCAGCTTGCTCACGTCGTTAAAGATGGTGAAGGCCATGAAGGCCATCAGCACCACGAACGCCGCCTGGTAGATTCTCTCCTTGATCGCCAGGCTGATGTCATGGCGCAGCGCACTCTCAATCAGCAGAAGCAGAATCATGCCGCCATCGAGGATCGGGAAGGGAAGCAGGTTGAGCATGCCCAGTTGCAGGCTGATCATCCCGGCCAGGCCGAATTTGGGATACCAGCCGTTGGTCTCCGCTGCTTCGCCCGCCGCCTGCGCAATCCCCACCGGGCCCATGAGTTGCGTCACCGAAATCCGGTGCGTAAAGAGCCGGTCCAGCACTTCAACCACAACCAGAGAGTTGGCCTTGAAGAAGCCCAGCGACTTATTCCACGCCGACAAAAGAGACAAGGGCTCGTCGCGGATGGGAGTTGGCTTCGTAGCAAAGCCCAACTTCCATAAGGTGTCGATTTTAGCCGGCGTCACCGCAATCTGCAGCGTGGCGCCGTTGCGCAGCACATCGAGCGTCAACGGCTTGCCTTTTTCCCATTGCATATAGGCCAGCAGCGTGCTGACGCTATGGAAGGCGTGGCCATCGACAGCTTCGATGGCATCGCCCGCACGCAACCCAGCCTGCTCCGCAGGGTAGCCCGGCTGCACCTGCGCCACTGCGACTGGCCCGGGTAGATATTGCGGCAAAATTCCCGCGTCGCTCAGGTCGAAGCTGTCGTCCTTGGCGCTGGCCGGCACGCGCAGGCTCATTTGGAGCGTCTTTCCCCCGCGCTCCACCGTGACCGGCACCATCTGGTTTGCATTCAACCGCGCATGCTCATACACGGCCTCCCAATCGGGATTCTTGACCTTGTCGAAACTCAGGATCACATCGCCCGTCTCAAGCCCCGCCGCCGCGGCGGTCGAGCCTGGGGTAATCCACTCCACGGTCGTCGTCTTCACCGTGGCCGACGGCACCTCGTTGATGAAGCCGTAGTAAATCCACATCAGCGCCAGCGCCAGCAGGAAGTTAAACCCCGGGCCGGCAAGGCCGATCAACATGCGCTGCCAGCGCGGGTGAGATGTGAACGAACCGGGATCGCTGGCCGGGCTTTCAACTTGTGTGCCGGGCGCCTCGAGGTTTTGCTCCGGGCTCTCGCCGGTCATTTTGACGAACCCGCCCAGCGGCAACAGGCAGACCTTATAGTCCGTTTCGCCGATCTTGAAGCCGAACAGGCGCGGCCCGAAGCCGAAGGAAAACGCCTCCACGCGCACCCCGCAGAGCTTGGCCACCGTGAAGTGCCCCAGCTCGTGCACGATCACCATCACGCCGACAAGAACGATAAATGCAGCGGCAGAAACCAGAAATTCATGCATCGTTGTATGGTTTTTCCTTCGGCAAAGCGCCAGGGGTGTACCAGATCTCGATTTGCAGACCCGGGAAAGGACCAGCTACACAATCTCAGCTTTGCTCAATCAACGCCCGAGCCGTTTCCCGCGCCTCCCGGTCGGCGGCAAGCACCTCCACAATGGTTGCTGGGTGCGCCTCCGCGGTCGCCGCGAGCACTTTTTCAATTGTACGCGGGATGCCAGTGAAGCGAATACGACCTTCGAGGAAGGCCCCCACGGCCACCTCGTCGGCCGCATTCAGCGCAATGCAGTGCGCTCCCCCCTTTTCGGCCGCCTCGAAGGCCAGCCGAAGGCAAGGGAAGCGCTCGAAATCGGGTTGCTCGAAGTCGAGGCGCCGCAATTCCGCCAGGTCGAAGGTCAGCGTGGACCTGGGCCGCTCCGGCCAGGCCAGCGCGTAGAGAATGGGCAGCCGCATATCGGTGACCGAAATCTGCGCCAGAATCGATCCGTCCACGTACTCCACCAGCGAGTGCACCGTCGACTGGGGATGGATGGTCACCCTTACCTGCTGGGGCGCCACGTCGAAGAGCCGGCAGGCCTCAATGACCTCCAAGCCCTTATTCAGCATGGTTGCGGAGTCGATGGTAATGCGGCGGCCCATCACCCAGGTGGGGTGCTTCAGGGCCTGTTGCGGCGTGATGCTTTCGAATTGGTCCAGCGGAAGCTGGCGGAACGGCCCGCCCGAGGCAGTCAGCCAGATGAACTTCACTTCATTGTGCGCGCCCACGCGCAGGCACTGGTGCACGGCATTGTGCTCGCTGTCGATGGGCAGGATCAGCACATTGCGCTCTCGCGCCACGGCGGTAAGAATCTCGCCGGCAGCTACCATGCATTCTTTGTTCGCCAGCCCTACAGGCTTTCCAGCCAGGATGGCCGCATGTGTCGCCTCCAGCCCGGCTACGCCCACGATGGCCGAAACCACAAAATCGGCTTCGGGCAGAGTCGAACAGGCAATCGTACCCTTGGCCCCATGCACCGTCTCGATTCCCGCCACGCCCGCCTGGCGCAGGCGCAAAGCCAGCTCGCCGGCCAACTCTTCCGTGGCCAGTGAAACCACCTTCGGCCGCCAGCGCATGGCCTGCACAAAGGCCTCGTCGACGTTGCGGCCGGCGGCCAGAGCGGCCACTGCGTACCGCTCGGGAAACTGCTCGACGATGGAGAGGGTGCTCTGTCCGATGGAGCCGGTGGAACCGAGAATGGCGAGTCGCTTCAAGGAACAGCCCCTAGCTTCTAGCTTTTAGCTCCCAGCTACTTTGAGTCAGCGCAATCGGCTTGCATCGCGATTCGCTCGTGCCCATTGGGTGAACTCGACAGGCAGGAGAATTCTTAAAATGCCCGGGCGTCAACAATTCCAGGAATGAGCTAGAGGCTAGGAGCTAGCAGCTAGAAGCTATTCTAAAACCTCTGGTGAATCACCTGGGCGTACCAGAGCACCGGGCCGGCGAGCAGGAGGGCGTCAATGCGGTCCAGCACCCCTCCGTGACCGGGCAACAGGTCGCCCGAATCTTTCACTCCCGCCGATCGCTTCAGTGCCGACTCGGCCAGATCGCCCACCTGTCCGGCCACGTTCACAATCGCGGCCAGCTCCAGCCAATACCAGATCTCATCCGGATACGAAAGGACCGCAGAGGGACACACCCGCTCCAGCCAAGTTAGGACAGCCGAATTCCACGGCTCCTGCAACAGAGCGGCCAGTCCCACGAGCGCCAGCGCAACCAGTATGCTCCCGGCCGCTGAAGCCACTGCCCCTTCCCAGCTTTTGCCCGGGCTCAGCGAAGGCGTCATCTTGTGCCGGCCCCAGGCGCGGCCAACGTAGTAAGCAGATGTGTCTCCCACCCACACCACGCACAGCAAAAACGCCACCAGCGAGGGTCCATTGGCTTGCTCGTGCAACATGGGCAAAGCGAGCAGCGTAAACCCCGGGTAGAGCAGGCAGAAAATCGACGCCGAGGTGCTCGCGATCATCTCCTCAACCGGCTTGAAAAAGGTGCAATACACCAGCAGGCACAAGCCCAGGATGCCGAAGATGGGCAGAAGGTGATCGGAATCCGGCCAGGCAATATAGGCGGCGAACAGGCTAATGAGCGCTAAGGTGGCCGCAATTCGCGGCGGATTCGCTCCGCAGCGCCGGCTCAGGCCCAGATACTCCCACCCTGCCAGCGCCGCAACCACAGCCACGGCCAGCGTGAAGAGCCACTGCCACCTCGGCCCAAGAAACACCAGAACGAGGGTAATAGGAATCAGAACAGCAGCGGTAACAATGCGTTTCATTCACGGTTGAGCATACACCGCCGGGGCGGCCGGAACCCACTCTCAGGCTGCAATTGCAAACGTCATTGCGCCGTACGCGCCCGGCTCTCGCGGGCAAACTCGGCCATCGCCTGTCCAAGTGTTTCCAGAAGATGAGTCCACTCGTCCATGTGCGCTTCACCGGATCGGGTCAAGGAGTAATTGCGCCGCGCGGGGCCGCCGCCGGCATCCCAGCTTGAAGAAACGTAACCGTTTGCCTCCAGGGTTCTCAGCGTGCGGTACAGAGCCGCGCCTTCGATCGTGGCATCGGTGAGCGCGTATTTAGGAAGGCACTCGGCAATTTCGTACCCGTACGATCGCCGCTTCTCTTTGAGAATCCGCAGCACAACCGGCTCGATAAAACGAGAAACATTCCCCATCGCACAGGTGCATGGACGGCCGAAACCGGGCCGTTTGCAGCAGCGGGTTCCCGTGTTCCTCTGGAGGCGCTTCGCGCGGGGTTTGAGGCTTACTGGCATATTGACCGTAACCTGCTTTCCACAATCAAGATTAGCTCTTGTTGACAGTGACAATGCATAAATGTACATTACATCTAAGCTAGATGTAAATTGCATTTAACAGCCGGGTGGAGAATTCACACTGTGGAAACGGCCTCCCTGCAACGGAATAAGGAGATTTTATGGGCAGAGTTGCGATAATGATGTCGGCCGGCCGGGCCGATGCGCCGATGTCCTCGCATTTCGGCAAGGCCGAATGGATCTTGCTTTCGGGTGATGAGAGCGCAACTCCCGAATTCGTCAGGAACGAAGAGCTCAATGGCAAAAGCGCCGCCGATCTCCTGATTCGCCAGGGTTGCACGGATGTGGTTCTCGTCGATATTGGCGACGGCGCATTGAGACATTTGCAGACGGCGGTTATACGCGCCTGGGCTGTACCGGCTCCTGTCAGCGGGCGTGATGCGCTCCGGATGTTCGCTGAGGGAAAGCTGGCTCCCGTGCCTCCGGTATCCGCGGCGGCAAGCCGCGGCGAGGGCCATGGATGTTGCTGCGGCCGCCATGATGCCGGTGTGCCGTCCACTCGCTGCTGCGGTTGATAACGGCGCGGCATCCAACACGTCCTGAAAGGAAGATGGCTGTGAAAACCATGCGATACCTGATTGTTCTGCTGACCCTGGCCGGCGCAGTGGTTTCCGTGCTGGCGCTGCGCGTGCATTACTCCACCGGCACCGAGCCCTGCTCCATCAACGACAGGTGGGACTGCGGCATCGTCAATCACAGTTCCTTTGCGGTCATCGAACATATTCCCGTGACCGCCATCGGCATCGCGGGCTACCTGGCACTTGCCGGCCTTGCCTTCGCCCGACGGCGGTTCCTGTTGTTCCTTACCGCCCTGATCGGTCTCGGCTTCGCCCTCCGGCTAACCTTCATCGAAGAGTTTGCCCTGGGCGCCTGGTGCCTCTATTGCGTCATTTCCCAGGTCATCATCGCGCTGATCGTGCTGCTCGCCTTGGCTTGGTTCACGGCCGAGTACGTCACCCTCCGGCGCGCCAACCCACCCGCATGAATTCGCGGGCTCAGGTCCGGAGAACATGCGTGAAGATCCTCTTCATCTTCAATCGCCAACCTTATGACGGAACCGACGTCACTTGGAACGGACTGCGCCTGGCGGGCAAGCCGGCCGATGGAGGAAACGAGGTGCGGCTGTCCCCGATGAGCGACGCGGTCGACCTTGCGCGCAATGCCTGCCGCCCACCCCAGGGTTACGACCAAGATCTGACGCTGATGCTGAAGGCGTTGATCGGCCGCGGCGTCCAAGTCAAGGTTTGCGGAACGTGCATGACCCGCTGCGGAGTCTTGAGAAACCAGCCGTATTTCGATGGCGCCGGGAAATCCACGATGCAGATGCTCGCCGATTGGGTGGTCGAGAGCGACTCGGTCATCTCGCTCTGAATGTTTGCCGCGCTCTCAGTTCACCGCAATCCGGATCCGGTCCGGATCCTCTTCCACCTCGCCGCCGTCTTCGCCGATCCCGCCATAGCGGCGTTCCCGGCCCTGGAAGTCCGCAATGGCCTCCAGCAGGTGAACGCCTCTGAAGTCCGGCCAGTACCGCTCCGTGACGTAAATCTCGGTGTAGGCGATTTGCCACAGCAGGAAATTGGAGATGCGCCACTCGCCCGAGGTGCGGATGAGCAGATCGGGATCGGGCATGTGAGCCGTGTAGAGATGGCGGTGAATGTCCTCTTCCGTGATGCGGTCGGGGCTAAGTTGCTTGTGCTTCATTTCGGCAGCAAGCGCTCGAAAAGCGTCCACCAGCTCCGACCGTCCGCCGTAGTTCAGGGCCAGCGTAAGCGTGGTGCCGCTGTTGCGCGCCGTTTCCTCTTCCACTCGGCGCATCTTGTCCTGAACCTCGGCCGGCAGATCGTGCGTCCTCCCGATGTACCGGAAGCGAATATTGTTGTTCCTCATGCGCTCCAGGTTGTTGTCCAGGTAGACCTTCAGCAGGCGCATCAGAAAGCTGACCTCGGCGCGCGGCCGGCGCAGATTGTTCTCCAGCGAGAACGCGTACAACGTCAGCCAGGGCAATCCGATGCGGGCGGCCGTTTCCGTCACCTCCTGCACCGCCTTGGCTCCCTGCTGATGGCCCACAAACCGCTTGAACGAGCGGCGGCTGGCCCACCGGCCGTTACCATCCATGATGATGGCTACATGCTGGGGTATGCGCTCGGGCTTCAGCGTCGCATAAACAGCGCGCTCCTCCGCACTCAGATCATCGATGCGCAATGGGGGAGAAGGAGACAAGAACTCGCCTCTAGGTCGCATTTCCGCTTTTCCACGCGGGCGCTTGTGGGGCGTCCCGTAGTGGCGCCGACGGAGTTCACGCACCAGGAAAAGCCGCGTCTTGCGTGAACCAATCTCCGGCCTCAATAAAGGAACCTGCGGCCGGATCCGGGCAGCTACACCATCGACCGTAAAGCATTTTCCCGAATTCCGCAATGCAAAGTCCCGGCGCCGTCCCGGAATGACATACGCGCGGCGACACGGCCTGGTGGCGCGCCGCCAGCGTTTGTGCAGAGCGCTCCCTTGCCTGGTAGCTCTAGGCAGTGCGGCGGCGGCCCACTGCCGCGTCCCGCACTGCGCCGAATAAGAGTGTCCGGTGCAGCGAATCCAGATGCGGCAACAGCGCGGCCACCTCGGCCAGAAATGGGTCGCTCAGGATCGCTGCCACCTCTTCATCCCGGCGGCTGCGTGCGTCGCGAACCAGTTGGCGCACTTCCACTCCAAGGGCCGTGGCCAGCCGCTCCAGCGAGCCCAGTGTCGGAACCGCTTTGCCGTTCTCGATTTTGGAAATGTAGGTGCGCGGCACCTGCATACGCCCCGCCAGTTGCCGCTGGCTCAGGTGGCGCGCCCTGCGCATCTCGCGCACCTGCGTGGCCACCTGCAGCCCTGCCTCGTTGCAATCCGGCGAGGGTGGGCTGGTCACCAGCCGTGGCGCCAAATACAATGGTTCCTCGATATCGAGTGGCCTTCGGCACCTTCTGCAAAGGGAATTGCTGGTTCGATACTGCATCAGCCTGCAGTATTCACACCGCACCACTTCACGTGTTTCCACGCTTACTAAGGAAGTAGCCATCCTGGATGCGCGGAGTGCCAGAGCATTGGACTCCGGGGCGCTTATTTGCACCTCGATAGGTGCTACCTTCAAGGAAAGGAACCATAATTGTCAAGTAGAAATTTAGGGACAAACCGGAGAAAGCCCCATTTGATCCCTGGAAACCCGATAAAACACGAACCAGTTTGATCAACAGGAGAGAAGAATGGCCGCCACAAACCTGCGCTATGGACGCGAACAAGCCCGGCAATTGCTCACCGAATGGACCCAGAGCGAAAGCCTGCGCAAACATGCGCTCGCCGTGGAAGCCTGTGTTGTGGCCTGCGGCGAGCAGGAGGCAGACCGGCTCGCGCTCGAGGGCGGTGCGCGGACGGCGCTGCTGGAGCTGTATTCCACCACCGCCCTGCTCCACGACTTCGACTACGAGCGCCATCCCACCGCCGAGGAGCACCCTTTCGCCGGCGTTCGCGAGCTGGAGCGCCTGGGCTGGCCCGAAGAACTTCGCACCGCCATTCTTGGTCACGCGCAATACTCTGGCGTGCCGCGCACCTCGCACCTTGCCAAGGCTCTCTTCGCCTGCGACGAGCTGGCCGGCTTCCTCACCGCCTGCGCCCTGGTCAAGCCAGGCAAATCCATTGCCGAGGTCGAAGTGCGCAGTGTCCGCAAAAAGATGAAAGACAAAGCGTTCGCCCGCGCCGTCCACCGCGAAGACATCGTGCAGGGCGCGGCGGAACTGGGCGTCGATCTCGACGCCCACATCGCGTTCTGCATTGAAGCCATGAAAAAGCGCGCCGGCGAACTGGGACTGTGAGTCCAGAGGAGTCTCTTCGACGAATTTTTCCTATCCTTGGCCTCGTCGAAGTATCAGATATGTCCCCGGTTCAATCTGTCAGGGATGTGCCCGGTCCGTACCGTACAGCAATTCTGGAACTGCTGTAGGGCCTCGCGGGCGTCAGGGATGCACCCATTCGCGCGAAAGTGCGTTAGCTGGGCCAATTTGGGCCGTTTTTCGGTCGTTTCGGTGAACAAAATCGACCAAATTTGACCACGGCTTTGGGATAGATTTGTTGATTATAAATGAGTTATTTAGCATTTTGAGCTTTTGGCACCCCCAATTTTTTTCTTATTTATTTTTGACCTCCAGAGGCGGCGAGTCTCAGAAACCAGCGGATTGCCCACCTAAGACAAGTGTAGCGCCCCGAAGGAAATACTCTGCAAGCTTGGCTCGGAGTTTTTTGAGCGTGTTTTCAATGGCTTAAGGCGGTTTGACGCGGGCGAAGGGCTTGACATCTCTCTGTGGGGTGAACCCCTTGGGTGAGACAGTTTGGGTTTTGACGGCGCCGCCTATCTTCGCCACTCGCCGTCCTTGACGATGGGCGCGTTCCGCGGCTCCCGGTTGTAACGGTAGAACCAGCACTCGACCGTGCCACCCGTCTTCAACTCCACAACCTGCCGCTCGCGAATATACTCGCTTGTGTCCGGAGACTTCGGATCGAAGCCTTCGTAGGCGTCGAGCCGCGCGAGCATATTCTCGTCATCCGGCAGCTCCATCACGGTCCCGGCAATTCTGGTCTTTGCCCCGGCATCGGGCACCGCGCCCGGGTAGCCGCCCAGATCGTAGAGCACGCCGTGAACGAAGCCCCTGCCTACCGGCCGGAGCTTCGCGGCCAGAGGAGCGACCGCTGCCGGCACGCGGCCGGGCTGCAGGGTTCCGTAAGCGAAAAGACAATCACTCATCGAGAAGATGTGCTCAGGGCGCGACCTACAGCGTGTTTCAAAAATGGTTGCGTAGGTTTCAGTTGTCACCGCTCAGGGGCTAAAGCCCCCGTATTTTCCTGTATTCTTCGGCCCGGCTAAAGCCGTGCCCTTGTTACAAAACGTATTTTTGAAACACGTTCTAGTGTGGTGAGCCAGAAGTTCATTGAAGAACAACCGCAGATCCCCATTCGACTCGTTCGCTGCGGCGAACTCGCTCAGGGCAGGCTTTCGACTCATTTTGGCGCAAAACGCGCCAAAATTCGCTCAGGATGACAATTCATTTCTTATGCGAACTTCGGGGACAGGACACTAGAATCTGTTTCACAACCACCTCAGATTTCCCTAAAACCTTCCCTCAGTGGCTGAAGCCAGCGATTTCCCTGATTCCTTTACGGCACGGCTGAAGCCGTGCCCTTTCAAAACCAGGTTATGAAACAGCTTCTAGGGGATTGGGCAAGTCTCAAAGCGGGTTCTTCGCGCGCAGTTCGGCCACGATCTCCGCAGCCGCCGCCCGCGCCTCCGCTTCCTTATCGGGCGGAAAGCTGATGGCTCCGACCCGCGCGTGACCGCCCCCGCCGTAGCGCTCGCAAATTCGTGCCAGGTTCACCATCTTTTTCGGATCGGCCTTGGTCCACGGATTCGATCCCACGGCCACCTTGGTGCGGAAGCTGGACTTCGACAAGCCGATCGAATACGTCGCCTTCGGATACAGGTAGTAGGGAATGAACTTGTTGAATCCCTCCAGCGGATGGTCCGTTATGTCGAAGAAGATTGTCCCGTCGTGTTCTTGTGCGCGGCTGCGGATCAGTTCCAGCGCCTGCTCGTGGCGCTCGAGCAGCGGCGGCAGCAGGCCCGCCACAAACGGCTGGCTCAAGACCGCGGTGAAGGGCATCTCCGTGAGCAGCGGGATCAGCCGCGGAATGAACTCCGGATCTTGTGCGGCCTCGATGATCAGCGTCAGCTTCATGGCCGGCGCCGCCATTTCGACGGCCGCCTCGGGGCTCTCGTACCGTGCACCATCCACAATGTCGGCCCAGTGAATCAGCTCCGCGACCGGAGCGGTGTCGAACCCGTAGCGCGTTTTGGCGATGTGGGCCAGAAAACTGGTGCACGAGGTGTAGTGGGGATCGAAGAACTTGCGCGCCGCGCAAACGGGGTCGCGCTGGCAGACCAGATAGTGCTCGTGATCCTGCGGCGTCAGGAATGCCGACTGATGATGATCGAACCACCAGGTGATGCGCGGCGACGCCGAGTACTTGAAGTCCACGATGGCATTCTCGTCGCCCGTGAACTCGCTCTCGTCGAAGAGCGCGCCGGCGCGGTGGACCAGCCCGTGATAATCGTAGCTCGCGTCCGGCGCCATGCACTCGCGGTGGAAGCGCGTGAACAGCGAGGCCGAGCAAGCTCCGTCAAAGCATTTGTCGTGGTAGAAGACGCGAACCCGCAAAACCTGGAGTCCTCCTGGGCGGTGAACATAAAGAGCCGGAACTGTTTAGCATCAAGGGCTCGGCCCGTTGTGTCAAGCGGCAGGAAATCCACGGCCCGGAGTTTGAACCGGCCCTGAGCAGGTCCGCCCGCCGGGCGGCCCGGGCCGCAACCCGCATCGTGGTCCATCGTTTACCCTCAAAAAAGTAGCCCTGTCGCATGACCACGGCCGCCGCACAAGCACGCTATCCGCTCACCCAGGGCGTTAACCCGTGGCTGGTCACGGTATCGGTCATGCTTCCCACCTTCATGGAGATCCTCGACACCGCCATCGCATCGGTGGCGCTGCCCTACATCGCCGGCTCGCTCTCGGCGTCAAACTCCGAGGCTACCTGGGTCCTCACCAGCTACCTAGTGGCAAACGCGGTGATTCTGCCTGCCTCCAACTGGTTTGCCCGGCGCTTCGGCCGCAAGCGCTTTCTCATCACCTGCGTCACCATCTTCACGGTTGCGTCATTCTTCTGCGGAGCGGCCCCGTCGCTGGCCGTCATCCTGCTGGCCCGCGTCATGCAGGGCGCGGGCGGCGGCGCGTTGCAGCCTCTGTCGCAATCCATCTTGCTGGAAAGCTTCTCGCTCAAGGACCGCTCCAAGTCCATGGCCGCCTACGGTCTGGGAATCGTCCTTGCTCCCGTGCTCGGTCCTACGCTCGGCGGCTGGCTCACTGACACTTGGAGCTGGCGATACGCCTTCTACATCAACATTCCCGTCGGCATTCTTGCCGTCATCATGATCAGCCGTTTCGTACACGACCCGCCCTACATCAAGAACGCCAAGGTGGGCGCCTTCGACAACATCGGCTTCGGACTGCTGGCCGTGTGGACAGGCTGCCTCCAGATCGTTCTCGATAAGGGCCAGGAGGACGACTGGTTCGGCGCCGTCTGGGTGCGCTGGGCGGTCGCGGCGCTCATCGTCGCGTTGCTGCTGTGGATCTGGCGCTCGTGGACCAATCCCAAGGGCCTTGTTGACCTGCACGTCCTAAAGGACCGCAACTTCCGCACCGGTTTCTTAATGATCGCCATGCTCGGCATGTGCATCTACATCACCATCGCCATCCTGCCGCTCTACTACCAGGAGATTCTCGGCTACACGGCGTTCACCGCAGGCCTGGTTGTCTTTCCCCGCGGCGTGGGCTCCTTCGTCGGCTCGCCGGTCATCGGCTTTCTCGGTTCCCGCGTCGACAACCGCAAGCTGCTCTGCGCCGGCTTTCTCGGCTTCGCCATCTGCTCTTACACTTTCGGCAACGTCGATCTCTCCATCGGCCCCTACACGCTGCTCATCCCCATCACGCTCACCGGCTTTGCCCTCAGCTTTGTCTTTGTCCCACTGGCCACCATGACCACCTCCACCATCTCCAGGAACGAGATGGGCAACGCCACCGGCCTCTTCAATATGCTGCGCAACATCGGCGGGTCCATAGGCATTGCCATGGCCACCACTGCCATCATCCGCCGTGCCGATCTCCACCAGACGTACTTGAGCGAACACCTTTCGCCGTCAGCGCCCGCGCTACAGCAGAAGTCCGCAATGATCGCCGCCTATCTTAGCCGCCACGTCGGCCCGCCCGCCGCGCGCCCCGGCTCCTTCGGCTTGCTCTATGGGCTCATGCTGCAGCAGGCCGGCCAGCTCGCTTATATCGACGTTTTCCGCTGGACCGCGGTACTGGCCCTCATCTGCGCCGCCTGCACGTGGCTGTTCAAAAAGCCGGCGAGCCACTCGGCGCCGCCGGGGGCGCACTGAACCTCAACCCGCGAGCGGGGAAAACCTCTTCTTCACTTCGTCGTACTCCTCGATCCGCCCCGTCAGAAAATCGTAGTACCACCCTTGCACCGTTAGCCGGTCCGTCCGCATCACCAATTCGAAGTAAGTGCGTCAAAATATTCTGAGGCCAGACAAACGGGCCAGTGAGAGGGCGGCGGCCCGCGTTGCTTCGGGCGAAAGGGAATCAGGCGATGAATCGAAAGATGCGAGGTCCACATGGCATGCCGCCATTCCGAGTTCGAGCACGATGCTGTGGCGCTCCGCAAAAGGCGCTCTATTCGCAACTTAGGGATGCTTGCCATGTAAGGTGCAATTCAAGATCGGAATTTGGGAAGGAAATAGACCGGAAAGTATGGTATCGTAATGCAACCGGTTTGCCCTCGTCAGGCGTCTAAGAACCTAAGCAGGATGGAGTGGCGCCGGGGAAAGCGTTCAGGTGTCAAATGAAGGGCCGGGGCGGTTCGAGATTTTTCTCCCTCCCCCACTGTAGGTTTCTTCTGCTCACCCGCGGCAATCGGTGATCGCAACATAGGTCGCCAGGCTTGCGGTGAACGGCCACACCGGCAACGTGTCATCCCATGCAAACAACGCGTCGCCGGCCATTGTTAGCGGCTTTAAGCATTTGGCTCATAACGGGGACAGACTCTTCCCCCGGAGGTGCGTTATGCCGCAACCCAACGCAGAAGCGCTGCAATCGGAGACTGCCGTACAGAGCGTGATCGAAATCCTTGTCGATAGCCAGGAAGGGCTTGCGACAGTGGGCGAAAGGCTTCAGGATCAAACGCTCAAGCGCTACTTCTTCGCTGAGTCACTGCTGCGTGCGGAATTCATTAGCCAACTGGAAACGGCCCTCCGCCAGCGAGGCGTGAGCCGATTCCGAGAGAGAGGCAGCACGGCAGCGGTCCTTCACCGCACATGGGCCCGCATCAAGTCCAGGTTCGTGGGCGGCGATCACACGCTGCTGGTCACAGCCGAGCAGGGCGAAGACGCAGTCAACGAAATTTACAACAGAGCCATGGAGGCCTACCTGCCCACAGCCATTCGCGAGATTCTGACGGCGCAGGCGGCGCACATCCAGTTGACGCACGCATTCGTAAAGACGGCGCGTGACCGCCCCGAAGCCTGTGGCAAAACGTCGCCGAATGAAACGGCGCCGGATGAACATGGTGCGTAGTGAGGGCGAAGTTTTGCGTTGATTACGGGCACTCACCGCACCAGAGGTAAGAACTTCCGCTGCTGCTCGTCGTACTCCTCAATCCGCCCCGTCAGGATGTCGTAGTACCATCCGGCGCTGTCAGCCGCCCCTCCGCCACCGCGCTTCGCACCGCAGGCTGCGCGCACAGGTTCATCATCTGTGCCACCACGTTGCCGCGAATAAGCGACGCCAGCTCCGCGCTGTCGCCGTCGGACGGATCGAGCGGCTGGCGGTACGCGAAGGCCGGCTGCACGTGCTCCAGCCATCGCCTAGCTTTGGGCAGATTCTCCAGGCTCGTGCGGTCGAGCGCCGCCTTCATCGCCCCGCAATCCGAGTGCCCGCACACAATCGCGTGCCTCACCTTCAACACCTCCACCGCGTACTCGATGGTGGCCGTCACGCCGTCCACGTCGTGACTCGTAATGGGCACCACATTCCCAATGCTCCGCGAAATGAACAGTTCTCCCGGCTCCGTGCCTAGAATCAGGTCCGGCACAACACGCGAATCGGCGCAGGTGATGAACAGCCATTCCGGGGTCTGCCCTTCGGCCAAAAGATGAAAGTGGCTCTTTCTTGCCGGGAACACTTCGGCAAGAAACCGTTTATGTCCTTCGATCAGCCGTTGCAAACTCCGCCTCCTGCAATTGCCGTGCACGCTGGGCCAGTATAGCCAAACCTGCCCCGCCGGCCGCCGGTCTGTTACGGTTGTCGGTATCCGTTTTGTCCGGGGGAAGTGAAATTGTGAAATGTTCTGACCGGCTTTTCCGCACCGCGCTTGCATCCGCGTTTTTGTTCGCCGCAATCCCGGCTACCGCTCAGACCGTCGGCACAATCGATGCGGCGTTGCGCGCACGTATCGATCGCATTGCGGCGCAAGTTCTTCAGCAGACCGGCGTGCCCTCGGCCTCCATCGCCGTCGTCCAGCACGGCAAGCTGGTTTACACACACGCCTACGGCTTTGCTCGTCTCGCCTCGGGGTCGTCGACGGCCGTTCGTGCTACGCCGGACATGCGCTATTCCATCGGCTCCATCTCCAAGCAATTCACTGCCGCGGCGATTCTGCTTCTTCAGGAGCAAGGCAAGCTTTCAATTTACGATCCGGTGGGTAAGTACATCCCCGGCCTCACGCGCGGCAACGAGGTCACCATCCGCGAAATTCTCTCCCACACCTCCGGCTATCAGGACTACTGGCCCGAAGATTACGTGATGACGCCCATGCTCCAGCCCACGACCGCTCAACAAATCCTCGACACCTGGGCCAAAAAGCCGCTCGACTTCGATCCCGGCACACAATGGCAGTACTCGAACACGAACTACGTCATCGCCGGCCGCATCGTCGAGATCGTTTCCGGCCAGCCGCTGTTCGACTTCCTCACGCAGCACATCTTCCGCCCGCTGGGCATGAACTCGGTCTGGAACTCCGATCAAGGCCCGCTCAGCGCGGCCGACGCCACGGCCTACTATCGCCACGCTCTTGGTCCCTTGCGCCCCGCGCCCGAGGAGGGCCGCGGATGGATGTTCGCGGCCGGCGAGCTGGCTATGACCGCGCACGATCTCGCGCTGTGGGATGAGAGCCTGATCGCGCAATCGATCCTCAGCCCGGCCAGCTACAAAGAGATGTTCACTGAGGTCAAGCTGAAGAACGGCGACGGCGCCCACTACGGTCTTGGCGTCGAAGTCCGCGATCGCAACGGCCGTCGCTCCATCGAGCACTCGGGCGAAGTCTCCGGCTTCGTCTCTGATAATGAAGTCCTCATCGATGACGGCGCGGCTGTGGCCGTCCTTACCAACCAGGATGCCGTCGGCGCCGCGAGCGCCATCGCTCGCCTCGCTGCGCCCCTCGTCGCCGGCTATCCGCCCAGCCCCGCCGAACAGCAGGCCCTCGATATCTACCGAGGCCTGCAACAGGGCCGCATCGACCGCTCGCTGCTCGCGCCCAATCTAAGCGACTACTTCACGCCCCAGGCCATCGCCGATTTCCAGTCCAGCCTGGCCCCGCTCGGCGAACCGCTTAGCCTTCGCCAGACTCACGAAGAACTCCGCGGCGGCATGACCTTCCGCGCCTTCGAGATCGACTATCCCGGCCGCAGTCTTGAACTCACTACCTACACCTATCCCGGCGGCAAGCTTGAGCAGTATCTCATCGCTCCCGCCGAATAAATCTCTGTTCGGTCATCCAGGGTACAGTTGGACGCGCTTGGCCCGCCCAAAAGTGCCGAAGGACCTGCATTTTCGTCGCCGGTGCACAGCCTCGGCGGGTTGGTCTGGTCCCTGACTTCTAACCCCGATCCAGTACTTCCGATAAACTCGAAGTAGACTATGTTCGAAAACCTCACCGACAAACTGCAACGCGTTTTCAAGAACCTTCGCGGCCAGGGCACGCTCACGGAAGAGAACATCGCCGAGGCCCTGCGCGAAATCCGCGTCGCGCTGCTCGAAGCCAACGTCAACCTCAAGGTGGTTACCGGCCTCATCGAGCACATCCGCGAGAAAGCCGTCGGGACTGAAGTTCTTACCGCGCTCTCGCCCTCCGAGCAGGTGGTCAAGATCGTTCGCGACGAGCTCGTCGCGCTGCTGGGCAAAGATACGGCGCGCTTCAACTTTGCTTCCAAGCCGCCGACGGTCATTCTCATGGCCGGGCTGCAGGGCTCCGGCAAAACCACCACCAGCGGCAAGCTCGCCGCGTGGCTCAAGAAGGGTGGTCACCGTCCCATGCTCGTCTCGGTCAACGTCTACCGCCCCGCCGCGCGCGAGCAGCTCAAGGCCGTCGCCAAGCAAGTCGAAACCCGCCTGTACGAAGGCGATCAGAAGGGCGAGCCCGCCGGCTCCGCGCTGGTTGAGCGCCTGGCGAAGGAAGCGCGCCGCGAGGCCGTCATTATGGGTTGCGACACGCTCATCGTCGACACCGCCGGCCGCCTCCACGTGGACGAGCAACTCATGGACGAGATGGAGCGACTCAAAAAGCTCCTCAATCCCCAGGAGATTCTCTTCATCGCCGACGCCATGACCGGCCAGGACGCCGTCAACTCCGCGCAGGACTTCCACTCGCGCCTCTCGCTCACCGGCATTGTCCTCACCAAGATGGACGGCGACGCTCGCGGCGGCGCGGCGCTGTCGATTCGGCATGTGACCGGCCAGCCCATCAAGTTCATCGGCGTGGGCGAAAAACCCGACGCCTTCGAGCCCTTCCATCCCGACCGCATCGTCGGGCGCATCCTAGGCATGGGCGACATGCTCTCCCTCATCGAGAAGGCCGAATCCACGCTCGACCACAAAAAAAGCGAGGAGATCGCCAAAAAGGCCCTGCTGGGCGACGGCTTCTCGCTCGAAGACTTCCGCGAGCAGCTCAGGCAGATCAAGAAGCTCGGGTCGATGGAGTCGATTCTGAAAATGCTGCCATCGGTGGGCCCTTTTGCCGGCGTGCAGCAGGCCGCGCAAAACGTCGACGAAAAGCAGTTTGTCCGCCTCGAAGCCATCATCAACTCCATGACGCCGCGCGAGCGCCGCAATCACGAGATGATTTCGGGCACACGCCGCAAGCGCATCGCCGCCGGCTCGGGCACCAGCGTGCAGGAGGTGAACCAGCTCCTCCGCCAGTACGCGCAGATGGCCAAAATGTTCAAGCAGGTGGGCAAGGGCGGCCTGGCCCGGAGCATGATGCGGGGCGGGCTGAGCGGGATGGGGTTGGGGAGCAAGCAGCGGTTCGGGCGGTAGGCGTATGTGTTACCTGCCGGCTGTGAATAATCACGCACTATTAAACAGACGGGAGCTGCAAGAGGAGTATCCACATGAGGCAAAGTGCGCTGTTCGCCCTCGCGTTTTCGCTTTTCCTATCACCTCAAATAATTCACGCCCAAGCAACCGGACAAAAGCTGCTTCAGGAGTGCCAAGTCGCCGCTAAGTACACGGAGGCGACACAGATGACAAACGATGAATATGCTGAGGCGGCTCACTGCCTCGGATACTTGAACGGCATAATGGATGCATACGCCGACTGGGACACCCTCAACACGATGCGACATGCAAACAATCAATCGCCGGCTTGCGTCCCAAGCAACACTAACGCCCAGGAGGTTGCGATGGTCGTGGTTAAATTTCTCAATGACCATCCAAATAAGCTGCACGATCCCCGTTATGATCTGGTCGTAACCGCGCTTTCCGGCGCATATCCGTGCGAGAAATAGCGGGGCCGCATGTTGGCCAATATGTAGGGACAGTACTGGGAGGCGTTATGCGAATTACGCCGAGCGAACCGACAAATCAATTAACGATAGAGCAACTTGTGGAGCTCGCTGCAGAATGGGCTAGCAAAGCGGGAGACTCGCTCAGCACTGATATGTGCAACGTCAAGGTGAGAGCTTGCTTAGATATTGCGAAAATCAAACTAGCAAAGACAGGGCAGGATCTCAATACGCGGCAAATTGAACTTACGCGTGAAGCAAACAAGCTCAGTGAAAAGCTTCTTAAAAGCAACGAAGATGCAAGCCGACAAAACGAGGAAAACGCCAAGTCGATGAACAGTGCCACCGAACAGTTGGCGAACTCGACCAAGTCTTTGAAGTGGGCAACGTGGGCCTTGGTTGCGTTTACCGCAGTCCAAGCATTGATTGCTTTGGTTGCGCTTTCCAAGAAATAAGGCAGCTCGAAATGACCGCCCTCCAGGACCAGCTCGACGAGATTACCGCCAACACGCGGAACCTGGTCCAGCCCGAGCGCATGGCCGTCAACGAGCGCGCGGTCCAGGAGCTTTTCGCCTCGGGCATCGAGAACCGTATACTCCCCGTGGGCGCGACGGCCCCGGAGTTCACGCTCCCCGACGCCTCCGGCCGGCCTGTCCGCTCGGCCGACCTGCTTGCCCTCGGGCCGTTGGTCCTCAACTTCTTCCGCGGCCGCTGGTGCCCCTATTGTGTGACCGAGATCGAGGCCTGGCGCGACCTTTACCCGCGCCTCCGCGAGTCCGGCGCGCTTCTCGCCGCCATCAGCCCGCAGACCAGCCGCCAGAGCGACTTTATGGTGGGCCAGCACGGCCTGCCCTTTCCCGTGCTCACCGACCCCGGCTGCGCTCTGGCGGCCCAATTTGGCCTCGCCTACACCATCCCCGGCTACCACCGCGACTACTACCGCTCCATCCTCGTCAACATCCCCTTCGTGAACGAAGATGAGAACTGGCGGCTGATCCTGCCCGCCACCTATGTGATCGCCCGCGGCCGCCGCGTCCTCTATGCCGAGGCGTACGCCGACTTCCGCGTCCGCCCCGAGCCCGAAGAAGCCCTCACCGCTGCTCTGGCCGCCATCAGCCGGTAGCCGCTCGGCCCTCCGGAATCCCGCGTTCCACTCCGCAACCCGACCCAAAATCAGCCGTAAATCCTCTCCAAAATGCATCCAACTGAGGAAAACAGCATCATATTAATTGACAATATCTCACTCAATCTGGCATTCTGCCATGTTGAGCAAATCTCGATTCAGGCAGGAAAAAACCATGGCAAAGATGATCGGAATCGACCTTGGCACCACCAATTCGTGCGTCGCCGTCCTTGAGGGCGGAGAGCCCAAAGTCATTCCCAATGAAGAAGGTGCGCGCACTACCCCCTCCATCGTCGGCTTCTCCAAGTCCGGCGAACGGCTGGTCGGCCAGGTGGCCAAGCGCCAAGCCATCACCAACCCTGAGAACACCATCTTCTCCATCAAGCGTTTCATGGGCCGCCGCTACAACGAGGTGACCGACGAGATGAAGATGGTGCCCTTCAAGGTCGTCCAGCAGGGCGACCACGTGGGGGTCATCGCGCAGGGCAAGGAGTACACCCCGCCCGAAATCTCCGCTATGATCCTGCAGAAGCTGAAGAAGAGCGCCGAAGCCTATCTGGGCGAGACGGTCACTGAGGCGGTCATCACCGTCCCTGCGTACTTCAACGACGCCCAGCGGCAGGCCACCAAGGACGCGGGCAAGATCGCAGGCCTCAACGTCAAGCGCATCGTGAACGAGCCCACGGCGGCCGCGCTGGCCTATGGCCTGGACAAAAAGAAGGACGAGACCATCGCCGTTTACGACTTCGGCGGCGGCACCTTCGATATCTCCATCCTCGAAGTCGGCGAAGGCGTTATCGAGGTCAAGGCGACCAACGGCGACACCCACCTGGGCGGCGACAACCTCGACCAGCGCATCGTGGACTGGCTCATCGCCGAGTTCAAGCAGGAGCACGGCCTCGACCTTACCTCCAAGGGCAACGAGATGGCCTTGCAGCGCCTGAAGGACGCCGCGGAAAAGGCCAAGATCGAGCTTTCGACCACGGTCGAAACCGAGATCAACCTGCCCTTCATTACAGCCGACGCCTCCGGGCCGAAGCACCTGGTGCGCAAGCTCACGCGCGCCAAGCTCGAGCAGTTGGTCGAGGACCTGGTCGAGCGCTCGGTCGATCCCTGCAAGCGGTGTATGGCCGATGCCGGCGTCAGCACCAGCCAGATCGACGAAGTGGTTCTGGTGGGCGGACAGACGCGCATGCCCAGGATTCAGGAGCTGGTCAAGAAGCTCTTCGGCAAGGAGCCGCACCGGGGCGTCAACCCCGATGAGGTCGTGGCCGTGGGCGCCGCCGTGCAGGCGGGCGTGCTGGCCGGCGACGTCAAGGATCTGCTGCTGCTCGACGTGACTCCATTGACGCTTTCGATCGAGACCTTGGGCGGCGTGGCGACCACCATGATCCCGCGCAACACCACCATTCCGACTAAGAAGACCGAGACCTTCTCGACGGCGGCCGACAGCCAGACCGAGGTCGAGGTGCACGTCCTTCAGGGCGAGCGGCCCATGGCGGCGCAGAACCGCACCCTGGGCAAGTTCAAGCTGGGCGGAATTCCGCCGGCGCCGCGCGGCGTGCCGCAGATCGAAGTCACCTTCGATATCGACGCCAACGGCATTCTGAACGTGACCGCCAAAGACAACGCCACGGGCAAGGACACGCGCATCACGATTACATCCAGCTCCGGCCTTTCGAAGGAAGAGGTCGAAAAGATGGCCAAGGAAGCCGACGCCCACGCCGCCGAGGACAAGGAGCAGCGCGAGCAGATCGAGGCCCGCAACCAGCTCGACGGCATGGTTTACAACATCGAGAAGATGTTGAAGGAGAGCGGCGACAAGGTGGCCGCGGCCGACAAGAGCGAGGTCGAGGCGGCTCTGGCCGAGGCCAAAAAGGCCCTCGAAAGTTCGCCCTCAACGGCCGATCTCCGCGCTGCGAACGAGAAGCTGACGCACGCCAGCCATAAGCTGGCCGAGGCCATGTACAAGGCCAGCTCCACGCAGGGGGCTGCGCCGGGCGGGCCTGCAGACGGCGGTGCTGCGGGTGCAGCCCCCGGCAGCGCAACTGGCGGCGAAGCCAAAAAGGAAGGCGAAGTCATTGACGCCGAGTACGTGGACGTGGACGAGAAAAAATAAGCGGCGCTAGCGGAGTTAACGGTGCTGGCGGAGCTAGACAAACTTCGGGGTGGGCGACTTCCGGTCGCCCACCCCGACTCGTAGCCGCTCCCCAGTCGCTGTCATCCTGAGCGACGAGCGAAGCGAGGAGTCGAAGGATCTGCGGATTTCGATTAGGCAGTGACGGTGATGACCAGCGAAGGAGGTCAAGAAGAAATGGAGAGCGCACCTGAAGCTGTATTCAAATATCTACCACCGTCGAGGATTAACGTCGTTCAAGATTTATTGATACGATTCACGCAGGCCTCGTCCCTCAACGATACTCTGGAGTTTAGGCCTCCGATGAAAGGGGTCGCTTCGCCCGAAAAATTGGAACAAATAGCACGAAATCATCTCCCTCCCACCTTGTTGCCAGAATCTTCTGAGCAGAAAAAGAAGATGCTTGGTCGGCTTATTCCTGGAATGCCCGAGCTAATTAGCGAGATTTGTTTGCAGACAATAATTCCAAGATTTACGAAAGCAGTTGAGCAACGGTATGAGCAGAATCCTCACGCAGTATTCGACGTGACCGACCAAAACTTCGGGATTCTTTCCCTGACAGAAGTTCCTGACGACGTGCGAATGTGGGCCCATTACGCGGACAGCGGAAGAGGTTTCCTGATCGAGTTTGACCCGGGGCACCCTTGGTTTCATGCAAAACGCGAGGAAAGAGACAGTTTCTACCATTTGCGTCAAGTGAACTATGTCTCGTCGCGCCCAGCCAAATACCTCCTCGACATTACTGAGGGGGAGTTCTTGTACACGAAGTGGAGCGTATGGCAGGACGAAAAGGAGTGGAGGATCATTCGCAACTTCAATGATGGCGCTAAGATTGGCGATCGGCCTGACCCATACGGGAATAGCATTATCTTGTTTTCGATACCGCCCGCTTCGATCACGAGCGTCGTTCTAGGCTTCAGCGCAAGCAATGAGTTCGAGAACAGAATCTCTGCAATCCTGTCGGGAAACGCCAACCTCAGTCACGTGAGGTTGAAGCGAACTGTTCAGTCGAGCGATACAGGGCAAATTGCTATCGTTTCTGGAGGCAAGTGCCCAGCAATGAAGCAATAGGCTCAATCCGACTTGAGGGGTTCTTTGGGAAGAATATGCCTAACTCCCCTCGAGGAGATTCAAAATGGTGAAGGTAAACGGATGGGAAAGGATAGGGATCGTCGCATCAGTGGTCTGGATTCTCAGCGCTGGGGCGCACACCTATCAGTCAGAGATGGACAGCGCCTCGAAAGGTATTGCCTCCATTCACGTAGCGTGTGACAGCAATCTGGCGGGCAAAACTGGAAACGCTTGGGATATGGGGTTCAGCGAGTGCAACAAACAAGCTAATGAGATGCTTGCGGAGGCAAATACGAATGCTTGGTTTTCGGCGGCGCTATTTGCATTTGTTCCCGTGCCCCTGGGGTGGGGCTTTGCTTATCTAGTTCTCTTTCTTTTGCGTTGGGTTAAGCGCGGATTTGTGCATCCCCTCTAGCGGAAACTGCGTTGGGCGATTGGGGGCGCGGTAAGAGGGGTGGGGCGCGCGTCATTTACTGCTTCCACGATATGGATATGCCACTGTACATTTTGGAGGCGTACGCCAAGAACGAGCGAACGGACTTGACCCAAAGTGAATGTAACGAACTGCGGCAAGTTACGAAACTGATTGTGGAATCTTACGGACGACGGAGGGCGAAGCGATGAGCAGGAGAATTGCTGACGGCATTCTGCGCGGGTTGAATCAGGCGTTGGCCTTTGCCGAAGGAACCGCCAAGAAAGGCACCTACGTCGTTCACATTCCGCCCGAAATCGACGTAAGAGCGATCCGCGGACGGCTTGGAATGACGCAGCAGGAATTCGCCGTCCGGTTTGGCTTCAGCGTCAATACGGTTCGCCATTGGGAGCAGGGAAGGCGCGTTCCCGAAGGACCGACGCGCGCCTATCTGCTCGTGATCGACCGCGAACCCAAAGCTGTGCAAAAGGCGCTCCGCATTGCGTGATGCAGCTATGGCCGCTGACGCCAATACCTCATTGCGTCGAGTGAGCTTGATTTGTTTTGTTGCGTTCTCCGTGTTACGCTAAACGTTAAGCATGATCCGCTCGTTTGCCGACAAGACGACTGAGCAGGTGTTCCACCATCGGCACAGCCGCCGCTATGCGGCATTTGAGCGGGTGGCGTTCCGCAAGCTACGGCAGATTCACACGGTCTCAACGGTTGAGGAACTCTATCAGCCTCCGGGAAATATGCTGGAGAAGCTCAAACGCGACAGGGAAGGCCAGTGGAGCTTGAGGATCAAAGATCAATACCGAATCTGTTTTCGATGGAGCGATGGCGATGCCTACGAGGTCGAAATTGTCGATTACCACTAAGTCTGAGTTGAAAGAAGGCGCGCTGATGCCGGCCTTGCATCCCGGCGAGATGCTGCGCGAGGAGTTCATGAAGCCGCTCGGGCTCTCGGCAAACGCACTTGCCATCGCCCTGCGCGTGCCGGTAACGCGCATCTCCGAAATTGTCCGGGAGCGGCGCGGGATCACCGCGGACACTGCTCTTCGGCTGGCTCGATACTTCAACATGACGCCGGAGTTCTGGATGCGGTTGCAGATGGATTACGATCTGGAATCAGCCGCCGACATGGAACAATTGGGGATCCTCGAAGAGATCCGTCCGCGGTCGGGATACAGGCGGCAAGCCGGGAACGGCAAACGCGCTATCGCTTGAGGCGACCTTGAAACATTAGCAGTCTTTAGAACAAGGGCGCATTGAATGACCATCGGAGTTGCAAGCAAACAAAGCAAGCGCAGTTCGGACTAACCGGAGATTGAGTTAAGGAAAAGATGGCCACCACCACCCAAAAAGACTATTACGCGACGCTCGGCGTCAAGAAAACGGCGACGCCGGAGGAGATTCGCAAGGCCTTCCGCAAGGCTGCGCGCAGATACCACCCCGACGTGAATCCAGGCGACAAAAAGGCCGAAGAAAAGTTCAAGGAAATCTCCGAGGCCAACGACATTCTGAGCGACGAGAAGAAGCGCAAGATCTACGACCAGGTCGGCTTCTACTCCGACCAGATCGATCCCGCTCAGGCCGAGGCGTACGCGCGCGCGCAGCGCTCGGGCGGCCAGCCTCCCGTCGACTTTGGCGGCTTCGATTTCAACGGCTTCTCGGGCGGCGTTCCCGGCCAGCACGAGGCGGCGGGCCCCTCCGGCTGGGGCAGCTTCAAAGACATCTTTTCCGGAATCTTTTCCGGAGCACAGCATCCGCAGCAGCCGCGCGGTCCGCAGCCGGGCAGCGACCTCGAATACCAGGCCACGGTCGATTTCTGGACGGCGATTCGCGGCGGCCAGGCGCGTATCCAGATCAACCGCCAGGAGACCTGCCCCACCTGCCACGGCCAGGCGACCCAGGGCGGCGCCATGCAGTGCCCTGAGTGCCACGGCACCGGCCAGGTAACGCAGATGGGCGGCCGCATGAAGTTCAACATCACCTGCCCGCGGTGCAACGGCACGGGGCGCATTTCGGACGCCTGCCCCACCTGCCACGGCGAGGGCACGGTCACGCGCTCTGAGTCCGTCGATTTCCGCATCAAACAGGGTACGCGCGACGGTCAGCGCATCCGGCTGCAAGGCAAGGGCAACGCCGGCATCAACGGCGGCCCGGCAGGCGACCTGTTCCTGATCGTGCGCACCGGCCCGCACCCGGTTTTCACGCGCCAGGGCGACGACATTTTGCTCACTGTGCCGGTGACCGTGGCCGAGGCATCGCTGGGCGCGAAGGTTGAGGTGCCCACCATCGACGGCCGCGCGCAGTTGAAGATTCCACCCGGCACGCAAAGCGGGCAGAAGCTGCGCATGAGGGAGCGTGGCGTCGAGAGCGCGTCGCATCCCGGCCAGCGCGGCGACGAGATCGTAACCGTCGAGGTGGCCGTGCCGCACCTGAACGACGAGCGCAGCCGCGAGATCATGCGCGAGCTCGCCCGACTCAACCCCCACGACCCGCGCAAGGCGTTGTTTGACAAGCTGTAAAAGGCCGGGAACGAGGGACCAAGGGACCAAGAAAGCGGGCGGGGACAGGGATGTGCCCACTCAAAAATCGGTTAGGCTGAATCGAGAAAGACGATGGCCACAAAACGCAAATCCAAGGGCGCCTACATGATCTCGGCAGTGGCCGAGATGTACGAGATCCACCCGCAGACGCTGCGCCTCTACGAGCGCGAGGGGCTGCTCAAGCCCTCGCGCACCGAGGGCAACACGCGCCTCTACACCGACGAGGACCTGGAGCGCCTCGAGTTCATTCTCAACCTCGCCCGCGACCTCGGCGTCAACATCGCCGGCATCGCCATCATCCTGCAGATGCGCGAGCGCATGGAGGAGATGAACCGGCAGATGCAGAGCTTCGTCGAGTATGTGCGCTCGGAGATGCTCACGCGCTTTCAGGCTGCCGCCTCGGGCTCATCCGCGGCCATTGTCCCCATCCGCAAGCCCGTAGCGCCGCGCCCCACGCCAACGCGCAAACCATAGCGAATCGGGTGCGCAGCAAACTCACCACTGAGATGGAGTGCCCCCTTCCAAGCTCCGCTTGAGTTTGGGCCGATTCGCTGTCTGCTGACCTGCTGACCCGCTAACTTGCGAACACGCGCGCAGCGCAGCTAACTTGCTAACCTGCAAACTCGCTGACTTGCCGACGTGCAGGTATGCTGTTACCAACATGCCCTACGTCCTCCTCGGCGTGGCCGTCCTCGGCCTCATCACCTCCACGGTCTTCGCCTGCATTGTGCTTTGGGCCGTTCCCAGCTATCTGTGCGAACGCCGCGCGGCGCTCGCCGCACTCTCAGCCCGGCCCGGCTTCACGCCTCCGCTCTCGCTCCTCAAGCCACTCAACGGAGCCGACCCCGGGCTCGAATCCTACCTCGAAAGCTTCTTCACGCAGGATTACCCGGAGTACGAGATTCTCTTCTGCGCCCGCGACGCCAACGACGCCGGCCTCGACACCGCGCGCCGTATCGCCGCGCGCCACCCGCGAATTCCCGTCAAATTTCTCTCCACCGGCGGCCAACCCGATTACATCAACGACAAAGTCATCTCCATGGAAAAAATGGAGGCCGAGGCCGCACACGAAATTTTCGTCATCAGCGACAGCGACGTGCGAGTTTCGCCAGACTACCTCCGCGCCGTGGCCCTCCCGTTCGCCGACCCGCGAGCAGGAGGTATGTGCTGTCTTTATCGCGGCGTTGCCGCCGAAGGCGGCCTCTGGGCGCGCCTTGAAGCGGCCGGCATGAGCGTCGAAATGTCCTCGGGCGTCCTCGCCGCGCGCGCCATGGAGGGAATGCAATTCACCCTTGGCCCCACCATGGCCTTCCGCCGCGACACCATCCGCCGCATGGGAGGGTTCAAGGTGACGGCCGACTACTGCGCCGACGATTTCGTCCTCGGCAACGAGACCTGGAAGTTGGGCCAGGCGGTTGCCCTGAGCCATCACGTCATCGACCACATGGTCCTGCACGCGCGCTTCGCCGGCTCGCTCAAGCACCAGGTGCGCTGGATGAAGTCCACGCGCTTTTCGCGCCCTATGGGTCACTTCGGCACCGCGCTCACCTTCAGCATGCCCTTCGGCCTGCTCGCCTTTGCCGCCGCGGCCTGGCTCGGCCATCTCTCCTGGGGCCTCGCGCTCTTCGCTTTTGGAATCGCCACGCGCCTCGCGCTCTCGATCGCCGTCGGCCGCTGCGTCGTCCGCGACCCCAACTGGTTTAGCCTGCTCGTGCTCTACCCCATTCGCGATCTGATGGGCTTCTGCTTCTGGGCTGCGAGCTACCTGGGCCGCCGCATTCTCTGGCGTGGACGCATTTACGAGCTCCTCCCCGGCGGCAAGATGCGCGCCGCGAACCCAGGGAATTCGTAAACTGTGAACTGAAAGCTGTCTTACTGCACTGGCCGGTCCGTCCACAGCGTCTTGTCGGCGAGAGTCTGCACTGGATAGAGCCGCCCCGCCAGCACGCGTTCCACCTTCTCCCGGTCCGGGTCCTCGGCGAAGATCCACTTGCGCTCACCCGCCCCCCAAATCGCCGCGAGCTTCGCAGGACTCAGGAAAATATCCGGCGCATCGGGATAGCACGAGCCCCACAGCAGCGTGGTCCCCTCGCCGCGTTGCCCGCAGCGCGGCAGCACCAGCAGCGCCGGCCGGCCGCCGAAAAAATCGTTTGTGTAAAAAATCACCGACGACCCCGACGATTGCTCGCCATAGATGATGAGCAAGTCGTTTGGCGTGCCGTCTTTCATGATCGTGTCCGCCATCGGCTTCGAGCTCAGCATGGGCTCAAACCGCGCAAAGGCAATATGCGCTGCGACGAAGAAGACCGTCATGGTCAGCGCCACGCTCACCGTGGCGGCAACATGTTTTCTCTTCAGCCGCAGCAGCCAGCCCGCCGCGGGCCCAATCAGCAGCACGATCGCCGCCATCGCCGCCGGCAGCCGCAGCGCCGCAAACGACTCGCCGGTCAAATCGAACAGGTGCGACATCGACAGCGTATAGTCGCCCACGCCGCGGTGCGCCAGCAGCGTGCCGATGTCGGGCACGTACGGCAAATGGCGCGACGTCCATAATCCCCAGCCCAGCGCAGCGGCCGAGACGACGCCGATCACCGCGAACACTCCCTGCGCGCCTGTCAGCCACGCGGTCGATAAGGTTGGCTTGCCGCCCTCCGCGCCGTAGTTCTCTTCTACATCCGCCACCACCCCGGCAATCAACATCAGCAGCGGCGGCCACACCGGGAACGTGTAGTATTCCTGGTTCGTCGAAATCGAAAAGAAGAGCAGCGTCCACGCCGAGAACAAACTCAGCAGCCAGGTCGTCCTCGTGCGGAATTTCAGCCGCACCACGTAGCTCGCCACGTCTTCGCGCATGGCGTTGTCCAGATAAAAATCCACGGTCTGGCCCGCGTCGTGCCGCAGGTGCTTCAGCCAGTTGTGCCGCGTCTTCCACGCCAGCGCCGTCACGGCGGCCAGGAAAAGGCTCCACGGGAAGATCCACACCAGCTCGCCCAGCCAGTACCACAGCGCCGGCATTTTGTTGTAGTCGTGCGGATAGCGCAGATTGAAAAACCGCAGCACGTGTTCGTTGATGAAGTATTGGTAGAGGAATCCGTGCACATTGCCGATCGTTGGATGATTCCCCACCGGGCGCCCCTGATCGGGGTTATGCAGGGCGCACAGGACGTGCCACGGCGCGCCGATGACCAGAAACAAAAGAAAACCGGAAACCGGCTTCAGCGCCTTCCAGCGCCGCCACTGCCCGGTCAGCAACAGATAAGGAATGGCCGCCCCGCCGAAAAATACCGGCGCGATCAACCCTTTCGTCAGCAGCGCCAGCGCCACCGCGGCCCACGCCCAATAAATCATCCGCAGCCGGTTATCTTCGAGGGTCACGATCAGCGCGTACAGCGCAATCAGCAGAAGCAGCGCCAGAATCGACTCCGGAATGATGAACCGCGTAAACAGAAACGGCCCCACCGACGTCAACACGCCCAGCCCGGCGTACAAACCCGCACGCCCGCCCCATGCCCGCCGCGCCCACAGCCACGCCAGCCACGCCAGCCCCAGCATGGCCAGCGCATTGGGCAGGTGCGTGGCAAAGGTGTTCTCGCCAAAAATCTTGTACATGCCGGCCACCACCCAATAAGGCAGCGGCGGCTTCTCAATGTAGCGAATCCCGTTGGTCTTCGCCGTGATCAGGTCGCCGCTTTCCGCCATGTGCTGGGCTGCCTGCGCATGCGCCGCGTCCACGTCGTCCATCAACGGCGGAGAAAACAACGACGCAAAGTAGATCGCGATGAAGATGGCCGCAAACAGCAGCCACACCGCGCGCGTCCCCGGCGTTTGCAGCGGCCTATCGAGCGTCGCGCCTGTCTTTCGAGCGTTGTTCGTCTCTGCGTTCATCCTGATTTCGGTTCTCGGAACCAGAATACCAGCCGCTTTTGTACGGCGTTTCACACGGCAAAGCGCGTGGCCGCGCCGCAAGCTCAAGCCGTCTCAAAAAGGTCGGGTGGCTGTAGACGATCAAGAGGTTGTGCCAGCCTCGGAGCGGCTGATGGGCGGCTTGTAGCTGAGGCTACCATGAGGCCGTTCGTGGTTGTAGTAGTCAGTCCAAGGCTTGAGGCAGGCATCGCGTTGATCCGAGTCGGCCCAGTGTTTTGCATAGGCCCATTCGCGCAGAGCGGTCTGGATGAAGCGTTCGGCCTTGCCGTTGGTTCTGGGTGTGTAAGGCCGTGTGCGGCGGTGGTCGATGTCCATCCGTTGGCAGGCGTGGCGGAACTGTCGCGAGCGATAGCTTGAACCGTTGTCGGTGAGCAGGGCGCGGACGCCAATGCCGTGTCTGGCGAAGAACTCGACAGCGGAGTTCAGGAAGCCGATGGTGGCTTCGGCCTTCTGACCGGCCAGTATCTGAGTAAAAGCCATGCGCGAGTGATCGTCGACGGCTACGTGCAGGGCCAGGAAGCCGGGATGTTTCTGTTTGCCGCGCAGCCGCCCATCGCCGCGAAGGCTGACCTCGGAGAAGCGCGTCATTCCTTTGATATCGAGATGCACGAGGTCGCCTGGCGCGGCGTGCTCGTAGCGCTGGATGGGCGGTGGCGGGTTCAGATCGCGCCATCGGCTCAACCGTGCGCGACGCAGGATGCGGCTGACGGTGGCCGGACTGGCGCCGGTGCGGCGCGCGATCTCGCAGCCGGGCATGTGCCCGCGGCGCAGTTCGACGATGCGGCCGGAGAGACTCTCGGACAAGCGGCGGGGACTGCGGTGCGGCCGCGAGCTGCGATCCAGCAGGCCGGCGGAGCCGCTGGCCAGGTAACGAGAAACCCACTTGCCAGCCGTCTTGGCGCTGACGCGGAAGGCGGCTGCAGCCGCCTTCCGCGTGGCTCCTTGCTCAACCACGAATCTGTCCAACGCCTCTCGACTGCGAAAGCCAAGTCGGGCATTCTTATGAATGTCCATTCGATCCCTCCGAAGGTTCTAGTTGCTCGTCACAACCAGCTTCTCCGGTCCAGATCGAATGGACGACCTCTTGAAAGATCACAGGCACCCCCTGTCGTGGTGAGTTTGCTTCGCTGAGACCCGGGCACATGCCAATGTGGAGATCGCCCAGGGTGCCTCGCGCAGGGAAGGTGTAGTCTATTCAGGTCTGAAACACCTCACGTGCAGATAGGAATCTGCGATGAAAACGTACGATCACAACTTCAACCAGATGGCCCAGACGGCCATGAAAGACGTTGCCGAAGTTCTTGCCCGGACCTCTGCCGACGACGTGGAGCGAATGTGCGAGGAGATTCTGAAGGCTCGCTGCGTTGCATGTTACGGCGTGGGGCGCGAAGGCCTGATGATGAAGGCGCTGTGCATGCGGCTGATGCACCTTGGGATTGACGCGCACTTCGCCGGTGACATGACCACGCCCCCCATCGGGGAGGGTGATCTGCTGATCGCCAGTGCCGGTCCCGGCTCGTTCTCGACCGTGTTGGCCCTGGAAGGCGTGGCGCACCAGGCTGGGGCGCGGGTCATGATCGTGACGGCGCAGACCGCCGGTCGCGCAGCCAGGGAAGCGGATGCGGTGATTGAGTTGAAGGCGCAAACCATGGCCAGCGATCAGAACTCAAGCGTCAGCCTGCTGCCCATGGGGAGCCTCTTTGAAGCGGCAGAACTTCTGTTCTTCGACCTGATCTCGATTCTGCTTCGGGAGCGAACCGGGCAGACGGCGGAGCAGATGCGCGGACGGCACACGAATCTGGAGTAAAGAAAAAGAAGGAGGTCGCAATGAAGTTTGGAGTCAATCTCAGCTTTGCAATCAAGCGTTGGGTCGAGCCTGACGCATGGGCGGAACTGGTGAGCCGGAAGCTCGGCGTACACCTCGTCCAGTTCACCTACGACCTGCTCGATCCGTGGTGGCCCGATTCAGGCCGGAACACGATGGCGGCCCGAGTACGCAGAGCGGCAGACGAGTGGGGTATTGAAATCGAGAGCGCATTCAGCGGACTGGCCAACTATTGCTTCGATGGCCTGCTGCATCCCGAGGCGGAAGGCAGAAGTGCGTCGCGCGAATGGTGGAAGCGGGCTTTCGACGTGGCTGCGTCGGTTGGAGCGAAGGCGTCGGGCGGCCCGCTCGGCGGCATGAGCGTGGCCGACGCCGCCGATCCCAAGCGTAGCGCTCAGCGGTACAGCGATCTGCTGGAGGCCGTGGCAGAATTGACTTTTGCCGCAAAACAGGCGGGGCTGGAGAGGATTCAGGTGGAATGCACCCCACTAGCCCGGGAGTTGCCGCACACGGTCGAACAATCCAAGCGGTTTCTCGCCGATCTTGAAACGAGTTGCGCCGTTCCGGTCAAGCTCCTGATCGACGTCGGCCACGCGCTTTATCAGCCGCTCTATGGCCCCAATGCAAGAATGCCCGAGTGGTTGAATGGCCTGGGCCGGTCCATAGGGGCATTCCATCTGCAAAATACCGACTTTCAAAGTGACTCGCACTGGGGTTGGCCGGACAAGAGGGGATTGTTTGACGTCCTGAATTTCGCTGCCGAGGTGCGCACAGCCGGACTGGAGGATGTCCCGGCTTTCCTGGAGATCATTTACCCTTTCGAAATCAGCGATGAATTCGTGCTGAACAGCATCACCAGCTCAGTGATGCATTGCCGGCGGGAATACGCCGGAGAGCGTGTTGAAGAACTGCAACTGCGCTAGAGCGGATCTCCTGCAGGCCGGCGAGCCGGAGGGGCGGCGTCGCCGGTCAAGCGGAGGACTTGTTGCGGGTTTTACGGCCGTTCTCCTGTAACTATGAGCCATTTCGGACAGAATTTAGGGTGGCTTTTTCTTGATGAAAAAGCCACTTAGCGATTGTGCCTTGGTCACCACCTACAGGAGACCCGCTCTGGCGCGGAGGCGGGCGCGGTCGAGGACGAGGCGCAGGAGGTAGAGGAAGACGAGGATGTTGATGGTGAGGAGGCCAACGCGGATCCAGGTGATGCGGCGTAAGACCTCGAAGAGCTCCAAGGGCAGGAAGGAAGCGGTGATGGCGAGGGTAAGGAACTCGCCCCAGGCCTTTTCGAGATAGAGGCCGATGCCTTCGGCCAGGGTGATGGCGGAGTAGCAGTAGGCGACGAAGCCGATGCGCCGCAGGACGGGATCGTTGAGGAGGGAGGCTCTTTCGAGGATGAAGTTGACCAGGCGCGACTCGGGATTGAAGCGCAGATGGCGGGCGAGGAGGTCGAGCTGGTCGGCGATGTCTTTGTGGAGCAGGCGATGGGCGCCGATGCCGATGGCGAAGAAGAGCAGCGCGTGGAGGAATTTGTAGAACGCGATGAGCAACAGCCAGCGGTTGTGACGCTGGCGTTTGGGGCGGGCTCGGTTGGGCTTGCGGGGCATGATGGCGGGAATAGGGCGCTGAAATCAAGGGTAAATGATGGGGGAGCAGCGGGGCAGCAGGTTGGCAAGTTAGCCGCGCTACGCGCGTGTTCGCAAGTTAGCGGGTCGTCCCCGGGGGGTTACTTGCGCAGGTGGAGGAGGGCGTTGCGGTCGAGGGGTTCGCCGTCGAGGAGGACCAGGGAGATGCGGCGGGCGTTCCAGATGTTGACGGTGGGGTCGGAGTCGAGGACGAGGATGTCGGCGCGGCGGCCGGGAGCGATGAGGCCGAGCTCGTTCCAGCCGAACTGGAGAGCGTAGTTGTTGGTGGCGGCGGCGAGGGCCTCGCGGGGCGAGAGGCCGAGGCGGACGAGCAGCTCGAGCTCGGTGTGGAGGGAGATGCCGGGCATGGCGCCCATGGCGTCGGCGCCGGAGCCGGCAAGGTAGTGGGGGAAGGCGGAGAAGATGGTTTCGTTGATGCGCCAGAGGCGGAGGGCGGACTGGGCGGCTTTCTTCTGGAGATCCTCTTCCATCCAGTGCTGGGCCATGCCGGGCAGATGGTGCGACCAGGCGGGCAACGGGTAGGTCATGTCGCCGGTGGCGGGATCGGTGGGATCGAACATGCGGCCGGGATCGAGCAGGGCGGCGGCAGGCTCTTTCCAGAGATTGCGGTGACCGGGCAGTTCGACGTAATCGAGGCTGAAGGTGGGCAGAAGCGCGGCGTTGTGCGTGGCGAGGAAATGGGCGTAGTCGCGCAGGCGGGCGTCGGTGGGGGGAACGCGCTCGGAGTAGTCGAAGGCGGTGTCGGCCGAGGGGCCGTCGGGGTCGTCGACCAGGGGGCGCTGCAGCTCGTCGGGGATGACGCCGAGGATGTAGTGGTCCATGTGGACGAGGGCATCGACGCCGGCCTCGACGCCGACGCGGTAGGGCGTGGCGACGAAATCGCCGTAGGTGACGAGGCCCATCTCGTGAGCGCGGGCGACGATCCACTGCGAGTTGGCGGCGGTGAGATGGGCGGTGAGGAGCAGGACGCGCGTGCCCATGTGGGCGGTATCGACCATCTGGCGGGCGGTATCCTGCGGGCTGAGCTCAACGGGATGCGCGCCCTCGCGCAGCTTGGAGACCCACTCGGGATGACGGGCCAGCAGGCTCCAGTTGTCGGTGACGCCGATGGTGTCGATGGGGTAGATGTGCGGGCTGGGCTGAGCGCCGGTGTCGATGAAGCCGCGCTCGGAGTCGGCGCGGGCGACGACGGTGGTGACGCCCATGTAAAGGTTGGCATTGGCCTGCGCCTGAGAGTTCATGCCGGCATAGCCGTCGATGAGGCCGGGGATGAGGAATTTACCGGTGCAGTCGATGATGCGCGCGTCTTTTGGGATGGCCACTTCGCCGGGCAGGCCGACTTCGGCGATGCGGCCATCGCTGATGACGACGACGGCGTCGGGAATGTCGCGCGCGGAGCGGCCCCAGTTGGTGACGTCAACCACCGTGCCGCCGGCAAGAACCAGCGGAACAGGAGGCGGCTGTGACTCGGGCTGGGAATGGGCCGGGAGAGCCGCGATAGAGCAACCAACGATCAGCAGAGCCGGGAAAAAATGAAGCAGTCGCATGTAAATGACAGTCTTAATAGGATTGTCGCATAAAGGAGGGTGGGCAGTGAGCGGGGGTCAATAGGTGACGGAGACGGTAATGGTGTCAGTGTAAGAACCGGGCGTCATATATTGCGCCGCCGGAATCTGGCCGTAGACGGTGAGCGCCTGAGCGCTTCCGTTGCCCGTTCCAGTGACCCAGTTGGTGGCTGAGGTATTGCCCCAGTTGGTGGTGCGGCCGGAATTACTGAACAGGCTATAGTGCAGCAAAGCCGAGCCGGGACCGGTCATGCTGCGGTTTGTCACGGTGGCGCCGATCGCCAGCCCGGCGCTGAGCCCGACATCGTACGGAGTCGTGCTAGTGCAGGTGACGGAGACTGTCGACGTGGAGTTGACCAGCGCGCCTGTGTAAGATCCGAAGGCGAGATTTGTTGCCGAGACTGTGCAGTCTTTGACGACCGACGCGGTGACGCTGAATTGAGTGGTGGCGGTAGTGATGCCGGAGCCTGATATGGAAGCGGTGATCGTATCGGTGTAGCTGCCAAGCGAGCTAGTCTCTCCCGCCGGAATCTGGGCATATATGGTGTACACTTTGGCGCTTCCGTTGCCCGTGCCGGCTACCCAACCGGTGCTTGAGGAGTTGCCCCAGTTGGCGGTGCGCGCGGCGTTACTGAATAGCTTATAGCCCAACAAAATCGAGCCATTCTGCATTGACCGGGTGGTCACGGTGGCGCCGCTCGCCAACCCGGCATTGAGGCCAATATCATAGGCCTGGCCGCTGGTGCAGGTGACCGTCACCGTGCCGGTGATATCTACGACCGTGCCATAGTAGCTACCGAATGCGACGCTCGTGGCGGACGCTGAGCAGGAATTTGCTGCCGCCGCCGGCCGGGCGACAAAGGCGAGCAGGAGCAGCAGCGCAAGGGCCAGTCTTCGCATCATGGCTTTTCCTCCAGACAACGAAGCGGTCCAATCGAGGGAATATCTCCGGCTACTGGTTTGTAGTCGAAGGCGACAGTGCAGCGCCGCCCGTCCGGAAACTCGATGGCAAGTTCGTTGTGGAGACTGAGGTCCTCAACGTAGGCGTCGCCGTCGTAACCCACCGGGACGACGACGCCGTTTGCCCGGAGGGTAGCGGTGCTGCCCAGCGGTACCGTCGCTCCGGTTTCGTCGACCAATCGCAGCAATGCGCCATGACTGAATTTGATCGGGAACCTGACCACAACACCGGAGCGATCCTGGGGGCGCAACTCGCGCGTGGCGGTGTTTATCGTAGCGTCCGGAGGAATATCGGTCGGCTCAATGGCTATGTGGTTCAGATCGAATGAGCGCATATCCGGCACCAGCAGCCGTCCCGAGGAGTTGGTGCTACCGACGTCGCGGTTTTCCTGCAGAACGTGCACGTGGGCCATGGGACCTGTGTCTACAATGGCGAAGCTGTCGTAGATCGTGTTGGAAGCAAACAGGCCGCGGTCGACAAGCGAAAATGCGCCTTGGGATTCCATGCGTAGCGTCATCACACCGTTGTCGCTGTCGATGCCGGCGGTGAAAAGGCCCACGGGCGATTTGTATTGTCCCTCGGCGAATACGTGAGTCGTGTCGCCGGCGGAGATGTAGGCATGGTAGCCCCAATTCCCGATCACAGGCGCCGGCTGCTGCGCCTCGACCTGCGCAGAACCGTCAGATTCCCCACTGACGGTGATGGAATTGCGCCTGCCGAATGGGATGGTCAGGCCAATCTGCAGTCCGCTGCCACCCTTGTTCACCAGGTCGCGAAACTCTGTGGCATAGAGAAACGTGTGGTGGATCTGAAGCGAATAGTTGGCCGAGAAAATCTGGGAGTGCTGAGCGGGAGCAACGATGGATTGGAGTGCGACGGGCGAAGCATCCTGGTCCACTGCCGCGTAGGCCAGGCCACCGGAACCAAATCGCCTAAGAGACAAGCCTGTGAAGGCGCTAAGCTGCTTCCGCGGAACCCCGCCTCCATTTACCGAGGCTACATCCCGGTAGTTGCGGTCCGCCATGATGGCGGAGGCGCCCAGGCTGAAGACTCTGCCGATGCGCTGAGCCCCCGCGGAAAACTGCGCGCCGGCTTGCCCGGAGCCGAAGCTGGGCGCCACGGCGAAGTTGACCACGCCAAGATTGTCGATCTGCACTACACCGCCCATACCCGCCATAAACGCACCCGGGGTGCCTTCAACGCTGCCTTCGACCGTGAACTTATCGGAGAGACCACGGCGATAGACGGCGGCGCCAGCTAACTTTCCGTAGTCATTGCTGACTGAGCCCCAGTTGCGCCGCACCAGGCCCGACTGCACGGCGAAGGTCTGGAGACCGGGGGCCAGCATCGCGGAACTGGCGTAGAAGGGTTGTGTCAAGGTCACTTGTTGACCCAGTGCGTTCGTCACCGTCATCGAGATCGTGCCTGCCCCCTCGACCACCGGAAGTTGCGGGACCTCGAAGGGCCCGGGGGCGACCTGGCCGGAGACCGAAAGATTGCCGTCGGTGAGTACGTTTACGGTGGAGGGGACCGCGGCAGAGCCGGAGATCGAGGGCATGGGGAAGGTCACAAGGTCGGGACGCATGCTGAAATCCGAATTGATCTGGAATCCCTCGAGGTGAACGGGGCGTGTCCAGCTAAGACCACCGTTGATGAAATCGCCCAAGCTATAGCGGCGCAGCGTATTGACGTCGGCAAACGTATAGGCGGTGTCGAGGCGAATGGCCGTGTTTGAGCCTGCGGCACTGGAAGCTGCGCCCGCAAAGGCGAGCCATTCCGAGCTCAGGATGCCCCAGGGTGAGAAAGCTCTCGTCTCGAATGACCCGCTGCCGCCTTTCTGGCCGCCCGAGAAAGTTCCGACTGTGTCGTAGTTGAGCGTCATGCCGGTGCCGCTCTCGATCACTCGACGGCCTCCAGCCGCCTCTCTCCCATAGGGCTGCAACAACATTGGCAGTAGGGCACTATCGATGGCTGTGACTTCGAGCACCTGGTTCTTCACATCGAGGGTCCAGGCCACTCCTGGCAAGTCGGACAATCCGATGAGACCGCCGGCTGCCGAGGCGTTAGACACTGGAACCCGGAAACCGAGAGCGCGCAGTTCGTCTGGCCGGGCCATCAACAAACCATGCCGCAAGGTGAATTCGCCGATTTTGCCGATGAAATGGCCATTGACCTGAACGTCCAGATACAGCGTCTCGTCGGTGTCAGCGCCGGCAGCCGGAGCAGGAGCCGCGGGAGCGGATGCGGAGACGACGGGGCCGCTGGCCGCGGCCGGCTGCGGCATGACGGCCATCACAAGGAAAACGATCTGCGCACAGCCGAGCCACCTGGCCATTGCGCCTCGACGATCATGGCGCCGCGACGAAGCCGACCTGCTGCTGGATGACGCCGGCGTCCGTGTGGGCAGTTAACTGCAGGGTTTCGCCAGGCAGCGGCAGGGAACCCTGCGCGGCGATGGACCAGCGCCGAGTGGCGCCGGCAAGAATATAAGGCGAAGCGCCGGACTCTTCCTTGAGCTTGCGCCCGTCGCTGGCCGAGAGCACGATGTCGTGGACCACTTCGTGGCTAAGGCCATCGTTGATTCCCACGAGGACGAGCTTTCCAGAATCGATCTCCAGGTGAAACTGCACGTGCGGAACCGCGCGCGTGGGAGGCTGGACAAAGATGGGAATCGACATGCGCAGCACCAAATGCACAACTCCCGGCTCAGCCGGTGGTGGAATCTGATCGATGAGGATGCGATAGGTTGCCTCGCGGCCCTGCGGCGGCTGGCGCAAAATGAGGCGGACCACCTGCGATGCTCCCGCAGGGATGGTGGCGAGCGGAGGACTGAGCACCACGGCATCTGAGTCCGTCAGTTGATCGTCGCCGTCCTGCTGACTCCAGGCGTAGGCGCGAATCTGAATCGCGGTCTCACTGGTCCCCACATTGGTCACTGTCAGGGACGAAGCTTTCTGTCCGGGAAGAAAGAGGATGTTTACGGGCAGAACCGACAACGCCTGCGCGGTGGCTGCCTGCCCAGCAAAAAGGAGAATGGCGGATGCGACGGCGAGCGCAGTCGCCATTCGACGGCATGAGTTTCGCAAGATCATAGGAATTCCAATTACAAATGTTGCAAACGGTCAATAGGTGACGGTAACGGCGATCGTATCGGTGTAAGAACCCGGCGTGACATACTGTGACGCAGGAATCTGGCCGTAGACCGTGAGTGCTTGAGCAGCCCCGTTGCCCGTCCCGCTCACCCAGTTGGTGCCGGAGGTGTTGCCCCAGTTGGTTGTCCAAGTGGCATTCGAATACAGCCCGTAGTTGAGCAAGGCCGTGCCATTTTGCATCTGGCGGGTGGTCACGGTGGCGCCGGTTGCCAGTCCTGCACCAAGCCCGACGGTGTAGGTCGTGGTATTGGTGCAGGTAACGGTCACGGTGGACTGTGCGGTGTTGACCGCTCCGGTGTAGTTTCCGAATGGCAGGGCGGTGGCCGAGACGATGCAGTCTTTGAGTACCGTCGCGGAGACGCCGAATGTGGTGGTCGCCGGGTTGGCCTGAGCAACGGCAGATGTGGGAGTCAGGCCCAGCACCACGAATCCCAGCATGGCGGCGGGTAGCGTGAACCTTAAAGGGTTTGAGAACTTCATGACAATCACTCCTGGTACAACAAGCGTTCGAATTTGAGATCTTCGGCCGTCCGATGGTGAGTCAAACAGGATCAGTGATTTACTGAATCAGGCAATTTTGAATCAGAGCGGACGACGTACCAACACAGCTCCGCATTCATTTGCCGCCGAGTACTGAACTACAATTTCCGAGGGTTCAATGTGCACGAGGGCCGTATGATCAATGAGTCCTCAGGTGCGGGCAGTTCTTCACCGAAGCTCTAACCTGACAGTTTGTCATTGAGCTTTATTGAGACAATATCGATTACGATGGTTAGCTTCAATATCACTTGTTGGTCACCCGGCCATAGGTACCAAAGTGATAAACAAGAATTTGAATCAGTGCTGCAAACGACTTCTGGCGCGTCGCTGGCGAGGTTTGCGGGAAGGTGACACATTGATGCGTTGGCAATGATCCTTGTGGCTCATTCGCCGCGGGCGTGATCGGGCGCCACCGCACAATACGACACGACGGCAGGAATCGGTCAATAAGCCACGACAGGAACGGCTCAATAAGTGACGACGACAGTGACCGTATCGGTGTATGCGCCGGCCATAGTGGATTGCACTGCAGAAATCCGGCCATGGGTGGCGAGCACCGGGGCGGAACCGGTGCCTGAAGTGGCCGCTGTATCCTCGCTCAGGGCCTGACGCCGGTTGGCGATGCCTTGGAGGTTTGAGCTGAGCCAATGACCCAGCAGGGCGACGCCAGAAACGGTCATCTCCTGCATGACACCAGTGGCTCCGCGCGGCAACACTGGACTGAGCCTGACGTTATATGGGGTGGAGTTGCTGCAGACGACCGAGACGGCGGATGCTGCGCCCACCGCCGCAGCGTAGGTTGTAAACGCCGTAGTGGTGGCAGAAACCAGACAGGAGGCCTGAACCCACGCGCTGACGCTGATTGAGGCGCTGGGAGTCGCCGCATCAACAGGTCTGACTGCCAGGCCTGACACCAGAATGCCCGAAGCGAGGAACGACAGTGTAGATCTCATGAACACTGCGCTTCACCCTGCCAGGAACAACTCATAATAGTTCTAATCGGCAGTTTTTAAATAACACTTAGGTCTGATGGAAATCTTATTTTGACCTCATGGAAATCTCAATTTGACCTCAGGCTGCAAACCCAACGCAAGTTAGCGAGTCGGCAAGTCAGCCAGTCAGCGGGTAGCGGACTCTGGCCTCCATGACGACGGGAGCGGAGACGCGGGTCCTTCGACTTCGTCCGCTGCTGCGGACTCAGCTCAGGAGGCGACGAGGGTGGGCCGGTGGCGGCGCGTGAGCAGCGGGAGGACCTGGGCGAGGGCGGCATCGACGGTGAGGCCGTATTTGGCTCGGAGCCGGTCGACTTTGCCGTGCTCAATGAACTGGTCGGGCCATCCGATGCGGACGACGGGAAGGGCGAGGCCCATTTCGTCGAGCGCTTCCACGACGGCCGAGCCGAAGCCGCCCATTTTCACGTGGTCCTCAAAGGTGACAAAGGCGGCGACGCGAGAGGCGTAGCGCTGGAGCAGTTCGCGGTCGAGCGGCTTGATGAAGCGAGGGTTGATGACGGCGGCGGAGTAGCCGTCGCGTTCGAGAGCGGCGGCAAGCTCCTGCGCGAGGGCGATCATGGGGCCGAGGCCGAGGATAGCGACATCGGAGCCGTCGGAGAGGACCTCGGCCTTGCCGATGGGGAGCGCTTGCGGCTCGGGTTTGCGGGCGACGCCGGCAACCGCGCCGCGCGGATAGCGGATGGCGCAAGGGCCGGGAAGCTCGAGGGCGGTCTTCATCATGTCGGCCAGCTCGTCTTCGTCCTTGGGCGCCATGAGCACGATCCCGGGAATGCCGCGCAGGTAAGCGATGTCGAAGAGGCCGTGGTGGGTGGGGCCGTCGTCGCCGGAGAGGCCGGCGCGATCCATGCAGAAGAGCACGGGAAGCTTCTGCAGGCAGACGTCGTGGACAACGGGATCGAAGGCGCGCTGCAGGAAAGTGGAGTAGATGGCGCAAACGGGGCGGTAGCCGCACGTAGCCATGCCGGCGGCGAAGACCACGGCGTGTTCTTCGGCGATGCCCACGTCGAAGTAGCGCCTGAGGTGGCGCGGGCGGAAGAGATCGAGGCCGGTGCCGTTGGGCATGGCGGCGGTGATGGCGACGATGCGCTCGTCTTTGGCGGCGAGATCGGCGAGCGTGGCAGCGAAGGCCTCAGCCCAGGTGGGCGATCCGTCAGGGGTTTTGCCGGTCTCGGGATCGTAGGGGCCGAGCCCGTGAAACTTTTTCTGGCCGTCGATGGCGGGCTGAAAACCGCGGCCCTTCTGCGTGAGGATGTGGAGCAGGACGGGGTGGTCGAGGGTCTTGAGAAACTTGAAGGTCCCGACCAGCAGCGGGATGTTGTGGCCGTCAATGGGGCCGAAGTATTCCAGGCCGAACTCCTCAAAGAGGATGGAGGGCCACAACATGCTTTTGGCGGCCTCTTCGGCGCGGCGTACGACTTTGGCGGCGGTTTTGCCGCCGACCCGCTCGATGAGGCGCGTGGCGCGGTCGTGCAGGTGCTGGTAATGCTCATTGGTGACGATGCGGTGGAAGTAACGGGCCACGGCGCCCACGTTGCGGTCGATGGACCACTGGTTGTCGTTGAGGACAACGATCATGCGCCTGGTCTGCACGGCGATGTTGTTGAGGGCCTCAAACGAGATGCCGTTGGTGAAGGCGGCGTCGCCGGCAACGGCGACGACGTGTTCGTGGCCGCCGGCCAGGTCGCGGGCCACGGCCATGCCCAGCGCCGCGGAGAGGGCGGTTCCGGCGTGGCCTGCGCCATAGCAGTCGTGCTCGCTCTCGGTACGCAGCATAAAGCCATTGAGGCCGCCGGGCTGGCGGATGGTCTCAAAACGCTCGCGGCGGCCGGTGAGGATCTTGTGGATGTAAGCCTGGTGGCTGACGTCGAAGAGGATCTTGTCCTGGGGCGTGGAGAAGACGGCGTGCAGGGCGATGGTGAGCTCGACGACACCGAGATTGGGGCCGAGATGACCGCCGGTCCTGGAGAGGGTTTGAATCAGGAACTCGCGAATCTCTTCCGCCAATGCGACCATCTGCGCGGAATCCAGGCGCTTGAGGTCAGCGGGAGACTGGATGGAGTCGAGCAGGGTTCCCATATGCTTCCTTCCCCCGGGGGAAAGGCCGGGCATCGAGTGAGGTCCGCTGTGGCAAAAAGCCCCCTGAGACGGGGGTCTATGGTTCCAGAGTGTTTGTGCCCTGCTTTGCCAACGCTAGTGTGGTGAGCCAGAAGTTCATTGAAGAACAACCGCAGATCCTTCGACTCATTTTGGCGCAAAACGCGCCAAAATTCGCTCAGGATGACAGCTTATTTGCGATGCGAACTTCAAGCTCTAGTATACCTGCGTGGCAGAGCAGGGATTTGGATGATTAGACGAGCGGGCAGGGGAGGGGTTTCAGGCGGAGCATCGCTTCGGCATCGGGCGAGATTGCGCGAAAAACCAGCGATAGAGGAGCGATTCGGCAGAGGGGCCGGGCAGACGAGATCGACGCGGGTTGAGGGGCGCGCACTAGCTTTTCTTGGAAGTGACCGCGGAGAAAGCCGTGACCACTTGCTGCACGCGTTTGCCACCGCAATGCGGACACACGACTTTGCTCTTATCGCGGTCGGCCATGTGGAGAACCTGGGTGAATTCCTTCTTGCAAGCGCGACAGTAGAAGACGTATTGAGACATATGCATTCTCCCGCGACAACATGATAACGCCGTTCGAGCGCGAGCGGGAATGGGGATTGCCGCGGCGGCGGAGCCCAGCGTTGTAGGATGAACGCATAGATTTCAAATTCGTTGGAGGGTTGGATCGTGACGGGATGGCGGTGCTTCTTTTTGGTGCGGAATCTTTCTTCTTTGGCGGTGGTTGCAGGATTGGCGGTGGGCCTGGGTTCGAGCCCGGCGTGGGCGCAGTTGCTGGAGCCGGGGACGCAATCGCAGGCGCCCAATCCGCTGTCTGATACGACGGTGAAGCCGGGCAAGATGGTGCTCTTCGACCTGGAGGCGCGCTTTGCCAAGGATGTACTGGAACGCGGAGGGGCAGGGTTTGCGGAGTGGTTTGCCGGCGACGGTGAGGTGCTGGGCAACGGGGCGGCGCCGCTGATCGGCAAGGTGGCGATCGCCAAGTCGGCCAACTGGTCGCCCAAGGACTACCAACTGACGTGGACGCCCACGGACGCCACGATGGGGCCTTCGGGGGATATGGGCTACACGTGGGGTCACTACGAGGGGCGCAGCAAGGATGCGAACGGGAATCCCGTGCTGACGAGCGGGAGATACATCACGATGTGGCGCAAAGAGCCCGATGGCAGTTGGAAGGTGGTTCTGGACGCGGGCGCAAATGAGCCCCCTGAGGCGGGAGACTGCTGCAAGCTTCCGGGACACTGAGGGGCAGTGTTCAGTGGCCAGTGTTCAGTGGTCAGGGATCAGAGGGCAGAGATCGGCATCGGTTTCGGCTGAGTCTTTTGACGAAGTGGGGCACATACCTATCGGTAGGTGTCTATAGTAATCACCTTTGGAATCGAATGGGACAAAAATCGCGGGTACTTGGGTGGTACCGCGCTTTCCTCCGAATCACCGGATGGTGGAAGAGCCAAGTTTGTCAATCTCCGTGATACTGGACACTCGGGAACGTGTATCTATGAGCGCGACGGTCGGTTCGCATGGCGGAGAGAACCAGGATGCGGCCGTGCGCCCCGAGATAAGCCTTTTCGATCGCAACCCCGATCCTGCGCTGAACGAGCTGGTTGAGCTTGCCGCGGTGCTGTGCGACGCCGATTATGCCTACATCGGGTGGATGGATTTCAACCGGCTTTGGTTCAAGGCGCGCTTCGGATTCAAGGCGGCCGACCAGCCGCGCGCGACGACGGCGTGCCATTGGATGCTGGAGAAGGGCGAGCCGCTGCTGATTGCGAACGCCGGCCAAGATCCGCGCTTTCCTCCCGAGGGGATTCCGCTGGCCGGAGCCGGTCCTTGCCTTTCCTACGCTGCCGCGCCGCTGTTCAGCAGCGATGAACAAATGATCGGCACCATGGCGGTGCTGGCGCGCAAGACGGACCAGTTCCAGCCGGAACATCTGACGTTGCTGGAGCTTCTGGGCCGCCAGGCGGTGACACGGCTGGAGCTGTACAACCGGATCCGGATGCAGGAGCAGGCGCAGCGGCGCTTGCAGCGCACGGAGCAGGCGCTGGCGATGGAGCGCTGCTTTGTGGCGGCAACGCTGGATTCGATTCCCGCGCTGGTGGCGGTGCTGGACACGGCGGGGCGCGTGGTGCGGATGAATTATGCCTGCGCGCGCCTGACCGGGTTGAGCCTGGCGCACGCGGTGGGCCGGCTGTTTGTCGAGGAGTTTCTGGGGGCGGACGACCACGATTGGGCGGCGGGCAAGCTGCACGAGGCTTCGGCGGGGCAGGATTCAGGACCGCATGAGACGCTGTGGCGGGTGAGCGGCGGCGAGACGCGGCGCATCAGCTGGACGCTGCGGCCGCTGCAAGGCCCGAACGGAGAGATCCAGTACCTGATCGTGAGCGGCCAGGATGTGACCGACCAGCGCGAGATGGAGAAGACGCTGCTCAAGAGCGAGGCCCGCTATCGCGAGGTGGTGGAGAACAGCCTGGGCTTCGTCTTCACCTGCTCGATGGAGGGACGGCTAACCTCGCTGAACGCTTTTACGGCCGAGACGTTGGGCTACCGCGCCGAAGCTCTTGTGGGGCGCATGGTGACGGAGTTGATGGACGCCGAGGGGACGGCGGCCTTCCAGGATTGCCTGAACACGCTGGAGAGCGAGGAAGAGTGGCAGGGGGCGTTGCCGCTGCGGCGGAGCGACGCGGTGTACCGGCGCATCGCGGTGCGCAGCCGGCGCATGCAACTGCCGGGCGAACGGCCGTTTGTGCTGATCCACGGCATGGACGTGACCGAGCAGTACGAGGCCGAAGAGGCGCTGCACATTGCCACACGGCAGCGCGAGCTGATTCTGGAAGCCGTAGACGATGGCATCTTCGGCATGGATCTTGACGGTAAGGTGACCTTCATCAACGAAGCCGGCGCCCGGGCGCTGGGATATGCGGTCGACGAACTGGTGGGCCGCGACTTGCACGAACGCATTCACCATAGCCACGCGGACGGGACGCCTTACTCGCGGTCGACGAGCCCGATCTTGCAGGCGCTGCGGCGGAGCGAGCCGATCAGGATGCGGGATGAGGTGTTCTGGCGCAAGGACGGCAAGGCGATTCCGGTGGAGTACAGCGCCAATCCGCTGCTGGAAGAGGGCCAGGTGTGCGGCATGGTGGTGGCCTTCCAGGATGTGAGCGAAAGGCGGCGTCTGGAGAAGATGAAGGACGAGTTCATCTCCACGGTGAGCCACGAATTGAAGACGCCGCTGACTTCGCTGCGCGCGTCGCTGGGGCTGGTCCAGTCGGGCACGCTGGACAAGCGGCCGGAGAAGCAGCGGCAGATGATCGACATGGCCATCGAAAACAGCGACCGGCTGATCCGGCTGGTGAACGACATTCTGGACTTCGACCGCGGAGAAAGAGGCCGGCTGCCGCTGAATCGCGAGGCGGTGGAACCGCTGACGCTGTTGCGGCGCGCGGCCGACGTGGCGCACAACGCAGCCACGCAGGCGCGCATCGATTTCAGCTTCGACGTGAACGCCTTGCCGGTGTATGCCGACGAAGAGCGGGTGTTGCAGGTGCTGAACGAGCTGGTGGCCAACGCCATCAGGTTTTCGGCGGCGGACACGACCATCCGGCTGGCCGCGCGGAACATGGAGGCGAGCGCGGCGGGCGCAGGCGCTTCGGGAGCCGGCGAGGTGTGCTTCATGGTCGAGGACCAGGGACGCGGCATCGCGCCGGAGAAGCTGGAGCGCATCTTTGAGCGCTTTCAGCAGGGCGACGCGAGCGACGCGCGCGCGCTGGGCGGCACGGGGCTGGGACTGGCGCTGTGCCGCAGCATCGTGGAGCAGCACGGCGGGCGCATCTGGGCCGAAAGCGAAGTGGGCAAGGGAAGCAGATTCCTGTTCACGCTGCCTGCGGCGGGGCCTGGCGCCGGATAACGGGCGGCGGGCAAAAGGAAATCCATTTTTTCGGTTCGATTTTGGCTCAACCGGCGCAGAATTACGATCCGAACCGACCAGACCCTAAAACATCGCTTCGATTTCCTCGAGGACCTTGCCCTTGGTCTCGGGCAGAAGAAATGCCGCGGTGAGGAAATAGACCACGGTCGCCGCCGACCAAAAGAAGAACATGCTGGAGTAGCCGAAGCGCCCTACGATGGGCAAAAAAGCGGCCGCATTGCCGGCCGCGACACTCTGATTGAGAAAAAGAGCCACGCCGATGCCTACTGAGCGAATGCGCATGGGCATCAACTCAGACAAGACGAGCCAGACGACGACGCCGGGACCGGCGGCAAAAGCTGCAATGTAAATGGCCAGACAACCTGCCACAAACCAGCCGACCCACTTTGACGGCAACGGGCCGTAAGAAGCACGTCGAATGACCAGCGCAGCGTTCCGGCTTTTGGCGGGAGGGACGATGCGCAGGACGGGACTTTCGTCGCCAGTGGCCACAGAGGCCATGCGATTGCCGTTTCCCCACGTATAGAGGACGGTCAGAATACCGGGCTGGTTTCCGCTTTGCGCGCCAAGCGCAGCCGTGCGCAGATCCAGAGTTACGGAGTTTCCCTTGATGGCTGCCTCAACAGCGCCTTTGGCATCCCATCGTTTCGATTCCGCAAAAGAAAGCGCAATGGCGGCTGCGAGAAGCGAGCAAACGATCACCGCCGTGCCAACCTTGAGCAAAAAGGTGCGGCCTTTGCGATCGACGAGCGCTATGGCCACGATCGTCATCAAACAATTCAAGGTTTTCACCAATACGTCGCCCACAGTCGAATTGACCGCCGTCAATCCCGCCTGGCGCAGGATGAGCACCAGATATCCGAGCACGGAATTGATTCCCGTAGTCTGCGTGCAGACCAAAACCAGGCACACGAGCAGGAATGGGACGATGTATTTTCGTTTGAGCAAAGACTCGGAATTGCCGTGCCGCTGCTCAGCGGCCGCGGCGGTCTGCATGGCCAATAACTCCGCCTCGGCTTCCTGCGCAGAGCAGGCGCGGCGCAAGGCGGCGATGGCCCGCCCGGTTTTGCCTCGAAAAAAGAGCCAGCGCGGCGACTCGCTCAGGAGCGCGGTACAGCACATGAATAAGACTCCGGGGTAGATCACCGAAAGGAGCATGAGCCTCCATGCATGATCCTGGACGCCAAAGATCAGGCCCGCATCGCCTTGCACCAGAGACATCGATTGCTCCGCCCGCTGGGTGTACATCCAACCAATAAGGGCCGCAACCGCGATGCCGAAGGTCAGCATGAGCTGAAAGACCGCGGTTCCCCGGCCGCGAACCTTCGAGCTGAGGCACTCGGCGAGGTAAGGCGGCGCGACGGTGGCAATGATTCCGCAACTGATCCCCTGAAGCAGCCTGCCCGCAAAAAGCGCAGCGAATCCGTGGGAGGCGACCACCAGACAGACGCTGGTATTGAAAATTGCGCCACTGACGGCGAGCATCGTCCGCCGTCCGAAAGCGTCTGCGAGGTAGCCGGCAGCAGGCGACGCGAGCATGCCTCCAGCCAGCACGGCGGCAACGATGAACAACGTCTGAGTGACCGACATCTGGATGGTGGCGATCAAATGCGGGAGGGCCGCCGCGATCACGCCAATATCCATGCCGTAGAGCAGGGCGCCAAGCCCGGCTACTCCAACCAGAAAGATCCGGTATCCGGCCGGCTTGAGTAAGCGTGGGATCATCGTGCGCCCGGTCCTGCCGCTTGCTTTGCCTGAGTGCCGGTTTTCTTGAGATCTTCGAGCTTTTGCTGCGCCTCCTGCAGAAGCACCTGCGTGCCGGTGCATTCCGCAAATCCGGGGCGATTGTTAATATCGCGATAGCTTGCGAGAACCTTCTGCGCGTAGTCGATCGCGCTCTCCAGATCCTGCTGAGCGATTTGCCGATCGCCGGCCACCAATGCCTCCTGGTAGCTATCGTCGGCCAATAGGTGCTCGATCCACGCCGTCCGCTGAACACAGTATCCCTCGGGGCGCGAATAACACGGCGTCAGCGAATAGTCCCCTCCCTTTACCGCCGCGGGGAGCGTGCGCTCGATTTCCAGGTAGCGAATGAAATCGCTCTCGTAGTAATCCATGGTGTTCATCTGCCCTTTTAGAGCGCCCGGAATTACGCAGGATTTGGGAGTAAACAGAGACCGGTTCTGAACTCGTTTGACCTCGCCGGAATAATAGACGCCGTAGCCGCTGCCGGGATCGATATTCAACAGCCCCCGAATGTCCTTTTCGGTGCTGGTGAAGTCGGGGGCGCCCGTGGGCGGCATGGCGGAGAGCGCCGCGTGAAAGTCATTGCGCAGACGGGCCGCCAGTGAGAGAAGCCTTGTGTGCGGAGACCACAGCGTCCGCAAGAGAACAAGTCCGCCAGCCAGCGCAGCGACGGAGGCAAGGGTAAGAATCAAGGCCAGCTTAGCCTTCTTCGGGATCGCCCGCGGAGTAACGGGCTCCAGTCGAGCTTTGGCCTTGAGCGTTCGTGGCTGCTCCGCTGTCCCAGTCTGAATCATTTCCAGGATTTTTCCGGCTGTTGCCTCGAAGAAGGTATGCGAATACTCAACTGCCTGATACCGTGGAAGGCTCGCGATACTGGGCGGGAGATCCTTGGGAAACTTGAATCCGGGCAGCATTACAGGGATGATGTTGCGCTGCGACTGGATGGCGTGTGCGACTTCCCGGTGCACCCAATCGCCTTCGTTGGCACAGCGGTCGAGGCTGCGCGACGACAGAATCAACAGGAAATTCGGCGTATCGGAGATCCGGTGCAACAGCGAGTCATCGAAGTATCCCCGGCCCAGATCGGTTACATCGAGGAAGACGTTTAAGCCGTGCTTCGTCAGATTCTCCCGCAGGAGGCGCGCTTCGGCCGCTGCCTTACCTCGCCTGTAGCTGATGAAGACATCGTAACGATCCTCAGCCATGATCGAATCCGCCACTTCACGGGTCTTGATGAAACGCTCAGCAGGGCGCATCCAGCGCCGCACTGTGGAGAGTCACTGACCGGCAATGCAGAATTACGTTAGCACAATCCATGAGCGATCGGCAGCCGCGGCGCTTCAGCGCAATGCGGTTCCGGACGGATGGTGTCGCGCATGAAAGCGAAGCGGAACTGGGGCCCGGTTACGGACTGACAGTTGCGGCTTTTCCCCATTCTATTCTCAGCCGCACTGTGCTTCATCACCGGTTTGGGGGATTGTCGGCTTCCCCTTGGGGGATGGAGCCCGCTCTCTCGATGGATGCGCAGGCAATTCAAGACTGGGGGATTACGCGCCATGAGACACTGGCATCGGCGGCAATCCCCGCAATGAGTCCACGTCCGCCGGTGGATTTTTCATGGGCGTCTATACACGTTTTTTCAATTTGCTGTTTGGGCGGCCGCTCAGGACCAGCGAGGAGCGCGCCGAGCACATTGGACCCCTGGCCGGGATTCCGGTCTTCGGGCTGGACGCATTGAGCTCGGCGGCGTACGGACCGGAGGCGGCGCTGACGCTGCTGATCCCGCTGGGCCTGATGGGCGTGAAGTACATCGTGCCGGTGAGCACGGCCATCGTGATCCTGCTGGCCATTGTGTACTTCAGTTACCGGCAGACCATCGAGGCGTATCCGCACGGTGGTGGCTCCTACACCGTGGCCAGCGAAAACCTGGGCGAAGGCGCGGGACTGCTGGCCGCGGCGGCGCTGATGATCGACTACATCCTGACCGCAGCCGTGGGCATCTCTGCGGGGGTGGGCGCACTGATCTCGGCCGTGCCCAGCCTGCAGCCGCACACGCTGGAGCTCTGCCTGCTGGTGCTGGCGATTCTGACCATCGTGAATATGCGCGGCGTGCGCGACACGGGCGTAGTGTTCATGATCCCGACCTATCTGTTCACGGCCACGCTGCTGATCGTGATCGCAGTGGGCGGATGGCAGGTGGTTCATGCGGCGGGGCATCCGGCGCCGGCGACGCCGCTGCACACGATTCCGGCGGCAACCGCAATGTTTAGCTGGTGGCTGATCCTGAAGGTATTTTCTTCGGGATGCACGGCGATGACGGGCGTGGAGGCGGTGAGCAACGGCGTGATGGCCTTCCGCGAACCGACGTGCAAGAACGCGAAGACGACACTGACGATCATCATCGCGCTGCTGGCCATCCTCCTGGCAGGGATTGCACTGCTTTGCCGCGCCTACCACATTGCGGCAACCGATCCGGGCAAGCCGGGATACGAGAGCGTGCTCTCAATGCTGACGCGCGCGGTGATGGGGCAGGGGTGGTTCTATTACCTGACCATCGGTTCCGTGCTGCTGGTGCTGGCGTTGAGCGCGAACACCGCATTTGCCGATTTTCCGCGGCTGACGCGGGCCATTGCGCTGGACAACTACATGCCGCACATTTTTCTGGTTCGCGGGCGGCGGCTGTTGTATTCGTGGGGCATCTACGTGCTGGTGGCGCTGACGGCGCTGCTGCTGATCGTGTTTGGCGGTGTCACGGACCGGTTAATTCCGCTGTTCGCCATCGGCGCGTTCATGGCGTTCACGCTGTCGCAAGCGGGGATGGTGATGCACTGGAAGCGGCACGGCGGCTCAGCGGCGCACATCCTCGTGAATGGCGTGGGCGCGGTGGCCACGGGCATCACCACGCTGGTGGTGCTGGTGGCGAAGTTCGCCCAGGGTGCGTGGATCACGGCGCTGCTGGTGCTGGTGATGATCCTGTTGATGCGCTCGGTGAAGCGCCATTACGTGCGCGTGAACCGTGAAATCGATCTCGACCGGCCCTTCGTCCCCGCCGAGGTGGGCGAGCCCATCGTAGTTTTGCCGGTGGACCGCTGGAGCCGCATCAGCGAGAAGGCACTCTCGTTTGCTTTGTCGATGTCGTGCGACATCCGCTGCGTTCACGTGCAGACGGGAGAAGCGGCCGATTCGTTCGCAGAGTCGTGGGAGAAGGACATTGCGGCGCCGCTGCGCGCGGCCGGCAGCTGCGTTCCCAAGCTCGTGACCCTGAAGTCGCCCTACCGGTATGTGATCTATCCGATCGTGGACTACGTGCTGGGCGTGGAGCGCGAACGGGAGACCTGCAAGGTGTGCGTGCTGGTGCCGGAACTGGTGGTGCACCACTGGTGGCAGGGTTTGCTGCATAACCAGCGCTCGGAACTGCTGAAGGCGATTCTGCTCATGCGCGGCAATCGGCGTATCGTGGTGATCAATATTCCGTGGTATCTGGAGAACAGGCGGTAGCGACGGGGCGGGCGGCGGGACAGAAGTGCGCACCTTTTGCGCGGAACCCAGTCAAAGGTTTGAGCGTTTTCCGCGCCGATGGGGCTTCGTGAAAGCCGGGGGAAGAGGATAGTCTAAGAGCGTAACGGAAACCAGCCAGGGTGCCTGCTCCGAGCCAAAGCCCGGATTCGGGCCGATTTGTTTTGCGCACGGTAACAATCGAGGAGATTCTTGCGTTGAAGAGGACGTTGTGGTTTTGTTTTTTGGCCGCGGTTGCGGCCACGCTCACGCCTTTAATGGCCGCCGGACAGGTGAGCCCTCAAGCGGCGCCTGGCCCCCGGCAGGCTGCACCCTACAAGTACGAGGTATTCGCGGGCTTAGCCTATTCCCGCCTCAAGCAGGTACCCGTTTCGTACAGCGGATTGGTGGGCGGAAAGATTTCACTGGCCCGCGATTGGGGAAAGTATTTTCAGCTCATGGGATCGGCGGACTACTACAAGGTGGGGACCGGCCACGCCGGACTACCGAATCCCGGCAACCCGTCGATCTACACGTTCCTGGTTGGGCCGGGGCTCCACGTGAACATTTACGAGAAACTGAGCGGGGAGGTTTTCGCCGAGCTGGGCGGAGAGCATACCGGGGGCGAGAGCATGACGCCCAGTATCTCCTTTGCCGGTGGTTTTGGCGGAGGCTTGGCCTATAACTTAGGCCGCAATTGGGGCGTGCAACTTACCGGCGACCGCGTCGCCGCATCGTTCTCGCTGCCCGGCAACACTTCGGGACAGGGCTACTCAACGAATCGCACCTGGAATGCGCGCGGGACGTTCGGCGTGGTGTACCGGTTCTGAAGGCGCGGGCGTTTTTGGAACCGAAAGTCGAATTGGAATCCTAGCGTGGGCCGCCGACCGGGGCTCCGATGCGGCTGCCACGCCTGCAAGGTTGCCCACGCCGGACTAAACCCTGCGCATGCGCGAAGGTAAGTGAGATGGACCGCCGCACCTTTTGCCTCTCTGCCGCTGTCGCCGCTACCTTAACCCGCTCAGGCGCTTTGGCCGCGCCGGCTGCTCCGGCGCCGGTCAACGGACCGCTGATCACACTGAACGAAATCGAGCGCATCGACCGCGAACGGATTTTGCGCGCAGCCGGCGGGTACCTTACAGAGGCTCCGGTGACGATGACGGCGTCCTCTGGGGCGCACGGCGGCTCGACGAACGCGCAGAACCCGGGCGGCCATGACGAGGCGCTGATCCGGATGAGCCTGGTTGTGCCCGCGCTGACAGCCGCGTGGCTGATTACCGGGGAGAAGCACTACGCGGAGCACGCGGCTAAGCACCTGCATGCGTGGTTCCTCGATCCGGCGACGCGGATGAATCCTCCGCTGGCGCAGGCGCAGACGGCTGAGGGAGTGGCACCCATCCGCGGCGGGCGAGTTTGCCGGCCTGCGCGCGTGGTTCGCGGAGTATCTGCTTTGGATGCGTGCGTCGGCGGCAGGGCAGGAAGAAGAGGCCGAGAAGAACCACCGTGGAACCTGCTGGGCGGCGCAGGCGGCGGCGTATGCGGCGTACACCGGCAACGAACCCGCCATGGCGCTCTGCCGCGAGCGGTTCCGCAACCATCTTCTGCCCGAGCAGATGGCGGCGGACGGGAGCTTTCCGGCGGAGCTGGCGCAGCCCGCGCCTTACAATTTCTCGCTTTTCAATCTGGACCTGCTGGCGATGGTGTGCGTGCTCGCATCGGCCGGGGGCCCCGGACCGGATGGCGCGACGAACGATCTTTGGCAGTTTGCCCTGCCCAACGGCAACCGCTACAAGACGGCCGTCGATTTTCTGTTTCCGTACATCGAGGACAAGAGCAGGTGGCCCTACGCGCGCGGCGCAGAATCTTTCGGCGACCTGCCCGGCCGCAGACCGAGCCTGCTGTTCGCGGGGTTGGTGTATCGCGAGCCGAAGTACATTGCGCTGTGGCGCACGCTGCCGTCCCAGCCCGAAACCGCCGCAGTGCTGCGCAACTTTCCCGTACGCCAACCGGTGCTTTGGCTGCGGCCGGTGTAGGGCGCGGCTGGCTCATCCTGCCCGCGGCCGCTTCCATCCACCCTGACAGCAATGGCGGCCAGCGCATCAAGCACTGCGGCTGCTTGTTCGCCACCTGCTCTTCGGTGGCGTTGCGCCGCACTCAGTAGAGCAGCACGGCCACGCGGTACGCCGTGAACGACCTTTCCGAAACCTGTGCCGGACAACTGCCCACCGCGGCCAGGCGGTAATTCCCTGACGTCAGCTTGTCCACCAGCGCCTGGGGCAGGCGCATCAAATCCGCATCCTGCCAGCGCATGACGAAGCGCGGCATCGCTCCGCCTGCGGTAGGCGGCATTCCGTCATCCATCGCGCACGCCGCCCGCGCCACACTCGGGTCGCGAAGAATCGCCACCCCGCTCACGCGAATGAGCGCGGCCACCCGCGCCTCCACCTGTGCGGCGCTTAGCTGTTGCACGGCGTGGCTGTAGTCGGCCACGGCGTAGAGCGCGCCGCGAGCGGCCACCACGGCCACGCCCACGCGGTCCACCTCCGGGCTGAGCAGGTTGGAGCGATGCCCCGGCGACTGCATCCATTCTTCGTGAATCTCGGCGGCCGACGTCCCCACCGCCACGTTCTCCTCGATCACGCTGAAGTGCGCGCCGGCCTGCGCGGCGCGGGCGCTCAGGTCCGGCTCGCCGCCGTAGCGGTGCGCAATCGGCCCCTCGGCCGCCATGCGCAGGCAGTGCTGCAAGGCCGCGGCCGCCAGCGCCGGATCCCACTCGAGCGGTCCCACACCCGCCTGCGCGCGAGCCTGGTTGGCCAGCGCAAAAATCTGCTCGGACTCACCCTGAAGGCCGGCCGATCCCCCGCCAGCCGCCGGCGAATTCCACTGTGCCGCGGCAAGCGCAGGCAACGCCAGCGCTCCAGCCACAACAAACCCGCGCGCAAAAACTTTCAGGGATTTCGCTGCCGCCAAATATTGCAACGTTACTACTGCACCTTTCGGTTGGAAAAGATCACTGCATGATTCGGAGCCTCAGGAAGACGTACAACGACCCTGCCCGCATCAATCTGCCGCCATCCCGGCGGGAATGAGTCTGCCAGCCGTGTATCGAGTTGCGGCAGCAGGCGTCCGTCAACGGTCACACTCTCGATGTGCCCCTGGATGCCTAGAACCACCAGGAAGCGGAGGTCCTGCCATCCATCGATCGTCACTCGAAACCCGGCGCCTTCACAACGGTTCTCAAGTCTTGTTTCGACGCTGTTCCCGGGAAGCTTCCAGGCGCGCGAAGTGGGGTACGTATCGGGCGGTGTGACCAGCAGAGCCGGGACACTGCCGGCAGATAGGGATTCCCCAAGCGTGAAGTCCGGAGCAACACGGATCGGAACCATCGCGCCCGCGCGGAGAAAAACGGGAATCTCATCGAGCGGTACGTGTATTTCGTATTCTCCTTTGGCCGCGGGCAAACCGGAAAAGAGGCTCGTCCAACTCCCCTCGGGCAGGGATACAACACGGCGCTCTCCGGGCGCGTGCACAGGGGCTACAAGCAAATCGCCGCCAAACATATATTCGTCGTCAGCCAACGCCGGCAACGCGCGCATCAGCGGCACACCGGTTGCATGCGCATCCTGCGCCGATCCGTAAATGTAGGGCAGAAGGTTCTCGCGGAGCCACGCATATTTCTTGTAAGTTGCGATGGCTGCATCGTTGTAGAACCACGGCTCGCGCGGTTCTGTTCCGTGAAAACGCATCAACGGAGAAAATGCGCCGAATTCGATCCAGCGTTCGTACACTTCCTCATCCGGCTTCCCTTCGTATCCGCCAACATCCACACCCCAGTTCGAGAACCCCGAAGCGCTAATGCTGAGCCCACCCGCGATCGATTCATCCAGTCCGCGAAAGTTAGACGCGTGATCCCCGGCCATCTGCGACACGTCGGCCTGACTTCCCGGCGAAGCTCCTCGCGAAAACAATACATGATCGTCACCCAGCCGTTCCTCGAATACCTGGTGCATGTACCGATGGTAAAGATGGGCATACCAGTTGTGCATCTGTTCGCCGGTGCTGCCGTCGTGGAACAGCGCATCGCGCGGAACCAGGTCTCCGAAGTCGACCATAGTGCCGGCCACGCCCAGATCCAGACGCCGCGCCCAATACGCGCGCAGCAGATCGAGCGCCGCGGGATCGGTGAAGTCGAAATATGGGAATTGCTCCGCGAGAATATGGCCGGCCGGAAAGCCATATACGGAGCCATCCTTTAGCTTCATCAGCGGAAACCGGCCGGCCGGCGTCTGGGGAAGCGCCTGCCCGATCTGCTCGCTCGTCCATCCGAGCGGCTGGCTGCGTCCCCACGTCAACACGCGAATCTGCAACGGATCAAGCCTGCGATAGAGCAGAGGATCGCTACTCCCTTCGCCCTCGGCGTAAATGCTCGAGTGAGGAATATCGAGTCTCCGGAATTCGGTTACGACATCCAGCATGGTCTGTGTGGGTGTCTTTTCCCGATCTCTTGCCCATCGTCCGCCGCCGCCGCCCATCCACGGTTCGAACGCCCACACCGGGGGCAGCAAAGGCTTACCGGTGAGAGACGTGTATTCTTTCAGGACGTTTTTGTAGTCGCCCGGCCAGAGATAAAGATCAAAGATCGGTCCGTGCGCAACGACTCTCGACCGGTCTTCTCGCGCACTGCCAAAATCCGCTCTGATCTCATAACTCGAATTCCAAAACACGGAGTAGCCTGCACTGCTATGCCAGAGTGGAATCGGTTTGTACGCCTGGTTTTCCAGGCCTCCACGGTACAGCGAATCCCATGCATCCAACTGCCAAAGGGTCAATGTCTTGCCACGTTGATTGAAAGAATCGAAGCGCTCGCCCAATCCGAAGATGCTTTCTCCAGAGCTCAGGCCACCTCTCAAATCGAAGCCTTCCATCCGGCCGTCGCCATTCTCGTGTACAAGGAGATCACCCTCTCTTAGACTCCAGAAAGCTCTTCGCTCTCCCCCGGAGAAGAAATCGATGCGCCAATCCCCATGCAATTCGATCATGGCGGCTAAGTTCTTCGAGGCGGCATGAATCTCATCCGCTGTTTCCGTCAGTTCGATCGGCAAGGAGGAAGGCGAAGAGAAAAAACCCGTATCCGGCCCATGCAGCCGGACGCCTCCGGTGGATGGAAACGAAACATACAGCGGAAACTCTTTTTTGCCGGCTCGAGCACGCAGAACAATTCGATCCGGCGTGCTGCTCGCACTCTCGATCGCTTCAACCGGAGTCCATGCGTCCTCCCTCGCATCTCCCGGAGCGCCATCCGCGAACCACGATTGCGAAACGCGATTGAAATGCCGGAGGAGTGAATCGAGAATCCGGCACGCCGCGGCGACATCGCGATTCGCCAACGCATCGTTGAATCGATGTCGCGCCGTCCATGGGTCAAGCTCGCCGGAACCGAGAATCCACGTCCCGCTTTCCGGGTGGAAACTGAAGCCCTCCCGATCGAGAAGGTCGTACCAAATCTCAGCCAGGCGGACCCGATCGGGAAGATTGGTTTCAGAAGCTGGCTCTGTTTCGAGTTGCTGCTGCAGACGCTGAATCTGCTTCAATTCCGCGCCAGTTGCGCGACGCAACGCAGCGCGCCGTTCCCATCGCCGGATCCCGGAGGGCAACGTGATGAGGCCGAAGTCCGCCGCCTGCGCATTCCTATTGCCCCCCAATCTTACTTCCATAAATTCGTCGGTTGCAGCGGGCGCGAGACTGGTCGAAACAGGCCCATCGTGGAAATCAACCGCCGAAGGGCTCAGCACCTCTCCTGTGATGAATCGCACGCGGGAGAGTTGCATATAAAAGACCTTCTTAGGCATTCCGCCGAGCGTGTCCCATGGAATTGCAAAATCCGCGACCCACTCCGTGTCTTTCAATGCGACAGTTGCGCCTTGCAATGCGCCTTTGTTCTTACCGTGGGTCACAAAGCCTTGGCCGGATTCGTCGATAGTAAATTGCCAAAGATCGTCTTGATTCGCTCCGGGCGGCAACACTCCCACTTCGACGCGGTCGCTCCGGCGCAGCCGGACTCCGTTGCGGTACACAGGATCGGGGTCGGCACAGCGAAAGCGAACATAGAGCGCTTTGGCATCCCACGCCACCCATGCGGCAGTCGGCGTAGTTTGCACCGGCACTCCATTTGCAGGCAGAAAACGATCGAGTTTCAGCGTTCTATCCCAGTCGGCCTCAGTCTTCGGCGGGTGGTCAACAGCGGCTCCGAGATCGATTGCAACCACAGCGCCCTGCGCTTGGCCAAAAACCGTTCCGCAACCGGCCAATAGAGTTACTGCGGCCCACACTGCAATGCTTCGTTGAATCCAACGGTCGAACACACGTATGCCTTTCGTTTGAACCGGGATTTCCATTTTGCTTTTCCGGCCACAAGAGGATATACCCCCCGAGTGCCGGGCTCGCCATTTTTCGCGCATTTCGTCCAAGGCCAGAGCCGGAGCGTGCCCGGCAGGTCCGTTACCGGAACCCAGAAGCCGTCATTTGCCCCATTTCGAAGCGATTTCGCTGACACCTCTCCCGCAATTCCCTTCGTCGTCCAGATTGGTTTCGCCAGGCTGCCGTGCCTACCCGGCAGATGGAGAAGCCCATCCGAAGATTCGCAAGTCAAGGTCAAAATGGAAATGTGGGTTTCAACCTTCGTTAAACCCCATTCCAGCGCCCGTGTCGCTGTATTCTTTTGTTTGCCGATGGTTTTTCCCGTCTCCAAAGTGTTGCGCCAGGCTTGGGTCCGCGTTCGCCGCCAGCCGTTGGCCAAAGTAGGTGGGCGATATCGGCGAAATCTCGACTGGAAAGGCGCTGGCGGGTAATGCTTCTACGCCAGGGTCGGGTCTTCTGACTTGCCATCCGTGCTTTTGAGGGTGGGTTTGCGTTGGTTGAGATCGTCACGCGGCCCGATCCAGATGAACAGGATGATGGCCGGCAATGCGACGATAGTGGTGAGCAGGAAGAACCGTACCCAGCCGATCTTCTCCGACAATACTCCTCCTGAGGAGGCCACCACGGTGCGGCCGAGCAAAGCGAGCGAGGAAAGCAGAGCGTATTGAGTCGCCGTAAAAGCGGGCGAGCATAGGCTGGAAAGATAAGTTATCAACGCGGTCCCGGCCATTCCCCCCGTGATATTCTCGGCGGTGACACATAAAGCAAGATAACCGATCCGGTGTCCGCCTACAGCCTGCAGGACAAAAAACAGGTTCCCGACCGACTGCAAAATACCACAAAGAATCAGCGAGCGGCGGATTCCGAACCGGGTGGTCACGACACCGCCTAATAGAACCCCTGCCACAATCGAGAAAAATCCGAACACTTTGGAAACGGCCGCGATCTCCGGGAGAGAGAATCCCAGCGATATGTAGAGCGGCGTTGACATCACTCCCGCCATCGCCTCGCCCAGCTTGTATCCGAAGATGGCGATCAGAATGACAGGCCAAAGCGGTCGGCGCATGAAATCGCGAAAGGGTCCGATCACAGCGGTCGAAAACGCGTGGCGAATCGCGAGCCAGCCCGATCCAGCCGCATGCGAAGGGTCCGGCGGAACCTTCGGTTCGGGAGCCAGCAAAAACACTAGTATTCCCACGCCGACGAGCGCAGCCATTGTGGCATAGGCCGCGAACCACCCCGCGTATGCTGCGATGAACAGGCCGCCAGCCCCGGAGACCAGCATGGCGATCCGATAGCCGGACTGAATCATGGCCGCTCCGGGAGCCTGCTGATCCGCATTCAGGCTCTCCACCCGCCAGGCATCGATCACGATATCCTGGCTCGCCGATAGAAATGCGACAAGCACCGCCCAGGCGGCCATCAGCGGCAGGTTGTGCTTTGGATTGCACGATCCCAGACAGAGAATTGCGCCGATCAGAAGAATCTGGATGGTGATTCCCCAACCGCGCCGCCGTCCCAAAGGCAGTGGCGGAGGCAGGCGATCCATCAGCGGCGACCACAGGAACTTGAATGCGTAGGGAGTGCCAACCAGGGCGAAGGTGCCGATCGCTGCGCGCCGCACGTCGGTTGTCGCAAGCCATGCTGAAAGAGTTGAGTAAGTCAGCAGGAGCGGCAAGCCACTCGAGAAACCCAGTGCGAGCACTTCGAGAACACGCGGTTCAGTGTAGGCTGCGACAGCGTGCCGCCAGTTGGTTCGGACGTGTCCTTCGTTAATTTCGGAGTTTTCCTTCATCTCAATTTTCGTGCGCCCTCTTTCAGCCTAACTCGGCTAGCCACGCTGACCCGCTTATCCTGATTCCATGCGCCTCGGCATCGTCTCGGACACTCATGGCCTTCTCCGCCCCGAAGTTGCTCTCGCACTCAAAGGCGTCGACCGCATCCTGCACCTTGGCGACGTGGGCAAGGCGTCGGTCCTTCAGGCTTTAGAAAAGATTGCGCCGGTCACGGCGATCCGCGGCAACGTGGACCGCGAGGGCGCGTGCGCCAAGCTGCCTGGAACCGAAGTCGTCCTCATCGAGAACTCACCCCACCCAAACCCTCCCCACGGCTGCCTCTACCTCTACATGCTCCACGACCTCAAGACGCTGCACCTCGATCCCGCCGCCGCCAAGTTCGCCGCCGTTCTCCACGGCCATACACACGTGCCGAACTTCTACACGAAGAAGGGCGTGCTCTACTTCAATCCAGGGTCGTGCGGGCCGCGGCGGTTTGAGCTGCCGGTGACCATCGGCGTGATGGAAATCACCGCGGGACAAATTCGCCCAAAAATCGTCACGCTCAACCCCAAGTTGTGATAACGTTTCGCCATCATGAAAACAGGGTGTTTTGTGCTGGCTCTGATTTGCTCCTCGCTTCCCTGCGCCGCGCAGAGCGGCAACCTCTCCGACTGGCCGAAGCTCATCAAGAACAAGGATGCCGACGGCGCCCGCGCCCTCTGTATGCCGTTTGAGACTTCGAAGGTTGTCGCTGAACAGGTGGAGGCTGAGAAGTGCCTGGCCAACGTCGCGCTGATTGGGGCCGACACCGTCCGGATGGACAAGGACGAGAACGGTCAGGTCGTGATTTTTGATGAATACATCCCTGAGGCGGTCGATGACTCTTTATCGCACCTGAATCGCGGCCTGCAACTCGCCCCTCAGGACCTGACAATCCACCAGGGCAGACTGCATGTTCTGGAAATATCTCGCCGCTACGGCCAGATGGCCAAGGCGCTCGACGAGAGTTGCACAATTTATAAGGGGACGGGCGTTCCGGACGCGTGGCTCGATTACTCTTCAGAACTGATGCACTTGGGCCAATATCAAGCGGGCCTTGAACTCACGAAAGTTCTGGACAATCATTACCCAAATAATCCTGACATCCTCGGAAACATGGGCGCACTCCTTTCCGTGCTCAAACGCGACCCGGAAGCAATCGAATATCTGAAAAGAGCGACAGATCTGGCGCCTAAGGATCCGATCAACGCCTGGGATTTGGGACGCGAATATGATTACGCAGGCCAAACTCCACTAGCTGATCAGTGGTACCAGAAAGCAATCTCCCTCGATACTGACCCGGATCAGCGCAAAGACGAGTGGTGCCTATATGCCGTGTTCATCGAGAAAAAGCTCAATGATCGCGCACGAGCTTGCACCTTGGAAAAGCAGAATTGCCCGGCCGATCACCAAACCGCCTGCGCAGCTCCTACTTCGACAAAAGCTCCGTAGCTCTCAAGGTCCGCTAGGGGTACTGCTTACTATTGGCTACTCCCTACTGGCTACTCCCTGCTTCACCGCATTCTCGGATTGATCCACCGATACACCACATCAGTAAAGAAGTTCACCAGAACATACGTCAGCCCGATCGAGAGCAGGCAGCCCTGCACCAGCGCGTAGTCGCGATTCGAAATCGCGCTCACCGTCAGCCTTCCCAGCCCCGGCCAGCTGAAAATCGTCTCCGTCACAATCGCTCCGGCGAGCAGCGCGCCGAATTGCAGCCCGACCACGGTTACAATCGGCACCAGCGCGTTGGGCAGCGCGTGGCGCCACACCACCGCGTTTTCGCTCAGGCCTTTCGCCCGCGCCGTGCGGATGTAGTTCTGGCCCAGCTCTTCCAGCATCGCCACCCCGCACAATGCCGTCTCGTTCCCTGCCCTATCCGTACACCTCGGGAACAAAGTTCTGCTCATGGATCGGCGGGCGCACGTATTTCGATTTCACGATCCGCGGCAGCTTGAGCGGCGCGGGCGTCAGGTCGCGGTAGGGAATGATGGAAAGCAGGTGGCGGATTACGTTGAGCCGGGCCCGTTTCTTGTTCTCGGCGTTCACCACGTGCCACGGAACCTGCTTGGTGTCGGTCACCGCGAACATCTCGTCTTTGGCCCGCGAGTAATCCGCCCAGTGCTTGCGCGACTCCAGATCCATCGGGCTTAGCTTCCACCGCTTGGTCGGGGTGTTCATGCGGTCCTGGAAGCGGCGCTCCTGCTCCTCGTCGCTCACGCTGAACCAGTACTTCATGAGGATGATGCCGGAGCGGACCAGCATGCGCTCGAACTCCGGGCAACTCTGCATGAACTCGAGATATTCGCGCTCGGTGCAAAAGCCCATCACGCGCTCCACTCCGGCGCGGTTATACCAACTGCGGTCGAAGAGCACCATTTCGCCCGCCGCGGGCAAGTGGGCCACGTAGCGCTGGAAGTACCATTGCGTTTTCTCGCGTTCCGTGGGCGTGGCCAGCGCCGCAATGCGGCAAACGCGGGGGTTCAGCGACTCGGCGATACGCTTGATGGCTCCGCCCTTGCCGGCCGCGTCGCGGCCCTCGAAGAGCACCACCACGCGCAGGCCCTCGTGCCGGATCCACTCCTGCAGCTTCACCAGCTCGATCTGCAGGCGGCGCAGCTCGCGCTCGTAATCGCAGTCTTTGCCCAGCCGCAGGGGGGCGGGTGCGGGCTTTTTTGCGGGGAGAAGGTTTCCGCCATACGCTCCCTTCTCTTCCTCGCACTTATGGTTCTTCTTCCTTTTGTCCGCCACGATCTTTCTCCGCCCTTTCGCGTTGCCCGGATCTCCGCCGTGTTTCGGCGCTCCACGGGACGGCGAGGCGCACCCCGTTTCTGCTATCGGCAGAATGCTACGCAACATGACACGTATTGACGATGTTGACCCCGTAATGAACAAGGTACGGTAACTATGCGAGTCACTACAGGCACAGGTTCGAGACGCCGATAATCGAATCTGTGGAGAGCAGAAACAATCTTGCGCTTTTAAAGGATTATGAGGCCTATCTGCGCGTAGAAAAAGGACTTCGCCCGCTTACCTGCGAGGCCTATCTCAGCGACCTGCGCATCTTTGCGGAGTTTCTCGAGGGCCGGAACGCCCTGCTGCTCACCGCGGTCGAGGCGGACGTGGCCGCATTGCTCGAGCATCTGCGCAACCACGGCATCGATTCCCGCTCCTCGGCGCGCAAGCTGAGCTGCCTGCGCGGCTTTTACAAATGGCTGCTTCTCGACCGCCGCATCCGCTACGATCCAACCGTCAACATCGAGTCCCCAAAGGCGTGGAAGGTGCTGCCCAAGTCGCTTGCCGAGCCGGAGGTGGCGGAGATGCTGGAGCGCGCAGCCATGGCGGCTTCGCATCCGCAGGCCAAAGCCACGGCGCTGCGCGACCGCGCCATCCTGGAGCTGCTCTATGGCGGCGGGCTGCGTGTCTCGGAGGTTACTTCGCTGGCAACCAGCGATCTTGCGCTCGACACCGGCCGCGTGCAGGTGCGCGGCAAGGGCGATAAGGAGCGCATCGTTCCGCTGGGGCGTTCCGCGATCCAGGCCCTGGAACAGTATCTGCGCGAGGGGCGGCCGCACCTGGAGCGCATTTCCTCGGTCCGGAAAACCGGCGCCCCCGCAGGTGGGAGGCTCAATGAGCCGGGGTCCGCGAGGGGGAAAGCCGGAGCGTCGCGGCCAGACCGCGCGCGCCTATTTCTCTCGTTGCGCGGTATGCCGCTGACGCGCCAGTGGGTGTGGCGCCTGGTGAAACTGGCCAACCGCTCCACCAGCCCCCACGGCTTGCGCCACAGTTGCGCCACGCACATGGTGGAGCATGGCGCCGACCTGCGCAGCGTGCAGGTGATGCTGGGCCACGCCGATATTTCCACGACGCAGGTGTATACCCACCTGGCGCTGGGCCGGTTGAAGGCCGTGCATCGCATGCATCATCCACGCGGGGCGCGGCGAGCGATAGAGGCCGATGCAGGCGCTGGGAAGGCTCCCGGTCCTCGTGCTGTCACGCAGAAGAGCCCAGGCGAGGAAACCCCATGAGCGCCACGGTTACGCTGCCGGTCACGCCCGCAACCGATGCGTTGGTGCAGGCTTACCTGCAAATGCTGGCCAACGAGCGCGGCGCCTCGGCGCACACCTTGCGCGCCTACCGGCGCGAACTGCAGGGGTTCGCTGCCTGGCTGGCGGATCGCCAGAATGGGCTCAGCGTCGATCGGATCGAGCACACGCACATCCGCGCTTACCTGGGCGCGCTTTACGACCGCGGATTGTCGAAGGCCTCGGCGGCGCGGGCGCTGGCGGCCATCCGGAGCTGGTTCAAATGGCTGGCGCGCGCCAAATACATCGAGCAGAACGCCGCATCGCTCGTGGCTACGCCCCGGCTCCCCAAGCATCTGCCGCGCGTGCCCTCCATCGAGCAAATGAATCGCGTGGTGGACTCGGTGCGCGACGACGTGGCAAGCTGGCCCGCGCGCGACAAGGCGATTCTCGAATTGCTCTATGGGTGCGGCATCCGCAACGCCGAACTGACCGGCTTGAACCTCGACGATATTCACTGGGCCAACGAGGCGATCCTGGTGCGCGGCAAGGGACAGAAGGAGCGCTACGTGCCGCTGGGCGACACGGCCGCCGTGGCCCTGCGCGCCTATCTTGCCGAGCGGTCGGCGCGCCTTAACGCGGCTGGCGAAGAAAAGAAGCCCGACACTCCCGCACTCTTCGTCAATCTGCAGCTTCGCGGCCTGGGGAAAGGCGGCCGGGCCCGGCTGACCACGCGCAGCGTAGGACGCATCGTCAAGCGCATCGCCATCCTGCGCGGCCTGCCCTCCGACGTCCATCCCCACACGCTGCGCCACGCCTTCGGCACCCACCTGCTTGAGGAAGGCGCGGATCTGCGCGCCATCCAGGAGATGCTCGGCCACGAGCGCCTCTCGACCACGCAGCGGTACACGCAATTGACCGCCGCGCATTTGGCTGAGGTCTACGACCGCACGCACCCGCGGGCCAGGTAGCGGGCGGCCGCCAAACCAGGTCCGGACAAACAGATTGTGTGATAACATTGTTATTACATGGAGGGCGGCAATGCTGACAACCATCCGGCGCTTGGGAAACTCGCGGGGCATTTTGATTCCGAAGCCTCTGCTGAAGCAGGCAGGGTTGGAGGATCAGGCCGAGATCCTGGTTGAGGGCAACACGTTGATATTGCGCCGGCCCGACAAGGTTCCGCGCCAAGGCTGGGCCGACGATAGCAAGCGGCTCTCGGCCTGTGGCGACGACGCACTGATCTGGCCCGAGTTTTCAAACGAAGCAGACGCGGATTGGACATGGTAAGGCCGAGACCGGTGAAGCGCGGCGAAATCTGGCTCGCGAAACTCGATCCAACCGTCGGCAGCGAAATTCGCAAAACTCGCCCCTGCGTCGTAATCTCGCCTCCCGAAATGCACGACCACTTGCGAACTGTAACTGTGGCGCCCATGACGACCAAGGCTTTTTCTGCAGGCTTTCGTGTCCCTATTACACACAAAGGCAGAAAAGGCTTGATTCTGCTCGATCAGATTCGCGCGATCGACAAAACCCGCCTGTTGAAACGTACCGGCGTTGTCGATCCCTCAACCCTGCGTTGGACACTCGCCACGCTCAGCGACGTTTTCGCAGAATGATGCTGCGTTCCCCCGTCACCGTCTACGTCGAGTAGTCCGCGTTGATGCGAATGTAGTCGTGTGTGAGGTCGGTGGTCCAGAAGACACACGAGCCGGGGCCTTGGTGGAGATCGATCGCAACCGAGAACTCGCGCCGGCTGATGCAGGCGTGCGCGGCGGCCTCGTCGAATTCCGCCGCGCGTCCGCCGTCGCGGCAGATGGGCAGCTCGCCGAAGCGAATGTCGATGCGGTTGGGATCGATCTGCGCGCCGGAGTAGCCGATGGCGGCGGCCAGCCGGCCCCAATTCGGATCGCAGCCCGCCCATGCGGTTTTCACCAGCGGCGAATGGGCGATCGCCTTGGCTACGCGCAGGGCGTCGGCGTCATTGGCCGCGCCGCCGATGCGCAGCTCCACCACATGCGAAATGCCCTCGCCGTCGGCGACCACCTGCCGAGCGAGCGAAGTACACACCTGGGTCAGCGCCGCGGCAAAGGCCTGGTCACCGTGCCCGATGGAGACGCCGCTCGCTCCGGAAGCGAGCAGAAGCACGGTGTCGTTGGTCGAGGTGTCGCCATCCACCGAGATGCGGTTAAAGCTGATCTCGATCGCGGGACGAAGATAGCCGTCGAGATCGGCCGGCGAGATTGCCGCGTCGGTGAGGATGTACACCAGCATCGTAGCGTGCGGCACGAGTTGCGGATGGATCATGCCCGAACCTTTGCCGAAGGCGGCAATGCGAACCTCGCGCACGGCGCCGTCACGGTCAGCCAGATGGACACGCGCAAACGCCGTCTTCTCGGCGGTATCCGTAGTCAGAATCGCATGGGCCGCATCTAAAAAGTGCCTGGAGCCGGAACCTAGACCCGCGGCCAGCCCGGGGAGCACGGCGATGAGCTTCTCCGCCGGAAGCGGAACGCCGATGATGCCGGTCGAGGAAGGAAACACCTCTTCCGGGCGGCAGCCAAAAACCTGTGCCGCGGCGGCGCAGGTGGCGCGAGCGGCGCGCAGGCCAGGCTCGCCCGCGGCGCAGTTGGCGTTTCCGGCGTTGATCGCGACCACGCGCACCCGGCCGCCAGTAGCCGCCAGGTGTTCCTTGTCAATGAGGATCGGCGCGGCGACAACGCGGTTGGATGTAAATGCGGCGGCGGCGCCGGCTGGCGCATCGGCCACGACGACGGCGAAGTCAGGCTGGCCGCTGGCCTTCAGTCCTGCCTTGGCGGCGGCAAACCGGAATCCCCGAGGGATGACGTGGTTGGCAAGATCGCGCATGGACTCGACCCCATTTAATCTAGCAGGTGGGGCTTGGCGAGCGGCGGCCGGGAAACGGGGACGGATGGGCGAGAGCAAAGAAAACCTGGCGGCATTTTTGGAGCTGCGGAACGTGGATGTGGCCCGCGGCGAGCGCGTGGTTCTGCACGGCGTGAACCTCAACATTCGCACCGGCGAGCACGTTGCCATCCTGGGGCCTAACGGCTGCGGAAAATCCACGCTGATCCTGGCCATGACCTGCCAACTTTATCCCATCGTTCGCCCCCGGATGCGCGTGCGCATCTTCGGCCGCGAGCGCTGGGATTTGACCGAGCTGCGGCGCCACTTCGGCGTGGTCGGCGCCGGCCCCATGGGAAGCGAGCTGCCCGGAGAAAGAACGGCGGTCACCAGCGGGCTGGACGTAGTGACGGCGGGCTTCTTTTCGGCCTCCACGCTGTGGCCGAACCTGCACGTGACGGAAGAAATGCGCGCGCGGGCGTGGGAAGCTTTGCAACGGATGGAAGCCACGCATCTCGCCGCGCAACTGGTGGGCGCCATGTCGGCGGGCGAGAAGCGGCGGATCCTGATTGCGCGCGCGCTGGTGCACCGTCCGCAACAACTGCTGCTCGACGAGCCTTCCAACGCGCTCGACCTGGCCGCGCAACGCGAGCTGCGCGAGACGCTGCGCGGATTGGCCCGCGAAGGAACGGGACTGGTGATGGTCACCCACCACCTGGGCGACATTCTGCCGGAGATCGAGCGCATCATCCTCATGCGCGGCGGACGCATTGTGGCCGATGGGCCCAGGGAGCAGTTACTCACCGAGGCGAGGCTGAGCGGCCTGTTCCACACGCCGGTGCGCATCGGGCGCGATGCGGAGTGGCTGCATAGCTGGTGAGGAAAGACGGCGATTCTGGGCGCCGAAAGGTTCGTGAAGCGATATCCTGATGAAAGTTTTGGCCACTGTGACACAACCGGCGCGATGGAAAACCCTGCTGGCCTTCGGCATCATCTATTTTGTCTGGGGCTCGACCTTCTTCGCCATTCGCGTAGGCGTGAGCGAAGTCCCGCCCTTCCTTTTTTGCGCGATGCGCTTCCTGGCGGCGGGACTGTTGGTTTATGTTTGGGCCATCGCACAGGGAGAGCGCTCGCCGGCCGCGCGGCAATGGCTCTCCGTCTTCCTGCTGGCCTTCCTCATCTTCGTTGTTGACTACGGCCTGCTGTTCTGGGCGGAACAGCGCGTGCCGTCGGGCATCGCCGCCGTGATCCTGGCCACGATTCCGGCATTTATGACACTCGCCGAGATTCTCATCCTGCGCACGCAGAGGCTCACGCTGCGCCTGGCCGCGGCGCTGCTCGCCGGGATCGCGGGAGTCGCGGTCCTCATGGGCCGGTCGATTCTCCTGGGCGGGGCGCCCATCGACACGGCCGGCGCAGTCGCTCTCATCATCGGCGCCATCAGTTGGTCGGTGGCTTCGGCGCTGGCCCGCAAGCTGCCGCAACCCCCGTCGAAGGTGATGAGTTCGGGCGCACAAATGTTCGCCGGCGGAATCATGCTGGCTGCGGTTGCCGCCTTGCGCGGCGAGTGGCGCGGAGTTCAGTCCCTGCATATGTCAGGCGCGGCGTGGATCGCATTAGTCTATCTCGTCTTCGCCGGTTCCATTGCGGGATTCACGGCCTACGTTTGGCTGCTGCACCACGAATCGCCGACAAAAGTGGGAACCTACGCCTATGTGAATCCGGTGGTGGCCGTGATGCTGGGCTATTGGCTGGGTGGCGAGCCACTTGGCGCCCGCACAGTTCTCGGCGGACTGTTTATTCTGGCCAGCGTGGCCACCATCACCAGCATGCGCACCAGGACGACCCCTGTCGCCGCAGAAGACGCAGGATAAACGGATTACGGCAAGCTCCGGCGCAGGCCCGCACTGCCCGATCCGCACACCTGAGGTTTGTGTTACCATTCGGCCAACTGGTTACTTCTGCTTGCCCAGGCGGAGGAGGTCAAAATCATCATGAGGATTTCCAGACGAGATTTCCTGAAGGCGGGCGCAGTCACGGGCGCGCTGGCGGGCGTCGGCGGCCTGCCCCTGCTTGCCGAGCGCGGAACCGCTTCTGACCTGGTGACGCTGGGGAGGTCGGGCGTAAAAGTTTCGCGCCTGGCATTCGGCACGGGATCGGATAACGGGTTAGTGCAGCAGGCGGTGGAGCAGGAGGGATTCACCCGCCTCGTGCGCCACGCCTACGACCGCGGCATCCGCTTTTTCGAAACCGCGGAGTCGTATGTTACGCCGCAGATGCTCGGCATCGCGCTGAAAGGGGTTCCCCGGGACACCTACCAGATGATGAATAAGGTGACGACAGTTGGCGGTGTCGATCCGCAGAAGAAGCTCGACCAACTGCGCAGGGACTGCAACACCGATTATTTCGACATCATGCTGCTCCACTACCAGCACAAAGGCACCTGGCCCGTTGACAGCGAGCGCTGGCAGGACGCCATTCTTGAGGCTCAGCACAGGAAAACGATTCTGACGCATGGCGCCTCGGTGCATGGGTTGCCCGCGCTGCGCCAGGTTCCCCGGAACAAGTGGCTCGAAATCGCCATGATTCGGGTCAATCACAAGGGCGCGATGATGGACAACGAGAACGACGATTGGGATGTTCCCGGCGACGTTGGTGAAGTCGTCACGCACATTCACGATTCGCGTTCCGCGGGCATGGGCGTCATCAGCATGAAGCTGGTCGGCGCAGGCGCTTTCACCAGCCGCGCCGACCGCCAGAAGGCCATGCGATTCGCGTTCCGCAATGCGGGCGTCGATTGCGTTACTGTCGGGTTCAAGAGCACGGCGGAGATCGACGAGGCCATCGACAACGTGAACCTGGCGTTTGCCTAGGACTGTGCCGGGGTAGGCCACGCCGTTCTGTCCTGGCGCCGGAACGAAGCGCCACCTGCCATCGATCTTGATATACTTCTTTAGGTTCACGTCCTTGCGGCAAATCCAGAATTTGGATAGCACGCTGGATAATCGATGGGGCGCGATTCCGCAACTTATCGGTTATAAAGGGCGGGAGTAGTTCAGTGGCAGAACGTCAGCTTCCATAGGCAATACAGAGCATTTCGCATTCAATCCCCTTTTGAATCAATCAAATCAATTTAATTCAAGTACTTAGACATGGTCTAAAGGCACTTTCAAGTGTGTCCATATTTAGACGATTTTGTCACTTTTGAGCAAATTTAAGGTCCATGGATAGTAAATTTGGATAGTAAATCTGAGTCGTATTTGATGCGCGAAAACACAGTCCGCAGGCCGCTCGCCTGGGTTGCGTTAAGCGGCCCTTCCCGACCAATATCGGAATTGGCCTGTTTAGCGTTCGAGTTCGGCTGATTGCCTTCTCTTGAAGCGCGGGGCCTGCTTCGCGGGTACTTCGAGGGCTTCGCCGGGGGCATCATCGACACCAACCTGGGTTGCAGATCGGTCCTCGACGGGTTCCTCTGGAGCTCGCTCTTCGCTTTCCACGGATTCACGCTCGACCGAAGCGGCCTTTGCAGACGGCAGTTCTTCCGTCTCAGAATCGACAAGCTCCTCGACCTCTTCCGTCTTCCCGAGCAGTTCCTTGTCGATCTCCGCGAGGCGCTGCTCGTACTCTTTGAGCTTTGCCTCGTAGGGACTTTGACAGTCGAGTGCCGTATGCAGTTGGGCCAGGGTTGCCTCGTTTCCCTGAATGGTGGCTTCCGTTTCGAGGATTTTCGCTGGCAGGTCCCCGCCCCGGCGCAAGACTGAGGTGAGTAGGGATTGGGCTGAGGGCAACCCCATGTGGGCTTCCGGGCGCGGCACATCGAACCACTCGCCGGCCAGCTGATAGCGAACGGCCGTGATGTCCGTGATGGCGCCAAGTTCATCCTTGATGAGGGCGTCGCTGACCGCGAGAGGAATGTCGAGGCCGTTGACGGTGGGCTGCGTTGCGCTGTCGAGGGAAACCGTTCGCAGGTATTCGTTGGCGTCTTTGAGCCGGGTGAATTCGAGGCCGTTGAAGCGAACCTGGAGGCTGAGCAGTTTGCCTTCATCGTCCCGGCGCTCATGCGATTTGAATACCCGGTTGGCTTCCTGAAGTTGTGGCAGCCTGTCTTTGAGATGCGCAATCCGGTATTCGACGTTCAGCAGTTGCTGGCGGTTGTTGTAGTGGTCCAGCCGGTTGGAACGGGCGAGCAGGGTCAGGTTCTTGATCTCGTACTCCAGCTTGATCTTTTCGAGCGCCAACGGGTTTCCGGTGGCCTGGGCCTTCGCCAGAGCGAACATCTGAGGACTCAGCCGCGTTTCGCCTGCAATATCCTCGATCTTTCGGCCCATCCGCCCGCCGGATTTGAACTGCGAGAGGAATGTCTGTTTGCGCTCCAGGAGCTGGGCGCGTTGAAGATCGTGCGCTTTTGGCGATGCCACGTCTCGCGGCTCTGAAATCATCCGGTAGAACTCCACTTCGGAGAAGGTATTACCGGAACGGCGCATTCGACCGTGGCGCTGCTCCAACTGGTCGGGCCGCTGAGGAAGATCGAGGTCGATCAGCGCCTTGAGGCGCGTCTGAATGTTGACGCCGATTCCACACTTTTCTGTGGTGCCGAGCAGGACACGAACGCGGCCCGCGCGCATTGCCTGTTGAAGGCCGAAGAATTCCTTGCCCTTCTTGTAGTCGTGAACGATGGCAACCTGATCTCTGGGAACGCCAGCCGCAATGAGTTTTGCCTTGATGTCCTCGAAGAGGTTAAAGTCGCCGCGCTGGTAGCGGTCAGCAAAGACAATGACGGTCCCACGTTCGGCTTCCGTGCGGTGCAAGACATCGAGTGCCTTGCGCACTGCCGTATTGGCCTTGCTGTCGGGATCGTCCGGGCAGGTTGGATCGTAGAGGCGTGCGTCGAGCGAGATGGCGCAGGCGTCGGAATCGAGTTTCAGCCAGTTATCTTCCGTTGGATCCGGTCGGTCCGGATCGCTCATCGGAAGGCTCAAGAGTTCGCCGCGCTCCGCAATGCTCTGGAGTAGGGGCTCTTGGGCTGGAGTCACCTTGACAAGAAGATCCTTGCGGACGGCCTTCGGTAGGGTGATGTAGCCGGCTTCCTCGGCTTCGTCCTGCATCATTACGTCGGCAAACTGGGACCAAATGGACTGGAGTTCCGGGACGTTGACGTAGTTCGCAAGAGCGGTCTTAGGCTTGATTGTGACGCCATCTGTGGCGTATTCCATCCGCGTGACGGGCTCGGCGAAGTTTGCCGCCCAGTCATCGAAGTTGTGGATGTTGCATTTGGTGAGGATGTCGCGCGCCAGGTAGCGCGTCATCACAAACTGTTCGCCGAGTGTGTTTGTGATCGGCGTGGCGGTGGTGAAGATTACGCCGGCGCCGTTGTGCGTCTCCTGCATAAACTCGATTTTCGCGAGGATACGTTGTGCCCGCTGGGACTCGCGGGTGCTGATACCCGCAATGTTTCCCATCTTCGTGACGACTGCCAGAGCCTTGTATGCATGGGCTTCGTCTACGAAAAGGCGATCGATCCCCAAATCGTCGAAGTAGATGGTGTCGTCCTTCCGGCCCTGGGAGAGTTCTTTCAGTTTCTCTTTGTACTTCTGAATCTTGTTCTCGATCTGGCGCGTGGTCCGCTTCTCTGCTCTGGTTTTGGGGCGATTGGTTTCTGTGCCCTCGCGCAACAGGTCTTTCATCTCTTGCATCTGAGCGTTGACAGTCTTCGCTTCGCGCTCTGGCGAGATGGGAAGCATGTCGAACTGGGAATGGGGAACAATGACGGCGTCCCATTCGTTGGTGGCGACTCGACTGAAGAGGCGCTTCCGGCTGAGTGGAGAATCGAAGTCGCGTTCGGTAACGGCCAGGACATTGGCGGAAGGATAGGCTTTCTTGAACTCTTCGCGCCATTGTTGAATCATGTTGTTCGGGACTACATAGAGGTTTTTGCGTGAGATCCCGATTCGTCGCGATTCCATGCCGGCAATAATCACGGAGAGGGATTTCCCGGAACCGACGAAGTGGTCGAGGAGGGCACGGCCTTCGACCATGACGCGCCAAGCTCCCCTCATCTGATATGGGCGCGGAACGACGGTGGGATTCAGCCCTGGGAACGAAAGGTGACCACCGTCGTATATACGCAGACGCGTGGCGTTGAAGGTCTCGTTGTAGATGCGCTCGATCTGCGGATGAATGTCGGCCTGTTTGTCGTCTTTCACCCATGCAGGGAACGCATCCTTGATTTCGCGCAGTCTGGCTCGCGCAGCGATCGTTCGTACCGTGTCGATGACTGGCTTCCCATCGGCATTGCTCTCATAGATGGTCGGTTCCTGGAGGTTGAGACCGTATTCGAGGAGCTTGTGCCCTGACATCCCTCCGCCGGCCCACTTGTGTGTCAGCTCGAATGCGTTGTAGCAGGAAGGCAAATCGACGCTCCAGCGGCCGTTGAGGTCTCTTGTAATGGAGGGCGCGCGGTCGCCGGTCGCCGGGCGTTGCTCGGCCATGTGCCGGTTGAGGAATTGGACGTACACCTCGGTGGGCACCCAGGCTTGTCCGAGGCGCACGTCGATGTCGATGAAGGGAACGATCTCGGGCTGGACGGCTTGGAGCGCTTTGACGTTCCGTTCATATGCGGGGTCGAGCAGTGTGGCGCCTTGGGCGTCTTTCAGTTTCTGGCGCACGTTGCCTGAGAGGTACTCGTCTTCTGTTTGGTATTGTTGGGAATTGGGTTCCTTGTAGATCAGGTCCGCGGCGACGAGCTGGGCAATGACCTCTGTCTCCGGTTTGTCGAGGAGACGGGACATCAGGCCGGTGTCCAAACGGCCGCACTCGGCCAGCACCTGCAGCATGGCAGCTTTCGGATCGCTCGGAAGTTCCCGCAGCGGTTCGTATGGGCGGATCGTGCGCTTGGTAAAGATGTCGGCGAGCGAGATTCTCGAAGTCTCCGGATCGATGTTTTCGAGTGCCGTCAGCAGGGGATATTCGGGATCATCCTCGAAGAGTTTCGCTGTGCCGATATTGTTAAGCGGACCAAAGTTCGCTCGATAGCTCTCGTAGTGCTGTAGGAGCTGCTCCTGGCACTCCGCAAGCTGGCCTTCATCCGAGGGCTGGAGTTGAAGCCGGATGACTTCCTTCAATGTGTCCCGGAGCGCAATCAGCGATTTCAGTTGAAAGAGAATGCGCCCACTCGACAATGCGCGTGGCAGCGGAGTTCTGGCCCCGTTGTCGTTGAACCATACTGTGCCTTCGTCGAGAAAATACGAATGATTCTTGATGGTGTTGGGTGCTGGAACCAGAGAGGAGGCGCTCCGGTTGGTCCGTGAACCCTGCGACAGAGACGGATCGTAGGGTGTGGCGACATTCTCCGGCAGAGTTTCGATAGCCTTTTGAAGCCGTTCGACGATGCTTGTGTCGTCTTCAAAAGGTTTGAGGGTGTAGTCTTTCCGTCCATACATGCGGCTTTCCGCACTGTGAACTCCAAGGACCATCTCAGGATGCTCATCGAAGTAGGCGTTGTAGTTGACCGCTGATGAATCGCCATTGCCCGGAACAACGTGCGACAGACTGTCGATCCAGACCGGGTGTTCCGGCTGAGGTTCGTTGGGTAGCCGCTTGCGGAAAAACAGAATGTCGGTGGTGACCGATGTGTTGGCGTTTTTCTGAAAGGCATCTTCGGGAAGCCGAATTGCCGCGATCAGGTCCGCCCTGGCAGCCAGCGCCCGCCGCGGACGCACATCGAGAGAATCGAGTGTGTAGTGCGAGCTGATGCAGACGGCGATCCCGCCCGGCTTGAGCTTGTCGAGGGATTTGACGAGGAAGTAGTTGTGGAGGGAGAGCTTTGGGTCGGAGTATTCGGGATCGGCAATCTTGATGTCGGCGAATGGAGGATTCCCGATGATCAGGTCAAAGGAGTTGTTAGGCAGCCGGGTATCCTCAAAGGGCTGGACCAGAATTTTGGCGTCCGGATAAAGCAGGGAGGCGAGCGCCCCGCTAAGGGGGTTCCTTTCGACCCCGAAAAGCTCGGCTTCGTGGAGGAGCTGTTCCGGGATGCGGGCGAAGAAGTTGCCGATTCCCATACCGGGTTCGAGAATGCGTCCGCCGGCGAACCCGAGGCGGCTTGCCGCCTCCCACATCTGGTCTACGATCTCAATAGCGGTGTAGTGGGTATTGAGGGATGTTTCTTTGACCGCATCGATTTCTTCCTCGGTGAGGATCTCGGCGAGGCGGTTGCGCTCATCGTAGTAGCGATAGCCTTGATCCCACAGTTCGCGCAATCCGCCGAAGTCGATGTACTGCGCAATCCGGTTCTGCTCCTCGGGAGTCGCGGTGCGCTGCTCGCCCTGGATGGTCTTGAGTAGCTCAAGGATATCCAGGTTGTGCTGTATGCGAGCTTTTGGCCCGCCCTCGGCGATATGGGAGGCGACATCGTCGTTCAGGCGGAAATTCCGGCTGTTGCGGAGAGGATCGGGAGGGAGAATAGGTTTGGCTGGCGCGGTCTCGGCGGGGTTGTCTAAATCGGTGCCAAAGTCCAACTCGGGGGCTTTGGCATCGCTTTCGAGTGTCAGTTGTCGTCTGACTCCAGCGGCGGGTAGATCAGATCGGCCGCCAACTCCTCCGCCTGGTTCAGCAGAAGGCCCGTCGAGCGCGCCTTGGCGAGGATCTCCCAGGCCTGGGCCGCCCGTTCCTGAAGTGTGAATCGAATCGTCCCCTCCAATTCCAGATCTGCCGCTTCCTTCGGACGGTTCCGGTAGAAGTTCGTCTCCACCTTGGCGAGGAGGTTCTGGAAGGCCGGGAGCTTCATCAACTCCGAAATGGAGCCGGGATTGCCGGGAATGGTGCTGGATGCGTTGCTGGGAGCCATGTTTTGCCTCCTGGTTCAGTGTAGTGAAAGATTCGGATTCCTGGAACGTGCCGGACAACTCCGGGAATAGGGACTGCTGAAAAGGCCGAACCTGTGGCATTTCCACCTCGCGGTAATCAGGGAACACGCAACTATAATACACCTATGCTATATTATATATATGCGTCCCTGGTGTTCTGAATGTTCTCCGTAGAGAGCTAGAGGCCGCCAGCGTCTCTCGATCTGGATTGAGAGGCGTTCATCAAGACCTGGATAACGCTGGCCAACTGGTTGGCCGCATCGTAGGTGTACTGGACCTGGTTGCCCGCCTGGTCGGTGACCGAAACCAGGTTGCCGGGGCCGTCGTAGGCGTTGGTCTTGGTGGTCTGGTCGGGATACGCGGTCACGGTGAGCCGCTTGCGCGCGTCGTACCGGTACTGGGTGGTGTTGCCGTTGCCGTCGGTCTGCGAAATCTGGTTGCGGGCGTTGTCGTAGGCGTATTGGAAGCTGCCCTTGACGCCTGAAACTGCGGTCAGATTGCCGGCCGCGTCGTAGGTGTAGCTGGTGGCGTGGCCGAGGGCGTCGGTTTCGGCGGTCTTGCGCCCGGCGGCATCGTAGGCGTAGCTGGTGGTGGTCGAGTTCGACGTGCCGTAGGCCTGCGTGACCGCGATCTGACGGCCGGCAAGGTCGTATTGGTGCAGGGTGACGTGGCCGCCCCGATCGGTCTCGGTGACCACGTTGTTGCGGAAGTCGTAGGTCTTGCTTGACGTGGTTGTGTCAGGGTAGGTGGTGAGGATGAGCCGGTTGAGGCTGTCGTACTGGTAGGTGGTGGCGTGACCGCGGGCATCGGTGTCAGAGGTCTTGTTGCCGTTGCCGTCGTATTGAGAGCTGGTGACGCGGCCCAGCGGCGCCTGAGTCCCGGTGAGGTTGCCGAAGGCGTCGTACTGGTAGGTGGTGGTGGCCGCGGCGGCGCTCAGTGCTTGGCCGACTGCGCATTTCGCGGTGACCGTCATAGATGTGGATAGTGCATCGTATAGTCGTCCTGGGTCCAACGGTCGTGTCCTGCTGCGGCTTTCGCCCGCTCAGCTGCTGCCAAGTATGCCGAAGCCTCCCGAAGCGACATGTGCCTATACTGACTTAACCGCTGTACGCATTCGGCACCGAAACCAAGGCGTTTCGCCTGAACGAGCATCTGGAGCTGTGCTGCATTCGGTTCCTCGCGAATCCCATGCTGCCAAATACTATTCAAATCCAACTCTGAATGCTCTTCGGGGGCTACGACGACGGATGGGCATTCCCCTACGACCTGCTGGAGGAACGTCCGTATGGCGGGATCGCAGTATTTCCAACCGATGGTGAAACGTCCCCCCAGAACGCCCACGCGGGCCAGGTTGCCTGAATCGTACGTCCAGATGCTCTCCAGAAATGAGAGGGAGTCAGAAGGGACGATCTCCGCGATGGCCTGAGCGGGCTCAATCACCAACCACTCAGCCAATTGGGGATCTGGTCCGTACACGAACGCTTCGAAAATCTTTATCGACATCGAAGCAATTTCGGAAGTTTCGAGCAGAATAACATGCGGCTCGCTCCCACGCGCCAAAAACAGTCGGACATACACGTCGTCAGCACAAGCCGCTATGACCCAATGGCGGCTGGAGAATTTCAGCAACCAAAGCACATAGACGTTCCATGCAACAAGGGCGGGAACTCCAAAGCAGGCCGCTGCCCGCACCGAAACAAGGAGGCTCACGGCGATGGCAATCAACAGGATGAGTGCATTGAGAGGGAAGCCGTAAGGAAATATAGGGAAACGCCGGTCAGCCCGAACCCCAGCGGAGGCTAGGCTGCGGGCTACTTCCGGTGCATCAGATCGAACGAACTTCATGGTCTACTTGATCTCCTCTACATTCCGAATGCCCCGCAAAGACTCCCGAGCAATGCTTTTATAACCACCAAATCGTTCATGTAGGGCCCAGACCCAGTTGAAGGGATGAATTTCACGCCACCGCACAAAATCCTGGCCCAAGTTGTACCAAACTCCCTCAGGGCAGGCAACGCTGGCTCATCGATTAACGCATCGAGGTCCCCGACCTCAAGGATCCCCCGTCCAGTCGGGTCGGCAGCGTTCACCGGATCGCCACCCGCATATAGATACTTATGCAGGGTCTTCGGTTCGAAGGTGTTGCCATCCTCCGGGTCCCTGCTCATGAACCTTCCGGTGCCGGGATTGTAGTATCTGGCGCGCAGATAATACAGCCCCAAATCGCTGTCGTATTGTTCGCCGCGATAAAGATAATTGTTCGGTGTAGAACCGTTCACCGTGAACGAATTTCCGAAGGCGTCGTATTCATAGGTGTCTGTTACAGCACCCGCAGAGTTTGTAAGGTTCCTTACATTGCCTCCCCCATCGTAGCCGTAGAAGCTCGGTGTCCACGTGCCGTTCAACACTTGGTTTTCATCGATTCGCTGCAATCCGTACGTATACTGCCGAGTAACAACTCCAGCCCCGGATAGTTCCTCCACCACCTGCGGATATCCCGTTGGATTGAGGTCATCGACCAAGTAGCGCGTGACCACGCCACTGACCGACTTCCCGACCCGGTTGCCGTCGCCATCGTAAAGGAGCGCCACCGTGCTTCCCATCGACATCAGGTGGTTTTCGCTGTCGTAGCTGAAGGTCTTTCCGCCGGTCGCAAGGACATTCCCGTTCGCATCATAAGTTTCGCTGGAAACCTCGTCGTCGGTATTAAATCCCCAACTTCCGGACGGGATTCCTTCAAGGGACGATGCATCCGAAAGCCTGTTTCCCACAGGATCAAGCGAGTAACCGATGCTGCCGTTGTGACCGCTCGGAGCCAGACTGATTGTCTCGTTTGTCAAACGATAAATTCCATCATAGGTCCAGTTTTCGGTTCGGCCGCTCGACTCAACTGCGCTGCTGAGGTTTCCGGTAGGCCCGCGCTGATACGTATATCCGGCAACCGAGGAGCTTAAGGATGAGACGCGATTGAGCAGATCGTATGTGAAGCGGGTCTCGATGCCATTCGGGTAGGTGACGGTCCCCACGTTGTTGGCGTTGTCGTAGGCGTAGCTGGTGGTGCCCGAGCCGGTCAGATTGCCGTCCTCGACCGCAGTAAGCCGGTTCAGGCTGTCGTACTGGTAGCTGACCGACACACCGTGGGCATTCGAAGAAGTCATGCTGGCCAAGTTCCCGGCTGCATCGTAAGTGTAGCTCAGAGTGCCTTCGGGTGTCGCCTTCGAGCTGAGCCGGTCCATCGAATCGTACGAGTAGGTGGTTGTTCCCGAGGCATCGCTCATCGTAGCGCGCTTGCCGGTAGCCGTGTAGGTAAAGCCGACCGTAGCCTCGCCGGGCGTAGCGCGTGACGAGAGCCGGTTCAGCGCGTCGTAGGTGTACGTGGTGGCCGCGCCGTTGAAGTGCGTCAGCGAGCTGAGGTTGCCGTTCTGGTCATAGGTGCGCGTCTCGGTCAGCGTGCCGTCGGGCAGCGTCTTCGCCGTGAGTTCGCTGAGCAGATCGAAGCTATTCACCGTGGCGTGCGTGTTGGCGTCTTCAAGCACGATGGGATTACCGTTGGCGTCGTAGCCGTAGATGGTGGTGTTGGCGCCGGTGTTGGGGCTCGAGACCTGCACGACGTTCGTCAACTGGTTGGCCGCGTCGTAGGTGTACTGGACCTGGTTCTGGGCCTGGTCGGTGACCGAGACCAGGTTGCCGGGGCCGTCGTAGGCGTTGGTCTTAGTGGTCTGGTCAGGATACGTGGTCACGGTGAGCCGCTTGCGCCCGTCGTACTGGTACTGGGTGGTGTTGCCGTTGCCGTCGGTCTGCGAAATCTGGTTGCGCGCGTTGTCGTAGGCGTACTGGAAGCTGCCCTTGACGCCTGAGATCGCGGTGAGGTTGCCGGCCGCGTCGTAGGTGTAGCTGGTGGTGTGGCTCAGAGCATCCGTTTCGGCGGTCTTGCGCCCGGCGCTGTCGTAGGCGTAGCTGGTGGTGGTCGAGTTCGACGTGCCGTAGGCCTGCGTGACCGCGATCTGACGGCCGGCAAGGTCGTATTGGCGCAGGGTGACGTGGCCGCCCTGATCGGTCTCCCTGACCACGTTGTTGCGGAAGTCGTAGGTCTTGCTTGACGTGGTTGTGTCAGGGTAGGTGGTGAGGATGAGCCGGTTGAGGCTGTCGTATTGGTAGGTAGTGGCGTGACTGCGGGCATCGGTGTCAGAGGTCTTGTTTCCGTTGCCGTCGTATTGAGAGCTGGTGACGCGGCCCAGCGGCGCCTGAGTCCCGGTGAGGTTGCCGAAGGCGTCGTACTGGTAGGTGGTGGTGGCCGCGGCGGCCGAGCTTCCACTTGGCACGGGCTCGGTCATGGTCGCCTTCTGGCCCAGCGCGTTGTAGGTGTACGACGTGGTGCGGCCCAACCCATCGATCTTGCCGGTCAAGTCGCCGTTGGCGTCGTAGGTGAACTGCGAGGCGCGGGCGGGCGCCTGAGTAATGTCGTAGCCGATGGCCCCGGCGGCGAGCGTTCCATTGGGATTGAACTGCGTGCTCATCAGCGTGCCCAGGCCGTCGGTGACGCTCGCCGGGTTGTAGTTGGCGTCGTAGTTGAACGTGCGCAGGTTGCCCAGCTCGTCGGTCGTCGAGGTGGGCTCGCTGTACTGGTTGTAGGCGGTGGTGCTGGTGGTGTTGGTGCTGGTGGCCGTCGCAGGATAGGTCTGCGAGGTCTTGTTCCCGTTCGAGTCGTAGGTGTAGCTGGTGGTGTGGCCCAGGGGGTCCGTCGTTGACAGCAGATTCCGGTTCGCGTCGTAGGTGTTTGTGGTGGTGTGGTTGAGCGGATCGGTCGATGTGAGCAAATCGCCCAGGGCGTCGTAGACCATGGTGGCGTGGCCGATGTTGCTGCTGCCATCGGGGGGATAGGTGACGGTGGTGGTGTTGGTCGAGAGATCGTAAGCGTAGGTGGTGGTCTCGCCCAGGCCGTCCGTCACGCTTTTCAGCTTGCCGGCAAGCGGGTTGCCCGCAGGGTCCGTGTCGGCGGAAGTGAAATACTGCGCCGTCGGCAATGGATTGCTGCGGAAATCGGTGCCGCTGAGATAGTAGTGGTTCGAGTCGTAGGTATAGGTACTCGGCTGCGGAGTGTTGGGATAGGTCACAGTCGCCAGGTTGCCGTTCGTGTCGTAGCTGTACTGGTAGACGTTGCCCTGCGGGTCGGTGATCTGCGTGATGCGGTTCTGATCGTCGCGCACGAAGGGCACAGACAGGCCGGTGTTGCTGGTAATGCCGCTCGGGGTGATGGTCAAGCCGTTCCCGCTCCGGTCCGTAATGGACTGAAGCCCGCCAGCCGCGCTGATGTTGTACTGGGTGCCGTTGGGATCGGTGTAAGTGTATCCCGGCGGACTGAATTGGTTGCCGTCCTGGCACTCCCACAACGATCCGTCGGCAACCACGATGTCGAGCGGGCATCCCGGCGAAGAGTCGGTAAGCACTCCGTGCAAGCCGGGCTCCGGTGTGTACTCGACGAAATAATACGGGAAGAGGCAGCCGATGAACGGCGAGCAGGGGGGTACTTGCGGCGTCAGATAGAACGTTCTTCGTTGCCCGCCAAGGGTAAACGTGACATCGCCTTTGGGGCTCACAGTCAGGTTCACATTGATGCCCAAAGACCACCCGTAACCGAAATCGCTGCTCGTTCCGGCATTGAGGCTGTCGTACGACCTTTGAATACTGATGGCGACTCCGGTGGAAGGCACGACGAGATCCGTTACCGTTGAGGTGACTCTGCCGGGCTTGTAGTTGCCGGTTACATAGACAAGGACAAGACTATAACCGGATTGGCTGCTTGTATTCGTGGCTTGGAGCTGAATCCAGTACGCGCCATTGGCCAAACTCGTCGCATCCAATGAGCCGATCTGGCCCGATCCGGATACGTCTGAGTTGAGTACCGTGACATCGTTCGTATTATTCGCCGGCATGTAGGACAGCGTGCCGCTTGCCAACGAGACTCCGGGAGCAAGAGTAATCGGAACGATTCCGGAAACCTCAGAGCCATAGAGAGGGCTTCCAATCCAGCCCTGCGAAGCCCCTGCGATAGGTGTTGGAATCACCGAGACCGTGAACTGCGCAGTTGCGTTGGCGCCTGTATCGCTGGCATATAGTTGCACAATATAGGTGCCGATTTGGCTGAAAGTGGCGGTTGTGACTGCCTGCTGAGGATTGGCAAATGTCACGACTCCGGGCCCGCTGACCTGGCTCCACTGAATCGACGGCGTGATTCCCACATTGTCGGTGACGGTTCCATTCAATTGCAGAGAATTAGGCATCGTCACCGTTGTCTGGGCAGAGATGCTGACCGTGACATTGTTGCAATTGTTGCAGGTGTTGGTCGTAGTGGGCGAAGTCCAAGTACCACTGATGACGTTCGAGAAGATTACATTTCCGTTGACCGTCGCGACTGCTACGAAGTTGAACGGTCCCGGCTTCGAGTGCATGTAGGTGAACATCGCATGGCCGGTTGAATCGGTTGTGTTTCCTTCGGAGAAGTTGTCGACGCCCCAGACGTAGACTCCGACGTTTGCATTGGTGATCGGATTGCCGGACGCATCGGTCAGATATATGAAGTATCCGTAGGCGTAGTTCACGTTTGCGAAGAAAGTGAGCGAAAGGGAGGCCCGTGTCGACGAAGTTGCTGGAGTGACCCATGTGACACTGCTAAGGCTCGAAGTCAGGTTTGACCCTCCGACCGGTGCAGCTTGAGCCACCAAGCTGTCTGCTCCGGCGTAAGCTCCCGTGTACGTGAACGTGGCTATTCCCGTAGAGTCGGTTGTGGCTTCGTATTGGCCGGGATTAGCTCCCGAGACGGAGAGTGTCACTGGAACATCCGGCGCCGGCGCCCCACTCGAATTCGTAACCAACGCATTGAACGCGATGGGCTGACCCACGGGATACGCGGAAGCGGTCGTGTACAGCGTCGGGAAATAGATTCCCTGCCATTCATTTGTACCTGTGATCCAGGTCTGATCGCCATTGGCATTGACGAGCGGGCGAACCGACAGATCTTCTGAAGCCGATCCACTCTGAAAGGCAATGCTAAGGACTGTACCCGGCGTCAGATTTGTCGTCGCGACAACGGGGCCTGTTCCATCAAGAATGCCGTTTTGAATACTTGGGTTGAGGAGGCTGTATTGGTAGTTGTTGTTCAATCCTCCGGCTGTCCAACTCCAGGGCGTTGCCGCCGCTGGAACTGTTACGGGAACCCCGTTGACCGATACGACATACCCTGGCCCTCCGTCTTCTGTCGGATAAGCGCTATCGGTTCCCAATTGCAGACGGGTTGCTCCGGCCGGCACGATGAACTCTTCCTGGGAGGCCCCAATGGAAATGGGCTCAATGACCGATCCATTGCTGTCGGTAAATGCACCCATTAACCCGGCAGCCCCAAGCGCCGGAGGCCCCGCCAGCGTAATACTGGCCGTCTCGGTTACGGGGATTGGAGCGATCCATGAAGCGACGATGGTGTTCGAGGTCAACAACTGCCCTTCAACACTTGTCGCGGCCTGAATCGAATCGTTTCCGCTATTCGTCCCGGTATAGGAATACGTGGCAACGCCATTGCTCGCGGTGGTCGCGGTCCCGATTGCCAAGTTTGCGCCGGAAACTGTAAATATAACGGTTGCACCGATCACCGGAGTTCCGTCCGGCTCCAGCACCGTCGCAGTAAAGGCTTGTGATGTCCCGGTGGTGTACGGCGATTGGGCCGCCGCGGTCAGAGTAATCGGAGAAGGCGGCGGTAAAAGCGTTACCGCCGCGGATCCCACTGATGTTTCGCTCACTGGATTCGATGCGGTGACTGTGACATTTTCGGTGGACGACACATTGCCAGGAGCCGTGTAGAGGCCCCCCGATGTGATTGTGCCGGGCGCGCCGGACGGAATTGAAAACGTTACAGCCGCATCACAACTCCCCGGAACGGAGAATTGCTGGGCCTGTGACGCGTAAAGGCTCACGGCTGCTGGAGCAACTTGAACCGCGCTGCGAGGATAGAACTTGTAGAAGGTAGAAGGCGATCCTTGGTTGTTGTACTCGGTCTGAACCCAATCGCTCGAAAGCGCTGTATTCGCAACGCTCACTTCATCGAGGCTGCCGTTAAAGTAGAGCCAGTTCCAATTACCTTCAAAGTACTGGAATGTGTACGATGTGCCAACAAAGTAGTTGTAAGCAGGACTGTATCCTGTCGGAATCACTTGCTCCGATCCAGCATTTTGGCCGTCAACATAAAGGGTCCTGGTTCCATCGTTCGCATAGGTCACAACTGCAAAATGCCAGAGGTTGTCGGTATAGTTTCCGGTGGTGGTGATTCCGCCACTATCCACTAGCAGCTTGCCATTGTCGTCGACGTACAACATGGCGTTCCAACCACCGGGATCGTAAAAGCCGGGCTCAATGGACTGTTGCGTGTAACACACGCCGAAGAAGTACACACACGCTTCGCTCGGAACCTGAGTTAGAATTCCGCCTGGCGACGCTGTTCTAAACCAGACGCCAAAGGAAGCCGAAAAGGGCGTTGTTGTTGCGCCCGTTCCAGGAAGACCAATATCGTTGTAAACTCCAGTCGGGTAGGACGGGAAATCCGTCCCTGGAATCTGCACATAGCTCGAAGTTCCGTCGAAGACCCCAGCACCGTCGATCTCGCCTGTAGCGGTAGCCACCGATGTCAACGTCCCATTGTTTGCTAAGTTCGTCGAGTCGTTTGCGACTCCATTCGCGACATTTGCCAGATGGTACACGGCTTGATAATTGCTGCTCCAGACTCCTCCAGGGTTCTGTTGCGACGATGTAATATTCGGATTTCCATAGAACAGATAAAGAACGGTATCCGTGGTGTGCGAGAGCGTTGGAATGCGCACCCACGCGACGACCTGCCCGGTTACCGGATTGTATTCCTCCATTTCGTGATCCAGCTTGGTAAGGCCATTCGGATCGGTGCTGAAGAAGATATCGTAGCCGTTTGGATTCGCGACATGGCCGCCATTGTCGGCTGAAACCAAATCAGGATCAGTCGTGTTGAACAGGAACGGGAAATTCGCCTGATCCGAGTTCGGAACCTTGGTGTGATCGATGACGATGACGCGCTGGTAGCCATAGCCGCTTGATGCACAACTGGTCGGGGCGAGGGTGACCGTTGCCGAGGCTGACTTGCTCGTATCGACTTCACTTGTCGCAGTGATCGTCACCGTCTGCTGCGTGGCGATCGCCGACGGCGCCGTGTATACGCCATCCGCGTCGATTGAGCCCGTTCCTGCCGGACTGATCGCCCATGTTACAGCCTGGTTACTTGTATTTCCTACAGTCGCCGCAAACTGCTGAGTCTGGTCGGCGGTTAATGTCACCGCCGTCGGAGTCAAGCTAACCGAAACAGGCGGAGTAAGAGTGACCGTTGCGGAGAAAGATTGGTTTGTGTTGTCCTGATTTGTAGCAGTGATGGTCACCGTCTGCTGCTCAGTGATGGCGGAGGGCGCCGTATAAAGGCCGTTCGCCGTGAGCGTACCCGGTGCGTCTGCCTGCAGTGACCAGGTCACACTGCAGACTCCAACAGTGCTAAACTGCTGGCTCTGACCTGCGTAAAGGATTGAGGTTTCGGGGGCAACGCCTTCAGTCAACTCGGGAAGAAGAGTGTAGAATGCGGATGGCGAGCGTTGATTGTTGTACTCTGTGGCGATCCAGTCGGCTGGCCGAGCGATACTGGAGATCCTGGCTTCGTCCAAGCTGCCGATGAAGAAGGACTGACCCCAGTAGCCGATGGTTGGAGCTCCGCCGGCTCCGATATTAAGGTCATACGCGGGACTTGCATCTTCTACTTGAGTCGCCGTACCGGCCAGAGATCCGTTGACATATAGGCTCACTGTAGTGCCATTCCAAGCTCCCACCAGGTAATACCATTGACCAGCGGTCAGGTTCGGACCCCGAGCAACGCTTGACCCATTTGGCCCGTCGACCTCGAATATCATCAACCCATCGTTAATATTCCAGAACATTGCCCCATTGGTATCGCTCCAAAGATCTCCGTTACCCATTGGGGTGACCCATTCCGCAAATCCGTTATACTTCGCCCAAATACTCATCGTTCCAGTGTGAGTGGGCGATACACTCGGACTATTTCCCGCATCGATGTAGTTGGGATCCCCGGTCAACGATACGCCGTAACCAAGTTCCCCTTGAGTGGATGAGGCGGTGCCGGACACAACTCCGTTATTCGCATTCGCGGTGGAGTCGGCAGTCGACAGCGCGGTCCCGTCCCCTCCGAGGTGCCATACTCCCCCATAGTTGCTATCCCAAACTCCGGTTGGATTCTGCTGAGGCATTGTAATGCTGGAGTTTCCATAAAACAAATAAAGAACAGTGCTTGTGCTGTGTGAAAGCACGGGAATGTTGACCCATGCAACGAGCGTGCCTGTGGCCGGGTTATACTCCTCAATTTCGTGGTTCAGCTTGGTGAGGCCGTTCGGATCCGTGCTGAAAATAATGTCGTCGCCATTCGGATTCGTGACATGACCGCCGTTTGCAGTGTTCGCAAGAAGCGGGTCAGTCGATTCAAACAAGAATGGGAAATTGGTCTGATCCGTGTTCGGCACTTGCGCAGCGTTGATGACAATTTGCCGGACATAGCTATATCCGTTTGACGAGCACACTGCGGGGGTCAGCACTATCAATGCAGATGCAGAATACGACGCATTCGCCTGGCTGCTCGCAGTGATCGTTACTACCTGCTGTGAACTGATCGTTGCCGGTGCGGTGTATAGCCCGGACGGAGTGATCGATCCGGTTCCTGCCGGGTTGATCGTCCATGTCACAGCGGGATTCGTCGTATTCGTGACGTTGGCGATAAATTGTTGTGACTGCCCGCCGTAGAGCGTTGCATTCAAAGGACTCACGCTGATCGCTATCGCGGGCTGGGATGCCGGCACCGCAAGTGTTATGGTGGCCGAGGCCGATTGTGTCCTGTCCGCATTGCTGGTCGCTATGACGTTCACCGATTGCGTGGCCGTCACGCTGGAAGGCGCCGTGTACAGCCCCGACGGGCTGATTGAGCCCACACCGGCGGGGCTAATGGTCCAGGTGACAGCGGTATTGCCGGTATTGCTGACGCTGGCGGTAAGCTGCTGCGACTGACCTTGGTAGAGAGTCGCGCTCGGCGGTGTAACGCTGATCGCAACCGGAGGCATCAGCGTGACCGTCGCTGTCATCGGCGTAGATGTAGGTCCGAGAGTGGTTCCGGTGATGGTCACCGTCTGCTGAGTTTCGATGCTCTCGGGTGCCGAATATAGCCCGTTGGCACTCAGCGTGCCTGGGCTGTTCGGAGGCATTGACCAGATCGCCCCGCTGGTATTGCAAATGCCGGTAACCTGGAACTGCATGAACTGTGAAGCGTACAGCGTGACCGAATTCGGAGCAATCGATTCGGCGTTCTCGGGACCCAAAACGGAGAACGTTGCCGGGGAACTCTCGTTGTTGTATTCAGTCAAAATCCAATCCGATGACCGGGCCACTTTCGAAATGCGCGCGTCTTCGATAAGACCTTGGAAATAGTCTGTGCCGTTAGAGGAGGCGCCGAGGTTCACGGGATTGGAGGTGGATGGAAAAATGTAGGTCGCCCCAGAGGAATCGCTTATGGTGAGGGTTTGCGGAGCACCGTCTACGTAAATTATGGGGTCGGTGGCTCCGTCGACGGCGGTGGCGACCACCTGATGCCAGGTATTGAGCGAAAGGGGAGCAGAGGAAGCATATTGACTTCGTCCAACAATTGCGACGGAGCGGAAGAACGCGTAAGTGCCGGAGCCATTGCTTGTGACTCCCAGCGCCCACTCCGACGCATTCCGAGCTTCATATCCCTTGCGGATGATGTAGCCGCCAGAGGGAGTGGTGAGATAGATCCACGCCGAGAGGGTCACCGACGAACCTGCGCCGCTGACGTCCAGGGGCGGTGCGTCAGGCGCAATGACTCGGTCCGTGCTGCCATCAAAACTTCCCGCGTACGCTGCCAACTTGCCGGCGGCGTAGTGGCTAGATCCGTTGCCCGTCCAACTCCCGGTGTTGATATTCACTGTGGAATCGAAGGCGGTGGCGCCTGCTCCTTCATTCAAGTGCCAGATAGCCTTGTAGTTTGTGTCCCAAGTGGCGGCTGGATTGGCTTGGCTAGTACTGACGGTAGGATTGCCGTAGAAAAGATAAATGAGCGTGTCGGAGGTGTGCGAGAGGTCAGGGATCTGGACCCACGCGACGATCTGGCCAGTTGCGGGGTTGTATTCCTCCATCTCGTAGTTCAGTTGGTTCAGCCCCGCCTGGTCCGTGGTGAAGATGATGTCGTAACCGTTTGGATTCGCGACATGGCCGCCATGGGCGGCCGTCGCCAGCAGCGGGTCAGTAGTGCTGAACAAGAAGGGGAAATTAATTTGATCCGAGTTGGGAACTTTCGCACGGTCAATAACAATCGCCCGCACATAGCTGTATCCATTTGAAACGCAAGGAGGCGGGGTAAGCGTGACCGCCGCTGAGGCGGATTTTGTCGTATCCGCCTGGCTCGTCGCTGTTACCGTGACTGTCTGTTGCGTCGTTACAGTAGCTGGCGCGATATAAAGACCCGATGAGCTAATCGAACCTGCTCCAGTTGGACTGATGGTCCATGTCACCGCAGTATTCGAGGTGTTGCCCACTGTGGCAGTAAATTGCTGTACACCACTAGAACTCAAGGTCGCCGAATTCGGAGCGACCGTGACCGACACCGCAAAACTGTAAGTAGCAGAAACGACGCTGCTGCTCGTTAAACCCGTTTCGAAGGCTATGGCCTGGATCGTTTCTGGCTGGCTCACAGTTATGGGTCCCGTGTACAGCATCCCGTTCGTTGAGCTCGGCGTAGTCCCATCAGTGGTGTAATTAATCGATGCTCCGGCCGTTGTAGTGGAGATTGTAACTGTCTGCGGCCCCGTGTATGCCCCTGCAGGTGGCGTGAAAACCGGCTGAGCAGCTTGCGAGCCAAGCGTTAAAGTTTCCACTGGCACATACGTCGTGGGAATAGTGACAGTGTTGCCTTCAAAGATTGCGCTGTGATTGTCACTTTCGAAACCTGTACTCGTGCTGAGGTTATAGAAGACGATTTGGTCAATCGTCGTGTTGCTAATGACGAAACTGACGTATGCGAAGGGTTCCCCGCCATCATTATTGCCGGATGTGATGTTCGGATTTCCAAAATAGGAACTGGCTTGATACGTATTACTATTGCCGGCTGTGATCGTGCCTACTCCGTTATTCAGGAAATTGAGCAGATCCGCCGTGCTGAATGTACCGTAGAGAGTGTTACCTGAATACAAGGCAACTCGGTTGTATGGGTCACCAGCCGACCACCAGAAACCAAAATATGCTGCAGGATGAGTGAGGGCCAAGGAAACAGGTGCGGTACTTCCTGACTGGACGCCAACAGCGAAGTAGTTCGTTGGCACACTGTGCTGGCTGTCGGTTGCACCGCCAAACTCGTCTGGAGCCACGATTCCTATTGGGTTGGTTGAATTTCCAGTATAGGTTCCAATTCCCGCAGTAGAAACATACGGAGTCGTGTAAATAGCCGGGGAAAGCGCGTCGAACGTCTCCGTCAAAGCTCCGGAAACCGTTGTCGATTGCGCATCCGGTGGAGAGATGAAAACTTGCAATGTTCCAACGGTCCCTGGCGGCACGATCGTATAAGTCGCCGACGCCACTGAAGAAGCCGAATATCCTCCGCCGGATGCGATCGCCTCAATGGTTTCGGTCGCAGTTACAGCGATGGCCCCACTGTATTGGGTTGAGGATGTCGAGGGGGTTGATCCGTCTGTCGTGTAGTAAATGGTCGCGCCGGAGGTCGAGTCGCTAATGGTGACGGTCTGCGCGCTAGTGTACGTTCCAGTTGCAAGCGAGTACGTCGGGGGTGTCGCAGGAGGAGCAATTGTGTAGGCTGCCGAACCAACCAGGGATTGAGAGTAGTTGCTCGCAGTCGCAATGGCCTCCAGCGTCTCAGTTGAACTAACGGTGATCGCATTGCTGTAAACGGGCGAGGAAGTTGTTGGCGTCGTGCCGTTGGTCGTGTAGTAGATGGTTGCGCCAGGCGTCGAGTCGCTGATCGCTACCGTCTGACTGCTGGTGTAGGTCCCGGCCGCAGGAGAGAAAGTTGGCGTAGCCGCAGGGAGGGTGATGGTATAGGCCGCCGTGGCCACGGCGGAGTTAGTAGCGCCGCTCAATTCGGCGATCGCCTTGACGGTCTCCGTCGTGGATACCTGGATGGCACCGGTGTACTGGGTCGAGCTGCTGGTCGGGGTCGTGCCATTGGTAGTGTAGTAGATGGTTGCGCCCGAAGTGGTGTCGCTTATGGTCACCGACTGCGTGCCCGTGTAGCTCCCGGCGCCCGGACTGAAGGTCGGAGTAGGCACTGTAATCGTGTAGGCTGCTGAAGCCACGGCGGAGTTGGTAGCGCCGCTCAATTCGGCGATCGCCTTGACGGTCTCTGTCGTGGATACCTGGATGGCGCCGGTGTACTGGGTCGAGCTACTGGTCGGGGTCGTGCCATTGGTAGTGTAGTAGATGGTTGCGCCCGAAGTGGTGTCGCTTATGGTCACCGACTGCGTGCCCGTGTAGCTCCCGGCGCCCGGACTGAAGGTCGGAGTAGGCACTGTAATCGTGTAGGCTGCTGAAGCCACGGCGGAGTTGGTAGCGCCGCTCAATTCGGCGATCGCCTTGACGGTCTCTGTCGTGGATACCTGGATGGCGCCGGTGTACTGGGTCGAGCTACTGGTCGGGGTCGTGCCATTGGTGGTGTAGTAGATGGTTGCACCCGATGTGGTATCGCTTATGGTCACCGACTGCGTGCCCGTGTAGCTCCCGGCACCCGGACTGAAGGTCGGAGTAGGCACTGTAATCGTGTAGGCGGCTGAGGCTACGGTGGAGTTGGTATCGCCGCTCAATTCGGCGATCGCCTTGACGGTCTCCGACGTGGATACTTGGATGGCGCCGGTGTACTGGGTCGAGCTGCTGGTCGGGGTCGTGCCATTGGTGGTGTAGTAGATGGTTGCACCCGATGTGGTATCGCTTATGGTCACCGACTGCGTGCCCGTGTAGCTCCCGGCACCCGGACTGAAGGTCGGAGTAGGCACTGTAATCGTGTAGGCGGCTGAGGCTACGGTGGAGTTGGTATCGCCGCTCTTTTCGGCGATCGCCTTGACGGTCTCCGACGTGGATACTTGGATGGCGCCGGTGTACTGGGTCGAGCTGCTGGTCGGGGTCGTGCCATTGGTGGTGTAGTAGATGGTCGCGCCCGAAGTGGTGTCGCTGATGGTCACCGATTGTGTGCCAGTGTAGCCTCCGGCGGCTGGACTGAAGGTCGGTGTGGCCACCTTGGTCGCCCGGGAAACAGCCGATGAGCAAAAAACAGCGGAAAACACCACGAGAATCCGCACTAAAGACGGAGCATACTTCGCGCGACCCATAAGAACCTTTCTACGTCGAGATTGTCGACTGATTTTGAGTACGAATTGTGGTGACCTGCCCCCAATTGTCCGTATGATGATCTTGTTCCTTAGAACCTGTTTAAAAACTACGCAAGCCTTCGCAGCAGCAGGTGAGCAAAAGCGACGTAAACCATGGTTTCGGCCGTGGTGTGAAGCAGCTCGTAGTCCTTGGACAGGCGGCGTGACCAGTTGAGCCAAGCCAAGCTGCGTTCCACGATCCAGCGTTTGGGCAGCACTTTAAACAGGTGCTGCTCGGTGCGTTTGACCACTTCCACGGTATAGCCGAACATCTGCTCGGCCCATTCAATCAGCGTGCCGGTGTAACCGCCGTCAACGAACACCTTGGCGATGGTATCGAAGCCGCAGAACAACCGCGTCAATACGGCGCGTGCTCCTACACGGTCCTGGATACCGGCCGAATGCACCACCACGGTCAGCAGATTGCCTTGCGTATCGACCGCGATGTGCCGCTTGCGCCCCTTGATCTTCTTGCCCGCGTCGTAGCCGCGCCGCCCCCTTTTAGCGCCGTCTTGGCCGACTGCGAATCGACAATCGCCACACTGGGCATGGCGTTTCGCCCCCGCGCCTGACGGCCTTGTTCCCGTAACGCCTTGTTCACCCGCTCCCAGGTTCCACGCATCCGCCAAGCCCGGAACTGCTGATAGACCGTCTGCCAGGGAGGAAAATCGACCGGCAGCTGCCGCCACTGGCAGCCGGTTTTCACCACGTAGAACAGGGCATCGGCCACGCGCCGCAACGGATACTTGCGCGGCCTTCCTCCTCGGTGACGATCCTCCCGCGACTCGTGAAGCAACGGTTCCAGCTTGGCCCACTGTAAATCCGTCAAATCACTGGGGTACATGCCCACAAATTAATCGTTAAATCCTTGCACGCATACTCATTCATGCGTTCATGCACCTAGTTATTAAACAGGTTCTTAGACAGCAGCTGAGGCGCGGTTCCTGAAGACACAGTCAATACCGCACGCAATAAGGGCGGAGCATCATTCGGGTACAAGTCGGCTAAGCGAATAAGGAGCGGCTCGCCGCCAGTCTTGAAACACAATTCCGCGAGATAGGTGTCCTCGTTCCAGCCCCAAGTCCCGCGAACCAGCGTACTAGTCGCCAGGAATCGTACCTGCGCGTCTTGCCCCTGTTTCTGAGGCCAAGCTCCCGCAGCCGCGGCAGAAGTGGCAAGGACCACGGCGACAGACACAACTCGGGCAAGAGAGTTAGAGAGCACAAAACTCCCCCGGCGTCCGCGACCTGCCAGACGCGCGAGAAATAACTTACTTCAGCGGTGAGACGTCTTCTACGACTCAACCAAGAAAGCCCGCAGGAATGGGCTAGCTGGTAGCTTGTCGTGCACGATGATTGTTTCAGCAGTCGAGAGACGTGCGCGAGAATTGCGGTTTCCCCCGGATTCAACCGGAGAAGTGTATGGCGATTTGAGTGAACCCTTGATGCTTGGGCGACACCGTAGTTTGTTTAGGGCATTATGTCAAGTAAAATTTATGCTATCACGTTGATATATTGATAGTAATCAAGCCTATTGACTATCTTATAAATATAAAGTGGAGTGTTGCTGCGAGGCATAAGTGATCTGGAGCACAAAAACAATTGCGCATAGCTCGATCGTAAACATTGCCGGTGCGGAACAAGCAAGATCTTCACTCAAAGGGCGCTGCCCAGGTCCTGTAAATTGATCTACAGCGGTTTCTCGGGAAGTCGAACGAAGAGCGCGCGGAAAAGTATAGTTATTCTGGCCGTAGGACAGGCTGCGCAATGGTTCGGCCTGAAAGTTGGGACGTTGCGCTCGAAGTCCGATGGCGCTACGCTAGCTCCTCACCGGTTGAGAACATCGGCAGGCTAACGACAATGAACGGTGGACTGTCTCTTCAAGCGCGATCTTTTCCTTTGGCTTCGGTAGGTTGCAACAGCCCAGGGGATGACCGGGAGTTGCCGGCCTGTTCAAGGAATCTCCGCAACCACCTGAATCGCAAGTTTTCACTCTCCCGCTACGATCGCACGCGCCATTCCGCCCTGTCGAACGGCTTTACCCTCATGGAACTACTGATCGTTATCGCCATCATTTTGATTCTGATGCTGATGGCTGTCCCGACGATTGGCGTGATGAAGAAACAGCCAGAGAGGCCTCGGCAATGAATTCGCTGCGGACCATCGTCACGGCCGAGATCATGTACTCGAGTTCCTATCCTGCCAACGGCTTCGCGTGCTCGTTGACGGCCCTGGGCGGTGACCCTGCCTCCGGTGCGCCCACGCCGGCCGCTGCCCAGCTGATTCAAGCCGACCTGGCCTCCGGCTACAAGTCGGGTTACATTTTCAACATCAAGAACTGCTCCAAGACCACCGTTTCCGGAGCGGACCATTTTAATGGCTACACGGTCACTGCGGTTCCTGAGGCGGTGGGTAAGACAGGCGATCGCGGTTTCTGTAACGACCAAAATGGCGGCTCGCCCAAATACGACACGGCGGGCGGCACCAACTGCACGCAGTTGCTGCAATGAGATTCGGCGCCTTGTTCCGTTGTGCTGGCTGTTCGAACTTGGTCGGAGAGGAATCTGTCCCGGCCCGAAGTTTGGAACTTTAAAGGTTCTTCCTCACTTTTGGTGAACCACGCCAGGCACTTTGCCGTAGGGGTAAGGGGCGGTTCAAGGGAGCCAAACTCTGGCGGCTTCGCGTAGTTGGCTATGGGACAGCAGACTCTGTTGCCGGATGCGTACGAAGTCGTTCTGGATCAGTTGCGGGTTCAAGGTCGAGACCGGCTCATCATGGTATTGCGGCCGGTGGCAGACGGCAGCGGATGTCCCATGTGCCGGCGGATTTCCCGGCGCATCCATAGTTGGTACCATCGACGGTTGAGCGACCTGCCGTGGGAAGGCATACAGGTTCGAATCAAGCTACGGGTACGACGGTTCTTCTGTGGTGCGGAGGGGTGCGGACAGCAGATATTCACCGAGCGGCTGCCGCAGACAGCGCCATCGTATGCACATCGCACGACTCGCCTGAGCAAGGCATTGGAGCAAATCACATGGGCATTGGGCGGAGCTGCGAGAGCTAGAACAGTATCCCTTCTGGGCCAAAGAGGCTAAGATCGGCTACACCACGATCAACGCGCGCGCGGAACAGGCCGCAACGAAGCCCGCCTTCAGGGAGGCATTGAAGAAGCGGCGCTGTCTCGTGCCGGCGGACGCTTTTTCCGAGTGGCAGCGCCTCGATCCGAAGTCGAAGCGTCCCTTCGCAATTGGATTGAAGAACGGCGAGCCGTATGCTTTCGCTGCATTGTGGGAGAGATGGCGGCCCAAGGACGGCGATCCGCTTGAGACTTTCACCATTCTCACGACCGACCCCAACGAGGTTATGGAGCCGATCCACAACCGTATGCCGGTGATCCTGGAACCGAAGGATTATGACCGATGGCTAGATGCCGGGGACCCTGCGAGGCCACCGGTGGAGTTGCTCCATCCCTACCCTGCCGAACAGATGCTTGCCCGGCCGGTGAGCGACCGCGTGGGAATGTGCGAAACAACGATCCTGCACTGCTGGAGCGTTTGCACTGACCGTAGGCACCTGGGCTTCGTTCTGGAGATGTGAGCTGTCGTGTGGAGTAGCCTTGGAGTGTATCCAAATCTTCTCAGTCATTACTGGACCACAGAGGGGATGTCTTCAGCCTGGAGGAAGTATGACGGACGAAAATATTACCAGTCTCCCCATCAGCGAAATTCACTCCGAAGAGGGCGCCCAGGAGCTTGTCCGTTCCGAAAGAATGAAGCCGTACCTTGCCTTCTTGAAGGCACAGATGTCCGGGCAGGATACCGAACCGTATCTGGCTGCACTGGCCGCGCTGCCGCTGGAAGAGCGATACGTCTGGCGAGTGATCTCTGCTCTGAAGTGGGCTTTCTGCGACCTTGACACGGAGAATGCGATTGCCGATCTCCACACTCTCTCGGAAGATGATCTCAAGAAAGTGGTGGAGCCACTCTCATTGAGAGCCATTCAATTCTGTCTATTTGTCAACGCGCTGATTGGGGAGGACGCTACGGAACGGATCATGCAGCACGCGCTACAGTGCGCAAAGGAATCATCCGCGCCGGCTTCGGGCGAGTAGCACGGTCCATGCAAATGGATGGGAACCCTTCGCTCTCTCGCCCTGTCTCTGGAGCCGGTCAGTTGCAGAACCCCATGTTGAGCCTCTCGCAAAGATCGTCGATCTCGGCAGGGCTGAGCGGAGAGTCCTCCTCGTCGCAGAAGTGGTCGCAGGAGTTGGGTTCGCTCAACTCCAGCGGGTCGTGGAGTCCGATGGAAGTGCAGCCGTGCATCTTGGGCTCCCATTGCTCCTGCATGAGGCGCAAGCCGTGGAGCACGCTGGCGAGTTCGCGGCGCGTGATGTGTCTGTTCCCATCTGCCGAGGCCGGATCGGAAACGGCTGGCACGTCCAGCTTGTGCTGTTCCACGCTGTAGGTATTCAGGGGTTCGATCACTTCGGCGTGAATCCATTCGTCCAGCCCATCGAAATCCTCGGCATCGATAAACGCTTCGGCCTTCGTAGCCTGGTCCTTGTCGTCGCTATCGACGGTCAACTGAATCAATCGCCGATATGCGGCCAGTTCGGTTTCATGGACGCTGGCGTAGGTGCCGTTGTCGTCGTCCGCTGCCACACTCCAAACTGCGATTTTCATAAAGTTCCTTCCGTGTTGCGCGTCTCAAGAGCGCGCGGGGTTGGGGCCATTTCCGTAGAGCATGGCGGAGAGATGGTCGGCGTAGAGCGCGTGTCCGGTCTGGCGCTGGATTTCGATGGCCTCGGCCATGCCGGGTTGGGCGGTTGTGCCGTCGGGCAACTTGGGACCGGCGGCGGAGATGTTGTCGCGGTGGAGGCGATAGTGCGGGAACCCCAGCACATTGCCGTCGAGCGGGCTGAAGATATTGAGAAGGGTCTTGCCGCATTCCCATTCGTCTTTGGCGACAAGGAAGCGGCACTCCAGATACTCAGAGTGAACCTCGATGAGTTCCACGTCTTCGTAGCGGTGAATGGTTGGGTTGAGTCTGTGTCCTAGCATGGATGTCTCCGTGTGTTCGGTTGCGAGTGGGTGCCGGTTAAAAGAGGGCAAGCTGAACCTGGGGAGCGGGAACGTCCTCCTGCTGCCCTGCAACGATCTGGACTTCGGGACCGCACAGAACGAACTCCAGGCCGCCGTGCCTGACGGTCATGCGGTCGTAAAACCCATTAGGATCGTTGCGGGCTTCCTCTGCGCGTTCGGCGGTGCCGCCCTTGTCGCGGTAGTTGGTTGGAATGCCCGTGAAGATGCGCATCGGGCACAAACGGTATGCGCGGGCGCCATCGTTGCTTAGCCCGATGGCGACCCACATCTCTCCGTCCATCCGGAAGGGTTTGCGTACAGGCTGGCCCATGGCGATCGAATCGCCGCTATAGCTGGCCGGAATGTCGCCCTCGTTCACGTAATCGTTCTTCGCGTGGTCGAAGGCTCCCCAAGCGAGCCGGGCCGGATTGACTTCGCGGGTAATGGTTTCCATAGTGGGCACTCACTTTCTCGGCGTGGCAGGGCTCGCTGCCGTCGTCTGGTCGTTGGGGATGGGAAACAAGAGTCTTTGTTCTGCGGGCGGCCATTCCCAATCGTCGAGAATGCAAGCGGCCTCGATGCGGGCCTTCAGTTCGTCGGCTTTCTCGATGCCGAATGCGCAGCCGATTTCAAAGAGCGTGGCCGCATAGAGGCTGGCGAGCCGCTGTTCTTCCTCGATCATTTCGTCGCGCCGGGTCCGGGGAAGGGAGCTCGATTGATTCCAAAGCCGGATGATCTTGAGGCAGCGATAGAGGCCCGCAGCCTCGATCTCGGCTCCTGCCAGCAATGCGACGGGGTTCTCGTCCAGAACGTAGGTGCTGTCGTCTTGAATCTGCATGGCGGTGCTCACTTGATGGCGTCTCCGATGATCTCGGACAACGCGGTAACCTTGGGTTCAAGGTCGGCGATGGCCAATTGAACGTCGCGGCGCTCCGCGTGCAGGGTAAAGATCAGGTGCCGTATCCACCGCATGACTTTCACCGGGTAAGAGCCAAGGCGATAGGCAGGCTCCTCGTCGAGGTCCGACATCCCAAAGCGCATCCCCCCTTCCCACCAATTGGCATCGATCTTCCCCTCGCGCGATGCCCGTTGGTGCATGGTCACGATGCTCAGGTTGTAATTCACGTCCTCAAGATCGGCCTGGGCGGTCGCCAACTGGCTGCGCAGAGTGTCGAGTTGGCGTTTTGCATTCCGCGCATTCACGCTCGGCTCCACGCCTACCGTGGCGACCTGGGGCTGCGCATTGAAGAGAGAGAATTGCATTGTGGCCATTGTGGTATCCGTGCCGGGATAAGGCTCCCGGCTGGCCTTGAGTGGAATCGTGCCGGTGGAAGGCTACGCCGCGATCTCTTCGATCTCGGCCTCGGCCTGTTCCTGGCATTGCGAATCCATTGCGCCAAGGATGTGGTGAACGGCATCGCGGATGGTGTGGAGGGACGCGGTAATGCTCTCGGCGGTGGCATCCCAACTGGCCAGATAGCGGTCGGATGACTGCTCGACGCCGAAGTGGGCGAGGACGGCAAAGGACGTGGCCTCGGCCTCCAGTTCGCGCTGTTCTCGGGTCATGTCGTCCCTGCGATTGCTTTGCCAGTGGAGATACTCGTGCGCCAGTTCATGGGCCAGTGTGCCGCACTTGGCGGTCGTGGACAGTGTCGCGTTGACTACGACCTTGCCGCCCTCGCTCCAACCATTCGGGGAACCTGTCTCCTCGCGGTACTCGATCACGATTCCCATGGCGGCGGCGGCTTTCTCAAGGCGGGGCAGAAGCGTTTCGCCTCCGGCCTGGGCGCGGTGTTCGAGTTCGGCAAGTGGCCGGCCTTCGGTGTCAGCGATGTCGAAGACGTGGGTAACGCGGAATCCGCACAGCCTCATCGCCGAGACCCTCTCGCCTGTCCGCTGCCTGTCGGCTTCCTCGACGGTCTGCTTGCGGATGCACGGAGCAAGGATCGCAATTCCCTTCGCACCCTTCTTGACGTTGCGGCCGAGCGACTTCCACGTATGGAAACCGGCAACCCGCTCGGCCTGGGGGCGCTGAAGGAGGACAAGCAATTGGTTGTTAAACGAGTAGTGATGAAACCGGGACACTGCGCGAAGCCAAGTCTTGAAGAGGTCCGATTTCGCAGTTGCGTCGGTCATGGTGGCGAGAGTGTTGATACTCAAGGTAATGGAGTCGATGAGGGCCTTTGATTTGTCGCTTTGCATGTTGCACGTTCTCCCTTTATTGCTTAACGTTACATCCCAAGAATAATACATATCTGCTGTATTTGTAAATAGATAACTCTTGTGTTTTCTATCCTTTAGTAACATTTTGCATTGCACTAAATACACATCCAGCGACCCCGCACGGAAGCGTTCTCCCGCATCTTTTTTTCTCAGGCCCGAGCCGCGCGACGGTTACGCTTTTTCTCGCGGTGTGGAATCGAAACGCTCGTCTGAGCGCATTTTCCTTTGAGAGTGTGAGGGGGCGTTGCGGGGATTTCATCCCGCTGGGGTGGGTAGCGGAGAACCGGAAGTGGTCGGAGCGAGGGAGGGACGCCAGGCGCCCCTCCCCACAGATCGGCGGGAAACGATTAGCGGCAGAGTTCCGCGGAATGGAAGGAGGGCTGTATAGGGAGGGAGAAACCGTTCTGCTTGAGTGCTTTATTCACGGTGCGATCGACATAGGCGTCTTGTTCTCGTTGGGAGCGGTTGACGAAGGCGGATGTAGAGGTATGGGTCTGAATGGTATCGCGAATTTCGATTTCGGGTACGCCTCGTTGGAGAGAGTAGGTGGCGTAGGTAAGGTCGGCCTTGTGCCGTTCGCCGTGCGCGGCATATTTGTTGGCGAAGTGTGCGTAGTCGAGGAGTTCAGATTCGGGCCGGGGATGTTTTTGATAGCCAATGCGTGTCTGGATAGACCGCTGAGATTCCATGTATTGATCGAGCAGCCGGTCCTCGACCTCAGAGAGCACCTCATGCGTTTTCTTATAGATGACGCCTTTGGAAAGGGCGAATTTGAGTTGCGAGTAGGGAAAGAGTCCATTTTGAAGTCTGTACTGAGGTTTTGAGTTGGTAAAGCCGGCAAGGCGGCCGAAGTGCCGCCAGTCGGCTGAATTCGGATCGCCGCCGAATTTCTCCGCGAGGATTTTGGCGGCGACGGTGCCTTCCTCGTTCGTGAGGGTCCACGCGTGTTTGAGCCAAGCCTGAAAGTTGCCCGGCGAGGTTTCGACGACGCAGGCTGGCGTGTAGCCGGTATCGAGGAGAGTGTCGAGGCTTTTGCGGGTCAGGTCGTCGATCAGGGTCAGTTGGCTCAGCCCGGATGGGCGGATGTAGATGTGGTGCCCCTTTGCGTTTTCTGCGGCCAGCCAATCGAGCTTCTCGAAGACCTCGCCGTTGGTGAGGCCGTTGCGCAGGATCATCTGCGATTTGCCATCCTCGGATTTTTCCGAGGGAATCCGGACACCCAGCTCGTATCGGCCGGCGCCCATTGCTTGAAGTTGGAGTTGAACGGCTTTGAGTGCGATGGGGAGCAAGTGTCCCTCCTTTTTAGATGCAAAGAAATTCCGGTTTTTGCCCGACGCCCGGTTTGCCGAGCGCTGGGCCGGAACATTCCTGGGAAAAGATTACCACAACATAATACATATTTGACTAATCATACATAGGTTATATATGATTGTCGCATAGCTGGGAAATTGGTCCGCAGTGCATCCGGGGGACAGTAGATGCCGGCTCAGGCAGACAATATCGAGACTTCGAGACTCGACTCGGAAAACGAGAGCGAGTATCGCAAGCGTTACAAGCTGATGACCGAATTGGGTCCAGAAATCGTGAATGCGCTGATGAAGGACCGGACGGCCGAGGACTTGGTTGTGAATCCGGACGGACGGGTATGGATCATGCGGCAGGGCAAGCCGTTTGAAGTGCTGACCGAGATCCCGCCTCTCAGGGCCGTTGGAGCCACGATGAGCATTGCGGAAGGCTTCGGGCTGGTGGCTACCCACAACAGTCCCGTCGTCAGCGGGAATGTTCCCTATCTGAATTGCCGCGTGGAAGCTCTGGTTGCGCCTGTCGTGCCGATAGGCACGGCCTCTTTGTCGTTCCGCAAGAAGGGCGAGAAGAAGCCCAGTCTGTACGATTATGCCGCGAGCGGCATCCTTACCAATAAGGACGACCCGCTGAACGGCCTCCAAAGCATCGACCCATTCGAGCACGCGCTTCGCAGCTCGAAGAATCACGTTGATGTGCTGTTCACAGCCATCGAGCACCACAAGAACATTCTTGTGGTCGGCGGCACGGGGTCTGGCAAAACCACACTGCTCGATGCGTTGAATCAAGGTATTGCGGAGCGGACTCCGCATGACCGGGTTCTGATTCTTGAAGACCTGCCCGAGTTGCGCGTAGCGATCGAGAACTATGTGCAGCTCACCGCCTGCAAGGCGGTTCCGATGGACGATCTGATTCGCTCCTGCCTGCGCATGAAGCCCCACCGGATATTGGTTGGAGAGGTCCGCGGGACCGAAGCGTTGACCGCGATGGAAGCGTGGAACACGGGTCACCCTGGCGGATCGATGACGATCCATGCGAACAACGCAATGGAGGGATTGAACAGGATCGTATTTCTTTGCCAGAAGACGGCGAATCCATTCCCAACGCACATCTTGGCAAGGATCGTCGCAGAGACGATTCACCTGGTTGTCTACATCGAAGCGGGGCGTCAGTTTCCGTGTGGACGCAAAGTGAAAGAAGTTTGCTTGGTGAGAGGGCACGACGGGGAGCGTTTCGAGGTTGAACAGCTTTAGGCGTTCCCTGTCGTTGCATGACAAAAACATTCAACTGGGAAGAAGGAGATGGGCATGTTGAAGAGGATGCGGAAGATGACAGGAAGGCTGGTCGATCTTGTGACCGGCAAGAAGTTTCTGACAATGGCGGGCTTGGCGCTGGTCTCGAACGCACTGGCCTATGCGTCAACCAGCACAACTGGTTTGCCCTGGGAGACGCCTTTGCAGACGGTACAGCAGTCGTTGACCGGGCCTGTGGCGGCCGGAATTTCGGTGGTGGGTATCGCAGCCGGCGGAATGGCGCTTGTCTTTGGCGGCGAGCTGTCGGAGTTCGCCAAACGCGCTTGCTATGCGGTGATTGCGACCGGCGCGATTGTCGGCGCGGGTGCGTTGATGTCCACGTTGTTCTCAAGTTCCAGCGCCGTGATCGGGTAACGCATCCCGAGCACGATTGTCGGCGCGAGGGTGTGCATGGATTTGCGGTGGACTTTGGCCCATCGTTGGGCAAAGAAAGAAGGAGGAGGCATGTCGAAGAGGATGCGCAGGATGGCCGGGAAGGCGATTCGGATACTCACCGGCCGTCAGTTTCTCACCATGGCGGGGCTGGCGCTGGTTTCGAGCGCCGTCTCGTATGCGTCGAGCACATCCACGGGATTGCCGTGGGAGACCCCGTTGCAGACGGTGAAACAGTCGCTCACCGGGCCGGTCGCGGCGGGCATTTCGGTGGTAGGCATCGCTGCTGGCGGGATGGCCCTTGTCTTTGGCGGTGAGTTGTCTGAGTTCGCAAAGCGGGCCTGCTACGCGGTCATTGCAACGGGCGCGATTGTCGGTGCGGGCACGCTGATGAGTACCTTGTTCTCCGCCTCCAGCGCCGTCATTGCGATGACGGGGGGATTTTGAGATGCAGGCCCCAAGAGAGACGGTATTTCATCCGTCGATCAACCGCCCCAATCTTCTCATGGGCGGCGACCGGGAACTTGTGCTCGGCGCCGCCATGATTTCGGCGTTGTTCATCTTTGCGTTGATGACGTGGTGGAGCATTCTGATCGGCGTTGCGTTCTGGCCGGTGGCCACTTCGATGCTGGCCCGGTTGGCGAAGGTCGATCCGAGGATGCGCGATGTGGCGACGCGCAGTTTCCAGTACAAGGCGTATTACCCGGCAAAATCCCGGTTGTCGAGCAGGAGTATGAGCCAGCGGCGGGCTTGGAAGTAAAGGAGACGGTGGACACAATGATTTCTGGATTGGTGTTCGTAGTTGTAGCGTGCGCGGCTGTGTTGGCGTGTGTCTTGATCGCTTGGGCCGCTCGCGGTACGCAGGCTGAGGAAGGCCGGAGGTGGGTGGCCGGCCTTCCCGATTTATTGCTCTATGCGTCGATGATCGACGACGGCATTCTGCTCCTTCAGGACGGAGCATTGATGGCGACCTGGCGTTATGCGGGTCCGGATCTCGGTTCCGCCACTCACGAAGAGATGGCCGCTCTTGCGGAGCGATTGAATTCCGTCTTGAAGCTCGGTTCTGGATGGTTGGTGCATTGCGATGCGATCCGTTCGGAAGTAAACGAATACGCCAAGCAGGGAGCCTTCCCCGACCCGGTAACGAGTTTGATCGACGATGAGCGCAGAGCGCAGTTCAAAGCCGAAGGCCGGCACTATGAGAGCACCTATTACATTTCGCTGACCTATCTTCCTCCGATGCAGAGCGAGGAGAAGGTCAAGGGGTTCCTCTTCCAAGGCGGGGCCGGGGACAACAAGACTGCCGGCGAGACCGCCCTCATCTATTTCAAAGATCGCCTCGGGCTGTTCCACGATGTCCTGAGCTCGCAGGTGCGCGTGGAGCGCCTCCTGGGACACCGCGTTGTTGGAGACGACGGATCGGAAACGGAGTGGATCAGTTGCGATCTGGCGCGCTACGTGCGCCGTTGCGTGACGGGAGAAGACTACACCTTCATCCTTCCGGCGATCCCCGTTTTCCTGCATGACTTGATCGGCTGTGTGAGCTTCAAGACCGGCATCGAGCCGATGGTCGGAGGCAAGCATATTCAGATCGTGGCAATCGACGGATTTCCGGCGACGAGTTTTCCGGGGATTCTTTCGGCTTTGGACACGTTGCCGTTCGAATACAGGTGGAACACGCGAGCTGTCTTACTTGACCCGGAAGAGGCCAAGAAGATCATCACCGATGCCTTGAAGAAATGGACGGCAAAAGCTCGGGGCTTCATCGACCAGTTAATGGGCAAGCCGCCCAAGCGTATCGATCCGTTTGCGCTGAAGATGATGGAAGATGCGACGGTCGCCATCGGCGAAGCGTCCAGCGGTGACGTGCAATTCTGCCTTTACTCAGGAAACATCATCCTGATGGATGAGGACAGCGAGAGCGTGAAGGATCGCGCTCGGCAGGTTGCGAAAATCGTCAAGAATCTTGGATTTGGAGCGCGCCTGGAAACCTTTAATGCGGTAGAAGCGTGGCGCGGAACGCTGCCTGGAGATGGGTACCGCAACGTGCGCCGTATCATCCTGCACACGTTGAATCTGGCCGACTGTATGCCGATTGCGGCGATCTGGACCGGGGACCGCGTGAACTCTTCGGCATTGATGCCGAAGCGCAGCGAACCTTTGATGTATGCGACGAGTACCGGATCAACGGTCTTCCGTTTCAATCTGCATGTTGGAGACCTGGCGCATACGCTGGTCGTCGGGCCTCCAGGGGCCGGCAAGAGCACATTGCTGTGCGGCATTGAAGCGCAATTCTTCCGTTATCCGAATGCGCAGGTATTCGTGTTCGACAAAGGATACTCGGCCTGGGCTCTGAATCAGGCCGCGGGCGGAGAGTTTTACAACCTGGGCGCTGAGGATGGCGGTATGAGCTTCGCGCCCTTCGCGGAACTCGACACCCCTGGAGACATAGCCTGGGCCGCGCAATACATCGAGCAGTTGTGCGCGTTGGCGGGCCACCCGGTCGTACCGGCTGAACGCAAGGAGATATTGAAAGCGCTTCAGCTCCTCGTGCAGTCGAAGACGAAAACCTTCACCGAACTCCTGGTGAACTTGCAGAACCTCTCTCTGCGCGATGCGTTGCGGGTATACACCCTTGAGGGCTCGCTCGGCGGTTTGCTCGAAGCCAAGGCGAATCAGAGCGTGCTCGGCCGGGGCCGGTTCATGGTGTTCGAGATGGAACACCTGATGGGGATGGGGGAGCGGGCGGTAGTTTCGGTCCTGCTCTTTCTCTTCCATCAGATCGAGAAGCGTCTCGATGGGTCGCCTACGGCGATTGTGCTCGATGAAGCGTGGGTGTTCCTGAAGCATGAGCTTTTTAAGGAGTTCATCCGCGACTGGGCGAAGACCTTGCGGAAAGCAAACGCGGCGTTGATGCTTTCGACGCAGAACTGGTCAGATATTTTTAATTCCTCCCTTAAAGATGTGTTGATCGAGACTTGCCCGAACAAGATTTTCCTTCCCAACCCCGAGGCCACAAGCGAAACGGTGCGCGTGTACTACGAGATGTTGGGAGTCAACGCTCGGGAGATCGAGATGATCTCTCGCGCCATTCCAAAGCGTGAGTATTACCAGCGGACGCCCAACGGGCGCCGGCTTTTCAATATCGGCTTCGGCCCTGTCGCTCTCGCATTCGTGGGCGTGAGCGGTCCGGAGGTGCGCGCCCGCATCGGCGAAATCCGCAAAACACACAGGGAGGGATGGATCTCGGAATGGCTGCGCGTGCGTGGTGTCGCCAACTGGGCGGAGTACTTCGATACCAAATATGGAGCGAAGCAGTCCGGCCTGAAACTTGTGTCGTGAGGAGGAATGCATGAAAAGGTTGCTGCTTCGTATCGGTATCGTCATGGCTGGATTCATCTTTACGGTGAGTCTGAACGTGGATGAAGCACATGCGGGCGTGGTCGCGGGTCTCGCCACGGAGTGGACCCAAATCATGAACAATGTGCAACTCGTTCTGCAATATGAACAGCAAATTCAACAGTACGCAACCCAGCTGCAGCAGGCGCAAACGCAAATCGAGCACCTGGAAGAGGCATACAAGCAAACTACGGCGATGGTCCAGGGGATCGGCAACGGCAATTTCAACTTTAGCGCCATCGCGAATGATCTGTCGGCATTGAACGGTGTCGTGCAGTACGGAAATGGCCTGGCCTATTCGATGGCCAATCTGGACGATGAGTTCAACGCGCGGTTCCCCGGTTATGGGAATGCGAACCCGACGAATTACGCGGGCATGTATCGGAATTGGTACAACACAAACCTGGACACGGCTCATTCGGCGCTGAAGGTTGCGGGACTTCAATACTCGCAGCTGAATAACGATGCCGCGTTAGTGCAGACATTAGAGCAGCAGTCTCAGAACTCAACGACGCTGTTGCAGACCCTTCAAGTGGGGAATTCTCTTGCCGCACAGGAATTGGCGGAGCTCGAAAAACTGCGCCAGCTGATGCTTACGGACATTACCTCGAAGGCCACGTATCAGGCAGAGCAGGCGGCGTCCGCGCAGGCTGACGGCGATATGAACGATACGTTCTTTACAGTGCCCACCGGTGCGAATACGGACACACGGACCTATTCGCCGGTTCCACAGCAGTAGCACGGAGCGATCGAGATGAAACTGAGACACAGGTCGTTGTTGGTCTTTAGCGCGCTAGTGATCGTGACTGCGGCTCTTGCCTATGGGCAGAGCACGGCGCCTCAGTCCGGGCCGTCGGATTTGCTCGATGTCTACAAGAATGCAACCACGACCTGGGTCTCAACTGCGTTCGGCTATGCGAATAAGCTGTTCGGTCTTCTTGCCTTTATTGATTTCACCTGGGCGATGATTGTTCTTTTCCTTGAAGGGCACGAGATGCAGGGATGGATTGCGGGCTTCTTGAAGAAGTTCATGACCATCAGCTTCTTCTATGCACTGCTCATCAATCAATCGACATGGTTTCCTGCGATCATCAATAGCTTCGTCCAGATCGGTCAACAGGCAGGAGGGGTGTCAGGGTATCTGAATCCTTCGGATATTTTGTGGACCGGCGTTCAAATCAGCGGGGCGATTTTGGCAGCCTGCCTGCCAAATGCCGCGACAGGCGCCACGGCTGGAGGCATTTTGGGAGTTATCATTCCCGGCGCGGGGGCCGCTCTGACGGCTGCTTCTCTGATTCCGGCACTTGTTGCGCTGTTTTGTGCTTTGTTGATCTTCCTCGCGTATGTGGTCATTACGCTGACCTTCATTATGGCGACTGTCGAGAGTTATGTCGTCATGAGCGCAGGTTTGATTTTCCTCGGGTTCGGTGCGTCCCGGTGGACCGTTCCGTATACGGAACGCTATATCTCCTTGGTCGTATCGACGGGAGTGCGGCTGATGGTTCTCTACATGATTATCGGCCTGGGCCAAACCTTATCGAATACATGGGTGCAGGAAGCCTCGCAAATTCCATTGAGTACGGCTGGGCTTCAATCGCTTTTCGGATTGTTGGCCAGCGTCATCGTGTTTATGGCGCTCGCTTGGCAGGTGCCGAAGCTTGCCGGCAGCATCCTGCAAGGGTCGCTTCAGATGGGCAGTTCGGATCTGATTGCTCCTGCAATGTCGGCTGCGATTGCGGCGGGTACGATCGGCGCCGTTGCAACGGCGGGAGTGGGAGCGGTCGCAGGCGGCGTGGGCGCATTGGCTGCGGGTGGTGCGGCCGCAGGTGGTGGAGCGGGCGCGGCGGGCGCTGGTGGGATGGGTGGAAGTTTCATGCCTGGAGGAGCTGGCGGAATGGTTCCGGGCATGGGCAGCACGATGGCCGGTGCCGGGGGCAGCGGCGCTGCGTCAGGCGTTGAGGACGCGATCAACACTGTGCCGCCGCCTTCTCCGAGTGCGAGTGGTGGAGGCGGCGGAGTTGTGGCTGTCGATCCGCCTCCTGTAACCGTGGGGGCGCAGGGAGAAAAGAGCGCCCGTAGTGCGGACGTGGCGTCGGGCAGTTCGCCGGCGTCCGCCGATGCCGGTGGAGTTAACCCGGCGCCTTCGCAAGTTGCGGGCGGAAGCACAGGGGCCAGCGAGGGAGAGGGTGTCACGGCCCCCGCGCCGATTGGAGCGCCGGGCGCAGTCAGGGAAGGGCCTCTCGGGGTTGTAAATCCCGCTGGAGAGGAAGGGTCGGGCGCGAGAAGTCGCTCGGACGATCGCTCGTTGGGCGAGAAGATCTCGGGGATTCATAATACCGCGGCACAGGTACAACAGCATCTACCGGAGGATTCGGCGACTGTGTCGGCGCCGACTCTGAACATTCAGCACGGAGAGTAGGAGCAAAAGATGAGCGCATCGCAGGCAAGTGTGGAAGAAAGATGTTCGGGCAAGAGTCCGTACCTGGCGGCTCGCGACGAGTGGAACGAGCGGTATCGGGATCTGATCGTGGCTGCGCGCAATTGGCGGCTTCTGGCGGTGACATCGAGCGTAGTTGCGCTCGTCGCGGTCTTGGGCTTGATTGTGATCGGGGCCAAGCCAAAGGTCATTCCCTACATCGTTGCGGTAGACAACCTGGGCAACGTGGTGAGCCAGGGCACGGCGGTTCAAGCCTCGGTTGCCGACGACCGCTTGATACGCGCGGCGTTGTGGTCTTGGGTCCAGGACTGGCGAATGGTATCGTCGGACGCGACGGTCGAGAAGAATGCGATCGAGCGGGTGTATGCGCAGATCGGCAACGGTACGCCTGCGGCGATCCGGATCAGCGATGCGTATCGCGATGAGTCGCCATTGAAGCTGGCGCAAACGGAGACCGCCTCCGTCAATGTGCGCGCTCTTTATGCGTCCTCGAAAGACAGTTATGAGGTCGAGTGGGCGGAGACGACATTCGACCTGAAGGGTGAGCAGGTCGGCACTCAGAACTACAAGGGTGTCATTACGATCTCAATTCATCCGCCCGAAGATGAGGGTCTGGCACGGGTAAATCCTCTCGGGATCTATGTCACGAATGTGAGCTGGTCGAAGGTTCTTTAGTTCAGTCAAGGAAGGCGAGATTATGAAGACGGTACGAGTGTTGGTGTTGGTTGCGATGGGTGTGAGCGCCTTCCGCGGGTTCGCACAAGAGGTTGCCCCGAGTGCGAGCGCACCGGCCGGCGGCGTGGTAATGCTGAATCGGACGAAGGCCGCTCCGGCCAAGCCGGAGATCGTTCCCACGGACAAGTATCCGTTTACAGCGATCCAGAAGGCCCTGGAGCAGGGGCCCGGTGCGGGTATTGAGCCGGCAGCCGCGAGCGCGGGACTTGGGGTCAGAGTTCCTCCTGGGTGGGAGCCGTCGGGGGATGTGCCGCTGTCGGAGACGGCGCGAGAGGCGGTTGCGCTTTCAGCGAGGCTCTCAAACGAACAGAACAATCCGGTCCCAGGCCCGGATGGACGGGTCGTTTACACCTTTGGCGTTGGGCAACCGACGTTGGTGGCTACACCGCTTCGCGTGAGTTCGATCGAGTTGCAAGCGGGCGAAAAGATTCTGGGCGAGCCGCAGATCGGAGACTCGGTGCGATGGATTGTGACTCCGATCTTATCGGGGTCGGGGGACGCCGCTACGCCGATCCTGGTAGTGAAGCCGAAGATGGCGGGCCTCGATACGACCATGATTGTTGCCACGGACAGGAGAACGTATTACCTCCGGTTGGTTTCCAAGCCGGGTGATTACGTCTCGCGGATCGCATTTCTGTATCCAGATGATCAGCCGTTGCAGTGGAAGCTCTTCCTGGAACAGCAGGCGAAAGAACACAAGGACCACGTAGACGCGTCGCGCATTTCGCAAACCGGCAACGATGCTGTTGACAAGCTCTACTTTGATTACACGTTCAAGGTGAAATCGGGCGCGGACTCCATCCGGCCTGTGCGGGTCCTGGATGACGGAGAGAAGACCTACATCGAGATGCCGAGCGTGACTGCGTTTCAGGAACTGCCGACGTTGGTGATCGAAGGCCCGGAGGGCAACGAGATGGTCAATTTCCGCGTAAAGGGCACGACCTTCGTAGTGGACCGCCTTTTTGTGAAGGCAGCCTTGTTGCTCGGTGTTGGGAAGCATCAGGAGCTTGTGCAGATCGAGCGCAAGGATGCGCTCACGCCGCATACGGAGGCAAAGTGATGGCGGACGAAAACAAGATCGATGGGAACGGGCGTGAGGAGGTTGTGTTGACTCCAAAGCTGGAAGGCGACAGCCCGACACGCAGTAAGCAGCCTTTGAAGCTGCATTTCTGGCCCACGGACGGCAAGCATCTGAATCCGGCTGTGAGGGGGATGTTATTCGTCGCCGTCCTGGGATTTCTGGGGCTGATTGTCTATGGGGTGATGGCTCGGGGCGGAAAGAAGTCGGCGGCGGAAAAGGCTAAGGATGAGCAATCGGTTTCGGATGCGCAATCGACCGGGACAAAGGTCTGGGAGGATCTCGAAGACCAGCGGAAGATTGACGCAAGAAAGGAAGCTCTGAACCAGGAGCAGGCCGGGGGGAGTACGCCGGACGCGCTTGAGGGGCGTGAGCAGAGCGCCGGTGTTCCGGCTGAACTTGTAGCTTCTTCCCAATACTCGAGAGATGCGCTTGTTCCCCCTCTTGAGGCTCGGCAGATTGCCGCATCTGGACGGCCACCAAAGGGAATGCCCACAGACGGCAGGGGCGCGTTGAATCAGCAGCAGGCGGGCTCTCAGGGGGTGGCGCCTGCGGTACGAAGCGCAGCGGATGAGTGGCGTGAAGAGATGTACAAGGACGATCTCGAAGCGCGTACAGCGGGAACTTCGATTTCGAGTGGCAAAGGGTTGGCAGGTTTGGATTCCCTGGGAGCCTCTCTCCCTTCCGGGGGCGTGGGTTCGGTTCTTCAGCAGATCCTCGGCGAATATCCGAAAGCCGGGTCTGGTGGGAATGCTGGGGGACCGAGCCCTTCGTTGCAGTCCGGGAATGAGGGCTCTGGAGACGATGGCGATGCGAACCTTCAACAGCATAAGGAGGATTTCATCGAAAAAGCGCGGGAGGGCCGGGAAGAGCGGGATTATTCGTCCGCAACGCGAGCACCTGCTCTGTCGAAGTACGAAATCAAGTCTGGATGGGACATTCCGGCGACGCTTGAAAGTGATGTGAACACCGATCTTCCGGGTGAGGTAAAGGCCGTTGTGCGTGAGAATGTGTACGACACGGCGACGGGCCAGTATCTGTTGATTCCCCAAGGATCGCGCCTGGTCGGTCAATACGACAACCGGGTCTCGTATGGCCAGAGTCGCGCGATCGTCATTTGGTCGCGCCTGATCTTCCCGGACGGGTCCAGCGTGGATCTCGATGGGATGGTGGGACACGATGTCTCTGGAGCGGCCGGATTTCACGACCAAGTGGATAACCATTTTGTGAGGCTTGTCTCAATGGCTTTGATGCTGAGTGCGTTCACGGCCGGCATTGAGATGTCCCAGCCTCAGACGAGTTCGGCGTCGGGTGTCTTGTCGCCGAGCGCGGAGGCGACTCAAGCCCTTGGCCAGCAGTTCGGGCAGTTGGGCATGGAGGTGACGCGGAAGAACCTGAATATCCAGCCTACGGTGAAAATTCGACCGGGCTATCGGTTCAACGTGCGCGTGAATCGTGACATCGCATTTACGGAACCGTATGGAAATTTGAGGGCGGGAGAATAGAGGATGACGATCCAGATCGTGTACCGCAATATTCGTTTCAGTGCAAAGGTTGATCGCTGCCTACGCCGGCGCTGGAGAATGCACGGCGATTTGTCGATTCGCGTCCGTGAGGCTCTGGATAAAGTGAATCTTCACGATGTGGAATTGCTCGATGTGGATTGCAGCCGGGTCCATGCAATGCAGGTTGGAGTATTCAACTCAATGTGGATCGCCGTCCACGGAGTGGCTCGGCTGCGTGGATGCTCTGTGAACACCTTGGTGAATAGCGCGGTTTGGGCGGCTTTCGGCGCACGGTATTTGAGTCGGCGCGGCCGGCCGCGCAGTCGGAATCAACAGGAGGCGCCGGTTGCCGAATCGTGTTTGCAATCGGCGTAATGTTGCAGCCGTCCGAGTACCTGGTAAACGTGGGACCGGAGAGTTGACCGGCCACTAGCCGAGACATCTGGAACAACCTCAACCGTGGTTCGAATGAGATTCATAAGCATTCATAATTTGGGGGGCGCGATGCAATCAATTGACCATCGCTACCCAAAAATGGCGGAGCTGGATCTGGGGAGAAACTGCGGATTTGTCGCGGGGGTGCGCAGATGAGGAAGTGGCAATGCGGAGACCGGCGTCTTCTCTAAAAGTAACGAGTTGTTCCGCTGATGACCATTCCTCTCCCGCTGCGTCTTTGTTCTCCACCTCATCACAAATCCATTCGTTGATTCTCGACAGCCATTCACCCAGGTTCCCCGACTGGACATATCCGACGATTGCCGCAGTCGTCTGCTGAGCACCATGAAGGGCGAGCTTGAAGCGCTGAATTCCGCCGGACTTCTTGGTGCGTCCAGTAACATATTCCCGTTCACGGTCCGCGCTTGGTGCCGGCAACCGCTTTCCTTCAAGGACCAGGAATGGGTCGTAAATCGAGTGGTATGTCAGGCCGAGGACCATCCCGCTCTTGGAAAGAACTGACATATCGACGCGACGAATGCCGGTCTGCTTCTCCTCGTGATGAAAGAAGACCATGGGAAATCGGTTCGAGGCAGCCACGTTGAGATACTTGCAGAGCTGGGCGTTGAGCCGCTCTTCCGCATCTTCCGGGGAGCGGTCCGAATCATCGCGCCAAGTGGCGAGTTCCGAAAACACAAACTCCAATGTCCGCTCGACAAGCGACGTTGTGGGCCCTTCCGTGATTCGGCCCAGGCTCGGAGTGTTCAAAGGAAGTGCATCCGCCATCAGTAGCCCTGCCCTTGAAGGTCCACTAAAGTTTCATCGGCGTCGCGAATCGCAGTAGAAGGAATCCAGTAGCGCAAGCGATCCGGTTTCACCATAATGATTGTGTTGCCTTCGTAGAATCGAAGTATGCGAACGGTCCGTAAGGCATCGCCATGCTTGGCGAACACGAGTTCCTGCAATTTCTCGGCCCAATCCCCAGGCCAATCAATGGTCGCATTATCGCCAAAACAGAATGCTTGGTAAGCAAGTCCCCCAAAGATGCCTGACCTGATTGACCTTATATTTCCATACACGCTTCCTAACAGGCTGCAAAAAGTCTCTGAGTAACACCGGAATTCAGCGGGCCGGACTTGCGTTTTCAGTAGTTCAGAATTCTGGCCCAGACGGACATAATCCGCCATATATTCGACCAACTCGGCGCACAGTATCTTCTCCCAGCTGCTCAAATCCCAGGAGACGCCGTCATGTGGCCACGGGAGGACATCGAGATCCCGCTTGAGTATTGCGGTGGACTTGCCAAGCAGGGCCTGCGTTCCAAACAACAGACAAAATGCGCGGAGCACTTTGCGATTCGCAACAAAAATCCGATAGAACTTTTCGAGTTTCGCAACGTCCGATTCGTCCGCATGGATGCCGACGATCTTGTCTTTGTAAGCCAAAAAGCCGCGCCGGCGGAATGCACAAGGTAACGATTCATTTCCTTTAATCATTACTATCGGCCCCGAGTACCGCGTCGGCGTATAGCACGATCTGAACCGCTTCGCCGTTACAACTTCGATACGAGTGTCATCAATTCCCGTGTCGGTTAGGGCTTCGGTTGGCAACAATGGCTGGCCGGTCAGCCAAGAGGCGAGCTCGCGTTTGCCCTTCAACGCCGCGATGTACCCCTCACCGTAGTCCCAATTGTTTCCGACAACGAAGTCTCCTAACGTCGAGGTACTGCTCAAACGGACCGCAAGATTAAAGAGGCGCCCGCCCCCAAGCAAGTTTGCCCGCCAGATCCACGGATAATTCTTCGCTGTCGTTTGAGACACGAAATGTCCATCATAGTGATCGAGCTCGAACGCTATTCTTTCCTTTACGCTGAAAGTGCGCCGAAACGTCAGGTGGCGGATGCGATGATCGCCCTCGGGCTTCCGGGCGACGCTCAGCACGGCCACTGTTTTTGGATCGGCTCCGTCATAAAGCTGACGAATGGATGTGAAGTCCAGAATTACCTCGGTGGAGGCCGCACTGAGAAACGACTGTTGGAATGAACGGGCTTTCTCGTTGTACAAGAAGCCATGCGGCTGGATAAGGCAGAGCCGCCCCGTCTCCGCCAGGAGTGAAACTGATTGTTCAAGGATGAAATATGCCATCTGCTTATCTGGGATGGCGACCGAGCGCTTTTGTTGCCGGCGGAATAGCACCGCTGCCCCATTCAGCTTGGACATGAAGGGAGGATTGCCCACCACGACATCAAAGCGGTCATGCTTTGCGTTCCCTAGGCGAGACTTGAGCCATTCAGAGAAATCGCCAATTTGCAGATTGGCGCCCACCAGCTTGTCGAAGCGCAACTCGCCCCAGATCACGTTGGGCTGAAGTGCATCGCAAATGGCCAGCGCAAGGCTGAACGCCGTCAGATGGACGGCTTCCTCCTGCAGTTCCACCCCGAAGATGCTCTGCCTGAGGATTTTCTTTAGGGTGGACACTTCCGGTTGTTGCCAGTTGTTCTTGCTTTGCCAGAAATGCACAAGCCGCCGGAACGCACCAACAAGAAAAATTCCCGAACCACAGGTCGGGTCCAAGACGCGCTCATGGCCAGTGAGATTCTTGTACGGCATAGCATAGTCGAGCATGAGCGTCGCGACCATTGGAGGGGTAAATACCGCACCTTTCCCCTCTTGCGCAAAATGCTGATAGAGGTGGCTCAGAACCTCGACAGGGATATGCCGAAAGGAATACTGCTCCCATAAATACCGCTGAGAGCCAAGCGTTTTGCCCTCCACAAATTCGGCAAAGCGGCGCAAAGCGTTCACAGTAAGACGCTGCCCGGCTTCGGGAAGCTCGAAGACGTCACCGTTAAACTTTCTTTCCAGCTTGACCAGGAGTTCTCGGATAGTGTTTGGCGATCCTTGCCGCAAGAGATCGAAGAAGCAAGTTGCCCCTGGCTGGAACTGCTTGAACCAATCTTTCGGGAAGACCCCTCGATCTTCGAGATACTTAATCAGAATCGTCAGGAGCAGAAGCCGCCTCAGAACGGGTTGTTTGTGACCCTCGATCTCGTTATCGGTCTCTACAACGGCACGAATGAGTTGCCGGTGAGCGGCCTTTTCGGATTGCGCAAGTCCCGAATTTGCCGGGTCGTCCCAGAAGGTCCCGTCACTAAGACGAAATGCCGAGAAGCGGCTCAGTCTGTCATCTTCGCCTAGAGCGAGCGAGATTTGTTTCGCAATCTCAATTCTCTCGGCCGGCCCGTATTTGACTTTCGAACCTTCCCAGAAATCGGGACCGCGCGCACAGCTCAGGATATCGACACGAGTCTGCCATCCTACGTAAAGAAGAGGAGAGAAACCGTTCAGCCACAGCCTGCGGTGAAGCTCCGCCAGTTGAGCTTCATCGAGATGGTCATCGCTGTTGTCGACCACACAGGCCGCAGGCTGCGAGGACCTGCCGTCCGCGAACCTGCGGAAGAAGACATAATCAATTTCGCCGATATCTCTTGCTTGCCATATTGCGTACTGTTCCTCGATCTTGTCCGGCATCTCGCCGTTGACGGCGACAAGTCCGGGCAATGAGCTAGTCGGCGTAAAGTGAAGAGTCTCAAGAACGGTTCTCATAGGCTAAGAAACCTGATCACAGCTCGTGCAACACCTTGGATCGAAAGGCCAAAAGTCGGAATGAGATCCGGGTAGAGCGGATTTTCTGCCCGCAGCCACGTCTCTCCATTCCGCCGTACCAGAGTTTTGAGCGTCGATTCATTATCGATGATGGCGGCGACAATCTCGCCGTTTCGCGGCGATTGCTCCTGTTCGACGAGCACGATGTCACCGTCGAGGATCTGGCGCCCAGTCATGGAGTCTCCGCGAACTCGCAGAGCAAATGCCTTCGAGCGGTCGCGAATGCCAAATGCTGTTGGATCGATCGGCAGGCGGGCCTCGAACTCTGTCGGCGAGTCGCTCGGATACCCCGCGGGAATCCGCCCTAATAGCGGGACGCCCGACGATTTGCTGGTCAACTTGATGCCCCGCGCCTGGCCCCGTTCCCGGCTCACATAGCCCTTTCGTTCAAGTGCCGCCATATGGTCCGCAGCTGCCTTTGGACTTCGATATCCCAGCTGTTTGCAGATTTCACGGTAAGTTGGCGCATTCTCACCCCTCGCGACGCGCGCCGTCACGAAGTTGAGGACTCGCTGCTGTGCTGGGGTCAAATCTACGGACATACTATACAAATGTATAGTATGTCCGGAGTTTTGACAAGAAGTTTCTTGGTGGGCTGTTGGACGCGGGGGAAACGGAAACAACCCCGCCCGACGACTGAGAGCCGGCGCGAGATGAACTAACAATTGTCTGGCCGGTTGGCTAAGCTGGCGTACGATCACCTGCATTAGAATGATGGCACCAAACAGCCGCCAAACCCACGTCAGTGTGGAGAGACGACCAGACAGTTACTGACGTCGACGTCACCATCCATATTCGGGCAAATGGCTTGGACGCTAGTACAAGATGCAACTCCGATGCGGACGATCCTTGAATCGACGCAACGCCCCGAGCTACCTGCCGAGCGGCCGTCTCTTGGGCTCCGATTATCAGTTGCCGGAGGTAAAACGAAATTGCGCTTTCCATGCTGTTTCTTCGCCCAATGTCAAGCACGCCTCGAAGCACTTGCCTTGTTTAGAAATGAAGCCTTTGAGCACCCCGGTTTTGCCCTTCGTGCAGAGTGCCTCAATTTGCTTCGGGGTGAGGGTCTTCTTCGCAATGGTTTCGTTGATGTTGAAGTTGCAACCCTCGCGGTAGCGGCTGCAACCGTAGAAGTTTTGCCCATTGGGCTTTTTGACGGTGCCTTGCTTGCATTTCGGGCACATGAGCGAACCGGGCTGCGGGGCTGTGCCAGTCTTTGCCAACGCTGAACCGTTCGACGCCAAGGCAGGTTGTGGAGCGATGTGCAACTGCGAAAGCTCCTTTTTGAGCTGGCTGTCAATGCTGGAAACCACGTTGAGATACTGGGCTTTGCCTTCGGCAATATCGTCGAGCAGCTGCTCAAGGGAGCGGGTGTAGTCGTACTCAAGAAAGGCGAAGTGGCCTTTGAGCGCGTCGATGAGCAGGATGCCGAGGTCCGTGGCCCGCAATATCTTCTTGGAATCGTCGATGTAATTGCGGGTGATGATGTTCTTGAGGATGGCCGGGTAGGTGGAGGGCCGTCCGATTCCTTCACGCTCCAGCTTCTTAATCAGGCTTGCCTGAGTGTAGCCGCTCGGCGGGCGCGTCTGCTTGTTCAACACGCGGGCGCTGTCGGCATGGAGCTGGGTGCCGCGTCCAAGCGCAGGAACACGGCCATTCTCGTCCGATTGTTTCTCCGCGTCTTCCGCGTCGTTCGCATCAGGTTCCTCGGCAGCGTCCTTGGCCGTCAGCGTGCGCCAGCCGGGCTTGATGAGGATTCGGCCCATCGCCTTGAAGACGAAGGGCTGCGAGCTATCCTGGGCGATGAGTGTGAGGGTGTTCACGCTGTATTCGGCATCCGCAAGCTGAGAAGCTACAGCTCGGGTCCAGATAAGCTCGTAGAGGTTCTTCTGGTCGTTGTCTGCGCCGGCATGTAGTTGTTCCAGGTGGGTGGGGCGGATCGCTTCGTGCGCCTCCTGGGCGCTCTCTTTGGACTTCCAGGTACGCGGTTTGGATGGTAAAGGCAGGTTGTTGCTGGCCGCGTAGGCACGAATCTCGGCTAGCGCTTCCGCGGAGAAGTTCTGGCTGTCGGTGCGGTGATAGGTAATCAACCCTTCTTCGAATAGCCGCTGAGCGAGTTGGGCGGTCTGTTCTGGCTTGTATCCGAGCGTCACGCTCGCTGCCTGGAGCAACGTGGCGGTTGTGAAGGGTGGCGGCGGGGCTTTGGCCGCCGGCTTCGTCGCCGCGGCGGTGACGGCAAAGAGTCTGCATTTCGCAGCTTCTTCGGCAAGGGAAGCGTCCAGGATGTATTCTTCGCCTTCCTTCAGAAAAGGGGCGGTGTCCCATTGGGCGCGCCATTTTCCATTGTCGAAGATCGCTTCTGCGCCGAAATGCTTTGTCTCTTTGAATGCGTCGATTTCGCGCTGTCGATCGACGACGAGGCGGAGAGCTACGCTTTGGACGCGCCCGGCACTGAGCCGGGGAATGCCTGTCTGATGTGAAAGAGCAGGCGACACTTGATAGCCGACGAGGCGATCCGCGCCTCGCCTAGCCTCTTGTGCGTGGACGAGGTTCACGTTGAGTTGCCGCGGCGCCTTGAGCGCAGACCGGATCACGCTTTCGGTGATTGCGTCGAAGGTGACGCGCACGTATCGATGAAGTTTTAGAACCTGCTGCAGGTGCCACGCAATGGCCTCTCCCTCGCGGTCTGGGTCGGTGGCGAGGTAAACCTGTTCGGAGCGCGCGGCGCGCTGCCGCAGTTGCGAAACAACAGGTTTGCTCCGTTCGAGGATCTGGTATTGGAGCCGGTAGGTCTCCGGCTCAATACCGAATTCGCTCACTGGAAGATCTCGAATGTGCCCAACGCTCGCGGCAACATCCCAGCCACTGCCCAGAATTGCTTTGATCTTCTTGATCTTGTTTGGGCTCTCCACGATCATCAGGTTCATACGGCTGCCTCTTGCCTGGCAAAATTCCGAGAGGATTATACGGAGGTGGTTTGTGTTTTGCTCTTTAGCTTGTAGATGGAGGCAAAGTAGGCCACCATTACGCGAAATGCCTTGGAGCGATTGACCCCCCCAAGAACCTCTCCTCCAACTCTCTCCAGTTCATCCGCGATCTCATGGGTCAACGGAAAGACGAAGGCGGTGTCGATAGCTTGAAATGGAATGTTCAGCCACGGGCCGTTGTAGAACGCAAGGAGTTGCGCCTGCGCTGCCTTGGTTTTGAAATTCATGATGATGTGCTCTGCGAGGGCGTTCTTTCTCCGGATTTTCAGGACAGCAAAAAGTTGGTTGAAGTGGCTCAAAGTGAATCTGGAATCGACGGTGAGCCGGAGTTGAGTACGCTTCTCTGCGGGAGCAACAATTCTACGCTTCGTTCGGGGTGCGGTCCTCTTGGCTGGGATCATGCTGTTTCCTTTCTATGATGTATTATACACCACATGTGTACAGCTTGACGCGAAAACCGTAACCTACAGAACGTAAAGGCGTTTCCGTAAAGCGAAGGTCAAGATAATGGTGGATTCATTGCATGAAGAGGCGGGGAAGCCACCTCTTCGATTTTGCAGTTCACTGCACGCCTTTTGGAGTTGCCGCCCTTCGAGGCGTGGATGCTTGTTTGCTCTGGGTGACGTCATTGTGAGCCCGAGAGCGCCGAACCGATTGGTGGATCTGCTGTCGACTAACGATAGTGCTCAGCAGCAGAGCCGTCCGGATAGCAATTCTACGCTCCAATGAGAGCGTATTGTTGTCCAGGCTGAGCAGGCGGACAGTGATCTCACTGAATTCGGGAAACTTGACCGGTACCGGCCAATAGTTGTTCGTTGAGGTTTCGCGAATTGCGACGGGAATCGCGACAGCCAGTTGTTCGATAGAAGCGCAGCGGATGAGATAAGCTGCCGTGATGAGTGCGGCATTATGATCTTGATCGAGAGCCGTATGGCCGGTCATGTTGAGGAGAGCCAGAGCAGGAGAGGCTAGAGACCGGTGCGCCTGCTGTCGCGCTTTTTGAATGATTCGATAATAGCGAGCCATTTGTGCTTCACAAATCTGCCGCTGGTTAAGCGAAATCTCGCTGCGTGCAAGATTTCTTGTGAGTGTTTCGAGTTGTTCCTGCGCTTCCGCGACTGTCATTTCTTGCCCTTTCCAAATAGTTTGATTTCATCGAGCACAACATTACAGCTACATGTTTGATACCAGACGTAAGGCTGTGGTTCCCGCCGCCGTGATTTTAAAGTCCCGTCTCTTTTCCAAAAAAGGAAATCGGTTCTCCAACAAGCGCCGGTGAGTCATTTTGAATTAATATAGAAATGGTGTAATATATATAAAACGAAGCGAGCACGTGTTGCGCTTGAAGTGGAGCTCATGGCTCGGGGCGCATGTAGTCTGGCGACCCTTTTAGGTTCTGATGCCCTTGAAGAGGTTCATTCACGCAAGGAAAGAGCCGTGCGGCTACGTTCATTGACGCGGCAGGCCTAACAAGTACTAGAAAAATGCGCGTCAGCACCTGGCTCCTTGAGCCAGATCACTCTTAAGGGGTGCCGCGTTCTAGGGTGCCGGAGGATGCAGCTGTGTGGAGACGGGACGATTGTTCGCTCCAAGAACCTGTGCGGGGAGGAAGGCAAATGGTGAAAGCACTTCGTAGCTGGATATGGATATCGGCGATTCTGCTGGTGTCTCGGCGGATGTGGGCAGGAGGTCTGTCTCCGGCCATTGGCGCAAGGAGCCTGAGGATGGATAGCAATCGTCGGGTTGTTCCATCTCTTCTTTGGGTCGTCATTTTGCTGCTGACCCGACCCGCTGCGTATGGTCAGATTACTCTTCCCGCGCCAGGGAACATCGACACGGTGGCTGGCTACGGGACAGCGAGCTATTCTGGCGACAATGGATTGGCCACTGCAGCGGATCTATGCTTCCCGCGTAACGTGGCGATCAATGCGGTTGGCGATATCTACATCGTAGATACATGCAACGAGCGCATCCGCAAGGTGACAGCTTCCACCGGAATCATCACCACTGTAGCCGGGAATGGCATTGCAGGCTACTCTGGCGACGGTGGTCCGGCCACCAGCGCTGAATTGTTTTCGCCATCAGGCGTGGCTGTAGACGCGGCGGGAAATATTTACATCGCGGATTTGGGAAATAACCTCGTTCGCAAGGTAACGGCCTCGACGGGTGACATCTCTACGGTCGCAGGCAACGGAACTGAGGGCTACTCCGGCGACGGCGGTCCGGCCACTAGCGCAGAGATGAATTCTCCCTATGACGTGGCAGTGGATACGTCCGGGAATATCTATATCTCGGATTCAGGCAACTATCGCATCCGCAAAGTGACGGCTTCCACCGGAATTATCACAACCGTAGCCGGCACAGGCACCTGGGGCTATTCCGGTGATGGAGGTCCGGCGACCAGCGCAAAGATAACTCAGCCCATGAGCATCGTGCTGGATGCAGCAGGTGACATCTATTTTGCGGACTGGGGAAGCACACGCATCCGCATGGTAACTGTCTCAACAGGCGATATTTCTACCGTGGCCGGAAACGGGTCCGGGGGCTATTCAGGCGACGGTGGGCTGGCAACGGCTGCTGAGCTCAATTTCCCCTTTGGCGTGGTGGTAGACGCGGCAGGCAACATCTACATTGCGGATTCAGCCAATGATCGCATCCGCAAGGTAACAGCTTCTACGGGCGACATCAGCACCGTGGCCGGAAATGGCACTGCGGGCTACTCCGGCGATGGCGGAGCTGCAATAAGCGCGGAACTAAATTACCCCTACGGCGTGGCGGTCGACACCGCCAACAATATCTATATTGCGGACAACGGGAATAATCGAATTCGCGCGGTGGCCCAAGTCAAGGCGACCCCGAACATCACCGTCTCGTGTTCTCCCAATCCGATCACCTATGGATCGGAGACCACAACCTGCACGACAACCGTTAGTGCCGGAGCCACCGGCACGACAACCTGGACGATCAACGGTAGCGCCTGGACGACACAGACATTGAGTGGCGGCACGGCGTCGGCAGAAGGCTTCAATGGGTGCGCAGCTGGTTCATACACGATCGCCGTTACCTATAACGGTGACAGCAACAACAACCCTGCGAGTACCTCGACAACACTCACGATCGGCAAAGCAACACCGAGCATTTCCGATACGTGCTCGCCGAATCCGATTACCTATGAAGGCAGCAATTCGATCTGCGCTGGCTACGTAAGTGATAGTGGCACGGTAACCGGAACGCTATCGTTCACGATCAACGGCTCGGCTTGGGCAACGGAAACTCTCTCTTCGGGTTCGGCCACAGCGCCTCAGTTTAGTTCGACCTACGGAATAGGTACATACACTGTTGGGGTAGCCTACAGCGGCGATAGCAACAACAATGCGGCCAGCGGTTCGACGACGCTGACGATCAGCAAGGCCATTCAAACAATCACTTTTACGGCCCCGACAAGCCCTGTGACGTATGGGGTATCGCCGATCGCTTTGAGTGCGACGGCCAGCTCCGGGCTAACGGTCGCGTTCAGCGTCTCTTCCGGGCCTTGCACCGTTTCTGGCAGCACGCTGACGGTGACAGGGGCCGGTACATGCGTGGTGGCTGCAAATCAGGCAGGCAACGCGGACTACTCGGCTGCGGCCCAGGTGACGCAGAACGTCACCGTGAACGCTGCTCGGCTAACGGTGACTGCGAACAGCGCCTCGCGGGTCTACGGCGTTGCGAATCCGACGTTCGGTTACACGATCACCGGCTATGTGAATGGGGACACGTCGAGCGTGGTTGGCGGCTCGGCTGCAGAGACGACGAGTGCAACGAGCACTTCTGCTCCTGGCTCTTACTCGATCACCTTCTCTTCAGAGGCATTGACAGCAGCCAATTACTCCTTCAGCTACGTGAATGGGACACTGACCGTGACCCAAGCGTCTCAGACAATCAGCTTTGCGTCTCCCGCAAGCCCAGTGACCTACGGGGTTTCACCAATCTCTTTGAGTGCGACTGCCAGCTCCGGGCTGGCGGTGACCTTCGGTGTCTCGTCGGGTCCCTGCACGGTTTCGGGCAGCACGATGACGGTGACTGGAGCGGGTACCTGTGTGGTGGCCGCAAACCAGGCAGGCAACACCGACTACTTGGCTGCGGCTCAGGTTACGCAAAGCGTGACGGTCAATCAGGCGGTATTGACCGTGACGGCGAGCAACGCTTCTCGGGTCTACGGCGCAGCGAATCCGACATTCAGCTACACGATCACCGGATATGTAAATGGCGACACATCGACTGTCGTTGGCGGCTCGGCTGCGGAGACAACAGGTGCAACAACTTCGTCAGTTCCTGGACCCTATGCGATCACATTTTCTTCCGAGGCGTTGACAGCTGCCAACTACACATTCAGCTACTTGAATGGAACGCTGACGGTGACCCGAGCTTCTCAGACGATCACCTTCGCGCCTCCGGCGAGCCCAGTGACGTATGGGGTGTCTCCGATCTCGCTCTCTGCCGCGGTCCCTTCTGGGCTGGCGGTCTCTTTCAGCGTGTCGTCCGGATCGTGTTCAGTCTCCGGCAGCACGCTGACGGTGACGGGCGTGGGCACCTGTGTTGTGGCAGCAAATCAGGCGGGCAGCACAAATTACTTGGCAGCGGCAACGGTCTCTCACAGCATCGTCGTCAATGCGGCGGTCCTGACGGTGACCGCCAATAACGCTTCGAGGGCATACGGCGCCGCAAATCCGACGTTTACCGCGAGCTTTTCTGGGTTCGTGAACGGTGACACATCGAGTGTCTTGAGCGGCGCTCCCAGCCTGACTACAACGGCTACGGCCACATCCGCACCTGGCAGCTACACGATCACCTCTGCGGCTGGAACGCTGGCGGCGAGCAACTACACCTTCAGTTTTATCAACGGGCGCCCTGACCGTGACTGCGGCTTCGCAGACGATCAGTTTTACGGCTCCCGCAAGCCCGGTGACCTATGGGGTGTCGCCGATCTCTTTGAGTGCCACGGCCAGTTCTGGCCTGGCGGTGATCTTAAGTGTGTCTTCCGGTCCTTGCACGGTCTCCGGTAACACGCTGACGGTGATGGGGGCGGGCACCTGTGTCGTGGCCGCAAATCAGCCTGGCAATGCCGACTACACCGCGGCTGCATCGGTCCTGCAGAGCCTGGTCATTAACAAAGAGTCCGTGATCGTCAACAGCACGTCCTCGCTATCTCCCTCTATATATGGTGACAACGTTGCGTTGACGTTCACCTTAACAGGCAGCGGCGTCACTCCAACGGGCACGGTAACCATCAACGATGGAGCGAACACACTTGCCACGATCTCGCTCGATGCGGGTATTGCAACCTTTACCACATCCGCCCTGATCGCGGGGAAGCACTCTGTAACAGCGGTCTACAGCGGAGACAACAACTATCAGTGAGCGCACCCACGGCAACTGCCGGGGGCGCTGTATTGACCCGGCTGCCATTCCGACAATCGCAACTCAACCGAAAGAGGACAACAGCCGACCATGAAACTCAGTCAGAGAATTGCGAGCCTTGCACTTCTATTGGCCGGTGGCGCTGCGATGGTTTTCGCGCAGTCGACCGGCACGATCACACAAACCGTGAACCAAAGAAACACTATCGGGGTTCTCTCCGCAACCCCTAACGGCACCATCACCGCTGGCAATCCTATCGCTTTTACCTACATTCTGAACACTGCGGGGGCTCCGGCCCCAACGACGGAGACGGTGCAGTTCTACGACGGCACCACGGCATTGGGCACTCCCCAAACTATTGGGTTGAGCCCGGCAACCAACTTGCTGCTCTACTCGCAAGTCAACACCGGCAGCGGATGGACTACATCCGGGATGGCTCCGACAGTAGCCTCTCTGACCGCCAATGGCCCGGACGGCAGCACCAATACAGCGACCGCCTTGACATTTGTGAATGCGACCTCGACGGTCCTCTATGCGGTGCCGGGAACAACCAACTATGCCAATCAGCAAGTGACCTTCTCGATCTGGGCGCAGTCGGCAACTCCGACGACACTCAATCTCGTCATTCAGGACAGCCCCTTTGTGGCGGCGAATAAGTCCGGGCCTTGCTCGGTTACCTCTACGTGGCAACGATGCACGCTGACCTACACCTTTCCGGCGAATGCCGGTACTGGCTTTGCCGTTTCACTCACCTCATCGAACTTTGGCGTGCCTATCAATGTCTGGGGTGCGCAGTTCGAACAGGCCGGTCAGGCAGGACCATACGTTTCCACCATTGGAACGGCGCGGCCGACCGGGGCACAGGCCGGGACCGTCGCGTTTCCCTGGAGCCAATTCCAGACCGGGGTTCATACGGTCACGGTGCAGTATCCGGGGGATGCGAACTTCGTGGGATCGACCTCGAACGCTGTGGTCCTCACGGCTCAGCAGGAGATCCCGAAGATTGTTTTGACCGATTCGCCGGCGGGTACGAGCGTCTATGGCCAGGCTGTGACACTGACTGCGCAGTTGTCGGATCAGGATAACGATGACGACTGGATTCCGACCGGGACGGTAACCTTCTACGACGGCACAACGGTGATCGGTTCTGGGACGTTGAATGCGTCCGGGCAAGCCTCCATCACGCTCGTTGGGCCGACCTCGCTAATTGTGGGCTCCCACTCGCTGACGGTTCAGTATAGCGGCGATGAGGATTTCAGCGCCCTCACCTCCGGACCCATTGTCCATGTAGTGACGAAGGCCAATTCCAGCAGCGTGGTGACAACGACGGTTACCAGCTCGCTGAACCCATCCGTCTATGGCGATTCCGTCACGCTGAGCATCAATGTTTCGTCCTCTGTCGGCGTCCAGCCCACCGGCTCGGTGACGGTCGTCGATGGAAGCACCACTCTTGGCACGTTGACGCTTAACGCCTCCGGCAACGCAAGCATCACGATCCCGGTCTTTACGGCAGGGACGCACAACATCGTCGTCACCTACTCCGGCGACAGCAACTACAACTGACCAACGAAGGGCGCTGTCAGACTTTCTCGTCTGGCAGCGTTCTCCATTCGATCGAGATTGGACAGGATCTGAAGAAAAACTGGAGTTCGATGATGAGACGCATTCGTATTGTAGTTAGCTTGGTATTCGCGGCATTGTCTGTCATGCCGCCTTCGCTCGATGCACAAAAGAGCGTGTCTTACCGGCAAGTTGTCGAGCAGGCGAGCACCACAACGGTTGTCTCGTCGTCGATGAACCCATCGCCGAGCAGTACTCCGGTCGTATTCACAGCGCATGTGAATGGCGTGCCTGCCGGTATGCCGACCGGCACGGTCGCGTTTAGCGCAAGTCAGGGATCTGGTGAAGTCGCCAAGGCTACAGTTTCCTTAGATGCATCCGCCAATGCAGCCTGGACTGTCTCCCTTGCGTCCGGCCAGTACGGGATTACGGCACTCTACAGCGGTGACACGGATTATCTTGCATCTGTGTCCCCGACCCTTTCTCAGGTAGTTGGAGGATCCTCGGATTTCACCATCAGCATTCCATCGACACTGACCGTCGTTCAAGGCGCATCGGGTACGGCGACTGTCTCAGTCACGTCTCTCAATGGATTTGCAGGCACGATCCATTTCGAATGCTCCGGCATGCCAATCGAGAGTTCGTGCAACTTCGCGCAGGACTCAATCACAATCCCCGCGTCGGGAACGGCCTCGGCATCGAATACGGTTACAACCACCTTGGCTGTGACCACGACCGGCACAACGGTTACAACGCTTGGGATTCTGGGTTTGTTGTTCGGGCGGGGCTCTTCCTCGCGCAAAAAGCTGCGTTATCGCTCGACGATCTGGATCGGAATGGCGTTTCTCTTGACGGGCGTAACAGGCTGCATCGGATCGAATCGTTACGTGCAATCCAACGGAACGCCGCCAGGGTACTACTCCCTGACAGTTGTCGCAACGTCGGGCTCAATCACTCATTCAAGCACTATGACTCTGCACGTGGTAGCTCAATAAGCGGAATGTTCAGAAGGGGATAGTGGAATTATGAGATTGCAGTGGCATTTGACAACGATCATGACAGTCTTTCTTTTTGCTCAATGTGCTCTCTTCGCCCAGGTCCGAGAGCAGGCAAACTTTAAGCGGACTTCAGACGAACTGGTGGCGACGTTTTTAGAAACCCTCGATGACTACTCGCTGCAGGTCACTTCATCGACGATTCAGAGGACGCGATTAAGCGGCGCTGAAGTGGAATATGCATCGCGTCATTTTTACCCATGGGAAGTCGTAGGAGCGGCTCAGTATTCCGAAGGCCAACCGCTCGGCCAGAAGCTGCTGCTTACGGAAGCTGGGGCCGGATACTGTAGGAGCTTCAAACAGTGGACACCTTTTGTTCGCATCATGGGTGGCTTGGCCCGGACAAGCTCACGGGACCTGATGTATTTATATACGGCACCCAAATGGGGCCTGGCATCTACTATGAGCGTTGGTTTCGATGTCAAACTGACGCCCCGTTGGGGAATTCGCGGGGTCCAGGTACAGAACGAATATCTGCCGTATGGGTCTCGTGGTTCAGTCTATTGGTCAATTGGTTCGGGAATTTCCTACCACTTTCGTCCGTGAGGGACGATACACTTAGCATTTATTGTTTGGGAATGTTGCTGTTCCGAATTGCAACCGTGTCTCGCGTCCCAGGCATGACGCCGCTCGCGGTTTGAGAGGGCGTAGTTGTCGTTTGGCCGTGACCTCCGCAGCCGCTAAGGCTAGCGTGGTGGCAACACCCGCTTGCGCTGACGGATTGTTGCTTTGGAAGATGGCTTTGCCTTCGGCTGAATTACCTGAAGTGGCTTGGCCGGCGCGGTAGGGTGCTTTGAAGGAATGCAGGCACCTATCAGCAAGATGCCGATCAGCACGGGCATCCAAATGGCGCTCACGATCGTTCTGGACGGAAGCGAATTGAAGAAAATCTGTAGGGCGGTCATGCCGGAGTCCTCTCCGAAGGGGGCGATCCGAAATCTCCCTTCACAGATAGCTGAGGGGTAGAGGAGCGCCCAGGGGAGCTTATCCTCAAGCAGCGCCGGGCGGTTTGAGGATGATCCTGTAATCCGCCCCTGGAGGGCCGCCTCCAATCTCCTATGAAGCAAGGCTGCTTTCATTCGGTCATTAGTACAACCGCTTTTCCGCGCCGTTCATGGCACACTTTGGCGAGGGGCAATTCACGCCTGAATGTGTGTCCGTTCCGCCGATTTGTGAAGATCGACACGCTTACATGAAAGACGCTACGCGTCTCCACTGTGCGTCAAAGACGCCGGAGTCGAGGATGAAGCCGTTACTATCCCAGACCGCATAGTCACTGAACCCAGTGAGCGCAAAGTTATAGTCCGGTAATTTCCATGCCTCCGCATTGGAATCGATCACAACCAGGTAGCGCTCGCGGTTAAGCGGATTAGGGAAGACGGCAGCGAACCCGATGCCTTCGCCTGCGTGCCAGCCTCCTACTATCGATACCCCGGCGGGTTGAACCGTGATCGGAAGGTGCTCCAGAATATGCGCGAGCCGTCCACTGTTCTCAGGTTTCCCGATAAGAACCAGATTGTATGCTGCCAAATCGTCCGAGGTTACCTCGCGGTCCAGTTTGCGCCGGCAACCAACGAAGAATTTCGCCTGCCAGTCACGCGCGAAAGTGTCTGTTGCGGCCCGCGCCGATGCCTGCTGGGCGGAAGATCCCCCGGTGCCGGTCACTACCTCGAAGGGACCCGCCAATGCGTCGGCAATCGGCCCCTCGATAATGCTGTTTTTCAAACCGGCCTGAGAGCTTTGCGCGGAACCGAGGCCGATCGGTGCGTGCTGGAATACTGCAGTCGAATGTGCGCCGTTCCAATCGATCTGAATCGGCGTGCCCGCCGCGACGCCGATCCGGTCCGGCCAGACTTCCAATCCCGACACATTTTCGGTCTTAATCGTCACATGTCCTGGATCGAACCTCGCGTTTAGTTTTACTGGTTCCAACGGATCCACGAAACCTGTAACTTGAGCCCAGGGCGTTTCGGCGTACTTCAGCCGGGTTGCCGTTACTTGCACCTCCCGGGGGATCGCGCTCCGACGTTGCTTCGCCAGAAAAGGGAGAACAATGGTCATGGGGTCAACCGTGTAGATGCCGTGTCCCGCGTGTTCAAACAAGAGCCATTGCGCTGGACAGCCTGCTCGCTTCATTCCCTCAAAGAACTTTCGCGCAGCGGGCACCGGATAGTCCGGATCTTCGTCGCCAAATGCCAGCAGAACCGGTGTATTTGCCAGATTACCGGCTAGAACCTCGGAATTGTTATGGTCGCTCCACCATTTGTGGCCAAGCTCGTCGCCTGGATACGGGGAAGCTAACGTTCGGTAGGTTCCGACCGCCGCAAAAACGCCCGGATGGTGCTCTGCCAATAGGAGCGCACGCCTTGCGCCCTCGCAATTCCCGTACAGATATAACCGGTTTTCATCGATCCCGTAGTCCCGCCGGATATCCTTCATCACTTCAAAGACGTCCGTATCACCAATCGGTGCGTCAGAGACGTTTCCTCTTCCGGATAGGAGCGCTAGCCCGACTCCAGCCTGATCCGCCGCTTGCCCATAAGCCGCCAAAAAATCGTTGTCAGTTATGAGCGCGCTCTCCAAAAATGGACGGGGAGGATCCAACGTCCCCGGCATCGCAAACACAATCGGTAATGGCCGCGCAGGAGAATGCGGCAGATAAAATAAGTAATTCTGCGGTTGGCCATCAATTGAAGATACAAACTCCCGGAAATGCCAACCGGGAGCCTGGAGCCATTGAAGACCAGTAGGATTGCGCTTGGCCACAACGCCATCCCGCAGGACCATCAGCATCTTTCTCTGCCAGTTTGAATCCTCAGGCCGATAGTGCTCCGGTTTTGTCAATTGCTCATACCGTTGAATCATGGCATCCAGCGACAGATACGCTGTTCCCATCGCTGAAGCCGCCAGTTTCCGGCGACTTCGTAAGAGTCCTTGATACAACGCACCCAAATCGCCGACATAGAAGGCATCGTGGAGGCTCTCGGAGCCCACTTCGAGCGTACAGTCGTACACCCCTTCGGCTAATCGCGGCAACCGGATTTCACCGGACGATCTGGAGGGAATCTGGTACGAATACACCTTCTGACCAAGCGAATTCTGTACTTGAAACCGCAGTGGATTGCCTCCCGTGATTAAGGGCAGGAGCACCTGAGCGGCCTCTCCAGGCCGCAAGAGACGATTCGCCAGCAGATAGTCTTCGCGCTGCTGTTTCATCGATGATATTCGGTGAGCCTCGTGCAGGGTCAGTAGGTCCAGAACTAATGCCCAAGCCTCAGTCTTCTGATCGACTTTAGCCAGAATATAGTTTTTCCCAGAGTGGAGATGACCTACAGCGATATTGTCGCACCTCATGGCCATCCGTACGATCGTGTTCGGAGTTGCAATGAGAAGCTTGCCGTTGAGCCATACCTTGACGCCGTCGTCGCTGCCTGCGGCAATGCCCACATCGGCGTCTGCCGTGCTCGTGACCTCCGCCACAGCGTAGATAACGGCATATTCCATCTTCGGGTATAACTTGTCGAAGCTGAGAATGGTGTCCGATTGTCTGTAGGTGTGGTATAGGTCCTGACGGCGTGTGAGGCTCTGTAGCGCCGCTTCGCCAAGCCTTGCTTCGGGATATCCAAGCTCCGCAAGAAAGTCGTGATTCAGGCCGGCGCTGGCGATAGCCGGATTGGAAGGGCTGATGCTCTCCGGGGAGAAATGGAAGGGGCCGATCAGATGCCACTCCTTCACTGTTACGTCTGCCGGCATGGTGACGGGATTGATCGTAGTCACCGTCACTTGCCGTTTGCAGCCAGTCACCGTCACAAGCAGCGCAAACACAACGACGGAATAAGTCGCCACTCTCTCTATCAACGACTTTCTTCTCATAAGAACAGATCCTCCGCACGCGTCGTGGTTCACTTGAGTATATCCTCGCAAGATCACGTTGACCTAGCCGTCAAATTCGCTTAGCCACCAAAGAAAATACATTCTCTGAATCGTCCCATCCGCCGGATTGATTTTTGTCGAATCCCGTGGCGGTCATAAACTTCCTCGGTCTATTTGAGCCAGACGTAACTCCGTCTCGTGCATTCGCGCAAAATCGCCTTGTGCGTGATAAAGCGCAAGCAGGCGCTCGAGAGCCGGCCGCGCGACCTGTGGAGGAGAACAGTAATCAAGAAATCCGGACGGAATCATATCGTCCTTGACAACAAGACGCGTCGAGTACATTACCTCCACTCGCTCCGCATGGTCCGAATAGCGGAATCCGGATTGGAGCACTGCTTGCTCGTAACACTCGATTGCAGCATCAGCCTTCTGCTGTGCCTCGAGCAGTCCCCCGAGGCGAAACCAGGCTAGCGGCTGATGAACACTGAGGAGTGTTGCCCGCCTCAGCGCCAGTTCAGCAGTTGCTACATCTCCGTCCTCCCATGCCATAGCTCCGATATTTGCCCAGGCGGCTGACAGATTTGGCAGTTCGTGGACCGCTTGCTCAAGGGTTTGACGCGCCGCGGGATTGTGCGCGGAGAGCATGGCCAGCAGCCCAATCTTGGCGAGAACTATTGGACTGGGTTTTCGGGCGTATTGGTCGGACTGTATGGCCGCGGCTGTTCGAGCGATGAAGGAGGCTGCACCTGGCCTGCGCTGCTCCAGTTCATGAAGGAATTGGGACTCTAGAACCGCCGGCTCGATCGCAACGGCTTCCGCATAATACACTAAGGCTTCGTCAGTGCGGCCGTCGTGCTCCAGGGAAAGCCCAAGCCCGATACGATAGGGAGCTGTATTCCGGAGGGTCAGTGTCTTTTCAAACAGCGGCCGCGCACGGACCCAGTCCTCGTTGAGCACGTGCAGCCAGGCGAGATTGAACAGATACTCATCATCAGCCGGATTCAGGTAGCTGGCCTGCTGAAAGCGTTGGATGGCTGTCTCCAGGACGAGGCGACTCCGGTCAGGAATCCCCGGCCGGGCCCGGAGAATCGTGTCCACTTGGAACGGCGTATGCAACGACCGTTCGTACAGGAGCCCATCGGTAGCATATAAATTGGCGTCGTCCGTCTCAACGACGAGAGACTGGTCCGCGTGGCGGATGGCGGCGGCAAAGTCTCCGGCTTCGGCGGCCTTGACTGCTCGCGACATCATCCAAACTGCACAGTCGTGCCTGAGCACGCTCGTCAGAATCCAGGCCGACCAGCATAAGATGATTGCAGCGATAAATTGGCGAAGCCGTCGCGTCATCGATTCTATTCCCTCAGCTTTTCAATTTGTCGTGCTCGGCGCATTGGCTGACGACTCATTGTGGAAAGCAGCGAGCTATTGTGGGCGGCCATGATCGCGACCAGACTAGACACGGGGGTATCGAACACCGAAGTGTATGTCAGGTCGCGACAAATGAGTGCGCAGAAGCCAATCGCCATGAGGGCTGCTGCGCGGCGCGCTTCATGATCGTCAGAAAATCTTGCGACCCGCAGGGAAACGCCCAGCAACATGGCCCAGAAGGCGCCAAAGGCAATGAGACCGATAATCCCGCGTTCCACTGTAATGGCCTGAAACACACCAAAACTTAATCCGGTTAGCGGAATATCCGCGTCCAGCCCTGCAAGGGGCGCGTAAGCGATTGCAAAATTCGAGCTCCCGACTCCGGTGATCGGGTGGGCGCGCACCAGGGCTGCGGAGCGCCGCCACTGTAGCACTCGCCCCTCGACGCTTCGCCAGCTCGATTCCGAATGCCCCATGGCGGCCGTGTCCGTAACCGCCACGGGGAGGCGCGCGACACAGATGACGATTGAGGCTACGACGACAACCAGCGTCCATGCACGCACCAGCGTCCGGGTGGGGCAGACGGGCAGTCGAGTGAGGATGATAAGAGCCATGACGGCCAACAGGGCGAGGGCGATATAGGCGCCGCGCGAGAGAGTCCCAAAGATCGCCGCAATCAGCAGAGCCGCACCATAGAGATGCCATATGGCGAACTTCGGCTTCGCGCATGCTGCCGCAATCGAGAAAGGCAACGCCGCAAGCAGCAACGTGGCAACATGTCCGCCTGGCAGTAGGTTCTTGATGACCGTGACGTCCGTAAACCCCAGCCGGCGGGCGCTCTCTGAGCAAAAAAACGCATGGATGAGAGTCTGAAACGCGAGGTAGAGGGATAACACAGTTACGCCAGTATACAAAGCATACCGCATCTCGCGCCGTTGGCAAGCAATCCGTGCGAGTAGATAGACCAAGCTCAACGCATACGCGTTCTCGCATGATCGTGTCGAATTTTGCCGGTAAATCGAGAACAATGCTCCAACTGCATCGGCGATGATGATTCCGACAACTGCCATGCCTATCGGGCCTGGACGGAGTAAATCCCACAATTCCCCGCGCCGGCGTGACATTGCCAATCCGATACATGTCCCGCCAACAAGTATCCACAGGTCGGGCCGAAAGGGGCAGTCATAACCAAACACTTCCATGCATACTAATCCGACCAGAATCGAGAAAACCGCGATAACGTGGAGTGTCAAGCTCCCGCGGGCGGCTGCGGGCGGAGAACTATCACAAGTCTGCGGGATAAATGCTGTTTGATCTTCCGCGGCTTTATCGCAAATTATCACACTGTCATTCATGTGCTATGCAACTTCCCGGAGCAAGAAATGCAACCCCTCGCCGCGCAGAAGGATTGCGCGGACCATTTTCTCGCGGGCCTGCGCCCTTCGGAGGCGGTGTGACCATCCTATTCATGCTTCCCTCCAAAGGCGAAACACCCCTGCCACGATAGGGGCGAAACCGGAATCCCGACGTTGATACCTAACGCACTGCCGTAGCCCCCCTCTTTCGTCGCCCAAATATGGCTGACAACATGCCAGCGGACATTCGGAAGAGAAAAACGAAAATCAAAAACGCGCCGAGAAGTTTGGCTACCTGGACCAGCACGGCGGAGTACCCGCTCTGGGCCGCGTCGGGCAGCGCGGAAAACGACAGCATGATTTCATGTGCTTTCAAGGGAACAATCCAGTAAAAATACGGTATGGCGCACGCTAGCAGTGAACCGATAGCCGCTGAATAGCCCAGCAGGAGCGCTTTGTGCGGCCATGACAAATCTGCCCGCAACGAAGGTCGCTGCCGCCGGAATGGCCAGAGTAGGGTTTCTTTCAGCAGTTTCAGCGCCCTTGGCTGCAAGTTAGCCAGACCCGAGGCATCCACGAGCAGCCAGTAGCCGTCGCACTTGAAGAGCGGATTCAGCGAGAACACGATCATTATGTCGGCGGCATAAATCGCGGTAATCAGCGACGGATGGGGATATATCATGTTCAGGATAACTAGCGGGACCACAGCCAGGAATTGAAAGTAGATACCTCCGACGTTCGATGACGGCGCGTTGAAACCGAGGGAGGCCCCAAGCGCGCGACAGATCAACATAGAATGCCGGGAAGATCAGGTAAAGGCAGAAGCCGATTTCCGAGTGTTCGCATTTATATCTCCGGCAGGCAGCCGCATGACCGAGCTCATGGAATAGAACCGTTGCTATCGCGAACACGTACGCCAGCGCTATCTCCTTGGCGGTGCTCGCGCCCATACTCAATGCTCTCGCCCCAAAACTTACAGCGCTGGGCGTGTCGTATAGCATTGTGCCGTAAAATACGAGATGAGCAAGCACGCCTAGAAACAAGCAAACGTGGATGACGGACTGCCGAAAGAGGTTCGTAAGCGGCTGCGCGAAAGGCGCCACTTGCTGCTGGGTAAACAGGGGGACACGCAAGACAAAGTCGAGGCCGATCTTCGGTTTCCGCGTCGGGCGCTCCGGCGCATCGCAGGGCGCGCTCACGCTCTCTACCAGTTTCCGCGGCAGCAGTTGCTCCTGGATAATGCGGTCGACTTGTTCTGCCGTTACAGGCAGATCCTGCCTAACTAAGGCGGAGGCAATCTCGGCGGCATTGCGCCGACCGTCTACAGCTTGCAACAGCTTCGCAACCAATTCCGACAACAAGTATTGCCTGCCCGCGCCGGTCCTGACGCGAAAATGGCGGTCGCCAAAGCCCTGGTCAAAGGGCTCAATCTCCACCGCCGCCGTTCGTAGGCTGGAGCATTGGGGACTTTCGTTTGCAATCATTCCATTCATGGTCTTTTCTCCGTCTCCAATTCCGATGGATGTTTCGTCATACCGCCAATCATTCCCTCCGCAAGATTGAGCACATGTCATCGGCACGCAATGCTCTTCTCGCGGGCACGACCGCCGCAATCATCAAGATAAGCAGGATGACCAGGACCGTAATCACCGTCACCGCCGGCGTCAGTCCCTTCACGCCGTACAAGGTGCTCGACATGAGCCGGATCAACAGCAGCGATAACCCGCCGCCCACGGCAATGCCCACCAGGCCTACGGCCAAAGTCTGCTGAGTCAAGTTCTTCAGAAGCCGGCCCGTGCTCGCGCCCAAGGCCCGGCGGAGCGCGATCTCGCGGGTGCGTCGCGCCACCGCATAGGAGACCACGCCATAGATGCCCGCGAAGGCCAGGAGTAGGGCGAATACGGTGAAACCCGCCAACACGGATCCGATTGTCTCCGACGGACCAAGAGAGTCGTCGAACACCGAACTCAGCGGTTGCAAGGTAGAAATAGCCAGCTCGTTGTCGACGCTCGCTACCGCCTCCCTCACGGCCGGGCTCAAATCGGCTGCACGGGCCGGACTCTGAATAACGAAATAAACGCTAGGTTCGGGAGACTGCCAATATGGGAAATAGATAGCAGGCATAACGCTGCCCTGCAATTGGGAGGTCGGCGTATCGTCGACCTCCCCAATGATCATATGCCTGCTGCCATCGGCGAATAGCCATTGTCCAACTGCCTCACTGGGTGTATGCCAGTATCTTTGTGCAAGCTGTCGGTTGATCAGTATCAAGTCAGCCTTGCCGGTCTCATCCTGACTCTCAAAGTTTCGTCCGGCCAGCACAGGAATCTGTAGGATTGGCAAATACTTTGGAGAACATATGAAAAAGGAGACAGGCAAGAAGTCTGAGGGCGCCGGCGCAGCAATTCCCGGCGGCGCGAACTGACCTGTGAACTCACTGTGGAGTGGCAAAGTAGCCGAAAGCGAGACCGCCTGCACTCTTGGCAACTCCTGGAGGCGCCGGAGCAACTCTCGATAGAGTCTTAGCCGATCTTCATCCTTCGGATATCGGCTGGGAGGAAGCTGGGTAGAGAACGTCAGACGATCTTTGGTCTCGAATCCAGGATGGATGCGCAGCAACTGAATCAGGCTACGACCGGCCGTAGTCGTGCCGGCGAGGAGAGCGCTGGCCAGCGCGATCTCCACGGCCACGCAGACATGAGCCAGTTTTGCCAGTCGTCGTCCGCCCATCGAACCGGCGCTGCCTTCCCGGAGCAGCGGCGCCACCGACCAGCGCGACGCCGCAAGCGCCGGACCGGCGCCAAAGAGGACCGCGCAGGCCGCGCAGACCAACCCAGTGAAGAGGATCAGCTTCGCGTCGATCCGGACATCCGCCCAAAATGGAACATGCAGAAGATGAAGCGTAGGCGGCAGCGCCAGATAGACGAGGCCCAATCCGATGGCGCCGCCCAGGGCTGAAATCACCAGACTCTCGAATAGAAATCCACGCACAATGCGCAGCGAACTGGCGCCCAGGGCGTAGCGCACGGCCACCTCCCGGCGGCGGCCTTCATGGCGCGCAAACAGCAGGCTCGCAACATTCGCGCAGGCAATCAGGAGCACGAGTGCAACGACACCTCCCAATATTCGAAGAACCGGTCTCAGGTTTCCATTACCAAAATGCTCATCATTCAGAAACGAGCTGGCGAGTACAGTGTGAAAGTCACCGCTTTCGGGATACTGCCCCGTCAGTCGAGCCTCAACCCTGCTCATCTCGGCTTGGGCAACTGTGAAGGTCACTCCCGGTCGCAGGCGGCCAAGGACAAAGAGATCATTATAGCTTCGGTTCTGCGCCTCGTGGGCATTGGGAACCAGCGGCACCCAGATCAGCGTTTTCTTTCGAGATTCGGGAAATACGAATCCCGGCGGCATCACGCCCACCAGGACACGCGGAATACCATCGATGTGGTACACGCGCCCGATGGCTCCGCGGTCCGCGCCCATTTGATCTCTCCACAAGCTGTATGCGGCAAGAAACACCTGATCGGAACCAGATGCGTGTTCATCGGACGAGAACCCTCGACCCAGAATGGGTTCTACGCCGAGCACTCGCAGAGCCTCTTCCGATATCCGTGCCCCCACGACTTGCTGCGGTTCGCTGCCGCCACTGAACGTGTAGCCAAGAGATTGAAATGCGGCCAGCCCCGTGAACGAATGTTGGTAGGCCGTCCAATCCCTGAACGTTAGCCAGGAGGCACCAATACTCGTGAAACCGTGGTCGTCTTTTTGCCTGAGGACCGCAAGCGACTTCGGATCCTTGAAAAACCTTGAGGACTTCAACAGGGTTGCGTCGACGATGCTGAACACCAAGACCGTCGCGCCGATACCGAAACCGATGGAAAGGAGCGCAATCGATATGGCACCCCTGTCATGGAAAAGCCCGCGAAGAATGTATTTAATCTGTAAAAGCATTACGATTCCTTTCACTCTCCGCAGTTTGCACTTTTGCTGCCATCGTCGCCATGCCCGAAATATACTGCAAATACCTTATAATCTGTAAATTATATGATGTTGTCATTTGGCGGCACGACCACGAAGTGTCCGCTTTTGCAACTCTAGTGTTCGAAATCGAACAGACCCGAAAAGGAGGCAACCTCGGCATCCGCCCTTCGAACATAAGCTGCCCCCTCTCCCTAATTACGCAGGACTCATCTGGTCATGTGGAGTATCGAGTTTCGAATCTCCGGGCTGCCTGTCATTTTCAAGGCACAGTTAAACGTAGTTGTTCAGACAAGCAAAGTAGCGCTATGCATGGCGGCATAGCGCTACTTTGCGTCTAAGGAAAGATACCGCAAGCAAAACAAAGGACACCGCCTTCGTCGCAGAGCTGGCTATGCCCAAAACTACGAGGATCCTTGACGACGGTTAGGATGGCCATCTCCAGGCGCGGTTCGAGTTCTTCGATCGTGATCTCTGGCAGGACATTCTTCGTCAACGACTTCATTTCCGAGTTGTTCTCCATGTTCCCCCCTTTCTAGCGGTCTTGTTACACCTGCTGAGATGGTGATTTCACTTGTGCCTAGTGACAGGCAGCCCGGAGATTCGAAACTCGAAAAAATTGGCTAACACAGGGCCGAAGCTGCCTCAGGCTGTTCCATTTCGCCTTCGACAGATGCCTTTTCCATTTCCTCCTCGAACTTTCCAGCAAGACAAAACCTACTGACGATCCTGATAAAGTCGTTCTCGTAGGGACCACATAAAGCTGAACTAGGCGTCCCGCCGAAATTGAGCGGGGCCGCAGCACAACCACCCCGATGGAAGAAGATATACTTGCAGTCAAGGCACTGAGGTATCTTCGCCAGCGATCTCCCCCACCATGCTTCCGCGCGCTCGTTGAGCGCGATTCCATCTGCCGAGTAAGAGCCGATCTGCTCCTTCGGATCGCCGATAACATCCCAGCACGGGTATACGGCGCCGGAAGGATCGAATCCATAATTGGAAACACTCGCGTTGCAAAATATGATTTGAGTCAAGAGGCCCGCCAACCCACGCCGGGGATACGTGCGAAGAGACGCCTCCACTTTGTCACCATCTAGCCCGCGGCGTTTCGGCCGGGAGATTATAGGGAGAAGGTCATCGAGCGACTCGCAAAGCTGGCCCAGAGTGATCTCAGGGTAGCGCGGGACTTCGTGGCCCTTGTGCCACATAAGACGACCTGTGGTGCTTATATAAAGATTTTCTTTTTCGGCCAAGCCACGCGCCTCAAGGTCCCGGTATATCTCTCCGAGCCGTCCTACCGTGTGCTGGTCCACATGAACTCTGAGATTCACTTTCATCTGCCGGTCGAGGGCCAGGCAAACATTGTCGAGAATGGTATCGTAAGTCTCGGGATACGCCGGCCCTCGGCGAACCTTATCGTGAATTTCCCGGGGGCCGTCTAGGGTCATCTGCGCAGCTTCGATACCCTCAGGCCCCAGCGACTCGGTAAAGAGATTCAGTTGGACGCCATTCGTCACTGCAAAGATCATCATCTGCCGCTCGCGCGCTCTCTCGACAATGTGCGGCACGATCGGAAGCGTCGACTGCATCATTGGCTCCCCGCCGAAAAGAGTCAATTGCCTTCTCTGGGACGGTCCAGGAGGATCTGTCGTTACATATTGAGTTGCTTTCGCCGTCAGATCGTCCATGCACTTGAAGGCGGCATCGGCCATCTCCCGCGACATAACGGTATCGACCCCACGGCCGCGCATTTGGGATCGCGTGGGAGCCTCATAGCAATACCAGCATCTCATGTTACAATCGTACGTCGGAATAATGAAAAAGCTAGGTTGCACGCGCGCGACGGCCTTTTTATAAGCCCAGTCGGCAATCGCGCGAACGCGCTCGCGTTCTTCACCGGCCGTTTTGGCTGTAAGATAGCCGCGCTGCTCAAGCAACGCGATCGTGTCTGAACCCACTCGGTCGGCGTTTCCGTTCTTGACCGACGTTCGGGCGAGCACCTCGTCTTGCGTGCAGGTGGAATTCCCGTTGTCTTCGTGGTTTAGCAGGAACTGGATCACGTCCGAGCTGACTCTGTCGATCGCTCCGCTGTATCCGTGGATAAGATAATGGGTATCAGCGTTGGGGAGCGGTGCGTATATCGTGTAAGTACTGGTCCTCATTTGAAGCCCTCCTGCTGCTGTGGCTTGGTTTACCCCGTCATATCAAAGGACTCTCTTATGGGGGGCAGTTCGGCAGGTCATATCCTGCGCCCCGGGCGAGACCGCCCGGATCGCATCGCCCTATAGCTGATAACCTACGTCACCCCACACCCCCTCTTTTCTTCCCGTCGGGTAACATATGCACATCGGAAACGCTGGTCGCCCCAAGGCCACCACCGCTTGACGCGCCCAGGGTTCCATGGTGCCTCAGGGAGAGATCTCATAGCAGTAGGTGCAACAGAAGTCGCACTCCTCTGAGGCAAGCAGAATGAATTCCATCCAATCCTTTCGATTGTTAGGGCTATGCTCCCACGGTGGTGGCCGGGACTGCAATGACCATGGCTATGGTTACGATTCGTGCGAGAGAAGCAGAGATCACACAACTCTCCTCTGGCGTTCGTAACCCATCGAACGCCTAAAACACATAGGATTCTCACCGCGAGACGCCTTCAATGACTCATCGCGGAGATTGCCGCAAAAATGGGGGTCACAGCAGATTCCTCCCGCATGACCGATGTTTTGCGGGCCAAGGAAAGCGCGAACACTGCAACTCCTCCGGTGTAACCGGAGGAATGAATAACTGTTTGTATTGGCTTTGAAGTCTAGCGTAAGCATAGCCGTTTGCAAACGCAATGTCAAGTAAATTCTTCGCTTTTTACACTGCCAGGAGTTAGTAACTAAATGAGTTACTGTGTCGTTAACAGGAAAAACCTTACACTTATAGGCATATGTTATACGAGCGCAAGGTTTGTACTCACGGGAGTCGATGGCAGACGTAGATCATGTCAAAACAAATTGGGAGCGAATCGGAGTTGAGAGCATACGTGGGTCTGATGACAAGCCAAGGCGAAGGAGCGCCTCGCGGTCAGTCCTACTCAAAATGGAGCGACGCAGATCTCGGGTATTGTAGCGCTCGACTTGGCGAAGCCGTAGGCCATTGGATTCGAAGCGGCGAGCATGTTGAGCATGTTCTGCACGTCAAGCGCGAGCACGGCTAGCCTCTTTCATGGTCTGGCGTTCTTGAGAATGCGCTCCACGTATCCGTTATAAAAACCGAAATCGGCGGTTCCGCTGTTGTAGACCGACAGCGCGTGAAGCAACGCATCGGGGTCGTTCGGTGCCGCCTGCTTTTGATCGGCATAGGCTTCGGCAAGGAGGGTGGCGCCAACGGCGATGTTGATGCAAGGGTCGAAGAGCCGTTCTGGATTGAGATGGAATTGGGCGGCATTGTCGGTGTTGACCTGGAGGAGTCCGACAGAGATGGATATCCGGTGCTGGAGGAACCAGCGCATCCAAAGGACAGCCTCCAGTCTGGAATTCGGTTGCCGGGCAAGTTCAATCGTCTGGTTCGGGAGTCCCACCCTGCCAGCGAGTTTCTGGGGACTGTTGATGCTGATTGCGTAGGGGTGAAAGCCGGATTCCGTTGTTGCGACGGCAAGCATGGTATTGAGTGCGGCGTGAGGCGCGCAGTTCTTGAGTAACACGATCATTTGGTGTTGTGAATAGCGGACGTTCGGTTCGAGACTTACGGCAGTCGGACCCTGCGCGCGAGCACAGGCCGCGGCCACACTGAGAAGAATTGTGAGAATCGATAGAAACTGTTTCATGTGTTTGTTGCACTCATCACGGGAATCCAAAATAGTCTCGACCACGCTTCGATGGCGGATTGTTGAATCTCGGCGATGGATGTGCCTTTCGTCCAATAGTCGTTTGCGATTGCTATGATTACTTCCGGATGGTGTTCGATGGAGATGAGGATGGGAGCGACGAGGAGCTGCTCGTAGCAGATGATGGGCGCTGCGCGCCTGGGGCCGACCGAGAGAATCGACGGTCCGAAATAGTGAATGGGGACACCGATGTTGTCCCAAGGTCTCCACATGGCGTATGGGATCGGAACCCGCTGTTGGAATGTTGCAGTGTGCTCGCCACGCAGGAGAAGTTCGTTGCGATACTGACCGCGGTGAGGCAGTTTTTCTTCCGCGCCGAAGAGAATCGACTGATGGTTCTGTTCGAGTTCGGAATAGGTTGATTGCCAAAAACCCTCGGCGGACGGTGTCCAGTGGTTGATGATTCCTTCGGGAAAGATCTGGATCTGGGCATTGGAGTCGAGCGCGGTCTCCTGAACGTAAACAACAGCCTTATAGAGCGCCGTTGGCGTCTGTTTGGACAGTTCGGAGCCTCCAAGCGTGGTGTCGTGACCTTGCCAGGCGGGGGGGACAGTCGGAATCCCTGAGTGCGACACGTGGCAGATTGCGGCGAGCATCGCCGCCAATAGAAGCGAAGCGACTCTGTACTTCGATAGGGTTCCAAAGAGAATGATGGTAGCGATCAGGCCCGCCCAGCCAAGTCCTGGAAACAGGACTCCGGCGACGGTCAGTGGATTAACGACGCCGGTCGGCAGAAGGGCAGTGAGACATAGCCCGAAAGGCAGAGCCCATTCGGCTTGGATGCGGGGCGTCAGCAGCAGCCAGACCCAAGGGAGTGTCAGGACGACCGCCGAAATGAGCCACAGGATCACAATGAAGAGCGGATGCATTCCCGCGTCGTCGCCGAAGAATTGGGTTGCTCCAGGGATGACCGGCCAGATCGATGCTGCGTAGTAGCATCCGAGAACTGTCAGGCGCTGTGCCGGTCCTTTCGCGGTGCCGAATACCTGAGGCAACGCGAGAAGCGCCAGGAGCGTGAAGAGGTGGCCGGACCAGGCCACGGCGCCGATTGTCAGTGCGACAAAACAGGCCATCATGGCGGTTTTAGAAGAGCCAGAGGAGTTTTGCATATTTCACCTTCTCGTCGAGGCGGACAGGGCCGAAGTAGCGGCTATCGAAGCTGAAGCGGTTGTAGGAGGAAATGACCCATACCGTGCCAGGATTGACCGTATAGGTCCCGAACGGGACCAGCGGCATGGGCCGTCCGATTCCGTCCTTGGGATACTGTTTGGAATTCGGCAGCAATTTGCCATTCACGGCTACTCCGGCCTCGCTCACAGTGACGGTATCTCCCGACCGTGCAGCGATCGGCTTGAGCAGCGGGGCGTATCCGTCCCCGCATCCGAGGCTCTCTACCCGATACTCTCTTTCGATTGAGACCTTCTCTGCGATTCCGGTAGGGCAGATGAGAAGATCATTGCCGCGCGCTGCGGGAACGATGCGGTAAAGCCCTGAGGGGAGGGAATTGGAAGCGATGTTAAGCCGGACGCCGGCGAAGCCAAGCGCGAGGACGATGCTGACAGCTGCGATTCCAGGTGCAAATATGAGAAAGACGATTCGTTCAACGTTCATTAGAGGCGGCTCCTGAGCTTCTTTGTTGTTCGTGGATGCGGAAGTTTCTGTCCATCTCTTCGATGCCTTCGTCGAGTTGGGCGAAGATCTCCTGCATCTCGTCTGGGGCCGGCGGTTGCTGAGAGACGGTGGGCGCAGTTTCGTTTTGTTCTGTCATTCCGTTATCTCCTTTGGTGGGCACCTGTTGTGTAGTCGGGATTTGCTTGTCGGAGGCGATATTGTGTGGCGGACCTCCGGAGGCTGACGCTGCGGCAGCTGCGGCTGTGGATGGAGGTTTATGAGGAGGATCAAGCTGAGTTGCGGTTTGAACTCGAATCGGACCTTGGATCAAGCCGCGTGTGGATATTGAGGTTTCAGTGTGGTAAAGCCTGCCTGCCGAGAGGATATTGCCTTCATGCTCGATGGTGAAGAGCGTCTGCGGCGGTTTGATCGCCGATCTCTTTTCGAGTACCGGGTCCTGAAAATAGAGAAGCTGCTTGCCGAAGATCGGCGATTGTCCGGCAATGAAGATGAGCATTGCCCCTGGCGCTACGATGCGCTGGGCTTCTCCCTGGCCTTCCTTGATGGGTCCTGGAAGGCGCATGAGTTCATCGACAGTGATGAGAGGCCTGGAGATGTGGTCTACGTTGGTCGATACGTTTGTGGCCAGCGGGCTGGTGCGCGAGCCGCTGTAGCTGACGGCCGCTCTGAGGATGGTCGCAGTTCCTGCCATCTTTGACAGTGCCTCTGCGGTCTCGGTTTTGTTGGGTGCAAACGCGATTCGAATATGGCAGTTGGAGATGATGCTCTCGTGGTTGCCATAAGTGTCTTTGAGTTGCTCGATGTCCTGCGTAATCAGGTATGCCTTGATGCCGTAGCCGGCTATGTAGGCAAAGGCGGTCTGGAAGATCGGCATTTTGCCCAATGTCGGGAACTCGTCAATCAGAAGCAAGACCCGGTGGTCCGGGCGGGCTTTGAATGTCTCGCCGGCCTTGAGCGCTTGTTGCAGTTTGGAGTTCCGAACTTCTTCGAGTTCCTCGGTCAACCGGTTCACCGTCACGGTGAAAATAAGCCTGAGCAAGGGTTTGAGGCGCTCGATGTCGCTTGGCGGCACAACAAGGTAAAGACTGACTGGATATTTGAAGTGCTTGAGGTCGTTGATCGTGAAGTCGCTATCCTCGATGCTGCGTTGAACGAGAGGATCGCTGTAGAGGATGAGTGCTGTTTTTGCCGTGGACAATACCCCGGAGAACTCCTTGTCCTCTCTGTTGAGCATCTCCTGCATTTTTTCGAGGACGACTGGATGTACAAGTGACTTTTGGCCGTCGCGGAGATTCCAATAGCTTGTGGAATCGACGTGCGGGGTTCTCATGGCCTGGGAGAAGTATTCGCGGACAACGTTTATCTGTTGCGTGTCCATTTCTTCCAGATCGATGGGCCTTGTCAAGTCGGACATAAGGGGCGTGAGCGAGTTGGAGAGTTCCGTCAGCGTTGCAAAACGATTCTTCCGTCGCGCGACATAGCATAGATGCAAAATGAGGCCGGTTACGAGACTGGTTGCCGACTTGATCCAATGTTCGTCCTGGGCGCTTTCTTTGCCGGTTCTGCAAAGCATTTCCGCAATGTTCTGTGCGTCAGATACTTCGCGGAGCGTGCCGATGCGCACCTCGGCAAGCGGGTTGAAACGGGCTCCATGTTCTTCGACGGGGGCGAAGCGAAAGCAGACGTGCCCCGCGGCGGTTCGATAGCCAGCGGTCCGGTCCCAGTTTTCGCCTTTGATATCGAAGATGACTGCGCTCTCTTCCCATGCGAGCAGCGTTGGAATGACAAGGCCGACACCCTTACCGGACCGGGTCGGGGCGAAGGCGAGGATATGTTCCGGGCCTGCGTGTCTGAGGTATTCGAGCGAATCGGTTTTCTCATCCTGCCAGGTGCCGATGTAGACGCCGTGCTTTTGATTGACGAGTCCTGATTTGCGGACTTCCTGTTCGGTGGCCCACCGTGCGCTTCCGTGAAGATCCTCGGTGTCCTCAGTGAGCTTCTTGTTGCGATGAATATTGAGTGCGGCGACAACAAAGAGCGAGACCGCGAAGCCTATGGCCGCAATCAATGTCGAGGTCAGCAGTGGTTCTCGCACCAGTGGGTCGGCAGAGCTGCCGAACTTGAGTATCCAGGGGAACCATTTGTAAGGAGCGTACAGCCTTAAAGAGGCAATTTGGAACAGAGGCGGTCCCAGTGACGGCTGGTAATCGAAATGCGAGGCAATGTGTTGTGTGGTGACGACGTTGGTCGCGATGATGAGAAGCAGGCCGAGCAGGATTGATCGCCAGTTGTAGTTTCCCAGGTACCCAGGCGTCCGCGGTTTCCGATAGAGAGATGTGATTGCGCTCATTGTCTATCGCTCCAGTTGGGTGCGAAGCCGGCTCGGCGGTGGAATGGCGCGGGAGTGTGCTTCAGCGCGTTGAAGGCTGAATGCCGCGGCTGCTTTGAGAAGTTTTGCTGTTTCCATCTCCTCGCCCGGAAACGGGAGAATCGTGTAGGTAACGGTGTGGTCGAACTCCGAACACCCAACGGTCATCATGAAGAGCCCACGCACGGTTTGTGAGCGTTCCTCTCCAGAGATCAGCCCTGCCGACAAGGCCAAAATAGCTTCCTTGCCTGCCGGGTATCCATAGATCGAGTTGAATAGCGTAGTAGCGAGCGTAATGTCGTTGGTGGTGATTGGATCAGGCCCACCATTGTCTCTCCGGTGCTCCGGCGCCATCGACTGTTCGATGTGGTTGGCCATCTGCTGAAAGAGTCCAGCGTGGCCGTGGTAGATTTCAACTTGCATCATGACGCTTCTCCTGTTGTTGCTCCTGGCATGTTGAGTGTGATGTCCGGCTACTACCCAACTTGCGTGAAAGGCGGTGGGGATGCTGCCACTCAGGAGTGGCAGCATCCCAGGTTGGCAGATCATGAGAGCTGACCGGCGAGAACAGGCAATCAGCGACCAAGATCTTGCGTGGTATTCGTCCGTGCGGCGCGGCGCTGTTCCTTCTCTTCAAGGGTCCGTCCGGACTGGTTGGAGTGATACCAGGCGCATTTGCCAAAGATTGCGGCGAGTTCCTCCCGTTTCCCTGGAAGAGGCTTGACTGCGATGCGCAGGTTCTGGATCGTTGCGCCAATCGGCGGCCGTTCGATGTTGATGGCGAACGTGCCGTTGAAGTCCTTCGTCCCGGCTGCGCCAGTTTCGACGCCCGCCGCAAGGGCGGAGAATTCTTTGAGTGCCGCCCTCCTGCAAGTTGCAAATACATCCTTGTCGAAGGACTTCAGCCCTTTGGTAGTTGCCGCGTGGTGGTAGAAGGCTGTAGCCAGGAACTCTTTGGCGACATCGGGATTGAGCAAGGAGAACGAGTCCCTGGTGTACTTGTCGTTGAGACAGTTCATCTTCGACGCCAGCATGGTTTTGGCGAGTTGACGATGATGTAAGGTGTGTTCCTGACGGGCAGCGCAGTATTCGTGCTTGGCTCTCAGGAGGGCGTCCTCTCTGGTCTCGCCGTCGTGGACCTCGATCGGTCGTGTGCGCCGGTCGAGGTGTGTCTGGAAGTCCTTGTCACAGGCCGCCTTCTGCTCGGGCGACAGAGCGTCGTATCCATCCTTCTCGCGGAGATACGAGCCCCGTTGGGGAGCTTCCGCCTGATTCTCCAAGGAGTCGAGTTCTTGTTGAGCGTCGGTTTCCGGGATCGTGGAAGCCGCTACGGGTTCTGGAGAGACCGCCTGTTCGGGCTCCTGCTCCTTGGTCCTGGAACTGCGGCGTCCCGCCTTCGTGGTTTTCTCACTGGTTTCGAGAGGTGCAACTTGGGTGGCCATACTCTTGGCATCGCTTTCTATGCGCGACTGATGCGCACGGTTGAGGTTGTTGTCGATGGTGTTCTATCGTTCTAACGAGCTGAGCAAGTTCCGGGAGCCATCGCGCTGTGCTGTCGGCAGCGCCGGCCTCCCCCTTGCACAATAATACCTGTATTATGTCAGTTATGTATTATTACTTCCGGAGCCATTACGGAGGTAATCATGCGGATATGCGAATGGTCTTATTTATCTCGATCTTCCGTGAGCGCGCCCACGGCGGGTTCGGCCGGTTTGACGGTGTAGCCGGGATACCCTGAGTGGATCGAGGGTCTGGGACGCGTCCATATATAAGGAGTGGATAATCGCGCTGCTCGTGGTTCGTTCGCGCACGTGGAATGCCGGTTCCGAGTCGCCATACGGAGATGAGCTGACCTGGAGATCGAGAATGCCGTCAATCGGCTCTGTTCGGATCTCGCCTGGGGCGAGTTGGGAAGTCAAAATCCGGAGGAGGTTGCTTCCGTAGGGAATCCCGAGTGCGGCGTTCAAGAGGTGGTCCGCGTATTCACGTCCAGGGAGCCTATAGATGTGGGGTTTCTTGTGGAGAGCGCGTGCCTGTGTCTCGAAGTAGAGCGGCGGAGCCGGTAGGGAAGCGTGGTCGATCAGGGTCCAGTGCTGTCGGTCGAAGCGAAAGAGGGTTGCTTCTTTATAGCCGGCATTGGGCGCACGGTGAAGAAGGGTTTGTGCGAGCTCCTTGGCGTCCGGGCTTTCCGGGACGGTGCAAAACGGGTTGCCGTTGACTCTGAGCTGCAGCGCAGTAGACGTGAGCGGGACGTGCTGGTGAAAGAAGCGATCGGCTGGGCACGGTATGGCGCTGGAATGGTCGTACAAGTATCGCTTGAGATCGCGGCTCGATTTGAGCAAGCGGTTGGGATGCCCGTAAGCGGCAAGGATTTTGAGTTGTGCGCTTTCCGAGTTGAGGTCGAAAAAGATTGGAGCTTGCGTCAGGGCCGTTCTGGTTGGATCGATTAGGGATTGAGCAGATTGAAGCAGATAGTGGAAATTGGGGGGCAGGATCGTTTCGACGGAGGCAAGGGGATTGAAGGCTGAAGAATATCCCCATATCGAGATCGGGCGAATGGGATCGTGGAAGATGGTCATGACCGCCTGGGTGTATTGCCGGATTCGTTCCGAATGCACGGGCGCTTGTGAATCCTGTTCCGGAGTGCACAAGGTGAACTGAGGCAGAAACTGCTCCGCGAGATCGGATGCGATCTGTTCTTCGGTCATTTCCTTATCGGCCTTCTGTCTCGCGCGTGCGGGTTCTGATGTTCCGGTGCACGCCCCACTGCGCTGCCTGACGAAGCTGGACGACCCGGTCGATGATTTCCTGGCGCCTTCCTTCATGGACGAAGACTTTGAAGGTGCGTTGACCTTGGGGAGTCTCGAGAATCGTCAGGGTTAGGTTCCCAGCCACGTTGACTTTTGGGTCGGGAGCTTCGGAGGTTTTCAGAATCTCCAGCATTTGATGAGCATGAGTGGCCGGTTGGAGGCAGCAAAGCAGTTCCTGAACCTCGGTTTCATCGGTGAAGAGCAGATCATCGGCTTCATCTGTCCTGAGTCTGGTTTCGATCGAATGCAACCGGGCAGCCCGAAGTTGAAGAGGATTGGCCATCTGCCTCTCCCAGTCGAGGGCGCGTTGCATATCCGGATCGGTGAATTGGACGAAGATGCCGTATTGGACGGCTGCTCTGGCGACTGCCTGCTTCCATTGGTCTGTTCCCGTACAGGCAATTCGCGATCCGTATTTCCGGACGGCCATCTCCAGCCCAAAGACGATTGCTGCATCGTCCTGGTTGAGAACGGTCACAAGGCGCCCGCGGTCGATGACTGAGACTCTGCCGTTGAGCAGGTACGACACGTCGCCTGTCCTGCGGTCGATCATCCAGATGCGTGTCGCGGCGAACTGTTGGGCGAGATTCTGTTCCCTCCGTTGAGCCGAAAGCCTTTGCTGCACAAAGTCTGCCCAGTCGGATTTCTGATTGTCCTCTGGTGGCGGCCCGATATGAAGCGCACTTACTTCCAGCCTCGCATCGAGTCGTCGTTGATTACGCTGATCCGCATAGCGCCATCCCCGAAGTTGGGCGGCAGCGCGTGCATCTCCTTCGCCGGCACGCTCGGCAACCCAGGTCCGGAGATCCTTTGGAAATGCTTCTTGGCGCCTTTGTTGAATGGACAGCTTCAGGGCGCGCACTTCGAGCACGGATTGGGCCGCAGCCTGGGAGAGCAGGACTTTCTTGGCCGGCCATGACAGGGCGGATGCGCGAATCTCCTTCTTTTGTTGCCTCAAGACCTCAAGAAGATATTGCCTACCCTGCCTGCCGTCTGTCGTGAAGGCCTTGCACACCTCCCGTTGGCGATTACGATACTGGTTATAATCCGCCATTAGGGAATCTCGGTCAGCGCGACGTTGTGCTTTCCGTTCCTCCCTCAGTGCACTATTACGAACAGGAGTACGAAGGGCGAGTTGAGCGCCCTCCTGGGGGGATATTGAAGACGGTCTCCATGGTCCAAGAGTGGCCTCAGTGGTTTGTCGGTTCACCTTACCTGCGAAGTTGCTGCGGAACACGTCAGATGCTTTTACCCGGATGTTGTAGTCAATGGCAAGGACGGTGTATCCGCCCTTCTCTCCTTTTTCAAGCCTGAGATGGGCCTTGGAGAGAAGGAGATGGAGGTCAGTCCCACGTGACGTTGCGTCGGGTAAGCAGTTTGCGAACGCTAGGAGCCACCTCCCTTTGAACGTAGGACTGGAGAGACTCTTCGTCGTGGTAATGCTCAAACTGCGCAGCGGCCCCTGTGGGCTGTTCCCGAATCGGTCGGGACGCATTTCGTTCGGCTCTGGATGTCCGCACAGCCTTTTGAGTGGCCTCGTCCCAGCGGGTCGGACCGGCGGTGTGGGACCAACCGTACTTGGCTTCAAGCGAACGTACCGCGGCGTCAAGAATGATCCAGTTTCGATAGGGCGTACGGGCTTTGAATGTTCTGGGATGAACCTTGTTCAGCATAATGTGAATATGGAAGTGCTTTTTGTCGTCGTGGGCAACGATCACGTATTGGTGGTCCTTGTACCCGAGTTGGTTCAGTGTGAATAGCGCTGAATCCGTCCATTGTGCGCGACTTGGCCGTTCGCCTGGGGGCCATGCAAGTTCGTAGTGACACACTACATCGCTGCAACGCAGGTTGAGAGATTCGACGGCTTTCATCTCCGCATCTGCTGTGTCGATACCGACGAGGTTGCTCGACAATACGACATCTCCTCGAAGACGAGTCTCTCCGGTGTCCGGGTCACGCTCTTTGGTGAGGTAATCGAGTAGCCGTCTAAAACTGCTTCGGGAGTTCCGTCTACTCGGTTGGACCTTGGCGATCATGTGAGCTCGTCTACGCGTCACATTTCAGTCCAGGGACCGAGTTGGCGTTCTGTCAGATGCCGAGCGTGTTTACCTCCGAAATTATGAAGCAACACATCCGCCGCTTTCACGCGGACATTGTGTTGAGGGTTGAAGATTGTGTATGTGCAGTTCTTTCTCCGCTCCAAGCGAAGTTGGTGATCGGCTATGAGCGAATGTGGGTCCGCCCATGTTGCGTTGTTATGAAGAAGAAGAGTTCGCACCCGTAGCGCAAGGTGGCGTCTCAGGTCCGCTGTGCCTTCCATCTCATAGGAGGCGGTCTCGATAGAACAGAGATTATTTTCAGACCGTACGATATCTCTCTTTGTGCATCGTTTCCGACTTGCGCCCGTGTTGGGGTCGAGTTCTGTCGTCAGGTATTTGAAGAGTTGCGGAGAGCTACTGACCGAGTTCTTGGGACGGTTTATCTGCTTGACGATCATTCTGCTTCCGCCTCTTTGCTGATAACGGCTCGCAATGTCGTGGTAATCTCTGCAAGAACGGAGTTCAGTTCACTGCGAAGCATTGCTTCGTATGGGTGGCCTTTGATCTGCATCAGCAGATGTTTCTGAAGGCCACACAGACTGCTCAGGCGGGCAATTGCCTTGTCGCTTACGCGCGAATGAATGCGCTTGTTGAGGGAACACCTTCGCATGTATTCGCTGAGAGTCAGCCCGGCTTTGTCGGCTTGTATCAACAATGTGTTCTTCTCGCCGGTTGTGATACGTATCTGGATTCTTTCCGTGGTTCCCTGTGCTCGTTTCGGTCGTGGCATCGCCATTTGTCCTTTCTGTGGGGGTCTCGGGGCGCAGCCCTGAGCGAGATGCGCAACCGTTTCTCCGAGTAGCCGAAAGGCGGATTGGAGAAAGGGTGGTGGGACGCGCGAAACCCCGAAGGGGTTTTGTGTGTACCAGCGCCTACCTCGCCGTGCCTCTTAGCAGTTCTGACTTTACTATCATACATATCTGCTGTCAATACTGTGCTATTCTGTATTCGGCTCGTTGTTGGCAAGGAAAGGAGGAAGGTAGATGGAAAAACGGCGCCGCAAGCCACAAACGCTCACCGCAGAACAATTCGAGGTCTTTCGCACTCGCCTGGATGAGAGAGGGAATGTGCCTCCCCCGCAACCCGAGTCCTACATGATGGGGGAGATCGTTCGGGGCGTGTACCCTCAGTTGAAAAAGTTGCGGGAAAACGGCTACACGCTGAAGATGTTGGTCCGTGTTTTTGAAGAGAACGGCGTCGTAATCACAATCCACGCCCTTTCGACCTACCTGAAGAACCTGGCGCTACCAAAGGAACAATCTCCAGCAAAAGCGGCCAGTAAGGGCACGGCGGGGTCACCAACCGTTGAAGTAAGGCCTGGGCAATTCCAGATGAAACCGGACGTAACGCTGTAAGAAAGGAGAGAGGTAAATGGCAAGGGTTTTCTTTGTAACTGGCAGCAAAGGTGGCGTGGGGAAGTCGGTGGGCGCGATCGCTCTCCTCGACTACTTCGAGATGAGAAACCGGCAAGTCTCATTGGTGGAAACCGATACGGCCAACCCCGACGTTGGCAAAGCCTACCAGAAGTCCGTGAAGTCGTTCTCGCTCGTAAACCTCGACGAGAACGAAGGTTGGCTCGATCTTCTGGACATAGTGGATGCAAGTAAGGACGATGAGGTTGTGGTCAATACCGCCGCAAGAAACAATGACGGCGTGAACCGCTACGGCTCGATGTTCGATGACAAGCTGAACGAGTTCGGATGGCCCTTCATTTCGCTATTCCTCATAAACCAGCAGCGCGACAGTTGCGAAATGCTGACCGAATACATGAACGTCGTGCAACACGGCAGGATTCATGTGGTTCGTAACCGCTTCTTTGGCCTGGCCCCGTCGCTGTTTGAGTTGTACGACAACTCGCCTCTGCGCAAGGCGGTGGAAGAAAGGCAAGGACTGTCGTTGTTTCTTCCGCAACTTGCCACGCGCGTAACCAATCTCGTGCAAAGCAGCCGGCTGACACTCGAAAGGGCACGGGAAACGGCAACGCTGGGAAGTCGCGCGGAGATCGAGCGGTGGCGCCGCGAATGTGCCCGGAACATTTTCGACAAGGTCTGCGACGATGCCCCCAACAAGTGACGACCTCTACAGCGTTTTTCTTGCGGATCTGTCTGAGGCTGAGCGCGAGCGTGTCAGGTTTTTCGCTGACAGGTTTGGGATCGAGCCCACAGATGCCGTGTGGGCCTTGATGATCGTGCTCGGCCATTACAGCGACATGTACGAGGCAGTTCCAGAAAAGATCAACCTAACCGTCCAGGGCATCCTAGAGAAAATTCGGTCGGCGGCGGCGGCGGAAGCGGAGTCTTCCAGGGTGCGCTTGCAGGCGTCCTTAACGGATGCCGTAGTCGGTGCGGCCGAGTCCGTGGCAGCACGGAAGGGCCTTAGCGAGCTGCTGAAATGGAGTTCTATTGCCTCGGCGGCGGGGATCCTTCTCCTCGCCGGCGTTTTTGTCCTCGGGTATAGGTTGGGTTTCGATCACGGCCGCGCCCGAGGATTCAATGCCGGTGTTGAAGGGCATCTTGTAGCGTCATGGGCACTCTCTGCGGATGGTTTGCGGGCCTACGAGCTATGGAAAGGCGGCGATCTTGAACATTTGACCGCCTGCGACCGGGCCGGCTGGAAATTGGAGTCCGGGGTCTGCTTCCCCAGGGCCGACGAGGGGAAGCTTTACGGTTGGCACGTCCGGTGAGACCGGAGGCTGGTCGATTGCGACTGAAGATGTTGGGAGGTTGAAAGGCTCGTCATGGAGTCGTCCCCACGTTTTCAACAAGATACTGGGAAAAAGCCAGCAATTTGCGGTAGAGAAACGCTTCTTCTGGGCCGACGGGAACGGGCCGTCGCCCAGGGAGCGGACGCGTGGATTGAAACGGTGGGCATAATCCCAAACAGATTCAAATCACCGATCACCCCCGTCTAGCCCTGGCGGGGAGGCGCGGATTACCTCTTTCGGTCCATCAACATAATACATAATTGACGGAATATATATAACTCTATTATATTACCTGATATGGAAAACAAATCTCGCCGCAAACCACAGCGCTTCTCGGCAGGCTATGTCGAGAAGGTCCGTACGCTTCTTAAGAAATTGCAAAATGAACCCGCGCCGCAACCTGAGATGCTCATGACGGGAGCGGTTATACGGGCCGTGCTCCCTCAACTCTGCGAGTTGCGCAGAAAAGGCTACAAATTGAAGATGCTGGTTGGTCTCCTGGAAGAGAAAGGCGTGCGGATCTCAGAATCGGCGTTGTCGGGCTATATGGGGAGAATGAGCAGTCAGGTTGATCAGTCGTCGGCAATCCCGGTTCGTAAAGAAGCGTCGCAACCCGAAAAACCTGCTTTGGAAGCACAACGGCAATCCGTAAAGAACCCGGTTATCAGGCGTGTGAAGGGGATGATATTCGGCGATCGTTCACTTTGAACGCCTGATTTTCGAGCGACAAGAACATGCGTGGCCTAGTACCCAATTTGCCGGACGACCTGCCCTCCCGCATTGAACGCTGCAAGGGCGCTCTCACAGCGCCTGCGCTGGCAACGCTCCTGGGGATGAGCCGAACGACCATCTACGAGATGGCCGCGACCAACCGGCTCCCGTATTACAGAATTGGATGTATGGTCCGCTTTGACCCGGTGACCATTGCCGAGTGGCTTCGCTCCCAGTCCGTAGAGGCGTCAATATGAATTCGGCGCCTTACAACATCCTCAGCGCACTCCAAGCAGTCCGCGGCCTCCTTTCGGTATCCCAAGTGGCCGAGATGTTTGGGAAGTCACCTGCGACCATTTATCGAATGGCGCAGAAGCGGCAGATTCCCAGCATCATGCTCGGCGGTTCACGCATGTTCGACCCCTCAACGCTTGCATTGTGGCTTACAAGAAAAGAGCCGCTACTCGCAGTGGCCGCACGGCAATTTCAACAGGCCGCTAAATCGTCAGCAACGGGATAAGAATCGCAAGGGCCGGAATGAATCCGGCCCTTGCGCTATGCTGATGCACTATGACGTTAAAGGAGCGCAGCCAAAAATGACTGTTCCACCTTGTCGCGCAGGTCCGCCAGTCGGAGACCCTTCAAATACTTCTCGGTGGTAGCGATGTTCTTGTGTCCGAGCAAAATCTGTAGGCTACGTATGTCCAGGGTGGATCGCAGCATGTTTGTGGCGAATGTGTGCCTCCACTTGTGCAGGTACCACTTCTTGCAGTGCGGGCCGGTGGTGCACTTATTGACTTTGGTCTTGCCTCCCTGGGCCTGGCTCTCTTTCGCCTGCCGCGAGATGGACTGGCATTTTCCGCAGTTAAGCCCGGCACGATGAGCAATTTCCTTGCAGGCTTCGAGCGCGTGGGCATCCGGCTTTTCTCCGCCGTAATTCGGGCGTTTCGGGTGTGGTGGTGTAGGAAACACGAGAGCCGACTCTGGATTTGCCTTACGGTGTTCCTTCAGTGAGAGAATCAGAGCTCGCGGTACGGGGACTGATCGCTTTTCGTAGTTCTTTGGCGTGAAACCTAGTTCCGGTTTAGCCTGGACTGCCAAAGTCCCCGCCTTCCAATTCACATCGTCCCATGTGAGGGTGGCTACTTCCTGTGAGCGAAAGCCTGTGCACAAAAATACCTGAAATAGCAAACGCTCGTCGGGTTCACATGCGGCAAAGAACCGTTTTAGTTCTTCTTGTTCATAGGCCTCGACGGGCACCTCTGCTACCTTTGGCCAGTCACCCTTCTTGAGTTCCAGCCTCGCACCGGCGCCGCGCATAGCCATCAGCGTGGAAAGTACCCTTCGGTTGATTGTCTTCTGGTTCAATCCCTCATCGCGGCCGATACCGAATAGCGCGATGATGTCGTCCCTTGTCAGCCGGGTGACGTAATGCTTACCGCAGTGCTTCCGAAACCAGCAGAGATCGCGAGAGTACGCGCTCAGGGTCGCCTTGCCCTTCGTTGCCTTGACCTCCCGCAGGTACTTCTCAATGGCCGCATCGATCGTGACGACAGTGTCACCCGTTTCCTCGGCTGGCTCTTCAGTGGCCTCCGTCTTCCCTGACAGAATGCCGGTCTGGAGCTGCCAAGCGTCCAGCGCTTCACGCGGGGATGAGCCGGCAATCTTCGTCTTCCGCCTGCCGTCCTCGTACCACTCCAGGTAGAACTTGCCGCCCCCTTTCCAGGTCTCAGGCTTTCCGTCGATGAGGACGAGTTGGGGCTTGGGTTTGCCGTCGATCTTGACCACCGGGACAAATTGCCATTTGCCGTTGACCGCGCGATACTGTTTGAGGTTGGCCTTGCGGCCAGCCGATTTACTATCCATTTACTATCCGCTCCTTCTGGACTTGTACGGTCCTGGATGTTGGCGGCGACGGTCTTGGCAGACAATATCCGCATTTTGAATCGGGTTTTCTGTGGGTATTGTAGCTGAATGGATAGTAAGTTGGATAGTAAGCTCGCATAGGTCTAGTAAGTGATTGATTTTAAAGGGCGGGAGTAGTTCAGTGGCAGAACGTCAGCTTCCCAAGCTGAATGTCGCCGGTTCGATCCCGGTCTCCCGCTCCAATTCTCTCCGCAATCCGCCCTCGCAACCTTCTCGCTGCTAAACGGCCTCCTGAACCTTCATCACCAGGCAGGTGAGGGTATCGTCTTCCTTCACCAGCATCCGATGCGGCGTGCCCGCCGGCACGTGGGCCAGATCTCCCGCTCGCAGCGTTTGCCGTACCCCGCCCTCGATCCCGGTTCCTCGGGTCTCTCCCGCCGCAACCGTCCGCGCCCCGGCGACTACGCCGCCCGTCACCAGCGTCGCCTTGCCGGCAAGCACGCAAAACAGATCCGCAAATCTCTCATGCACCTCCGCCTCGCCGCTCCGGCTGCGAAAAGAAAGCATGGCGCAGTGCTGCGGATACTCCTTCAGCGTCTCCGAGGCCGATCCATCTCCGTGCCTGGCCATCTTGCGCAGATATGCCGCCCGCTCCATCAGAACTGCCGGGGACCAGTGATCCACCGGATTCTTCGGCCGATGTGGTTTTGGTCCGGCCTCGTCCAGATTGACATCCTTCAGGATCTTTCCCGATAACAGATCCATCTCATCTCCTTTTTTCCGCACGCGGCTTTTTCCGCCATTTGCCGCCCGGCCACGCCCTTCACATCTCCGCCAGCATGCGCGCCCGCGCGAAGACGGCGAGCAGCATCGCGCGGGTGAGCTTGCCGGTATTGGTGTTCTGCAGCGAAGGATGATAGCTGGTGATCGCCGTCAGCCCGCCCGGCAGCGAATATTCCGCGCCGTGCCGAAACACAAATCTCGCGCGCGAGACGAGCTTTCCCGCCCGCGCCGCGTGCGCCAGTAGCCCGTCAAACGCGATCCGCCCCAAACAAACCACTACGCGCAAATTCGTTAGCAGCTCGATCTCCCGGTCAAGCCACGGCGCGCAGTTGCGCAGTTCTTCGGGTGTAGGCTTGTTGCCCGGAGGGGCGCACCGCGCGACCGACGTGATCCACAGTCCGGTCAGCTTCATGCCATCGTCGCGTTTGGCTGCTGCCGGCTGCGACGCAAACCCCGTCTCATGCAGCACGGGATACAGAAAGTCGCCCGATCCGTCGCCCGTGAACGGCCGCCCCGTGCGATTCGATCCATGCGCTCCCGGCGCCAGCCCCAGCGCCATCACGCGCGCCTTCGGGTCGCCGAACGACGGCACGGGCCGCCCCCAATACTCCCACTCGGCGTAGGCGCGACGCCGCTTCCGCGCCACTTCAGCGCAGTACGCGCGCAAACGCGGGCAGAGCTCGCACGCCACGATGCGCGCATTCAGCACTGCCAGCGTTCCGGCCCCGCCCATGAGGAGATTCTACGGCGCAGCGGCGCAATCACCATCGGTCCGCGCCGCATCTGTCTGTCGCATACTATGTGCCATACTGAATTTGTCTTCGCAGTACCCAGTAGATGGAGTGACCTCGAATGCCCGGCCAGCCCAACCCGGAATTCCTGCGCCGCGCCATCGCGCTGGCCACGCAGAACGTCGCCGAAACGCGCGGCGGGCCGTTTGGCGCCGTCATCGTGCGCGACGGCAAGATCGTCAGCGAAGGCGTGAACTCCGTCACCGCTGCCAACGACCCCACGGCGCACGCTGAGGTCAACGCTATCCGCGCCGCAGCCAAAACGCTGGGGGCCTTCACTCTCGCAGGCTGTGAGCTCTACACCAGTTGCGAGCCTTGCCCGATGTGCCTCGCTGCCGCCTACTGGGCGCGTCTCGATGCCGTCTACTACGGCGCCAGCGCCGCCGACGCCGCCCGCGCCGGCTTTGACGACGCGTTTCTTTACGGCGAGTTCCGCAAAAACTCGAACCAGCGCAAACTCCGCTCCATGCAATTGCTTAGCGGCGAAGCATGGGCCAGCTTTGCCGCCTGGATCGCCTCACCGAATAAGATCGAATACTGATGGCCGCTCCTAATATGGGGGCGCTTCGTCCTTGACCCAACCCGCCCGCCTTGCGTATGCTGACGAGCGTTTACGCCCGGCGCAGAGCAGCCAAATTCACTTCGTAAGGGGAGGGCCCGTATGAGCACCGCCGCTATGGCCGCAACTCCCGCCCCGCAAGACCGGGGTCCCCACAGACAGATCTCCGTCTCTGGGGTGGGAATTGGCTGTAAGCCGTTGCTCGTCCGCCGCGCCGCCGTTCTCGGCGCCGGAACCATGGGCTCCCGCATCGCCGCGCACCTGGCCAACGCCGGAATTCCAACCCTTCTCCTCGATCTTGCTCCCAAGCCCGGAACTGCGGAGCCACAGTTGGCCCGGTCGGCCCTCGGCACGCTCTCGCGGTCCAAGCCCGCGGCCTTCTTTGAGCCATCACTCGTCTCACTCATCGCTCCCGGCGCCTTCGACGACGACCTGCCCAAGCTCGCCCAGTGCGACTGGATCATCGAAGCCGTCGCCGAGAACCTCGACATCAAGACGGCGCTGCTCGCTCGCGTGGTTCCCTATGTAGCCGCACACGCGCTCCTTACCACCAACACTTCCGGCCTGCCCATCGCGCGCATCGCCGCCGCGATACCCGCCGTCCGCGGCCGCTTCTTCGGCACGCACTTCTTCAATCCGCCGCGCTACATGCGCCTGCTCGAAATTATTGTCACTCCGGACAGCGACCCTGCCGTCGTCGCCGCCTTCTCCGCCTTTGCCGATCGCATCCTCGGCAAGCAGGTTGTCTTCGCGCACGACACGCCCAACTTCATCGCCAACCGCATCGGTATCGCGGTCCTGTTCAGCGCCGCCAATCTGATGCTGGAGCAGGGGCTCTCCATCGAAGAGGTTGACGCGCTCACCGGCCCCGCCATCGGCTGGCCCCGCACCGGAACCTTCCGCCTCGCCGATCTCGTCGGTATCGACATCCTCGCCCACATTGCCGCCAACTTCCCTCAGGGCGTCACCGGCGGCAAATTCCCGCCCGTTCTCGATGAGCTGCTCAAGCGCGGCTGGCTGGGCGACAAGATGAGCCAGGGCTTCTACAAGAAAATCCGCGGCGCCGACGGCAAAGACGAGCGCCTCGTTCTCGATCTTTCCACCTTCGAGTATCGTCCCGCCGCAAAGCCCGCTTTGCCTTCGCTCGAAATGGCGAAAAACGCCGCCACGCTGCCCGAGCGCCTGCGCCTGCTGCTCGCGATCGACCCTTCCAAAGACAAAGCCGCGGCCTTCCTGTGGCCCTTTCTTTCTTCGTTCTGGAACCTCGCCGCCGATTGCATCGGCGAGGCCGCCGACGATGCTCCTTCGATCGACGCCGCCATGCGCGCCGGCTTCAACTGGGAGCTTGGCCCCTTTGAAATGTGGGATGCCGCCGGAGTCGCCGATTCCGTGGCCCGCATGAAGGCTCTTGGTTTTTCAGTCGGAGCTCCGGTCCAGGCTCTTCTCGCCGCCTCGCGCACAAATTGGTACTCGCCCGATCGCGGCGCCTGCTTCCAGCCGGCTGCCGGCCAGCTCATTCCCATCCCCGCTGTTCCCGGCCATGCCCGCGTGGCCGATTTCCGCCGCTCGCTTGGCGTCCTCCGCTCCAACCCGGGCGCCTCGCTCGTCGATCTCGGCGATGGCATTGCCTGCATCGAGCTGCACTCGCTCAAGAACGCCATCGGCGGCGACGTCCTCTCTCTCATCTCCGCCGTCCTCAACCCCGCCTCCGATGCGGTCCGCGAATTCTCCGGTTTCGTCATTTCCAGCGACCGCGACAACTTCTCCGTCGGCGCCAACCTCATGCAACTCCTGCTTGCCGCGCAAGAAGGCGAGTGGGGCGAGCTGGCCCAGGTCACCCACCAATTCCAGCAGATGACCGCGGCCATCAAATTCTGCCCGTGCCCGGTGGTCGCCGCGCCCTTCGGACTCACCCTCGGCGGTGGCGCTGAGATTTGCCTGCACGCCGCGCGCCGCCAGCCTCACGCTGAAACTTACCTAGGTCTCGTCGAGGCCGGTGTCGGCCTCATTCCCGCCGGCGGCGGCACCAAAGAGATGCTGCTTCGCGCCCTTGACGCAGCCGCCGCGCTCAGCCCGCCCGATCCCAAGGATCCGCCCTCGCGCTTCGCGCAATCCGCCGAGTTCGCGACGGCGCTCAAGCGCGCGCTCGAAACCATCGCCTTGGCCAAAGTCTCCACCTCCGCCGCGGAAGCGCGCTCCCTCGGCCTGCTCTCGCCCGCCGATCGCATCACCATGAACCGGGAGCGCCTGCTGCTCGACGCCAAAGCGCAGGCCGCCGCGCTCGCCGAGTCCGGCTACGCTCCGCCGCAACCGCGCACGCAGATCCCCGCTCCCGGAGCGGCTGCCCTCGCCACCCTCGAAACCGGCATTTATCTGATGGGCGAAGCCGGCTACGCCTCCGAGCACGATCAGAAAGTCGCCCGCTGGGCCGCGCATATCCTCGCCGGAGGCCGCATCACGCCCGGCACTCTCGTCACTGAGCAATACTTCCTCGACCTCGAACGCGAGGCCTTCCTTTCTCTCTGCGGCGAGCGCAAGACGCAGGAGCGCATCGCCTTCACCCTGAAAACCAGCAAACCGCTGCGCAATTGACATACGTACGTACGTATGTGACAATTCCGAACTAGGAGGGGTCTGTACCTATGTACATCGATCCAGAAACCGTCACTTCGCCAAAAAGCAAGGTGAGGAATGTTCGAGTCCTCTTTGACACGGGGCGTGTCGATTGCAGTTGGTCGTTGGCGCGCCTGGTATACGGCGACGAAGAGTGCATCGGGATTCGCTGGAACGGAAATGACAAGGACAGCAAGAAGGGAGTGCCCTTGGCGAACGCGCATCCTGTTTGGTTCATTTTGCCGAAGGAGATCGAGGACGCAGTTGAATCAAAGATTCTGGAGCTTAATGAAAAGCGCGAGGCCGAACTTCTGGCAGGCTATCGCGAGCTGGCTGCAGATCGAGAGCAGGAAGCCGAAGCCGAAGAATGGTCGGAAGGATTGATTGGCGATGCCTATTAGGCGAGGCGAGGTATATTGGGTGAATTTCGACCCAAGCGTGGGTGGTGAGATTCAGAAAACCCGCCCAGCGATCGTGGTTTCGAACGACGCGGCTAATCTGGCATTGAACCGAGTGCAAGTGGTTCCGATCACCTCCAAGACTGATCGTGTATATCCCGGTGAAGCGATCATTCAAGTCAGAGGAGAGAAGCGCAAAGCAATGGCGACACAGTTGGCGACCGCCAGTAAGCAGCGGCTTGGTGATAAACTTGGTGTCCTTGGAGCCTCCGATATCGCGCAAGTCGAAGCGGCGATCGCGGTTCAGCTTGCGCTGCATCTCAGGTAGTTCGTATGCGAGTCCGGCAGTGGATCGTGTCCGCGTGTGTGGTAGGAGCAGGATGGACGCTTCTGCAGGCGAATAGCCAGCAGACACTGCCAGCAACTGCCGATCTCAATATCTCCGGCCAGATCATGTTCAACGGCCACCGCACTTCCTACCTCATCCGCCGTCTTCCCGTGGACTCCTTTCCCCAGCTCCCGTCCGCCGCCCAAGACTCGCTCACCCGCCGGGGCTGCCTCATTCCGCAAACCTACGAGGCGCACAGCCCGGAAAATGTCGTCCACGCCAGCCTCGAGCGCAATGGCTCCTCTGACTGGGCCGTACTCTGCTCCGCCAAGGGGACTGTCTCGCTGCTGGTTTTCTTTTCGAGTAATTCCGCCGATCCTACGATCCTCGCCAGCGCGCCCGAGACGGAGCGCCTCCAGTCCCACGGCTCAAGCAATGTTCTCGGCTTCAACTGGGCCATCGATCCGGCATCGCCCGAGGAGGTTCACCAAGCGCAGCTCGGAATGCGCTATCCCCCGCCGCGCCTCGCCCACGACGCCCTCGCCGACTCCGTCATCGACCAGCGCACTGTCTACCACTTTTATTCCAAGAGCGCCTGGACGCTCATCGACACCGGGGATTAGCATCGCGACAGGAGTCAGTGGTGAATATCAACGCTGCGGAGACGCGCATGACCCATCGCCCCAATGCTGACTTGCTAACTCGCTGACTTGCTCCCCGGAGCTTCTTAATGCCCGAAGCCGTCCTCGTCGCCGCCGTCCGCACGCCCGTTGGCCGCGCCCCCAAAGGCGCGCTTTCCACCACTCGCCCCGACGACCTTGCCGCAACGGCATTGATGGGCGCTCTCGACAGGGTTCCGGCTCTCGACAAAGTCGACATCGAAGACATCATCCTCGGCTGCGCGCAGCCGGAGGGCGAGCAGGGCTGGAACATTGCGCGCATGGCCGCGTTGCGCGCCGGCCTGCCGGTTGAAATACCCGGCGCCACCGTCAACCGCCTCTGTGCCTCCGGCCTTGAGGCCATCGCGCTGGCCGATCACCGCATCCGCTCCGGCGCCGCGAGCGTCATCGTGGCCGGCGGCGCCGAATCCATGAGCCTCATCCCCATGGGCGGCAACAAGCCCAGCCCCAATCCCTGGCTTGCCGCCAACTACCCCGCCTCGCTGCTCACCATGGGCCTCACCGCCGAGCGCGTCGCCCGCCGCTATGCTGTTTCCCGCGACGATCAGGACGCCTTCGCTCTTGCCAGCCACCAAAAAGCCCTCGCCGCGCAAGCCGCCGGCCGCTTTGCCGAAGAACTCGTTCCGGTCAAAGTGATAACCACCGTCCCCGGAGAAAAAACCGGGACCCCTGGTGATGGGTCTTCGTCGCGGGAGTGGCAAATACCAGGCAAGCCCATCCCAAAGGAATCGCTGTTCTCGGCCGACGAAGGCCCCCGCGCCGTCACCTCCGCCGAAGCGCTCGCCCAGCTCAAGCCCGTCTTCCACGCACAAGGCACCGTGACTGCCGGCAACTCCTCGCAAACCTCCGACGGCGCCGCCGCCGCCGTCCTTATGGAGGCCGGTCGCGCCCGCTCGATGGGCATTTCGCCGCTGGCGCGCCTCGTCGCTTACGCCGTCACCGGCTGCCTGCCTGAAGAGATGGGCATCGGTCCCATCACCGCCATCCCCAAAGCGCTTGCCATCGCCGGCCTCACCCTTCGCGACATCGGCCTCATCGAACTCAACGAAGCCTTCGCCGCGCAAGTCCTCGCCATCACCCGCGTCCTCGATCTCGATCCCGCACGCATGAACGTCAACGGCGGAGCGATCGCGCTCGGCCACCCACTCGGCTGCACCGGCGCAAAACTTACCACAACTCTGCTCCGAGAGCTGAAAGCCCGGAGGGCCCGCTATGGCATGGTCACCATGTGTGTCGGTGGAGGCATGGGCGCCGCGGGCATCTTCGAGCTTCTCACATGATCCGCGGCCTCGGCCCTCCCGGCCTCGGCCGCTGACCCCTGATCCCTGACCCCTACCCCTAGTTCTTGAAAAACTCCCCATGCCCGCCGTTCGCCCACGGATCGTAGTGCAGCGCAAAGTCGGCGCGGTGTTGTGTGCTGGGATGGTTGTATAGCCAGAACTCAATGAAGGGGTTGGGATCGGGATCCTCAAGCCACGCATTGCCCAGCGCATTGAACGCAGCGACCGTCGTCTTTTGCGGGTCCGCCACGATTCCGTGGATCGCCTCCTGCCCGTACACGTCGGCCTGGTGCTCAAAGTGGCGGCTGAAGGCGCTGCCGGCGGGCTCCAGCAGAAAGCCTGCGATCGAGATCGCGAACAGCAGCACCACGAATCCCGTGCGCGAAGCCAGCTCCGTCGTGCTCCACTTCGCCCCAAACCGCCGCACCATCCATGCCGCCAGCACAGCGCACGCCCAATACACAAAGAACAACGCCACGGCATACCCGGCAATGATCTTGGGAATGTGGTGCAGAACGTAATGCCCGCTCTCGTGCCCGAAAATGAACATCACCTCGTCGTCGGGCACGCGGCCGGCCGTCGTATCCCACACCACAATCCGCTTCGTCGCGCCAATACCCGACACGTACGCGTTCAGTCCGTTGCTCTTCACGCTCGCCTTCATTAAGTACATGCGTTGCGGTGGGATATTGGTTCCCGTCCGCGCCACCACCTTCTCCAGTTCCACCACCAGGTCAGCGTGATTCTTCTGGAGGGGCTCAAATTTATAGAAGATCGGTTCCAGGAACGGCGATACGAAGATAAGAAACACCAGAATCGGCAGCGTAACCACCCAGATGCCCAGCCAATAGCGCCGCGGCCAGCGCCGCACAATCCAGCTGAAGAGCAGCAGAATCGGCACTCCAATCGCAAGCGTCAGCCCCAGCGCCTTTCCCTCGTCCCCCAGCCAGCTGCCCCACCCCTGCACGCTGATGCCGTACGCGCGCTCATAGTGGTTGCCGAGCCAGTCGAGCGGCAGCCCGGCCACTCCCATGATGAGGAAGTACGCGGCGAAAAACACCACACCCTGAATCCAGCGCCGGCCCGAAATCCGCTGCGCCCATCGCTCCACCCCCGCCCACGCCCGCGTGGCCAGCAGCAGCCATAGAAACACAATGCCCCAGATCGATCCCGTGATGTTCAGGATGTTGCGAATGCGGCTAAGGGAGATCGCCTTGGCCAGCTTATCCGGCGGCAGCGTGTAAGCCTCCTGCTGATTCGCCGGCGCAGCCGCTTGTGCCGCCGGCGCCACCGCGGCCGGAGCAGCCTGCGCACCTGGGTTCGCGCCACTCTGCGCAGCCGATGGCAGTTGAGTCATGCCTGCCAGAAGTGCTGCCCCGCACGCCGCCAGCCACAAGTATCGTCGTAAACTCATACCCATTCTCCTTTGCCGGGGAACTCTGCGACAATCAGGCATACACATGCCTTTGCCCAAACCCCAGAGCCACTTGCCAAACGATTCTACAGCCGCGCTGCAGCGCCGGACGATTCGATTCCCACACCTCGCACCCGTGGCCGCCGTTATTCTGTTGCTCGCCCTCCCGGCCACAGCGCGCGCGCAGCAGCCGGTTCCGGTCGTCCTCGACGCCATGACCGCCGAGCTGCATCGCGCTTTCACGTTGCTCGGCAGGTCCGCCTCTCCGAAACCGGCAGACACCGCATCCTCTGGCAGCCAGCAGTTGCCGCCCTATTTCCTCAGCTACTCGGTCAGCGATGCCAGCTTTGTCTCCATCCGCGCGCAGTACGGCGCGCTGGCCGACAGCTCTCAAGGCCGCGCGCGCGTCGCCGACGTACAGGTCCGCGTCGGCGATCCCAAGCTCGACAACACCCACGGCACGCACCGCGGCTCGGCCGTCAAAAGCATGCAGCTCCCGCTCGGCGACGATCGCGAGGCTCTGGAGCGTACCCTTTGGCTTGCCACCAACAACGGCTACGGCAACGCCCTCGAAAGCTACCTGCGCGTCAAGACCGAGGCCCAGGTCCGCGCCAAGGAAGAAGACACCTCGCCCGACTTCAGCCAGCAGGCCCCGCAGACACACATCGGCGCCGTGGCTCCGGCCGTCGCCGTCGATCGCGCCGCATGGGAGCGGCGGGTGAGGGAACTGTCGCGCATCTTCCGCGACTACTCCGACGTGTATCAGAACATGGTCATGCTTACCGTGCAGAACGAGACAGACTACTTCGCCTCCTCGGAGGGCTCGCAAATCGTCACGCCGCATTTGCAGGCGCGGCTTGTGGCCATCGCCGTCACGCGCGCCGACGACGGCATGGACCTCTTCCGCGAACAAACCTTCGAAGCCGAAACCCTCGACGGCCTGCCAAAACAAACCGATCTCGAAGCTGCCATGCGCGACCTGGGGAAGAGTCTTGAAGCCTTGCGCAAGGCGCCGGTCACCGAGCCCTTCGACGGTCCGGCTATTCTCTCCGGCCGCGCCGCCGCTGTCTTCTTCCACGAAGTGCTCGGCCATCGCCTTGAAGGCCAGCGCCAGCGCGGCGACGAGGAGGGTCAGACCTTCACCAAGGACGTCGGCAAACCGATCCTTCCCGAATTTCTCTCCGTCGTCGACGACCCCACCCTCACCACCTTCGGCAAAACCTGGCTTAGCGGCAACTATGAGTACGACGACGAAGGCCAGAAAGCCGAACGTGTTGACCTTGTCCAGGACGGAGTGCTCAAAAACTTTCTCATGTCGCGCCTGCCCATCGCCAGCTTCAGCTCGTCCAACGGTCACGGCCGTGCTGAAACCGGCCACGTTCCCACCGGCCGCCAGGGCAACCTCATCGTCACCTCGACCAGAAGCGTCTCCGAATCCGAGTTGCGCAAGGAACTGATCGAAGAGGCAAAGAAGCAGGGCAAGCCCTACGGCCTCTACTTTGAAGACATTTCTTCCGGCTTTGCCGTCACCGAGCGCGCCTCGCCGCAGGCCTTTCAGGTGATTCCCCTCGTCGTCTGGCGCGTCTACGTCGATGGCCGCCCCGACGAGCTGGTGCGCGGCGTCAGCATCGTCGGCACACCGCTGGCCGCCATGAAGAGCATCATCGCCACCGGCGACAGGAGCGAAGTCTTCAACGGCGAGTGCGGCGCCGAGTCGGGCACTATCCCCGTCAGCGCGGTCGCTCCCGCTATGCTCCTCAGCGCTATTGAGACGCAGCGCCAGCCGCAAGGCACCGCTCGCCCGCCCATCCTGCCCATCCCCAAAGCGGACGCGCAACCGTCCGCTGCCAAGGAGGCGCAATGATTCCGGTTCGCCCGCCGGCCATTCTCGTCTGCGCCTCTCTCGCACTGGCATTCTGCGCGCCTCATCGAAGCGCTGCACAGCCCACCCGCGCCGACGCCGGGGCCCCCGCGGACAGGTCCACGTCCGCGGGGTGGGAGGCCGAAAAAGATCCCGTCCTCAAAGCAATGCTGCAAGAGCTCGACCGCAGCATGAGCCATCTCCAGTTGCAAGGCTTTGCCAAGCCCTTCTTCATCCAGTACCGCATCGAGGACATCGACGACTTCCAGACCAAAGCCGAGTTTGGTTCGAGCGAGGGCTCCAACCGCGCACACCAGCGGCTGGTGCGCGTCACCGTGCGCGTCGGCGACTACAAGACCGACAGTTCCAGCGCTCGCGGCGACGGTTCGCTCGAGATTGCCGCTCTCGACAACGATATCGTCGCGCTCCGCTCCTCGCTTTGGACCGCAACCGACCAAGCCTACAAGAATGCTCTTGCGGCCTATGCGCAAAAGCAGGCGGAGCTCAAGCAGGTGCAAACGCCGCCGCAGGCCGACGACTTCAGCCAGGAAAAACCCATCCTCTCGCTTGCCGATCCCATCGCGCTCGGCCTCGACGAGAATGCCTGGGCTGATCGCGTCGCCCGCGCCAGCGGCCTTTACCGCACGGCCGCCTCCGTCAGCGCCAACCAGCGCGACATCGAGTACTCCACCGCCAGCTTTAGCGCCCGCGCCACCACCACCTGGCTCGTCACCAGCGAGGGCGCCATCGTCCGCAAGTCCTCCACCGAGTACCAGGAGTCCTTTGCCGCGGGTACACAGGCGCCCGACGGCATGCGCCTCGACCGCTCGTACGCCTCAACCGGAGCCTCGTTCGCCAGCCTCGACCCGGAGGCGGTCTTTAACCGGCACGCCGTCGATGAGATCGCCTCGCTCGCCGATCTGCGCAAGGCGCCGCTTGTCGAAGAGGAGTATCACGGCCCGTTGCTGATGAGCGCCGACGCCGCCACCGACACTCTGCGCTCGCTACTCTCCACTGCGGTCACGGCCACGCGTCCGGCTCTCGGCACGGAAGCGCGCACCAACGGCCCGTTCGCCTCCAGCTACCACGCGCGCGTGATGCCCGATTTCCTGGATGTGGTCGACGATCCCGGCCTCAAAACGTATAACGGCAAGGGACTCATTGGCGCCTACGAAGTCGACGACGAGGGTGTACCCGCGCAGCCGGTCAAACTGGTTGATGCCGGGCGCCTCGACAGCTACCTCATCGGCCGCCAGCCCGTGCGCGACTTTCCCCAATCGAACGGCCACGGACGCGCTGGCATCACCGGATCCGCGCATCCCATGATCGGCGTCCTGAAAATCTCGGCAGAGAATGGCCTTTCGATAGACGAGCTCAACCACAAGCTGCTGGATATGGCCAGGGATCGCGGGCTCAAGAGCGTCTATTTTGTCGACACGCTGGGCGGCGAGCGGGTGCCGCGCCTGCTCTACCGTGTCAGCCCAGACGGCCGGCGGGAATTGGTGCGCGGCGCCGTGCTGGACGACATCGACGTGCGCGCCCTTCGCTCCAGCATCGAAGCCGCGGGCAACGATCTCTGGGTAGCTAACTACTTTGGCGACCCGCCGGCCACCGTTCTGGCTCCGGCGCTGCTCTTCGACGATGCCACCGTGCGCCGCGCGAACGAGAAAAATGAAAAACTGCCCTTCTATCCCCCACCCGACTAGAGTTTGTTCGTGGCGCCGGGGCGAGCCCAAACCGCTCCATTTTCACTCTATTCATCTCACTCTGTGAACTTTCCCCGCACCCCAACCGCCGGTTCGCGCATCCATCCATGCAGAAGACTTTGCCGCTGCATGTGACGATTCGGTTACATTGGCGACACCTACCCTCCATCCCGCGCCGTATTTGTTGCCTCACGGCGCCGGATTCAACCCCAACACGCTTCAATCGGGCTTAACCCGCACAGTACAATCCGAATGGAGGAGATTTCCCCTATGGCATACGAGTTACCACCGCTTCCCTACGACTACAACGCGCTGGAACCCTTCATCGACACGGAAACGATGAAGCTCCACCACGACAAGCATCACCAGGCCTACATCAACAACGTGAATGCCGCGCTGGCCAATCACCCCGCGCTGGCCGCTAAAACCGTTGACGACCTCATCAGCGATCTCAACGCGGTGCCCGAAGACATTCGCACCGCCATGCGCAACAACGGCGGCGGCCACTCCAACCACACCATGTTCTGGAGCATCATGGGCCCCGCCAACGCGCCCGGCATCGGCGGCCACCCCTCGGGCGAGCTCGCCAAACAGATTTCCGCCGACTTCGGCGATTTCGACGCCTTCAAGAAGGCCTTCAACGAAACCACCGCCAAACAGTTCGGCTCCGGCTGGGGCTGGCTCGTCTATCAGGGCGGCCAGCTCAAGATCGTCACCACCCCCAACCAGGACTCGCCGATCTCGCATGGCCTTTATCCCATTCTCGGCAACGACGTCTGGGAGCACGCCTACTACCTCAAGTACCAGAATCGCCGCCCCGAATACCTCGCGGCATGGTGGAACGTCGTCAATTGGGCCGAAGTCAACAAGCGCTTCGCCACCGCCAAGGGGTAATGACAGGGAACAGAGATCAGAGATCAGAGATCAGGGATCAGTTGCGGCCGGATGGCAACGTGTTCTGATCATCGTTCCTGATCACTGACCACTGTTCACTGTCCACTAGGAGCGAGCAATGGCCACCATGCAAATGACAGTTCGCCCCGAGGATCTCTCCCAGCTCCCGCAAGGAGCCGAGCGCATCCCCGATCCGGGCGTCCTCGTCATCTTCGGAGCCTCGGGCGATCTCACCAAGCGCAAGTTGCTTCCCGCGTACTTTCACCTCTTTCAGGCGAACCTTCTGCCCCAGCAGTTCGCCATCGTCGGCGTCGCGCGCCGTCCGCTGGGCGACGAATTTGCCGCCGACATGCGCGCCGGCATCGTCGAGTTTGGCGGCGTTGAAGCCACCGACCCCAAGCTCGACAGCTTTGTCAGCCGCATCAGCTACTTTCCCCTCAACTTCGACGATCCCTCACACTACGCCGCCTTGAAAACCGAGCTCGATCGCATCGCGAGAGAGAAGGGAATCGGCGACGACCGCCTCTTCTATCTCGCCACGGCTCCCGAGTTCTTCGCCGGCATCATTGAGAACCTGGGCGCGCAGGGCATGGCCCAGTCCGAAAAAGGCCGCGTCGCCGTGGTCATCGAAAAGCCCTTCGGTCACGACCTCGACTCCGCCCGCGAACTCAACCATCAGGTCAACGCCGTCTTCCAAGAAAGCCAGGTCTTCCGCATCGATCACTACCTCGGCAAAGAGACCGTGCAGAATCTGCTCGTCTTCCGTTTCGCCAACGGCATCTTCGAGCCCATCTGGAAACGCAACTACATCGACCACGTGCAGATCACCGTGGCCGAAACTATCGGCGTCGAGGGACGCGGACCGTTCTACGAAAAAGCCGGAGCCCTCCGCGACATGGTGCAGAATCACATGATGGAGCTGCTCGCGCTGGTTGCCCTTGAGCCGCCCTCCAACTTCGAAGCCGAAAGCGTGCGCCGCGAGAAGCTCAAGGTCTGGCAGGCCATCCCGCCCATTCCCATCCTCAACGCGGTCCGCGGCCAGTACGGCCCCGGCATCGTGGCCGGCGAACATGTTGCCGGCTACCGCGACGAAAATCGCGTCAATCCCGAGTCCGGCGCCGAAACCTACGCCGCCCTCCGCCTCACCATCGAGAACTGGCGCTGGGCCGGTGTTCCCTTCTATCTCCGCGCCGGCAAGCGCATGAAGAAACACGCCACGGAAATCGGCATTCAGTTCAAGCAGCCCCCGCTGCTCATCTTCAACCGCATGGCGCTCTCCGGCCCATGCAGCGAGATTCAGCCCAACCTGCTCACCATCCGCATTCAGCCCGACGAAGGCATCTCCCTGCGCTTCGGCGCCAAGGTGCCCACCACGCCCGAGATGACCGTCTGCCCCGTTTATATGGACTTCGACTACGAAGCGGCCTTCGGCAAATCCAGCGCCAACGGCTATGAGCGTCTGCTCCTCGACGCCATGCTCGGCGATCAAACCCTCTTCGCGCACCGCGACGGCGTCGAAACCACCTGGGCCCTCTACACGCCCATCCTGCAGGCATGGGCCGGCAAGAATCCCGAGGTCTTCCCCAACTACTTCGCCGGCTCCTGGGGCCCCGAATGCGCCGACCACCTCCTCGAAAAAGACGGCTACGCCTGGCGCAACGACCTCGGACGGAAAGCATGAAGGGCAGGGAACGGGAGGTGGGAAATAGGGTATAGCTTGCCCGCCCTGCCTGCGGCTGACATTCTGAGCGACTGAAGTCCGCGCGGCGTACAAAAGTAGTCGAAAATCCGCAGTTGTTTTTTGCGCCCGAGGAGAAGTGGCGGCTTTAAGCCTTTGCGCGATGCGCCTTCCCCGTGATCCGCTCAATCTGAATCCGGATCACAGCCGTGTCCCGGCCAGCCCTGTTTTTCCGCATGTGCTCCTCGAACTGCTTGTCCGTCTCCTCGCCCGTTCCGCAGAAACGCTCCGTCAACAGCTTCAACGCCCGGCGCTTTTCATCGGCATCGGTCACCAGCGCCACGCGTCCAAAGACGATCGCGCTCTCGTACAGGGTCGAGAGCATCGACGGCACAACCGTTGCGCTGGCCACCACGCAGTAGGAGACTCTCTCGTTGTGCGCAATATTCTCCAGCTTGTGCCCCTCGAATGCGCAATGAACATAGAGAGCATCGCCAATGAGAACGTGGTTGAGCGGCACCGCGTAAGGCCATCCGTCTTCTCCGGCGGTCGCCAGCACGCCATAATCCGCGCGCGCCAGAACCTCGCGAGCCTCCGCCTCTGCAAGCGCCCTCTCGTGCCTTCGCATCTCCCGAAACGCCATCTCTCCGCTCCCGTCTTTCTGTCCCCGAGTCTCGAATCCCTCTTCTCTCGTCCCTTGGTCCCCGCTCCGATCTAGGCCACGGCAATCTGACCCCGCTAGCTCCGCTTGACCCCTTCCAGCGTCAGCGTCTCCAGCCGCAGGAATCCCGCCGGCCGCCGGCTCTCATTCTCAATGTTGCGCAACTCCGGAGATCGGCTCCGGTTCAATTCGCACCGCTCAATCTCCGCGAATCCGGCTTCTTCCATCGCCATGCGCAGAGCCTTTTCGTCGTAGATGAACTGGTGTCCCCACTCCCGCACGAACCGGTTGATGACATGCGTATCCAATGCCTTCACTCCCGGCTCTTCTGCCGTCCACCGTACATATTCCTCCTGCAAGGGCGACTTATCGCCGCGATAAAGTTCCACGAGGAATTTGAAATCCGGCGTTGAAATCCTGATTCTGCCTCCGGCCTTCATGACTCTGAAGCATTCGCGCAGCATGTGCCCGGCTTGGGCATAAGAAACGTGCTCGATCATGTGTTCGCTGAAAATAAAGTCAAAAACCTGGTCGGGAAGCGGGAATCTCTCCGTAGCATCCAGATTCACCACCTCCTCCGACACGGGATCGAAGTCCACATTGAGCCACCCTTTGAGAATGTTCTCGCCGCACCCCAGATTCAGCTTCTTTGCGTCCGCGCCTGAAAGGTACCCTGCCATCCTCCTGTTGTCTTTCCCGCCGAGCCGGCGGCGGAGCTTGCGCCAATCGCGGCGGAGGTTGTACATCACCAACCCAAGGCCCACCCGCTTCAAATACGATCTTGCCTTACCAGCCATTGCCCAATTCCCCTCGCTCGATCTTCCCAATCCAGCCCCGCCTTAGTCCCTAGTCCCTAGTCCCTGCCCTTTATCCATTGCTTCATTCGCAAGCCGGTCCGCCTCTTTGTTTCCGCCGCGCAGCGTGTGCCGGATCTCGAACCCCTCCAGTTTGAGCGCCAGCCGCTGCGCCTCCTCCCACAGCGGCCGCAGCGCCGCGCTCTTCACCTTGTACCGGCCCTTCATCTGCCGCACCATCAGCTCGCTGTCCGAAACCACGCGCAACCGCCTCACTCCATTGGCGAGCGTCCACTCCAGCACCGCCAGTAGCCCCTTGTACTCGGCATAATTGTTGGTCCGCCGGCCCAGGTACGCGCTCAGCTCGGCCACCACCTGCCCTGCGGGGTTCTCGATTACCGCTCCGTATCCCGCCGGTCCCGGGTTTCCCCGCGACCCGCCGTCGCAGTGCGCCGTGAACCATCCACCTGCCGCCTCGTCCCCGGCTCTTTCACGCTCAAGCCGATTTCCGCTCATGGCTTTCCAGTGTAACGGAGACCCCATGGCCGCCCCTCCCTCCGTCCCGCAGATACGCGTCGCAAAACCCCGGTAACCCGCTCCGGGGTGACCAAACCTGTCATTCCGCGTCCATTTTTATAGGCACAGGCTTTATCTTCCGGGAGCGGAGAAGCGATAGCAGCGGATGCGATCAGTTTTTCTTTGACCCCGGCGCAAGCGGCAGAGGCTTTAGCTTGGCCGGCCGGTCGAAGGGTACAATCCTCTCCAGATATGACTGCGACGAGGGCAATGGGCGGTGCGGGCCGGGAGGGTGTGAGCCAGGGTCAGGAGCGAGCGCAGAACCGCGCGCACGAAATGGACCTCATCCGCGAGGCCCAGGCCGGTTCCCGGGCCGCTTTCGATGTCCTGGTCCGTCAGTATGAGCGCCAGGTCCTGCGTTTAGCGCTTCACCTTACCGGCTCGGAGCAGGACGCCGAGGATATTTACCAGGATGCTTTTCTTAAAGCCTTCCGGTACCTCGGCAACTTCCGCTTCGAATGCTCTTTTTACACCTGGATCTACCGCATCGTCACCAACCTCTGCCTGGATCAGTTGCGCCGGCGCAAGACCCGCCGCGAGGACCACACCGTGGTGTTGGACCGCGGCGGCGACGAGATCAACGTCCTGGCGTCTGTCTCCGACAATCGGTCGTTTTCCAACCCTGCCCGGGAACTTGACCGCAAGCTGCTGGGCGAAAAGATTCAGGCGGCGCTGACCAAGCTGACGCCGCGCGAACGGATGGTCTTCGAGTTGAAGCATTATCAGGGACTTCGCCTGCGCACCATCGGCGAGATTTTGAACACCACGGAAGAGACCGCCAAGAACACTCTCTTCCGCGCAACCAAGAAGTTGCGGGCGCAATTGGCGGAGTTGCGATAAACGCGAGCAGCCGGCGAATGGCTGCGGGTTTTTCTGGGTAGGGCAGGTCATCGATTCAGCACGATGAGCTGCAAGCTGATAGCTGAAAGCTGAAGGCTGTTCTTACGAGGCTTAGAGGACGTAACTATGAATTGCGAACTTGCACACGAACGAATCGTTACGGCGGCATATGGGGAGTTGCCCGATGAGCTGGCGCATGAGCTGGAGCGCCACGTGGCTGCTTGTCCAGACTGCCAAAAGGAGCGCGAGAAGGTTCTGGCGCTTAGGGTTGCCGCCGATGCGCATCCTGTCGCCGAGCCGTCTCCTAATCTGATTGCCCGCGCTCACCTGCGCCTCGACGAAACGCTCGATACGCTGCCGCCCAAGCGCTGGTATGAGCGCCTGAGTGAGCGCATTCTGAACAACTTCGCCAGTCTCCAGGCCGCACCCGTGGCGGCGTTGCTCCTGTTGGCTGCGGGCGCCGGCGCCGGCCTTCTCGGCGGGTACGAATTCGCGCTGAACCGCGCCGCTCACGCCGCAACCACGGCCCAGAAAGCCGTGCCCGCGGGCGCTCAGGTTCAGTCCGCGCCGGCTATGCCCGAGTTGGCCAACGTCGCTGGAATCTCCAGCATCGTGCGCCAGCCCAGCAGCGAAATCGTCGAGGTCAGCTACAACCAGCTTGTCCCGCGGCACGCCGAAGGCCCGGTCGACGACCCGGCCATCCGCCAATTGCTCATGCTGGCCACGGAAGACGCTGCCTCGCCGCGCGTCCGGGACGACTCCGTGGTCCTGCTTGCCGCAGAGTGCCGCGCAGGCCGCGGTTGCCAACCTTCGGGCATCCGTGAAGCACTCATGGTTGCGCTGCGCTACGACCGCAGCCCCAGGGTGCGCCAGAAAGCCCTGGAGGGCCTCGAACCCTACGTCGCCGACGATGTGCGCGTCCGCGACGCCGTCCTTGAGGCAGTGTTGAGCGACAGCGACCCGGCGATCCGGACCGCTGCGATTGGCTTGTTGGATCCCGTGGACGCCGATACCAGCGTCCGGCAAGTGCTCTATTCGGTCTCCAATTCGGACCAGAATTCTCAGATCCGGAATGTTTCCCGGCAGGTTTTGAGCCGGGTGCCGGAAATTCAGTAATTTCGTCTATCCTTCCGGCCACTGCGCCGTCTTTAAGAGCGCGGACCGGACGATGAACTACCGGGGAGTAAACGCAATGAATCACCTTTTGAGGCCGTGCCGGACATCCCATCTGAACTTTACTCTCGGCGTGTTGACCGCTGCTGCAACCTGCCTGCTCGCCGCGCCGCCCGCGGCCCACGCCCAGGCGCAGGAGCTGGCGCCCTTCTTTGAGGACACCAGCCCGCTGCTGGCCCACGCCGGCGCGCCCGGCTACCTCGGTGTCGACGTGGCCGACGTGGATGCCGGCAAGGCGCAAGATCTCAAGCTCAAGGAAGTCCGCGGCGCCGTCATCACCCTTATCGACCACGACGCGCCCGCAGGCCAGGTCGGGCTCAAGGTCAACGATGTCGTTCTCGCCATCAACGGCCAGAACGTCGAGGGCGCCGAGCAGTTGCGGCGCATGCTCCGCGAAATTCCTCCCGGCCGCAAGATCAGCCTCGAGATCAGCCGCGATGGCAACATCCAAACCCTGGCCGTGCAACTGGTCGACCGCAAAGCCCTCGACCACGACATCTGGGGCAAAATCGGCGTGAATGCTGATGGTATAGCTCCGCTGCCTCCGCCCGCCATGGGCCTGATGGGCGGTGCGGGCGATGTGCCGTACGGCGGCTTCCACATGTCCATCTTCACCAGCACCCTCAACGTGGGCGCGCTGGTGGAGCCGCTCACCTCGCAGATGGCCGAGTACCTCGGCGTTCAGGGCGGCCTCATGGTCAAGCAGGTGGCGCGCAAGAGTGAAGCCGCGGCTGCCGGATTCAAGGCCTTCGATGTGATTCTCAAGGTCGGCTCCGATTCCATCATGACCTCCGCCGACTGGGACCGCTCTCTTCGCTCCAACCAGGGCAAGCCCGTGCAGGTCACCATACTGCGCGACAAGAAGCAGCAAACCCTCACCCTCCAGGTCGACTCCAAGCACCGCGGCGCCGTCGAGTACCAAGATCTGTTCTCCGGCGATGACGGTTCGTTGTTGGCGGAGATGGCGCCGCAGTTCGATCCCCGGCTCATGGAAGAGCTTTCCGCCCAGGCCCGCGCCGAAGCCGCGGCTGCAGCCGCCCAGGCCGATGCCTTGCGCAAGCAAATGGAGAATCTGCACCTCCAGATCGGCCCCGAGCAAGCCGAACAGCTTCGCCAGCAAGCCGAAAAGCTGCGCGACAGCATGAAGAACTTCAAGATCGACCCGCAGCAGATGGAGCAGCTCCAGAAACAAATGGAGCAACTCGGCCAGAGCTTCAATTCCAACGACTTCAAAATCGACCCGCAGCAGATGGAGCAGCTTCGCCGGCAGATGGAGGAGTTCCGCAAGAACTTCAATCAGAAACAAATGGAGCAGCTTCGCCGGCAGATGGAGCAGTTCCGGCGCCAGATGGAAGAGTGGCGCGAGCAAAGCTCCGGCAACTTCGTCTGACGCGCTCCTCCACTTCGGCCATCACGGGCGCCGCGACGCCCGTCTCGAGCGCCTCGTCGCTTTCGTTCGCACGCGGCGATTCGAAGCGCTCCGCGTGCCCGGCTGGCGCGCTTGCGTTGGCGAACAGAATCATCTAGTATGAATCTAGGTTGATCGGACGAGTGAGGTCCAATGAGGACAGTTGGATTGTTTGAGGCCAAGCAGCGGCTTTCGGAATTTGTCGATGAGGCGGAGCGCGGACAGGCCGTCGGCATCACCCGGCGCGGCGTACTGAAGGCTGTTTTGGTTCCCGCTCCACACCGGCCCAAGCGGCCTCTGGCTGCTGTTTTTGCGTCGTTGCGCGGCAGCATGACGATGCCAAAGGGCGTCACTGCAAAAAGTCTCATTGAGGAAGGCCGGCGCTGGTGAACGGATTCGTGCTGGATGCTTCGGTGGCCTTGGGCTGGTTGATTGACGATCCGCCGTCCGCGTATGCCATGCGCATCCAGCGGCTCATGATTGGCGGGGCGCGGCCCGTGGTTCCCGTTCATTGGCATCTGGAGATTGCCAACGCCCTGCTCATGGCGGGACGGCGAAAGATCTTGCGCCGGCAAACCGCTGAGATTTTGTACGGCATTGCTTCCCTGCTGCCGTTCATTGAAACCGATGGCCTTCCCGACGACATCGGCACGCTGGTTGGGATTGGGCAACGGCGACAGCTCACGGCATATGACGCTGCCTATGTCGCGCTCGCCGCGCGCCTCAACTTGCCCTTGGCAACTCAGGACACGGCGATGACCGCGGCGGCGCGCGGCATAAAGATTCCCATTCTTCGTTGATCGCTGCGCGCGAACTACACTATCTCCATGGAAGTTCTCTACGGCCTGCACCCGGTCGAGGAAGCTCTGAAGGCCGGCCGCCGCCGCTTCGATCACGTCCTCGTCGCCCGCGAGCGTCGCGACAGCCGCCTCGAGCGTCTCATCGTCCAATGCCGCCAGGCCCGTATCCGCGTCCTTGAGCAGCCGCGCGAGCAGCTCACCCTCGCCGCCAAAACTCCCGGTCATCAGGGCGTCGTCGCGTTTGTCCGCGCGCAGGAATTCCTCACTCTCGAAGACCTCTTCGCGCCCGCCCCTTCCGCGAGTAACCCCTCCGCTGCCCGCCTCGTCCTCGCTCTCGATGGTGTCGAAGATCCGCAGAACCTCGGCGCTCTGCTCCGCGTTGCCGATGGCGCCGGAGTCGACGGCGTCCTCCTCACCGAGCGCCGCTCGGCGCCCTTGAGCCCCGCAGCTGTCAAAGCCAGCGCGGGCGCCGCCGAGCATCTGCGCATCGCCCGCGTCGTGAATCTCGTCCGCGCCCTCGAGGACCTCAAGCGCCGCAACCTCTGGATCGCCGGCCTCGACGAGCGCGGCCCCGTCAACTACGACCGGTTTGACTTCACCGGCGACCTGGTTATCGTCCTCGGCAGCGAGGGCGCGGGCCTTCACGATCTCGTCCGCCGCACCTGCGATCACCTCCTCCGCATTCCCATGGCCGGCGGCGTCAGCTCGCTCAACGTCTCCGCCGCCGGAGCCGTCGTCCTCTACGAGGCCGCTCGCCAACGCCGCGCCGCCGTCAGCCCGCGCGCCGCCAGTGCTCCTGCGGCATCGAACGCTCGCGCCGCCTCTCCGGCCGCGTCAAAAACAAGAACGCAGAAAGGCCTCGGTTCATGAAGTTTGCTTTCGTCGGCGCCGCGGGGCGCCCCATGTCCCGATTCTGGGACATGGGAAACCAAAAAACGCGGCTCTCCAGCATCGTGGTCTCTCTTTCGATCGCGTTCATGTTTCTCGCGCGTCTTTCCGCCGTCTCCCAAACCCCTTCCGCTCCCCCGCAGGACCAGCAACCTCACGGTACAGTCATCTTTTCCCGTTCCACCGACGAAACCGGCCAGACCACCACGACTGCCGGACCCGCCGCAACAACGCCGGGCGGCCAACCGGTCACCGCCCCCGTCGCCACCGACGCTGAACGCGAAGCCGTCACCTTCACCGCCTTCGACATGGAGGTCCATCTCCGCCCCGCTGCGCAGCAAATCTCCGTCCGCGCCCTCGTTACCGTCCGCAACGACGGCCGCTCCCCGCTCGTCCACATCCCGCTCGAAATCTCCTCCTCGCTCACCTGGGAGCAAATTCGCGTCGCTGCCCGCAACGTCGCCTTCACCGTCGCCACGCTGAACTCCAACGTCGATCACACCGGCCAGCTTCACGAAGCCGCTGTCCCGCTCGCCGCCCCGCTTGCGCCCGGCGCATCGCTCCAGCTCGACGTCACCTACTCCGGCGCCATCCCGCAATCCGCGCAGCGCCTCATCGCCATCGGCGCGCCCAACGATGTCGCCCTCCACACCGACTGGGACTCCATCGGCGTCGACTTCACCGGCCTGCGCGGCTTCGGCAACGTCGTCTGGTACCCCGTCTCCAGCGTTCCCGTCATTCTCGGCGACGGCGCCCGCGTCTTCGACGAGATGGGCGAGCACAAGCTGCGCATGGCCGGCGCGCATTTCCGTCTCCGCCTCAGCGATGAGTTCCCTCACGGCCAGGCTCCCACCGTCGCCATCATCAACGGCCACCCTGCGCCGCTCACCATCACTCAGCCCGCCACCGCAGGCGCTGAAGTCCCCGGCGTCGCTACCGCCAGCCTCGATACCCCGGCTCTCGGCTTCGAAGCCCCCAGCCTCTTTCTCGCCATCCGCACTCCGAAGCAGGCCACCAACACCACGCTCTTTATCCTTCCCGGCGACGAATCCGCCGTCGAAGGCGGGGCCCCCGCAGACAGGTCTTCGTCTGCGGGGTTGGAGGGGTGGGCCTCGGCCGCCGCCTTCGTCACGCCGTTCCTGCAGGGATGGCTCGGCCAGGCGCCCCGCTCCCAACTCACCATCCTCGACCTGCCCGACCCCGGCGACGCGCCCTTCGAGACCGGCGCGCTGCTCGTCACCGCCATTCGTCAGGCAACGCCCGAGCAGCTCGATGGCGTCCTCGCTCACGCCCTCACCCACGCCTTCTTATGTACATCGACGTCCTCGCCCCCCGCCTGGCTTTCGGAGGGCGTTGCTCACTTCATGGGAACTCTTTGGATCGAAAAGCAGTCCGGCCGCCGGAAGGCGCTCGAATCGCTCGAGTCCGGCCGCACGGCCCTCGCGCTCGTTGAGCCCTCCAGCCCCGGCGAAAGCCCCGGCCAGCCGCTCGCCCAGGCCATCTCGCCCGCCTACTACCGCACCAAGGCCGCCTACGTCTTCTGGATGCTCCGCGACCTCGCCGGCGACCCCACGCTCTCCGCCGCTCTGCGCGCTTATCATCCCGACGACGACGCCCGCGGCCTCGGGCCACACGCAGGCTCAGATTACTTCGAGAGGCTCATCGAGCAGGCCGGGGCCGCCGGCGACGGGTCTTCGTCGCCGGGGTGGAAGGCCGGCCAGCGCCGCGATCTCTCCTGGTTCTTCTCCGATTGGGTCGACGCCGACAAGGGCCTGCCCGACATCGCCATCGACAGCGTGTTTCCCTCGCACACCGAGGGTGACAATTGGCTCGTCGCCGTCAACCTCTCCAACTCCGGCTACGCCGCCGCCGAAATCCCGGTCACCGTCAGCAACCCCGGCACCTCCGTCACCCAGCGCGTCATCGTCCCGGCGCGCGGCAAAGCCACTCTGCGCATCCTCATCCAGGGCCGTCCCACGCAGGTACAGGCCAACGACGGCACCGTTCCGGAGACCGAAGCCAGCGTACACATACTTAACCTGGTCAGCACAGACAGCAACTCGTCGCCATCGCAGCCGGGCAGCGAGCCGCAGTGATGGGGTTTTTCTATTCCACCCTGGCCGCAAAAATCCGCCGCGGACGGCAAGGCTGGGGCGCCCAAATCCTCATCAACCGGCAAACGGCAGAGATGCTCTACGGCGGTTCTCCTGCAACGATGAGCCATTTCGGACAGAATTCAAGGTGGCTTTTTCTTGATGAAAAAGCCACTTAGCGATTGTGCCTTGGTCTACACCTGCAGGAGATCCGCTTTAGCTGGTCGTGGAGGATTCGTCGTCGACGGTGGCCGACGTATCCGTTTCAGACGACGAGTCCATCTCCGGGCCCAGCTCACCGCCGTACTCGCCTTCTGCCCCGGAGTTGTCGGCGTTCTCCTGCTCGTTTTGAGCAGCGTCGCCGTAGACCTCGGCGCCTTGAGCATCTCCTGCCTCGGCGTAGCTCTCGGCGCTCTGTGAGTCCTCATTAGCGGTTTGCTGGTCCCAGTTGGCCCAGCTCTCGTCTTGCATCGCACTCCAGGTCGTGTCGGTGTTGTCAGGGCCTCCAGCGTTGGCCAGGTCCTCAGAGGCCTGATAGGCTTGCGTGGCATCGTCCTGCGCCGTTGAGTAGTCGCCTGAGGCGGCGGCCTGTGACTCTGCTTGTTCGGACTGGTCGAGATTGTATTGAGCGTCGCTCTGGGCATCGGACTGGGACTGGGCATCCGGATCCGTCGTGTCGGTCGTCGCGTCGGTGGCGTCGGTATCTGTTCCGCCAATCCCCTCGGTGGTATCGTCTGCGCCGGCAATGGTTGAATCGCCGGTCGTCGAGCCGGCCGGGGACGTGTCGCCAGTGGCGTCGGGAGACACATCGCCGGCAGGAGCTTCGACCTCACCCGGATCGACGCTGCCAGTTCCGGTCACCGACGGATCGCTGTAGCCGGGTTCGCTTGCAGGCGAGTCCGCTTGGTCCGGAGTGCCGGTCGCCGCAGGTTGGCCTTCTGTACCGGTGGTAGCGCCCTCGGCTTCAACCACAATGACTTCTTCCACCGCTGCAGTTCCTTCGGTGGAGGTGTCGCTGCTCCCAAGCGGATCCAGGACGACATCGATAATTTCTTCTGTCACCGATCCGGGATCGGAGGGATTTGAAGCGTCAACCGGGTTGGCGGTTGGATCGCCGCTCGCTTCCGGCACAATGACTACAACTTCGTTCGGATTATCGTCTGCCATGGTCTAACCTTTCTTTCCTGAGTTCCTCCGGATCATTTATTCGAACCGGCAGGAGCCGGAGGAGCAGGGGGTTTGGGGCGCAACGTAAGTACGTTGTGACATTTTGGACAGCGCACATTGAGGCTCGTTTTACCTCGCAGGACGGCAAATGGAACCCGCATGGCTGCTTGGCATTTTGTACAAATCACCCGGATGGAATCGGCGGGCGCCGGCGGCGGCGCCGATGCGGCGGCCGGCTTCGCCTGCTCCGCTTGCGCTGCCGGGGCGAGACGTTTGCGAATGGGCTGGATAGTCTGGCTCCAGCGCATCAGCTCGGGCTCGCGCGCCGATTCGCCGACCAATCGCAGGCGGCGCGACGTATACATCGACGACGAGGTTGTCATTTCGGAGATGCGCGTCAAGGCGTCGTCGCTGGCTTGCTCCTGCTTCATCCATTCGTCGAGATTCACCTGCTTGAGGAGCCGGTTCGAGCGGATGGACCAGGCGAGGAGGACACGGCGCGCAAGAGCCTCGTCGCCCACCGCGAGCAGGCCGGCCCGGTCGGCGGTGACCTCCGACTGGCGCGACCATGCCATCAGCGGCATCTCGATTGCGCCCTCGATCAGCTTGGTAGGGCTGATTGCGTTCAATATTCCCTGGGAGAGAATGCCGCTGTGCACTCCGGTGTCGCCGGCGAGGAAGCGAATCACCGTCTTCCATAGAGCATGGCCTGCGCGGCAATGCCCCATTTCACGCGCCAGCAGGAAAAATACCTCGTCGTTCTGGAAGTTGGTGAGGATGGCAGTGCCCATCACGATGAAGGAACTTGTATCGGAGCCGAAGGTATATGACTCCCACATTTGTCCGCCCGACACGTAAACATCGGGCATAGTGGGCAGGCCAAGGACGCGTGCAGCGAGTACGGCCTGCTGCCAGATTTGCGGCAATTGGTTTGGGCCGAGCAGTATGCCGTTGTATGTCGACTCGATCCAGGGGCGGCCTACTCTGTCGGAAACCGAGCGCACGATGGAATGGAGCGCGGGAAGCTTCTGCAGCCTCATCATTGCTTGGCCGTCCTGCTTCCATAAGAAGATCGAGCGATCAAGCTGGTAGCCGGGGAGCAAAGGACGCAGCCACCCGCATTCCGGGCAGACATTCTCGGAAGGCTTCAGGCCGGCCCCTGTGTTGCCGCACAGAGTGCACTTCTTTGGCGCCTGGAGCGACTGCGGCATAGGCGGCAAGAAGGAAGCGGGCTGCGGCTGCGGTTGTGCGGGAGGCGCCGCCTGTGCCTGCGCCGCGGGGACCGGCTGTCCTGGGGCGGGAGGTGGCACAAGCCCAATGCCGCACCAGGTGCAGAATTGCGAGCCGGGGATTCCCGGTCCGTGCCCTTGCGGACAAATGAGCTGAGGCGCGGTGGTGGGCGATGGAGTCGTAGTCGCCAAGGGGCGTTCCTTTCTGGCCGAATGCCGGGCTTTCAGTATCCAACAAAGTGAAACGTCGCTAACTTGAAAATCCAGCTAACGAAGTAAAGGGCTGTTGCGGCGTACAGGGCTTTTGGGAAGAGATCGTGCTCGGTAATCCGCCGAAACGAAATGCGCCGCAAAAGAAGAACGATCGCCGCCGGAATCATAAAAACGGTTGCAAGGAAAGCCAGGATACCGAACGGATTGGCGAAAAATGCGTTGCGGAATTGCAACCGAACCGCCCATGCGAAGCAGGTTGTGAGCCCGCAACTGGGGCAGGGCAGGTGCGTCAATCGCAGAAAATTGCATGGGGGGAGGCCGAGCTGCATGTGCGTTCCGTAGCCCGCCGCGGCCGGTTTAAGCCAAGCCGCAACGGCAAGTACGGCGCAGGCCGACACCAGTGCGCCGATGGCAACCGACTTGTCGGTGCGGCCGTACATGCAGTCACCTCAGTCGTCCTTAGAATCTGCCCAATCCGCCCAGGCCCCTCATGCTCCACCAGAAGCATAGGCCAACGACGAACAAAACCACTGCGGCAATATTGAGGTAGAAGGCGCCCTTCGCCATACCCTCATTTAAGTGCGGTGCGCGCCCCGCGGCGATCTCATCCATGTCTTTCTTCGCCATGAAGATCCCCGGCACGGCGGTAAACGGTCCGCAACAGAGCACGCCGGCGATGCCCAGCCCGAGAGCCCACTTGGTGTTGTCGCCGGTTACCTTGGCAACGGGATATGGCGGCGGATACCCTGCCGGCGGCGGTGCATAGCCACCGGGCGGCGGCGGTGGATAGGCCCCTGGAGGAGGCGGTGGCGGATAGGCGCCGGGGGGCGGAGGCGGTGGCCCGCCGGCCGATTGCTGCCAGCCCGAGGACGACCCCGCTGGAGGTGCGGGAGGGACCGGAGGGGGTGGTGGAGGAGGCGCGGGTGGTTGAGCAGCGAGCGGCGTTCCGCAGGTTCCGCAGAAGGCCGCGCCTGGCGCGTTCACCGCGCCGCAACTTGGGCAGCTAATACTATTCATCGAGCGTCACCTTGCAATTGCATGATGAGATTCAAAGCACGAATGGATTGCACACGGCGCTCCCGTTCAACCTGAACCTCGCATCCGGAGCAGCGTGGACACCGATTGCGCATTGTGTGATCCGATTTTGCGTCCAACAGGGGGAGAAAGAATGGCGCGATTATACCGGACCGCCTGTGGAGAAGCAACGCCAATATCGCGCAGGCTCGGCAAGGATTCCGGGCGGCCGGGCGTGGGCTCTTGTGCTTACAACCTAGTCTCCTGTCTCGGAGTTCGCATCATAAATCCAGATGTCATCCTGAGCGGAGTTTGGCCGATTTTCGGCCAAACGGAGTCGAAGGACCTGCATTTGGGATGTGCGATTTATGTCACAAACATTAGAGACATCACACTAGCCCTTGCGCGCGTGCCGCTCCCTGACTTTGAACCAAACCGGCGTCCCCTTGAACCCGAACGCCTCGCGAATCCGGTTCTCCAGAAACCGCTCAAACGCAAAGTGCAGCTTTACCTCGCGGTCCGTAAACAGCACAAAGGTCGGCGGGGCCACAGCCGCCTGCGTCATATAAAGAATCCGCATCCGCTTCGCCATCGGCACCGGCGCGCGTTGAAAGTCGATCTTCTCCAGGAACCGGTTCATCGCGCCCGTTGAAACGCGCTTGCGCCGCTCCTTGGCCACCGCCACCACCTCGCGCAGCACCCGCGCCATTCCTTTGCGCTCTGGGCCGATCGCTTCCAGCGCCGAGAGGAAAATTACCGGTGCATAATCCAGATATTTGAGCGCCGAGCGCACTTGTTTCTCAAAAATCTCCCGGTCGGCGGGCTTTTTCCCATCGCTCCGCCCCGTTGTCACCAGGTCCCACTTGTTCACGATGATGATGACGCTGCGCCCGCTCTCGTGCGCGTAGCCGCCGATGGTCGCGTCGCTCGCCGTCACGCCTTCTGTCGCGTCGATCAATACCAGCGCCACGTCCGCGGCCTCCAGGTGCCGCCGCGCCATCACTACGCTCAGCTTCTCGGCCATCAATTTCGTCTTGCCCTTGCGCCGAATTCCCGCCGTATCCACAAACCGCAGCGCGTTGCCCTCGAACTCCACTACCTCATCCACCGCGTCGCGCGTGGTCCCGGCAATCGGCGACACAATCGCCCGCGTAGTCCTAGTCAGCGCGTTCAGCAGCGTGCTCTTGCCCACGTTCGGGCGCCCGATAATCGCCACGGAAGTCTCGCGCTGATCGAACTCCCCATGGGTGCGAAGTCTTTTCTCGCCCGGCTCACGCTCCTCGCTGGCCTCCGCGCCTTCGCTTTCTTCCGCCTCTGCTGCCCGCTGTGGAACCGCCTGCGCAATCGCATCCAGCAACTCGCCCACGCCCTGCCCGTGCTCCGAACTCACGGGATACACATCGCCAACCCCCAGCCGGCGAAAGTTCTCTGCCTCAGCCGCCAGCCCTTCGCCCTCCACCTTGTTCACCGCCAGAAACAGCGGTTTTCCCCCGCGCTGCAGCAGACGCGCCAGATCGTAGTCGGGCCGCGCCAGCTCCGTCCTCGCATCCACCACCATCACCAGCGCGTCCGCTTCTTCCAGCGCCACCTTGGCCTGCCGAAAAATCTCCGCCGCCATCAGCTCCTGGTCGTCGGGCACAATCCCGCCCATATCCACCAGCCGGTAGCGCCGTCCCGCCCACTCATACTCCCCGTAAATCCGGTCGCGCGTGATCCCCGGCTCGTCGCCCACAATCGACCGCCGGCTTCCCGTCAGCCGATTGAAAAGAGTGCTCTTGCCCACATTGGGCCGCCCCACAATCGCCACCAATGGCAGCTTCGCGGCCCCCGCCCGCGCAGGCACGACCGATCTGCGATACGTCGGCAAGACAATCTCCAGCAGCGAAACAGTCGAAGATGCGCTGCTTCATCAGTGTACTGTCCGGTTGCAGCTCAAGCGTGTGCCACGCGCTTCCTCTGGGAATGCGGAGCCCTCACCAGACCAGTTCCTGAGCGATTTCTCATCCCTCCGCATGGATCGCGGTCTTCGAATTGCACTCTCACCACCGGAGGGTTCCATGCACATCCACCCTTCCGCCATCGGCCTGCATCCCATCAACACCTGCGCTGCCGGCAACGAACAATCTGCCGCCGCCCGGCGCGCCGCCGAGACCCGCAAACGCCTCCTTAAAACCGCACAAGGCGCCACTGCGGACGCAACCCCCGAGGAAACTCTGCTCATCGGCCAGTGGCTCGACAGCCGCCACAGCCAGGTTCTGCCCGGCGACGAATACCATTCCGCATCACAAGGCAAAGACCTCGACTTCGGCTGAGCCGCTTCGCTTCTCGCGGCGCCCCCCATAGCCCTCTCTGCCCATCGCCCTTCTTGCATAGGCTTCTACAGATTCTTCTTCCTAACTTGTCCATCCCGCGTATACTCTATGCCAATCCCCCGGTCACAGGAGGTCATCCCGATGCCCAAATACGTGATAGAGCGTGATATCCCCGGGGCCGGTTCTCTCTCTCCCGGGCAGCTCCAGGCAATCGCGCAAAAATCCTGTAGCGTCGTGCGCAACCTCGGCCCGCAGATCCAGTGGCTGCACAGCTACGTCACTGGCGACAAAATCTACTGCATTTACATCGCGGCCAACGAGCAGTTGGTCCGCGAGCACGCCAGCCAAGGCGGATTCCCCGCAAGCCGCATCTCTGAGGTGAAGTCCGTCATAGATCCCACCACAGCCGAAAGCGACGCCTGACCGCGTCAGAGGCGCGGCATGGGAAAACCCCGCGCCACGGCGTGCGGCGGGCTGGATCAGGAACCAATGCGCGTCCCGTAGGGACCGCGTGCGCCTGCTGTCCCCAAAAGTCGATTCAACACGGAAGATCCGCCGATTTCACTCGGTTCTGACGACCTGCAGGTCATAATTTTCCCCGGTTTCTCTACCTCCAGGTGGAGTTTTTCGCGTGCTCGCAATGCGACGATTTTTCAAACCCGCCCACGTTTCCGATTCCTCCACCTGCGGGTCATAAACGTCCCACAGGCCACTGGCTGGTCCCTGATCCCCGGTCGCAGTCCCTTCACCCTATGATGGAAGCAGTGTTCTCCATGCCCTCCTCCGACGCCACAACCCGCGCTCTTCCCACGCTCCACGAGTTCTTCGCGCCCGGCGGCATCCTCGCTCGCTCCGCGCTCCCCTACGAAGTCCGCCCCGGCCAGTACGAAATGGCCAAGGCCGTCGAGCGCGCCCTCGCCGAGCGCCGCCATCTCATCGTCGAAGCCGGCACCGGCACCGGAAAAACCCTTGCCTATCTGCTTCCTGCCCTGCGCACCGGCCAGCGCGTCATCGTCTCCACCGGCACCAAGGCGCTCCAGGACCAGCTCTACTTCCGCGACGTCCCCTTCTTGGAGACCCTCCTGGGCGAGCTGCGCGTCTGCTATATGAAGGGCCGCGCTAACTACCTCTGTCGGCGCAAGCTCTTCGCACTCCGCGATCAGCCCATTTTGTCGGGATTAGACGAGATCGACGAATACCGCCAGATCGCCGAGTGGGAGCAGATCACCGAAACCGGCGACCGCGCCGAGCTTTCCGCCCTGCCCGAATCCAGCGCCCTCTGGCACAAGCTCGACGCCCGCTCCGAAGCCTGCCTCGGCCCGACCTGTCCCGACTACCGCCGCTGCTTCATCACCGAGATGCGCCGCCGCGCCCTGGAGTCCGACCTCATCATCGTCAATCACCACCTCTTCTTCGCCGACGCCGCCGTCCGCCTTGCCGCCGCGGGCGCACCCGACGCCGGCATCCTCCCGGAATCCGCCGCCGTCATATTCGACGAGGCCCATGAGCTCGAAGAGGTCGCCTCGCAGTACTTCGGCCGCTCGCTCTCCAATCTCCGCTTCGAGGATCTGGTCCGCAACGTTGACGTGCTTCTCCGTGGCAAGACCAGCGCCGCCGCGCTGCCCGCTCTCGCCCAGCAGCTTCGCGAGCGCGCCCGCCTCTTCTTCGCCGCGCTACCCATCGCCGGCGAAGGCCGCCATCCCTTCACCGGCCGCGAAGATTTCCTCGAGTCCTCGGGCGACCTCTATCTGGGCGTCACGGCGGCGCTCAAAATTCTGGAAGCCGAGCTTGACCGCCTCGGCGATGTGGAGGAAGCCTCCGGCCTCGAAGCCCGCGCCGCCTCGCTCCGCGCAGACCTCGAGTTCCTGATCGAGTCCACGGCCTCGAACATGGTCTTCTGGCTGGAACGGCGCGGCGCCGGCTCAAGCAACTCAACGGCGCAAAGGCCCTCCGCGCGCAGCGCTACCACGTTCCTCCAAGCCACCCCCATTGACGTCTCCGAGCTCCTCCACGACCTCGTCTTCGACCAGATCCCCACCGCCGTGCTCACCTCGGCCACACTCACCGTGCAGGGCGGCTTCGAGCACCTGCGCCGCCGTCTCGGCCTGGCCGAATGCCGCGAACTCGTGGTCCCCTCCCACTTCCGTTACGACCGCCAGGCCCTCCTCTATCTCCCGCCCGAGATGCCCGACCCCCGCGCCCCCCAATTCATCGAGGCCGCCGCCCGCTGCATCGAGCGCGTCCTCTCGATCACCCGCGGCCGCGCCTTCTGCCTCTTTACCAGTTACGCGCAAATGCGCGCGCTCTACGACCTGCTCCTGCCCGTCCTCGACTTCCCCCTGCTCCTCCACGGCACGGCCCCGCGCAAAGCCCTCCTTGAGGAGTTCCGTTCCACGCCCAACTCTGTCCTCTTCGGCACCGCCAGCTTCTGGCAGGGCGTTGACGTGCAGGGCGAAGCGCTCAGTTGCGTTATCATTGACCGGCTGCCCTTCGCCGTCCCTTCCGACCCCATCGTCCAGGCGCGCATGAAGGCCATTGAAGAAGCGGGTGGACGTCCGTTTTTTGACTACCAGGTCCCAGAAGCCGTGCTCACGCTCAAACAGGGCTTCGGCCGGCTGATCCGCTCGCTCGAAGACCGCGGCGTGCTGGTCCTGCTGGACCCCCGCGTCATCAAACAGCGCTACGGCCAGATCTTCCTGCAATCTCTGCCGCCCTACCGCATCACCACCACCATCGCCGACGTCGAAAGGTTCTTCGCATCCGATCCTGCTTGAACGTACGCAAGACAGGAGCTCCGGCCCGCTTGCCCTGGGACCGCGGCCCTTCAACCCTCATCTTTTCATCCTGAATGCATTGCGGCGCGCAACCGTTTCCGATTGCGCGCCGAAGAAACTCGCCCGCTGGAGAACCGCTGGCAACAGCCTCAGTTGATCTCAGCTTCCTCAACCGTCGCCGCCATGGGAATCACGCTGTCCATTTTTGTGATCTTGAAGACCTCCCGGACCTTCGGGCTCAGTCCGGAGGCTATGACCCTCAGGCCCTTTTTTTGGCACCGCACATAATGCGTCGCGATGATGCCCAGGCCGGAGGAATCCATATAGGGACACCCGGTCAGGTCCAGAATGTTCTTTACCGGCGGCTCCTCGCCCGGCGCCGGGTCCAGTTCCAGCACATGATCCAGCTCTGTGGGCTGCAGGCAGGTGTACGCATCGCGTACCGTAAACGGCCCGCGGAAGCTGACAATCACCGTGCCCGGAGCCTTGCCCGATTTGCGCTCGATGCTGAAGGGTCCACTGTTCCACGTCTGCCACGCAAATGCCGCCATGACAACCTCCCTGTCCGAGTTACACACCTCACCCCTCGGCCGAATAGGCCGCACATTGAATTGGATATGCGATCTTCCGCGCCGCGTTCGTCGCCGATTCCCCTGGGAACCTCCCTCGGCCAGCGCTGAATACTTTGGATTCTTATAGAGTCTCGCAGGGAATTGCAAGAACAATTCGTCAATTACGTTTGAAAAAATGCGTGCCGGCCGCCCCAAAGCTCGATTTTGAGCCCGGGAGGACCACAAACCTCAATCCAGGATTAAGAACGGAGAGATGTTCACTGTCCACTGCTCCTTCCGCCGAGCGCCTGGAGGAGCGTGGCGGAGTCCGTAAAGCGGCTGGCGGCGGCATTGGAGCGGTCACGGCGCGCCTATGGCAAAGCTCTCGCCGCTTCGCCTGACCAACGATCTCCGATGGCTTCGCCGGGGCGGGAGAGGCAACCACCTGCAGGTGCACAAATCGAAAACGGCGCACACGAGAAAAAATCGTCGCATCGCGAGCTCGCGGAAAACTCCACCTGCAGGTGGAGAGATCGGCAGAAAAGATGATCTACAGGTGGTTGGAATTGGCGGAAATCGTCGAAATGATTGTTGCGGAACGGTGTTTTTTCAGCTTGTAGGTGGGGTTTTGGAGGGGGTGTGCAGGTTACTCAGGGGTTGAGGCCGGTTGAGACTCGTGTTATCCCGGGGCCCGAAATCGGGACCACGGGGCACCCCCTGTCGTGGTGAGTTAGCTTTCCTGAGAGCCGGGCCACCCGCCGGCTACCCCTAAGGGTGCGCCACCCGCCGATCAAGCTGTGCGAAGGATGGGGCACCCGGCGCAACTGGGGTCATTGGTAGAAAGTCGGGAAAGGAAAATCGGGACTCCATACATTGAAATAGACAGTCGGCCGCCCATCAACACTGCCACAGTCTTGGTATAACCAGATTCCCGGAAATGTTTTCAATACATAGTCGAGTGCATCAGCCAGGGTAACGTCGTTCAGTTCACCTGAAACCCTCGGCGCGTCCGGCGGCGGCTTATCTACTGGAATTTCGTGGAGAGCAAGCGTAGAGATAAAAAGGGGCGGGGGATCAAACAGCCGCACAATGCCATGGGTTTGCATAAAGGATTGAACCTCCGGTGCATCGAGCGCCACTTCCTTCGCTTGCCTGACATCGAAGATCCCATTGAACGAAAGGTGCTTGATCCGAACATGCAGAATGCCGGTTTGAGCTCTGGCTTCGACGACGCGAATGATCCCGCTGCTCGCCTGATAAACTTCTATTGCACGGTCACCTGAGAACATAGATTGGATGGTATTGACTGGGTTCTTCCGGTCGTGCTCATACGGCTTGCGAATTGGCGGCAAATCGAGAATAGGAAGGCCGGAGCCGCGGCATTCGCCCTTGTATTCAAGACTTGCCGATACTTGCGCGCGAGAGAGAACTCGCCCGATGGTTTCGAGTTCATCCAAGTTTTCACGCGTACGTTGGCCTAGCTGCGGACTTAGCTGTTGACTTAGCTGCTGACCGACCGCTCCAACATCAAAAACCAAAGCGAGTGAGGCTATGACCAGTGCCGACTTCATGAGATTTCACCTCCCGGATCACAGGTGGCCCGGTTCCTTGGGAAGCAAGCTTACCACGACAGGGGGTGCCCAGAGCCTGCCCTTTCAAGATGACGAAAGGCAACCGCAGATCCCCATTCGACTCGTTCGCTGCAGCGAACTCGCTCAGGGCAGGCTTTGAACTCATGCTCTGATACAAGGCGGAAGGCAAAAGCAGGTCCTTCGACTCCGTCCGCCGCGGCGGACTTCGCTCAGGATGACAGCCAATTTTTGATCGCTCAGGATGACAACTTGATTTATGATGCGAACTTCGGAGATAGGGCACTAGTTCCTGGCGCTTCCGCCGAGCGCCTGGAAGAGCGTGGCGGAGTCAGTGAAGCGGCTGGCCGCGGCATTGGAGCGGTCGAGAGCCGTCTGCAACTGCTGACGCTGGGCATCGAGCAGGCTGAGCTGGCTGATGCCGCCGGCCTGGTAGCGCTGGGCCGCAATGGCGTACGCGCCATCGGACTCGCTGGCCGCAGCGGCGCGTGCCTGGAGCGTCTCCGCATCGCGCTCAATCGAGTTGAGCGCGTCGGCGACCTGACCGAAGCTCAAGAGCACGGTCTGGCGATAGACGGCGGTGGCCTCGTCGTACGCATCGACTGCCGCGCGCTTCTCGGCCGCGAGCGCTCCGCCGTTGAAGATGGAGCCGGCGAGCGAGGCGTCCACGTTCCACACGCCGCCGCCGGAGTCGAACCGCGTGCCCAGGCCGCCGCCCGAGCCGGTGAGCACGATCTGCGGGTAGAGATTCGCCGTGGCCACGCCCACGTTCGCGCCGGCCTCGTGCAGCAGAGCCTCCGCCGCGCGAATGTCGGGCCGCTGCCGGACGAGCTCGGACGGAACGCTGAGCGGGAGATCGGCGGGGAGTTGCAGTTGCGCGAGGGCCAGCGTGGGGACGCGCGCCTCAGCCGGACTCAAGCCCATCAGCACCGCCAGTTGGTTGTTGATGGTGTCGAGTTGGAGCTCGAGCGGCGGAATCGAGGCCTCGGTTTGCGCTACCTGGGTCCGCTGGCTGCGCACGTCGGATTCGCTCGCGCCGCCGGCGCGCCGGCGGGCTTCGACGATCGCGAGCTGCTGCTGCTCGACCGCGAGCAGTTGGCGCGTGATTTCGATCTGCGATCGAATCTGCGCCTGGCGGATGGCCGCCGACACCACGTTCCCCGCCAGCATCAGGCGCGCGCCCTCAAGCTGCCACGCCTGGTAGTCGCGCTCCGCGCGAAGGCTCTCAATGGCGCGGCGATTGGCGCCGAAGATGTCGAGCGCGTAGGAGACGGCAACAGAGCCGTTGAGCAGCGTAAACGGCGACGGGTTGGGGAAGGGAACTCCGAGTGCGGCAAGGTTGAGTTGCTCTTCGGTGACGGAGGCGCTGCCGGTGACGGTGGGATATTTCGTCGCGCCGGTGCGGGCATTCACCTCTTCCTGCGCCTGCTTGAGCCGCGCCGTGGCCTGCGCGAGCGTGGGGCTGTTGGCGAGAGCCTGCGCGACCATGCTGTCCAGTTCCGGAGAGTGGAACACGGTCCACCATTGCGCCGGAATTCCAGCGGACTGGTTGAACCGCTGCGCGTCACCGGCAAGCCCCGCGCTGCTCGCGGTCTGGGCCGGTAGCGGCTGGGGCGTATACGAGGTCGCGGTGGGCGGTGCCGGGGCACGATACCGCGGTCCCACGGTGCAGCTCTGCAGCGTTGTGAGAGCCGCCAGCGCCACAACACTGGTCATCCACTTCGCATCCGTCAATCGTTGCATGGCCTCGCCCTCCTCAATCCAGAGTTCTGCGGTATGTGATCACAGCCACGCCCATCAGGACCACGGTGAACAGCACCAGGGGCCACACACTGGGCCAGGAATCCGCCCAGCCGTTTCCCTTGAGCAGAATGCCGCGGATGAGGCGATTGAAATACGTCAGCGGCAGAACGTTTCCGATGACCTGCGCCCACCCCGGCATTCCCTTGAAGGGGAACATGAAGCCCGAGAGAACAATGTTGGGAAGAAAGTAGAAGATGGCCAACTGCACGGCCTGAAGCTGGTTGCGCGCCAGCGACGAGAAGGTGATGCCGACGGTGAGATTGGCCGCGATAAAGAGCAGGGCGGCAAGATAGACCGCTCCGATATTCCCGAAGAAGGGCACGAAAAACACGTAGCGCGCGGCGAGAAGAATGATGGATGCCTGGATGAGGCCAATGCCGATGTAAGGGACGAGCTTGCCGGTCATGACTTCCAGCGGCGTGGCGGGCATGGCCAGCAGGTTCTCCATGGTGCCGCGCTCGCGCTCGCGCGTGATGGCCAGCCCCGTCATCATCACCATGGTCAGCGTGAGGATCATGCCCATCAGTCCCGGCACCACGTTGTACTGCGTAATCTCGTCGGGGTTGTACAACTGGTGCACGTCCACGGTGAAGGGCGCCGGACCCGCCTCCCACCCCAACGACGAAGACCTGTCGTTGGGGGCCCCGGCCTGCAGGCCGGCGAGCGTGCCCGTCAGCTCGCGCTGGACGACCGATTGCGCGATGCCGTTCACGGCAGCCAGCGCGCTTCCCGTAGTGGTCGGATCGGTGGCGTCGGCTTCGATCAGGATGGACGGGTGCTCGCGGCGCAGCAGTTGCCGCGTAAATCCGGCCGGAATATTCACCACGAACAGAAGCTGGCCCCGCGCCAGCGCCTCGCGCCCCGCTTGTTCGCTGGGCAGGCGCTTGACGATTTTGAAATACGACGAGTTCTGCATGGCTTCGATGAAGCTGCGCGTCACGTTGCTCTCGTCGGCGCTGACGATCCCGGTATCCAGGTGCCGCGGGACCGTGTTGATGGCAAAGCCGAACAGGGCCATCTGCATGATGGGGATGCCCACGATCATGGCGAAGGTCAGCCGGTCGCGCCGCAACTGCGTGAACTCCTTGAGCACGACGGCCCACCATCGCGCGGCCGAAAATCTCTGACGCCCCTTCACGCGTTTCCTCCTGCGTTGCGCTCCGCGTGGCCCATCAGGTAAATGAAGACGTCCTCGAGGTCCGTATCAATCTTCTCCACACGCCTTCCACTTCGCCCAACCGTCTCTTCAATCTCGCGTTGCAGCAGTTCGTCGTTCGTTCCGCTCACGTGCAACACGTCGCCGAACGTAACCGTCTGCTCCACGGCCGCTTTCTTGCGCAACTCATCCTGCAACTCCGCCAGGCGATCGCCGCGAATGGCCCAGGTGCTTAGGTGCTGCCCCCCGATGATCTCCTCGGCGGTGCCCTGCGCCAGCAGCGTACCCGCGGAGATGTAAGCCAGCTTGTGGCAGCGCACGGCTTCATCCATGTAGTGCGTGCTGACCAGCACGGAGATGCCGCCGGCCGCGAGCGTCTGAAGCTCGTCCCAGAAGTCGCGCCGCGCGCGTGGATCAACGCCCGCGGTCGGCTCGTCGAGCAGAAGCAGTTGCGGAGAGTGCAGCATGCAGGCAGCTAGCGCCATGCGCTGCTTCCACCCGCCCGACAACTCGCCGGCAAGCTGGCGCGCGCGCGACGTCAGGCCGAGCGCTGCTAGCGTTCTCCCGACTGCCTGCCTGCGGCCGGGAATTTGATACATCCTGGCGACAAAATCAAGATTCTCGGCGATGGTCAGATCGTTCCAGAAGGAAAAACTCTGCGTCATGTAGCCCACGCTGCGCTTGATTTCGTCGCTGTCGCGCAGAATGTCGTGGCCCAGGCAGGTGCCGGTTCCCGAGTCGGGTTTTAGCAGTCCGCACATCATGCGAATGGTCGTCGTCTTGCCGCTCCCGTTGGGGCCGAGAAAACCGAAGATCTCGCCCCGCCGCACGCGCAGCGAAACATCTTTCACCACGTGCTTGCCGTCGAAGCGTTTGTTCAGCCCCTGCACGTCGATGGCGAAGCTGGATTGAGCGGCCTGCGTCATGGAACCGTCACCTCCACCGGCTGGCCGGGGTGCAGAGTGGCAGCGGTCTCCGGCGGCGGACTCGCAATCACCATGAACACCAGCTTGGAGCGATTCTCGTTGCTATAGATCACTGGCGGAGTGTACTCGCTCTGCGGCGACACAAAGGTGATGGTTGCCGCAACCGCGCTGGAGCAGCCATCGCAGGTCATGCGGACGCTCTGGCCGGCGCGCATCCCGCCCACCACCGTCTCCGGCACAAAGAAGCGAATCTCCACGTTCTCCGGAGGAAGTAGCTGGACCACGGGATTTCCCGCCGCAACCCACTCGCCCTCGCGGTAGAGCGTGTCGAAGACCAGGCCGTTACGCGGCGAGGCCATCCGCTTCTGCTCGAGCCGCCATTGCGCATCCGCCAGCGAAGCGCGGTCCGCAGCCACCTGGTTCTTCTGCGCCTTGATCTGCTGCTCCCGCGCCGGCAGCGCGTCCACGGCCAGATCGGCTTGCAGCTCTTGCACCTTCGCGGCGCTGGTTTCCGCAGCCGCCTGCGCGTTGATAAGCTCCGTCTGCGCGATGCCTCCTGCCTGGAACTGCGCCCGATCGCTGGCCAGAATTGCGTCTGCCTCTTTCTGATCGGCAACCGCCTGCGCCAGTTGCGCGCGCGTCACGTCAATCTCCGCGGGGCGCTTTCCGGTCTCAAGGTCGCTGAGGCGCGACTGCGAGCTTCGCAGCACCTGCTCGGCAGCGCGCTCTTCCGAGGCCTCGGGCTCGTCGTCCAGCGCGAACAGCGGATGGCCTGAAGCCACCGTCTGGCCGCGCGCGACGCCGAGGCGCTCGAGCCTTCCGCTCTGCGGCGATGCCACGTAGACGAACTTGCCTTCGATGTAGCCCTGGTAGGAGTTCGTGGGCTTCCGCGCACAGCCGGCAACCCACACGAGCGCCATTGCCGCAACTGCGCCCGCTACGGTTTTGCCTCGGAGAACATGCATCTTTCCCTCCATAATCACTTACGGCTCGACGCCGCTTTTCGTTTCCTGTGCCGGGCAGTTTCCAACCCATGCAGCAGCAATCCCGTGATGTGACGGCTGAGCGCTACCCGGCTGGGCGCCTTGCGGTCAAAGATCTCCGCCCAAAGCTGGATGGTCGCCATGTGCATCATCACCAGGCCGATGAGCGAGAAGGCAATCAATCCCGGATCGAGCTCGGGATTCGCCTCGCCGCGAGCCTGTGCTCTGGCCAGGCTTTGACTCAGGGCCCTGACTTTGTCGAGCGGCAGGTGGCGCAGCACCCGGCCGCGCAACAGGCCGCCCTCGTTCAGCACTTCGCGCATCCAGGTCGAGGGCACCCAGGGCATGCGCTCGATCCCCGCCAACATGCGCTGCACAATTCCGCGGATCAGCTCCGCGGGCGCCTCGCACGCCTCCGCCGGGCCCCACACCGACCGAATCAGCGGAGCCAACCGCTCCTCCACCACGGCGTCCAGCAGTTGTTCGCGGTTTCTGAAGTAGTAGTGCAGCATGGCCGGGGTGAGCTGCGCCCGCTGGGCGATGGTTGCGAAGGTGGTTGCCGCCACGCCCTGCGCCGCGAAAAGCCCGGTGGCCGCCTTCAGCAGCCGGTCGCGCGCGTCGAACTCCGGGCTGGCGGCGGGCCGCCCCGGCTTGCGTGCGGATTTGCGTTGCGCCGGCATGTCCAAATAATTAACTAATGCATGAATTAAATACCGGATGTGGTTTCTTGTCAAGCCCCGCCGCGGCGGCCGGACCGGCTGCTCAATTGGAATCTTCTGGGAAGAGCCCACCGCAGCTCGCGAAACCGCGGGTGTGGCCAGCCGCGCGCAGGGTTTCCCAGGTGCCAAAATCGGGGCCTAAGGCGCCCGCACAAACGTTGGCAGGTCGTTGGCCTGCCTGCAAGGGAATCGAGCCCTCCCAGGCTCTAAAATCAGGAACTGGGGTTACCCGCACAGGATCGTTATGGCAAGCGCAGCAAACCCGGTTTCCATCGACAGGGCCACGGTCGAGCATATCGTTCGCCAGGTCGCGCTCGAATCTCTGCGCCGTGACAAAAGCGTGCCCGCTTCCGAATACGCCGCCATACTCCGCGACAACGGCATTGAAGTTCTTCTGGCATAATCGGAACTACTGTAGGGAGTCCCGGTGCAAATCGACGCCCACGACGTTCTCATCGTCACCGACGTGCAAAACGACTTCTGCCCCGGCGGCGCGCTCGCCGTTCCCCGCGGAGACGAGGTGATTGCGCCCATCCATCGCGTCGCGTCGCGATTCGAACACATCGTTCTCACCCAGGACTGGCACCCCTCGAACCACTCTTCCTTTGCCGCTTCGCATCCCGGCAAACAACCTTACGATTCGGTCGAGCTTCCCTACGGCGCGCAAACCCTTTGGCCGCCGCATTGCGTGCAAGGCAGCCACGGCGCGGAGTTTCACCCCGCGCTCCATTTGCCACAGGCCGAACTCATCCTGCGCAAGGGCTTTCGCCCGCGCATCGACTCCTATTCGGCCTTCTTCGAGAACGACCGCGCCACGCCCACCGGCCTCGCCGGGTACCTGCACGAGCGCAGGCTGAAGCGTGTGTTCCTCGCCGGCCTTGCCTACGACTATTGCGTCGGCTACTCGGCACTCGACGCGCGGCGGCTCGGCCTCGACGCATTCGTCCTGCGCGACGCCTGCCGCGCCATCGATCTCAATGGTTCCGTGGCGGCGATGGAGTCACAGTTTGCTGAAGCGGGTGTGGCCGTAATCAACACAGCGGAGCTTACGAGCTGAAGCCGCGCACGCGTAAAATCGCAACAGGCCCCGCATTGCCGCGCCTCTACGCGTATGTCCCGCAACTTCTACATCCTCGCCGCCACGCTCGGGTTTTTCGCGCTGCTCTCGGCAGCCATGACGCTGGTGCCATCCAGCTTTCAGCCGGGTTTGCCGGCCAACGGCACGCTGTGGCGCACGATGGCGCTGCTTCTGCTGCTCGCCGCTCTCGCTTCTGCTCTCATCGGCGTTCTGAGCAACCTCTTTGAGCAGGTGGACCGCCGCAGCGAAGAGGCCCGGCGCGCCGCACGGCAAAGGCGGCGGGGTAACCGCGGATAGCCGTTCGTCCGCGAGGTGGAAGACGCCCGGCAACAGCGAGCGGCAACCGCGCCGGTCCAATTAGAATGAGAGGGTGCAGGGCGCTTTTCCCGCGCAGGATCGAGCAGAAGCCCATGTTTGAAGTCACCGTGGAGGCAGATTTCTCCTCAGGACACTATCTCCGCAACTACAAAGGCAAGTGCGAGAACCCGCACGGCCACAACTACAAGGTCCGCATCACGCTGGCCGGCGCAGCGCTCGACGAAGCCGGCCTGCTGCTCGACTTCAAGCTGCTCAAACACGTGCTGCGCCCGGTCATCGAGCGCATCGACCACCAGATGCTCAACGACCTGGAGCCGTTTACGACGCTCAACCCCTCGGCGGAAAACATGGCCAAATACTTTTACGACGAAACCAACCGCCAGCTCGCGGGAATGACCGCGGGCCGCGTGCGCGTGAAGGACTGCACCATCTGGGAGACCGACACCACCACGGCAACCTACTTCGAATAGCCTCTTTCAGCACTGTGAGCGGCATCGCCCCGGCTTCGCAGCGGCGGCCCGGATTCAGTTGCCGCCGGCTTGCTCCTGCGGGCTTGCCGAATACCAGTCTTCGCGGACAAGGGGGAGGCGGCTCTTGCCGCGGTCCGGCCGGCTGAGCAATACCTGATAGACCGCAATATCTCCCCTCGAGAAGGCGGCTGCCGATCCCGCCATGTACAACAGCCAGATGCGGTACGTCGGCTCATCCACGTAGGCCCGCACGTTGCCCGCATTCCGCCGCAACCGGTCTACCCAGCAGCGCAAGGTCAGTTCGTAGTGTTCGCGAAGGTTCTCCACGTCGCGCACTTCAAGGCCCGCCGACTCCGCGGCTTGAATCGTCTGCGTCAACGTCACGAGCTTTCCGTCGGGAAACACGTACCGGTCGATGAATGAATCCTTGCGTACGGCGGACCCAGGCGCGCGCGCGATGGCGTGATTGAGAAAGGCGCCGCCGGGTTTCAGCAAGCGGCGCGCAATGCTGAAATATTGGGGCAGGTTTTTCAACCCTACGTGCTCGAACATGCCGACGCTGGCAATCTTGTCGAAGGATTCATGCAGGTGCTCACACTGGCGGTAATCGCGCAATTCAACCGCGCAGGTCGCGTCCAGCCCCGCCTGTTCGATCCTTTGCTTCGCAACGTTGGTCTGCTCCCTGCTCAGTGTGATACCCAGCGCATTTGCGCGGCGCGCGCCGGCAGCACAAAGGACCAGGCTTCCCCATCCGCAGCCGATGTCAAGAAAGCGCTCGCCCGGCTGCAGGCGCAGCTTCCGGCAGATCATCGCGAGCTTCTGCGCCTGAGCCCGATCGAGCGAATCGCCGGGGCATCGGAAATACGCGCAGGAGTACGCGAGCGATTCGCCCAGCCACGGCCGGAAGAACTCAACCGGCTGATCGTAGTGGTACGAAATCGAGGAGCGGTCTCTCGCCATGGAGTGCCGCGAGCCGTACCTTAGCCATCGCCGGCCGCCGGCAACTGTGCGCGCCAGCGTCTCCACCAGTTGTTGCCTCAGCCCACGGGCGACATTCAGGAGATGTTCCGCAACCGGAAAGACCGCGAAGATATCTCCCTCGATCTCCAGTTCCCGGTGGATGAACGCCTCGCCGAGAGCGATCTCGTTGGGCTCGGCCAAGAGCGCTGCCAGCGCCTTCGGGGTCTCAATGGCAATCGTGCAGGCTGGCGCCCCGCCCGGCGACGGCGTCCAGCGCCAGCCATCCCACATTCGGATGGCAAAAAGGGGACCTTGGTAATTCTGAAAGAGAGCCGTCAATACCCCGGCTCTTTGCGATTGGAGCAAGCCAGACGCCATCTCGCGACCTCGCTTCCTCAATGCGCGGGAACGGGTCAAGCGCACGCCGCGCGAAGTTTGCGGGGGAACTGGACCGCCAACATTCCGGATCGCAAGCCGGAAAGTTACAGCCGTTTCAAATGTATTGTAAGGGCATTTGCGGCCTTCAAGCCTGTGCGATTTTCAGGAATCGGCGCCCAGCGGGCAGATCTTCGCCCGTGGGGCAGAGGCAGCGAAGGCCTGAGCGTCCTTTTTGACTGTGCAGGTTTGCCGAAACTGCTCTAATTCATCTGGCTCGACTTCGACTGCAGATATTTTTTGAAGGGAATCTCGAAATAGAAGAGTTCGTTGCCGTCGGCGTCGCGCAACTTGCGTAGTAGCAGCTTGGCGCCCACCAGCGGATCGCTCAGCCCCGAAACATCGTAGAACAGGAAGCCGGCGCGCGTGGTGTGCGGTTCCACCGCCAGGGCCGAATATTCGAAGGTGTCGAAGTCCTGTTCGATCTCCTTGTTACTGCCCTTGGGTTTGGTGTGGATGGGCGGCAGAGGCGCGGGCAGGGGAACCCTGCTTCCCTGCTGCTGTTTGCGCGTCATCATTCGCTCAACGTCTCCCGGCTCGGCAGCCTGAATCCGTTCTCCGTCCGCCGTCACAAAGAGGATGCGCGCGTCGCGCAGCGAGATGGGCCGGTCGCCGAGGTTGGTCACGATCAGCCGCACCGGCATCACGTCGTGGCTCAGGTAGTCGACGCGGAAGATGGACTCTTTCTCCTTCGTGTCGTATGGCTCGACAGCAATGGCCACGTGCTCATCGGGATGGACCTCGACCGCCGGGAATGAGGTGGCCGGCTGCACCGGGGGCGGCGCGTGGTCGCTGGCGCTTACCGGCAAGGCGAGCCAAAGCAGAACAAGCGGGATTGCCCGCAAAATTCTCATCGTGTGCGACTGTATCATTCTAGGGTCAGCCATCTAATCCGGAGCGGATTCGCAACCGTAGGATTAGACCGCAGAAGATCCGATTCGGTACCACATGATTCTTTTTTTCTACAACATGGCCTTGATTGCGGCGCTGGTTGCCGGCGCGCCGTGGTGGCTGTGGCGCATGGCCACCACGCACAAGTACCGCGAAGGGCTGTTCGAGCGCCTGGGCCGCGTTCCGCGAAGGCTCGCCTCGGCCTCCGCTCCGGCCGGCGAACGTCCGCTCATCTGGCTCCATGCCGTCTCTGTCGGCGAGGTTTTGGCGGTCACGCGCCTGGTCAGGACCCTCAATGCCGCTTTTCCGGACTTTCTTGTCGTCCTTTCTACCACCACCCGCACCGGGCAAGCACTGGCCCGCGAGCGCTTCGGAGCCAATCGCGTCTTCTACTTCCCGCTCGATCTGCCCTGGGCCGTCCGCGCCTACCTGAACGCGCTCAAGCCCCACCTGCTGATTCTGGCGGAAACCGAGTTCTGGCCCAACCTGCTTCACGGCTGCTTCCGCCGCGGCATTCCCGTCGCCGTGGTCAACGCCCGCATTTCCAACCGCTCCTGGCCGCGCTACCGGAGGCTGCGCCGCCTGTGGCGTCCACTGCTCAGCCGCCTGAGCCGCGTGCTTGCCCAGAGCCAGACCGACGCCGGCCGCCTGCTTGCGCTAGGCTGCCGCTCCGATCGCGTTTCCGTCGCCGGCAATCTCAAGTTTGACGTGCGGGCCGTACAGGAGTCAGAAGCTGCACGATTGTTGAGGACGATGGCCGGCGGCTTGCGGCTCTTTGTCGCCGGCAGCACGCTTGAAAGCGAGGAGTCCGCGCTGCTTGAGGCGTGGCCGCGGCTGCTCGCCGCCGATCCGCAACTCGCCATGGTGATCGCCCCGCGCCATCCCGAGCGTTTCAGCACTGTTGCGGCCCTCCTTGGCAAGTCCGGTGTCCCGTGGTGCAAACGCTCCGATTGGCCTGCCGAGCCGTTGCAGACGCAACCAGCTCTTCGCCCGCTTCGAGCCGGCGAGGTGGTCCTGCTCGACACCATCGGCGAACTGGCTTCTGTTTATTCGCTGGCCTCTGTCGCCTTTGTCGGCGGCAGCCTCGTTCCGGCCGGCGGCCACAACCCCCTCGAACCCGCCCAGTTCGCGGCCCCCATCGTCATGGGCCCGCACTACGCCAACTTTGCCGCGATTACCGACAGCCTGCGCGCCAGCGATGCGCTGCGGATTGCGACGAAAGAGGAACTGGCGGCGACGCTGATCGATCTTTTGCGCGATCGCGCGGCCGCCGAGGCCATGGGCGCGCGGGCGAAGGAAGTCTTCGATCGCCAGGCCGGGGCGACCGATCGCTGCGTTGCGGCGTTGCGCGAGTTGGTGGAGCAAACCAGCCGATGAAAAGCAACCGCAGATCCTTCGGCTTCGTCCCGCTGACGCGGGACTTCGCTCAGGATGACAAGCGAACATTATTATTCATGCAACAGCCAATGAGTCGCTGTCTGTTTTCGGCTGTGGAGGAGCGCAAAAGATGACACGCGCCGCGCGCCCATTGCTTTGGCCTCTTGTGCCGCTCTACCGGCTTGGCCTCGCTCTCCGCGAGCTGCAATGGCGCTCGGGCCTCAAACCCGTTCGACGACTCAACCGGCCCGTGGTCAGCATCGGCAGCCTCTCTGCCGGCGGGGCAGGGAAGACTCCGCTCACCATCGCCCTCGCCCGGGCGCTCACGGCCCGCGGCCTGCATGTTGACGTGCTCTCGCGCGGCTACGGCCGGCGCCCCGCGCTCCCACTCCCGGTCAACCCTGGCGGCGCAGCAGAAGATTTCGGCGACGAGCCGCTGGTGATTGCCCGCGAAGCCGGCGTCCCGGTCTTTGTCGCACCCGAGCGCTACGAAGCGGGTCTGCTCGCAGAGTCAGAGCGCTCCGCGCCCTCAAGCTTTGGGCTGCATTTGCTGGATGACGGTTTTCAGCACCGCCAGCTCGCACGCGACATCGACATTCTGCTTCTGAGCCGGCGCGATCTGACCGACCATCTGCTCCCCGCAGGAAATCTCCGCGAGGCGCTGCTTGCGGCGGAGCGGGCAGACGTTTTTGCCATTCCAGAAGACGAGCCGGAGGTCGAAGAGTTCATTCAGTCCCGCGGTTGGCAGGGCGATGTGTGGCGCTTGCGCCGCTGCATGGAGATTCCCGGCATCAACGCGCCCGCGGCGGCATTCTGCGGCATTGCGCGGCCCGGGCAGTTTTTTCAGGGTCTTGAATCTGCCGGCATGAAGCTGGCAAAGCGGTTCGCTTTCCCTGACCACTACCGCTTCACGGTGCTCGATCTCGACCGCATCGCCGTCGCCGCACGCCAGGCCGGCGCCTGCGTTCTGCTCACAACGGAAAAAGATCGGGTCCGCATGGGCTTTCGCGCCGATGCACTCCCGGCAACACTCCCGCTCTATATCGTGGGCCTGCGCACGGAGATTGTGGATGGGGCCGCCGCCATTGGGTGGCTCACCAGCCGCTTGACCAGTCCTCGGGCTCATGTTTCTTAACACAGATCGAGCCGCCATGGCCGTGCGGCGTCAGAATCGGAAGGGAAGGGAAGGCCGCGAGGCGCTTGCAGAGGAATTGCGATACGAGCTGCGCCGGCTCGTCTTACAGCCGCTCTTCCATCGGAATCCAGGGCGAAGGATACGCGGGGCCGATGTACTCGGCGCGCGGCCGGATCAGCCGGTTGTCATCCAGTTGCTCGATCACGTGCGCGGCCCAGCCGGCGATGCGGCTCACCGCGAAGATTGGCGTGTAAAGATCGATGTCGATGCCCAGGGTCGCGTACGTCGAAGCCGAATAGAAGTCTACGTTGGCGTTCAGCTTCTTGTCCTGATTGATGTACAGTTCGATGGCCCGCGACATTTCGAACCATTTGGGCTGGCCGGCATCCTTGCCCAGTTGCTCGCTCATCTTGCGCAGGTGCGTGGCCCGCGGATCCTCGGTCTTGTACACGCGATGCCCGAAGCCGGAGATCTTCTGCTTGGCGGCAAGCATATTCTTCACGTACTCCACCGGATCGGCGCCCAACCTGTCGATGGTCAGCAGCAGCCGCATCACGCCTTCGTTGGCCCCGCCGTGCAGCGGGCCTTTCAGCGCGCCAATGGCGCCGGTAATGGCGGAATGAATGTCGGAGAGGGTTGCGGCAATGACCCGGGCGGCGAAGGTGGAGGCGTTCAATTCGTGGTCGGCATGAAGAACCAGGGCAATATCCAAAGTTCGCGTGGCTGTTTCCGAGGGCATTTCGCCGTTCAGCATCCACAGAAAATTTCCTGCGTGCGAGAGCGAGCGGTCCGGCGGCACAATCTCCTTGCCCTTGCGCAGCCGGTCGTAGATCGCCACAATCATGGCGATCTGCGCGGTGAGGTTATAGGCCTTGCGCACGTTTGCGTCGTGGGAGCAGTCCTTCTCGTCGGCGTCGTAAAAGCTCAGCGCCGAGACTGCCGTGCGCAGCACCTCCATGGGCGTAGCTGACGTGGGAAAGCTGTGCAGCATGTCGATGACGCGCTGATCCAGCGACCGCGCCAGGGCCAATTGCGATTGGAACTCGCGCAAAGCCAGCGCGTTGGGCAAGATCCCGTTCCACAGCAGGTAGGTGGTTTCTTCGAAGGTCGAGTGCTCGGCCAGCTCGTGGATGTCGATGCCGCGGTAGGAGAGAATTCCCGCTTCTCCGTCGATCCAGCAAATGCCAGAGTTCGCGGCGACAACTCCTTCCAGGCCCTTTCCTGCGACAGCAGCCGGCATAGCCTTTCCGTCTCCCTATATTTTCGATGACAGCTCGGCACTTGCGGTAGAGATCCAGGCCGCAAAAAGCAGGCCCGCGCCGAAGAATGCAGTAAAGATGTTTATAACCTAGCTGTTCCATGCTTGTCACGGAGGGTGGGACGATGGGCGGCGCGAACTGCCTGGCCGGGCCGGGGAATGGGGGAGGGAAAGGCTGCACAATTCCCGTCCATCCCATTTATCCTGTAGATGTCACACGTCCGGGGAGTGGCCCACCGTGCTTTCTTCGGAGGCGCTTCCATCGGGTAAGATCGTGAATCGTGGGGATTTCCGGAACGATTAAGATGATTCCCCGCCGCTGCGGCGTCTAACCGGATAGGATGCCGCCATGACGCCAGGCAGGGCTTGCTCGGAACGGCCGGCCTGCGCAGGAAAGGTAACGAATGAGCGAAATTGATGATGCCCCCCGAACTTACTCCGGCGCGTTTTTGGCGGCAATCGCCATCGCCCTGCTGGCCGCGATCGGCAGCCTGATCTGGTGTTTCACGTTGGGCAGCCGGTTAACCACCGCCCAAGCGGAGCTGGCCGACGCCAAACAGCAAAGCACGCAACTTGCCGCTGAGCTGCGCGAAACCGATGCCCGCTTGCGGGTCGCCACAGATGAACTGGGCAAGTCCGTCGGCCTCACACAGAAGGAGCTGGAAGAGCGCGCCCAGGCGATTATCCAGCGCGAGCAAGCTGACAGTCAGCGCCTTGAGAACGCCCAGAAGCAGACCGCGCAACAGGTGAGCGCCGTTTCCAACCAGGTGTCCAACGTGCAGTCGGATGTCGGTGGCGTGAAAACCGATCTGAGCAAGACGCAGACCGACTTGGCGACAACCATCAGCCAACTGCAACAAGTACGCGGCGACCTGACCAATACCAACAGCGTCATTGCCCGCAATCACGATGAACTGGTGCTGCTGGAGCACAAGGGCGACCGCAACTACTATGAGTTCAGCCTCGACAAGGGCCAGAAGAAGCCCGTGGGCACGGTCAGCCTGGAGTTGAAAAAGACCGACCAGAAGCGGAGCCGGTTCACGCTCGACGTCTTTGCCGACGACAAGGTGTACGAGAAGAAAGACCGGAACGCGAACGAGCCCTTGCAGTTCTACAGCGGCAAGGAACCGGCGCTCTTCGAGATCGTAGTGAACAACATCAACTCGAAAAATGAGGTTTCGGGCTATCTTTCGGCACCCAAGAGCGCGCCCGCTCCGCCTACTGCTCAGTAATCGCCACCTTGGGCGCGAGCACCAGATTGGGCTGATAGAGGAAACTGAAGGTGTAGTCCAGCTTCTTGCGCGCGTCCCATTCTTGTTTCGTCATCATGAACGCCGAAACAAAGGTTCCCTCGACTGTCTGGCCAGGGTCAATCGTGGTGTCGAGCGGCGAAATGGGCTTCATGTGCGGCACAGGAATGTTCGGATAGGCGATAAAAATCCGGTCGTAGTCGGCCTTGTTGGCCGCATAGCTGGAGTGGATTCCGTCGTCCAGCGTGACATTCGTCAGCACGTTCGCGAGGAACAGCGGATGATCGGTCTGGTTGTGCAGGTTCACCTGGGTGAAGACCATCACCTGGTCGACGACTTCCTTGGGCATGGGCATCCCATTGGCGTCAATACCTGATGTCTCGGTATGCTGCGGATGCGCCCACACGGCAACGATCTCTCCCGTCGCGACGGGCGGCTTTTGTCCCGCAATCACGTAGATCGCAATGGCGATGCTCACCACAACGGTGGCGAGGATGGCGGCCCAGACCACGTGGCTGGTGCCTCTGGTCAGCTCCTCGCCCCGTGCGGCATCATCCACTTCCGCCGAATTCTGCTGCAGCAAGCTCATGGAGCCCCCATCCTCATCGCGCCCTTATCTTATCTCCATTTGCACCCCACAAGCCAAAGATTCCCGTAGCGCGGCTCAATTCCTTTGTGTTCAACAAGGTGACTTTTGTGGGATGGGACCGAGCCCGGAAAAAAGCAGATGAGTTAGGGCCTCGCTCTCAGCCCCGCCAGAAAGCCCTCCGCGCTCCGTGTATTCAGCACATCCTCGGCCGTGAGCCAGGCTCGCCGTAACTGGCGCGCGCCATATCCCATTTTCCCCAGGTTGCGGCAGTCGTGCGAGTCAGAAGACATCACGATCCGGCAGCCCAGTTCCCTGGCCAGCCGCAGGCCGCGATCGTTCAGGTCGAGCCTCTCGGGAGCGGCGTTGTGTTCCATGGCCACGCCCAGATCGGCCGCGCGCTTCAGCACCGCCGCCATGTCCAGCGCGAACGGCTCGCGGCGCAGCAGCAGCCGCCCCGTGGGATGCCCCAGAATCCGCACGTAGGGATTCTCAATCGCCTTGAGCACCCGTTCCGTCATCTCTTCGCGGCTCTGCTCAAAGCGCGAGTGTACGGCGGCGATCACCACGTCCATCTGTGCGAGCACCTCGTCGTCCAGGTCCAGTGCGCCATCGGCCAGAATGTCGACCTCGATGCCAGTGAAGACGCGAATGCGCCCCTCCATCTCCCGGTCTACGCCGCGAACCTGCTCGATCTGTTCGAGCGCGCGCTTCTCGTCGAGGCCGTTGGTCATGGCCAGGTTCTTCGAGTGATCGGTGATGGCGATGTACTTGTAACCGCACTCGATTGCCGCCTCGGCCATCTCGCGGATCGAATTGCGTCCGTCGCTGGCCGTGGTGTGCATGTGCACGTCGCCACGAATGTCGCTCAGATCGATCACCCTGGGAAGCTTGTGTTCCGCCGCCGCGTCGATCTCACCCAGGTTCTCGCGCATCTCCGGCGGCATCCAGTCCATCTTCAGGGCGGCGTAGATCTCTTCCTCCGTTGCCGCAGCTACGGTTGAACCGTCGTCCAGGCGCGCCAGCGCCCACTCATTCAGCGTGTAGCCCATCTTGAGCGCCCGCTGACGCAGCGCCACATTGTGCGCCTTGGATCCCGTAAAGTATTGCAGCGCAGCGCCATAGGAGTCGGAGGGGAGCAGCCGCACATCCACCTGCAGGCCCTGCTCCACGTGAAAGCTCACCTTGTTTTCGCCCTTGGCGATGATGTCGTGGATGCCGGGGTAGGCGGCCACGTAGTCCACGGCGGCTTGGGTATGTTCCGGCGCACAGGCAGGGCCAGTGGCCAGCAGGTCCAGATCGCCCACGGTCTCCCGCCCGCGGCGCAGCGAGCCTGCGGGGACCACTCTGTCAATTCCCTTGAATTGGAGCAGGTAGGCAGCGATCCTTTGCGCTTCCTCGTCGGCCACGTCGATACGGAAGCGGCCGGCGCTGCGGCGGTAGTCTTCGATCCCTTTGCGCAGCTTTTCGATCTGCTTTGAGCCCATCCGCGGCAGTCCGTTCAGCAGCCCCGCCTCGATCGCTTGGGCCAGTTGCCCCACGCTGTCGACGTTGGCGCTGCCGATCACGCCCGCATCCCAAAGCAGCGCCACCGTTTTCGGCCCCATTCCCGGCAGCTTCAGCAACTCGAGGACCCCGGCTCCGTACTTGGCCAGCAGTTCGTCGCGCTGGGGCAGCGTTCCCGTTGCGGCGATGGTCTGTAGCCTGGCCGCCATGCCCTTGCCGATGCCGTCGATCTCCATCAGCCGCGACGTATCGCCGGCTGCCTCCACCAGGTCCACGGTGGTTTGCTCGGCGGCCTCGGCGGCGCGCCGGTAGCTGCGGATGCGGAAGCTATCGGCGCCATCGATCTCCATCAGATCGGCCGTCTCCGCCAGCAGGCGGGCCATGGTTTTGTTGTCCACTGGGTGGCCCTCCGCTCGCAGTATCGATCATCCATCGCTATTTAGGCCACTACGGCGGTTCTCCTGCAACTATGAGCCACTTCGGACAGAATCAAGGTGGCTTTTTCTTGATGAAAAAGCCACTTAGCGATTGTGCTTTGGTCACCACCTGCAGGAGACCCGCTATGGGCAGACCTCCACGCCGAAATCGCGACAACTCCGCAGTCTCCTGAAAGAGATTACTTACAACTGTGATGAAGAGAAGTGTGTTGGGCACAACTCACCCCTACCGCCGGGCGGCGGTCTTGCGGGAACGCCCGGGGCCCTACTAGCGCCTAGGCGGCGCTGTGGGCGCTTGCAGTATCCCGATTGCGGACTACGGCATCCGCTTGGGGGCCTTTCTGGCCTTCAACGATGTCGAACTCGACCTCATCGCCTTCTTTGAGCGTTTTGTACCCATCCAATTGAATCGCCGAGTAGTGGACGAATACATCCGGCCCGTCTTCCCGTCCGATGAATCCGTAGCCCTTGGCGTTGTTAAACCACTTGACCTTTCCCTTGTACTGAGCCACAGGTTCCTGCCTTCCTTTTCTCTTGCATGATTTCTTGCCTGGTCACGGTGAGCTTTCAGGGGAATCCACACCGTACTTGATAAGACGCCGGAAAGATGCGAAAGGTTGATTCATTTTTGGTTGTTCCACAAAGTGAAACGGCTGGCTTATCCCGTACGCGGCAAGCGTATGGATCCCTGTGGGGAAAATACCTGCCTTAGAGAACTATTTTCTTCGCCGGACGGCTTGCTTCCGCGCGTACAAGAGCACGCTGGTCAGAGTTTTGCCGTCCAGAATCACCCCACGGTCAATCATCTTCAACACATCCTTGAGCTTCACCAGGCGGAACTCGATCTCCTCGTCTTCCTCCGGCCGCGCATCGCCCGCCTGCAACCCCTTTGCCAAGAAAACCTTCATCGACTCGCCCAGAAAACCGGGGCTGGGGTAGTACTCCACCAACGGCTGCCATTTTTTTGCCTTGTACCCGGTTTCCTCTGCCAGCTCGCGCTGCGCGCCCGCTAATGGCTCCTCGCCCGGATCCAGCTTTCCTGCCGGCAGCTCCCACAGATACTGGTTGGCCGCGTGCCGGTACTGCCGTTCCATCACGATCCACGGATCCCGCTTGCTCTTCGAGTCGTCGAGGGCCAGAATCACCACGCTCCCGTTGTGGCGAATCACGTCGCGCTCGTTCCTGCGCCCTCCCGGCTCAATCAGCTTGTCGCGCAGCACGCGGAACAGCGGCCCCTGAAACAAGACCTCCGAGCTCAGCACGGTTGCTCGTTCCATCGCCGCAGCCGCCTTTACCGTCTTCTTTCCCTTTGCCTTCCTGGTCTGCGCGGTCTTTCCGATCGTTTTGCTGGGCATTTCCACCTCTATCCTTATCGTGAGCGCTCGCCGGGCTCGACTCATCCTGAGTATACGCAGAGGGGCGATCGTCTTTCGCCGCTTCTGCATCGATAGGGCACGCCGTGGCATCCTTAACACAGCACCGTCGTCGAAACTGCGAGCGAAGACATTCACCACCCGCCAAACCAAACGAGCCATCCGTGAACGACTTGCTGACCGCAGAATGTTATTCCGTAACCGTGGCGCCTGGGCAGAGCCGGCTCTTTGTGGATTTTTGCGCCGGGGCGCTCGGCGCGTTTCTCCGGCCGGATGACCCGAGGCAGGCGCGTCCATCCCTTCCCGCGCACTGGCCGGAACTGCTTCGGCTGCTGGCCGAGCAGAATCCATCTCCCGCTGCCGCGCTCCCGCTTGCCTCCCTCGCCCAAGGCGCCGGAGCCGTCCTCACCGGGCAACAGGTGGGTTTGTTCGGCGGCCCGCTCTTTTGTCCCTTCAAAGCCGCTACGGCTATCGCCCGCGCGCGCCAGGGCACGGCAGCAGGCCATCCTCACGCCGCGGTCTTCTGGCTCGCCAGCGAGGACCACGATTTTGCCGAGATCAACCGGGTCACGTTTCCCGCAGGGCGCAAGCCGGCGGAGCTGGTTTATTCCACTGCGCCCGCGGCGCCTTTACCGGCCGGCCGCATCGTGCTCGACGATTCGATCACCCCGCTCGCGGAGCGCGCCGCGGAGCTTCTGGGGCCCTCCGAAGCGACGGATGCTCTCGCCGCCGCTTACCAGCCAGGACGCACCTTCGCCCAGGCCTTCGCCGATTTCTATGCCAAGATCTTTGCCGCGCAGGGCCTGCTGATCGTCGACGCAGCCGGTCGCGGCTTCCATCGCCTCGGGGTGCCTGTGCTGCGCGCTGCCATCGAACGCGCCGACGAGTTCCATGCCGCGCTCACTGGCCGCAGCCAGGCCCTCGAAGCCGCCGGCTACCACGCCCAGGTCGCCGTCACCCCGCAGTCGAGCCTTCTGTTTTTGATCGATGACAAAACCGGCGCCCGCATTGCGCTCCGGCGCGTGGCGCCGAGCGCCGCAGAGCCTGAGGGCCTGTGGCAGGCCGACAGCGAACGATATTCGACCGCCGATCTTCTCGGAATCCTGGACGCTGAACCGGAACGTATTTCGCCAGCGGCATTGCTGCGCCCGGTGTTTCAGGATTTTCTGTTCGGCACCACGACACAGGTGGGTGGCCCGGCGGAGATCGCATACCTGGCGCAGTCCGCAGTTCTCTTCGAGCGCATTCTCGGCCGCCAGACGCCTCCCATTGCGCGCTTCTCCGCCACGCTCATCGAGCCGCCGGTCGCCGAGCTCCTTCGCAGGCACGAGTTGACGCTCGAGCAGGTCTTCGCCGAAGAAAGCGCAACCTCGCTCGCCCAGCGCCTGGCCGCCCGGTCCATGCCCATCGAAACCAAGCAGAAACTGGCCGCGGCGGGCAACGCACTCGACACCGAACTCGACGCTCTTGTCGGCTGGTTGCAATCGCAGGACAAGGGACTGGGCCAGTCGGCCGAGACCGCGGCCGGCAAGATGCGCTACCAGATGAACCGACTGCGCACGCTGGCCGCCAACTTCCAACTGCAGCGCGAGGCGACGCTCACTCGCCACGCCGACGCCCTCTTCAACGCCCTTTATCCCGGCGGCGTCCTGCAGGAGCGCATCCACGGCGGGGCGTACTACTTCGCCCGCTACGGACTGGAACTGGCCGAGACGCTCTGCGCCCAAGCCGCAAGCTCCTGCCCGGGGCATACGGCGCTTTGGCTGTGAAAACACGGGGCAGGGTTCAGGATTCAGTGCATGAGCTTCACGCCAGAACAATGCTCGGCCCTTATCTCCCAGCGCCTGCGTCCCTATGTCCCCACGTTTCTCTGATTCCTGCCCCTGATCCCTCGGACGTATAATCCTCCCGAACCACGTCGAGGTTCCCATGAAGCAGTTCTTTGTCTTCCTCATTGCGGGATTGCTGGCGATCCCCGCAGGCTACGGGCAGACGACCTCCTGCGCCACGCCCGGCGACAACAACGCTTTCCTGGGCATCCAGACCATCCGCCTCTGGCCGGGAGCGCCTCCTGAAGCCAAGGGCGACACCTGCAACGACATTCCCGCGCTCACCATCTTCGAGCCCCGCGAGGGAACGGCCAATGGCTCGGCGGTCATCATCTTTCCCGGCGGCGGCTACGCCATACTCGCCGGCGACCTCGAAGGCCGCGAAATTGCAGATTGGTTTACCGCCCGCGGGTTCAGCGCCTTCATCCTCAGCTACAGGCTCGCCTCGAACAGGTACCTGTTGCCGGTTCCGCTGCTCGACGCCCGACGCGCCATCCGGACCGTCCGCGCGCGAGCCGCCGACTACCACATCAACCCCCATCGCATCGTGGTGATCGGCTTCTCGGCGGGCGGCCACCTTGCCGCGCTTGCGGCAACGCAATTCGTCCCCGGCAACCCCGACGCCGAAGATCCCATCGACCGCGCCTCCAGCCGTCCCGACTACCTCGTCCTCGGCTACCCCTGGATCGACGCCTTTTCCAGCGATACTTCGCACCTGGGCTACTGCCAGGTCTTCCATGTCATGGATCGCTGCGAAGAGCTGCGCGCGGCGTACTCTCCCGGCCTTTTTGTCACGAAAGACACGCCGCCGACCTTCATTTACCACACCTTCAACGATCAGGCCGTGCCCGTCGAACAGAGCCTGCGTTTTTATGAGGCGCTGGTCAAGGCCGGAGTGCCCTCTGAGATGCACATCTTCGCCAAGGGCCCGCACGGGACCGGCCTGGGCAAAGGCGATCCCGCTCTGGACCAGTGGCCCCAACTGCTCGAAAACTGGCTCCGCGCGCAGGGGCTGCTGGTGGTGGACAAAGAGGCCTTCGGCGCCAATCCGTGAAAACAGCTCTCAGCCGCCGGGACGAACTATCTTGAGCTTGCCTGTCTGCGTCAGAGAGGATGGTTCGCTTTTTCGGGTCCTAAGGGTTGGTCTTCCTTGAGCACGCTGCCGGAGCTCCGCTCAGCGCCGGAGGGCGGCACGAACGAACTGAAAGCTGAGAGCTGACGGCTAAAAGCTGTCCAAAAACTAAGAGGCGGGCCGCCTGCTTCGGGAGTGGAAGGACTTCCCGAAACGGGCGACCCGCTGGACCCTGGACCGGGTCTAGGTGGTAAGTTAAGTTTAGGCTTGTTTTGGGCAAAATCAAGTTCTTTTTTGGTGGGAAATTCCCACTTCGTGACAGGTGTCACAAATGGCCGGTTTTGCTGCCTCTCCGCGTTGACTTGATGGGCAGCCCCTGATACAAAAAAGTGTTCCACTTGCAAAATTTTGTCTTAATGGGCGCAGCAGCCCGGTACCTTCATGCAGGACATCCTTCAAAAAGTCGCAGAGCTTCTGATTGGCGCGATTCCAACGGCTCTGCTGTTCATTGTGTTGGTCGTCGCCTATGAGTTCCTGATCCAGGGCCCGTTGACGGCTGTGCTCGAAAAGCGCCACGCCCTGACGGAGGGCGCCAGGGAGGATGCCCGCAAGGCCATCGCCCAGGCCGAGGCCACCACGGCCGAGTATGCCGAGAAGCTCCGGCTAGCCCGCGCCGATGCCTACAAGCATCGCGAGCAGCGCGTGAAGCAGTGGAACGCCGAGCGCGATGCCGCCCTGGACGAGGCCCGCAAAGCGGCCGGCCAGAAGGCCCGCCAGGCCAAGGCCGAGCTGGAGAACGAAGCGGCTGCCGCGCGCCAGGCGATTCAGGCTGCCGCAGCCGATCTCGCCGGCCAGGCCGTTCGCGCCGTCCTTCCGCTCGCCGCCGGAGGATCGCGTTGAAATACTCCCTTGCGAAGATGCGCTGTTTTGCCCATTTTCTGCCTCCTGTATTTGCCGTGGCGTTTGCCCTTGCGCTGGCCCTTGCGCCCTTCCGTACCGCCGCGCAGACGCCCGCTCCCGCCCCCGGCGCCTCGCCGGTCACGGCAAGCGCTTCTTCCTCCGCTTCTGCCGCATCCCAAGCTCCCAAGTCAGAAGCTCCCAAGTCAGAGGAAGAGCAGGAACAGGGGTTCCTCCATTCGTCCGTTGTGCAATCGCTGGCCCGCGTTCTGCACCTCAGCCTGGACACCACGATTGAACTTCTGCTGGGGATTAACTTCGCCATCATCTTCTTCGCCATTCTGATACCGCTCACCAAGCTGATGCCCAAGATCGTTCGCAAGCGCTCCCAGACCCTGCGCCACGACCTTGAAACCGCGCGCGAGGCGACCGCCGAGGCCCAGGCCCGGCTCAGCGCCGTCGAGGCCAAGCTCGCCGGGCTGGGCGTGGAGATCGAGAAGTACCGCGCCCAGGTGGAGCAGGAGAGCTTGGAAGACAAACAGCGCATCAAGGCCGCGCTTGGCGAAGAAAGCGCCCGCATCGTGGCCGCCGCCGAACAGGAGATCGAAGTTGCCGTCGCTCAGGCCCGGCGCGGCTTGCGCCACTTCGCCGCCGATCTCGCCATCGACCAGGCCGCCAAACAACTGGCGCTTTCGCCGGAAACCGACCGTGCCCTCATCGCCGAATTTATTGCCGGCGCAGCCGCTGACGCCTCGGGCAAAGGAGGTTCGAACTAAATGCCTGCCTTCGTCGCCCGCTACGCCAGCGCCTTTGCCGATGTGGTTACGGATGCCAAGCTCGACACCGCCGCCATCGACCGGCAATTCTCCGATGTTCTCTTGACCTGGGATGGCAGCCCCGAGCTACGCGCATTTTTCGTGAATCCCGCCATTCCGGCGGCGCAGAAGATTGCCATCCTGGACAAGTTGAACGCCAAACTAGGCCTGTTGAAGGAGCTGCGCAATCTGCTCGCGGTGCTCATCCAAAACGACCGCATCGGCCACGTGGCCGAGGTCGCCGCGGCATATCGCAGCATTCTGCAGGAGCAGTTGGGAATCCGCCCGGCGGAGATCGTCACCGCGCGCGAGTTGAGCGCTGACGAGCGCGGTGCGCTGGTGGCCGAAGTGGCCAAACTCGCCGGCGCGAAAATCGACCCGAGCTTCAAGCTCGATCCATCCATTTTTGGCGGCGCCGTGGTGCGCATCGGTTCCACGGTCTATGACGGCAGCGTGCGCGGCCGACTGGACCGCTTGAAGGAAACATTGGTGAGTGGTCAGTGATCACTTGAAGGAACGTACATGGCTCAGATCAAGGCAGACGAAATCACACAACTTCTTCGCGAGCAGATCGCAAACTACGATGCCAAGGTCCAGGTTGACGAGGTCGGGACCATCACCTCGCTCGGCGACGGCATCGCCCGCCTCCATGGCCTCGACAAGGTCATGGCCGGCGAGCTGCTCAGCTTCCCGCATGGTATTGCCGGCTTGGCCCTATCGCTCGAGGAAGATCAGGTGGGCTGCGTGGTCCTCGGCGAGTACACCGAGCTCAAGGAAGGCGAAGAGGTCAAGCGCACCGGCAAGATCCTCTCCGTCCCCGTGGGCAGCGCCATGATCGGCCGTGTGGTCAACACCCTTGGGGCGCCCATCGACGACAAGGGCCCCATCGCCGCCACCGAATCGCTCCCCATCGAGCGCCTCGCCCCCGGCATCGTCGACCGCCAACCCGTGCGCGAGCCCATGGCCACCGGTCTTAAGGCCATTGACTCCATGATCCCCATCGGCCGCGGCCAGCGCGAGCTGATCATCGGCGACCGCCAGACCGGCAAAACCGCCGTCCTGCTCGACACCATCATCAACAACGCCAAGAACGATCTCATCTGCATCTACTGCGCCATCGGCCAGAAGCGGTCTTCGATCGCGCAGGTGGTGCAGACGCTCACTGAGCATGGCGCCATGGGCCACACCATCGTCGTTGCCGCATCGGCCTCCGAGCCCGCGCCCATGCTCTATCTCGCGCCCTACGCGGCCTGCGCCATGGGCGAGTACTTCCGCGACAACGGCAAGCACGCCCTGGTGATGTACGACGATCTCTCCAAGCACGCCATGGCCTATCGCGAGATCTCGCTCCTGCTGCGCCGCCCGCCCGGCCGCGAAGCCTATCCCGGCGACGTCTTCTATCTCCACTCGCGCCTGCTTGAACGCGCCTCCAAGCTGAGTGACAAAAAAGGCGGCGGCTCGCTCACCGCGCTGCCCGTCATCGAAACGCAGGCCGGCGACGTTTCGGCCTACATTCCAACCAACGTTATTTCCATCACCGACGGCCAGATTTTTCTGGAAACCGACCTGTTCAACTCCGGCGTCCGCCCGGCGGTCAACGTCGGCCTGTCGGTATCGCGCGTCGGCTTTTCGGCGGCCATCAAGGCGGTCAAGCAGATCGGTTCCACGCTCAAGCTCGATCTGGCCCAGTACCGCGAACTCGCCGCCTTCGCGCAGTTCGGCTCCGACCTCGATCCGCTCACGCAAAAGCAGTTGGCCCGCGGCGTGCGCCTCACCGAGCTGCTGAAGCAGCCGCAGTTCCACCCGCTCACCTGGCAGCAGCAGGCGGTGGTGCTTTTCGCCGGCACGCAGGGCTATCTCGACGATTTCCAGGTCTCGGACATTCGCGCTTTCGAGGATGGCCTCTACAAGTACTTCGCCGCCTCGCAGCAGGCGCTGCTCGCCGACATCACGCAGAGGAAACAACTCGACGACGACCTCCGCAGCCGCCTGCACGCGGCCATGAAGGAGTACGCGGCAAACTTCAAGGCGGAACTCGCTGCAGCAACTCCTGCTTAAAGGGCAGATAGGAACTCGGGGTTAGCAAACACGGTATGGCAAACGTACTGGATTTACGGCGGCGGATCAGAAGCGTGAAAAACACGCGGCAGATCACCAAGGCCATGAAGATGGTCTCCGCGGCCAAACTGCGCCGCGCGCAGGAGCGCGCGCTGGCGGCGCGGCCCTACGCGCGCATGATCGTGAGCGTCCTCGAGTCGCTCCGGCGCCGCGTCGATCTCTACGACGAAACCACAGGCAACCTTTGCCACCCGCTGTTTTTGACGCGGCCTGAAAAGCGCGTTCTACTCATCGTAGTCAGCGGCGACAAGGGCTTTGCCGGCGCATTCAACGCCAATATCCTCAAGACCGCCTACCAGTTCATTAACGGCAACCCCGACAAGGAAATCGACATCGAGGCCGTGGGCCGCAAGGGCCGCGACCAGTTGCGCCGCCGCTATCCTACGGCTGTTTACACGGAGCAGGCCGACGAAAACGGCAAGTTGCGTCAGGCCAGGTCCCCGCGCCAGGGCCCGGTCGAGCTGACCGGCGACCACCCCGGCCTGTTGGTCAAGCTCGAAGCTTCACGCGTCGAGGATCTGGCGCACTCGATCATCTCCCGCTACGTGCACGATGAGATTGATGCCGCCTACATCGTCTACAACGAGTTCAAGTCGGTCATCGCGCAGCGCCTCGTTGTCGAGCGCCTGCTTCCGCTCATCGATCTTGGGAGCCCGCAGATTACCGGCTCCGTCGAGCCCTCCGCCGAAGAGAAGGAGCGCGTGGCCGAGGCTGCGCTTTCAGCGGGCATCGAGCTTGAACCTGCCGACACCACCGAGGCCGACGAAGAAGCCAGGAAGTTCGGCACCGCCAACGTCGACTACATTTATGAGCAGCCCGCCGGGGAGCTCTTCGCCGGTCTGCTCCCGCAGTACATCTTTTCCGCGCTCTTCCACGCCATGACCGAGTCGGTCGCCGCCGAACACGCGGCGCGCATGACGGCCATGGATTCGGCAACCAACAACGCCTCCGACATGATCGACGCGCTCACGCTGCACATGAACCGCGTGCGCCAGGCCGCCATCACCAAGGAGATTATCGAGATCGTTTCGGGCGCCGCTGCGCTGTGAAAGGCGAGCTATTAGCTATCAGCTTTCAGCCTTCAGCTTGTCTTCTGAAGATTGAGCAACGAGGGGAAAATGGATGTCTGATTTAAGGAAAAGCTGAGAGCTGAGGGCTGATAGCTGAAAGCTGACACATAAGATTGCAACAAGAAGGCACAAAGTTATGGCAGAAAACATCGGCAAAGTCATTCAGGTCTCCGGCCCCGCCGTAGACGTTCAATTCGAAGAAGCCACCATGCCGCCCATCTATCAGGCGCTGCGCGTCACCAGCGAGGGCTTCAAGGTGCCCACGCCCATCAGCGTGATCCTCGAGGTGCAGCAGCACCTCGGTGAGGGCCGCGTGCGCACCGTGGCCATGCAGGCCACCGACGGCATGGTCCGCGGCATGAAGGCCATCGATCTCGGCGGCCCCATCCGCATGCCCGTGGGCAAGGAGACGCTGGGCCGCGTCATCAACGTCATCGGCGAGCCGGTCGACGAGCTCGGGCCTGTCGGCGCAACGCGGCAGATGCCCATTCATCGTCCCGCGCCGCTCTTCGACGAGCAGTCTACGCAAGAGGAGATGTTCGAGACCGGCATCAAGGTCATCGACCTCATCCAGCCCTTCCTCAAGGGCGGAAAAATCGGCCTCTTCGGCGGCGCCGGCGTGGGCAAGACGGTCATCATCATGGAGCTCATCAACAACGTCGCCAAGAACCACGGCGGCTACTCCGTCTTCGGCGGCGTGGGCGAGCGCACCCGCGAAGGCAACGACCTGTGGCTCGAAATGACCGAGTCCGGCGTCATCAAGCCAGGGCATTGGCAGGACTCGAAGTGCGCCCTGGTCTACGGGCAGATGACCGAGCCGCCCGGCGCGCGCCTGCGCGTGGCCTTGAGCGCGCTCACCGTCGCCGAATACTTCCGCGACGTGGAAGGCGCAGACACGCTGCTCTTCATCGACAACATCTTCCGCTTCACCCAGGCCGGTTCCGAGGTATCGACGCTGCTGGGCCGCATGCCTTCTGCCGTCGGCTACCAGCCCAACCTCGCCACCGAAATGGGCGAGCTGCAGGAGCGCATCACCTCGACGAGTAAGGGCTCGGTCACCAGCGTCCAGGCCGTCTACGTCCCCGCTGACGACCTCACCGATCCCGCGCCGGCGACAACCTTTGCTCACCTCGACGCCACCACCGTGCTTTCGCGCCCGCTCTCCGAGCTCGGCATCTACCCGGCCGTCGACCCGCTGGCCTCCACTTCGCGCATCCTCACGGCGCGCGTCGTCGGTCAGGATCACTACGATGTGGCCCAGGGCGTGAAGAAAATTCTACAGCGCTACAAGGACCTCCAGGACATCATCGCCATCCTGGGTATCGACGAGCTCTCAGAGGACGACAAGCTCACCGTGGCCCGCGCGCGCAAGGTGCAGAAATTCCTGTCGCAGCCCTTCCATGTGGCCGAGCAGTTCACCGGAATCCCCGGCGCGTACGTCAAGATCGCCGACACGGTGCGCGCCTTCAAGGAAATCATCGACGGCAAGCACGACGATGTTCCGGAGCAGGCGTTTTACATGAAGGGCGGCATCGAGGAAGTGCTGGAGACGGCCGAGAAGTTGAAGGCAAGTGTGTAAAGACAGCTATCAGCTATCAGCTTTCAGCTATCAGCTAAACGCGGGAGCAGGGAGCTGAAAGCTGAAAGCTGAAAGCTGAGGGCTTGGAAGCAGAGAAACTATGGCAGAAGACACAAATCAACTCCGCGTCCGCCTCGTCACCCCCGAACGCACCCTCATTGAGTGCGACGCCTCCGCTGTCGAGCTGCCCTCGAAGTCCGGCTACATGGAAGTGCTCTACGGCCACGCGCCGCTGGTGGCCGAGCTGGGCGCGGGCGACGTCACCCTCCACGGCGGCGCCGATGAACCCGACAGCGTGACGCGCTACAACGTGAGCTGGGGATTCGTCGAAGTGCTGCCCGATCGCGTGACCATTCTCGCCTCCGATGCCCTCAAGCCGGAAGAGATCGACGTACATCGCGCCGAGCAGCAGCTCGACCGCGGCCTGAAGATGTGGAAGGAAGCCGGCGAAAGCGAAGAAGCCTACGACGAGGCTCTTCGCGTCATCTCCGAAGCCGAAGCCAAGATGGCCTCGGCCGCCGAGGTCGTCAAGACGCACTAAAGCGGAATCGCCCGATACGCCTCAACGAAAAAGCCCCGCTCGCGACAGACTGTTACGAAACTCAAAATCGAAAGCACATATGGGGTTTGCAATTAGCAGAAAACCCTACAGATTGTGGTCAAAGCTCAAAATTTTCTGGTTTCGTAACAGTCTGTCGCGTGCAGGGCTTTTCCCATTTAAATCTCTTACCTCTCCTGCCTCGGGCCGAAAAAGCAGCAGCTGCGGCTTCTCGCGCGGCTGCCCGTGCGACTCGAAATGCTCGGTCTGCGCACGGACCAGGCTTGGGTGCTCCTGTGCGGCTTGCCCTTGCCAGTTTCCCAAGGTGGGACTAGAGTATCCAGCAAGGCATCGAATCGCGGGCCCCACTGCCCAGGCGCCTTCTGTTGACTAGAAGCTGTTTCATAACCCGGTTTTGAAAGGGCACGGCTTCAGCCGTGCCGTAAAGGAATCAGGGAAATCGCGGGCTTCAGCCACTGAGGGACGGTTTTCGGGAAATCTGAGGTGGTTGTGAAACAGCTTCTAAGTTAAAAGGCTTTGCGGCCGGCGATCCCGAGTCCTCGAGGACGCCAAGATGGGGAAAGAGCGCGCATCTCGCGAGAGGCCACAGGAGAACCAGCCGCCGGCGTTTCCCGCTGCACATCTGGCCGCCTTGATTGAGAGCACCCAGGATCTTATCTGGTCCGTCGATCTGAATTACCGCCTCGTAACCTTCAACAAGGCTCTCAGCGGCGCTTTCGCGCGCCTCTATGGAGCAAACATCGCCGCCGGAATGACTCCGCGCGATCTGCTTCCGCCCGAGAGGGCGGCAGTTTTTCCTCCCCTCTACGAGAAAGCGCTTCGCGAAGGGCCATGCTCAGCCGAGTATCAACTTGCGGACGGCCGCTACCTTGAGATGACATTCAACCCGATCATTCAGGATGGCCGGAAGGCCGGTGTCTCCGTATTCGGCAAGGACGTGACGCGACAGAAATCCGCTGAAAAGGCATTGCGCAGGACGGCAGACCAATATCGTGAAATCTTCGAATTTGCGCCCGAGGCCATCTTTCGCACCACGGAAGAGGCCAAGACGCTTGCCATCAACCCAGCCGGGGCCAAGCTGCTTGGTTACGATTCGCCGGGAGAGGCGATCGCATCCCTCGACGGGCGGAAACACCGGGCATGGTTCGACACTGCAGAGCGCTCCGCTTTTCTTGAAACGGTGAATAAGAATGGGGAGGCCCGCAGCGGCCCGAGCCAATTCAAGCGCAAGGACGGCACGCTCATCTGGGGCATTATGACGGTGCGCAGAATCTGTGGGCCGGACGGCAAGACGCTTTACTACCAGGGATTCCTGGAGGACGTCACCGAGCGCAAGGCCGCAGAGGAGGCCCTTCGGAAAACGGAGCAGCAATATCGCGGGATCTTTGAGAATGCGCCCGAGGGGATCTTCCAAATAGAGCCTGGAGGCCGATTGATCGCAGTCAATCCGGCAGGCGCGAAGATCTTCGGTTTTGAGTCGCCGGAAGAAGCGCGTCGAGCCACAAAAGGCTGGACGCAGGAACTCTGGACAGATCAGCATGACCGGGAGGCGTGCGTAGAGGCGCTGGAAAAGCAGGGTGCGATTGACCGCTACGAATGCTGGATGAAGCGGCGCGACGGAACGCCGATATGGATCGCGGCCAGCGCGAGGAAGATCACCGGACCCGACGGCAAAGCACTCTATTATCAGGGATTCATGGAGGACATCACAGAGAAGAAGGCGCTGGAGGTCGACCTGGGCGCAAAGGTCCGGGAGCTGCGCGTGCTGAGCGAGCTGAATGATGCGCTGCTGCACGCGAAGACCGAAGAGGAGCTGCTTTCCGAGTACTGCAGGATCGTGGTCGAGGTGGGCGGTTACAGGATGGCCTGGGTTGGCTTTGCAGAAGAGGGACCAGAAAAACGCGTTACTCCGGTCGCGCATTACGGGCATGAGGACGGATATCTCAAGATCGTCAACGCGACCTGGGCGGACACGGAACGCGGCCAAGGCACGACCGGGCGTTGTATTCGGACTGGGGAAATTGCTGTGGTGAAAGACTTCGCAGCGGATCCGACGACCACTCCCTGGCGCGAAGAAGCGTTGAAGTGCGGGTATATGTCTTCAATTGCCATCCCGTTCCGGCACTTCGAAGGCAACCTGGCCTGCCTGACGGCGTATGGAGTCAGGGCTAGCCGCTGGTCCGATTCGGAACGCGGGCTGATGGATCAGGTCGCGTCGGCACTGGGGTTCGGAATCACAACGCTGCGCACTAGATTGGCCAAAGCGCTATATCAGGAAAACTTGAGCGCGAGCCTGGAGCAGACCATCGAGGTAATCGCGGAAACCGTGGACCAGCGCGACCCCTACACCGCAGGCCACCAGCGCAGGGTAGCGGATCTGTGCGTGGCCATCGCGCGGAAGCTTGACCTTTCAAGCGAACAGACGCAGGGCCTTCGCCTGGCGGCCAGTATTCACGACCTGGGTAAGATTGGCATTCCCGCCGAGATTCTGGCTAAACCCGGCCACTTGACTGAAAAACCAGTACAACCTCCTCAAGGAGCACCCGCAGCTTGGCTATGAAATTGTGAAGAACGTCCAGTTCCCGTGGCCGATCGCGCAGATCATTCTCCAGCATCACGAGAGGCTGGATGGCTCAGGATATCCGCGGGGATTAAAGGCGGATGAGATCTTTATCGAATCCCGCATCCTGGCGGTTGCGGATGTGGTTGAGGCCATGAGCTCGCATCGGCCTTACCGTCCCTCAAGGGGCATTGACGCGGCGCTGGATGAGGTGTTGTCGAACAGCGGCACCCTGTACGACCCTGAGGCCGTGGAGGCCTGCGCCAACCTCTTTCGCCACGAAGGCTACCAGTTTCCTCCACAATGAGCTGCGGCCACTGATTCGGCGCTGCCTCTTGCCGTCTGTGCCTCCGGCCCGATAAAGTTGGAGCCACGCGGTCCATCTGGGCAAGCGCTTCACTGTCCTGCGGCCGCAGAACGTGTCTTTTCTTCCCTGGAGGATTCCCTGATGAGTTTCGCGCCTGTTCCGGCCGTCGCCAACCGGGATATCGACTCCACGCTGCGCGAAAACCGCGTCTTTCCCCCTCCGCCGGAGTTCAGCGCCAAGGCCCGCATCGGCTCGCTCGCCGAGTACGAAGCCCTCTACAAGCAGTCCATTGAGGATCCCGAAACCTTCTGGGCCGGCGTGGCGAAGGAACTGCATTGGTTCAAGCCGTGGGACAAAGTGCTGGAGTGGAATCTGCCCTGGGCTAAATGGTTCGTCGGCGGTCAGCTCAACCTGAGCTACAACTGTCTCGACGATCAAATCCAGGGCGGGCGCGCCAGCAAAACCGCCCTCATCTGGGAGGGCGAGCCGGGCGAGATTCGCCGCCTGACCTACGCCGAGCTGCACGCCGAGGTCCAGCGCTTCGCCAACGCCCTCAAGTCCCTTGGCATTCAGAAGGGCGACCGCGTCGCCATCTACATGGGCATGACGCCCGAGCTGGCCATCGCGCTGCTGGCCTGCGCGCGCATCGGCGCCGTCCACTCCGTCATTTTCGGCGGATTCGCCGCCAACGCCATCGCCGACCGCGTTGCCGACTCCGGCTGCGTCGCCATCCTCACGCAGGACACGAGCTACCGCCGCGGCAATGAAATCAAGCTCAAGGCGACTGTTGACGAGGCCATGGCTGCCTGCCACACGGTCAAGCACGTCGTCGTTTACCGGCGCACGGGCACGCCGGTCAACATGGTCCCTGGCCGCGACTACTGGTGGCACGACCTCGTCGCCAGGGCCGCGCCCACGTGCCCTGCCGAACCCATGGACTCCGAGGATCCGCTCTACATCCTTTACACGTCCGGATCGACCGGCAAGCCCAAGGGCCTGCTCCACACCACCGGCGGCTACGCGGTGCAGACTTACCTCACCACCAAATACGTCTTCGATCTTCGCGACGACGACATCTACTGGTGCACGGCCGACATCGGCTGGGTGACCGGCCACTCCTATGTTGTCTATGGTCCGTTGCAGAACGGCGCCACGGTCCTCATGTACGAGGGCGCTCCGAACTGGCCCGACTTTTCGAGATTTTGGAAGATCGTCGACGATCATCGCGTCACCGTCTTCTACACCGCGCCCACCGCCATCCGCGCCTTTATCAAGTGGGGCGACGAGTTCGTAGACAAGTACAAGCTCGATTCGCTCCGCCTCCTCGGCACAGTGGGTGAGCCTATCAATCCCGAGGCGTGGATGTGGTACCGCGAGAAGATCGGCCGCAATCGCTGTCCCATCGTCGACACCTGGTGGCAAACGGAAACCGGCTCGATCATGATCGCGCCCATCCCCGGCGCCATCGCCACCAAGCCCGGCTCGGCCACGCGTCCCTTCTTCGGTATCCAGCCTGAAGTGGTCACACGACCCGACGCCAATGGCCACTTCGAGTCCGTCCCCGCCGGCAGCGGCGGCTTGCTTGTGATTCGCAAGCCCTGGCCGTCGATGGCCCGGACGATTTACGGCGACCCCGAGCGCTACCAAAAGACCTATTGGTCCGACGTTCCCGGCTGCTATTTCACCGGCGACGGCGCCCGCCAGGACGCCGATGGCTACTTCTGGCTCATGGGCCGCGTCGACGACGTGATCAATGTGAGCGGCCATCGTCTCGGTACCATGGAGGTCGAGTCCGCGCTTGTCGCCCACCCCAAGGTGGCCGAGGCCGCGGTCGTCGGCCGCCCCGACGATCTCAAGGGCCAGGCCATTGCCGCGTTCGTCACCCTCGAGTCCGGCAATCAGCCCACCAACGAGCTTAAGGACGAGTTGCGCAAGTGGGTCACAAAAGAAATCGGTTCGCTCGCCAGGCCCGACGATATCCGCTTTACCGAGGCTCTGCCCAAGACGCGTAGCGGCAAAATCATGCGCCGCCTGCTGCGTGAGCTGGCCACGCACGGCGAGGTCAAGGGCGACGTGACCACGCTTGAAGATTTCACCGTGATCGCCAAGCTGCGCGAAGCCGAAGAGGGCTAGGCCTTCCTCGACGCCCCTCTGCGCGGCGGATCAGGCACCTCACTTCAGTACAGTGGTTAATTGCCCAATAGCATCTCTATCACGGCTTGATCGTACGCAAAAAGAATGCTATGTCGTTTTTCACGAGATTGTTAAACGGATACGGGCCTCCAATAACCTCACCATAAACTATATTTACAAACTCTTGGAGAGCCTCGAAGTACTTCTCATCCTCACCTTTGGCGAAACTCCCCAGCGGAGCGCCTGCCAAGATTGTGGCGAGATCGTAGTGTGACAATATTTTGTTGCGAACATCGCGCAGTTGAGATGCAAAACCATCTAGCTTTCTTGCCAGCTCCTCAAGGCGAGATCGGACGGAATCAGACCATCCACCATATTTGAGCACGTAGTCAATTCCAAGCGTGACATTGCCATTCATAACGGCTTTGTCATGGAGTTTTATGACTTGAAGTAATGAATACTCCTGGCTGATGACAGAAAGACGCTTCAATTCGCAACTCGCAATCGATTTCATAAGTTCAGTCAAGCGCGGATTATTATCAAATAGTTCGAGATGATTAATCCAAAGTTCATGCGCCCGACTGCAAAGCGTGCAGAACTCCTCAACGACGGAGGCAGAAAGCGCGTGCTTTGATTTGGTCATTCTCTATCCCTCTCTTCTGTTCGGCTGTCGGCCGTTGAGCCTTCTTCTAGCCTTTCAGTTCTTTAATTGCGCAGTGCGCCTCGGCTGTACTCGTCATTTTAATGTGTAAGGCCACTCACAACCCGACCAGAGCCCGCACCTTCGCGCCTAGCGGCGTCCGCCCGCCCGTCTACTTATACTGGAGAAGGTTTGGCAGCGTGCTCCGCGCTCATTGCCTGATCGAACTTTCTATCTGAGGAATGCATGCCCGCACTGCTTGAAGCAATCACTGTAAAGCGCAAGATGGTTTTTGAGTTTGAAGGCACGCCGTATTACTGCCTTGAAGCCGAAGTTTCAACGCCCACGGCCCGCGGCGGCCAGACCCTGGTCCGCCTGAAGATGCGAAACCTGCTCACCCGCGCCGTCTTCGACAAGACCTTCAAAGCCGGTGAAAAATTCAAGGAGCCGGATCTGGAGCTTGTCGAGTCGTCCTACCTCTACAGCGACGGAGATGGTTCGTATTTTCTCGACCAGCAGAGCTTCGAAACGCACACGCTCTCCCCAACCATGGTCGGCGACGCGATGGACTTCCTGGTCGAAGGCTCGCTGATTCAGTTGCACAAGTTCAACGGCAACCCCATCGGCTTGCAGTTGCCTGTCCAGGTTAAGCTCAAGGTTGCCTACACTGAGCCCGGAGCACGCGGCAACACATCGGGCAACGTCACCAAGTTCGCCCGGCTGGAAACTGGTTTGGAGATCAAGGTTCCTCTCTTCGTTCAAGAGGGCGAGAAGGTCAAGGTGTACACAGAAACCAGGGAGTTCGCCGGCCGAGCGTAGACGTCTTCAAGCTAGAAGCTAGGAGCTAGAAGCTGCACATCCCGTAATCCCGCTCCTGCATTCTTCGTCCATCCTTGTGTGAGTTCCGCGGTCGAAGTCCGCTTTCGTTGTCCGTGTTGTGGATACAAAACTCTCGAAGCGCCCGCAGCCCTCAACCTGTGCCCGGTCTGCTGGTGGGAGGACGACGGGCAGGAAGACCGTGACGCCTCCGAAGTCCGGCTCACCGTGAACGGCCAGTTGAGCCTGAAGGAAGCGCGAGTCAACTTCGCCCAGTACGGCGCAGCCGATCCCCGTTTTCTTCCTTACATCCGTAAGCCCCTGGTCACTGAAATGTAGCCTGCCATAGGAAATCCCCCTTCGGGCGCAGGCCTCATCGTCTTCTGAGCAGAATCGCCCAATCCTGCTGTCCAAGCCATTGGTCGGTTGTGGAAGGATCGGGCGTGTTATGGGGAGGATAGGGCGAGGTCCAGGACGGACCGACAGCGTCCTCGTCAAGCGGAAACCGCTGCCCGCTGGTCGCATTGAACAACTCCGCGGAATAGGTTCCCGGCTCCAGCTTGACGGTCACTTTTCCTCCATGCGGCAGGTAGACCGCATACAGCTTGCCCGGCTCGGCAAGACAATAGTTTCCGTTATCCACCAGCTCGTCGTGAGGATTGGCCTTCCACCATTCAAAGCTGGTGAAGAAATCCACAATATGGCCGTACCCCAAAAACATGGTCTGAGTATCGTCGCCGCGGCCGTTTATCCAGCCTCCGCCGGTGTCGGGCCATATGTTGGTTCCGCGCCGGGCGCTCTCTCCGGTGGTCTGATAGCCGCCGGCCATGTAAATATCCCATGCGGTTCTGCGCAGCACATCGGCCGAGTCGGAACCGGGGGCAGCCCAGATCGGATAATCATCCTCATAACCGTATTCCTCGTTGGTCTGTGGAATGATCCGCCCCGCCTGCTCCTGTAATTTGCGTGACTCAAGCATCAATGCGTGTTGGTTCCGCTCCCAATTCTGGTAGGAGGTGAAGCCGAACCAGCTGGAGGCGCGGTCCTGGTGAACCGTGTTTACAGGATGGCTTGTTGCAAGATGGCGATATGGGTCCCATTGCTCGATCAGCGTGCCGGTTTCGTGCGTCCATTTGTCGTCACGGAAATAATCCAGGTCGTCGCCCAAATCCCAGGTGATGTTGGAAAAGGCTCCGAGCCGATCGATTGCATAACGAATAAAGCGGTGCTCGTCTTCGCTGCCGGCCGCGGGATGGACTTTGCTATCGTTCATGTCGAGGACAAGGGAGACGATCATGTCGCGATCCCTGGCGTACTTCAGCATCCTGTCGAACTTCTGCCAATAGGGTAGATTGAAGCGGGTATAGTCGAAACCGGGATGAAGGGGATCGTCCGCATTCTGCGCCGGCCACACTGCGATATTGGCGTTCCAGTAGTTTGTATTCATCACCGGCTCTCCCAAAAATGACCACTCCTGCCGGCCGGCAACCGTCACGCGCATGCGATTCACCTTGAGGCGATGGAGGCGATCGATGCTGTATTGAATCACGCTGTCGTCGCGCCAGCCCATCAGGTGATACGCGGTGGTGCCGTTGAAAAAGTAGTGCTCGCCTGTTCCTTCCCAGATAAAGTGCCACGGATAAGCCGGATCGTCCCGGATCGGGCCGCGCAGGTGCTGGTCCAGAGCCGTGAACGCGCCGGAGTAGGTCTGGGTCACTGCGCCGGCCTTGAAGGTCACGTGGAAGGTGTACGATCCGCTCTTCGACGGCATGAAACGGATGCGGTAAACACTGCCATCGGCCGCATCGCAGAATCCCTCCACCGCGACTTGTTCTGTGGAGCCTGCCGGTTCAAAGTCCCCGGCAATCGACGCATCCGTGAAGGGATTCTTGACCGTTGGCGCTGCCACCTTGGCCGTCACTTCAACAAAGTCGTAGGCTGCAACGGCCGGCGCGGATTGGGTAAACACAACCGCCGCGGAACTCTCGGCATGGAGGCCGACCCCGGGCACAACCAGCAACGCCGCCGGCACCAGCACCCGCGCGAACCAACCTTGCCATGAAGCACGATTCCAGCCAAAGTTGACCTTTATGCGCCGACGATTCCGAATCATTTTTCTTGATCCCCCTTTTTCCCGAAACGGACTAAGGCTCTGGTAGCCGGTTCCGTGATCGTGAAGCCTGTCAAAGCATGTTATACCCTATGTGAGCTTGACCCTGTAACCAGTTTCTCTTTGGGTTTCATCCGTGTAGCCGGTGGGCTCGCCCGTCGCGCCGGTTTGACCCCTGCCTGCATACCCCCGTACCATAAGACGAGGTATTCCCCCGGCCAAACGGCGCTGTATTGTTATCACCTTCAGCCCGTGGCCGCAGTCTCATCGGCGCGCGCGCCCGGAAGGTACAACGTTGAGTTCCAGCAGCACCCTCGAAACCAAACCCGAAACGGCGGAATCCCAGCACGATCACGATCACGCCGAAGAGACCCACTCGCACCCGCACGGCCCGGTTCTCAATCCCGAGTGCACCCGTGAGCTGGTCATCGATGTCTCCGCCGACGATGTCGCCGCGGCTTGGCGCAAGGTCGCCAGCAGTTATCGCAAATACGCCAAAATTCCCGGCTTTCGCTCCGGCAAGGTTCCTGAAACGGTGATCCGGCGCCGCTTCGCCGGCGAGATCCGCAAGGAAGTCATCGAAACCCTGATTCCCGAGCGCTTCAACAAGGCGGTCAACGAGCTGAACGTCCGCCCCGTCGGCCAGCCCCAGCTCACCGAGCTTACCCTCGATGAGGGCGGGCCGCTTCACGCCAAGGCTGTCTTCGAATTCATTCCCGCCTTCTCCATCGACGGCTACAGGGATGTGAAGGTCGATAAACCGTCGGACGAGATCACCGAGGAAGAGTTCCAGCACGAGATCGAGCACTTGCGCGAGTCGCGCGCCACCATCGAGCCGGTCGAAGAAGACCGCCCGCTCAAGGACGGCGACTGGGCGCAGATCAGCTACAAAGGCCGGATTCAAAGCGATCCGGCCGCAGCCGAAGGCGATGCGCCTGCGGCCGAGCCGCAGCCTGTCAGCGGCGAAGATACGCTGGTCGAAATTGGCGGCAAAGACACGGTCGAGGCCTTCACCAACGCACTCCGCGGCACGAAGCCAGGCCAGGAGCTCAAGGTCGAGGTCCTCTACCCTGCCGATTATGCCGAGATCAAACTGGCCGGCAAAACCGTGGCCTATGACGTCGAAGTGAAGGCCATCAAAAAGCGCACGCTTCCCGAGCTGAACGACGACTTCGCCAAAGAGCTGGGCCATTACGAAAGTTATGCCGATCTCGAAGCCAGCGTTCGCGAGCACCTGGCCAACCGCAAGCGCCGCGGCGTCGAGGCGGAAACCAAAGACCGGCTCTTCGCCGCTCTCACGGAGCGCTTTCCCTTTTCGGTTCCTGAGTCGTTGGTCCAGGACCAGATTGGCACCCGCCTGGAGCGCGGCCTGCGTGCCCTCGCGGCCCAGGGAATGGAGCCCGATCAGATGCGCAAGCTCGACTTCGCCCGCCTGCGCACCGCGCAGCGCGATAGCGCTCTGGCCGAAGTCAAGACCCACATCCTCCTCGACCGCATTGCCGGTGAGGAAAACATCACCATCAGCGAAGAGGAATTGGACAAGGAATTGCATCTCGCCGCTCTTCAGTCCCGCGAGCCGGTCGATGCCCTGAAGGTGCGATTGACCAAGGACGGCGGACTGGCTAGGATCAGGGAGCAGCTAAGACGAGACAAGACTGCGTCTGTTTTATACGAACGGCTACCCGGATAAACGGGCGCAATCCTTCCGGGCCGCGAGACAAAAGGCCTGGCAAACAAGGCCGATTCAGCACCAACAAGCTGAAAGCTGAAAGCTGGAGGCTAGGAGCTAGTAGTTCATGGCATTGGTTCCCATGGTGGTTGAGCAGACGAGCCGGGGCGAGCGCGCCTACGACATCTACTCCCGTCTGCTGCGCGACAACATTATCTTTCTTGGTACCCCCATCGACGACCAGATCGCTAACCTCGTTGTCGCCCAGATGCTCTTTCTCCAGGGCGAGGACCAGAGAAAGACGTCTCCGCTTTACATCAATTCGCCGGGCGGCTCCATCACCTCCGGCCTCGCCATCTACGACACCATGCAGTTCATCAAGAACAACGTGGTCACCTACTGCATCGGCCAGGCCTCCAGCATGGGCGCTTTTCTGCTATTGGCCGGAACCAAGGGCAAGCGCTTTGCCCTGCCCAATTCGCGCATTCTCATTCATCAGCCGTCCATGGGCGGCTTGAGCGGGCAGGCGACCGACATCGACATTCATGCGCGCGAAATCCTGCGCATTCGCGAAATCACCAACAACCTCATCGCCCGTCACACCGGGCAACCCCTCGAGCGGATCGAGCGCGACGTTGAGCGGGACTTCATTATGAACGCGCAGCAGGCCAAAGAGTACGGGATCGTGGACGAGATCATCGACCGGATCCGCACATAGCCGGACTTGCGGATTTGGATTACACTCGTTCAGGGGAGCCACTACCATGAAGACGCGCACCGGGCCCGAGGAGGCGCTACGCTGCTCCTTCTGCCATAAGTCGCAGGACGCCGTAGCCAAGTTGATCTCGTCGCCCAGCGACTACCCTCGCGCCTACATCTGCGACGAGTGTGTCGCCGTCTGCAATTCCATCCTCGACGACGACCGTAGCGGCGAAGCTCCCGCCACCACCGCCGGCCACCTGCCCAAGCCCACTGAAGTCAAAAGCTTCCTCGACGACTACGTCATCGGCCAGGACCAGACCAAGAAAAAGCTCGCCGTCTCCGTCTACAACCATTACAAGCGCATCCAGATGAACCGCGCGCGCAACGGCGAAGTCGAGCTTACCAAGTCCAACATCCTGCTCATCGGTCCCACCGGTTCCGGCAAAACCCTCCTCGCCCACACCCTGGCCAAGATGCTCGACGTGCCCTTCGCCATCGTCGATGCCACCACGCTTACCGAGGCCGGTTACGTCGGCGAGGATGTCGAGAACATCATCCTCAAGCTGCTGCAGGCCGCCGACGGCGATGTCACCCGCGCCCAGCAGGGCATCATCTACATCGACGAGATCGACAAGATCGGCCGCAAGGACGAGAACCCCTCCATCACCCGCGATGTCTCCGGCGAAGGCGTGCAGCAGGCGCTGCTCAAGATTCTCGAGGGCACCGTGGCCAACGTGCCTCCGCAGGGCGGCCGCAAGCATCCGCACCAGGAGTTCACCGCCGTCGACACCACCAACATCCTCTTCATCTGCGGCGGAGCTTTTGTCGGCCTGGAGCGCGTCGTGGGCCGCCGCGTGGGCAAGAAAGCCCTCGGCTTCCGCACCATCGATGCCGATGCCGACCAGGCCACCACCCGCTCCCACCGCGACACCGAGCTGCTGCGCCAGACCGAGCCGCAGGACCTCATCAAGTACGGCCTCATTCCCGAGTTTGTCGGCCGCCTGCCCGTGGTCGGCGTTCTCGACGAGCTCGACGAAGCCGCGCTCATCGAAATCCTCACCAAGCCCCGCAACGCCATCCTCAAGCAGTACCAGCGCCTCTTCGAGTACGAGAACGTCCGCCTGCACTTCACGCAGGAAGCAGCGTGCTCCATCGCCCGCGAGGCCATGGCCCGCAAAGTGGGCGCGCGCGGCCTGCGCATGATCCTCGAAGAACTGATGCTCGACCTCATGTACCACCTGCCTTCGAACAAGCGCGTCCGCGACCTCGAGATCACCAAAGATATGGTCGAGCGCCGCGACCTCTCCCTCTGCCTGCTGGAAAAAGCGGGATAGCACTCAGACCGTGGATTACTGAGCGTACCCCTCATGCTAGACTTCCTGACGGAGAGTGCCGGAGCCCTGTTGCGCGCCGTCCGCTTCGCGAAGGAGTCTCATAGATGAAGAGCATTGTCCGTTGTTCTGTCTTTCTTTTGCTGGCCTGCACTGCCGCACTCTCCCAGGCCCCCGCCGCCAGCGGTTTCCGTGCCTTGCATGTGGATGCCGGAAAAGTCACCGGCGAGATCCATTCGTTTCAGGGCATGAACGGCATGCCGGCGCCGATAATGGCGGGCCTTCCCGGCCTGGTGCGGCAATTCAAAGAACTGCGCGTCAGCATGGTTCGCACCCACGATGTGATGGGCGCCACTGATATCGATGCGAAGTTCGAGTTTACAAACAAAAACCTGGCCGACTTGATTCCCGACCCCGTGCAGCGCGCCCGCGTGGTGAAGGCGGGCAACGCCTCCATCATCTTCCCCGACGAAAACGCCGACCCTGAGAAGCCCGCAAGCTACAATTTTGGTCCGACCGACAAGATGCTGGCCGCCGTGCACGCCAGCGGCGCGGAGGTCTATTACCGCATCGGACGCAGTTGGGGCGCCAACACGAATCCACCTGCCGATTTTGACAAATATGCCGGCGTGGTGAAGCACATCGCCATGCATTACAACCAGGGATGGGATAACGGATTCCACTACAACATCCGCTACTGGGAGTTCTGGAATGAGCCGGGGGACGTATTCTGGACCGGCACGCCGGAGCAGTTTTACTCTCTGTACGCAAAGACTGCGTTGGCCTTAAAGTCCGTCGATCCCACGCTCAAGGTGGGCGGCGACGCCACTTGGAACCCCTCTGGCGACGGCGGTTACCGCGAAAGCTTTCTCGATTACTGCGCCGCGCACAATGTGCCGCTGGACTTTTACTCCTGGCACTTCTACGCCGACCAAAGCGCCGACCCCTATGAGAATGTTCGGCTGGCCGGGACAATCCGCGGCATCCTCGATGCGCACAGGTTTCCCAAGGCGGAGAGCATTCTCTCGGAATGGAATCTGAGCTCCGACTGTTTCTCCGAAAAGGGAAGGGCTGAGCTCGAAAGCATGCACAATACCGCTTTCATCGGCGCCGCACTGAGTTATTTTCAGGACGCACCGCTCGACTATGCGATGTATTATCGCGGCGACGCGGCGCCATGGGTGGGACTGTTCGACCGGCAAGGGCAGTATTTCAAGACAGCCTATGCCTTTAAGGCCATGGGCAAAATGCTGGACACACCGATGCGGCTTGCGGTCGAGGGTACTGACACCCTCGGTTTCGCCGCGCTCGCGGGCCGCTCAGTGGATGGCAAGACCGTGCAGCTTTTCATCAGCAATTACGCGATTTCTCCTGAATTCATGCACAAACACCTTTCAGACCGCACAAACGTCGTCTACCGCGACAATTCCGGCTACAACCTGGCGGTCAACAACCTGCCTTGGGGAACAGGAGCGTTCACTCTCAAGCGTTACCGGATCAACAGCGCCCAGAACCTGCAACTGGTCGAGGAAAGACCCGAAAGCGGCGGTAGCCTGAAATTGTCCAATTCTTTCCCCACCGATACCATCGATCTCATCGTTCTGCAGCGGAAGTAACCAAAGCTGGATTGCGAGTAACCATGTCTGGATTGACTGCTCCGCTGAGTTTTGAGAGAGCATCAGCCAGCCATTGAAGATGGCTCATTAGGCACTTCTGAGGATTGGGAGAAATGCCTTAATCCCTGATCCCTGACCGCTGTATTTCCACCAGCTCCTGCCCGCCCGGCGCCACCATCCGCGTCTGCGGCGCGCGCCAGTGGTCGATGTAGCTGATCCGGTGCACGCACCCGATCGTGCAATGCGGCGCACAGCTCTTCGCCGTCGTAAACTCCCGTTTCACGTCCTCGCGCGTGTACTCTGCTACCGGCACGCCGGGGTACCCACGCTGCTGGCTGCAGTAGTGCACCAGCCCGTCCTCGCAGACGTACAGGTACCGCGCCCCCGCGCGGCAACGCCAGTTGTTCGGCCGCCCCTCGGCAATCGCCTCCTGGAACTTGTCGAACTGCGCGTAGTTGGTCTTCTTCCGCGCCTTCATCTCGTGGTACACCCGCGCCTCGTCCGGCTTCAGCGGCTTCACCTGCCCGTCCCCGTCGTGGATCATCCCGATCGTCGATTCGAACCCCAGCTCCAGCGCCCGCCGCCCGATCACCAGCGCGTCGTTCGGGTTTTTAATCCCTCCGCCCACCACCGAATTGATGTTCACGTGGAACTCGGCGTACTCGGCAAGCATCTCCAGCCGCTTGTCCAGAGTTTTGAGGGACTTCTTCGACACCTCGTCCGGCTCCAGGTTGTCGATCGAAATCTGCATGTGGTCCAGGCCCGCCTCGTTGAGCCGCTCGATCCGATCCGGGCTCAGCAGGAACCCGTTCGTGATCATCCCCGCAATCGCGCCCGTCTTTCTCATGCGCCGAATCATGTCGTCCAGTTGCGGGTGCGTCAGCGGCTCGCCGCCCGAGATGCCGATCATGGCCGTCCCCAGCCGCCCCAGGTGGTCGATCCGCCGGAACATCTCTTCAAGGGGCACCGGCTCGCTCACCTTGTCGTACTCATTGCAATAGGCGCAGCTCAGGTTGCAGAAGCGCGTGGGGATAATCTGCACCAGCACCGGATGCGAAGTGTCGGCCAACGCCCGCGCCACCATGGCGTACTCGCGCACCTTCCGCTTGGCCGCAATCCATCGCCCTCTCAGCGTCGATCTCCGGGGAATGCCCATCTTTACTATTGAACCACAAAGAGACTGCGATACTGCGGGGTTGTGCGAAGATGGGTGTAAATGCCCAAATCCCCGCCAATCGACTTTGGCGAAATTCGTCGTCTCGCGATCACAGCAGTATTTTCCGATGACCTACTTTTCGAAAAGGTAGTGCTCAAAGGAGGCAACGCCCTTTCGCTTGCGCATCACTTGAGCAAGAGAACGTCGCTCGATCTCGACTTCTCAATCGAGGGAGACTTTGAAGATATTGATGAAATCCGCGGGCGGCTTCGGAGGGCACTCGAGAATCGATTCTCTTCGGTGGGTTTGGTAGTATTCGACTTCAAGTTCGAGCCGAAGCCGCGCACAGTTCCTGAAGGGCAGGATCCCCGATGGGGAGGCTATATGGCCTCGTTCAAGGTCTCTGAAAAGCACCAATACGATGAACTGCAAGGCGATCCGGATGCTCTACGCCGCGACTCTCTTGTTGTTGGCCCTGCGCAACAACGTGTATTCACCATCGATCTCAGCAAGTACGAATACGTGGTCGGCAAGGTTCAACTGGAACTCGACGATTACGCGATCTACGTCTACAGCCCAAGAATGATCGCGATCGAGAAGCTTCGCGCAATCTGCCAGCAGATGCCCGATTACCCACTAAAACGCTACCCCACAGCAAGAGCACGCGATTTCTACGACATTCATCTCATCGCAGTCTTTTCAGGGATGGACTTCAGTTCTCCCGGAAACCTTGAACTAACCCGAGAAATCTTTGCGGCAAAAGAAGTCCCCCTCAAATTCTTAGGTCGAATCAGGGATCAGAGGGAGTTTCACCGGCCGGATTGGGACAGCGTCAAAGCATCCTCAAGCGAAGAAGTGGAGGACTTCGACTACTACTTTGATTTCGTTGCAAAGCGAGTGGAGTCAATGAAGGCTCTTTGGGAAGAATAGCCGCCAATCTGGGTCATATTTCTTGTCCTTGAGGCCGTATGCCAAATAGAAGTCGTATTTGAGGCCGATGCTCATGAGCCTGCTGTATCGGCTCCTCGAGTAACCTGCTTTTTGCATGTAGAAACCTATCGCCTGATGGTAAGGGTAGACATAATCGATCTTCTTGAGCGTTGCTACCAACGTGCCAACAGACACACGATCTTTTGCTGCGCGATATGCTTCCAATACCCGGAAAACTCCCCCGGCATAAGATGGTCGGACGGCAATATCGATGAGAGTTCTTTCAAGCCCCGTCGCCCTCAGCGTCGCCCCAGAGTATTCCAAATCGACAACTCCCAACTGCCCGGTGTTCTTTCCCCAAAGCAGCAATGCTTCCGAATCGCCGAATTTGAAGATGAACTGAGATTCACGCTGTTTGCCCGCAAAGGCTCGATTGATGCCTTCCTGGGTGAGGTGGCCGGAGCTTGGCTTGGAGCTTTGTTCGCCGTTGACATATATTCTTGACGGTATTTGCTCTGTAAGGCCGTGCAGGAGCATCGCAGTTGCCTGGCACAGGTAAGCATCACGCTTCATGGAAACTGCAATTTCGTAGGCAGATGCCTGTTTCCATACGTAGCGGGATATGCCGGAAACATTCGGATGATTTACGGGTTCCAAATATTCGAGATGAAGATCCGTCTTATCCAGAAGGAAGTCTAGGAATTTGGCCGCCGTAGTATTTTGGGCCAATCTCCAAAAGGCTCGGTTCTCTTCCAATATCCGCGAAATGTCGCTCGGCCAGAAAACTCGTTTGCCAGCTTTCTCGAAGGCTTTGACGATATCGGGCTTGGCAATTTGCAAACGACTCTGGCCGGCCATGCTTTTGGTCCTGTCCTCATTGTATCACTAGGTATATATACCTAGTGATACGGCGATCCCTGAGACCTCAAGAGATAGCAATCCATTTAGCATCATTAGTTTATACCTGTGATCTTCTCCCCCGATATCTTGCTGTACTTGGTATATATACCAAGTACAGCAACCTCGCGGTCAGGAAACAGCTGGCTACGCTCGCTAATGCTGAAAAATAAAGGGGTTATTGATGTTCATTCTTGCCGTTCCGGATCAGGTATATATACCTGATCCGGAACGGCAAGTTCGCCCATGAATTTTCACTCCACGAAATTGCGCGCAAATAATCGCTGTGAGCAACAGACGGGCGGACCAAATCTCAAGGCCTCAGAAACGGGTGCCCCAAGTCTCGATGTGTGGCCCACCCTAAACCCTCAATCGGGGTGCCCCATCCTAGCTCCGCTAGGGTGGGAAAAGCTCCCGTAGGGGAGCGCAAGAAGTTAGCCCAGGACAAGTCGCGGCAGCGGCGCAGTCCTGGGAAACCCGCCCCCAAAAATCTCCAGCCCCGCAGGGGCGAAAGAATCCCCGCACAAACCCGGCCGGCCCGTCGAATTGCAGTATATTTCTACTGCAAATGCAGTATAATCTTACTGCGATGATCTCCCTCCGTTCCAACCTCCGCCGCAGGCTACTGACGCTCTTCTATGTCAATCGCTCCACTCGCGCCTATGTGCGGCAATTGGCCGCGGCGATAGACGCCGACTCGACCAACGTCTCCCGCGAGCTCGCCCGCCTCGAGCGCGAGGGTTTTCTGCGCTCTGAGACCGAGGGCCGCCAGCGCTACTACAGCGTCAATCCCGCCTATCCCTATCTCAAGCCGGTCTTTGCCCTGCTCCAGGGCTCGGTCGGTATCGAGCCGACTCTGAGGCATGCGCTCCAGGCAATTCCGGGCATTGAATCCGCGTCGATCTACGGTTCGTTTGCCAAGAACGAAGCCGACGCCGCCAGCGACATTGACGTTTTGATCCTCGGCCGGCCCGACCAGACGCAGCTCGCCTCCGGAATTCGCAAGGCTGAAAAGGCCCTCCGCCGCGAAATCAACTACACTGTTCTTTCTTCCCCGGAGCTCAATCGGCGGCTTGCCAGGCGCGACGCATTCATCGCCGACACCTGGAACGGAAAGCGCATCGAGCTGATTGGCCATGGCGACCAAACCGCACAAACCCCAACCAACAAATCCGAATCAGGTCAGGCAGTTTCTGGCAGACGCGCGCAAGAAAGCCGCCGCCGCGCGAAAAAACCTGGCGATCGACGAGGAAACCGCCCATCAAACGGCCTACGAGGCCATCCTCAAGGCTTCTTTGGCCCTAATGCTGAGCCACGGTCAGCGTCCGCGCGCCCAGCTCGGCCATCACGTCGCCATCCTCGAATTCGCGCGGAGGCGCCTCGATCCCGCGCAGGCGCCAACCTTCGATCTGTTTGACCGCATGCGCCGCAAGCGGAACATCGCCTTCTACGGCATCGCCTTCATTACCGATGTGGAGGCCGAAGATGCGGTTCGCGCAGCCGAAGACTATCTCAAAGTAGTCGCCGCTGACATCCAAACCAGATTTCCATGATCCGCCGTGTACCGCATGCCCCGGTTCTGAGACCCGCCACTGCCGCGCGCCTTTGCTCCCCCGAATCCCGCCCCAGCCCCACTCAATCTGAGCAATTCAGGCCCGAATCAGGACATTCATGAAACAAATGTGCGGCGCGGGCCGAATGAGCGTAGTGTGAGAGGTGGAGTGAGCATCGTCCTCCTCTTTCAGGTCCTCTGAACTAAGGCAGTTTATCTGAAGTACGTTCCCTCTTAGCCCACGCTTCCCAACGAGGGTCCCCAATGATCGTGTCAACAGTTCAAAAACAGCCGAAGCGGAACAACGTCGCCGCCCCGCAAGCCTCCACCTCACAAGACCGGATAAGAGAGCGGGCCTTTGAAATCTATGAAAGGCGCGGCAGCAAACCCGGCCACGACCTCCAGGACTGGTTCCGCGCCGAGCGTCAGATTCTGGCGCGCTGAAGCAACCGCACTTCAACCGCTGCAAGTCAGGCCGAAGGGCTGGAAGGGGAAGTTATGGCTTGCTCGATCTGCTCCTATCTCGAATGCGCCCTTGTGAGCAGGCACAGCGAATACATCACGGCTTGTTCCGAGACGTTCCGTCGCGTCAGCATAAGGCATGTGGCCTATGGCTTTGTCGAGATGGAACGCGCCCGCAGCGAACTGGAAACGCACCGCACGGAATGCGTCTCCGCCGTCGCCGCGGAGGCCCTGCAGCGTTCCCTGATCCCTGTTCTCGGCTGACCCGCTAACTTGCTGACCTGCCGCTGCGCCGCTCTGCTTCCATCAGGTTGGTCAGAATATCGTTGATGCGCGTCAGGTGGCCTTCGCCCTTCGAGCGCAGCCAATCCAGCGCCTCCGGATCGAGACGCACGCTCACCGCCTGCTTGCGCCGCCTCATGCCCAATCACGGCAAAGCAACCGCCCTGACAAAGTCCGCGTGTTCCGCGAGCTCTCCCGGGACGATTCCGTTGGGCAAGGCGATAAGAACCACCTGGACTCCGCTCTTTCGGGCCAGCTTCATGGCAGCAACGCAATCGGTATCCGCGGTGACAAGAGCGATCCTGTCGATCCCCTTCAGCGCCGAGTACGCGGCAATATCGAGACCAATCCGCATATCCACGCCCTTTTGCTCGAAATCGGGGGAAAAGTCTGCGTCGGTCAGAGCAGCGACCCCTGCCACGGGAGTCGTCTTCAGCTTGTAACCGCGAAACTTCAACACGCCGAGACGCACGGCAAGCAGATCCTTCTTGGCAAGATCCTTCAGCCATTGGCCTGACGCCGCAAAAACCTGGGCCGTGCCGGATACCGGGAGCTTCTGCGAACCCTGGTACGGCGCGCAGTCATAATAGAGCGCCCTCAGCAGTTCCTCGTCCGCAGTCGCGCAGTTTTTGCAAAAAGCCTCTATAAAATCGGGATCGTATTTCTTTTTCGCTTTCCTCGCGGATACGCGAAGGCATCCCCCATCGATCATCAGAATCATCTTCTTCACAGCGCTGCCTCAAAAAACAAACCCCGAGGCTCTCGCCTCGGGGTTTGTGGGATACATGCTCGCCTACGAGCGTACGGAATACATCCATTCTGGCCGCATCGGCGCGTTATGTCAAGCATAAACAGGACGTTACCCAACCCTGGCCGGCTTGCTGACTCGCTGGCTTGCGACCCCTCCCCGGGGCTCTACTCCCTACTGGCTACTCCCTACTCCCTGTTTATCTCAAGTCCCTCCCGATCCCACTTCCCGCACACCGCCGCCGCCTCATACGTGCTCTGCAAAAACAGGAGCAGCGCCCCGTCCGGGTCCGCCGACTGTCGCATCGCCTCATACGGAAAAATGAACTCGCCGAAGTTCTTGTCGAACCGTGCCTCCGCGGGCCCAATCGCATACTCCCGGTATCCCGGCGGCTCCGGGTAGGCGTAGCTATAGAAAAACGGCTCAATGCTCGGAGCTCCCGGCGCTCCCGGCCAGAATCCGCAACTGCTCACCTCGTGCGAGTACGCGTCGCGCGTCACGCGATCCGGCAGCCCCGGCATGCTCGGGTGTTCCGGCGCCGTACGCCCTGAGAACCGCGTGCACGCCAGGTCCATCGCGCCCCAGAACAAATGAATCGGGCTCACCTTTCCAATGAACCGCGCGCGAAACACGGTGAACACCCGCGTCGTCTGCAGCAGCACCCGCCAGAACCGCTGCGTATACTCCGGGTCGTAGGCCCGGTGTACATCGTCCTTCTTAAACGGAATCGGCTCGGCCACTTCGCACGGCACCGGCCACATGTTGCAGAGCGCGTCCAGGCTCCCGAGCGCCGCCATCAGCCGGCTGTAAAACTCGGCCACCGTCATCGGGGCGAGAGCGATGGTTTCCCGCCCGCCGTCGCTGGTCTCGATCACCAGTTCGTGCTCCACAAAATCGAAGTCGATCTGGACCATGCGCGTCCCGAGCGCCATCGGCATCGTGGTCAGCCCGCGGATCGTCGGATAGAGCGTCACATTCCAACAGTGATTGATCGCCGGCACCAGCGCCATCCTCACCTTGCCCACCATCTGCAGCCACAGTTGCAGCGTGGCACAGGTATCGCTCCACGCGCTCTGCGGCAGCCCCGGCCACACCTCGCTGTCTTTGTCTTTCCGCGCATCGCCCTTCATCGCATCCGGTTCCGGCATGATGACCTCTCGCAGCCCCATCATAAAGGTCGCGATTGAACTTCAGCCCCTGTCTCCTGTCTCGTGCCTCCTGTTTCCTGCTTGCTGCCTGTCAAGAGCCTCTCCTGGATAAACCCGCGCAACCCATTGAAAACGCGGCCCAGATAAAAACGCCAACTTTGCCGATTAATTCGCTCGTTTCGCTAATCTGATCTCAGCATCACCAAAAAGGAACTTTGCCGGTGCCAGATGACCGTGGACCCACGTCGATAGGGGAAGCCTAGTCCCTTAGTCCCTCGGTCCCTTAGTCCCTCGGCCCCTGTTCCCTGGTTTCCGCCGCGGATATCGGCGTCTCGTAAGTTCTTTGTTATCAAATATGGAGGTATGCGGAGGTACGTTTGGTGGTATGGATCGCCCCGTAAACCCTTTGTTATCAAATATGGAGGTATGGCATACCGGGGGAGGGGGGCAGGGTTACCAATCCGGCAACAGCGTTTGAAAAGTAACGCCGCGGGCCTCGATTCTGAGACCCTGGATAATGCACGCCTGAACCCGCCCCCCGCGATTTACGACCGCCCCGCCCTGGGGCTCCGAGCTGCCGTCTGCTTACGACTGACTTGCCGGCTCCGTTAGTCCTTGTCTAGGTTGTATCGACATATAGGGTATGTGGCGTTGCGTTGCGAAAACCCGTTCAGACGAGGCGGAGGACGACGGCTGTGGCGGGTCCACCGCCTAGGACGACAACGAAGTATGAGCGGGTTTTCGCCGCAACCCTGGGCCCCAAATGCGCGGTCTTTGCGCATTTGGGTAGAAGCCGCAGGGCTGGGGCCGATTTTCCCGGTTTCGTTGTCGTTCGTCGCTAGCAGACGCCCGGTATGCGTCGCTCCTCTCTCCTAGAACCCGAAAAAATCGGCCCCAGCGCCGCACACCCTATATGTCGATACAACCTAAACCTCCGGCCGCCCGCATCACAACTTTTGTCGGCACTCCAGGGTTGAAGAGTAGTAACAGGAGGGAGGACGGTAAGCCGCAATCCCCCATTTGAACTGGCCTTCGCCGGCGGTTTTGTCGTCTAATTAAATGAAGATGACGATTGCTTCGGTTCGGACATTCTTCCCCAAAGCCTCTGCCGCCGCAGCCGACGAACAGGCGCGTGCGGAAAGCCTGGCCGTCGCCGAAGGCCTGAAACGCCGGAGGGCCGGCCTGATCGAGGAGCTGATTGTCCGCTACCAGCACCGGCTTCTGCGCTATCTGCTCTTCCTCACCGGCAACCGCGAGACCGCCGAAGACCTCTTTCAGGAGGTCTGGATGCGCATTCTGGTCCACGGCAGCCAGTTCAACGGCCGCGCACGCTTCGAGACCTGGCTCTTCACCATCGCCCGCAACCTGGTCATCGATCAGCGCCGCAAGCGCACCATGAACAGCCTCGACGAGTTGATCGACGGCGCCACCGAGGACGACCGGGCGATGACCTTTGAGGTGGCTGCGGGCGACCCGACACCCTTCGACCGGATGGCGAGCCTCGAAGACCGCGAGAAGGTTGCGGCGGCGCTGCTTGAACTGGATGCTCTGCACCGCGAGGTTCTGGTTCTCCGCTTTCATGAGGAGTTGTCGCTTGAGGAGATCGCCCGGGTTACTCGCTCCCCGCTTTCCACGGTGAAATCTCGGCTGTACCGCGGCATGGCGATGCTCCGGCCCAAGCTCGAATTCGCGGCTTCGCGCTTCCAGGAGGCGGTGTGAGAACGGCTGAACTGACCGGCAACCCGGCTCCGAGCCCATCCGCGGCGAATGAGGCCGCCAGCCCCGATTTGCTGTCCGCGCTCACCGGCAAGCAGGCCGGCCGCGACCGCGCCGTGGCCGAAAACACCCGCCGCGTCGTCATGGCCTCCCTCGGCGTCATGCAGGATCAGAAGGCCGGCCGCCGCCGCACGCGGTCTCTCGCCCTGGCCTCCCTGGTGCTGGCCCTCCTTGCTCTCGGACCCTTCGTCTGGCGCGTGGCGGAAGACATCCTTGGCGGCGAGCGCTTCGGCGACATTGCCACACAAACCAGCCTCTGGGCCTGCATCCTGTACCCGGCGATCCTGGCTGCCGTGCTGGTGGCGGCCTGGCCGCGCAACAAGCCGTAATCGCCCAGTGGGCGCCGGAAAATCCGCCAGGCTTGCAGAAGCGGCAACTTCCGCGGCTTCTGCTCCGTCCATTCAATAAGGAGCAAACGTGTCTCTCTGAGCGCCTGTGAAAGGCCCTCCGAAGGAGGGAAGGCCGATGCCTGATCCGCAATCCATCCGTGTGAATGAAGAAGAGCGGCTGATTCCAGTCTGGTCGATCGTCGCCGCCAGCCTGGCGTTTCTCCTCGTCGAATACTACTTCTGGGTGGTCGCGCCGGAGCAGCGCCATCATGGGCCGCAGCCTCTCGGCCTGCGTGTCTACTTCAACCTCTCCTGGGGCGTCCTCGCTTCGCTCTATTTCCTCATGGTCGGCTACATCAGCAAAGACTCCCCGCGCCGCGCCATGAGCACCCGCTTCTGGATGTTCATCTGCTTCGTTATGCCGGCGGGCATCGGCGCTGTGCTTTATTTCCTGCTGCGCCAGCCTCTGGTTTCGCGCTGCCCGGCCTGCGGCACTCACGTGCAGGGCGACTTTCACTTCTGCCCCCAGTGCAACTACCAGCTCGCCGCCAATTGCGGCAACTGCTTCCGTACCGTTCGCGCCACGGATCTTTACTGCACGAATTGCGGCCACGAGCTGGCTACCGACCATACCCCTGCACGCCTGCGCGCGATGAGCGACTAGCACCCTGAGACCGCGTGGGCCAACCTGCTGAATGGGCAAGTCGCTTCATCGCAATCGCCGCGCCAGCGCCAGCTCACTTGCATTAGAATCGAGTTTTCGGCCTCCATGTCCATTTCCGCGCTTATTATCGACGACGAGAAACTGGCCCGCGACGAGCTCAAATATCTTCTTGACTCGGTGGGCGGCGTGGATGTGCTTGCGCAGGGCGACAACGGCATCGAGGCCGTCGATCTGATCGAGAAACACCGTCCCGATCTCGTTTTTCTCGATGTGCAGATGCCGGGGCAGGACGGTTTTGCCGTGATTCAGCGTCTCATGGAGCACAACCGCACCCAATCGGCCAGGGCCAAGAGCGCCGGCGCGGAAAATGGCAGCACACCCCTGCCGCAGTTCGTCTTCGCCACCGCTTACGACCAGTACGCGGTTCGCGCCTTCGACGTGAACGCCGTGGATTACCTGCTCAAGCCTTTCGACCTTGCCCGCGTCTCAGCAGCCGTCGAACGCGCCAAGGCCCGTATGACTGCCGGTCCCGTTGGCGCAGGCTTGTCCGGAGACGCCATTGAGTCCCAACTCGATCATTTGCTGCGCTTGCTCAATCGTCCCCTGGGCGCCGAGCAAGGCCGCCCGCCCGCCAAGCTCATCGTCCAAACCCAGAGCCGCCTTCTGCTCGTCGATCAGGCTGACATCTGTTTCGCCGCCATCGACGAAGGCGTCATCCGCGTCGTAACACGCGCCTTCGAAGGCCAATCCAAATGCCGCACCCTGGAGGAACTTCTCGAACTCCTCGATCCGGCCCGCTTCTGGCGCGCCCATCGCGGTTACGTGGTCAACATCGACCAGATCGGCGAAGTCATGCCTTGGTTCAAATCCAGCTACCAGCTCCGTATGAACGACCGCCAGCACACCGAAATCCCTGTCAGCCGCGCCCAAACCAAGCGCCTGCGCGCGCTGTTCAACCTGTAGGTTCGTTTGGCTTTTCGACTGACTTAACGCAAAACTTGCTGCCAATTCACCTCGAAGCCTGCATCCGGTCGTGTACGAGGAATGCGGCTCATTCTTTGCCCTGGGTATGCGTTAGTCGTAGCGCTCGAAGACGATCTGTTTCTTATGCCAGCCGTAGCTTTCAAGAAGCTCGCGGACCCCGGAGACCATGAAGTTCAGCCCGCAGATATAGGTGTAAATGTCGAAGCGCAGGTCTGCCGCCGGAATTGCGGGATCGACGGGCGAGGCGGGCAGCGGCAGGCCCATCCGCGCCGCGCGCTCTTCGATGATCTTTGAGAGATGCACCTGCACGTGGCCGCGCAGGCCGGTCCAGCTATCCAGGGCACGGCTCAGAGTGGGCAGGTAGTGGAAGTTCGGTATTCGTTGTTCAAGGGCCTCGAACTCTTCCTTGTAATAAATATCCGTTTCGTGGCGCGTCCCGTAGACCAGCCAGATCTCTTTGCCCTCACTCCGGTTGGGGCCGTCGGCCGGAAACAGCCATTGCAGGTAGGCGCGCATCGGCGCCACGCCGGTTCCTGTGGCCACCAGGATCGAGTCCGTGATGGGTTCCTGTAGCGTGAAGTGCCCGTGCGGTCCGTGAAAATCGATCGTCGCTCCCACGGGCAGATCGGGCAGGTCAGCGAGGTGGTTGGAGAAAAACCCGTCCTCCACGCGGTTCACGCACAGGTCGAACTTGTTGGCTCTCGCTGCCGACGCAATCGTGTACGCGCGCGTCTGCTGCTTTCCATTCCCGTCCGCGGCCACAGCCGAAATGAACTGGCCGGGGAGGTAGTTGAAACTGTCACGTCCTTCGACATCGAACAGGAAGTGATAGCACTGGGCAACTTCCGAGATGCAGTCTTTGCGCTGAAGACGCGCTGTAAATAGCTCACGTGCCAAGGTTTTTCTCGCTTTACCGGGAAGTAGGGACAGGTACTGGACCTACCGCAATTATAGGTCGCCGGGCTCTGGTGCCGCCACGTCCAGCGCGGGCGAAACTGGCAGTCGAGCGATGTGTACCGCGCTTACGGCGCGCCCATCACCGGCGCTTCGATCACGGAATAGTGCTCCGGCCCCGAGTAAATCGTGATCGTCGCGGCCTTGTAGTCGCCGGTCTTGGCCTTCATGATGTTGGACACAAACATCTGCGGGTTGCGGTCGTAGAGCGGGAACCAAGTGCTCTGGATCTCAACCATGACCGTGTGGCCGGCCTTGAAGACGTGGTCCACGTCGTGCAGGCTGATCTTGTACTCGTGGATCGAGTCCGGCGCGAGCGCAGTTGGTTGGTCGTATCCCGAGAGGTACCGCCCGCGGAAGATTTCGGCGTTCGTCATCAGTTGGTAGCCGCGCATCTTCGGGTCCGGATCGTCCTCCGGATATTGGTCGATCAGCTTCACCACCAGGTCGTTGTCCGTGCCGGTAGTGGAGGCGAAGATGTCGGCCACAACCTCGCCCGTGAGCGTCAGGTCCCGAGTGAGCGCGGGCAGCTTCCATACGGCCACGTCCTTGCGGCCGGTCACAAAGCGCTGGTCTTCAGTGAGCCAGTTGTACCACTCGGAGCCGTTCGAGTAGGTGGGCTGGATGGGCCGGCGCCGGTAGGGAACCGGGTCGGCCGGATCGCTCACGTACGAAGTTGCGGCTTGCCGGGTGGATGCGCTCCAACTCAGCAACCCCGCGCCTTCGAGGTGTAAGCTCGTGGGCCGCGATTCTTTGGGAGGGAAGTGAGAGTAGTACTGCCAGGTGTTCGAGCCGGTCTGGAAGCTCGCTGTATCTTCAAGATCGAAGCCGGGCTCATTCTTGAGATATTGCGCCAAAAATTTCGTCTCGATGCGCGCCCGGAACTCGCTGCCAATCGGCTCGCCGTAGTTCAGGTTGCCCAGCCGCTGCGAAGACGAAGACCAATAGCCGTGCCGCCAAGGCCCGAGCACCAGGAAGTTCTCATGGCGCGCATCGTGCGGCTCGAGCCGGGCATATTCCTCCTGCGGGCCGTACATGTCTTCCTGGTCGTAGTAGCCACCCACGGTGAGCGCGGGCACGGCGACCGAGCTGAGCGCATATTCCACGGCGCGCGAAGCCCAAACAGAATCATAGGCAGGGTGGTCGAGAAAAAGCTTCCAAGTGGGCAGGGTTTCGGATCCCGACTGCTTTACATCCTGGGCGAAGCCGCCGCGCACGAGAAAATAATCGAAGCCGTCTACGGGTTCACCGTTCTTATCCGTGCCGTAGTCCACACTGCTTTCTTCTTTGCTCGATTCCATCCCCAGCACGTAATCGTAGCCGTAACTCTGGCGGAAGGCGCCGTTGTGAAAAAAGTCATCGCCGATCCACACGTCGATCATCGGCGCTTGCGGCGAGATCGCCTTCACCGCCGGGTGCGGATCGATGCCCGCCATCATGGCCAAAAATCCCGGGTAGCTGGTGCCCACCACGCCCACGCGGCCGTTGTTGCCCGGCACATTCTTGATGAGCCACGCCACGGTGTCATAGGCGTCGGTGCTCTCGTCTGTTGCGCCCGGATCGTGGTGATCGGCCAGCGGCCGCATCATTGTGAATTTGCCCTGGCTCTTGTAACGCCCGCGAATGTCCTCGGCGACGTAGATGTAGCCGTCGCGAGCCAGTTCCGGGCGCTGCGCAAAGAAGGACGCTCGAGTGGTTCCGTCCACGCCGTAGGGCGTGCGCTGCATCAGGATGGGCAACGGCGTTTTGATGTCCGCAGGCTGAAGTATCGCCGCGTGGAGCTTGACCCCGTCGCGCATGGGAATCATCGCCTCGCTACGCACATACTCGTGGAAGATGTGATGCACTGCCTCGCCCGTGTGGGTGTAAACCGTGCCTGGTTCCCCGGAAAACGAGACACTGGCCGCCCGGCCCGACGCGTCGAGGATAAATGTGGCCGTCGCATCCGAGCCCGCAATGTCGAAGACGGCCGCGGAGATTGGCCTGAGCTCGGTGGGAACAAGGCGGTCGGATTCGATCGTCAGCTTGCCCTCCTGCACGTAGAAACTGAATGGGCTGGCGGGGTCCGCCAGATCGGTATACTCCCCGGCAAACGCCTTGAGCTGAGTTATTCCGGTCTCTTGTGCGGTTTGCGCCGCTGGCCGCACCAAAGCCGGCGAGATGCAAACCAGCGCAAGACAAAAGGCCGGAAAAAGCATACGGCGGAAAATCAAATCCTGGTCCTCCAACAGCAATTCCTGCGAACCGGCGCACACCGAATTGCCGCAAATGGGTCGCCGCGTCCGCCCCACATTGTCGCTGTCCTTGCCTCAATTCATGTGGCTGTGAGGATGTTCGTGCCTGCCGGCCAGCTCTTCCGGCGGCGTCACGCAGCCCTCCAACTCCTCGCAGCCGGTGTGTTCGAATTGGAAGGTTGTGTGGCGGATTTGAAACTGTTCCCGGAGCAGTCCGTTGAGCTTGATCAGGATACAGGCACTTTCCGACGGCGGAATGTCGGCGATGGTCACGTGGCAGGCCAGAGCGCGTGAATGCGATCCCAGGCTCCAGACGTGCAGATCGTGGACATTCACAACGCCCTCCACCGCTTCCATGTCAGAGCGGATCCGGTTAAGTGAAATGCCGCGCGGAGCGCCTTCCAGCAGAATGTTCAGAGTTTCGCGCACAATGCCCACGCTCGACCAGAAGATCATCGCGGCGATCAGCAGCGAGAGAGCCGGGTCGATCCAACCCCTGCCGGTGAGCAGAATGCCTACGCCGCCGGCGATCACCGCCGCCGTGGAGAACGTGTCGCTGGCCATATGCAGAAAGGCACTGCGCAGGTTCACGTCGCGGGCCACTCCCCACAACAGCGCGGCAATCGCGCCGTTCATCACCACGCCGGCCGCGGCCACGATCATCATGATCCTGGGCTCCACGGTTACGGGGGAGTTGAGCCTGCGCACGGCCTCCGCGCCGATCCAAAGCGAGATGGCGATGAGTGTTGCTGCGTTGATGAACGCTGCCAGCACGCTGGCCCGTTGGTATCCGAATGTTCTCGTGTGATCGGCCGGCCGCGACTGGAAGTAGACTGCCGCAAAGCTGAGCAAAAGAGCCAGGAAATCCGAGACGTTGTGTCCTGATTCCGACAGCAGCGCCAGCGAATGGGCGCGCAACCCGGCCACAAACGTGACCACGACGTACACCAGTGTAGCTGCCAGCGAGATGCGCAGGACCAGCGTTATCCGCTTCGCTCCCTTGCCGGCCGGCGCCGCGTGGAAATGCATATCGATAGTCTAACCGGGGCTGGGTATTGCGCGCCATCGCGCGGCTAACGCATTTCTCCCAATGGTGTATAGGGGTTCAAGACCGCAAAGTTGACGCGAACCCCAGTGAGCGGCAACCTTCGACACAATTGGGCACTCTTGAGGATTGGGAGAAATGCCTTAGCCGCAGCCGGGCCGCAGATGGCTCGTATCCAAAGGGTCGGGGTCGTCAAAGGAAGGCAACTGCGGCAACCCTTCACGCAGCCCTGACCAGCCCTCCGCCACTACAATGCTGTTGTGCGGATTGCCCGGCTGGTAGCGCACCGTGCACGGGAATCCGGCCCGCACTTCAGCCACCGCCACCACTTCCCGCAACGCAGAAATATCCTGCGAACATTCGTAGTCCACGCCGGCGATCCGGTAATTGAACAGGAGCATGGTCAGCGTGCGTCCGTCTTTTGCGTCCACGTGGTAGACATCGAGCAGCATACCGTCGACGAGCCGCCCCGATTGCACCAGGAACTGGCGCCGCGCGCGCTCGATCTCCTCCTCGCTCGGCCGCTTGCGCAGCACCAGCCACAGGGCAATCGCCGCCACAGCGGCAGTGGCGGCCAGCCCGGCGGCGATCTGCCATTCGTTTTCGTCGAGGAGGATCATTCCAGGGCGGGACTCCACTCAAAGAGCCCCAATTTGAGGATACCGCAGGCGAAATGCACCTTGCGCCGGGACGGGCCGGGCTAAACCGCAACTGTCGCGCATGGTCCGGAAACAGCGCCAAATCGGCGCCAATGACCTATACTCTAGGTTGCATCTGGCACGGGGTTTGACGCTGCTAGAGCCGTTTTTCCCCGGTTTTCCCATCGGGTTTGGCCGGAAGGTTCAAAATGAAAGATCGTTCCAAAATTCGCTCCACCACCGTCATCTGCGTGCGGCGCAACGGCCTGGTCGTGATGGCCGCCGACGGCCAGGTGACCTTCGGCGATCATGTGCTCAAGCACTCGGCGAAGAAGATCCGGCGGCTCTTTCAGGATAAGATTCTCGCCGGGTTCGCAGGTTCCACGGCCGACGCCTTCAACCTCTTTGCGCGATTCGAGACCAAGCTCGAGCAGCACGCCGGCAACCTGAACCGAGCCGCCGTCGAACTGGCCAAGGACTGGCGCACCGACAAAATGCTGCGCAACCTCGAGGCCTTGCTCCTGGTCGCGGACAAAGCGCAGACGTTCCTCATCTCCGGCTCGGGCGACGTGATCGACCCCGACGAGCCGCTGGCGGCCATTGGTTCTGGAGGCAGCTACGCCACCGCCGCCGCACGCGCGCTGCTGGAGAACACCGACTTGAGCGCCCGCGAGATCGCCGAAAAAGCCATGAAGATCGCAGGCGAAATCTGCATTTACACGAATGATCAAGTCACTTTCGAGGAGTTAACAAGCTAGCGGTCCATGGCCATCTACCTTCCCGCATCCGCCGAAGAACAGGAGCTCGCGCTCGACGAGCTGACCCCGCGCGAGATCGTCGCCGAGCTCGACAAGCACGTGGTCGGCCAGAAGGCCGCCAAGCGCGCCGTGGCCATCGCGCTGCGCAACCGCCAGCGCCGCCAGAAGCTGCCGCCCGACATGGCCGACGACATCATGCCCAAGAACATCATCATGATCGGCCCCACGGGCGTGGGCAAAACCGAGATCGCGCGCCGCCTGGCCAAGCTCACCAACTCGCCGTTTCTCAAGGTGGAGGCTTCCAAATTCACTGAGGTGGGCTACGTGGGCCGCGATGTCGAGTCGATGATCCGCGACCTGGTCGAGATCGCCATTGAGATGGTGCGCGAGGAGCGCCTCGAAGAAGTGGAAGACCGCGCCGAGATGAACGCCGAGGAGCGCCTGCTCGACGTGCTGCTGCCTCCTCCGCCCCCAGCGCCGCACGGCCAGGAGGGCCAGTTCTCGCTGCCCGGCGCCGAGAGCCATCAACGCTCGCGCGAGAAACTTCGCCAGCAATTCCGCGAAGGCAAGCTCGACGATCGCGTCGTCGAGATCGACGCGCGCGAGCGCAATCTGCCCCAGTTCGGCATCATCTCCAACCAGAGCCTCGAAGACATGGAGATGAACCTCAAGGACATGCTGCCCAACATTTTCGGGGGCGGCACCAAGAAGCGCAAGATGAAGGTCGCCGATGCTTTCGATTACCTGGTGCAGGAGGAAGAAGGCCGCCTGATCGATATGGACGCCGTGAACCGCACCGCGGTCGAGCGCGTCGAGTCCAACGGCATCGTCTTCCTCGACGAGATTGACAAGATCGCCGGGCGCGAGAGCGGACACGGTCCCGACGTCTCGCGCGAAGGCGTGCAGCGCGACATTCTGCCCATCGTAGAAGGCACCACCGTCAACACGCGCTACGGCATGGTTCGCACTGACCACATTCTCTTTATCGCCGCGGGCGCCTTCCATGTTTCCAAGCCCAGCGACCTGATTCCCGAGCTGCAGGGGCGCTTTCCCATCCGCGTCGAGCTGCATTCGCTCACTGTCGACGATTTTCTGCGCATCTTGACCGAACCCAAGGCCTCGCTGACGAAGCAATACTCAGCCCTGCTTGAAACCGAGGGCGTGCGGCTGGAATTCGTACCCGAAGCCCTGCGCGAGATGGCCGAGTTCGCCTTCAAGGTGAACGAGCAGACCGAAAACATCGGCGCGCGCCGCCTGCACACCATCATGGAGCGCGTGCTTGAAGATGTCAGTTTTCTGGCGCCCGACGTCGCGCGCCGCGCGCCCGGTGAAGAGGCCGCCACGACGCTTTCTGAGGCCATCGCGAAGGAAGCGAGCACGCCGCTGCCTTATCAGGAGCGGATGACCGCCTCCGGCCCCGAGAAGGTCTTCCTCATCGACGACGCATATGTCAAACAGATGGTGGCTTCGATTGTGAAGGACCAGGATCTAAGCCGCTACATCCTTTAAGAGGCGCATTTGCCTGCGAGGAGCGCGGCGGCGATTTCCGCAGTGCTGCGCACCCGTCCCATGCGGGGAAAAATGCGGGTGATGGAATTGGCATGGCTCTCCGCGCTGCGTCCGGTCATGGCGTCTTCGGCAAATACCTGCTCGTAGCCGCGCTCATAGGCGTCGCGCGCCGTGCTTTCCACGCCAAACTCAGTGGCGATTCCGCAAAGGACGATGGTGTTCAGTCGTCTGCGGCGCAGTTGCAGGTCGAGATCGGTGCCGTAAAATGCGCCCCATTGGCGCTTCAGAATCACAATGTCGTTGGGCTGCCGGTTGAGTTCGGGAATCAGATCGCTCCAATCCGGCGGCATCGCGCTGGACGCGCGCATGGGCTCATCGGCCGTCACTTTCAGGGAGTCTCCAAAGTCCGGCGAGCGGCCCACGTGGACGAGGATCGCCTGCGCTCCCGCGCTCCGGGCAGCGGTGAGCAGCTCGACGCAGTTCGCAATGACGCTGGGGGTTGAATGCGGCATCCCGGGCATCCCGGTAATCCCCTTCTGCAGATCGATCGCGACAACGGCGGTGCGATGCGGCTCAAGGATCACTTCGCTCATGGGTTCTCCCGGTTCTCGCCACCCAGTGTAGCGGAAGACGCATGGTCCCCATCAGGCCGGGTTTGCGCCATCTCTATCGGCACGGTAAAATGAAGTGACGTAAAGATCAGCCAAGTCGTCGGGGAGTGGCTCAGCCTGGTAGAGCACCTGGTTCGGGACCAGGGGGTCGGAGGTTCAAATCCTCTCTCCCCGACCATTAAATCCCGCAATATCGGTTCATTAGCGTACTGCCAAGTTCCGGCCAATCCGGAGCTTGGGTCCAATTAGCGCTTCTTCCCCTTCCACAGCCCGCCGCGCATCCACCGGAACCGAACCGATGTACGTGTCTCGGGTCAACTCCGAGGAAGCGTGACCGAGCAGCGCCTGGGCGGCACCGAGAGGCGTTCCCACCGCATCAAGCAACGTCGCATGAGCGTGCCTTAGCCGATGCCAGTTCGCTCCGGTTAATCCGAGGGCCTTACAAGCTGGCTTGAGTTGGCGATGAAGCAGATTTCGTCGGCTGAGCGGGGAACCGTTCCGGGCTGAGAACACCAAAGCAGTCGGAGCCGGTTCGGTGGGCTTCAAGCTCGCAAGGATCTCAGCACATTTCGGGCCGAGAGGAATGCAGCGTTTGCTTCGCTTGCTTTTCGGTTCATCGAAATGGCCTTCGTAGACCGTTTGTCTGACCGACAGGAACCCGTCTTGCAAATCAACGTCCTGCCAGCGAAGGGCCAGCAGTTCCCCAATTCGCAAACCCGTCATCGCCAGCAAAGAGGCGATCGAGCGTGAGGGCTCAGCGAGCTTCTCAATTAAAGCCAGGAGCGATTCTGGAGCAATTGGAGCCTTCTCTTCAACCGGACCCCGTCGCGGCAATCGAGTCTTCCGGACGGGGTTGTCGGTCAGGAGTTCCTGCATAACCGCCGCTTCGATGATCGTTCCGAAGACGGTGCGAATGTGCTTCACCGTCTTCCACGAAAGGCCGCCCCGAGTCTTCGCCATCAGAAAACCCTGAACAGCATCCCGCGTCACCAGCCGAAGCTGCGTCTCTCCAAATGCCGGGTATAGGTGGGCGTCAATCATGTTTCCGTAGAACTTCTTGCTTGAGAATTTCAGTGCGGGGAACACTTCCGGCTTCCAGCGGTCCTCCACAAAACTGCGAAGTGTCCAAACCGCCTGAGGCCGGTAATCGCCGCCGTTGACCAGCCGCAGCCGAGCAGAAAGCACCTGCTTTGCTTCACGGCGTGTTGGGATATCCGAAACGGATCCGAGAACCTCTGAGCGCCGAATCCGCTCAAGCACGTTATTGGGACCGATTACGTCTTCCCACCAGCGAGCGACCCACACTTTCTTGCGCGTACCTCGTTTGAAAAGTGAGCCTTCTTGAAAACGCCTATTACGGTTCATTCGTCCTCCGAATGTTGTCCGTTTAGGCGGTAGTGTGTCTGATGGAAGAGTATTCCCCATGGCCGGATTCATCAAGAGCACCTTAGGCTGTTCAGCCACTTCCGAACCGTAGCAATTTCGAACCGCAGATATTTCCCGAGTTTGATGTGCGGAATCCGTTCCACTCCACGTCGCCTTGTACGTTCGTAGACCCATGACACGGGAACGTGCAACGTACGCGCAATCTCCGAAACTGTCATCAACTCGCAATTCCATTCATTCGACGACATACCAGCCCCGATGTTGTCTTCAAACCTGGCACGTGTGTTCATAGCCTTTTCTTGGGCACCGCCCGGACACGGATTTGACCCATACCGTCCGTTACAAAGAACACTCGCGCCGTGAATCGCCCTTTCCGTACGGCGTTACATCCGCCTTCATCTGAAATTGTCTACGCGTTCCCTTAACAGTTGACGACGCCACCGAACTTCCCTTACGCGACGTTCCTGGCTGCGTTTCTTTCCTTGTCGACGCCGACTTCGACAGCTTTGTCGAGAGGGCGTTGGTTGTGAATACAATGCCGTTCTCTTCAAACACACGCGCCAGCACCTTCAGCGAGTAGCCGTTTTCCCGCAACTTCTTCAGCTCCGGGTATACGGCTCGTACGATTTCCCCCATCATGAACGTTTCAGATTGCGGGGGGAGGCTCATTGCCTTTCTGAGCCAGGCGTGTGCGAAAAACCTCGAGCAGTTCCGCGGGGAGTATTTGCACTTTACGCCGCTCTTTTCTCATCCCTTTCTCCATCTCCACCCCCACCTACGAGATGCACAGATAATATCATAGATACTACACCATAAATATAATATCGTAGAAACCGAAATGCTTAAGAAGCACGGCAAGGTGCGCGCTGGATATACCAAAACTCCCTGCGGTCGTTTCGGCATATCCACCGGCCCAAACACAATCCGCTTCGCTACTCGTGTTTGGGCCTGCGCATCTTGCTCAGGGCTTCGCCCCGAGACCCCAGAGGAATCCTGCAATGGCCAGACCGAAGCAGAAAGAACATCGCCGAGGGCAGCTCATCAAACTTCTTTCGGAAGAGAAACAGATCATTCAACGTAACGCGTACATGGCCGGCTTAACCGTCAGCGAATATATGCGAAGATGTTCGCTCAATAAGCGGCTTCATTCGCGCATCGACGATAAAGCGATCAACCGCTTAAGCAGCCTATGCGGTCTCATGAAGCATCTGCTGATGCAAATTGTGGGCCATCCACACGAAGACGAACTCAGGCGCGAACTGAATGCGATTCTTGCGAGGATCACCGCAACGCTGCGAACTGTTGTCGGGAATGGCGAGGACTCGGAATGACCGCCAAACGGATATACGCCCGAAACGAATCGGCAGGTAATTTCCGCCGACTTTACGGCTACCTGGCCACGGAACTCGATCGGTTGGACCGCTTAACCAACATGGTTGTCGATGTACCACGAGGCAAACCGGCTTCGTACAAACGCAACAACTCTCCCTCATACAAGAGCATGTACTCCGTCCAGAGTGCCAAGGTAATCGCCCACATTCCTTGACATACCCGCGCAACACTTCTCTCCCACATCAGGAGCGATACCTCTCTGTACCTCACAGAACGACAACCTGAATCAGGGACTGAATCGCAATGTACTGAGGGACCAACATGATTGCCAAAGTCCAACCGGGCAAGCGCAAGTCCAGCAGTAGTTTCAAGCGGTTGCTCAACTACCTCACCACAGAGCGCGACGCAACTACCGGCGATACTCTGTTGCGAGGAGATGTCGTATTGTCGAGCAACCTCGTCGGTATCGACACAGCAGCAGCCGAGATGAAGGCGCTTGTGACCTGCCCCCGGAAAACTCTACCAGTTGAAACTGGAGTTCTCTCGTAATCTGAACGGGAGGACTGGGATGAAGAAGAGCCGCTACACGGAAGAGCAGATCATCGGGATTTTGAAGCAGCACGAGGCGGGGATAAAGACTGCGGATCTTTGCCGGGAGCACGGCATCAGCGCGGCGACGTTTTACGGCTGGAAGTCGAAGTACGGCGGGTTGGACGTGAGTGATGCGCAACGGCTGCGTGCGATGGAAGACGAGAACCGCCGGCTGAAGCAGTTGGTGGCCGATCTGAGCCTGGACCGCGAGGCGTTGAAAGCGGTGATCCGAAAAAACGGCTGGAGCTTGCCGGCTTAAGAGAAGATGTGGCGTTCGCTTCGGTCCGCTACGAACTGAGCGAGCGCCGGGCCTGCAAGCTGATGGGCGTGGATCGCACCAGCTACCGCTACGAGCCGAAACCGGATCGCAACGCGGAATTGCGCCAGGAGTTGGTAAAGCTGGCCCGGCAGAAGCCGCGCTACGGCTATCGGCGCCTGCACGCGGTGCTGGAGCGTCGCGGCCAGGCGGTGAACGTGAAGTGCGTGTACCGTCTCTATGCCGAAGAAGGTCTGGCGGTGCGCCGGCGCCGGCGCAAGCGGTTGGTGCGGGAACGGGCCGAAGCGCCGCGGCTTCAGCGGCCGAACGAGGAGTGGGCGATGGACTTTATCGTGGATGGTCTGGCCAACGGGCGCATGGTGCGCATCCTGAGCGTGGTGGATGCGTTTACCCGCGAGTGCCTGGCGCTGGAGGCAGATACCAGCCTGGGCAGCGGGCGGGTGACGCGGGTGCTGGACCGGCTGATCGAAGAGCGCGGCCAGCCGGAGAGTGTGCGCTCCGACAATGGGCCGGAGTTCACTTCGCGGCGGATGCTGGGCTGGGCCGAGGAGCGCAAGATCGCGCTGGTCCACATCCAGCCGGGCCGCCCCATGCAGAATGGCCATGTGGAGAGCTTCCACGGGTGGCTGCGCGACGAATGCCTGAATGTAAGCTGGTTCCGCACACTGAACAATGTGCGCCGGACCGTCGATCGCTGGCGCCAGGAGTACAACTGCGAACGCCCGCACAGCTCGTTGGCTTACAAAACGCCGCGGGAGTTCGCGGCATCCCAGGGCTGTGGAGATGTGCAAAGCAAAGAACGCTTCCCACATCTCCACAGCCCCGACTACGACGACGGGCTATACTCGTTTTCAAACCAAAACCGGGAAACTCCAGTTATGGCTGGATGAGAAAAACGGGGCAGGTCACCGGCATGCCAGTCACGAGTGGAAACCCTGAGACACCCCTGAGAACCTCGGGAGGCACGGGATTGGTACTCAATGGGAATTCATTGTCGAGTCGTCGGATCGAGATCAACGAGGTATTCGACTTCCTGAGCAATGGGTACCCATCTCTTCTCTTTGATTGATTTAAAGCAGATAGGTATTTTGGCAAGGGACAGTGTGTTCGCCCTCCATTAGGGAACAGCTTCACGCGGCCAATGAATCCGGCGAACCACAATATTATATTGAACTCCGTGTCTTAGAGCAGGAGATAGCGCGACAGGACTACTGCACAGTACGTGCCGAAGCTCAGAAGGACCAGGCTCAGGGTTGTATTGGCGAGCCAGAAGAAGATCGCACCGACGCGGTCAGGAATGAAATGGACGATGGCGATGAGCACAGTGAACCAGGCCATCAGGCCTGCGCCTGCCATTAAGGTTCCCCACCCAGGGGCTCTGTTGCCCAAGACCAAATAGAAGCTGTTTCATAACCCGGTTTTGAAAGGGCACGGCTTCAGCCGTGCCGTAAAGGAATCAGGGAAATCGCGGGCTTCAGCCACTGAGGGACGGTTTTCGGGAAATCTGAGGTGGTTGTGAAACAGCTTCTAGGCAAATGGGAGCCAACTGGAGGTGACGCCAACCCAGTACAACATGGTTATGGGGTTGAAGAAGGTCAGGGTCGCAGCTTTGGCAGCTTCGGCGGCGAGACGCGCGGGGACGGGGCCCTCGCCCCAGCGCTGGCGAGCGGCGTTGTAGGCCCGGTGGGGCTCCATGATGGCGAGTGCCAGAAAATATACCCCAACCGGAACGAGGACGACTGCCCCAATGGCCGCAAGAACGATCTGGAGCTTAGGATTGGACAAGTCGGGCAGCAGGTAGCGCCCCCCGAGGAGGGCCAGGGAGAAGTGAATTAGATCACCGAAGACGGAGCCGATTCCACAGGCAAGCGTGTGACGCCAACCCCCGACCACGCCGCGGCGAATGGCCATCATGTTGACAGGACCAATCGGCGCGGCGGCCGCCAATCCCATTAAGAATGCTGCCGAAAGCACGTGGGTGTAGGAGGCTAACATGATGTTGCGCTGATGGGGCAATGCCAGTATGACATTTTGCTCGGTCATTCCCGTAGCCTGCAATTCATCCGGTTGTCTTCAAATGAGCGCTTCAGGCACATGTGTCGCAATTCCCCATTGCCAGTGCGACAAAAACGAGTCGAGTTCCGCTGCAACGGACTTGGCCGCACCTGTTCCCACGCTGTCAACAGCATTCGCTTCGAATCCATAACTTAAATGCCTCTACGCAGTCGCTGTAGGCATCATCCTACAATTCCGGACACGGCATTCCCACAGCTCTTACTGCATTTATCCGATAGCTGAACTATGACTAAAGTCCGATGAGCGCTGGTAAGACATGAAACCGGCGGTGGGTTTCCTCTGCAGGTTGCTGTCGGGCCTCTCAACTTGCAGAGGTCCGAACCCGCTCATGAGTTGTCAGGAGCCGCTTTTGGCTCCGTGGAGAATTTGCGTATGCAAGATCAGGATGTGATTCGCGAATTCCTAGTCGAGAGTCATGAGAACCTCTCGCGTCTGGATCGGGAACTCGTAGAACTGGAGGAGCGCCCGAAGGACGCGGCGTTGCTGGCCAGCGTCTTCCGCACCATTCACACGATCAAGGGCACGTGCGGCTTCTTTGCCTTTTCGACGCTGGAGCGGATCACCCATCAAGCCGAAAGCCTCTTAAGCCAGTTGCGCGATGGCCAACGGGAGCTCACACCGTCACTGATCTCGCTCATCTTGGAAACTGTCGACGCCACGCGCAAGATCCTCGCCTCCATCGAAGCAAGCGGAGAAGAAGGTCCGGATCACTTTGAGGGACCTGGCCGAACGCCTCCGTGTCGCAGCACAATTGAAAGCCGGCGTCGAGAGCCAGTCCGCCCCCGTCCCGGAGGGGCTGGATCCGTCGCCCGCCGGCGACGCGGAAGCTGCTGGCGACAGCAACTCCTCTGCGCTTGAGGAAGACGTGCAAGCCGAAGCAGAGGAAAGAGGAGAAGACAGGAGGAATGGCGGAGACAGGAGAAGCGGAGAAGACAGGAGAAAAGAAGAAGGGCGGAGGGAGGAAGACGTCAAACGGCATTCCGCGGCGGCAGATGCGAACATCCGTGTCGGTGTCGGGCTACTGGACAAGCTCATGGACCTGGTGGGGGAACTCGTGCTCACCCGCAACCAGATCCTCCAGTTCAACACGGAGTGGGAAGATGCCGCTCTGAATGCCACTTCGCAGCGCCTGAATCTGATCACCACGGAGTTGCAAGAGGGCGTCATGAAGACGCGCATGCAGCCCATCGGGATGGTGTGGAACAAGCTGCCGCGGGTGGTGCGCGACATGGCAGTGTCCCTTGGAAAACAGATCCGGTTGGAGATGGATGGCGCCGACACGGAACTTGACCGGACCATCATCGAAGCCATCAAGGACCCGCTGGTGCATTTGGTTCGCAACTCGTGCGACCACGGCATAGAACCGCCTGAAGTCCGCGCCCGCGCGGGCAAGCCGGCACAAGGAAAACTGATCCTACGCGCCTATCACGAAGGCGGCCAAGTCAACATCGAGATCAGCGATGACGGAGCCGGGGTTGACGTTGGACGGGTAAAACAGAAGGCCATCGAGAAAGGGCTGCTGCGGCCGGAGCAGGTAGAGAAGCTGAGCGATCGCGAGGTGTTGAATCTGATCTTCCAGCCCGGGTTCTCGACGGTGCAGGCAGTGACCAACGTTTCTGGACGCGGCGTCGGCATGGACGTCGTGAAGTCCAACATCGAGAAGATCGGCGGCATCGTCGATGTTTTCAGCCGGTCCGGCGAGGGCGCCACGGTCAAGCTCAAGATTCCTCTCACCCTGGCCATCATCCCCGGCCTGGTGATCACCAGCGGCGGCGAACGGTTTGTGATTCCGCAGGTCAGCCTGCTCGAGCTGATCCGCCTCGAGGGAGATTCGTCTGAAAAGCACATTGAGCAGGTGCACGGAACACCTGTCTATCGCCGGCGCGGCAGCCTGCTGCCCATCGCTTACCTGAACCAGGTGCTGGGGCTCAAGTCGGCCGAGCAGGCCGAGGCTGTCAGCATCGTCGTTCTGCAAGCTGAAGATCGGCAGTTTGGGCTAGTTGTTGACGGCATCAACGACACCCAAGAGATCGTGGTCAAGCCATTAGGCAAGCAGTTGAAAGGGCTCACAGAGTATGCCGGCGCGACCATCATGGGCGACGGCCGCGTGGCCCTCATCCTCGACGTGCTGGGCATTGGTCAGCGCTCCGGAGTGCTGGCAGAGAGCCGGGAGCAGGCGCGCGTCGCGACAGGGAAGAAGGCACATGCGGGCATCGAGCAGCAGCGGCTGCTCTTGTTCCGTGCCGGCTCCTTCGAGCGTCTGGCCGTACCGCTCTCTCTGGTCGCCAGACTCGAAGAGTTTCCCCGAAATTCCATCGAGTTCGCGGGCGGATGCCAGGTGGTGCAGTACCGCAACCGCATTCTCCCCCTGGTGCCTCTCCGGGACGTATTGGAATCCGGCGCGCACGACCCGGACCAGGCACCCGATCCGGTGCAGGTCATCGTTTTCAACGACGGCGACCGCAGTGTCGGAGCGGTGGTCGACCAGATCCTGGATGTGGTCGAAGAAACTGTCATGGTGCGTCAGAAGTCGAGCCGCAAAGGCCTGCTCGGCTCCGCGGTAGTCGGCAAGCGAGTCACGGATCTTCTGGATCTCAACCAGATCATTCACGCGGCCAGCGAGAGTTGGTTTCAGGGCGCGGGCGGGTCGGGGAGCGGCAAGACGGTCCTGGTCGCGGAAGGCTCGTCGTTCTCGCGCGGTCTGCTCCGCAGCGGCCTGGACATGGCGGGCTACCGGGTCCAGGAGGCCGCGAATCTCGACGAGGCAATGCGCGGCATGGAGCAGCAGCCTGCCGACGTCGTCGTGGCGGCGCTGGACTTTCCGCCCAACGGCGGCGCCGCTTTGCTGGCGACCATGCGCGGAAGACCCGAATGGGAACGGATTCCGTTCTTGAGTTTGGTTGATTCAGCCGGCCAAGTCCAATCGTCCGCCGCCCAGACGGCGGGATTTCAGGACTGCCAGGCGAGGTTCGACGGCAACGCCATCCTCGAGTCCGTGGCGCGGCTGGCTGCGGCACAGGCTTCCGCTGAAACCGAGACCATGTGCGCCGGAGAGGAGAAGTAATCCATGGCGACCGATACCGCGATCGTGAAGTCCGAGTTGACCCAGAACAGCGGACAGTTTTCAACGTTCTTCGTGGCCGACCTGTTTTTCGGCGTGGACGTTCTCCGCGTTCAGGAAGTGTTGCGCTTCCAGCAGATGACCCACGTGCCTCAAGCCCCGGAGGTCATCGAGGGACTGATCAACCTACGCGGACAGATCGTGACCGCAATCGATATGCGGCGGCGGCTGAAATTGCCGCCACGCGCCGGGGACCAGACTCCCACCAACATGGTGGTCCGCACCGAAGACGGCGCGGTGAGTTTGCTGGTGGACGAGATCGGAGACGTGCTCGATGTTGATGCCGGCAGCTACGAGCGGCCGCCGGAGAACCTCGATCCCGCCGCGCGGGATCTCATCCGCGGCGTCTACAAGCTGAAGGATCGGCTGCTGCTCGTTCTTGATACGGAGCGAACGGTGGATCTCACCGTGGGGAACGTTGGGTAGCGCCCGCAATGCGGTCGCTGGCGGGGGAAAGCGCAAAGGGCGCGGGTGATTCCCGGCCGGCAGTTGCCGGGCAAAGTGGCGCGGGGCGCGGAGACACAGTTTATGCGGAAACCGAAAGCGAGAATGTCAATGCTGAAATCGAAAGTGTGGCTGTCAGGTCTGGTTGTCCTGGCCATTGCAACCTCACCCCTCTACACGCAAGACAACCATGCCGGAAAAAGCGAGAATGCACGGAGCGCATTCGGCGCGGAGGAGGGGACCTCTGCGGCAATCCCGAATCCAACTCCCACTCCGGCCCAAAAGCCAACCGCGGCCATAAGCGCTGTGAATCTCCCGGCATTGCTCGATGCGCTCCTAAAGAAAGGAGTGCTTACGCCTTCCGAGGTCAATGCCCTGCGCATCGCAGCCCCCGAGTCCGAACTGCAACTCCTGGTTGAAGTTCTCACTCGCAAAGGCGTATTGAGTGCTGCGGACTTGTCCTCGACCGTGGCCCCGCCTGCCGTTCCTGCGCCCGCGCCTAAACCGCAGGCTACACCCGTTCCGCAACCGGAACTTGCGGAATTGAAACCCGCTGCCCAATCTGCAATTCCGGCGGCAACTCCCGTGCGCGTGCTGGCCTTCGACCCCCTCAAATCCGGCGGTCTAATTGGTCTTAAGGTAGGCCCAATCACGTTCACACCCTACGGTTTTATCAAAGCGACCGCAGAGGAGGACAGCAGTTCGCCCAATGGCGACGACTTCCCCATTCCGGCCGGTCTCATGTTGCTGCCCGGCAGCAACACCGGCCAGAATGCCGACCCTGAGTTCCACATGAAAGCGCGCCAGAGCCGCATCGGAGTCAATCTGGAGTGGCCCAGCATTTCTAAGAGGATGGTTCTCACCGGGCGATTCGAGGCGGACTTCGAAGGCAACTTCAATGAGTCCGATAACGCCAACGTCACCTCCATCCGCAACCCCAACCTGCGCTTGCGATTGGCCTACGTGCGCGTGGATTACAGCGCTACGGAGACGACCAACCTCTTCTTCGTAGGCGGGCAGGACTGGACATTGTTTGGTTCGAAGGCGCTGCCCAACCTGCTCGACACCACGTGGAATGCTGCCGACTACGGCGCCATCTACAACCGCTCACCGCAGTTCCGTTTCGGCGCCGTTCAGAAGCTGGGCTCCTCTGCGCGCAGCTTCAAGCTCTCGCCGGAGTTTGCGGTCATGATGCCGAGCTCGGGTCAGGTGGAAAAGCTGACCTTCTGCACGCTGGCGGCGGTTGACTGCCCGCCCGGGACCTCACCTACCGCTGGCTTCCTGAGCCAGGTCGGCGAGGCCGAGCGTCAGGGCGCCGACTCCGACCGTCCCGAGCTTAACGCCGGATTGACATTGCAATTCCGGCTCGACAAGGCCCCCGGGGTTGCTCCCGCGCAGATCTTCTGGACCGGAATGTACGGGCGGCGCACATCCATTGTTGCCAATACCGCCGAGGACCTCATCGGCGACGAATACCCAACGGCCCTGGTGGCAGGCACTCCGCTGGCCAAGGGTTATACGGCCAGCAGCGACATGTATGGCAACCAGATTGCGGCGCAATTGCCCACCCGTTGGTTCACCTTGACTGTGAGCGGCTATCGAGGCGCCGACCTGCGCCAGGTGCTGGGCGGCCAGCTCACCACCAACTACACCAACACAACCGGCCTTTTCCCCATTCCGCTGGTAAACGCCAACGGCGGAACTCCTGCGCCATTCTTCCTGGGTACGGGTGCGGATAACGTCGCAGGCACACTCTCTGGCTTTGCCCTGCTAGGTTGCAAGGTTAATTCAGGCGCGGGAACTTGCGCCCCCGGCGATGTTGTGGTTGCTCCGGAGCACGGCGTGCGCGCCTATGGCGGATTCGCCGAACTCGGGCTGCCGCTTTCCCGTTGGTTCAATGCCAATCCGAAGAGCTACAACGCGGGCTGGCAGCTCTATCTGCACGCCGGCAAGGACCAGCTCGTGCATAGGGATGCCTCCATGCAACTGGGGCTGCTCGACGGAGCCGGCCCGAACCAGATGGGCCAGGGTTTGGGCATTCCCATGATTGAGGGCGAATTTGTTGGGGCGACCCTCTACTACAAGATCAACCAGTGGTGTGTGTTTGGATTCGAGCAGACACATTACGGCTCCCGCGCCATACCCGAGTTGGGCAACTTTTGGACTATTGCGGGAACACCGTCCCGTATCTGGCAGGACCAGCGTTCGGAATTTGGACCGGTCTTTACGTTCTAGCGCCGTGATTAGCTAGGTCGCAGAGAAAGAAGGAAAGGAAGAAAAGGAGGAGTTACATGGCTGATGAATCGAAATCCGTCTTTGCAAATCCAGCACCTCTGGGTTTGATTGGCTTCGGACTTACCACCGTCATACTGAGTCTGATCAACGCCGGCGTATTGCCCAAAGGGGGTGAGCCGGTGGTCCTGCCACTGGCATTCGCCTTTGGCGGACTGATCCAGATGCTTGCCGGGTTAATGGAGTTCCGCTGCGGCAACACCTTCGGCACTGTGGCGTTTCTCAGCTATGGGGCCTTCTGGTGGTGGTTTGCATTCCTGGTCCTGCTTGGCGGGCACGGAGTGCTAGACCTGACCCAGGCGGGCAGCACCATCGCCGTCGCATTAATCGGATGGGGCGTGTTCACACTATGCATGTGGATTGCCACCTTCCGCCTGACCAAGGCGCTGTGGTGCGTGTTTCTTACCTTGTGGATCACCTTCTTCCTGCTTGGTTTTGGCGACTTGTTGGGCGCGCATCGCCTGACCCAGGCTGGAGGATGGGTCGGCCTTATCTGTGGGCTGCTGGCCATGTATACCAGCTTTGCCCTGGTGGCAAATTCCACCTTTGGCAAAACGGTACTGCCGCTCGGGGGCCTGTGAATGCTTTCTAATGGCCGTCTTCTACGGTCGAGATGTCGGGAAGACGTTAAGACATCGTCGGTGCTGGATCGTGCGCCAGTACCCGTCAAATAACGATTCAACCCGCTTGAGAAATAGTGGCGGCGTGACGACCGTACATGGACAGAAAAGGGTCAAGAATTAGGCACCAGTGGCGGCGTAGCAACCAAACTGAAAAGGCAAAGGAGCAACGACAATGGCAAGACAAAGAAGTAACGGCCAAGGGCTTCGTCCCTACCGAAGCATGTCCACCGGCGCCGCCGTGTTGGACCGCGAAGGAGCTACCCTCGACTGTCTGGGGGTCGACAAGGCAGATCTGTTTGAACTGATTCCACAGCCCGTGGTGGTCATGGACCGGGATCATACGATCCTGCAGTTGAACAGTGCCGCGGCACAGGCCGCGGGGATGTCCATCGAGGCGTGCGTGGGCGCCAAGTTCTGGGATCTGTTCGACAATCCGGGTTGCCGCGAGGGCACCTGCGCGGCCGCGCAAGCGGTGAACACCGGCAAAACGTGCACCGGGGAAGCGCTCCCTGTCGTGCAAGGAAAACAGATTGCCGTGCGGGTCACGGCAGCTCCCGTGTTCAACGACCGGCGCCAGGTAGCCGGGGTTATCGAACTGGTTTATCCAGTCGACGCGGAAGTGAAAGCTTCGGAAGCGATCTTCCGTCTGGCGAAAAACGTCCGGGACGGGAAACTTGCCGGACGAATCAGCCTCGAAAGTTTCGACGGGCGACATCACCATCTGCTCGAGGGTGTCAACGGCATTCTCGATGCGGTGATCGGCCCGTTGAATGTATCCGCGGAATACGTGGACCGCATCTCGAAGGGCGACATTCCGCCCAAGATCACCGACAGCTACAACGGCGACTTTAACACCATCAAGAACAACCTCAATGCCTGCATCGACGGTCTTGGCGCCCTTGTAGAAGCCAACGCCGTACTGCAGAGGATGGCGTTCAACGACTACAGCAAGCTGGTTGAAGGCAAATACCAGGGCGTGTTTGCGAACGTAGCCGAAGCTGTCAATACCGTGCGGACCAGAGTCCTTCATGTTATCAGCACAGTCAAGAACGTCGCGCAAGGAAACCTTGTGGATCTGCCAGAATACAGGAAGATCGGGCGAAGATCCGAAGCCGACGAGTTAGTGCCATCACTCATTGAAATGATGGCGAGCATCAATGCGCTGGTGGATGACGCCAATATGCTGGCCCAGGCCGCGGTAGAGGGAAAGCTGAGCACGCGCGCCGATGCCAGCAAACATCAGGGCGAGTTTCGCAAAGTCGTGCAAGGCGTGAACGATACGCTGGACGCGGTTATCGGTCCCTTGAACGTGGCTGCCGAGTACGTGGATCGCATTGCCAAGGGCGACACTCCGCCGAAGATCACCGACAGCTACAACGGTGACTTCAACCTCATCAAGAACAACCTGAATGTCTGCATCGACGCCATCAATCAGCAGGCCCAGGCGGCGCAGGCGATAGCCGCCGGAGACTTGTCGGTCGCGATCAAGGTTCGTTGCGAGGCCGACGTGGTGGCCAAGAGTCTGGTGGGAGTCTCGACCGCGCTTCAGGGCATGGTCGCCGATACCGTGATACTCAGCAAAGCTGCCGCCGATGGCCGGGTGGGCGTGCGCGCCGATGCTACCAAGCACCAGGGCGAGTACCGCAAAATCATTGAGGGCATGAACCAGACGTTGGAGGCGGTCGTTGCGCCGCTCAAGGCTACTGCCGAGAGCGCAAGTACGCTGGCGTCCTCATCGGAAGAACTCACAGCAGTCAGCCAACAGATGGCAGGCAACGCAGAGGAAACTGCGACGCAAGCCAACGTGGTGTCGGCGGCCAGTGAACAGGTCTCGAAGAATGTGGCCTCAGTTGCTTCGGCCTCCGAGGAGATGCAGGCTTCCATCCGCGAGATTTCCAAGAACGCGAATGAATCGGCTCGGGTAGCCAAAAACGCAGTCAATGTGGCGCATTCCACCAACGAAACGGTCAAGAAGCTGGGCGAGTCCAGCCAGGAGATTGGCAACGTGATCAAGGTGATTACCTCGATCGCGCAGCAAACCAATCTGCTGGCTCTCAATGCGACCATTGAGGCCGCGCGCGCCGGCGAAGCAGGCAAAGGCTTCGCCGTGGTGGCGAACGAGGTGAAAGAACTCGCCAAGCAGACCGCCAAGGCCACCGAGGAGATCAGCCGGAAGATCGAGGCGATCCAGGGCGACACTAAGGGCTCTGTCAAGGCGATTGAGGAGATTGGTACGATCATCAACCAGATTAACGATATCTCCAATAGCATCGCCTCGGCGGTCGAAGAACAGACGGCAACGACCAACGAGATCGGCCGCAGCGTGACCGAAGCCGCCAAAGGGGTGGGCGACATCGCCAAGAATATCGGCGGTGTGGCCATGGCAGCCAAGAACACCACGCAGGGCGCCAACGATACGCAAAAGGCGTCGCAGGAGTTGAGCCATATGGCGGCCCAGCTCCAGAAAGCCGTCTCGAAGTTCACGTTCTGATCGAATCGCGTCTCATGGGCGCGGCCTGGCAGATGGCATGCATCCGCCAGGCCGCGCCCAATCTCTCTGCATACGATTGCGGGTGAAGCGATGGCTAAAGCACTGGTGGTAGACGACTCAAGGGCCATGCGAATGCTCCTCAACAAGACCTTGAAGCAGCTCGGGTTCGAGGTTCTCGAGGCGGCCAACGGAAGAGAGGCCCTGGAGGTGATCGGCGCCGAGAAAGCTGCAGTGACGCTGATTCTATTGGATTGGAACATGCCCGAGATGGATGGGCTGGAACTGCTCAAGCGGTTACGTCAAACCCCGGAATTCTCTTCGATGGTAGTAGTGATGGTTACCGCTGAGACCGAACTGGACCGCATATCGGAGGCTCTGGAGGCTGGCGCCAACGAATATGTGATGAAGCCGTTCACCAGAGACATCCTCGCCGGCAAGATCGAGTTGACTGGAATCCATCCTTAAGGAGCACGACATGGCTGCGGCGAACAGGCGACGGCTGCAACCGGGAGAGCGGATTCGTGTGCTGGTGGTGGACGACTCGGTGGTCATCCGCCGCCTAGTCACCATTGCCCTTGAGCAGGATCCGGAGCTTGAGGTAGTGGGGGTGGCGGCCAACGGCTCGATCGCATTGCAACGGATACCGCAATACAATCCTGACGTTCTCACATTGGATATCGAGATGCCCGAGATGGACGGGCTGGAGACGTTGCGGCGCATTCGGCGCGAATATCCGCAATTGCGGGTCATCATGTTCAGCACGCTCACCGAACGCGGCGCTGCGGTGACCCTGGAAGCATTGACTCTCGGGGCCGACGATTATGTGACCAAGGCTTCCAACGAAGGGCCGCTCGATCGCTCGATGACGCGCCTGCAAGAAGAACTGGTCCCGAAGATCAAACAGTTCTTCCACCTGCCGGTGCAGAGCTGCGCCGCGGCTCGGCCGGAATCGGCACGGCTTCCAGCTACGCCTCCGCTCTGGCAAGCCTCGAGGGTTCTGCGCAGTACGAAGGCGCAACCCAAAGTTGTGGCGATCGGAGTCTCTACCGGCGGGCCGACCGCTCTGGGCGCGATCTTGCCGCGGTTAACGGCCGGGTTTCCATTGCCGGTTCTGGTCGTGCAGCACATGCCACCTCTCTTTACGAGGTTCCTCGCCGAGCGTCTTCACACCTCATGCCGGTTGCCAGTGAAAGAAGCGAGCCAGGGCGACCGGGTCGTCGCCGGCAAGATACTGATCGCCCCTGGAGACTTTCATATGAAAGTAGCCCTCAACGGCGGCGAAGTGCGTGTCCATTTGGATCAGTCACCGCTACAGAACTTTTGCCGTCCCGCCGTGGATGCGCTTTTTTCCTCGATCGCCGAGGTGTATGGCGGCGCTGTCCTCGCCGTCATTTTGACTGGCATGGGACATGATGGGTTGCACGGGGTGGAGATACTCAAGGCGCAAGGGGCAAGCATTCTCGCTCAGGATGAGGCTTCGAGCGTGGTCTGGGGAATGCCGGGCACCGTGGTAAATGCCGGCCTTGCCGACCGTGTGTTGCCACTCGACCAAATCGTGCCGGAGATATTGCGCAGGACGGACCGGACTTAAGGGGAACGTATGGGCAGCCACACATCAGTCGAGGCAATCCAACCGGATAACTACCGGTTCCTTCAGCAGCATGTTTATTATCATGCGGGCATCGTCCTCGAAGATGACAAACATTATCTGTTCGAGAGCCGGCTCGCGCCCATCATCAGGCAACTCGGTCTCGCCTCGATTGACGACTTGTGCGCACTCCTCCAGACCTCTCGCCAGATAGAGGTTGGCCGCTGGGTGGTGGAGGCTATGACAACCAACGAAACGTACTTCTTCAGGGATCCGGCTCAGTACGATGCCATTCGATCGGTTCTGCTCCCCCGGCTCAAGGAAGAACGGCGAGATACCAGAAGGCTGCGGTTCTGGTCGGCTGCAGCCTCCACTGGGCAGGAAGCCTACAGTCTGGCGATGCTTCTCATTGGGGAGGGGTTGAGCGACTGGAACGTTGAAATTCTGGGCACCGACTTTTCCTCGCAGGTTCTTGAGCGTGCCCGGTCGGGCAGGTACCAGCAGATTGAGGTGAACAGGGGATTGCCGGCTGCGCTCCTGGTGAAGTACTTCCGGCGCTGCGGTGTGGAGTGGCATTTGAGCGATGTGGTGTGCCGGATGGTCAGTTTTGAGCCGATTGATCTGCGCAGCAGCTTACGCACCCTTGGACCTTTCGACCTGGTCTTCTGCCGCAATGTGATGATCTATTTCGACGAAGAAACGAAACTGCGAATCCTGAAAGAACTTCACGGCACCCTGTTTCGAGGCGGTTGGCTGCTGCTCGGCGGCGCTGAAACGGCATTCTGCGTCGAGGAGTGGTTCGAAAGACAAACTGTTGGAAATACGACCGTCTACGTCGCCCGCTGAAAGAAGTTATGGCAGCCGAATTGAGCATGAAAACGCAGTGCAGCAGCAACTGCCGTTGGTGGGATGAACATCGACTTCGTCGTGGGACAGATTGCAGGCCGGATTTCGCCGCAGGTTAACGTCGAGGCGCGTCACACCTGGGGCGCACAAGCCAATTATGAGTCAAGTCCGGATTTTTCTGTAGATTGGTTCTCCTCAGGGTTTTGGTTGCGAAGGCAAGTGCGTGGAGGGCGTAGCCCGGAGCGCAGTTGCCTTCAGGCGGCGGTCGAGGCCATGGCTTGCTGGCTGACCGTGGTTGTGCCCTCGCCCATGTCGAGGTAAGGCTGCTCCATCCACTCCTGGTTGGTTTCCATCAGCAGTGCCGTCACCAGCCGCAGGCACGACTGCTCATGGGGAAATACTCGCACTACGCGCGTGCGCCGTTTCAGCTCCTGGTTCTGCCGTTCCAGCAGATTCGTGGTCCGCATCTTCTTGCGGTGCGATGAAGGCAGCGTGTACACCGCCAGGATCTCCTCGCCATGTTCTTCCAGCAACCGCGCTACCTTCGGCGCGCGCTTCTCCAACTCCACCACCACCTGACCGATCGCCTCCTGCGCCGCCTCCCGCGTCTCGGGCTCCGTGATGTTTTTCAGCAGCGCCACCACCAGAGGCTTGTCCCGCGGCGCGCACAGACTCAGCGCGTTGCGCAAAAATGCACCTGGCAGCGCTGCCACACCGCACCCTGAAAATGCCGCCGCGCCGCGCGCACCAGACCCTGATGATCGTCCGACACAACATAACGCACACCGCGCAGTCCGCGCTGCTTCAACTCTGCGAATACCTGACCCCAGCTGGTCTCCGTCTCCGAGTCCGCCATCCACGCCCCCAACACCTCGCGGTAGCCTTCCTGGCTGATGCCGACTACCACCAACACGCCCTGGCTCACCACCGCGCCGGCGCGCCGCACCCGCTCGTAGCGCGCATCGATCACCAGGTACGGATAGGCCTTCTCCAAGGGCCGGTTGCGCCACGCGCTCAGCTCCAGGTCCAGCTTCTCGGCCAGCGCCGACACCTGGCTCCGGCTCACCTCCAGCCCGCACAGCGCCTCGGTGATCGCGCTGACCTTGCGCGTCGATACCCCCGCGATGTACATCTCCAGCATCGACAGCACCAGCGCCTTCTCGCTGCGCTGGTAGCGCTCGAACAACTCCGTCTGAAACTGCCCTTCGCGATCCTTGGGCACCAGCAGCTCTAGCTTGCCCACCCGTGTCTTCAGCACCCGCGGCTTGAACCCGTTCCGCCAGCCTCGCCGCTCGGCACTGCGCTCATATGCCCCGGCGCCCAGAAAGCTGGTCCTCTCCGCATCCCGCACCTGCTGCACCACCCGCTCCACAAGGCCGCGAAGAAAATCCTCCTCGCCCAATCCTTGCCAGCCCTCCACGATCCCAATACCCTGTCTCTTGCGAGCCATCGCAATGTCCTCCTCTGGAATGTCGTTTCCACGAACGACATCCTAAGAAGAACCTCCAGGTGGCTCGCTACCGCTCGCCACCTGGACTGCTTCTACAGAACTTTATGGACTTAATCCAATTATGGCTTCTAGGATCTGTCGAAGGAACTATCTAACGCAGAGATTCGTTCAGTGAAGCAACGCCGTCCTCGTCTTCGGGCGGCGTTGCTTATGCGGCCGCAGCAATCGTCTCTGCCCACCCCATTGCATCCCAATGCGATTCGGCGACGAATTCTTCCGAAAGCCGCAGCTCGGCGCATAATGTCGCAACGTTGTTCCAGTCTCCAGACTCGAACGCCAGCACCAGTTTGTGCACTGTTGCCAGACTGCCTGTCGCTTCCAGCAGAGCCGTCTTGATCTCACGGTCCAGTGGCAGGTCATCCAGCACCATTTCCATGGGGATCTTCAGTATCGAATCCATCAGCGACAGCAGTCCCAGCAGGAACAGGTCGCTGGTGCCATGGTCGATTCTATTCCCGATCAACTCGCTGAATCGAGCGCGAATGAGTGCGGAGAGCACCAGCTCCGGCGGACGGTTCCGCGTCATTTCCAGCACCACCGCAAGACGGCACCAGCGGCGCATTTCGGCTTCGCCGATGATCGCCAATGCATGTCTTATTGAACGAATTTCATTGCGCAATCCAAACACAACGGAGTTCAAATAACGCAACAGCCGGAGGCAGAGTGTCGCGTCCTTCTTGATTACATCCTCTACTTCCCGCCAATCCAGTTCCGGCTTGGTCACAACCCGCAGCAGCCTCCAGTAAACTGTCTGGTTCGCTGCAACGCTCCGCATGCACATCATTTCCGGCTTACGAAAGAAATAGCCTTGAAAGAACTGGAATCCTGCTTTCTTCGTGAAGGCGAAATCCTCGCGTGTTTCCACTTTCTCTGCCAGCAACTTGCAATTCTTGCCATAATAACGGGCGGCGATCTTCGCCGCATCATCCAGGGAGACCAGCGTTAAATCCACTTTGATGAAGTCCACGAAATCGGCGAGGCTTTCACGCGGGTCATCCAAAATGAAGTCGTCGAGTGCGAGCTGGTAGCCGGCGGCAATCAAGCTGTTGCAAGCCTGTCGAATCTCGGCGTCTGGAGTGATGGTCTCCAATATCTCTACAACGACCTGTTCGGGCGGAAGAATGTTGATCCATCCTTCCAGCAGGGTCTCACGGGTGCAATTGATGAATGCAAGACGGCGGTTACATAGAATATTGAACCCATGCAGGCTCGACATATCAATGACAGTGCGTGTGGCGTCGTCCGGATCATTGCTATGGAACAGATTCCAGACCCCGGCGCGAAACAATAATTCATATCCTATGACTCTCTCATTTGTGGCAAGAATAGGCTGCCGCGCCACGTAGCGAACCGCTTTCTTCGCGTCGCTGCTAGGGTAGAAGAGGGATATGTCAGGACCTCTCTCCTCCAATGCAGAGTGTGCCTCCATGGAACTACGCCTCCTGTGCTCGGCTTTGAGGTTTCCCTCCTGGCGCGTGCCCAGCTCAATAGAATTCAGGGCCCGGTCCGGCCTCCTTACTCATGGCGCCTTTCGCTTTGTCTTAATCGAGCTCGCAGTCCTGCCCTTCAAGCCGATGCAGCCACGCTGTCTAAAGTCATTCATAGACAGGCTTTTGTTGCAGTAAGCTACGACGGAATCATCGGACAACAGGGAGAATTCACCTATCAGACGGATGCTAAGAGAGTAATAGGAATGCGGTGTCAAGGATTGTAGGAAGCTGCCTACAACGAGAGCAGAAAGGCATTCAAGTTATGGATCCAAAGCGAAAACGTGAACCTAAGAAGAGTAGTAACCACTTCAGGCCCTTCGGCTCTGCTGCGCTTCGCTCGGCTTGGAAGCAATTCGCGCAATTCAACTGTCTTGGGCGGCGGGGTCAAAGGAGGTCGAATCCACGATCGATGGCATAGCGTAGCGACGGGTGATCCGCTATATTTGATCCGACCACCTGCGTTATCAATGGCCCGACCCCGAGGGAGGAGAGCTGCTTGAAGAGGGCCGCTGGTTCCTGCGTGGCGCGTAGAAGAAAATCTTCCAACAGGGATTGAATATAGAGCAGATCCTCTCCTTGAACGATGGTGGGCAAATCTGGATGAACGAGGAAGTGAAGGTCACCTTCCCTATCCCTAAGCGCAAGCAGGATAACCGGCGCGATTCGCGACGAGGCGCTTCCCCAACTCTGCGGTCGGTATTCCAGGGCGCAGAACTGAAGCTGGGGGCTTTCGTCCGTTTTGAAACTCCCCTGACTCGGTTCCATTAGTCTGTTCATCGGCATCTGCCAGCGTTTCGAGAATATGATGTAACAGGATTGGCGTTGACAGCCTGCCAAGGCACTGTTCGAAGCCGTCAAGCGCCGACGCTGTCTTCCAATTGTCCGGCAGTTCCTGTATCCGATGCCAAAGCCGATCCACATCGATAGACTCTGCAATCTTCTGGAAGGCGCGAAGTTCATGTAAGGTTACACTTTGGTAGATGCGCGGATCAAGGTAGCGCGATGCCAGGAAGTGCGGCTGCAGTTCGCCTTTGGGACCTCCGAAAAGATGTCCGTTATCGACAAAGAATGCATCCAGACCTCCCTCGGCGGCTTCCAGGAAGATCGCTTGCCGGTTGTCGGCATGCCCGGCGCAGATGTCGATCAACCATGCCAGCCAGAAGTCCTTGCGATTGCGGACCAGTTTGAAGCTCGTTCCTGGAAGGATTTCCAGCAGGCGTACACCATTCCCTCCCAGGAATCGCGAACCGAAACACAAACCTGAATCCGGCCGAAAACGCCCTTCAGGAGTTCGCATCCAGCAGTCTTGGTTCTGATCGAGGAAGGCATTCGTCACCAACAGCGGCTTCCAGGAAGGTACCATTAACCCACAAGGCCAATAGAGTTCACTTCCCATGCTCTCGTTGAACGGCACGTTAGGTCCCTGGAGATTGTTAGTGAACTTGACTACATAGAACTGGCCGTCGCTTGCCTGAGCAAGAATCGGCTGTGAACCGCCGCGCAGATTCCGAATATGCCGGGTTACAAAAGCGAATTTCTTACCCATGGTGGACATTCTTTCTTCATTTCCTCAATTGATGGAAATTGAATAAAAGACACTGTCTAATGGAATGCCACAGGACAATCAAATCGAAACCTCTACGCTCGGCCGCCGTTGGCATTCTCCGACTTTGTCCGCTTCATTGCTTCCGCCTCTGGATCTGTGGCGCTTGCTTTTGGTTTGTCAAAGATCGAATAGCAATGGCATCGGGAGCCTGCCCGCCGAGCGTCGAGATCGCGCTTGGCGTTGGAGCAGTCCATCCTGCGATATGTACCCCCGTAGGTCCGCCAAAACTTATGACAAGCCACCTCAAATTGGGCGACGAATTGCTCATTGCGACAACTGTTGCTGCGGGTGGCTTGCTTGCGAAGATATGACCACTGCTAGGAATCGTCTATCGGCGCTCGCTGAATTATATGTAGGAATATGGCTCATCGCCATATAGGAGTGATCCTAAGGGAAGGGCGGAGCCGGGCCTATTGGTAAAGGTCGAGATTATTATCGACGGCATAGCGCACCAACTCGGGAGCCGTTTTCAATTGCAGCTTCTCAAGGATGCGCGTCTTGTAGGTGCTCACTGTCTTTACACTCAACGACAATTGATCGGCGATGGCGGTTGTGGTCTTTCCAGCGGCGATCATGTACAGGACTTCATATTCTCGATCGGACAGTATCTCATGCGGCGCCCGCGGCAGATCCTGGTCGAGTGCCGTTGCCAGATGTTCCGCCAATCCGGGGCTGACGTACTTGCCTCCACCGATCACCTTTCGGATTGCCTCTGCTAACTGCTCCGGAGTGCTCTCCTTTGGGACGTATCCCGAAGCTCCTGCCTTGAACGCCCGCATAGCGTATTTCTCCTCCGAATGCGCGCTGTACATGATTACGGGCAAGTGGGGATGTTCAATGCGTATCTGTTTGAGCACCTCAAGGCCACCACGTCCGGGTAGCAGCATGTTGAGGATGACCAGGTCCCAGCCTTTTTGGCCCATTAGATCAACGGCCTGTTGGTAATGACCCGCATCTCCGAATGTGGACCCCGGAAACTCTTTTTCAAGCATCCCTCTGAGACCATAGTGAATCACGGGATGACCGTCAGCGACCAATATCCTCATAATTTTACCGCTTTCTTGTTTCAGCGCCTCCGAGAAGTATCCACTCCCTTCAGGCGACCTGTTCGATAACCCGCTTGCCCATGCCCTCCCAGCTAAAAGGTTCCGCTATTCTGTGTCCAACGTCGGCGCCTCCGCTGGCGCATTCACTTGCAATCGCTAGAACGTTGAGCATATTTCTCCCTCTGCCCGACACCGTGTATTGCCGGATGCGCAGCAGGCCAAGAACACCGGTCCCGATAAACCGGCGATTTCCACAAGCTTCATGACATGTGGTGATTAAATAGTACCGGTCGGTACTTTTATGATTATGGCACTTCGCAAGCAGCCCGTCAATATAATTGTACGGTGTGGTATCATTATTTTTTCTGGCGGAAGGCAGAATATTTCCGGGATGCGGATCCCATCTATGTTGCGTAGAATGAGCGATATATTACACGAATCCGACGGGAGGAGCGTATTGTAGAATGAACTCGTGATGCCTAAAACTAATCTGAAGTCGAGAAAATCTGTTATGCAGAAGCGCCGGGGAGCCGGACGGCCAGCTAAATGCGCCGTTGCCGGCCGTATGGAGAACTTGCTCGATACCGCGACGGCAGTCTTCCTCGAGCACGGCTACGAGCATGCGAATGTTTCTGAGATTGCCCGTCGTGCCGGTGCATCGAAAGGTACGATCTACTCCCGCTATCCGACCAAAGCTGAACTGTTCGCCGCCGTATTCACTCGAAGAATGCTCAGACAGCAGGTGTCCTATGCAGAGACATTGGTTTCAGGGGTTTCTCTGAAGAAAGTGCTCGATAATTATGGAGTTCGTCTTGTCCGGACAGTGTTGAGTTCGGAAACACGCGCACTGTATGAAGTTTTTATTGCGGCCTCATTCAAGTTTCCGGAACTCTCCAGAAACTTCTGGGACGTTGGTCCTAAGCGAACGATGGCACTGCTGCGGGATCATCTGGCCCAGCGCCCTGAATTCAAGGGAAAACATTCGGAGCATGCCGCGGAGATGTTCTGCTCTCTCTGTTGCGGACAATCGATTCTGGGAGCGCTACTTCAGAGGGAGGGCGATATGCCGGAAGAGGCCATCCGTTTCCGAGTGAAAGAGGCAACCCGCATCTTTCTGTCTGCGTATACCTGAACGTCTGATAGAAGCCTGCAGCACTTGTGCTGATTCACGCTGGCATCTGGAAACTAACCTCGATTCGAGTTCCAGATGAGCTCCAAGAACTTATCCGTAAATAGAGATGGTCTGCCTCCAACAGATCAGGGCTGCAGCAAGGAACAGTAGAGCCATGTAGCTGGCTTCGGTTTTCTCGAAGCTGACCAGGAGTTTGCGGAAGCGGTTGAGCCAGGAGTGGGTTCGTTCTACAACCCACCGTCGCGCCTCATGTTCAGGATTGCTGAGCTTTTCTTTGCGCTCTTCGGCACCAGTTTTCAGGTTCAGCCGGTAGTTTTGTTTGCGGCTGGTGACCAGCACCGGATAGCCGACGTAACCGGCGTCCAGGCAGAGTGTTTCGCGGGGCTCTTTTTGAGCTTTGGGGCGGCCGCAGATGATGCCTTTTAGGGTCGCTTCCAGCAATTTGGAGTCATGCACGTTCGCTCCGCTGGCGACGAGCGATAGCGGGACGCCACGCCCGTCGACCAGAAGGCTTCGCTTGCGTCCTTTTTTTCCCCCGGTCGGTGGGATTGGCCCCGGCGCATTCTAATCCCAGCGGAGCCTTGTTCATGGCTCCATCTACGCTTTGCCATTTCCAGGCGATGCCTTCCATCTCGTCGTACTCGGCCAAACCAGCCTTCCAGATCTGAAGGAAGAAGCCTTCCTGCTGCCAGCGCTGGAAATGCGCGTGTACCGCGCTCGCGCTGCCATAATCCTTGGGCAGCGCCTTCCACTGGCATCCGGTGCGAAGCACGTACACAATCGCGGAGAATATCTGCCGGGCGGGCATCGGCTTGCGACCAGCCCCCGGTCTGCGCTGGTACTTGCGGCCCCGCGGCCGTTTCCGCACCGGAACCAGCGACTCAATCCTGCTCCACAACGTATCCGACACCGTCCAGGACTTGATCTGTGCCATATTGAGTTGCATCTTCGCCTGGTTCCGCTCGTCACAAACAACTTAATCCGCAGAGGGAATCAACTCAAACACTATTTACGGATAAGTTCCAAATCCTGCGTTGTCAACGGCGGCAGACAACTTGGGTCCAACTTGGGTCCATTCGCTGCCGAAAACCATGAATTTAGATAGAACAAGACGCACTAAGAGCCTAAACGAATCAACAACTTAGCAAATCGGTTGTTGGTTCGGGACCAGGGGGTCGGAGGTTCAAATCCTCTCTCCCCGACCATTCAATCCCGCAATATCAGTTAATGAGCGTACTGCCAAGTTCCGGCCAATCCGGAGCTTGGGTCCATTTGGGTCCAATTAGCGCTTCTTCCCCTTCCACAGCCCGCCGCGCGTCCACCGGAACCGAACCGATGTACGTGTCTCGGGTCAACTCCGAGGAAGCGTGACCGAGCAGCGCCTGGGCGGCGCCGAGAGGCGTTCCCACCGACTCGAGCAAGGTCGCGTGGTCTGCCCGGCGAAATCCGTGCGAGTTGGTATGAGACAAACTGGTAGGTTGGCCCGCTCCCGTAGAAACCGAGCGCACGAATGCACTCATTGGCCAGGGTTGAATCAAGCCCCGGCCATCAGCGCTGCCGCGCGGTTCCGCGCCTGGCTTACGAAAGCTTCTCCATCGGCCGAGTCTGGCTCGATCGATTGAAGATTGATCTCGACATTGGCGACCGCCCCTGCAACAGCGGCGTTTGCATGACCGGCCACTGTCCGCGGACATAAATCGCTTCGTCCATGCCATGCGCGACGGAAAGATCGAGCCATTGGCGGAGGACAATATCTGACGCGAACGCTACTGTGTTGATATCAGCCTGCTCGCAGTGCGGATTCGCTCTTCACCCCATCGATAAATAGGAGCGGATTTTTAGACCATAAACAACTTGGTGGAGGCGGCGGGAGTCGGATCGCTTCACCGCATTGATAACAAACAACTTATTGATTCCAAAGGCCCGCTAGAAGCGCGGGAAACGGCCAATACGCGGTTCTCGAGTACGCCACAAGTACACGGGATTCAGCAATCTTCTCGGGTGCCCTCAAGCGTTCAATTTCAGAATACGGACCAAGCGCGCGGAGAAGCAATCTCGCGACTCTCTGTCTGCGGGGCCACCGGGCAAGTGGTCAACTTCTGAGTTGCCGACCAGGAATTGCACGTTCCTGGAACCCGGCGTTTGCCATTACCGATCCCACTTGCTGGGATCACCATTGAGCGATCTTGGTGTACCGGGACGCTGGCAAAGACTCCAATGCCGGCCCATTTTAGGGCAGGTTCACCATATCTGTTTACCGAAAAGTAATCGCCGAGTTGGCAACAAACCACGTTCTTCGTCCGCCTGCCCGTTTCGGGCGCCCCGCCGGAGTGATCTCAGACCTTCGCACCGCGTCCATCGGCCCTGCATGGTTAGAACGGCCAGGGAACAGAGTGTGGATCGTATTTCAAGAGTTCGCAGTTTACAGTTCGCAGTTCACAGTTCACAGTTTCCGTAGCCGCCGCAACCGAATTAAGCTACGAACTGAGAACTGAACCCGTCCCTTGTTTGGTTGTATCTTTCAGCGGCCCTTGCCGGCAAAGGCGCTGTGGAATTTTTCAGGCCTCGTTCGTTATCATCCTGCCAGCGCTCGCAAACGGCAAAAACACGTCGGCGACGAAGACGCGCTGCGCAAAGTTTTTGAGGTTTTGAAATGAAACCAACGATCGGATTTATCGGACTCGGAATCATGGGCCGGCTTATGGCCGAAAACCTGCTCGAGGCAGGCTATTCCCTCACCGTATTCGATGTCGTCGCTGCCGCGATAGAACCGCTGGTCGAGCGCGGCGCCGCTCCAGCCGAAAGCTGCGCCGATGTTGCCCGCGCGTCGGATGTGGTCATCACCATGGTCACGAACTCAGAAGCCGCCGAAGAGGTTGCCCTGGGTAGCCTCGGCGTCATTGCCGGCGCCCACGAGGGTCTGGTGTTCATTGACATGAGCAGTTGTGCGCCGGCGACTGCCATCAAGATCGCCACTCAACTCGCCAAAGTCGGAGTTGGCTGCCTGGACGCTCCTGTCAGCGGCGGCGAGTTGGGAGCCCAACAGGCTATCCTGTCCATTATGGTTGGAGGTCCGGAGGAAGTCCTGAATCAGGTCCGGCCTGTCCTCCAGGCGATGGGCAAAACCATCACCCTCTGTGGCCCGCACGGCGCCGGCCAGATCGTGAAAGCCTGCAATCAAATCCAGGTCGCGCTGAATTACGTGGGCCTGGCTGAGGCTCTGGTGTTGGGCGCCAAAGCCGGCGTGGACCCGGCGATCATCCTCAAGGTCCTCAGCGGCGGCTATGCCCAAACCCGCGTCATGGATGTGCGCGGCCCAAAGATTATAGCCGGAGATTTCAAGCCCGGCGGCAAGGTCGCCTTTCAGAACAAGGACCTTGGCATTGCCCTCGAAACCGCCGACAAACTGAATGTCCCGTTGCCGGGAGCCGCCTTGGCCCACCAGCTCTACAGCGCTCTTCTGGCGGCCGGCCGCGGCGGCCTCGACCCATCCGCCGTGATCACCGTCCTTGAAGACCTGGCGGGCGTGAAGGCAAGGACGAAGACGCCACCGTCTGCTTAAGCGTCTTGTCATTCGGAACCCGGGATCGAAACTCGAAAGCTGAAAGAGAGAGGGAAATACTCAACATGAAAGCCCCGCCGATGACGAGGAAGGAATTCGACGAGCTGTTCAAAGCAGTAAACAACCGTGGCAGATGGGGAGAGAAGGACGAGCTCGGCACGCTCAATTACATAACCCCGGATAAAATCGCGGCGGCGGCCAAGCTCATCCAAGTGGGCCGCACCGTTTCCCTCGCCATACCGATCAACACCGCGGCCGGGCCCGACAATCCCCGGCCTGCCGTCCGCCATCTGATCCGTAACCATGACGTGATAAGGCCGGAGGGCGAGCCGCGCTTCGCCCTGGACTATTTGGCCACCGAATTTCACGGCGATTGCCTGACGCACCTCGACGCGCTCTGCCATGTAAGCTACATGGGCCTTCTCTACAACGGTAAGCCCACGAGCCTCGTTACCTCCGAAGGGCCGCTGGCAATGGACGTAACGGCCTATGTCCGCGGCATCGTGGGGCGCGGCGTATTGCTTGATATACCGAGGCTGCGCGGCGAGAAATGGCTTGAGTTGGGCGAGGCCGTGACAACCGACGAGCTGGAAGCGGCGGAAAAGGCTGAGGGGGTGCGTCTCGGAGAAGGTGACATACTGCTCTTCCGCACCGGGCACCACCGGCGCAGGCTGGAGCTCGGCCCGTGGAACTGCGGCTACTCGGGCCAGGGCCGCGCCGGCTTGCACGCGTCCACGGCGTTATGGATGCACGAAAGAAAGATAGCCGCCTTCCTGCCCGACGGCGACGGCGAAACCGTGCCCTCCAACGTTGAGGGGGTCGCCGGCCCGCTGCACGCGCTCCAGTTGGCCGCTATGGGCATGGCTTGCGCCGACAGCCTTCAGCTTGAGGACCTGGCAAAGACATGCGAAGAGGAAAGACGCTGGGAATTCATGGTGTGCGCCGCGCCCCTGCGCCTGCCGAAGGGCACCGGCTCTCTTTTCAATCCGATTGCGCTGTTTTAAGGCAAAATCAGAGTTTCTATGAGGACCGCATAGATCGTGCAAGTGCCGCTTTCTTAAGGAAAACGGCACTTGGCGTCATCGATTTCCCTTACAGCAGCTCTGATTTTGCTACAGCGCGCCGATGCTCGCGCTCGCCGATCCGACGTCCGATGCTCTCCCTTTGCGCCAGCTGGCAAACCGGACCCGCGCGATTTCACAACAGCGCCGACCGCTGTTCCGCTTCCTCCTCGGTCTCGGCACGCTCCTCAATGGCGTTACCCGCCGTGGTTGCCCAGCCCTTGTGGCCGGTCAATCTCATCGCGATCAGCACCAAGATGCCCAGCGCGAGCCAGATCGCAACCACCCAGGGAGCGTAAGCGACCGGGGGAGCAGGCCACGGGGTAAGCGAGGTGTAAGCCACCACCAAGACCGCCAGCGTTCCCACCAGAGGAAAAACGGCATGAAGCAGGATGTTGAATTCCTCCCGCCGCTGGCGGAAGTAATACAGAAACACGCCCAGATTGGCGGTGCTGAAAATCAGAATCAGGGCAAACGTCAGCACCGTGCCCATAAATACGAATAACTGGTCTGGCCCGATCAACCAGCCCAGCCCCAGCCCTACGACAAACGTGAGCACAATTTGCAGCCAGACTGCATTGGTGGGCGTTTTGAACCGCGGATGCACCTTGGCCAGCACGCGCGGCAGCGACCCGGAGCGGGCCATGCCGAACCACACGCGCGTAGCCGCGTTGTTGGCGGCGATCGAAGTGGCGATAATCGAATTCAGCAAGGCCAGCAGCACGATCACCCACCCGCCGCCCCAGTAACGCCGCGCGAGCACAAAGGTCGGATTTTCCACCGAGTTGATAAGGTCCGGCAACTTCTCCGTGCCCCAGCCCACTAACAGCCCCCACGAGCCGAATACCAGGCAGACCCCCATTACCAGGATCGAGATCAAGATCGCGCGAGGAAGGTTTTGGCGCGGGTTTTCGCTCTCCTCAGCCAGAGGAGCGCCGCACTCCCAGCCGTTGAACGCAAAAATCGAGAAGATTACCGCCAAGCCCAGGCCATTGCGGCTGGCGGCCTTGGCCGGGTTGAAGGGCAAAAAACTGATCCCTCCCGGCCCCGGCAGGAAGAATCCCCACAGGCTGAGAACCAGCGCGATCGTGACTCCCACCACCCCCAGCACAACCATGGATTTCGCCGATACCCGAACTCCTCGGTATGTCACCCACCCAACCAGGCTTCCCGCCGCCAGCAAGAAGGCCCACCAGGGGAAGATCACGCCATAGCCAGCCTTCAAGGCATGCTCCAGCACCGAGCCGATGTAAGCCAGGATGAAGGCGGCCACCACCGGATCGTACAAGAAATAGAGCCAGGCAGCCAGGAATCCGATTTGCGGATTCACGGTCCGGCTGATGTACGTATAGTAGCCGCCGGCCGAGGGCAGACATCTGGCCAGTTGCATGAGGCAAACGCCCAGCACCAAGACGATGGGAAAGGCGATGAGATATGCCACGGGTGCGGCGAGACCCGCCTGTGAGGTGGTGAATTGAATGGTGAACAGCAGCGCCGCCGCCGGCGCCATATGGGTTAGGCATTGCATCAACAGCCCCGGAAGCCGCAAGGCGCCGGCGCGCAGTTCCGTCTGCGCCACCATCACTGGCTGTTCCGCACGGGAGCGCTTCATAGATTCGATCACTTTCATTTGTGTTGTCGTCTCAAGGTAATCATACAGATAGGAATCCGCTTTTGCGCGCCCCGATCTACTAGGGAACCTCTGAATAAGCCGACGTTTTCAAGGGTACGAGCTTTAGCTTGAAGGGTACGGGCTTTAGTGTCTGCGTGAGAACTACAAAAGGCACTTGAAATCCACGGCAGAATTGGGCGACAAGGAAGTATGTCGCGATTTAAGCAGTACAGCCCGGAACAAGCGTATTTGTTGCCGCCGAGCGTGCGGGATGAGTTGGGCTCGGAAAGCGTAGAGCTGAGGGCTGAAAGCTGATTGCCTTGGAAGCACTCGCCCGCCAAGGCCCTTCGTTCTACGGGCGGCGTATACTGATGGCTTGCCGCCGATCCGCGCCTTCGCGGCGGGGAGAATCGGCAAAGGCCACGCTTGTAACTTAAGGAAGTACATCGCTAAACCTTTGCGAATACAAGCCGAATTGCTCGAGGAGATCCGATGCCTTCGTCCTATTTCTTGCGTGTTGTTGCCCAAACCCCAACGGAATTCTGGATCAACAATCCAACCCAAGAGCACGCGGACCTCGCCATCGCCAACGGCGCCAGCGGCTGCACGAACAATCCGTCGTACACGCAGAAGATGCTGGATCATCCCACTGAGGGCCCCGGGGCCCTGAAGCTTCTTGAGCAGGTGATCGCCGAATCGGATAGCGGGGCCGACGTGCCGTCCATCTACCAGCGCAGGCTGGTCGCTCCGATCGCCGAAAAGTTCATGCCTATGTTCACCCAATCTCGCGGCGAGAAAGGCTATGTGAGCATTCAGGGAGACCCGGTTCAAGAGGACGATCCGGACGTCGTCATTCGCGAGGCGCTGGAAAACCGCAAGGTTTCGCCGAACATCTGCTGCAAGATTCCGACGACGAAAAGCGGGCTGACCGCCATGGAATACCTGGTAGAACAGGACGTGCCCCTGAACGCCACCGAAATCTTCGGGATCAGCCAGGGCGTTGCGCTGTGCGAGACCTATATGAAGGTTTCCCGGCGGACAGGCAAGCGGCCGCCTCTTTATATCTCGCATATCGCCGGCATCTACGACGATCACCTGCGCAATGTCGTCGAGCAGGAACACATCGACATCTCTCCCGACGTTCTGTGGCAGGCGGGAATCGCCGTCTTTCGTAAGCTGTATGCCCTGAAAGAGGAACGCGGGTATCCCGGCATATTTGTGGCAGGAGGAGCGCGGGGCCTTCACCATTTCACCGAAATGGTCGGCGGTAAGGTCTGCTGCACGATCAACTGGGAGGGCACCGCGGATCGGCTCCTCGAGCAGAATCCACCCGTAGTCTATCGCTTATTCAATCCGGTTCCCCAACAGGTAATTGACGAACTGATGGCGAAACTTCCGGACTTCAAGCGCGGCTACCTCGAAGACGGGTTGGATGTGGATGAGTTTGAGGAATTCGGCCCGGTAGGCCTCTTCCGCAGCATTTTCATCAAGAGTTGGACTCGCATTGCCGAGCGGGTCAAGGAACTTAGCGGCGCATTGGCATCGACCAAATAACGGGCAACCCGGCCGTAGCTGCTCGGGAAGGGTCTTTCGCGCGGTTTTGCAATCCCGAACGTGCTCGGTTCTCCGCACCGCATTAGGGCGGGTTCTCGCCGGTGCGAGAGCCGGCCCCACCGGATTCATCTTGGAGGACGCATGGTCACGCAATTATTCAGCTTGGAAGGAAAGACCGCGGTTGTCACCGGAGGCACGTCGGGCATCGGCCGCGCCATCGCCATCGGCCTGGCCGAGGCCGGCGCCGACGTTGTTGCTACGGGACGCCGACAGCAGCAGATGGAAGAAGTCGCCGCCGAGATCGAAGCCCGTGGCCGCAAGACGCTGCGCCAGATCGCCGACGTTCGCGATCGCGCCTCGCTGGAAAGACTCCTCGCTGCTAGCCTCGAAAAATTCGGCAAAGTCGACATCCTCGTCAACTGCGCCGGCATCGCGAAGCGCACGCCTACGCTCGAGGCTTCCGAAGACGAGTGGCGCGACATCCTCGATACCAACCTCATCGGCACGCTGCGCACCTGCCAGATCTTCGGCCGCCCCATGCTCGAACGCGGCTACGGCCGCATCATCAACATTGTGTCGCTCACCAGCTTCGTGGCGTTCACTGAAGTGGCTGCCTACGCCGCCAGCAAGGCGGCCTTGGCTTCGCTCACCCGCTCGCTCGCGGTCGAGTGGTCGAAGAAAGGCGTGATGGTAAATGCCATCGCTCCGGGCGTCTATCGCACCGACATCAACGCCAAGCTGCTCGACTCGACCCCGCGCGGCCAGGAAATTTTGATGCGCACGCCCATGGGCCGCTACGGCCAGCCCGAAGAACTTGTGGGCGCGGCGGTTCTTCTGGCCTCCGACGGCGCGTCGTTCATCGCCGGCGAAGTGCTGGTGGTCGACGGCGGCTATCTGGCGAGCGGCGTCAACAGTTGACTCTCTTACCTGCCATTCCAGGAGTGTGTCGGGGATAAGGTTGATCGTCCGGACGCGAATATCATGGCCGACGTCGCTCGGCGGCCACGGACGATTGTGACCCGCTTGAGGGCGTGATTTTTCGAAGAATCACTGCGGTAAGGAAGGAAAAGACTTCTCCCTTTGCTCTTCAGGCCGCTTGCGGCGTCCAGCCAGAGACGAACAGCTTGCGCAGATTCGAGACTGCGCAGACCGGCTTCCATTCGCAGCGAACGTTGTTCAGGCCGCGCAGGCTGAAGCGCCGGAAACCGCGTCGCTCCTGATCTGGCCAGAACCGCAGGAAAGCAGGCGCCTTTCCTGCGGTTTGACGATAGTTCGATCATTCTGCGCAGCTGATTTCGAAATCTGCCATAAGTTCCAGAGTGCGAACCATTCCGGAGTGGTCCCATGTGCTCCCGCCCCGAGCTGCGCAGCTATTGAATAACTCCTGACAGGTTGCTGTGTTCGGCAAACTCATGCCGAGATTGCGCGCCGTAGATAGTGCCAGATTCAGATCCTTCTGGTGGAGCGAGATGCGGAAGCCGGGCTCGAAGTTGCGCTTGATCATCCGCTCTCCATGCACCTCCAGGATGCGAGACGAGGCGAATCCGCCCATTAGCGCTTGGCGCACCTTGGCAGGATCGGCGCCGGCCTTCGATGCCAACAGCAGAGCCTCGCCCACCGCTTCGATGGTGAGCGCGACGATGATTTGATTGGCTACCTTGCAGGTCTGCCCATCGCCATTACCGCCAACCAGGGTGATATTCTTGCCCATCAATTCAAATAGCGGTCTCACATTATCAAACACTGCCTGATCGCCGCCCACCATGATAGTAAGTGAAGCGGCCTTGGCGCCCACCTCGCCGCCCGAGACCGGGGCGTCGAGATAATCACACCCCAGTTCCCGGATTCGCTGGGCAAACTTCTTCGTCTCCATGGGGGAAATCGAACTCATATCGACGACAATCTTCCCGGCGGTCAAACCGGCTGCCACGCCGTCGGGATGGAACAACACAATCTCCACGTCCGGCGTGTCGGGCACCATGATGAAGACGATCTCAGCCGCCTGTGCCACTTCTTTTCCGTTCCGGCATACCGTCGCCCCACCCTTGACCAGCACCTCCGGCACGGGACTGAGTGTATGTACAAAGAGCTGATGTCCGTGAGCTTGCAGGTGGCCAGCCATCGGAGCGCCCATAATACCCAAACCAATGAAGCCAATCTTGTTCATAAGACTCCTTCTGCCATCGTGTTAAAAAGATTCGGTGCAGATTCGATCTACGCCGCATTCTTGGCAATCACGGAAACTGCGGCAGCGGCGATGCGCTCGGCAGTGAGTCCGTATTCTTCGTAAAGCCGATCGAGATTCTCGGCCGATTGGCCAAACCTGTCTTGAATGGCGATGCATTCGATCGGCAACCCGGTTCCCCGCAAGACATAAGTGACCAGGCTTGCCAATCCGCCGATGATAGAATGCTCTTCCGCCGTAACGATGCCCTTCATATCTTCGGCCATAGCCTTCAGTGCCGCTTCGTCGACCGGCTTGAGCGAGCTTACGTTCACCACCCGGATGGAAATCCCCTTTTCAGATAAGAGATTCGCAGCTTCGATTGCCTTGGCGACCATGGTCCCTACGGCAAAGATTGCCGCGTCTTTCCCACCGCGAACAATAGAAGGCCTGCCAATGACAAACTCCTGGTTTACGGCTGTCACATCGGGCAGATCGGCGCGGCTGATTCGCAGATAAACCGGCCCGCGGTACGCAGCGATCGCCCGCGTCATGGCGCGTGTTTCGTTCCCGTCGGCGGGGACCAGGACGGTCATATTGGGAAGAGCTCTCATAATGGCAATGTCTTCCACCGACTGGTGAGTCGAGCCGTCTCCGTAATCCGAAAGGCCAGCGCTCGATCCGACGATCTTCACGTTCAGATTGGGCAGACATATGCTTTGCCGGATCTGGTCGAAAGCGCGGCCGGCCGCGAAGGTGGCAAAAGAGTTCGTAAACGGAATCTTGCCGGCCAGCGAAAGACCTGCAGCAAACGCAGTCATATTCGCTTCGGCAATTCCCATTTCAAAATAGCGGTCCGGAAAAGCCTCTTCAAAATAGCAGGACATCGTTGATTTCCCGAGATCACCTTCAAGCACGACAATGTCCCTGTTTTGTTGCCCTAATTCGATAAGTGTCCGGCCGTAGATTTCGCGGCAATTCCTCAAGGCCATCTTCATTCTCCCTGACTTCTGTCAGCCGAGAATTCCGAACCAAGGAGCTTGAGTGCAAGTTCGTACTGCTCGGAAGTCATGTGACCGTTATGAAACGCCGCGTTGTTTTCCGCAAAGGGGAGGCCCCGCCCCTTAACTGTATTCGCTATCAAAACCTTTGGCTTGCCCGAAAGTCTGTCGGCTTGATCGAGCGCCTCGAGTATTGCTGTCGCGTCGTGCCCGTCCAACTCCAGAACGTGCCAGCCGAAGGCCGCCCATTTTTGAGCCAGAGGATTCGTGTTGAATCGCGATTCAATCGGGCCAGTCGCCTGCAGGCCATTGCGATCGACAATCGCCACCAAATTGTCCAGGCGGTAATGAGACGCGGACATCGCCGCCTCCCAAATCTGACCCTCGCAAAGTTCGCCATCGCCAACGACACAGTAGACGCGGCTTTTCCGGCCGTCCAATCTCAAGCCGGCAGCCATTCCGCAGGCCTGCGAAAGCCCCTGGCCGAGCGAGCCTGTATTGGCTTCAATCCCCGGAGTCGATTTGATGTCGGGATGCCCTTGCAGCATTGAGCCCAAAGTCTTGAGCTTGCCCAGTTCCTCCCTTGGAAAATAGCCGCATTCAGCCAGGGCCGCGTATTGAACAAGAACGGAATGGCCCTTGCTGAGGATGAAACGGTCGCGATCCGGCCACTGTGGCGCGCTGGGGTCGTGGCGCATCTTGACGAAATATAGCGCGGCTACAACGTCCGCGATTGAGAGGGAGCCTCCGAGATGCCCCTTTGTATTTGGCCCTAGCATCTCGACGATTCGTAGGCGAAGGATTCTCGCTGCTTGCTCCACCCGCACCCGGGCATCGCTTGCAGATCCACGTTCCAGTAGGCGTTGCGCGGTTGTTTCCATCTTCACATCTCCGCCGATTTCACGATTTCCTTCAGCTTTTCCAGCGCCCGCTTGCCGTCGGAGGCCAAGTTCTGAGTATAGGCTTCGATACTGCAACGCCCGTCATACCGAAGGCTGCGCAGACGATCGAAGAACTTCCCGTAATGTTCGTTGTCCTCCACGGGAAAGGAGCGCGATTGCACCTCGGCAAAGTGCACATGCCGGATCTCCGCTCCAACGGGATCAGTACACGGTGAAATCATGCTCCCGCAACAACCAAAGCGCATTACGCACCTTCTGGGCAAAATTCGCTTGTAACGGAGATCGTCGAGCGCGACGCCAAACTTGCTTCCTCGCCTCTTACACTCCCATGAGGGTCGTATTCATTCATCGCAATGCCTATGGATGCAGTAGGATCTTAGCTGCCGCACCTCGCCCTGCAGCGAGATCGGCAAATGCTCCGGGCCCCTCTGCCATGTATCGATGCTCCACCCAGTGTACGCACCGGAGCAAGAATGTACCAAGTGACGCCGCGCGAGCGGCGTGCACGGTGCACTTCATGGTCTTCTGCTTGCCGCATTCGGACGACTGCTTTGTGCAGGCCTTTCCAGCTGAGACGACGAAAGCCTTCCTCGGAGCGCACGTGCGTGCCTTCGAGCACTTCGGCGGCGTGCCGGTGCGGATTCTCTACGACAACACGAAGCTGGCCGTGGCCAAGATTTTGGGCGACGGCGAGCGGCAGAAGACGCGGGCCTTTTCCGAGTTGCAGATCCGCTATGGCGCAAATGAGCGTCGAACTCCTTAGGAACCAGCGAGCTCCCTTACATTGGAGGAATTGGCTGAACTCAAGCACGATACCCAGAAGCGCCGTTCTGGGCCAATAACCGCCTAACCGGACAGAACTCGGTTTTAGGCCTACCGGGACTCGCCAGCAGGCAAAGGGCAGGGTTCTGTGCAGATGATTGCCGACTTCCCGGCCAAAGTCCTCCATGGTCTCGGCTAACTTCCCCGTTGGTTCTGAGCTGCGCCTGACAGTGCGAAGCATCTCAATAGAGACAGCACTGACTTCTGATAGTGGAGGCGGCGGAACAGCTAAAATCCTAAGATATTGATCAGAAATATCATAAATGCAAGCGGCAGAAGCAGGAAATGCACATTAAACAGTTTTTATCAATGAGTTATGGTGGAGGCGGCGGGAGTCGAACCCGCGTCCGAAATCGTTGTCAGCCGGGAGAGTCCATGCTGTGTCCGGTTCGATTGGGTTCGCTCCGCGACGCTTAAGAACGGACAAGATGCGCCGGAAACTAGTCCGATTGATCTCGCCTCAGCCGCCCGGACCGAGCCGCTTCAGCCAGCCCACTGAATGACGTCCGCTCACAGCCCGCAGGCGAAGCCGTGGAAGACGGCTGCTTATTTAATTAAGCAGCAAGTGCCAGTTCTTGGTTGGCAACTTTTGTTTTGCAGGCGATTCCGGGTGCCCACCCCCCGACATGTCTCCCATGCCGCAATCGATCCCGTCGAAACCGTGACGCCCCCACTTCCACCCGGACGGCCAAGACCCATCGCCGGGAACCGGATGCCGGCAGTCATTCGATGACCGAAGAGCGCCGGCGGGTGCGAGCGCGGAGCCGAATGGCTCGTGCTGCATCGTTCTATTTTACGCCGAATTGAAATTTGATGCGGCACACAGCCCGCAATGACACAGTGCGAAAGCCCCATCGTTTGCTCTGTGCGTTTTTGGCGCGAGTACACTCGCGCCCCGATACAAACAGTTTACCCGATGCGCTCTATTCCTTTTGCAGGTCGATGGATTCGTATTCGCGGCGGGCGATGCCGGCGCGAATCTGCGCGGGGGTCCAGCCGGCCTTGGTCTTCAAGTAGGCGTAGAAGCCTTCCGCAGCGCAGACATCGCACTGGGTGGAATGCGTGGTTTCGTAGCAACTGTGCAGGCTGGTGTGGCCCAGGGAGCGGTCGCAGCGGCAATTGCAGGGCAACTGATAAATGACGCCGGGGATCTGGGCAGCAAGCTGATAGGCGCGCACCTGCCAGTGGTAGCGGAAGCTGGGGCTCGTCAACTGTGCTCCGTGGAGGATGGGCGGAATGGCACGGATATTGAGGGGCGCCGAAGGGTGATAGGCGGGAACATCGTCGGCCGGGTTGGACCACTGCGCGTAGCTGGCAGCGGTGAGCGTGAAGACAGCCAGAGTCCAAACCCAGCGGCTTTTGAAGAAACGCTTCATGACACGCCTCAAATTCTATGGTACGACAAACTCCGAAATCCTTTGAACCAGGAAAGTTCTTCCGGCCTTCCCGGGTTCACGACGCGATTTTTCACGCGAAAACTTCCGGTTCCAGCGACAAATTCGCAAAAATTACGACTTTTCGCGACGAAAATCGCCGCGGTTTTGAGCGTTTTTTGGCGAGGCTTTTCTGATTCTGAACGACTTAGTCGGTAGAAAACCTGTTTTAGATACCCCCGGAGGGTATAGGGGGGTAGGGGGTGAGATCAGCTTCGGTACGGACCGGGGACAGCCAATAGCCAATAGCCAGTAGCCAAGTAGCCAGTGGCCAGTAGCCAATAGACGGCGAGGAGCGGCTCCGGTCCGGACATCGAAATCTGCCTGGCGATCATGGGACCATTGTGCGCCAAGAGGTGGAAATTATCAGCAAACGCAGGGATGTAGGGACATAGGGACGTAGGGACTAGAAAAACAACCATTTAACGCGTGGCGGTCAAGGTGATTTTGAGGTCAGGGGGCTTGACAACGGCAGGGACCAAGGGAAGGAGGGAACATGGGAGCGAGGAGGGATCTGTACCCATAAAAAAAACGGCACGAACTTTTAGCTGTTCGTGCCGGGAGGCCAGTGACGCAAACCACTCCCGGTTTGGAGGAGTGTGTCTTTCACCTCCACAACCGGAATAAATACACGATAGCATAGATTTGGAAAAATGCAAATACAAAATTCAAAATCTTTTGATCGATAAAAAAATCAGCCTTTCGATGGAGAATGCGTCAAAGACAGGCCGAATTGAGGCTCCGAAAGCGGAGATTCCGCGCGGCCGGAAGCTGGATTTTGGCCGCGTGGCGCTCGTGCTTATCGGATATAAACTATTTAGAATAAGGTCTTTCTGTTTTTCGCGAAGGTCCGGACTACCCGGTGAGTAGCGAAGGCGAAATCAGGTGCAGCTCTCTGCCCTGGCCGGATTTCGTAGAGGTCCGCGCCCCGTGGCAAGGTGGAAATCGTACTACCTCGTACCACGAAGTGGGAAAAAGCTCGAAAATCCAGGATTTCGGAGCCAATTGGAGGGGGCGAAGCGGGGGTGGTGTCTGAAAAGTGCGTTGAAACGGAACGTCGGAAGAGGCCTTCGCCCCAAGGCTCGGCTAAGAGCAGCCGCAGTGGAGCGACCCGACTTTTATCCGGCCAGCGTCTGTGCCTGTCCGGCCAGGGCAAAGTCCTTCTCGGTGAGGCCGCCGGCCGAGTGGGTGACGAGCGAGAGACGGACGCGGTTGTAGCGGATGTCGATGTCGGGATGGTGACCGGCCTCCTCGGCAAGCTCGCCGACGCGATTGACGAAGTGGAGAGCGGCGCGGAAGTCCTTGAACTGGAAGGTTCGGACGAGCTCTCCGGATTCGATTTGCCAGCCAGGCAAGTGGCTAAGCAGCGCCTGGGCTGCCTGAGGGGAAATGGCAGGCATAGGATTCGCTCCTCAATGAAGGGATTTTACATGAACCATTTGACTGCGTACTCGATCCGGTGTGGTGAATCCGAAGTTCGTGACAAAAGAGCGAAGAACAACCGCAGATCCTTCGACTCCGTCCGCAGCGGCGGACTCCGCTCAGGATGACAATTTACTGTTGATACGAACTTTAGACTCTGGCCCTAGCTGGGCAAATCGCGAGCGGCGAAAAGCAACCGCAGGTTCCCTTCGACTTCGCTCAGGGCAGGTTTTCGACTCCGTCCGCCGCGGCGGACTCCGCTCAAGACGACAGATTGATTTTGCGATGACAGATTGATTTTGTGCTGAGTTTCCGGGACGCGGCTTCAGGAGGCGACGTTGTCTTTGACCACCTCGAAGGCGGAGAAGCGCACGAGCTGGCCGCTGATTTCAGAGCGCAGCTCCTGCCAGAGCTCATTGGGGATTTTCAAGAAGACCTCGACCACGGCAGGATCGAATTGCGTTCCCGAGCAGCGCAGAATCTCTTCGCGGGCGGCATCGAAGCCGTGGGCCTTGCGGTAGGGACGGTCGCTGGTGATGGCGTCGAGGGCGTCGGCGACGGCGAAGATGCGCGCGCCGATGGGGATCTCGCGCCCGGCGAGGTGGTTCGGGTATCCGTTTCCGTCGTAGTGCTCCTGGTGGCAGAAGACGATTTCGGCCGCGCCGGCGAGGAAGGGGATTTTTCGGAGCATGTTGTAGCCGCGCGCGCAATGCTCGCGCATGAGGGCCTGCTCCTCCGGGGTCAATTTGCCGGGCTTGCGGAGAATCTCGTCGGGGATGGCCATTTTGCCGATGTCGTGCAGGAAGGCGCCGCGCGCGATGACCTTGATGTCCTCGGGCGGAATGCCCATGGCGCGCGCCAGCGCGATGGCGTAGGCCGTGACGCGCTTGGAATGACCCTCGGTTTCGGAGTCTTTCAGGTCGAGGGCGTCACCCAGCGCTTCGAGAGTGACGTCGTAAGAGTGTTCGAGATTTTCCATGGCGTGGCGCAGCATCTCCGTGCGGGCGCGCACCATCTCTTCGAGACTCTGGTGGTAATTCTGCGTCTCTTCGAGCACCAGGCGATGGTTAAGCGCTCTCTCGACCGTGCTTAACAACTGATCGCGCTCGAAGGGCTTGAGGAGGTAGTCGTAGGCTCCGCGGCGCATGGAATCGATGGCCACACCGATGTCGTGAACCGCGGTGACCATGACGACGGGAAGATTGGGCTGCAAAGCGTGAATGCGTTCCAGCAGGGCGATGCCGCTCACGTCCTGCATCACAATGTCGGTAAGCACCAGGTTGAAGGTGTTCATCTCCAGCGCTGCGAGCGCCTCACGCCCATCGGCAGCTTGTTCCACCGTATATCCCTGGCGTTCGAGAGCGGCGGCCATCATGGTACGCACCGGCGGTTCGTCATCGACGACGAGAACGCGCGCAGGTTTTGGCGCGCGCACGGCGTTTTCCTTCCGCGGATTGGCTACGGGATCCGATGTTTTCGCGTCTAGATTCCAAGCCAAGAGGCGGCCTCCGTTCCCTTTGTGTACCTGCGCGGAGTCCTCAACGAGGAGCGATTTCTGCATTCCCACCCGGCCGCGTGTTTCGTTCTGTTCCAACAATGCAAGCGCCCTCGCGGCTGTAGTTTCGAGTGACAGGCTTTTCCGCCGACCTTACCGTTACGCTTCAGGCACTCGACGAGTTCCGATCCATCTTGCTGTTACGTGTAACAGATTCAGCTCCGGCTCTGCCGGCTGCATACTTTTATCTCTTACGCTTACGCTGCCGCTACAGGCAAAAAAGGCTACAAAACCAACAAGATGCAGTCCGATTCCCCGCACTGCCGCTGAACCAAGGGAACGCCGGCGGGAGCTCCTTACGAGAGAGTAGCATTCTGGCTACCCCCCCTCAATCACCCGAATGTTGCATCGCGGTGAGGTGAATCCGCAGCGTTACTTCCCCCTCGGCGGGGAAGAGCGACGGCAGGGTTGTGCCGGACCACCTCAGCGCGGGCGATGGCGAAGCCGGGGTGTGGAAATAGGGGGGAATCCGGTTGTGGAAAACCGGGGAAGCGAGTGCGGCGGGAGGAACCTTCAGGATTTCTTCGACTCACGCCGCGCGCGCCGCGCCGCAGCCCAGCCTGCTTTGGCGATCTGACGGCTGCGGCTCACGGCCAGGGCATCGGCGGGCACGTCTTTGGTGATGCAAGAGCCGGCGCCGATATAGGCGCCGTCGCCGACGCTGAGGGGGGCGACGAGGCTGGTATCGCTTCCGACAAAGACGCCTTTGCCGATTCGCGTGCGGTGTTTGTTCACGCCATCGTAGTTGCAGGTGATGGTCCCAGCTCCGATGTTGGTTCCTTCCCCGATTTCCGCGTCGCCCAGGTAGGTGAGATGGTTGGCCTTTGCGCCCTTGCCCAGGCGGACCTTTTTCAATTCCACGAAGTTGCCGACATGGGCGTTCTCGCCAACTTCGTTTCCAGGCCGCAAGTGCGCGAACGGCCCGAGGCGCGCACCGTCCGCGACCGTGGAATCTTCCAGGACGCAGCTCTGAAGGATTTGAACGCCGTCTCCCAAGGTGCAGTTCTCAATCACCGAGAAGGAACGGATGCGGCAGCCGCCGCCGATGCGCGTGCGGCCCAACAATTGCGCAAAGGGCTCGATAACAGTGTTGGGCGCGACTTCCACGTCCGGATCGATGACGCAGGTTTCAGGGCGGTAGATGGTGACTCCGGCGGCCGTGAGGCGCGCCGCCGCGGCCTGCTGGCGAGCCGTAAGCTGTGACGCTGTTTCGGCAGCCGGTGTGGCGACCGGCGCCGCTTTCACTGCCAGTTCTGGTTTCTTTCCCATCCCATGCTCTCCCAGGGGCGGTTGCACAAATGGTTTTGAACTACGCAAAACAGATGCCTCAGGGCTAGAGCCCGTAGGCTTCATAGACACATTTGTGCAACCCGTTCCAGCGTACTGCGCCGCCCGCTTCCGGTTCAGGCCGGAATGCCGCTTCCGGTCAGCGGGCAGCGTTATTTTTCTGCCGCGCCGCCTGGGGCCGGCGGGCCCGCGAGGCGCGGAATCGTAATGTCGATGGGCTGGGGCGAGCCCATATTGAGCGCGTCCAGCCCCGGCTTGATCTCCGGCCCGTTGCCCACCACCAACACGGCGAGTTGGCCGGGATGAATGTACTTTTTTGCAACTGCCGTCAGGTCGGCCAGCGTTACTTTTTCGAGTTTCGCGCGGTAGGTTTCAAGATAATCCGCCGGATAACCGTAGAACTCGAGCTTTTCGCGCTCGGCCAGGACCTTGTCCCTGGTGTCGTAGTGGAAGAGGAAGGAGTTGAGGATATCGTCCTTGGCGCGCTTGAGCTCCTCCTCAGTGAAGGGCTTGGTGTTGAGTCCGGCGATTTCGGCAAGGGCTGCATTGGTGGCGTCGACCGTGGATACGCTCTTGGTGAGGACTTCAACGCGGAAGGATCCGGGGTGGTCGTAGGTGAAGCCGAAGCCGCCGCCTACGGCGTAAGCGAGCGCTCGCTTGGTGCGAACCTCGACAAAGAGCCGGCTGCCGAAGCCGCCGCCGAGGATCTCGTTCATGACCGCGAGCGCGGGTACATCGGGATTGCGGCGGTCAACGCCCAGCCCCACGATCTGCACGTTGGATTGATTCACGTCCTCTTTGTCGATGAAGTAGAGGCCGGGCGCGGGGCCGGAGAAGGTGTCGTGGCGAGGGGGCTCCGGCGTGACGGGCGGCAGACCTTCAAAGACCGCGCGCACTTTGGCCTCCATGGCCACGGGATCGAAGTCGCCGCTGATGCCGACGATAAGCGGGCCCTTCAGAGTGCGGTCGTGCCAGGCCTGCAGATCGGCGAGGGAAACCGCGCCGATGGTGGCCAGTTCCGGCTGCCGGGTGTAGGGACTGCCGACCCCGTAGACCAGCTTGGCGGACTCACGATCGGCAATCTCGTCTTCGTCGTCGTTGCGGCGGACGATTGCAGTGGCTTCCTGCTGCTTTGCCAGTTGGAGCTTTTCCGCGCTGAATCTGGGATGAAACAACAGGTCCATGGCCAGGGAAAAGACCTGATCGGCGTCGCCTTTCAGCGAATCCCAGGAAAGCGCGGTAGAATCGTCGTCGCCCTCCGTTTCAATGTGCGCGGCTTTGGATTCGAGCAGGTCATCCATGGCATCGCCGTCCATCGTCGCGGCGCCGCTGGTGCGCCATGCCTGCGCATAGAGGCTCACCAAGCCAGCCTTGGCCGGGGTTTCGTCGCGCGAACCGCCGGGGATGAGGACAGAGCCGGAGACGAACGGCAACTCGTGATCCTCCTGCAAAAAGACCACGATGCCGTTCTTCAGCTCGATGCGTTTGGGCTGTTGCGGATGAAAGGCGTGCAGCGGCGGAATGGGAATCTGCTCCCAGGGTTTGGCTTGCTGCGCGGCGGAAAGCAAACCAGACAGGATAAACAACAATGCAACCGCGGTGAGGCGGAAGGCGACCAGCGGCCTTTTCCCAGGTCCGAGAATCCGGATCTCCACCCCGCGGACGATGGACCTGTCCGCGGGGACCCCGGACCTGGGGCACCCAGTCTTGTGCCTGATTGAAATTCTTCATTGCGCGCCTCCCTCCTTCTTCGCGGCTGCGGCCGGGGGTTCGGTGTCGATCTCCGCGCCGGTGCGGTTGGAGTCCACAAACACCTTATTCGCCACGCGGCGGATGTCGGCTTTGGTCACTTTGTCCACCCGGTCCAGTTGCAGGAACAACTCGTGCCAGTCGCCATAGCGCGTCTGGTACTCGGCGAGAGAATTGGCAAGGCCCTGGTCGTCGGCCAGACCGCGCAGGAGGTCGGCGCGAGCCCGCGTCTTATACATCTGGAGCTCCGCGTCGGTGACGTCGGTGGTCTTCAGCTTTTCAATTTCCTTGTGGATGGCCTCGCGCATTTCCGCCGGGGTGTGGCCGGGAAGCGGCACGGCGTAGAAGGCGAAGAGGCTGGGGTATTTCTCGCCGGGAAACGGGCTGAACCCTTCGGCTTCAGCCGCAATCTGCTGCTGCTCGACCAGGCTGCGGTAGAGCCGCGAGACGCGCCCGTTGGACATGATGTCGCCGATGGCGTCGTAGACTGCGTCGTCGGGATCGCGGAAGCTGGGCCGATGGTAGCCCTCGATGTAGAACGGCTGCGTCTGCTCGCGAATCACGACCGACTTTTCGGCAAACTGCGCCGGCTCGACCGTCGTCATCTCTTCCGGCCTGGGACCGCCGGGAACGCGGCTGAAGTACTTTTCGAGCATGGGAAGCTCGGTGTTGGGATCCACATCGCCGACGATGGCGATCACAACGTTGCCGCCGACGTAATACTTTTTGTGGAAGGCCATGGCCTCGGTGGCGGTGATCTGACTGACTTCGCTGGGCCAACCGATGGAGCTGCGGCCATAATTGTGCGCCACATACGCCGTGGCCAGGAACTGCTCGATCAGCCGTCCTATGGGGTCGGAGTCGGTGCGCATCCGGCGCTCTTCCATCACCACGTCGCGCTCCTTGTAGAACTCGCGCGGAACGGTGTCGGCCAGGCGGCTCGACTCCATCCACGCCCAAAGCTCCAGGCGGTTCTCCGGCATCGACCAGAAGTACTGCGTGTCGTCCAGGCCGGTCTCCGCATTCAAATCGTGCGCGCCGTTGGCCTGAGCGACTGCAGTGAACTGGTTGGGGATGACGTATTTCTCGGCATCAGCCTGGGCGGCGAGGAAGGCTTTTTTCAGTGCGGCGAGTTTTTGCTCGTCGCGCCCCACCGGCTTCAGGTACTCGGCTTCGTAGGCGTCATTGGCCGCCTCCACTTTTTCGAGGGCCACTTTTTCGGCAGCGTAATCCGTAGTCCCGATCTGAGTTGTTCCCTTGAAGGCCAGGTGCTCGAACATGTGCGCCAGGCCACTTTCGCCGGAGGGGTCGTTCACGTCGCCCGCGTCGATGAACGTTGTATAGCTGAAGACCGGCGCCTCAGGGCGCCGGCAAAGGATCAGCGTGAGCCCATTGGGCAGAACCTTGACGGTGATCCGCTGCTCAAAGCTTTTGAGATCCTGGGCTTGCGTGGCGCTCCACGCGGCCACGGCCAGAACCGCGCCCAAAAAGGCCATGCAAAACCTGGTGGAAACCCTGTTGCGCATCCAACCTCCTTCTTCCAGGCAAACTTGTTGACGCTGACTCGCTCTCTACCAACCTATTGCCCGCGGGCGGGTGCGTCAAACGGCGGCTGGCGGACTGGCTTCGGGAAAGGGCCCAGCAGAACCGGCAAAAGTTGCCGACGGTATAATCGAAGGCATGGCGGCGAATACACAAACCGGGCTTGGGAAGGCCGGGGCCGCGCAGGGCGCAGATTCTATCGCGCCGGATGCGGCGGGAAAGCTGCGCGCCCTCGAGGAGCAGCTCAGGCAGCTCCCAAGCCTGATGGTGGCGTACTCGGGAGGCGTAGATTCGGCGTTCCTGGCCGCCACGGCGCATCGCGTGCTGGGGGCGCACATGCTGGCGGTGCTGGCGGATTCGCCCTCGCTGGCGCGGCGGGATATGGAGCAGGCTTGCGCTTTTGCCCACTCGCTGGACATGCCGCTGCAGGTGATCGCCACGGATGAGCTGGACCGGCCGGAGTATGCGCGCAACGACGCCAGCCGCTGCTTCCACTGCAAGGACGAGCTGTTTGCGGTGATGGAGAAACTGGGCGCCAAGCTGGGCTTTGCACACATCGCCTACGGGATGAACGCCGACGACACCAGGGATTTTCGGCCCGGCCAGCGCGCCGCGGAGGAGCACGCCGTCCTGGCTCCGCTTGCCGAGGCCGGGCTGAACAAGCAGGAGGTGCGCGCGCTGGCCAAAGCAGCCGGCTACCCGGTGTGGGACCGCCCGGCGGCGCCGTGCCTTTCGTCGCGCGTGGAGTACGGACGCGCGGTGACGCGCGAAGTCCTGGAGCAGGTGGAGCGCGGCGAAGAGAGCCTGCGGCAATTGGGATTTCGCGAGCTGCGCGTGCGCCACCATGGCGAGCTGGCACGCGTAGAGATCGCGCGCGGCGAGCTGCCCCGTGCGCTGACCATGGAGATGCTGGACGCTATCACCGCGGCGCTGAAGCAGGCGGGGTTCAAGTACGTCACACTCGACTGCTCGGGATTCCGATCAGGGTCAATGAACGAAGTTTTGGGGAATGCGGTTCTGCCCGCCGAATTGCTGGCGCGGCGGGGCGCTTAGAGGCACCTTTCTTCACCTGCCGGGCCTCCGGCGATTTAAAATCACAGAGCGATGCGAATCGGTTATCTGGAATGCTTTTCCGGGATCAGCGGCGACATGCTGCTGGGTGCGCTGGTGGATGCGGGCGTTCCTTTCAGCTTGCTGGCCGACACGGCTGCGGCCCTTGACGTGGGCGCGCGCCTGGAGATGCGCAAGGTGAGCCGCGGCGGACTGGCGGCGGTCAAGGTGGATGTGCTGACGCAAGAGAACAGGGAACAGGGAACAGGGAACAGGGAACAGGGAACAGGGAACAGGGAACAGGGAACAGGGAACAGGGAACAGGGAACAGGGAACAGGGAACAGGGAAGAGAAGAGGCGCACGGCCACGAACATGCGCACGAGCATCACTCGCACGAGAAGGAGCCTGCGCACCACATCCATGAGCACACGCCGCATCGGGCGCTGTCCACGATTCTCCCGGTCATTGAATCCGCGCCGCTCAGCGATGCGGTGAAGCGGCGCGCAGTCCGCGCCTTCCAATTGCTCGGAGAAGCGGAAGCCGCAATTCATTCCATCCCCATCGAAAAGGTGCACTTTCACGAAGTGGGCGCGGTGGACACGATTGTGGACATTGTGTGCGCGGCGGCCGGGTGCGAGGCGCTGGGCGTGGACCGCTGGATGGCCTCGCCTTTGAACGTGGGCAGCGGAACCGTGACGTGCCAGCACGGCACTCTGCCTGTGCCCGCGCCGGCTACATTGGCGCTGCTCGGCGATGCGCCGGTTTACTCCGCGGGGCCTGCGATGGAGCGGGTGACGCCGACCGGCGCGGCGCTGCTGCGGATGCTGGATGCGAGCTACGGGCCGCTGCCGGCGATGCGCATTGCGGCGCACGGCTACGGAGCCGGCGGGCGCGACACGCCGGGTGAGCCGAACCTGCTGCGGCTGATGGTAGGCGAGACGCAGGAGGAGGCGGCCGACGCCGAGCCGATCGCGGTGATCGAAACCGTGATTGACGATGCGACTCCGCAGTTGCTGGCTTATGTGAGCGAGCTGCTGCTGGAGGCAGGCGCGTGGGATGTCTACAGGGCGGCGGTGCAGATGAAGAAAGGGCGCACGGGCGTGCAGATGACGGTGCTCTCGAGCCCCGATCTGCTGCCCGCGCTGCGCGATCTGCTGTTGCGCGAAACCACGAGCATCGGCCTGCGCTGGCGGCTCGAAAACAAAATGGCCCTGGCGCGGGAGTTTGCTGAGGTAGAGACGCCGTGGGGCAAGGTGCGGATGAAGGTCGCGCGCTGGCCGTCGGGCGAGGTGGCGAACGCATCGCCGGAGTACGAGATCTGCCGCAACATCGCCCGCCAGCACGGGGTTCCGCTGAAGCAGGTGATGCAGGAGGCGATGCGGGCGTATGCGGAGCAGGAGCGCGCGCCGAGAGAGGAAGGGCGCTGATGGATGGCTCGCAGATTGAATCGCTATTGAACGATGTGCGCGCGGGATCCGCCAGCGTGGCCGAAGCGCTGGAGCGGTTGCGCCACTTGCCGTTCGAGGATTTGGGATTTGCCAAGCTGGACCATCACCGCGCGCTGCGCACGGGCATGCCGGAGGTAATCTTTGCCGGGAGCAAGACGCCGGCGCAGGTGGCGGCGATCTTTGCGCGCATGGCGGAGGCCGGCGGCAACGTGCTGGCTACGCGCGCTTCACGCGAGGTGTTTGAAGCGGTATACGCAACGGAGTCCCGCGCGGAGTTTCACGAGACGGCGCGCGCGATCACGCTGAAGCAAGCCGAAGCCGCGGCGGGCAAGGGAACGATCGGCGTGGTGTGCGCCGGGACGAGCGACCTGCCCGTGGCCGAAGAGGCCGCGGTGACGGCGCGGCTGATGGGCAACACGGTGGAGGTGGTGGCCGATGTGGGGGTGGCCGGCATTCATCGGCTGCTGGCGCAGCGGGAGACGCTGCAATCGGCGCGTGTGCTGATTGTGTGCGCGGGCATGGAAGGCGCTCTGCCGACGGTGGTTGGAGGCCTGGTGAACGCTCCGGTCATCGCCGTTCCCACGAGCGTGGGCTATGGCGCTTCGCTGGGCGGAGTGGCCGCGCTGCTGGGCATGTTGAACACCTGCGCGCCGAGTGTTTCCGTGGTGAATATCGATAACGGATTCGGCGCGGCGTGCATCGCTTCGCTAATCAATCACTTATAACTCGACATCGCATCTCGCGCGGTTCGGGCGGGCGCCGGACCCGACAGCCGAGCCCATTCCCCGAAAACGTGATCCAGGTCACTGTTTAACCGTCCCCTGAGTCCTGATGATGGCTACAGGTTTGTCTTGCGCCCGCGCGTGGCGCTTGGAGGAGTCTTTGTCAGGCTCTCGATTGCCGTTATGGCGCAGGATTTCGCAGGTCTGCTTTCTGCTGCTCTTCCTGGGACTGCTGGTGTTCACCTCGTTGCGCGCCATGCCCGGAGGCACCAGCGACATCCATCTGCGCGCGCCGGTTCGGCTCTTCTTCGAGTGGGACCCGCTGGTTGCCCTTGCCAACGCCATCGCCAGCCACGCACTCTATCGCGGCCTCGTGTGGAGCTTGATCATTCTGCTGCCCACGCTGTTTCTGGGGCGATTTTTCTGCGGCTGGATTTGCCCCATGGGCACGCTGCAGCACTTTGTGGGCAGCATGAAGTCGGAGGCCAAGCGGGGCAAGCAGCGCATCGAGTCGAATCGCTATAAGCGCTGGCAAACGATCAAATATGTGGTGCTGATTGCCGGGCTGGCGGCCGCGGCGTTTGGGTCGATGGCGATCGGCTGGCTCGATCCCTTCAGCCTGCTGGTTCGCTCGCTGGGACTGGCCTTTCTTCCGGCGTTCAACTACGCAGTGCGCGCCGTGCTGACGCCGCTGGAGCGCAGCCCGGTGGGCGCAATCAAGAGCACAGCGGAAGGAATTCATGCGGTCCTGGGGGCGCTGGTTTTGGAATTTCGCCAGGCGCACTACGCGCAGGGGCTGGCGCTGGGGATTTTGTTCCTCGTGATTCTGGCCGCGAGCCTGCGCGTGACGCGGTTGTGGTGCCGCTCGATTTGCCCGCTGGGGGCGCTGCTGGGTGCGGTCTCGCGCTGGAGCGTGTTGGGGCTGCACAAGGATGCTGAGAGCTGCAACAACTGCAACCGCTGCCTGCTCAACTGCCAGGGCGGCGACGACCCCATCGGCAGCGCGCCGTGGCGCAAAGCGGAGTGCCTGATGTGCATGAACTGCGTGGGCAGTTGCCCCGATCATGCGCTCACGTTCCGGTTCTTCCGCCCAAAATCCGCTATCGCCAAGGAAGTGCCGTCGCCCGACCTGGGCCGGCGCAGGACCATTACAGGCCTCGCGGCCGGAGCGGCCGTGGTGCCGCTTATGCGCGCGAACACGGGTTTAGGCAAGAGCCGCCACGAACGGCTGCTGCGGCCGCCGGGAGCGCTCGATGAACCCGATTTTCTGTCGCGCTGCATCCGCTGCGGCGAGTGCATGAAGGTGTGCCCCAACAATGCGCTGCATCCCACGCTTGAAGAGGCGGGTCTGGAGGGCTTGTGGTCGCCAACACTGGTGCCGCGCATCGGTTACTGCGAGCCAAGTTGCGTGCTCTGCTCGGAGGTGTGCCCGACGGGGGCGATCTGGCAGATAACGCCGCAAGAAAAAGGCTGGGTGGTGGGCGTGGGCGGCGCGCAGAACCAGCCGGTGCGGCTGGGGACGGCGTTTTATGACCGTGGGCGCTGCCTGCCGTGGGCGATGGCTATAGACTGCATCGTTTGCGAGGAGTGGTGCCCGGTGTCGCCCAAGGCGATCTACGTGGAGGAAGCGCAGGTGGTGGATTCAGCGGGCAACGTGAAGACGCTGAAGCAGCCGCGTGTGGATCCCAGCCGCTGCGTGGGCTGCGGCGCCTGCGAGTATGCCTGCCCGTTGCAGGAGCGCCCCGCCGTTTATGTGACCAGCATCGGCGAAAGCCGCTCCCCCTCGAGCCAGATCTTGCTATCTCGAAAGTAAAGGAGACCGATTTGAGAATGTTTGGGCCAGCACGATGGAAGACAGCAATGGTAGCGTTCGCGATTGCGGCTGTAGCCGCGGGCGGGGGATGCAAAAAGAAGGCCGTCGATCCGTTTCCCGCATCGGGCGCGGTGGCGGGATGGGAGAAGACCAGCGATACGCGCGTCTTTGCGGCGAAGGAGCTGTGGCAGTACATTGACGGCGACGCCGAGCAGTACCTCCAGGCCGGCGTGGTTTCCGCGTCAACGTCGGACTACAAGTATCAGGGGCAGTTGGAGGCATTGGTCGACGTTTACGCCATGGGGGATTCCGCGGGCGCGCGCAAGATTCTGGAGTCGGGAAAGACAAACGACGGCCAGAGTGTACAGGTGGGCGACGCGGGCATCGCGTACGCGCAGAGCGTGACCTTCCGCAAGGGCCCGTACCTGGTGCGCATCGTTGCGTATGAGGACACGCCGGGCGCACAGCAGGCGCTCATGGCGCTGGCGCATGGGGTAGAGGCGAAGCTTTAAGAGGTGCGGCCAGAAACGGCCGCGGAAGAAGAGCAGGGAAGCGATGAAGAGCCGCAGGGAGTTTTTGAAAGAGGCCGCCACGGGCGCGGTTCTGTTGGGTTCGTCGGCCGCAGCGGATAAGCTGGCGCGGGCCGGAATGCTGGACACGCACGCCGCTCAGAATACGGCGCGCAAGCCGAAGGTGGTGATCGCACGCGATGCTTCGCTGCACGGCGCGGGCGCGCATCCCGACGAGCAGCGTGTGCTGAACCTGCTCGACAAAGCCATGGCCGCGTACACGGGGCGCGAGAAGCCGGTGGAGGCGTGGAAGAGCGCGATTCCGGCAAGGGTTCTGGCCGGTAAAGTGATCGGACTCAAGGTGAACGGACTGGGCGGGCGCGGAATCTCGACGCACGCGGCGCTGATCCTGGCTATTGCCGAGCGGCTGCAACAGGCTGGTGTGCATGCGGGAGACATTCTGGTGTGGGAGCGCGACGCGCGCAGCCTCGAGTCATGCGGCATGAGCGTCAACACCGATCCCAGCCGGGTGCGGTGCTATGGCAATGACGTGGGCGGCTACGAAGACGAGCAGAGTTCGTGGGGGACGGTGAACACTCGCCTGGCGAAGATTCTCACGCGCGAATGCGCAATGGTGATCAACCTGCCCATTCTGAAAGATCACGACCAGGCAGGCCTGACATTCTCGATGAAGAACATGTACGGGGTGGTGGACCGGCCTGACCAACTGCACGCGAACCACTGCAATCCCAGCGTGGCGGATTTGAATGCGATCGCCGTGGTGCGCGAGAAGGTGTGGCTTACTATCGGCGACGCGATTTCATCGGTCTACGACGGCGGGCCGGGCTTCCGTCCCGAGCGGCTGTGGTATCCCAACGCGCTGGTTGTGGGCGAGGACCGCGTGGCGGTGGACCACACGGCGTGGCAGTTGATCGAGCGCAAGCGCGCGGAAGTTGCAATGCCCACGCTCGAGGCGGCGGGGCGCGCGCCCAAGTACATTGCCACGGCCGCCGATGCCGCGCACCGGCTGGGCGCCTGCGATCCGCAACGCATCCGGCTCGTGGAAGTGTGACGGGAGAATGACCATGAGCGGCGAACAAGACGGAATCACGAACCCGCAGGCAAGTGCGGCGCAGACCGCGGCAGGCATGACGCGGCGCGAGGCGATGCTGCAGTTGCTGCGCGTGGGCGGCGTGGCCGCGGGCGCGGCGGGCGCGGCTTTCTGGCTCAGCGAGCGGAGCCGGCGGCCCATTCCAGAGCAGGCCGAGCAGGCGCGGCGCGACCATCGCGTGGCCGCCGTTGCGGAGTGGCCGCGGATGACCGTGGTCCAGAACGGCGAGCCGCGCGCATTGGTGCGGAAGGCGCTGGAAAATCTGGGCGGAATGAGCAGGTTCGTCGGCAAGCAGGACGTGGTGGTGCTGAAGCCGAACATCGCGTGGGATCGCACGCCGGAGCAGGCGGCGAACACCAATCCGGAACTCGTGGCAGAGGTGGTTCGGCAGTGCTGGCAGGCCGGGGCGAAGCGCGTGACTGTGACCGACGTGAGCTGCAACGAGCCGCGGCGGTGCTTTCAGCGCTCGGGCATCATGGCAGCGGCACGGGCCGAGGGCGCCGAAGTGGTCCTGCCCGATCCCGACCGCTTCCGCGAGGTGGATATGGGCGGGGTGGTGCTGAAAAACTGGCCCGTGTTCATCCCATTTCTCGAGGCGGACAAAGTCATCAACCTGCCCATCGCCAAGCATCACGTGTTGACCGGCGCCACGCTGGGAATGAAGAACTGGTACGGCATTCTGGGAGGGCAGCGCAACCGGCTGCACCAGCAGATTCACCAGAGTTTGGCCGATCTTGCGAACTTTATGCTGCCCACGCTCACGCTGCTGGACTGTTACCGCGTGCTGGTGCGCAACGGGCCCACGGGCGGAAATCTCGAAGACGTAGAGGTGAAGAAGACGCTGCTCGCCGGCACCGACCCGGTGGCGATCGATGCGTATGCCGCGAAGGCCTACTGGAATCTGGACCCGGAGCAGTTGCCGTATCTTGCGATGGCCGCCGCGCGGGGATTGGGGACGGTGGACTATGCGTCGCTCGACGTGAAGGTGAGCCAGCTCGGGTAGTGAATCCGAAATCGATTAAAGAACAACCGCAGATCCTTCGACTCCGTTTGGCACAGAAAACGCGCCAAACTCCGCTCAGGAAGACAATTTCCTATTGATACGAACTTCAGACTCAGGACACTCGGGTAACGCGGGAGATGGCTTTCGGCGTTGCCCAAATGCCCTCGGCGCCGTCCGCGGCCTCGCAGCCGGAATACTCATCGATGGCGCGGTCCGTACCCTGCCTGCCAATGCCATATATTCCTGGACTCGCAGAGCTTGCCCGGCGGCGGCCCGTCTTGTCACGGGAGCGATCGGCTGGCGCAAATGGAAACGGCGTTCGCTGCGGCGAACGCCATTTTGTTTTGGGCGCGGGGCGCAGAGACCAATCCGTACTGGCGCGCGGGGAGGCCGCGCAAGCTAGCGGCGGGTTTCGGCCTGAGCCTCGTCGATGAGCTGGAAGAGCTTGCTGCGGTCGATGACTTCAACGAATGGCGTGGCGTGGGAGCCGTTGGTAACGATCCAGATGGTGGGGGTGTGCTCGATGCCGATGCGCTGGCCGAGGGCGTAGTCCGCTTTGACCTCCTGCGCGAGCCTGCCCATGGGATCGACGGCGAAGGGCAGCGCGATGCCGTGGGCGGCGGCGAATTTCTGTGTGAAGTCCTGGAGCTGGCTGGGGGTCTCGATGGAGATCTGGTTGGCGAAGATGTAGTCGCGGTAATCGTTGCCGAGGGTCTTGCTTTTGGTGTCGAAGAAGCGGGCGTTGACGGCGGCCTGGAAGCTCCAGGTGTGCTGGGGGAGGGGGAAGTCGTAGCGGACCCAGGGGATTTTGTACTTTTCGGCAGCCTCTTTCAGGAGGGGGTTGGCGTTGGCGCAGTCGGGGCACTCCATGTCCGCAAACTCGATGATGGCGACGCGGGCGCCGGCGGGGGGCTTGAGGGCGGCAGGGTCGTGGACCTGGGTGGTTGGCGGCGCGCCGAACTGGGCGTGAGCGGCGGCCGCGGCAAAGAGCAGCGCGGCGGGGGCAAAAACGAAGAACAGGATCACGCGCAGGCGGCAAGCGCCGAATATGGATGCCTGGAATTGAGACATGTTAATTGGACGACTCCCTAAGGCCATTGTAATGGAAGAGATGCGGAATTGTGGCTATGGGTCGCGGTCGCGCCGGCGGCGGGCGATCCATTGCCGCCATTTGTAGTCGGCGTAGAGAGAGCCGGCGACGAGGAGGACGGCGACGATGGCGAGAAAAATCTTCATAGAGCCAGTGAACAGCGATCAGTGGTCAGTGGTCAGCGATCGAAGGCCAGAGATCGGAAAAACAGGAAGCAGTGGTCAGCGGCCGACGACGAGGACGGTGAAGGAGCCGGGGAGGATGGCCGGACGCGGGCGAGGGTTCTCGGGCGTTGCGGCGGGAGCGGGGCCAAAGTCGGCGGTGATGAGGTAGGCGCGGTCGGTGGAGGGATCGTAGGCCATGGTGCGGGCGCCGCGCTGGGTGGTCAGGCTCTCGATGGTGGGATAGCCGGGAGCGGAGGCGTCGACGACGGAGAGGATGCCGTCGCCCGAGGAAGCGAAGGCGAGGGAGTGGGAGGCGCTGAAGCCAGCGGCGTCGGGGCCGGCCCCGATGGAGGGGTTGGCGAGGAGCTTGCCGGACGTGGAATCGACGACGGACATCTTCCTGCCGTCGCAGACGGGGAAGAGGCGATGGCCGGCGATGTCGATGGCAAGGCCGGAGGGGGAATCGCAGCCGGCGGGCCACGTAGCGGTGACGGCGCGGGTGCGAGCGTCGATGCGCACGATCTCGCTCTTGTCTTCGAGGTTGTCGAAGACATTGCCCTGGCCGTCGGCGACGGCGAACTCGGGCCTGCCGTCGAGCGGGATGGTGGCGACGACCGCGCGGGTTGCGGGATCGATGACGGAGATCGAGTGGGAACGGCCGTTGAAGGCCCAGACGGTTTGCGTGGCCGGCTCGAAGAGGATGCAGTCGGGATTCTGACCGGCGGGAATCGTGGCGACGGCCGAGAGGGTGGAGCGGTCGAAGACCACGACGGCGTTGGCGCGGCCGTCGGAGATGTAGCCGAACTTGCCGGCGGTATCGAGAGCGATGCCGTGGACGCCCTGGAGGCCGGTGATAGCGCCGATGACTTTCCCGGCCGTGGTGTCCACGACGTCGACGCGCGTGCCGTGAGCGATGTAGAGGCGATGGGCGCCGGGATCGGCGGTGAGATAGTCCCAGCCTCCGTCGCCGCCGATCTTCCAGCGGTCGATGACGTGGTAGGGCGATTGCGGCGCGTTCTGCGCGCCGAGGAGGGTTGGCGCGGCGGCGATTGCGCAGAGGAGGGTGGCGGCGGCGAAAGAGAGAGCGAAGCGGCGAAGGGCGGATTTGCGTGGCATGGGGGTTCTCCGGATGGGGATTCTAGCGGGGCAAGGATAGCACGAAGGGGTTGGGGGCGAGTGAACGGGAAGGCGCAAGGGGAAATGGTGCTATCTTGGTCGCAAGGTTGGGATGACATGCGGATACAAGTCGGTGGTGCAAGCCTCAAATTGACCGTTTGCTTTGCGGTGGCATTAGTGGCATGGAGCGGGTTGGCGGCGCAGGAAACTGGGAGGGGTCATGGCGACAAGTGTGGAGGAGACGGCTGGGGACTCATCGACGGTTACTGTATGCCAACCCCGGAAGATGTTGCAGCAGCGTGCGCACGCGAGCACCTAATGCAATCCGTCCAGTTTGACTCCTTCGTCTTCAAAAGTTATCGGGGTGACGCAGGTTCTTGCCTGAGAGTCGTGCATGACGGCAAGATCATTTTTCAGCGAGAAGTTGACACGCCCGTCGGCTTCACGATCGGCCAGCTAGCAAACAATGGAGATAAGGTTCCTGCGATTCCGAACGGTGCGGATATTACGGGCCGCGGACGCCCCGATATGATCGTCTCGCTTCTCACCGGCGGGGCGCATTGCTGCATTTTTCATTATGTCTTTGAGCTGGAGCCGAAGTTCAAGGTAATTGCTCTGCTCGATGGAGAAGACAGTTGGCCAGCATATTTCGCCGACCTTGACGGGAATCATCATTACTACTACCTGGCGGAAGACTGGACATTTCGCTATTGGCCCGGAGACTTTGCCAGCTCTCCAAGGACTCCAGTGGTGTTGAAATTCAGGGATGACGACGAGGGCGGTGGATTCCACTTGGCGATGGACAAGATGCAGAAGCCAGCCCCGAGCGAGACGGAGTGGCGAAAATCGTTGAATGATGTGCGCCACGAGCTAAAACTGGAAAAGGCAAATATGGTGAACTTTCTGCCAAGCGTACTTTGGCAGGAGGTGCTCGACCTAATCTATACAGGCCATTCCGATCTTGCCTGGAAGTTTTTGGATGAAGTTGGGCTCGACGCGCAAAAGGATCCTTATCCGGATCTTTCGGATTTTTGCTCGAAGCTCAAGGCTAGCCCCTACTGGTCGGATTTGACGCCGACGCTGAAGGATGTGCCGCCAGCGTGCGCGAAGGCGAAGCCGGTGCGTTAGAAGAGGTATCTTCAAGAGCAAATACGACGCACGTCTTGGGCCGCTTCACGGGTCCGATGCTTTACTCTCAGATTTGCGGTTGATTCCAGTATCGGGGAGCCGAGATTGCGCATCGTTCTGTCGAATATTGGGACGTACGGGGACACCAATCCACTGATTGCGATTGCGCTGGAGCTGAGGCGGCGGGGCCACGCGCCGGTGATGGCGCTGCCCGAGGTGTATCGGACGAAGATTGCGCCGCTGGGGCTGGAGTTTCACGCGCTGCGGCCGGACATCGATCCCGAGAACACCAAGCTCGTGGAGATGATCTACGACGTGAAGAAGGGGACGGAGACAGGGCTGAGGGAGTTCCTGTTTCCGGTGCTGCGCGAGACGTACAGCGACCTGCTGGACGCGGCAACGAAACCGGAGCGCGCGGACCTGCTGCTGCTGGGCGAGCTGAACTACGCGGGGCCGATCGTGGCGGAGGTGACGGGGATTCCGTGGGCGAGCTACGTGCTGGCGCCATTCTCGTTTTTCTCGGCGTACGATCCACCAGTGCTGCCGCCGTATCCACGGCTGGCGCGGGCCGACAAGGTGAAGGGGATGGGTAGCGCGATGAAACGGCTGGCGCGGTTCGTAACGCGCAAGTGGCCGGAGCCGGTCTACGAGCTAAGGCGGGAACTGGGGCTCAAGAGGGGCAAGAACCCGATCTTCGACGCCAAGCACTCTCCGCACCTGGTGCTGGCGCTGTTTTCGCGCGTGCTGGGCGTGGAGCAGAAGGACTGGCCGGAAAACACGCTGATCGCGGGCTTCTGTTACTACGATGCGGAATCTGGGAACGCGGAGCTGCCCGGGGAGCTGAAGAAGTTTCTAAGTGCGGGCGAGGCGCCGGTAGTGTTTACGCTGGGATCGGCGGCGGTGCTGGCGGCGGGAGATTTCTACGAGCAGTCGGCGCGGGCGGCGTTGAAATTGGGCGTGCGCGCGGTGCTGCTGGTGGGGACGGACCCGAGGAACCGGCCGCAAGGAGAGCTGCCGGACTCGATTTGCGTGGCGGAGTACGCGCCGTACTCGAAGTTATTTCCGCACGTGTCGCTGGCGGTGCACCAGGGGGGCGTGGGGACGACGGCGCAGGGCCTGCGCGCGGGCCGGCCGATGCTGATCATGCCTTACTCGCACGACCAGCCGGACAACGCGCGGCGCATGAAGAGGCTGGGCGTGGCGCGCGTGATCCAGCGGTCGAGTTATAAGCCGTGGCGCGTGGCGCGGAGGGTGCGGGCGATGCTGGCTGAGCCGGAGTTTGAAGCGCGGGCGCGGAGCGTGGCCGAGGAAGTGGCGCGCGAGAATGGCGTGAAGACGGCGTGCGATGCGCTGGAAAAGCTGCACGCGCAAACGGCGCAGAGATAGCTTGCCCTCACTGGATCGGCGGGAACGGAAGCTGCGGCGAGGGGTCGCGGGCTTCGAGCGCGCTGAGCCATAAACGAACCCCTTTTCGCACGGCGTCAACGGCAATGCCGCCAAATTCGGCAGGATAGCGTTCAAGCCGACCAGACGCAGCGTTCAGCAGCTTCTCGGCGCCGGCGGCGTTCCCGCGGCCAAGGTGATGGAATGCCGCCGCAATCTGAATGAGAGCTTGAAGGAATGTCTTCTCCGGTTCGGCGGAGCCGCGCCACTCGTCTTCCCAATGTTCGTGCGCAAGGAAAAACTCCTGCCTGCGATAGCACGCCAACCCTTCGGCGAGCGCGCCGCGCCGCCAATCGAGGGGCACGTTATTGCGGGGCGGGGAGGTTGGTGGAGACCTCGGACGCGGGCACGGCGGCAAGGGTTTCGGTTTCCGGGGGCAGCGGCGCGGGGAGCGGACGCTCGAGAGCGAGCGCGAGCACTTCATCCATGGTGTCAACGAAGTGGAGCTTCATGGCTTTCTTGATGTTGTCGGGAAGCTCGGACAGGCCCTTCTCGTTGGCGCGGGGCAGGATGGTCTCGAAGATGCCGGCGCGGAGAGCGGCGAGGAGTTTTTCCTTGAGGCCGCCGATGGCGAGGACTTTGCCGCGAAGGGTGATCTCGCCGGTCATGGCGACGTCGCGGCGGACGGGAATTTTGGCGAGCGCGCTGGCCAGAGCCGTGGCCATGGTGATGCCGGCGGAGGGGCCGTCTTTGGGGATAGCGCCTTCGGGCACGTGCAGGTGCAGGTCCACGCTGCGATAGAACTCGCGCGCGAGGCCCAGGGCCTGGGCTTTGCTGCGGATGTAGGCGAGCGCGGCCTGCGCCGACTCCTGCATCACGTCGCCGAGCTGGCCGGTCACGGTGAGTTTTCCTTTGCCGTCGAGGACCTGAACCTCGGTGGTGAGGATGCTGCCGCCGACTTCGGTCCAGGCGAGGCCGGTGACGAGGCCGACTTCGCTCCTCTCATGCGCTTCGGAGTCGCGGAACTTGGGCACGCCGAGGAACTCGACGATGTTGGAGGCGGTGACTTCTTCTTTGTGCCTGGTTCCGGCCTTGACCACCTTGCGGGCGACCTTGCGGCAAACGTTGCCGATTTCGCGCTCGAGATTGCGGACGCCGGCTTCGCGCGTGTAGTAGCGGATGATTTCGAGGATAGCGTCGTCGTTGAAGACGAGGTTTTTCTCGCTCAGGCCGGTCTGCGTCCTCTGTTTCTTGACGAGATACTGGCGCGCGATCTCCAGCTTTTCCTGCTCGGTGTAGCCTTGCAGGCGGAGAATTTCCATGCGGTCCTGCAGCGCGGGCGGAATGGTGTGGAGCACGTTGGCCGTGGCGACAAAGAGAACCTGCGAGAGGTCGTAGTCGACGTCGAGATAGTGGTCCTGGAAGGTAATGTTCTGCTCGGGGTCGAGGAACTCGAGCAGGGCGGAGGCCGGATCGCCACGGAAATCGGACGATATTTTGTCGACTTCATCGAGCAGGAATACGGGATTCTTGGTGCCGGCGCGCTTCATGTGCTGGATGATCTGGCCGGGCATGGCGCCGATGTAGGTGCGGCGATGGCCGCGAATTTCGGCTTCGTCGCGCACGCCGCCCAGCGAGAGGCGCACGAACTTGCGGCCGGTGGACTTGGCGATGGACATGCCGAGCGATGTTTTGCCCACGCCGGGAGGGCCGACGAAACAGAGGATGGAGCCTTTGGGGTTCTTGACCAACTGGCGGACGGCGAGGAATTCGAGGATGCGCTCCTTGATTTTTTCCAGGCCGTAGTGGTCGGTGTTGAGAACTTTTTCGGCGTAGTCGATGGAGCGGGTTTCCTTGGAGCGCTTTTTCCAGGGAACGGCGAGCAGCCAGTCAATGTAGTTGCGGCTGACGGTGGACTCGGCCGACATGGGCGGCATGGCTTCGAGCTTTTTGAGCTCCTGGATGGTCTTGTCGAGGACTTCCTTGGGCATGCCGGCAGCTTCGATTTTTTTGCGCAGCTCGTCGAACTCGCTTTTTTCGCCGCGGCCCAGCTCCTTCTGGATGGCCTTGATCTTTTCGTTGAGGTAGTACTCTTTTTGCGCGCGCTCCATCTGGCGCTTGACGCGGGACTGGATGTTGCGGTCGAGGTCGAGCTTCTCGATTTCGACGTCGAGCACGTCGGCGATACGGGCCAGGCGCGCGGCAGGGTCGAAGATGGCGAGCAGTTCCTGCTTTTCCTCGATGCCGAGTTGGAGATTGGCGGCAATGGTATCGGAAAGCTTGGCGGGCTCGTCCATCTTCACCGTGGCAATGATGGTCTCGTAGTTGAGGGACTGCTGCAGCTTGACGTAGTTCTCAAAGAGCGTGGTGACGCGCTGCATGAGCTGCTCGACTGCCGGGCTCATCTCGAACTCGCGTTTACCGGTGCGCACGGTGGCGACGAAGAAGCCGTCGCGGTCGGTGACCTCAATGGACTTGGCGCGCTCCACGCCCTCGACCAGGATCTTGATGTTGCCATCGGGCATTTTGACGCTTTGCACGATGTTGCAGATGGAGCCGACCTGGTAAATGTCTTTGGCCTTGGGCTCGTCGGTGGAGGCGTCGTGCTGGGTGGCGAGAAAGATTTTGCGGTCGCCGGTGAGGGCCTCCTCGAGGGCGCGCACGCTGGACTCGCGGCCCACCACGAAAGGCGTCATCATATAGGGGAAGATGACCATGTCGCGGATGGGCATCATGGGCAGCTTGCGCGGCTCGTTTTTTTCGCGAGGCACAGTCATCGGGGCACCTGGGTCCATTTGACATCCGCTGGCGCCTCAACGACCAGGGCGGGCTGCGAAGTCATGTAGGGATTGTACAGCCAAAGCGCGCTGGAGCGAAGCGGTACCTCTGGTCCATTGGCAGCATGACGGAAGTCATGTGGAATGTTTGTTTCCCGGTTGTGGTCTCACCAGCTCATGGGGCGAGACCGAGGCAGCTGGCAATTCTCCAAATATCAGGCACGAATCGGAATATTGGAGACACGGACACGCTCAGCGGAGTCGGCGATGCCGGCCTTTTTCAATTCGTTCACAAATGCGCCGTAGATCGGCCATGGGTAGGGTGTGGGTCCGATGATAAGGCGGTCGAATATCCGCGTGAAGTCCAAATCGGCGATTTGTTCCGAAACCGACGCATCGAGTGGAACCTTGTAGACGATCTGCGGCACTCCCGAGACGACTTCAGTCGATGACTCCATTAGTCGAGAAGGCAGGCGCGTTGGCGCGTAGATGGCTCGCCATTCTCTCTCTTCGTGAAAGCCTTCGTGTTTGAGGCAGACCACGCCTGACAAAATGGTCATGAAGATTAACTGGACAAGGGCATCATGGCCGATCGACCGAAGATAGTCACGATTCTCTCGAACGTTTCCAATCACCGTATCCAAGACCGCGTGTTCCTCGGATTCCGACAAATATGCAACGGGACTGAAAGTCAGGCCCAGCGCGAGGGTTGAAAGAGGATTGTATGGGAGGCTAAACACGATCCCGATTCGAGTTGTCGTTCCGCCGAAGGCACGCCACATCGAAAGTCGCCCGTTTGAATCTTCGCTGTCTTGATGCTCGGATAAACATGCGATGTACGTGTTGAGGCGAATTTCGTGCCAAGCCTTGTTGAACTCAGCGATTGCCTCAGAGGCGACGCCGTGCCAGCAGTCATCGAAGGCCTCAGCAAACGATTTGAACTTCGCCGTGTCGGAGAAGAACTTATTAAACATGTCGACGCCGTGCTGTACTTCGCTGTAGTCGGACATGCAATTGGTGTTGCGCATCCAGAATCGTTTGGTTCTGATGATGCAAAGTGCGGCGTCCGCGGACGTGTAGTGCACAAAGCGCGCATGTGTTTGGCCAGGTTTCTGCTGGAAGAACTCCTTCGACTGCTTCATAGCGTACGGCATCATGATGTTTGCAAGCCGTTTTGCTTGTTCGAGTATCTCTGGCGTAACGGCAATTCCGAGGGGCGTGTCTGCCATGGTGGTGTCTCCTGACCCCTAAACTATATCCGTTCGAGGCCCGGAGTTCTTCGCCCATCGCTTCGCTGGAGAAGCAACTCGCATCAGGGCCTGAGGACTGAACATTGCGCTAGGCCCAAAACAAAACGGGCCGCTCAGTTCGCTGCTGAGCGGCCCGTTTTATTGAGAGAACCAAGGGAGGGAGCTTGTTTAGTCGCCGGCGACGAGCTCGCCTTCTTGTTGATGCCGGTTGATGGGCGAGGCGGCGTTGTTCGAGGCAGGCTTAATGGAGTCGAGGCTTACGAGGCCTTCGACCGGTTTTTCACCGAGAATGTGCTCGCGGTAGAGCTTGGCCATGCGGGCGTTCTCGGCTTCCTGCTTCATTTTCTCGTCGCGCGCGCGGATCTTTTCTTCGCGGGCGTTCTTGGCGATGCCGAGATGGTCGAGAGTGTGGTTGGCCTCGGCGTTGACGTGCTCCATGTTGAGCGCGAGGTCGTGGCCGACGTGGTTCATGGCCACCTTCTTGCCGCCGGCGAAGATCTCGTGGCGGCCGTGCTCCTCGTACCACTTGGTGAGGGTGGCCGTCATGTGCATTTTTTCAATGATATTGCGCCAGCCGATGCCGGTGTTGTAAGCGCAGAAGCTGATCTCGCCTTCCTGCGTGGCGTAGGGGATGATGCACTGCTCGGTGCGGCGGAAGTCGTAGTTGAAGAGATCCTGGAACCACATGCCGGCGATGAAAAGGAAGTTCCAGCGATCCTGGCGGCGAATCTTGATGTCCTCGATGGTGCGGTCGCCCTTGACGCTGCCGTAATTCTTGCCGGTGGCGTTGAAGGTCTTATCCATCTTCTTCATCATGTCGGTGATTTTGAAGTGGGTGGGCGCCTGGAACGGATCGTAGTTGCGCAGGAGGGAAATAGCGAGGCCGAGAACCGAGAGAAACTTGCCGCGGGCGGCGTCGTTGACCTTGGCAAGATCCTTGGCCACCTGACCCATGTCGAGGAAGGCGGTGACGGGAGCGGATTCCTTGGTTTCCTTGTCGATCATCACAGCCATGCCGATGCCGCAGTTGGGGTGGCATCCGCAGGAGAGCTGGCCCCACTCGGCGCTGGGCCCGTGTATGAGATCGGCCCAGTCAGAGAATGTGCTCATAAAGCTGATGGGGAACCAGTCGCGGGCCGGCTCGCCCATGCCGACCTGCGCCTTGACGTCGTGCGCCATGTGGGAGAGCGTGTAGCGCTGGGCCACGCGGCGCTCGTCGGTGATTTCCTCGTCGCGGCCGGTGAAGCTGACGGGCTGGAAGCTGAGGAAGCTGATCTTCCTGGGATTGTCGAGCGCAAACTCGATGATGCGGCCCACCTGCTCGTTGTTGATGCCGTTGACGATGGTGGTGACGGGAACGATTTCGACGCCGGCCTCGTGCAGATTGTTGATGGCCTGCAGCTTGACATCGAAGAGGTTGCCGACCTTGCGGTGGGAGTTGGCGGCGTTGCCGATGCCGTCGAACTGGAGGTAGACGTAGCGCAGGCCGGCTTCGGCCGCGGCGCGGCAGAGTTCCTTCGACTTGGCGAATTCGATGCCGTTCGACGCGGCCTGGACCGAGTTGTAGCCAACCTTGCGCGAGTAGGCGACTGCGTCGAGGAAATAGGGCGAGAGTGTCGGCTCGCCGCCTGAGAACTGAACGCTCATCTGCCGCTTGGGCTTCATGGTGATGGCGTTGTCGAGCATGGTCTTAATTTCGTCCCAGGTGAGCTCGTGGACGAAGCCAACCTGATTGGCGTCCATGAAGCAGGGATCGCACATCATGTTGCAGCGGTTGGTGAGGTCGATGGTGAGCACCGAACCGCGGCCATGGGTGACGGTGGAGGTGCCGTGGTGGTGAAGATTCTCGTCGCCCTTGCCGTGGGCGCGGACATCGCGGCCGGGGAAGCTCTCTTCAAGGTGCTTGAAGAAGGCCGGATCGATGGACATCACGTCTTCGAAGTGGCCGTGCTTGGGGCAGTCCTTGACCATCAGGATTTTGCCGTCGCGCTCGACGATCTGGGCCTTGAGTTCGCCGACTTTTTCGTTGAGGAGGATTTCGAAGGGCAGCTTGCCGTCGAGAATCTGTTTGCGAATCTCGGGGACGCACTTGGGACAGAGCGAGTCCGTGGTGCGCGGCCAGCCGAGGGGCGGTTTCTCCTTCTGCCAGCTCTTCTGCAGGGGCTTGTCGGACCACTTTGGGGTGAAACCCGGGTTGGGGCTGATGCGGTTCAAGCGCTCAAAAACGACCCAGGCTCCTTTGGCGGCGTAGACAGCGGCCTTCTCAACGTACTTGACGGCTTTGGACATGAGTGCGGTCTCCTCAACTCGATGATGTAAGAGGCCGGGGATCATTGGCTTGCCCGGCTCAGGCCTTGCGGTTTCCGGATGGAAACACGAAAGCCAAAAGGTCATTACAAGGGTAGGCGGGATTGGCGGTCAACCCAAGCGGGGTGCAGCGAACGGCGGAAATGGGGACTGGATGGCGGCCAAACCGGGGTGAACGGGACTGCGCTATAGAGCACGCATCTTCTTTGCCGCCATCGGGATACGTCAGTTCACCGTCGATGAGAAGGTCGTGGTGTGCTGAAGCGAGCCGACAGTCACTGTGACGATCACGGTGGATGTGACAGGTTCGGTGGGCAGAGACGACCCGCCGCCAAACGCGCTGCGCAGGCTCTGGTAGGCGTATGCTTGCAATAGCAGCCCGTTTTCCCCTTCTCGCCTTCGGCATTCCAGGCTTCGCTCCAGACGAGCATCTTTCAGGTACGCAACCGACCGGCTGGAGCCGCCATGAGCCTCATCAAGCAGAGCGATGTGAAGAACCACCTGTCTCCGCGCTACCGCACGAAGATACATCTGTGCCAGCCCGTAAGCCAGCCCGATGCAACCGGCTACTCCGTGGCCGAACCGGACATAATCAAAGCAAATCCATCGAATTTTGCTGCGGATTTTGTTGCGGAACATTCGTCGCCTGGCACATCCCTCGCGCCTACGGATCCTGTGATCGGTTCCACCCACCCTCAGGCGCCCACTGTATCTAAAAGCGCGCAAGCGTGAAGCCGCATTCCGTTTTCCTGCGCAAGAAGTGCATCCTGCCGGATCGCCTGGATCCGCTCAGGGAGCCGGTTGGCGAAAACTGGACTCTTGTGGAAGAGATCACAGCGCCGGTTTTCGATACGATGGTTCGCCAGATGGGCTGGCACTTCGAGTGGGTGGACCGCCCCTGCAGGCGAAGAGGCTTTGGGCTGACGGAAGAGGATGCGGCCCGGCGAGCGTTGGCGCGTGCCCTGAGGGGAGTGGCGAGGCGATTCAACGCCGCCGAGCTGGTTACCGTACAGGCCAAAAAGGTTCTCGGCTTCCACACCGCCCACGTCACATTGCAACCCCGCCAGATCCAGCAATACACGTGGCTGGAAATTGCGGAAAATTGGCATCAATTCGTCGTGCCCGTCAGATAAGCCAAGTGCCGCAGAGCACGAGGGCCAAGCATTGCGCCATGCGTCAGGCTTCCGCGCCGATATCGTGCAGCGCACCGCAGGCGAGGATCGAACCGCGATTGAAAAGAGGATAGGATGACTTTCCCCGAAATGATACGTTCCGAAACACTGGCTGGAAGAACCGGTACGTCCGCTTCTTTGCCCATCGCGTTGAAAGCCAGCCGCCTGCCTTTGCCCACGCGCATTGCGTTTGTTGGGAATTATCTGCCGCGCGAGTGCGGCATTGCTACTTTCACGACCGACCTGTGCACCGCGCTCGCAGCCGAATACGGAGAAGGACGCCTGTTTGCCATTCCCGTCAACGATCCCGATTCGAGCTACGATTATCCGGAACAAGTGCGCCTGGAGCTGACGCAGGAGGACATTGCCTCCTATGAGCGCGCCGCCGATTTCCTGAACTTCAATAGCAACGATCTCGTCTGCCTGCAACATGAATACGGCATCTACGGGGGCGCCGCGGGCCGCTACATTCTGGCTTTGCTGCGCAGATTGAAAATGCCGCTGGTCACTACGCTGCACACGGTTCTGCGCGAGCCGGACGCAAACCAACGCATGGTGCTCGAGGAGATCGCACACCTCTCCGATCGCCTCGTGGTCATGAGCGAGTTGGCGGCCCAGCTATTGCGCGAAGTATATGCGGTTCCCAGCGGAAAGATCGATGTGATCCCGCACGGCGTGCCCGACATACCCTTCATGGACCCCAACTATTTCAAGGACAAGTTTGGCACCGAAGGCAAGTTCGTTCTGCTTACATTCGGCTTGCTGTCTCCAAACAAGGGCATTGAAAACGTCATTCGGGCGCTGCCGGCGATTCTGGCTCGCCATCCCAACGTGGTGTATATCGTCTCCGGAGTGACGCATCCCCATATCCGGCGGCGCGAAGGCGAGCGCTACCGCGAGGAGTTGCAGGCGCTGGCCGCCGAGCTTGGCGTTTCTTCCAATCTGATTCTGAACAATCGTTTTGTGAGCGCCGAAGAACTTGTGGAGCACGTGGGCGCTGCGGATATTTACATCACGCCCTACCGGCAGGAGGCGCAGGTTGTCTCCGGTACGCTGGCCATCGCGCTTGGAGCCGGCAAGGCAATCGTCTCCACTCCCTACTGGCACGCCAAGGAATTGCTCGCGGACAAGCGAGGCGTGCTGGTCCCGTTTGACAACCCAGACGCCATCGTAAAAGCGGTTGTCGCATTGCTGGAGAACGACGCGGAGCGCCATGCCATGCGGAAGCGCGCCTATCTGCACTCCCGTGGAACAACGTGGCCGACCACTGCACGGGCCTACATGGCGACCTTTCAGCGGGCACGCTTCGAGCGCTCGTTGCAACCCAGGCCCGCCCAACCGGACGATGCCGTCTTGGAACTGATAGACCCGATGGAACACCTACCGGTTCTCAATACCGGTCATCTGTTCGCCATGACCGACGACACGGGCATGTTGCAGCACGCCATCTTCTCTGTACCCAACACCCGCGAGGGCTATACCACCGACGACAACTCACGGGCGCTCATCGTGTCCACTCTTCTGGATAAGAGACCCGGGTACGAGTACGCGGAGGAGCATCTCAGCCTCTCTCGCCGGCACCTGGCTTTTCTCTGGCTTGCATTTCATTCCGATACCGGACGGTTCAGGAATTTTCTAGGCTACGACCGCAAATGGCTGGAGGATGTTGGCTCGGAAGACAGCCATGGGCGCGCATTGTGGGCCTTGGGATCGGTGCTCGGCCATTCGCAGAATGCCGGGTTGCGGGGAGCGGCAGGAAGACTCTTTGAGGCTGCCGTGCCCGCAGCATTAAAGTTCTCGAGCCCGCGCGCATGGGCATTCAGCGTGCTCGGATTGCAGGCCTATCTCGACTGGTTCCCTGGCGACCGCGCCATCCAAGGCGTTCGCAACACGCTCGCCAATCGCCTCCTCGATGTCTACGAACGCAGCCACGACGAAACCTGGCATTGGTTCGAAAAGAGTCTTGCGTACTCGAATGCGAGGTTGGCGCAGGCGCTCATCCTGGCCGGTGGCCGCAGCAAGAACAAGAAAATGATCGCGGCGGGAATCGAGGCGCTCGAATGGCTTGTAGCTGCTCAGCATTGCGGTGACCCGGAGATCTTTGTGCCCATCGGCTCCAGCGGATGCTTCACGGAGGGCGGTGAGAAGCCCCGTTTCGATCAGCAGCCCGTCGAAGCCTGCTCAACAATCTCCGCGTGTCTTGAGGCGTTCAGGCTAACCGGCGACGAGCGCTGGAACGAGGAAGCCCATCGTGTCTTCAAGTGGTTCCTGGGCAAAAACGATCTGCAGGCGCCGCTCTACGATGCAACAACGGGCGGGTGCAAAGACGGACTGCATCCCGACCGCGTCAATGAAAATCAGGGAGCGGAATCAACGCTTTCGTTCCTGATGGCGCTGCTGGAAATGCAAACCCCTTCTACGGCAAACGTAGACCAACTGCATCAGGAAACGAGTGTCTCTTTTGAATCCAACTGCTTCACCGGCTGATTCGCCAGACTGTGTCGCTCTGGAACAGGCAAAGCTCCAAGCATGTGTCGATCAATCTCTGTTCATGCGTCATTCCGGCAACCCGATTCTAAGCCGGGAAAACTGGCCCTATCCGATTAACAGCGTCTTCAACGCAGGAGCTGTCCTCCTGTCCGGCGGAAATACCTTGCTGCTCTGCCGCGTGGAAGACCGGAGCGGCCTGTCGCACTTGTGCGCGGCACGTTCGGAGAATGGAATCGATGGATGGCGTATCGATGCCAAGCCAACGCTGATGGCGAGTCCCCAAGAATACCCCGAGGAAATCTGGGGCATCGAAGATCCACGCATCACCTATGTTCCGGAACTCGAGCAATATGCAGTGGTGTATACCTCCTTTGCGCGTGGTGGTCCGGGAGTCTCCTTGGCGCTCACCAAGGACTTCCGGAGCTTTAAGCGATTCGGCGTGATCATGCCGCCCGAAGATAAGGATGCCGCTCTGCTGCCGCGAAGAATCAACGGTTACTGGGCCTTGATCCATCGGCCTATGACCACGCTTGGCGCTCACATGTGGATATCTTACTCACCCGATCTGCAGCATTGGGGCAGCCATAAAGTCATCCTGGCAGCCCGGCGCGGGGGGTGGTGGGATGCGAACAAGATTGGCCTATGCTCTCCGCCGATCGAAACGCCCAAAGGCTGGCTGATGATCTACCACGGAGTCCGGCAAACCGCCGCAGGAAGCATTTATCGCTTAGGTCTCGCCCTCTTTGACCTGGAAAGACCCGAGGTCTGCCTGCAACGGGGAGACTCATGGATGTTCGGCCCTGAAGCGCCATACGAGCGCGCTGGAGATGTGCACGACGTCGTGTTTCCCTGCGGCCAAACCATCGGTGCGGATGGGGACACAATTCATCTCTACTACGGGGCTGCCGATTCCTGCGTGGCCCTGGCTACGGGCAGCATCCGTTGTCTGCTCTCATGGCTGGACGCGAATTCCAGCGCGGGAGACGGAACAGAGCAGTGATCGATGCCATCCTTACACTGAAAGGAAGTTCGCCATGAATGTCGCAACCATGACCTGGCCGGATTGGCTGCCGCGGGTACTATGGATCCGGCGAATGTGCCCTCGCTGCAAATCCGTTCAATTCAAGCCCGGCGAGTTGCGCCCTTACGATGGCCTGCTTGGCTTGTTTGTTCTCCGCCCGGTTCGCTGCAAGTTTTGCTGGCGGCGTTACTACTGGATTTCCCTGCGAGGCGCGGAATGAGCGTCCAACAACATGACTCGGGTCCCACATCGAACGATCTTCTGGAAAACTTTATCGCGGGACACACCCAAGCAGCGCCGAACTATCAGATCGTTGCACAAAGCGCGGAGGACGTGCAGAACCTCGAAAATGCGCCGGCCGTGAGCATGGGACCGTACTTGCTCAAGTCCGGGCAGAGGAGCCTCTTGACGACAATCAGCATCTATAGTCTCCGGGGAGAGAGCCGTGAGCAGATACGACTGCTTTATATGAATCCCACTGCGATTCGGGTCTGGGAAGCGATGGGGAAATCGCCCAAAATCATCGGTGCGCAAATTCGCCCGCCTCAGACTGCACTCCTCACCTTCGGCGTCCCTTTCAGCAAATAGCCAGACAACGGCCGCATCGGCGCCCTTAATCCCCCGCGTTTCCATCGCCGGTTACCGTAGGCTTGGATACGCAGTACCTCCCGCCAACTACGTTGTGGCCGTCAATGAATACGGCGCGCTCCGGTTGCATCGGGGCGGCACGCCGGCGTTCACCAAAAATGTCTATGCCCAGCTCATGGGGACCAACGTGACGGCGCACGAAACCGGCGTCGGGCCAACGATGTCGAGGCGCCGGCTGTCCGCGACACAGCGATGGCGGACGATGTCCATTTTTCCGGAGTGACTCTTTACGGCGGTTCTCCTGCAACTACGAGCCATTTCGGACCGAATTCAAGGTGGCTTTTTCCTGATGAAAAAGCCACTTTGCGATTGTGCCTTGGTCACCACCTGCAGGAGACCCGCTATAGCTTCCAGCAAACAGACGGAATCTCTGACCCTATAGTGCGATTACGCTTCAACCAGGTCTTCCATCATTGAAACAACTGCGGCGCAAACTCGTTCAGATAATTGCGCCAGTTGATCCAAGAGTGCGCGCCCGTACTTTCCTCGTACACGATGTTGAATTTGTGCCGCCTGAACATCTCGACCGTCGCACTGGAGGTAGCGAGAAGTCCATCCTCCTTGCCCGTAGCGAACCAGAACAATTTAAGCCCTTGCTTTAGTTTCGGATCATCGAGGGCTGCCTGGTTCAGCTCTTCAAAAGTGGGGCCGGAGGATACATGTCCGCTGTAACCTTGGCGGGTAATGCCAAAAATGCCAGAACTGAAAACACCGATATAAGTAAATTTCTCAAGATGGGGTATGGCGATGGCCAGCGTTTGATAGCCTCCCATGGACAACCCAGCGATGGCGCGGTGTTGACGATCGGCGCGCACCCGGTAGTGTTGCTCCACGTAGGGCATGATGTCCTGCTCAAAATCTCCGACGAATTCGTCGCTAGACCCGGAGGCGCCCGGGATGCGCGGGCCGGCGTCCGGCGGACCGGTATGCCCGGCGGGCATGACCACGATCATAGGTTTGGCTTTTTGGGCAGCGATCAGGTTGTCCATGATGAACCCGGCGCGCCCGACCGTCGGCCACGAGTCATCACTATCACCCATGCCGTGCAGCAGGTAAAGCACGGGGAAACGGCCCTTGCCATTTTCGTAACCGGGCGGCGTATAAATGTGCATTCGGCGAAAACGCTGGAGCGATTTGGAGTAGTAAGTGACCGTCGCGATCGCGCCATGAGGAACCTCGCGGGTGTCCATGAAATTCGCACCCGGTATGTACACCAGACTCCAAGTTCGGACATTGGACTCGCTGGTGACGGGGTTGAGCGGATCAATGACAGTCACCCCGTCCACGGTGAAGTTGTACCGGTAGGCGCCAGGATCAATCGGCCCCATGACGACTTCCCAAACGCCATTTGCGTTCCGCGTCATGGCGGCTTCCAAAACCGTGAAGGTGCCATACGTGGCCGGCGTCATGGCCACGCCTTGTCCGAGGTCGGGTATGTCGGGAGTGGCCAGGCGCACGGCCTGCGCTTTGGGCGCGTAGAGGCGAAATGTCACATGCCCGTCTGGGGCAACTTCGGGTGACACGATCCGCTGGCCGAGCGATTCAACCTGCGCTGCGGACATTGGAGCCATAGAAGCCATTACTAAAATCGCGGCCGACAGTAGAGTGTTTTTCTGAATTTCCATCATTTGCCTCAAGGCGTCGCGCGAAGATGCATAACTATTCCGAACTTCCGGCGATGCCAAACCGGTCCCCCAAATCGTACCAGATGCACCCCGAAGGAAGCCACGGCAAGGAGGGTAGCGGGCTAATCGACAAGCGTCAAATAGCATCTAATTTCGGTTTTGCGGAGCGGCGGCGATCCTGCAGATTGTTCATCACAACCCGGCAAGGTTTCGAATGGCCGTGTCAACGACCGGTTCCGGCGGGATTTTCCGGCTGGTCTCGGGCTTCTCGGGTTTCAAATGCGAGACCATTCGACAACTCAGTGCGGGTTTTGTGGTACCCCTGCATAGAGGAGAGCTGGTATCACGAAACCCGGGCCAGCGCCCACCGGTTATCAACCTACAGCCGATTTCACGATTTCGTCGGGTCCTCGCCCAACTACTCCGTGTTCCCCGTGCGCGCCACCTGGTTGACGATGCGCTGGACGAAGACAACGTGGACGTGGAGGCGGCTGGCAATCGAGGGGACGAACTCTGTGATGAAGTTGTCGATGGGCGCCGTGGCCAAGCCGACGCCGTAGCGCTCGGCATCGGCCGAGATGCCGGCCACGCCTGCGATGGTGAGCAGTCTGAAGGGGTCCGTGAGTTTATGTACGACCAGCCATCCTTTTTCCTCGGGTGTGAGCGGCTTCACCTCCAGCCCCATCATGGGAGAGCGCCCTGTTTGCGTCAATAGTAATGTTCGCGATCCCCCTTGTTTCGCGAGGCATTGACGCGGCTTGTTGCATTCAGCAGACTTTGGATAGGTTGGCAATCGATGATTCCCGGCGAAGGTTCCTTGTCATGAGCTCGCAAAACAGTTCCGGTTGGGGTTCGTCCAGCGTGGGCCAGCGGATCGAAGAGGCGGTCGAGCGGATCGAGATGGAGCTTCGTTCTGCGATTGCTTATGTGAACGACGCGGTGATACCGCAGGTGCGCCGGGAGTCGATTGGGACCATGCGCTCGGCCGCCGACGCGCTGCGCAACCTTGCCGACCGGTTTGAGTAGAGCAATGCGGCTGTGAACCAACCCCGCAACCCGGCGCCGGACCAGGCAAGAAATGAACACAGGGAGCCACGCCCTTGAAAACGGGAATGGCGCGAGGCAGGATGGTGCAGGTGAATGGAAGCTGGCGCGGCGCAGTGTGCACGGTTCTGACAGCGGCAGCGATGCTGGGCGCGAGCGGCTGCCGGCACAAGGAGAAGACGGCGCCGGTAGCTCCGCCGCAGGCGTTGCCGCCCGAGGAGCAGACAGTTCCCGCCGCCGAGGCTCCGGCTCCTTCTGCGGCGCGCATTCCGGTTACGCCGGTTCCGCCGGGAGGGATTACGGCGGAAGATCTGGAATTTGTGGCCACTCACAGGCCGATTTTGAGCGAGGTGGGCTACGCTACGTGGTACACCGCGCCGTACGAGGGCCGGAGGGCCGCCAACGGCCAGATCTTCGACGACCGGGCGTTGACAGCGGCGCATCGCACGCTGCCCATGGGATCGCTGGTGGTGGTGACTAACCTGAAGACCGGCCAATCCAGCGCCATGCGCATTAACGACCGCGGACCGTTTGTGGAAGACAGAATGCTGGATCTGACCATCGCTTCGGCCAAAGCCGTCGGCGTTTACCGGGCCGGCCTGGCGCTCATGCGCATGGACGTGTTCGAGACGCCCAAGCCCATCGATACCGGCGGGCGCTGGTGCGTGCAGATTGGCGCGTTCCACGACGAGCGCGCGGCCATCAAGCTGAAGGAGCAACTCCTCCGCCGCTACCCGGGCTCGAATGTCATCGAGTTTCCCGGCGAGAAGAGCTACTGGGTGCGCATTCGGCCTCAGGGCGACGACCGCGCGATCGCGGAATATATCGCGCTGCACTTGCATCCGGCCGAGGGGGGTGCGTATTTGACAAGGCTGGATTGAGCGGACGGCGAGTTAGCAAGTCAGCGGGTCAGCGAGGTTCGTGGGGCGTTCGCAGGTGGGGCGCGAAGCGCGGCGCTTACCGCAGCAGCGCGGAGGCCGCCCAGAGCACCGGCTCCTGGCCGTGGAAATCGCCGGTGCGGCGCTTGCGCTCCAGGTAATACTCCAGGTCGTTTTTCTTCCCGGTGCCTTCGCAGACGCTGGTCATGTCTTTGTTCTGGTCGATGAAGCCGGTGAGGGCGATCCATGCCTTGCGCGCAGCAGGGCCGTAGGCAGCGGCATCGAGCCAGCCGTTTTTCACGCCGGCGATGAGGGCAAAGGTGAACATGCCCGTGCTCGATGACTCTTCCCACGCCTCGTCGCGATCGATGAGCTGGCGCCACATGCCGTCGGTGGTCTGGAATTTAATCAGGGCGGCCATCATGAGCTTGTAGGCCGCCAGGATGCGCGCGCGCTGCGGATGGCCCGCAGGAAGGTCGCGGAGCATCTCGCTCATACCCGCGGCCACCCATCCATTGCCGCGGCCCCAGAAAAACGGAACATCCGGCGCGTGATAGAACAGGCCGTTGGGCTGCTGCAGCTTATCGAGATAAGCCACCATCTCGTTGGCGGCGCGGTCGAGATATTTTTTGTCGCCGGTGGCGCGGTAGGCCTCGAGCTGCAGAATGGTAAGCATGTACATGTCGTCGATCCAGAAGCGCGACTGGTTCGACAGCCCATCCGGCCTCGGATTCTCCCACTGCCGGTTCGCAAAGCTCAGCCCGTAGTCGAGATATTTTTTATCCTTGGTCTCCATATAGATTTCGAGGGGCACGATGCCGAAGATCGAGTTATCCACGCTATCGGGCTTGGGAACCTGGGCGTCTTCGGCGCCGCCGGGCAGCAATGGATCGAAGCGCTTGATGAGCTCGGCGGTGAGAGCTTCGTCATGGGTCTGTTGCGCGAAGGTCAATGCGCCGTACCAGACGCCCACCTCGGAGTAATGGATGGTTGCGCCGTACTGGTGCGGGCTGGTCACAAAGTGCTCGGCCAGCGCCTTGCCGATCTCCTGCGGGGAACGCCCCGGCGGCCAGTTGCGGAAGTAGTCCTGTTGCGCGCAAACGGTGACGGCCGCGGCCGGCAAGAGGACTCCCCAGGCAGCAATCTTCAAGAGGGCGCTCATGTGCATTCCTCCAGAGTGCGATGCATTACGCGAAGCCATTCTATAGCGGGTCTCCTGCAGGTGTAGACCAAGGCACAATCGCCAAGTAACTTTTTCATCGAGAAAAAGCCACCTTGAATTCTGTCCGAAATGGCGCATCGTTGCAGGAGGACGACCGTAAACGCGGGACGCATTCATCGTTTACGGCAGCGTGCTCACCCAGGCCGGATCGATGGCCTGACGCACGGCGGCTGAGAAACCGCCCCACGAGCAGGTAGGATCCTGGCGGTCTGCGTGCAGGCAAATTCAGCGCAGGAATTGCCGCCAGAGTGAAAAGAGCGGCAAAAGCGGCTCGAGTCATAACCATCCCTTGATACTCCGCGTGTGCATGCCGGTCAACCGCGTTCGAAGCGAACCAAGCGCACTTTTCTTTATGAAGGGCGCAGGCCAGCCGGTATTCTGTTCGAGACATGCGGTGGAGCAAGCTGATTGACGTCTTCCGGTGGCTCTTCGACGGTCGCCGCGGCCCGCGGGGGCAAATGGTTCCGCGGTGGATCTTCCTGCGCGCGCTCGCGCTTATCTACTTCTCCGCGTTCTATTCGCTGCTGTTTCAGATCAAGGGCTTGATCGGTCCCGATGGAATTCTGCCCGCGCGGGATTATCTGGCCGATGTCGCGCAGCAATTGGGCCTGGCGCGCTACTGGTACGCGCCATCGCTTTACTGGATCTCGTCGAGCTCCGCGACGATGATGGCGGTGACGTGGATCGGCCTGATTGCCGCCGTGATTGCTTTCCTGAACGTGTGGCCCCGCCTGAGCTTTTTCGTCTGCTTTGTGTGTTTCCTCTCGTTCGTCGGCGCGAGCAGCGTGTTCTCGAGCTATCAGTCAGACGGCATGCTGCTGGAAGCGGGATTCCTGGCGCTATTTTTCGCCCCACGCGGGCTGTGGCCGGGATGGGGCGCGCACGATCCGCCCGCGCGCATGAGCTGGTTCCTGCTGCAGTGGGAGTGGTTCCGGATTTATTTCGAATCGGGCATGGTGAAGCTCGCCAGCGGCGACCCGCAGTGGCGCAACTTTACGGCCATGGACGAGTACTACCAGAATGGCCCGTTGCCCACGTGGATCGGGTGGTATGCCGAGCACCTGCCGCATTGGTTCCATGCGGCTACCGTTGGAGGAACCCTGGCGCTCGAATTGGGCCTGGCATTCATGATGTTCTTTCCGCGCCGCGTGCGCCTGATCCTTTTCTTCATCGTCACGCCTTGGGAGATTGGCGTCATCCTCACCGCCAACTATGCATTCCTGAATTATCTGGTGCTGTCGCTGGGCTTCCTGCTGCTCGACGACAAGTTCCTGCTCCGCTTGGTTCCCGCACGCTTTCGCCCGCGCCAGCCGGAACGGATTTCAGCGCCGCCGCGGGAATTGCATGAGGAGCAGCCATTATCGATTCTGGCCATGGGTGAGGCCAGTGTGACAACGGCGGACGTTGAGGCGCACGAGCATGTCCCCAGGCGCCGCACATTTCTCGAACATTTCGGATTTTCGTGGTGGGTTGCCCGCCTGGCCGCAGCCGCATTCATGCTCACATGGATTGCCTACAACACGATTGTGGAGATGATCGGAATTCCGCTGCGCGACGTTCCGCTACCGGTGAAGCCGCTCATCGCGCTCGAGCCTTTTCGCATTGCCAATCAATACGGCCTCTTCGCGGTGATGACTCGCGGACGCTACGAAATCGAATTTCAAGGTTCCGACGACGGCACAAACTGGACCGCGTATCCGTTTCGGAACAAGCCGCAGGCGTTGAACGAAGCGCCCGCCATCTATGCGCCCTATCAGCCGCGCTTCGACTGGAACCTGTGGTTTGCTTCGCTCGGCGGCTGGCGCGACAACGAGATTGTGCCGCTGACGGAGGAGCGTCTTCTCTTGGGCGACGGCGCTGTGCTGTCGCTTTTCCGAGTCAATCCCTTCCCACAGATTCCGCCGCGCTATGTGCGCGCAGTGCTGTGGCAATACTGGTTCACATCGATGGATGAAAAGCGGCGAACCGGCAACTGGTGGCGCCGCGAGTATCTCGGCCTGTACGCGCCGGAGCTGGCCATGACCGCGGATGGCCGCTTTGCTGTGGCGGAATGGCCTGAAGAGCTGCCGCCCCATGACTGAAGAACCAATGACCGGAGGACGATGACACGATGAGCCGCGCCTGCGTGATTGGATCGGGCCCCAATGGGCTCGCCGCAGCCATTGTGCTCGCCGCAGCGGGGATGCGCGTGGAGGTCTTTGAGGCCGAAGCCGAGCCGGGCGGCGCAGCGCGTACGCTGCCCCTCACATTGCCGGGGTTTCTGCACGACTTTGGCTCGGCCGTACATCCGTTCGCGGCGGGGTCTCCGTTCTTTACTTCGTTGCCGCTTGGGGATCACGGACTGGAGTGGATCCACGGCGAAGCGCCGCTGGCGCACCCGCTTGACGACGGATCGGCCGTGGTGCTGGAGCGCGATCTGGAGCACGCGGAGCGCGCGCTGGGAGCGGATGGCAAGCTATGGCGCGGCTTGATGCAACCAGCGGCCAACGGCTGGAATGAGTTTGCCGAAGACACGCTGGGGCCCGCGCTGCGCATTCCGCATCATCCCCTGCGCATGGCGCGATTCGGACTTTCGTCGATCCAATCCGCAGAAGGCTTTGCCAAGAGTCACTTCGTGAGTCCGCGGACACGGGCCATTTTCGCGGGGCTGGCGGGCCACTCGTTCCTGAGCTTGGATCAGCCGTTGAGCGCGACCATCGGATGGCTGTTCGGCATCACCATTCACGCGGTGGGCTGGCCGATTCCGCGTGGCGGCGCGCGTGCCATTACGCGGGCGCTCATCGGCACGCTGGAGGCGCTGGGCGGAACGGTGCACACGTCCTCCCGCATCGATGCGGCCGCGTTCCGTGCGCTGGAATCGAGCAGCGAGCTTGTACTCTTCGACACAACTCCACGGCAACTGCTCGCAATCGCTGGCGATCGGCTTGCGCCCAAATACAGGACCGCGCTGGAGCGATTTCAACACGCGCCGGGTGCGTTCAAAATCGACTACGCCCTTTCGCAACCCGTTCCGTGGCGCGCGGCACATTGCCGGCGAGCGATCACGGTGCACCTGGGCGGGACATTTGAGGAGATTGCCGAGGCCGAATATGCCGTAGCCCATGGGCGGGAAGCCGAACGGCCCTTCGTGCTGGTTGCGCAGCCCACTCTCTATGATTCGTCACGCGCGCCAGAGGGTAAACATGTGCTGTGGGCCTATTGCCACGTGCCGAATGGATCAACATTCGACATGACGGAGCGCATCGAAGCGCAGATCGAGCGCTTTGCGCCGGGATTCCGCGATTGCGTGCTGGCGCGGCACGTTTCCGCGCCCGCGGTGCTGGAAGCGATGGATGCAAACCTCGTGGGCGGCGACATCAGCGGCGGTGCGATGACGATGCGGCAGATGTTTTTCCGTCCTACTCTCAGCGGCTACGCGACCGGCGCGCCCAAGCTTTATCTGTGTTCGGCGTCGACGCCGCCGGGTGGAGGTGTGCACGGCATGTGCGGCTATCACGCAGCGCGGCTTGCGCTGCGGGCGTTCAAGAGGTGATTTGCGGAGCACGGGAGAGATCCGGGCCGCGCCTTGGCAACGCCATGGATGCGGTGGTTCATTGAATTCGGGGATCGCAGGCGGAACTCAGGAAGGCCGCGCCTGCTCTGCGAGGTACGTGAGCCATCCATCCATCCCCGCGCCGGTTTTGGCCGAGGTTTCGAAGATCCGGATACCGGGCCGGATCTCGTTGATGTTTTTGAGAGCCAGCTCGCGGTCGAAGGCGCAGGGAACGGCGAGATCGATCTTGGTGATAACTGCGGCGTCGGCAGAGTTGAACAGCCCCGGATATTTGAGCGGCTTGTCCTCGCCCTCGGTCACGCTCAGCAGCACTACGCGGATGCGTTCTCCAAGGTCATAGCTCGACGGGCACACCAGGTTGCCGACGTTCTCGATGAAGAGATAGTCGAGCCCGGCGAGCGCCAGACCCTCCCAGGCGTCGAGATGCTTCGCGACCATCTCCGCGTCCAGATGGCAGATGCCGTGAGTATTGATCTGGCGCACAGGCACGCCGCTTGCAGCCAGCCGGCGGGCATCGTTGTCGGTCTCAAGATCGCCCACCAGCGCCGCGGCGCGCGCCCCGCGGGCGTGGAGCTCGCGCAGCGTGCGCTCAAGGAATGCTGTCTTGCCCGTGCCGGGGCTCGATACGAGATTCAGCACCAGCACTCCGGCCGACGTGAAGCGATTGCGCAGCCCCGCCGCTAGTTCATCATTCTTCTTTAGAATTCCTTGCCGTAGCTCAACAATCCGGGTGGTCATATGTGCTCCTCCACGGGTTCCGGCGCGCCACTCTCCGATTCTTTCGGCTCCGGCTCCTCCAGCTCAATCGATTCGATCTCCAGCTCGCGTCCCTGGCGAAGATCGGCAGCCGGCTCACCGCAGCGCGGGCAGCGAAAGCTCTGCACGCCGTCGATCTGGGCATCCGTGCCGCAGGAGCCGCAGTGCACGATCACGGACAGCTTTTGAATGACCAGCGCCGCGCCGGCAAGCGGCGAGCCTTCCGTAGCCAGCTCCCAGCAGAACTGGAGCGAATCGTCAACGACCGAGGCCAGCGCGCCTACGCGCAGCCGCACTTCCATGACGCGAGCGCCGGGATACGCGGAGGCGGCCTCGCTGACCGCCTCCACAATGCTGGCCGCGATGGAGAGCTCGTGCATCGATTCTTTCTGCAAGATACTACGCCCGCGCCGTCTTTGGCTGCGAGCGGCTACGCAAGCTTCGAGCTCCTTGGCCAGAATCAGGCTGCTTATGAGCCGCTCTGGCTCGCCAGCCACGTTTTCAGATTCGGTTCCTGCAGGCGGCGCAGCTCGATGCAGCCATCGATATGTTCGAGGGCGTGCTTGAGCGCCACGTCGGAGGCAGGAACCGGATGGGCGGTGAAGAAGCTCTTCACATCGTCGCGGGCCTCGGCGCTGCAAAAGTTCCCCGTAGAGCTTACAAGATCCGAGCCGAGGTCGGTAGTTAACTCCGCCTGGACCTGATCCCAATGCGTTTTGATGAAATTCCAGGTGGCATCGCGGTTCTCGGGGATTTCGAGACCGATGGCGAACTGAATTGCGGCATCCTGGTTGCGCACGTCGCTAGACACCGAGTACTCGAGAGCGCGCTCGAGCAGGGCGGGCTTGTCAAACACAACCAGCAGCCGCAACGCAGTCTCCTGTAAATCGGGATCTTTGGAGGTCTTGTACACGTCCTCCATGCGGTCAAAGAGAGCGGCGTCGCCGTTCTCGGCGGCCACTTGCAGAGCGGCCTGTCCGAGCGTCGGATCGACTGACGCGGGATTGGAAAGATACCGATCGGCGATCTTACGCGCCTGGGCGATGAGATCGGCGTCGTTGCCGCGATCGGCAAGCAGCGAGAAGAGGCGAGCGCGCAGTTCGCGCGTGTTGGGCGAGTCGCCGGGCGCGGGAGGGCCGAGCTTGGCGTACTCGGGGGCAAAGGTGCGGCGGATCCACGCGGCAAACGCATCGCGCTCCTCTTTCGTTGAGGCCACGCGGTCGGCAACAACGCCAACATTCTCAAAGGCATTCGAGAGCACGTCGGCGTTGGGATCGGATTTGAGCGCAGCCGCCAGATTCAGATAATCGCCCACGGTGGCTTTGCCGGCGCGCATCTGCGCCCACTCGTCGCCGGTCAGGCTGATGCGCTCCGGCGGCGTCAGCCCGGACTCGGCGTGAGCGACCAGCGCGGCGTACTGCGCAGGCGCGTATGCGCTGCGGTAGTAGCCCTTGCCGCCGGCATCGGCAAAAAAGAGACCCGCGGGCGGAACTTCAAGACGGGAAGTTTCAGGCGTCACAAGCTTGCATCGCGGAGCATCGCCGGTCTTAAAGCAGACCGGCAGCGTCCATTTCTGCTCTGCGTTCGGCTCCATGCTGGGGCTGAGAAAGAATCGCTTTTGCTCGACGGAAACGTTGCTGCCCGCGGGTGCGCCAAAGATGAGGATCGGCGCGCCGGGCTGCGCCACCAGCGATTCCATAATCTTGTCGACAGGTTTGTGGCTTACCGATGTCTGCGCATTCCAGAAGTCCTGCGCCGTGGCGTTCCCGTATTCGTGCGCGGCCAGATACGCATGAACGCCTTTGCGGAAGGTTTCTTCGCCCAGGTAGTTCTCCACCATGAGCAACACGTCGCTGGCCTTGCCGTAGGCGATGCTGTCGAACATCTGGTCGATCTCGGCGGGCGTCTCGGCCTTGGCCCGGATGGCGCGCGTAGTGGGCTGCGCATCGATATTCAGCGTGTCCTGTTCGTCGCCGGCGACCACCTGCGGAATGTTCCACTCGGGATGCATGGCGGCCACGGGCTTGTTTTCCATCCAGGTGGCAAAGCCCTCGTTGAGCCAGATATTGTCCCACCACCGCATGGTCACCAGGTCGCCGAACCACTGGTGAGCCATCTCATGCGCGATGGTGAGGGCTGCGTTTTCCTTGTCGGCGACCGGCGCAGCCTTTGGATCGAGCAACAGGTCGGTTTCACGAAAGGTGATGGCGCCGAAGTTCTCCATGGCGCCGGCCTCGAAGTCGGGAATGCCGATCAGGTCGAGCTTCTTGAGTGGATAGTGAATGCCGAAGTAGCCGTCGTAGTAGTGCAGAACGTACTTGGCGATGCCGAGCGCGTAAGGCGTGAGCGCGACTTTATCGGGAGTGGAGCAGACACGCAAATCGACGTTGTCCTGGCGCCCCCCGGTGCACTGGAAGTCGCCCACCAGGAAGGCGACGAGATAAGTGGACATTTTGGGCGTGGTGGCGAATTCGAGCGTGTGCTTGTTGATCCCCGGACCGGGCGTGTCGGCCACGATGGGGGTGTTCGAAATCGCCGTGTCGCCGGCGTCGATGACCAGCGAGATATCGAACCTGGCCTTGAAGGCCGGCTCGTCGAAGCAGGGGAAAGCGCGGCGTGCATCGGTGGCCTCGAACTGCGTGACAGCGTAATTACGGCGCGCGGTTTTTGAAAGATAGAAGCCGCGCAACTCGTTGTTCAGAATGCCGGTGTAGCGGATCTTGATGGTGGCGTTGCCCGCGGGAACAGTTTGGGAAAAGGTGAAGGTAGCCTGCTGCTTTTCCGGATCGAGACTGACCGTGCCCGTCTGCCGCGGGCCGTTGGGGTAGATGGTCACCGACTGAAAGGCGATCTCAATGGCGTTCAGTGTGATCGATCGCGTGGGCTGGCCGATGTTCATGTCGATCGCTTCCACGCCGGAGAAGGCAGCGGCTTTCAAATCGGGCGTGAGCTTGAGGGTGTAGTGCGTGGGCACGACGGTTGACGGCAGGCGCTGGGCGCGGGCGACGCAGGGACAAAAAAGAACAAGCGCGGCAACGGCGCTAAAGGCAGCGCGCGGCGAAAAGGCAAAATGGAGAGATTTCATCGGGCTCCTCGCGGGGCGTCGGACGAAGCAGCAGGACAATGTTTCGGGCCAACTGCGCGGCTTTTCGATGTAGCTGCGCGGAACGAGTCCTCAACGGCCCTCCCTTCGATTCTTGCATACCGTGTGTCAGCCAATGCGCGCGGACGCCAGCGTGGCTGCGTTGGATTTGGAAATCCTGCCGGAGGACAGCGTAAATCAATTCGCTGGCCAGCCCTGGCGCCCGGCGGACGGCGCCTGTGAGGTCAGGATTCGGTGTTCCTGCGCGGCAACAGGGAGTCGAGGAAGAACAGGCAGTAGCCGGTGACAATCGAGGAGTCGGCGATGTTGAAGTCGGGCCAGTGATAGGTGAAGATGTGCACTTCGATGAAGTCGATGACCGAGCCGTAGGCGATGCGGTCGTGAACGTTGCCGAGGGCTCCGCCGAGGATGAGTGCGAAAGCAATGGTGGTGAGCGTGATGCGGCTGCCCAGGCGCAACAGGACGATGAAGATGACCAGCACGGCAAAGAGGGTGAACGCAACCAAGCCCCAGCGCACGGCGTTGGGCGAGGCGGTGTTGGCGAAGAGCGAGAAGGCCGAGCCCTCGTTGGTCCAGTGCGAGATGCGAAGAACGTGGTCGATGACGGGGATGGCGCCGCCCAGACGGATGTGAGCGGAGACCCAGTTCTTGGTCAGCCTGTCGGCGACGATTATCAACGCCGAAATGAGGAGAAGCCAATGCAGACGGCGAGGGCGAGGCCAGTTCTGTAGCCAGGTCACTGTTCGGCCTCCGGTTGTGGAGGCGCGACGCCCATCTCGCGCAGGGCCGACTGGCAGCGGTTGCAGACGTTCTGCCAGATGCCGTAGCTGGACGTGTCGTCCGTATAGCGCCAACAGCGGTTGCATTTGGTTCCAAAGGCGCGGTAGACGAGTACGTAGGGCGCGCCCTCAATGTGGTCCTCTACAGAGCCTGCGACAACATTGACAGCGGAGACGTTCAAGAACTCCGCGAGTACTTCCTTTGAGAATTTGTCGAGCAAAGTTTTGTCGTTGAAGTTGGTCAGAATCTCGATGCGCGCTTCTGTCCCTTTTCCGATCTCGCCATCCTTGCGCTTGACCTCGATTTCAGCGAAGACTTCATCGCGAATCGCGCGCATCCTCTTCCACTCTTCAAGCAGCTCCGCCGGATTCTCCGAGAAGATTTCCTCCGGCTTGGGAAACCGCGCAAGATGCACCGAGACTTCGCGGCCTTCGACGGCGGGCAGGTGTTCCCAAATCTCGTCGGCGGTGAAGGTGAGGATGGGCGCGACGAGACGGACCAGCGCCTCGGTGATCTGCCACAGCACCGTCTGCGCGGAGCGGCGCGCCTGGTTAGTGGGCGCGAAGGTGTACATCCGGTCCTTGAGCACGTCGAGGTAGAAGGCGCTCAGGTCCACGATGGCGAACTCGTTCACCGCCTGGTAGACGCGATGGAACTCGAAGGCCTCGTACCAGGCAAGAATTTTCTCGGTCAGGTCGCGCGTGCGGGCCAGCATGTAGCGATCGAGCGGCAAAAGCTCGGCCTCGGGGACGCGATCGCGCGCGGGGACAAAGCCTTGCAGGTTGCCGAGCAGGAAGCGGAAGGTGTTGCGCAGCTTCTTGTAAAGCTCGGCGCAACGCTGCATCAGGTTCTCGCTGGCGGCCATGTCTTCGCGGAAGTCGACCGAGGCGACCCACAGGCGCACGATCTCGCCGCCTATGCGGTTGGCGATATCGACGGGATCGACGCCGTTGCCGAGCGACTTCGACATGGCGCGGCCCTGTTCGTCGAGCGTCCAGCCGGCGGTGGCGACGTGAGAGTAGGGCGCACGGCCACGCAAAGCGACAGAGGTCAGCAGGGAAGAGTGGAACCAGCCGCGGTGCTGGTCGCCGCCCTCCAGGTACAGAACCTCCGGGACTTCTCGCCCCTCCCCCTTTTGGAATAGGGAATAGGCTGGGCTAAGATCGGGATCGAACTCGCACACGGCCAGCCAGCTCACGCCCGAGTCGAACCACACATCCAGAATGTCGGTTTCCTTGCGGAAGGACGTGCCGCCGCAGTGGGCGCACGCGGTGCCGGCGGGCAGCAGTACTTCAAGCGGCGTCGTGTGCCACGCCTCCGCGCCCTCGCGCTCGAAGAGATCGACGATCCCGCGGTTCAGAGCGGCGTCAACGATGGGCAGATTGCAGCCTTCGCACAGGAAGACGGCGATGGGCACGCCCCAGATGCGCTGGCGGCTGATGCACCAGTCGGGGCGCGTGGCGATCATGTTGGTGATCCGCTCCTTGCCCCAGGCCGGGTCCCAGATGACCTTGTCGATCTCCTCAATAGCCACCTTCCTGAAGGCGGTTTCAGAGCCGTCGGCGCGCTTCATCGGCGTTTCCAGGCTGATGAACCACTGCTCGGTGGCGCGGAAGATCACGGGATGGTGGCAGCGCCAGCAATGCGGATAGGAGTGCTCCAGTTGCCCGCCGCCCAGCAGCGCGCCGCGCTCTTCGAGCATGGCGACGATGATTGGGTTCGCCTTCCACACGTTCAGCCCGTCGAAAGCCGGAGGCTGGGCCAGATGCCAGGCGGCGGGATCGACGTGGATGTGCCCGCCGGCATTGACGCGGCAGGTGGGGTCCAATCCGTAGCGCTGGCCGGTATAGAAGTCGTCTGCGCCATGGGCGGGCGCGGTGTGGACCGCGCCGGTGCCTGTGTCGGCGGTGACATAGGCGCCCAGTACGCCGAGGATCGAGCGTTCCAGGAACGGATGCTGGAAGGTTACACGTTCGAGCAGGGCGCCCTTGAAGCGGGCAAGTTGTTTCGTGTGACCAAGCCGGCAGGCCGCGGCCGCCTGCTCGGCCAGCGCAGCGGCGACAATATAGACCTCGCCGGACTCAGCCTCCAGCGCCACATAGTCGAAGTCGGGATGAAAGGCCACGGCCAGCGATGCGGGCAGTGTCCATGGGGTGGTGGTCCAGACGATCGTTGAAACCTGCCGCCCGGCGAGCGCCGGAACGATCGCCGCGGGATCGGAGGTGAGCCGGTAGCGAACGTAAATCGAGGGGCTGGTGTGGTTTTCGTACTCGACCTCGGCTTCGGCCAGGGCGGTACGATCGTGGATGCACCAGTAAACCGGCTTCAGGCCGCGGTAGACGAAGCCTTTCTCGAGAAAGCCGTAGAAGGCCTCCAGCGTGCGGGCCTCGTAGCCGCGAGCCATGGTCTTGTAAGGTGTTTCCCAGCGGCCGAAGCAGCCAATACGCTCGAACTGTTCGGTCTGCAGGCCGACGTACTTCTGGGCATAGGCGCGGCAGGCTTCGAGAACCGCGGGAACCGGCATTTCCAGCTTCTTGTGGCCCAGTTTCTCGTCCACTTTGATCTCGATGGGCAGTCCGTGGCAGTCGTAACCGGGGACGTAGGGGGCGTCGAAGCCGGCCATGGTCTTGGACTTGACCACGAAGTCCTTCAATCCCTTGTTGAGAGCGTGGCCCAGGTGGATCGGCCCGTTGGCGTAGGGAGGGCCGTCGTGAAGCAGGTAGACGGGCCGTCCGCGGCCGGCTTTGCGCAGCTTTTCATAGAGGCCGAGCGAAGTCCAGCGGGCGAGCCGAAGCGGCTCATTCTGCGGCAGATTGGCTTTCATCGCGAAGGCAGTCTGAGGCAAAGTGAGGGTCGCCTTCAACTCCGGCGCAGGGGACATCGGGACTCCATTCTGGGATGCGAACTTGTTCATGGATCAGTGTAAATGGCCGAGAGAGATTTTTTCCGGTAACAAACCGAATGGAGTAAGCGTCTATTGTTTATGGAAGTGTTGGAGCTGGCGGAATATGAGGCCGCGGAGGGCCAGGCCGGGCTCGCATCCAGCTGTGGAGCCGAGACAAATACGGGCGCGGTCAAGCATAATGAATCAATAGGCCCGTTTATGGACCTGCCTGCATCTAACACCCAGCAACGACCGATCCATCAGTCCTTATGGCAAACGATCTCTTGATACCGGCAGAAACGGGCTCCCAGGGAGCTGCGGCGGCGGTGAATGGCCACGAGCTGGATGCGTTTCTTGGACGGGCATTCGAGGAGAAGCCCATTTGGCAGGGCCTCTGGGAAAGCATCCGGGACGTGTTTTTCCCGGTCAAGCTTCCCCCTTTAAAGCTGACCTCGCAGCCGATTCCGGTGCCCGACCGGATGGCCGTGAAGCCGAACCCGTGGGCTATCGGGCTCTCGACGACCTTTAATATTTCCGTCTTGCTGCTGGCGATCTGGATGGGTATTCACGTGGTCCACAAGATCGTGAATCAGCCGCTGCAGGCGACGAATATCGATGTAGGGGAATACCAGGGGCCGAACTCTAAGGTGAAGGCTGGAGGCGGCGGTGGCGGCGGCGACCGCAGCCCCATCGAAGCGAACAAAGGCAAGCTGCCCGAGAGAATCAAGGATCCGATTACTCCTCCGCAACCGCAGACCATTGACAATCCGAAGCTGCCTGAGCCTGCGGCCATCAACGTGCAAAAGAACATTCAACTGCCCGACAACAATATGCCGATGATCGGGATGCACGAGTCGTCCAATGTGACGTTGGCCTCGGCCGGAACGGGCTCGGGCGCAGGCATGGGAACGGGCAGCGGCGGCGGGCTGGGCTCGGGCCAGGGCAATGGATACGGGCCCGGCTACGGCGGCAATGTGGGCGGAGGGCTGTATAGGATCGGCGGCGGGGTCTCGGCGCCGGTGGTCATCCACAGCGTGGAAGCGGAGTTCTCCGACGAGGCGCGGCGCGCCAAGTATCAGGGCGTTTGCCTGATTTCGCTCATCGTCGATGCGCAGGGCAACCCGCAGAATCTTCGCGTGGTACGCGCGCTGGGCATGGGGTTGGATGAGAAGGCCATGGAGGCGATCCGGCAGTACAAATTCAAGCCGGCGATGAAGGACGGGAAGACGCCGGTGGCGGTGATGATTACGGTCGAGGTGAATTTTCACCTCTATTGAGGCTCGGATCTGCTGTCGGAGGCATTGAAGCGGAGCGTGAATCGCTCCGCTTTTCTTTTGGTTCCCATCGACGGCGGATTCTCGGCGTATAGCGGCGTCTGAAGCGGCTCTTCCGCGCTCTCCCTGAACTTGCCAGATCCGCTGGTCGCTCTTCAAATCTCTCTTTTCTTGTAATCGCCGCGGCTGAGGTGCTTTTCCAGCCACAGATAGAGACAGATGAAGAGATACCGGCTGCCCATCTCCTGGATCTTCAGCTTGGCCACGCCCGTCCTGCGGTTGCGCCAGGTAATCGGGATCGTGGTCCAGGAATAGCCGCGGATGATCGTCTTGAGCGGCAGCTCGACCGTGAGATTGAAGTGTGCCGAGAGCATGGGCTTGCAGCCCTCGATCACGGTGCGCCGGTAAGCCTTGAATGCGTGGGTGGTGTCGTTGAACGAAATTCCGAAGAGCACCCGGATGAAGAAATTCGCCAGCCGGCTGGTTTCGCTGCCCTGGCGCGCCAGGTTGTCCAGTCCCACGATCTCGATGCCCTGGTGAGACTCCAGAAAGCAGCGAACAAGATGACTACCCGCAAACCCGCATACGCCCGAAACCAAAACCTTCATGCGAACGTTATTTTCGCCTCTTGCACTTTCCCTGTTCCGGCCTCCGCATTGTCGCCGCCGGCAACCACGACAACGGCGCCGGGTTCAGCGTCCGGGATCCCCCGAGGGCCGTGAAGCACGCGCCATGGCGCGCCGCGGGCTCTCCTCAGTAGCGCAAACAGAGGCGCGCCGCAAAAACAAATTAAGCTGTCCCGGTTGCAGCATAATCCTACTCTCGCGTCAAAGCAGGGTCGAACGGCCGTAATCCTCCTCAACCGATCCGCTCGCCGATGGCTTGCATGGCGCTCGCGGCCGCCACCGTCCAGTTCAATCTGGTCTTGTACTCTTCAAGTGCGGAGTTTCCGAGCCGGCGGTAGATATCCGGCGCGCTCATGGCGCGGAGAACCAATTCGCAATATTCCTCGACCTCCGCCCTCTGATCCTGAATAGGCACCATAAATCCGTTCTTTCCTTCGTTGATAACAGTGGGAATCCCGCCAACGTTCGAAGCGAGAACGGGAACACCGAACGAATTCGCCTCGGCGAAGACAATTCCGTAACACTCGGCTCGGGAGGGAAGAATAAGGAAGTGGCTATTCACGAGGAGATCCTTCACCTGATCCATACCGGCCGGGGTTCGCTTGTCGACGAACCCGATGATTTTCACACACTCCGGAAGAGCCATGCCGGAAGGCGGCGTGCACCCGGCAATCGTCAAAGTCGTAGGCATCCCCCGGAGGTTAAGCTCCCGCGCCACATCCACCGCGACGGCGCAGCCCTTGCGGACCCAGTCCACGCCCAGCAGCAGCAGCTCGCAGCGATCCATGGCCCGGTTCGCGATCCTCTGCGCAACGTCAACCTCGCTGGCATCGCCGCAAAGATTCGCTCCCATCGGAACCACGCGAACCTTACTGGGATCGGCGCCATGACAGTCGATTGCCGTTCGCGCGGCCCACTCGGAGGCATACAAGGCAAGCGTGCACCGCTCGAATGCCGCCTGTTCTGCCGCGTCGCCTTCGGCTATCGCCTGAGCGCTTACGTGGAAATACCCCGGATAGAAATCAAGGAGTCCGCGAAAGGTCGAGTCCGTCCAGATCGCAATTGGAATATCCGTTTCGAGATAGGCCACAGGAAGCGTGCTGGGGCAGACAATGACATCCGGGCGCAGTTTCTTGGCGAGCTCAGCAATCTGGCGGGCGTAATGCGCCAGGCGCTTTTTGTGCCGGAAGGAGGAGTAATTCTCGTGCAGAACTCGAGTCCGAAACAGATCCCGGCCGCGAAGGTAGACGCTTCTGGCGCCGCGCAAATTTTGAATTCTGACGACATCCGCTCCATTGCGGGCGAAGCCGTCCGACATGAAAAATGGAATTCCCGACCATTCTTTGACATCGTCAGACGCGCCAATCGTCAAATAGGCGATCTTCATGCTGACATGATATAGCGCATCGCTTTGCGCCTAGAGCGGTACTCAAGAAAATTCAATCCTAGCTGGATCTCCAGACACGAGTACCCAGTCGCTCAGCGGCAATCCGGCGATTATTGGCCTGCGGCCCCCTCGTAGATATCGCAATCGTCACATACCGCTATTGCGCATCCGACGCTGCTTCCATGGTTTCGCGTGGTCTGACGGCCATGCGGCGCAGCAGCCATTTGCGGGTCGGCGTCTCGAGGAAGTAAAAACTCAACACGCTGAGGCCAATGCAACTGCAGAGGTAAAAGGGATACCAGATCCGAACCTTCTCGAAACCAAATATCCAATAGAAGTACCACCAGACAGGCCCATGAATCAGGTAGAGGCCATAACTCGCCTCACCCAGAACCACCAGCCAGGAAAAGCTGAACAAGCGGGCAATCAGCGAATCGGCAAAGGAAAGCGACCAGATGATGCAGGCAAATACAGGGGCCAGCAAGCCATCGTAGGCCAATAGGATCGGGATGTGAGTCTGCACGTTAGCAACTACAAGGACGTATCCGAGTAAAGCAACCAGCAAAACCCCGTATTGATGCAGAATGGGCGCCGACGGCCTTTGCGGGCGCTCGCGTACTTCCTGCTGCCAGCGGGCCAAGAGGATTCCCAGCAGGAACGTGGGGACATGGAGGGGTGGAAAGACACCCGCAGAAAACTCGTCGAGGCGCCCGCCAGCCGCTCCCGCAACCGCAAGTCCGGCGGCATAGATGGCCAACGCCACCAGCCACAGCTTCTTCCCGCGTAGCTTCCATAAAGCAGGCCCGGCGAAGGGGAACAGCAGGTAAAACAGGGCCTCGACGGAAGTGACCAATTGGCGCCGCAGATCATGCGGAAATGAGGCGCCCACGCCTGCAGCATCGACAGATCGAACAAGAATGTCCCCCCGGTCAGGAGAACTGCTTTCTTCAGGCCGTAAACCGGAATGCGCCAAAAAATAACGTCGGGAGTATCCAATACCAGCGTGGCAAAAAAGAGCGGATAGATGCGCGCGAAACGCGCCGCCCAAAAATTGCGCCGGTTCACCGGCTGCCCATGACGCAAGTAGACAACCGACAAAATGTAGCCGCTGAGGAAAAAGAAGAAACTGACGGAGACAGACCAGGTGGACAACCACCGCTGGCCAAGAGCGCCGGGAGGGAACCCCGGGAGCGTAACCGGAAACGAATGGAAGAGCACAACCATCAACGCCGCAAAGAATCGCACCGAAGTCAGCGGATGGATCCTTGCAGCTTGTATCTTCGAGGCTGCGGCCAAGCCGTGCTCCTTCACCTTCGATCCCTGGCCGAAGGTCACTTTCGCTTTCTATATCGTTCCGTCCGCCAACTTATTCCCAGTGACTTTATCAGGAAATTGAACTCCCGCCTTGTCGCTGGAGCCGAGGGAAACACAGGGCATCGCAGGTCCGTACGGCGTTATACAGAAGAATGGCCGGGCACGTCCGCACTCCATGTGCTGTATCTTCAAGGTCACCGCGCCGGCTGCTCTTCCACCACCACGCCGAAATCGTTGAGCTTGTGGATGAAGGTTTTGACGTTGCGGCGCACCTTCGGCCCGCCCGTCGTCGCGGCGGAGGTGACTCGGCGGCGGCGATGGCGCGGCCATAGCGCCATGCGCCATCACCCGCCCGCTTTTTCATCTTCTCATGGCTCGCCGGACCGGGTTTCAGCGCCGTCGCGCCGTGGCATTGCCATCCGCAAGAGATGCCTTCGAAGGCGCCGTTCGGGAATCTGCCGGGAGGGCGCGGAATCGAGCGAACCCTCCGTTGCCCGCACAAAGCGAAAGCGGCGCAACGGCCGCTCGAAAAGATCGGTTGAGAGAGGAATGGCGCGCCCGGAGAGATTCGAACTCCCGGCCTACTGATTCGTAGTCAGTCGCTCTATCCAGCTGAGCTACGGGCGCACTCACGCGGGCTTCAGAACGAGGCCCGGCAGACGAACCTTTCCCAGAGTATCAAGGTTTCAAGCATCGGCGCAACGCGGGCGGCTCAGAATTTTGGCGTGGCTGTTACCGGTTCGGCCGAAGGAGTCAGAGGGTTTTCTTCGGCGATTTCCAGCCCGGTATCGCGAACCAGCTTGGTGACATCGGCGGCGTTCAGGCGCGTGGCGTCGAACTCGACACGGAGGGTATGAGCCGCGCGATCGAAACTGAGGCGCCGGATGCCGTAAACGCCGCGAGCGCGAGCCAGCGCCAACGCGGCCTGTTCCGTGGGCGGCGCACCGTAGCGATAGACAATCTCGACCGAAGTCATGAGTACAGGATAGCAAGGCGCAGGCGCGCCGAATCTTCGTCCTCAAAGGCTCTTGAGATAGGTGAGAATCTCCGGGCTGGTCCAGTCCTGAGGGCCGACGAACTTGCTGCGGATGATGCCTTTGCGGTCGATCAGGTAGGTTTCCGGCCACATCTCCGTGTGGTAGAGCTTGGCGGCCGACTGGCTGGGGTCGCGGACGGTGATGAGATCGACGTGATGGAGCGCGATAAAGTCTGAGTAAGCCTCGGGATCGTCATCGATGCTGACAGCGAGGATGACGAGATTGGGCTGTTCATGGTGGAGCGCGAGCAACGAGGGCATCTCTTCGACGCACGGTATGCACCAGCTTGCCCAGAAGTTAAGCAGGACAACGTGGCCGCGGTAGCTGGCCAGATGGACGGTAGCCGAGCCGTCGGAGACGGTGAAATCGGGGGCAACCTTGCCGGTTTGGGCGGGACGCGAGCCGCGGTTGCACGCAGACAGCGAAAGCAGAGCCACAAGGAAGGCCAGGATGAGACAACGAGGGAACCGCACCTCCTTATAATACGGAGCGAAAGGGCGGAAGTGAAACGGTGAGGCGCGATGAGCAAGAATGAGCCTGAGCAGGACAGAGATGGCGGCTGGAAACCGGTGCTGGGCCTTGCCGAACCGGCGGAGGCTCTAACTCCGGCGGCGGATTGGCGAGACTGGGCCGGCAAGACCGTGCCGGGAACCGTCTTTGACCAGCCGGAACCGGAGGAATTGATTGACCTGACAGTGATCGTCCCGGCGCGCAACGAGGAGGCGTGCCTGGGCGATTGCCTGCAGTCGCTGGTCAGCCAGTCGGAGGAGATCTTCGAACTGAGCCGCGACTGGGAGTTGGTCGTGGTGGACGATCGCTCCACCGACCGCACCGCCGAGATCGCGCGCGGCTTTCCTGGCGTCACGCTGCTCGAGGCGGACAAGTTGGAGCCCGGCTGGACCGGCAAGGCCAACGCCGTGTGGACGGCGGCGCGGCGGGCGCGGGGCCGTTGGCTGCTGTTTACCGACGCGGATACTGTCCACGAGCCGGGCAATCTGCGCCGGGCGATGCACGAGGCCGAGCGGCACAAGGTGGGCATGTTGAGCTATTCGCCGCGGCAGATTGTGCATGGGCTGGCGCAGCGCTCGCTCATGCCTCTCGTATTTTGCGAGCTGGCGCTGGCCTATCCGCCGGCCAAGGTTTCGGACCCCGCGCAGCGGATTGCCGCAGCCAACGGGCAGTTCCTGCTGTTGGAGCGCGAGGCCTACCGGCGGCTGGGAGGGCACCCGAGCGTGGCCGGTAAAGTACTGGAGGACGTGGAACTGGCTTTTCTGGCCAAGAGGCGCAAGGTGGGCCTGCGCTTCCGCTATGCCGATGACGCCGTTTCTGCGCGCATGTACCGCAGCACCCGGGCAATGATGGAAGGCTGGACCAAGAACCTGAAGCTGCTCTTCGACAACGCGCTCATGCTGGCGGTCTTCAGAGCACTGGATATTGCGCTGCTATTCGGCCTGCCCATCCTGGCCTACGAACTTTGGAACGCGCGGCTGGGCGCGCACGGGCTCGAGTGGCTGGGGGCGGGATGGATTCTGGCATTGCTCTGGCTGCGCACGCTGTTCCGCTTCTATTCGCGAGTAGCGAAGTCGAACTTTCCTTTCCGGGATTGCGCGCTTGCGCCTCTGGGGCTGCCTCTGTTTGTTGCTCTGCTCTACCGCAGCTGGTTTCAGCACCGCATCCTGAAGCGCGTAAGCTGGAAGGGGCGGGAATACGCGCCGTAAGCACTTTTCTGGGGAATGAGCGTTATTCTTGGGCGAGTCCTTTGCCAGACTACGTTAGAGAATCTGCTCTAGGATGGGACTTTATGGAAGTTGCAGACGTACTCAAAAGCCTATCAATCGACACGTGGTACAAAGCCATTATGTGCCTTGGCGGTGGAGTGCTGGCTGCAACTATCTTTTTCCCCGTGCATGGCCTAACGAGCCAAGAGTGGCAGCTTCTTTCAGGTGGCGCGTTTCTCGTTGGCTTGGGAGAGTGGAAAAATCACAAAGCTTACTCGTACATTAAACCGCCAAACGCCTACACAGGTCCTGCTGCACTGATGAGTGGCATAGTGCGTAAGGCTGATTTGGTAGGTACACTTTTCGAACTTGCTGGCGGCGCTTTGTTCATGTTTGGAATTTGGAAAATTGCACACGGTTGACTTCAAATTGTCGTGAAGCCTCTGCCAGGCCTCAAGCATCTTCTTCAGTGAGGGATCGAAATGGTCTTCTTGACGCGGCGGGCGGTGTTTTCCGCATCGCACTACTACTGGAACGAGTCCTGGCCCGCGGAGAAGAACGAGCGCGTCTTCGGCCGCTGCGCGAATCGCAACGGGCACGGGCACAATTACACGCTGGAGGTGACGGTCGCGGGAGAGCCGGACCCGGTGACCGGCTTCGTCGTCGATCTCAAGTGGCTCAAGGACGTGATGGAGCGGGAGGTTCTGGCGGCCTACGATCACAAGCACCTGAATCTGGACGCGCCGGAGTTTGCCCGCGCGATTCCGACCACGGAGAACATCGCCATTGCGGCATGGAAGCGGCTGGAACCGGCGATTACGGCGGCGGGAGGCGCGCGGCTGAGCCGGATTCGCGTGTACGAAACGCCGGACATATTTGCGGAGTACCGGGGTCCCCGCGAACAGGCCCTCGTTCGTGGGGTGAAAGACAGGGGTGAGGCGTGAAAGCGTACTTCGGCCGCCGCTACCTGCTCAGCGCCAGCCACCGGCTGCACACGGCGGCGTTCACGGCCGAACAGAACCGCGCGGTGTATGGCAAATGCAACAACGAGCATGGGCACGGCCACAATTATGTCGTCGAGGTTCTGGTGGGCGGCGCCGTGGACGCGGAGACGGGAATGGTAGTGGATCTGGTGAAGCTGGATGAGACGGTGCGCGCGCGGGTGTTGGATCGATTCGACCACGCCAATCTGAATCTCGATCCGCTGTTTGCCGATCGCGTTCCCACGACGGAGAATTTCTGTAAGACGATCTTTGCTCTGTTGCGCGATGCCTTGCCGTTGGGCGAACTGGAGCACATACGGGTGGAAGAGACGGAAAACAACTACTTCGAGTGTTCGTTGGGAGGTTGAAAAGAATGGCGCATCCGATGATTGTGAGTAAGGCCGTGCGGCGCGCAGTTGATGCGGACGAGGGGTTGAGCGGGTTCAGCACGCAGGAGATGTATCGCGAGATTCTGAGCCGCCTGGGCGAGGATCCGGATCGCGACGGGCTGCGCTCGACGCCGGAGCGCGTGGAGAAGGCGCTGGCTTTCCTCACCAAAGGCTACGGCCAGGATCCGGCGCGGATTCTGCTCGGAGCGCTCTTCGATGTGGATTACGACGAGATGGTCATCGTCAGGGACATCGAAATGTTCTCGATGTGCGAGCATCACATGCTGCCCTTCTTTGGCAACGTGCACGTAGCCTATATCCCCAAAGGCAAAGTCATCGGCTTGAGCAAGATTCCCCGGCTCGTCGAGGTGTTCGCGCGCCGCCTGCAGGTGCAGGAGCGGCTCACGCGCCAGATCGCCGACGCCATTCAGGACGCGATCGCGCCGCAGGGCGTAGGCGTGGTGATTGAGGCGCGCCACCTGTGCATGATGATGCGCGGCATCGAGAAGCAGCACTCCTCCACGGTGACCAGCGCCATGGTGGGCTGCTTCCGGCAGAAGGAGACGCGCGCGGAGTTCCTCTCGCTGGTGCGCCAGGCGGGGACAGGCGGGGCGTAAGTCTCTTGCCGCGCCGAGCGGATCGAGGCGGGTATTTCGCAGATGCAATGACCGGCCCTCTTATAGACTTCAACGTCATGTACGAGGGCCACTCCTCGCGATGAGCATTGGATTCTTGGCGACGCCCGCCACTGTGGTCACTGCGGGGTTGAAAGGTACTATTGTGTGTTTTGGGAACTGATAGAGTTGAGGCTGAGTGTTCAATAGCTACGAATAGGAAGGTTGTATGGGCTCATTTTCTGTTGATACATCGAACTCCACAGCTCACGTTGACATTCAACCAGAGCAGAAACCAAAGCCGGAGCCAAAGCCAACTCCAAGTCAGGAAGCAGCGACAGGCACGATAGAAGTGATACACGCGGCTGGCGAATTGGCACTTGAGCTACTTTCTGAATCCGGCGATGACTAAACACTAAACACCGCGGACGCAAACTTTACCCATTGCAAGGCTTCGACACTGACTGCAAGCAATACGGGTGCATTTGCTCCGCTCCGCCCCTCAGATCCCGTCCGCCAGCGGCATTGCGAGATACTTTCCACGGAGAGAGTTCGCCGCAGCGAGGGCCCGGTCGAGCTTTCGGCGGACGGTTTGATCGATCCGGGTAAGCAGCGCAATGTCTTCTTCGCGAGTAAGGACCGCGCGCGCGATTTCATCGAGCTGCTGCCAATCGTGCCAGTCGCCGACGCGGCGCTGCACGTTTCCCAGCGCATCAACCAGGCCGGGATCGGCGTCGGCGGAAAGCTGCAGGACGTAGCGCAGCTCCTTCACTTTCAGGCGGAAGGCGTGAATATTGTCTGCATTCAGCGGCGGCCACGAGCCCAGCTCGCGCACCGCATCCATCGCCGTTGTATGGATTCCCTCATTCTCCTGCCCGGCTTGCCCGTCTGTCGGCTCGGCGCCTTTTGCCGGGGCCAGCGCGGATCGGACCATCCTGGCATATTGCTTCAGGTCTTCCCGCGCTGCATCGCGCCGCCGGGCGAGGACACGCCGTAGTTTTTCGGCATTCTGCCGCCGGGCGATTTGCAGATGATCGAGCAGGCGGGTAAGGGAACCGCCGGCCGAGCGCTGCGCCAGCCTGCGCGCGTTCGCAGTCAATACATCCATGTCGCGCACGCCGCCGGCCGCCTTGCGCACCGGCTCAATCGATTTGAGGAGGCGCCGCGATCTTTTCTCGTCGCTGTGCGCCAGCACGGCGGCAATCGCCTCCACCCGCCGCGCGGCCGTGCGCAGCTTGTGCACCTCCTTGGGCGCGGGATCCTCGAGCAAGCTCTTGAGCGTCTTGCTCAGTTCACGCATCGCCTTTCGCGCGCGTTCCAGTTCGTCTGCCATCTCTCCTTAGCTTGGAGCGTTTGGCCCGGGTTGGCAAGGGCGCACGCGGCGGCTAAAGTGATGATGTGAACGGGCTTCTTGTAATCGATAAGCCGGGCGGCATGACCAGCCACGACGTGGTGAACCGGCTGCGGCGCATCACCGGAGAGAAATCAATCGGCCATCTGGGCACGCTGGACCCCATGGCCACTGGCGTGCTGCCGCTGCTCGTGGGCAGGTTTACCCGGCTGGCGCAGTACTTTTCCTCAGCCGGGAAGAGCTATACCGGAGTGATCCGTTTTGGATTCTCGACCGGCACCTACGACGCCGAGGGCGAGCCCGCCGGGCCTGACCAATGGCCCGAAGTTGCGGGGAAGTTGACACTGGAACGGGTGCGCGAGGCGGCCGCACGGTTCCACGGCGAGATCGAACAGATGCCTCCGCCCTTCTCGGCCAAGAAGATCGAAGGCAAGCCCGCGTACAAGCTGGCCCGCGAGGGCAAGCCGGTGGAGCTCAAGCCGGCTCGGATCCGGATCGATGCCTTTGAGATCGTGGCGATGGTGGGCTCCGAAGTCAGCTTCACCATCGACATCAGCTCCGGCGGCTATGTGCGCGCGGTAGCGCACGAGCTGGGCTGCGGCCTGGCCTGCGGAGCGCACCTGAGCCGCCTGCGCCGCACGCGGGCTGGCGTTTTTACGCTGGCCGACGCACACACTCTGGAGGAACTGGAAACGCTGGCCGGAAATGTGGCGGCTCTGGAGTGCCTGTGCATTCATCCGCGCAGCCTGTTGCCGGAGATGCCCGCGGTGACTGGCGACAGCCAGGCGCTGGGCCGGTTGCGCAACGGCGCGCAGGCCAATCTGCCGGAGTTCTCCGCCGCCCCGCTGGTGAAGGTCTTCGCCGGGCCACGCGAGTTGGTTGGGATCGCCCGGCGGGTGGCAGGCACGCTCTTTCAGCCCGTGGTGGTAATGGGATAAAGACAGGGAATAGGGAATAGGGAGTAGGGAGTAGGGAGTAGGGAACAGTCGCATCAGCGAAGGTGCGAGCGACAGCATCTTTGCTGTCTACGATGAGTTGATGCGATTGATTCATGGAATAAGAGAGAGTAAATCGCCAAGCTCGGCTTTCTATTCCCTATTCCCTATTCCCTGTTCCCTGATTTCCTCACTCGCCCTCGACCCTCACGGCTTAGACTGGAGTTTCGCTGTCTTTCTTATAAGGAGCAGACCCGCCATGCCCTACCCGAAGGAATATCGCTACACCCGCGAGCACGAATGGATCTCGGTCGAGGGTTCCATTGGCTCCATCGGCATCACCGACTACGCGCAGAGCTCGCTGGGCGACATTGTGTATGTGGATGCGCCCAAAGTGGGCGATGCGATTACAGCCAGCGCGACCTTTGGCTCAGTGGAGAGCGTGAAAGCCGTCAGCGACCTCTATTCGCCGGCCAGCGGTACAGTGACCGCGGTGAACGAAGAGCTGAAGACCGCGCCCGATAAGATCAATCAGGACCCGCACGGCACATGGATCATCAAAGTGGAACTTTCGAACTCGGCCGAGTTGAATTCCCTGCTCGACGCCGCGGCGTACGAGGCGTTTATTGCGGAGGAGTCAGCAAGCTGAGCGATGCGCTACCTCCCCAAATCCGACGAAGAACGCCGGCAGATGCTCGCTGAGATCGGCGCGGCCACGATCGACGATCTTTTTTCAAGCATCCCGGCCGAGTATCGCCTGGCGCGCGACCTCGACGTGCCACGCCAGCAGGCCGAAAGCGAGATCGTTGCATACTTCCGCGCCGCCGGGCAGAAGAACGCGACCGATTACGCCAGCTTTCTGGGCGCGGGCGCCTATCGCCATTACCGTCCCGTGATCATCGACGCTTTGGTCCAGCGCGGCGAGTTTTTGACCAGCTACACGCCCTACCAGGCCGAGCTCGCGCAGGGCACATTGCAGGCCATCTTCGAGTTCCAGACCATGATCGCCGAGCTGACCGGCATGGACGTGGCCAACGCCAGCATGTACGACGGCTCAACGGGCGCCGCGGAAGCCGTGATGATGGCGGTCCGCGTGACTGGCCGCCACAAGGCCGTCGTCGCCGCAACCGTGCATCCCGAGTATCGCGAGGTGCTGGCCACCTACGCAAAGCATCAGGACCTGCCAACGGCGCTAGTTGGCTACGACCCAGAGACAGGGCGCCTCGATCTCGATGCGCTGGCCGCTGCGGTTTCCGCGGAAACCGCAGCCGTTCTTGTCCAGAGCCCGAACTTTTTCGGCATCCTCGAAGACATTCCGGCGATTGCAGCGATCGCCCACGCCAAAGGCGCGCTGCTCATCGTGTCGATCGCCGAAGCGGTCTCGCTGGGCATCGTGCGGCCGCCGGTAGAGGCCGACATTGTCGCCATGGAGGCGCAGTCGTTCGGCGTCGCGCTCAGCTATGGCGGCCCATTCTGCGGAGTGATTGCGGCAAAGGAGCAATATGTGCGGCAGATGCCGGGCCGTCTTGCCGGCCAGACCGTCGATGGAGCAGGGAATCGCGGCTTCGTTCTCACCCTCGCTACGCGTGAGCAGCATATCCGGCGCGAGAAGGCGACCTCGAACATCTGCACCAACCAGGCGCTCGTCGCGTTGATGGCGACGATCTTTATGGCTGTCTACGGCAAGGAGGGCATGCGCGAATTGGCCGAGCATAATTTGGCCAAGGCCGATTACGCGGCGAAGACGCTCAGCGGCCAGCCCGGCGCGAAGCTGCGTTTCACAGGCGCGCCGCGCTTCCATGAATTTGTGTTGCAAACCGACGAAGCGCCCGCTACCTGGAGCCGGCGGCTGCTTGAAAACAGGATCGTCGGCGGCGTCGAGTTGAGCCGCTGGAATCCCGAGCTCGGCAACTGCACCCTCTGGTGCGCAACGGAAGTTGTGACGCGCGAACAGATCGATACCGCGGCCAAGGTGCTGGCCGGTGTAGAGGTGGAGGCGTAGTGAGTGTGCTAACGGCAGGCCGCGAAGAGCGATTGATTAAGGTTGCCGACCTCCTGCGCAATCATTGGGAAGGAATCGAGGATTGGGGCGAAATCTCCAAGTACCCTGGGCAAGCTTGTCCAAAGAGAGTAGCAAACAAGTTCTTGCTTTGTTGCCTCCTCGACTATCAAATCAAAGCGCACAGAGCGTGGGAGAACGGAGATCGTCTTGTTCGCGAACTTCGAGACCCGGAGGATATTTGGGCTACCATAACCGCCTTCAGTCAAGAGGAGTGGGAATCGAAGTTCAAGGAATTTGGCTTGCACCGTTATCCTGCTGCTCATAGACGGTTGTGGCGGATTGGCAGGGAGATTTGCTCCTATTTTGAGGGCAACGCGGGCCTGATTTGGCAAAACAGCACCGCGTTCGATGTACTGTGCAGGCTCAATTACATCGGCGCAGGCCAACAAATCTCCAGAATGATCGTCGGGGCGCTACGCGATGTCAGGCAAATCCAGGGTAAAGGCGACGTAAAGGCAGATGTGCATGTATGTCGTGTAATTGGGCGAGTGTTTTTCGGAGTTCAGACGACGCCGGAAGCCGCCACCGAACTCGCACGTCAGCTCAACCCTGACGACCCATGGCAGATGGATCGTACCTTGTGGATTGTTGGCAGCACTTTTTGCCATGCCACGACGCCAGATTGCTCGCATTGCTATTTTTCGACTGAATGTGTGCACGCGCAGGCACAAGGTAGTTAAGTCTCAAGAGGCTCATTGAATGGCAGGTACTGAAAATCCCGGCCCCCGCACCCTCGGCAAAGTCCGTCCCCACCCCTCGCAGAACGAGGCGCTGCTCTTCGAGAAGTCGTCGCCGGGCAAGCACGCCTACAAACTGCCCCCACTCGACGTGCCGGCTGTGAATTCTTCTTCTTGTCTTGGAGAAGCATATCGGCAGGCGCCGGCAGCGCTTCCCGAGCTGAGCGAGATCGAAATCGTCCGTCACTTCACGCGCCTCTCCACCTGGAACTACGCCATCGATCTCGGCATGTACCCGCTGGGCTCGTGCACCATGAAGTACAACCCGCGCGTGAACGAGTTTGTCGCCCGCATCGAGGGGCTGGCCGAGGCGCATCCCTATCGGCCCGAGTCGCTCGCCCAGGGCGTGCTTGAGATCATCGATCTGCTCCGGCGCTGCCTGCTCGAGATTACCGGCATGGACGCCATCACGCTGCAGCCGGCAGCGGGTGCGCACGGCGAGTTCACAGGAATCTTGCTGGCGCGTGCTTGGCACGAGTCGCAGGGCAACCCGCGCAAGAAGATCCTGATTCCCGACTCGGCCCACGGCACCAACCCGGCCACGGCGGTCATCTGCGGCTACACGGTGGAGAATCTCAAGTCAAACCCCGATGGTGGCATCGATCTCGAAGCGCTGGCGCGCCAGGTGGACGAGGAGACCGCCGCGCTGATGCTCACCAACCCGTCGACGTTGGGCGTCTTCGAGAGTCAGATTTATAGAATTGCCGACATTCTGCACGCCAAAGGCGCGCTGCTCTACATGGACGGCGCCAACATGAACGCGCTGGTGGGCAAGGTGCGGCCCGGCGACTTCGGCGTGGACGTGATGCATCTGAATCTGCACAAGACCTTCTCCACGCCGCACGGCGGCGGCGGACCCGGCTCCGGGCCGGTGGCGTGCAAAGCGTTTCTGGAGCCTTTCCTCCCCGTCCCCGTGCTCGTCCGCAAAGCAGGGACTAAGGGACTAGGGACTAGGGATCCTTCGACTGCGCTCAGGACAGGCTCCGGGGCTGACGGATCGGAATGCGGCGCGCTGCACTGGGACTACGATCGCCCGCAATCAATCGGGCGTGTGCGAGCCTTCTACGGCAACACGGGAATGTTCATCCGCGCGCTGGCCTACATTCTGGCCAACGGTCCCGACGGCCTGCGCCAGACCACCGAAGACGCGGTGCTCAACGCCAACTACATCCGCAAAAAGCTCGAAGACCTCTACGAGCTGCCTTACAAAACGGCGTCGATGCACGAGGTGGTCTTCAGCGACAAACGGCAGGCGGCGCGCGGCGTCAAGACCGGCGACATCGCCAAGCGGCTTATCGATTACGGCTTCCATCCCTACACGGTCAGCTTCCCGCTCATTGTGCACGGCGCGCTGATGATCGAGCCCACCGAGAGTGAGTCGCGCGAGGAGCTCAACCTCTTCATCGACGCTATGCGCTCCATCGCGCGCGAAGCCGAGGAGAACCCCGAGCTGGTGAAAACCGCGCCGCACTCCACGCGTGTCTCGCGTCTCGACGAGGTGCAGGCGGCGCGGAAGCCGGTGCTGCGGTGGAAGCCGGATGGGCAGGGACTAGGGGCTAGGGACTAGGGACTAGGGAAGAGGCGCTTTCCAAGCTGTCGTTGGAACCCAAAGTGCGGTGTATGGTGAGTGATCGGTTGACCGGGCACCGCAGAATAGTCCCTACGTCCCTAGTCCCTCAGTCCCTGCTCTTATGTACCAAACCCGCCATATGCCGCGCTGAGCGGGCTCGCCTACACTCGTCATCAGAATGGCGAGTTCTCCCTCATCGCCGTCTTCGGGCTATCGCGGACGGCTGGCGCCTTCGCCCACCGGCTACCTGCACGTGGGCCACGCGCGCACCTTCTGGACGGCATTCCAGCGCGCGCGTGAAGCCGGCGGCATGCTCATCATGCGCATGGAGGATCTGGATCCCGACCGCTGCCGTGCCGACTACGCCGATGCAGCCCTCGAGGATCTGCGCTGGCTGGGAATCCGCTGGCACGAGGGCCCCGACAAGGGAGGGCCGTTCGCTCCTTATCTGCAGAGCAAGCGCCGCGCCATCTACCTTGAGGCTTGGCGCAAGCTGTTGCGCACCGGCCGCCTCTTCCCCTGCCGTTGCTCGCGCAAAGATCTGGAAACTGCGCTCGGCGCGCCCCATGAGCGCGTGCAGACGGCGGGCGGAGGCGGGAAGTTCGACACGCTCGACGATGAACCTCTCTACCCCGGCACCTGCCGGCGCTTCATGGGCGGTACGCCGCAGCTTCCCGGCCCCACGGCCAGCGTGTTCGAAGATCCGGGCGGCTCGAACTGGCGCTTCCGCGTTCCCGACGGCGAGGCGATCGAGTTCGTCGACCGGAACCTCGGTCCGCAGCGCTTTGTGGCCGGCGTGGATTTTGGCGACTTCGTGGTCTGGCGGCGCGATGGCGTGCCCAGCTACCAGTTGGCTTGCGTGGCCGACGATGCGGCCATGGGCATCACGGAAGTGGTTCGCGGCGCCGACCTGCTGAAGTCCACCGCGCGCCAGATCCTGCTCTACCGCGCGCTCGGCCTCCCGGCCCCTGCCTGGTACCACTGCCGCCTGGTAGTGGACCACAACGGCCGCCGCCTGGCCAAGCGCCACGACGCGCTCAGCCTGCGCGCCCTGCGCCAGCGCGGCCTGACGCCCATGAACATTCTTTCGGCGGACCTGCCGGTCGAGGTGTAAGAACCCGGTCGGGCCTGCCGCCGCGGGGTTGAGGCGCCAGACTGCGTCCCGTGGCTGCCATGCTTTACCATCGTGGAAGAGAGAAGCGCTTCCAGCCGCGCGGCGGCTTCGCGCCAGCCGCTCGACACCAAGCAATGCCCCAAGAGCCGAACCACCGATTCAACCCCTTGCGCACCGCCCCGAATCTGCTTACGCTTCTGCGCATCTGCCTGGCGCCGTTTCTCGTGGCCGCCATCATCGAGGGGCACTACCTGCTGAGTTTTTCCCTCTTTGTGGCCGCAGGGCTCACCGACGCCTTCGACGGCCTGCTGGCGCGCGCCCTCAAACAGCGCTCCATGTTTGGCCACTATCTTGACCCCGTGGCCGACAAGCTGCTGCTCAGCACCCTGTTCCTGGTCCTTTTGTACAAGGGCTTGATGCCGGTGACCGTGACCGTGTTGGTCTTTGGCAGGGATGTAGGCATCCTGATGGTTGCGGCCATCCTTTATGCAGCCGTAGGGCGCAGGGAGTTTCGTCCCAGCATCTTCGGCAAAGCCAATACCTTGGCCCAGATCGCCGCTGTGGCGGCCGTCCTGCTCCATCAACTCACGGCGGCGTACTGGGTTGCAGCGGTCCGCGCAGTGGCGCTCAACGTCACCATCGGGCTTACCGTGGCATCGGGCCTGCACTACGCCTGGCTGGTCTCGCGCCGGCCGGGCGCCACGGCAGCTAACGGCAACCAAGCCAAATAAAGCAGGCCATGCGCCGCTCTAGGAATCGTCCGGCAGATTTTCCGTTTCAGCCGTGTCTTCAATCTCCATGTCGCGAAACTCTTCGGAGTCGAAGACCTCGCCACACTCCAGGCACTCGACATACTCGGTGTCGTCGTGCCGGGAAACGATCCGGACCTTGGGGTGTCTGCAGGCGGTTGCCATCGTTCTTTGAGCCTGTTGCTCCTCCGCCGATTCCAAAGCTGCTTTTCCCGCTCCGGATGGGTGGAGGACCGCCGCTCCCATGTGCCTGTTTCCACTTGAGAGTGCTGGCTTTCGGGTATGGTCGCCCGGGAATGGCTATAGGTGCTCTTCCCGCCAGATTGTAGCTGTCTTTTGGCCGATTGCAAACCGAAATTTTGTTGAAACTTCCAGCCCAAAGGCAATGATTGGGGCCATAGGCCCGCGTGCTACTTTAGATCGCGCTTGATCTCCTCGGCCAAAAAGCGCCCGGTATTCTTGGCCTTGACATCATCCGGGGGTACGCGCCCGCCATTGTTGAGCGGTAGCTTCCTGGTGGTGAACTGCTTAATCAGATTGTGGCCGCTGCGGCTCGACAGCGTGACGTCTACGATGATGTAGGGCGGCATCATGACTCCGGTTTTGTAGTCGGTGATGTTGCACTCCAGCACGACCGCGTTGGCCGCATCGGGTTCGGAAATCGTGGCGCCATCCTCGACCACTGTCCCGAAGATGCCCGTCTTGGCCAATTCCTGGCGCAGATCGTCATAAGCATAGTTCAGATATTCGGCTGACAGGGACACATTGTCGGCCTTGGTCAGGTGCTTTACTTCAACGACCGTGTATTTTGCCTGGGCGTTTCCCTTGCTTGCGGTCAGAACCGAGGCCGTGAGCAGCAGGGCGAACAGAATAAACCATGAAGCATAGCGTTTCATTACAATCTCCCGGTAGGCTCCTAATCCCCACGAAGTTTTGGATTTCAAGCCGGTTACGCAAGGTCAGACCTGCAACTTCGGACTTCTGCCGGCAAGCGCCAGATCCTTGCTGGTGGGCGGACGTAGGAACATTTTCGTTTCCGCGTTCCCGCAATCCTTCAGAAAATATAAGCCAGTCTAGTAATGCAAAGAGCTGTTATGGTGTGACATTTGTCACGCCTGGGGGATGGCAATTCTGGTGAGAGCTTGAAAGCCCGACAGAATCGGTCGTATACTAAATACGGACCGAACAAGTCGCATATTGCATGCTAAGGCTTACGAAGAAAGCGGATTACGGGCTCATGGCGCTGAAGTACCTTGCCGAGCACCCCGAGACCCCCGCACTCAGCGCCAAAGACGTCGCCGACGCCTATGGAATTCCCTCGCAACTGCTCGCCAAGATTCTGCAGCGGCTCACCAAGACGGGGCTGCTGCGCTCCCATGCCGGGATGAACGGCGGGTACGCCTTGGCCAGGGATCCGCGCCAGATTTCGGCCTTCGAGGTCATCCGCGCCATCGACGGGCCGCTGTTCATCACCTCCTGCACCAGGGGCACGAAGGCCTGCGAACTTACGCCAAGCTGCACCATTAAAGAACCGCTGGCGCGCGTCAACGAAACCATCGCCGGAGTCCTGAAAAGTATCAGTATCCAGGATCTGGCGGAGCAGGAACATGCCGCGGGAAAGGCGCGCGAGGCGCATGGACTGGTGACATTATCGCCGTAGCAAGCGGAACTCGCGTGGTGAACGGAGCTAGCGGCGCTGGCAAATCGCGCTCGCTCCGCGATTAGAACGATGGAGACGGGAATGAACGAGGTTGCGAGCCAAGTCGAGACGCCGGCAGGCGTAAACCTGCCCATTTACATGGACAACCAAGCCACCAGCCCGCTGGATCCCAGAGTGCTGGAGGCCATGATGCCTTACTTGACCAGCAAGTTCGGCAACGCGGCCAGCCGCAATCACTCCTTTGGATGGGAAGCCGAGAAAGCCGTAGACACAGCTCGCGAACAGGTGGCAAAGCTCATCGGCGCTACGGCCAAAGAGATCATCTTCACCTCCGGCGCCACCGAGAGCGACAACCTGGCCATCAAGGGCGTCGCGGAGATGTATCGAGAGCGCGGCAACCACATCATCACCCAGGTCACGGAGCACAAGGCGGTCCTCGATACATGCAAGCGCCTGGAAAAGTACGGCTATCGCGTCACCTATTTGCCCGTCAAGGGCGACGGGATTGTCGATCTCGAAGACCTGAAGCGCGCCATGGACGAAAAGACGATCCTGGTGACCATCATGGCCGCCAACAACGAGATTGGCGTCCTGCAGCCCATACGCGAAATCGGCAAGCTCTGCCACGAAAAAGGCGTGCTCTTCCACACCGACGCGGTGCAGGCCGTGGGCAAGGTGCCGTTCCACGTGATCGACGACCAAGTGGACGTGGCCTCAATCTCCGCACACAAGATTTACGGCCCCAAGGGTGTAGGCGCTCTCTATGTGCGCCGCCGCAACCCCCGCGTGCAAATCGCCGCGCAGATCGACGGCGGCGGCCACGAGCGCGGCATGAGGTCGGGCACCTTAAACGTCCCCGGCATCGTTGGATTGGGCAAAGCCTGCGAGATTGCTCAGGCTGAAATGGACAGCGAAGCCGCTTATCTTCGCGTGCTGCGCGACCGGCTCAAGGCCAGGATCGAAGCGGATCTCGATTTTGTTCATGTGAACGGCTCGATGGAACACCGGCTGCCCGGCAACCTGAATATGAGCTTTCTGTACGTCGAAGGCGAGTCGCTGCTGATGGGCATCAACAACGTCGCGGTCTCGAGCGGCTCGGCCTGCACGTCGGCCACGCTTGAGCCCTCGTACGTGCTCAAGGCTTTGGGCCTGGGTGACGATGTGGCTCATAGCAGCATTCGCTTTGGCCTGGGCCGATTCAACACGCAGGCCGAAGTGGACTACGTGGCCGCCAGGGTCGTCAGCATTGTCAGGCATCTCCGCGAGCTTTCGCCGCTCTACGAGATGGTGAAGGAAGGCGTTGATTTAAGCAAGGTGGAGTGGCAGGCGCACTGAGGTATGAGTTTATGGACGAACAGAAACCCACTGGCATGACAGCAAAATCGGTCTTGCTCAGGCTCGCTCTTTTATTGATTGTGACCGTGGCTCTTGCGAAACTTTTCGGCCACGGCTTCGCTGACTGGCGACTGATTCTTAGCATGTTCCTCTTCGGCTCGGTGACGTTCATGATGGGTTGGAATCAAAAAATGGGAATGATCAAGGCTAAGAGGCTTTCAGAAGAGATCCTTGCAAAACACAAGGCGGAGTCTGACGCAGGAATTGTTGGGGCACGGCATTAGCCGTGCCGGCAGTGGAGAAGTGAGTGAAGCGGGCTTTCAACCCCTGGCGCAAATATCGATATGCACACTGGGGCAAAAAAGCAGCTATGAAGAAAGACACCAAAATCCGGCTGGCGCGATGGATTACGATTCCGGCGATCATCCTGGGCCTGCGTTTCCTGGGCGGTGGCCGGGTTTGGGAGTACATGGTCGATCATGTTTGGCTAACGGCCATGCTGCCTCTCGTGGTGCTGTTTTGGGTGCTGTTCGTTCGGGGAACGATGGTTCAGCGCCGGCGGCGGCTCGGCGAGAGCGCGAATGTTGGCGGCGTGCAGGGCGCGAAGCCTTGACGGGATGCATCGGCGGGTTCGCCTGCCGAATCAAATGAATGGGAACGCGAGTACAGCGGGAGGAAACACGGAGAACGATGGCTTACAGCGATAAGGTAGTGGACCACTACAACCACCCGCGCAACGTGGGCACGCTCGACAAGAACGCGGCCGAAGTCGGCACGGGTCTGGTTGGCGCGCCGGAGTGCGGCGACGTGATGCGCCTGCAAATCCGCGTAAACCCCGAGACGCAAGTGATCGAAGAGGCTAAATTCAAGACCTTTGGCTGCGGCTCGGCCATCGCCAGCTCCTCGCTGGCCACCGAGTGGATCAGGGGCCGCACCGTGGATGACGCGCTGGCCATCCGGAATACCGACATCGTGAAAGAACTGTCGCTGCCGCCGGTGAAGATTCACTGCTCCGTGCTTGCCGAGGACGCGATTCGCGCGGCCATCGGCGACTGGAGGAAGAAGAATAACGTCGCGGAGGTTGCTCCGGGCGCGGCCGCAAAATAAGTCCGCGAACAGGACGGAGGAAAGTCAGGAATTATGGCGAATTTCGTCACCATTGAAACCAAGCCCTCCGAGGGGGCATCTGTGGCGCAGTCGCAGCCTGCTGCACCGCAGGTCACTCCCGTGGAGGGCCTGCACTTAACCGCGAATGCCATCCAGCGCGTCCGCGTAGCCATGGCCAAGGAAGGCATTTCGCCTCAGGAGGGCGGCTTGCGCCTCGGCGTGAAGGGCGGCGGGTGCTCCGGGCTCTCCTACTCTATCGGCTTCGATACGCATCCTCGTGAGCGCGATCGCATATTTGAATTCGAAGGCGTGCGCGTCTTCGTCGATCCCAAAAGCTTTGTCTATCTGCACGGCATAACGCTGGACTACGAAGAGACGCTGATGCGCCAGGGATTCAACTTCGTCAATCCAAATTCCACGCGCTCCTGCGGCTGCGGTACGTCGTTTTCCGTCTAGAGTGCCGCCGTAAGGCTCGTCTCATGTTGAAAGTCGTCGATACCGCGGTTCCGCTTGCCTGCTGGTCCTGTTCCGTCGCTCACAACGAATCCACGCTCTTCTGTCCGCATTGCAGCAAGATTCAGCCTCCTTCCGGTGGAAATTATTTCTCTGTCTTTAGGCTCGAGCCCCACCTGAATCTCGATCTGGCGGCTCTCGAGCACGAGTTTCATCGTCTCAGCCGCAAATTGCACCCTGACCGTTTCGCCCGCGCCGGCGAAAATGAAAAGCAATGGAGCCTGGCCGACACGGCGCTGCTCAACGACGCCTATCGCACGCTCAAAGATCCGCTGCGCCGCACCGAGTACCTGCTTAAGCTCGAAGGCGCGGAGATTGGCGAATCCTCCGCGGCCGGCGCCGGGCCTACCCGCAATGGCGAGGGAAACGGAGGGAATCGCAAAGATCCTTCGCGCGTGCCCGCCGATCTGCTCGAGGAAGTCTTCGACTTGAACATGCAGCTCGAAGAGATGCGCATGGCGAAGAAGATGGGCCGGGAAGATCCGGAGCTGAGGGAGAGCCTGAGGAAGGCCAAGGAAAAATGCGACGCCCTGCTGGCCGCAGTGGACCGCGATCTGCGCGCGCAGTGGCAGATTTGGGATGCAGGCGATGCCGCGGCGCGCGAGCCCGCGCAGCGCGCCATGGCGGCGCTGCTCGATCGCCGGCGCTACCTCGGCAATTTGATCCGCGCCGTAAGCGAGATTCTGGGAGTTTAGGCAGTAGACATGGCGGAAAGTCGCATCGTCGGCATCGATCTGGGAACCACGAATTCGCTTGTCGCCTACATGCAAGGCGGCAAGCCGGTAGTCATTCCGGGTGCGGACGGCTCGAATCTTGTGCCCTCCGTCGTCGCGCTCGATCCCATCTCGGCCAATGGCGGACGGCCCACCGTCACCGTCGGCAACAGCGCGCGCAAGGCGCTCATCGAGACCCCGGAGCGCGTCATCTACTCCGTGAAACGCCTGATGGGCCGCGGCCTCGAAGAGGTGCGGAAGGAGCTGAAGTATTTTCCCTTCCGGCTGGCCGGCGGCGTGGAAGAGGGCGAAGTCCCGCGCATTCAACTCGGCGAGCTGCGCTTCACCCCGCCTGAAATCTCGGCGTACATCCTGCGCCAGTTGAAGCGTAACGCCGAGCGCTTCTTCGGCGCGCCGGTCAAGCAGGCCGTCATCACGGTGCCGGCGTATTTCAATGACGCGCAGCGCCAGGCCACGAAAGACGCGGGCCGCATGGCCGGGCTCGACGTGTTGCGGCTGGTGAACGAGCCCACCGCGGCGGCGCTGGCCTATGGACTCGACCGCGCCAAGGAAGGCGCCATCGCCGTTTACGACCTTGGCGGAGGCACCTTCGACATCTCCATCCTCAAGCTACGCGACGGCATCTTCGAGGTGCAGTCCACCAACGGCGACACGCACCTGGGCGGCGACGACATCGACAATCTGTTGCTGGCCATCGCCCTCGACGAGATTCACGCCGAGCACGGCGTCGATCTGCGCGCCCATCCCGGTGCGGTGCAGGCCCTGCGTAAGGCCGCCATCGACGCCAAGGTTCGCCTTTCCTCCGAATCGGCAGCGCATTTCGATATCGAGCTGCCCAACGGCGATCGCTATCAGCGCGAGATTCCCCGCGGGGTCTTCGAGCAGCTGATAGAGCCGGTCCTGGCGCGCACGGCAGGCCCGTGCAAGCAGGCCATGGCCGACGCCGGCATCGCGCCGGAGCAGATCGACGAAGTGGTTCTGGTGGGCGGATCGACCAGAATCCCCGCCGTGCGCGCGCTGGTTGACGATCTTTTCCGCCTGAGCGCGCGCGGCAAAAAGCCGCACATCGAGCTCAACCCCGATGAAGTGGTCGCGCTGGGCGCTGCCGTACAGGCCGACATTCTTGCCGGCGCCTCGCAGGCCACCGGGGAGATGCTGCTGCTCGACGTGACGCCGCTCTCGCTTGGCATCGAGCAACTCGGCGGGACCGTGGCGCGCATCATCCAGCGCAACTCCACCATTCCCGCCTCGGCCACCGAGCACTTCACCACCGGCGTCGACGGCCAGGCCAACGTGGCCATCCACGTGGTGCAGGGCGAGCGCGAGCTCGCCGCCGACTGCCGCTCGCTGGCGCGCTTCGACCTCAAGGGCATTCCGCTCATGAGCGCCGGCCTGCCGCGCATCGAGGTCAAGTTTCTCATTGACGCCGACGGCATCCTGCATGTCTCCGCACACGAGCAGCGCAGTGGAAAAGCCGCGCAGATTGAGGTGAAACCTACTTACGGTCTCACTGACGAGCAAGTGGAGAACATGATTCTGGACTCCTTCGACCACGCCGAGGAGGATTTTGCCAGGCGCCTGCTCATCGAGGCGCGCAACGAAGCGGATTCGATCCTCGCCGCCGTCAACCGCGCTCCGCAGAACCCTGCGTGGAACGACTTGAGCGCGGAGGAACAGGCGCTAATCGCCACGGCGCGCGACCGTCTCCTTGCGGTCAAGCAGGGCAACAATCCCGCCGCGATCGGCCAGGCCATTGTCGCGCTCGATCAAGCCACACACCGCTTTGCCGAATTGATGATGGATGCGGCGGTTGCAAGCGCCATTCGCGGCAAAACCATGAGCGAGGCTGGCAAAGAACTGAACCAAGCCGTCACCGCGCCCCACGCCATGGCGCCGGCGGAGTTCAAATAACAGCGGAGTTAGCGATGCTAGCGGAGTTAGCGGAGCTAGTCGGCGAAAGCACGAGAACGATGAGTGAGACAGCCAAGAACGAGATCCCGCCGGACAAGCTGGTTCGCGTCACCTTCCTCCCCGAAGGCCGCACGGTTGAGTTTGAGTTCTGCACGATGCCTTATCATCGTCACGGCAAGCCCATGTCGTTTCTCGACGTGGCGGAGAATTTCGGTATCTTTCTCGACCACGCCTGCGGTGGGTCCTGCGCCTGCACCACCTGCCATCTGTGGATCAAGGAAGGCGCGGTGGGCATCAGTGAAGCGGAAGACGACGAACTCGACCGCCTCGACATGGCCGCCGATCGGCAGTTGAACTCGCGCCTGGGCTGCCAGGCCGTCATCACGCGCCCCGGCAATTACGTCGTCGAGATTCCCAAGTGGAACCGCAACTACGTCTCCGAGGGCAAGCCGCTGGCGCTTGCCGAGCAGAAGTAAGGAGCGCCCCGTGCAAAAAGAACTCTACTGGACCGACGCCGAAGAGATCGGTATGCAATTGGCGGAAAAATTCCCCGGCCTCGATCCATTGACCGTCCGCTTCACTGACCTGCATCGCTATGTGACCGAGCTTGAAGGCTTCGCCGACGATCCGAAGATGTCCAACGAGTCGCGCCTTGAGGCCATCCAGATGGCCTGGCTCGAAGAGTTTCAGGACGCGCAGAATTAACTAGACGTAGCAAAGAGCCTGGCGGTTGCGGAGCGGGCGCCGCCGGTTGCAGGCAATTCCAGCCCGCTGGGCCGCGCATCTTCTCGAAAGCGGCGCACACGCGTCTCGCGCTAAAATTCACGTATGCCCGCAACAGCCATTGCTTCGGATGTTCTGACGAAATACGAGCCCGTGATCGGCCTCGAAGTGCACGTGCAGCTCCTCACGGCCACCAAGGCATTTTGTGGTTGCGCCAACCGGTTCGGCGCGGAACCGAATACAAACATTTGCCCAGTTTGCCTGGGTCTTCCTGGGGCGCTGCCGGTGCTGAACGCCAAAGCCGTCGAATTCGCCACGCTGGCCGCGCTGGCGCTCAACTGCCAGGTGCGCGAGCGCTCCATCTTCGCGCGCAAGAACTACTTCTATCCCGATCTGCCCAAGGGCTACCAGATCTCGCAGTACGACAAGCCTCTGGCCGAGCACGGATGGATCGAGGTACCGGCCGCTGACGGCGGATCGAAGAAGATTGGCATCACGCGCGTGCACATGGAAGAGGACGCCGGCAAAAGCCTGCACGAGGGCTTTGCCGACTCCGCCACGCGCACCTATCTCGACCTGAACCGCTGCGGCACGCCGCTCATTGAAATCGTCAGTGAGCCCGACATCCGCACGCCTGACGAAGCCTTTGAATACCTGACCCGGCTGAAGGAGATTCTGCTCTACACCGCCGTCTCCGACTGCAACATGGAGGAGGGGTCTCTCCGTTGTGACGCCAACGTCAGCGTTCGTCCCAGGGGGCAGGAAAAATTCGGCACCAAGGCTGAGGTCAAGAACGTCAACAGCTTCAAGTTCATTCGCGCGGCGCTCGAATACGAAATCGAGCGCCAGGCGGAAGTGATCGAATCGGGCGGGCGCGTGGCGCAGGAGACGCGCCTGTGGAACTCGAACGAAGGCCGCACCTACTCCATGCGCTCCAAGGAGCAGGCGCACGACTACCGCTACTTCCCCGAGCCGGATCTGCCGCCGCTGATCGTGACGCCCGAGTTCATTGCCGGGATCAAGGCCAAGCTGCCGGAACTGCCCGAAGCGCGGCGCAAGCGGATGATCGCCGAGTACGAGCTGGCGGAGCAGGACGCTCACACGCTCACCGCCTCGCGCGAGTTTGCCGACCGCTTCGAAGCTGCGGCAAAATCCGCGCGCAATCCGCGCCGCGTGGCCAACGTGCTTTTGAACGAAGTGGGCGGGCGGCTGAAGGCCCTGGGACTGGCGCAGGAACAGTCGCCGGTTTCGATGGCCGGCATTGCGCTGGCCGCCGGCCTGCTCGACGAGGGCAAGATCAGCTCCAAACAGATGAAGCAACTCTTCGACGTGTGCTTTGAGAAGGGGGAAGACTTCGGCGTTGTCTACGAGCGCGAGAAGCCGCAGCAGATCACCGACGCAGCGGCCATCGAAAAGCTCGTCGACGAAGTCATTGCCGCCAATCCCAGGCAGGTGGAGCAGTACCGGGCCGGCAAGAAGACTATGGCAGGGTTCTTTGTAGGCCAGGTGATGCGTGCTTCGCAGGGCCAGGCCAACCCGGCGCTGCTCAATGATCTGGTGGTGAAAAAACTTGAAGGGTAAGGCTCAAGGCGCGCGCTCTGCTGTCTCGTCTCGCCCCGCCGCGTTGCAAATCTTGCCCACGAAACGCAATCTGCGATTGCCTACTTGAGCTTCAGATCCGAGATGAAGTCCTTGCGCGCATCCCACGAGCTTACGGTCTTTACTGCGCTCTTCTTGCCGTCTTTCTCGGCCCACAGGTCGAAGTCTATGCTCATGTCGATCTGGGCGAAGTGAAAGTGGCCGTCGGCCGTTGAATCATAACTGCGGATGGCCTTCGTCTTCTCGTTCTTCAGGAAGACGGTGGCGCCGGCGACCGGCTTGGAACTCGCATCCAGCACGGTGCCGGAAACTGTGCGCATGCCTATGTTCTGACTCCACGCGGCGGCCGGCGCAAACAGCGCGCAACGCGAATGCGATGGGACCACTCCCAGGGCCAGTAGACTGCACACGGCTGCCGCCAGCCAGTTTGTCCGGGTCATTCTATTCCTCCTCGTCCTCTTCGTAGAGATCGTCTCCCTCTCCCAGGCCTTCTTCGACACGCGCCAGTTCCAGCGGTTCAACGCCGACTACCTCAAACTCCGTTCCACACTCTTCGCAGGTGATTACATCGCCTTCTTCCACTTCGTCGACTTCAATGTCCAGTTCGCTTTCGCATTCAGGGCAGCTGGGCATGGCAGCCTCCTCACTTTCCAAACCGAATCGCATTGCGGGATGATAGAGCCGATTTCCGCGGCCATCGCTAGTTTTAGTGAGCACCCGGCCTCAGGTCAAGAGGTCCGCTCCGCGTGCCGCCCGTGCATGCTCTTTGCAGGGAACAGACCACCCTCTTCCTGAAACGCGGCCTATTCCCACAGTGGCGTTCATGGCGCTGCATCCCTGGTGCAAGGTGCTTTGCGTCCAGCCATCCGGCTTCGCTCGCCGCTGTGTCCGGCATCGCCCCAGATGCCATGACACGAGCGCGCTTGAGCATTTACCCTGTTGACTGTAATGCCGAGAATTGGCTCCAGCCCGTTCGCCTTCCCCGGCTTCCGCGGCGCTACGCGCCGGCTGATTCTTATCAATCTGGCCGCCTACTTTGTGCTGTTGCTGGCGAGCCTGGTGTTTTCCTCCACGGCGCAGATTGCCGGCGCATTGACGTTCGATCCCTCCTCCTTCTTACATGGATTTCTCTGGCAGCCCATCACCTACAGCTTTATCCATGTCGGCATCCTTGGCACGCTCTTCGAACTGCTCTCGCTTTGGTTTCTGGCCGGATTCCTCGAGAACTTTCACAACGCCAACTGGGTCACGAGCCTCTACGCGGTTTCGGTGCTGGGAACAGCCGCTGCGGCGCTGGCTCTCTACGCAGCCTCGAGCACGCTGGCGCCCTCGCTCGCTGCGAATCCATTTCCGCTCTTCGGTTGCTTTGGCGGCATCTTTGGTCTGCTGGCGGCCATCGGGCTTCTCTACGGCGACGTGCAGTTCATGTTGTTTCCGCTGCCCATGGGCATCAAGGCGCGCTACCTGGTCATCATCTATGCGCTCGTCGCCGTCGCAATGCTTTTCGGCCAGGAGCGGCTCTACGCCTTCGCGCAACTGGGCGGAGCGCTGGCCGGCCTCCTCTACGTGCGCATGGCGCCGCGCCGCGGAGCCTCATTCCTGCTCAGCGAAAGCTGGTACGGCCTGCGCAACCGCTACTACCGCTGGAAGCGCCGCCGCGCCGCACGCAAGTTCGAGGTCTACATGCGCTCGCAGGGCCGTACCGTCAAGTTTGACGGCCAGGGTCGTCCGATGGACGAAGACGCCGACGACAAAAAGCGCTGGAACTGAGTCCGCTCGCACCGGCGCGATAAAATTGTTTAGAGCGTGTTGCAAAAATAAGTTTTGTAATAAGGGCACGGCTTTAGCCGGGCCGAAAAATGCAGGAAAATACGGGGGCTTTAGCCCCTGAGGGATGACAACTGAAATCTACGCAACCATTTTTGAAACACGATGTAGAAATGTCCACAAAAATTGCGTTTTTGTTTCCGGGGCAGGGTTCGCAGGCTGTTGGCATGGGTCGCGAACTGGCCGAACGGTTTCCTTTAGCCGCGCAAACCTTCGCCGAGGCCGATGCCGCGCTCGGCTTTCCGCTTTCGCGGCTTTGTTTCGAGGGTCCGGAGCAGGATCTGCGCCTTACTGAGAACACGCAGCCGGCCATCATGACGGTCAGCGTCGCTGCCGCCCGCGTCCTTGCGGAGCATGGTGTGAAACCGGCTCTCGCTGCGGGCCACTCTCTGGGCGAGTGGTCGGCGCACGTCATCGCGGGGACGCTCTCCTTTGCCGATGCAGTGCGCGCCGTCAAAGCGCGCGGCGCGGCAATGCAAAAAGCAGTCCCTGCTGGCCAGGGAGCCATGGCCGCCGTCCTTGCGCTCGATGCAGTCGAGGTGGCTGAAGCCTGCCGGGAGGCCGCGCGCGAAACCGGGTTGACGGTGCAGGCTGCCAACCTGAACTCGCCCGGCCAGACCGTAATCTCCGGCGCCGCAGCGGCCGTCGAAAAAGCTTCGGCGCTCTCGAAGGCCAAGGGCGCGCGCCGCGCCGTCCTGCTTCCCGTCAGCGCGCCCTTTCACTGCGCGCTCATGCAACCCGCGCAAGAGGAAGTAGCGCGCGTGCTTGCGGCCATCGCGATCGGCGATCCGAGCATTCCCGTGGCCGCCAACGTCACCGGCGGTCTGGTCACGACCGCCGCTGAAACGCGCGACGCGCTCATCCGTCAGGTGACGGGCACGGTTCTCTGGGTCGATTGTATGCAATCGCTAAAGACCGCCGGCGCCGAACTGTTCATCGAAGTCGGTCCGGGCAAGGTGCTCTGCGGCCTGCTCAAGCAAATCGATCCGGAGCTGAAATCGCTGAACGTGGAAGACGCGGCGAGCCTGGAAAAGGCGCTAGTGGAGCTGAAGGGCGGCAGCTAAGCCGCAGATCGTCCTTGACCGTTACACGAGTCCAAGCTCCCTCAGCAGAAACGCGTAATCCAGCGCAATCTCCTTCAGGTAGTCGTAGCGGCCGCTCGCCCCGCCGTGCCCGGCCTGCATATTCGTGACCAGCAGCAGCCGGTTCGAGCCCGTCTTGAGCGTGCGCAGCCTGGCTACATACTTGGCCGGCTCCCAATACATCACCTGGCTGTCGTGCAGGCTTGTCTTGACTAACATCGCCGGGTAACTTGCCGCGCGTAAGTTATCGTACGGCGAGTAACTCAACATATAGCGAAAATACTCCTCCTGGTTTGGGTCGCCCCATTCCTCGTATTCGGGAACGGTCAGGGGCAGTGAAGCGTCGAGCATCGTATTCATCACGTCCACGAACGGCACGTGCGAAACCACCGCGTGAAACAGCTTCGGCCGCATGTTCACTGCCGCGCCCATCAGCAGCCCGCCGGCCGAGCCGCCTTCGATGGCCACGCGCTTCGGATCGCCGTAGCCTGCGGCGACCAGGTGCTCCACGCAGGCGATGAAATCGGTAAAGGTGTTGCGCTTCTTGAGCATCTTGCCCGCGTCGTGCCACGGCTTGCCCAGGTCGCCGCCGCCGCGGATGTGCGCGTAAGCCATCACCACGCCGCGGTCCAGCAGGCTCAACCGGTTCGAGCTGAATCCAATCGGCAGCGAGTACCCGTACGACCCGTAGCCGTACACATAGAGAGGACTACCGGGTGCCCCAGGCCCGATTCTGGAACCTGGGAAATCGCTGACCTTGTTGCGCTCCGGTCTTTTCCGGCGAATTTGTCCCGGCGATACACGATAGACACCGGAACCTCGATGCCGGCCGGAGCCTTTGCTCCGTCGCCGCCGGGCGCCGTAACGTGAATGCGTTCGCTCGCGTACTGCGTCCGGTCGAATCCGCCGGGAATCTCAAGCTGCTTGAGCAGCGTCGACGCGCCGGTGGTAACGTCGTACTCGTAAACCGAACTCGGCGTAACCAGCGATTGATACGCGTACCGAAACGTCGTGGTCTCGAAGATGCGATTGATGTGCGGCTGCGCGCTGTAAGCCGGCTCGGGAAAGGCAATCTCTCCGGCGGGCGCGGCCCCGTTTCCGAATCCGGTCCCGTCGCCCGCGAACTTCCACAGCCGCAGGCGTGGCAGCCCATCCTCGCGCTCGCAGGCGATAAAGAACCCCGCGAACAGATCCACATCTTCGAGCATCACCGCGTCGCGATGCGCGATCCGTTCCGTCCAGTGCTCGCGGCCCGGCGTGGCCACGGGCGCGGTCACCAGGCGGAAGTTGCGCCCGCGGTCGTTGGTGCGGATGAACCACAGCCCATTGCGGTGGTCGACCGAGTACTCGTGTTTCTCCTCGCGCGGCGCAATCACCGTGAAGTTGCCGGCGGCGTCGTCTGCTGCCAGAACGCGGCACTCGGTCGTCGTATGGCTGCCCGATTCCAGCACGATGTACTTGCCGTCGCGCGTCCGGCCCGCGGCCAGGTTGAAGCGCTCGTCGTCATCCTGGAATACCAACACAGCTTCAGAAAGCTGCCCCGCGCAGCCGCGCCAAAGCTGATATTGCCGCTTCTGTTGCTCGTCCTCCACGGTGTAGAAGAGCGTGCGGTTGTCTGCCGCCCACACCACCGATCCCACCCGCTCCACCTCGCCCGCAAGTGTCTCGCCCGTCGCCAGGTCCTTGATGCGCAGCGTGTATTGGCGGAAGCCCTTGGTGTCGGTCGTGTATGCCAGCCACCGCCCGTCGTCCGTAATGTCAGTGTCGCCGATGGCGAAGAATGCATGTCCCCTGGCCAGCTCGTTGCCGTCCAGCATCACTTCTTCCGCCGCCTCGGAATCCGGCCCCGCCGCCGTGCCCCGCTTGCGGCAATGAATGCCGTACTGCAAGCCCTCCTCGGTGCGCGTGTAGTACCACCAGGCGCCGTCCCGGTAAGGAACCGAAACGTCGGTTTGCTTCACGTGGCTCAACATCTCCTGGTAGAGTTCTTCGCGCAGACCGGCCAATGGAGCTATCACCGCTTCGGCATAGGCATTTTCGGCTTCGAGGTACGCGCTCACATCCGGGTTTTCCTTGTCGCGCAGCCAGGCATAATCGTCGGCGAGCACGACTCCGTGTAGTTTGGTTTCCGTATGCACTTTGCGGGCAACAGGGGGCGAAGGAAGCGAATTTTGGCTCATTTCCTTCCCAGTGTAGAGCCTGCAGCTTCGGGAACCTCCCCGGCCCGCACACGTACAATGAGAGAGGAATGAGAGGTCTTCGCCGCGCATATTTTGCCGTGATCCCGCCGTTGCTCGCGGGTCTCATGGCTTTTCTCGCCATCCCCTTGCGCGCCGAACCCGTCGCAAGCCTGCCCCAGCCCACCGGCTATGTCAGCGATTTTGCGCACGTGCTCTCGCCCGAGGCGATCGCGCGCCTGGATTCGATCTGCCAGCAGCTTGACCACTCTCAGGCCAGCGCGCAAATCGCCGTGGTCACCGTACACGACCTCAATGGCGACGACGCGGCCGACTACGCCAACCAGCTTGAAGATCACTGGAAGATGGGCAACAAGGGTGACAACAAGTACGCCATGGTGCTGCTGGCTGTCGCCGACCACAAATACCGCATTGAGGTCGGCTACGGTCTGGAAGGCATCCTGCCCGATGGCAAAACCGGCGACATCGGCCGCGAGATGGTGCCTGACCTGAAGGCCGGTGACTATGACGGCGCAGTCACGCTCGCGGTAGGCGAGATCGCCCAGGTGATTGCCGCCGATGCAAACGTCACGCTGAACCAGGACGAGCCGATGCCTGTGAGCCAGCCCGTCCAACACGGCAACGGCTTCGGAAAACTCATTCTACTCATCCTTCTCCTGGTCTTTTTCGGAGGAGGCTCGCTACTCCGCATGCTCTTCGGCTTCGGTCTGTTCTTTGGCGGATGGGGCGGAGGCGGTTGGCGCGGAGGGCCCATGATGGGCGGGCCCGGCATGGGCGGCGGATTTGGTGGTGGTGGGGGTGGTTCGGGCTTCGGCGGATTTGGTGGCATGGGCGGAGGGTTCGGCGGCGGCGGCGCCGGAGGAAGTTGGTAGCGCATCGAGCTCTCAGCCTTCAGCTCTCAGCTTTCAGCAGGTGCAGCGAAGCTCGGAGCCGTATCGTAAATGCCAGAGGGCTAAGCTGAAAGCTGACGGCTGATTGCTGATAGCTGTTTTATGGAGGAGAATCGAACTGTATGAGCCGTGGACTTGGAATTACGCTGGCCGTTGTGGCCGTTCTTTTGCTGGTAGTCTTCATGGTCTTTGGCAGTTACGTGAGCGCCAGGAATCAGATGGTGGCCAAGGACCAAAATGTGAAGTCGGCGTGGTCGGAGGTTGACGTGCAACTGGAACGGCGCGCCGACCTGATTCCCAACCTGGTATCGACCGTGAAAGGCTTCGCCAAGGAAGAAAGCAGCGTGTACGACGACATCGCGAAGGCCCGGGACGGATTGATGAACGCCCAGACCCCGGAGGCCAAGATCGCCGCGAACGGCCAACTCGATAGCGCCCTCGCCAAGGTTCTCGTCCTCACCGAGAACTACCCGCAGTTGCGCTCCAGCGATCAGTTCATGCGCCTGCAGGACGAGCTTTCCGGAACTGAGAACCGCATCGGCGTAGCGCGCAAACGCTACAACGAAGCGATCCAGGATTACAACACCTTTGTGCTCCAGTTCCCCAACAACATCTGGGCGGGGATGGCCGGCTTCCACCAGAACAATGCCTACTTTGCCGCCAGCTCATCGGCGCAATCCGTGCCCAACGTGCAGTTCTGAATTCCGAGCCGCCGGCAACAAACGCAAAAGGGCCATTCCACCATGGCGGAATGGCCTCTTTGGCTAGGGCTGACTGAGCGTTGCACCCGATCCGGCGAAGTGAACGATTCAGGCTACTTGAAGGAAGCGATGGCGGTAGCCTCGTCATCGTAGATGTCAAAGACGGTATACAGCTTGGTCAGTTGCAGCAGGTCGTGGACCTTCTTGGTCAGTTTGAGCAGTTTGAGACTCGCGCCCTGGTTTCTGGCCGTGGTGTAGGCGCTCACCAGTTCGCCCAGGCCCGAACTATCGATATAGGTCACTTCGCCCAGATCGAGCAGGATGCTCCGCTGTCCTTTGCCGATCAGGTCGCGAATGGCGTCGCGCAGTTGCACGCTGCCCTCGCCCAATGTGATCCGCCCGCTCAATTCCAAAACAGTCACCCCATCCACTTCACGGGAAGTTAACGCAAGTGCCACGGAAAAACCCTCCTTATCGGTACTTAGGTTATAGCATCTTTGCCCGAGGCGGCCGGCGGAAAACTTTGCCCCACCCCGCAAGAAAGGGGACCGTCTTCCGGTTCCCGCCTTCCCGCCATGCTAGCTTTTCTCGCTCTTCGGCCCCAAATGCTTGATTAGCGTTAGCTCGGTCCCGGGATGCAATTGTCGAAAGTGTACCTCATCCATCAACGACCGGATGAGGAAGATGCCGCGGCCCGTGCCGCGGAGAAGGTTTTCGGCGGCGAGAGGGTCGGGCAAATGGTCGGAATCGAATCCGCCTCCCTGGTCGGCGATGGTAAAAACCAGGTCAGCGCCTGTGTTCTCCAGTGATACTTCAATTTGCCGGGCGGGATCATACTCGTTGCCGTGTAGCACCGCGTTGATCGCGGCCTCGCGCACGGCCATGCCGATGTGAAAGCGCTGCTCCTCATCGAGACCTGCCTCGGTGGCCAACTCATCCGCGGCCGCCTCCACCTCGCCTACGCTTTCCATGGTGGAGCTGAGCCGGAAACTCCGCCGTCCTCGAATGGGTGCGCTCACCGGGCTGCTTTCTGCCTCCGCCGGAGTGGGCTGGGAACCGCCACCCCCTTCTCCATCAACCTTGCTGGCAGTTTCACGTCTGGATGCGTTTGTGTCAAGCGGCGAGGGGATGATTTCGCCTGGTCGTGAATCGGACTCTGCCGGACAATCGCCGCGCTCGAGAGCGTAAACTGCATTCCAAAGGTCTACACTCAACCCATGGAGCCGCGTATGGACCAGCACGCCTCAACCCGTGTCAGCCTTACGGCGCTGCTCGGCGCCCCGGTGACCGATGCGCAGGGTCAGTTGCGCGGCAAACTCCAAGACATTGTCGTTGCCACAGGACCGGAGGGCGGCAACGTGGCCGGTCTGGTGCTCAAAACCCGCGCCGGCCCTTCCCTCGTGTCCCCGCAGGAAGTGATGGAGACCCCTGCCGGCGCCCTTGAGTTGCGTTCCGCCGAAGCGCTAGTCCCCCTCAAAGACGAGAGCAGCTATCTCTTCCTGCAGCGGGATCTCGTCGACCGGCAGATTATCGATATCAACGGCCGCAAGGTGGTCCGCGTGAACGACGTGGACCTGGAATGGACGGACCAGGGCGCGGTCCACCTGCTGCGGGTGGCCGAAGTCGAAGTGGGCCTGCGCGGGGCATTTCGCCGCGTTTTCAAAGGTATTTTGCCGCGCGCCCGGCTCGAATCCATCTCGCGCAAATTCAGTGCGCGTGCCATTCCCTGGCAGTTTGTCGATGTGATTGAGCCCGATCCCGCGCGGCGCGTCAAGCTGCGTATCGAGCACGAGCGCCTCGCCGACATCCACCCCTCGGATCTGGCCGATATTCTCGAAGATCTGGCGCCCGCCGAACGCGAGGCCGTCTTCACCTCGCTCGACCAGGAGGTGGCCGCCGAAACCCTGGAAGAGGTCGAGCCCAAGCTGCAAAAGGCCCTGCTCGAAAAGCTCGGCGAAGAGCGCATCGCCGACATCGTGGAAGAGATGGATCCGGGCGCCGCGGCCGATCTGCTCTCCGAACTGCCCGAACACCAATCCGACGCCATCCTCGAAGAGATGGAGCCGGAGGAGCGGCAGGAAGTCGAGGAATTGCTCGAGTTCGACGAGGACTCGGCTGCCGGCTGCATGACCACGGACTACGTCTATTTGGGCGTAGACGCCAACGTTGCCCAGGCCGTGCAGGCGCTGCGCAGCTTCGACGGTGATCCGGAAAGCGTGACCGAAATCTTTCTGCTCGATGACAAACGCATGCTTCGCGGCGCCATCCCGTTGGCGCGCCTGGTGATGGCTCAGCCTGAGACGCACTTGAGCGTGCTGGCCGAGCCCCGCGTCCTCTCCTGCCCGCCCGACATGAAACAGAACCAGCTGGCCGAGATGTTCGACAAGTACAACCTCCACGCGCTTCCCGTCGTGGATTCGCAGGGCCGCATGGTCGGCGTCGTGCAGGCCGAACAGGTGATCGGTTTCTTGCGCGAGAAGCTGTAACACCTCGAACACGGGCTGCGGCGGCAGACCCTGAATTTCCGTGCATTCAGCAAGATGCCTGTTGCCCCGTTACTTCTGCGCATGATGCAAGAGAAAACGCGCGGTTGGAGCGAAATCTGTGAAACAATCTATGGGTGATCCAATTTCCTAAAATCATTCAGGGCGGAATGGGCGTCGGCGTGTCGAATTGGCGCCTTGCCCAGGCCGTCTCAAAACTCGGCCAGTTGGGCGTCGTGTCGGGCACCGCGCTCGATTCGGTCTTTGTGCGCCGGCTTGCGGACGGCGACCAGGGCGGGCACATGCGCCGGGGACTGGACGCATTTCCGTTTCAGGAGATGGCAAGACGCATCTGGCAGGAGTATTTCGTGCCGGGCGGCAAGGCTGCCGGCGCGCCGTATAAGGCGCTGCCCATGCACCAGAAACGCGATTCGCGCAAGCTCATCGAGTTGTGTATCATGAGCAACTTCGTTGAGGTTTTTTTGGCGCGGGAAGGCCACGAGAATCCGGTGGGGATTAATTTTCTTGAAAAGGTGCAGATGCCGCACCTGGCGTCGATTTATGGAGCCATGCTGGCCGGGGTGGGCTACGTGCTGATGGGCGCTGGGATACCACTGCACATTCCTGGCGTTTTGGACGCCTTTGCGGCGCACCAGGCGGCCGAATACCGCTTGGCTGTGACCGGCGCGGCGCAGACGCAGTTTGCGAATTTGGACGAGCTGATGCGGCTCGATCCGGCGGAGTACGCGGAGGGACCGCTGCCGGCGCTCGACCGGCCCAGGTTTCTGGCCATCGTTTCGTCCAACACGCTGGCCGCAACCATGCTGCGCCGGGCCAACGGGCGCGTCGACGGGTTTGTGTACGAAAGCCCAACCGCGGGCGGGCACAATGCGCCGCCGCGGGGCAAGCTGCAACTCAACGCCGCTGGGGAGCCGCTCTATGGTGAGCGGGACCGTGTGAACGTGGCCGAGCTGCGGGATCTTGGTGTTCCCTTCTGGCTGGCCGGTGGGTATGGCAGCGCGGTCAAGCTGCGCGAGGCGCTGGACCAGGGCGCCGCGGGAGTCCAGGTAGGAACCGCGTTCGCCTTCAGTCAGGAATCGGGCCTGCGGGCCGACCTGAAAGCGCGGCTGATCGGGCAGGCGATTGCCGGCGCCGGCGAGGTGTTTACCGATCCGCTGGCTTCGCCGACCGGATTTCCTTTCAAAGTCGCGCAGCTCGATGGCACCACTTCGTCGGTTCATGTTTACCAGGGCCGCAACCGGATCTGCGATCTGGGTTACTTGCGCGAGCCGTATGCGTTGGGCGAAGGCGCGATTGGATATCGTTGCTCGGCCGAACCGGTAGAAAACTACGTGGCCAAAGGCGGCAAAATCGAGGACACGGTGGGGCGCAAGTGCCTGTGCAATACACTCATGGCGAATATAGGACTCGCGCAGGCGCGCAAGGATGGCTCGGTTGAGCCGGCTCTGGTGACGGTGGGCGACGACCTGAATACGATTGCGCAGTTCCTCGCTCCGGGACGCGAGAGCTACAGCGCGGCGGACGTAGTCGCTTCGCTGCTGAGAGCCCTGCCGGCCGAGCAGTCCGTCGAGTCCGAGCAATCGCTTCTGGCCACTGCCTAGCTGGCTAGCACGGGCGCCGCTCCACCTATCACGCGCTGGTGATGCCCAACGCATAGGTGTAAAGCCGCACCCCCCAGCATCAGGTGGGGCGCGTAAAGCTCTCCGCCTTCAGCGCTGTGGCTCTGCTCAAACTCGCTCATGTCCAACCGCCCAACCACTTCGCGAACGAAAAAGTACAGATGCTTCTCGCCCAACTCATCCCGCACGCTCGGCGGCAGCAGATACGCCTGATCCGGGCTGTAAACCTTGAACCGCGACAGGCTTCTCTTGTAGCCCAGCCCGCATGTGAATTACAAGTACCGCGTGTAGTTCTCACGCGGACACTTTAGCCGCGCACTGCCGGAAAGATGGTTATCCGCAACTGCGTCGAACCGTAAGGAACGAGAGACACTCGCTCGACAGTCTCACTTACTTTGCTCACGCTCAAATCCGGCAGCGGCGGAGTGAATTTCTGGCTCGCATCCTCCGGATTGGGTTGAAGTTCCCAGTCCTCGATCCTTCTTGCCGGCGCCGTGAGCGTGATTGGCGGATTCTTCCAAGGATCGTCCGCTCCATGCAGCGTCAGCGGTTTTCTCCTGATCTCAACTTCGCTGGCCAACTTCGCAGGATCAAGTGCGATTCCGTAGTTCCACGCGCTGGCCGGAGTGGCCTCCCAACTGGGAAACTCGGCCGTTGTATACTTCGGTTCGACGCGCGAAGTCCAGTTCTCCTTGATCGGCAAAGAATACACAAGGGGCCCGCGTTCGATTCCGATGCCGTTCTGCGGCCAGTGCGTAATCGCAACTTTCATCGGCAGAGTCAATGTCACCACGTCGCCGGGGTTGAAGCTGCGCTTCAAAACCAGGAATCCTTTGTGCGTCTTCGACGCGGCAGCCGGTGCGCCATTCACCGTGAGTAGCGGCTCATTGCACCATGCGGGAATCCTCAAGGAAAGCGGGAATGTTACCGCGCGGCTGGTATTGATCTTGAATTGGATCTGCTCATCGAATGGATAATTCGTCGTCTGGACAATCTCAACCGGTTGGCGGTCGGGCCCCACCGTGGCATTCACCTTCGATGGGCCATAGAGAACCGCCGCCAGCCCGCCATCTTCGCCTTTCATCCACATGCGGATTACATAGTTTGGAAAGATGCGATGAACATTTCCGCCGCAACAGGCAATGTCTTGTCCGGGATTCGGCTGATAGGCCATCTTGCGGCCGCCGAAATCCCTCGTATGGGGGTCGTTGTGGTCGGAGTTGAGCGTGGCCAGGAATTGGTTGGGACAAGAGAAGTATTGCACCGCTTTCCAGTCGTTCTTGATGGCCCCCGGCGCGGCATTGAAACAGGCCCGCTCCACGCGATCGGCCCAGATTGCATCTCCAGTGGCCATCAGCATGTAACCCCACGACCAAGTGTGGTCGGAGATGTCGCAGGTTTCATGGGAATCGCGCGAGGTGACGGTGCGGTACCACTCCGTAGTGGAGGGGATGCCGTCGATCAGCATATGGTGGTCGAAGATGCGGCGTTCGGCCGCGAGCGCGAACTTGAGATACTCATCCTTGCCTGTAAAGAGATAGAGAATGGCCGGCAGTTTCATGGTCTCGGCGTAGGTGCAGCCGTGGGCAGTGATAGGAGTGGCGCCAAAAACACGCAGCGCCGACAGGTCTCCATGATCCGGGTCGTTAGCCACCGTCAAGTATTCCTTCCACGCATTTTCGGCCAGGGCAAGCAGACGGGCATCCCCGGTGTGCCCGTAACACCACAGAATAGCTTCGATGTTGGTGACATTTCTGACCGGCGTTCCGTAAGAAGCCTTGTCGCCCAGGTAGTGACTTCGCATTTTCTCGGCGACGCTCGCGGCGGTTGCCCCTCTTAATGGTGACTGGGCATCCGAGTATGCAGCCAGGCCCCGGAAGAAGACGTTCTGCGGCCAGCGATGATCATCGCCCACCGGATCTTTGAATAACATTGGTCCGAGATACCCGTCGGCGGCAGCGTGGGACAGTGTGTAGTCGATGGGTGTTCGCACCTGTGCCATGAGCCGTTCATCCTGAAGGACGATGGCTAACCGAGTCGCTCCATCGATCCAATAGCCCTTCTGCTCCCAAGGCCCCCAGGATAGGTCGCTAGGCACCTCGGTTTCGCCGTTTTCGCTGCCTGCCCAAAACGCGCCGGTAAATGGCCACGAGACCTGCGGCAGCTTGGACCCCAACTGCGACGCTTGCTTTTCCATGTACCCGCGCAGCCACCCTTCAGGCTGAACGGTTCCGGGCGGCAAGGGGCGCAATGCGCCATAGGAATGCGAAGCCGAATCCGTCTCCGCCCCCTCCAGCATTTGGCTCGAGCCCGCGATTAGCGCGGAACTCATCAAGGCAAGGCGAATGAATTCGCGGCGGTTCAATTCATTTTCTTGAAGACTGAGTTCTGCTTTCATCACAGCCTCTTTCACAGATTCCAACTTTAGCAGTTGGTCCGTTAAAGGGGATTTTACCGTAGGGGTTCGCCTGCGGAATACCGTTCACAAAAGCTTGAGCGCCCGCACGTCGGCCCGCGTGGCCATGCCTGACCTGGCAGCCTGAACTTCGGCAGGTTTTCCACGCCGGTTCGCACCCCCCGGCTTGGCCTGTTATGTTCAGTGAGGAAAACTTTTTCCGTAAATCTCAGACTGCAATGAACCCACCCTAGGAAGCCGCACTGGTATGTGGAAGCGCTGGCGAATCCGGATCCTTCTCTTCCTGGCCGTTCTCGGCCCCGGATTCATTACCGCCAATGTCGATAACGACTCCGGCGGCATCCTCACATACTCCCAGGCCGGCGCGCAGTATGGCTACACCCTGCTGTGGACCATGATTCCCATCACCATCGCTCTCATCGTGGTGCAGGAGATGTGCGCCCGCATGGGCGTGGTCACAGGCAAAGGCCTCAGCGACCTGATCCGCGAGGAATTCGGCCTGCGCATCACGTTCGTGCTCATGGTGCTGCTGGTGGTGGTCAACTACACCAACGTGGTCACTGAGTTCATCGGCATCGCCGGCTCGCTGCACCTGTTTCATGTCTCCAAGTTCATCTCCGTGCCCATGTGCGCCATGCTGGTGTGGGTCCTGGTGCTGCGCGGCGACTACAAAAGCACCGAAAAGGTCTTCCTCACTGCCTCGCTCGTCTACATCGCCTACATCTTTGCCGGCGTGCTCGCCCAGCCTGACTGGCACGAGTCCTTGCTGGCCACGGTCCAATTGCCCGCCAAATCCGTCTGGCGCGACAAGGCCTACGTCTATATGGCCATCGGCGTCGTCGGCACTACCATCGCTCCGTGGATGCAGTTCTACCTTCAATCATCGATCGTGGAGAAGGGCGTTCCCGTGAAAGATTATCCGGCTTCGCGGCTCGACGTGATCGTTGGCTGTTTCTTTACCGACATCATTGCCTGGTTCATCATCGTAGCTTGCGCGGCGACGCTCTACGTGCACGGCATGGGAGCCATCCAGGTGGCCTCCGACGCGGCCGAAGCCATGCGTCCGCTGGCCGGCGATTATGCCTTCGTCCTATTTGCCTTTGGGCTCTTCAACGCCTCGATCTTTGCTGCCTCCATCCTTCCCCTCTCCACGGCCTACACCGTCTGCGAAGGGCTGGGCGTCGAATCGGGCGTCGACAAGAACTTCCGCGAAGCGCCCTTCTTCTACTGGCTCTACACGCTGCTCATCGCCGGCGGAGCCGTTACGGTCCTGCTGCTGCCCGATTCTCAGTTGATCAATGTCGCGATTCTCTCCCAGGTGCTCAACGGCGTTCTGCTCCCGGTGGTCATCATTCTCATGCTGCTCCTCATCAACCGCACCGACCTGATGGGCGAGCACAAAAACTCCCGCCTGTGGAACTGGATTGCGTGGGGTACCAGCATCATTGTCATCGGGTTGACGCTGGCCATGCTGTGGGGTCTGATGCCGGGGCATTGAGTTTCGAGGACAGAATTATGGATGAGAAATTTCTTGGCGATTCCTACGACTTGGTTAAGCGATTTTTCGCCGAAAATCTATCTTCGATAGCGCCTATTTTCGCAGATAAGAGATTTATTCCAGACGAAATCCGCGACGCCTATACAAAGATCACTACAATTCGAATGTTTGATGAGTCTGTCAAAAGTCCATTCGCCATTTTCCTCGATCCCTGTACTGGAATTAAATTAAAGGGGAGTCCGACTCAAATGCATGCGCCGCTTCCGTATATCAGCGGTGTCTACGAGAAGGATCACCCTGCTTATCTCATTTGTTTCGATCAGAGCTTTAATCGGAGTAAAGAAAAAGAGCCTCTCATGCGCGAGAAGATCGATGCGCTCCGCTCAAAAGGTCTTTCTGCGTTCTATTTTTCATCCCACGCGAATTTCCTCTTCATTTCGGGATCTACCGATACCATTCGCTCAATCGAGCAGAGATTATTGTGCCTTGGACTGCCAAGCCGTCGTCTCATTGCTGATCGCTGAAGGCTGAAAGCTGCTTTACAGCAGCTTTCCCGCCGCCAGATCCCGGATCAGCCCGCGGTCCGCGGCCAGAAACTCGTATCCGGTCAGGTCCTCGAGCTTCACCCAGCGCACCTGCTGGTAGATCCGGTTGTCGATTTCGCCCGTAAACTCGCGCACCGCAAAGAACTGCAGGTCCACAGCGCCGCCACGGCGATAGTTGTGCCGGATACGCGTCACTGCGGGACCCACTTCGGCGCGAATGCCAAGCTCTTCGACCAATTCGCGGGCGAGCGCTTCCTGCGGGCTCTCGCCGGGCTCGATCTTTCCGCCCGGAAACTCCCACAACGACCCCATGGGCTGTTCCGCCCGCCTCTGTCCGATCAATACCTCTCTGTCGCGCACAATCAGTGCGGCGGCCACAAAGCGGAGGGCGGGACCGGGAGTGTGCGTTCTTGTCTTTGGCGGCTTTTCATTCACGCCTTCCAGTGTAAATGATAGAAAAGAGAGAGCAAACGTCAGGAATGTACCCCTCAAAAGCCGGGCTCCGCGGCGATCCGGAACCATCGCGCGAATGCCGGGGCCCCAGCAATCTCAGCTCTATTCCCCTCCCACAGCGGCTTCCACTCCCTCGGCGCCCTGCGGCTTGAAGTAGCCCCAGCCGTGCTTCGCCGCCGCCTCTAGCAGCGCCGGAGACGGGTTTACCGGGAAGGGGCAGCGCGCCATCTCCAGCATCGCCAGGTCGTGGATCGAGTTGCCAAACACCGCATCGGGAGCGGGCACGCCCACGCGCCTCAGCGCTGTCGCTTTGGCCTCGTCGGTGGGCACGTCAACAATCTCGCTGGAGATCATGCCGTCCTTGACGCGCACTTCGGCCGCCAGAATTCTCTCCTCAGGAATGCCGAAATCGCGCAGCCCCTCGGCGACCACCCATCGGTTTGTCGAGCTCACCGCCCAAAGCTTGATCCCAGCCCTCTGCATCGATGCCACCAGCGCGGCCATCTCCGCAAAAATACGCTCGCGTACAAACTTGTCTACATAGCGGGCCGCGGCGGCGCGTAATTCCGCGTCGCGCAAGCCCGCGTACATCTGCACCATCTCGGCGCACATGGTTTCTTCGCTCACGCTGCCCGCACGGTAGGCGCGATAGCGTGTATCGATCCAGTCGTTGGTCGAGCGAGACACCAGCCCCTGTTCCAGCGACCAGGCCATGAATCCGTACCCTGCGTCGCCGCTCCAGAGGGTTCCGTCGCAATCGAACACCGCGGCCTTGGGCTTGCACTCGAAGACCAGCCGTTCAAACTCATCGGCGGTCCATGGGTGAATTCCAGTCTGGGTGGGCGTCAATCGTTTTTCAGTCTCGTCTGAAGGATGCATCCGATTCTATTTTCGTCCATGTAGGCCGGGTTTTGCATGTACGCGAGGGTAATGGATCGTGTACCTGTGCGAACGAGTCTGCTCTGTCTCAGGCTGAGCGGTCCTCCGCCTCCCAGCGCCGCCGCGCCTCGCTGAAGCACTCGCGCGCCATGCGCACTAAAACCAGCGACTGCTCCCAGCGATCCGACTCTTCCTTGCCCATGAAGGTTCGCGCATAGTAGATATCCGGCCCCAGCAGCTCCGGCGCGAAGCAAAACCGATCTGCTTGCGGCCTTCGGCGTAAGAATCCGAGAAACGACTCGGTCCAGAGAGCGCGAAAGTGGCTCACGTAAGGGCGCCCGTCCGCGCCTCCGTCTCCCACATCCACCTGCATCGAGCCGGGATTCCCGATGCGTCCGTGCAGGAACCCAATGCGCTCCAGCACCGGCTGAATGAACTTCATCTTGTTCTCGAAGCCGCCGTAGACCATCTCCATTCCCGTGTACCAGTGTGAAAAATCGCCGTTGAATTCGAGGCTTGGAAATTTCTTCAGGAATTCAACCGTCCTCCATGGATCCTGAAAAATCGTCGCCCTGTGCGTCTCAGGATAGAGCGGAATGGAATACTTGGCCGAAGCCTCAAGAACAGCGCCGATCAACGCCGCCGCTTCTTCATCGTTCTCCAGGCCCCAACCCAGGTGGAGCGTCAGGCACTCCAATCCCTCATCGCGCGCTTCCTTGGCCAGCGGCCCAGCCTCGGCCGGCGTGTTCACGCGCCCGCCGCCGCAAACGCCGAGGCCCATGCGCAGCGCCTCGTCCTTCAGCGCGCGCTCCAACGGCTGGATGAACTGCACGCCGTCATATCCCGCGCCGCGAATCGCTTGCAGCGGATCGCGCGTTTTTTGCGGCAGGCCGTTGAGCGCCAGGATGTTCATGAAGCAGCGCAGGCGCGGATCGCGGGCGATCGAAACGTTGTTTTCATCGGGAATCGTCATCGTCAGAACTCGTCATACGCAATTTGCCCCGCCGGTACGCCGATCGAGCCGAGCATCCGGTTGCAGGCTTTGATCATCATGGGCGGCCCGCAAAGGTAATATTCAACTGCTTCAGGGTTGGGGTGATCGCGCAGGTATTGTTCCAGCACGACCTCATGAATCATGCCCACGTGGCCGGTCCAGTTATCTTCGGCGAGCGGCGACGAAAGCGCGAGATGGAAGGAAAAGTTCTTATGGCCTGCCTCCAGAGTACGGAAGTACTCTTCGTAAAAAATCTCTTGCCGCGAGCGCGCGCCATACCAGTAGCCGATCTTCCGCGCGGTGTTTCCGTTTTCAAGCAAGTGTGAAAGATGCGCGCGCAGCGGAGCCATGCCCGCCCCGCCGCCGATGTACACCATTTCGTGTTGCGTCGGCTTGATATGAAAGTCGCCGAACGGGCCGATCGCTGAAACCGTGTCGCCGGGCTTGAGGCTGAAGGCGTAACTCGATCCCACGCCGGGCGCGCAATCCTGCCCTGGCGGCGGCGTCGCGATGCGCACATTGAACCTCAGGCGCCGCTCCGTGAGCGGGTTGCCGGCCAGCGAGTAGTTGTTGCGCCGGCCCGGTTGCGGATTGCGCGCCACCAGATCGAATACGTGCTGATTCTTCCACACCGTAGCGAACGGCTCTGGAATGTCGAACTCGCGGAAGCGGATCGAGTCGTAGGCGGGGATGTCGAGCTGCAGATAGTCGCCCGGCGCGAACGCTACGGCGCCGGCGCCGTTCTCCGGCTCCAGCACCAGTTCCTTGATGAACGTCGCCACGCTGTTGTTGCTCACCACACGGAACCGGTAGGTGGCCTGCGCGCGAGCTCCGTCGCCGCCCGCATGAATCACATCCACCAAGATGCGGCCGTCGCGCTCCGCCACCGGATACGTCGCCAGCCCACGGCAGATCGGCGCGCGCGCCGGCGAGCCATCGATCAGATGGAATCGCCCGTTATGCTTCGCGCACTCGATGATCCCGCCCTTAACCAGCCCATCTGCCAAATGCGTATTGCCATGCGTGCACAGCCCGTCCGTCGCATAGAGCTTTCCGTCATCATCGCGGTACACGGCATACGTTTTCCGCGCGTGATCGAACCGCACCACATCCGCGCGCCGCAAATCGCTCGCGGCGCATACTTGAACCCAACCCGCTGCGTCGGGCTGGGCCTCGGACGCAAAGCGCGCCTCGCGCTCGCGCGCCTTGGGCTCGGGAAGCCGCCGCTTCACGTAATACGCGGGATCCTTCATCTGCCTGGAAATCGCGGAAACGATCTCGCGCCACGCATTGTAGATGCTTGTGTACGGTGTGGGGCAATCGTCCTTCACGGCCTCGTGCAACCTGGGCAGTGCGTGGTAAGGCACCAGCGGAAACATGTGGTGCTCCACGTGGTAGTTCATGTTCCAGTAGAGAAAGCGGTGCACCGGATTCATATACACCGTGCGGCAGTTCAGCCGGTGATCGAGCACGTTCTCCGCCAGCCCCGCATGTTGCGTGTACCCGTACACCGGCATCAGCCAACTGCCGAAGAAATTCGTAAACCCTGCCAGGAACAGCGGCAGAAAACTGCGCTCATAAATCGAAAGCGCAATTACGCTCAAATAAATCGCCGCATACACCCGCGCCGTCCAGTAAATGCGGCTGAACTGGCTCTCCGGAATGAACGTCTTTTCCACGGCCGACATGAGCCCGAAGCAGTGCATGACGACCGCCTTGAAATATGCCGGATAACTTTGCAAATTGAAGAACGGCGCAATCACTTTCCGCAAAACCGGCGGTCGCGGCACCGCGATCTCTGGATCGCGGCCCACAATAATGGTGTCGCTATGGTGCCGGTTGTGGCTCCAGCGCCACACGGTCGACTCGCGCATCACCATGAACGAGGCGATCTCGTAGAGCGCGTTGTTCATCCAGTCGGTCTTGAACGCGGTGCCGTGCCCGGCCTCGTGCCAGCGCGAATCGGAAGTCGAGGCGTAAAGCACGGCATAGATCGCATACGGCAAGATGACCCACCACGTGCCCCACAGCGCCCACGTCGCGTAGCCCGCGCCCAGGATCAGAGCGAACCACAAAATCGTGTCGCGGATGGCGGGCCCGTCGCGCCGCACCAGCAGTTCGCGCATGGCCTGGCGCGGAACCGCGCATTGGTACCAGTCGGCCTCGGCGAGCCCCTTCTCAATGGCCAAAGTGGCATTCACGCCGGTCAAACTGTAGTCGGGGTGGGCAATTGGCTTATCGAGAATCGCAGCGTTGTGACTCATGGTGTTGGCTTACTCCTGAGTTGCTCGGCCTGCAGTCTGCGCAGGCCCGTCTGCCGGCGAAGCCTCTGCAACGTCCACTGAAAATGCATAGGCTGTCGCGTGGCGCTGTGTTTTTCCCGGATGCAGAAGGATGCCGTCGCGAAGCGAAGCATTCGACGCATCGGGGTATCCGTGGCACTCCAGGCAAAGGCCCGCGTGGGGTGCATACGCGGCGCCCGATTTTCCGGCGCCATTCCCGTTGAGTTTGCTGCCGGTGTAAAGCTGCAGGTAGTCTTCCGTGGTCGATACGTTCAGCACGCGCCCGCTCGCCGCATCGCGAAGGCGGGCGGCCGGAGCCGGTATTCCCGCCGCGCGCGCCGGCAGCGCGTACAGATCCCCGTGTTGCTGGAACAGCAGCGGAATGGCGTCGCCAAGCCGCCGCGGCCGAAGAAAATCGTTGCCTTGACAGGCCGTTGATTCAAGCCGTCCGCTCAGCGTCAGATGCTCGTCGGTGGGAACAAACTTGTTGGCGAAGATCTCCAACTGGTGGTCGGCGATTGAGCCGGAGCCTTCGCCCGCAAGGTTGAAGTAGGAGTGGTGCGCCAGGCTGAGCGGAGTCGTTCGATCGGCCGCCGCCTCCGATTCGATGAGGAACACATTCTCGTTCGTGACGGTGTAAGTGACCGTTACATGCACGTTTCCCCGATAGCCTTCTTCGCCATCGGGGCTGAAGTACGCGAGACGCAACGATGGTGCGCCGTCCGCTCGTTCCAGCATCGACGCGTCCCAGATGCGCTTGTCGAACCCGCGCACTCCGCCGTGGAGATGGTTTGGCGGGTCGTTGCGGGCGAGCTGGTACGTCTGGCCGTCGAGCGTGAACGCAGCACCGGTGATTCTTCCCGCTACACGGCCCGTAATCGCGCCGAAATACGGATGGCCCGCGGCGTAAAAGGCAAGATCGCTGAAACCCAGCACCACGTCCTCGGCTCTTCCATCGCGCCCTGGTGCGAGCATCCGCGTCACGATCCCGCCCAGCGTGATGACTTCCAGCGCCAACCCGCCGTGGCCTGTGAGGGACCACGCAACGACTTCCTGGCCGTCCGATAGAACTCCGTAAGTCCGCGAGCTGATTGGGGAAACCATCATGCAGGAACCTCGGCATCACCACGTTACTCCCGGGTTGCCTCCGGTGTCTACTCGACAAATGACCAAGAGTTATCGTATTTTGTCCATATGTTGGCGGATTTGAAACTGAGCCGTGGATATGACGGGTTCCTCTATCTGGCCGAATCGGCGCGCAACGTGCCCAAGCTCGATAGCCACCATCACGTGGAGCTGGAGTTGAACCTTGTCGTTCGCGGATGGATCACGTATTTGGTTGGCGAGCGGTGCTTCACGTTTCCTTCGCGTACGCTACTCTGGTTGTTTCCTGAGCAGGAACACCAATTGGTAGCGCGCTCGGCAGATGCGCAATTCTACGTCGCGGTTTTCAAACCTTCGCTCATCGCAAAGACGTGCCGCACGCCCGCGTATGCCGATCTCAAGCGCGGAAACTACCAGAGCCGGGCGGTTCTCAACGCGCGTCTCACGCCGGATGCCTTCGATCTCATTCGCGGCGCCATGGATTCGCTCATGCAGGGCTCGCTCGATCCGGACCTGTTGAACCGCGAAGCCGGCTACGGATGGCTGTCGAGTTTTTCCTACCGGCACGGCGATCCCGACGCCCTGAATGCGGGGTTGCGCTACCTCCTGCTCCTGTGTTGGCGCAGCCGGAGGACCGGCAAGGTACAGGGCGATGCGACGGCTCTGCACCGTGCGGTGCGGCGCGCGATCCAGCTCATGAGCGACGGCGGACAGGATCTGAATCTGAGCCAGCTGGCCAGGGCATGCGGCGCCAGCGAAGCCTACCTGAGCCGGATCTTCCGCAGGCAGATCGGCGTTCCGCTGAGCCGCTACCGGAACTCCCTGCGTTTATCGCGATTCTGGGAAGAGTTTCACCAGCCCGGGCGAAAAACGGTGGCGGAGGCCGTCTATGCCGCCGGATTCGGCAGCTACGCGCAGTTCTACAAGGTTTTCACTCAGGCCTATGGCCAAGGCCCGCGTGCGTGCCTTGCCGCCTCTGTGCCGCCGGCTCAGTAGCACCGCACACGCCGCGCATCCGACAAAATACGAACACTCCCCTCACGCACTCTGCTCCGGCGCCGGCTGCTGCTGCTTCACCTTCTCCACCTGGATTTTTGCGATACGCCGGGCATCCATCTCCACCACGGTCAGCCGCCGGTCCTCAAAGACCACCGATTCGCCCGGCTTGGGAATGTGCCCCAGCCGCGCCAACACGAACCCGGCGAGCGTTTCCACGCCGCCGTCGCGCGGCAGGTTCCATTGCATTTGCGTTTCCAGATCGCGCAGATTCACGCTTCCATCCATCAGCACCGCCTCGCCGGCGCTGCCCAGAACCGGGTGCAAGGGGGTGTCGAATTCATCCTCAAGCTCGCCCACCAGTTGCTCGATCGCGTCCTCGGCGGTCACCAGGCCCACGGTTGAGCCGTACTCATCCACCGCGATGGCAAGATGCCTCCGGTGCTGCTTGAAGTCGCGTAGCAGGTCCAGTGCGGATTTGGTTTCAGGCACAACCAGGACCTCGTGCATGATCTGCGCCAGGCGAAGCTCGGCCTGGAGCGCTGCGGGCGCGGCCGGTGACGTTCGGAAGAAAAGCAGCCGCGCCAGGTCCCGCGCATAGACTGCGCCGACGATGAACTCAGGGCCGCGGGTTTCGTCGTAGACGGGAATGCGCGAATGGTTGCAGCCGAAAACCCGCGAGCAGGCCTCCTGAAAGAGCATGTTGGAAGGCAAAGAATAGATCTTCTGCCTCGGGGTCATGATCTCGCGCACGGGTACGTCGCCGAGCTCCAGCGCGCGGTGTACCATCATCTCCTGAAACTCGGGCAGCAGGCCCAACCTGCGCGCCGCCGTTGTAATCAGCTTTAGCTCCTCGGCGGAGTGGATCGACGCCGCGCGCTCCGTCTTGGGAATATCGAAGCCGCGCAGCACCGCGGCCGCGGACCGGCTCAGCAAGCGCACTGCGGGACGGGTCACCGCCATAAAAACCAGCATCGGCGGCGCGATGGCCACAGCCAAAGCTTCCGCGCGGCGCAGGGCCAGCGCCTTGGGCACCAGTTCGCCGGCGACGACGTGAAAATACGTGATCAGGGCAAAGCCGAGCGCTACGGCCGCCACATGACCATAAACTTGTGCGTAAGGCAGCCCGCTCATCCATCCAGCCAGCATCCGTGCCGCCAGCGGCTCCCCCAGCCAGCCCAGCGCCAGCGAGCAGAGAGTCACGCCGAGCTGGACGGCAGGCAGCAGGTCGTCGAGATTGTTCTGCAGCCGCCGCACCGCCCGCGATCCGGGAACTCGCGCCGCAAGAAGCTGTTGCACGCGCGTGTCGCGGATGGAGACAAGCGCGAATTCGGCGGCCACAAAGTAGGCGTTGGCCAGAATCAGCATCGCCACGGCAACCGGTTTGAGCAGCAGAAGTTCGTGCATCTGGGTGAGAGGATAGCATTGGACGGCGCGTAAGAGTCAGAGAACAAAGAGCGGCTTTGCCCGCGGCGATTTTTTTTGAACTGGAGAGCGCTTGTGTCCGTAATACGGGTGTGGAAGAGGTAAGGATCGCTATGCGACGTTTTTTTGCGGTAATGACGATCGCTGTGGCAATGGCAATTTTGCCGGCAGCCATGGCGCGGGCCACCGAGGCAACCTTTGAACGCGACCTGGCGGTGAGCGGCAGAGTGGATCTGACCGTGACCACCGGCTCAGGCTCCATTCATCTCACCAGCGGCCCTGCGGGACGCGTGCACGTCTTCGGGCGCGTGAAGTCGAACTGGGGCGGAAGCGACGAGAAGGTGAGCGAAATCGCCGCGCATCCACCCATCGAGCAGACCGGCAACATCGTGCGCATCGGTATGAAGCACCGGAATCTCGGCAACATCAGCATCGATTATGAGATTCAGGCGCCCGCAGGCGCCTTTCTCGACGCCGCGACCGGCTCGGGTAGCCTGACCGATGACGGCGTCGGTGCGAATGCCAGGCTGAGCACGGGTTCGGGCTCGATTCGCGCTACCGGCCTGCAAGGTAGGTTCTCGCTTGAAACCGGCTCGGGCAACATCGATGCAGAGCAGTCCGGCGCAGGCGATGTAAAGGCCGAGACAGGTTCGGGTTCGATTGCTCTGAAAAGTCTGCATGGTGGGCTGCGCGCCCAAACCGGCTCGGGCAACATCAGAGTGGGCGGTATCCCGGCCGCGCCGTGGCGGATTGAAACCGGCTCGGGTAGCGTCGAGATCGAGACGGGCAATGCCGGGCTCACGCTGGATGCCGAGACCGGCTCAGGTAGCGTTCATTGCGACCGCGAGATCGTGCCGGAGAGTACGGCGGAACGCCGCCACCTGAAGGGCAAGATCGGCGGCGGCGGGCCGATGGTCCGCATCGAAACCGGCTCGGGCAGCATACGCATCCACTAGGTATCTGACATCTCGATCTTGTACCACTGAGGGTGCCCCAGGTGCCCGCTTTTGGGCCCTGGGAAAGCAGGGACTCAAAGGAACAAATTCACGTTGTCAGAGACCTGGAGCCTCGTTACGGAATGAAGTAGAACGGGTCCGGGTACTTCACCGAGTATTCCGCCTCCGGTTTGCCCTTCAGGTCGCTCCACTGGTCTCCCACGTTGAGCGCCAGAGTGTAACCCGAGGCAGCGATCTGCGCGCGCGCCGCAGCCTTGTAGGCCGCAGTGGTCTGCGATCCGTGATCGGCCGGGCGCATCTCCAGTTGCCGCCAGTTGTCGAAGCCCTGAGCGCGCAGATTGCGTTCCGTTGCCGCGCGCTCCGTCTCGGAGCGGCCGGTGATAAAAAAGATGCTCACGCCTAGCCGCTGTGCTTCTTTGTAAACCCGCAATGTGCCCGGAATCGCCGGAGCCTGTGCCGTTTTCACCCACGCATCGAACGTGGCAGCGTTATTTGCGAAATCCGCGCCAACCTCTTCCTGGTAGTTCGACAGCGTCGTCTCGTCGATGTCCAGAATCAGGGCCAGCTTCTCGGCAGGCCTGCGATGCGCGGCACGGCGTCGCAGAAATGCGGTGGCGCGATCTGCCTGTGCGTCCAGGTCATGCGCGTAGCATCCGCACCTGCACGTGCAATCGTGATACGCCTTCAGTTCAGTTTTGAGCGTCCCAAGGTTGGGAATGCGTTCTGCCGCGGCGTTGGTGCTGAATTGCTGCGCAGACGCCTGCTGCGCGGGTAACGGCCGCAATCCGAACACGAGAACCAGCGTCGCCGCCAGGATGGTCGCACATCTCTTCACCATACGGAACTCCTTTCCAATACTTTGCCTGCTCAGTGTAAACATTGCGCCTTGCGCCGCCCGTTAAACTGAGAAGAAGATGATTCGCGTCTTTCGCCCCATTCCCGTCGAGCGGCTCAAGCTGCTGGTCTTCGATCTCGATGGCACGCTGATTGACTCGGCGCAGGACCTTCTGCAACAGCGTGAATGCCACGCTCGAGGAGTTTGGCCTCGGCCCGCTGCCCGATCCTACGATTGCCGGCTTCGTCGGCAACGGCGCCCCCATGCTCATGCGGCGTTCCCTGGCGCTGGCAAACGGTGCGGCTCCTGACGCCGTGGACGAGGACCTCTTCAACAAAGCCTACGCCTTCTTTCTCCAGTACTACCGCGAGCACAAGCTCGACTTCACCTACGCCTACGCGGGCGTTCTCGACGCCCTCAATGCCCTGCACCAGCTGCATGATGCCCCAGGCTGTCCGCAAAGAGCCATGGCCGTGCTCACCAACAAGCCGGTTCGACCCGCGCGCGGCATCTGCGAAGGATTGGGCTTGGCGGACTACTTCCTCCACATCTATGGCGGTGACAGCTTCCCCGTCAAAAAACCCGATCCGCTGGGCCTGCGCTCGCTCATGGAAGAGACCGGCGCCGCGCCCGAGGAGACCGTGATGATCGGCGACAGCCAGGTGGACGTCGAAACCGCGCGAAACGCCCGCGCCTGGTCGGTCGGCTGCACCTTTGGCTTCGGCCCGCAAACCCTCGTAGCGGCTCCCCCCGATGTGCTCGTCGACACTCCCGCCGAATGGACGCAGGCGCTCACTCCTGCCTGAATCGCAAGGGAACTTTCCGCCGCCCTTGCGCGTATAGTGAGCTTATAGCGAGGATCGCGCGCCTATGTCTTGGAGATTTCTCGCCATTTGCCTCTTTGGCGCCACTCTGGCCGCGGCGGCTGCCCCTGCCCGCGCCAGCCAGGACGCGGTCCAGTTCTTCCGCAATATCGATGTCACCTCCGATACCCCGGTCCACGACGCGATCTGCTTCTTCTGCAGCGTCCGCGCCCAAGGCGCGGTCGAAGGCGACATCGTGGTCTTCTTCGGAAACGTGCGCCTGAACGGCGAAGCCCGCCACGACCTGGTCGACTTCTTCGGCAAGGTCACGGCCGCCGATAACTCCTCCATCGGCGGCGACCTGGTTTCCTTCTTTGGCTCCGTGCGCCTGGGCGAAAACGTCTCCGTCGCCAAAGACATGGTTACCATGTTTGGCGTGGTACATGCGCCCGCCTCGGTCTCCGTCGGCAAGGATCGCGTCGTGTTCTCGCCCTGGATCTTTTTTGGTCCGCTCCTCGTGATTCTGCTGGCCGTAATTGTCATCCTCTACGAGGTTCGTGCCCACCACCACCGCCAGTTTGCCCAGGGCTACCACTTCCCGCCGCAGCAATAGGCGCCGTTGTCAGTCCTGCGGCGCGTTACCCTGATTGCATGGAGAATCCTGGCATACAGGCCGCTCGGCCCTTGCGCATCGTCATGCCCGGCGGCAGCGGCCAGATCGGCCGCATGTTGGCGCAGTTTTTTCAGGAGCGCGGCCATTACGTCACGGTGCTCACGCGCGGGCCCTACACGGCGCCTTGGCAAACGGTTCATTGGGATGGCCGCCAGCTCGGCCCCTGGATTGAAACGCTCGAAGGCGCCAACGTCTGCATCCATCTCTCCGGCCGCGGCATCGGCTGCCGCTACACGGCGCGCAATCGCCGCGAACTCCACGACTCGCGCATCGGGCCCACGCGTGTGCTCCACGACGCTTTCGCCGTACTCGCCCACCCGCCGCGCCTGTGGATGAACGCCTCGTCCGCGACCATCTACCGGCATGTACCCCAGGGAACGGAGTTTGACCGGCCGATGGACGAGGCCACCGGCTCGCTGGGCGGCAACGAGCCCGTCTCGCCCCTGCGGCGCGCTCCCGCGAAGTGGAACTGGACCGTCCGCCTGGTCAAGGATTGGGAGGCCGCATTTTTCCGCACCGAAACGCCGCGCACGCGCAAGATCGCGCTGCGCACCTCGCTGGTTCTCAGCCCCTCGCCCGGCGGCGTCTTCGGCGTCCTCTCGAATCTGGTCCGCGCAGGGCTGGGCGGCACGCAAGGCAACGGCCGCCAATATGTCTCCTGGATTCACGAAGCCGACTACGCCCGTGCGCTCGAATTCCTCATCGGGCACGAGGAGATCGAGGGCCCGGTGAATCTTGCCGCGCCCAACCCTCTGCCCAACCGCGAATTCATGGCCGCTCTGCGCGAGGCCTGGGAGATGCCCAACGGCCTTCCGGCTCCCGCCCCGCTCATGGCCATCGGCATGTTTTTCCTCCGCACCGAGCCCGAGCTGGTCCTCAAAAGCCGTCGCGCCGTTCCCGGTCGCCTTCTTCAATCCGGATTCCAGTTTGAATTCCCCGACTGGCCCGAGGCCGCCGCCGACCTCGTCCGCCAATGGCGCGCGAGGGATAATATCTGATGGGACATGTTCGTGAGGAACTGGGGATGAAGCCCACTATTGTTCGCGTTTCTTGGCGCTTAGCCGTCCTTCTGATGGTCCCGTCACTGGCATTCGCGCAGGCAAGCAGCGACGCCAGCCTGAAATCTGCCCGCGAATTCGTGCAGGGGTTTTACGAGTGGTACGCTCCCATCGCTTCAAGCGACACTAAAGAGACTGCATCTGATATCGCCCTCAAGGAAAGACGCTCCGCCTTCAGCTCCGAACTCTTCAAGCTCCTCAAAGAGGACTCTGATGCGCAAGCGCGTTGCAAAGAAATTGTTGGCATCGACTTTGACCCATTTCTCTTCTCCCAGGATCCAGCCGAGCGTTACCAAGTGGGTGCAATCCGACAACGCGGGCGATTCTTCCGCGCGGATGTTTATGGCGTCCAGTCAGGCTATCGGAGTCCGAGACCCGATGTGGTCGCGGAGTTCACCCAAGATGACGGCCACTGGACCTTCGTGAACTTCTATTCCACCAACCCGAATACTGATCTCTTGAGCATCCTGAAGTCGCCCAGACCAAAGTGCACAGTGCCGCGTCTTCCGGGCAATGCCGATCGCTGACCGCTGATCCCTGATCCCTGATCCCTGATCCCTGTCACTTCGGCGTAATATCCGTCACCGGCAAATCCCAGTGCCCCAGCAGAATCTCGAACCTTCGCTGCTCCTCGCGCTTGTAAGTCTCCTGGTCGGGCCATAGCTCCTTGATGAACGCCTCTTCGTCCGGGTTCGCGCTCGTCGCCAGCGTCGAGTTCTTGTAAACGATGGTCACGCGATAATCCCAGCGGCCGTCCTCCGTCGTGTGGTAGGCCGGCGACTCGATCTTGAGCGAGAGAATCCGCCCCGTCGACTGGATCTTCTTGAGCAGCGGCCAATGGTTCTTAAGAAACAGGTCCAGAAACTCCTGCTGATGGCCCCACTGGCATTTGTAGTAGTACTCGATGGTGTACGGCGCCCCGGCACTCGACTGCGGCGGCGCGCCCTGTGCCCGCAACGGCACGCAAAAGCCGGCCGCAATGGCCAGCGCAACGAGTGCGAGAAGAATCCTGCTCGTCAGAGTCTTCATATGGACCTCCATCAGTGTGATGGAAGCATTGTAACGTGCAGAACTTGCGCTGAAAGCACAAGGGAAGCTGTCACTAAGGGGATAACGGCATGATATGAGTGCGAAACCACGATGCCAGTTCTCCCTCCGGCATCGAGCCGTCTGCGACGGAGAGCATGACCCTCACGGTCTCCCCGTCGCTCGCGGCCAGTTTGTATCCATTCAACGGCAGGAACACGCCGGCCGCCACAACGAGAGCTGTGCGCTTGTTTCCGTCAATAAATGCGTGGTTACGCGCGATGCCCACGGCATAGCAGGCCGCAAGATCGGCTACATCGGGGTTTCCATAGTTTGCGAGATGCTGCGGGCGGGCAAGTGCCGAGAGCAACAAGGATCGATCCCGCAGCCCCGCCATGCCGCCGTGTTCCGCGAGTTGCTCGTCATGAATTGCCAGGACTACATCTTCTGATACCCAGCGCCACTCTTCCGGGCTCACTTTGCGAGCTCCCGCAAAACATCGCGACGCTCGCGCATGAACTTGCGCGCCAAGGCCATCTGTTCCTCGAACTCGGGGTTGTACGGGGTAATGCGAACGCCGTCCGGTGATTCTGTGAGAAAGACCGAGTCACCCTTCGCTACCTTGAGCAGCGCCAACGCCTCTTTCGGCAACACAATTCCCGCCGAACTCCCCACCGTCGTCACTTTGAGCTTGATCATCGCAGGCCACCATTCTTATGATTATAACAAACATTATAATCACAGTAAAGCCACAAACCCAGCCCCCCGGCTCCGTTGTTCCCTTGTTCCCTCGTTCCCTTAGTCCCTCAGTCCCCGTCTCAAAAAAAACGGCCCCCGTTTTCAGCGGGGGCCAAGTTGCCTTGGTTCTCTCGCGTTGCGAGAGCTTGGTTGGCGGCCGAACGGCGGGGTATCCGTCGGCGCAGGAGCAGAGCCTCGGGGGAGGATGGCCGCGATACTACGGCTGCTCTGCGCCATCTGCGGCAGAAGCGCTTTGGGGTGACGCTGCTGCCCGGGCCGCCAAACTGTTTTCCATCAACCGCAGTTGCACGCTGCTCTCCCGTACCCGCTCCGGCCTCTGGTCTTCTTCGTTGGAGCCGGTAACGGGCGCCTCGTTGCCCAGGGCCACGGAGTGCATGCGGTAGACGGGAATCTGGTGTTCGGTTACGAGATAGCGCTTGACTGCTTCCGCCAGGCGCTCGGAACTCTGAATGCCTGCGCTGCCCGCCATCGGCGAGTGCGCTTCCATCTCCAGGATGTAGCCCTCGCGGCCGGCCAGGCTCGAGGCCAGCCCATCCAGCTTGGTTTTGGAATCCGCCGTTAGCGCCGGGCTGCCGCCGCGAAACGTAATCGTCAAATCCGTAACTTGGTGATATTGATCCAGACCATTGACCGTGGTGTTCAACCCATTCACATGCGTCGACGCGCTTTGCGCCGTGCTGCCGGCATTCTGCGCCTCGGTATTGGCGTTCATCGCCAACTGGTCGGCTGCGTCGGCTGAGGCCTGCGCCTTCCGGATCCCGGCCTGCGCCCGTTCATCCACATCCCGGATGTCGCGCGCGTTCTTGGCATTTACCTCATCCAGCTCGGTCAGCCGGTCGTTGATGGGGTCAATTTGCCGCTTCACCCACTTCTTCCGCGCAAATGGATTCATGCGGCCCCAGAACCCTTCCTTCGGCTGGTTCAACGGCTGCTCGGCCATCGGCATATTGGGGGAGGGCTGCTGCGTGGCCGACGGAGCCGTAGCCTGTGGGGTAACTCCAGACGAGATCCCTGTCGATACTTGATCTTGTGCGAAGGCGGGAATCGCAAGCGCCGATGCCAGCGCAAACGCGGCCGCAACGGCCCACTGGCGGGGGAACAGAATCGAAACTTTCGCAGAGTTTGTCATGGGTCCTATCCCTCTTGGTTCGCGGCTTTCAAAAAACCACTGCCCGCGGGATGAGCGCTGCTGTCCGCTCGCCCTGAATAAGAGCAATACCGCTGCCAAAAAAAGCATGTCGCCGGGGAAACAATGATCTATTTGAAAATAAAACCCTTATATGAACTGGCGCCCACGGGAAATGTGTCCATTTCACGCACTGTATACGCCCGTTGCGCGTAAATTTTGCACGCTAGCGTACTTTCTACCCTGTAAGGGAAGCTGACCTCTACGGCGCCTGCTTTGACTCGACGTGAAGGATCCGAATCTCCGGAAATGCTCCGTCCCAGTCCTGGGCCACCGTGTCGAAGACCAGCCGGAAGTCCTCGCTCTCACTGGGCTTCAGCGGCGCCGCCGAGAGCGCCTCCACATCCACGTACGGGTCGCGCGTACGAATGATCCGGAGCGGCTGGGTTTCGTTCTGCGCCACCTCATGTGCCGGGTCGCGGAAGAGCACCTGGACCGTGATGCCAGTTACCGTCCGGCTTCCGTTGTTGCTGATTTGCCCGTCCAGGTAGGTCACCTTGCCGCCGGCCAGGTTGGCCGATTCACTCATCGCCAATCGGCTGATCGTCAGGTCTCCAGCGTAGGGATCGGTTGGCGTCGAGATGGGCGTCACCACCGGGGCGCTCTTGCCGTGCCCCAAAATCAGGATCGACCCAACCACCGCAGCCAGCACAACGGTTGCGGCGATTGCCATCGGCAGCCAATTACGCTCCTGCGCTGCGGCAGAACCTTCCCCTGGCGAACTTGCACTCACGAGCGAGATTGTACACCTGTTTCCGCCAGCCCCGCGCTCCATTTGCCCTCGGCCGGCAAGCGGCATCGCAAGCCCCGGCCATGTTCAAAAACTCTTCATCGAATCTCCATCGTTTGGTTGAATCCTGGAGCGCGGTGGAGCGTCTAAGCTAGCAGGAGAAGCAGAGCGCGTGCGTTCCGGAGCGGCAACACTCAGCGTCTCGCGCCGGCGAACTCACCAGCGCCCGTCAGGAAACTGGCGAGATGCAAAAAGGAACCGGAATCCTGATCGAACCGTAAGTTGATACGAAGACTTTTGAAAGGCAGGCCAAAGGATGCATACCTCCTCACCCGTCCCCACTCCGCCGCCCGCCTCCTTGAGCGCCGGTCCACGGCCCAGCCGAATGGCCGACTGGGCCTACCAGGGCCTGACCATAGCCGCCATGCTTCTGGTCCTGGCGAGCCTTTGGCTATTCCGGTAACGCATTTCTCCCCATGGTGTATAGGGATTCAAGACCGCAAAGTTGACGCGAACTCCAGTGAGCGGCAACCTTCTGGAGAATTGGGCACTCTTGAGGATGGGGAGAAATGCCTTAATCCTCCCGGCGCGGCTCCGCCATGCACCGGCCAGATGACCGCCGAAATGCTGTGCGCTGACCGTTGAGATCTGTTAGCCAAGAGCTTGAGCGTGTTTCAAAGATAAGTTTTGTAACAAGGGCACGGCTTGCCGGGGTCCCCAGTGACAGGTCTTCGTCGCTGGGGTGACTTGAGCCGGGCCGAAAAATGCTGGGAAATACGGGGGCTTTAGTGACTGCGTGAGAACTAGCGATTTACGCAAGCTGCTGTGTTTATCAACTCGGTTCCGCACTAACGGTTGCATAAAATCCGAGTTCTCACGCAGTCACTTTAGCCCCTAAGGGATGACAACGGAAATCTACGCAACCATTCTTGAAACACGCTGCAGGGCTGCCTTTCACCCGAACCGCGCCCGCTTTACTGATTGCCTGAAGTCATCGCCCCGCATCTCCACGCGGACGCACATCTCCGCCAGTCGAGACCTCATGCGGTCGCCGATGCGGTCGCCCAGTGTATCTTCGAGGATTGCAGCCTTGGCCCCGCTCCTGTCGAACTTTGCGCCCGCGCCCGCCGGCAAATCCGGGTAATTTGTCGTAATGATCGTCGTCTGCCGGTCGTTGTAGCGCGTGTTCAGGATCAGCGCCACCGTATCCCACACCCACTCATTGGGTTTTTGCGCTCCCAGATCGTCTAGTACCAGCACCTCGGCGGCAAACACCGGCTTCAGAAGTTCCAGTTCCGTCGTTCGCACCTCGGGGTTGTAGCTGTTCTGGATGCTCTTCAGCAGCTCGCGATAATCGCAAAAGTAGCCCCGGGCGCCGCGTTCCTGGATCAGACGCCGCAGAATGCCAACCGCCAGATGCGTCTTGCCTAGCCCCGCCGCGCCCACAAAGAGCAGCCCGCGGCCTGCCGTGTCGACGGGATAGGTCTCCGCAAATTTGCGCGCCATCTGCAGCGCCCGGCCCAACGATGGGTCGGCCCCTGGATAAGAGGGATCGAATGCGTCCAGCGTGCAATCCATGTACCGCGTTGGAATCTGCGCTGCAGCCAGCCGCCACCGTTCCCGCTCCGCTTCCTGGCACTCGCACGGTCGGCTCACCCAGTTGCCGGCAGCGTCCATGCTGCGCACCAGCCCCACTCCACCGCAAATCGGACACACGCTCATCTCGTTTTCCAGCCTAGCGCACTCGGCCTCCCGGGGCGCCGGTGCACACCTCGTGCCCGAATGTGGAAAATGCGCCCGCTCTACTCCAACGGTAGAGACACCCTCCAGATCACGGCGGCAGACAAAGGAGTCAGGGGGATTTGCGCTTGCTCCATCGTGCTTAGGGTGGAAAGGCGCACTCGCCGAAGACGGGCGGCACCGCTCGATGAACAGGAATGCTTTGCGCGGGCCTAGTGTCCCGTCTCCGATGTTCGCATCAAGAACAAAGCAGTCATCCTGAGCGGAGGTCGCCGCGGCGACCGGAGTCGAAGGACCTGCATTTGGGGTGCGCGATTTATGTGACAAACTTTAGAGGCACCACACCAGAACTGGTTGCATAAACCAGCTTTGTAACAGGGCACGACTTGCCGGGGTCCCCAGCGACAGGTCTTCGTCGCTGGGGTGGCTTGAGTCGTGCCGAAATAGGCGGAAATAATGAGGGGTTTTAACCCCTGAGGGCTGCCTTCCGTTACCCGAACGCCATTTATGCAACCAGTTCTAGTCGCAAACCAGCGCCGCGTCAGGGAATGCTTGCGCCGCGCCTTCGTTCTCCGCTGCAGGCTCCGGCTCTGTAGTCTCGCCTGCTTCGAGCCTCGGCGCGAAGAACCGTTCCACCTCGGCGAGCACGTCGGCCCCGTTCCGCGCCTGATAGATGGCCGCCCGCAGCTTCGCCCCGCCCGGTACGCCGTGCGTGAACCACGTGGCGAACTGCTTCATCTTCCCTGCCGGATCCCACCCCACGGACGTAGACCTGTCCGCGGGGGCCCCGGCATCGCCCATCCTCGCGTCGCGCGGCAAATCCTTGGCCGCATCGGCCTCGGCCAGCAGCATCTCGAAATACGCGCGGATCATCCGGTAGCGATCCTCGGTCGTCGGCCGTTCGTAGCTGCCCGTTGCCGTGTACTCGGCAATCTGCCGGAAGATCCACGGATTCGCCGGCGCCGCCCGCCCGATCATCACCGCGTCGCAGCCCGTCTCGGCCACCATCGCCGCCGCGTCCTCCGGCGTGCGGATGTCTCCGTTGCCCATCACCGGAATCCCAACCGCTTGCTTCACTGTGCCGATCCACGGCCACTGTGCCTGCCCGCTGTAGCCCTGCTCGCGTGTGCGCGCGTGCAACGTCACGCCGTCCAGCCCCTCGGCCTCGGCCATCCGCGCCAGCTCCACGCACACAATCTCGCGCTCGCTCCAGCCCATGCGGAACTTCACGGTGAAGGGAATCGTCACCGTCTTGCGGATCGCGCGGAAGATTTCGCCGATCTTCGGCAGATCGCGCAGCAGCCCCGACCCTCCGTTCGATCCCACCACCCGCTTCGCCGGGCAGCCCAGGTTCAAATCCACCGTGTCGAAGCCCGTCTCCTCCACAATCCGCGCCGCTTCCGCCAGCGTCTCCGGATTCGCACCGAATAGTTGAGCTCCAATGGGATGCTCGTCGTCATAGAACGTCAGATACCGCCGCCGCTTCGCCTCCCGCATACGCGCCAGTCCATCCGCCGAAGTGAACTCGGTCATGATGAGCCCGCACCCCGACTCCACGTTGCTGATCGCCGCCTCAACGCCGTCGATTTCTGTCCCCTGATTTCTATTCCCTATTCCCTGTTCCCTATTCCCTGTTTTTTGATCCCTGTTCTCTGATCCTTGATCCCTGATCTCTTCTTTCTGATCCCTGACCCCTGACCCCTGATCCCTGCTGAACAGGCTCGCGTGCCGAATAAATCTCCGGAACACCGTGTCCGTGACGCCGGCCATCGGCGCCAGCACCGTCGCCGGCCGCACCACCACTGCGCCCAACCGCACCTCCGCCGGTACCCGCGCCACTGCGGGCATCGCGTGCTCCACCGGGTTGTCCCAGTGCTTCTTCACCGTGAATCCGCGCCTTGGCATAAATGCCTTTGAGCCTCCATCTGCTGGCTTTGAGCCTGAAGCCCGTTCCTGCTGGAACTGCGATCTGAGACAAGAGCACTCAGATCAATGTGCCGACGAACGGCTAGAAGCTAGAGGCTAGCAGCTAGAAGCTGTCTCAGTCCCCAAACAAACGTGAGCCTCCGCCGCGGCGGAGGCCCTTTCAACCCTTTGGGTGCCCCAGGTCTCGATTCTGAGACCTGGGAATGTCGGCCTACTTCGCCGCCTTCGCCTCGGCGGCCTTCGCGTACTTCCGCCGGAACCGCTCCACGCGGCCCGCCGTGTCCACCAGCCGCTGTTTGCCCGTAAAGAACGGGTGGCAAGCCGAGCAAATTTCCACGTGAATGTCGCCCTTGTGGGTCGACCGCGTCTCAAAATTGTTTCCGCAGGCGCACATGACCCGCACCGCGGCGTAATTGGGATGAATCTTTTCCTTCGGCATCTCTCGGAAGCAAACCTTTCCTGCAATTCTTCTCTATCAATTATAGGGGGATTTGCTCACCGTCGCAATCTTGAGGGCAGGGAACGTCGTGGATCGGTTTTGAAAGGGCACGGCTTCAGTCGCGCCGCTCGTGCAACAAAACGGGAAGGGCTTCGGCCCCAGTGGGAGGGATTGCTTCAAACCAAAGCAAATACCAAAACAGGGGAGGGAAGTTTCCGGGCCGCGAGCGAGCTCTTCCTTTTGTCGTTCACACACCTGCTCGTCCCATAACGACGCTCGCCCCGCCAACCCCGCCAACTCCGCTAACCCCGCCAACTCCGCTAACTCCGCGAGCCCCGCTGCTTTCCAACCAGCTCCGCCCTCGCCGCCAGACCGATCGCCATGGCCATCACCCGGTCGTCGTGTGTCCCCGCCTGCGCTCCCGAGCCGCCATTCGCCAGCCGCACAAAGCTCCGGCACTCCCCCAGCAGTCTCCGGCTCTGGAACCGCTCCGGCTCCTCCACCAGCGCCGCATCCAGCCGTCCCAGCATCGCCGGCCTGCTCACGCTGGTCGTCAGCCAGCCCGCCTGCCCGCCCTGCCGGTAAATCCGCCCGTATTTACACGCTGTTTCCGCCAGCGCCAGTACGCCGCTGCCGTGGTTGTTCCGCTCCACCACCAGCCACGCGCCGTTGTACTCCGCGGCCAGCCCGGTCACAAACCGCGCCAGCTCCAGTCCGCCCATGTGCCCGGCAAACTCCGCGCATTGCAGCCCGGTCTCCATCTCCAGCACCTGCGCCGCCGAGTAGTCGCCTTCGCTTCCGCCTCCGGCCGGATCCACCGCCACCACATATTCCTTACTCTTTACCGCCGGCAGCCAGATCTCCAGCTCCCCATTCCGCCTCCGCCCCACCGGCTCCGGAGCCGTCTTCATCCGCTCCTCCACCGCCGCCAGCTCAAACACGCTCTCGCCGCTAGCCAAAAAGCAGCTCTCTTCGTTCTCCGCATACTCCTGCCGCGCCAATCCGCGAAAATCCGCCCGAATCCGCCGCCGGTACCCAATCTGCCCCAGATTCAGCCCGTGTTCCGCCATCAGATCGCGTTCTTCCTTCGTCAGGCTCGCCTCGTCCACCGCCCCGGCACGGTACCGCCGCTCCATCCACCACGGGAAAAAGTGCCTCACCATCCCCGTCTCATCGGCCTTCAGCCACTCTTCGTGGAAGCACCCTCCCACTCCCTGCGGCGTCGACTCCAGAACCATCTCCGCTCCCGGCGCCATCGCCGCCCTCAGTCCTGCCAGCGTCTCCGCCGCATCCCCCGGCCAGCGCGCCAGCTCCGAGCAGTGCAGGTTCTGCACCGTCAATCCCCGCCCCGCGTTCCGGTCCGCCGCGCTCACCACGCGGTACTGCGCATCGATCTCCGGAAACACAATTTGCCGCACGTTCGACCGCGCCGTCCTGAGCGGCCCCTTCCGCAGTCTGCCTGGCAGCCAATCCACGAACCGGTGCACGATGCGGAAAATCTCTTCGGCCGCCTCCTGCGTATGCGCCACCTCCAGCGTCAGCGTCCCAGGGTGCGTGATCGTTCTCAAAAAAAAACGCGCCGCCACCCACGTCGTCAGCCCCATCTGCCGCGCCTTCAGCACAATGTTTCGCTTGCCCCGCCGCTGCTCAAACGCGCGCTGCACTGCATTGGCTCTTAGCTTCGCGCGCCTTCCCTCGCGCACCCTCACCACCAGCAGCTCTTCCGCCAGCGCCATCCCCGCCGTGCTGCCGCCTAGGATCTTTGGCCGCTGGTCCAGAATCCACCCAAACTCCTCCAGATCCTTCCTTCCCATCTTCGCCAGGCGCGTCTTCTATACCGGCGCTTCGGACACATTCTCTGCTTCCACCTCCGCCACCCGTCCCTCCAATTGCATCGTTCCTGATGGTTGCGGACGCTCCCATGCAGGCAGGCTTGGCGCGCGACTGCCCCCGTCGCGCGCCAAGCGAAGGCGCAGCTCCGCCCGAGCCGCGCCTCCCATCTCGTTCCATCAACCTGTGTTGTCTTTTTGGTGGGTGCGCACTCTCGCCGCCGCGTTTTCACGCCCAGGCCGCGGTCGCTCCCTCGTTTCCTGTTCTTCTACTCCCTACTGGCTACGCCCTACTCCCCGGCTTTTCTGATCCCTGAACCCTGTCTTCTCAATACCCGCCGCACCAGTATTTGATCGTGTACGCCGTCGAAGCCGACAGCGCCGTATTCGCCGTAACGGTGATCGCCGTCGTGCTCTCCGTCCACGTGTTGCTGGTGATCACCGCGGTCGAGCTCTGGGTGTCCACAATGCAGTTCGCCTGGTTGCTGTGCGTGTTCGGGAACGTCAGCGTCGCCAGTGTTCCTGTCGTGGGGCTGGTCCCCGTAGTCAGCGTCACCGTTCCGCTCACGCCGTCGCACAGGTGGCTGGTCGCGCACGCGATCGACGGGCTCGTTCCCGCCGCCGCACCCGCCGCCATGGTCATCGTGCCCGTCCCCATAATGAACTTTCCTTGCAGAAAGCCCGTCGCCGTCGTGTTTCCGCTGCCCGTCACCTGGAAGGCCGCGGTCGAGGAATTCGAGCCGCCCTCGTACACAATGAATCCGCTCGTCCCCGACCCGCTCGTGTTGTTCACCACCACCGCGTTCGCTCCGGCTCCGGCGTTGATCGTCGTATTCGCGTTCGGCGGGAAAATCGCCCGATCCAGCGAATTGGCCGCGTCGGTCACGCGCAGATAGTTGTTCGCATCTTTGCGCAGTTGCCACTCCGCGGTCCCCGAATAGTTGTTAAACTGCACCGCGCCGATATAGTCCGCGCTCGATCCCGGCTGGATGGCCAGTGTCTGGTTCGAGTTCGCTCCGTTCTCGAGCGTCGCGTTGCCCTGCATCGTCGTGGCCCCGGTCAGCGTCTGCGTCCCCGTCACGCTCAGCGTTCCGCTCAGCGTCTCCGAGGCGCCCGCCAGCGTTCCGGTCACCGTGGGAGCCGCCAGCGTGGGACTGCTCGCCAGCACCACGCTCCCGCTCCCGGTCGTGGATGCAGCTACCGGTTGCCCGCTCGCATTCGTTCCCAGCACGCTGGCCGAAACGGGCACTGAACCTCCGTTGATCTTGCCCACGCTCGTCGCGCCCTGCGTTCCCGTCACGTCGCCGCCCAAGCTTCCGGTAAAGTTCGTCGCGCTTGCGGCGCTGGTCGCATTGGCCACCGCCGTCGATCCGATCGCGCTCGCAATCTGCGCCGCCGTCGCCGTCACCGGTTGCCCGCTCGCATTCGTTCCCAGCACGCTGGCCGAAACGGGCACTGAACCTCCGTTGATCTTGCCCACGCTCGTCGCGCCCTGCGTTCCCGTCACGTCGCCGCCCAAGCTGCCGGTAAAGTTCGTCGCGCTTGCGGCGCTGGTCGCATTGGCCACCGCCGTCGATCCGATCGCGCCCGCAATCTGCGCCGCCGTCGCCGTCACCGGTTGCCCGCTCGCATTCGTCCCCAGCACGCTGGCCGAAACGGGCACCGAACCTCCGTTGATCTTACCCACGCTCGTCGCGCTCTGCGTTCCCGTCACGTCGCCGCTCAGGCTGCCGGTAAAGTTCGTCGCGCTTGCGGCGCTGGTCGCATTGGCCACCGCCGTCGCTCCGATCGCGTTCGCAATCTGCGCCGCCGTCGCCGCCACAAGCTGCGAAGAGGAGTTGGACCCAAGTACTTGCGCGGAAGCTGGCGCCGCCGCGCCATTCACCTGCACGGCATTCATCGCTCCCGGCGTCCACTTGCTCGTGGCCGCGTTCCATACCGGTACCGAGCCGCTCGCCACGCCGCTGTTCGTCCAGTCGGCCAGATTTCCGGTGGCGAGGGCGGAGCCGTTCACCTCGTAACCCGATACTGCATTGAACGCCCCATCGGTCTGGACCACGCCTGCCGCGCCGCGATACAGATCCGTATCGTTGCCCCAGTAGAGTTTGTGCGCGGGGTTCATCGCCAGCACGCCGCCGCCGGGCATGTTGGAAGGCACGTAGCCGTGCATCAACTGCTGCCGCCAGCGTTCCACTTCGTCTTGGGTCACGCCGCTATAGGCGGGATTGTTCGGACCGGGAACATGCATCCAGAACCATCCGTAGAACCGATTGCCCTCGCCCGCATAAGGGCCGGCATACATACGCAATTGCATCGTATGTGCGGTCGATTCTCCCGCTGTCACCGTCGCCAGCCCCACTACGGGGTGCCACCAGTCATTAACGAATTCCATGTCGAAGTTGCTGAGATAATTGCCGGAGAGCGTATCCGTGCCTCCGCTGGCAAGGACGAACGGAGCACCACCGGCGCCCTGCCATATAGTCTGATTCGCTCCTCTCCGCGCCCATGTGCCGTAGAGGAACCAGTCTCCGGCGTAAGTAGATGTAGAGATTTGGCCGCCGAGCAGCGGGCCTGTGCCGGAGGAATTGTCAAGCTCGATAGCTGAGGTCGCCGAGCCGTCCGGTCCTTCGGCGCTGGAAACCGTTACTCCGGATCCCGTAGACGGCGTGCTGGCTGCAAGCGTGGCGGATGGAATCACGCTCGGTCCAAGTCCCGCCCCAACCCCGCGCAACTCTGTTTCTTCCTGGCCGCCATTGGTCAGGGTGCCAACCGGCACGCCGCGTCCGTAGGGCAGCGCAAAACCGGACGGCGTAAATCCATTCATGCTGAACGAGCCGTTATAGTAGGTGTTCACCAGGCAGGAGCCATTGGCCGCCTGCACGTTGCGGAATTCCGCGGGACCGCCGCCGTTTTGCGCCGCATCCGTGAAGCCGAGGTAACAAATCGTGCCGCTGCCTGAGAAATCGTCCTCGATCACCGGCGAATCGGCAATAAAGGAACCCATCGAACCGTAGCGATTGTCCACCGTGATCGCGTTCTGCGGAACCTCGCGGAACTGATCGTTGTAAAAGTTCGGCATCGCAAGGCCCGCGGTTACGCCATTCGAGTCCACCTTGACGCCGCCAGGAAAGAATGTCGTGTCGTAGATATCCACAAAGCCGCACCCCGATTGGTTTGCGATCGCGGGCATAAGGTAGGTGCAGCGAAGCGCGGCAGGGTAAGCGGCTGCGCCGCAGCCGCTCGTGCAGGTGTTTGGGCGGGGCGCAACGAACGCGCTGTCGCGGATCGTGCCCAATCCTCCGGCGGCATCTTCCACCGGCACTGAAGTCATGCTCCACGCGCTTGTGAACCCATCGTTGGCAATCGAGAAGTCGCTCACAATCGGTATCCACAAGCAATCGCCAAGGCAGTTCTGTACGGCGATGTTCTCCAGGTCGTGATGGTTATTGGTGTTGTACTGGAACTCCGTGGCCGCCATGCCGAACTGATCGCTGGCGCTGTGCGTGTGCATAAACTGCGCCGTGACCGTCGATCCCGTTACCGCCGTAATCAGCACAGTCTCGAAGCTGTCCTCGTTGAAGCCTGTAATCGTGCAGCCGGTCGTGGAGCCGGAAGCGGTCACGTTCGGGTTGGCCAGCGTGAGCGTCTGCGCGGAGTAATCGGCCGAGATCACGGGGCTCTGGTTGATGTCGTAAGCGGAGTTCGCGCAACCCGTCACGGTTGCGATACTTCCAGCGGGGATGCGCGTGTAGGACGAAAACGTATAGGTCGCGTTCGGCCCCGACGAATACGCCGTCCCGGCGGCTGAAGCCGTGCCGCTTGTGGTTCCGGCCACCGTGATCGCCGAGTTGACCTGGAAATTCGCAATGCTGCCGCTGGTGAACGTGGGCGTGAACGTGACGGGTGATCCGGTTGTCGTGATGGCTGTTCCCAGAGTGCCGCTCACTTGCGGACCGTTGATCGCCGCCGTCGGCCCCTTGATCTGGAAATCGGCATTCCCTCCGCCGGCATCCCCGATAAAGGAGGTGCTGTCGGGCATGACCAACGTGCTGCCCAGGGAAAGCGTGCCTTGCACTTTGAACTGCATGATAGGACCGCCGTCGGCCAGGCTCAGGCTGCCATTCGCCAGGTAGCAGCCCGCCCCGCCGCAAGGCAGCAGTACCGTGCAACTCGCTCCGTTTGCGCCGCTCGTGGAGGAGGGGCACGCCGCCATCGCGCTTGCCAGCGCGCTTCTGATGTCCGTCGCGCCGTCGATCGTCGCGCCGTATGCGCGAATATCGATCTCGGGAGATAGGGCGGAAATGACATTGGGCGCGGTGGCGGAATCGCTCGCAATAACATCCCCGCCTGTAGTATTTGAGGCGCTGTAAGTCCCAGTTGATCCGGATGCGGCCGTTTGAGTGTAGGAGGTTGATGTTGTGGAAAAGTAAAAAGTGGTTCCAGCGTAGTCGGGCGGGTCATAAGACGCTATCCACAATTCGTAGTGGTCAACCCCCGGCACTGCATTCCAGGACCACGCGATCGAGCAGGTATTTGACACGGTACATGCGCCTATATCTACTTCTGTCCCACCATCAAGAACAAGACCTCCGGTATGCTCGCCATTGGAGAAGTAGGCTTCGACCACGCCAATTTGGGCTGAATCATCCGGTATGCTTCCACCGCTTGTAGAGAGCGTGCCAACGGGAAGTGCCATATTGGAAACATTTCTGGCAATAAAATTCTGTGCCGTAACGTGGCCCGTCGTCGTCAGGCCGTTGCTTCCGTCCGATGCCGCGCCGGGCAGCAGGTTCGCCAATGCGCCGCTGGCGCTCGTCGCTCCAGTCCCGCCCGCTGTCAGCGGCACCGCGCCCATCCCGCCAATCGTTGCGCCGTTCGCTGTGTAGTATGCAATCTGTCCCGTGTTTCCTGAATTGATCGTTCCGTTCACGCCGCCGGACCCCGATCCGGTTCCGCAGGGCGATCCGGTGTTCGTGACATATCCCGAGCTATCGATCTGCAGGCAGTTATCTCCTGTCGCGGCCGCCAATCCCGGAAGCTTGATCGCATTCGGAGCCACGAACGCGGCGGTCAGGCTCGCGCTCGATCCCGAATAGATATCCGTCTCCGCGCCCGATCCGCTTTCGTAATTCAACCGGATATGCCCCGTCGAGTTACTCGCATCGATATACGTATCTCCGCTGTTCGTGCTCTGATACGCCTTAAAGCTGTCTAACCCTCCCGTCGCTGAGTTCAGCGCCCAGTTATTGTTCGCATCCTTCACCAGATACCACTCGCCGGTTCCGTTCCAGTCCCTGTAAGTCAGGGATCCTTTCTGGCTGGCGGTAAGTCCCGGCCGCAATATAAAGTCCGCTTCCGCATCCGCGTTGTTGCGCACTGTCATCGTTCCCGCCGACTGCGTTGTGCCGTCCACCTGCAAATTGCCCACGAACTGACCGTTCCCCTGGCTGTCCACGGTGGCCACCGCCGCCGGCGTCGCGCCGCCGCTGGCGAACGTCACGCCCCCGGTGCCCGAATTCGTCGAGCAGTTGAAGCACACATTGCCCGTCCCTGCCGCGTTCAGGAAGCTCTCGTCGTTTCCTCCGGCGGTGGTGTTCTGCTGCACGCCGAAGCGGATGGTGTTGTTGAGCAGGTCCTTCAGTTCCCAAACCTGCTGTCCTGAAGTTCCGTCTCCCGGACCCCAGAGCCAGGCGTTCTGGAAGCTGTTGGCGGTTCCGGGTACGTCGGTCTGCCACTCGTCCTGGCGGCCGCGCACATTCCCCAGGCCCATGCCCGTGAAGATGTGGTTGGTGACAGTGGTGTCGGCCTGGCTGCGCCACAGGTCGCCGTTGAGGTTGTTGTCTGCGCGGTGGAAGGCGTCCTGGAAGCTGTTGCGCGTGCCGTTGTCGGTCAGCTTGCCGTTATACATCGTGCCGCCGGTAATCCAGAGGTTGTACGCGCTCCCCGTGTCGGCCACTACCTGGTTCGTCGAGTTCTCGTTCCGCAGCCCCATGATCGTGTTGTTCTGCGCGTTCGGTCCCAAATGCAGGGCCGTCGAGCATCCCTCCACGTCTCCGCCGGTAAACGTGTTTCCGTCGCCCTGTTGCAGGTTGATCCCGTACGTCCCGCTGATCGGGTTCCCGCTCGACGTCGGGCAATCGATGTGCAACCGCACAAACGTGCTCGCATTCATCCAATCTGTTGTCGCCGGATTCGTCACCTGGTGCCCGATCGCGTTCACCGCCGTCCCGAACCCGTTGAATTGGTTATCGAAGAACGTTCCGCCCGTGTAATTCCCGGTCCCGTCCAGCGTCATGCCCGTCTGGTTCGAGTTACCCAGAAAGTACAGGCTCTCCAGGTCCATCTCCTGTGTCCGGTACGCAACCAACCCCTGCGCCGTCGCGCTCGTCGTTCCGGTTGTATTGATCACCACGTTGTCCAGGTGGAATCCCTGCGTATCCGCCGCGTAGGTCGAGTCGCCCACCTCGACCATCGCGCCCGTTCCCGTGTACGCCAGCGCCGTCCCGCCCACGCTGCCGCTCGCCGCCGTTCCGCCGCGCAGCGCGCATCCGCGCAAGGCCACGTTTCGCGTTCCCGCCGTCACCCTAATCTGGTTCGCCGTCGTAATCGTCGCGCACGGCAGCAGAATCGCCACATTCCCCGTTGCGATCGTCAGATTCGATCCCATGGTCAGGCTGCCCGTAAAATTCCGCGCGTCGCACGTCCCGCCGTAACTCGCATTTACCGCGTTCACGCACGCCTGGATCTTCGCCCCGATATCCGCTCCCGGAAACTGATCCACTTGAAACGCGGATCCAATGCGTCCGCTTCCCACCAACGCCGCGTAACTCCCGCCGCCCGGCAGCGTTCCGCCTCCGCCATCCAGTTGCGTTCCGTAGCTCGTCGAGCCGCCCGCGTTCCACACCGTGTATCCGCCGTTCCCCTTCAGCAGATTTCCGGCAAAGAACGTCATGTTCTCGCCGCCGATCAGGTTCACCGGCGCCGCTGTGTCCCACGTTCCCGCAGCATTCAGGCCCGCCGTCGTCGTCGCCGAGCAGCCCACCCCTCCCTGCGTCACTGTCACGCTGCCAATCGATCCGTTCGCATTCACCGCCGCCGTCGCCTGCGCCGTGCACGCTCCGCTGAACGCGACCGGCACGCTCGACCCATACGGATCCCATCCCAACCCGTGCTCGCTGCCCAGCGCCACGGCTGTCACCGCGCCGCTCGCCGTCGTCACCGTCAGCGCCGGCTGCACCGCGATCCACGACGGCAGCACCACCGCATTCCGCACCGTCCATCCCTGTTGCGGATTCTGCCCGTTCCCGCTCAGGTCCAGCACCAGCCCCGTCGGCGGCTCCGCCGTCGCCGCGGAATTCCCCGCCATCGCCACCACGTTATCCAGCACGTTGTTCGATCCCGCCGCCGCCGTGAATGCGTGCGCCGCCTGGATCGTTACGTTCTGCCACCGGTTCGAGTCCGCGTTCAATCCTGCCGGCGCCGTCACCGGCAGCGCCGGAATCGCAATCCCCGTATTCACTCCGCGAATGTCGATGTTCCGGAACTCGCTCCACTGTGGCCACTGCGCCAGGTACATCCCGCACGTATGCGTCGAGTGTGCTCCCGTGTACTGCGCAGCCACCAGATCCACACCCGTCGCCGCGATCTCCACGTTCTCCATCTCCGCCACGCGCAGCCCGTTGCCTCCCGCTCCCGTCGCCGCCTGTATCGCGATCGCGCAATTGCCCACGTACCACGCCGCGCCCGTTCCGCTCGTCCCCGTCAGCCCGTTCCCGCCCGGCGAAAAAATCGAATTGCTCTCCATCGCCCGGCTTACCTGGCAGCTTCCCGCCGCCGCGCGCCCCTCCGCCGGCGTGCACGACACATCCACGCTCTGGTCCACGTAGATCGTTAGATCGTGCAGCCGCGTCGAACTCAGCATGTTCGTCGCATCCGGCCCGCTCGCCAGCACATCCTGTCCCGGGAAGCCCATCAGCGCCGATACCTGCTTGCCCAATCCGCCAATCGATTCCCCATGCCAGCTCAGCGTCCGCGTCTTGCACGTCCCTTGCGGAATCGTCAGCGCCACGCCGTGCGCGCGAGCGTAGTTCAGCGCCGCCTGCAGTGCGTTCGTATCGTCCGTCACGCCGTCGCACACCGCGCCGAACTCCTTCACGCTGCGCTCTCTCTGCTGCGCTCCGCCCGTCCGCAGGTCCGTTACCATCACCCCGTTCGAATTGGTGAACGTATCCGTCCCCGCGTACGTCGGCGGAATCTCCATCGCCCCTGTCGTTCCCGCCGCGGTCACCGCCGCCTCGAGCGTCGTCTGCGCGCTCGCCGCCGTCGGCGACTGCACTCCGTTCACCGCCGGCGCCGTCAGCGGCCCCGTCATGTTCCCGCCCGCCAGCGGCGCCGCCGTCGCCACCTGCGTATCCACGTAGTGCTTGTCCGCGGCCTGTAAGGCCTGCGTCGGATCCCCGCTCAGAGTCAGCGGCCCCGTCAGCGTCCCGCCGTTGGCCGACAGCCCGCCGCTCGCCGCCAACTCCGCGATCGCCTGGTCCACGTACGCCTTGCTCACCGCCTGCACCGCCTGCGCCGCCGGCATCACCTTTGCCTGCACCTGCGCCAGCGTCGCCTGCGCCGCCGACGGCACCACCCAGTACTGCGTGCTCGTCGTCCCGTCGCTCATGTCGAAGACCGCCGTGTAGTACTCTCCCGCGGGCGTCGCTCCCACATTCGGCGCGAGGCTCACGCTCACAAAGCCATCCGATCCGATGGTCATCGTGGTCGAGTCCGCCGCCACCGCCTGCCCCGCTGCGGTCGTAAACGCCGGCCAGCTGATCACCAGAGTCCCCGAGCCCGGTTGCCCGTTCGCCAGGTACACCGTCCCTTGCACCGTCGTCGTCGACACCGCCTGCGCCCAGGCCATTGCCGCCAGCCCCATCGCCAGCAGCCACGCCGCAACCCCGCGCGCCACCTCCTTCGCCGGCTGCCCCATCCTTGCCGCGTTTCCGCCGCGGCGGACCGCAAGGGTGGGAAACCACGAATTCATGCGCCGCATTCTCGACCACTCGTCCTTCATGAGCTTCATTTCCATCGCATCCTTCTTCTCACTGCAAATCGCAAAACCCTCACCCGTGGGGCGAACCGCAGCGGATCGATCCGCCCCAACCTAGCAACACACAACAAACCAAACCCTAAAAAGCCATTAGAGCGTGTTTCAAAAATAAGCCTTGTAACAAGGGCACGGCTTGCCGGGGTCCCCAGCGACAGGTCTTCGTCGCTGGGGTGACTTGAGCCGGGCCGAAAAATGCATGAAAATACGGGGGCTTTAGCCCCTGAGGGATGACAAATGAAATCCACGTAACCATTTTTTGAAACACGCTGTAGCTATTAGCTGAAAGCTGAAAGCTGTTTTCACGCCGCTTTGCTCCCTGTTCCCTGTTCCCTGTTTCCTGCTTCTTCTCCGCCTCCTCATCCCACTCCGGCTCCGACGCCAGCAGCTCCGCCGCGCTCGGCCCGTCGCTCGCCTCATCGTCCCCGCCGTCCTTCTTCTTATCCATCAGCGTTATCACCAACGCCGCGCTGCGCATGTCGCCGCCCTCGGTCTTTTCCACCAGCGTTTGCGCAATCGCGTCGCATTTCGCCTTCACCACCTTTTTCACTGCTCTACGCAGCGCCTTCTTCGCCCCCCTGTATTCCGCTTTGTCATCTGGTTCCGGCGTCTTCGGCTTGCCAGTCGCCCGCTTTTTCGCGGCGGCCTTCTTTCCGCCGCTTCCACCCGCTTTCGCGCGATTCGTTCCGCCGGTCTTTTTCGGCGCCTTCGCTGCCTTGCTCTTCTTCTCGTCCTCGTCCAGCCTGCACTTGCCCATCGGTCCACCAATCCGGCCACCCCTCCACGGTCCTTTTTTCAAATGCCGCGGAAAAGGGAAAGGGGTAACCCGTTCATCGGGCCACCCCTTCGCTCTCTTCTTCTTTCCCCTTCCCGCGCGCCTCGCGGAGATGGCCCGAAGAAGATCGGGAAAACCTCCCCGGTCTCCCCGTCAGTCAGAATCATTTCAGTACGAATGCTTCTAGCTTACCCAATCCCATACAAATTCTCTGCAAACTCCGCCGGAGAAATAGTCCCTTGTCTTTTCAATCACTTGCGCCAAAACCCGCCCCACCCCGCTGTTGACAAAACCAGCCCCTGCCTGCGAATCCCACCAAAATCCCCTCCCCGATTTCGCCCGCAACCCGGTATGTGGCGTACCAAACAAACCCCAACTTCCAGATTGCTGGCAATCAAAGGGTTATTATGTGTTTCTGATGAAAGACCTTTGGCGAATGACGGTTGAAATCACTTGGAAGCACCCGGCTCTTTGGCTTCCGTACATCTTTGCAGAGGTTATGACCGTCTTCCTTTGGCGCCTGAGAGGGATGGCGGAAGAAAGTATCTTCAATTGGCAATCGGTTCATCGTAATCGAGCATTGATGGTCTACATACCGATTGGATTTGGCACAGAATTCGTCATCGTTTGCCTCTTCGCCGTTGCATTGACGCTCATGGCGAAGATGGTAGGCACGATCCTCGATGGACAGAAGCCGAAACTGTTTATCGCGATAAGAGAAATCGCTCCGCTCACGACGCGAATTTTGTTGTTTTCGATCAAATTTCTGCTTGCTTTCGTTTTGTTTCTTTTAGCTGGTGCCGGGATGCTAATAGCCCTAATGCGAGTGATGCACCATTCAGAGCTACCGACGTTGCCGATTTTCGTAGTCCCCATTGTGCTCGTTTTGACGGGGTGCACGGCGTGGCTCCTGACCCCAGCGACGATTCGTCTTCTGCAGGTTTCTCAGACTCAATCCGTATCCTCGGAGAGCTGGAAAAGGGGAGCAATTTCTGCCATTCTCGCCGTAGCGGCTGCGGCCGCACTTGGATACGTGGTACTGGGTCTGGAGAGCAGAATGCTGTTCACATCGCAATTTGAACGGGCGTGTGTTTTCGTCGCGAATAAGGCCGTAGCACATTGCCCCGTCCTGCTCTTCTTTGTGGCGCTTTCTTTGCTTGCTTTACGGGGTGAAGAAGGCTTAGAGAGCGCTGACGAACTGTGAAACTGGTGCAGCTTCCTCGGCGTGAAGCCGGGTGCCCCATCCTTCGCCTTTTTTCTGGCGAAGGGTGGGATACCACGAACCTCCGTCGAACACGAAAAACCGGCCACTGTTCACTGACCACTGTCCACTGGGCCGCATGGGATACCACAGGCCCCTCTTCGCCTCGCCTCCTCGCTCCCCAGTCCCTTTGTCCCTAGTCCCTAGTCCCTAGCCCCTGCCTTTCTCAGCTTCTTCCTCCACCTCTGCCGCTCCGCCAACTCCATCAGCGTCTTCCCCCCGCGCGGCACAATCGCGTACACCACCTTGCAGTCCATCGCTTCTGCCGCCTTCTCCATGGCCCTCAGGCTGATCGCTTTCTTGTCCTCGCTCTTCTCCAGCCGGTAGATCACCGAGGTGTTTACATTAAGCGTTCGCGCCATATCTGTCGCATGTACGCCCAGTACCTGCCGTACCCTCCGCAGCCATTGCGGGTGATAGGATGCTTTCTTCCCTGCGAGTCTGAAGTACCGCTGTTCCTTGTCCATCCTCTCCCGCGCCAACACCCGTTCCTCGTTCTCCATGTTCCTCTCCCTTGTTCCCGTGTCTGTCCCTACTTCCAGTCCGTCTTGCGCCCCTGTTTCACCAGCAAGCCATTTGCGCCGGCTCCGTTGACACGCCAACTCGCCAACGTGCGCGCCAGCGCACGCCAACCTGCGAACCTGCCAAGTCATTGATTTGTCAGCCCAGCCAACTCCGCCAACTCCGCTAACCCCGCTAGTGTCCCATCTCTAAAGTTCGCATCAAAAACAAAGTAGTCATCCTGAGCGGAGGTCGCCGCGGCGACCGGAGTCGAAGGACCTGCATTTGGGATGCGAGATGTATGTGACAAGCTTTAGAGACACCCCGCTAGCTCCGCTCCAGCCCCAGTCCCCGACACCTTTTCTCTGCCCCCTGTTTTCCACTGTAGGCAAACCGTCGAATTAATCTGCAAATTCCAACCGCATTTCGACGATTTTTCTTGTTTCCATCGACCTGCAGGTCACAACATTCGCCAGTTACTCCACCTGCAGGTCATATTTCCCGCGAGCTCGCGATGCGACGATTTTTCTCGCCCGCCCGCATTTCCATTTCCTCCACCTGCAAGTCCTCGCCCCGCCAACTCGCCAACTCGCCAACGTGCGCGCCAGCGCACGCGAACTTGCGAACTCGCTCTCCGCTAACTTGCCAACTCGCTATCGTGCGCGCCAGCGCACGCCAACTTGCGAACCCGCCAACCCCGCCAACTCCGCCAACCCCGCTAGCCCCGCTAACCCCGCTACCCTGCTTTACCATTCCCCTATGCTCCTGTCCCATCGCAGCCTCCGGCTTGCGGCGCTCTCGCTGGCCCTCTCCGCGGCCTCCGTACCTTCCGCACACGCTCAGGACTTGGGCGCTACCCCCGCGCAAGCCACGCTCGCGCCCTCTTCGGCGCGCCTCGACGAAGTCCTCTCCAGCCTCAACCGCGCCCGCCTCATTGGCCAGGTCGCCGTCTCGCCCGACGGCAAGCGCCTTGCCTGGCTCGAAGCCGGCCAAATTCGCGTCGCCCCCATCGGCAATCTCGGTCAAAGCCAGCTCGTCACTGCCGCCTCGCCCGGCCAGTCCTGCGGCGCATCCGATCTCGTCTGGTCGCCCGGCTCTGCAGCCCTCGCCTTCCTCTCCGATTGCGCCGATCCCGGCCGGCAATCCGGCCTCTATCTCTCTCCTCTCGACGGCAACCCTGCGCGCCGCATCGGCAATCTCAGCGGCTACGTCGATGCGCCCGCCTTCTCGCCCGATGGGAAGTCCATCGCCTTTCTCTACGTCGCGGGCGCTACTCGTCCCGCTGACGCGCTCGCGGCCCAGACCCTGCCCTCCGGCGTCATCGGAGAAGATCATGTCGAGGTTCAGCGCGTCGCCATGGTACCCGCCGATGCGTCTCATTCCGCCGTCCCCACCTTCGCCACGCCTGCCAACCTTCACGTCTTCGAGTTCGATTGGTCGCCCGATTCCAGGGCCCTCGCCTACGTCGCCGCCGACCCTCCCGGCGAAGACAACTGGTGGGTCGCCAAACTCTATACACAGACCGTGGTCCGGACCGAACCGGGACCGGAGAACACAGCGGGTGCCCCATCCTACACGTCCGCTGGCTCAAACGGCGGACGTGTAGGGTGGGAAACCAAGCCGACCGCGATCCTTTCCCCCTCCGAGGTCTCCGGCCCGCTCCACGGCTTGCAGATCGCCGTTCCCCGCTGGTCGCCCGACGGCCAATCCATCGCTTTCATCGGCGGCCTCATGAGCGACCAGGGCGTCACCGGCGGCGACGTTTGGGTTGTCTCTTCGCGTGGCGGCCATCCTCGCGATCTCACGCCCGGCCGTCCTGCCTCCGCCCAATGGATCGCATGGGACGACAGTCAGTCCCTCTACGTCAGCGAACTTTCCGGAGGCGACGAACGCTTGATTCGTCTGCAAATGGCCGCAACCGCGGGCTCTGCAACCGCCTTTAGTGAGCTTGTCTTCGCCATTCCCGGCTATGTTGGCTCCAGCCCATACGATCCCAGCCTAACTGCGTCCGCCGATCGCTCCCTTTTCGTCTTTCAGGCCAGCACGTTCAATACGCCGCCCGAAATCTTTGCGGCGCGTGCCAAGCAGGATCCATCCGTCCACTCGGCAGACGCCGCGCGCCTCTTCCAGCTCTCCCACTTCAACGATGGCCTCAAGCCACCGTGGGGACAATCCGTCTCTCTCGCCTGGGAAAACGGCAACTTCCAGGTCCAGGGCTGGCTCCTGCTCCCCGCGCACTACGATCCGGCAAGGAAATATCCGCTCCTTGTAGAAGTCCATGGCGGTCCAGCTTCTTCGGTCACATCGCGTTGGAACGGCGGCGCCGGCGGTTTCAGCGCCACGGCTTTTTCCGCCCTCGATTACTTCGTCCTCATGCCCAATCCACGCGGCAGCTTTGGCCAGGGCGAAGCCTTCACCCAGGCCAATCGCAGGGACTTCGGCTACGGCGACCTTCAGGACATTCTGGCGGGTGTCGATACCGTCCTCGCCCGGTACCCTGTAGATCCCAACCGCATCGGTATCTTCGGCTGGAGCTACGGCGGTTTCATGACCATGTTCGCCGTCACGCAGACCCATCGCTTCCATGCGGCGGTGGCGGGAGCGGGCATTTCGGACTGGCTGTCCTACTATGGCGAAAACTCCATCGACAAGTGGATGATTCCGTACTTCGGCGCCTCGGTTTATGACGACCCGCAGGTCTACGCTCGCAGCTCCGCCATCAACTTCGTCAAGAACGTCACCGCCCCCACCCTCACTGTCGTTGGCGACCGCGATGGCGAATGCCCCTCGCCACAGTCCTTCGAGTTCTGGCACGCACTGCGCGATCTCCATATTCCCACGCAGTTGGTCGTCTACCCCAACGAGGGCCACGGATTCACCGATCCTGCAGACCGCCGCGACGTGGTCCAACGCGCAGTCGACTGGTTCGCCCGTTATTTGCCGCCTGGCTCCTGAGGCTGGTTCTTGCTCGCCATCCGGCTCCGCTGCAGTCTATTCAGCAGAGATGGTTCAAGGCCCGTTCGCTGCCAGAGGCGGGCCCGTCCTGATACACTTTTTCTTGGAGTTTTCAGTGTGCGTTTTGCTCCTCCGGCCGCATGCGGCAGCGTGCCGCGGGAAGCTTGCGGCTCAGGTGCAACTCACCGGGCGCGGGCCATACCTGGTCATGTGCAACGGCGGCTATTGTTCATTCTTCTTTGTGTGGTTTTTGCGACCGTTCCGCATCTCGACGGCGCGGGACGGGGAGGATTCATGCGGCGGTTCTTGACGCTTGTTTGTTTGCTTGGCCTGGCCGTTCCGGCCGGAATTTCCATCTCCGGTTGTACGCGCAATCCGGCAGGAAACTACTGCAACGGCCTGGGCTACGGCTTGAAGGACACTGACGTAGCCAACCTCACGCTGCAGCCGCAGATCGCCGGCATTTCCCTGGCCTACGGACAAACGGTCCAAATTCAAACGCCGATCGCCACTACCTGCAAGGGCACCGCAACCGGAATCGCTTCCGGGACGCTTAGCTACGGCACCACCAACAATCAGTTGGCCGACATCTCTCCCACCGGAAATCTCTGCGCCGGCACCTGGAACCGGAACACCGGCGGCGGAATTGCCGACTACACGTATTGCTACTACCCCAATCCCCTACCGTCGAACGGCGGATTGCCTTACGGCATCGCGTATCTTACGGCCACTGCCTCCTCGGTCACCTCCAACCCGGTCACAGTCTACGTGCATGCTCCAATTTCCAGCGTCAGCCTCGTCACCACTCCCAGCTCCGGATCTTCCTCTCAGGGTTGCTACTCACAGAACCAGCAGGCGCAGCTCGATGCCCAGGCTTGCTATGTGAGCAATGGCACGCAGTACGAACTCTGCGCGCCATCTTCCGTGACGGCTGCAAACTATGCATGTCCTGGCGGGCTGGCTCCCGGCACTACCTCGGTTCCGGAGTGCATTTCCTCCATCGGCACGCTCAACTTCTCGGTGGGTACATCCTCGGTGGCCTCCATCAACGCCACCACCAACGTCATTACCGCGGAACAGCCCGGCACCACGGTCATCACCGCAACCATCGCGCAATTGGCTTCTTCGGCCGGATATTTCTCCACATGCCCGCCCCGATCGATCAATGTCACTCTCGCCAACGGGAGCACCAAGGGCGTGGTGGCGCAAGGCGTCACGCAGAATCTCACCACCACCGTCTACGACACCAACATTGACGCATGCCCTCCGCTCGGATGCCCCATCACCGGCCTTGGGCTCGTTTATCAATCCACCAATCCCATCGACATCACGGCCACCGGCACCGGATCCATCACCCCCTTCTTCCCCGGCGTAGCAACGGTAACCGCGATTTGCGAGCCGCCGACGTGCAATTTCGCACCCATCAACGAGTTCGGCTTGAACGGAACTGGCCTGTCGATCGCTTCCAACCCCGTCGACATCATCGTCCCCGGCGCCACTAGCGACTTTGCCTGGTTCGCTGCGCCCGGCCAGTCGCAATACTTTGCCTCGATGGAGTTGCTCACCGGCACGCCCGGTTCCACAGTGCGCCTGCCCTACGTGCCCAACTCGATGGTCATGGATCAGACGGGAAAGCATCTTTTCTTTGGCTCGTCCCGCGAGCTGATGATTTACTCGCCGAGCAACAACAGCATCACCAAGCAGGACGCTTCCGCTCCCGGCGTAGTGCTGGCCGCCGCTCCCAATGGCACCGAAGTCGTCATCAACGACCAGATACGCGGCCTGTTCTACCTGTACAACAGCATTTCCGGCCCAACCTCCTCGTTTGCAGGCATGGGAGCCGCCGCCGCCTGGACCCAGGATTCGAATACCCTGTATATCGTCGACAGCGCCGCGCTGGGCGGCAATCACACCAATACGCTCTACGTGTACAACAACGCCACGGGCTGGAGCACCTATAGTCTGAACGCTTCCGGCGGCGCGCAGAATCTGGCGATCACCGTTCCCGGCATAGGCGCCTATCTCGCCGGCGATCTAGCAACCGTCGCCCACACCTGGTGCCCCAGCGGCACGGTCGGCAATAACGCAACCGTTCAGTTCTATCCGCAGCCGGTGACCGATTCGGTCAACATTCCGACCAGCGTTCTGGGCGCCACGTCGGACGGGGACCATGTTCTGGGCGCGTCGCTCAGCGGCGCGAGCATCACGCTCAACGACATCGGCGTGAGCATTCCCCCGACGGCTCAATTTCCCGCGGCCGAATGCCCTGAGACCACAACAGGCGCGCCTCCCAATCAGGTGCAAACCATGGCGCCGCTCTCCACCAACCCCTTACTCAACGGGTCCGTGAACCTGACCGGCGTGACCAACGCAACGGCCATCAACCAGATCGTCACCGGCACTGCGCCGACCACGGCCTCAGTCACCACGGCCCCCCCCATCGCATTCGTCACCTACAACACGCCGAGCACTTCTACGACGGCAGCCACGCTCCCTTACTATCTGCCGCAATCGACCTCGGGCGTCACTGGCCCCGTGGATTACGTCACCTTCGCCGACAGCACGTCGGCCACGCCGCCCACGGCACCGCTAGCCGGCGTTTTCTCGCCCGATCACTCCATCTTTTTCGTTTCCACCGCGGGCGACAACGAGATCCACTTCATCGGCATTCCCACCAACTTGAGCACAGCGGCGCCTCCAACCGAGAATATCCAGCAGCATCCGCCATACAGCCCCAATCTGCCGGCCTGCACGCCGGTCTCTGAGGGCGGCAACGACGCAGGCTGCCTCTATCCCACGGCGCCGGGCGCGAACACGGTGGTTCCCGCAACGGCCATCGCCGTAACGCCGCGCTCCGTGACATAAGCCGCACAGGGCACAGAAATACGGATGCGGAAACTGGAAACCGTACACCTGCAGGTGTCAAACGCGCGCGGTATCCTCCACATTCCGTGGAGGGTGCATGCTTCCGAGCGTTGACGAAAAATCGTCGCATTGCGAGCTCTAGAAAAACTCGACCTGCAGGTGCATGAAACGCTGGAAAATCTGACCTGCAGGTCTATGGATTTGAGTGAAACCGCCGGAATAAACGTCCACAGAACAGTTTTTTGAAGCATTGCGGATCGAGCTACGGCTCGGCCGCAAGACGAAGCTCAGATGCGGTAGAGATCGCATGGGCCGAAGGCCGCGAACCTCCGCCTCCTCGCGGCGGCGAGGCGAAAGAAACCACAGGCCGGATTGCCTGGCCTTGGCGAGCGGCGCAGCATCTTGTCTGGCTCCCGCAGGATAGAATCGACTCATGATTAAGGGCATCTCTTTTCTGCGTCCTGCGGGCAGCGCGGCAGCGTACGACCGGCTGGCCGGCTTTTTTGCCGCGCTGGGATTCGCACCCGGCAAAGGGTGGCAGGAAGAGGGATCGCGGGGCGCATCGTTCCTGGCTCCGCTCGGGAATCTCGAATTTGTCGATGGCAAGTTCCCGTCCACCGCCAACGTCCTTATCGAAGTTACGTCGCTCGACTCCATTCATCAGGCGGCAGAAGCATGGCTGCGAGCGCAGGGAGGCGCCGGGGCCGTCTCTTGCCTGTCGCCGATCGCTGAAACGCATTGGCGCTCGCGCCTGTTCACGGTCGAGCCCGAACCCGGCTTCCGCTTCAGTTTTTGGGCCTGGTCCGATCCCGTTAAAGGCAAGCCGGCGGCTCTCGAAGGCGATCTCTCCGCCGCCGGCATGAAGTTCGCCATTGTCGTATCGCGCTTCAACGCCGTTGTCACCGACCGCCTGCTCGATGGCGCTCTCGACGTATTGCTGCGCAGCGGCGCCGACCGCTCGGACATCGAAATTGTCCGCGTTCCCGGCGCATGGGAGATTCCCGCCGCCGCGCGCGCCTGCGCAGCCGGCGGCCGCGTGGATGCCGTGATCACACTGGGCTGCCTGCTGCGCGGAGAAACCGAACACTTCGAGGTCATTTATAACGAAGCGGCCCGCGGCATCGGCCAGTCGCAGCAGGAAACCGGCGTTCCTCACAGCTTCGGCGTGCTCACCTGCGACACTCTGGAGCAGGCCCTCAACCGCGCCGGCATCAAAGCCGGCAACAAGGGCTCCGAGGCCGCAGCGGCCGCCATCGAGATGGCCAGCCTGCGCCGCAAACTGCAGCAAGGCGGTTCCGCTTGACCAGCAGGCATCGACGCAAGTCCCGCGAACTCGCGATGCAGATGCTCTTCCAGGCCGATGTTGGACGGCAGACCCCGGACGAGGTTCGGGCCACCTTCTGGAAGGCCGGCGATCCCGTCGAACCCGAAGTCAGAGCCTTTGCCGAAGAACTATTCCGCGTGGCCCTGGCCGAGCAGCAGAAGATCGACGCGCTGATCGCCGAGCACTCCACGCACTGGCGACTGGGCCGCATGCCTGCTGTCGACCGCAATCTGCTGCGCATGGCCGTGGCGGAATTGATCGGCTTCCAATCCACGCCCTTTCCTGTGGTCATCAACGAAGCGCTCGAGATCGGCCGCCGCTACTGCGCTCCCGAGTCCATCAACTTCCTCAACGGCGTCCTGGATTCCATTGCGCGCAGCGTAATCGCAAAATAACTGGGTTCGTCGCCCTACGCCAGCATCATCCCCAGCCGTCGCGCCCGCTTCAGTGTCCGCGCGGGGAGCGCGGGTTGAGGCTTGCCCGCCGCGAGCCCGATCCACAACCGGCCCACCGGCTTTGCGCCCAGTATCCGCGCGGCTTTCGCACCCGCCTCGCGAAACCGATCCTGCTATCAGCCTGTGGTAGTGCTCAGACCGCATGGTTCGGTAATCATTTCTGGGCAAGTGCGGGCGTGGACGCCCGCACGACAGCCGGTCTGGAGACCGGCGGTACTGCCCGATCATTACGAAATCACGCGGTACCGGTAGTAGAAGTCAAAACCCCGGAAAACCCATCCCTCAGCGGCTAAACAGGCTGCGGAAAACTCGATGTCTTGAAAGGGCACGACTGAAGTCGTGCCCTTTCAAAACCGGACTTACGCCACAGGCTGCTATCCTTGATTTTGTGATTTCCCTTCCCAGGTCCAGAAGCATTCTGGCGATGGCCCTGCTTCTGGCCTTCTCGCTCGCCGCCTGCCACAAGGAAGAGCAGGCCGTCGAGGGCGTAGCCAAGAATGCCGAAAAAGCCGAGCACCAGGCGCAGGCACAGGCCACGGAGCGCGACCAGGAACGCGCACAGCTCGAGCAGATTCCGTTGCCTACCAAGAGCCTCTACACCGATATCCACGACCCCACCGAGTGGACGAATCCGTTTCTTTCAGTCGGCGCCGACACGCTCACGCTGCGCATCCTGCTGCCCGATGCCAATCCCAGCCCGGTGGGGCAGGGAACCATGCTTCGCCCTGAGGCCGCACGCCGCCAGGAGTTGCAGCTACGCCCTTCTGACCTCGATCAGGCCATCGTCGCCATTCCCGCCGGCGCATGGCGCTACGGCCGCGTGATCGCCGTCGCCGAATCGCCCTCCGCCGCGCCCAAGGACCGGCCCAAGGTCCGCCGCAACGTCGAAGCCGTCATCCAGCAGCTCAACGACCTCGGCGTGGTGGTGGAAGAGTGGCCGTCGCGCTGAAGGCCACAAAGGCCTGAGGACCGCAAACACGCTCACGCTCCGCGCCCGCTTCTTCATTTGCAACCGGCTGCCATCGCGCCCCGGTAGGCTGGGAATCGCCCCTTTATCGAGCGATCGCGACCCAGTCAGCGCGGTGCTATCCTTGCGTTAAATGTCCGAACGGGCTGAACAGAATCTGCGCAGAACCGCCGAAGTCTCGCTTCTTTTGGCCGCAGCCGCCAGCCTGATTCTTTGGCTAGTCCGTATCTATAACGCGATCTCCGCCGCCACGGCAGCACAACCAAACCGCAGCCATAGGCCAGTTGCGGTAAACTGGACAGGTTTGGTAGTCTCAGGCATCCTTCAAGCGCAGTACCAAGAGGAGGTTTCATCATGGCAGAGGAAAACAAGTCCTACGGCCTGGCCTGGTTTCTGGCCGGATTAGGTGTTGGAGCTCTTGTCGGCATTCTCTACGCTCCCAAAAGCGGCCGTGAGACGCGCGAGGACATCGCCGCCGGAGCACGCGAGGGCGCCGGGTATCTCCGCGACCGCACCCGCGAAGCTGCGGAGAACGTGAGCACGATCGTCGACAAAAGCAAGGAGCATGTAAGCGCCTTCGTTGACAAGAGCAAGGAACAGGTGGGCGGATACGTCGATCGTGGGCGCGCGCAGTGGGAAGAATTTGTGGAGCGGGGCAAGAATCTCGTCGCCGACCAGACCAGCCGTGTTTCTGCGGCTGTTGAAGCCGGCCGTCAGGCGTATAGTTCCGCCACCGGCGCGCCCGAGCCCCCCGAACCCGAAACCCACGAGTATTGAGAGCCGGCTGTTCCCACCAGACCTGTGCCTGGCGCCGGACCTCTTCGCCCCTTCCGGCGCTGAGCGCGTGGGCGATCGAATCGGGCTCCCGCTCCGGCTACGGGACCCGTTGCGCTCCCTCCAACCGAGGAGCATGTTTCACCGGTCAGCTGCAAGTCCGCAGAGTTTCTGCGCGGGATGATCACCATGAAGATCGACAATCAGACCCTTCAACTCGCCTTGATCGCCTTGGTCGCTCTGGCCATGGTGGTCCAGGCAATCGTGCTTCTGGCGGCCTTTGTCGCCATGCGCAAAGCGGCGCGCTCCATTAACGACAAGCTCGAGGAAATCCGCTCCGCGGTGATGCCGCTTGTAGAGAGAACCCGCGAGCTGGTCACGCGGCTGTCGCCAAAGATCGAAACGACCGCCGACGACGTGGCCGCCCTCGCCCATTCCCTGCGCGTGCAGACCACCGATGTGCAGTACGCGGCCAACGAGATCATCGCGCGCGCACGGGCCCAGGCCAGCCGGATCGACGCCCTGTTGTCCAATGTTCTCGACGCAGTAGAGCGCACCGGCGGGGTCCTGGCCGATGCCGTCAACAAGCCGCTTCGGCAGCTTTCCGCCATCCTGGCCTCGGTGAAAGCGGCGGTTGAATCGCTGCGCCAGTACGAGCCTGCGCCGCGCTCGGCCGGGGACCGGGAGACCGGCGACCACGATATGTTTATTTAGGCCGGCATGCTTACACCACTGGGCCGGCGGCCGGGGCCGGGCCGGATTGAAAGAGGGTGAAGAATGCGCGCGCTGGATCCTGCGCACATCGCGGCGAAGGACATTTACAAACTCATGACTGGGAGGCCGAAGTAGGCTAACCTCACACGATCCAACCGCCGCCCACGACCTCATCTCCATCGTAGAAGACAGCGGCCTGCCCCGGCGTGACCGCGCGCTGCGGCTCGTCGAAGGTGGCGATGGCTTCATCCACGCCCGCCGGCTCCAGCGTGGCCCAGGCGGGCTCGTGGCGATGGCGGATCTTTACCCGCACGCGCATGGATCCGGCCAGCTCAGCGATGCCGATCCAATTGAGCTGACGGGCGCGCAGCGTGCACGAGGCCAGCTCTGCATCCGCGCCGACGGTGACGCGATGGCTTGCCGGGTCGATATTGAGCACGTAAAGCGGCGACGGACACGAAGGCCGCCCCGTTCCGCCCAACCCCTTGCGCTGGCCGACGGTGAAGCTGAAGATGCCCTCGTGCCGGCCGACTACCGCGCCATCCGCGGTCACCAGCTCGCCCGCGGTCTCTGGCATCGCCTCGCCTTGCTCCTCGAGATAGGCCATCAGAAACCGTTTGTAGTCGCCTCCGGGAATGAAGCAGATCTCCTGCGAATCGGGCTTCTCGGCGAGCTTCAATCCGTGTTGCCGCGCCGCCTCCCGCACCTCCGACTTGGTCATGTGTCCGAGCGGGAACACTGTGTGCGCGAGCTGCTCCTGCGTGAGGCCGAACAAGAAATACGTCTGATCCTTGGCAAGGTCAGCCGGCCGCTTCAAAATCCACCGGCCGCGCTTTTCGTCATACTCGTTCACCGCGTAGTGTCCCGTGGCGATCCGCTCGGCCCCGATGCTGCGCGCGGTCTTGAGCAGCTGATCGAACTTCAAGTGGTTGTTGCAGAGAGAGCAGGGAATCGGCGTCCGCCCCGCGAGATACTCGGCGACAAACGGCCGCACCACGTCGCGCTCGAAGCGCTCCTCCTGGTTGACCACGTAATAGGGAATGCCCAGGTGCTCGGCCACGCGCCGCGCGTCGTACACGTCGTCGAGCGAGCAGCAACGTCCCGCCTTGGGCGCGTCGGGAATGCCGTGCCGGCCGGCGAGGCGCGTCTGATCCCAGAGCTGCAACGTGAGGCCGACTACGCTCTCGCCGGAGCGGGCGAGGATCGCCGCTGCCGTCGAGGAGTCAACCCCTCCGGACATAGCTACCGCGATGGTTGTGTCTTGCTTCATAGGGAAGAGAAAGCTCCCAGCTGCCGGCGACCAGCTTTTCCCTGCAACCGCGACGAACGCTCAATCTTATGCGGCTAGAAGCCATGAGCTAGCGGCTAGAAGGCTGTTTTATCCTCGTGTTCCGGCGACCTCCGGCGCGAGCGCTCGCAAATGTTCGACGGCCTCGGGAACCACGCGCAACACGTGGTCCACATCCGCATCGACAGCCGTCTTCAGCAGGCTGAAGCGCAGGCTCGCCCTTGCCGCGTTCTTGTCGAGCCCCATCGCCATCAGCACGTGGCTCGGCTCCGTGGAACCGGAGTGGCACGCCGACCCACCGCTCACCGCAACGCCCTTCAGGTCAAGCGCGATCACCAGCGCTTCGCCCTCCACCTGTTCGAAGCGGATGTTCGTCGTATTGGCTGCACGCGGCGCACCTGCTCCATTCACGCCGGTGCCGGGAAGCGCGAGGATTCCGGCCTCGAGCCGGTCGCGCAGCCGGGCGACACGCTCCATCGTCCCGTCCTCCAGGCTCTTCATGGCTAGCTCGACGGCCTTGCCGAGGCCCACGATGCCGGGTACGTTCTCGGTACCCGCGCGCCGCCGGCGCTCGTGGCTTCCGCCCACAACGAGTGGCTCCAGCGGCGTTCCCCGCCGAACGTACATCGCGCCCACGCCCTTGGGCCCGTACATCTTGTGCGCGCTGATGGAACATAGATGGCAGCCGAACCGACGCACGTCGAAGGCAACCTTACCTGCGCCCTGCACGGCGTCAATATGGAAGAAAGCGCCAGCCTCCGCGGCAATCTTGCCCACCTCCTCAACGGGTTGCAGCACGCCGGTCTCGTTGTTGGTCAGCATCATGCTGATCAACCGCGTCTCGGGCCGCACCGCCCGACGAATCTCCCCGGGATCAATGAGCCCGTTTGCCTGGGGCGCAACGAACGTCACGTCTACGCCGCGCTCCGCCACGCGTTCCGCCGCGCGCAACACTGCCGAGTGCTCAATCGACGTGGTAATGAAGTGATCGCCCGCGCGCAGCAGGCCGAGGATCGCCGTGTTGTCCCCCTCCGTGCCGCCGGAGTTGAACACCACCTCCGCCTCGCGGCAATGGAAGAAGCGCGCCAGCGTCTCACGCGCCCGGTTCACCGCCTTGCGCGCCTGCTGTCCTTCGCGATGGATCGACGCTGCGTTCCCGAACTCGTCCATCCAGTACGGGCGCATGGCTTCCATCACCTCCGGCAACAGAGGCGTGGTGGCGTTGGCATCGCAATACACCCGTCGCATCAGGAATCGCTCCCTAATTGAATTGTACGGACAATCGCCTTGCATCGCGAGCTGCTCACGGGCTGCACGAGTGCCGCCGGAACCGTTAGAATGCGAGAAGTGAGATTCCAGGTTTTGCGGAACTTCCGCATATGATTGAGATTCCAAGCGAGACTTCGTCCGCTCGTTCGCCGGGAAATCCCCGCATTCTCATCGTGGGCAACGCGGGGCAACTGGGGCGCGAACTGGAGCGCACCTTTACCGGCTTCGGAACCATCACTGCCGTGGATCGCGAATCCGTCGATCTCGGGGATTCCGATCAAACCCGTGCTCTCGTCCGCCGCTCCGCGCCGGATATCATCCTCAACGCCGCCGCCTACACAGCCGTGGATCGCGCCGAGACGGATTCGGCCCTCGCCCACGCCATCAACGCGCGCGCACCCCGCATCCTCGCCGAAGAGGCCTTTCTGCGCAAAGCCCTCCTCGTACACTACTCCACCGACTACGTCTTCGATGGCAGCAAGCCGGGCCCATGGATCGAAAGCGACGCGCCGAATCCCCTGAACGTCTACGGAGCCAGCAAGCTGGCGGGGGAGCAAGCGATCAAGAATACCTGCGGCAATCACCTCATCTTTCGCACCAGTTGGGTCTATGGCCCGCACGGCAACAACTTCCTGCTGACCATGCTGCGCCTGGCGCGCGAACGCGACCGGCTCTCCATCGTTGCCGACCAGATTGGCGCGCCCACCAGCTCCATTGAGCTCGCCCGCGCCACGTATACCATCGTCACCGGCTGCCTTGCCGGCCACTTCGGCCCGCCGCAGGACTGGTGCGGCCTCTACCACATGACCTGCGCCGGCTCCGTCTCCTGGTTCGGTTTTGCCCAGGCTATCTTTGCCCGCGCCGCCGGGCTGCTTGACGTCAAGGCGCCCGAGCTCATCCCCGTCGCCACCAGGGACTATCCCGCCCGGGCAGTGCGCCCGCGCAACTCCGTTCTCTCCAACGCCAAGCTCCACGCCCGCTTCGGAATCCCTCTCCGGCTGTGGGAATCTGCCCTTGATGAAGCGCTCCAAACCCTCAAGGCTGAGGGCTGGAAGCAACCACATGCATTGTGATCCCCGTCCTATCGCGCCGCCCTCGCCGGCCTGTAGGATGTCCTGTTTCCTGAAAGCCGAGGCGCCTTCATGACCTGCAAAACCACTCGCCGCAATTTCCTCTCGGCCAGCATCTCGGCCAGCCTGCTTGCTCCACTCGCCGGGGCAACGTCCGCCATCGGCGTCCTAAACCCCTCTGACGACAAGGCTTCCACAGGCTCCGCCGTCAAGCTCAGCTACAGGGCCCTCGGCCGCACCGGCCTCAAAGTCACCACCGTCGGTTTTGGATGCATGATCACCTCCGACCCCAGCGTGATCCAACGCGCCGCCGACCTCGGCGTGAATTACTTCGACACCGCCCGCAGCTACCAGAATGGCAACAACGAGCGCATGGTGGGTGCGGCTCTTGGGGCCAAGCGCAAACAGGTCGTTCTTTCCACAAAAACGGAGGCGCCGGATAAAGCAGGTATGATGCAGCATCTTGAGCGGAGTCTGCACGAGCTCAAAACCGACTACATCGACATCTGGTACCTCCACGGCCCCAGCGGCCCGGCCGACATCCCTGACGAGCACATAGAAGTTCAGCAGCTCGCCAAGCAGCAGGGCAAGGTGCGCTTTATCGGCGTCAGCACGCACGGCGGCCAGCCGCAACTCATCCCCTGGATGATCCAGAAGCGTGTCTTCGACGTCGTCCTCGCTGCCTACAACTTTTCCATGGACGCGGCAATGGACGAGGCCATCGCCGCCGCCGACAAAGCAGGCCTCGGCGTAGTCGCCATGAAGGTGATGGCTGGCGGATTCCAGAGCCATGGGCCCGGCGACCCTCTCGCTGAGAAGCTCGTCCGGCCCGGCGCGCTTCTTGCCGCGCTCAAATGGGTGGTCAGGAACCCCGCCGTCGCCACCACTATTCCCAGCATCACCGATATGGATCAGCTCGACGAAAACCTCAAGGCCATGGCGGAGCCCTATTCACAAACCGACGCCAAAACCCTCGCCGCGCACCTGGAGCAGATTCGCCCGCTTTACTGCCGCATGTGCGGCCAGTGCGACGGCGCCTGCCAAAAGGGGATGCCCGTCGCCGATGTTCTCCGCTGCCTGACCTATGCGGAGGGCTACGGCCAGTTCGCGCTCGGGCGCGAACGCTATCTCGAGATTGCTCGGGCGCAAACCGCACGCTGCGCCGATTGTGCTTCCTGCACCGTCGATTGCCCGCACGGCGTCCACGTTGCGAAGCGCATGGCCCGCGCCCAGGAACTTTTCGCATGAAACACGCGGCGTTGCTGCTCGCGCTCGCGTTCGCGGCCAGCGCGGCCGGCGCGCAGGAGTTCCTCGATTGCCATTCCGTTCCTGGCTGGGAACAAGCCGGCGCAAAGCGCCAATACGACTCCGGCAATCTCTACGAATATAAGGACGGCGGCGCCGAGGGTTACCTCATCTTCGGTTTTGTCCGTATGAGCACGATGGACTGCAAGTCAGGCGCCAACATGCTCACCATCGATGTCTCCGAGATGGCCGGCGCCGAAGCGGCGTATGGGATATTTGCTGCCAATCTCGACCCAACCCAACCCACAACGCAGATCGGAATGGGCGGCCAGATCCAGGCGCAGAGCGCCAGCTTCGCCAAGGGAAAATACTACGTCGAGATCGTGGAAATCGCGGCTGACCCCGCCGCGAACGACTCCGCTACGATGCGCGCCTTCGCCGGCGCCATGGAGATACGCCTTCAGGGGAGCGTGGATCCACCGGTGCAGGTGCTCTGGTTCCCGCCGGGCAATGTCGCTCCCATTCGCATGGTTCCCGAGAGCGTTTTGGGCCTGCGCGAGCTCAAGCGCGGATACGTGACCAGCTACCCCACGGGCCAGGCCTTCATAGTCCTTGAGGACACGCCGGACTCCGCGGCTCTCGTGCTCAAGGCCCTGCGCGCGCGCTTTCCCGGGGCGACGCCCGCGCCGGTGGGCGACGAGGCCTTTCAGGCCCATGCGCAATATCTCGGCGGACTTTGCATTTTGCGCAAGGGACGCGTGCTGGCCGGTTATGTGAACCTACCCACTCCGCAGGAAGCCGCCAAGCAGGCAGCCGCACTCGCCGCCCGCATCCCGTGAGCTATCGAGACTCACTTACCCGGCGCTTCCGCGCGAATACATTTCCAGCAGCGTGCGCGCGGCGCGGAACGACGTCGTCCGGCCCTCGGCCACATCGTGCTCCAGCGCCGACATGCGGCTGCGCACCGAAGGATGCGCGTCGAACCGCTGGCGCAGCGACTGATCGATCATTTCGTGCAGCCAGCGCCGCTGCTGCTCGCGCCGGCTTGCAGCAAACCAGCCGTTGGCTTGCGTGAGCGCCGCATACTCCAGCACGCACTTCCACAGATCGCCGATCCCGGCGCCGGTGAGCGCCGAGCAGGTAACCGCGCGCGGCGCCCATCCCGATTCCGCGGCGGGAAAGAAATGCAGCGCATTTTGCGCCTCGGCGCGCGCACGCTCCGCGGCGTCCACGTTCGCACCATCGGCCTTGTTGACGGCCACGAGATCGGCCAGCTCCATCACGCCGCGCTTGATCCCCTGCAGGTCGTCGCCTGCGCCGGCCAACGCGACCAGCAGAAAGAAGTCCACCATCTCGTGCACCGCGGTCTCCGACTGACCCACGCCGATCGTCTCCACGAGAATGTTCCGGTATCCCGCCGCTTCGCACAGCAGCATCGCTTCGCGCGTCCGCTGCGCCACTCCTCCGGCGATTCCACGGGAAGGCGACGGCCGGATAAACGCCATCTCACTGGCCGCAAGCGAGGCCATGCGCGTCTTGTCGCCGAGGATACTTCCGCCGGAGATCCGGCTACTGGGATCGATCGCCAGCACCGCGACCTTCTGCTTGTGTTCCGCGACCAGATACACGCCCAGCGCCTCAATCAAGGTGCTCTTGCCCGCACCGGGCACGCCAGTGATGCCGACGCGAATCGAACCGCCCGCCGCGGCGGGCAGGCAATCTTCCACGATCTGTTCGGCTAACTCGCGGTCTGCTTCGCGCCCGCTTTCGACCAGCGTAACGGCGCGCGCCAGCACCGTGCGGTCGCCGCGCAGAATTCCGTCGAGGTACTCCTCGCGCGAAAGCAGCCTGCGCTTCCTGTCCACGCGCGGAGCTTCCGGCATCCCCGACCCAGGAACTTCCCGCAACGCGCTCTTCATCGCTTCCACTCTATCCCGTCACGGCGGCGCTCAGCATCTGCAAAATCTTCTGCGCCGCTACAGGCGTCACTGTGCCCGGCCCGTAAATCCCCGCCACACCGGCGTCGTACAGGAACTTATGGTCCTGCGGCGGAATCACGCCGCCGACGACCACCAGAATGTCGTCGCGGCCCAGCGCGAGCAGTTCTTCAATCAACCGCGGCACCAGCGTCTTGTGCCCCGCGGCCAGGCTCGACACGCCCACCACATGCACGTCGCTATCCATGGCGAAGCGCGCTACCTCGCGCGGTGTCTGGAACAGCGGGCCGATATCCACGTCGAATCCGATATCCGCAAAGGCTGTCGCGATTACCTTGGCCCCGCGGTCGTGGCCATCCTGCCCCATCTTGGCCACCAGAATTCGCGGCCGCCGTCCCTCATCGCGCTCGAATTCCCGCACCATCCGCCGCGCTTTTTTGAATTCTTCACCGTCCGCGCTCGCCGCCGAGTAGACTCCCGCGATGGCGCGCGTCGTGGCTTCATATCGCCCCCAGACCTTTTCGAGAGCCATGGAAATCTCGCCCAGGGTGGCGCGCTTCCGCGCCGCATCCACCGCGCATACCAGTAGATTCCCCTCGCCCTTTGCCGCGCACCGTTCCAGCCGCTCCAGCGCTTCGCGCACCGCGTTTCCATCCCGTTCACGCTTCAACTCTTCGAGCCGCTTGACCTGCGCGCGGCGTACAGCGTCATTGTCGATATTGAGCACGGGAATCTCCGGCTCATTGGGCGCGGGATAAGCATTCACGCCTACAATCACGTCGCGCCCCGAATCGATTTCCGCCTGGCGGCGCGCCGACGCCTCTTCAATCCGCATCTTAGGCAGGCCGGTCTCAATGGCTTTGGCCATTCCGCCCAGGCCCTCAATCTCCTGGATCAGCGCCCATGCGGCGTGCATCAGCTCGTGGGTCAGCCGCTCCACGTAGTACGATCCTGCCCAGGGATCCACGACGCGCGCGATTCCCGTCTCATCATGCAGGTAAATCTGGGTGTTGCGCGCGATGCGCGCCGAAAAATCCGTAGGCAGCGCCAACGCCTCGTCCAGAGCGTTGGTGTGCAGCGATTGCGTGTGCCCGAAGACCGCAGCCAGCGCTTCCACGCACGTCCGCACCACGTTGTTGTACGGGTCCTGCGCCGTCAGGCTCCATCCCGAGGTCTGTGAGTGCGCCCGCAGCGCCAGCGATTTGGGGTTCTTCGCGCCGAAGCCTTTCACCAGCTTGGCCCACAGCATGCGCGCGGCCCGCATCTTGGCAATCTCCATGAAATGGTTCATGCCCACGCCCCAGAAGAATGAGATCCGGGGCGCGAACTCATCCACGTCGAGTCCGGCGCCAACGCCCGCGCGCAGGTATTCCACGCCGTCGGCAAGCGTGTACGCCAGTTCCAGATCAGCCGTGGCGCCCGCCTCCTGCATGTGATAGCCGCTTACGCTGATGCAGTTGAACCGGGGCATTTTCGCCGCGCAGTAACGGAAGATGTCGCCGATAATCCGCATCGAACCGGCGGGCGGATAAATGTATGTATTACGGACCATGAACTCCTTAAGGATGTCGTTCTGGATGGTCCCGCTCAACAGCTCCGGCGCTACGCCCTCCTCCTCGGCAGCGACAATATAAAACGCCATGATGGGCAGCACCGCGCCGTTCATGGTCATCGACACCGACATCTGGTCCAGCGGAATACGGCGGAACAGAATCTTCATGTCGAGGATCGAGTCGATGGCCACGCCGGCCTTGCCCACGTCACCCGCCACGCGCTCGTGGTCCGAGTCGTAGCCGCGGTGCGTGGCCAGATCGAAGGCCACGGAAAGCCCGCGCTGTCCCGCGGCCAGGTTGCGGCGATAAAACGCATTCGATTCCTCCGCTGTCGAGAAACCGGCGTATTGGCGGATCGTCCAGGGCCGCGTTATATACATGGTCGTGTACGGTCCGCGCAGATAGGGCGGAATGCCCGCCGCGTATTCCAGGTGTTCCAACCCCGCCAGATCATCGCGCGTGTAAAAACTTTTCAGCGCGATGTTTTCCGGCGAGCGCCACTCCTGGGCCTTCTGCCGCGCCACTACTCCCGCGGCCGCGGGCTTCCAATCGATCCTGGTAAAGTCCGGACGCATCGTTAGTCCTTCATGCCAAGCTGTTCCTGCCACTTGGTCAAAACTTCCACGGGATGGCTGCGCGCGTGCACAAAGCCGGCAACCCCCACAGCCATCAGCTCCTCGGCATTCTCAGGCCGGCCTGCCACGATCACCGGCGTCGAGCGGTCAAGCGCTTTCAGCTTGGGCACCAGCTTCGCGGCAAGCGCGGCATACTCCGCGTCCGAGCTGCACAGCACGATCAGGTCACCCTTCGCAGAGGCAATTTCGGCGGCCTTCCAGAACCGCCGCGCCGCAATCTCGAATCCCGCGCAGGCAAAAAAGTTCGCCGCGAAGTTGGCGCGCGCCATGTGCATCTTCACGTCGCCAATCTCTGCGAGAAGAACCCGCGGCGTCTTGCCTCCCGCGGCCACGTGCCGCTCGGTGCGCAGGCGCAGTTCCTCGTAGATCCGTGCCCCGCGTCTCGTCCCACTAGCGCGCTCGCTGTCGATGCGCTCCAGCGCCCGTTCCGCCGGGTTGGCATATTGATTGGTACCCGTGAGCACGCGTCTGCGCGCCGCTACGGCCTGCTCTCGCGCGGCCAAGCTCCGCTCCAGCGCCTGCGCGACCGCTCCCTCAGCATGCGCCTTGCGGTAGCCGCCCTGCGCTTCGATCTGCTGCATGCGCTTCCAGCTCTCGCGCGCCAGAAAATCGGTTAAGGCCTCCACGTAATAGGACCCGCCGGCTGTATCGGCCACGCGCCCCAGCCACGCTTCGTGCTTCAGCAGGAGTTGCGTGTTCCGCGCCAGGCGGCGGCTCGCCTCATCGGGCTGCCGGTAGCACGCATCGAAGGGAGCAACCATTACCGCATCCGCGCCGCCCAGCACCGCAGCCATGGCTTCCGTGGTAGCGCGCAAAATGTTCACGTGCGGATCGTAGACGGTCTTGTTCCAGCGGGAGGTGCGCGCTGCGATGCGCGCGCGCGCACCGGCGTGTGTGCCCCCAAAGCTCTTCACCGCCTGCGCCCACACCATGCGAAATGCGCGCAGCTTGGCAATTTGAAAGAAGTAGTTCGAGCCGACGGCAAAACTGAATTCGATCGCCGCCGCCGCGCCATCCACCGCGACCCCGCGCTCCTCAATCGCCGCCAGAAAATCCACGCCGGCTGCAAGGGCGAATCCCACCTCTTCGACAGCGGTCGCTCCCGCTTCTTCAAACGCCTCGCCATGAATGGTGAACGGCACGAATCCGTCCGGCGCGGCGTAAATCGCATCCGCCGCAAACTCCACACTCTCCAGAGCATCGCATCCGGTTGAAATCCCCGCCGCGCGCGGCCGTTTGCCGAGTTGTTCCAGCAAGAGGCGAATCAGCCGCTCATCGCAGCGCTCGAAGCGCACCGGGACTTCGTCCAGGTTTTCCAGCAACAAACTCAGTTCGCCGCTGCTCTTGACCAAAAAGCCGCTGAACGCAATTCCCTCGGCGCCTGCCGCGGCCGCCGCGCACGCAGCTCGATTCGCCTCCTCTGCATTCGGCGCGTCAATCTCTTCGCGAATCTGCCAGTCACCGGTTGCGCGCGCTCCCCGCCGGTAGGGAAACTCGCCGGGCGATGCGTTGAGGAATGCCAGGTCCTTCAAATCCCTGGCGCGATAGTAGGGCTTTACCGCCAACCCCTCGTCGCTGCGCCAAATCAATTTCTTCTCGTAATCGGCGCCCTTCAGGTCCCGCGCAATTGCCGCTTCCCACGCTGCTGTACTGACCCGGGGAAACCCCTCAAGCAAATGTTCCGTCGCCATCGCCTCTCACTTGCCCTCAGAGCCTTCCACTATCTCGATGAGAAACCCAAATGCACCGGCGGCCCGCGACTTGGGGTGCACAAAAAACACCGTCGTTCCACGGGATCCCTTGCGCGGAGCCTCGTCGATCAAGTGGAACCCCTCGGCCCGCATGGCGTCAAACGCCCGCCGCGCGTCGTCCACACGGAACGCCACATGCGCCAACCCGCCGCGCCCGCCGTTTTTGTCGATCAGCTTTTGTACCGGAGATTCCGGCGAAAGCGGCTCCAGCAACTGGATCAGGTTCGGCCCTTCGCCGATCTGGAGCAGAGCCTCGCGCACCTGATCCGAGCCCCCCACCTCCTCGCGATGAACCTCTCTGAAGCCCAGCAGCTCGTAGGCCTTCACCTGGCTGTCCAGCTCACCCGCCTTTACCGCGATTGCCACGTGATCGACAAACTTGATCCCGGGAACCTTCCTCAACTCCTCCTGTACATCGCCCATCTTAACCTTTCGATCCATGCACTGCGCCGGCCCGCCGCGCATCTCGTCACTCAAGCTCCATCAGCACCTGGTTCAGCTTCACGGAATCGCCCGGCGCCACGTTCACGCTTTTCACCGTTCCCGCGCGGGGCGCCGTCACATGCGTTTCCATCTTCATGGCTTCCAGAACCAGGATCAGCTCATTCGCTTCCACGGCTTGCCCCGGAGTTACATACACCTTGATTACCAACCCCATGAGCGGGCTGCGGCACACTTTTCCTTCGCTATCCCAAGCGCCTCCGTGACTCTGTGGATGCGAGCCGCCAGACGCGTGCGCCGTGCGGCGCGGCACGGCGCCTGGTTCCGGCGCGCTCTCCTCGTCTTCCACAATCTCAACATCGACAGCGTACGCATTTCCGTTAATCGTGATCTGAAGCTTCAACTTGCGCTTCCTTTCTTTCGAGACTCGCCGGGCTCATCCATTGGGGCGCAGATTGTGCGAGGTCTGCACAATCACGCGTCCCTGCTGGGCCCATGCGCCCGCGCCATCCTGCGCCGCGGGAACCAGCCGTGCCGAGCGAATGCGCGCCTTCCTTCCCAAAAATGCAGTGGCCGCCGCAGCCAGCGCCGCCACGATCTCCGGCTTCACCGCTTCCTGTTTCGGCGCAGACTGGTTCGGCGCCGCTGCTGAAACCGCTGCAAGTACACCTTCCTGCGCCTGCGCCTCCTGCAGCCTGCCCAATTCCGCCACGCGCGCCTGCAGGGCCTTCACCGCCGCCGCTATCGCGCTGAGTTGCCGCTCCGTCTCCCGCTGACGCTCCCGCACGGCTCGCCGCATGGCCCGCGATAACCCGGCGTAAATCGCCACGCAGCCCGCACCCGCCAGCAACGTTACCACCGCCAGATCCGGCCAATGCCATTTCACGCTGCGCCTCTTCTCATAGCGGAATCAATCCATGTTTTTTCTGCGGCCGCAACTCGCGCTTGCTGTGCAGCGACTCCAGCGCCCGCGCTACAACTCTCCGCGTTTCCGCCGGCTCGATAATGTCGTCCACCAGCCTTCGCCCCGCCGCCACATAAGGGTTGGAAAACGTCTCCCTGTACTCGTCCACCAACTCCCCGCGCCGCGCCACTTGATCTTCGGCCGCGTCAATCTCGCGCCGGAAAACGATCTCCGCCGCGCCCTCGGCGCCCATCACCGCAATCTCCGCGGTGGGCCAGGCCACCACGCGGTCCGCGCCCAGCCCCTTGGAGCACATGGCAATGTATGCGCCGCCATACGCCTTGCGCAGAACCACCGTGATCTTGGGCACCGTTGCAGCCGAGTAGGCAAACAGCAGCTTGGCTCCGTGGCGGATGATTCCGCCACGCTCCTGCTCCACCCCAGGCAGGAACCCCGGCACATCGACAAACGTGAGCAGCGGAATGTTGAACGCGTTGCAAAAGCGCACAAATCGGGCCGACTTGTCTGAAGCATCGATGTCCAGCGCGCCGGCCAGCACGCACGGCTGGTTGGCCACAATCCCCACCGGCCGCCCTTGCAGCCGTCCGAACCCAATCACGAGATTGGCGGCAAACGCCGGCTGAATCTCAAGGAAATCCTGGTTGTCGACCACGCGCACGATGACATCCCGCACGTCGTATGCCACCTTCGGGTCCACGGGAACAACCTGATTCATCTCGGAGTCGGCCTTTAGCCGCCCACTGAATACCTGCCGCGGCGGATCCTCAAGATTGTTCGACGGCAAAAAGCTCAGCAGCCGCCGGGCCAGCTCGATGGCCTCGTCGTCGTTGCGCGCGATCAGGTGCACCACGCCCGAGTAATGCATTTGCGACTGCGGCCCGCCCAGTTCCTCGGCGCTCACCTCTTCGCCTGTTACCTGCTTGATAACCTGCGGCCCGGTGATGAACATCCGCGCATGCTCGGTCTGGATCACGAAGTCCGTGAGCGCCGGACTGTAGGCCGCGCCGCCGGCACACGGGCCGCAGATCAGCGAGATCTGCGGCACCGTCCCCGACAGCATTACGTTGTGGTAGAACACGCGCGCGTATCCGGCCAGGCTGTCGATCCCCTCCTGCACCCGCGCACCCCCCGAATCGTTGATAAAGAGGAATGGGCTGCCCGTCTTCAAGCTCATGGCCATCATGTCGGCCACTTTGTTGCAGTGCGTTTCGCCTGCGGCTCCGCCGGCCACCGTGAAATCCTGGCTGGCCAAGTGCACCAGCCGTCCATCGATGGTCGCGCAGCCCGTCACCACGCCGTCCGCGGGCAGTTCCTTCCCGGCCATGCCGAAGTACGTCGCGCGGTGCCGGCAGAACAGCCCGATCTCCTCAAAGCTGCCCCGGTCCACCAGCCGCTCCACGCGCTCCCGCGCGGAAAGCTTGCCCGATGCGTGCTGCTGCTCGATGCGCTCTTTGCCACCGCCCAGCTCGAGTTCCGCACGCTTGGCCTCGAGTTCGGCGATCTTGTCGCCGATCGTCTTCTTTTCCGGGATTTCCACTTGTGTCACCATCTCCGCACCTGGGAACTCTGCGAGGGCCAAATTGGCGCGTCAGCAAGGCGCAGAAACCCTCACTTGCACCGCCGTCATTCTATTCCCGGAGAGCCTTCTTCAGATGTGACAAGGTTCACTGCTCGCAATCCTAATGCGGCCGACAAATGATCGGACCCGACTCCTCGGCGAGTCGTGTTTGATGCGGGCAGTGCGTATCCACATTTGCAAACACAGGAATGCAAATGCCGGCGAGCTCGGCCGATAACGGAGCACAAGCATTTAATTTTCAGTCATATACGGCAACATTGAAACCGAGTTCATAAAAACTGGTTGCATAAATTCAGTTTTTGAAAAGGCCCGGTTTGAGCCATGTCGTGGAAGGCGCATAAACAGTGGGCCTTAGCTTCTGAGGGAATTTCTTCCGTGGCCTCGATGCCATTTATGCAACGAGTTCTAGAAGCTAGTAGCTGTTCTTAGAATTTTCTGCTCCACTCTTTCGGCCAGCGTTCCACCACCACCTTGGTCTGCGTGAAAAACTCCACTGCGTGTTGCGCCTGCGCGTGCAGGTCGCCAAAGAAGCTCTCGCCCCATCCGCTGAACGGAAACGTGGACATCGGCGCGGCTACGCCCACGTTAATGCCTACGTTGCCCGCATTCACCTCATAGCGGAAGCGCCGCGCGTTGGCGCCATCGGTGGTGAAGATGCACGCCATGTTGCCGTAACTGCGGCCGTTCACCAGCGCGATGGCCTCTTCAATGGTCTGCGCGTGGATCAGGCTCAGCACCGGCCCGAAAATCTCTGTTCGCGCGGTCTCCGAATCCGGAGGGAACGTCATCGAGTACCGTGGGCAGCACGAAGTAGCCATCTTCGTAGTCGGGCACTTTGCGCCCGCGCCCATCCACCAGTACGCGCGCGCCGGCCTGTTCGCCCTTGGCAATCAGCCCCTCGACCCGCGCCTTGCTTTCGGCGGAGATCACCGGCCCCATCTCCACGCCCGGCAGAGCTCCGTAGCCTGTCTTGCGGCTCACCGCCGCGGCGGCAATCCGTTCCGTGAAGGATGGCCGCGCGCCGCCCACGGTAATCGCCACTGAGGCCGCCAGGCACCGCTGGCCCGCGCAACCAAACGCCGAATCGGCCAGAATCCGCGTCGTCATCTCCAGATCCGCATCCGGCATCACCACCACGGGATTCTTCGCGCCGCCCTGGCACTGCGCGCGCTTGCCGTTGGCCGCGGCGCGGCTGTAAATGTATTTCGCCGTCGCCGTCGATCCCACAAAGCTTACCGCGCGGATGCCGGGATGATCGAGAATCGCATTCACCGTGTCGCGCCCGCCGTTCACAAGCTGCATCACGCCCGGCGGAAAGTCCGCAGCCTGGATCAGATTGAAGATCTTTTGCGAGGTGATGGGCACGCGCTCCGACGGCTTAAGCAGAAAGCAATTTCCCGCCGCCACCGCGTAGGGGAAGAACCAGAAGGGGATCATGCCAGGAAAATTAAAGGGAACGATCGCCGCCGCCACGCCCAGCGGCTGACGGATCATATGCTCGTCAATGCCCGCGGAGATGTCTTCGCTATTCGTCCCTTGCATCATCATCGGCATGCCGCACGCCGTCTCCACGTTCTCCACCGCGCGCAGGATTTCGCCCTTGCTCTCGGCCAGCGTCTTGCCGCATTCGTTGGTGATCGAAAGCGCAAGCTCGTCGCAATGCTGCTCCAGCAGCGTCTTAAGCCGGAAGAGCGGCTGGATGCGGTCCACCACCGGCGTGCGCCGCCAATCGACGAACGCCCGCTGCGCCACTTCCACCGCGGCATTCACGTCCGTTGCCGGCGAAAGCGGCACCTCAGCCAGCACTTTGGCTGACGCCGGGTTGATCACGTTCAGCGCTTCGCTGGCGCTGGAGGCGCTCCACGCTCCGTTGATGAAATTATGCAACCGCTCCACCTTGTGTTCTCCTCAAAGGAAATAGCATTCGCGCTTATGAGCCTCTACACAGAGAACTCTGGCCTCGCGCACCCGATACCCTGCTGCTTCAGGAACTTGACGAGCGCCTGAGCCATCGTTATGCGCCGCGCCCTCATGCGGTACCTCGCCCAAAAAGAGCCGTCAGCCTCCAACTCTTGTCTGGGGAACCGGTCTCAGCCCCTCGCAGGAAAACGCTCGAAGCTTCATACGAACTGAGGCTCACCGATTTCACCGCTTGACCAACTGCAGCCTCGGGTCCTTCTTTTCCATCCGCTCCGCACCCACGCGTAATCCTGATAGACCGAAGCGGCCAGCGAACGAGCCGAACCCGCCGGCGCGTTCAGATCATACACATTGTATCCGTGCGCGGCCACATGGAATGGATCTGCCGCGTGGCGTTTCCACCGCCGCGAATCTCGATCCCCACATGCGCCGGCGTAACCAGCCGCGCCGGTTCCCCGCCCCCCGATCCCTGTCCCTGCCCCCTGGTCCCTTGTTTTTATGTACACTGGGCAGGGGGGTCTTTCTTGGCTACGGCTGCCGTTCACTACGCGGCTGCGGCGGTTACCGATCGCGGCCGCAAGCGCCCTTACAACGAAGACGCATTCGGGTTTTCCGTCGAGCACGGCGTGTATGTGGTCTGCGATGGCATGGGCGGCGCCGCCGCGGGTGAAATTGCCAGTTCCCTGGCCGTGGCGGAGACGATGCAGCTCCTCACCCATCGCGACGGCTTCAATCCCCTCCCTGTCGATGCCGAAGCCGCCGTCACCGCCGCCAATCAGGCCATCTTATCGCGCGCCCAGAGCAGCCAGAAGCTCAGTGGCATGGGCACCACGCTGGTGGCCCTCCTTGCAGAAGAGCGCCGCGCCTGGGTGCTCAACGTGGGTGACAGCCGCGGTTACCGCCTGCGCAACTCCCGTTTGGAGCAAATCACCATCGATCACTCTCTCGTCGAGGAGCAGATGCGCATGGGCCGCATGAGCCGCATGGATGCACTGCGCTCGCCGCTGAGGAATGTCATCACCCGCGCCCTGGGCACCCAGAGTTGCGTCACGCCCGACGTCTTCGAGATCGACGCAGAGCCTGGCGACCTGTTCCTGCTGTGTACCGACGGCCTCACCCGCGAACTCTCCGATTCCCTCATCGAATCCCTGTTGCGGCTCGACGTTCCCCTTGAGGATCTCTGTACGCGCCTTGTCACCGCCGCCAACCAGGCCGGCGGTCACGACAACATCACCTGCCTCCTCGTCCGCGCCGCCGCGTAGAACGGCTGCCCCCGCGCTCCGGCCGCCTATTCGCCCATCGTTTCGGCGCCGCTCTGCGATTCGGGGCGCGGCCGCGCCAGCATCAGCGCCAGCGGGATGCAGAGCAACGCGAGATACCCAAGCAGGCGAAAGATATCGGCGTAGGCCAGCACAGATGCCTGCTGCTGCAAGTTAACGTAGACTGCGCCCAGGGCCTCCCGATGCGCCGTGACTCCATCGGCGCCGCCCACGCGGAATTTTGCCGCCAGGCCCTGCAGCGCCGCCATCGAAGCGGAGCTTTCTGCGGTAAGGTTTGCGCCCAGGTAACTTTGGTGAATCTGCGCGCCGCGCACTAAAGAGGACGTGAGCGCGGCGATGCCGATGCTGCCTCCGATATTGCGCACCAGATTGTAAATGCCGGCCGCGTTACCCATCTCCTGCTTGCGCAGCCGGCCCATGGCCAGCGTGGTGAGAGGCACAAAAACCATGCCGCCGCCAAAGCCGTTGACAAAGTTGGGCACAACGACAGACCCCATCGCAATCCCCAGGTTGATGCGGCTCAACGCTAACGATGAGGCGCCGAAGATGGCGAGACCCACGGCGAGCAGGATGCGGCCATCGATGCGGCTGACCAGGACTCCCGCCAGGGCCATGGCGAGCATGGAGCCCAGTCCGCGCGGGCTCACGGCTAGGCCGCTGTCCGTCGCCGAATAGCCCAGCAAGGTCTGCAGAAAGAGCGGCAGAAAAGCCGTGACGCCATAGAGTACGACGCCGTAGAGGCCGGTGAGCATCGTTCCTACGAAGAAGTTGCGGTCCGTGAGGGCGCGCAATTGCACGATCGGGTCGTGGTGCAGGAGCTCACGGACGACGAAGCCAAGAAACGCTGCCACGGAGACGGCGGTGAGCCAGCAGATCCAGGTTGCCTCGAACCAGTCTGCTTCCTGGCCCTTGTCGAGCACCAGTTGCATCGTGCCCAGCCAGACGGCCATCAGGCCAAAACCCGCATAGTCGATGGCTCCGCGAAAAGCACGGCGCAGATACGGCGGGTCTTCGATGTACAGGTTGACCATGAACAGGGCCAGCAAGCCCACGGGAACATTGATGTAGAAGATCCAGCGCCAGGAATAGCTGTCGGTGATCCATCCGCCCAGCGTGGGACCGATCACCGGCGCAACCACAATGCCCACGCCGAATGCGGCCATTGCCTTGCCCTGCTTCTCCGCAGAAAAGCTTTCCAGCAGGATGGACTGGGCCAGGGGCTGCATGCCGCCGCCGCCAGCGCCCTGCAGGACCCGCGCCACGATCAGCATGGGCATGTTGAGAGACATCCCGCAGAGCATCGATGCGGCGGTGAACGACAAAATGGAGATCATCATCAGCCGCTTGCGCCCGATGCGCCGCGCGATCCAGCCCGAAGCCGGCAGCAGAATGGCGTTCGAAACCAGATAGCTGGTCAGCACCCAGGTGGATTCGTCGGTGGAGACGGAAAGGCTGCCGGCAATGTGCGGCAAGGCGACGTTGGCGATGGAGGAATCGAGCGCAACCATGAAGGTCGCCAGCATCACGCTAAACGCGACCATCCACGGGTTTACAGAGGGCCGCCACTCGGCGCGCTCCGCGCCGGGATGTTGCAGTGGCTGGATGGATGGGCTCATCTGTCAGTTTACTCTAGTGTGGTGTCTCCAAAGTTTGTCACATAAATCGTGCATCCCAAATGCAGGTCCCCTTCGGCAAGCTCAGGGCAGGCTTTCGACTCCGTTTGGCCCAAATGCGGGCCAAACTCCGCTCAGGATGACTGCTTTGTTTTTGATGCGAACTTCGGGGACAGGACACTAGCGCCGCCTTGTGCGGGGCACGGAACTGGCAGAGGAAGTAGGCGCGTGTGTGCCCGCCAGGCCCATCCATACAATCATCAGCGCCTTTTCACATGACCAAGGAATCGCGGTTGACACTCCCCGTCTGATACTGTAGCCTTCGGCGGAAGAAACGTTAACTTCATTCTATCTAAAGGCAGGTTGCATGTGTCGAAGCCCGCTGCAGCTGCTCCTGTTGATCTGGCGGCCATCCCGCAACGAACCCTCTATACCGGGGCAAGGATGCCGGCTATCGGTTTGGGCACTTTCGGGTCCGATCATGTCACGGCCAACGAGATAGCCGAGTCTGTGAAGGGCGCCGCTGCAGTGGGTTACCGGCACTTTGACTGTGCTTCGGTCTACGGCAACGAGCCCGAAATCGGCGCCTCATGCGAGGAGATTCTCCGCGGCGGCATCCGGCGCGAAGATCTCTGGATCACCTCCAAGCTCTGGAACGACAAGCACGGCGAGAACGATGTGATTGCCTCCTGCCGCCAGTCGCTGGCCGATCTGCGCCTCCGCTACCTCGACCTTTACCTGGTGCATTGGCCTTTTCCCAACTTCCATCCGCCGGGCTGCGGTGCCGCTTCGCGCAGCCCTGACGCCAAGCCCTACGTCCACGAGAACTTCATGAAGACGTGGCGCAGGATGGAAGAACTGGTGGACATGGGCCTGGTGCGGCACATCGGCACCTCGAACATGACCATCCCCAAACTGAAGCTTGTTCTGCGCGACGCACGCATCAAGCCCGCAGTCAACGAGATGGAGCTGCACCCGCACTTCCAGCAGCCGGAATTGTTCAAGTTCGTGCTCGATCACGGCATGCAACCGATCGGCTTTTGCCCCATCGGCTCGCCAGGACGGCCGGAGCGCGACCGCACCCCGGAGGACACCGCGCCCACTGAAGATCCCGTGATCGTCAACATCGCTCGCCGCCACGAAATTCATCCCGCGGCGGTGTGCATCAAGTGGGCCGTGCAGCGCGGACAAACGCCCATTCCCTTTTCCGTGCATCATTACCGGGCCAATCTCGAAGGCGTTGTGAGCGGTCCGCTCACCGGCGACGAGATGCGCGCCATTGCCGCTATCGGCCGCAACTGCCGCTTGATCAAAGGCCAGGTCTTTCTTTGGAAAGAAGGCCAGAGCTGGGAAGATCTGTGGGACCTGAACGGGGAGATCACGCCGCCGTAGACTATGTGAGGCATTCAAGCACAGCTCAAAAGTAATCGGGAGCACTCCAGATGAAACCCACAATGACCGCAGCGTTCTTGCCCGGCAACTCGACCGTAGAACTGCGCACGGTGCCCGTGCCGGAGCCGGGCCACGGAGAAGTTCTGCTGCGGGTGAAAGCGTCGACCATCTGCGGGTCGGATATTCGCTGCATTTATCACGAGCACCTTGGTAAAGGGCCTGAGGGCTACCAGGGAGTGATCGCCGGGCACGAGCCATGCGGCCAGATCGTGACTGTTGGCGAGGGCTGCCGCCGCTTCAAGGCGGGCGACCGCGCGATTGTGTATCACATCTCAGGCTGCGGCGTGTGTAACGACTGCCGGCGTGGATACATGATCTCCTGCAGCAGCGAAAAATACCGCCGCGCCTACGGCTGGCAGCGCGATGGCGGCATGGCTGAGTTCATGGCAGCCGAGGAAAAGGACCTCATCGCATTGCCCGATGAGCTCTCCTACGCCGACGGCGCACAGGTTGCGTGTGGATTCGGCACAGTTTACGAAGGTCTTGAAAAAATCGGCATCGATGGCAATCACGCCGTGCTGATCACCGGCCTGGGGCCTGTAGGCCTGGCCGCCGGCGCACTCTGCCGCAAGCTCGGCGCGCAAAAAATCATCGGCATCGACGTAGTGCCGGAACGCATGAAGATTGCGCTCGAACTCGGTCTTTGCGACGCGGTTCTCTCTTCCGGTCCCGATAACGTGGCCGAGGTGAAGAGGCTCACGGAAGGCATGGGCGTGGAGCGCGCAGTTGACTGCTCGGCAAACGATGCCGCGCGGGCCACCGCGATTCGCGCAGCGCGCAAGTGGGGCAAAATCGTTTTCCTTGGCGAAGGCGGGCGCGTCGAGTTCAATCCATCGCCCGACATGATTCACGACCAGAAGACGCTGTATGGCTCGTGGGTTACGTCCACGTGGCTTATGGAAGAGCTGGTGGAGCGCCTGGTGCGGTGGAATCTGCATCCGGCCGATATCATCACGCACCGCTTTCCGCTGCAGCGCGCCGCCGAGGCTTATGCGCTGATGGCTTCAGGCAAATGTGGCAAGGTGGCTGTGTGCGCGGATGAGGAATTGAAATAGAAACGGAGTAAGTGAGGGAATCATGGGTGATGCGCCGCGAATGACCAAACCAGACTGGGAACGCCAACTGAATCTTCTGCTGCCGCTCTTCGGGCATCGCAACTGGATCGTGGTTGCCGACTCAGCCTATCCCGCGCAGTCGAGGCTTGGAATCGAGACCGTTGTTTCCGGCGCCGGCCAAATAGAGGTCGCGCGCAAAGTGTTCGACGCGATTGCAGCCAGCAAACATGTTCGCGCCAATATCTATCTGGACCAGGAGCTCGAATTCGTTGCGGAGCAGGCTGCCCCGGGCGTCTCGGAGTACCGAACCCAGCTCGCCGATTTGCTCAAGACCGCGAATGCGACCACCATGCCCCACGAGCAAATCATCGCCAGGCTCGACCAGACGGCACAGGTCTTCCGCGTGCTCATCATCAAAACCGAACTGACGATCCCGTACACATCGATCTTCTTCGAACTCGACTGCGGCTATTGGAGCGCCGAAGCGAGACAGCGCCTCCGCCAGGCGATGGCTGCTTCTGCCGCGAAGTAGAGTGCGCCGCCGGGCAAGATCCTCAAAGTGGAACTGCCCGGTCACAAGGGCGATCTCAACTGGAAGCAGGATGACGCCGCATTGAAAGTCCAGATGCCTTCCGAAAAGATCTCCGAACTTGGCATTACACTTAAGGTGAAGCTGGCGTAGCGGTAGGCTTTTCGCCGGCTTTCACCGCTCTTAAGAAATTTGCCTCAAGGGCCCGATTTCGGCGATACTTAGGAGTTGTGGCGTGTGCGGCCGGGCGCATCTGTCCGGCCGTTGTCGTGCCGGAGCGCATCCGGCATCCGCCGTGGCGAACCCCGCCGCGGCATGCAGCATGGCAACTGTACGGGTAGCTTCCCGTAACGCCATAGCGAAGCTCTCGAACGCGAAAGGAACTGGTTCACCGTGGTTATGATTCGTTTGGCGCGTGTGGGCGCCCGCAAACAACCGTATTACCGCATTGTCGTTCTCGAGAAGGACCGTGCCCGCAATGGCCGCTCCATCGAGGTGGTCGGCACCTACAACCCCCGAACCAATCCGGCCACGGTCGATCTGAAGCACGAGCGCATCGCCTATTGGCGCGGTAAGGGCGCGCAACTCTCGACCACCCTCGAAAAGCTCGTCGCCAAGCACCCCGCGCCGGTTGCGCAAGAGCCCGCGGCTCAGGTCCAAGACCCAGCAGCAGCCTGATTTTTCCAGCCCTCCGGGCGGCGCCGCCGGCCAGGGCCGGACAAGGCCGGCGCACAAACCATTGCTCATTACGGGCGTGCGTGTTACCATTCGCGCACAGTTTCAAAGTGCCAATTCCCAACGCAGAAGGTCAGGGGCAAGATCATGACCCAGGTCGATATGGTGCAAGTGGATGAGCTGGTCCGCGAGATAGCGCGGGCCCTGGTGGATGAGCCGGACGCCGTCGAAGTGGAATCAGTCAATCGGGATGAAAACACCGTTCTCAGGTTACGGGTTGCGGCGCAGGATGTGGGCAAGGTCATCGGCAAGCAGGGGCGCACCGCCCGGTCCGTGCGTACCATCCTGGGCGCGGTCAGCATGAAGCTGCACCACCGCTACACGCTCGACATCCTGGAAGAGGACGAAGAAGTCTAGCATGACTTTCGCCCGAGCTGCTGCCGTGCTCCGGGCCCGGAGATAGCCGTGCCGCAACTGCCCCAAGCATGGGTCTGGCTGGCGCGGATTCGGCGTCCGCAGGGCCGTAAAGGCGAGGTTTTTGCCGAAATCCTCACCGATTTCCCTGAGAAGTTTGCCGAACGGCGGCAGCTCTGGCTGCTGTCACCCCAAGAAGCAACGAACGCTTCTCGGGGACCCCGCCTGCTGCCTGCGGGCGTATCTTCACGGGGCGCCTCGGGTCCCGATCTTGGGACCAGGGAATTTCCAACCCCTCAGCCAAACGTGCGCTCGGCCCAGCTTACCGCCTATTGGCTGCACAAGGGTGGCGTAGTGCTCCACTTCGCCGGTGTGGACTCGATCTCCGCCGCCGAAGCGCTCAAGGGGAAGATCGTCGCCATTCCCCGCGTGGAGCGGGCCGCTCTCGCCGAGGATGAAGCCTACATCAGCGACCTGATCGGCTGCACGCTCGTCGATGTCGGCGGAGCGGAGCCGGTTTCTGTCGGCGAGATCGAGGACGTGGACCGGAGCATGGGGCCGGCGCCTCTGCTGGTCGTGCGCGGGCCGCAAGGCGAAATCCTCATCCCCTTAGCCAAATCCTTTCTGCGCCGCATGGATCTCGACGCCAAACGTGTTGAGATGGCGCTGCCGGAAGGCTTGGTCGATCTCAACTCCATTGAAAAAGAGTGAAGAGTTGAGCGTCGTGGCAGCCTGGCGGGCCGCATTTAAGGCGCATGCTGGTTCACTTGCCTTCGATCCGGTGTGCGGCGTCTTTCCATGCCGCATCAATCGTTTCCGGTAGCGGCTGCGAGCGGATGATAGGCGCATAGCCAAGCTGCTTACCCTTCGCAGTGATGATCTCGCAGATAGGCATCTCGCCCTGCTTCCAATGCTCATGGGCGGTCGGTTCCCGCTCCTTCACAATCCTCTCCGCTTCGCTCACCTCGTCCTCCTTACGGCGTGCGCTCAGAATGCCAGCGGCTTCCACGCGCCATCCTGCTTCAGTGCGAGTTGAAGCGGTCGCGGCGGTCCTTTCGGCGGCACGGTCACTTCGATCCATAGCTCCTGGCCGGGCTTGAGCGGCAGTGGGTTCTGCGCGCGGTCGGCAATGTAGAAATCGACCGGTTCCTCCAGCCGCATCTGGCCGCAGGGCGCGCCCGGCGCGGCCGAAATCTCCTCGCCCGCCGTCAGATCCTCCTGGCCCTCCACGCGCACGGCCACGAGCTTGTTGTTCTCCACCTTCAGGTTGGCGCGGAAGTCCACCAGCGTAGGCCGCAGGACATACGGTCCGGGCTTGATGGCGCCATTCACGTCGCGCGGGAAGGTGGCCAGCTTGGCCGAGGGCAGCGTGCTTTGGCAGCCATCCACCGTGAGCTGCAGGCTCAGGTAGCGGCCGCGCATGGGCAGTTCCGGATCGATGGCCGCGGCGCGCGTCCACACCCGCGGGCAGCGCCAGCGCTGGTAGAGATACTTCGCCGCAATCGACGAAACAATCGCCAGTTGGATCAAAAGCAGCGCCACCGACACACCGGAGAGCGTAAAACGTCCAATCCTCATAGCGCGCCTCCATTGGCTTCGGCCGCCACGATCTGCTCCGGCGGTTTCGGCGGAGCCATGCGCTGGAGAATCCGCCGGCGCATCTTTTCGAGCGCCCAGCCGCCGGCCAGGAAGAGCACGCCGAGGCCGATGAGGCCGAGGGAGCGATTCACCTTGCTCATGATGTCGCTGAAGTAGAACCACACGACGGCGGCGGCGAATCCCACAATGCCCAGATTCACGAGCGCGCGCGAGACCAGCCGCACGCCCCACCAGCAGAGGAAGACGGCGAAGGCAGCCACCAGCGCGTGTGCCAGCAGGTTGGGATCGGTGCGTGTGTAGGTGACCACGGTCCCATTGGGGCCCTTATAGCTCTCCGTCCACGTGCGATAGCACCACGGCAGCGCGATGCAAAAGGCGATGGATGCGGCGATGGGAACGAGGCCCTTGTGGCCGTGGAAGGCGGCCACGATCAGCGGCACGGCGGCGATGGCAGTCCAGGCCCACACGCGCGGGCCGAAGGGAATGAAGCTCTGCTCGCTCGAATACGAGGCCCAGTTTGACAGCATCAGCACGACACCAACGACGATGCCGACGACGCCGGCGGCAAAGAGAATTCCCTGTACTGCTTTACGCCGTGAGGCGATGAAGAACGTGATGTAAAGAATGGACCACATGAAGTAGAGGCGGCCCATGTAAATGCCTTCGCCGATGTGGCCGTTGATGCGGAAGCCGAGCTCGCAGAAGATCCAAGCGGGGACGAGCAGGAGCGCCAGCGTTTGCTGCGCCTGATCGTGGAGCAACGCCCAGCCGAAGAGAGCGGCCAGCGCCCACAGCAACACGGCAGCCGGCCAGTGCTCCTGAATGTTGAAGATCTGGCCGACGAGCGCGATGGCTGCGCCTGTGGCTACGGTTCCCACGGCGTGGAGCGCCGACGAGAGAGCGCGGTAATTAGGGCGAGCCAGACCGCCCGCGACGTGGAAGACGGCCACCATGGCGATAACCAGCGCGTAGCGCGCGCCGAGGCCGAGCTCGTCCCAGTGGGCCGAGACAAATAGCACCACGCCGCAGGCCAGCAGAATGGCGCCGAGAATGAGCGCCGTCACGCCCTGCCAGCGCAGACCGGCAGGCGCACCGGCGGAGGCCTGCGCTTCGTGCGCACGGATGCGTGCAGCCGTCTCTGCATCCAGGACGCCGGCCGATTGCCAACGTGCCAGCAATGTTTCAATGTCCGCCATGGCGATTGCCCACCATCATAGGCCATGCGCTTCGCCGGGTAAAGCGCCGCGTGCGAGCGAACCGCTATCATCGGGAGTATGCGGTTCGATCTTGTCACCATCTTTCCCGGATTCTTTGAGGGCATCTTTGCGCACGGTATCGTGCGCCGGGCGCTGAAGGAGGGATTGGTGACAGTGGAGGCGCGCGATCTGCGGGAGTATGCGCACGACCGGCACCGCACGGTGGACGACCGTCCGTTTGGCGGCGGCGAGGGGATGGTTCTGAAGCCGGAGCCGCTGGCCGAGGCGCTGGAGGCGCTGGGGATCAGAAGCAGAGAACAGGGATCAGAGATCAGAGATCAGGGGACGCGGGTGGTTCTGCTTTCGGCGCAGGGGAGGGTGTTTACGCAGGCGGTGGCGCGGGAGTTGGCCGGGCTGGAACGCCTGGTGCTGATCTGCGGGCGCTATGAGGGCGTGGACGAGCGCATCAATGAGCTCTATTGCGATATGGAGATTTCGATCGGGGATTACGTGCTGAGCGGGGGCGAGCTGGCTGCGGCAGTGGTGGTGGATACAACCATGCGGCTGATTCCCGGCGTGCTGGGCAACGTGGCTTCCGGTGAGTTTGAAAGCTTTGGCGAGGCGGACGCAGAGATCGATGTGGATGTGGAAGGGGTTCCTCGATCGCAGCACGGAGCGGGAGGGTTGCTCGATTATCCGCAGTACACGCGGCCGGCGGAGTTTGGCGGGTTGCGCGCGCCGGAGGTGCTGCTCAACGGCGATCACGCCCAGATCAGGCGCTGGCGGAGGGAGCAGCAACTGCGCAAGACGCTCCAGAACCGGCCAGAGCTGCTGGACAAAGCAGCTTTGAGCGCAGAAGACTTGCGGCTGCTCGATGCGATGCGCCGCCAGTAGGATTGCACTGCATGGCAGACGAAAGATCCCGTGGGGATGATCGGCCGAGAGCGTGTCTGGCCGGAACGGCGGCCGGTACAGCCGAAGCCGGCGACGGAAGCGGGAGCTTTTTTCATGGCGCGAACGGCGCGATAAGCCAGTGCGGCAAGGGTATGGCGCAGTCGAACTCGTTTTTCGTTCATGGCGGAACTGTAGCGCAAGGGATGCGGGCAAAACACCGGGAAATTGACGGCGGGGACATTTGGCGCAATGTGCCAGCCTTTGATAAACTTGAGGTTCGGAGATCCATGGCAGGAAATCGCTGAAGAAAGTTCAATTGCAGGAAAAACCCATGTCTATCCATCCCGTAATGCAGCGCCTGGCTGACAAGCTGAAGCGCACCGATTTGCCGGAGTTTGTGCCCGGTGACCAGATTCGCGTTCAAGTGAAGATCAAGGAAGGCGATAAAGAGCGGCTTCAGGCCTTTGAGGGCCTGGTGATCGCCATCAACAAAGGCCCGCAGGGCACGTTCACCGTGCGCAAGATGAGCTTTGGACAGGGGGTCGAGCGCATCTTCCCCTTCAATTCGAAGGTGGTCGATAAGATCGACTTGATCCGCAGCTACAAGGTACGGCGGGCGAAGCTGTTTTATCTGCGCGGGCTGCGCGGCAAAGCGGCGCGGTTGAAGGAAGTGGACCGCGAGACCGGCAAAGTGCGGGTGTAGAAGCGCGGAAACGAGTGTTCCAGCCAGACCCCCGGCCCATGAGGCTGGGGGTTTTGCTTTTGCGCAGCGAGCAGAAAATGGCGGCTGAGCAGGTTACGTTAGCGCGAGCCTGCGGGGGTGAGTTTCGGGCTTCGTTTCCACAAAAACATGGAGCGCACGGTGCGCGGTAGAGCAAACGGGTTCCTATACTGGTCGCATGAGGAAGGCGCGCGACGACGAATCGGCCGGCTGGCCGGCTGGCGGCGCGGTCTGCGGGTTCGCGCTGGAGAACGCCGCACGGCGGCGCGGGGCGACGCACATTGCAGGCCTCGATGAGGTGGGGCGCGGACCGATGTTCGGGCCGGTCGTCGCTGCCGCAGTCATTCTTCCCAGGGACTGCCGCCTGCCGGGCCTGACGGACTCGAAACAGCTTACGGAAAAGCAGAGAAACGAATTTGACGCTGCGATTCGCGACTGCGCCGCGGCGTTTGCGATTGCGGCGGTGGACGTGGAGACGATTGATCGCATCAACATTCGGCGCGCGTCGCTGCTGGCGATGCGGATGGCCGTGGAGCGGCTGGCCGTTGCGCCGGACTACCTGCTCATCGACGGGCGCGACACGATCGAGTGGCCGTGCCCGCAGCAGGCGGTGGTGCAGGGCGACGCGCGAAGTGTTTCGGTTGCCGCGGCAAGCGTGCTGGCCAAGGTGCATCGCGACCGCCTTCTGGTGCAGCTGGATGCGGTGTACCCGGGGTACGGACTGGCGCGGCACAAGGGCTACTGCGTGGCGGAGCACCTGGAGGCATTGGCGCGGCTGGGGCCGACGCCGCTGCACCGTAAGAGCTTCGGCCCTGTGGCGCAGAGGATGCTGTTTGAATAAGGCAGCGGGGTTAGCGGAGCTAGCGGAGTTAGCAAATGGCGTAGGGTTCTGTGAAAGGGCACGACTTCAGTCGTGCCGCAAACGCCGCAAAAGCAGTGAGGGCTTTAGCCCCTGAGGGATGCTTCTCCGACCTATGCGCTTTCCATACTCTATTTTCCAATTCGCTCTAGACCTTAGAAGCCGTGATGCGCGACGGCTGCGCGGGCTTTGCGGCGCTGCATCCAGCTCAACAAAGGCCGTGCGAGGAGAAGCGCGGCAATGATTACTGTGATGGTGATGGGCGTGATGACGCCGGTCTTGACTTGCCACCAGTAGTGAATCACTCCACAAATTGCGGCGAGGTAGATGAGCTTGTGGAGGCGGTTCCAGTTTTTGCCGCCGAGCTTGCGGATGGCCCACGTGGTAGAGGTGAGCGCGAGGGGCAGGAGAAGCAGGTAGGCAGCGACGCCCATGGTGATGAAGCGGCGCTTTGCTACGTCGCCGATCATGGCGGGCACGCTAAAGCCGGAGTAGAGAGCCACGTAGGTGAGCATGTGCAGCGTGGCATAGAAAAAGGCGAAGAGGCCGAGCAGGCGGCGGAATTTGATGAGCCATGAGAGGCGCGGCAGAATCCGGCGCAGGGGCGAGATGGCCAGCGTGATGGCGAGCAGGCGCAGCGTGGTGCGGCCGGTGGTGAAAGCGATGCCGGCAGTCGGGTCGGGGCCGAGGTCGTTGGTGACGGCTCCCCACACCAGCCAGGCAGCGGGCGCGAGGCAGGCGAGCCAGACGAGGGTCTTGAGCAGGATAAGGATCGAGCGTTTCATTGGTGTCCAGTGAGCAGAGCTGCCGGTGTTAGCCGCGCTTCGCGCGCGTTAGCGGTGTTAGGCAAGATAGCGGGGTTTGCCAAGCTGGCGGTGTCAGCCAGCCGCCGCCACAGGCTAGATAGCGGAGTTATAAGTACAGCGAATCTCGTCTTCATGAAATAGGCCGCTCTGGCACGGAAACCAGCACCGCCAGCTCCGCTAGCGCCGCTAACTCTGCCTCAAAAATACTTGCGCAGGTTCATTCCGGTGTACATCGATGCTACCTGATCGGTGTAGCCGTTGAACATGAGCGTGGTGCGGCGCTGCGCGTAAAAGGGCAGGCCGATGCGGCGCTCGGTCTTCTGGCTCCAGCGGGGATGGTCGACGTCGGGGTTCACGTTGGAGTAGAAACCGTACTCGTTGGGGGCCTGCTCGTTCCATGTGGTCGGCGGCTGCTTGTCGATGAAGCGCACGGTGACGATGGACTTGGCGGATTTGAAGCCGTACTTCCAGGGAACGACGATGCGCACGGGAGCGCCGTCCTGGTTGGGGAGGGTTTCGCCGTAGAGACCGAAGGTGAGTAGCGTGAGCGGATTCATGGCCTCGTCCATGCGCAGGCCCTCGGAGTAGGGCCAGACTATGCTTGTTTCCGCGCCACCCCACTTCTCCACGTGGCGGTCGTAATAGGAGAGGAACTGCACGTAATTGGCGCTGGGCAGCGGGTTGCACTGCTTGATGAACTCGGAGAGCGAGTAGCCGACCCATGGAATCACCATGCTCCAGGCCTCGACGCAGCGATGACGGTAGACGCGATCTTCGAGCGGGTGCAGCTTGAGCAGGTCGTCGATCGAGAAGGTGAGCGGCTTGGCGACTTTGCCCTCGACTTTGACGGTCCAGGGACGGGTGGGCAGGCCGCCGGCGTTTTTGGCGGGGTCGCCCTTGTCGACGCCGAACTCGTAGAAGTTGTTGTAGTGGGTGATGTCGTCGAAGGTGGTGAGCTGCTCGCCGGTGGTGGTGAGAGGGCTATAGACCGTCTGGAGCTTGGTTGGGTCCGCATGGACGACGGTGCGCGGGGAGACGAGCCGAGCGAGGCGATCGGCGCCCATCGCCGCGGCGCCCACTGCGGCCGCGCCCTTGAGGAAGCGGCGGCGGTTCAGGTAGCGGAAGTATGCGTCACGGGAGGTGATCTCAGAGGTGGGGATATCGGACGGTTTGGCAATAAGCATAAGGTGATCTCGCTTGGGGAAGCCCTGATGCACTTATTAGACACCGTGGAGGGGGCGGACGTTACAGAATTCGTGTCAGCTTTTTCGCGCGTACGGCCACTGCCCCACTCGCCAGGCGCGGAGGAGGTAGAGGAGGGTTCCGGAGGCGGCGATGGCGGCGGCCACGGCGAGCTCCATGAGAGCGTGGACGCGGTAAACCAGCAGAAAGGCGAATCCCGCCATGGCGGCGAGTGGCGGCAGCGGGTAGAGCGGGATGCGAAAGGGACGAGGCAGATCGGCGCGCTGGATGCGGAGGAGGATCACGCCGATCTGCTGCGGAAAAAACTGGAGCACGATGCGGGTGATGACAAGCAGGGTGATGACCTGCGTGAGCGAGAAGAAGCAGAAGAGCGCTCCCACGAGACCGAGGGCGACAAGCGAGCGGTGGGGAATGCCGTGCTTCGGATGTACGGCGGCGAGAAAGCGGAAGTAGTTGCCGTCGCGTGCTGCGGCGTAGGGCACGCGGGAGTAGCCGAGAAGAAGCGAGAAGACACTGGCGAAGGCAGTCCAGACAATGAGCGCGGCAATGGTATAGCTGGCCCAGCGGCCGAAGGCAGAGCGCGCAATGTCGGCCACGAGCTGCACGGGGAGCGCGGCGGACCCGGCAGCATGCGATGCGGCGTTGCGCAGCGAGGGTAGGACGGCCAGGTTCATCGCTACATAAAAGGCTGAGACGAAGAGCACCGAGAGCAGAATGGCGCGGGGGATGGTGCGCTCGGGGCGGCGGACCTCGGCGCCCAGGAAGGTGATGTTGTAGTAGCCCCAGTAGCAATACGTGGCGAGCAGCGTGGCTTGGGCGAGGCCACCGAGAGCAAGTGCGGTGGAGAGCGTTGGAGCTTGCGGCATGTGCCAGCCGCCGGTGGCCGCGGCGTGAGCGAAGCCGGAGACGATGATGCCCAAGAGCGCGGCGATGACGCCGGCAAACAGCACCCAGGCGAGGCGCGTGATAGAGCTGAGGTTGCGATAGAGGAGCGCGGTGACCAGCAGGCAGGCCGCGGCGGCGGCGAAGTTCGAATAGTGAAGCGCGGGCAGCGCGGCGATGGGCGCGGAGTCGAGGTTGGGCCAGAAGACGGCCAAGAAACCGGAGAGCCCGATGCAGCCGGAGGCGACCGAAAGCGGCGCGGTGAACCCGACCTGCCAGACATAGAGAAAGCTGAGCCAGTTGCCGGGGCCCTCGGGGCCGTAGATCTCGCGCAGAAATGCGTATGATCCACCTGCACGCGGAAAGGCTGCGCCGAGTTCGGCCCAGACAAGGCCGTCGGCAATGGCGATGGCGGCGCCCAGCACCCACGCCCACACTGAGAGCCGGTAGCCCGCCGCGGCAATCACCAGCGGCAGCGCGATGAACGGGCCGACGCCGATCATCTCGAGCATGTTGAAGAGCACGGCAGAGCGCAGGCCAATGCGGCGCTCAAGTGTGGCGTGGCCCCCAGCGAGCGGTTTTTGCTCCATGGGGTGGGCGGCGGAGGTTGAGGTGAGCGGAATCATCGGACAACTATTTTCCAGCTTACGTTGTGGCGCAGAGGATTTGGAAGGCGGGCGGCATTGAGCGAGTGCGAGCAATCTCGCCTGACCTGCCGTTTGTAGGCGGGGGCTGATTCAGACCATGAAGGAAGTGGAAGAATTGTTGGCGCAGGGATAGAGCGCGGTGTCTGCCAGCAACCCAATCATGTGGATCAGGTGAGACAGGGACTATAGGGAACAGGCGCGAATGGCGCGAACTTTGTGCTACGGGTGCGCGGATGCAGCGCCGGGCAGCGGTGGGGGTGGGGGCAACTCGAAGACTTGGATGGCGCCGGCATTGAGCAGGGCGACGCGGCGTCCGGAGGGGGAGAGTGCGACATTGCCGCCGACATCGAGGATAGGGCTCACAGGCGACACGAGCACGGTATCGCCATTCACCGCGTCGAAGACGGTAACTGACTGTTCCTTTACGTCTTCGGCGTCTATGGGTGCGAAGGAATCGACATTGTGAGTGGTATCGAGCGTCTCCCATGCCAGGCGCGAACCGTTGGCCGCGACAACGATCTGCGGCCACACCTCAGTGGACGGTGTCTGCGAGATCCAAAGGGTGCTGCCGCCCGTAGTCATGGCGACGAGCTTGCTCTCTCCCGATGGGCCGCAGGCAGTGACGAGGATCTCCTGTTCCGAGATAAAGTTGTCGTCTGGCGCACAGGTGGATTCGACGCGGCCCAGCATCTTGGCGCCGCCGGTGAAGTAGTTCAGGTTGAGCATCCACTCCATTCCCTGGCCGCGCAGGTTTTCGAGGTAGCCAGTGGAGTTGATAGGAAGATGAACGGTGGTCCGGACGCGGCTGATCAGCAGCACCTCGCCGGTGTCGCGGCGAAGGATGCGGACGACGAGATCGGGGCGGTTGTTTTCGAGAGCCGAGTCCTGATCGGTGGTGATGGCGGCGGATGCGGTGGAGGACCTGGAAACTTCACCCGGCGTGAGCTGCGGCTGTGAGGACGAGGCCCCGTCGTCTTTGATTGCAGGGCTCGCGGCGGGCTCGCGCGAGTTGGTGACCAGGAAGTGCTGGGCCGGATCGAGATCGAGCGAGAGCAGGGCGCCGGGGAAGTCGAGGAAAGGCTTGAGCGCGAGCGATGCGCCGCCCTCAAGAAGGTGGTTGCGGTCGCGGAGGAGGAAGCGGCCGTTCAAGAGCGGCCACAGGTAGCGGACGCGGTCGTGCAAGGTCCAAGTGGCTTCGGCCTCGACCGCGCCCTGAGGCAGCGTGAGGGCCACGGCACGGATCCGGCGCTCATCACTCTCGTTGCTGTCGGCGAGGTCGCGATGCAGAAGGCCGGGAATGTGGAAGGTAAAGAGCAGCCGGTTTTCATCGAGGAAATCGAGCGAGGCCATCGTATTCTGCGCGCCCAGGTAGATGGGGCCGGGCGCGCTAAACCCCAGCGGCCCGATGGGAATGGTGAACGAGGGCGGAAGGGAGGGCTGGCTAGGGAAGCGATCAATAAGGAAGCGATCTTTGGCCGGAGGCGCGGCTTGGGGCGCCGCCGCGGTTCCGTTTGGCTCCGGTGCGGTTGGGGCTGGCCTCTGTGCGGCGGGGATTGGTGCTGATGCGGGTATGGCGATCACGAGCGCAAAGGCGAGCGGGGCGCGAGCCGCGAAGAAACTCCGCCCAGCAACTGTCCGCACGATTCCAAGGCCGCGCACCATCGAGGAGTATTCTCGCCGATGCGGGCATGGTAGTGGAAGCCTGGCGTGCGGACGCGCTCGTGCACTGACGCGAGAATGCGTTGGACGCCGTAGCCGCAGTGTGCCGGAGAGCGGAACCAGGAGCTCGCCGCGTGTGCGACAGTAAGAGAGAGATGGCAGTGCGGACGGCGAAGGGACGGAACATCGCGGCCAAAAGCGGGGGCGGGAGCTTCAGGTTTTTGGGTTACGGAGCGTGCGCGCTGGCCGGAACGCTGTGGGGCACAGGGTTCTATTGGGGCAGGCTTGCGCTCGACGAGATGAACGTAGAGCACATGGTGCTCTACCGCTTTCTGTTTGCCTGCGTGGGCATGGCGCCAGTGATTTTATCGCATCGCGTGCGGCTGACGGCAGGCGAGGCGCGGACGCTGCTGCTGGCCGCTGCCTTCGGCGTTCCCATCCAGTTCCTGCTGCAGTTTCATGGCCTGGCGTTGACCACGGTGAGCCACGCCTCGCTGATGGTGGGCGCAATACCTGTGCTGCTGGCGGCGGCGGCCGCATTGTTTGCCGGAGAGCGGCTGGACTGGCTGGGCTGGCTGGCCCTGTGTGGATCGACGGTGGGCGCTGCGATGGTGGTTCTGGGCGGCGACCGCGCGACCACGGGGCGCGAGACGCCTTCGCTGGCGGGGGATCTGCTGGTGATCGCCTCGCTGGTTACCGCGCTGGCCTGGATTCTGCTGAGCAAGAAGCTGATGGAGACGCACAGTCCGCCGGTGGTCACCGCGTACACCATCTATTCCGGAACGGTGATGCTTGTGGTTTGGGTGGCGGGCTCGTGGCTGTTTGCGTCTCTGAGGCATGAAAACGTGGAGCCCATGCCGTTTGCTAATGTGAGCGTGAGAGCGTGGGTTGCGCTGGCGATCAGCGGGCTGCTGTGCACGGCCACGACCACTCTGTTATGGAATTGGGGCATTCATCACGTGCCTGCCTCGCGCGCCGGGGTGTTTCTGAATATTGAGCCGGCGCTGGGTTCTGTACTGGGCGTGGAGCTGCTGGGCGAGCGGCTGGGACCGTACGCGTGGCTGGGCGGTGCGCTGATCCTGGGCGCGGCCATCATCCTGACTACGCGCGGACATGAGCCGGAGCCGGAGGTGATTCTCGAGTAGTGGTCAGGGGTCAGGGAACAGTCAACAGCGGGCCGCTTGCGGGGATGAAGTTTGATGCGCGGAGCTTGCGCGCGAGCGGATTTTTGGAATGGCTAGAAGAGCTTGCAGTAGCATCGGTGGCATGGAACACCAGGAAGCTTCAGTACCCACGCAGGACAAACCTGTCTCCACGCAAAGCAAGCGGCGCGACTGGATGGAGATCGGCATTGCCTACGGGTTGATCATGGCGGTCGTGTGGACGCCGCGGCCGGTGCAGCGGGTTCTGTGGATGGCGGCAGCGGTTGGGATCGCCGTCATCCTCTGGAGATCGTTGGATAGCTGGAAAGCGATGGGACTGCAAGCGGCGAATTTTGTGCACTCGCTCTGGATTGCGGGCGCGGCGCTAGCGCTTTCGGTTGCGGCTGTTCTGATTGCCGCAAGGATGCACACCCTGTTGCTGCCGGAAGGCCCATTTAATTTTGTCGGTACGTACTTTGCGTATGCGATTTGGACCGGCGTGCAGCAGTTCCTGTTGCAAGGCTTTTTTCTGTTGCGGTTAGAGCGTGTAATGCCGAAGGCGTGGCAGGCAGCGCTGGTGGCGGCGGTGCTGTTTTGCGCAGCGCATGTGCCCAATCCGGTTCTTATGCCGATCACGTTGATCTGGGGCTTCGCCGCGTGCCTGTTGTTCCTGCGCTATCGCAATCTTTATCCACTCATGATTGCGCATGCGATTCTTGGGATCACAGTAGCCATGACCATTCCCGGGCCGGTGGACCACAATATGCGCGTTGGCCTGGGGTACTTGACCTATCGCCAGCACATGTACCGGCACTCGCGCCGGCCGCATCCGCTAACGCAGCCATAGAGTCCAGATGGCGTCCACTGTGGCGTGAGTGACGGCCGATGCGCCGACGCGGCGCTCCTGCCGCCATGCGCGGCCGTAGAAGATGCCGGCCAGCGCCGCCAGCAATACGTAGCGCCAGTTGAAGCTGGCGGTGCGTTTGTTGAAGTGAGCTAGGCCGAAGAGGCAGGCAGTGAGGAACAGCGCGCCGTTGCGGCCCATGCGCTTTTCGAGTAGGTTCTGCAGCCAGCCGCGGAAAAACAGTTCCTCGGGAACAGCGATGAAGAAGAAGGCGAAGAGCCATGCGAAGGCAATGGGCCCAAGGCCCGGCCAGTCGCGGTGCGCGTGCAGGAATCCGAGACTCAGGCCAAGCGCGAGTGCGATGGGCGTGTAGAAGACGGCTTCGCGCAGGCCAATGCCAAGGTCTTTGAGGCGCAGGCGCAGGTCGAAGCCGGTCCCGTCAAGCTGGCGGATGAGGACGAAGCCGTAGATTCCGGCATCGAGCAGGAGAACCTTGTTGAAGATGGTGAGCCCAGGCGGCCACGCGTGTTCGAACCAGCGGAGACCGACGGCGAGGCCAAGCACGGCGAGAACCAGAAAGTCGCGCCAGTTGCCGTGCTGGCCAGGATCGACGCAGGAGGCCTGCCAGAGCAGAATGGCGATGGCGACAGGGAACGCGGCGTACAAGCTGAACCATTGCAGGCGGAAGAGACCTGCGCCGCACGCCACCAGCAAATAGGGGATGCACAAGAGGACAGGAGACGTAAGCTGCGCCCAAAGCGGGAGGATGCGCACGCGGGCGGCGATGGCCTGCGGGAAAAACGCCACACCCAGGAAAGGCAAAAGCGTGAGCAGCGCAGCGATCGAGTTGGCGAGAGTGAACAGATGCACCCACTCCATTGTGCGCTTCCTGCACCGGCGTTGTGTGTCCTATGCCTCGAACGACAACTGAGCCGTGGCCCACACGGGCGCGGAGGGCTTGGGTTCTGACGCAAGTTCGTAGACAAGGCGCTCGAGCACCAGCCGTTTATCGGGCGGCGAGGAACGGAGCTCGAGGTCGGCGCGGGCCACGAGGCGCAGGGCGCGGGTGAGGTCGCGGCGGCTTTTGTAGCGGCGCGCCTGGCGGATGAGGTCGTCGGCGGCGAAGGGCGGCATGCGAAAGCCCTGCCACAGCGCCTGCCAGATAGCGCGCGAATCGCGCACATTCTTTTCGAGGATCACGAGCATCTGGCGGAAGGTGCGGGCCAGCATGTAGAGGTGGCCGATGGCGGCGTCTTCACCGGCGTCGGAGCTGTTGAGGAGGCCCTGCAGCAGCGCGAGCGCGCGCACGCGGTCGCGGGCGCTGATGGCGTCGGTCAATTCGTAAAGAGTGCGCTGCTTGGCGCTGAGCACCATGGTCTCCACGTCGCCGAGCGCGATTTTTCCCCGGCCCGCAACGTAGAGCAACAGCTTCTCCAGTTCGGAAGAGATGAGCATCATGTCGGCGCCGAGCGCGTCCACCAGTTCGCGCGCAGCGTCGCTTTCCAGGCGCAGGCCTGCTTCCTGCGCCTTGGCCGCCGCCCAGCGCATGGCGTCTTCCTCGCTCACGCGGGCCAGCTCCACCATGCCGCAGTGCTCGCCCAGCGTTTCAGTGAGCCGCCCGTAGCGGTTCTTGTCGTCCAGCTCGATGCGGCGCGCGTCCGAGGGAATGCGCAGGAAATCGGCAATGAAAAGCAGCAGCGCCTGCGGGTTTGGCGATTGAAAGTAGCGGTCAAGCGCGGCAAACTCTTCCTTTTTGGCGCCGCGCGTGTAGAGCTGGCGCACGTTGCGGACAAAGATCACTTGAAACGGAGCCATCAGCGAGGGCGTCTGCGCCCGGTCCAGCACTTCAAAGATCGAAGTGGAAGCCAGGTCGAGATCGGAGAGGCAAAAGTCGCGGAGATCAGCGGGAACGAAGGCCTTGATCACGGCGGAGCGGCAACGGTCGAGCAGAAAGACCTCGTCGCCGGCCAGCACGTAGCCAGGCCGCAACTTGCCGGCGCCTGCCGCGGCGGCTTCAATCTCCTCGATAAAGCGGGCCGCGGCACTGAATCCGGAGCCCCAGCGCGAACCGGTCAAAGCTCCTGCTCCTTCTTAGCGCGCTCTGACGCCGCATTTCTCATGCGGTTCCAGAATACCGTTCCTGCGGCGAACAGGCCAGCCTGGAAAAGTGGGCAGGAATCAAGAGAGGAGCGGCGTTCAGGGCAGCCACAGCCCGGACGGCACACTATGCCAATTCCGTAGTCCATGTGCTGGCGATGTTTCCATGGAGACGCTAAAACCCCTCCAGCACGTCGGCAACCAATTGCCGGGCGAAGGCACGGGAGAGGCGCTGGATGGCCGCCGGATCTTCCTGGACAAAGGTCGGCAGGTTCGTCGTGGACTGGTACTGTTCGCGGAAGACGTAGTTCTTGTTCTGGTAAAGAACCCTGCCGCCGCGCGCGGTCAGAGTCACGGACGCCACAATGGTGATAACGAAGCTCGACGACTGCTGCGTGGCGGCATTGTAGGTGAATGGCGCTGTCGACTGCTTGAGAATGGTGCCGCGCAGCACTGCGTCGGCATCGGCTCCGGCATCGGAAGTGACGCGGAAGCGGGTGCGCGTGGCGAATTCTCGGATGACGGCCTCGGTTAGCGCCTGCTCTGTGCCGTTGATGTCGGTGCGCGTGGCAAAGACCGGCACGGCAAGCGTTTTAACGTCGGGAGGCAGATGCGTGGCCGCGCCCAGCGCGTGATAGCCGCATCCGCTCAGGCCGAGAAAGGCAAGCGCGGCCGAGAGGACGGCTTGAGGCAAGAATGCGGGCGGACGCATGACTCCTCCCAGTGTACTCAATCGCGCACCGGCCCGGCAGCGGTAGCATTCTGGTTATGAGCTGGATTGGATGGGCGCTGCTTTCCGCCGTATTTGCCGCCGCCACGGCCCTTCTGGCCAAGGTTGGCGTGGAGCACGTTGACTCGAACCTGGCCACGGCGCTGCGCACCAGCGTGGTGGTGATGTTTGCCTGGGGCATCGCGCTGGCGCTGGGCAAGCACGGCGAGATCCGATCGCTGGATCGCCGCACGGTGCTGTTTCTCACGCTGTCGGGGCTGGCCACGGGATTGTCGTGGCTGTGTTACTTCCGCGCGCTGCAACTGGGACCGGCCTCGCGCGTGGCGCCGCTGGACAAGCTCAGCGTTCCCCTGGTGATGGTGTTTGCCTGGCTGCTTCTGGGCGAGAAGCTCAACGCCGCGGCGCTGGTTGGCGGCGCGCTGATTACGGCCGGAGCGATGGTGATGGTGCTGAGTTGAAGGAGATCAGAGGTCAGAGATCAGTGGTCAGGGAACAGGGAACAGGGAACAGGAAACAGGGAACAGGGAACAGAAAGAAGTGGTTTAAATGCCGTTCGCCGAGAATTGAGAACCGACAACTGACAACGGTTCACTATCCTTATACTGGAACGAATGACAGCGCCATCTCCATCTCAGCCCGCGCCTCCTTTGCGGCCGCGGCGGATTGTCCTGACCGGCTTCATGGGCTCGGGCAAGACCACCGTCGGCCCGCTGGTGGCGCGGCGGCTGGGGTGGAGCTTTGTGGACTTGGACGACGTGATCGAGGCCGAAGCCGGATGCGCCATTGCCGAGCTTTTCCGCCGCGATGGCGAGGCCGCCTTTCGCGAGCGGGAGCGGGCCGCCATCGCGCGGCTGGCCGGCGCCGATGGTTTGGTTCTGGCGCTGGGCGGCGGCGCCATGGAAGATGCCACAACGCGGTCGTTGCTGCTGGCTTCGCCCGAGACTCTGCTGGTTCATCTGGAAGTGAAGCTGGCGACGACGCTTGCGCGCTGCCGCGGCACGGAACATCAGCGGCCTGTGCTCGCCGACGAGGCGAACCTGCGCGGCCGCTATGAACGGCGAATGCCCTTGTACCGCATGGCGCATTTGTCGATCGCCGTGGATGCTCTGACGCCGGAACAGGTGATGGAGGCGATTGCCGGCGCTGCCGGGCGCGTCTGACCGAAAACCGCGTGAGAGCGACGTTTTTGCGACATTTAGCGACGTTTGGCGACGAAAATCGCCGCGGTTTTGGGCCTTTCGAGGAAGGCCTCTGTTGATTCTGAACGATTTAGGCTGCGTAATGAGCTGTTTTGATACCCCCTCCGGGTATGGGGGGGTAGGGGGTATCGTTTTTGGGGGGCAGCGGACCGAGTTGTAGCCGGTTGTCGTTCTGGTCCGCGCGTCCATCATGAAAACATTGTGCGACAAACCCAGATATTCTCTGCAAATTTATGTTGTTTTGCTGCAACGAGTTAGCCAGAGGAGGGCTTGTAAAGAGACAGAGAGCAGACAATAGGGAGTAGAGGACTGGAAGCGGGCCAGCAGGTTAGCGTGCGGGGCGGGGCAGTGGCTTCCCAGGTCTCAAAATCGTGAGCCGTCGCCCCACGGCAGGGATGTGTAGGTGCCTTCCACGGTATAGGTCGGGTTCCCGTTGGCATTATACGCGGTGCGCAGCCGTTCCGTGCCAAGCCAGTCCTGATGCTCGAAGTGCGCGCCGGCCGATCCGCTCGCGGCGGTGGTGTAAAAGGCCACCGGCGCGCCGCCCCAGTAGTACTTGCCCTTGAGCTGGGCGTGCGTCGTCCCATTCCACTCCGACACCCGCTGGCCCGCCGCGTTGAAGACGTACTCCGTGGCCGCGCTGCCCGCCATCGACCGCTCCCGCACCCACGAAGTCGCCCGCATGTTGTCCGGCGCCAAGGTCACCGACACCAGCCTCCAGCACGCCGCCCAGATGATCGCAGCCAGCCGCTAAAGCATTTCAGGAAGCTCTGCAAGGCGAAGCCGGAAAACGGACAAAAAAATGGAACTGTGAAACTGTGAAGGGCCTCGCCGCAACGGCTTGATTCCGCGCGGGTTCGAAGACGCTCACAGTTTCACAGTTTCTGTGTTTCTGTGAGCCGCCGGCGCGATGGGCGTATCCGCTTGGTTCCGATTAGGTTGGCGGCGCTCACGGTTTCACAGTTTCACAGCCGGTTTTTTCTGGCATAGGGGGGTGGGGAAGGCAGGGATCAGGGAACAGGGATCAGGGATCAGAAAGACAGGGAATCGGGAGTAGGGAGTGGGACGGAGGGCAGGTTGTTTGGGCGCGGTCATTGGGAATCCCGGTCGGAGGGAGGAGTGGACCAGGGAACGAAGCGGGTGGGCTGATCGGCGGGCTGATTGGGAAGGGGAAAGCGACGGCGGGCAATGGGGATTTGCGGAAGCGTTTCAAGGATATAGGCGACGACTTTGGAGAGGGAAGTGCGACGCTCGGCGGCCCATACACGGGCCGCGCGGTGGGCCTCATTGGAGATGGAAACAGTGATATTTTTCATGGTTATTCACTCTGTATTTCTTCGGATTTCCGGCTCCGTTTTGCCTTGGAACCGGTGAAATTGCCGCGAGGAGAGGCGGATTTTTGCGGATTCTGTTCGCTGTTTGCAGCGGCGAGAGCGACCTGAACGGCGTAGAGGAGCTTGCCGCCGTTTTTCTCTGCAATTGCGCCGATAAGAATGCCCTGGGCAACGCAGGCGATGAAGTCGCGGCAGCTTTCGCGAGATGTAAGCGGAGGCATGGCGGCGCGATAGGCCTCACCGGCTTTGCGTGCGGCACCCGCTTGGTAGTCGCATTCCTCCATTGCGACGCGATAGACCTTTTTCCAGGCCTTGCAACAGCGCGCGACAGCGGGGTTGGCGAATGCGGGATTGGATTTACCAACCTCGTTCATCATGGTTTCTGTTGGGTAGGACGAATCGAATGCCATACGGCCCTTTCTCCGGGTGGAACAGGGACCAGGGACCAGGGGCCAGGGAACAGGGAATAGATCTCCGTCCCGGCAGCCGATCCGAAGCTCCCGCGGATTCCTGCGAGTTTTGTGCTTTTCTTGATTGTGCGCCGAAAGGGGGAAATACTACGCAAACAGAGATCAGAGATCAGGAGTCAGGGATCAGGCGTGGAATCAGTGGGTTAACGGGTTTGCGGGGCGGCGGGGAAGGGTGCGAGGGGTTGACAAAGAGGACGGTCAGTCGGGTGAGAGTGATTTAGCAGGGGCTGTCCAGATTCGTTGGGCAGACCCACGGAATGATCGGGAGTTGGAGACGGCGATAGGGCTGAGGGGGCCGAGTTTGGGTATATTTCTCGATCCGTACGTCGAGGCAGTCGGATGTGGGGATGTAAATCCCAAATGTGTTCGACTCTAGGTCACGCGGAAGAACTTCGCGCTTTCCGCCAGAGCTTCCGCATCCGATCATGTAAATCGGCCTGTCATCCGTCTCGACGTAGCTGCACGACCTGCAAAGCGGAGTTACCTTTCCCACGAATGGCGAGTGTTGGTGACCGTGAAGGACGAAGTGCACGCCGTAGTGTTGGAATTCATCCAACAGTTCCCCCGCATCGAGACAGAGGCTGACGGGGCGCTTCTCGTCTGGGATGTCGACAGCGTTCACGGGCATAATGTGATGGTGCATGACTGCGAAGATAATTGGTAGTTCCTGGCTCTGTTCACGCTTCAAGGTCTCGCACACAAAGTCCAAAAGCTGCTCATATCGATGCTTTGCTACATACCCGTACTCCTTGAGCTTGTCGCTTCGGAGTCGCGCCGAATTGAGCTCGACGAAAACAAGATCGCGTCCTGCAAGTGTGCGATAGCGGCGAACCCTTTCTAGGCTTCGAAATTCCTCATGGAAGAACGCCTCAGCGAAGCCCCGGTAGGGCTGCTCATGCGCGTAGGTTCTTGTCGGACGATCGATGTCGATCGTCCACATGTCATGGTTACCGGGCACGATGATGCAGTGTCGGTTGTCGAGCTTGAGCTCTTGCAGCATCCTATCAATAAAATGGCGAGCAGCCGGGTACGATTTATCGCCCTTCGTGATCAGGTCACCTGATATCACGACCACTCCTATCTGCAGTGCAAGGTTCTTCCTAATTCTTGTCGAGATCACCTCCCAAAGCGGCCTGCCTGCAAACTCGTCCTCTGTCTTGGGAGACTCGAGCGGGAACCCATGAAACTCGCCAAAATGCAGATCGGAAATGTGGAGGATCGCCTCCCCGTGGGTGTCTACGGGCTTCATGTCCCAGGTCTCGCTTGGTATCACCTGACCTGTGCCGTCCGTTCCCCAGAACACCTCGTATAGGGTTGGGTCGATCGCGGGGACGGCGACGAATTCCTCTCTAAATTGGGCGAGGCTGATCTTATCGATTTGCCGAAACCTGAACCATGCAGGGAATTTCTCGTTGTTGTAATACTCTGGGGTCATTGCCGCATTCGGGCTCGGTAGTCTTTCTCCGTTCATGCCGTACAGAATCTCCATGCAAGTCGCAACATAAAAGCTGTCTTCTCCCTTTCTATTGATTAAGCCAATTCGGAGGGGAGATTGCCCGTTGACTTCCGACTCGAGCTTCTTGAGAAAGTCGAGCCGTGGGGATTCCTTGTCCTTCTTCCACCACCCCCACCAGACCTGACCCCCATTCTTCTCCATTACCGCGCGATGTACGTCAATGGTTGAGAAACCCTCAGAGTCACTAAACCTCAGGATTGCTGTCCGTCGCATTACTCCTCCAAGGCCAAAAAATCGTGCATCTGATGCTCGAAACCTGCGGGCATTCTCAACCTGTGGGAACGTATTGTTTCCCGCAAAGGCTCGCCTCTGGCGAGATTACGCAAAATCGGGTTTAGTAGGCGGGTCTCGGGACATGCAGCGACCCTGTTGCGAGAGGTCCACACGTCGATGAACGCCCTTTCGGGTTCCCTCACGCTCACCGATCGTAAGAGAAAGTTCGGTCCAACTGGGCTTAGGAGTCTTCTGATCGCTCCATGGGTGTCGCGTCTCGTCGATTCTCTCCGAACCTTTACCACCTGGTCGCCGATTACAAACGACCTCCACGCCCCGTCGATTAGAGGCCTGCATAGCAGGCCCGGAGGAGGGGTTGCGAGGGCTTTCCGCACCGTGATGCGGACGAGGTCTGCTCGTCGCCATTTGTAGAGGCAGCCGAGACCGGAGGCGTTCAAAGCCTCGTGCTCGAACAAAGGCGTTTCGTACGCCAGAGCGTCCTCTACGACCTGAACCGAGCCAATTGATGAGGCGGTCTCGAGGATGAGGTCTCTTTCCAGTTTTGCCGTCGCCCGGACCAACGGCGGATATAGAGCAAACACTAGAGAGCCACCGTGTTTCACCAGTTGAGAGGCTGAGAATAGCCATGCGATGGTATCGGGGAGATACCAAGGCGAATCGAATAGAAGTGAATCGGCTTGGATGCTCAGACGGCCCGCGTCGGTTGCATCCATCAGATGCACCTCCTCGGATCTGCCTAATTCCGGAAATCGATTCAGCACGCGGGGATTTCTGTCGATGAAAACGACTCTCCGAGAGTCGTGAATCGCGACTGAAGCGACCTTGGGCGCACCCAGGCAAACTGTTAATCCATTGTTGCTCGCAAACTCTTGGCTCAGTTCCCGCGCGGTGTCGTTGGTGAAGTACCATTCATATTCGAGGGCGTGCAGTTCAGGATGATACTTCGGCGCCTCCTCATCCGGTGAGCTCCCGCATTTCAGATCTCGGTCTTGCTCTTGCAAGGGAACTTCGGACGGAAACACTCCCCTCATTTTCGAAAACACGTCCAACGGCGGCACACATCCTGCTAGTGCCCGCGCCATTGTCTCGCGCACTGCGGCGCGATATTGCGTGTTGAGCTGATTTAGTTGGTCGGGAGGAGGACTCGTTATCTCCGCGATCCGTTGCTGAATCATCGGCTCCTCGTTGATCGCATGATGAGACTCATCCGGTTACGGGGTCCCCCGGAGGCCGAGCCTGACATCAACCGAATATAACACTCCGGGCCTTGGTGCCAGTGGCACTCTTGATTACCTGGGATGACACTTCAAGGTAATGGGCGTAAGTGACACGGGTTGGCGGTGCAGCTGCACATCAAGTAACTCAGTTGATGTGGGTGACTTCGGTCGGGAACAGCGCAAACTGCCGCTGAGCCGTGGTGTCCGCCTTCACTTCATCCTCTTCGGGAATTTCATTCGGTTGATTGCTGGCTTGGGCCGTGCGGAGTTCCGAGTATTTTGTTGCGTTTCCTTTGGCCAGGGATACGGGGTACTTTGTGTCGTTTACGGCGAGCTTTTTGCGGATTGCGATTCCCGGGTCAATTCCGACTTCATGTGCGAGGAGCAAAGCGTAGATGAGCACGTCTGCGATCTCTTCCTCGAATCGTTTATTGCCTTTCTCGGAATGGAGGAGCTCCAGAGTCTGCGAATCCGATTTCCAAAGCATGAGTTCCTGCAACTCCGCAACTTCGATCGATAGTGCGGTTGCGAGACTCTTGGGCGTGTGAAACTGGCCCCAGTCGCGAGCATCTCGAAAGCGAAGTATTTTCCGAATTAGCTCTTTGATCTCCACTGGAAGATGATTGCACTGGGGAGACGAAGTATCTACCCAAAGATTTCCTAAATTCGCTCCTTTGAATGGAGCGAGTTGGCGTGTTTTGCAGAGGGTTCAACAGAGCTATGCCCGAATTTGGTGCAATTTGCGATTCGAGTTCCTATGAAAGTGCATCGAGGCCAGTATTCATCCTATTTTCGCGAACACGCCCGCGAATGAGAACGTCGTTCGGCATTGTGGAAAACATGGCCGCAAGTGATCGCTCCACTTAAGATGCCGCGGGCCAGCGAATTAGCGCCATCACGATGTGGTTCACCGCGAAGGCGGCGCCGTAAGCCAGGGCCAGCATGTAGAGGAACTGGACGGCGGGCCAAAGCCAGCTATTGGTTTCGCGGCGGACGACGGCGATGGTGGACGTACACTGCATGGCGAAGGCGAAGAAGATCATCAGCGCCAGCGCGCCGCCCAGCCTCATGTCGTGGTGCAGAGCGGTTTGCAGGTTGAGCGCCTGCGTGCTGGGGTCTGCGCCGTAGAGCGTGCCCATCGTACTCACCATGACCTCGCGCGCCAGCACGCTGGACAAGAGGCCGATGCCGATCTTCCAGTTGAAGCCGAGCGGAGCGATGGCCGGCTCGATGAAGTGGCCGAGGCGTCCGATGAGGCTATCGGCCAGTTGCGGCGCGGTGAGCGCGCCCGAGGCGGTTTGGATGACGGGCAGGTGCGCAAGGATCCAGAGCGCGATGGTGACGGCGACGATGATGGTGCCGGCAGTCCTCATGAAGATGCGCGCGCGGTCCAGCAGCCGCAGAGCCAGCGAGTAGAGGGTGGGCATGCGGTACTGAGGCAGCTCCAGGATGAACGGCGTATCGCTCGACCTGAGGATGGAGCTTTTGAGCAGCCGCGCGGTGGTGAAAGCGGCAACTCCGCCGGCCAGATAAAGCCCCAGCATCACCAGCGTTTGCAGGCCGAGGAATCCGTGCAGGTAGTAGACGTTGGGGATGAAGGCCGCGATGAGCAGCAGATAGACGGGCAGGCGGGCCGAGCAGGTCATGAAGGGCGTGACGAGAATGGTGGCCAGGCGGTCGCGCTTGTTGGCGATGGTGCGCGTGGCCATGATGGCCGGAACCGCGCAGGCGTACGCCGAAAGCAGCGGGATGAAGGCCTTGCCGTTGAGTCCGATCGAGCGCATTACGCGGTCGGCGATGAGCGCCGCGCGGGCCAGGTAGCCCGAGTCCTCAAGAATCCCGATAAAGAGAAACAGCAGAAGGATCTGCGGCAGGAACACCAGCACCGAGCAGATGCCCTTCCACACGCCGTCGAGGAGCAGCGATTGCAGCCAGCCCACGGGCAGCAGGGGGCGGGCAAGATCGGCCATGCGGGCGAGGAGGTCGCCGAAGCCGTTGGAGAGCGGCTGGCCGAGGGCGAAGACACTCTCAAAGACGGCGATTACGACGAGGAGGAAGAGCAGTGGCCCCCAGATGCGGTGCAAGAGCAGGTTGTCGATCTTGCGCGTGTTCTCGGCCGATAGAGGTGCGCGGTAACCGGTGCGACGGCTGACCTGCGCGGCCCACGTGTATGTGCTGGCCGCGTTGCCGACTACCGGCAGCGCCAGCGGCTGGGCCTTCTCGCGGTCAGTTTGCTGATTGAGGAAAAGCGGAACGGCGTCGAGGCCGGCGCCGTTGACGGCACTGATTTGCGCGACGGGAGCGCCAAGTTCGCGCGCCAGCTTCAGCGTGTCGATCTGCCCGCCCCGCGACTGCATTACGTCGGTCATGTTGAGCAGCACCAACGTAGGCAGTCCCACCGCGAGGACCGGCGCGGCCAGCATCAGTTGCCGCGTCAGGTGAACCGAGTCCAGCACCAGCAGCACCGCGTCGGGCTTGGGCGTGCCCGGCATCTTGCCGCGTAGCACATCGACGGCCACCCGGGCATCTTCAGAGTAGGGCGTGAGTGAGTAGATGCCGGGCAGATCGATCAGCGTCAGATCGTCGCGGCCCACCCCGGCCATCAGACCCATGCGCTGCTCGACAGTGACTCCCGGGTAATTGGCAACTTTTTGGCGGAGGCCCGTCAGCCGGTTGAAGAGAGTGGATTTGCCGGAGTTGGGAGGGCCGATCAGCACCACGGTCTGCAGCGTGCCTTCGGGTGGCGGAGCCGCGGGCGGCTCAAAGACAGGCGTCTCGCAACAGGCATTCATCGCGCGGCCTCGGCCAGTTGAGGAGCTTCCTCGACCGCAGCTTCGAAAGGCCGAACCCGGATGCCCTCTGCCGTCTCGTGCCGGAGGGCGATTTCCAAGCCATCCACGAGGTAAACCGTAGGATCGCCGGCGGGTGCGCGGCGCAGCGCCGTTACCTGCACGTCGGGCACAAAACCCATATGCATCAGGTGGTTCTGGACAGACTCAGGCAGGTCGAGGGCAACCAGGATGCCGCATTCGCCAACAGCTAATTCGCTCAACAAACTCACCTGCCGGACCTCACGATGCCGGTCACCGCAGCGACGCAGCAGAAAAATACGACCGGAATGGTCGGATTTAAGTATACGGCGAAAATGCCTGCGTCCGCAATGTGGCTTTTCCGGGATTTTCGGCTCGGACATTCCCATGACTGGACCTCCAGGAGAGGGAACCGGCCGGGAACCCCCAGCCCCCTCCCAACCCCTCTGGCAGACCCTCTGTTCAATTCATCGGAATGCAGATACCTTTTTAGCAGCGAGAACGATTTCTGGATGTGATTTAAATCACAGTGCGCCGAAAAAAGATTGATGATGAGCGCCGGACCGAAGTGCAACATTGCGCTCGACGGCGGAAGACATTGAGATTCTTCGCCAGAGTCTACCCGAGCATTCCTGGCGGGTCGCGGGCTCCGTGTTACAAGGGTTCCATGACGCTTGACGATTTCCGTGCCTCGCTCACGCTCGCCGAACCACCGTGCGGGCTGCCCGCTCCGCTCGCAGCCCTCTGGTGGGATGCCAAAGGCGATTGGGCGCGCGCCCACGGTATGGTCGACGACCTTGAAACCCGCGACGCCATGGCCGTCCACGCCTACCTTCACCGCAAGGAGGGTGTCGCCTGGAACGCTGACTACTGGTATGGCCGCGCCGGCCGAAAATTCCACCGCCCCATGCTGGAAGAGGAGTGGCAGGCGCTGGTCGAAGGGCTGACAGGGGAATGAGCGCGTCCGCATTTGGAGTTCCGGTGTAGAATCCTCTTTCCGAATCAACAACACGAAAGGGGCCGGCTATGCAATATCGCAAGTTTGGCAAGCTGGATTGGAAGGCTTCGGCACTGGGGTTCGGGGCCATGCGGCTGCCAACCGCGGACGGGCAGCCTCATAGTCCCAATATCGACGAAGCAGAAGCCATTCGCATGCTGCGGTATGCCATCGACCATGGCGTGAATTACGTCGATACCGCCTGGCTCTATCACGAAGGCAAGAGCGAGCTCGTGGTGGGCAGGGCGCTCAGGGACGGATATCGCGAAAAGGTGCGCCTCGCCACCAAGCTACCTACCTGGCTGGTGCAGGGGCCGCAGGATTTTAACCGCTTTCTCAATGAGCAGTTGATAAAGCTGCAGACGGATCACATCGACTTTTACTTGGTGCATTCGCTGAATAAGGGCTTTTGGACGAATTTTGTCTTGAAGCACAACCTGCTGGGCGAGGCGGAGCGGGCGCTGGGCGACGGGCGCATCCGGCATCTCGGCTTCTCGTTTCACGATGAGTACGAATGCTTCGAGGAGATCGTGAATGCGAGCGACCTGTGGAGCTTCTGCCAGATCCAGTACAACTACATGGACACGGAGAACCAGGCAGGCACGCGCGGGTTGAGGCTGGCCGCAGAAAAGGGGCTGGCCGTTGTGGTGATGGAGCCGCTGATGGGTGGGCGGCTGGCCGATCCGCCGCCGGCGATTCGGGAGACGATGTCGAGCGATCCGGCAGGGCGGAGCCCGGCGCAACTGGCGTTTGAATGGGTGTGGGACCAGCCCGAAGTCTCCGTGGTGCTGAGCGGCATGAGCACGATGAGCCAGGTCGTCGACAATCTGCGGATTGCCGATGAGGCGCGCGTGGGCAAGATGACCGAGGCGGACCAGGCGCTGATTGGGCGGATCCGGGAACAGTACCAGTCGCGGATTACGATTCCATGCACACAATGCGGGTACTGCATGCCCTGTCCCAACGGTGTAAACATCCCGGTCAATTTCGATCTCTTCAACTACGCCCATACGTACGATGACGTGGGCGCGGCGCGGTTCCGGTCCCACTTTGTACTCAAGGAGGAGGAGCGCGCGGGCGCCTGCATCGACTGCGACACATGTGAGGGATTGTGCCCGCAGCAGATTCCAATCTCGGAGTGGATGCCGAAGGTGGAAGTGCTGCTGGCCTAAGAGAACGCCGGCTGCCGGTACAGCCGCGCCGGCCGCAAATTCCACCAGCCTCGCTCGAAGCCGCGTGGGAACGCTGGTGGAAAGCCTGGTCGCCTGATCGCGTGCGAGAGCCTCCTCAATTTCCGCTCGGCACCCCCATCTGGCTCAACCAGCAAACTTACGCTCGGTATTGCTCGTCGCTTACCTTCTCCATCCAAGCGACGGTTTTGCCGTCGAGCTTCTCCTGAATGGCGATGTGGGTCATTGCTGTGGTTGGCGCCGCGCCGTGCCAATGCTTCTCGCCCGGCGCAAACCAGATCACATCTCCCTGGCGAATCACCTCAACGGGACCGCCCCAGCGCCGCGCCCGGCCGCAGCCGGACGTGACGATCAGCGTTTGACCGAGGGGATGCGTATGCCATGCGGTGCGCGCTCCGGGCTCAAAAGTAACACTGGCGCCGACGACGCGGGCGGGATCTGGCGCGTCAAAGAGCGGGTCGATCCGCACAGTGCCTGTGAACCAATCGGCCGGTCCCTTGCCTGAGGGCTGTGAGCCGCTTCTTTTGATCTCCATTGCTGAATTCCCTCCCTTGATGTCATTGGATCGGTTCATCTGATTGCCAAGAATGCTCGAAGAGGCACGCCAGTTCTGGCCGTCTACAATGCTTTGCCCATTTCGTACGCTTGTTTCATGGCGCGGCTTGCCAGGATATCGCCAATTTCGCATGCGCCTGTGCCATAAACAATGCCTTTTTCTTTTGCTCCTCGCAGACAGGAGGTGAATCCCCGCAGGCCTTCGATGGTCCGCTCCAGAGCTGCCTTTCTTCCGTCGGCCGCAGTGACGATGAAATAGAAATCCTTGTTGGTGATTTCCGTATACCGTGCGACCGTCCGGTCAATCACAGTCTTCAATTGGGCGCACATGGTGTAAAAGTAGACAGGCGTCGCCAGGACAATGACGTCAGCCGCAATCATCTCGTCGAGGATTTGCGCCATATCGTCCTTCTGCGCGCATCTTCCACTTCCCATGCAGGCATAGCAACCCCTGCAGTAGTTAATCTTCTTTTCCCCCAGGAGCACTTTATCGACCCGATGACTGGCTGCGACTGCACCTTTCGCAAACTGATCGCACAAGGCGTTCGAGTTCCCGCGTTTTCTGGGACTCGAGGAAAGTATCAGCACTTTCTTGCTCATTAAACTGCCTCCAAGTGAGCGAGCTCCTGTTCGCCGGCCAGGAACTGGGTGCGGCCGGCGCGCCATGCGCCGAGCATACCACCGGCACCCAGGGCGGAGAGCAGGCGGGCGGTGGCCTCGCCCAAGCCGTTGCTAGCGCGCGATGGCGACGGCTTTTCCTTCGGTGTTCGTGCTCCTACTCTCGTGACTGCCCGTTGGCGCTTTGGCGTGCTTAGCGGCCAGTCATTTACTCCAGATATTCCGGATACCGGCTGCCTTGCACCGTGATCTTTGCGGCTAGGTTGTCGATCTCGCGAAGATCGTCGCAAAGCGGGCCGGCTCGCCATCGCCGCAACAACCCCCGCCTAGCGACCGCAAGGGTCATTCCATTTACAGTTCGTTGCACGATATAAACATCGTTCCATAGGGTGGGATTTCCGGCCCTCCCTGTGCCCCGCATCACTGCGGCTAACTGCCTCACAGAAGAGACTCACGATAGCAGCCGATCTTCCTCGAAGGCGGCACTGTGGAGCGAAGCGAATGAGTGAACTGAACACTGTGATTATGGATGGGAACGAGGCTGCGGCCTCCGTTGCCTACCGACTTTCCGAAGTCATCGCCATCTACCCCATCACTCCCTCGTCGCCAATGGGCGAGTGGGCGGATCAGTGGCGCTCGGAGGGGAAGAAGAACATCTGGGGCGCGTTGCCCATTGTGGAAGAACTGCAGAGCGAGGGCGGCGCGGCCGGCGCCCTGCACGGGGCGTTGCAGGCCGGGGCCTTCGGAACGACATTTACGGCCTCGCAGGGGTTGCTGCTGATGATCCCCAACATGTTCAAGATTGCCGGTGAGCTGACCCCGGCGACGATGCATGTAGCGGCACGCACCCTGGCAACCCATGCACTGTCGATCTTCGGCGACCACTCCGACGTGATGGCCTGCCGCGGGACGGGGTGGGCGATGCTGGCCTCGAATTCCGTGCAGGAGGTTGCCGACATGGCGCTCATCGCGCAGATCGCCACCCTGGAATCGCGCATACCGTTCATCCATTTCTTCGACGGCTTCCGCACATCGCATGAAGTGGGCAAGATTCTTCCCATCACCGACGAGACGATTCGCGGGATGGTAGACGACAAGTACCTCATCGCCTTCCGCAAGAACGCCCTCACGCCGGATCGCCCATTCATCCGCGGGACGGCGCAGAATCCCGACGTGTTTTTCCAGGCCCGCGAGGCATGCAGCCCGTTCTACGTGAAGGTGCCGGGAATTGTGCAGTCGGTGATGGATCGTTTTGCCGCGCGGACCGGCCGCTCCTATCACCTTTTCGACTACTACGGAGCGCCAGACGCCGAACGCGTGATCGTGCTCATGGGTTCCGGCGCGGAAACCGCCGAGGAAGCTGTAGATGCAATGACGCGCCAGGGCGAGAAGGCCGGCCTGGTCAAGGTACGGCTCTATCGGCCTTTCGACAGCAAGGCGTTTCTGGCTGCGCTGCCGGTGACGGTCAAGTCGATCGCCGTTCTCGACCGCTGCAAGGAGCCCGGAGGGGCCGGCGAGCCGCTCTATCAGGACATCATGACCGTGTTGGCGGAGAATTCCGGCAATCTGCCTTTTGCAACCATGCCTGCCGTCATCGGCGGGCGGTACGGATTATCGTCGAAGGAGTTCACGCCAGCGATGGTCAAAGGCATCTTCGATGAGCTTGGCAAGCCCTCCCCCAAAAACCACTTCACCATAGGCATCAACGACGACGTGAGCCACTCGAGCCTTGACTACGATCCTGCGTTTTCCACTGAGGATCCCAAGACCGTGCGCGCTCTCTTTTACGGGCTCGGCTCCGACGGCACCGTGGGCGCGAACAAGAATTCGATCAAGATCATCGGCAGCGAAACGCCGAACTACGCGCAGGGCTACTTCGTGTACGACTCGAAGAAATCGGGCTCGATGACGATGTCGCACCTGAGGTTCGGCCCCAACCCGATCCGCTCCACCTACCTCATCACGCATGCCAGCTTCGTGGCTTGCCACAACTTCAGCTTCCTAGAGAAGATGAACGTACTCGAAGCCGCTATGCCGGGCGCCGTCTTCCTCCTCAACTCGCCGTATTCGGCGGCGGAGGTGTGGGACAAGCTGCCCCGCAGCATGCAGGAAGAGATGCTGCGCAAGAAGATCGAGTTCTATGTGATCGACGGCTACAAGGTGGCGCGCGAGGCGGGCATGGGCTCGCGCATCAACACCATCATGCAGACGTGCTTTTTCGCCATCAGCGGCGTGTTGCCGCGCGAGGAGGCCATCGCGCAGATCAAGAAGTCGATTCAGAAGACCTATGGCAAGCGCGGCGAAGCTGTTGTGCAAAAGAACTTCGCAGCCGTCGATCACGCGCTGGCGCACCTGCACAAGGTGGAGCTGCCCTCGGCCGCCACTGCCAACTTCGATGTGACGGGCGCGTTTTCCGACAAAGCGCCGACGTTTGTTCACGATGTGCTGGGCCAGATCGCCGAAGGCAAGGGCGATCTGATTCCGGTGAGCGCGATTCCCGCCGGCGGCGGGTTCCCTTCGGGTACAGCGCAGTGGGAGAAGCGCAACATCGCGCAGTTCATTCCCGTTTGGGACAAGGAACTCTGCATTCAGTGCGGAAAGTGCGCCATGGTGTGCCCGCACGCGGTGATTCGCGCCAAGATTTACAACCCCGAGCTCGGCGACAAAGCCCCGGCAACCTTCAAGTGGGCCAAGCCTAAATGGCGCGGCATGGAAGAGGAGCACTACACGCTGCAGGTGGCCCCTGAAGATTGCACCGGCTGCGGCGTGTGCGTCGAAGTTTGTCCCGTGAAGAGCAAGAGCGACGCCAGCAAGAAGGCCATCAATATGGCGCCGCAAGCGGCTCTGCGCGAGCCGGAGCGCGAAAACTGGGAGTTCTTCCTCTCGCTGCCGGAAGTGGATCGCACGAAGCTTTCGCACACGCAGGTCAAGGATCTTCAGCTTCTGCAGCCGCTGTTTGAGTTTTCGGGCGCGTGCGCGGGCTGCGGCGAAACGCCCTACATCAAGCTGCTGACGCAATTGTTCGGCGACCGGCTGTACATCGCCAACGCCACGGGCTGCTCGTCGATCTATGGCGGCAACCTGCCGACCACGCCCTATACGTACAATGCACAAGGCCGCGGGCCAACGTGGTCCAACTCGCTGTTTGAAGACAATGCGGAGTTCGGGTTCGGCATGAGGGTCGCGCTCGATCAGCAGAAGGCCTTCGCCGAAACGCTGGTGACGCGGCTGGCTTCGGCCGTGGGCGCGGAGCTTGCGGCGGACCTGGTGGGAGCATCGCAAAAGACCGAGATGGAGATCAACCAGCAGCGCGAGCGGGTGAAACAACTGCGCGAGCGGCTGGCCGGCAACGAGTCGTCGGATGCGAAGAATCTGCAGGCGATCGCGGATGCGCTGGTGCGCAAGAGCGTGTGGATTCTGGGCGGCGACGGATGGGCCTTCGACATCGGTTTTGGCGGGCTCGACCATGTGCTGGGCTCGGGTAAGAACGTGAACGTACTGGTGCTTGACACCGAAGTCTATTCGAATACCGGCGGCCAGGCCTCAAAGGCTACGCCGCGCGGCGCGGTGGCCAAGTTCGCGGCTAGCGGCAAGCCGACCAGCCGCAAGGATCTGGCTATGGAGGCGGTCAGCTACGGCTCCGTCTACGTGGCGCAGGTAGCGCTGGGCGGCAACGACACGCACGTGGTAAAGGCCTTCCAGGAGGCCGAGGCGCATGACGGGCCGTCGATCATCATTGCATACGCAAGCTGCATCGCCCACGGCTACGACCTGGTGCACGGGCTGGAACAGCAGAAGCTCGCCGTGCAAGCAGGCTACTGGCCGCTGATGCGCTACAATCCAGCACTGCGCGAAGAAGGCAAGAATCCCTTCCAGCTCGACTCCAAAGCGCCGGCGATCCGGCTCAAGGAGTATGCTTACCGCGAAGCCCGGTACACCATGCTGGCGCGAAGCAATCCCGAGCTGGCTGCGGAGCTGCTGAAGGAAGCGCAGGACGACGTGGAGCGCCAGTGGCGCGTCTACTCCGCCCGCGCGGCGATGCCGGGCCGCGGAGAGACGCCACACATCGCGCCCCTGGAAAAACCTGAAGAAAAGCCGGAAGAAAAACTGGCGGCTGCGGCTGCCGGAGGTGAGGAATGACCGAACTTTCCATGCAATACCTCGGCATGAAGTTGAACGGTCCGATTGTGGTTGCGTCGACGCCGCTCTCCGAGTCGCTCGACAATATTCGTCACATGGAGGATGCGGGAGCTTCAGCCATCGTGCTCACATCGCTCTTTGAAGAGCAGTTGGCGCTGGAGTCGCGCGCCCTCGACGAAGATCTGTCGCGAGGTACGAATTCCTTCGCCGAGTCTCTCAATTACCTGCCCGAACTCAACGATTACCGCATGACCCATGAAGGGTATTTGGAGCATCTGCGGCGCGCCCGCGAGGCCGTCGACATTCCCATCATGGCCAGCCTGAATGGCGCCACCAGTGGCGGCTGGGTGCGCTTTGCCAAAGAGATGGAACAGGCCGGCGCCCAGGCCATCGAGCTCAACACTTTTGCGCTGGCTACTGACCGTACCCAGACCTCGAACGAGATCGAGCGACTGCTACTCGAACTGGTTGCAGGAGTTTGTAAAGCCGTTAAAGTTCCCGTCGCCATCAAGCTCTCGCAGTCGTTCACCAGTTTGCCCAATCTGTGCGCGCGGCTCGAAGAAGCGGGCGCATGTGGCGTCGTCCTCTTCAACCGGTTCTATCAGCCGGATTTTGACATTGAATCGCTGGAGGTGCGGCCCACACTGCATTTCTCCACGCCGTCCGAGTTGTTGCCGCGCCTGCACTGGGCGGCCATACTCTACGGCCATCTCAAAGGCGACATCGGCATCACAGGAGGCGTGCACTCCGCCGAAGATGTACTGAAGGCGATCATGGCGGGCGGTAGCGTGGCCATGATGGTCTCCGCGCTGCACATCCACGGCATCGAGCACATCGCGCGCGTGCTGGCGGACCTGCGCTATTGGCTGGAAAAGCGCGAGTACCCATCGCTGGCCGAGACACGCGGCTGCCTCAGCCGCCGTTCCGTGCCCGACACCTCGCCCTACGACCGCGGCAATTACATCAAAACGCTGAGCTCCTATAGCCTGCGCCAGACGATGGCGGCGTTCTGAATTTGTCGATGTTTTTTTGCGATCGGCGGCTGCGGCAAATGCAGCCGCCGCAGTTTATTTGAGAGCGAAAGCCGATGTTCCGGCGAGGCCTCTTGCAATGACAAGAATCAAGCAGCAATTTCGCAAAAGCGCCCCTGCAAAGTGGGCGCTTTCGATTGTCACGGGCCTCTTGCTGTTGAACAGTCAGGGCCGCGTGCCAGCGCAGGAACCACATTTCTGGTCGATCGCCCTGGCAGACACACTCATGAAGCGCAATACCGGCGCGCCCGGAGATTCGCTCACGCAGTGGTCCTACTGGAAGGGCTACACGCTGAACGGATTCGAGCTGTTATGGCAATCGACCGGCGATCCGCGGTACCTGAACTACATCGAGCAGCAGATTGACCCGCACATCGATCGCAACGGCAATCTTGTGGACGTCAAGCTCGATAGCCTCGACAGCGCCATGGCGGGCAACATCGTGGTGGGCCTGTACGAGCACACGCACGATCCGCGTTATCGCGCAGCCGCGACCCAGATCCGCAGAATGTTCGACACCTATCCGCGCAACCCGGATGGAGGATTCTGGCACAATCCCAGGCTGCGCGGTGAAATGTGGGTCGATGGCGTCTTTATGGGCCAGATGTTTCTGCTCCGGTATGGCGACTCCATCGGCGATCGCAAATACTGCTTCGATGAAGCGGTGAAACAGATTACGGTCTTTGCGCACCACACTCTCAAAGACAATGGCGGACTCTACTATCACGCCTGGGCAGCGAATCCCGATTCGGCCACAGTGGTCCCGCAACGCAAAGTGCACTGGGCAGACCCGGCAACAGGGCTTTCGCGGGAAGTATGGAGCGAGGGACTGGGCTGGTATTCCCTTGTGGTTGTGGAAGCTTTGGGGCGTCTGCCGGCCGATTATCCCGGCCGTGCGGAGGTGCTGGATATCTATGAGCGGCTTGCGGCAGGTTTGAAGCGAGCGCAGGACCCGGTGAGCGGAGGGTGGTATTTTATCGTCGACAAACCGGGCCGCAGCGACAATTGGATCGACACCTCGGGCAGCGCCATGTTCACCTATGCTCTCGAACGCGGCATCGAACTGGGCCTGCTGGATGGCAAGGCATACGCACCGGTGGTCGCGGCAGGTTATCGCGCAATCACGCACAACGCGCGGGTGAACAGCGACGGCCTCGTCGATATATTGAGCGCATGCGACGGCGTCTGCGTACAAGCCAGCTACGCGGACTATGTGGGCTGCAAGCGAGTCATCAACGCAAAGGAAGCCGTCGGTGGGTTTCTGTGGGCGACGGCGATTGTGGAGAAGCCCAGCCGCCCCGATGAACGCAATGCACGAGGTTCCGCGCCGTAGGCGGTTCCAGGCTTCTTTCGATTACTCGAAATGTGGGGAGGTTCAACTTGCTCAGCGGCCAAGAAAGCGCAGCACGGCTTTCTCCAGAATGCCGCGCACGCGTGGGATAGCGGCTTCGACGGGCGCGCTGAATGTTTCGCCTAGTTCGGTAGAGCCCACCCCGACGGTTAACAGCATGGCATGGGATTTGATTGAGCCATAGAGTGAGCGCGTCACACCCAGGAGTTCGGACGGCTTGAGGTGATGCGAAGACGGCGCCGAGCTGTCGACAGGCGACGGGACCGGAATGAGCCTGACGCGTCCTGGAGGAGAACTCGCCGAGGAGTCGACGAAGAGCACGGAATCGGCGGCAGCAATCTCTACGGCCAGGTCGGGAGTCCACTGCTGACGCGAAATGACGCGTACATCGGGTTCCTGACGGAACCGCTCCTCCGCCCATGCGGCGAGCTTCGGGCCTGCGCCGTCGTCGCTGCGCAAAGTATTGCCGCAGGCTAGAATGAGGCACCTGGCCGACTTCGTTTCCATCAGCGAGCAACCCGGTCCAGAACCGCGCCATCGGCAGAAACCAGCGTGAGCACCAGCGGCATCTGGCCGGCGGCGTGCGTGGAGCAGCTCAGGCACGGATCGAAGGTGCGCACCACAGCTTCCACTCGATTCAGAATGCCTTCGGTGAACTTGCCCTTCTTCACATAGTGCCTAGCGGCCTGCAGCACACCCAGGTTCATTGCTTTGTTGTTCTGGCCGGTGGCAATCACCAGGTTCGCCCAGGTGATCTTGCCGTTCTCGTCCACCTTGTAGTTGTGGTGCAGCACGCCGCGCGGCGCTTCGGCCTGGCCCTGGCCCTCGAGGCGATTGACGCCCGCCGTGGCGCGAACGTGTTTGTCGAGAATGCGCGGATCGGCAAGGATCTCTTCGATCTTCTCCACGCCGTAAAGCATCTCCACAAGCCGCGCATGGTGGTAATGGAACGAACTCTCGACCGGGCCCGCCGCCAACTGCTTGAACCCGGCGAGTTCCTGTTCGGCCTTGGGCGTGCCCATCGACTTGACGATGTTCAGCCGCGCCAGCGGTCCCACGCGATAGCTTCCTTCGGGATAGCCGAGCGGCTTGTAGTAAGCGAACTTCGTGTAGCTGTAAGGCTCCACGGCTTCGCCAATCGCTTCGGCGTAGCGGCTCGCAGTCATGCCGTCCTCGATCGTGTTGCCCTTGGCGTCGATCAAGCGCAGAGCGCCGTCGGTGAACTCGATCGATTCATCCTCGTTGATGAGGCTCAGGTAATTCGACGGGAAGTTAGCGAAAACTCCGATCTCTGCTTTGAACGTGTCCGCGATCTTCTTGTACGCTCCCAGGGCCAGGTCGATATTTGCGTAGGCCTCCGGGATCATGGCCAGAATCTTGTCGCGCTTTGCGGCCGCAAGCGGCTCGGTCACGCCACCGGGCACAACCCAGCCCGGATGCACGCGTTTGTCGGCGAGCAGTTCGATGATGCTCTGCCCGAAGCGGCGCAGCGCGATGCCGGCGCGGCCCAGCTCGGGTTTGGTTGCCGCCACGCCCAGAATGTTCCGGACCTTGGGATCGGCCTCCATGCCCAGCAGCAGATCGGGCGAGGCGAGATAAAAGAAGCTCAGCGCATGCGATTGCACCATCTGCGCCAGATTCAACATGCGCCGCAACTGCGCCGCGGTGTGCGGAATGCGCACCGACATGATGGCCTCGCAGGCCTTGGCAGACGCAATCAGGTGCGAAACCGGACAAATGCCGCAGATGCGCGCCATCAGGCTGGGCATCTCGTAGAACGGCCGGCCCTCGGAAAAACGCTCAAAGCCGCGGACTTGCGTCACGTGAAAATGCGCGTCTTCCACCTCGCCCTTGTCGTTCAGCTGGATGGTGATCTTGCCGTGCCCTTCAAGGCGCGTTACCGGATCGATGGTGATGGTCTGGCTCATAGTGCTCATCTCCGAATGGTTAAGCTCCAAAGCGGGTAAGCGCCGGAATATCCAGCGGCCCGCCGTTCACCAGCGCGGTCAGCGCGGTGTGAAATGTGTCGGCGGAGGGCGGGCAGCCGGGCAGAAACACGTCCACCTTCACAAACTCGTGAATGGGACGCACCACACGCAGCAGCTTGGGCACCACGACACAAGGAATCTGCGCCTGCGCGCTGGCGTTCTGGATGTAGGCGCGGTCCAGGATCGCCTCCGGCCCGATGGGGTTGCGCATCGACGGCACGTTGCCGGTTATCGCGCAGTCGCCCATCGCAATCAGCATCTTGGAGCGATCGCGAATCTTCTTGATCTTCTTCTCGTCGTCCACCGAAGCTACGGCTCCCTCAACCAGCGCGATATCCACCTCGTCAGGGAACTCCTTGGTGTCCACGATGGGGCTATAGACCACGTCTACCACTTCCGCCAGCTCAAGAAGCCGCTCGTCCATATCAAGAAAGGACATGTGGCAGCCGGAACATCCGTCCAGCCAGACTGTCGCGAGTTTCAGTTTGCTCATTGCGCTTCCCTCATCAGGTTCAGGTAGGGGAGAAAATCGGGATACTTGGGGTGATCGGAGCCAATCTTGCTCTTGTCAAAGAGCGCTCCTGTGGGGCACACCTGCACGCACTTGCCGCAGCGGGTACAAGCCGAGCCTCCCCAATCCTGGTGCAGGTCAGAGATGATCAGCGAATTGATGCCGCGGCCCATCACGTCCCAAATGTGCGCGCCCTCGATCTCAGAGCAGACGCGCACGCAACGCGTGCACAGAATGCAGCGGTTGTGGTCCAGAGTGAAGCGCTCGTGCGAGGCGTCGACGCTGAGCTCGGGGTTGCGGTAGGGCAGGCGAATGTGGGTGAGGCCCTGCTCCTGGCTGAGCGTCTGCAGCTCGCAGTGGCCATTGGAAACGCACACTGAGCAGATGTGGTTGCGCTCGGCGAATAGCAGTTCCAAAATCGTGCGGCGGTGCTTCTGCAGGCGTTCGGTGTTGGTGCGTACCTCCATGCCCTCCTGCACCGTGGCCACGCAGGCCGGCAGCAGCTTATTGCTGCCTTTGATTTCGACCAGGCAAAGGCGGCACGCGCCCACATCGCTCAAGCCTTCCAAATGGCAGAGCGTGGGGATGTGGATGTCGTTCTCTCGCGCCACGTCCAGAATTGTCTGGCCGGCGCGAGCGCTTACCTCCTGCTCGTCGATGACAAGAGTTTTGACGTCGGTTTCCACGCTCATGCCACCACCTCCACGGCCGCTTCCATGTTGCAAACGCCGGCCGGACAGCGCTTGTGCAGGATGTGCTCGAGATACTCGTTGCGGAAGTACTTAAGCGTGCTCAGCACGGGGTTGGGCGCGGTCTGGCCCAGGCCGCACAGGCTCGTCTCCTTCACGGTGGAGCAGAGATCCTCAAGAAGCGCCAGGTCATCCATGGTTCCGGTCCCGTTGCAGAAGCGCGTCAACAGCGTAAACATCTGCGCCGTGCCCGCGCGGCAGGGAATGCACTTGCCGCACGACTCCGTCATGCAGAACTCGATAAAGAAGCGCGCCACGTTGACCATGCAGGAGGTGTCGTCCATGACGATCATGCCGCCGGAGCCCATGATCGAACCCATCTTCAGCAGCGCGTCGTAGCTCACGCCGACATCGAGCATCTCCGCGGGGATGCAGCCTCCGGAGGGCCCGCCGGTTTGCACGGCCTTGAAGGTATGCCCGCCCGGCACGCCGCCGCCGATGTCTTCGATGATCTCGCGCAGCTTGATGCCCATGGGTACTTCCACCAGGCCGGTGTTGGCGATCTTGCCGGTCAGGGCGAACACCTTGGTCCCCTTGCTGCGCTCCGAGCCCATGTTGAAGAACCACTTGCCACCGTTGCGCACGATCGGCGCAATGTTGGCGTAGGTCTCCACGTTGTTGATCAGCGTGGGCTTGCCCCACAGCCCGCTAGCCGCGGGATATGGCGGCCGCGGCTTGGGCGCGCCGCGGCGGCCTTCGATCGAGGCGATCAGCGCCGTCTCCTCGCCGCAAACAAACGCGCCCGCGCCGAGCCGGATTTCCACGTCGAAGTCGAACGGCGTGCTGCAGATGTTGTTGCCCAGCAGGCCGTGGCGCCTGGCTTCGCGCAGCGCTGTCGTCAGCCGCGACACGGCTACCGGATACTCCGCGCGGACATAAATGAATCCTTTGCTCGCGCCTACGGCATAGGCGGCAATGGCCATGCCCTCGATCACGCGATGCGGATCGCCCTCCATCACGCTGCGATCCATGAACGCACCGGGGTCGCCTTCGTCGCCGTTGCAGATTACAAATTTCGGGTCGCCCGCGGCCTTGGCCACCGTGCCCCACTTGAGCCCCGTGGGATAGCCGCCGCCTCCGCGCCCGCGCAGGCCGCTCTCCGTGACGCGGTGAATTACGCCTTTGGGCGTCATCTCGGTGAGCACCGTCAACAGCGCCTTGTAGCCGTCGCGGGCGATGTAGTCGTCAATCTTCTCCGGATCGATGTAGCCGGCGTTTTCGAGCACCACGCGCACCTGCTTGTCAAAGTGGTCATTCAGGTCGCATTGCAACTCGGCTACCGGCGCACCGCCCAGGCTCTTCACAATCGCTTCGGCGTGGCCCGCGTTCACGCGGTGGTAAAGCGTCTCCTCCGGATCGACGCGCGCCAACGGCCCGTGCGAGCACGGGCCCATGCAGCCGGTACGCCGCACCAGCACCGTTTTACCCGCGGCTTCGGCGGCCTTGACCAATGCATCTTTCAACCTGCCGGCGCCCTGGCTGGCGCACGCCAGGTCCATGCAGACATTGATTTCGTAGTCGTACTTCGCGTTCTCCTGTTGAACGCTTTTGGCGATCTGTTCGAGCTCCTCGATTGTCATTCCACGGCCCACCTTTCCAGTTGCTCGAGCATCTGTTCGCGGGTCATTTCGCCCACCACCTCGCCGTCGCACAAAGCCACGGGCGCACGGCTGCACGCGCCCACGCAACGCGCCGTCATCAGGCTGATCTCCCCGTCTTTCGTCGTCTGACCCTGCGCGATGCCCAGCTGCTTCTCCGCGGCAGCGATCAGCTTATCCGCGCCTTTGATGTAGCACGCCGTACCGGCGCACACCGTCATGGTGTGTTTGCCCGGTGGCTTCAGCGTGAAGTAGTGGTAAAAGGTGGCCACCCCGTAGGCCTGACTGAGCGGCACGCGCAGCGAAAGAGCAACGAAGCGGATCGACTCGTCGTCCAGATATCCAAACGACGACTGCACCGTGTGCAGCGTCTCAATCAGCGCGTGACGGGCAAACCCGTTCTTGCGCATGGTGCCGTTCACGATCTTCCATCGTTTGTCTTCGCTGGGTAGTGGCGGGGGCGTGAATACAGGCACATTTCCTCCCTGTTCGGTGCATACGGAGACGTGAACCGTGCGCGGAGCGGGGGACTGGCCCGCCTGCGCCTGATACTACCATTGTTGTACGAGCATCAGTCCCTCGCAATCCGTGACAGCAGTCACGTGCGTGTGTGGCTATCCCATTTATTGGCATGGATTTCGGCCGTTCCAGAACGCGGTCGCCAGAGGTCAAGCGCTCAGTTGGCCGGGGGCGGTGTCGCGGCGCACGGCGCCGAAGAGAGAACGGCGCGAACGCTGTGCGGAAGATCACATGGAGCGGTGAGCGCGCGGCTCCTAGCCGCCGGAACCGGGCCTGAACACACAGGCGGCAATCTAGAGTTGATTGCATAAATGCTACTCGGCCAGCGGGGCACCCTCAGGGGCTAAAGCTCCAGATTTAATGCGCCTATTGCGGCACGAGGCACAGAGGGCGCCCCGTCGCGCCCTTTCAAATCGGGATTTATGCAACCAGTTCTGGTTTGCGTTGAGGGCCTTTCCCTATTTGCCGTTCTTAAGCTGCAGTTGGTAGCCGCTGTAATCGATGACCACCACGAAACGGCCCAAAAGAAAGCTGTCCGACTCGGCGCGCGCATGCGTGGCCATCGGATAACCGTCGATGTTCACGTACTGCCGCATCATGTGTGTCGTCCCTGCAAAGATTGACGGCCTCTTTGAGGCGACACCTTCGACCTCGACAATCGACCCGTCTTGAGCATCGACCCACAGGGTTCCGTCGATCATGTTGGTTGCCTTCTCTTTGGGCGTAATAGCCAGAGCGAAACACTTGTGGCTGTTCACTCGCTGGACCCCACCGGGTTTCAATTCCATCTCGTAATTTGCCGACGTGAACCACGACTTCCCCACGTTTCCAGGTTGGTTGATGCTCGTCTCGTTATCCAGTAGCGGTTTCAACCCGAACCTTTGCATAATCCCCGGTCCGCTTTTGGAGAGAACAGTGTAGGTTTTGCCTGCGCCCTTCTTGTAGGTGTCACGGACCGTCATTTCCGCTACGGGATGCGTTTCATCGTTGCCCCGGTAGATGACGTAGTGTTCAATGTCCGTGAACCCGAGAACGTTTTCCACCCGGTCCGTGACTGCGGCATCCACCCGCCGGATCACTGCCGCCGCATTCGGTTCCTGGGCAGTTGTCATCGCACCCAGCAGGACCGCCATCGCAACTCCCGCAACCGCGCCCGCCGTTCTTGATGGCTTGCAATCCATCATTCTTCTTCCGCCCCTCTCAAATTATGCGACTATTCTCATGCCCGCGCCGCCGCGCCCGGCCAAAATCATGCGATCGTAAGCGGCGCAAGCCAGGAACGCGCAGAACCCTATGCGCTATGCTGATTTCCTGAGGGAGGCGAAGACTTGACCCAGGAATCTCGTCCAAAACCAGGACGGCCCGAAGGGCTGCTGCTCCGGCGCGAACTGCTCACCGTGTGCGGCGTCGTGCAGGGCGTGGGCTTTCGCCCCTTCGTCTACCGGCTTGCCGCGGAGGAGGGGCTCGCCGGCTTCATCGGCAACGACACCGGCGGCGTTACCATCGCCATCGAAGGCTCGCCGGAACGTCTTGGATCCTTTCGCCGCCGCCTGCAAGCAGAAGCCCCGCCGCTCGCGCGCATTGACTCTGTAACCGTCCACAACGCGCCGCCCACGGGAGAAACCGGCTTCCGCATCGTCGCCAGCGAGGCAGCCGGCCAAGTCAGCACGGGCATTCCTGCCGACGCAGCCACCTGCCCGGACTGCCTGCACGAGCTGCTCGATCCCAAGGACCGGCGCTACCGCTATCCCTTCCTCAACTGCACCAACTGCGGCCCGCGCTTCACCATCACGCGCAGCATTCCCTATGACCGCCCGCAGACCTCCATGGCGCGCTTCAAAATGTGTGCAGCCTGCCAGGCCGAGTACGACGATCCCGCCAACCGCCGCTTCCACGCCCAGCCCAACGCCTGTCCTGTCTGTGGCCCGCGCGTTTGGCTGGTGCAACCCGACGGAGCCGAAATTCCCGCCGCCGATCCCGTCACCGCGACCATCGACCTCCTTATAGCCGGTGAAATCGTCGCCATCAAGGGCATCGGCGGCTTCCACCTCGCCGTGGATGCAACCAGCGAAGCGGCCGTGATGCGCCTGCGCGAGCGCAAGCGCCGCTACGGCAAGCCCCTGGCGATCATGGTGCGCGATCTCGACGCCGCGCGCGCGGTTTGCGAGCTGACCGGCGAAGAGGAGGCACTGCTCGAGACGGTTCCGCGGCCGATTGTTCTCACCGCGCGCCGCGCGGGTTGCGGCATTGCCGATTCCGTGGCGCCGGGAATTCCATGGCTGGGCGTCTTTCTCCCTTACGCACCCTTGCAGCATCTGCTCTTTGCCGATCTTCGTGTGAAAGCTCTCATGATGACGAGCGCCAACCTGAGCGAGGAGCCCATCGCGATTGATAACGACGAGGCGCTGGCCAGGCTGGGCAAGATTGCGGATGCCTTCCTGATGCACGACCGCGAGATTCTGCAGCGCTGCGACGATTCTGTGATGGCATTAGTCGACGGCGCGCCGCAACTGGTTCGCCGCGCCCGCGGATTTGTTCCCCTCGCCATCCCATTGCCCTTCGATTCCCCTCCGCTTCTCGCCGTCGGCGGCCACCTCAAAAACGTCTTCGCCCTCGCCCGCGGCCGCTTCGCCTACCAAAGCCAGCACCTGGGCGATCTCGAGAACCTCACCGGGCTCGACTTCTTCCGCGAGTCGCTCGCCCACCTCATGCACACCTTCGAGATTGAGCCGGAGACGGTGGTCCATGATCTGCACCCCGGCTATCTCTCCACTTCGTGGGCAAAACAGTTGGCGCGCGAGCGCGGCCTACCGCTCATCGCCGTGCAGCACCACCACGCGCACATCGCCGCCTGCATGGCCGAGCACGGACTTGAAGGCCCGGTCATCGGCCTGTCGCTCGACGGCACCGGCTACGGTTCCGACGGCCGCATCTGGGGCGGGGAAGTGTTGATCAGCCATTTGGACGGATTCGAACGCTTTGCGCATCTCGAATACGTTCCCATGCCCGGCGGCGAAGCAGCGATTCGCGAGCCGTGGCGTATGGCGCTGGGGCATTTGCACGCGGCCGGCTTCGACATCGAATCGCCTGAAGTGCTCGACATGGTCGGCGCGAAGCCCAAAGACGCGCACGTGCTCCGCCGCATGATCGAACGCGGATTGAATGCGCCGCTCACTTCAAGCTGCGGCCGGCTCTTCGATGCCGTAGCAGCCGTGGTGCTCGGCCGCGGGGCGGTGGATTACGAGGCGCAGGCGGCCATTGAGCTGGAGGGGTTGGCAATCGACGAACCGGACGACTTACCCGGCTACGCGTTTGAATTGAAGAGCGGCGATTGGGCGCGCCGCGAGGCAGCGACGATTGAAGCCGGCCCACTGTGGCAGGAGCTGTTGGAGGACTTGCGCGGCGGGGCGAGCAAAGCGCAGATTGCTGCGCGGTTTCATGCAGGCGTTGCTGACGCCTTCGTGCGCGCCGCAGTTTTGGCCGGCGATGCCACGGGAATTCGCCAAGTGGCGCTTTCTGGCGGCTGCATGCACAACCGGCGGCTCGTGCGGTTGCTTCGCGCAGGACTCGAAGCGCAAGGATTTGAGGTTTTCGAGCACGCTCAGGTCAGTCCCGGCGACGGCGGTCTGAGTTACGGGCAGGCAGTGGTGGCAGCTACGACGCTGATGCAGCGCGGATCAGCCTGAAAGCCGGACAAGTTCCTGCGCTTCCTGGCGCGGGCCGAGAAGCGACATGCGCGGAATGCGCCCGCGCACCATGGCCACCTCATCGCAGCGGTGCAGCCGCGGGCAGGCCTGGCAGTCCTTGAAGATTTTGTCGGGCAGCTCCGACTTGTCTTCGACGATGCGGAAGCCGTACTTGAAGAAGAAATCCTGGATGCGCGTGAAGAGGCAGACGGATTGAACGCCGTGCGTCTCGGCTTCTTCGATGAGCGCGCTCACGATGCGGCCGCCGGCGCCCTGGCCCTTGGCCTCCGGCTTGACTACGATCGAGCGCACCTCGCAAAGATGCGGCCCGTAAAGGTGCAGCGCGCCGCAGCCAAGAAACACGCCGCCCTCGGACTCGGCGACGGTGAAGTCGCGGATGTTCTCGCAAACCTCGGCGAAGGGACGCTTGAGCAGCGTTCCGTCACCGGAGAGCGAGTTCACGAGGTCGTAGATGTTGGAGGCGTCGTGCAAGAGGGCTTTACGCACCAGCATGAACGGCCTCCCCGTCTGTCGATTTCGCCAGTGCAGCGATCCGCTCCGCCGCGGCATCGAGTGCCTTGCGCACGCGCTCACGCGCGGTCCCGCCCATTACATCGTGGCAGTCCAGCGTGGCGTCGAGCGCGATGGCAGCGTAGAAGTCCTCGCCGAACTCATCGCCGAACTGGCGCAGTTCTTCGAGCGTGAGGCCGCTTAACTCAACGCCCTTTTCGATGGCCAGGCGCACCGCGTGGCCGATCTTCTCATGCGCAGTGCGGAAAGGAACACCCTTGTGAACGAGGTAAGTGGCCGCGGCCATCGCATTCAGGTAGCCCGATTGCGCCGCCTCGCTCATACTCTCGAAGTTGAATTGAAGGGCCGCGGTGAAGCGCGCAACGAGCTGGAGCATCTGCGGCACAAAGCCGGCTGCAAAGGCCGGCTCTTGCGTCTCCTGCATGTCCTTATTGTAGGCCAAAGGCAGTCCCTTAAGTTGCATCGCGACCGCCTGCCCCGCGCCGTGAATCCGCCCCACCTTGGCGCGGATCAGCTCCGTCAGATCGGGATTCTTCTTCTGCGGCATGGCGCTCGATCCTGTCGAAAATGCCTCGGGCAGCGACACGAATCCAAACTCGGCTGTGGCAAACAGCGTGATTTCTTCCGCAAACCGGCTCAGGTGCAAGCCCACGAATGTGAGCCCGTTGAGGTATTCGAGGATAAAGTCACGGTCGCTGGTCGCGTCGACGGAGTTGGCGGTGGGCGCAGCAAATCTGAGTTCGCGCGCCGCGATGGTGCGGTCGAGCGCAATGGCGGCGCCGGCCACCGCTCCCGATCCAAGCGGGCAGAAATTCAGGCGCGCGGCGCAGTCCTTGAGCCGGTCCGCATCGCGCAGCGCCATCTCCACATACGCCAGCAGCCAATGCGCAACCAGGACCGGCTCGGCCCGCTGCAAGTGCGTATAACTCGGCATGACCGCCTCGCCCGCCGCGCGCCCCTGTTCCACCAGCGCATTGGCCCAGGCTGCAAGACCGTTGACCACGAGTTCGATTTCAGCACGCACATACAGACGCAGGTCGGTTGCGATCTGTTCGTTGCGGCTGCGGCCCGTGTGCAGCTTCAGACCGAGCTGTCCGACACGCTCGACGAGCTTGAGTTCGACGAAGTGATGAATGTCTTCGGCCGACGGATGATTGCGGACCAGCGCCTTGCCGGTTTCCGACGCAGACTCCGCGGCAATCGCGTCCAGAGCCGCGCGGAGCTCCGCTCTTTCACTCTCGGACAAGATTCCCGCTGCACATAGCGCAGACGCGTGCGCCTTGCCGGTCGCGACTTCGTGGTCGAGGAGGCGCCAGTCAAAGACGATCGAGCGCTGCCATGCCTCGAACTCCGCGTCGAGCGGCTCGCGGAAGCGGCCGGACCACATCTTCCCGGATTGTTGTTCGTTGGACATTGCTTTAAGCGTACCTCATGCTAGTCCTTCTCCTTGCCGCTCAAGAGCTGGGGCATTTCGCTGCCTTTGCTGAGCGTGAGGAGGCCGGTTTTGGCGTAGGTGAGGAGCTTCTCCCGGGTGTCGGTAATGTCGAGGTTGCGCATGGTGAGTTGCCCGATGCGGTCGCGCGGGGAGAACGCGGATTCCGTCTTCTCCATACTGAGGCGCTCGGGATGGAAGGTGAGATTGGGCGACTCGGTCGAGAGGATGGAGTAGTCGTTGCCGCGGCGCAACTCGAGTGTGACCTCGCCGGTGACGGGCTTGGCAACCCAGCGCTGGGCGGATTCGCGGAGCATGATCGCCTGGGAGTCGAACCAACGGCCCTGATAGAGCAGGCGGCCGAGCTTGCGGCCATTTTCGCGGTACTGCTCAATGGTGTCCTCGTTGTGGATGCCGGTGATGAGGCGTTCGTAAGCGATAAAGAGCAGAGCGAGGCCCGGAGCCTCGTAGATGCCGCGGCTCTTGGCCTCGATGATGCGGTTCTCAATCTGATCGGACATGCCCAGCCCGTGGCGGCCACCAATGCGGTTGGCTTTGAGGAAGAGGGCGACGGGCGAGTCGAATTGCCGGCCGTTGAGGGCGACCGGGAAACCCTCTTCGAAGCGAATGGCGACCTCTTCGCGCGGGATCTCGACATCGTCGCGCCAGAATGCCGCGCCCATGATGGGAACGACGATTTTGACGGACGAAGAGAGATGCTCAAGATCCTTGGCCTCATGGGTTGCGCCAAGCAGGTTGGAGTCGGTGGAGTAGGCTTTCTCAGCCGGCATCTTGTAGGCGAAGCCGGAGCGCTGCATGAAGGCAGACATCTCAGCGCGGCCGCCCAATTCGCGGATGAAAGCGGCGTCAAGCCAGGGCTTGTAGACCTGGAGGCTGGGATTGACGAGCAGGCCGTAACGGTAGAAGCGCTCGATGTCGTTGCCCTTGAAGGTAGAGCCATCGCCCCAGATGTGGACATCGTCCTCCTTCATGGCGGCCACCAGCATGGTGCCCGTGACTGCGCGACCAATGGGGGTGGTGTTGAAGTAGGGGACGCCGGCGGTGCTGATGTGGAAGGCTCCGGCTTGCAGCGCGGCGAACCCTTCGCGCACGAGCGGGCCGCGGCAGTCGATGAGGCGAGCCTTTTCGGCGCCATATTCGAGGGCCGCGCGCGGGATGGCGTCGTAGTCGGATTCGTCGGGCTGGCCGAGGTTGGCTGTGTAGGCGTAAGGGATGGCGCCCTTCTGCTTCATCCAGTGCAGGGCGGCGGAGGTGTCGAGCCCGCCGGAGAAGGCGATGCCGACTTTCTGGCCGACGGGCAGGGATTCGAGTATTACGGACATGCGTGCGAAACCTCAAAGCAGCGATCAGTTAGCAGTGGACGGTGATCAGTTTGTCCGCGCTCCTACTCGCTGCTGACGTTGAATTCCAAACTCATCTTTCGAGCAGTGAACTTCGAGTCGATGTATATCAGTGCGCCCCTGCCGCTGCTCACTGTTCACTAAACGCCGCTACATTCGCCAATCCGCCCAGGAGCAGAAGCAGCAGCGCCTTCTGCGCGTGCAGGCGGTTTTCGGCCTGATCGAAAACAATCGATTGCGGGCTGTCGATCACCGCGTCGGTCACCTCTTCGCCGCGCCGCGCCGGCAGACAGTGCATGAAAACCGCGCGGCTCGAAGCCCTCGCCATCAGCGCCTCGTTCACCTGGAACGGCCGGAAGATCGGCTGCCGTTTCGTCAATTCGTGCTCGAAGCCCATGCTCACGCACACATCCGTGTAAACGGCGTCGGCGCCTTCCACCGCCGCCTGTGGATCCTGCAGCAGGCGGATCTCGCACCGGTTGGCCTCGGCGATCTCCCGTGCTTTGGTCACGATCTCGATATCCGGCGAGTAGCTGCGCGGCGTGGCCACGGTCACGTTGGCGCCCAGTTGCGCGCCGGTCAGCATCAGCGAGTGACACACATTGTTGCCGTCGCCGACGAAAGTGAAGTTAAGCCCCGCGGCCGTGCCGAAATGCTCCTCGATGGTCATGAAATCCGCCAGCGCCTGGCAGGGGTGTTCGAAGTCCGAGAGAGCGTTGATGACCGGGACGCGCGAGTTGGCGGCCATCTCGGTGATGGTGTCGTGCGCGTAAGTACGCAGCACGATGACATCCACCCAGCGCTCCAGGTTCCGCGCCACGTCGGCAATCGTCTCGCGTTCGCCCAACGGCGAACTGGTCTGATCGACAAAGATCGCGTTGCCGCCCATGGTGTTTATGCCTGCCTCGAATGCCAAGCGCGTACGCAGGCTCACCTTCTCGAACATGAGCACCATTTGCTTCGCGTCCAGGGCATGCCGGTACTCGCGCGGATTGCGCTTGACGTCGTGACCCAGTTTCATGATGGCACGTACTTCGGCGCTGGAGAGATCGGCGATCGAGCACAGATCCTCGCCGGCCATCCGCGCAGCCGCGGCAAGAACATCGGGGTCTTGTTGAATGGGAACAGCGGGCACGGGCCGCTCGGTGAAAACTTTGCTAGCCATGGGCTGCTTCTCCTTTCTTGCCGGCCGCGACTGCCACGTCGGCGTTTTCGGTAAAGAATTCGTCGAGCGCGGCCACGGTCTGATCGACGTGCTCATGCTGGAAGATGAACGGCGGCAAGAAGCGGAGCACAGTGTCCGATGTGCAGTTGATGACGATGTGCTTCTTGAGCAACTCCGTGACGGCGCACTTGCCCAGATCGGCCGAATCGAGTTCGATGGCCAGCATCAGGCCCTTGCCGCGTACATTCGCGATGCAGGTGTGCTTTTGGGCCAGGGCGCGCAACTGCTGCTGGAAATACTCACCGGTTTCGGTCACATGCTCCATCAGGTCTTCTTTTTCGACGTAATCGATGAAGGCGATCGCCGCGGCGCAGGCCAGCGGGCTGCCGCCGAAGGTGGTGCCGTGCATGCCTGCGTGGAAGGCGCGCGCCACTTCGTTGGTGCAGAGCGTGGCGCTCATGGGAATGCCGCCCGCCAAGGGTTTGGCGAGCGTGGTGACGTCGGGCTTCACGTCGTAGTGCTGATAGGCGCACCACTTGCCGGTGCGGCCGCAGCCTGCCTGAATCTCGTCGACGATCAGCAGCGCGCCGGTCGAATCGGCCAGTTTGCGCGCCTCGGCGAAGAACTCGGGGGTAAGCGGGCGCACGCCGCCTTCGCCCTGCACCGCTTCGAGAAGAATGGCGCAGACATCGCTGGAGAATTTAGCGCGCAGGTCTTCGATGTCGTTGAAGTTCACGAATTCGAATCCGGGCACAACTGGACCGAAGGGAAGACGGTATTTTTCCTTGTAGGTGGCCGAGATGGAGCCGAAGGTTCTGCCGTGGAAGCTCTGTTCGAGCGCGAGAAATTTCGTGCCGATGGCGCGGCCCTCCTCACGCAAGAGACCGGCGTGCGCGCGCGCCAGCTTCAACGCGGCCTCCACGGCCTCGGTGCCTGAGTTGCCGAAATATGCACGATCCATGCCCGTGAGCCGCACCAGCCGCTCGGCCAGCGGAGCCATTTTTTCGTTGAAGAAATAATTCGACGCGTTGATCAGCTTGCAGCTCTGCCCGGCGATGGCATTCTGGATCGTCTTCGAGCTGTAGCCGAGCGCGTTGACGCCGATGCCGCTCAGCAGGTCGAGATAGCGGTTGCCCTCGTCGTCGATCAGATATACGTCTTCGCCGGCGACAAAGAGAACAGGGAACCGGTCGTAGGTGTGGATGAGTAACCGCTGCTCGGCGGCTTGAATTTCAGCAAGTTTCGACATTTTCTCTCCTTAGGCCACCATCACTTCGGTGCCGTGGGCTACGCGCGAGCTGCACAAATCGGGCAAGGAACCCGCAGCCTCAGCGGGCAGAATTCGTACGCGCTTAACGCCGTTCAAAAGAGCTTCGCGGCAAGCCGCCAACTTCGGCAGCATGCCTCCGGAGACGACTGAGCTTTTGGCCATTTCCGCAATCTGATCGATGGAGAGCCAGCGCAGAACCTCGCCGCCGGCTCCTTTGACGCCGGGAACGTCGGTAAGGAAGACGAGCGCATCGGCGCGGCATGCGATGGCGCAGGCCGAGGCCATTTCGTCGGCGTTGATGTTGTAGTATTCGCCGTCGAAGCCGAGGGCCATGGAACAGAGCACCGGCACGCCGTTGAGCTGCCAGATGGCTTCAATCCAGCGCGGATCGCTGGCGGCAATCTCGCCCACGTAGCCGAGATCGGGCACGGTGCGCTTCTTGCGCGCGCGGAAGAGCAGTCCATCGCCGCCGGAAAGGCCGACCGCGGGCTGGCCCAGCGCGCCCAGAGCGGCAACCAGGCCCTTGTTCACGCGGCCGGCAAAGACCATCAGCGCCGCATCGCGGGTTTCCGCGTCGGTGACGCGGAGGCCGTCGATGAATTCGCTTTGCTTGCCGAGCGCCTTCAGCGTGCGGGTCAACTGCACCCCGCCGCCGTGGACCACTGCAACCTGGTTACCGTCGCGCACAAGATCGGCGATGGCGCGCATGCAGCCTTCGAGCAGCGATGGAGTTTCGAGGCCCGCGCCACCGAGTTTGACAACGTACTTCATTCCAGGCCCTCCGCGGCAAATTTCATGCGAGACCTTCCGATTCGGGCCAGCCCAACATGACATTCAGGTTCTGCACCGCTTGACCGGCTGCGCCCTTCAGCAGATTATCGAGGCAACTCACAATCACCGCACGCCTGCCGCCCGCATCGAGTTGAAATCCGATGTCGGCATAGTTGGTCCGCACGGAATACTGAATCTGCGGCAGCGACTTTTCGTAGAGCCGCACCATTGGACTGCCAACAAAGAACTCGCGATACACCTGCGCCACGCTCTTGTGTGTTTGCGGCTTTCTGAAGTGTACGTAGATCGTCGACAAGATGCCCCGCGGAATCGGCAGCAAATGCGGTGTGAAGACGATCTGGCTCGCGGAAACGCCGATCTGCTCCAGCAGTTCGCCGGTGTGCCGATGCGCGAAGATGCCGTAGGCCGAAAGATTGTCCGCCGCGGACATAAAATGCGTCTTCGCCGTCGGAGCCTTGCCCGCGCCGCTCACGCCGCTCTTGGCGTCGGCAACAATGCCGCGATCCAGATCGACCAATCCCGCCGCGACCAGCGGCTTCAGCGGCAAAATGATGGATGTTGCGTAGCAACCGGGGTTGGCGATCAGCCGCGCGCCGCCGATCTGCCCGCGGTACAGCTCGGGCATGCCGTAGACGGCTTGCGCCTGCGTGGCCACGGCCACTTCGGTCCCTTCGTCCTCAAATGCATATACAGCGCGATTGGCCGCCTCGTTCAGCCGCCACGCTCCGCTCAAATCGATCACGCGCAGCCCGCGTTCGAGCGCTTGCGGAACCCACTCGCGGGACTGCTCATGCGGGGTGGCGAGGAAAAGCACATCGACGCCGCGCCCGGCCAGCAGTTCCCATGAAAAGGGCTCGAGCTTCCAGCCGCCGCTTTCGTTGTTATCTCGGAGTTGCGGGTGAATTTCCGATAGCGGAACCCCGCCGCGCGCCAGATCCTTGCTGTCTACGCGCCCGGCAAACACGGGAGGCTTGCCCTTGAGGCGCGGGTGACGCAGCAACAGCCGCGCCAGCTCTGCGCCAGCGTACCCCGTTACTCCCACAACCGCAGTTTGCACGATCTTCGTCATGTTTCGAGCATCTTTCTTAAACGGGCTTCGACATCGCCCGCGAGGCGCGCATCCTGGCAGACAATGAGAATTGTATCGTCACCGGCGATGGTGCCGATTACCTCCGGCCAGCCTTCGCGGTCCAGAGCCGCGGCCACCGGCTGAGCCCCACCTATCGCCGTGCCCACCACCACTTGATTCATTGCACGGCGCACCCGCAAGCCGAAGCTATCGATCATCTCGTTCAGTGAAGGCGGCCGATCGTCTTCCCCGGCCGCGCCCGCCGTGCCGTTGGCGAGCGAGTATCCGCGCGGACCCTTGAAAAGCCGCAGTTCATGAATGTCTCGCGAGAGCGTGGCCTGGGTCACATGGATTCCGCGGCGGCGCAGCTTGCGCCGCAACTCGTCCTGGCTGGCGACAGGCTTGCCGGCCAGCACTTCGCGGATTACGTTGAGGCGTTGAACCTTCATCTTATCAATTTCCGAGGCCCGCCGGAGCCAATTCACCGTACAGTCCGGCAAACGAAATCAGGACTGAATAAATATACATCATTGCCGTATAAGTATGCAAGTGCCTCTTTTGAGGCGGCGGAAGCCCTGTCCCTGCCCCTGTTCACCGCCGGAGTGTCTTTCGTCCGATTGCGGCGTACCTTTTGCAGATGCGCCAGGCAGGGAATCCAGGTGACGCTTTCACTTCAAATTGCTCCAGTTGGGGCCAAACGACAGATCGGCGATGAGCGGCACATTCAGCTTGACGACGCCTTCCATTTCCGCCCGCACCAGCGCCGCGGCTTCGTCCTTTTCTTCGAGCGGCACCTCGAACAACAGCTCGTCGTGAACCTGAAGGACCATGCGCGTCTTCAGCTTGCGCCCCGTCAGTTTGCGGTCGAGAGAGATCATGGCCAGCTTGATCAGGTCCGCGGCTGTTCCCTGCAGCGGCGTGTTGATGGCCGTGCGCTCGGCAAATCCCCGCTGGTTGGGGTTGCGGCTCTCAATGTCCGGAATGGGCCGCACTCGTCCAAACATGGTGCGCACGTAGCCCTCGCGGCGCGTCTGGGCGAGGGTTCGTTCAATAAACGCTTTGACGCCTTGATAACGCGCAAAATAGCGATCGATGTAGGCCTTGGCTTCGGCCTGCGGAATACCGAGCTGGGCGGCCAGCCCGAATGCCGAGATTCCATACACGATGCCAAAGTTCACCGCCTTGGCGCGATTGCGGGTCTCCTTGTCCATCGTCTCGACAGGGACACCGAAGACCTCGCTGGCCGTCAGGGTATGAATGTCGATGCCTTCGGCGTAGGCGCGACTCAGAAGCGGGTCGCCGCTGAAGTGCGCCAGGAGCCGCAGTTCGATCTGGGAGTAATCCGCCGAAAGCAGTTGCGTGCCCGGCGTGGCCGTGAATGCCGCACGAATCTCGCGCCCCAGCTCCGTGCGTACGGGAATGTTCTGCAGATTTGGATTGACCGACGATAGCCGGCCCGTCGCCGTGGCAGCCGCTTGAAACGTGGTGTGCACACGCGACTGGGCATCGGCGAGCAGCGGCAAAGCGTCAACGTAATTCGACTTCAGCTTGGACAGATGGCGATACTCGAGGACGAGGCGAGGGACCTCGTGTTTTTCGGAAAGGAATTCCAGTACGTCCTGCGCGGTGGAAACGGCCTTGGTCTTCCCGCGGCTTGGCGGAGCGGGCAACCCCAATTTTGTGAAAAGCACCACTGCAAGCTGTTTTGGCGAGTTGATATTGAACCGCTCGCCGGCCAGCTCGAAAATCCGCTCTCCGACTCGACCAATCTCCACGCTGAAACGCCTGGACAGCCCGTCGAGCACGCCCGTGTCAATGCGCACGCCTGCTTTTTCCATGCGGTACAGCACCGGCGCCAGAGGCAGGTCGATTTCAGCGTAAACGCGTAAAACCCCGGTTTTGTCAGCTTCTTCACGCAGGGCGGGAACGAGCGCATGAACCGCCGCAGCCGACGCAGGCAGCGTCGATGGCGGCGCTTGCCCGCTGCGCGCGGCCACATCGGCCAGCGATTGCGTTGCGTGCGTGGGGTTTAGCGCGTACGAGAGAAGCATGGTGTCGTCCACCTGGCCGCGTGGTTCGACGCCCATTTCGCCGAGGATGTGGAGGGCGAGCTTCCAGTCGTGAACGCGCTTGGGGATGGCAGCATTTTCGAGAAGTGCACGCAGCTCGGGCGTGAGCGGCAGACGCAGCGCGCGAGCGGAATCGGCGCAGACTCCCACATTGAAGTTGGTCTTTTTCTCGGCGGCCTCAGCAACGTCAAGCAATGACCGCTCCGCCGGTTCTTCGTCTTCCGCTTTCTCCACAGGGGGCCCTGCCGCATCCAGCGCAAAGGCAAATCCATGCTCACGCGCAGCGCCGTACAATGCGGCGGCTTGCCCGGCGGTTGGCTCTTCGATCAGCTCAACCGCAACCCCGCCCTCCGCGGGAGCCAGGTCGCGCAGCATCGATGTGAACTCAAGCTCGGTGAACAACGCGCGGCAAGCCTCGAGGTCCGGCGGCTGTGTCTCCATCGCGCCCAGGTCCAGCTCCAGCGGCACGTGGCAATCGATCGTGACCAGCTCCTTTGACAGCAAAACCGCGTCCCGGTTCTGCTCGAGCGATTCGCGATACGATTTGCGCTTGACCTCAGCCGCGCGGTCCAGAACGGCCTCCACCGTGCCGAATTCCTTGATTAGCTCTACGCTGCCTTTGTCGCCGATGCCCGGCGCTCCGGGAATGTTGTCAACGGAATCGCCGCGCAGCGCCATTACGTCGATCACTTTTTCCGGAGGTACACCCAGCGCCTCGGTAACCTTGGCCGGATCGAGAATCAGGTTGTCCTTTTGCGGATTCAGAATCTTCACCCGCGGCGTCACCAACTGCATCATGTCCTTGTCGCCGGAGACGATGAGGACCTCGTGCTCCTGTTCGGCCGCTTCGCGCGCCAGGGTGCCGATCACATCGTCGGCCTCAAAACCCTCGGCCTGCAGAATGGGAATGCGCAGCGCTTCCAGCGCGCGGCGAATGTAGGGAATCTGGCGCCGCAGATCCTCGGGCATGGCTTCGCGCTTGGCCTTGTATCCCTCGTAGCTCACGTCTTCGAAGTGCTGCGTTTTGCTGTTCCACCGGCGTAGCGTCCCAATGGAGCGGGCGCGCTCGTCGCGGAAGACTTCGCCGCTCACGTCAAAGACCGCCGCGAAATACTTTGGCGCAAAATCCTGGCGCAGCTTCTTGATCATGTTCACGAAGACGTAAGTCGCCGCCGTCGGCAATCCCGAGCGCGTAGACATGGGCCGACTGTGCTGCATGGCGTGATAGGCGCGAAAGATGAACGACATCGCGTCGAGCAGGAAGACGGGCGGCTTGGCTTGGTCGGTCACGCTAGAGAGTCTAACAGGGAGCAGAGATCGCTCGTCAGAGATTGAAAATCATGCGATGAACATGCAGTCACCGTAGCTGTAGAACCTGTATCTTTTCTGAATCGCGTGCCCGTAGGCAGCCAGAATGCGCTCGCGGCCGGCGAAGGCGCTCACGAGCATCAGCAGGCTCGACTGGGGCAGATGGAAGTTGGTCAGCAGTGCGCCGACGAGGCGGAATGTGAAGCCGGGCGAGATGAAGATCCCGGCTGCTCCGCAATGAGGTTTGATCCTGCCCACGCCGCCAGCCTCAAGCGCGGCGGCTTCCAGCGCGCGCACCACTGTGGTGCCGACGGCTACGATGCGGCGGCCCTCCGCGGCGGCGCGATTTACCGCGCCGGCAGCCTCTTCGCCGATCGTGTAACGCTCGCGATGCAGGCGCACCTCGTCCACGCGCTCGACTCGCAACGGCGCGAATGTACCCAGCCCCACGTGCAGCGTAACGCGCGCGATCTCCACTCCGTTGCCGGCCAGCGCATCAAGCATCTGCGGCGTAAAGTGCAGCCCGGCCGTGGGCGCGGCCACCGAACCACGCTCGCGCGCGAATACCGTCTGGTAGCGCTCGCGATCCGCATCCGCGTCGTCACGGTGGATGTACGGCGGCAGCGGCGTGTGGCCAATGCGCTCCAGCACAGTAAAAAAATCGTCCACTGGAGCGAATTCAAGCAGCCGCTCGCCGTACAAACCGCGCTCCAGAACCTCGGCTTCGAGGACGATCTCGCCGTTCGCCGCCGGAAAGACCAGCCGTTCGCCAATGGCGATCTTGCGCCCTGGCCGCACGAGCGCGCGCCACTGGTTTTTGCCCGCCGGCTCGGTGAGCATCACCTCAATGCGGCCGGTTGGCTTCTCGCGGTTGCGGCGTAAAGTGCGCCGCGCGAACAAGCGCGCAGGAATCACACGGCTCTCGTTCAGGAGCAACAGGTCGCCCGACCGCAGATAGGTTCGTAAATTGGCGAAGGAGCCGTCCACCAAAGCGCCGGTTGCACGGTCCATTACCAACATGCGGCTTGCGCCGCGCTCCGCGGGAGGCTGCTGCGCGATCAACTCCTCAGGCAGATCGTAGTCGAAATCCTCGACGCGCAAACCAGTATGTTGCCCGCTCATTCGACGGCCTTCCCCAGATGCTTGAGCGCCCGGATGCGCGCGCGCTCGATGGCCGCGTTCAACTCCTCGCGTTTGGGCTCGAATTGGTCTTCGGCGAGATCCGCCGGAACGCAAGTCCACTGCGCCCAGCTAACTACGATGCGCGTGAACGGCTTGGGCACCAGGAAACGATCCCAGGAACGCATGGTCCAGGCATGCTTGGGCTGGAGGTGGAAGACTCCGATGGGCGTGCCTGTCATTGTAGCGAGCATGATGGGGCCCATCTTGGTGCGGAAGATCGGACCGAGCGGGCCGTCGGCGGTAAAGATGGCCGTGCGGCCGCTTTCGATCACGTGCTTCAGGCCCAACAACCCTTCACGCGCGCCACGGGAACTGGAGCCGCGCACGGTATCGTAGCCAAACCTCTTCAAAATGCGCGTAATCAATTCCCCGTCGAAGCTCCGGCTGACGAGGATCACGGCGCGCGAGTAACGGAAATATACCGTGCACGGCAGGACGCACTGATGCCAGAAACAGAAGATCTTCGCTGGGGACCTCTCGCCCAGGAGGATGGGCGTGACGCCTTCCTCGGCGATGACCTCGAAGCGCCACGTTCGGCCCACGACCCACAGCAGCGCCCACACCACGCGCGGAATCACCGACAGCGCCAGACGCTGTACGAAGCTGAATCTCCGGCTGGATTTGTTGGCCACTCAAACGATTTTAGCTGGACCGCAGCCAGCGCAGCAGTTCGGGCAGCGTGGCCAAGGATCTGGGCAGGCAGCACGACGGAACGGTGGATGCGCCAAAGCGGCAAGGGCGGATGTATACTTTGTCAGCCTTCGATCCCCCAAAGAAGGAAACTTTCCCTGAAAGGTGATTCCCCATGGCAAGTTATCTGGTGCAGGTGTCGTACACCTCTGAGGCGTGGAGCGCTTTGATTGCGAAACCGCACGATCGCAGCGGAGTTGTGGGCAAGGTGATTGAGAAGCTGGGCGGCAAGACGATCGGGTCCTGGCTGGCGTTTGGCGACTACGATCTGGTGATGATCATCGAAATGCCGAACAACGTAAGCGCCGCAGCGCTGTCGCTGGCTGCCGCCGCGGGTGGCTCATGTAAGACCGTGAAAACAACTCCGCTACTCACGATCGCGCAGGGATTGTCGGCGTTGAGGAAAGCGGGAACGTCGGGCTACAAACCGATCGGGGCCAGCAAGTAGCGGTCTCAGGTTTGCCGAGCGCGCGAGTCCTGAACGGTTGGGAGAGTTGTGTAGTTCGCCGTCGGAGGCTTCCCTGTGATGCCTAGATGGGCGCCAAAGGCGATCATCCCCTTGCTACATCAGCCTGCGCCGTACGAGGTCGAGCGCCTGCTGCGCGGCCCATTCGCGAACGCGGTTGCGATCGCCGCGGAAGGTGCGCTCCACTGTGCCGGCGCCCTGCGCGTCGCACACGGCAACGTGGACGAGGCCCAGGGGCTTGGATTCGGTGGCGCCTGCGGGGCCCGCGATGCCTGTAACTCCCAAACCCAACGTTGCTCCGGTGCGAGCGCGGATGCCCTGCGCCAAAGCCTGTGCCACCTCGGCGGAGACGGCGCCGTGTTGCGCGATCAACTCCGCCGGCACGCCCGCCAACGAGGCCTTCAGTTCGTCGGAATATGCAACCACGCCGCCGAGAAACGAGCGCGAGGCGCCGGGAACGCTGGTGATGCGTTGGGCGATCAAGCCGCCGGTGCAACTTTCGGCAACGGCAAGCGTGGCCTGGCGCAGCCCGAGATAGTAGAGCACGATCTGCTCAAGCGAGTCCCCCTGCGAAGAGTAAAGCCAGTCTTCGAGGGTCTCTTCGATACGTTCGGCCAGCTCATCGACGCGCTCCCTAGCGGACTCGGCGTTCGCTTTGGAGCACGCGAGCGTGATCTGCAAATCGCCTGTATGCGCCAGAAGTGTCGTTTCGACGTCGGCGTACGTGGTGTAGATCGGAGCCAGCAGCTTATCGGCTTGCGACTCGGGAATCATGGCGGCTTTCAGCGTGCGCACCGCGATGAACCGCGGAGGAACGATTTGGCGCAGCCGCGGCAAGCACTCGGCGTCAAACAACGGCCCACACTCGTGGGGTGGTCCGGGCAGAAGCACCACGAGCTTGCGATAACCGTCGAAGGTCGTATCGAGCCACTGGCCCGGAGCGCTGCCATTGGGATTGGACAGCAGAGTTGCTCCCTGCAATACGTCTGCCTGCTTCAGATTGTTTTGCGGCATGGAAATGCGCCACGTAGCGGCACGGGCATGAAGCGCAGCAACCTGTTTAGCATCGCGGCAGAGGGTCAGCGAAAGAGCCTCGGCGGCGGCTTCGCGGGTCAGATCGTCTTCCGTGGGGCCCAGACCGCCCATCAGGATGAGAATATCGATGCGGCCAAGAGCCGTCTGAATGGCGTTGACCAAATCCTTGCGCCGGTCGCCTACCACGGTCTTGAAAGCGACGGCGACGCCGATTCCATTGAGCTTTTCCGTGAGGTAAAGGGAGTTGGTGTCCTGCCGGTACGGTGTGAGCATCTCAGAACCGACGGCAATGATTTCGGCTTTCATAAAAAGCAATCAGCTCCTGGCTTCTCGCTCGATCCTCTCAACGCGGGCTTTGCCAGCGCGTCCCGGCTTTTCCGCATCGGTTCGGGGAATGGCGCAAACGCTTGCTTCTCCACCACACCGGCTGGAGGCTAAAAGCTGCCTGCTGGAAGCTACAACAGGCTCATTCCTTCCACTCCCAGGTTCACATCATAAACGGCGTCGTTGGTGGCGAGAATCGTTGTGCCAAGAGGAGAAAACGCAACGCCCACCAGGCTCGATCCGGCCAGGACGAGCGACGCCTCGCCTTTGGGCGTCACACGCACCAACCCATGCCGCCCATGCAGGCATGCAGCCAGATAGACATCGCCTTCACGGGAGATGGCGAGGCCCTGCGGACGCCCAAGACCGCGATACCACACGCGGGTGTCGCCGTTTGGCTCGATGGCCCAAATGGCTTCGTTCGAGGAGAGAGACGGCGCAGTGACGAAAAGCGTGCCGGCGGCGTTTACTGCCAAGTGATAGGCCGCAACGCTCGGCTCAAGCGTCGCATGGACAAAGATCTTCCGCTCCGTATTGATCTTGAAAATGGTGCCGCTGCGGTCGCCGACATACAGGTTACCCTCGGCATCGAAAGCCGCGCCCGTCGCCACCCCCATGCCTTCGGCGTAGACGGTGAAGTCACCTGTAGCGTCCACGCGGTACACGTTGCCTTCGGCGCGCGAGGTGACAAACAGGCCGCCGTCGGGCGAGAAGGCCAGCCCGGTCGCGTTCAGGATCCCGGTGACGAACGGAGTGGCCCGGCCATCGGGGCTCACGCGCACCACCGAAACAGTGGTCTGCTTGCCGCGCGGGCCGGAGATCGTCGCGTAAACCATCCCGGAACGGCTGACGGCGGGGCTGGTGACGGGGTGCAGCCCATCATTCAGTTGGCGGGCCACGCGCAACCCCGCGGCGTTGGCCAGCCCAACCGGGGTGCGGACCTCAATCAGGCCGGTAGAAGCCTGCTCCGGCACGCGAAAAACCACGCGCGTGGGCCGGCTCATCAGTACACGGGCTGGATGGCCGTCGACTGAAACGGATGGCAGGCCAAAGCCGTTGGGGCCGAGAAACACTCCTGTCAGTTCCACTTCGCCGTGGGGCAAAGCCGCCGAGGGAACGACGTCGTCGACGCGGGGCAACTGGGTGGTTCCAGCAGCGGATTGAGGGGAAGTGCGACCCATATCGGTTCCATCAAACCCAGATGCGCAAAATAGACGCTACAAGCAAAGCATACAGGCCGGCGGCCACATCGTCGAAGACGATGCCCCAGCCGGCGGGCAGCCTCTCCAGCCGCCGCACGGGAAACGGCTTGACGATATCGAAGAGACGAAAGAGCACGAGCGCGATCAGGCCGTGGCGCCAATTGGCGGGGCTCGCGAGCAGCGCAATCCATTGTCCGGCGACCTCGTCGATGACCACGAAGCCGGGATCGTGGCGCCCGCTTTCGCGCTCGGCGATGGTGGCGGCGGGAATGCCGAAGACCAGCGCAAGGGCGATGCCGATGGCCAGCGCGAGCAGGAGACCACGCGGCGACAGATGGAGTCCCCAGGCCGCCGCGGCCCAGAGCAGAACAGCCGCGGCCGAGGCCCAAGTGCCCGGGGCGGGCTTCAAGTAACCCACGCCGAAGAAGGTGGCGATGGCGAAGGCCCATCCGCTCTTTTTTGAAGGCTGGTCTTGGACCGGCGGGGCGGAAATGTCATTCATGCGAGCCTCCGCCGCGATTTGTGCCCAAGCCGCCGAGGTCTTCAAGAACTTCGGGATCGATGACCGGCGAGCTGATCTTGTATACGCCCATCGCCCATTTCCCCAGGTCGATCTTGCGGCAGCGGTCGCTGCAGAAAGGGAAGTCCTCGTCCTCGGGACGGGCAATCATGCCGCAGGTGGGGCAGTGCAGGAGCTTTGCGGATTTTTTCTGGGCGGGCATCGGTCTTTCCGCGTGCGCGAGCGCCGCGGTCAACCCATATACTACCGCGCTGGCGGGCCTCGTTTCACCGTCGTAACTTGCCGCGCGGGTCACTTTGTGGATACGCTGTGTGCAGCCATCTCAGGGAGGGTCTGCGCTTGGAGAACTTTGACGCAACGGGGATGCAAACCGTGACCAGCTATGCGCCGGCGCGGATTGTGCTGCTGGCCGTGATGCGAACGATTTTCGGATTGCTGATCGGGCTCATGGGAGCACTTGCCATCTGGGCCACGTGGGGCGGAGATATGAAACCGGCCCAGCCGGGCGATATGCCGGTGTGGTGGATGTATCTGGTGGGCGCGGCGCTGGCGTTTACCGGCTTTTGCTTTGTCACCGGCGGACTGGGGCGCATCGTGAGCGCCCTGGCTCGGAACTGCTACTTCAAGGCTGGGCCGGATGGGATCGCGATCCGCCTGCCCCAACAGGGGTGGTTCGGGCGTTTCCGGCTGGTCGAGTACAACCTTCGCTGGAACGAGATCAAGCAATTGATTCACTTCACGCACCGAATCAACCTGATTCCCGTGTCGACCGAGTTGCGGATCGATCTGCAGGCCGGAGGGAGGGTGACCATTGAACGGCACTTCTTCTCAGCCAGCGTGAAGGAGATCCAGCAGAAGCTTTCGACGATCGAGGCCGCCGTGGGCCGGTAGCGCGGCGCGCTTTCAAGGCAACATGCTGCTTCGCATCATAAGTGCGTGAGCGCGCTGGCGGGCAGCGTGGCGGTGACGACGACGCGCTCGCCGTGCTGGCTTACTTCGGCGGTCTTGAGAAGTTCCTTGAAGGCGTTGTTTGCGGTGGTATCGGCGAGGGGCTGGGCGAGGCTGCGGGCGAGAGTGACGAGCGTGGCGAGGCTGGCGGCTTCGCTGGTGGCCTTGTCTACGCTGGGGGCGATGTCCTCGACCTTGAAGCGCAGCGCGCCGAGCGGGTGGGGCACAGGGAAGGCGGGCGCGACGCTGGCAATGATGGTGGAGTCGGGTTCGAGGGGCAGGGCGAGGCCGAAGACGTGGATGGCGCCGCTCTCGGAGAAGGGAAGGCCGATTTGGCCGACGCCCCAGGCGAGCGAAAGTAGAGGCACGTCGTGGTAGTGGTGCTGGAGGAGCGTGGAGCCGGCAAAGGGCAGCGCGGCGGCGCGATGGCGATCAATGATGGAATGAATCTGCTCGGGGGTGGGGGTGTTGGAGACGGCCACCATGTCGTAGCCGATTTGCACGACGCGGACGGTGCGGCCCTCGGAGGGGATGCTGTAGATGGTGTGGCCGGCGTAGGTCTCGCGCGAGGTGGCGTGAGCGTCGAGCCACGCGTTGAGGCGCTTGCCGGTGATTTTGCCGACCAGGACCATGGAGTAGGCGACGGGGCCATTGGGGCCATTGGGATCGTTCATGCGGTGCAGGCCGATGGCCACCTGGTCGAGGTCGCGCTCGGGATCGATGCCGATGGCATCGATGAACTGCTGGTATTCGGGGACGCGGTTGGGCGGCTTGATCTCCTTGTGGAAGATGGTGCGGATGGCCTTGAGGTTGATGTAGACGATGCCATCGGACTCAGGCAGCAGGCGCGCGGCCTCGGGCGGGGCCTTGGAGCGCAGGAAGACAGCGACGGCCAGCAAAAGCAGGACCGCGGCAACGATGAGAAGCGTTTTGCGCGTGCGTCGGTTCATGCGGAAGTGACCGGAGGCATCAGGGAAAGGCTAACACCTCCGGCGGGACGAGGGTCTGGCGCGAGCACGCGGCTACGGCTTCACGGGGTCGAGTTCGGCGGCGATGGTGCGCGACTCGCCGGACGCGATCTCGATGGAGCGCACCCATGGCATGTAGCCTGTCTTGGTGATCTTGATGGAATGAGTTCCTGGCTTCATCTTGATCAGGCTGGGCGTGTCTCCCGCATAGTCGCCGTCAATCGTGATTTCGGCTCCGGTGGGATCGGAAGAGAACTGGACGGATGCCGTGGCCTCGGGGCTGGACTGCGCTGACGTTGAAGGCGTCGTGGAACCGGGTGATGCGGGATTGGCCCCCGGCGGCGCGGGAGGAATACTGGACAGGCTGACGTTCTTGAGGGCCTGCCTGACGAGGTAGGCGGTCTGAGCGCCCGTGTACTCGGCTACGTTCTTGTCCTTGTTGGCCGGAGACGACTTGAATGGGACCTTGGCCGTGGTGGTCTTCACCAGGGCGCGATCGCTCAGGCGATAGATGTCAATCTCCACTCCGAGGCTGCCGGGCGCGAACAAGCCGCCTTTGCTGAATTCCGTGAACTTGCCTTCGATCACGATCGAGGCGGCGGCATCCGCGGCGGGCACCGTAACCCCCTCTTCAACGACCTGGCCGGCAATCTTGATCTTCTCCAGTTGGACGACAAGAGAGTCGCAGTAATAATTGATGAAATCCTGCGACTGGCCGGCCCCGTTGGAGTTGATGAAGTGCTTCACGACAATGGTTTTGTATTGGGGCGGCTGGCTCTCTTTGGCGGACAGCGGCGCGGCCGCGAGGAGAAGTGCGAGCGGAAGAAAAATCGGTACAATGCGTTTCATGGCGAATTTGCCCTTTCAGGAAGAATCGGCCAGAATGCTACTCCTCTTTATGGGTTTCGCGACGTAATCGCCGTCACAGCGGGACCGTGGCGACGATCAGGAGCGTTTTGCGCGTGCGTCGGTTCATTCCCTTGGGCGATGAGGAACCGTCAGGAATGAGCCTATCACCTTGGGGCGCGGCTGAGAGCGCGATGTGTCCGGCCGCAGCATTACTGCGGCGCGAGCGATGGCGGTGAGGCCGGGGCGGGCGCGACTGCTGGCGCTGGGGCTAACGCGGCGGCTGAGCAGAAGCGGCCGGGCCCGCAACTTCCAGTTCGGCGGAAAGGCGAACATTCCCACCGGTTACGTTTAGCTTGCGAGTCCAATCGGCGAATCCCTTTTTCTTGACGGTGATTTCGTGGCTGCCAGGGGCGACGGTGACGGTGGAGGGTGTGTTGCCCACGAAGCCGCCATCGACCTCGATGTCTGCGCCGGGCGGGGCCGAATCAACGACGAGGGTGGCCTGAGCTTCGGCGGCTGGAGCTTCGTTTATCGGTTTGGTCGGAGCTACGCCGAATTTCATCATGTCGAGGTGCATGTCGCCTTCCACGAAGGCGGTGATCTCTGTGCCCTGAGGAATCGTGATGTCTTTGCCATGCATGAAAAGAAACAGTGGCGCTGCAGGGAAGAAGACGATCGAGGTTGCGACCATGGCCCCGGTCATAGCGCCCACGTGACCGCCTCCCTTATTGTCCTGGACCGCCCTCAGCGCGACTTTTTCCTGATCGGATAGGCGGGCGTAGCTGATGCTGATGTCGAGCTTTCCAGCACGGCCCATGCTCTTTTTAGGGTTAGCGTCTGTGACCGTTCCTATGGCTGTCGCTCCCTTGGGCAGGACGACTATATCGTCAACCTTTACGTCCTCGACAACCTCGAAGGGAACCTCCTGTCCAACCTTTGCATCAGCAGACGACATAGTTTGACTAATGCGCAGTTTGACCGGAGTCCCGTCGAGGAGAGTGTGGGATTGCGGAGGACGGGTGGGAGGTGTCGTCACGTTTTGTGAATCGGGAGTGGAGGCGGCAGGAGCGGACGTGGGCGTTTGTTGCGCTACGAGCAGTGGGCAACATAGTAGTAGCGTCAGGATGAATAAAACTGCCAAAAGGCTCTTACGCATGAAGCTTCTCCGTTTCGTTCGGAACGAGAAAATCTGTTACAGGATTGCATCCGAATGATCCACCTAACCGGCCATTTCCGCAAGATGACTCTGGTTGGCTGGACAATCGGAGCATCCGGCTTCGCAACGCATCGTCTCTCTGCCGGCCCTCATCCCATTTGCCTTGTTCCCTCGGTCTCTTCGCCCCTCATTCCCTGTTTTTCCGCGTTTGCTCCTGGTGCGCGGCTATGCTAACCTTGATTTCTGTGCCGTGTACGCGGAAAGCTGAAGTGTGTCCGCGCACATTTCGGCCTCCGGGAAGGTTTCCCGTGGGATGGTGGTCCGCAATTGCGGGCGCCGGAGAGCTGGCGTAGCTCAGCTGGTAGAGCATCTGATTTGTAATCAGAGGGTCGGGGGTTCAAATCCCTTCGCCAGCTCCACAGGAAAGAAACCCGAACGGGAGACGGAAGCGGCAGAGTTTACCGGCGGGCGCGAGTGGCGGACGCCGGGCCTCGACACCGCAGTGATTCCACTTCAGGCGCAGGATCGCAAGGTCCGGAGGCACTCCGGAGGTTGCGGCGTGCGCGGAAGCGGGCTGAACGGGCATTTTGGTTGCGTGGATATTTTGGAGTTTCCCACCCTGGCCGCAAAAAAAGACAGGCGGCGAGGAGGGCACTCAGGGTTGCTGATGTTTGTGATTTGGGCACAGGTGGCCGAGCGGTTAATGGCAGCAGACTGTAAATCTGCCGCTCCTTGCGAGCTACGGAGGTTCGAATCCTCCCCTGTGCACCAGAAATGCAGGGACTAGGGACTAGGGACTAGGGAGCAGGGATCAGGGAACAGTGGTCAGTGAACAGTGAAGAGCGCCGATGCAGATTTAGACCGGAAGTTCTGGGCGGCGCTGGCCATGTTCGCGGTTTTGGCGGCTCTGGCTTGGCTGACCATGGGCGACGGTTCGGTACTCGTGTTTGGCAGGACGGTGGAGTTAAGGCTGGTTCCGCTCATCATCATTGGCGGGCTGGCGTTGCGAACGGTTTTGGCCCGACATGCGGAGAAGATTCGCAGGGCGGGGGGAAAAGGCGGCCAGTAGCCAGTAGCCAGTAGCCAGCAGCTCCGGTATCGTCGGGTTGAGTGATCGAGGCTCGCGATCGAAGGATGGAGCTAAGAGCTACGGGCTACAAGCTACAGGCTCGAATTTAGCGGGCTGATGTAGCTCAGTTGGTAGAGCACTCCCTTGGTAAGGGAGAGGTCACCAGTTCAATCCTGGTCATCAGCTCCAGAAGTCAGCTATTAGCTGTCAGCTATCAGCTTTCAGCTTTTGCCGCGACGGATTCAGCCGGTATGGCTGGCGCGGGCAGGATGGAGCTGAAGGCTGATGGCTGAAAGCTGAGGGCTGTTTTTGAGGGCGGGAGTAACTCAGTGGTAGAGTCACAGCCTTCCAAGCTGTTGGTCGCGGGTTCGAGTCCCGTCTCCCGCTCCAGGGATCAGCTCTTAGCTATCAGCTTTCAGCTTGTGCCGTGGAGGGTTGAGGCGGCGGTTGATGCGAGCGAGACGGAGCTGAAAGCTGAAGGCTGAAGGCTGGAGTGAGGGTTGTAGAGGATGTTTGAGCAGGCAGCGATCGCGGTCACGGATGAGCAGGGATATGAAAGGCTTCATGTGCTTATCGATGCAGCATTCGATGCGCGCGACGTGGAGGTTTTCCTGAACCGGGTGAGCAAGGCCAAGCGGCGCATCCGCGATTACGAGGGGGTTCTCGATCGCGGGTTGCTGGGGAAGGAAGCGATCAGGCTTTACAAGAGGCTACCTGTCTCGGACCAGGCGCTGACGCGCGAGCGGTATCTGCGGCTGGTGGAGGCGGTGCCGATGGAGTTGAGGCAGAGGTATTTTAAGGCGTACGCGTACTACTGAGGTTGAGCCTATCGGGGCAGCGGGACGAGTTGGCTAGGGGCGAGGCCGATGCAATTAGCCGAAGGAGACTGCGATGGTAAGCAAAGAACGGAAATTTGAGTGCATCATGACCATCCTCATCGAGAAGCTTGCTTGTGTACGCCTATGGCAGGAGAAACTGGTCCGAACCGCAGAGCTGATGGGCTTTTCTTTGCGGGATGTAGACTGCGGGCTCGCGTATGCAATTGCAATGAGCGGTGGCGCGTTGCCCTGCGATGTCGGGCCGATAAGTTGGCATGCTACTCGCGGCGAATTAGGCGTAGGCCAAGCAGCGGTGATTGAGGACTCGTATCGGAGGATTATCGAAGACTTTCCAATTGACCTGATGAAGGCTCACGCGGCGGCATTTCGCTAGCCAGCGTTTGAAAGTGCCATCTGCTAATGATTGGATTCGATTGTCGTCCGGTTATGGGGAAATCGGGACGTTAGCTCCCGAACTTCGACGCAGGAACGACAAGGTTCGGAACGATAATGAAAAGAGCTTCAGAAAGTATGGAGCTACTTGGTAAAGGGGTAAGCAAACATGGCGAAGGAAAAGTTTGATCGCAGCAAGCCGCACGTGAACGTAGGGACGATCGGTCACATCGATCACGGCAAGACGACGTTGACGGCGGCCATCACCAAGGTATTGCAGAAGCACAATCCCAAGATTGTGTTCCGCTCGTTCGACTCCATCGACAACGCGCCGGAAGAGCGGGAGCGGGGCATCACCATCGCCACGGCGCACGTGGAGTACGAGACCAAGAACCGTCACTACGCGCACGTGGACTGCCCTGGGCACGCCGACTACATCAAGAACATGATCACCGGGGCGGCGCAGATGGACGGAGCGATTCTGGTGGTGGCGGCGACCGACGGGCCGATGCCGCAGACCAAGGAGCACGTGCTGCTGGCGCGCCAGGTGGGCGTGCCCTGCATCGTGGTGTTCCTGAACAAGTGCGACGCGGTGGAAGACACGGAGCTGATCGACCTGGTGGAGATGGAAGTGCGCGAGCTGCTCACCAAGTACCAGTTTCCGGGCGACGACGTGCCGGTGATCCGGGGGTCGGCTTTGGGGGCGCTGAACGGGGAGGCGCAGTGGGAGGCGAAGATCGACGAGCTGATGGATGCGGTGGACAAGTATGTGCCGCGGCCGGAGCGCGCGGTGGATCAGCCGTTCCTGATGCCCATCGAGGATATTTTTTCGATCTCGGGCCGCGGCACGGTGGTGACGGGCCGGATTGAGCGGGGCAAGGTGAAGGTGGGCGAGGACGTGGAGATCGTGGGCTTCCGCGAGACGCGCAAGACGGTGTGCACGGGCGTGGAGATGTTCAAGAAGCAGTTGGACGAGGGGATGGCGGGGGACAATGCGGGGATTCTGCTGCGCGGCACGCCGAAGGAGGACGTGGAGCGGGGGATGGTGCTGGCCAAGCCGGGATCGATCACGCCGCACACCAACTTCAGGAGCTCGGTGTACGTGCTGAGCAAGGAAGAGGGCGGGCGTCATACGCCGTTCTTCAAGGGCTACCGGCCGCAGTTCTACTTCCGCACCACGGACGTGACGGGAGTGGCGGAACTGCCGGCGGGGGTGGAGATGGTGATGCCGGGCGACAACGTGGAGCTGGAAGTGGAGTTGATCACGCCGGTGGCCATGGAGAAGGGTTTGCGGTTCGCCATCCGCGAGGGCGGCAGGACGGTGGGCGCGGGCACGATCAGCGAGATTATCAAGTAAGTTCGCAGTTCGCAGTTCACAGTTGACGCGGCTGTGGCTGGCAACGAGATGAGCGGCGCAGCGGAAACTGAGAACTACGAACTAAGAACTACGAACTGAAGGGGTTTGAGATGCGGGAAATCATTACAATGGAGTGCACCGAGTGCAAAGAGCGGAACTACTCAACGACGAAGAACAAGAAGACCGTTACGGGCCGTCTCGAGCTGAAGAAGTTCTGTAAGCGCTGCCGCAAGCACACGGCGCATAAGGAGTCGAAGTAAAGGGCGAGTTCATAGTTCACAGTTCGTAGTTCACAGTTGAAAGGCAAACGGTACGCGGTTTCGGGCTGTGAACTTAGAACTAAGAACTGCGAGCTGCTTCACAGGGGCGTAAGCTCAACGGCTAAACTGCCGGTCTCCAAAACCGGACTTGGGGGTTCGAATCCCTCCGCCCCTGCCAGAGATGCAGGGAATAGGGAACAGGGAATAGGGAATAGGGTACAGGGAATAGAAAAGACCTGAGCCCTGGAACAGGAAGCACAGTATGGCGACGAAAACGGCAATCGAGAGAGGCGAAGAACGGTCCGCGAAACGGCAGGAGCCTGGGGCCCTGGCCGAGTTTGGAGGCGGCGCGCTGAGCAAGTGGAGCGAGTTTACGGACTTTCTGCGCGATGTACGCGCGGAGATGCGCAAGGTGGTTTGGCCAGGGTGGAAGGAAGTGAGGGTGACGACGGGCGTGGTGATCGTGGCGACCTTCCTGTTTGGGTTGTTCTTCTTCATCGTCGACTTCATTTTCAAAACCGCCATAATGGGGCCGCATGGGATATTGAGCCTGCTGGGCGGATCGCAGTAAGCGGTGCGGCGCGGAATCGAGAACGGAATGACAGATGAGTTGGAACAACCCGTAGAGGCGCAGGCGCCGGAAGCAGAACCAGAGGCTGCCGGTGCGGAGACGCAGGCGGGCGAAGCAAAGGCACAGCCGCAGCGGAACGAGCGCTTCCGGTGGTACATTCTGCACGCCTACTCGGGCTTCGAGCGCAAGGTGCGGGAGTCGATCGAGAGCCGCGTGCAGGCCTTTGGGCTGAAGGAACGCGTGGGGCGCGTGATGATTCCCACCGAACCGGTGACGGAGATCATCAACGGCAAGAAGCGCACTGTGGAGCGGGTGTTTCTGCCCGGTTACGTGTTGGTGGAGATGGAACTGGACAACGACCTTTGGCACGTGCTGAAGGACACGCCCAAGGTAACGGGGTTTCTGGGCACCGGCGACAAGCCCGTGGCGCTGAGCGAGGAAGAGGTGAGCTCGATTCTCTTCCGCTCGGAGACGGTCAAAGACAAGCCGCGGATGAAGCTCAAGTTTGAGAAGGGCGAGCAGGTGCGCATCACCGACGGGCCGTTCGCCAACTTCAACGGCGTGGTAGACGAGATCAACGAAGACCGCGAGACACTGAAGGTGATGGTGACGATCTTTGGGCGGTCGACGCCGGTGGAACTCGAATTCGGCAAAGTGGAAAAGATTGAGTAGTTGCGGCTTTTAGCAATTAGCTTTCAGCTTCTAGCCGGTTTGGCGATCTAGCAGCCGCCGGTTGCGAGCGAACGCTAAGGCCTCGGCACCAAAATTTATAAAGGAACAGACCAGATGCGCGCTCAATGCTAGAAGCGCGGAGCTGGTTACGAAGGAACAAACAATGGCACCTCCGAAGAAGATTACCGGCTATGTGAAGTTGCAGATCGAAGCCGGGAAGGCGACGCCGGCGCCGCCGGTCGGCCCCGCGCTGGGCCAGGCGCAGGTGAACATCATGGAGTTCTGCAAGCAGTTCAACGCCAAGACGCAGAACAAGGACCAGGCCGGGCTGATCATTCCGGTCGTGATCACGGTTTACGCGGACCGCACCTTCAGCTTCGTGACCAAGACGCCTCCGGCAGCGGTGCTGCTGAAGAAGGCGGCGGGGATCGAGAAGGGCTCGGGCACTCCGAACAAGGAGAAGAAGGGCAAGGTGACGGAGAAGCAGGTGCGCGAGATCGCCACGCAGAAGATGCCCGATTTGAACGCGGCGTCAGTCGACGCGGCGGTGAAGAGCATCAAGGGGACGGCGCGATCGATGGGGATTGAAGTGGTGGCATAAGCGGCTGCTTCGTTCAGCTCGAAACAGAAGGCTCTCCGCGATGCGGAGGGCCTTTTTTGTTTCTGGTGGGAGCGAACGATGCTGAGCGGGCGGACGGCGGCGCTTCGTGACGGTCACGCACGCGCCGGTTCGATTCCCAGGATCTCGATTTCGAGGCCGCCGAAGTCGGGGTGGTCGTTTTCGCGGATGCGGTAGGCGAGATCGATGAGGCTGCCTTCGACGAGGCGAAGTTGCATGGCGCGTTCGGCGAGGTTCCAGCCGACGGCGCGGATGGAGCTCGAGGGCGCTGGGCTGGCGGGCAGGCGAGTCGAGGAATCGTCGGGCGGGGATGCGGAGTCCTGCGCGAGGTCGAGCGCGAGGTGACGGGCCTTCATGATGCGAGGCGCGGAGAGCAGGCGCGCGCCGCGGGCGAGGAAGACGGGCTCAGGGTTGCCGTGGCCGAGGGGTTCGAGTTTGCGGAGGAATCCGGCGAGCACGGGCGTGATGCGGTCGAGCGGCAGCTCGGCGTGAATGCGGAGGAGACGCTCGGGCTGGCGCGCGGCGAGGTGCTGCTCGGCATAGGTGCGGAGGCGGTGCTTCAATTCGGGTAGTTTTTCTGCCGGAAGCGCGAAGCCCACGGCAAAGGCGTGGCCGCCGAAGCGGGTGAAGAGGTCGGCGCAGGTTTCAATGGCGGCCAGGAGCGGGAAGCCGTCGACAGAGCGGCCAGAGCCATAGGCGATGCCATCCTCGACGCTGACGACGATGGCGGGCTTGGCGGTGCGCTCGACAACGCGCGAGGCGAGGATGCCGATGACGCCGCGGTGCCAGCCTTCGCCGTCGACGACGAGCAGGCGGTCGGCTGCGATCTCGGCGTCGGACGCGAGGCGGGCCTCGATGGCGGTGAGCGCGGCGGCCTCGACGTTGCGGCGCTCGCGGTTGAGGCGATCGAGCTTGGCGGCAAGATCGGCAGCGCGATGGGAGTCTCGCGTGGAGAAAAGCTCGACAACGTCGGTGGCGACGTCCATGCGGCCGGCGGCGTTGATGCGCGGGGCGAGGCGGAAGGCGACGTCGAAGCCGGTGAGCTGCTTCGATGCGGGGTCGAGCGCGGCGGCGGCGAAGAGCGCACGGAGACCGGCGCCAACGGGACGGCGCAGCTCGCGAAGACCGAGCGCGGCGATGGTGCGGTTCTCGCCACGGAGGGGAACGGCGTCGGCGATGGTAGCGATGGCCGCCATCTTGAGAAAACTAGGCAGGGTTTTTTCGCGGGCGCGGGTTGGATCGCGGCGCTCGAGCAGCGCCTGCGCGAGCTTGAGGGCAATGGCCGCGCCGCAGAGGGATTTCTCCGGGTAGGAGCAGCCGGGCTGATTGGGATTGAGGATAGCGAGCGCGGCGGGAACGGCGCCGTGGGCGGCGCCACTCCCCACGGACGAAGACCTGTCTGGCCCAAATGTCGCCCCGGCTCCGGCCGGCAGGTGATGGTCGGTGACGATGAGGTCGAGGCCGAGGCGGCGCGCGGTTTCCGCTTCAGCGAAGGCCCTCATGCCGGTATCGACGGTGACAACGACGCGGACGCCCTCGGCGTAGGCCGCTTCCAGCACGCTCGACTGCATGCCGTAGCCTTCGCGCAGGCGATGGGGAACATGGAAGCGCACCTCGCCGCCGCGCATTTCGATGGCGGTTTTGAGCAGGACGACGGCTACGGTTCCGTCCACGTCGTAGTCGCCGTAGAGAAGAATAGGCTCGTGCGCTGCGACGGCGCGTTCAAGGCGCTCGACGGCGGTTGACATACCGAGCATGAGAAACGGGTCGTGAAGATGGGCAGGCTCGGGGCTCAGGAAAGCGAAAGCCTCAGCGGCTGAAGTGATGCCGCGCGCGACGAGGAGTTCTGCGAGGACGAGCGGCAGACGCGCTTCGCGGGCGAGGACAGCGGCTTGTTCGGGGTGCGGTTCGGCGAGGAGCCAGCGCTGCGGCGGTCCATTCGAGAGCCTGCGGTCACCATTTGCGGCAGTGGTTTGGTTTCCAGCCCCGGCTGCGCTCACACGGATTACTCATCCTCGTCGTCGTGCGAGTGGGCGTCGTCGATGACGATGTCGTGAAAGCTCTCGATGTTTTCGAGCAGCGCCTGGTATCGCTCATACCACTCGGTGGTGGTTTCATGCAGAAAGACAATGCCTTGGTAGATGAAGCCAAGCTGGATGTAGCCGAGCTTGCCGGCGTATTTGCGCAGCCATTTGGCTTCGACGAGTTCGGCGGTTTCCTCGTCGGGGAAGTTCATCTCGCCGGCTTCCTCGATGAGGGCGTCGAGCTCCTCAAGGTCCAGCGTCATTTCGCTAAAGGTGATAAAGGGAGCGCCCGCGTGCTTGGCCATCTCCACAAAGTCCTTCCATGCGTCGGGATCGCCGCGGCCCTCCCAGAGGATGGAGGGAATGTCCTCGGTGACGTAGCCGGGCAAGCGGCGCAAGCCGTGGCCCTCAATAAAGGCCACCATGTCGTCTTTCAGCGAGAGTAGATTGTCGGTGCTCATCGTCAATCCCTCATTCTCGCAGATGGGGGTGGGGTGGGGCATGCGATGAAAGAGAAACTTTGCCAGTTTGGAGGGTAGCGGCTGTGGAAGGGCTCGATTGGCCAAGGCAGGCTAAAGGGGCAGTAAAAACGCCGCCGGAGCAATTCCGGGGTGTCGGAGCTTTGATGCGGCATTTCCACAAGGGCTAAAGTCCGTTTCCTTTCGGGTGGCTTGACGCACGGATGAAGCCCGCACCCTTCAAAGCAAATTCAAACTCGCTCGGAACTGGGCGCCGCGCGCGGCGCGAAGTTGTTACTCTGGAATGGACTGAATCGAGGAGGATTGATGCTTGCCCGCGTTTGAGCACCATGTCTTTGTCTGCCACAACACCCGCCCCGCTGGAGCGCCGCGGCCCTCCTGCACCGCCGATGGAAAAAGCGAACTGCATGCGCGGCTGCAGCAACTCTGCCGCGAGGCTGGGCTGGGCGCCAGGGTGCGGATTAACAAGTCCGGCTGCCTGGACCAGTGCGAGCACGGACCGATGGTGGTGGTGTACCCGGAGGCGGTGTGGTACTCGAATGTGCGGCCGGAGGATGCCGAGGAGATCGTGCAGGAACATCTGGTAGGCGGACGGCCGGTAGAGCGGCTGCGTATGGCCGAAGAGTGCCTGAATACGAAGATCTGCCCGCATCGGAAGAGGGACTAGGGACGTAGGGACATAGGGACTAGGGCGCTAAGGAGCGGAGCAATCCGGAGCCGGGATTTGCGATGAAGCGCAGAGAATTTTTGAAGGTGGCGGCGGCGGTTTCGGCGGCGAGCGTTGCGGAGGGCGCGCTGGCGCAGGCGGGACAGGGCTACGCGATTGCAATCGACGGGAACGACCCTGTGGCTGGCGCGCCGGCAGTGCAATGGGCCGCGGACCAGCTCCGCGGAGCAATTGCCGCTAAAGGCAGATCGTGCCGGATAACGAGTTCCACTGAACGCGTGTACGGAACGGGGTTCTATGTGCTGGTGAGCTCCACGGGACTTGTGCCGTCGCAGAACGCCTCGCATGCGCCCGGGTGGCAGGCCGGCGCTGAGAGTTTTAGCTTGTCGCCGGGCCGGTTTGCCGGGATGCCGGCAACAATCGTCTCCGGCGGTGACGTGCGCGGCTACGTTTATGGGCTGCTGGAACTCGCGGAGCGCGTTGCGTTCGGAACCGATCCGCGCGTTGCGCTGCATATGGCGCAGCCGATCCTGGAGAAGCCTGCCAACGAACTGCGTAGCGTGGGACGCTACTTCTGCAGTGAAGTGGAAGACAAGCCTTGGCTCTACGACCGCGATTTCTGGATCGGGTATCTCGACGTGCTTGCGGCGAGCCGCTTCAACCGCTTCTGTCTTGCGTTCGGGATCGAATATGACTTCCCGAAGGGGGTCACGGACGATTATCTGCACTTTCCTTATCCGTACCTCCTCAAGGTTCCAGGGTACGGCGTGCGCGTGATGCAGCTTGCCGCGCCTGACGGCACGGTGCTGCCGGCGCCGGTTGAGCTCAGCGACCACGAGCGGCAGATGAATCTCGACGCGCTCAAATTCATTGCCGCTCAGACGGCAGCGCGCGGGCTGCACTTCCAATTGGGAATCTGGACGCACGCCTACCAGTGGACCGACAGCCCCAATGCCTATCACCGCATCGAAGGACTCACTCCCGATACGCATGCGAATTACTGCCGCGACGCGCTGGCGATGCTGCTGAAGGAATGTCCCGAGATCCAGGGTTTGACGATGCGCGTGCACGGCGAGAGCGGCATTCCGGAGGAAAGCTACGACTTTTGGCGCACTCTGTTCGAGGCTGTCACGGACTGCGGCCGCACCATCGAGATTGATATGCACGCCAAGGGCGTGGACGAGAAGATGATCTCGATCGCCGTGGCTACGGGCATGCCGGTGAAGCTGGGCGCGAAGTATGCGGCCGAGCACCAGAGCCTCGGCTACCAGCAGGCCGACATCCGCGCGCTGGAGATTCCCAAACCCGGGCACACGGGCGAGGGGCCGTTCAGCCTGAGCTCGGGCGCGCGCTCGTTTACGCGCTACGGCTACGCGGATTTCCTAAAGGCTGGCGCACCCTACAAGTTGCTCTTCCGCCTGTGGCCGGGAACGCAGAGGCATCTGTTGAGTGCGGATCCGGAGATGGCGGCGGCATACGGGCGCACGGCGCATTTTTGCGGCGCCGTGGGGCTGGATCTGATGGAGCCGTTGACGTTCAAGGGCAGGGAAGGCTCAGGGCAACCCGGTGGGCGATGCGCGTACGCCGATGCGGCGCTCAATCCCAAATACGATTGGCAAAAGTTCGAGCTCTACTATCGCGTGTGGGGACGGCGGCTCTACGATCCCGACGCAAACCCTGAGGCGTGGCGCCGGTGGCTGCGCAAGCAGTTCGGCGCGGGTACGATGGCGGCGGAGACAGCCGTCGCGAATGCCAGCCGGATTCTGCCGCTGCTTACCTCGGCGCATCTGCCTTCGGCATCGAATCACTCGTTCTGGCCCGAGATTTACACCAATATGCCGATCGTGCGCGGCAGCGAGCCTTCGCCGTATAGCGACACGCCGGAGCCCAGGTGTTTCGGAACCGTGAGCCCGCTCGATCCGCAACTATTCGTGACCATCGACGATCACGCCGCGGATCTGCTCGCGGACGCCGCGAATCCCAGGTACTCGCCGATCGAGGCGGCGCAGTGGATGGAGGATTGCGCGAACGCCGCGAGCACTGCACTGGATGATGCGCGCCGCAGGACCATCGCACGGCGGCCGGCGGCGTTCCGGCGGATGGAAGCGGACGTGGAGATTCAGATCGGGCTGGGACGTTTTTTTGCGGCCAAGCTGCGCGGTGGCGTGCTGTACGCGATATTTGAGCAGTCGCAGGATATAAACGCGGGCCGGGAAGCCTTGGACGAGTACAGGATGGCGCGCGAAGCGTGGGCGGACATGGCGACGCGCGCGGCAGCTGTCTATCGGGCGGACATTTCGTATGGCAGCGTACCCATGCGGCGCGGACACTGGAGCGACCGGCTGAGCGCGATCGACAAAGACCTTGAGGCGCTGACGGAGCAGATCAAGAGTATGGGACGAACCGATGTATCAACCGAAGATACACGGAGCGCGATCGGCGCCGCAACCGGCAGGCCGGGCCGGCCGCTCGCAGAGTGCGTGCATCACCCGCCGGCGAGCTTTGAGGCCGGCGCACCGCTTGCGCTGTCGGTGGCGGTCCTGGTCGCGGGCGAAGTCACCTCGATGCGTCTGCACTACCGGCATACCGACCAGGCCGAGCGGTGGAAGCAGGTGGACATGCAGCAGGATGGAGAGAGCTTCACCGCGGCGATCCCGGCCGACTACACGCAGTCCGATTTTCCACTCGAATACTACTTCGACCTGGAGGCAAAAAACGGCGCCACGCGGCTCGAACCGTTATTCAATGCGACGCTTTCGAACCAGCCATACTACGCGCTGATGCAGCGGGGGCGAAGTTTGACAAGAAGCGGCAGGAGTGCAGCGCAAACGGCCGCCGAGCCGCAAAACGCTGACAACGATGCCCTTTAACAGGTGTACAGACAGCGGTGCAATGCGCTATCCTGAGCTTTAACCCATGATCTTTTCCCGCGACTACATTGGGTATCTCGCCCGCCGTACGGTCAAGCACCTCATCAACGTCAAGATGATCACTACCAGCGATCTGAAGGTGACGGAGGAGCGCGTCAATGCGGCCCTGCTCGACGAGCTTTCGCTGGAGGACCGCATCAACGAGGAAGTGCGCGTGATTCTGGACGCCTACTCCGAGGAGATGCGCAGGAGCGGCGCGCAGTACGCGGAGATGTTCAAAAAGGTGAAGACGGAGTTGGCCAAGAAGTACAAGGCGGTGCTATGAGGGTTGGGGAAGCGCAGAGCGGCGCCATGAGGATCAGCCGCGACAAGCTGAACAAGCTGGCCCACACCGTGGCCGACACGCTGGCCGAGATCGACCAGGTGGGGTTCCTCGAGGATCGCAACACGATCCGCCAGGAGGCGCGCAAGGCGCTGGAGGTTCTGCTCACCGAGGAGGCGAAGATCGACGCCATGGCGCGGCAGAAGATCGCCAACCAGAGGAAGATCATCCTGGAAGGCTCACAGGAGTGGGACATTCTGTACCGCAAGTACTACAACGAGGAAGTACGCAAGCTGGGGATTTGAGCGGCATTTCATCTCACGTCATGCCATTGGATTGACGCGGTATTTTTGCTAAAGTAAGAGAGTAGCCTGCGCTCGCAGGCAGCTTCCACACAATGAGTGGCGCTATCGTCTAGGGGTTAGGACGTGAGATTCTCAATCTTAAAACCCGGGTTCGATTCCCGGTAGCGCTACCAGTATTCCTCTTCCGCTTCGCAATTCACTGATTTGTTCAAATCACGAGGTGTACGCGTGCGTGGGCGGTGGGCGAAGGCCTGTGTGAAACTGTGTCTCATCTACACAAAGGCTCCAGTGGTAGCATCGAAGTTGACCGATGCAAACAAAAAAGCTGCAAATTATTCCCTTGGGAGGGCTGGGCGAGTTCGGTATGAACTGCCTGGCTTTGCGCTGGGAAGACGACATCATTGTGATCGACGCGGGCCTGATGTTCCCCGAGACGGAGCTGCTCGGAGTGGACATTGTTGTGCCCGACATCACCTATTTGATTGAGAACAAGAAGCACGTTCGCGCCATCGTGCTGACGCATGGGCACGAGGACCACATCGGCGGGCTGCCGTGGATGCTGAACGAGCTGAAGGTGCCGGTGTACGCCACCGAGTTCACGCTGGCCTACGTGGAAGACAAGCTGGAAGAGCACCAACTGCTCGACGAAACCGAGCTGATCGAGATCGAGCCGAGGGCGAAGTTCACAATCGGGCCGTTCACCATCGAGCCGATCCGCGTGACGCACTCGCTAGTGGATTGCGTGGCGCTGGCGATCGAGACGCCGGTCGGCATCATTATTCATACCGGCGACTTCAAGATCGACCTGGCGCCGCTGGACGACAAGGCCTTCGATCTGCACACCTTTGCCGAGTATGGCAAGCGGGGCGTGCTGGCGCTGCTGCAGGACTCGACCAACGTGGAGCGGACGGGGTACACGCCCAGCGAGCGGGCGGTGATTCCGCGGCTGGACGAGGTGTTCACGCAGACCAGGAAGAAGCTGTTCTTCAGTTGTTTTTCGTCGTCGATCTACCGCATTCGCATTGCGATGGAATTGGCGCGCAAGCACGGGCGCAAGGTGGCCGTGGTGGGCCGTTCGATGGTGGAGAGCACGGAGATCGCGCAGGATCTCGGCTACATCGACGTGCCGCCGGGGCTGATCGTGAATCCCGGGCAGATCCGGGACTTTCCGCCGGAGCAGATGATGGTGCTGATCAGCGGAACGCAGGGCGAGCCGCTGAGCGCGTTGAGCCGCGCCGCTGTGGACAATCACAAGCACGCGAAGATCGAGCTGGGCGACACGGTGGTGCTGAGCTCGCGGATTATTCCCGGGAACGAGAAGGGCATCTTTCGCGTCATCGACCACCTGAGCCGGCGCGAGGCCAACGTGATTTACGACGATGGGCAGCATGGGCTGATCCACGTGAGCGGTCACGGCAGCCAGGAGGAGATGCGGCTGCTGATTAACCTGGTACGGCCGAAGTTTTTCATCCCCATTCACGGTGACTACCGTTTTTTGCGGAGGCACGCGCAGGTGGCCATGGAGACGGGCGCAGTGGACCATGCCATTGTGCTCGAAGACGGCGACGTGCTGGAGCTGGACAAGGACGATGCGCGCAAGCAGGAGAAGGTGACGGCGGGGCGGATCCTCATCGATTCCGGCTCGTCGATCGACGTGGTGGAGGACCTGGTGATCCGCGACCGGCGGATTCTGTCGGAAGACGGCGTGGTGCTGGCTGTACTGGCCATCAACAAGAAGACCGGCAAGGTGGAGCGCGAGCCGGAGGTGCTGATGCGCGGGTTCGGCGGCGCGGACATCACCGACCAGGCGCGAGAGACGGTGCTGAAGACGCTGGATGGGCTGAGCACAGAGCAGAAGTCCGACTATGGCGTGGTGAATGAGCGGGTGCGCGTGGAGCTGAAACGGCTGATCCAGAAGAGCACGGGACGGCGGCCGATGATCATGCCGGTGATTCTGGAGATCTGAGCGGCGGCGTGACGTTTACCGGACAATCGATGTGGTTCCGCACGCGGCACACAGAGGCGGTGCATAGCGTTTTCGCCTCGGGCGGAACAGGCGGGCCTGCTGCAGTTTGCTGCGTTTTGATGGGATGGGCGTTCCAGAATGCAGCTTCGCTTATGCTTCAGGCGACGAGCGCAGATGTTGCGTGAGGTCGCGGAGGCCTGCGCAAGCCGTCATGGACAATCTCATTCGCAGGGGATCGAGCAGGGGGTTGATGGGATGCAGCGGATGGGCGACCGATAGCGTGGTAGGGAAGCGAGCGCATGCCGATGAAGACCTCGCCCACAGTCAGGCGGGCATTGCCTTCGAGGTCGAGGAATCCGGCTTGATTTTCCTTGCAGAATGCTTGCGCTTCGGGCGAAAGATAAGGCGCGATGAGGACAGGCGTAGTGTTGGCGGGAAGATGAGCGGCACTGTCGCGTAAGCCGTGCAACGCTGCGCGCACGTGATCCGGTTCTCCGTCGGAGTGCACTGCACATGCCAAGGTATGAGTGTGACCGAAGACATCGATGCGCGCCACGATCTCGGCAGCACGGCCGCGTGCCTGCGGCTCCCGCTTCATCTCCGTGAGCCTGACTCCCGAAACCTGGCTCAATAAGGCCTTGAGCGCTTCGGCAGCGCGCGCTCCCAACTCGGTCGGGGCCATATCAGTTGTCATTGAAGTCTCCGCTTTTATCGCCCGTCTGTTGTGCACTCGTGTCGGCGGGGCTAAGGATGAATGAGTTTTTACCCGACGGGATCATGGCCATCGGGATCGTCGCGTGCCCGTTTCCGTTGCGATGCTTCGATTCCAGCCAGAGGCACAACCGGGGATCGTGAATCTCCGGCTGGTCCCGCCAGAAATTCGGCGCCAGTCCGCACTCGATGCGCAGGTGATCGAGCTGCAATTCAATCTCGGTGATGCCCATGCGGAAGTAGCGGCGCACATTGCTGGCGCCCACATAGAGCCCTGTCACCCTGCGCCCGATGCATTGCGATGTGACGACCATAGAACCCTCCGTTCAGCGTCTTAACGGTTGAGGGCGATGGTGAAAGAAAACCACCGCGAGAGGAAATCCGCACTGCGGATTTCCCGCGGAATCTGCATCTTGCATGCGCCTGCCGGCGAAGATCCGGTCGAAAGCGGAAAGCCGTCTAAACCTGCAGGATCGGCGGATGCCAGTGCGCGCATCGATCGAGGCCTGCGACGCGCACAAGCCCTCAGCGCCAAACCGTTGAACAGTTTCGAGCGACGGCGCAGTAACACCGGCTGAAGAACCAGGGCGCAACAACCTCAGCTATCGAGGAGGGGAAAAGAAGGAAAGCCAGGATATGATCGGACGTGCGCTCGCGGTCACCCTGACCGCCTGCGTCAATCCCCTTACCTTCTGTGGAAATGTTGCCCCTTATTTTTTCTCCTGTCAAGACAAATTGATGAAATTTCCGCCAAGAATGGCTGTCTTCCTGTGAAAAACGCGGACGCGCGTGCCGTTGCGCTGCTCGTCCGGCTCCGGCGCGGGGTGAGCCTACCTACGCCGCGAAGAAGCTTCGTCAGAGAAGATCTGGCCGTCGCGGATGTGAACGACGCGATGCGCAAATTGGGCGATGTCGGCCTCATGAGTGACGAGGACGATGGTGTTGCCGCGGGCGTGGAGCTGATCGAAGAGGGCCATGATCTCGAGGCCGGTCTTGGAGTCGAGATTCCCCGTGGGCTCGTCGGCGAGGATGATCGACGGATTGTTGACCAGGGCACGAGCGACGGCGACACGCTGGCGCTGGCCGCCCGATAGCTCGTTGGGTTTGTGCATCATGCGCGAATCCAGACCAACGTCGGCAAGGGTCTGCTTGGCGCGCGCGATGCGCTCGGCAGAGGGGGTGCCGTTGTAAATAAGGGGCAGTTCCACGTTGTGCAGCGCGGTGGCGCGGGCCAGTAGATTGAAGGTCTGGAAGACGAAGCCAATCTCCTTGTTGCGGATGCGCGCGAGCTGGTCGTCGTCAAGATCGCTGACCAACTGGCCGTTAAGCCAGTAGCGGCCCTTTGATGGTGTGTCGAGGCAGCCGATCAGGTTCATCAGGGTGGACTTGCCCGAACCGGAGGGCCCCATGATGGCCACATATTCGTTGTGGCGGATGCGCAGCGAAATGCCGCGGAGTGCTTGCACCTGCTGCTCGGAGCCCATGTCGTAGGTGCGCCACAAATCCTCGACGACGATCATGTCGTTCGCGTCGACGACCGCGGCCGGCGGTAGTTCCTCGATGCCGATGCCGTTCAAAACCATCTGAGACTCATCCTTTTTCGAAATTGAACTGCAGTCTGCCAACGCACCAGCGCGTCAACTGGAGCTGCCCGTCGACAGCGCCAGTGCGGACTTGTCGCGTTTGAGCAAAGCGCCTCCCTTTAGGTCGCGCAGAGTTTTGTAGGGGCCGGTGATGATTTCCTCGCCCTGGTTCAGGCCGGAGAGCACTTCGATGTCGGTGGCCCCGGTAATGCCGGTGGTAACGGGAACGAACCTGGCGCGCAACCTGCCGTGCGGATCCTTCTGAACGACGAAGACACCCTGCACTGGGTTGGACTTCACGGGAGCGGACGCCGCCTGAACACCGCCGCCCGGCTTGGCAACGTCGGTGGCCGGATCGTGCATGGTGAGAGCCTGGATGGGCAGGGCGAGCACATTGGTCTTATGCGCGGTGGTAATTTTGGCAGTGCACGAAAGGCCGGGGCGAAGCTCATCGGAGGGATTGTCGAGCGTGACCACGACCTTGAAGTCTTTGGCTTCCTCGGTGCCCGTAGTCGATTGCGAGGTGGCCACGCCAGTGGAGCGCAGGAGCGCCTGATCGCCGACCAGGGTGACGTGGCCCTTGAACACTTTGTTAGGCAGAGCGTCAACGGTGACTTCGGCGGGCTGGCCGAGTTGCACGTTGATGATGTCGGTTTCGTCCACTTTGACTTCGGCGGTGATGATGCTCATGTCGGCCAAAGTCATCAACGTGGACCCCTCGCTGTTCTGGATGCCTACGACAACGGTCTCGCCTTCGCGGACCGGTTCGTTGGTCACGATGCCGTCGAAAGGAGCCGTGGCGATGGTCTTGCTGAGAGAATCCTGGTCGGCGCGGAGGTTCGCGACAGCCGTCTGCAAATGGCCGCGGGCTGAATCAGTCTGTGCCTTAGCCTGATTGAGTCCGGCAACGGCTTGGGCCAGCGAGGCAACAGCGAGATCGTAGGCGGCCTTCTTGGCGTCGTAGTCCTGCTTGGCCATGATGCCGTCTTTGTAGAGAGCCTGGGCGCGGTCCCAGTCCAGCTTCTTCTGCTCGAGGTCGGCCTGAGCGTGCTCGACATTGGCCTGGGCGGTTTTCTCGGCGGCGATATAGGAGGCGATGTCGGTTTTGGCGGCATCAATGGTGGCCTGCTGCGCGTTCACCGTCGACTCCTGCTGCACATTGTCGATGGTGGCCAGAGTCTCGCCCTTCTTTACGCGGTCGCCCTCCTTCACGAAGAAGCGGGTGATACGGCCAAACGACGTGGCTCCCACGTTCACGTAGCTCTTGGGCTTGATCTGGCCGGTGCCGCTGACGATGGTGGACAGGTCCTCTCGCGTCAAGGTGGCGGTGTAGACCTTGGTATAGCCGGACTGCTGCCGGATGACCATGAAGGCTACTAATCCGGCGGCCACAAGCACAACGAGAGCAATAAGAAGGATTTTCTTCATGAGCGCATCGAATCCCTGTTTTTCTAGAATCCAGTGTACGCGCCCGCGCGGCGAAAGGTTCCTAAGGGGCTGAACGCCGTTCCCGGCCGCACAGGTTGCCTGTCAACCGTGAGTAGCGATGAAACTTCGCCCGTTTGGATGCCCGTCTGCCTGCCAGGCGCGTGGAGCGCGGCAGATACAAGCCTGACGGTTGGACGGCGGGAGGCCCTTCCAGCGAGCCATTCAGGTCACGAATTGTGTGAATTCTCACTCTTGCCAGCCGCTAAACCGTTGACATTGATGCCGCTGATACGTCCAACCGGCGGACGACTGTGCACTGAACCTTGCCCAACGTCTCACATAGCCGTAAAATGAAGTGATCGCAGGAGTATTCAAGGCAATGACGTTCTACAGCCGCCGTCTTCTTTTTACTGCCCTTGGTTGCGGCCTGGTTTTCGTGCCCGCGACCGGGGTTTTGGCGCAGCAGAACGGCGCGGCGCCTACCGCAAGTCAGGCGCAAGCGCCCGCGAGCGATCAGGATCAGGAAGCAAACCCCCTCAACCGGCCGCTCTCGGATAAAGAGAGATACAAGCAGCAGAAAGAGCTGCGGCAGGAGTTGAAGGGCACCTACAAGACCTGGCTCAACGAGGAAGTGCCCTACATTATTACCGACGATGAGCGCAAGGCGTTCCTGAACCTGAGCAACGATGAGGAACGCGAGACGTTTGAAGAGAACTTCTGGCAGCGGCGCAACCCCAATCCCGACTCACCGGAAAACGAGTTCCGCGACGAACACTACCGGCGCATTCAATACGCCAACGACCACTATGCGGCGGGCAAGCCGGGGTGGAAGGCGGATCGCGGGCGCATCTACATCATGTGGGGTCCACCGGACTCGATCGATTCCCATCCTTCGGGCGGAGAGTATGAGCGGCCGATGGATGAGGGCGGCGGCGTGACATCCACGTACCCGTACGAGACTTGGCACTATCGCTATCTGGAGGGCATCGGCGAAAACGTCGACATCGAGTTCGTGGACACCTGCCAGTGCGGCGACTACCACTTCACTATCGACCGCACCGAGAAAGACGCGCTGAAGGAGGTGCCTCAGGCAGGTCTTACCGAGTATGAATCGATGGAGAAACACCCGGACAAGTCAGACCGGTTCGAGGGTGGTGGTATCGAACAGTTCGGCGCTAACCCGATGCTTAAGGGCCAGGGCGAGGAGGCCAAGGAGTTCGACCGCATCGAGTTGGCCGCCAAGCTATTCGCTCCCCCACCGATCCAGTTCAAGGATTTGGATGCTTTTGTCTCCGAGCACAAGGTGCTCACCGGCCCGCCTTTTCCATTTGATGTGCGCACGGATTTCGTGAAGGTGACCGACAGCATGGATCTGGTGCCGATTACCATCCAGATCCGCAACCGCAACGTCACTTTCGTGACCAAGGACGGCGTGTCCAAGGGAGTGGTGAACATCTTGGGCAAGGTGACCACGATTATGCACAAGACCGTGCAGACGTTCGAAGACACGGTGGAGATCGATCAGCCTGCCGAGCTATTGGAGAAGACCCTCGACCACAAATCGCTCTACTGGAAGGCGCTGCCGCTTCAGCCCGGCCTCTACCGTCTGGATATCGCGATTAAAGACGTGAACAATCCGGATCACATCGGAATTTACGGAAGAGGAATTGATGTTCCGATGTACCAGGACGATAAACTCGGGGCTTCGTCGCTGATTCTGGCGGACGAGATGAACACGGTCTCCTCGCGGCAGATCGGCAGCGGCAACTTCATCATCAGCAATACGTTTATCCGGCCGCGGGTGGCCTCGAACCCGACTACTCCGGTAAGCTTCAAGCGCGGCCAGAACCTGAATTTCTGGATGCAGTTTTATAACCTTGGGATTGACGAAGCTACCAAGAGTAACTCAGCCACGGTTACCTACCAGATTACCGATGCGGCTGGGACTGTGATTCTTCAGAAGCAATTGGAATCAAAAGATTTAGGGGCACACAGCGACCAGCTTACGGTCGAGAAGTCCCTCAATATTGCCGGTCTGGAGCCTGGCAAGTACAAGGTAATCGTGAAGCTCGATGATGCGATCTCAAAACAAGAGATTGCACAATCGACTCCTTTTGTCGTCGAATAAGAAGCAATCCGTACAAGCACCAACTGAACCGGAGAATTCGGTGGGCTGTCGGGTTTTTGTTTATAGGGAAGATGCCAGGGACGCGGCGGGTTTTCCGATCTGCTGATGAAGCTTTGCACCCATCTCGCCGGTTTGGCCGTGCTGATTGTTTTTGGGGCCGCTCCAGCCTTTGGAGCGGCGGCGGCGTCTGTGTCGGGCTACGTCCACGACTCGGCAGGCGTGCCTCAGATCGGCGCGGAAGTGCAGCTTCTGCGGCCCGACTTAAGCGTGGTCACCAGCGTCTATACCGACAGCAAAGGCCGCTTTCTGATTTCGTCGCTAGAGCCAGGACGTTACGCTCTGAAGGCGATGGGACCCGACTTTCTGCCCGCGCTGCGGGAAAACGTCAAGGTCCGCGGCGCCGTCGTGGTGAACCTCACGCTGAACACCCTGTATGAGGTCATTCAATGGCTTCCGGCTGAGCCGCGCGCCAGCAACTCGCAAAAGGACGACTGGGCATGGACGCTGCGGTCCGCGGCGAACCGGCCGTTGCTGCGCTGGCTTGAGGACGGGCCATTGGTGGTGGTTTCTGATGGCACGGGAGCTAGGCCAAAGCTGAAGGCTCGCCTGATGGCGACCGGTCAGGCGGGAACTTTCGGCGAGAGCGGAGAACGCTTTACAGCGGCAGTAGAAGATACGCCAGCCGACAGCCGGGAGTTGCTGGCGCGCGTGGATTTTGCGCCCGGTACCGATGCCGGCATGGAGTCGATGCTGGGCTTCCGGCAAGATTTGGGGTTTGCGGGTTCAGTGCAGTCCGTAGCGGCCGTGAGGGTTGAGCCGGAGGTGGAGGGATCCGGGGACGAGGGGCTGGACGAAGCGGTGGTGCGCAACTCTGAGACGATGCATCTGGGCGAAGCGATCGAGGCCGAGGTAGGTTCAACCGCTGTGCTGGGGCGCCTTGGCGGGTCTTCGCCGGAAATGGCAACCGCCATGCTGCCCTTTGCGGCGGTGGCGTGGCGCGGCGGCGCCTATACTGTGAGCTACCGGATGGCCACCATGGTTCAGAGCCATGTGGCCGGAGAAGACGAATCCGAGGCGGGCGCGTGGCTGCCGGCGATGGCGGAGCGCGACGGCAAATTGGTGCTGGAGCGTGGTCTTCACCAGGAGATTGGCTGGGAGAGGCAGACGGACGCTTCGGGCGTGGCCGTTGCGATTTACTCGGACGACCTCGACAATCCCGTGATCGAGGCGCTGGGCCATTTTGCGGAAGGCGATTTTCCGGCGACAAATCAGATGCTCTTCGACCGGACGAGCAACCTGCTCCGCGCCGCAGGACCGGCGTTCTCTTCCGGAGGGTTGCAAGCCAGCGTGGACCACCGTTTGCCCGGCGGCAATCGCATCCGCGTGAGCTATGCGAGCGGCAGCGCGTTGGTGATGCCCGCTTTGCCGCAGGCCATTCCGCTCAGCGAGGTGCTCGCTTCCGTCCGTCCGCGGCACATGCAGACCTACGCGATCGCGCTTTCGGGCACTCTGGACGGCACCGGAACCCACTGGAGCGCCAGCTACCGTTGGCAGCCTGACGATTCCGTGACGGAAGTCGCCCCCTTTGCGCAAGATGCGGCCGCGCCGTTTTTCAGCCTTCACCTGAGCCAGCCCATTCATGTGACGCGCGACGGGTCGGGCGGCCTGGAGGCTCTGCTGGACGTGAGGAATCTGCTGGCCGAGGGTTATCGCCCGTATCTGCTGAGCGATGGTTCGCTGCTCCTATTCGCAACGGATCAGCGCAGCCTGCGCGCCGGCCTCGCCTTCACGTTCTGAACTCGGCCGTAACACCAAACGAAGCTGGACATGGTGCGCCGTGTTCAGTTTTTCCACCCGCGGTTGCGGCCTCCAGCGGCCTTGCGTCCCTGTTGAGGAGAGTGGGAGTGCGTCGTGACGAATCTCCGGGTGAATCGCATGATCGGCGATCAGCGGTACTGGGCCATGCCCTCGTTCTAACTGTCATCAACCCCGTTCGAGTGTCAGATATGTCCCCGGTCCAATCTGTCAGGGATGTCCCCGGTCCGTACCCGGATACCGAGCGGGTGCGGGCCATCTTCGAGGCGGCCTTCCGCGAGTATGGGCTTCCTGAGGCGATCCGCACCGACAACGGCGCGCCGTTCGCCAGCTCGGCGGTGGGCGGGCTGTCGCGGCTGGCGGTGTGGTGGATCAAGCTGGGCATCGTGCCGGAGCGGATTGAGGCCGGTCATCCGGAGCAGAACGGCCGCCACGAGCGCATGCACCGCACGCTGAAGCTGGATCTGAGGCAGGCCGAGGACTGGCGGGCACAGCAGCGGGAGCTGGACCGCTTTCGCCACGATTACAACCAGGTGCGGCCTCACGAGGCCCTGGGGATGCAGACACCAGCCTCGGCGTATGAGCCTTCGCCGCGGCCCTACCCGCAACGCCTGCCGGAGGTGGATTACCCCGACACGATGCTGGTGCGCACCATCAAAAGCCACGGCCATTTCCGCTGGAAAAAACACGATGTTTTTCTCTCCGAGGTGCTGTGGGGCGGGCGGGTGGGACTGCTGCCGTTTGACGACGGATGCTACACCGTCTACTTTGCCCATGTACCCCTGGCCCTGTTCGACGCCAGGACGCGAAAGACCTACCGGCTGCCGGCAGCAAAAGGAGCACAGAGAAGAAGCGCCGTTTCCGGGGCAGCTGCCCCGGAAACGGAAAAGCAAAACCTTCCTGATAAGGGAAAAGTGTCGGGGATGTGCCCGGTCCAAAATGTCAGACTTCTGCCCGGCCGTTCACGGTCACAAATCTATTCTAGTGTGGTGAATCCGAAGTTGATTGAAAAACAACCGCAGATCCGCATTCGACTCGTTCGCTGCGGCGGACTCGCTCAGGGCAGGCTTTCGACTCCGTCCGCCGCGGCGGACTCCGCTCAGGATGACCATTTCCTATTGATACGAACTTTGGACCCAGGAAACTAGTGAACTGATGAAAGAGTGAATGAGTGAACGCCTAGCTGTCGTTGCGGTAGAGGAGGTCGCGGATGGCGCGGCGGCGGGCGGCGTTGACTTCGAGTTCGGCGCGGCGCTCGGCGTAGTCGGTGGGGCGGCGGGTTTCGGGCTCGGTGGATTCGGGTTCGCTGCACGAGGGGCAGCGATTGGCGAAGCCGGGCTTATCGGGGCGGAGCTCGAATTCTTCGTGGCAAATGACGCAGGTTTTGATCGGGAACGGCATAACGCAAATATGTTAACGAAAATGGGCTGTGGAAATCGAGAGAGCTGCGCGATGAGGAATTTGCCATCGCGCCGGTCTTCGAATATCATCAGCCAATGGACTTGAATACCTGTTGTCGCCGCTCCCCGAAAACGCGCTTCGCGCGGGCGACCTAGGTCTCTGCCTCTGCCATATTGTAGTGGCATCCTTTAGCCCGCGTAGCCGCCAGGCTGTCGCGGGCATTCAAGTCTCATCGGTGTTCTCCGCGACTCTACATCATTCCCAAGTCAACGGCGCTGGACGGTCCTTTCCGTCGAGTCGGAATGGCGCCGCTTCAGAAGCGGAGAACATCTATGCGAACGCTCTTTATCTTCCTAGCGATCCTTCCTTCGATCGCGACGATTCATGCGCAGGCACAAGATGGCGATGTTGGGACCTCAGCCGGGCAAGCAGGTTTTGCCGGCTCCCGGGGTGCGCACCGTATAACTGCCGGATCGGACGGCCTGCGTTTTTCGACCACCGATGGCGCCGATACTCTCCACGTTCACGGGTATCTTCAGGCCGACGACCGGATGTTCTTGAGCAACCTTCGCGGCGAGGGATTGGATGTGTTTCTCTTCCGGCGCACCCGTCCATTGTTTGAGGGAACGGTCTTTCGTTCTGTCGATTTTCGCTTCATGCCGGATTTCGGCCAGGACAATCCTCAAATTCAGGAAGCTTTCCTGGAATGGAGGAGATTTCCTGCGGCGAAGCTGCGAGTGGGGAAATTCAAGGAGCCGATCGGACTGGAAATCCTGCAACAGGACCGTCAACTGGTGTTTGCGGAACGCTCGATGGCGTCGGACCTGCTTCCGCTGCGCTACATGGGAGGACAGGTTGGGGGATCGGTCTTCTCCAACCGCATGGAATACGCAGCCGGATATTTCAATGGGTCGAACGACGGATCGAACGGCAACTTCGAATGGCTCCAAGCCAACGAGGCTGCCGCTCGATTGTTCCTGCATCCATTTTCCGCTAGCCAAAGAGAAGCGCTTCGTGGCTTTGGCATTGGAATGGCGGGCTCCGACGGCCATCAGCATGGCCCCATAGCGGGGCTGAAAACCGAGGGCCAGAATACATTCTTCAAATATGCTTCTACGGCGACCGCGAATGGCCCGCACTACCGAATTGCGCCGCAAGCCAACTACTATGCCGGCCCGTTGGGATTGACGAGCGAATATGTGGTCTCGACGCAGGATGTGCGGAACCAGACCTTCAGCGCGACGGTGAGGAACGTGGGCTGGCAGGTTACGGGGTCGATTCTGTTGACGGGAGAAAAGAACCATTACGAGGCGGTCACCCCGCGAAGAGCATTTGAGCCCGCCCGAGGATTTCGCTACTTAGGAGCCCTGGAGCTTGCGGCGCGTTCCAGCCGGGTGCGGATCGATCGTGACGCCTTTCCGGCATTGGCGAGTCCCGTAACCGCAGCACAACAGGCGGCAGAGCTTGGAATCGGGATGAATTGGATTCTCAATCGCTTTGTGAAGCTTACGACCGATTACGAGCGCACCGGCTTCAAGATGGCACAGGAGGATGAAGCCGTTCTTCCCCACGAAAGCGTGCTGATGAGCCGCGTTCAGCTAACCTTCTAAGGCATTTCTCCCAATCCTCGAGAGTGCTCAATGGTTCGAAGGTTGCCGCTCACTGGGGTTCGCGTCAACTATGCGGTCTTGAACCCCTATACACCATTGGGAGAAATGCGTTAGCCGGGTCGAGACCCTAATTGGCGAGGACGGCGCGGTAGCGGACTTTGCCTTTTTTGACTTTTTCGATAGCTTCATTGGCCTTTTCCATGGGGAAGCGCTCGGTGGTGGCTTTGACGCCGTGGCGGGCGGCAACGTCGAGCATTTCGCGCAGACGGGAGGGGCTGCCGAAGGGACTGCCGCCGATGGCGCGTTGGACGGAGACAAGCGGGAAGGCGCTGACGGAAACCGGAGAAGGCGGAATCCCGACGAACCAAAGGGTTCCATTGGGGCGGAGGGCCTGGAGGAGGATTCCCCAGTCCTGATCGGCGTTGACGGTGGTGAGGATGAAGTCGAGGGAGCCGGCCACTTCTTTCATGGCTTTGGTTTCGCGGCTGTTGACGAAGTGGTGGGCTCCGAGCGCGCGGGCCTCCGCTTCCTTGGCGACGGAGGTGGAAAAGGCTGTGACCTGAGCGCCGAAGACGCGGGCGAACTGAATGGCGAGGTGGCCGAGGCCGCCGATGCCTACGATGCCGACGCGCGAGGAAGGGTTCACGCCATGCATGCGCATGGGGTTGTAGACGGTGATGCCGCCGCCGAGGAGCGGAGCGGCGTGCTCGCTGTCGAGAGCGTCGGGGATGGGAACCACGAAGCGGGCATTGGCGCGGACGCGATCGGCGTAGCCGCCGTGGCGGTGGACGCAGGTGCCTTCGGAATTGAGGCAGAGGTTTTCCTGGCCGCTTATACACCACTCGCACTGGCCGCAGGAGTTGGATTGCCAGCCGAGGCCTACGCGCTGGCCGACTTCGAGAGAACGGACTTCGCCGCCGAGAGCCGCGACCGTGCCGACGATCTCGTGGCCGGGAATGAAGGGATATTGGCTGATGCCCCAATCGTTGGCGATGAGATGAAGATCGCTATGGCAGATGCCGCAGTGGGTGATGGCGATCTCGACCTCATGCGCCGCGAGCTTGCCTGGGTCGTAGCGCAAGGGAAGAAGTTCAGCGCCTGCCGCATGAGCTGCAAGTCCTTGAATTTGAGCCATGATTGCCCCGGAAGTCTCCGTGAATTTTGTTTTTGGCCGGCGCGTTGTCCCCTAGATCCGGCGCCGCTGGAAAGTGAATCGATGTTGCAATGATTCTAGAAGCTGTTTCACAACCACCTCAGATTTCCCGAAAACCTTCCCTCAGTGGCTGAAGCCAGCGATTTCCCTGATTCCTGTACGGCACGGCTGAAGCCGTGCCCTTTCAAAACCAGGTTATGAAACAGCTTCTAGTTTAACCCGCCGCCGGGCTCGATGTGGAGGTTGAGAACCTGAAAGCCGGTGAGGACGCCGCCGGCGGGTGCTTCGCCAGCGAGTTCGGCGGATTCGCCGTTGAGCCCGGCACTCTGTTTGCTGCGGAGCGGCTCAAGGGCGTTGGCGACCGAAAGCGGGAGGCCGGTGAGCGTGACGCCGTGGATTTCGCACTGCGTTTCGGGAGCGAGGAGGCTGACATAGATACAGTCGGCGGGGTGCTGATTGCGGGCCTCGGCGAGGACGGTGGCGAGATCGTCGGGCGGAGCGGGAAAACGTGGCTGGAGGAGGGTGCGGTCGAGGGTTGCGGCGTCGGAAACCAGGAGGCGCAGGTTGCCCGCGGCCAGCCGTGGCGGCAGCTTGACGGCGATGCGGACGTTCCGCTCAGGCTGCTGCCAGGGGCGGAGGGTCGCCTCGACTTCAATGGTGTCGCCGGCGTGGACGATATCCGCGGAGACCAGGCGCGCCTGTTCGAGCGTGACCTGAACATGGCGAGGAATCGCCTGAACGCGCAGCTCGATTTCGCGGACTACGCCCTGGCGCGCGCCGTTCGAGTAGAGGCGGTTGAACTGATCGCCGGTGAGAAGGGCGGCCTGCATGGGCGCGGGCGGCGAATCACCGGCGGGCGCCCAAAGATCCAGCGGAACAGGCGGGAAGCCGGCCAACTGGATGTTGCCGGTGACATGGTAACTGAGGGACGCGCTGCTGTCGTTGCTCTCGAGGAGCGATTGATAGAGGACCAACTGCGCAGCAAGGGGCGTGAGAGAAGGAACGTCGAGGATTTCGACGTTGACTTTGCGCGACCCTTCCGGCGCATCGACGGCGATGTGCAGGGGAATCATATGGGCCTGCGCGCCGAACACGCCGCGAATGGCCGACTCGCGATCCTGAGTGAAGGCGCCGACGGTGACGCCCGTGTTGACGATCTTGAAGGAATTCAGCGGCGAGGCGAGAGTGGTGACGACTTCCGCGGTGGTCATGGGCAGCGAAACCGGGCCCGCGCCCAGAACGGAATGACCACAGGCGAGCAACTGCCTGGGATCGACCCAGGTGACGGTACAGGTGGCGGCGACCTCGAGGTCGCCGCGAATGAGTTGCATGCTCACCGCAGAGCCGGGTTCGAGCGCAGGGTGGACGGCAGAGGCTGCGGGCGAACCGGCTGCGGATGAAGCGCCGGGCCCAGAGGGGAGCCCCGAGAGCTCGCCGCCGGCGGCCACCGGGCCGAAAGCGGTTCCCGCGGTTTGCAGTTGCCAGAAACGGATCGCCTCGGGGCGGAATCCGCTCATGACCAGCGGCGTGTCCATCGGCTGAAAGGTCATGGCGCCGGCGGAAAGGGGATTCTCGAGGCTTGCGGAATCGGCCGCCGCAGGCGTTGCGATCCAGCCGGGCTGCGCGGATTGCATGCCGTCCTCAGAGGGGCCGCGCGACGGCAAGCCGCGGACTTCGAGCATTTGTTCGATGGGCGTGATGCCCGCGATGGGGTCCTTGGTGAACTGGCCGATGCGGTACGAGATGGAGCCTGCCAGCTTGCCGCCGATGTAGACGGGACTGCCGCTCATGCCCTCGACGATGCCGGTGTATTCGGGCTTGGCGCCGCGAAGCTGGGCCAGAATCATATCCTGGCCGGGACCGCGCGCGTTACGCAGCACGCCTAGGATCTCGACCCGCATGGGCTCGGGAACGGTTCCTTGAAAGACGGTCCAAGCGGCGCCGGTCATGCCGGGGCGCACCTGGCTGAGCGGGAAGATGGCGGGGTTTTGCGGAGGGACGGCGATTGCGGCGGCCGAGTCCGGCGGCGTTGCCGGGGGGTGGACGGGAGAGGAGGCAGATTGCGCCAGAAGCGCCGGCAAGGGAAGCGCCACCCACGCCAGGCGGGAGAAAATGGCGAGGGCGGACCGGGTCTGTGTGAATCCCCTGGGACGAGTTTCCACGTCTATTACTGTACAGTGTGCCGCGCGGCCGGTAGCGGAGCAAGTGCTGCCGGGTTTGCTGATGAGGCGATATGCCGGCCGCGGCCGGGGACTGGCGATGTAAATCGCGTATGCTTGTGAGCATAAGAGGGTGTAACGATGTCAAAGCCGCGTATGAACGCAAGAGTTGCCCGGCGTCTATCGCTTGAGCTGCTGTTCCTGGTTCTTCTGGCCCTGGCTGCCGCGCCGCTGAACAGGACACGAGCACAGAGTCAGCAGACTGGGACGCAACAGCAGCCGACCGATCAGGCTGCGCCGGCGAGTGGAGGTCCCAGCGGCGATAACGGCGTGATCGCCCTGCCCAAGAAGACGGAGAATCCCGACAACACGCCGCCTCCGGCTCCCGCTGCGCCAAAGTTCAAGAACCCCGAGGGAATGCCCCCCATGAGCCTTCGCGTGGAGGTCCCCGAGGTGACGATTGACGTGGGGGTGCTGCTGGAGAAGACGCACACGTTCGTGCCCGGACTGAAGCCGGCGAACTTTCGGGTTTATGAGGATGGGGTGGAGCAGAAGATCGAAGGGTTCAGGCGCACGGAGGCTCCGATTACGGTGCTGTTGCTTTGCGAGTACGCGGCGCGCGGATGGTTCTTCAGGGTGGACATGCTGAATGCGGCGTGGGCGTTTACGCAGCAACTGCGGCCGCAGGACTACGTGGCCATGATGACCTTCGATCTGAATACGCACATCGTGAGCGATTTTACGCAGGACAAGCGGCAGATTCTGGAAGGCATCAACGAGTTGGGCAACGAAGCGTGGTCGCCGGTCGCATTCCAGGAGACGGCGATCTTCGATGCGCTGAACGAGTCGCTGGACCGGCTTTCACGAATCGAGGGCCAGAAATACATCGTGTTGATTGCTACCGGCGTGGATACGATGTCAAAACTGGACCTGGACCAGATTCTGAAGAGGGTGAAGGCATCGCGCGACATCAGCATCTTCACCATCTCGACCGACGGTTTTTTTGAAGCGATGACCCAGGGCAGGGGAGGAATGATGGGGGACATGCGCGACATGACGTACCTGCAGGCCGACAACCAGATGAAGACCTTCTCCGACCTGACCGGCGGCATGCACTTTGCGCCGCGGTTTGCGGGCGAGCTGCCCGACGATGTGAAAGAGATCAACCAGAATATCCGCGCCAAATACGAACTGGTCTATCACCCGACGAACGCGAAGCAGGACGGGACGTGGAGGAAGATCCGCGTGGTACTTGTGGGCGACGAGGGCCAGCCGCTGCGCATACAGGACGAGAAGCACAAGCCGCTGAAGTACGACGTAATTGCGCGGGATGGCTACCGGGCGAAGCAGGAAGTGGAGTAGAGGAACCGATCTCGTTTCAGAATGTGGTCCAAAACCGGAGTGTGGTGAGGCAGTTGTGACCCCAGTCACGCAAGGACAATCCTAGTGACACCTATGATGGCAACATAAGGCTCAAATTTGCGTGCGAGCGCGATGCATCGGCAGGCGCGCGGAATCAGAGCCATGCAAACCTATCAACAGGAGAGTGGAATGGGATTCGTTCCGGTCATGTGGGCTTCTTGGGGTGCGTCATTTGTCTTTATGGTTGGCGTAAGTATTCTTGCAGCGAGGCTGGCGAGGAATGAGGGAGTGCAGATTTTCCTGGCCGATTCGTCAAGTCATGTGAAGTCAGAACAGGACGCGATAGCGGCGCGGGTGAGCAAGATCCGGCCGTTGCGGTTGACGTCACTGGGTGTGGCGGGCGTCATGACGGCGTTCGTGATCGGGTACTATCTGCTCGACCTGGCGCACCGCTTCGGCCTCTAGCGTGGTGTCTCTAAAGTTTGTCACATAAATCGGGCATCCCAAATGCAGGTCCCCTTCGACTTCGCTCAGGGCAGGCTTTCGACTCCGTTTGGCCAAAATGCGGGCCAAACTCCGCTCAGGATGACATCTGGATTTATGATGCGAACTTCGGAGACAGGAGACTAGCCAACAAGGAGATCGGGGATTACCCATGCCGCCGGCGCGGACGGCAGAAACGGTCCGCGCCAGCGCAAGGAACGCCTCAGGAGAAGGCTGAATTCTCCCTCCCTGGAGCCAACGCTCCGGAATCAGGCAGTGTGCACGGACTCTGGCGCCATCAAAAAATGTGGAGCTCGAAGTGCAATATGCTCCACACGTAATACACGATAACGAAGCCCGTCGCGACGATGACGATCCACCGGGCGATGAGCACGACAGGCTCGATCTTCGCCACTTTCGCAGCGATGACCGCCTGCTCGGCCTTCTCGTGCTCGAAGGAGTCGTCGAGGAAGATCTGGTCCTCTTCGTTCTTGGTCAGGTTTGAGCGATAGATGTAGAGCGCGGCCAGGATCAGGACCAAGAGAGACCAAATCATCCACATCACCAGGACAAACGACATACTCCACCTCCGAACGAATTCCGGTCCCAAGTACCGGCGGGGTCGTGGGGAACTGCGGTCTCGCGCCAGAGGGGCCCTTCCGGTTGACTATCATAGCCCCAAAACGGTGACATTGTGAACCACCTCGAACGATTTTCGGCCCTGCGGGAGGCAGACGAATTGCGGAGTACAAAGCGCCTGCGACCCTTCGGGGTGGGGCGCATCTAACAAATTGCAGGGCAACCGGGGGCTTGTGTCCCGGTTCGCCGGACGGTAGAGTACAGGAAGGACACGAAGTTCAGGACACCGAGGAGACGACATGGCTACAACGACCGTTGCACCGACCGAGGAAACCGTAAAGAAACCGCCGCTGGTGCTGACTCCCCAGGCAATTGCCAAGGTACGCGAGATTATGGCCACCCAGGAGCCGCTGCCGGCCGGTCTGCGCATCGGCGTCGTGGGGGGAGGCTGCTCCGGGTTCCAATACTCCATGGCCTTCGAGAACCAGGCCGGGATGATGGATAAGGTGTTCAATTTTGACGACTTAAGGGTCTTTGTGGACGCCACCTCGTTGATGTACCTGAATGGCTGCACGGTGGATTACGTGGAGACGCTGGAGGCAGCAGGCTTCAAGTTCGATAATCCCCAGGTGAAGTCGACCTGCGGGTGTGGATCGTCGTTCCAGGTGTGAGAAAGACAGGGAATAAGGGACTTAGGGAATAGGGACTAGGAAGAGCAAAGACAAAGGCAAGTTCCGCTGCAAAGGCTCGCCCAGTGAGGGCGGGCCTTTTGTGCTTGTGGGGCTGAAAGGGGAGAGGCTATTGGGGTGCGGAGGTGTCGGGCGGCGCGGACGTGGATGTGGGATTGGAGTTGCCGGAGGACGAGCTGCCGGAGGAGGAGTTGTCGGAGGAGGTTCCCGCAGGCGTAGAGGTGCTGCCGGCGGGCTGGCCGGTGATTCCCGTGTGGCTGCCGCTCCTGGCTTTCATTTCGGAGATCGGGTCGTAAGTGAATTCCCATTCGATGTAATGGTTCTTCTTTTTGTAGACGAGGATAGATTGCTTGGGGCTGGCGGGGGAGAAGCCGATGATGCCCGCGCCGCCGAAGGTCCGACTGGCGAGGTTGGCGCTGGTGGCGTCGCCTGAGATTCCAGTGGCGGCCGTCCCTGAAGAAGCGCTTCCGGTAGCTCCCGTATCGCCCGAGCTGCCGGTTCCGCTCGTCGTGCCGGATGAGCCGCCGGAGTTACCGGATGAGCTGGATGCGCCCGTCGCGGGAGTTTGATCGTTGCTGGAGCCGGAGAAGCCGGAGCCGAAGCCGCCGTTGGAATTCGGTGCGCCGGGCTGGCCTGAGCCGCCGGATGGCCCGGTGCCGGCGAGGGTGGCGGCGGGGCCGGCCAGGGACTGGCCGAAGAAGCCCATGACGGTTGGAGTTTTGTTCTGGCCGAACAGGATGGGTTTCCAGTCGTCCTGGCCGGTGATGGGATCCTTGTAGCGCTTGCGCAGGTAACGGATGTCGTTGGTGTCGATGAGCGCGTCGATATTGGGCGGATAAGCGTTGAACTTGCGGTAGTAGAGCCGGATGGCTTGGCGGTATTGCATGCCGCGATGCCAGGTTTCGAGGTCGCGGTCACGCTGGATGGATTTGGCAATCTTTGGCGCGGCGACGGCGAGCGAGAGGACGAGGAGGGCCATGAAGAAGATGGCGATGAGCATGACGTAGCCCTGCTCGGAGGCGGGGATGGCTTTGCGCGCGCGCAGAGGGGCGTTCGTTGGCGGCTGCTCTGAGCGCGCCTCTTTTGCAGCCAGCTGAGGGGAGGATGGCGCAGCGAACTCAGGGGGAAGACCGCGGCGAATTGGAGAGGGAGAAGTCATAGGGCGATTCAGAACTGCGCAATCTGTAGTGTTTGCGTGTTGTTATAGGCCAAGTCAGTGACTTCGACACTGAGCGGGCGGATGGCGCCCACCTTGTAGCGATGGTCCACGATGTCGCCGGTTTTAGCCATGAAGATGTCGTCGCCACGGGCGAAGAAGGCTTGGAGCACTTTGCTTTTGTCCTCGGAGTAGCCGAAGTATTTGAGGTCGATGTCCGGGGGCTTGGGCGCGGCCGCGGCCGCGGCGGCGCCACCGGCCGCCGGGGTGTTGCGCGCGCTCTTGAGCGGAGTTGGGATAGGCGCCGGCGCCGACTCGGCGGAAAAGATGTTTCTTCCCGTGCCCACGTACCGCACATCTTCGCTCTGGGCGAGCTTGTCAAAGTGCAGGGCGGGATCGATGTCCGCATTGGTGAGTTTTTGCGCCTCGTGGCCGGGGGCCAGAGCGGAGTTGGCCGCGGCGGGAGGGTTGCGAAGCAGAGCAGGCGCGGGAGCGGGATGCGCGGGCGTGGGAGGACCGGCAAAGTTGCGATAGAGTTCCCAACCGCCGACGCCGAGAACGACAGCGAAGAGCACGATGACCAGAACAACCTGGCGCTTGTTTTCGGCGCCGAGAGCGAGAGCCATGGTTATTCGCCCTCCTTGCCGGTGGTAGAAGGTTGGGGAGTTTCGTCTCCCGGGGCTGGCGTAGAGGGCAGACCGCTGGCGGCCGCGTCAGCGGGGCGCAGCCAGGTGGAGACGCGCAGGCGCAGGTTGACCAGCCCGCCCTGCTGACTGGTGAAGGACATGGCGCGGATGATGAAGAAGACCGGATCGCGCTCGATGCTGTTGATGAAGCGCATGATGGCGGGATAGTCGCCACTGATGGCGGCATCCATGGAGATCTCAGTGAGGTCGGAGCCGGGCTCGCCCTGGGTGTATTGCACGCGCGTGAGGCGCACTCCCGAGGCGACCGCCAGATCGCCGATGCGGCTGGAGATCAGGGAGTAGTCGGGCGGGATGCGCTTCTTATAGAACGCCTGAATTTGCTCACGGGTTTTTTCCACGCGGCCGTCGAGACCGCGCAGTGGGGCGGTCTGGATTTCGAGGGCCTTCAACTGAATCTGCTTGTTGGCGAGGACGTCGGTGGAGCGGCGGTTCATGACGGCCCAGTCCATGCCCAGGCGGACTGCAAGGCCAGCGGCGAGCAGAAGCAAGACAACAAAACCGGCGAAGTGCCAAGTGAGCGGAGAAACTAGGCGCTCACGCCAGGGCGAGGAGGATCCGTTTGCGCTCATTGCGGACCTCCCTGCGTGCGAGGCGCCGGGTGGAAGCCGGACGGATGGTTTGAGGAGGGGGCCGGGCCGGTGTAGGGCCTGCGGCCTGACTCTGGCGGAGCGCCGGGAGCCTGGCGCAAGCGTTTGGGATGTTTTACGCCCAGCGGGATGGGCGAGGCAACTTTTGCCGCGGGTCTCGCGAGCGTACGCTCTTCCGGCGTTGGCGGATTGTAATCGGCCAACAGATCGAAATCGAAGCGGCTGGAGGCGCTAATGGGCTCAAGGTTCCGCGTGGGTCCGTTGGTGGACTCGGCGTTCTCGCCGAGGATGCTGGGCTCAAGGAATCGCCGGGAACGCTCGAGGTTGCTCACGAGGTCAACAACGTGGTCACGAGGTCCGACGACGCGCAGGTGAACGGAGATGTGACCATCCTTGGCGCGGATGGGCTCGATGGAGGTAACTTGCACGCCGCCGGGCAGGACGGTTTCCATGGCTTCCATGGCGAGGGTCCAGGAAAAGGCCTTCTCATCGAAGATCTGGTTGAGGAATTCGGCCTGTTTGAGAACTTGCGCATTGCCGGGCTGGCTCATGAGGGCTTCGGCCGCATCGCGCTCGGCTTGAACCTGGGCAATCCGCCCGTCGAGGGAGTGCTCGCGGGCGCGTGCAGCCGCGGCCTGGCGGTCGAAGAGATGCAGGCCCAGGAGAAAGAGGAGGCAGAGCGCGGCGAGCACGGCCATGGCGATGCGCAGGCGCTTGAGGGCCGGTCCAAGATCGGCAAAGGGGCGGGTGGCGAGATTGAGAGTGATTCTCATCCGACTAGCTTGCTCCCGCCAGCGCGCCCGCGACGCCGGCAAAACTCATTTGGGGAAGGGCAGTCATGGCGCCTTCCTCGGGACGCGATGCCCATTCGACAACGGAGAGTTCGGGATCGGCGATGGAATTCGCGAATTCGCCGGGAGGCAGGGCGCCGGCGTAGTAGAGGCGGCGGGGCCGCGCGCCGAGCTTGTCCTCAAAGTAGGCGGCGGCGACGGCAATGCTGCGCTGGATTTCCGCGACGCGCTGGCTGGGATCTTGGGGAAGGTCGAGGGAACGGTAGAGGAGCAGCTCCTGCCCGGTGGCGATGGTGGTGGTGATGGCGTGGGCGCTGAGGTTGGCGGCCATGATCGCTTCCATGGAGTCGAGGGCCTCCAGCGCGGCGAGCGAGGAGGGCAGTACAGCGCCGGGCTCGTAGCCGGCGGCACGGACGGCCGCCTCATACTCGGCGAGGATGGGACCGGGCACGACGGCAGCGAGAACTTTCCATTCAGATTCGGTTTGCGACAACACCTGATAGCTGACGCCCGCGTGCTCCACGTCGAAGGGAACCATCTTGCGCAGGCGGAAGCGGACAACGGGGACAGCTTCGGCGGGTTTGGCGGGAAGGGAATCAAAGTCGAGGACGAAGACGCGGATCAGGGTGTCGGGCAAGACGACAGTGACGGCGCGGGTTCGCGGCGAAAGCTCGTCGAGCGCGGAGCGGATGGCCGCGGCAACGGCTTCAGGCTCGCGGAGGTTGGGCTCTTCAATGCCGGGAACGAGCGCGCCGGCAGGAAGCGGAACGAAGGCGTAGACATGGCCCGCGGCCGCCTCGGATCCGCGCTTGCGCGAAGCGGGGCGCGCGGCGGCGAGCACGCCTTCGGCAGAGATCTCGACCGCGGCGGGCGGACGCCCCCCCGCCTGCCCGCCTCCCGGATTCTTATTGAAGATCGAACTCATGCGTCCCCTGTTCCCAAATTCCTGTTCCCTGCTTTATCTCGACGCCTCAATAAATGTAACCTTGTTGATCTCTTTGAGCGTGGTGATGCCGCGGCGAACGCGATCGAGCGCCGATTCGCGGAGAAAACTCATGCCCTCCTTCTGCGCTTGCTTGCGGATCTCCGAGGTGGGTTTTTTGGCGAGGATGATCTCGCGGATGGTGTCGGTAAGGTCGAGCAGCTCGTGGATGGCGGTGCGGCCACGGTATCCGGTGCCGCCGCACTCCATACAACCCGGGCCCTCGCGGAAGGCGAAGCCGCGCCACTCGGCCGGATCGAGGCCGCTGGCCAGCAAGGTCTCGTCGTCGTAATGGACGGTGCGGGCACAGTACTCGCAGATGGTGCGCACGAGGCGCTGCGCCAGGATGCAGTTGAGCGCGGAGACGAAGTTGTAGGCCTCGACGCCCATGTTGAGGAAGCGGCCGAGCACATCGACCACGTTGTTGGCGTGGACGGTGGTGAAGACGAGGTGGCCGGTCAACGCGGAGTTGATGGCGATCTGCGCGGTCTCCTGGTCGCGAATCTCGCCGACGAGGATTTTGTCGGGGTCGTGGCGCAGGATGGAGCGCAGGCCGCGCGCGAAGGTGAGGCCCTTTTTCTCGTTGACGGGAATCTGCGTGATGCCGCGAATCTGGTACTCGACCGGGTCCTCGATGGTGATGATCTTGTCTTCGTCGCTCTTGATTTCGTTGAGCGCGGCGTAGAGGGTGGTGGTTTTGCCGGAGCCAGTAGGCCCGGTGACGAGCACCATACCGTAAGGCTCGCGAATGTAGCGGCGGAAACGGCGGAGGTCCTCCTCGGCGAAGCCCACGACGTCGAGCGTGAGATGCTTGAACTTCTCGCTCATCGACTCCTTGTCGAGGACGCGGAGTACGGCGTTTTCGCCGTAGATGGTGGGCATGATGGAGACGCGGAAGTCGATGAGGCGGTTTTTGTAGCGCACGCGGAAGCGGCCGTCCTGGGGGACGCGCTTTTCGGCGATGTCGAGCTCGCTCATGATTTTGATGCGGCCGAGGATGGTGCCGTGGTGCTCGCGGGCGATGGGGGCCATGGCTTCCTGCAACACACCGTCGATGCGGTATTTGACGTGGACCGAGTCGTCGTAGCTTTCGATATGGATGTCGGAGGCGCGGCGCTCTAAGGCGGTGAAAATGGTGGTGTCGACGAGGCGGATGATGGGGCTGATGTCTTCCGCTTCGCTGGTGAGCTTCTCGATGGAGATGTTTTCGTCGGCATTTTCGTCGCCCGTGACTACGTCGAAGGTCAGTCCTTCGCTGGCTTCGTCGAGGACGCGCTGCGACTGCTCGGTTTTCTTGAGCAGGTCAGTGATTTGCGAGAGCGTGGCGACGCGGGCGGTGATGCGGTGGCCGAGGAGGCCGGCAATTTCATCCAGCACCATGAGGCGCGAGGGATCGCTGACGGCGATGACCAGCGTGTCGGGGGTCTGCTCGATGGGCACGAAGTTGTAGCGGAACATGAGCTCGACGGGGACGGTGCGCAGCAGCTCGTGCTGAATGCGGAAGTTCTTGAGGTCGACGAACTCTGCGTGGTAGCGGCGAGCGAGGGCTTCGGCATGGGCGCGCTCGTCGACGCGCTGATCTGGGCCGCCGGGAGCGGGGAGCGTGACGACGTTGGATTCAGCCATGGAGAAGAACCTCCTCGAGTTCGAGCGTTACATACCGGTGGACTGCCCGAGCGAAAAGATGGGCAGGTAGAGCGAGATGAGAATGAAGACGACGACAACACCCATGACGATGAGGATGGCCGGCTCAATGAGCGCGAGGGCGGCGGCGAGGGCTGTGGCTACGTCCTCCTCAAAGAACTCGGCAACGGAATTGAGCATTTGCGGCAGCGCGCCGGTCTGCTCGCCGACAGTGATCATCTCCGCGGCGAGATCAGGGAAGACGCCGGTTTTGGTGAGCGAATCGGCCAGGCTTTCGCCCTCGCGCACGGTGGCGATGGAGGATTCGACGGCTTTGGAGACGCGGCGCGAGGAGATGGAGCGGGCGGCGGTTTCCAGCGAGGGCACGAGGGGCAGGCCGCCGGTGAGCAGCGTGGAGAGGGTACGCGCGAAGAGGGCCACCTGGTACTTTAGCCAGATTTTGCCGAAGACCGGGAGCTTGACGCGGACGCCGTCGACAAAATCGCGGCCGCGCTCGGTGATGGAGAAGCGGTAGAAGGCGACGACGATGACAAGCAGGCCCAGAGCCAGCCAAAGGATGTTGTGCTGCATCCATTTGCCGAAGGACAAAAGGGCGAGAGTGAGCGCCGGCAGTTTGCTGCCGAGCTGGTCGTAGAGCTTGGCGAATTGCGGAACCACGACCGTGAACATGAAGGTCAGCAGACAAGAAACCAGGGTGAGCAGGACGCCGGGGTAGATGAGCGAACCAACGAGCTTCTTGCGCAGGGCGAGGGAGACCTTCTGGAAGTTGACGTAACGCTCGAGGATCTCGGTGAGGTTGCCGGAACGCTCGCCAGCCAGGAGGGTGGTGGTGTACATGACAGGGAATCCGCTTTGGGCCTCGAAGGCCGCAGAAAGCGCTTCGCCGCGCTTTACGCGGGTGGTCACGTCGTCCAACTGGCCGGCAAAGAGAGCGTTTTTCTGGATCTTGCCGAGCATCTGGATGGAGCCGAGGATGGGCAGGCCGGCGCGGATGAGGGTGAGGAATTGCTGGTTGAAGATGAGAAAGGGCTCGAGCTTGACCTTGCGCCGGGCGAAGCCGAGGCCGCCGCGGGCGCGGACACTGAAGACGTGATAACCGGCGTGGGTGAAGCGGGTACGCAGCTCCTCGGCCGTGGCCGCGGTCAGGACCTGTTCCTGCACGTGGCCACGCTCATCGGCCAGCTTGATGACGAACTCTGCCATAGCTCCGCTTGCCAGTGGAGGGGATTGGCCTTCCCTGGGCGTATTTCTCAGAATTCAGGGTACCAGCTTAAGCGGTCCCGCAGTTGTTGTAGCCGTTTCCAGCCCCGGTGCAGGGTGGATTTTACTTCCACCCCACAGACGAAGACCTGTCTGCGGGGGCCCCGGTTAAGGAAAAATCCACTTGGCGTTCATGGGTTCGGGACACAGCAACCGCGGGACCGCTGTAGCGCTGCCTGCTCTCGTAACGGATAGACGCGAAAGGGGCAGGCGGCGCTCGGGGGCGCGGGTGCAGGTCAGGAGACCCGCACGACAGCCGGTCAGGAGACCGGCGGTACAACTAAGGCGGCGGCGTGAGCGCGGCTGGCGAAGTTAGGAAGTCACCAGGTTGGATGGTTGGCGTGCGGGTTTTTCCGGGCCGCGCGAAATACGGGTTTCTTGCAGAGCGGCGAGCGATGGGGACGACCGTTGCGCTCCTGGTTCGTTGCGGCGCCGGCACGCGCGTGAATCTGCCGCGCATCATCGATGAACCTGTATTCTGATTGCATTCCGGGTTGCGGTTGGCGGCGAAACGCGGCGGAGTGGTGCGGAAGATGGACTGGGCAATCAAGGCAAAGGCGATGGGGCAGGAAGGGCCGATGGGGATCGGAGCCCGCGTAAGGTTCGCGCCTTTTTTGCGTGGGCGTTGGCCGCTGCTGGCGGGAGCGCTGGGGCTGGCGATGGCCGGTGCGGCGCCGGTGACGGCGTTTCACGGGCGGCAGCACGCGGCGGTGGTGGCGCCGTACCCGCATGAGCTGGCGCAGGTGAGCTTTGCCGTGGCGGGGGACGTGATTCCGCATGAGGCGGTGAAGCAAGCGGCGGCTGCGGCGGGCGAGGGCGAGCAGGGGTGGGCGGCGCTGTTCAGCGACGTGGCCGATGTCTTCGAGGGGGCGGATTTCGGGTTTGTGAACCTGGAGACGCCGGTGGCGCCGGAGCACTCGCATGGGACCAAGGCGTTCCTGTTCGACGCGCCGGAGGGGCTGCCCGAGGCGCTGAAGGCGAGCGGGATCAAGATTGTGTCGTTCGCGAACAACCACGTGATGGACCAGGGATGGGCGGGATTTGCCGAGAGCCGCGAGCATCTGAAGCAGGCGGGGCTGGTGGTTGTTGGGACCAGCGACAATGCGGCAACGGCGTGGCAGCCCGCGATTACGGAGGCCAACGGGATCAAGGTGGGCTGGCTGGGAATGACGCGCTGGCTGAACGGGAACCGGAATCCGGAAAAGGGCGATCAGCCGCACGTGAATTTCTATCCCTATCCGGGCGAGGCGAACGGCGCGCCGGGAGCGGATGAGGCGACGGTGCTGAAGGCGGTGCAGGCGGCGCGGGCGCAGTGCGACCTGCTGGTGGTGAGCGTGCATTGGGGAATCGAGTATGCAACGGCGCCGCGGCCGGAGGACGTGGACCTGGCGCACAAGATGATGGAGGCGGGCGCGAGCGTGATCGTGGGCGCGCATCCGCACGTGCTGCAGCCGATGGAGACCTACCGGACGCAGGATGGGCGCGACACGGTGATCTTTTATTCGATGGGGAATTTTCTGTCGAATCAGTCGCGCGGTTATGTGAATGGGCTGAATCCGGACTCGAATGGCGAACCGAGGGACGAGATGATCGGGCTGTTTGCGGCGGTCAAGCGCGATTACGGCCCGGCGGGCGTGCGCGTGGAGCTGGGACACGTGGGCATGCTTCCGGTTTGGGAAGAAAACAACCGCAACGAGCTGGCGGCGGGACGCGAGAAGAAGCCGGTCATCAAGCCGGCGCCGATCGACCGCGAGATTCCGATTGTCGAGGCCCGGCTTGACGAACTGGACAAACAGGCCGGGCTCAATGCGCCGGCAGCGGCCGTTCCGGCAGGCGCTCCGAGCGCCGAGTCCGCTCCCGGCACGAAGACCGCCCCGGCGCTACCGGCGGCCGCGGGCCTCACAGCCGACCAGAAAAAGGAGTTCATCGAGCTGACAAAGCGCCTCAAGCTCCTCACCGATCGCCGCGCGCAGATCCTTACGCGCACCGGCGATGAGTATGTTGAGGCCCCGCCGAAAGTGGCATCGAAACCATAACCGGGCAGGCAACAAGCCATCATGCAGACGCCGCAAACGCAGAGCAGGCACGAAAAGAAGCGGCTGAAATTGCGTCTCAAAGCGATCCCCGAGCTGGTGTGGATTTGGATCCTTTTTGCCGGCACCATCCTCGCGATGCCGTTTGGCTTCGCCGCGCGCTGGCTTGGGCTTCGCCGCGAACACAAGCTCCGCCTGCTCATGAAATCGCGTGGGAGGCTCATGACCTGGCAGCAGTTCCTCGACGCGATGCACGAGCGCGGAGGAACCTGCATCGAGGAGAGATTTTCGCCCAAAGGGCCGGTCCGCTTCTGGTGGACGCCGGAGAATGTCTACCGCGAATCGCCATACGAGATCATCGACTGGTTTACGATGCGCAAGGGCCGGAGGGCGGAGCCGTTCATCCGCTGGTGCCGCGAGCGGTATACCAACGCGGAGAGCGGCAGCGCGGTGCTTGTGGAAACGTGGGGCGTGACGAAAAAAGAGATTTACGCGTTGTGGTCGAAGTGCAGGTCTGACGCGAGCGCGGCACGATGGGTCGAGGTAGCTCCGCCGGAGATTGTGCCGCGCAGGCCGGGACAGTAGCAGGAAGACCGATAGCGCTTCCGGAGAACGAAGCAACATCTCATCAAATGAACTGGGTGAGATGCGTCTCGATTGACGCTATTGCAGGAGAGCAATGCCTGCGGTGACGGCCGCAACCTCCAGGTTCTTGTCCAAGGTCGCCAGCGGCAGATGTTCGCGCAGCGCCAGCGCGAGATAGGCCGCGTCGTATATCGTTCGGCCCAGCCGCCGAGACAAATCCAGTACTGCTGAGCTATCGGGATCGTTGTCAATTGCAATGTCAAGCGCCTGAAGATCGACGAGGAAGCGATTGGAATCCGCAGGCGTGATGCGCTGACGCCGTTCGTTCACGACAAGGATGTTACGAACCTCGTACCACCAGATCGCCGGAGCGACGGCCGTCCCCGATCGAAGCGTTGAAAAAGCCAGGTCCGCTACGGGATTCGATTCGTCCCGCATCGCCCAGTTGATGGTTACAGAGGCATCGAGAACGAAGCGCATCGCTAGCGGCGTCCTTCGTCGCGTGCAGTCAGGATTTCCTGGATAGAAACCGGTTTTGTGCGCTTGCGGATTTCGAGAATACTCGCCATGGCCCGCCCGATTTGTTCGCGGCGCTCCTCATCGCCGGGAGGGACTGGAACAATTCGGGCAACGGTTTTGCCGCGCCGGGTCACAGTCACAGTATTTCCGCGCTCCACATCGTCCAGGATGCGCAGGAAGTGGGTCTTGGCTTCGGATGCCTGAATCGTCTGCATAACATTGACTAGTCAATTCGACTAGTCGTTATCATAGCATAAATCGATTGCGGATTTCTACTTGCCCCGCCGGACGTGGTTGATGAGGCGCTGCCAGAGCGATCGTGACGGAGGTTGGGCCGGCAGCTTGGGCTCGGGCTGCACGGGCGCTGCGCTTGCCGCCGCGCGCGCGGCGGCTTCGGCTTCGTCCCGTTCATGGGCGTCGTGGAGGACCTGCCAGAGAGCGACGCCGTCGTCTTCCCAATCGGTGTGGCCGCATTTTGGGCACAGGTACTCGCGGATTACGCGGCCGGAGAACGAGTTCTTGTCGGTCTGATCCATCAGGGAACCGCATTGGGTGCAGATCATTGCGTCCTCCCGCGGACTACAGTTCATAGTTCGTAGTTCACAGTTGTGAGAGGGCGGCTGCGAACTGCAAGCTGTGAGCTTTTCTTAGAATCCGTTGGCCACGAGCCAGGCGGCGGTCAGGTCGAATGCGGGCTTTTTCGCGGCCTGCATCTGCATGGCGGCGAGCTTGACCAACACATCCGCCTCAATGTTCATGGGCGCGCCAACGCCGAGCGTATGCAGATTGGTGCGCCAGTAGGTAAGGGGCAGGATGGCGATGGCGATCTCCTCGCCGTCGAACAACCCCGGCGACGAAGACCTGTCGCCGGGGGCCCCACTAACGCCGGCGATGGTCAGGCTGATGCCTTCGACGGCGACGGAGCCTTTGTGGACCATCCACTGGCGGACGTTCTCGGGGACACGGACCTTGAGGGTCCAGTCGGTGGTCTGGCGGTCGAATTGCGGGCTGGACTCGGGGATGACAGGGTCGAGCGCGGTCATTATGCCCGTGCCGTCGACGTGGCCCTGAACGATGTGGCCGCCGAGGGGGCTGCCGGCGGAGGTGGGCAGCTCGAGATTAACCTTGGCGCCGGGGGCGAGAAAGCCGAGGGAGGTGCGGTCGAGGGTTTCCTGGGCGAGGTCGGCGTGGAAATAGGTAGGGTCAGGATCAAGGGCGGTGAGGCAGACGCCGGAGACGCCGAGCGAGTCGCCTTCACGAAGCCGGGAGGCGATGCCGGGAGCTTCGACGATGATGCGGCGAACGCCGCCGCGATCGGTGAGGCTGACCAGCGTGCCGGTCTGTTCGATGATGCCGGTGAACATGGATTTAGTTTAAGTGAAGCCCCGGCCTGACTCGGTGGTACACTTTGTGCCCAAATGACAAACACAAGTTCTGTATGGCGCCAGATTGCCGGTTGGGCGGCGGTTGCTGTCTCAACAGGATTCGCGTGCATGTGGGCGTGGTGGGGCAGCATTGAGAACTTTCACGAAGGCTGGTATCACCAGACCATCTGGCGGAATATCGGCCTGATGTTCGTGCAGTATCTAAGCCCGATGCTGATTGTGATGGTGGTCAGCGCGGTAGCTTTTTGTTGGCCGCGGCTGGCGCTGCCTTTGATGGGGGCCTCAGCAATTGCTGCGGCATGGTATTTCGGAAGATTCCGTATTTCCTCCGCCGCTGTCTTGCTCATCGCAATTCCGCTGGTGCTCCTTGGCGTGCTCTACCACTTCGGCCGTCCCCAGCCGCGCAGATGGGCGTGGCGATGCCTGCTCGGGCTGCCGCTCGTTACCGCAGTCGCGTCCGGGGCGTATCCCGGCTGGATGGCTGCGCATCGCTTCGACGATGGCAACTATGGGATGCGGCTGGTCGAAGGCAACGGCGTCATTCTGGTTTGGGCGCCGGAAGGACCGGGATGGCCGGACAGTGGCGTCACATGGCAGTCGGCGATGCAAAGCTGCGCTGACCTTACTTCGGATGGCCATTCGCTTGCCGGCTCGCCACAGAACGTTTGGCGGCTGCCGACTGTCGATGAAGCTGTGCGCTCGCTGGTCTTTCGCGGAGCCAACGCCGGAGGCATGTGGGATCCGAATTTTCATCGCGCGCAGTACCGGATCACGCCGGACAAAGACTCTCCACTTTGGAAGGTTCACTCGCAGGTGATCTACTGGTGGACGAGCACGGAAGCCGGCCGCGACAGGGCGTACTACATCACCAACAATGGATATGTTCAGGTGGTTCCTAAGCGAATTCAGCCAGGTTATCTGGCATTCCGCTGCGTGACTGAGCCCGCAAAGGTAAGTGTGCTTCAGGCTGACCACCGATGAGTCCGGATGCTGGGAGGCTGGATGCGGCTTCGCGTGCTTTCTACTCGCTGGAGGTTGCTTCTTCGGGGACTGGGGTTGCGCCGAGGGCCTGGCTGCCCGTGAGAATGCGATAAGCGAAGAAGAGTTTGGCGCGCCAGCGCAGGATCATACCGAACGCGAGCAGATAGAAGATGGCGCCGGTCTGTTCGAGGGAGAGGAAGCGGTCGAAATAGTCGCGGGCGAGGTAGCGAATGACGGCGAGCACAATGATGACCGCGAAGAAGGCGCTGGAGCGCTTCATCATGATGACGCCGTTCTGAAGATGGAGGTCGGAGGTGAGGAGCAGCGGATAGGCGAAGACGATGGCGCCAATGAGGAAGGCGGCGATGCCCCACAAAAAGGGAACGCGGAACTGTGGGACAAGAAACATGCAGAATCCGGTGGCCATGCCGAGGGGCGGCATCACGATCTTCTTCAGAGTCACGGCGGTGCGGCCCTCGCGCACACGCCAGACGAGCACGCCGACGAGGCCGAATACGGATACGACAGCCGTGATGACGGGCGTAGAGAGCGTCAAGTTTTGCCTTTCCATTCTTGCTACTGGCGAGGTGGCCCAAGGGGCTGGGCCGTATGAATACAACGCCTATTTTATAGGATGCCGGGAAGGCGCGGATCGTTTCAAGATTCCTGCGCGGGCGGCCAGGGGTCGCGGATGAGAGAGCTGAGGCCGAGGTCGTCGCCGTAGCGCTCGACTTCGACATCGGTCATGTGGACAAAGCTGGACATGCCGAGTGCGTAGGGCGCCTTGCTTAGAACACTGCATCCAGCAGCAATTCCCGCGCATTCACAATCTTCGTTCCCTTCCACTGTTTCGGGAAATGGCGTTTGTTGCCTGTGACGAGAAAGTCTGCCTGTGCTGCCTCTGCGCATTCCAGGAAGCGGTTGTCGGCGTCGTGGGGAGAGATCCTCAATTCAGATTCCGGAATGACCAACAAGCCCTCCGTCCGGAGATAGAGCAACAGTTGGCCGACGCTCGATTGCGGTAGACGGAATGCGGGCCTGCGCAATACGAGTTCATATTCATCAAGGATAGTGGCGGAGACGCAAGCCAGGAAGTTCCCAGAACGCGCCATGCGGAGAACGAGCGCCTCGTTGCCGTGGCGTGAAAGCATGGCCGAGACCAAGACATTAGTGTCTAGGACGACGCGGATCACTTAACGGCCCGCAAGTCCCATTCGTGCGTCAGCCCGCCGCGCAGAGCGCGCCCGGGCGATCTCAGCATCGATCTGCCACATCGACAGCGAAGCGGTTCCGTTCCGCTCCGCGGCCCTCCAAGACTTTTCCAGCCAATCCGGCGCCGGGGCGAAGGTCTGCATGAAATCGTCGATTCCCAGGATGACAGCCTGCGGCTGCCCACGCCTGCCGATGAGAAACCGTTCCCGGCGCCCTTTGACGCGCTTTAGAATCTGGCCAAGCTGCGTCCTTGCCGTGAGAGCAGAGACAATAATCGTTTCCCTATCACTCTTTTCATTCAGCATATTATGCTCGCTTTATACAACGAACTGATTAATCAATTCAATGGAAAATTATTGACTAGTCAAGACCTTTTGTCAAGGGCTCTGAGAAATGCAGTCCGGCCGTTTCTGACCGTCGGCTACTGACCAGTGTTTTCTGGCCAGGGGTCGCGGAGGAGAGAGCTGAGGCCGAGGTCGTTGCCGTAGCGCTCGACTTCGACATCGGCCAGGTGAACGAAGCGGGACATGCCACGGAAGGCGGGGACGGCGTCGGAGCCCATGATCTGCGGCGAGATGAAGAGATGGAGGCGGTCGACGAGGCCGGCGGCGAGAAAGGCGGTGTTAAGGCGCGTGCCGGTTTCCGTGAGGAGGGTGAGGACGCCTTCTTCGCCGAGTTTCAAAAGTACTTTCTCGAGCGGGACGCGGCCGGCATCTGCGGGGAGAACTTCGACGCGGACGCCGCGGTTGCTGAGTTCGGAGGCGCGCGCCTCGTCATTGGAAACAGTGAAGACGACTACGTCGTTCTGCGCCGTGGAGACGAGTTTGGAGCCGAGGGGCATGCGGAGGGCGGAGTCGAGGACGATGCGCAGAAGCGGGCGGCGGCGGCGCAGGCCGCTGCGGTCGGTCATCCAGGGATCGTCGGCGAGGACGGTGTCGATGCCGACCATACTGGCGTCGGCGGCCCAGCGCAACTGCTGCACGGCGGCGCGGGCGAGTTCGCTGGTGATCCAGTAGGGCGCGCGGGGCGTTTGTTGCGCGGGCGGCGGCTCCAACGACCCCGGCTCTTCGAGCCACCCGTCGTTGGGGACCCCGGCAGGAGGCGGAGCGATGCGCGCGTCGAGGGTCATGGCGACCTTCATGAGCACGAAGGGACGGCGGTGCTGGATCCAGCGGGCGAAACCCTCGTTGAGGCGGCGAGCTTCGGTCTGGCAGACGCCGACGGAGGTTTGAATGCCCGCGGCGCGGAGGGCGGCAAGCCCCTGACCGGCGACGGCGGGGTTGGGATCGATGGTGGCGGCGACGACGCGGGCGAGGCCGGACTGGATGAGCGCGCCGGTGCAGGGCGGCGTGCGGCCAGTGATGCTGCAGGGCTCGAGGGTGACGTAGGCCGTGCCGCCTTGGACGCGATCAGTTGCGTGCTGCTGCGCCTCTTTGAGGGCGGCGATTTCGGCGTGGTCGCGGAGGCCGTACTCGTGCCAGCCCTCGCCGGCGACCTGGCCGTCGCGGTCGAGGATGACGCAGCCGACGGCGGGGTTGGGCGAGGTGACGCCGATGCCGCGGCGCGCGAGCTCGAGGGCGCGTCGCATCCAGTAGGCGTCTTGGTAGGAGGAATTCATCGTGCGCGCATCCTGCGGAACCTTCAAGTGTACACGCCGTGAGGAGTCTGACTTTAGGGATGTAAGCTGAGAAAGAAGAGCATATGATGCATAACCCCGCACATCCGGGCGAGATCATTCAGGAGCACATGGAAGGTCTCGGTTTGACTGTTTCCGCCTTGGCCGCGCACCTGAAGATCACGCGGGCGAATCTGTCGCGGATGATTCACGGCAAGACCGGCGTATCGGCCGAGATGGCCGTGCGTCTTTCCGAGGCATTCGGAACCTCTCCCGAAGTTTGGATCAGGCTGCAGGCCAATTACGATCTGGCGAAGGTCCTGCGAGGCCGACGCGTGAAGATTGCGCGATTGGCCGCATGACGAGAAATCGCTCGCAAAACTTGCTGGGTTTGGGTTTGCGCGATCCCGGGTTCCAAAAGCGGGATCTAAGGCACCCGCCAAGGGCTTCAAGACGCTGCGACGCTCCGTGCTCTTTCTAGAGCTGCGAGCGCGAGCTGGTCATCTTTAGCGAGTCCCGCAAACGCGATGGCGCACAGGATTGTCAACGCTTCGGCCCAATTCAGAGCTACTCGGACTTGGCCATCGTCGAAATACGGCCCAATACCGTCCTTGTTCAGACGTGGGCCGATCTGCTGATAGCCGGTGTGGGTAAAGCTGTTTAGCGGCTTCCATGCGCCACTTTTGATCGTTGACAGCGATGCGCTGTCGAGTAGTCCGGGCTTTTCAAGGGATGCAATCATGCTGTTTATTGCCGGGAATTCGTCACGGCCGGCCTTGTCAATCTCGCTATCACTTGCGCATTGAGCCAGCCACATGCCGCGTACATACGCCTCGAATTGCAGTCGGATGAGCGCCAGCGCGGAACCGTAAAGGTCTTCATCGACAAGGACAAGAATTGCCAATCCGTGCTCGATGGAAGCGTGAAGACAAGCGCCCGATAGATACGAGCGTTTACAGGGCTCCGCCAGGGTGAGTCCGTCAACGTGCTGTTGAACCCAGAGCATCGACTCTTTGTATCGCGAGAGCTTTTCGCCTTTATGGCACTCGGCCGCGTGAATCATGGCGCCTTCCAAATCACATTCTGGTTTTTGTCGAACAGAAGGAGACTGGCCGCAGATGTCTGATGAGTTTCGCCTGTTCGAAGGGTTACCAACTCCTTCGTCACGCCAAGGCTCGACTTGAATCCGGCATCATCTGACAGTTCCAAATGGCCCGGCTCCAAAAACACCCTTTGTTCCCCTTTCCCGTTATCCAGAGAGAACATTCCACCGTAACCATCGACCGCCGAAATCAAACCAAGCGAGTGGCCTTGCGAGTCGGACACACCAATGGTTCCAGCATTTATGTTCCCGTCCCCAGCCAAATAGACGCGCGTCTTTCCCTCGGGGTCATACAACGCCAGCGTCGGTGTGGGAGGAAAAGTCACCGGCACAGAGGTGCTCATCCCTGGAAGGGAAATACTGCCTGTGCTCTTCTCTGTCATAAACAATCGCGCTCGTATATTTCCATCGGCGTCCTTTAAGGAAAAGCTCTTAGCCTCCAAATTGGGCAATACAGCGCTATCCGTGGTGAGCAAGGTAACCGGGAATCCGTTTGAATCATCCAGGCCGAGCGAGCCTCCAAGTGCGTCGCTGGACAAGATGACAATCCGGTTTTTCCCTTTCTCGTCCGCGAGTTGAAAAGTACCTCCCAGATAGGAGTTCCCAGAGCCAAGCTTTACCCTCTGCTTCCCCTCAACATCGTAGAAAACGAGTTGCGCTGCCCCGGAATTGCCGGGGCTTTCATCTATCGAGAGAGCCGCGCGCACCTTACCAGCTTTGTCTTTCAGGATGAATTGGCTTGCCTCCACAGTGTTCGATTGACTTGCCTGCACAGGCTTCGTTCGTGAGGTCTGCCCCATCAGCAAAAGTGAGGCAGCGGCTATGAGCGCCGCAGCTCCAGCCTGCTTCAACCTACGGTTCTGCCTCTCGAGCTTCGATAGCCGCTCTTGTATCTGTTCGAGTCCCTGGACACCGCCATTCATAGTGGCTCCTCCTGACCTGAGTTCATGAGAGGTCGTCAGTATAGCAAGGCAGCAGCGCAGGAGAAACGGTATTCTTCGTCAGCCGTCTAGCCCTGGCCGGGCAGGCGAACGCGTGGCGCGTTTCCTCACAGGGTGAAACTAACTCAGAGGGGAGCCCAAGCTGGTCACATGAGCTACTCCAACAGTGAATCTACAAACTCCGACGGCGAAAACTCTAGCAGATCGGTCATTTTTTCGCCGACGCCGACGTAGCGGACGGGCAAATTCAACTCGCGGGCGATGGCGACGGCGATGCCGCCCTTGGCGGTGCCGTCGAGCTTGGTGAGGAGAATGCCGGTGACTCCGGCGGACTGAGTGAAGAGGCGGGCCTGCTGGAGGCCATTCTGGCCGGTGGTGGCGTCCATGACGAGGAGGACTTCGTGAGGCGCGCCGGGGACGAGGCGGGCGGCGGTGCGGCGCATCTTGTCGAGTTCGTCCATGAGGCCGGTTTTGGTGTGGAGGCGGCCGGCGGTATCGACGTAGAGCTCGTCGATGGAGCGGGATTTGGCGGCGGAGATGGCGTCATATAGGACGGCTGCGGGGTCGCCGCCCGGCCGAGTCTTGATCATCTCGACGCCGGAGCGGGAGGCCCAGACTTCAAGCTGCTCGATGGCAGCGGCGCGGAAAGTGTCGGCGGCGCAGAGGAGCACGGAGCGGTTTTGGGCGCGGGACCAGGCGGCGAGCTTGCCGCTCGATGTGGTTTTGCCGGTGCCGTTGACGCCAACAAGAAAAGTGACCTTGGGCGGAGACACCCGCGGTGCGGCAGCCGCCCCTTGCGGGGCACTAAGAATGGCGATCAATTGCTCCTTCAAGAGCTGGCGAAGCTCGACGCCGCCCTCGATGGCCTGGTGGCGGGCGCGATCGCGGAGGGCGTCGAGGATGGCGGTGGTGGTTTGGACGCCGAGGTCGCTCGTGAGCAGCGCGGCTTCGAGTTCGTCAAGGGCACTTTCGTCAACGACGCGCGTCATCGCGGCGATGTTGGCGATTTTGGCGGAGAAGGACTCGCGGGTACGCGAGACGGCCTGCTTCATGCGGCCGAAGAGGCCGGGTTCTTGTGGTTCTTCGCTGCCAAAGAGAGTGGTGATCATCGTTTCCAGTTTAATTGGGAGGGGGAGACAGCGGAGTTAGCGGAGCTGGCGGAGTGAGCGGGGTTAGCCGTTCGGGCGGGGGTTGCGGCAGTCCAGGGCTTGCAGGGGCGCGTTCGGCGCGGATTGGTTCGGGAGGGGCACAGACCAAGATATGCTGGATGGAAGGGCCGTAAATCCCGGAGAAGAAATGACTAAGGTTCCCCAACATCCGCTTCGGCGACTGATCGAGAGCCGGATCGCCATCATCGATGGAGCGACGGGCACGACGATCCGCACGTATGGAATGACAGAGGCGGACATTCGCGGGGAGCGCGGCGACGGGCGGTTTAGGGACGCGAAGAAGGACCTGCTGAACAACGGCGACCTGTTTACGCTGACGCGGCCGGAGCTGATCGGCGACATTCATCGGCGGTTTCTGGAGGCCGGGGCGGACATTCTGGAGACGAATACGTTCGGCGCGACGACGATCGCGCAGAGCGAGTTTTTCGTGGACGATCCGCGGGCGCATGGAGGACGGAAGGATCCGGAGTTCTATCAGCGAGTGATTGACGACAAGTTTCTCGGCGATCTGGCGTGGGAGATCAATGAGAAGTCGGCGCAGCAGGGGCGGGAGTGGGCGGATCGCGTGGGCAACGAGACGGGACGGCAGCGGTTTGTGGCGGGAGCGATGGGGCCGCTGACGGTATCGCTGTCGAACTCGCCGGACGCGGACGATCCGGGCTTTCGCGTGGTGACGTTCGACCAGGTGAAGGCGGCGTACAAGCAGCAGGCGCGGGCGCTGATCGCGGGCGGCGCGGATTTGCTGCTGGTGGAGACGATCTTCGATACCTTGAATGCGAAGGCGGCGCTGGCGGCGATCCGCGAGGTGTTCGACGAGGATGGGCTGACGGCGGGCGGAAGAGAATTGCCGGTGATGATTTCGGCGGCGGTGGGTCGCGGCGGGGAGACGATGATCTCGGCGCAGACGATTGAGGCGTTCTGGACCGCGGTACGGCACGCGAAACCGTTGGCGGTAGGGTTGAACTGCTCGCTGGGTCCGGACTTGATGGCGCCGTTTTTGCGCGAGCTGGCGGAGAAGGCGGACGTGGCGATCTCATGCTACCCGAATGCGGGGTTGCCGAATCCGCTGTCGCCGACGGGGTTCGATCTGGGGCCGGAGGACATGGCGCGGTATTTGAGCGGATTCGCTCGCGAAGGAATCCTCAATATCGCTGGCGGATGCTGCGGCAACACGCCGGAGCACATTGCGGCGATTGCGAAGGCGCTGGAAGGCGTGGCGCCGCGCAAGGCGCCGGCAGCGGAGGACACGGAAGCCGGCGGCGTGGAGGGCGCGGCATGAATTCAAGGAAGCATCCCTCAGGGCCTAAAGGCCCCGCTGATTTGATTCCATTTACGGCACGACTGAAGTCGTGCCCTTTCAAGACATCGAGTTTTTCCGCAGCCTCTAAAGCCCCCAACCCTGTTGCCGGACTAGCGGCACGACTCAAGTCATGCCCTGACACTTGAAAGAATTTATGAAAAATGCCATAGAGACACGTCCGTTGCGGCTGTCAGGATCGCAGCCCTTCACGCAGCAGCCCGGCGTCTTCATTCTGATCGGCGAGCGGACCAATGTGGCCGGGTCGCCGAAGTTCGCCAAGCTAATTAAAGAGGGCAAGTACGAAGAGGCCGTGGGAGTGGCGCGGCAACAGGTGGAGAACGGGGCGAACGTACTCGACATCTGCATGGATGAGGGGATGATCGACGGCGTAGCCGCGATGACGCGCTATCTGCAATTGCTGGCCAGCGAGCCCGAGGTGGCAAAGGTTCCGTTCATGATCGACTCCTCGAAGTGGGAGGTGATTGAGGCGGGGCTGAAGTGCCTGCAGGGCAAGGGCATTGTGAACTCGATCTCGCTGAAGGAAGGCGAGCGGAAGTTTCGCGAGCATGCGGCGGCGGTGCTGAAGTATGGCGCGGCGGCGGTGGTGATGGCCTTCGACGAGCAGGGGCAGGCAGCGGGGTTCGAGGACAAGACGAGGATCTGCGAGCGCGCCTACAGGATTCTTGTGGATGAGGCCGGGTTTCCAGCCGAAGACATCATCTTCGATCCGAACATCCTGACCGTGGCGACGGGGATGGAGGAGCACAACAACTACGCGGTGGATTTCATCCGGGCAACGCGCTGGATCAAGGAGAATTTGCCGCACGCGAAGGTGAGCGGAGGCGTGTCGAATGTGTCGTTCAGCTTTCGCGGCAACAATAAAGTGCGCGAGGCCATGCACGGGGCGTTTCTGTATCATGCGATCGCCGCGGAGCTGGATATGGGCATCGTGAATGCGGGCATGCTGGAGGTGTACGAGGAGATCGAGCCGCAACTGAAGGAACTGGTGGAGGATGTGCTGCTGAACCGGCGGCCGGACGCTACGGAACGGCTGGTCGCGTTCGGCGAGGCGCTGAAGGCGGCGGGAGCTTCGGGCGCGGGCGAGGAGGGCGACGAGAAGAAAGTCGAGGAATGGCGCAACGGCACGGTGGAGGAGCGGCTTTCGCACGCGCTGGTGAAGGGGATCGATGAGTACATCGAGGCGGATACCGAGGAGGCGCGCGTGAAGTTGGGACGGCCTCTGGCGGTGATTGAAGGCCCGCTGATGGATGGCATGGGCGTGGTGGGCGACCTGTTCGGCGCGGGAAAGATGTTTCTGCCGCAGGTGGTGAAGTCGGCGCGCGTGATGAAGAAGGCGGTTGCTTACCTGACGCCGTTCATGGAGGCTGAGAAGGCGCAGATGGCCGCGGCGGGCCAGGCGGTGAGGGTGCAGGGGAAGATCGTACTGGCGACGGTGAAGGGAGACGTGCACGACATTGGAAAGAACATTGTGGGGGTGGTGCTGGCCTGCAATAACTACGAAGTGATCGACATGGGCGTGATGGTTCCGGCGGAGAAGATTCTGGAGCGCGCACGAGAGGTGCGGGCGGACATTGTGGGGCTGAGCGGGCTGATTACGCCGTCGCTGGACGAGATGGTACACGTGGCGCGGGAGATGGAGCGGCAGGGGCTGAAGCTGCCGCTGCTGATCGGCGGAGCGACGACCAGCCGCGCGCATACGGCGGTGAAGATCGCGCCCCACTACAGCGAACCGGTGGTACACGTGCTCGACGCCAGCCGTGCCGTGCCGGTGACGACGAGCCTGCTGAGCGAAGAGGGCAAAGCGGAGTTTGTGGCGCGGCATAAGGCTGAATATGAGGCGTTGCGCAAGGCGCATGCCGCACCGCGACGGGCGGCAGTTCCGCTGGGAGTGGCGCGGGCAAGGCGGACACCGATCGAGTGGCGGGCGGAGGACCTGGCGAAGCCATCGTTTTTTGGCGTGCACGTGCTGGAGGATTTTCCGCTTGCAGTGCTGAGAGAGTTCATCGATTGGAGCCCGTTTTTTCATGCCTGGGAGTTGAAGGGCGTGTATCCGCGAATTCTCGAAGACGAGAAACAGGGCGAGCAGGCGCGACAGATCTTTGCGGAAGGGAATGCGCTGCTGGATCGGATTGTTGCGGAGAAGCTGCTGACGGCGCGCGGCGTGCACGGATTTTTTGCGGCGAACGCGACGGGCGACGATGTGGAACTGTACACGGATGAGACGCGCGAGAAGGTGCAGGCAGGGCTCCATTTTCTGCGGCAGCAATCGGATCGGGAGGGGAAAGAACCGTGCCGGTGCCTTGCGGACTTTATTGCGCCGAAGGAGACAGGGCTGGGCGATTCCATTGGCGCGTTCGCGGTGACGAGCGGGTTTGGATTGAAGGAGCTGTGCGAGCAGTTCAGGGCGGCGCACGACGACTACAACGCGATTATGGCGGAGGCGCTTGCCGACCGGCTGGCTGAAGCCTTCGCGGAGTGCCTGCACAAGAGCGCGCGCGAGGAGTGGGGTTACGGAAGCGGCGAGGATTTGAGCAGCGAAGAGCTGATCCACGAAAAGTATCGCGGAATTCGGCCGGCGCCGGGGTATCCGGCCTGTCCCGATCACACGGAAAAGGGAACGCTGTGGCGGCTGCTCGATGTGGAGAAGAACGCGGGCATCCAGCTTACGGAGTCATTTGCCATGTGGCCGGGATCGAGCGTGAGCGGGTTCTATTTTGCGCACCCGGAGAGCCGGTATTTCAGCTTGGGGAAGATCGGCCACGACCAAGTGGAAGACTATGCGCGGCGCAAGGGAATGAGCGTGGCGGAGGTGGAGCGCTGGCTGGGGCCGAACCTGAACTACGAGCCGGGAGGATAGGCCGGCGAAACGAGAGGCCCTTGTGACAGCGGGATAAACATCCGAACAAGATTTTTGCGCGGTTTTTGCGCGGGATTGACGGTACGTTTACAGTCCCGGCGCGATACTGGCCGCATGATTCCACATCCTGGGCCAAGGGTTCCTTTGAAGCTGGCGTTTGACGCCAGTTCGGTGGTGGAGATTGCGCTCCAGGCGGGCGCTGCTCCGGCTCCCGCGTTGACGGCGCGAGCTTCCCGCATTCATGCCGATGTGGGGCGGTACCGGCTGCGGTTGGCGGAGACGCCGGAGGACCGCGAGGCCGCGTGCAGGCTGCGTTTCAAGGTGTTCAATATCGAACTGGGCGAGGGGCTGGAGAGTTCTTACGAGACGGGGCTCGACATGGACCGCTTCGATGCGATCTGCGAACACTTGCTGGTAGAGGACAAGGTGAGCCGGCGCGTCGTGGGAACGTACCGCATGCAGCCGGGCGAGACGGCGGCGCGGCACATGGGCTACTACTCGGAACAGGAGTTCAACCTGGCGCCGTACGAGCCGCTGCGGCCCGGGATTCTGGAGCTGGGACGCGCCTCGATCGATCGCGAACACCGCACCCCCGAGGTGCTGATGTTGTTGTGGCGGGGGATCGCGCAGTATGCTACCGACATGGGGCTTCGTACTTTGCTCGGTTGCTCTTCTTTGAACTCCAATGACCCGGCGGAGGGTTGGCGGATGTATCGCCAGCTTGAGAATTTCAGGGTTCCGGCGGAGTTTGAGACGACGCCAACGGCAGCGTATGCGTGCCCCCCAGGAAGCTACGATCCGGCTCAGCAGAGCATGTGCGTACAGCCGCCGGCCTGCCAGACCGATCGATCTTTGCCGGAGGGTTCTCGTCCGGCGCCAGATACTACTCCGGTGAAGATTCCCAAGTTGCTGAAGACGTATCTCGCCATCGGCGCGCGCATTGCGGCGCCGCCGGCGTGGGATCGCGATTTCCACACCATCGATTTTCTGACGCTCCTGGATTTGAATCTGCTTTCGGCCGCGGCGCGCAACCGCTTTCTGGCCCCGCTCACGCCTTGACGCTGCGGCGCATCCGGCGCGCTGTGGCGCTGGCATTGGTTCTCGCGTCGTGTATTCTTCGCTATTGGCTGATGCGCCTGCGCGGGCCGATGGCGCTGGAGCGGCGCGCGTTGTGGCTGCAGGCGTCGGCACGCTCGATCCTGATTTCGCTGGGCATTGAGTCGCAGGTGGAGGGCCAGCCGCCGGCTTGCGGGCTGGTGGTGTCGAACCACCTGAGCTATCTCGACATCCTCATCATCAGCGCGGCGATGCCGTGCTTTTTTGTGGCCAAGATGGAGATCGATAGCTGGCCGTATTTCGGCAAGGCGGCGCGGACGGGGGGAACAATCTTTCTCGACCGGTCGAGCCGGGCCAGCGCCAAGTCAGTGGCAGAGCAGATCAGCGAGCGGCTCGAACTGCCGGTTCCGGTACTGCTGTTTCCCGAGGGCACGAGCACGGACGGAGCCCAGGTGTTGCGCTTCCACTCGCGGCTGATCGATCCCGCGACGGCAGCGGGCGCGCCGATTACGGCGGCGGCGGTCCGCTACGTGGTCGAGGACGGCGATGTGGAGGAGCGGGAGCTGTGCTGGTACGGCGACGAATCGTTCGCCACGCATTTGTGGAAAGTGCTGGGCGTGGCGGGCTTTTCGGCGCGGCTATGGTTCGGCGAGCCACAGATTTATTCGGACCGGCGCATAGCGGCGGACCGCACGCACGCGGAGATCACGGCCTGGCGCGAGGCGGGCGCATTGGCTCTGGAGACGGCGAACGCAGCCAATTGACGCCGACGGCCCGGCAGCGCGCCGCGCACGCCAACATGCGATGAATGCGATGCCCGCCGGTATTTCTACGGCGATTCAAGGGAATGTGGAACCGCCTCAGCCTGCGAATACATCGGGGACCGTTGCGCCAGTACCTCAGAAGCGGAACAAGTACGAAGCCTTGATGAAGACCTGGCGGCCGTCGTTGAGCAGCGGTCCGGCGCGCGGCGGAGTAGTGTTGTTCGGATCGCAGACGCCGTTGGAAAGCCGATTGCAAAGGCTGCGGTCGAGGTTTTGCAGATCGTTGCTGTAACCGATATAGACCGCAGTGCCGGGATGGGGCAGCCACGTCAGCAGGGCTTGGGTGGCCACCTGCCTGGTGCGTAGAAGCGAGGTTTGCAAGGGATTGGCAAGAGTGGAGTCGTACTCAGCGATCACGCGCGCCGAGATTGACCGTGTGAATTGGTAGTTCACCTTGGTGCGCATAGTCTGAGTTTCGTAAACCAGAGCGCCGCCGGAAACCGCGTGGTCGCGATCAAGCAGATAGGTATTGTCGACGGTGAGCTGGCGAACGGGCAGCAGAGTAAAGAGCAGCGACACGATCTCCTGATTGAGGAGCGACGGCGCCTGCCCCGGCGCTGGATTGTAATTCACGTTGCCGCTGCGAATCGCCAGCAGATTGAAGTTGAATTGCGCCCAGGGCGCACCGCGCGCCACAAATCCGCCGAAGTTCTCAGTAAAGTTCCTGAACTGAGTGAGCGCCGCATAATTCAGAGGACTGACGGTATCAGAGTTCTCTCCGCCGACCGGCGCGATGACGATATTGCGCGGCAGCAGCCAGAAGGGGTCGAAGGTAGCGTAATGAAAGACGCGATCGCCTTGATGGTCGAAGGCGATGTTATTGCTCGTTTCAAGTCCAAAGCTCTGATAGAACCGGTGCTTGGGGAACCACTGATATGTGGTGTGGTTCGAATTGGTGCGAATATTTGTCCACTGGATAAAGCCCAACTGGGTTTGAAAGCCGGTGCTGACATCGGCGTAGCCGTTGTACATGTTGAAGGCGTGGCCCGAACGCTGCAGTTGCACCGTGCCTGCCGGACCGGCAGAATAGGGCAGCGGCGTGCCGCTATCCTTATCGCCCATGGTTGAACTCTCCACTATCTGTCCTGATGCGGTCCAATGCTGGCCAAAACGGATGGTGGTGTCGAAGCCGCCGATGCGATTCCAGCCCTGACCGAATTCTTCATCGGTATAGATAAGGCCGAGGCTCGAACCCTTGCCGATGTCCTGGGAGACGCGGCCAACGGCGACGGTGGCATGCTTGCCGTAGAGTGGATCGCCGGGTGCGACCGCCTCGCCTGGCTGGCGGTCGTCCGTGGCAAAGAGTCCCACATTCGTGTGTACCAACTTGCCTGTCAGGCGGATGCCGTATTCCGGGTGTACGATGTTGCGGGTGTAAACGAGAGTTCCCGGTGTGGCGAAATAATTGGCATTCTCCAGGAAGAACGGCCGCAGCTCGGGGAAGTAGACGGGGTAGCGCTGATCGACGGTGAACTGGGGCTGATCGGACTCGACATCGCTGAAGTCGGGATTGACGGTGGCATCCAGAACGATGCTGTCTTTGAGGATGAGCTTGGCCTCGCCTCCGCCTGTGTTCTCGAAGTGGCGCGAGCTGAAGAAGGGGTTGGTTGGATCGATGTCGATGAGTTTGCGCACGTTCTGCGACAGGCTGTAGGGATTGAGCTGGAAGTTGTGCGAGCCGGTGACGCCCTCGATGCCTTGCAGCGTGCCTTCCTGGCTCAAGACGCCGCTGATGCCGGCGGCGACGCGCGGCCAGAAGTCGGACTCGGAGTTGCGCGGGAAGTTGCGCATGAAGACCACGCCCCAGTCCGATTGATTGCTGTGGAAGCGGAGGCTGCGGAAGGGGATGGCTATGAGCGCCATCCAGCCGTCTTTGGTGATGCGGCCTTCCGAGTCCCAAACGGTGTCGTAGCTGTAGTCGGTCCCGTTAGCCTCGCTCCAAGAGGCGTCGGCCTGCACGCCCACGGGATTCACGCGAAAGCCGACGCCGATACGGCGGTCGCGGAAGGGATCGAGGAGGACCGCGACGTTGTCGTCGTTGAGAATGTTTTCGCGGCGCGCCAGATGGCCGCGAATCAGCTCGGGATGGCGGTCGTAGCAGATGAACACGAAATAGAGCGTCGATTTGGTGTGCGCCATCCAGACCTCGGTCTTCTCCGTGGCGGGTTTTCCGTCGTCGGGCGAGTTCTGAATGAAGTCAGAGACTTGAGCGAGCTTGGCGCGGAGATCGGCACGCGGAGCCATGTTGGGGAAATCGGCGAGATGGAGGGCGTGATCGATCAAGGGAACGGTAACGCTGGTACGCTGCAGGGCGAGCAGCGGTTTGGCTACAGCTTGTTGGCCGTTCTTCGACGGGGCCGCCTGCATGCTGGCGTAAGCAAAGCAGAGGCCGAGTACGCTCACCCATATCTTCATATCATTCAGGTACGCGCTCCGGTGCGTTGCGGTTCCGAAACGAGCGAGACCGTATGCAGACGCAGGCGAAGGCCGCGCGGGATGGATTCGTGCAAACAACGGACCGATTCAACCGCGGCCTCTTGGAGCGGAGTGCCCGGGCAACCGTTCTGCGCCGGACGCGCGAAGGAGCAGCACGAATAAGTGTACCTGTAGCGGGAACCAAGAGTTGTGCTATGCAACACAGCAGAAGGTGAGAAGAGGCATTCCCGGCTTCCGGGAATTTGGCTTGCGGCTTGCGGGATCAAATCTCCTCTGCTTCGGAATCGAATGGACCCCAGCCATTATCCATTCGGCGCCGGAGGCGCGGCCGTGGAGCCGCGCACCACGAGGCTGGTCGACACCAGGAACTCGCGCTGCAATTTCGGATTGCCGGCGTCCTCGATCTGCGCGCGGAGGGCGTTAAACGCGGCGCGCGCCAGTTCCACGCGCGACAGGCGGATGGTGGTGAGCGGCGGCAGCGTGAACTCGGCAAAGTCTATGTCGTCAAGGCCAATCAACGAGAGATCCTGGGGCACGCGCAAGCCTTCCATGTAGGCGGCACGCAGAACGCCGATGGCGGTCATGTCGTTGGAGCAGACGATGGCGGTGGGGCGCGTGGCAAGCTTGCGCAATTGTCCGAAGCCTGCTACACCGCCCTTGAGCATATGGTCGCACTCTATAATCCATTTCTTCTGGACCGGCAGGCCGGCTGCCTGCATGGCGGCGCGGAAGTCATTCTCGCGCGTGATGGCCGAGTGCAGGCTGTGCGGCCCGGCGAGGAAGGCAATGGCGCGATGGCCGAGATCGGCAAGGTGACGGACGGCCTGGTGAATGCCTGTGGAGTAGTCGAGGAGAATGGTGCTGGCCTTGGGGTCGTCGAGCTTGAACTCGGCCAGCACGATGGGCACCCCTCGGTGCATAAGCTGATCGAGGACAGGCTCTTCTTCGCCGAAGGTCATGACGGCCACGCCATCGACCTTGCGCTCCAACATGCGGCGCGCACAGGCGGCCAGCACCGCGGGATCGCTGTTGGTGGAACTAACCAGGATCTCGTAGCCGCGTGCGACGGCGATCTCTTCGAAGCTTTGGATGAGCTCAGGGAAGAAGGGATTGGCGATGTTCTCGACGATGATTCCCAGGATGCGGCTACGGCCGGAGACGAGGGTGCGCGCGTGGGTGTTGGGAAGGTAATTGAGCTGCTTGATCGCCTGCCAGACACGTTTGCTCAGGCGTTCGCTCACCAGCGGAGAGCCGTTCATGGTTCTGGAGACCGTGGCAATGGAGACTTTGGCCACGGCGGCAACAGCGCGAATGTCGGGGAGTTTGCCCGCGGTTTTGCGTTTTGGTTTTCGAGCCACGAACCAATCCTAATGCAGAAGCGCGAGATGCGAAACAAAAAGTCCGATCGATTTTCCACGCGGCGATTCGCCGCAGAAGACAGAAGCAGCGTCAGGCGCTCTCAGCCATGAGCAGGCGCAGGTCGCGCAGGTTGAGACCGGTGGGGCCGGTGACCACGGAGTCACCGATGGCAGTAAAGAGTGGGCAGGCATTGAATGCCGCCAGCGACTGCGCGGGGTCGAAGCCGAAGGCGCGGGCGCGGGCGAACGTGGTGGGATCGGCGATGGCTCCGGCCGTTTGCGTATTGCCGTCGATGCCATCGGAGCCGGCGCTGAATACGGTGAGGCGCGCGCCGGGATAGTTGGCGAGCTCGAGGGCGCAAGCCAGGGCAAACTGCTGGTTGCGGCCGCCGGCGCCGGGTGTGCGGTCCATCGTGACGGTAACCTCGCCCACGGAGATAAGGCAGAATCGATCATGCTGAGCGCGAAAGGTGTGGAACCGGTCCAGCAGATAGCGGGCCGCATCGGCATAATCCCAGTCGTCGCAACTGTTGTCGACGATCACATGGTAACCGGCATCTCGCGCCAAAGTCCGCGCGTTCTCCACCAGATCGTGGCTGGAGAGGAGGACTTCAAAGACGGAATCGCGGAAGGCCTCATCCTCGCCGCTCATGCTGGCCGCGGAGGTCAATTGGCGCACGTCGGACCAGGGAAGCCTGGGCAGGAACGCCGGCGGCCATCCCTTGTTGCCGGGCGACTCAGGCAGATCCTCGCGTTCAAAGAAGGCGCGGATAGAGGCGGGGAGTTTCGGCGCAAGGCCGTATTTGGCGAGAAGCTGGCGGACTTCGGTTACGGTGGAGTGATCAGGCGAAGTGGGCCCGGAGGAGAGCGCGTCGAGCGTCCGCAGCGGGACATCGGGAAGCAGCAAGCTGACTTTGAGCGCGTCCGGCGCGGCCATAGCGAGGCGGCCACCCTTGACGGCGGAAAAATGCTTGCGGAGGGTATTGATCTCGTTGATTGGCGCGCCCGAGGCGAGCAACAACTGGTGGAAAACGATGGTTTCTTCGAGGGTGATCTGCGGGTCGAGGGGCAGATCGAACATGGCCGAGCCGCCGCCGGAGATGAGGAAGAAGACGAGGGTGTCTTTGCGGGCCTTGTGCAGAAGGGCAAGGGCGGCGCGGGCGGCGGCGAAGGAATCTTCGTTGGGCAAGGGATGCCCGCTTTCGAAGTAGCGGAAACGCCAGTTGCGCGCATGGGGTAATTGATTGGCGCCGCAGATGCCGCGCAGGCCCTTGCGGCGCTTCATGCGCGCCAGCAGGGTCTGGAGCATGGGCCCGGCGGCCTTGCCCAGGGCAATGATAAAGATGCGCTTGTAGGCAGAGAGATCGATGCTTGCAGGGCCGCTGCCGTCGGGCATAAGGCGGTGGAACGTATTGCCCTCGAAACGCAGGCGGCGGTCGAAAGCAGTAGCAATGTTGCATGCCTTGAGCGCGCCGGCGAAGATCTCCGCGGACGTGGCGTGCAGAGCGTCAAGAGCCGAGCCGCCGGCCTGGTTCATGGCCGGAGCTCCTTCAGCCGGGGGATCTGGCCGGATGGATGCGTCTCTGCTTGGGCAAGTACGATGGGGGGGACCATTTCATCATTGATTCTACGCTCTGGCGGGCGGCGCTCCGCGGCAGGAGGACGGAGTGAATGTGGCGCTCCGCGGCAGGGCCGCAGGGCTGAAGGCTGGCGGCCCAAGGAAGGGAGCTGGCCGCTGGGGTATTCTGGCTGCATCATGAACGATCCTGCGAAAATTGCCGCACTTGACCCGATGGGGCTGACGCGCCAACTGTGCGAGATCGAATCGACCACCTACCATGAGGGCGCGGTGGGCGATTTTCTTGCGGAGTTTCTTGCCGGGCGCGGCTGGGAGGTGGAGAAGACTCCTGTGGCGCAGCCGGCGGAGAGCGCGAACGCGGGGCCGCGCTGGAATGTGTACGGCGGAGTGGCGGGGCAAACGCCGGACCTGGTTTTTTCCACGCACATGGATACCGTGCCGCCGTACATCCCGTTCAGCGAGGACGCGGAATGGATGTACGGGCGGGGGGTGTCGGACGCAAAGGGGATACTGGCGGCGCAGATTGCCGCGGCAGAGGTGTTGCGCGCAGAGGGGTTCCGGATTGGCTTGTTGTTTGTATCGGGCGAGGAGCGGGATTCGGCGGGCGCCAAAGCGGCCAACCTGAATCCGAAGGGCAGCCGGTTCCTGATCAACGGCGAGCCGACAGGTAATCGTGTGGCGCTGGCTTCAAAGGGGGCGCTGCGCGTGGTGTTTCGCGCCACGGGCAAGATGGCGCACTCGGCGTATCCGGAGTTGGGCGAGAGCGCGGTGCACAAGCTGGTCGAGGTGATGGCGAAGCTGCTCAAGCTGGAGCTGCCGGTGACGGAGGACGTGGGACCGAGCACACTGAATATCGGGCAAATTCACGGCGGACACGCGCCCAATGTCATCGCTGACAACGCCGAGGCGCAGGTGCTGGTGCGGCTGGTGGGCGATTCTGCGCCGGTGAAGGCCGCGCTGCTGGAGGCAGCTAGGGGCCTGGCGGAGGTGGACTTCACGCTGGAGATTCCGTTTGTGCGGCTGCGCGCGCCGGAGGGTTTGCCCACGATGGTGGCGAAGTTTACGACGGACATTCCGCAACTGAGCAACTGGGGCGAGCCGCTGCTACTGGGGCCGGGCAACATTCACGTGGCGCACACGCCGCTGGAGAAGCTGGCGAAGAAGGAGTTGCTGGAGGCGGTGGAGATGTACGTCAAGGTGGCGAAGCGGCTGCTTGGGTAGCCGGGCGCGGACGCGAGCCCTTTCTTGCGCCGTCCCTACGGGACTGGTCTTCCGTGTATATCGATTCCACCCCACGCTGAAGCGCGGGGCTAACAAACGCTGCGCCTCCGGCGCGAGAGGCCTTTTGAGTGACCAGCGCTATAGCGGGTCTCCTGCAGATGTAGACCAAGGCACAATCGCGAAGTGGCTTTTTCATCAAGAAAAAGCCACCCTGAATTCTGTCCGAAATGGCTCATAGTTGCAGGAGAACCGCCGTAATGCCTCCAACTCCGCCTGAGGCGGCTTACTGGTAGTTGCCGATGAGGACAAAAGGCGCCCAGTAATACGGATGCGCGTAGCCGAGGCCGGCGTTGGGAGCGCCGGATGGCTCGACGGATTCAAAACCGCGACCAGTTCCGCCGCCGGGCACGGCTCCGCCGCCATGAAGAAAGGCGAGCTGTGCCTGGCGAAGCGCTTCGGCTTTGCCGCCGGCGGGGTTTTTGACCCAGCGCGAGTAGAAGTCGCTCATGATGTGGCTGGTGCTGAGGTCATTCACGTCCCAGAGCGTGGCCAGAACGGCTTCGGCATCCTTCTGCTGAGCGACCATGCCCAGCGAGTCCATCTCGAGACCGTTGCGCGATTTGTAGTCCTTCGCTGTACTGCAGGCCGAGAGAGTGAGCAGACGCGTGCCGTGAAAGGCGACCGGTGAGTTCTCCATGGCGGAGAGATTCCACTCGAATCCATTGGGGTCGCCCGAGTTGTCGCCGCCCATCATAAGAAAGGGCTCGTCGCCGCTGCCGGCGATGAGGACAAAGTGGCTGGCGATATGAACGACGGAGAAGTTGTTGCCGGAGCCCAGATCGGACTTGAGCGCGGCGAGGGTGAACTGCTCGTCGGGCAGCAGCTTGCCCTGCATGGGCCCGTGCGAAGCGGGATCGGAGGGATCGTGGACGATGGAGTCCAGCTCCGGAATGACGCCGGGGAGGGCGGGAAGGCCGCCATAACTTTTGGAGAGGCCCATGGCAAGCGCGCTGGGCGGGGCTCCGGCTTCGAGCACGGACTCGGTCATGTGGCCGTAGCTCTCGGGAGTGAAGAGCACGTTGTGGAAGCGCTCGACCAAGTAGTGGCTGCCATCGTAGAGCGCGCCCATGGGGACGTAGCGCAGGGCATCGTCGAGCGACCAAAGGAGCGTGGGGACGCTGCCGCCCGCGGCCGAATCCGATTCAAGCTTCCTGAGCTCGGGCTCGAGAGGCGCGACCACCATGGCATACAGTTCGTTCAACCGCGGACGGGGATCGGCTGTGGGCGAAGCGACGGCTTGGAGCGCTTCAAAGGCCTTGGCGCGAATTTCGTCGCTTGAGGCGCCGAGCACAAAGCTGGTGCGCGACGAGGCAGTGATCACGATGGCGTAGGCATGATCCTGGCCGAGAAGCAGGCGGATGCCGATGACGCCCGGACCGAGCGTGGCGAGCGAGTCCTTAAGGAGGCTTTTTGTTGAGTCGATGGCGGCCTGGCCGGGCGTGGATTGCGCATCGAGCTCAGGGAACACTTTGTTGAAGAGAATGGCGTGCATTTCATCGCTGGTTTGCTGTATCGTCGCTTGGAGCGATTTGATCTGGGCGTCATCGTCCGCGGTGCGCGACGCCTTGGCCTCGAGTTGTGCGTACGCGAGGCTCGACTCTTCGATGACGCGCGCCTCCTTTTCGAGACCGGGCAATGCACTCTCCGCATCCAGTTGCGCGGGCGAAAGCTTGAGAGGTTCGATGTTGGCTGAGGCGCCGGGAGCTGCTCCGGCCACGAGGTCCTTGAATTCCTGCTCCTTGAGAAGATCGAGAATCTGCTCCGCCTGGCCGAGGCGACCGGCTTCGACCAGCAGCTCCGCGAGCAGGCGATAGGAGCCGGACTTTGATTGCGCGAATCCGGCCTGGACTTCCTTTTGCATACCGGATATATTCTTGCGAATCTGCTCGTAGGAGTTGACGGCTTCAAGGCCGAAGAAGATGGCTTCCTTGGGGCGATGCTGCTTGCGAAAGCCGAGCATCATGGAGTTCTCGATGCCGCCTTCGGTCTCCGGATCGCCGATCGTGCTTGCCAGCCCCAGTGCGGCGAGCGCACTGGCGAGCGACTGCTCGGGTTGCTTCAGGCCCGAATAGGACCAGGCGATGGTCATGAGGCAGACGGCTTCGTTGCGATGGTCTCCTGCCTGGCGCCACAGAGCCAGCGCCTGCAGCTCGAGATCCATCGCCTTTTGGGCGTCTCCAAGGTCGAATTGGTCACGGCCCAGGTTGTTCAGAGTCATGGCCTGGCCGCGCACGTTGCCGGTTTCACGAAAGATAGGCAGCGCCTGGTTGGCGAAGTCGAGCGCTTTGGCGGGCTGGCCGAGATCGGCATAGGCCCGCCCGATATCGCTCAGCGCGCGCGCCTCGCCGCTGCGGTTGCCCACCTCGCGCCAGATGGGCAAGGCCTGGTTGTAGTAGTCGAGCGCCGTCTGCTGCTGCCCGAGATCGCGATAGAGCCATCCGAGGTTGTCGAGCGTGACCGCTTCGCCCTGCCGGTTGCCGAGCTGGCGCCACATGGCGAGCGCCTGATTGTAAACTTCAAGCGCTTTTTGTTTCTGGCCCATCTCGGCATAGGCCGGACCCATCTCGTTCAGCGTCAGGGCCTCGCCGCCCCGATCGCCGTCTGCCCTCCAGAGCGGCAACGCGCGGTTGAAATCGTCGAGGGCCTGCTGCCCCTGGCCCATATCGGCATAGGTTCTGCCGATGATTTCGAAGCCGTTGGCGAGACCTTTGTTGCTTCCCGATTGCTGCCAGACCGGAAGCGCCTGGTTCACGTAGTCGAGCGCTTTCTGCTGGTCGCCGAGCTCGTTGTATACCCTGCCCAGATTGCTGAGGGCAAGCGCCAAGCCGATGTCGAAGAACTGCCCCTGATGCGCCGTCTCGGCGCGCTTTTTGTTGACCGGCGATTGCCAGAAAGGCAGGACTTCGTTCAGGACGTCCAAGGCTTTCTGTTCCTGGCCCATGTCGGTATAGATCCGCGCGATGATGTCTTTGGTGTAAGCCTCTCCGGCGTGAAAATGGGAATTCCGCTCGACGGTCAGAGCCTGGTTGCAGTAGTCCATGCCCTTTTGCAACTGGCCAGTCTGCCAGTAGAGGCCGGCGAGCAAATTCAGTTCGGTGGCCTCGGCGCGCTGGTCGTTGGAGGCGCGCGCATCGGCCAGCTTCTGTTCCTGAAGCGCGATTTGCGGAGCGATGGCGCCGGTCTGCGCGCAGGCGAGGCCGCTCAGGAGCGCTACCCCGAGGATTCCCGAAGCAGTGACTGTAAGAGTGCGACTCATGTCGAGCCCATCGATTGCCCGCCCGGCATTTCTGTCAGGGCCGGGAGCTTGCAGTCGCGGCGCCGGGCGAGCGGAGTGCAAAGTCTGCCTCGGCGGAACTGCGGTTCATGACGGGATGCTGGTGCATTCCCTGCGCCGAGACACTCTGCGATACATCCTGCGCGACCGTGGCGTAGACCTGGCTCAAGGGCGTCTCGCCCTTACCGCTCTTAAGAACCTGTAACAGATAGTACGTGAAGTAGCCGTGATGCAACTGGCTGCTTTCAAGGGACTCCTCGTTGACCTGGCTGGCCGCCATGACGATGCGGCCGGTCCCCTGGGTCATATGCGAGAGCATGGCGCCGGAGGGGGCGGTGTTGGCGAGCGCCGCGCCGGGTTGAGATCCGTTGGCGCCGGCCGCGCCGCCGCTGTAACAGGTGTCGAGAAAGACGGCGGTACGGAGGGCCTTCATACGCGTGGAGACGGCATTGGCCAGTTCAACCATGGGATAAGCCGTGGCGAAGAGCGCGTCCTGGTCGAGGCTGCCGCCGGAGTACACCTCGGTGTCGTAGGTGATGAGGTAGTTGGCTCCGCCGGCGGTGTCAACGGTGCGCGGCGTGCCGTGCGTAGCGACGTAAATCACGACCAAATCGTTGGGCTGCGCGTGACGGGCGATCCAGTTGAGCTCTTCCTTGATGTTCTTGGTGGTGGCCTGGCCGTCGATGAGGACGTGGACGTTGTCCGCGGGAAATCCGCCGATGTTGGGGTCTTTGAGCGCGCCGGCAAAGGAGTTGGCGTCGGAAGTGGTGTAGTTGAGGTGCGGAATCTGCGGGTCGGTAAACTGTCCGATGCCGACAATGAGCGCCCACTTCTGCACGGGGCCGGGACGCACGGGAGGGGCGGCGGGCACAGGCGTGGCGCCCTGATCGGTTTCGAAGCCGCGCGAAGCGGGCGTGGAGAGAACAAGCGGGTTCAGGCCCTGATCGAGCGCTTCGGAGCCGTTAAAGCGCGCTTTGTCGAGCGAGTAATTAGCAAGGGCGTCGTGACCGAGGCGCTTTTCGACGAGGCTGCGGTAGTACCATGCGTCGCCGAGCTCAGGGCATTCGGCGACGGCTGCCTTGAGAAGTTGCAGTGCGTCTTCAAAGGCGTCGTCACCGCTCTGCGGAGCGATCCGCTCGAGGGCCTGAACGACGAGGTCCTGACCGGCGCCGCAACGGATTCCCTGCGCGGAGGCGCGTGGATACGCGAAGAGCGCCGCCGTGAATAGCGCCAGAATCGCGAGGCTGGATGGGCTGCGGGAACTCATTTTTCGGCGACATGCCTCGTGGTTGCCGCCGATCTTCTCATGGATCGAGCTTTCATTGCGGCCAGGACCTGGGCGCTGACGCCGCTGCTGGTTAGAGTGCGCTGGCCAGCGGGGCTGAGGTCGAAGTCTGTGGCGCCAGCACCACTGATGGCCTGGACGATGGTTCCGTCGTCCATGCCGGATTTCACCATGGCGATGACTTGCGTGTTCGTCAGGCCCTTGTGCACGGGCGCCGGCGGCTTTTTTGCGGCCTGCGCCTTCATCTCGGCGAGAAGGCGCTGGCTGACCCCGTTGCCGGTGAGATTTTTCTGGCCTGCAGCCGTGAGGTCGAAGTTAACGGCATCGGCCCCGCGGACGGCGTGAATGACAGTGGCTTCGTCAACGCCGGCCTTCACCATGGCGATGACCTGCCGATTGGTGAGCCCCTTCCCCGATGAAGCCGGACTGGGAGCCGGATTGTTGGCAGCGGTGAGAGCCGCAGCCTTGGCGCGGGTTGCCGCCTCCTGTTCCTTTTCCATCTCCTTATAATGCGCGATGGCGGTTTCGATGCGTTTCTGCGGCTCGAGGAAATACTTTTCATCGGGCTTGGCATCGATGGCTTTGCCATAGTTGATGGCGGCCTGGTCGAGGTACTTCATGGTAGCCTTCTTGTCCTCGGCCTGATAAGCCAGCGCTTCGTAGGCCACGCCAATGTCGTAGAGCCTGTAAGCGTCCTCCTCCGGTTTGGGGAATGGCGGCGCCGTCTCGTAGGTCTCCAGAGCGCGTTCCCACAGTCCGGTTTCGGCATCCTTGTCGCCTTCGTCGAGCGGACCATCCTTGCGCGCCAAAAAGACTTCGACAGATTCGTTCGTGTTGACGAGATGCTCGGCAATTTGCTGCACCGCATCGAGTATCAAACGCGACCGAAGCTCAGCAGGGGTGGGGGGGGTGTTGTCCTCGCTTTTTTGGCCCTTTAAGCGGCCCCAGGTACCGCTCAGCGACCCCATGACGCCGTGAGACGTGGAAATTCCAGAACTATCAAAGTGCTCGTCGTATTTTGAGGTGACGTTGTCGGAGATCAAGGTCTGGCCGGTAGCCGATTGCGCCAGAAACGCAACGCTCAGGGTTCCCGTGACGCGCTCGAACTGCTGCGTTTTCGGACTGTTCTTGGTCAAAGCAAGCGCCGGCCCTGTTGTGGTAATTACCTGCGGTTGAGAATACTGGGTTATTCGGCAGGTGATGACCGTGTTTGGATTGTCGTCCTCGCGCAGGTCCGGATCGTCCTTTAAGAGTTCCGTCTCAAGCAGCGCCTGGAAATCGTAGGTCAGGGCGCCCTCGAAGTCACCTGACGTGACCGTAACCTTTATAGAATTCCTGGGCAGCCGCACAAGGGCTGGGAGCTTGCGCTGCAGAGTGACTTTTTCCTTGGATGCGCCGAATTTCTGGGCGTGCAGCGCCGCGGCAGCCAGCGCGCCGGCGCCCAGACACAGGATTGCCACTTTCCTTGCCGCACGGTTCATCTTGACCTCCGATAGATTGCTTGTGGCCGCCGCCGGCCCCGCCCGGCGGCGGGATGTAACTAGCATACTTACCATGCAGAGTGTTCGTCTCTCCCTTTTTACTTTTGGAGCTCGAGCTGCTCTTCTATCGAACTGTCTGCGGCATAGCGAAGGCGCCTGCCGCCGGTGTCGTAGTTCAGGTACTGCGTATGAGCCTGGGGATCGGGAAGCGGATGCGCGGGCCGCTCAACCGGCGCATCGAACCTAATTTGGCACACTATTGGGAGCACTGTGAACGGTCATAAGCCCGATGCCCCAATTAGTGGGGACCTCGCCTGAGAATCCGCGGGTACCTCCGCTGGTTTGATTCAAGAGCCGCTCCAGGGGCGAGGCCACTCCCCGCGTGCCGCGCGATGCGACCCCCTCAAAATTCAGCACGTAGGGGTCGGCGAGCGGCTGCGCCGTGCTGAGCAAGATCAATGTGTCGACGCCGTAGGGCGGGCCGATGCGGAGGACGGGCGCGCCGGGCAGGAAAAACTGGAGGCCATGATCGGCATCGTTGGGAAACTGGTTTTCAGAGTAGTCGCGCGGATAAAGAACGGTTCCCTGGCCGTGACAGTCGATGTCGAGGACGTAGACCCAGCGCCGATCGATCACGCGGCCGGTGGAGGCGAGAGCCATTTTGAGCAGATCGCCCTGGTGGGTTGTCTGGTTCGAAGGCAGCGGAGTCGTGGCCGAGGAAGGGATCAGGGCCAAGGAATAGAACTCATCGATGGAGGCGTCGGCGGGGCTATTGGCCAGTTGGAGCCAGCCGTGCACCTTGGCGAGCAGCGAGGCATAGTTGTTGAGCTTGGCGCCGGCGGCATCGATGGCGGCGCTGGTGACCGGCACCCAATCGGTGCGTACTGGATACTGCGAGGTTGCCGAGCAGCCGGGACTGTGAGGCGGCGCGTTGGGAGACGGCGGACCCGCGGCGAGCTCGCTTTTGTGATACCAGGCGTAGGCGGGGCCATCGGCAGTGAGGACGCCGGTGAGCGCGTAATGGGCGGCGGCCAGATTGTCCGCGGCCTGAACGGCGCTATCGCTGCCGGCGGGCTTAAGTTTTGCGGCCAACTCCTGCGGGGGCGGAAGGTTGACCCAAAGTTTGGCGCCGGCGGGAAGGTTTTGCCTGATGGCATCGGCGGTGAGCGGAGCGCCCAGGCTGACCGGAGCGGCGGCGCCAGCCTTTTGCAGCGTCCAATTCGTTCCGTCCCAGTTGAGGACATGGGTCCACTGCTGTTCAGCGGGATCGGTGACCAAAGCGGCTCCAGAGGCCTGCACCTGCGCCGCAGCGGCGAGGACCTGGTCCAGAGAGAGATTGGAGGGCCAGAGCCAGACGAGCAGCGGCGGGCTATCGGCAGGAATCCATTTGGTCAGTTCGAAAAGGTCGCCGGGAGCAACCTTAGCGCCCGCAGGGCTGACCACCTGAGCCGAAGAGCGGGCGAGGCCATCGAGGCTGGCGATGCGAAGCAGGACCTTCTGGCCTGCGCTGTTGGGCGTGGTGGCAGTGAATTCGGTGCCCACGCCGAGGCCGGAGGCGCGGCCGATATCGAGCGAGACGGAGCCGTCATCGTTGGCGCCGAGGGCGGCGGCGCGAATCTTGCCGGACTTTGCCGCGGCGCCACCGAAGAGCGGCTGCTGGCGACGCGCGGCAGTGGCATCGAGGTCGGGTTCCTGATCGGGGACGTTGCTGCCCTCGAGCACGGCCTTGACGCGCTCGTAAACAATGGAGGCGGGCGTGTCGGCGGGCAGGGCCTGGAGGGTTTGAAGCAGCGCGGCGGTGAAGGCGCCGTGCGGCTCGGAGCCGATTGTGCTGGAAGGCGGCATCTCCTTGGCCGTCTGGTCCTGTTGCGCGGCGGAAAAGACCAGGGCGGGGTTGCTGGCGCGCTCGGTTGGGGGAGGAACCGGCTGGCCGTTGGGCAGCGTGTCGGGAGCTTGATCGATGTCGCGGGGGTCGAAGGCGAGCTCGCGCTCGCGGTACACCGGACCGATGCCGCGGCTGACGCCGCCGGAATGGCAGCTATCGAAGATGACGGTGAGATGGACGCCCTTGTCGAGAGCGGCGTTGAAGATGTGCGTCATCTCGCGGTCGCGAACGTCGAAGCCGCCCTTGTAGGCATCGGAAGGAACGAGCGTGGTGTCGGCGTGAACATACCGGCCATTGACGAACACGGTGAGCTTGTTGCCCTTGCTGTTGACGCGCAAGGAGCCGTGGCTGGCGTCGTAAAATACCACGGTGTCGCCCTTCTGCGGCAAGTCGACGAGGTATTTCTGCATGGCGGCGAGGATGCCGCTGCGCGTGGTCTGATCGGCAGCAAGGATGACAACACCGGGACTGGGGTGAGGCGGCGCGGGATCGGTGAGCAGGACAACGTTGGTGGCCGGGAAGCCGAATTTGGGGCTGGTAAGCAGGTCGGACATGGCCTCGGCGTCGTTGACGGAGCCGTCGAGATTCTCGAAGGCGCCCAGCCCGCAGCGGCCGTAGATGCAGCCGGCGGGATGATCCGCCGTGGTGCCGGCAGGTTGATACGTGTTGATGCCGATGAGCAGCGCCCGCTGAGTTTGCGCAACGGCTAGCGGCGCAGCGAGGACGCAAACCAAGGCACACAGGACTGCACGGTACGCTTTCATAAGCGCTCCAACTGCGTTCAGAGGCTCTGCTCTTGCTCCGGTTGGGAGCGCGGATTCATAGCCGCGTTGGGTCTACCCCCAAAGAAGGACCAGGATCACCTGCTTATCCAAGCGCGCGGTCTGGAGAACCGCTCCACTCCATCCCGGACGAAATACAGCCCGTCGCGGGAAGCAGCGCAACCGGTGTTGCAAGAAACGGTATGCGTCGAGGCCATTCCATGCGTTTCTTCGACGTAGGCCGAGGCCGCAGAGTTTCAATAAAAGAGAAGTCTTACCGTGAAGGGGGGAAGCGGCAAATGGCATCGAACCCGCCCCCCAAATCCTCACAGGGAACGCCAAAAGTATAGCCTCCCGTGAGCGAGTGGAAGCAAGAAAAAGTTGGTTTACAGGGAGCGCAGGCTTTTACGGCGGTTCTCCTGCAACTATGAGCCATTTCGGACAGAATTCAAGGTGGCTTTTTCTTGATGAAAAAGCCACTTAGCGATTGTGCATTGGTCTACACCTGCAGGAGACCCGCTATAGGGGGGCGGCGCAATTCCGGCAACACGGCGAAAGGAACCGGCGGCGTATGGGAAGCAGGCCGGATTTACGACCGCCAGCTTTGCATTTGGCCGATGCGGCGATCGAATTGATCGAACGCCCCGAATTGCGCGAGCACCTGGCGGAGCACGGACGGAGACTTGCCGAGACGTTGACCTTGGAGCGGATGGTAGACAAGTACGAGCGAACCTTAGAAGAGGAGCTACATCAGCGAACACGAGCTGGCGCCTGCTGAAGCGGCTCAAAACCAAGCCTAAGGATAAGCGATAAGAGCAGAGCATAAGTAACGAACCAGGATTCACTCAAAGAAAGGTATGAATGATCGCGTTTATACAGGCTTGTGGCCTATATTCTTACGATCATGGCGGTTCAGCTAAGATACTCCGGTCTCTTCTCGCTGCGGACCACCCGCCGGTGTTGAGCATCAATACACATCCTTCGGCGGTCCCTTCGCCTTACGGAAGCAATGAGATTCAAATCCCATTGCGGCCGAGCTTTGGCCGTCTGGAGCACACGCGCCTCGCCGGGAGCCTCGGCCTCTTCGACAAGCTGATGAGCGGGAGATTCGAAAGGCGGATTCGGCGCGCACTCAAGGAACATTGGATCAGGGCGGTTCACCTGCTTGCGAACTCGTATTCGCTTGTGCCGGTGTATCGGGTTGCGACCGAGATGGGGATTCCGTACTTCATTAGAAGCTGTTTCACAACCACCTCAGATTTCCCGAAAACCTTCCCTCAGTGGCTGAAGCCAGCGATTTCCCTGATTCCTGTACGGCACGGCTGAAGCCGTGCCCTTTCAAAACCAGGTTATGAAACAGCTTCTAGTGTCCACGACGACCTTGAGTACGCTGCGAAGAATCACGTGCTGATGGAACAGATGAAAACGTTCCTAGGCAAGGCGTGGCTTGAAGCGAAGGGAGTTTTTGTCATTTCCGATGAGATTGGACAGGAATACTCCCGGCGCTATGGAGCCAGGGAATACCGGGTTGTGACGGACGGCCTGAAGTGCGTGGCCGACGCTCCGCGGCAGAGGCCAAAGAAGAGTTTGCGTCTCTACTTCATGGGGCTTTTCCATAATACCTACGCGTCGAATCTGCGCGCGGTGCTGGACGCGCTAAAGATGGTGCGATCGCGGCATCCGGATTGGGAGATTACGGTAACGTGCCGCTGCAGCGCAATCTCCGCGCCGGTGCACGCTGACGATGTGCCTGTCCGGGTTCTTCCCTTTGCGCCGGAGGCGGAAGTGGAAAGGGATCTGCTTTCGGCCGACCTGCTTTACCAGCCGATGCCGTTTCAAGCGCACGCGCGATCATTCAGCAGGTTCAGCATGTCGACAAAAATGATCACGTATCTGGGCAGCGGCCTGCCTATCTTTTTCCACGGCCCTGACGACGCGGCCGCGTGCAATCTGCTCGCGCGTAACGAGGCCGCGGCCATCTGCACTACGCTCGATCCGGAAGAGATCGCGAAGTGTTTACTCGACGCCGCCGCGCAGCGCGAGATCATTGTTCACCGTGCGCTCGCACTCGCCCGTTCTCGGTTTCTGCTGGCCGATCAGCAACGGCGGTTCTGGGAGCCTGTTCTTCAGGATCTATAGATTATCGACGGCCGGCATAACTCGGGAACCGCACCGGCCGCAGCGGTTATTGAATAACCTCCGCGCGATCGGCCCAAGAGGCGTATATCTCCCGGAAGATATCATCGAGCGACTTGCGAATATCCCACCCGGGATAGTGGGCTTTCATCTTCCTCAGATCGCTGATATAACAGATGTGGTCTCCCGCGCGGTTCTGCTCGACATACTCATAAATCATCGGTTTGCCGGAGATGGACTCGATCGTAGCGAAAGCTTCAAGGATCGAGCAGCTATTCGCGCGTCCTCCTCCAATGTTATAGACTTCACCGGCTCTTGGATTGGCGATAAATGCGGCAATAAAACGGGCGACATCGAGGGAATGGATGTTATCCCGGACCTGCTTGCCCTTGTAACCGTAGATGTTGTATTTTGTGCCGGTTATATTGCACTTAATCAGATAACTTAAAAATCCGTGAAGCTCGACACCGGAGTGGCTTGGCCCGGTGAGGCAGCCGCCACGCAGCGCGCAGGCGGGCATGTTGAAATAGCGCCCATATTCCTGGACCATAACATCGCAAGCTACTTTGGAAGCGCCGAAGATGGAGTGCTTCGATTGGTCGATACGGAAGGTCTCAGGGATACCGTTCCAATAGGCTTTGTCGGCATACTCCCAGCGGGTCTCCAGCTCTTTGAGTGGCAGCTCGTTTGGGGCGTCTCCGTAGACCTTGTTAGTCGACATGGATGCGAACGGAGCTTCGGGCACGTATTGACGGGCGGCCTCGATCAGGTTCAGCGTGCCCACGGCGTTGGTGTCGAAATCCGCGAAGGGGATGGAGGCGGCGAGGTCGTGACTCGGCTGCGCCGCGGTATGCACAATCGCGCCGGGCTTGAGCTGCTTCAATAAATCGAGCACCCCCTGCCGGTCGCGGATATCGAGCTCGTGATGGACGAAGCCCTTGATGGCGAGCTCCAGCCGGTGCTGATTCCAGCGCGTGTCGCCCTTGGGGCCAAAGAAAACAGCGCGCTGGTTATTATCGATTCCGTGAATCTCCCAGCCTTCCGCTGCGAAATAAAGGCATACTTCCGACCCAATAAGACCGGAAGAACCAGTTACGAGGACTTTCTTCATCGAACGCTCCCTGATCGGATGATAGTACATCGGACGTAACGCGCCGAGCCGGGTGTGCGATGAGAAGATCGCCACTGTGCCAATAGGAAATCGAGCTTTTTCAGGTGGCTTTCGTTTTTGTAGAAAAGCACAAACAGGGACCAGCAGGGAGGGTTATTTCTACTGCACGCGCCGATAGGAACTGCCATCAATCCAGTATTTGTTCCATGCTAGCGACCTGCTCTACGGCCTGCTGCACTGTCGGTGACTCTTGTATTTTGATTTTCGGTCCGCGGATGAAGCCGTACACGGCATTGAAGAGCATAGCGGCGAGATAAGCGGAGGTGGTGGTAAGACCGAAGAGGATGGCGTTCATGGTGCTGTCTATCCTGAACCGCAAGAGGAAGAGAATCTGCGCGGCGAGAATGAGAGCGATGGTTGCCCAGGTTGTGGTCCAGTAAATCCAGCGCCGCGCGGCGGTCATCGTCCAAAGAACGCCGACAAGGTAGCCAAGGCAACTGTTCAGAACGAGCCAGCCTGTTTCACGGGTGAGAGATGCATACTTGGGGCCCAGCAGGAGGAGAAGTAATCGGGGATCAAGGAAACCAACGCAGCAGATAGGAACACAAATCGCGGCGGCGGTAATGACAATGAGCAAATAACTGCGGAGGACTCGGTTATCCGGAATTTTGGCCATGAAAGGTTCTATGACGGCGGCGTTGAAGCCGGCGAGGAGCAGGAAAAGCTGCCCCAGCCGGCCCAGAGCTCCGACTTCAGCGATGCTGCGCGTGCGCCCGAAAAACGAAATGAGGAAGAGCGCGATTTGCCCCTGCACAGCGAAGAAGATGTAGCTGGGAAGGTTGGGAAGAACGTACTGCGCCATTTGACGCGTTGCCGTCCGGTCGGGATGCGCGGGAAGAGTGGCAAAAGGCCGCGATTCCCGGGCATAGAGCCATCCGATGACCAGGAAGCCGAGAGCATTCACCCAACTGGTCGTCCAGGCGGACAGGAATCCGGCAAGGTACAGGGCGCCGCAAGTAAGAATGCGAAAGATCGCGCCGGCCAACTGATGGCGGTAGTAGTGAGAGAGCCGGCCGCGAATCAACAGAGGCGCGCCGTAATAGGAGACCATGCCGGAGAAGTAGATGGAGGCTACGATGGAGGCGAAAAGGAGGGTGCTGGTTCGCGCTGCCCAGTGATGTTGCCTGGCGATATGAATGTAGATAACCGCCGCGACAGGCGTGAGGCAGGCGAGCATGACGTTGCGCAGATGCCGCCCCGAACGAACATAGGAACCAACGACCGATGGGTCTTCGCCGCGCGGACCAACGAGCGCGACGATGGTTCCCGAGAACCCAAGGTCGGTGAGAAAGCCGAGCGTTAATTGAAAGGTGAAAGCCACGATGAATTGCGCGTAGTGATCCACCGTGAGCCAGCGCAGCAATAAGAAGCCGGTGAGAAGGTTCGTGAACTGAACGAGGCCCTGGCCGGTTAAATACACCAGAAGCACGCGGAACCTGCGCCGGGAGTTCTCGGAACGCAGCCAGGCCGAACTCGATTTCACAAGACCTAACATTGCGGAATCCCCGGTTGCCGCAGCGCCGCACTGGCGCACAACGAAAAACGCTGGGGAGAAGCCGGAAGGGTCACAGCCACAGACTTTCGCGGCGTTGCCATGTGCGACCCTCCCCTGGTGTTGCGATGCAATGGACGGCAAGCCTCGGCGCCCAACGTGCGATCAGGCAATTCATGCCGCACTCCACAGGGCACTCGCACTGCCGGCAGCGAAGAAACGGCGCCGCAAACGTGCTGCAACACGGCCATACCCAGGCGCGTGCGATGGAATCCGGCTCGCAAACGCATGAAGAACTCTGGTCAATTTTACCCGAGCGCGCGGCCCCTACGGCGGGGAAACGACCCTGGCGCACTCATTGTCCGATGCGGCAACCAAGGCCTGCTCGATGCAAGCAAGGAGCGGGAGCTAGAATCTCACTAGTCCAACGATAAAGCCAGGGAAGGCGCTTGGCTGGTATGGCAAGTCACGCGTTTAACGCGGGGTAATGAGGCACCTCGATGCAAAAAGTCGCTTTGATCACCGGTGTTACAGGGCAAGACGGCGCCTATCTGGCCGAACTCCTGCTGGGCAAGGGTTATATCGTGCACGGCGTGAAGCGGCGCTCGTCGTCGTTCAATACGGCGCGGATCGATCATATTTACCAGGATCCGCACATACCGGATGCGCATTTCCAGATACATTACGGCGACATGACCGATGCGACGAACCTGATCCGGATTATTCAGGACGTGCAGCCGGACGAGATTTACAACCTGGCGGCACAAAGTCATGTGCAGGTGAGCTTTGAAACGCCGGAGTATACGGCAAACGCCGACGCGACCGGCGCGTTACGAATCCTGGAAGCGATCCGGATTCTCGGCCTGGCCAAGAAGACGCGTTTCTACCAGGCTTCGACGTCGGAGCTGTATGGAAAGGCGCAGGAGACACCGCAGAAAGAGACCACGCCGTTTTATCCGCGGAGCCCATACGGCGTGGCCAAGCTGTATGCTTACTGGATCACGGTAAACTATCGCGAAGCCTACGGAATGCATGCCTCGAACGGAATCCTGTTCAACCACGAGAGTCCGATACGCGGCGAAACCTTCGTGACGCGGAAGATCACGCGCGCCGTGGCCAGTATTCATCTTGGCGCACAGAAGACGCTGTATATCGGGAATCTTGACGCCAAGCGCGACTGGGGTCATGCCCGGGATTATGTGGACGGGATGTGGAGGATGGTGCAGCAGCCGGAGCCGGGCGATTATGTTCTGGCGACGGGGGAAGCACACAGCGTGCGCGAGTTTGTGGAATTGGCCTTTTCCAGAGTGGGCCGCACGATCCGGTGGGAGGGTAAAGGCGTCGACGAGGTAGGCATCGACACGGGAACCGGCGACATTTTGGTCAGAATCGATAGCCGGTACTTTCGTCCGGCGGAAGTGGATTCGCTTTTGGGAGATCCTTCTAAGGCGCGCCGAGTGCTGGGATGGAAGCACACGGTGACTTTTCCGGAACTGGTCGCCGAAATGGTGAATTCGGACTTGCAGGCGATTGCCCGCGAACAGCATTCAGGAGAACGCCGCCATGAGTAGTTTCGAACTGACTGGCAGGCGCGTATGGGTGGCCGGGCATCGCGGCATGGCGGGTTCGGCGATCGCGCGGCGGCTCCTGCGCGAGAACTGCGAAATCGTGACGGCGACGCGCGGCGAGCTCGATCTGTTGCGCCAGGCGGATGTGCATGCATGGCTGGCCGGCAGAAAGATCGATGCGGTTTTTCTGGCGGCTGCGACCGTGGGCGGCATTCAGGCGAATTCAACACGGCCGGCGGAGTTTCTCTACGACAACCTGGCGATTGAAAGCAACGTGATCCACGCGGCGAGAGAGGCCGGAGTAAAGAAGCTGCTATTTTTGGCGTCGTCGTGTATTTACCCGCGCATGGCGGAGCAGCCGATGCGGGAAGAGGCGCTGTTGACGGGCCCTCTGGAGCCGACCAACGAATGGTATGCCATCGCCAAGATTGCAGGGATCAAGCTGTGCCAGGCGTACCGCCGGCAATACGGCTGCGACTTTGTTTCCGTAATGCCAACCAACCTTTACGGGCCGCAAGACCGCTACGACGCGGAGAGCGGTCATGTGGCGGCTGCGCTGATCCTAAAGATTCATGCCGCCAAAATGGCGAATCGCGCGACAGTGGAACTGTGGGGGAGCGGGACTCCAAGACGCGAGTTCCTGTTTTCGGAGGATCTGGCAGACGCGTGCGTTTTTGTGATGAAGAATTACTCGGGGGAGATGTTTTTGAATGTCGGCACCGGGCAGGACATGACGATCCTGGAGTTGGCCGAAAGCATTGCCCGGATCATCGGCTGGAGGGGGACGTTCACGTTCGACCGGTCGAAGCCCGACGGCATGCCGCGCAAGGTGATGGACGTGAGCCGCCTGCGCGCTTTGGGCTGGAGTGCTCCCACCGATTTTGAGACGGGCATGAAAGAGGCGTACCGGTGGTACGTGGCCAACGCGGCGGAAGGCAGGAGTTGATGGCGCCGGAAGGCAGCGGTCCGCGGCGCCGGGAAAGACGGACTCGCTTGCGCAGGCAGGCGCAAGGGCATTTGTCCGGAACGCGACTTTACGAAATAATCCTGAGTTAGCATGAGCCTATTAGTTCGTCGACGCGAGCGCACCGTACACAACATCGCCGCGAGCGCGGAAGAGAATCCATATCATCGCGCCTCATTCCCTCTGAAATACCGGCTGGTGCGTTTGCTTTGGCAGGCCGTGTATGTCCTGCTCTATCGCACATCGCCGCGGCCGATGCACGCGTGGCGCGCGATGCTGTTGCGGCTCTTTGGCGCGAAGATGGGGCCCGGGTGTCACTTTTATTCGAGCAGCAAGGTGTGGGCGCCGTGGAACCTCACCTGCGAGGACTGCTGCACGCTGGGCGATCACGCCGAGATTTACAATCCTTCGCCGATCTATCTTGAGTCGCACTGCATTGTGTCGCAGGAGGCGTATGTTTGCGGGGCGACGCACGATTACAACGATCCCGAATTCCCCATGATCTCGTACAGCATGCGCCTGGGCGCGTATTCGTGGATTTGCGTGCGCGCTTCCGTCTCGCCGGGAGTGCATGTTGGGGAGGGAGCCGTTCTGGGCCTGGGTTCGGTCGCCTACAGCGGTCTGGAGCCGTGGACGGTGTATAGCGGAGCGCCTGCCGTGAAGGTGAAGCTTCGCGAACGAACCGTTTCCCGCGATCCAGGGAACGCCTGAGCTGCGTGCTGGCCTACACGCTGAGATTGCGCCGATGCAAGTCGCACGCTGCTCTTGCTTCCTGGGACAAGGATCAGATCGTGAATTACCACAGGGCTGAGGAATTGTGAGCCCCAGCGGCGACGAGGCAGCGCGAAGGCCAGCGTTTGTGCGATCGCCCCTGCGATGAAACATCATGAGCAAAGGGCGTGGAAATTGACGCGGCAGCCGCTGCTGCGCGGCAAAATAGCGCATCTTGAGCGCCGAGGCCGAGTGATAAAGTGGGGAATGATGAAGGCGATCAAGCGAACGTCTGTGGCTGCTGCCATGCGATGCGCATGGGCGATGGCGGGGTTGGTGATTGTATGCATCCCGTCGATGAGGGCAGAACAGCCCGCAGCGACGGCGGGAAGCGGCGCCAAGACTACGGCAAGCGCTTGCGAGCCCGCGAAACTGGGCTCCCCTTATATTCCGGTAGACAGTTGGGTGTACCCGGCCATGCTGCGGCTTTACTCGCTGGGTTACGTAGATACGGTCTACCTTGGCTTGCGGCCGTGGACGCGCGCCAGCGTGATGCGCATGCTGGAAGAAGCCGGCAACCTGATCGAGGACAGCGAAGCGGAGAGCGATCCAGGCGCGGACCAGGCGCGGGAGATCTACGATGCGCTGAACCGCGAGCTGCACTACGACATGGAAGGTCCATGCGGACCGCACCAGAGCGGCGCGCGGATCGAGTCGGTTTATACTTTGGCGCGCGCCATCAGCGGCACACCGCTCCATGACAGCTTTCATCTCGGATCGACGATCGTGAACGATTATGGCCGGCCTTTCGAGAACGGATTCAACAACTACTCCGGCATGAGCGCCTACGCGACCGCTGGGCGGTTTACGCTCTACGCGCGCGGCGAATTCCAGGGCGCGCCGTCGGCCGCGGGGTACTCAGCGGCGCTGGCCCAGGCACTCTCCAATGTCGACCTGACCTTGTACTTCGTGCCGTCAAGCACGCCGCCCTACGGCAACACTACCGCCGTGTACAGCCAAGCCACCATTCCTCAGGGACCGGTTGCCACGGCGACCCAAGGGCGCTTCCTGGAGGCCTATCTTTCGTACCAATACCTGAACCATATTTTTTCGTTCGGCAAGCAGGACCAGTGGCTGGGGCCGGCGCAAGGGGCAAGCATGGCCTTCTCCAATAATGCGCAGAATTTCTACAGCTTCGAAATCAACCGTATTGAGCCGCTTAACATTCCTTTGCTCTCGCGTCTTACCGGCCCTTTCCGCTATGAGTTCATTGTCGGTGCGCTGCGTGGCCACACTTTTATGCCCGACCCCGCGTACGAGGCGAACCCTTCGTCGAGCTTGCCCAACGTCACCACTCCCGGCGACCCATGGGTGCATGTAGAAAAGATCAGTTTCAAGCCGATGAAGGATCTCGAATTCGGCTTTGAGCGAACGGTGCTGTGGGGTGGGGAGGGTCATTCGCCGGTGAACATACACGATTTCCTGCGCAGTTTCTTCAGCACCTACTCTCCGGCTAATACGGTGAAGAATGGCCCCGCCGACCCCGGCGCGCGCTTTGGCGCCTTCGACTTCACCTGGCGATTGCCCTTCGTGAGCCATTGGCTCACGCTCTACACCGACGCAGAGGTGCATGACGATGTTTCACCGATTGATGCGCCACGCCGGGCCGCCGAGCGGCCGGGCCTCTATCTTTCGCATGTGCCCGGCATTCCCAAGCTCGACGTGCGCGTCGAAGGCGTGACGACTGATCCGCCCACTTCACGGAGCCAGGGCGGCTTGTTCATGTACTGGGAGGGGCTTGAAAAGCAGGGCTACACCAACCAGGGGCAGTTGTTTGGGGATTGGATCGGGCGCGAGGACAAAGGCGGACAAGGCTGGATCACCTATCATCTGAGCGGCAACGAGTGGGTCCAGGTAGCAGTTCGCCATCAGAAGGCGGATAAGGACTTTATTTCCGGAGGCACCACACTGAACGATTTCAGCGTTCAGGTGGTCAAGCGCCTGGGCAGGGACCTGGAGGTGAACGGCAACTTCACCCTGGAGCACTGGAAGGCGCCGATCTACCTGCCGGGAGAACAGACCGTGACCTCCACGAATATCCAGCTCACGTGGTTCCCGGGGCGCAAGGTCAGCTTTTAAGGCATTTCTCCCAATCCTCAAGAGTGCCAACTGTCGAGAAGGTTGCCGCTCACTGGTGTTCGCGTCAACTTGGCTGTTTGGAATGCTATATACCATTGGGAGAAATGCGATAGCACGGCAGCGAGAGTGGGAGCGAAGCCAGCGCATACGCGCGTCGCGCTCTTATCGAGGGCCCTGGGCGGACGATTGCTGTGGGACCGCGGAGGGAACGAGCTTGACCGCATAGACGGACGTGGCAAAGTTGCTTACCTTCAGCAACTGTCCCCCGGAGTTGAAGGTCAACGCCCATTCCATGGGCTGGGGCGCTGCTGCGACATCCACAAAGCGGACAGTCGACTCGCCGTCTGCGCCAACCTCCAACGTGGGAGGAAACGACAAGGAGCGGCTGGGGTCCGCGGATTCCTGTGACGGCGGAGAAGTCTCAGGACGAGCGCCTGTGAGCGCGGCGTAGCACAGGGGGGTTGCGAGCCAATCGGGAGTTTGGTGCGCAGGTTCTTCGGCGCGAATGCGGTTGAATTGTGCAATCGCGAGCGCATTGACGGGGGCAGGCGAAAACAGCGAAAAGCCGCGGCGCCGAATGGGAATGACGCGAACGGGGCCTTTGCCTGCGAGGGGAATCGCGACTGAGAAGAGGCTCACATCGCCGGCGCCGCGATTGCTTTGGAAAAGCAGAAACATGTGGCCGGGGAAAGCCTGGCACACAAGCTGCTGGTAGCTCCAAGCGCCGTTGGCGAACTCGATCCCCGCCAGCGTAGCGCCGTCACGGATGGCGGGCTCTGCGCTTGCGGCCAGATCACGGGTTGCCTGGGTCATCTGCGCTTCAGGAAGGTAGTCAATCAGCTTGGCGGTTGCCGGCGGCGAGGTCGCGAAGGGAAAGGGCGCTAGGACCTCAACGGGGGGTACAGGCCTGGTTTTGTAAGTAGCGCCGGAAGTATTCGCCGGCAACGGCGTCGCTTTGTAGGATGCTCCCGATGAACCTGAGGCCGTTTGAGCCGCAACGGAGACACAAACCAAGGCAACGACCGCCAACATGACGGCGGTGGTCAAAATCCCGAAGCGTTTCATACCGTCGTCAGACTATCACCTCTGGTGGCGCAATTCGCGGGATATGGCCACCAAAGGCACTCGGATCGGCTGCTATCCTTTCACCCGGCCGGCATGGGCCAACTCCTGCCTGCGGATGAGCCTTGCAAGATCGTCAGCGGCCTTCAGGATGCGACAGGTCGTAGGCGATACCGACTGTGAAGCCCTGAGGGTTGAGCGTATTTCCCAGAAGTTTGCCGAGCCAGATTTGATACTCGTAGTCGGCACGGACCGCGAGCGGGCCAAAGAACCGGTATTCGACGCCGCCGCCGGGAGCTATCAGCAGGCGCGTATCATGCGAGTACCCCGGCAGCGGGTAGAAATCCACGCTGCCGTCCTCAATGAGGCCTTTGAAGTAGGGATGAAATCTGGGAGTGACGTGCCAGTTGAAGATTGGGCCGCCCCCCGCCGTATCCTGGCGCATGTTTTTTTGCGCGGGAAGATTCTGATTCAGGCTGATATCGCGGGCCTCCATTTCCACGCCAAGACCGCGAACGTGAACGAGGGATCGAATCTGTCGGGGGTACCAGTCAGCCCAGATCGTTCCTCCTAACATTCGGCCATGCCCCCAGTCGACATCGTAGCTGGAGGGGCCGATGCCAACGCTCAAAGGTATGCCTGGCGCCTGATAGGCCGGAGCGACTTGGGAAAACACGGGAAGCGCCGCGGTGAAGAGGCATACCGTGAAAATAGGGGAAACAAACAACTTGAAACGCATGCTGCATCTCCTCACAGCTGCATACTACTGCTCCTCGGTGAATTATCGAGCAAGCATATAGCTGCAATTCGGTGTAACAAGGCAAGAGCAGGGAAGCAGGCAGGGTGTCGATTCGGCTGTCATTCAAAAGAACCTCTGCACGAGCGCGCACTTTCCCAAACAGAACAACCCGCTCCGTGCGCTTTCGAGGCAGCTCATAAAGTCTTCGACTCTAAGCGCGATCAAAAAGTTGTGTGCATTCGAAATGCCGGTTCTTCGGCTTGGGGATAGTTTACATGACAAAAACCAGACGTATGTCTCAGGTACCCAGATCGTTAGGTTACGGAAGTGGACTGCCCCTTTTGCTCCCTCATCCCCCTGACCTGCCCCCTTTTTCTCAACCATTCATAACTGGAGTTTCTCTATTGCTTGGATGGTTGTGGTTGGCGAAGGGAGCCGGGCCATGGCCCGGCTCCCTTCGCGGGCGAATTTGAACTCCTGTGGCGTGCGGTAGTCGAGCGAGCTGTGGGGCCGCTCGCAGTTGTATTCTTGGCGCCAGGTTGCCAGAGTACACCGGACGTCGTTCAACGTCCTAAACCAGCTGACGTTGAGGCACTCGTCGCGGAGCCTGCCGTGGAAGCTTTTCACGTGGCCGTTCTGCATCGGGCGGCCGGGTTGGATATGGACCAGCCCGACCTTCCAGTCCTCCGACCAGGCCAACATCCGACGTGAAGTGAACTCCGGCCCGTTGTCCGAGCGCACGTTTTCCGGCCGGCCACGCTCTTCGATCAGCCGTTCCAGCACCCGCGTCACGCGCCCCGAACCAAGGCTGGTGTCGGCCTCCAGCGCCAGGCACTCGCGCGTGTAAGCATCCACGACACTGAGGATGCGCACCATCCGCCCCGTCGCCAGCCCGTCGACGATGAAATCCATCGCCCACTCCTGGTTAGCTCCCGTCAGCCGCGGCTCCGCTGTGCGCTCGCGCACCAACCGCTTGCGCCTCTTGCGCCGCACCATCAAGCGCTCCTCAACGTACAGCCGGTAGACACGCTTCACGTTCACCTCGTAGCCGCGACGGCTCAACAGTGCGTGCAGCCGGCGATAGCCATAGCGTGGCTTCTGCCGCGCCAGCTTCACCAGCTCGTCTCGTAGCTCCGCGTTGCGGTCCGGCCTCGGCTCATACCGGTAACTCGACCGCTCCACGTCCAGCAGCTTGCAGGCCGTGCGCTCGCTCAACCGGTACTCGGATGAGACGAACGCAACCTCGCCTCTTAGACCGGCAAGCTCCAGCCGTTTTTTCGGATCACCGCCTTGAGCGCTTCGCCGTGCAGGCTCAGCTCCGCCACCAGCAGCTTCAGACGGCGGTTCTCATCCTCCATCGCCTTCAGACGCTGCGCCTCGCTCACGTCCATCCCGCCGTACTTCTGCTTCCAGCCGTAGAACGTCGCCGCGCTGATCCCATGCTCCCGGCAAAGATCCGCCGTCTTCACACCTGCCTCATGCTGCTTCAATATCCCGATGATCTGCTCTTCCGTGTAACGGCTCTTCTTCATCTCCGTCCTCCCGTTCAGATTACGAGAGAACTCCAGGTCACATTGGTAGATATTTCCGGGGGCAGGTCACCCCTGCGCGTGATTGCCAGTGCGTAGAATCTGCAATGGTGAGAGCGCCTCTTGCATGTCAGAAGTGCTCAGCTTCGCCGTGGGGATTGAAGGAGCAGATGGAGAGTTGACCTCGCTAGAGTTGCACAAACCGGGAATATAGCTCCGATAGAAACGGGTGATCCGAAATCTGTTCTCCGGTCTCCTGGGTCACCAGCGGTCCAACCTCGAGTGAAGAGAGCTGGTTGAAGAGGGTTGCTGGTTGCTCTTTTGCCCGATCGAGGAAATCACCCAGGAGGGATTCCGTATATTCCACATCCTCTGCCCGAACGACTGCGCGCCAACCCGGATCGACAAGAAAGCGCAAGCCGCCTCTCGCATCCTCAAGCACAATTAGAACCACGGGCGTAGCCCCACCGAAACCCTGCGCCCTGTAGGCCAAGGCACAGAACTTCTGTGGGAGGTTTCCACTCGAGTCCGACGATTCCCGATTCTGTGTCCGCTCTTCGCTCAAGGTCGCTAATGATCGTCTCGGCCACGTGCTGCACGAGGGAGGGTATTTTGAGTCTTTGAAGGCAGCGTTCAACACCTTCACGAGCCGATACATGACTCCACTCGGCTGGAATCGCTTCTATACGTTGCCAAAGTTTATCAGCGTCCAATGCTTGCAGTACATCCTGAAAACTCAATAGTACCTCAGATGATACCTGACCGTAAATACGCGGATCAAGATAGCGGGAGGCACCAAAGTTCCTCTTCAGGTCCGCTTTGGGACCACCGAAAAGGTGCCCGTGATCGATAAAATGGGCTTCCAACCAACCCTCAGCGTCTTCCACAAAGATGGCTTGCCGGTTGTCCACGTGCTCTGCGCAGACGTCAATCAACCATGCCAGCCAGAAGCTAGTTTGGTTGCGGACCCGCTTGAACATGGAACCGGGCAGGATTTCAAATAGCCGCTTGCCGTTCTCACCCAGGAACCGCGAGCCAAAGCATAAGCCCGAAGCTGGCCGAAGACGCCCCTCCTCGGTCTGCATCCAACAGTCGGGATTCTTGTCCAGGAAGGAATCGGAGACCGCCAGCGGCCTCCACTCAGGAACAGGCAGCCCGCAGGCACGATAAAGCTCGCTTCCTACGCTTTCGTTAAAGAGCAGATTTGGCCCTTGAAGGTTGTTGGCGAACTTGACTACATACAGAAGTCCATCACTTGCCCGAGCCAGAATCGGTTGTGAACCACCGCGTAGATTACGAACATAACGCGTTACAAAGGGTAGGTCTTTCCCCAAGGCGACCATCGGCTCCCCCGAGAAACAAGATTAGAGCCATTCTTTCAGGCTTTAATTCTCTGGAGACAGAGCGAGCAGCATATCAACCAAGGTGAGAGAGAATTCATTAAGTCTCTCTCATCGAAACTTCTTGGCAAACGCTCTCACGCGAGAACGGTATCTCTGCTCTCTGGCAGGAATTCACCGTCCACTTTTGCACAGGAAAACAAGTAAACTTTAGAGTGTGACTATTTTCGTGTCAAGTAACTTTTGTACCATTTTGGTACACTATAGGGTCATATGAGGGTGAGGGTATGTGGTCCATGTCACATAATTTCGTTTTTCTGCTCCAGAATGGATGCATCTGGGCACTTTTTTAGGTTCCGCAAGGAAGATGCCACGGGAAAGGCAGAGACGATGCGCGCGCCGGGAGAGAACTCGTACCGAGCGCCAATAACTTCCGACTCAATTGGATCAGCGCCGAGCCCTGGTTCTCGCCAGGCTTAAGCACAATCTATGGCGTCGAAATCTCCAGAGCACAGCACATTTCATCGTGGGCCGGAGCGCACGACACTCCAGCGAAGGCATACATTTGCGCAGACCAACCTGCCAACTGCGGATCGCATTGTTGCCCGCATCGGCGCATCGAACGTATGGGATCAAAAGCCGGGATTGCGCGTGCGAAACCTGCTGACGCTGGAACAGATTCGTGAGATGCAGAAGTACGGCGTCGAGTTCGGATCGCACAGCCTGACGCACCCCTGGTTGCCCGGCGTTCCGGACGCGCAACTGCGCCGCGAAGTGAGCGACTCGAAGCGCCACCTGGAAGATTTGCTGGGAGTCGAGGTGAAGTCCTTCTCTTATCCGTATGGCGGTGTCGACCAGCGTGTGTGTTCCGCCGTGGCCGAGGCCGGGTATCAATTAGCGTTCACCGCCATTCCTGGAACGAACTGGTGGAACGACCCGCTCTGTCAACGCCGGGCAGAGGTAAACGAGTTTACCGGTCTTGCCGATTTTCTATTTGAGTTACGGTCGGGACGCACCATCCGGCAGGCATTGGGGGCCTATCGCGGAAACTTTGGCAAGCGTGCCTGACGACAGGAACGACCCCACTCGCGAAGGATTTCCTAAGGGAGGGGAATGGCGGAGAGGGAGGGATTCGAACCCCCGATACCCTTACGAGTATGCCTGATTTCGAGTCAGGTGCATTCAACCGGGCTCTGCCACCTCTCCGCGGTCAACGTCATTTTGAGAATGGTCCGTTCGACGAACAGGCCGGTGGCCTCGCACACATGCGCGGCCATTCTTAGTCTAGTGGTAAACCATCGGCCATGGCAATGCAGCGCCTGCCTGAGGCAGAGGAAAGCAGAGCGGAGAACGCGGCATACGATTCGCAAAGCGACGACGACCGAATCGGAGCTGCGATGACGACGGGCGGAGCCTCCTGTGACAGACAGCCTGCAGGAGCAGGGCAGGGGATCATGGCATTGCGCAGAGCGATCGGGGGCGAGTAAGCTTGGCTATCCCCCGGCGTGATGTCGATTGCGGGAGGAGCGATGAACCCGGAGATGCGGATGATTCAGCCGTGCAGGCGCGCCAAGACGATCTGCGCCTTGGCGATTATTTTCTTCTGCTGTTCGTTGATTTTCGCTGCTCTATCGCAGCGGCAAGCGGCAACGGCACAAGCACAGCCGCACTCCATTCTGCGGATTCAGAGCAGTAGCTTTCCGAACGGAGGAGCGATTCCCCGCGATTACACCTGCGACGGCGCTGACCTTTCGCCGCAACTGCAATGGCAGTCCGCGCCTGCCAGCACAAAAAGCTTCGCGATCGTGATGGACGATCCCGACGCGCCCATCGACTTCACTCACTGGCTTGTCTACAACATTCCGCCCGGGCTGCGAGAGCTGCCGCAAAACGCATCGACCCACGCCGCTGCGCATCAGGGAGCAGCCGAGGGAAGAAATAGCTTTGGCCGCTTGGGATATGGCGGCCCGTGCCCGCCGGCGGGCACGCCCCATCACTATGTGTTCCATCTGTATGCGCTCGATGCCCGGCTTGGTTTGCCGCCGGGCGTGGCGCGGGAGCAACTGGAGTCCGCGATGAGCCAGCACATACTTGCCGAGGGGCAAATCGTCGGCATCTACCAGCGAGCAACCGAATAGGACTTGCCTGGGCCGCGCCTAAGGCCGCCGGCCTAGCGCCGCGCCTCACGATGCTTACCGTGCTAGTCCCATGGCTGAATGCTTGCGGCTGTTGCCCAGCCACACCGGCTGCAGTATGAAGCCCGGTGAGGCTAAAATCACAGTTTCCGAAAGGCGTGTCTTCTTTGATCGGCCTTGGCCCCCTTGCTGTACCTTTAGCTTTGGATCAATTTGCTGCGGGAGAGATGCGTCGAGCTTCGCGGTTGGAGTGCGCGAAGCGACAGCGCGCGCAACTCGGGCTCAAACCTGCCTGACCGCACCCGGATGACGACGGAGCTTAACTCTTGACGATGGAATTTCACATATCTCGGAAGGCGAGGGACCGCTACGGGTTCGCGGAGCCGCTCTTTTCCTACAACGGCAATGTGATTCTGGCGAATCTCCCCGCTTGCCGCGAGTTCGCTCACCGCATGAACCAGGTGCGCGACGTGGAGAAGCATCCCGAACAAGCCGTCCACGCCGGGCAGCTCTTCGCCATGGGGCTTATCGACGAGGCCAGCCACGCGCTGATGGCCCGCTACCGTGAGCAGTTCGATCCCCAGGTGATGACCGCGGCGCTGGACTGGTTTGGCGCACAGGTGGGCACAGACAATCTGGATAACATGCTGCTTGCGTTTGTGGAGCACTTTCCGGGGCAGAGCGTGATGCGCGGCCAGGAGACGCCGGCGCAGTGGCTTGCCGGAGAGACGGCGGGAATGCCGCACCGCGCCGCGGCTCTGGAAGAACTGCTGCTGCTCTGGTCGGCCAATCGCAATGAGGCGTTCAAGCCGTTTGAAGAGTTGTTTGAAGACCGGACGCTGGCGGAAAAGACCGTCTACAAGCAAGTAACGGCGCGGTTGCCCGAGTATTTCGCCACGCGGCCGCTCATTCCACTGCCGGGAGCCCAGGCGGTAAGCCTGCTCGATCTGTTGCGTGCGCCGGCGCTGCGCTCGCCGCGGTCGCTCAGCGATCAGCTCGAAGATTATCCGCCAACTTTGGAGGCCGCTGCTAGGCGATATGCTGGAGCGCTTTCTCGCGATGGCCGCAGAGATTCTGCGCGAGGAGCAGCTGGCCATCTGGGCGCAGTTCAATCCGCCGGGAACGCGGCGAGGGCCGCAGCAGTGGCCGTCCTTCATGAGCAAGTCCGAGGTGCCAACCTTCGGCGATGCGATGCATGAATACGAGCGATTTTCGCCGGATCAGGCCTGGATGCCGGGCGCGGTGCTCATGGCCAAGAGTACCTACGTTTGGCTGGCGCAATTGAGCCGGCAATACGGGCGGCCCATCGGCCGCCTTGACGAGATTCCCGACGCGGAGCTCGCCACGCTGGCGGACCGCGGCATCAACTCTCTGTGGCTTATCGGCGTGTGGGAGCGCAGCCGCGCCTCGCGGACCATCAAACAGCTCTGCGGAAATAGCGACGCCGTAGCCTCGGCCTATTCGCTCTTCGACTATCGCATCGCCGGCGATCTTGGCGGCGAAGCGGCTTACATCAACCTGCGCGACCGCGCCTTCCGGCACGGCGTGCGCCTGGCCAGCGACATGGTCCCCAACCACATGGGCATCGACTCGCCTTGGGTGATCGAACACCCCGAGTGGTTCATCTCGCGCCCCGATCCGCCCTATCCCGCCTACAGCTTCGAGGGGCCCGATCTCTCCCACGACGGCCGCGTGGAGATCATGATCGAAGACCACTACTACGAGCAGTCCGACGCCGCCGTGGTTTTCCGGCGCCGCGACAAAGCCACCGGAGAAACCCGCTACATCTACCACGGCAACGACGGCACGAGCTTTCCATGGAACGACACGGCGCAGCTCGACTACCTGAATGCGGCGGTGCGCGAGCAGGTGATCCAAACCATTCTGCATGTGGCGCGGCTTTTCCCTGTCATTCGCTTCGATGCCGCCATGACGCTGGCCAAGCGCCATTTTCACCGGCTGTGGTTTCCCGGTCCCGGATCGAGCGGCGCCATTCCCTCGCGCGCCGAATACGGCATGAACCAGGCTGAGTTCGACCGGGCCATGCCGCATGAGTTCTGGCGTGAGGTGGTGGATCGCGTGGCTGCGGAAGTTCCCGGCACGCTGCTGCTGGCCGAGGCGTTCTGGCTCATGGAGGGTTATTTCGTCCGCACGCTGGGCATGCATCGCGTCTACAACAGCGCGTTCATGATCATGCTGCGCGACGAGGACAACGCCAAGTACCGCTCGGTCATCAAGAACACGCTGGAGTTCGATCCCGACATCATGAAGCGCTACGTCAACTTCATGAGCAATCCCGACGAGCGCACGGCCATCGACCAGTTCGGCAAGGGCGACAAGTGCTTCGGTGTCGCGGTCATGATGTCTACGCTTCCCGGCCTGCCCATGTTCGGCCACGGACAGATCGAGGGATTTACCGAGAAGTACGGCATGGAGTACCGCTGGCCGCGCTACGAGGAAAACCCCGATCATTGGATGGTGGAGCGCCATGAGCGCGAGATTGCGCCGCTGCTCAAGCGACGCTGGCTGTTCGCCGAGAGCACGAACTTCCTGCTTTATGACTTCTATAACGCCAATGGCGCCGTGAACGAAGATGTCTTCGCTTATTCGAACCGCACCGGCGGAGAGTGCGCCCTGGTGGTTTATCACAACCGCTATGCCAACGCGCACGGAACCATCGATTTCTCCGCTGCCTACGCCGACAAAGGGTCAGGCCAGCTTCGCCAGCGGAGGCTTGCCGATGGACTGGGCCTGAGCGGAAACCGCGGCGCCGTGATGGCCTGGCGCGACTCGCTCACCAGCCTGGAATATCTGCGCCGCGCGCATGAATTACTCGACCGCGGACTCACCCTCGATCTTCACGCCTATCAGTGCCACGTGTTCCTCGATTGGCGCGAACTTTATCCCACGGCCGCGCAGCCCTGGGACCGGCTTGCGGACTGGCTCAACGGGCGCGGCGTACCTGATCTTGCCGACGAACTCGTCAATCTGGAGTTGCGGCCCGTGCACGATGCGCTTCGTCAGTTCCTCGATCCGGGCATGGTGCGCCGCTTCGCCGATATCGCAGAGCATCCCCACGCCGTAGGCGGTGAAAGAAACAAGAAAATCGAGCGCCTGCGGAGCGAATTCCTGAAACATGCGTGGGCGCAGGGCGAGGTATTTCTACGCCTGGCGCAAGCGGCCTACGCCGAGCGCCTGAGGAAGGAAAACCAGCCCGTGCGCGGCGAAACTCCGGCTGAACCGGCGCTCCAGTCGCAGCGATTCACGCAGTTGCTTCGCGCGGCTATGCGCATGCCCGTCGTCGAGGCGCTCTTTCCGGCTCCCTGGACTGCGGCTGCGCGCCGCGTGTTACCCAGCTCCAGCCCGCAGTTTACGGCCACGGAAATGTGGGGGCCGGTGTTGGCCTGGTGTGCGCTCCGGCTGCTCGCCGAGTCCATCGATCCCGCGCAGCCGGAGCGCACCGCGCTCGATCTCTTCGATCGTCTCCGGCTGCGCGAACCGTTTGCCCATGCCTTCACCGCTCACGGGTTCGAGGGCGAGGAAGCGTGGCGCGTCGCGGCGCGGATCAAGGTTCTGCTGCTCACGGGCGCGGGCGTGGGCAAGGAGCAGGAGCCTGTACCTCCGGCTGAGGTTGAAGAGGCCGTTGCCGGAGCGCCTGCCCGGCAAGCGGTGTGCGTCTTCACGACGGGGGATGCGGCCCGGGAAGAGGAGCCGGAACCGGCAATACCGCAACTCGAAATCGAGAGGGTGGCGCTGGCGCCCGCTCTCTGGCTCGATCCCGATGTGCGCTGGCTCTGCGGCGTCCATGAAGCGGAGGGCCATGTCTACCTGATCGGCGAACTCTATGAGGAACTGCTCTGGTGGCTGCTTATGCCTTCACTGTTGCGTCTTGCCGGCGAAGCCGCGCCCAGCAGAGCCGCCGTGGAAGAACTGAGCAGGACCGTCGCTGCGGCTCTCAATTCCGCAAAGGTTGCAGGCTACCGCCTTGATGCGCTGCTCGGCCCAGCGGCCGCCGGAGACAGCGGCGAATCCTCTGCGCCGGAAGCGGAGACCGGGCAGGCAAGGCAGCCTGGGAGCGAGCAGGAAAGCTGAAAACTGCGAAACGGCCGGCTCGGGGGGACTCATCTGCGGCTTTTTCTGGTCGTCCAGCCATGTTCGGAGCTGTGGCAGAAAGCTGTGGATTTGCACGCAGGTTCAACTGTCACAGCCCACTGTGACCTCAGGCACATCGCAAAGAGAATGGAAAGGTCCAAAGTTCCAACCGGACCTTCTGTAGGGAGAAGTCTCGAGCGTTGTTGTGTGCCTTGGGGGCGGAAGCGATTTTTTGACAGGCCTCCGGCGCTTTTACAATTCGGCTTTTTCTTCATTTTTGTTCCTTCTCCCGGAGGGTCCGTTGACATGCCGGAGGGCGCAACGCGGGCAGTCCGCGCCGCGCCGGGCAGGGAGGGAACATGGCAACTGCGGCCCACGACGTCACAAGTGAAAGTCTTGAAGCTCACGAGCGTCTGCTGATCGACCAGGCGATCGCCAAGCACGGAAACCGGCCCGGGGCGCTTTTGGGGATTCTGGAAAACGTTCAGAATGCCAACGCGCGCAAGTACCTCTCCATGGCGGCGTTGCGCTACATCTCCGAGAGAACTGGCGTTCCCGCGTCCACGGTCTACAGCGCTACCACGTTTTATTCGCTCTTCAACCTCGATCCACAGGGCGACAACGTGATCTGCGTCTGCCGGGGGACGGCCTGCCACACCCGCGGCTCGCGCATTCTGCTGGAGAAGCTCTGCCTCGACCTGGGCCTGAGCGAGCACGAATCGGGTGAAACCAAAGAGACCGAGAAGCTGGCGCTCACCACCGCCGACAACCGGTTCACGCTCCGCACCGTGGCTTGCTTCGGCCAGTGCGCGCTGGCTCCGGTGGTCGAAGTGAACCATCACATCCTGAGCCACGTGAACGAACGCACCTTGCAGCGCGAAGTGAAGGCTTTGACACAGGGGAGGAAGTGATGCCGCGCATTCAGGACATCGGCGTCTTTAACGCGGTCCGCGAGTCCGGGCTTGCCAAGCTTACGCCTGCCGTTCCTCGCATCACGGTGAGCATGGGAACCTGCGGCCAGGGCAACGATGCCGAAGAGGTGTATCACGCCCTCTATGCGGCCATTGACCACAGCGGCCTTGACGTGATGTTGGCTGGCGTGGGTTGCTTCGGTTGTTGCTTCCAGGAACCGCTGGTAAGCGTGCGCCTGCCGGGATACCCGATGGTTGTGCTCTCCCGCGTGCAGTCCAACGACGCAACGCGCATCCTCGAGGGTGTCTCCTCCGGCGTGATGCCCGCCGATCTCGTCTTCTGCAAGATCGAGGAGTGGGATCACATCACCGGGCATGTGCGTTACGGCCAGGGCTACCCTGAGATTCCGCTCTGGAATACGATTCCGTTCTTCAAGGGCCAGAAGAAGATCGTGCTGCGCAATTGCGGTCTTATCAGTCCCTCCGACATTGAGGAGTACATCGGCGTTGGCGGCTACCAGGCGCTTTACAAGGTGCTCATTGACGGACGCCCCGAGACGGTGATTGAGCAGGTGAAGGCTGCCCGGCTGCGCGGCCGCGGCGGCGCTGGCTTCCTCGCCGGCAACAAGTGGGACTACCTGTCCAAGGCCAAGGCCGACACCAAGTACCTCATCTGCAATGCCGACGAGGGCGACCCCGGCGCCTTTATGAACCGCAACGAAATGGAAGGCGATCCTCATGCGCTTCTCGAAGGCATGATAATCGGGGCCTACGCCACGGGCGCCACGGACGGCATCATTTATGTACGTGCAGAGTATCCGCTGGCCGTGGGTCGCCTCAAGCGCGCCATTGAGCAGGCAAGGGAATACGGCGTGCTCGGCCCCAACATTCTGGGCCGCGGCTTTCACTTCGATATTGAGATCGTGCAGGGAGCGGGAGCCTTTGTCTGCGGCGAGGAGACGGCGATGATCGCCTCCCTCGAAGGCCATGCCGGCCGGCCTCGTCCCCGCCCGCCCTATCCCGCGCAGAAGGGCCTCTACGGCAAACCCACCAACATCAACAACGTTGAAACCTGGTACAACATCGCGCCCATCGTGATGCGCGGCCCCGCCTGGTTTGCTGAAACCGGCAGCGCGAAGAGCCCCGGAACCAAGGTCTTTTCCCTCGTGGGCAAGATAAAGAACACCGGCCTGGTGGAGATGCCGCTGGGCACTCCGCTCAAGAGCTTCATCTACGACGTCGGCGAAGGCGCTATTAACGGACGCCGCATCAAGGCCGTGCAGACCGGCGGGCCGTCCGGCGGATGCATCCCGGCCAGCATGCTCGATACGCCCGTGGACTATGAGAGCCTGGCCCAACTCGGCTCCATCATGGGCTCCGGCGGCATGGTGGTGATGGATGAAGACAACTGCATGGTCGACGTGGCGCGCTACTTCGTCGAGTTCACGCACCCGGAGTGCTGCGGCAAGTGTGTGCCGTGCCGGGTGGGGCTCGACAAGGCGCTACGCATTCTGAAGGCCATTACCAAGGGTGACGGATCGCACGAACTGCTGGAGCGGCTCGATGAGCTGTGCCGCATGGTCCGCGAGTGCTCGCTCTGCGGCCTCGGCCAGTCCGCGCCCAGTCCCGTGCTTACCACCATGCGGCATTTCCGCGAGGAGTACGAGGACCATATCGTCGCTCACCGCTGCCGCGCCGGAGTTTGCCAGGAGCTTACGTTCTCTCCCTGTGAGAACAGTTGCCCGCTGCACATGAACATCCCCCGCTTCCTCACGCTCTATCAGGAGGGCCGGCTGGAGGATGCGTTCGTCTCCGTCGTTCTCGACAATCCTTTGCCCGCTTCGACAGGCCGCGTCTGCCAGCATCCCTGCGACAACCGCTGCCGCCGCCAATCGTTCGATGAATCGTTGAACATGCGCGAGGTGCACCGCTTCATTGCGGACGCGATCTACCAGTCCGGCCGCTTCGAGCCGCTGGTAAAACGGATCCTGGAGCGCAAGCTTCCTTCCAGTGGCCGCAAAGTGGCCGTGGCCGGCGCCGGGCCTACCGGCCTCACGGCGGCGTTCTATCTGGCCATGCTCGGCCACGACGTAACCGTCTTCGACGAACACAGCGAGGCCGGCGGCATGTTGCGTTTCGCCATCCCGGAATACAGGCTGCCCAAATCCGTTCTTCGCCGCGAGCTCGACCTCATTGAGGCCGTTGGCGTCAAGATGCACTTCAACACGCGCGTGGGCGCCGATCTGCCGTTAAACGACCTCGCCGAACAATTCGATGCCGTCTTCATCGCCATCGGAACCTGGAAGGAATCCTGGCTCTACCTTGCGGGAACGGAAATGAAGAGCGTCTATCCCGCACTGCAGTTCCTTGAAGCCGTGGCACGGCGTGACGAAATCATCGTGGGCGCGCGCGTGGCGATTATCGGCGGCGGCAACGCGGCAATCGATTCCGCGCGCACCGTGCTCCGCATGGGCGCGCAACCCACCATTCTCTACCGCCGCGAGCGCAAAGACATGCCCGCCATCGACGAAGAGATTCAGGCCGCCGAAGAGGAGGGTGTGCGCTTCGTCTTTCTGGCCGCGCCGCACCGCATCCTGGGCGACGCAAAGGGCAATGTGAAGGCCATCGAGATCGTCAAGACGCGGCCGGGAGAGTATGACAAATCGGGCCGCAGAAGGCCGATCCTCACCGACGAGGTGCAACGCTTTGAGTGCGACAGCGTGATTCTGGCCGTGGGCGAGACCTTCGACCAGGATTTCTGCCGCGCTTCCGGGCTGGAGCTGAAGGAGTCGGGCACCATGATCGTGGACCACTTCACCTTCGAGACCAGCCGGCCCAATTTCTACGCCGGTGGCGACGTGATCACTGGCGCGTCCAACGTCTCTAACGCCATGGGCTGCGGCAAACAGGCAGCTTTGAACATCGACGAACGCCTGATGGGCGAGCGGCGCTGGGAGCAGCTGTTCCCGCAATTCGAGTACGGCAGTCAGACTCCGCCTGAGCCGCGGCTCAGCCGCCGCCATGCGGCTCGCCCCATGCCGGCAAGCGCCCGGGTGCACTCGAAGGAGGAGGTCGTTGCCGGCTTGAGCCCGCAGGAGGCGCTGGAAGAGTGCCGCCGCTGCCTGCGCTGCGATCTCAGAAGCGCCGTCAGCGCCAGGTGAGCGTCAGGAACGAGAAAGGAGCGCCAAGTTGCCGAACAATACGATTTCGGTCCGCATCGATGGCGAATTGATCGCCGCACAGGAAGGACAAACCATCCTGGAGGTGGCGCGCGCCAACGGAAGAGAAATTCCGACGCTCTGCTATCTCAAGGGTCTCAGCGCAGTCGGCGCGTGCCGCGTGTGCGTGGTCGAGCTGGCCGGCACCGATCGCCTGTTGCCCGCCTGCACCACGCCCATGCAGGAAGGCATGTCGATCGTCACCAGCTCCGCCAAGCTGGAGCTCTACCGGCGCCTGGCGGTCGAGCTGCTTCTGGTCGAGCGCAACCACATCTGCTCCTCCTGTGTTTCCAACGGCCACTGTGAGCTGCAATCGCTGGCGCAGTCTCTGGGCGTCACGCACGTGCGCTACGCCTACAACAATCCCCGCCTGCCCGTCGACATGTCGCATCCCCGCTTCGTTCTCGATCACAACCGCTGCATCCTGTGCACGCGCTGCGTGCGCGTCTGCGCTGAAGTGGAGGGAGCGCACGTGTGGGAAATCGGCGGCCGCGGCATCTACTCGCGCATCGTCAGCGATCTCAAAGACGACTGGGGTAACGCGCACAACTGCACCGCCTGCGGAAAATGCGTGCAGGCCTGCCCCACGGGCGCGCTCGCGGAAAAGGGCTTCGCGGTGCACGAGATGGTCAAGCAAAGCGATCAGATCAGCCGCTTGGCCACGCAGCGGGCCAGCCACGCCAACGGCGCAAGTTCCTGAAAGAATCTCCGCGGGGCACAATTTGACAGGTGCGGCGGAGCCGGGGGCCGGCTCATCTTGCCTCTGCGTCTTGAAATCGCTCATTTCCCCTGATCGCTTCTCCCCTGATTTGTCCCTGGGGCCCCGGCCCCGTAGAATGACGAGAGGGCCGGCGGGGTAGACCGTACGGCGCTGCAAATCGATGAGCGAACAGGAAACAGCGGTTTACCCCCAGACGCAGACCGCCTCGCCGGCGTGGGACCGAATCGAGCGGGCGCGGCATCCCCAACGCCCCTACCCCATGGAGTTGATCGAGCGAATCTTCACCGATTTCTGCGAGATTCACGGGGATCGCGCCTTTGGCGACGACGAGGCTGTGGCCTGCGGCATGGCGCGGCTGGGCGGCGAAGAAGTCATGGTCATTGGCAACCGCAAGGGTGGCTCCACGAAGGAGCGCGTGCGGCGGAATTTCGGCATGCCGCATCCTGAGGGCTACCGCAAAGCGCTGCGCGCGATGAAGCTTGCGGAGAAGTTCAGCCGGCCGGTCATCAGCTTCATCGACCTGCCTGGAGCGTATCCCGGCGTGGGAGCCGAAGAGCGTGGCCAGGCCGAGGCCATTGCGCGCAACGTGCGCGAGATGACGCGCCTTCGCGTGCCGACGATTGCCGTAATCAGCGGCGAGGGCGGCTCGGGCGGCGCGCTGGCGCTGGCCGTCAGCGACCGTGTGTTGATCCTCGAAAACGCGGTGTATTTCGTGATCTCGCCGGAAGGCTGTGCATCGATCATGTGGAACGACGCGAGCAAGAAGGCGCTGGCTGCCGAAGCGATGCGCATCTCCGCGCCCGAAGTCGCCGCGCTGGGCTGCGTCGACGAGATCGTCGCCGAGCCGCCGGAAGGTATCCACGCCGACCACGAGGCCGGGACTGGGCTGCTCGGGTTTGCACTGAAAAAACACCTGGCCGAACTGGCGGCGACCCCCATCGATGCTCTCGTGGCCGCACGACAGAAAAAGTACCGCAATATTGCGAAATTCTACGTGCAAGGCTGATTCCCACGGGCCCGAGTGGGTCAGGAAGACTCGATCAACCGCCATGATGCAGGACAAGTTGAATGTATGCGGAGCAAACCGCGCTGCGGATCGCGGCGTCCGCCGCGACGCGCGCGAGGCCCGGAGGGCGGAATGAGCGAGCCTGGTTCTACCGGCGGCCGCCTGCGCGCCTATCTGCAGTTCCTCGGCGCCATTCTCTACTTCTTTCTGGCGCGCTCGCTGGCCTTTCATGGGGCGCGGGGACTGGCCGGCGATGCGTGGTCGCGGCTTGTCGAGCAAGCCATGCTGGTCTTTCTGCTGTTGCTGGGCTTTGCCTCCATGGGCTTCTGGCTCGACCGCCAGGCGAACCCCATCAACGAGCAGGGATTGCCGCGCCGCGAGGGCTGGGGGCGCGAAGCGGGGCTGGGCCTGGCGGCCGGCTGGGGCGTCGCGCTGGTCTGTGTAGTGCCCATGGCGATCGTTGGCGGCATTTCGACATTTGTCGCCACGCGGCCTTCCGCATGGGGTTGGCTCCTGGCCGATGCGGCATTTTTCGCGCTGGCCGCTCTGGCGGAGGAGATTGCCTTTCGCGGCTACGCCTTCCAGTGTTTTCTCCGTGCGGTCGGTCCGGCCGGGGCAACGCTGGGATTTGCCGCCATCTACGCCATTTTGCAGGCGCTCACGCCGGGAGCGGATCACGCCAGTTTCGCCGTCTCCCTGGCATTCAGCTTTCTGCTCTCCGCAGCCTATTTACGCACGCGCGCCCTGTGGGTGAGCTGGGGCCTCAACTTCGGCTGGAAGGCCAGCCGCGCCTTAATTTTCGGGCTCGCGGTCAGCGGCGTCACCAGCCATTCCCCCGTGGTGCAGGGCGATCCCATGGGGCCGCTCTGGCTTACGGGCGGGGGCTACGGACTCGACGGCAGTTGGTTTGCATGCCTGGCGCTTCTTGCGGCTCTGCCGGTGGTTTTCCGCGTCACGCGCGACCTGAACTTCCGCTACAACGCCCCGGTGATCGTCCCCGGCGGCATTCCCGTGGATCTGGATGCAGCCGCGCGCGCGCAGCACGAAGCCGCCATGGGTCCGGCCGATCCTGCGGCTCCCACGCTGGTGCAAATTGAAAAACAGGGACTAGGGACTAGGGACTAGGGAACAGGGAACAGGGAACAGAAAGACCCGCCACACCCGAGCCGCCGCAATCTTGATTTCCCCTCGCTCCCTCGCTCGCTACTTTCTTTTCTCTACTCCCTACTCCCTAGTCCCTGTTTTATCGATTTGCCTTTTCAACCGGAATGGAGCTAACTTTGCGTAGTGCTATGCGCACGCATGGGAGGCTCCCATGAACCGGCGTTTGCTTCCCCACCAGATTGGCTTAACGCCTGGGCCGGCCGAAAAGAGGAACTTCGGGTGCGGTTTGTTCTGCGTAGCGGCCGGATGTGCGGTGGCCGCGGCGCTGGCCGCCGCCGCGGCGGGAGCCCAGGTCCTCACCGTCGATACCAGCGGCAAGGGCGGAGTTGCGGGCAATGGGCCGGTGGACCGGCGGTTTGCCCAGATTGAGCCGACCCATGTGACGCTATCCAAGACCGAGCTGGACCCCAAGGCGCGGCTTCTGCTCATTCGCGACATGCAGTCGGAGCAGGGATTCGCCATGCGCCCGTTTCCCCGCGGCCACAAGGGGCTGACGCTCCAGGCAAACGGCAAGCTGGAACCGGCCGGAGAAAGCTACCTGAACATGGTCGTTAGCGAGGGACTTTCGGCCAAGCCCGGCTCTCGTGTTGTGATTACCGACATCAAGATCGACCGATCGAAGATCGTTTTCATTCTGGACGGGGGGCCGGACGTCAAGCACCGCTTCCTGCGCCACATTCAGATCGGGGTGGGCCCGGAGATGGGCGACCCGGACGTCGATCCCACGCTGTTGAACGAGGCCGGCGAACCAACCGGCTCGCGCCTCACGCTGGCGTTTGCGAATGGTGTTCCCGAGCTGACCGCGGCCCAGGTGAAGGCGTTGCTGGCCCCACTCATTTCTTTCGATGTCAAGACGCCCATCCAGGCGTTCACGGATACGCTGCCGGCAGCACTAAAGAACGCCATCCTCGGCCACAAGGTGCTGGTGGGAATGACCACGGACATGGTGCTTTTTGCCAAAGGGCAACCGCTCACGAAATCGCGCGAGATAGATGGGCAGATGCCGTTTGAGGAGTGGATCTACGGCACGCCTCCGCAGGATGTGGACTTCGTCCGCATCAACGGCAACCGGGTGATCCGGGTGGAGATTGCGAAGGAAGGGAAGCCGATCGAGATCTTCGCCGAGGACGTGGTCTCGCCCATGATGGTGGCCAACGGCACGCCGGAGCTGGCGCAATCGAACGTTCGCATCGTCAAGGAAGGCGATGTGGAGCGCGATCCGAACAAGGAAGCGCCGGCGCCGCCGCCCAGCCTGCGCAATCCGGGCGAGACGCTGCCCACCGACAATCAGAGCACCGGCGTGATGCGTCCAGTGCAGATGCCCAAGCCGCATCCGGACGAGATGCCGGGCGCCAACCCCGACGAGCAATCGAGCGCTCCGCCGGCAAGCACGCCGCCATCGCAGAAAAACGACGGCCAGCCGTCTTCACCATCGGGCGCTGCGCCGCCTTCCCCGCAAAACTCGCAGCCGCCACCCACAAGCGGGTCGCAGCCGCAATCCACGCCGGTCAATCCGGCCCCGGCAGCCAATGGCAGCCAGCAGCGGCAGGCGGGATCGAATCAGCTGGTGTCGGCAGGCACGGCGAGTACCGTGGCGAATTAGCGAGCCAGCGGTTTTGGCGGAGCTAGCGGAGTTAGCGGCGCTGGCCGCAGCCTTCAGCTCTCAGCTATCAGCTTTCAGCTCACCCCGGCAAGTCAGCGGGTCGCGCAAACCAAGACATCTCTCGGCTAAAGGCCGTTGGCGGTTATTTACCTTTTAGTACCTATCCGCCCCCTCCCCCGTATGCCATACCTCCATATTTGAAACCAAAGGACTTACGGGACGATTCATACCTTTGCCATACCTTACTCATACCTTGCATACCAATTTTCAGGGCCGCATCCCGCAAACGTACCGATTCACGAGAGTTATGGGTCAGAGATCAGAGATCAGAGACCAGAGTTCAGATTGGCGCCTGTGGGTGCCAGAAGCACACGCATTCACGCAAAAAAACGCGAACGCACCGGGTTGAACCCACCACAAAGAAGGCCTGGTTGAGCGCATATGGAACAAGTATGCGCTCAGAGCGGGAAATGATCTGCAATCTTGGGAGAAAAAGTGAAAGAGTGAATAAGTGGATTGTAAATCAGAGAGTTAGCCGTTGTTTGCGGGAGGATTTGGATGGGAAAGGTCTTGACAGCGTGTCGCGTGACGTTTCTTCAGTGCCTAGAGGGCTGAGGGGTTTCCGGGGGCGGGCTACACTCACTTGGGCTTCCGGGCAAAGTATTGTTCCCACGAGGCGTCCACGCCGATATTGCCGACGGTGCGGCTAGTCTCTTGTCCTTCCTCGCTGACGAACCAGGTCTTTCCCTTGTCTGCTATCTGGGCCGTCGCGCCTCCCCAAATCTTTTTCGCAAGCGTCACGGCATAGGTGCCACTTCCGGCCGATGTAATCTTGGTGATGTTCACGTAGCCATAATTCTCATCGGTGTAGAGTGTCTCGGAAACGATGATGTACGCGGGCTTCTTGGTCAAATTGTCCGGAGCTTCGAATTTCCAGAGGATGTTGACGTTTGGCCGCGGGGTGATAAAAGTCGTTGCAATGGATTCCGGGGACGGACCCGGCCACCCGTAAAAATTGAAGATCAAGTCGGATTCTGAAAGCGCCGGAGTCTGGCCGTCCTTTCGGAACCAAACGGTCCAAACCGTTGTCTTAGGATCGTACTCCTCCGTTTTCGGACCAAAATCCTGATTGTCGAGGTGGAGCATCTCCGAGATGGGACCGACATCGGCCAGCATAGAGTTCAGGGCCTGGACGCAGGAGTGGGTTACAAGGAGGCGGTAACGGAAAAGCAAAAGATCGCGTGCGTTGTTGTTGGGAAATCGTGCCGCGTAGGCCTGCATGAACTCGTGCAAGGCGGCCTTCTTCTCACTGTCTGAAGAGTAATCCTCCGGGCATCGAAAAGAGCGGGAGAGTTGGGCGGCAGCGTCGTCTTGGGAGCCGGCGGGCGTCGCCGCTCGGGATGTGGCTGAGGAGGCAAGCAAACCGGTGAGCGCCATGAGTGACAGTACAATCGCCCTTGCGCTAAACCGCGAGGGCGTTCGGGAAATGCAACTTATGCCGCTGTGCTCCATAAGGCCTCTGCAATTCTCCTACGCCACAATAGGCTCCGTTTCGGCCTACGGCTGCGAGGTTAGATCGGGGATGACAATAATGTACTACAAGTCAGGTCGTATCCTGCGCTTCGCGCCACCCAAGGAGCGCGCGGCGCGTCCGTCTGTTTGGGGTGGGTGGGACAAATCTGCGGCGCGGTTAGGGCTGTACCCTGATACAAGGCCGCGTGGTGTTTGTGCTGTCCCACGTCTCAAAATCGAGCGAGACGTGGAGCACCCGCCAAGGCGAGGGAACCGTCTGGCGCGAATGAATCAGGACAAGGGGAGAGCGAAACGGATGCCGCAACGGATTCTGACCTCTCCTTTTTCGACGATGAGAAGGGCCCAGAGTGGCGCAAACGAGGATTGAACAATGAGCTGGGAAGTTGTGCGGACTGAAACCCGTCCTTGCGAATGTGGAGAGGGCACAGAGACTTTCACGTTCGAGATGGATGATTGGAATCGGACGCGAAGTTCTGCGGAGATTCGCTGTCCGAGATGTCGGGGCAAGAAACAGCGAGAGTGGGAAGCAGACCAGGCGCGGGAAAAGCGAAGGGAGGAGCTTTTACGCACAGCACAGCAGCTAGTATCAGACCGTTATCTTGCGAAGTGGCTGGCACTTTTTGAGGGCATGACAAAGAAAGCTGCGTGGGAGCGGTATACCGGGAGGGCAGGTTATCCGGCGCTGGGAACGTTCTACCAACACGTCAAACAATCAGGCGGCCTTAGAAAGCATTTGGAGTGGTGTTTAACGAGCGATTTGGAGCGTTCCTTGGGGGTCCTTGAAGTCGAAGACAAAGAAATCGACGCCTTGCTTCGGGAACGAATGCTGCTTTGGCGACCAACCAGCAAACCTCTCTAGTGGGTTTGCCTTCGCGAGACAATGAGTCAGTTCTGTGGAGTCTGCTTCTGGTGATTTGCTTAAGCGATACGGTTCCGAAGCGGAAGTCGTTGTTTTTTCGGCGGGTGGCTCCGATCTCGAGAAGGATTTATGAAGTCGAGGGTGCCCCCGGTCCCTCGCCTTTGGGGACCGGGGAGCGGGAATCGAGCGGTCGGTAGCGCATCCACACGGGCAGTTGCCAACCTCTCTCGCGGGCAGTCCACTCCGATTCGATCTCTACGGTCCCGCGCATGCCCGTCTGATAGTGGCGAAAACTCGACCACGCCCAATCTTCTGGCTTTGCTACCAGCCCTCGCCGGACGGGGTTCCACCCCACCACACAGTGTTCGTGCGTCGGGGCCCCCGGGTTGCGATGGATGTAGCGCAGCTTCTCCACAAACTTTTCGTGCGAGGACACGTTGAAGTCATAATAATGCGCCTGCCAGAAAGGTCTTTCGCGGCGGCGCATCGAAACCGACAGCTTGAGAGCCTGGACAGCCCTGGATAAAAGCGCGCCCTTGGGCTCGTTAACCAGCAGATGCACGTGCTCGGGCATCGCCACGTAGCCGGCGGCCAGAAAGAGATAGCGGCGGCGAACGCGCTCCAGCGCGTCTTCAAAGAGTTCCATGGCAGCTACCGGCTCAAGGTAGGACCGGCGGCGATAACAACTGAAGGTGAGGAAGTGAAACTCCCCGGTCTGCTGATAGCGGATGCGCTTACCTTTCATGCACTGCGAGATTACTCCACTCTGGAGTGGATGGGGGAAAAGGTGAGACTCTTCGCCCCGGTCCCTCCGCCGCGGCGGACGAGGGACCGGGGGCACCCTCACCCGGCCACTCGCCCGCCTAGCAGCGGGCGTTTCGCTTTTCTGATCCCACTAGAAGACTAGCGCGGACTCTAACTCGTATTCCGCCAAATCTTTTAGGACGTTCTCGATCATGCGATTACGGCGGCTGTTGCGCGCGTGAGTGACAAAGACCAACAGGGCAAGAAGAAAGATCAATCCGAGCCAAATTGCGTCAGCATTCTTCATAACACTCCCTTTCCTCACCCCATCAGCCTTATAGTACCCCGATTCCTGACCAATGCAAACCACAACTCCTCCGGAATTTTCTTCATCTACGGACATTTCAGACACTGCCCGGCGGAGCGGTCCGCAGCGGGCCTCATATACACTGAAAGAGCGAGTCCCGCTCTCCGCGCGCAAATCAAGTGCGGTCCGCGTTCCATTTGCGGCGTCAGGCGAGCAGCGACCGCACCGTTGAAGCCGTCCGCCGCGGCGGATGTGTGCAGAGACACCGAAAAGGAGAAACCCCTCACCGATGGCCAGAATTGCAAAAACTGCCGATCGCAAGAAGATCATGGACACGACGAAGTCGACTGACTGCCCCAAGTGCGGCAAGCCCACGCGCATCGTCAAGCGCGTGAAGGACCGCGAGCGCGGCGTTCCTGGCGGAGTGTACATTTCCTGCTCCGCATGCGAATTTTACGAGAAGCTTTAAGTATTACTTGAGCTTTGATCCACAAGAAAGCCCGGCTCCGCGCCGGGCTTTTTCCTGTATGTTCCTTGGTTTCCGCTGCTACGGTAAAAGCGATTGGGCTATCTCATTGAGAATCGCCTCGGCCGCTTGAGCCGGGTCCGGAGCTAGCGTGATGGGTCGCCCCACAACGAGGTAGCTGGCGCCCGCGCACAGCGCTTCGGCGGGCGTTGCAATGCGTTTCTGGTCATCGGCCCGGCGTGGGGCCTGTGTGCCGGCAGGACGGATGCCAGGAACTACCAGCACGCCCTTGGGGCCAGTGAGGGCGCGCACGGCCCCAACCTCCTGCGCCGAACAGACAAAACCGCGAATCCCCGCTTCCAAACCCATCTTCGCCAGCAACTCCACCTGCTTCGCGGGCGAGCGCCTTACCCCGGCCGCCTGCAACTGCTCAACGTCCATGCTGGTCAGCACGGTCACGGCCAAAAGTTCGGGCGGGTTGGCCACGCCGTCCAGCGCCGCGCGCGCAGCGGTCAGCATGGCAGGCCCCCCGGCGGCGTGAACGGTCATCATGCGCACGCCCCATGCGGCGGCAGAGCGCACCGCCCCGGCCACCGTGTTGGGAATGTCGTGGAATTTTAGGTCGAGGAAAACGGAGTGTCCCCGCGCCACCATCGCTTGCACTACGGCTGGTCCCGCAGCGGTAAACAGTTCGAGTCCCACCTTGAACCACTGGCAGGTTCCTTCCAGCCGCTCGACCAGTTCGCTGGCAGCCCGGGCATCGGGCGCATCGAGGGCAACGATCAGGCGCCGGCGAGCCTGCGCTATCTTGTCCGGCAGGGATTCGCACGCGGCAGCGAAGGTTGGATTCAGTCGTTCGGGGATGGGCATACTTCGATCCTAGCGGTTGTCGTCTTCATCGGGTCATAGAGAATTTTCCTTGTCGCTTCCTCAGACACCGGCCACGCGAGCATGAACGCCGGAGCAAATGTAGATCATCGCCGGATTCTGGTCCGGGAACGGCCCTACAGTTGGCGCGGGATCTCCTTAGGAGACCCCGCTCAGGTTTTCTGTGCCGCTCCCGACCGAGAGAAACTACACCAGATCAGCTACACGAACGGATTGCAGCTGGCTTACGGCGTCTTGCCTTTTGCCTTGGCTGTTGCGTGCGCCGGAGTCTTCTTGTCGAGAAGAGTCATGGCATCGGCAGCGTTGAACGGGAACTGGCGCACCGATTGCTCGCCCGTAGTACTCAGGACAACGTCGACACGGCGGTTTTGAGCCAAGATAATGACGGGCAGTTCGTGCAGAGCCTTTTGGCGCTCCGCGGCGCTCAGGTCAGGATTCTGTTCGAGCATCTCTTTCACCTGGGCGGCGGTGAGCTCCTGCTCTTTGCCAAGGCCGCGCGTTTCAATGCTGGCGTCGGGAACACCCTGTGCAACCAGGAACTGCTTTGTGCTAGCGACGCGGCGCTCAGAAAGCGCCTGGTTGTACTCGACTGATCCGCGCACATCCGTATGTCCGCTCAGGATCAGGTGGGCATCCGGTTTGAATTCGCGGTACTTGTTGAAGTCTGCCGCGAGGGTGGTCAGAATTTCCTCTTGGCTGGCCACCAGGCCGCCATTGGGATTGCCGGTTTTGGGCTGATTGGTTGGGAAAAAGACACTGTGCAGCGCCAGGCGGGTCTCGAGTTTCCCTACCTCTTCGGAGGGTTCGATGGAGCCCGTCAGATGAACCGTGGCCGTGCGGGCTTCGGAAGCGCCGGAACAATTGGTGGCTTTGAGGGTGTAAGTCAGCGTTTCGTCTACCGGCCCAAGATCTGTTTTTTGGGGAACAGGGTTCAAGGTACGGCTGCCCGAGGGGTCCACGGAACCCAGCGGATCCAGAGAAACCGAGGAGACGTTCGAGGTCGACCAATCCAGGGTTATCGTGGGCTGCTCAACCACTTTGTCGCCGATGCGCCGGTAGCGTGCCTCTGCTGGCGATGCCTTGAGTGTTGCCTGCATGGCAGAATTTACGTCAATCGAGACGGAAGAAGTGGCAGTCCCGCCGGGCCCGGAAGCAGCCAGGTTGTAGGTAGTGCTTTCGCACAACGGTACCGCTTTTTCGCCGGATGCGGGGACTTGGCCAATTCCGGAGATGTCTACACTAGGGGCGTCGGTGGTCGTCCAGTTAAGCTGTGTTGTCTCGCCGGCATTGATCTGCCCTTTGCTGGCGGTGAGCTGCGCCGTGGGCTTGACAACCGCAACAGTGGCACTCGCCACACCGGCCTTGAAGCGCGGCAAAGACTGGAGCTGCTCTCCGCGGGGCCAGGGGATGGTTTTCCGGACGCCTTTCGGAATATCAATGACAACACGCTGGTTGGCGGGAACCTCGACCGTGCCAGACCAGACTTCTTTATCTCCCGAGAGAATGGTTAGCAGGTATTTGCCGGGCGGAACAATGAGTTCCTGCTTCATCATCAACTCGTTATTGAACTCATCGCCGTGGCCGACAAAAAAGGCCGGCGTCTTTCCGTTGAGGAGCACAGCATCCCGATCGGCGCCTTCAATGGTCATACAGCCCCAGGGGCCCGAGACCATACCCGGGATGGGATCGAGAGTGACCTTAAGGACATTGGTTTGTTTGGCAGTGATGTCGACCTTTTGGGTCGCCGGTTTGTAACCGTAGTTGTAGATGTCAATGGTGTGACTGCCGGGGCTGAGATTGAAAGCGCCGCGGCTTGCCTCGTGCATGGCCTGCCCGTCAACGAACACATAAGCCTGGGGAGGTACGGCATGAACCTTAAGCTTACCGTCCTGTGACCGAACTGGAGAGACCACGCACACTACAGATAGAGCTGCCAAAACGGCAGCGAACACAAAGCCTGCTCGCACTTGCATAATCTGTTGTCCTTTCAAGAATCGATGCACTTGGAATGCTCCTTTGGGTTTGGAAGATTCCCAAGTTTCACGACCGATGCGTCTTCCCGCATGTTGATTGAACGATTCGCGATCTGGGTTGCCCGCACAAAGTCCGCGATCCGCAGGCACCACTCGCCAATAGCTTGAACTCTGAATGGGAGCTTTGCAGATCCGCCAGGGCGCCGAAGTAACCAGGGCAGTGAGTATACACCACAGGGCGACAGATTCACAGAGGGTAGGATTGGCGGTAGTGTCCTAATTTGAAATCCACAGGCTTATGCTCCTGATGTGGCAAGCAACTTGCCGCGAATGAATTCTGATCTGGTTTGGCCGTTGGCTTTAGCTCCTGCTTCGATGGAGCGCAGCTCGTCTTTGGTTACGCGGATTCTCAGCATTTCGCCCTTGGCGTTCCCCTTCGGGAGCGGAGGCCGTCCGGGTTTTTTAGGCTTCGGCTGCTTCGGCATCTCTCAACTCCTGCATGATGGCGACTCTGACTGCGGTTTCGGGAGATACAGCCGGGGGAATCTTCAAAACGGTTACGCTGCGCTTGGGCTGTTTCGGATCGTCCGTCTCGTGGGTCCAAGCAAAGGCGTGGGTAGCCTTGGGATGGCCGTGCAACTCGAACACTTCCACGATCCCGTCCCAAATGACCTTACCCTTGAATTCCTCTTTGACGGGCACACTTTGGATGTGCGTGGAGTGGACGCCGTGGAGCTTGTGAATTACTTGCTGCAACTCTTCGATGTAGGTCACGGTTGCCTCTTATCGCCGAAGAACAATCCTTCCAGAGCCATTTTGCGGAATTGCCACTGTTCCAGTTCGGTGCCGTCTTCGAGTCTCAGTGTGCAGCGTCCCTCATTGTTAAGCCCGATAGTGGCATTCCACTTTTCCCCGTTCCATTCTTGGTTTACTGCAATTTGTTTTTCATCTAAGATTCCGACAAGTACTCTCAGCCTTGGGACTTTATTTGGCTGTCCAACGATAATCATGGTCCCGCTTGAGTGCATAGCTGCTTGGAAGTGATCGTTCTCAGTTAACCGAGAAACCAAATTGAACGTTGCCACATCGTCCGTGATCGCGTCGCAAAGCTGATTGAAGACCGTGGCGACTGTACAAGCGGCACGCTTCTCGACCCAGTTCAATTCCTGCGGTACGGTACTCATGCTGCCGCCTCCAGTAGCTCTCCCACGCTCCAGAACGAGCCTGTGACGCCAGCGGCCATTGCCGGGGTGCATCTCAGGGTGTTGTGCCGCTTGACGAAGTTGTAATAGGCGAAGTGAAGGCCGACCGCTGCCTCGAAGTTCTCCCGCTTCTTGCTGAAAGCCAGCGTTAAACGGGTAAGTCTCCGCATGTGAAGGCGGGTTGTGGCGTTCAACCGTTCAATGTAGCTGGTAGAGATCAGGTCCAAATTCGGGCGACCAGCGATCACTTTCTTTTCGCAGGAGACGAATTCCGGGGCGCTGTAGCGGCGATTATCCTCAGTCGTGATGCTTCCGTAGGTTTTGACGATCTGGCCGTAGTCGGCATCCCCGCCAAAAGCCTGTTCAATCGCCTCCCTGTAAGCTCCAAGGGCGTCCGTAGAAACTTGTACCCGATTCCTCATCCGGCCCGCTACATCGGCTAGAAAGGCGTTTGCCGTGGCCGCGTCACGCTGTCCGACACGGAAGGCGGGAACGAGTTTGGTATCCGCATCGATAGCGCAGAACGTCCAAATGCTGCCCACGCAAGAGTCACCTTCCCGCACGTTCCGGTCCTTCTTGCCGACAAAGCCCCAAATCTCATCTAGTTCCAGCCGAGTGCAAGACAGATCGCGCATGGTTTCGTCCATCAGCGAAGTGCAGCTCTGTCCGACCTTCACGCCAAGCCGCATGATCGTATCCCGGTGAACGCCAGTCATGCGCTCAATCGAGCGGATGCTGGAACCCTCTGCCAGTGCGCTTATGACTACGATTTGCTTGTCGGTATTGAGGATGTTTGCCACGACTTAACCTCACTATAATTACTGTACCCCACTTATTGTTGTTTGTCAACCTTTTTCGGGGTACAATATTTTAGATAGACGAGCGGGAACAAAAGGGCTGCGACAAAGGACAGAATTCCAGTAATCCAGAGAGTGCCTATGAGGAAATCATCAATGGACATGGAATGGTGGAAGTCATTTTTCGAGGTCGGCGGAGTTGCGTTGTTGTTTCTAACATTTGCTTTCGGTGCGGGCTTCATGCTGACCAGCAAGAAGGCCAACGAGCGCCAAGCTGAGAGGCTCCGCAAGTTTGACGCCGATATAACGGTAGCCAAATCTGATCTCGCCAAACAACAGGAACGCGCTGCGAAGGCGGAAGCGAGAGTTGCATTGGCCGAGCAGCATTCTGCCGAAGCTAATGCCAAGGCAGAGGGATTTCGGCTCGAAATTGCCAAAGCGAACGCACAAGCCGAAGCTGCCCGTTTAGAACTCGCAAAATTTAAAGCTCCGCGAATCCTAACCCCTGAACAGCAAGACCATATTCGTTTGAAGCTCGCCGGAACGGCGGGAGAAAAGTTCGCTGCGTATGCTGTCTTTGAAACCGAATCCTTAAACCTTGCCAATGCCATCGGCCATGCTTTACTTGGTGCAGGATGGATAGTGCAGACTCCAGATTCAGACACTGTGGTTGGACATCTTGGAAACGCAATCGCAACGGGAGTCTCTATTGAGCTAGCTCCGAGCCATGCGCTATCCCTGAGACCAACAGCCACGCGCCTCGCAGAGGCCCTTACTTCGGAAGGAATCCCTTGCGCGGTGTTGGAAATGCCAATACGAGAGAAAAGTCCAGAATGGATGCATATTATCGTCGGTAAAAAGCCAACCGAATGATGCCAAAAATTTCCACCATCCCGCTGAAACGTCTGGCGATAATCGGTTTGCTGGTAATACTCGCACCTGCATCGGTTTGCCTCTTGGCCGGTCAGGCTGCGCCACTCAGCACGCCAAAACAGTGGATCGCAAAACCCGGTAGTGGTGAGGATGGACCAGAGCAGCCCAATCCCCAAAAGTCCTACACCCCACCCCCAGCGATTTCCGCGTCCAGAGAGCCAACCGCCCCAGCATGTGATGAAGCTTGCCAACAAGGCCGCGAGAATCTCGCCATACAACGGAAACTCGAATGGTTTACAGGAGTTCTGGCCGCTGTCGGAGTATTGCAGGGAGTGCTTTTGTTTTTTACTTGGAGAACTATAGCCCGCCAGACCGAGGCCGCTGCCAGAAGTACAGCCGCTTTTATCAACAAAGAACGCTCCAAGTTGTTTATTCGAGAGGAGATGACGAGCAAGCTCGGAGCAACATTTTACGCCGTCAACTTGGGTCAGTCCCCAGCCCGCGTTACCTATGGATTCGCCGATTGGGAATGTAGATCTAAAGTGGAGGAACTTCCCCCGGTCCCCGACTACATGCGCGGCGATCCAGAGTGGTGTTTCAAGCAGGACGAGTGGGTGCTCCCTAAAAAAGAGACCCTCATCAGCTCTGCCAGTGTAGATTTTTTGTCCGACAGTGTAATGAGTGGGAAGGATAAGGCTTGGCTGTATGGAGTGGTTCGGTACAGCGACACAGTATCCGAAGAGGAGCACGAACTCAGATTTTGCTTTAACGTTTGCATTCGGCAAGACGGAAGCACCTATTTGTTCCCCGGAGGCCCCGTAGCATATCGCCTGGAGAAGTAGCAAGCGCACCGCCGCTCTAAGCCAAATTAGGACACTACCGGATTGGCAGTCATTGCCCGGTCAATTTAGGGCCTGGCTAATTTCCGCGTTCTTTGGTTTTCTCGGACCTGCCGGCCCGGAATTCGCAAAGCTGCTCAAGGCGAAAAAGAACGCCCCCGCGCGCTACGATAAAAAAGGAAGGAAACCGATTGAGGGTGGGATTGCGAAGGTGCGGATGGGTCTTGGCAGCGGCGTTGCTGTGCGCAGCCAGCCGAGCCTTGGCATCTGGCGTGCATACCAACCCCATGAACTACGATCCGCAGGTGCGCGCGGCCTACGATAGCTTTTACAATCTCGATTTTCCGGTCGCAGTCGCGCAGTTCCAGCAGTTTCATGCCGCGCACCCCGGCGACCCGCAGGCCACGGCCTATCTGCTCGACGCCCTCATCTTCCAGGAACTCTACCGGCTCGATCTGCTCGATACCACCTTCTACGCCAACGACGGCTTCCTTACCGGCCGTCATGCCACGGACGAAGACCCGAAACAGCGCGATCGGATCTTCGCCTTGGCCGATGAGGCCCTGCGCGAGGCCGACTGGCGGCTGAGCAGGAACCCCAACGATGTGGACGCCCTCTTTGCCCGCGCCTGGGTGCGCGCTCTGCGGTGCACCTATGTGGCGATGGTGGAGCGGGCCTATGTTACCGGCTTCCGCCTTGCGACCAAGGCCAGGGACGACGCCGCGCGGATTTTGCAACTGGACCCGGATTACGCGGACGCCGATCTTATTACAGGTGTATATGAGTACGTTGTCGGGGCGCTGCCGTGGCCCTTCAAGCTGATGATCGGTTTTGCCGGCATCACCGGTTCCAAGTCTACAGGTCTTGCGATGCTTTGGGATGCTGCGCATCGCGGCGTGGCCACGAACCTCGAGGCGCGCACGGCCATTGCCCTTTTCCTGCGCCGCGAGGGAAAGTATCAGGAAGCCATTCAGGTGGTGCAGGGGCTTGAAAAGGAGTACCCGCACGACTTTCTCTTCTGCCTGGAAGAGGCCAACCTGCGCAAGGATGACGGCGAGGGCATGGCTGCGGTGGCGGCTTACCGGCAGATTCTGGCCGACGATGCCAAGCCGGGTTACTTCGCCTCGGCCAAGCTCGAACTGGCCGATTTCGGCTTGGGTGACGCCCTGCGCGGCCAGCGCCACTACGATGAGGCGGCGCAAGCCTATGAGCAGGCAGCCCGGACGCCCGCAGTGGGGTTGGAACTGAAGATCCGCTCCCTGCTCGACGCTGGCGAGTGTCGCGATCTGATGGGCCAACGCCAGCTTGCCATCCGCGATTACCAGGCCGCGATCGACGCTGGCCCCAATACCTCGCGAGCCGACCAGGCTCGAAGGTATCTGCGGAGCCCCTACAGGGGAGGCTAAGCGAGCGACCGGGCGATCCGGCAGCGGGCGGAAATTGGAACCGGCGGAAGCCAGGTTTCGTATCCTTGCCAAGGTTGGCCTATTCGTGGGAGGACCGGTTATGGTTGCCTACTGTCAGCATTGTGGAAACGCTTTGCACGTAAGCGCGCGCTTTTGCTCGAGCTGCGGCGCGGCTGTGCCCTGGCCGCAGCCCATCCCCGGCCGGCCGCTCATCCGTCCGCGCCTGGGCCGCCAGATCGGCGGAGTCTGCCTGGCGCTGGCGCAGGCGAATGGATGGGATGTGGCCGCAGTCCGTATTCTCACCGTGGTTGGCTTTTTCGTTTCCAGCGGGTTGGTTGGCGTGGCCTATCTGGCAGCTTGGATCGGCATTCCCGAGGAGACGGCGCCGTACCCGGGGGCTTATCCTCCTGGAGTATGAGCAGCGAGTACCTCTCCGATGGCGCCCGTTTGAGTTTCACTGACGCGGGCGCGGGACTTCCTGTTGTTTTCCTGCACCCCACCCCTCTCGACCGCGAGTACTGGCGTCCTCTCACGCGGGAGCTTGCGGGCATTCGCGCCATCGTTCCCGATTTGCGTGGCCACGGGCTTTCGGAGCTGGGAGCGTCGCTTCCTCAAGGCGCTTTTGCCCGCATCCCCAGCGCGCCGGTGCTCACCATGGCGCAGTTCGCCTCGGATGTTCTCGCTCTGCTCGACCATCTGCGCCTGTCAAGGGCGGTCTTTGCCGGCGGCTCCATCGGAGGCTACATTCTGCTCGAGCTGTGGCGGAAGGCCCCGCAGCGTATACAAGGCCAGATCTTTATCTGTTCCAAGCCGCAGCCGGATGCCGAAGCCAACCTGATCAAGCGCGCAGAAACCATTGCGCGCGCCCGTTCTGAAGGCGTACCCGCGCTCTTCGACGGCATGGCGCAGAACCTGCTGGCCCCATCGGCCCGCCGCGATCGTCCCGAACTTGTCGCCGAAGTCCGCGCCCGCATGACCCTCACGCCCGAGGCACTGGTTGCGGTGCAGGCGGGTCTGGCTTCGCGGCCCGACTCTGTTCCCACGGTCGCCACCATCCGCGTGCCTGTGCTTGCCATTGCCGGGGCTGAGGATTCCAGCGTTACTCCCGCTGACATGGAGGCATTCCGCGCTGCACCCGGCGGCTGCGAGTTCCACGTGCTGCCCGCTGCTGGCCACTTTGCCGCTTACGAGCAGCCGAAAAAAGTTGCCGCGCTGATGGCGCCCTGGCTGCGCCAATTCGAAGCCTGAAAAGACAGGGAGTAGGGAGTAGCCAATGGGGAATAGAAAAACAGGGAGCCGAGAGCCGGTAGCCTGTAGCCGATATCCAATAGCGAAAACCCGATAGCAGGAGCCTATAACCGGTAGCCTGTAGCCCGGAGCGCAAAGCGAAGAGCAGGCCGCAGACAGCCAAGAGCCACAGGCCACAGGCTACAAGCTGGTTCTCAATTCCTGCTGCGCAGCTTGCTCAGCAGGATCAGGATCTCCATGTACAGCCACACCAGCGTGACCATGATGCCGAAGGCGGCGTACCACTCCATGTACTTGGGAACGCCGTAGGCAACGCCCTGCTCGACGAAGTCAAAGTCAAGAACGAGGTTGAGCGCGGCGATGCCGACCACAATCAAGCTGAAGCCGATGCCAACGATGCCGGAGCCGTAAACGGAACTGAAGAAGGAGACGTGGAAAAAGCCAAGCAGCATCTGGGCCATATAGAAGAGGAAAACGCCGCCGGTGGCCGCCACTACGCCGAGGCGAAACTTTTGCGTGACCTTGATGAGCCCGGACTTGTAGGCGAGCAGCAGCACGAACAGCGTGCCGAAGGTCAGTCCCACGGCCTCCATGGCGATGCCGGGATAGCGCAGATTAAAGACCGCCGACAGACCGCCGAGCACGAGGCCTTCGAGCAGGGCGTAGATAGGCGCGGTCACCGGCGACCACTCCTTCTTAAAGGCAGTGATCAAGGCAAAGATGAGGCCGCCGAAGACGCCAATCATGATCGCCGGACCGGCGAAGCTCAGGTCCTGTGTCTGCACGAACGAGTTCCACGTCCACGCCGCCGTGGCCACCGCGCACAGCAGCAGAATGCCGGTCTTGTTGATCGTGCCGTTCAGCGTCATGCGCGCCGCGGCGTCCACCAGCGGGCCGCCGTACTGGCTTTGGGCAAAGTCGTTGAAGGTGTTCTTGCCGAGGGCAGGATTCGATGTCTTGATCAATGCCATGAGTTGTCTCCGTAGTGCAATGCGGGTTGGGGGAATCGCCAGGCTCGTGCAGGCGTCCTGACCCGCTGCTTTCATTCTAATTGGATGGAAGAAAGCCCATCGGAGTTACAGCAGCGTCAGGGCTGCTCACTCGAACACCCGCGCGCCGTACGCGCTTTCGTAGCGCGCACCGGTCGCCACCAGGCCTCCCGGCATCGCGTACCCCATTCTGCACTCGATCTTCGAGCCGCGCTCGGGGTATGCGGGCAGCGGAATGAGCGTATCTGTGGCGTTGAGGCCCACTCCTATAACATCGACCTGCGGCAAAGCGGTCACACCACCATAGCACTTGGGCTCACGAATCAGTTAGTCGGGGGTGGGCCGCCACGTGTGAAGAAATTCTGCTTAATATAGCTGGTGATTTCCGCGGCCAGGCTACTGTTGGCGTTCTCTGATTTGCCGCCCATGATTCCCATGGCCTCTCTCCCGTCCACTTTTTGATCGAGTAACAGCGAATTGGTTGCGGCGTCGTAGCACTTCAGTTGCGTCTGGATGAGTGTTTCTCCGACGCCCCACCCGACCAGGTAGCGCTCGGCCTGGTTGCCCTTCTTGAATTTGGTGACGGTTCCCGTTATGAGCAGCACTGGCTGCCCCTGAGGCAATGTTTCGCCTTCACGGAACACTTGCTTAACGCCTTTGATTTTGCCCAATTGCTTGATAAGGTCCTCGACAATCGTCACTCGATAGTCGGGAGGCAGGTTGATGCCCTGCGGCACGTCGAGCTGCTTGACCTGGATGAATTCATATTTTGGTTGCCATTTGGATTTGCCCGCCACTCCGGCTGGAATCACCAGAACGACAAACGCTGCGATTGTTGCGCGCGCGATGAGCACCGATTTCATTTCCGACCTCCTCCGGGTGGTGATTTCACGGCTTGCTTTGTGTGGTTGCGACACTGGCTTGCTTCTCGCTCGATCCCTGTGCCGGACCGCCGCCGGGCTCCGAGACAGCGATACCCTTCGCGGTCAAGAGCGCCTTGAGCTGGTCACCCTGAACCGTCTCCACCTGGACGACGATGCCCATTTTTCCCCCGCGCTCGTTGACGTAGTCGAAAATGGCGGTGTCCATGTGGTGTTTTTTCAGGATGAGAAGGCCTCCGGCGCCGTAAGGGGTAGCGATGGCCGCCAAAAAAGTTCTGCCTTCATATCTGCGGTCGGATCGCAGGAGAATCACCTGATGAATGCGCGCGTAGGGCACCGCGTAGTGCACTTTGTGGGCTTGAAAAATCAGCGCATCGGCGCCGGGAATCATGTTTACGCGGGCTTCATCGTGCACTCCCGGAATACCAGCGAGATGGAACAGATTTTGGAAGGCAGGCGCCTGGCCCGCAGAGCTGCAACTCGTGCCGCAGAGCCCAACCGCAGTCAACAACACCACCATCGCAGCTCTCATGCCTGCATCCTTTAGGACCGAGTCCCTGAACGAGAAGGTGGCGTGCGCTCCCCATCAGCGGCGATCACTGAAGCGAACAGTGGCGGCGACTCCTCGCGGACAATTGGCCAAATTGTACTACGACGCAGATTGGTTGGAAAGTGGAGAGTGAACGCACCGGGATGCGGTAGCCTCAATATAGCATTCTTCTGGTTTTGGACTAGACCTGTGGTTGAGCAAAGATCTTCGCGCCCGTTTCACCATCCGCGGCCCGGCTCCGCGCTGCATTGCGATAGCGTCTCGCTGGAGGCCCTGGCCCGCCGCTTCGGCACGCCGCTCTACGTTTATTCGGCCGGCCAGATTGCCGCGCGGCTGGGGCTGTTCCAGCAGGCCCTTGCCGGGCGGGATCATCTGGTCTGTTACGCGGTGAAAGCCAACTCCGCGCTGGCGATTCTCAAGCTGCTTGCCGATCGCGGCGCGGGATTCGACATCGTCTCCAGCGGCGAACTGGAGCGCGTATTGGCCGCCGCGCCGGAAGCGGCGGGCCGGGTTGTCTTCTCCGGTGTGGGCAAGACGGCCGCGGAGATTGACTTGGCGCTGCACGCGGGAATTCTCCAGTTCAACGTGGAAAGCCAGGCGGAGCTCGCGTTGCTGGCCGCCCGCGCGCGCAGGCTCAAAATCCGCGCCCGCTTTGCGCTGCGTGTCAACCCCGATGTCTTCGCCGATACGCATCCCTATATCTCCACCGGCCTGCGCGAGCACAAGTTCGGCATCGACATCCGCCGCGCGTCCGCCATCTACAAGAGCGCGGCGGGCAACCGCTGGCTCGAGGCGCATGGCGTCAGCGTCCACATCGGTTCGCAGATTCGCTCCGCGGCCCCATTTGGCGCGGCCATTGAGCGAGTGAGCAAGCTGGTGCGGCAGCTCCGGGGCGAGGGCATCGCGCTCCAGGCCGTCGATGCCGGCGGCGGCTTGGGCATCGACTATCACGGCGGGGCTCCACAGCCAGGTCTTCGGCTGTGGGGTCGCGCGGCGGCGCGTTTGACGCGGCGGCCAAGGTCGCGGAGTACGCTGCGGCGCTCGAAGACGCGCTGGGCGATTTCGATGGCCGCCTGCTCATCGAGCCAGGCCGTTTCCTCGTGGCGCAGGCCGGAGCGCTGGTGGCGCGCGTGCTCTACGTCAAGCGCAACGGCAGGAAGACCTTTGTCATTACCGACGCAGCCATGAACGACCTGATCCGCCCCACGCTTTACCAGGCGCATCACGAGATTGTGCCGGTGCGGTTGAGAGCGGGGAAGCCGCGCATCGTGGACGTGGTGGGTCCGGTCTGTGAATCCGGCGACTTTTTCGCGCGCGACCGCAAGCTCGCGCCCGTCGAGCCCGGCGACCTTGTGGCTCTGCTTGATGCCGGAGCGTATGGCATGGCGCAAAGCTCGAATTACAATTCGCGCCCTCGCGCCGCGGAAGTGCTGGTGGAGGGCGCGAAAGCTCGGCTCATCCGCCGCCGCGAGACAATCGGTGATTTGCTGGCGACGGAGAGGGTTTGACGCCGCGGCTCGCGCCGGGAACATCGGACGGACGGCAAAGTTTCGGATCTGCCGCGCCAGCCCATAGCGCCCGCTCTATGATCGTGTGGGGGATTCACCATGCACTTTCGGCTCCAAATAGAGGGCCTAGCGGCGATTGCGGCGCTGGCGTTGGGATCATTCGCACCGGCTCACGCCACTTCGTTGAAAGTGAGGACCGGGCAGGGAAAGGTTCACGGCAAACTTATCAACGATAGCAAGGTGCGCGCGTTTCTTGGCATTCCCTATGCCGCGCCGCCGGTGGGCGGCCTGCGCTGGAAGGCGCCCCAGCCGCCCGCGCGCTGGAAGGGCGTTCGCGACGCGACCCTGTATGGCGCGCGCTGCGCTCAGAACACCGTCTCTGAAGATATGACCTTTCAGGATAGCGGCCCCAGCGAGGATTGCCTCTATCTGAATGTCTTTACGCCCGCCGGCGCGAAGTCTAACAGCAAGCTGCCTGTGATGTTCTGGATTCATGGCGGCGGCTATACGGACGGTTCCGCCTCAGAGCCGCGCCACGACGGCGATTTTCTGCCCACGAAAGGCGTTGTGCTGGTCACCATAAACTACCGGCTCGGCGTATTTGGCTTTCTGGCCACTGAGGATCTTGCAAAAGAAGGCGGCGGCGCAGCAGGGAATTACGGCCTGCTGGATATGGTGGCCGCGCTCCAGTGGGTCAAGGCAAACATTGTGAAGTTCGGCGGTGATCCAGGCAACGTCACCATCTTCGGCGAAAGCGCCGGCTCCTTTGCCGTGAGCACGCTCATGGCGTCGCCTTTGGCGCAGGGACTGTTTCAAAAGGCCATCGGCGAAAGCGGAGCCGCGTTGGGTAGCGGCTTGGGCGGCAATTCTGTTGCCAAGCAGGCGCACCGGGAGAGCGTGTGGGTTGCCTCCTTGGGCGTCGAGTCGCTTGAGGAACTGCGCGCCATGCCCACTGCGGCAATTCTCCAGGCTGCCGGCAAGCAGGGTGCGCCGCAGTTCGCACCGGTTATCGACGGGAAACTGCTGACGGAACCTGTGGCCGATACCTACGCCGCGGGAAAGCAGGCGCATATCCCGCTGCTGGCCGGATGGAATCGCGACGAAGGCAGCGGCGACGTCAAAGAGGGCATGACAGCCGAACAGTGGAAGAATACTGCGCAGAAACTCTTCGGCGATCGTTCCACGGAATTTCTCAATCTCTACCCGGCCGCGAACGACGAACAATCGCTGCGCTCGGCCATCGATTACAACGGCGATACCTTCATCGCCTTCGGTACGTGGAAGTGGGTCGAGGCGCAGGTGAAGACCGGCGATGCTCCGGTGTACCGGTACCACTTCGAACTGGCCGCGCCGCCCAGCAAGTATCATCCCGGCTGGTTCGCGTTCCACTCCGACGACATCGAATATGTTTTTGGAACGCTCGATACCCGGCCCGGCGCCGCGTGGCGTCCGGAGGATCGCAAGTTGAGCGAGCAGATGATGGGCTACTGGACGAATTTTGCGAAGACCGGTGACCCCAACGGGCCTGGACTGCCCAAGTGGCCGCGGTTTGACCAAAGCGGCATGCTTCTGCATCTGGACAGCGAGATTACTACAGGTCCGGACACGGTGCGGCCGCGCTACGAGTTCTTGCTCGGGGGACTCTCGGGAGATACGCGCTGACGAAAACAGAAAGTTGGCTTACTGTTTTACGCCGGAGGCCGCGGCAAAGCCGGCAATCTGCGGGGAAGGGGCGGCGCTGGAAGGCGGCGGAGCGGCGAAGGTTGAGCCTTTGGCATTGATGGCCCCTGAGTAATCGGGCCCCAGGCCGAGATTCATGAGAGCGCGTGAGTCAGGCATCAGTTTGGTCTGCCATCCATGATCGGCCTGATACTTCTGCATCGCGGCGATGGTGGCCGCATCCCATTTGCCGTTCGGCTCGCTGTTCAGGTAATGCTCGCGGATAAGGGCCTGCTGAATCTGTGTCACCCGCTCCGGCTCGATGGCTTGCTGGCCGTGAGCCCGGTGCGATCGATGCTTACTGTGCGCGTGCTTGTGCGAGGCGCTGATTTGGCCGCTGGTGGGTGGCCGATGCACGTGCGATGCGTATGCGGACGGCGCGATAAGGGCCGCTGAAATCAGGAATGCAAGACTTGCATGTGATAAAGCCATGCTTGTACCGCCATGAAAAAGCTAAAATGTGCGGAACTCTTCGTTGCAATTTAACCAAACGTATCGCAATGCGGCAAGGGAAAAAGGATTGCAAGCCACACGCCGGAGCCACTTTGGAAACTAGCGCCGCCGGCGACAGTCCGCCGCCGGCGCCAGTTCCGTGTGGCTATAACGTCCCGCCGATGTAGTTGATACCGCTCTCGGGATGGCGCGGATCGATCACCTCCAAGACAACGTCGTCGCCGGTCTTGAGCTTGCTCACGACGGCATCGAATGCCTCTCTGGTGCCGGTGGGCTGCCTGTTGACATGCGTAATGACGAAGCCAGGCTGCAATCCCTGCAGGCCAGCGAAGGAGCCGGTCCGGACCGAATCGATGATCACGCCGGAGGTGTGCAGTTTGTCGGCCATCTGCGCGGTGATTCCGTGGACCGCTAGGCCCAGCTTGGCTTCGCCGGCGCCGCCTTCGCCTTCCTGATTGCTTTCGGACTGCGAGTTATTCAGATCGGCAAAGACCTTGTCGCGGTCGCCAATGGTCACCGTGGTATCTTGCGGCTTGCCGTCACGAATGTACCCCAGGCGAATGGTCGATCCAGGCCGGCGGCTGGCAATTTCGTTCACCAGGTCGTCGCCGTCCTTGATGTTGCGTCCATCGATGGTGGTGATAATGTCGCCCGACTTCAGGCTGGCCTTATCCGCAGGCCCGCCCGGCTGCACTTCCTGCACCAGAACGCCATTCTTGAAGCCGTACACGCGATTGACGGCGCCCGACAATCCCTCGCGGAACTGGATGCCGATGGAGCCTCGCGTAACCTTGTGGCTGGGGCTGATGAGGTCGTTGTAGATCGCGACCACCGTGTTCGAGGGCATGGCGAAGCCGATACCTTCATAGCCGGCCGACTGCGTGTAGATGGCGGTGTTCACGCCGATGACCTCGCCGTTCATGTTCAGCAGCGGGCCACCGGAGTTGCCGGGATTGATGGCCGCATCCGTCTGGATGAAGTGCTGAAACTGCCCCGGAGCGCCCTGATCGATGGTCCGGTTCTTGGCGGAGATGATGCCGGCGGTGACGGTCTGCGCCAGTGTAAACGGGCTGCCGATGGCCTCCACCCAGTCGCCCACCTGCGACGTGTCGGAGTTACCCATCTTGACCGTCGGGAGCGGAGTGCTGGTGTCGATCTTGATTACCGCCAGGTCCGTGGCTTTATCGGTGCCGATGACGCGCGCCGGCCGGCCCAGGTCCTGGGTGTCGGGATCCGTCGAGAGCTTGACGTAAATCTTGTCGGCTTTGTCGATCACGTGATCGTTGGTGATGATATAACCCTTGGGATCGACGATGAAGCCCGAGCCCAGTGACTCCTGTACGCCGCCATTGTCGCCTTCATCCGGCGCCGGTATCTGGCCGAAGAAGCGATTGAAGAAGTCCTGGAAGTTGTCCGGAGCCTGCCCCTCGTTATCCTGGCCGTCGTCGCCGGGATTCTGTTGATCGGGCTGCGACCGGAACTGATGGAAATTTCGCCGGCCGTGATTGCTCGACTGCTTGGGCAAAGTCTGTGTATTAATGTTCACCACCGCCGGCCCCACCATTTTGGCGATTCGCACGAAATCGTTCGGCGGGATCGTCGAATTAACAACCTTGAGGGGGGTGGCGTCCGCGCTGTCGCTCTGCTTCTCCTGTCCGCGAACTCCGTGTGCGGCAAACGATCCGGCCACAACAGCGGCCGAGAGTGTGGCGAGCAATAGAAACGTCGAAGCAAGACGGCGCGAGCGGAGCCGTTCGAAGATCAGTTTCATGGAATTCAATGACCTCATAAGGCGCCCAGCCTGACGGCCAGCGTGTGGATAGTGCCTCTTCTTAGTATGCCATCTTAAAAGCATTCCGGCTCGCCTGGCGGCTTATGCGGAGCGCACCGGCAAGGGGCGCGTCAAAAGCTGACTTCATAGTTAGACGCTGCGCCGGGTAAGACAGCCGCGTATTGGCGCAAAGCTGTGCGCACATTCTGACAAGCCCGCGTTACTGCTCCGCTGCCCACTCCAGCGTGGCAAGGGTCAGCAGCAGCACACGCTTGAGCGCGAGCTCGCGGTCCTTGGGCGAGTACCATTCGCGCATCGTGTGCGCGGCGCCGCCCTCCCCTCCGGCGCCGATGGAAAGGGCAGGGACACCGAGCGCGAGCGGAATATTGGCGTCCGTTGAGCCCAGGCGGAGGTCGGTGCGGAGGCCCAGATGCCGGTCGACAGCGCGAAGCGCGGCCAGCAGCGGGGAGCCGTCCGGTAGTTGCGCGGCGGGGCGGTCCCCGATCTTGGAAACTGCAAACGACAACAACCCGCGAGAACCTGCATTTGCAGCCTTCGCTTTTGCATTGCCATGCTCAACGGCCTCCTCGACGGCGCGGTGCAGCGCAGCTTCGAGACGCAGAAGTTCGTCCGGAGCCGTCGAACGGAAATCAACCGTAGCCTGCGCACTTTCAGGGATCGAGTTCACGCTGATGCCTCCATGGATTGTGCCCAGGTTGAGCGTGCTGCGCGGCTCCTCGGGCAGGGGCGTCTCCGCCAGCGTGGCCAGCGCAGAGGCCAGCGCCGCGATAGGGTTGGGCGTGCCCGCGTCAGTAAAACTGTGACCTCCGGGCCCGGTAATCGTGACTTGGTAGCGGAGGCTGCCCAGCGCCTGGGTTACGGCCGCATCCGCGCCCGCGCCGTCGAGAACGATATGAGCAGCGACGCGGCCGGCTATCTGGCTCTGCTCGTAAATATGACGCACGCCACGCAGGTTGCCTTCTCCTTCTTCGCCGACATTTCCCAGCACGGCAAGCGGCGCCGGCAACTGCACTTGGGACTGGACCAGGGCGTGGACAATCGCCAGCAGTCCTGCTACGCCGGCCGCATTGTCGCAGGCGCCGGGCGCTTCAAGGCGCTCTCCGTTGAGCACGGGATGGATCGGCGTGCCGGCGGGAAACACGGTATCAATGTGTGCCGAGAGCAGAACCAGCGGCCCGGTGCTTTCCGAAGGCAGATTCTTGGCAGGCAGAATCGCACGGACATTTCCGGCAGCGTCAATCTCAACGTTGCTCAGGCCCGCTTCGCTAAATTGATGGGCGAGCCACTTGGCACGCGCTTCTTCGCCGTGAGCCGGTGCAGGTATTGCGACCAGTTCGATTTGCCAGTCCAGGATGGTTTTAGGATTCGCGTGCAGCCAGGAAAATGCCGCGTGAATCGGTCTTTGTGCGGCGAGCGCCGTGACCCGTGAAAATGCCGAAGTTGGGGAAAAAACCGGCATAGAGATGCATTCAGGGTAGCAGGGGCGAACCGCCCCGATGGTGATTCTCGTTCCCAATCCCCAGGCGAAGGCGGCAAAAATCTCAAACTGCGACGGGCAGTAGTTCCTCCGGAGGGTACTCCACCGAATGAAGAAACAAGCCGTGCGCCGGCGCCGTGGGGCCGGCCGCTGACCGGTTAGCTGCGGCGAGAATTCCGGGAAGCTGTTGCAAGGCAAGATGGCCGCGGCCCACATCGAGCATGGTTCCCACCAGGTTGCGCACCATGTGGTGCAGAAAGCCGTTGCCGCGGACGCGGTAGACGAGAAGCTCTCCGGCGTCAGTCTCGCGCTCCTCCCAGGCCGAGGGAAAAATAGTTCTGACGGCGGACTCTGGCGACGCTGCCGTGAGTTGCGCTGCAGGCGATTCTTTCCCGTAGCCTGGTTCCGAGCCGCGCACAAGCTGCCGGCGCGCGAGGTCGGGATCGGTCGCGGCAAAACTCTGAAAGTCGTGCTCGCCTTCAAAAAACCGGGCCGAAGCCTGGAGCGCCTCGAAATCAAGCGGCCACGGACATGCGTTGACATAACGAGCCAGAAAGGGCGGGCAAATTGCCCCGCGAAAGATCCGGTACTCGTAGGTTTTGGCAATCGCCGAGTGCCGCGCATGAAAGCCGCTTCGTACGGCCCTGGCTTCCAGGATTCTGATCGACGGCGGCAGAGTCCGGTTCAGCGCGCGACGCAGGTTTTCCGCCGGAATGGGAGCCTGGAGCGCGAAGCTGGCCACTTGGGCCAGCGCGTGCACCCCAGCATCGGTTCGGCCCGAACCCTGTGGCAGTGGGGTTTCGCCGGTGATGCGTCCCAGAGCCGCCTGCAGCTCTCCCTGGATCGTCATTAGACCGGCCTGGACCTGCCAGCCCTGGAAATCGGCGCCGTCGTAGGCGAGGGTGAGCATCCAGGTCTGTAGGCCCGAGTTGTGTTCGGCGCAATCGGTCATAGGAGTTGCTGCATATCAGGGTATCTGACGCGGACTGGAGAGGAACATCGATGCGCGAGCTGCTGCGGCTGGGGACGAACGGCAGAGGGCGTGAAGAGGAGCGGCTGCTTCTGACTAAGTGGTTGCTGCGAAATGAGTTGTAAATTTTCGGAAGAATTTTTCAGGGAATGCGTAGTCCAGGCGACGGATTGGATGTATTTTACTAACTAGTTAGTTAAATTTCGGAATTGCGCGGCCTATCTCGCTGGCGGCTGGTGGTAAGCCAAACGGCAAAATTTTCTGACGGCGCGGACTCGCGGGAAATGGCAAGCGAGGGGAACAGGAGAGGTATCCATTTCGTAATCAACAAAGAGCCTTATTGACCACGAGGAAAGCGATAATCGTTTTAAACGGAACCGAAGCGTGCATCCGGCGCGGCTGATTGGCCGCCAAGAGGCATCATGATCCGCGGCGCAACGATTTGCTGAGAGGGAATATGCATTTTTTCAGAATGGGTGTATCTGACCGGGAGCGGGGTAGAGCAGGCAGGGAACGCGAAGGAACGAAGCAGGAGGAAAGAAGGCGGGTTTGGGCTGGCGAACGGTTGCGCGCCGTTGCGGCCGTCCTGCTAACCTTGACGGCGACCATGCCGCCCGGCGTAGCGCAGCAAAACGGAGCGGGGTCGAAGGGGCCGGACAAGGCAGCCTCGGAGCTGCCGGTTGCGCCGACTCCGGTGGCGACGCAGCCGGTTCCGCTGCGCACGTCGAGCCGCGATTATTCGAAGGCCTTCGCGACGTGGTTCGGAAATCCGATCAACATCTACCGGCCGACGAGTATTCCCAAGGCGAGCTTCAACAACTCCGTTCGGCTTGCCGACCTGATGAAAGACGGCAAGATTTATCTGAGCCTGTCGGACGCGCTGTCGCTGGCGATTGAGAACAACTACGACATTGCGATTGCGAGATACGACCTGGACATTGCCGAAACCGATATTTTGCGGACGCGGACGGGAGCTACGCCGCTGGGCGCGCCATCGGGGCTGGTGATGGGGACGCTGGGTGGATCAACTTCGACGCTGTCGACGGGCGGCGGCCCGGGCGGAACGACGGTGGGCTCGGGCGGCGCGGGCTCGGGAAGCTCCGGGCTCTTGTTGACAACTAACGGCGCGGGACCGGTGCCGCAGACTCTGGATCCGACACTGACCGGCATGATCGAACTGCAGAGACAGGAGTCGCCGGCGGAGAGCATTTTTATTCCCCGCGCCTCGACGAATACCAACCAGTACAATTTCACCTACAACCAGGGCTTTGTGACGGGCACGGCGTTACAGGTGAGCTTCAACAACCAGCGACTGACGACGAACAATACTTTTTACGATTTCAGCCCGCTGTTCAGCTCGAGCTTCCAGGCCGAAGTGACGCAACAGTTGTTGCAGGGCGCGGGCATCTGGGTGAACAAGCGCTTCATGTACCAGGCTCTGAACGACCGGCGCATCACCGACTCCTCGTTCCGCCAGCAGATTCTGTACACCGTGAACCAGGTGGAGACGATTTACTGGGGGCTGGTGCAAGCGTATGAGGATGTGCAGGCCAAGGAGCGCGCGCTGGAGCAGAGCCAGCAATTGCTCAGCGACAATAAGAAGCAGCTTGAGATTGGAACCATGGCGCCGCTGGACGTGGTGAACGCGGAATCGACGGTAGCCACCGACGAGCAGTCGCTGATCAGCGCGCAGACCGCACTGAACTACCAGCAGCAGATCATCAAGCAGGCGATCACGAGGAACCTGAACGATCCGCAGCTTTCGACGGCTCCGGTGATTCCCACGGACCGCGTGAGCCTGGAGCCGTTGCCCGAGGAGAGCCAGCCGGTGGAGGCGCTGGTGCAGGAGGCGTTCCAGGAGCGGCCGGAGCTGGAACAGGCGGTGCTGACGCTGCGCAACGACGAGATCACGTTGAAGGGCGCGCGCAATGCACTGCTGCCGCAACTGAACGTCTACGGGTTTTATGGCGGCTACGGGGTAGGCGGTTCGCAGAGCCCGGATTGCTACAACTTTCTTGCCAGCCCTCCGGGGCCGTGCGCTCCGGGTCTATATCCCACGGTGGGCTACGGCGCCACACTGAACCAACTGGTGAACAGCAGTTCGCCGAACAAGGGCGCGGGCTTCAACCTGACCATCAACCTGCGCAACCGCGAGGCGCAGAGCGTGCAGGAGCGGTCGCTGATGGAGTACCGGCAGGCGGAGCTGCGGCTGGAGCAACTGCACACGGAGATTCGCATGCAGGTGGTGAACGCGATGTTTGCGCTGACCAACGACCGGGCGCAGGTGCGCGCAGCGGTGGCGGCGCGGGACTATGCCCAGCAGAGCCTCGAAGCCGAGGTGAAGAAGCTGCACCTGGGCGCGTCGACGACCGCGAACGTGCTGCAACAGCAGCGCAGCCTGGCGAAGGCGGAGGACGATCTGATCGCCGCGCACGCGGCGTACGCGACGGCTCGCGCAGGATTGTTTCAGATGCTGGCTTCGACCTTGCTGCATTACGACATCAATATGACAGAAGCAGCGGCGGGAACCGTGACCACCGCGCCGGTGGTGCCGGGGGTGGAACCGGCCAAGCCGGGTAATGAGCCGTCGATGACGCTGCCGGCCACAAACTAGGCGGCGCTCGCATGGAAGACGAGGCCCGGCCTTGTGCCGGGCCGTTTCTTTCTTTAACGTGCAAAAGCGGGCTCGGAAGGGTTACCGCTCCGCAACCAAATCGAGCAGGTTAAAAAACTCGGGAAAGCTGATGGCGGCGGAGCCAGCGCCCTGGATGAGCGTATCGCCTTCGGCGCGGAGTGCGGCGACGCTGAATGCCATGGCGATGCGGTGGTCGCCGCCGGAGTCGATGACGGCGCCGTGAAGCGCCTGGCCGCCGGGAACATCGAGGCCGTCCTCGAATTCCGCGACCTCGGCGCCCATGGCGCGGAGATTCTTTGCGACCAGGGCGATGCGATCGGATTCCTTGACGCGCAGCTCGCGTGCGCCGCGGATGCGAATACCGCCGCGGGTGAAGGGTGCGATGGCCGCGAGCACCGGCAGTTCGTCAATGAGTTGTGCCGCGAGCACGCCGCAGATTTCCGTCGAGCCAAGGCCCTCCGGCGGAGCTGAAATCTGCACCGTACCTGACAGCTCTGCATGTTTCTCTTCAAGATGCAGGACCGCGACGCGCGCGCCCAGAGCGGTGAGTACATCGAGCAGCGTGGCCCGCGTGGGATTGAGGCCGATGGAATCGACGACGAGGCTGGAGCCTGGAAAGAGAGAGGCGGCGCAGAGGAAAAATGCGGCGGAGGAGAGGTCGCCGGGGACGGCGGCGTCGATGGCGCGGAGCCGTTGCGGGCCGGCGATGGAGACCGAAGCCGATGTCCGCGTGAGCGTGGCCCCAAAGGCGCGGAGGGCGAGTTCGGTGTGATCGCGGGTGCGGACGGCCTCGTGGACCGTGGTCATGCCGGTGGCTTGCAGGCCGGCGAAGAGGACACAGCTTTTGATTTGCGCGCTCGGGACCGGTGTTGTGTAGTCAATGGGGCGAAGCGGTCCACCCTCAATCGTGAGAGGCGCGTGGCCTTCGGTCAGCGTGAGGCGCGCGCCCATGAGCTCGAGCGGCTTCCGGATGCGCTCCATGGGGCGGCGCGAGAGGGATTCGTCGCCGATGAGCGTGAAACGGCCTGTCTGCGGAGCGAGCAGGCCGGAGATCATGCGCATGGTCGTGCCGGAGTTGCCGCAGTCGAGCGGACGAGCGGTGGGAGCGACGCGGCCGGCGACGCCGGCGATCTCGATGGAGTCGTTGCCGGTGCGAGCGACTTTCGCGCCAAGGGCCTGCATGCAGGCGAGGGTCGAGGCGCAGTCGGCGCCGGTGGAGAAGTTTGTGAAGCGAGAAGTGCCTGTGGCGAAAGCGCCAAGCATCGCATAGCGATGGCTGATGGATTTGTCGCCGGGCAGACGAAGGCTTCCGTAGACGTTTCGCGCGGGGCGGATGAGGCGTTCCTGTGCGGCGATGGTCAAGCGGGCTCCGATGCGTTGCGTGGTCAATTTAAGTTTATCGAAGTGGGCCCGCCGGGAGTTTGTCTAGCGCACGTGCAGCACAATGATGGTTTCGTCGTCGAAGCGGTCGCGCGTGCCCTGAAAGCGGATGACATCGGCGAGGATGGCGTCAGCGATTTCCTGGGCGCGCAGATCGCGGCTTTCGCAGAGGAGCCCCGCGAGGCGATCCTGGCCGTACATTTCTTCCTTCTCATTTTCCGCGTCGAGAATGCCGTCGGAGACGAAGACGATGGCGTCGCCGGGTTGCGTGGCGACGCTGAACTCTTCATAGGTGACGTCGGGGAACATGCCCAGCGGAAAGCCCTCGGCGCGGACGGGGAGCGCCTGTCCGGCGCGGCAGACGACGGGCTGGACGGCTCCGGAGTTGGCGACCTGAAGGGTCTGGTTCTCGTCGTTCCAGAGGGCGAAGAGCATGGTGACATATTGGGACTCGAGCTTGCGCTCCTGCAGCGCGTCGTTGAGGAGGGCGAGCATGGCGGCGGGCTCTGGCTGCTGCGCGGCGGCGGCGCGCATGATGCCGCTGACGAGCGCGGCGAAGAGCGCGGCGGGCGCGGCCTTGCCGCTGACGTCGCCGAGCACGATGGCGGTACGGTTGGGGCCGTAGTCGAGGAAGTCGTAGAGGTCGCCGCCGATGGTGCGGGCGGGCAGAAAGCGCACGGCCATATCGGCGTGAGGATGCGAAGGCGCTTCGTTGGGCAGCAAGCGAAGCTGCACCTCGCGAGCCATGGCGATGTCCTTCTCGAGCTGGCGCTCCTGGCGATGCACGGCTTGGTAGAGGCGCGCGTTTTCGATGGCGATGGCGATCTGCGAGGCCAGGGTGGTGAGCATGCCCTCGTGCTCTTTATTGAAGAAGCCTGGACGGGTGTGCTCAAGGTCGAGCACGCCGATGACGCGGCCCTTGTAGAAGAGCGGGACGATCAGCTCCGAGCGGGTCTCGGGGTTCATGGGCAGATAGCGCGGATCCTGGCTGACGTCAGGGACATTGATGGGCCGCCACTCGCGCACCGCGGCGCCGACAAGACCGCTGCTGATGGGAACGCGGCGTATAGGCGCGTGGACGTAACCAAAGCGCCAAGCGTAGCGTGTGACGAGGGTCTCGCCTTTCTCATCCAGCAGCATGATGGTGAACATCTGGTAATCGATGAGGCGGCGCAGGAGCTGGCCGACGCGCTCCAGGAGGGGGTTGAGATCGAGGATGGAGGCGAGCTCGACGGCGATCTCGTTGAGGACCTCGAGGGTCTGCGCCTGGCGGGAGACACGGGCGTAGAGACGGGCGTTCTCAATGGACTGGGCAATGCGCGAGGCAGTGAGGGTGAGCACGTGAAGGTGCTCGGGGCGGAAGAAGTTGGGCTGGTCGCTTTCGAGATCCATGACGCCGATGAGACGGTTCTTGGCGATGAGTGGGACGGCCAGCTCGGAGCGCACGTCGGGATTGGCATTGATGTAGTACTCCGCGGTAGAGACGTCGTTGAGGAGGATGGGCTGGCGCGTGAGCGCGACCTGGCCGACAACGCCCTTGCCAACCGGTACCTTGGTGCGCTCGACCTGGGGCGTGTGGCCGATCTGGAAGCGCATGCGCAGCTCGTGCGTGCGGTCGTTGAGCAGGAAGATGGCAAAGATACGGTAGGGGATGAGGGCGCGAACCAGCTCGGAAGTGCGGGCGAGCAGGGTTTGCAGGTCGAGTGTGGTGTTCAGCGCGTCGGTGAGACGCATCAGATAGGCGACGTCGGCGGGCTCGATGCGCGCGTTGATGGGGTCGAGAGCGGCCGGCGAGGCAGAGGAGTCGGCGGGGCGATAGTCGCCTTCGAAGTCATGCGGCGGCGGAGATGGAGGAGTGTCAGACATTGGCGGTCAAGGAATGATAACGCAGGGAACAGCTTCTAGCCTCCAGCTTCTAGCTACCAGCTTTAACTCAAGGTTAGCCTGTGATGAAAAGAGCAGCGGGGTCCTGCTGAAAATCGGTTTTCGCCGGTGTGGGTGGAGGCAATCTCGTCAAATTCGATTGGACGAAGCCATTGGGCTCGACCCACCGAAGCCAAGAGCTGACGGCTGGAAGCTTTCTTACTCGGCGCCGAGTTCGCGCACGATGGCAACCGAGGCTGCGGAACCGATGCGGCTGGCACCGGCTTCCAGCAGGGCCCGAACAGCGGCAAGGGTACGGATGCGTCCGGCAGCCTTGACGCCGCAGCGCGCGCCCGCCACGCCGCGCAACAGAGCGATATCGGCCGGTGTGGCGTCGCCGGAGGCAAATCCGGTGGAGGCGTTGATGAAGTCCGCGCCGGCCTGGATGGCGATCTCGGAGGCGCGCAGCTTCTCCTCCATGGTGAGCAGGCAGGTTTCCAGATTCACCTTGAGCAGGGCGCCGTGATGATGGGCCACTGTAACGGCAGCGTGAACGGTGTGATGGACAGCGTGGTGGTTGCCGCTCTTGAGCTGGCCGATGGGAAGGACCATTCCAAGCTCGCGGGCGCCCAGGCGGAGCAGCGCGGCAGCTTCCTGCCGCAAGGTGGATACAAGCGAGGCGCCGAAAGGGAAGCCGAGAACAACGCCCACCGGAATATCCGTACCGGCGAGCAAACTGACCGCTGTGGATGCCCACATAGGATTGACCACGGCGCAGGCAAAACGGTAGCGCACGGCCTCGGCGCAGTGGGCTTCCACCTGCTGGCGCGTAGCATCGGGCTTAAGGAGCGTGTGGTCGATCACCGCGGCGAGCGACTGCCAGTTAGCAAGAGTTTCGGCGGTAAACGCGGCCGAGTCGAAGGTCCCGTAATCAAAATCCAGATCGGAATCCTTTACGGGGATGGAGACAGTCATTGGGGATGCTCCTTGTACTCGGCGGACACAACTGGCAGGCCGGTTCATCCGAGAGTTCCGGTAGATGAGTATACGACGCCGCCCGCCCGTGACAGATGAACCGTTGCCCAATCCTGCGATTGTCCGGTCGTATCTGGGAAGGAAGCGAAGTGCGACTGCGCTACGCGGTCTGGTCCGGCGCCATGATACAGATGTCGGGCAGGTTGCGGTAACGCTCGCCATAGTCCATGCCGTAGCCGATGACAAAGAGGTTGGGGATGGAGAAACCCACGTAGTCGGCCTCGATCTTCTCGATGCGCCGGGAAGGCTTGTCGAGCAGCGTGGCGATGCGCAACGTCCTGGGGTGCTGCTGCAGGAACAGCTTGCGCAGATAGGCGAGGGTGAGGCCGGTGTCGAGAATATCCTCGACCACGAGAACGTTCTTGCCTTCGATGGGCTGATCGAGGTCCTTGATGACCTTGACGGCGCCGGAGGAGCGCTGGCCATTGCCATAGCTGGAGACGGCCACGAAGTCGAAAGTGGCGTCGGCCTGGATGGCGCGCGAGAGATCGACAAGGAAGAAGGCCGCGCCTTTGAGCACACCGATCATGACCAGCTTTTCGCCGTTCAGGTCACGCGTAATCTGCGCGCCCATCTCGGCAACGCGTTCGGCGATCTGCTGGCGGGAATAAAGAACGTCAAGGCCTTGGGTTGCCATGGCAGCCATGAACACAGTATCGCGCGGAATTCGATTGGAACAAACTGTGTAAATCGGGGGTGGAAACGCGAATTGGATGGGGGGCAGCGGTTTGAGATGACAGCGCGTCTATACTGAATGAGAGATGCTTCCCTATCTGCACATCGGATCGTTCAACCTGCCCACCTTCGGGCTGATGCTATGGGTGGCGGCTGTGACGGCCGCGATTGTGGCTGACCGGGCGTTCAAGCGGGCGAAGATCGACGCCGATGCCGTGGGGATGGTGGCGGTCGCTCTTGTGGTGGGTCTAATCGGCTCGAAGATATGGCACGTGCTGGATTCAATGGATGAATTTCGGGCCGAAGGCTGGCGGGTTCTGTGGGACAACGCCGGATTTGCCTGGTATGGCGGATTGACCTTCGGCATCGCGGCGCTGGTGCTGATGGGCCGGCGGGCAAGAATTGGCGTCTTGCGGACGCTTGATCTGCTTGCGCCGGCGGCGGCAATCGGTTACGGCATCGGGCGCATTGGGTGCTTTCTCTCGGGCGACGGCTGCTACGGGATCGCGATCAAACCGGTGCCTATCCTGGGGTTCACTTTTCGCGCCTGGGGAATGGCTTTTCCGCATGGGATTGAGCCGGTTAATTATCCTGTTTACCCGACGCCGCTCTATGAGTTGGGGGCAGGCTTGTTGATTGGCTGGTATTTATGGTGGCGGCTGGGCAAGCCGCACGCGACGGGCGCGATTGTCGGCCAATACCTGGTGCTCTACGGAATTGCTCGTTTTCTGGTTGAATTTATCCGGCGCAATCCCAAGGTTCTTTGGGGCTTATCGAATGCACAATTGGCCAGCGCCGGGGCGGTTCTGGCGGGCGTCGCACTCACCTGGTGGGCAGCCACGCGGCCTGTGAGGGTGCAAGAGAAGGCATCGGCGCCTGTCGAGAAGCCTGCGTAGCTAAGCTTATTCTGCTCCCCTGCTGATTATTTGCCTGTTTTCGCCGACTCAAGTTTAGCGAGTATATCGTGCTGCCATGAATCGTCGCCGTCATACCCCACCTGTGTCCAGAGCCACGTGCCGTTGGCGTCGAGAATCCAGTTTTGCGGAATGGTCCAGCCGTTCAATAAATTGACAGTGTAAGAATACGCAGGCAGGACTGGGAAAGTGTAGCCCTTCTTCTTGAGGTATGGATCCACCAGCCCCAAGTCTTCATCGATATCGAAGGTGAGGATCTGCATGTCGGATCGATCTTTCACCTGTTCGTAAAGTTTTTCCATTTGCGGGAGTTCGGCGTTGCACGGGCCGCACCACGTAGCCCACAGGTTTACCAACACAACCTTGCCATGCAGGTCGGCCAACCTCCAGGTCTTGCCGCTTAGATCGGTGAGCGAAAAATCGGGCAGAGTTTGCGTGGGTTTCTCCCAGTGAGCTGCGTTGGTGTCGATGGGCGTCTGCGGTGGTTGCTTGCTCCATGCCGCCCAGGCAGCTTCGCTTCCGCCCAACTGATTCCAGAGGCCGCGGGCTTCATCACTCAGTTCGTCTTTGAATAGGCCTCTCTGGAATTTTGGCGGCTCCTGGCGCGTCTGGAGCGCGAGTTGGTAATAGATGAGGCCGTCGGCCTTGCGTCCCTCTAATACGGCGAGCCTGGCCCTGTTGCGCCAATAGAGCGATTCGTATTTTTTGTCTGTGGGCGCGGGGCCTTCCACGGACGATCTGAGAGATGACGCAACGGGCGGTTTGCCGGCCCGGGCCGCGGCGAGGAGGATTTCTCCTGCCATTGTGTTGCTGCGGTATGTGAGGAATTTCGCGCGGTCCTCACTATCCTTTACGGAATGGTTGTCATTCGCGTCGTAGGCCGTATCCTCTTTGGCGAATAAATCCTGCGCCTGTTCGAGTAAATCGAGAGCACGGGCGGGTTGCCATTTGTGGTCGAGCAGGAATTCGGCCGCATTCTCCAGATTCCACGGCGACGGACCCCAATGCTCCGGAACGTCTTTCAAATAGGCATCCAGCACCGTGGCTGCATCGGCCTCCGAGACAGAATCGTCATCGGCAAATGCGAAAAACAAGCTTTGCACGAGATCATGGTAAGAATCGGGAAATTCACGGACCCATTGCTGAACCGCCGATTTGTAAGCGGCGCGATATTGGACCCAGGCCGCCACGTCTTTCTGATTCTCCGGCTGTTTGTATGCGTCCTCCCAGCGATTTTCTACGATCTCCAGCGCTTCGGCTGAATGCGGATAGGCTTTCAGCAATTCGTCTTCTTTGGCTGTGATCACCTCCTGCGGCGCGCCACTTTGTTTGTATCCACCGATTAAGAAGGCAGCCCAACCTGCATCCGGCTTCGGGTTTGCCGTCTCCAGCCGCGCCAAATCGGCGGTGACCTTCTTTCGTAGCGCGGGATAATCCGCCACTGGACTCAGCCGGAATTCAAGTCCCCACAAAAAATCGTAGTTTTTCAAAACCGAAGGGTCGGTTGCTGTGGCAAGAAAAGCGCGCTCCGCCGCGGCCACCTTGGCCTGCAGCTCAATATCTTTCACCAGATGCAGCCCGCGCATTGATCCGTCGGTCGACGTGGGGCACAGGTTCCAGAACTTCCTCAGATTCTCACGCTCCTTGTCCTTGTCCATCGTTTTTCCGCGCCAGTAAATCCCGGTCAGGTCGGCATACGGCCACGGGAAGTTGGGCGCCAGCGCGATAGCCCGGTTGTCGAGTTGGATGCTTAGAGGCGTGTCCTTATCCCGCAGCGCAGTCGCGGCCAAATAGAGCATCAACGGATCATCCGGATGTTCCTTCGCCTTTTGCTGAAACTCTTCCCGCAATTTGGCCAGAGGCTCGGGAGAGTTTGTGTACTGGTCCTTCGCATTTCCTATCAAACGCTGATAGGGTTCGAGCTCTCTGGGGTATTTTTCAATCAACCGAGTGAGGACTTGTTCAGTGATTTTGTTGCGCTCAGCGTAAGTTAGGTTTTGAAATTCAGGAGATTCAAGTTTGTCATTAATGATTTGACGAACTTCGGGCGAGGCTTCGCAGCCGGGGAGTGACAGGTTGCTTTGCGCGCAAGCGATTGTTCCTGTGGAGCTCAAGAACAGAAATAAAGATGCGGTAGCGAGCCAATGGCGCAACATAGCTTTCCTCTCCCTTTAGGTCTGTGGCAAATGGTATCTGTGTTCGCCTGAAATTGTTGTCTTTTGCTTTGCGCGTGTCAACCGTCATGATTTGAAGGAATTGCGCGAAAGATCGGCCAAGCGGCGAATCAGCTACGGCATAGGTCTTCGGGCATTTTTCCAGGAGCGTAAGACGCATTTCTTCTCGACATACAGTCACAGCCCAAGGCAAGAGGGTGATTTACATCACATCACATGCGCTATTCCAAACTCAAAAGTGATATACAACACATGTGATGGCCCTCACAGCCACTCGTACTTTCCGCTAAGTAACGTCGGTCACATTAACCGGCGAATCCCTGGGATGCCGATGGCCTCCCGGCACCCTGGGGATTCGCCGACGCAGTACTGTGAGCGAGGTAGGCTTGGGCGAATCCATTTGGCAGTCAAGGTTGGATGCAATGGAGTCGTATATGGGCCAAGCGCAATAGGAGGTACAGAACGGGGGTTTTTGCCATGGAAATGCTCTTGATGGGTTTGTGTGTGAGCGCGTTCGGACTGGCAGTGGTAGCTCTTGCGTTTCGCGCAGCCACGCGCGCGGAGTCATCGGAAGCAGCTGTGCGGCCCGACCTTCCGTTGGCCAAGGTGGCTGTGCCGGCCCGCCTTTTTCCGGCTCAGGTGGCGATGCCGCCTGCTCTGAAGCCGCAGCAGGTTCCCATTGAGTTGCTGTTGCTGCAAATCGAAAACCACGTCCGGCTGGAGCAGGCCGCCGCGGAATCGTTCATAGAATTTCCCACGCAGGCCTTGTTGCGCAGCAAGACAACTTCACCGTTCGTGAACTGAGAGGGCGGCTCATGACATATGAACTGCTGAACGGTCTCGCGTCCGCCAACGTCGCGCGGGTTCTGGAACTCGGCACCAGGATGATCGTTCCCAGCGGAGCCCCGCTGTTCCGGCTGGGAGACCCGGCCGATCGCCTGTTCCTGACCACACGCGGCCGCATTAGGCTTACATTGCCGATGCAGATCCGGGGCCAGGAAGAGAACATCCTCACGGAAGAAATTTCCGCAGGTCAAACCGTGGGCTGGTCGGCCCTGATTCCTCCCTACCTGTTCACCCTCACCGCCACCGCGCCCGTTGAAGCAGAAGTGATCGGCATTACACGGCAGGCCTTACACGAGTATTTTGCCGCCAATCCAGCGGCAGGGTGTAAAATCGCGCAAAACCTGGCCGTGGTCATTGGGCATCGCCTGCATCTGTTTCAGACGATGTGGCTGCGCGAAATGCAGCGTGTAGTGGAGGTGCGTTCTGCATGACTCAATGGAGCCGACCGGTGAGGCTTGCGGTTCGAATCCCGAGAGGCACCCGTGGCCAGAGTAGTTGGGTCCGGCGGATTCACTGTCTGCAACGCACCGGCAGGCCGTCCGTGCTTGGTCTGACGCCTTGCCCCAGATCAACCAACTCGCCCTCCGTGATGTCGTGCCGGCAAGATATCCCCTGGGCCCCGGCTAGTAGCGGATGTGGGGCTGGTCTGGAGGGACGGTATGGAAACCCCCCGTAATGCCTGCAATCACCCGAATCCCGCTGGGTCTTTAGTTTGTGCCCATTGTGGCAAACCCTTGGCGCCTGAAACGGCAGTTGTCAAGAAGGGAAACGGGATCGTGCCTGTCCTCGCAATTAGCCTTGCGATTTTACTGGGTTTCCTGATCTTAATTGCTTGGTTCGTCTACAAAATAGCGCACGAATAGGGAGCCGAAGATGCAGGACTCGCTACAGATAGAGAGACCAATCGAGCTTCGTTCGGGGAAACAGCTTTCGCCGCCGTTGCCCTGTGGAAAAGCAAACTGCCCAGCTATCAAGTGGGGCGGCGGGGTGTAAGATAGCTCGGAATCTGGTAGTTGTGAACGGACATCGCCTGCACTTGTTTCAGACGATGTGACTGCGGGAGATGCAGCGCACCGTGGAGGTGCATTCTGCTTGACCTGGGGGAGCCGGCGATGAAGCTTGCGGTTCTGATCCTGAGCGGCGCCTGTGACAGGGGGTGCAGGGAATGAGCGGCGAACAACTTTCCAGTCCCCAACCTGTGCGCCGCGGCATCATTGGAATCTTCCTGGGTGGAGGCTTGCTGGCCACGTTTGCTTCCTTTATCTATCCAGTGCTGCGCTATTTCGTCCCTCCGCCGGTGGCGAATCTCGGCGTCGATGAGGTGGTCGCCGCCAAGGTCGGGGAATTGAAGCCGAATTCGGGGATGATTTTCCGGTTTGGCAGCCGGCCCGGCCTGTTGATCCTGGAATCCGATGGCCAAACCTATCGCGCGCTGTCCGCTACCTGTACCCACCTCGGCTGCACGGTGCAGTATCGGGCCGATCTGCGCGAGATATGGTGCCCCTGCCACAACGGCATCTACAACCTGAATGGCGGCAATGTCTCCGGCCCTCCGCCCAAACCGCTTACGGCGTTCAACGTCCATGTGCGTGGCGATGAGGTCTTCGTCAGCCGGAATGCGGAGGCGTGACCGTGTTCCGCGCCATCGTTCGCTGGTTGGATGAACGGCTCGATCTGGACGGGATCCTAGCCCCGTTCCGGCATAAGACCGTTCCCACGCACAAGCTGACCTACTGGTACTTTTTCGGGGGCATCACGCTTTTTCTGTTCGTGATTCAGGTGCTGACGGGGATTTTGCTGCTGCTCTATTACCGTCCCGGCGCCGACGAGGCCTTCGAGAGCGTGCAGTACATCGTGACGCGCGTTCAATTTGGCTGGCTGATCCGTTCCATCCACTCCTGGTCGGCCAATCTGATGATTTTTACCGCCTTCGCGCACATGTTCAGCGTGCTGTTCCTCAAGGCCTACCGCAAGCCCAGGGAGCTGACATGGGTCACCGGCATGTTGCTTCTCTTTCTGGTCATGGGGTTCGGCTTCAGCGGCTATCTGCTGCCCTGGAACAAGCTGGCCTTCTTCGCCACCACGGTGGGCACGCAAATGGCGGGGGAGATTCCCATCATCGGCCATCCCATCATGATCTTTCTCCGCGGCGGTCCGCAGGTGACCGGGGCCACGCTGACCCGCTTCTTCGGCTTCCATGTAGCCGTGCTGCCCGGATTGGTCGTGGTGCTGATCTCGATTCACCTGTTTCTGGTGCAGCGCCAGGGCATGAGCGTCCCGCCGAAGGTTGAAGCCAAGTGGGCCGAGAATCCTTCTCTGCGGCGGGAGATGAAATTTTTTCCCAACTTTATGCTGCGGGAGCTGATGGCCTGGTACGTGGCGATCGGCACGCTCGGCGCGCTCGCGGCACTCTTTCCGTGGAACCTGGGAGTCAAGGCAGATCCTTTTGCCTCTGCTCCGGCAGGCATCAAGCCCGAGTGGTACTTCCTGTTCATGTACCAGACCCTCAAACTCATTCCCGCCAAAGTGTGGTTTGTCGATGGAGAGGTTTTTGGGATAGTGGGCTGCGCGCTGATCGGCCTGTTCTGGCTGCTGCTGCCTTTCTTTGAGAGTGACCGGCCCGCGCGCACAAAGTCGTGGATCGGCGCTCTGGGAATTTTCGCTCTTGCTTACGTGATGGGTATGACTGCTTATGGCTACCTTGCGAAATAAGCTCAGGCGACTGCCTGCTGCCGGCGCGGTCTGGCTGTCCGGATTCCTTGTGCTCGCGGCATGCCTGGGGTACGGGCAGGCCGTGAACTCCTGCCTGGATTGTCACTCTGCGTTGCCCGCGCCCTACGGAGTCTCCCAGGAGAAGTTCAGTCAGGACATCCACGCGCAAAAGGGGCTGACGTGCACCAGTTGCCATGGAGGCGATGCAACCAGCTACGATCCAGACCAGGCCATGAGCCGCAAGGCGGGGTGGAAGGGCAAAATCAACCGCAGCCAGATCCCGCAGTTTTGCGGATCCTGCCATTCGAATCCGGCCTATATGCGGCAGTACGACCCCAGCCTGCGCACCGACCAATTGGCCCAGTACCACACCAGTGTCCACGGCAAGCGCCTCGCTGCCGGAGACATGAAAGTTGCCGTGTGCACGGATTGTCATAGTGTTCACGATATAAGGCCGCCCGACGATCCCCGTTCCACGGTTTACGCCGTGAACATCGCGAAGACATGTTCCCGCTGCCACTCCGACGCGGCAACCATGAAGCCGTACGGGATTCCCACCAATCAGTATGCCCAGTACATCACCAGCGTGCACTACCAGGCTCTGGCGGTTGGCGGCGATCTGAGCGCACCCACCTGCACCACGTGCCATGGAAACCATGGCGCGGTGCCGCCAGGAGTGGACAAAGTTCAGAATGTGTGCGCCACCTGTCACGTCTTCCAGGCCCAGATGTACGGAAAAAGTTCGCATTTCAAGGCTTTTCAGGACAAGGGCCTTCCCGGCTGCATGGTCTGCCACAGCAATCACGGCATCCACCTGCCCTCCGACGCCATGCTCGGCGCCGGCCCCAGCGGCGTGTGCTTGCGCTGTCATGCTCGCGGCGACCGTTGCGACCGCGACCGGGCCGCTATGTTGGCCGACCTGACGCGGTTGAATAGCGCCATCGACAATGCCGATCAGGCTCTCCGCCTTGCCGAGTCCTCGGGCATGGAAGTCAGCACGGCTCTCCTCACCCAGGATCAGGCGCGCGATGCGCTCACCAAGGCTCGCGTCACCATCCATACGTTCCAGCCCGTCCTGGTGGATGCGGATGTTCAAACCGGCATGAAAATTGCGGACGCGGACCTGAGAGTTGGCAAGGACGCCATGGTGGAGCGTAACCATCGCCGCATCGGCCTCGGCATCTGCCTCATCGCCATCGCCGTCACGCTGATTGGGCTCCGGATGTACATCAAAAAGATAGAAAGTTAGGGCATTTCTCTTTCGGCATAAGATTTGGCTCCTGCCAAGGCTCGCAACTCCAGCCCTTCGGGCCGGCAGTTGCCCCGAGCCAATTTCCACAGATGGCTGCGATTGCGCGTGAAGCGCCTGGACGGCGGAACGGGCGGCTTCATTCTGCTGGAGCCGCTCGAAAACGCCGGCCGGATCATCTTGATCGATGCGGCGGCGGACGGAAACCCTCCCGGAACCGTCACGCGCACCACACCGCGCTTCTGGCGCGATGATCCTCCCACGCTCACGGCTCACGACATTGGAGTAAGGGACTTGCTGGACGCGCTCTATATACAGGGCGGAACGCGCGAAGTGATCTTGAACGCCATCGCCATCGATCCCAGGCAGCCGATCTCGATGGAGCTGTCGGATGGTTGTGCAAAGGCCGCCCTGGTAGCCGCTCGCGAGATACTCGAGGAACTGAGCAGAGGAGCTGAAGGCGCGTAATTCCTGCCGCCACTTTCCTTGATTGCGTAGTGACGTAAATTCGATTGTGTAAAAGGCAGGAGGGTGTAAGTTGGCTTTGGCCTGACGAGCTAAAGCCGATTCCAAAAAGGAGACTTACACCCCATGGCGAAGATTATCTCCATTGACGAGCATTTCCAACATTTTCTGACCGATTTGAAGGAGAGCTTCTGGGGCGACCTGGAAGCCAAGACGCGGCTGGCCTGGAAACACTTCCTGGAGGCCGAATCGGAGCGGATGCGCAACCGCTTTGCGGTTTTCGACAGCTATCAGCGCGGCCAGCGCCCTGGGTCGCGCTATCGCAACGGCTATTACGAGAGGAACTTCGTGACCCGCTTCGGCAGCCTCCGGCTGCGCATTGCACGGGCTCGCGGCAAGAGCTTTCTACCCAAGGCTGTGGAGAAGTTTCAGCGCCGCGCCCCGGAGCTGGCCCTGCTGATCCGCGAAGCCTTTCTGCGTGGCCTTTCCGTCCGCCAGACAGGCCGCGTGGTGGCTACGCTTACCGGCGAGCAAGTCAGCGCCCAGACGGTTTCCAACCTGACCCGCGATCTGGATTGGGCAGTAGCGAAGTTTCATCGCGCCACGCTGAAGGATGAATGGGCTTACCTGTTTTTGGACGGCGTAAACCTCAAGGTGCGCCGGCCCGCGGGACGGCAGTGTGTGCAGATGCTGGCGGCCTACGGCGTGCGCCAGGATGGAACTCGGCAACTGCTCGGTTTCCTGCGCACTAAAGGCGAGAGCCAAACGCACTGGGAAGCGCTGCTCAACGATCTCTACCGCTGCGGACTGAAGGGCGACAAGCTGCTGCTGGTGGTCACCGATGGCTGTCCGGGGTTGGCCGCCGCTCTCCAGACGGTGTATCCACGCGTTGCCCATCAACGCTGCTGGGTGCACAAGATGCGCAACATCCTGGAGAAGGTACGCAAACGCGACCACGATGCCGTCAAAGCCAACGCCCAGGCCATTTATCTGGCCGAAGGCCGCCGCCAGGCCGTAGCTGCCGCGCGCGCCTTCTGCCGCCGCTGGCGCCGCGAATACCCCACCATGGTGCGGCAACTGGAGCGCGATCTGCCCGAACTGCTGGCCTTCTTCCGTTTTCCCAAACACCTATGGCGCAAGCTGCGCACCACCAACATCATCGAACGCTGTTTCGTCGAGGTCCGGCGAAGAACCCGGCCCATGGTCTGCTTCGTCAACGTGCAGTCCGTGGACCGCATCATCTACTCCATCTTCCAGAGATTCAACCTGGAATGGAAAAACCGCACCCTCCGACTATTTACACAAGCGGCTTGACATCACCGTAGGCGAATTCCTCTTGCATTCCTGGCTCGATTCGGCCATAATACTTGATGTATGCCCCGGTGTCGCCCCTACTTCACGCAAGTGAAGCACGTGCCCGGGGCAATTCAGTTTATGGACTCCCCTGGCCTTAGGCAGCGCGGACCTTTTCGACCGCAAGCCGCAGGCCCATCGCTTTGAGGATGGCGGAGAGGCTGCGAAGCTCCGGGTTTCCTTCTTCCGAGAGCGTGCGGTAGAGCTGAGTTGGATTGAGGTTGGCCTTTTTTGCTACGTCCTGCACGCCGCCGAAGGCTTTGGTCATCTGGCGCAACACGATGAGAAGCTCGCCCTGTTCCCCGTCTTCGAGAATGCTGTTCAGAAGCTCGAGCGCGTAGGCAGGGTCTTCCTTCAACAACTCCGCCATGGCTTCGTCGCGGGTTCTGTCTCTCATTCTCGTTCTGCGTCGAGCGGCCGTGGATTTCATCCACTCCCATATTCGTTTATAAACGAATGAAAGTCAAGCGAGGATTGCAGCGAGGGGCTGCTACCGCTCCCGCCAGCGCGCCACGCCGCCTTCACGCCGCGCGCAGGCGCTTGACCTTAATCTTGGCCTCGTCTTTGCGGGCCTGGGCGAGGTCGTAGGCAAGCTGCATTCGCAGCCATGTTTCCGGTGTACTGCCAAAGGCCTTTGAGAGACGGATTGCCATCTCCGGACTGATGCCCGATTTGCCGTTGACGACGTTGTTAAGCGCCTGTCGTGTGACGCCGAGAATCTCTGCGCCCTCCGTAACTGACAACCCCAATGGCTCGAGGCAGGCATTCCGTACAACTCGTCCGGGGTGCGCGGGGTTCTTCATCGGCATGGATTTGGCTCCTGGGGTTCGTTAGTGGTAGTCGATAAGTTCGACATCATAAGCATTTGCGCCCTCAAAGCGGAAGATAATGCGCCTGTTCGCCGTCACGGTGACGGCCCAAAAGCCTTTGCGGTCACCCTTCAACGGGTGGAGGCGATACCCCGGAAGGTTCATTCCCTGAGGTGTCGTTACACCGTCGAGAACGGTCAGGATTTCCTGTACCGTGTCCACCAGATCGGGCCGTATTCCGCGCGGGTCGCCGAGCTCATAAAAACGCTTGAGGCCGCGGTGCTTGAAACTTCCGATCACAAGAATATACCGTAAAGTGAAAATTGTCACTTGTCGAATTGAAATCTGCTACCGCTCCCGCCACAGCGCCACGCCGCCCAAAATCCCCTCTTTGTTCGACACGAGGGTCACGTTTTTCGGCAGTTGGAAGTCAATCTTTTTCGTATTGCCGCCGCCCAGGTAGAGGTGGTCCCAGTTGAAGAGCTTTTGCGTCTGATCGAGGGCTTCCCGGACCAGCTCGTTCCAGCGCTTCTTGCCGTAGCGGTCGAGCCCGCGGCGGCCCAGATAGTCCTCGTAGGTTTTTTTCTTCCAGGGGTGGTGGCCGAGCTCGAGGCCGGGGCAAAGCCTGCCGCCGGTGAAGAGCGCAGAGCCCAATCCGGTGCCCAGCGTGAGAATCATTTCCACGCCCTGGCCCTTGACCGCGCCATAGCCCTGCACGGCGGCGTCGTTGGCCACGCGCACCGGCCTTCTCAAGCGCTTTTGGAGCTCGCGTTGCAGCGGGAAATTGGCCCACAAGGGGTGCAGGTTGGCGGCGGTGTACGTCGTGCCGTGCTTAATCACGCCGGGGAATCCCACGGACACGCGGTCGAAGCTGGGCAGGCGCGAACCGAGCTGCTCGATCACGCGCAACACGGCGCGCGGCGTAGGGACGGCGGGCGTAACCACGCGCTGCCGCTCACTGAGCGGTTTGCCGCGCGCATCGAGCAGCATGGCTTTGATGCCGGAGCCGCCAATGTCGATGGCGAGCGTGACGGGAGATACGGCCGGCGCTGAAGATATTGGAGTGGAGGATGCAGATTTGGGAGTCATCAGGGATGAATTGTAATCGGTGCGGCCCCCGGCTTGCCGCATCCCCTACACTGAATCTTGTCTCCCATGGCCGCCTATTGCGAAGTCGCGTTGCCGGTGCCGCTGGACCACACGTTTACTTACGGGGTACGTCTGGGGCAGCGGCCGCAGCGCGGGGCGCGCGTGATTGCGCCCTTCCGCAACGAGAAGCTGATCGGCGTGGTGACGGCGCTCGAGGCCAAGGCTCCGGCGGCGGTCGAGGTGCGGTACATCGAGGCCGTGCTCGACGAGGAGCCGCTGCTCAGCGAGCATCTGCTGGAGCTGGCGGAGTGGACCGCGCAATACTATCTGGCGCCGCTGGGCGAAGTACTGCGCGCCATGCTTCCGCTGGCTGCGGAGGTGCGGCGCACGGTCTACTACCGTTTGACGGACCTGGGGCGCGACGTGCTGGCGGGGAGCATCGACGGCGGCCCGGGGAAGGGAATCGCCAGGGCCCGTTCGCGGCGGCAGCAGAAGCTCTCGAACGAAGAACTGGACATGGAGCATCGGGTGCTTCAGCGGCTGGCCTCGGGCGAGCCGGTGAAGGTGTCTACGCTGAGGACAGCTACGGCGGCGCCGCTGCCGCTGCTGGCCGCGATGGTGCGCAAGAAGTGGATTGCGCGCGAGACGACGGCGGCGGAGCGCGACGCCCGGCGCATGGAGCGGTTCGCCGTGCTGGTTCCTGAAGGACGGCTGCCCAAGCTGACGCAAAAGCAGCAGGCGATATTGGCCGAGTTGGCGGCGTGCGGCGGTGAGATGCCACTGGCCGAGTTGCGCCGGCGGGAATCGCCCTCATCGACGCTTCAAACTCTTGTGCGGCGGGGGCTGGTGCGCATCGAGGAGCGGCCGGAAGCGTTTCGACTGGGCGGGCTGTCACCGGCGAATGGGCCGTTCAGCCTGGACGCGGCGCAAACCGGTGCGCTGGCAACACTCGCCACGGCACTGGGCGCATTCCATCCATTCCTGCTCTATGGCGTGACCGGTTCGGGAAAGACGGCCGTCTATCTCGCCGCCATGCAAAAGGCGCTCGACCGGGGCCTGGCGTCGATTCTCCTGGTTCCTGAGATCGGTCTGACGCCGCAGACGGTCGGGCTGCTCGATCAGGCCTTCGGGCAGAAGGTGGCGCTGCTGCACTCGGCGCTGACGCCGGAGGAGCGCAGCGAGCAGTGGCGGCGCATTCGCCGCGGCGAGGCGCCCATCGTGGTGGGTACGCGTTCGGCAATTTTTGCGCCGGCGCCGAACCTGGGATTGATTCTGGTCGACGAAGAGCACGACCAAAGCTACAAACAAGAAGAGACGCCGCGCTACAACGCGCGCGACGTGGCCGTGATGCGCGCCAAGCTCGCCGGGGCGGTGGTGGTGATGGGCTCGGCCACGCCGTCGCTGGAAAGCTGGCAGAACGCGGAGCGCGGCAAGTACACGCGCATCGAACTGCGCGACCGCGTGATGAACCGGCCGCTGCCCGAGGTCGAACTGATCGACATGCGGCGCGAGTTTCAGGAGACGGGGCAGGACCAGCTTTTTTCGCGGTCGCTCGTGGAGCAGACGCGGGCGACGCTGGAACGCGGCGAGCAGGCGCTGATCCTGCTCAACCGGCGCGGCTACTCGTTTGCCGTGATGTGCCGCGCCTGCGGCGCAAAGCTCGAGTGCCGGAACTGCGCCATCGCGCTGACGCACCACAAAGCGCAGTTGGACGACAGCGCGGAGGCGCGCGCGGGGCAGCGGCTGGAGTGCCACTACTGCGGATACAAGCGGACGGTTCCGGCGAAGTGCCCGAAGTGCGACAGCGAGCATTTGTATTACCTTGGCGCCGGCTCGCAGCAGGGCGAGGAGCGGCTCCAGGAGATCTTTCCCGGCGCGCGCATCGGCCGCATGGATCGCGATACGGTGCGCGGCCGCTACGACCTGGAGCAAATGCTGGGGCGGCTGCACTCGGGCGAGATCAACTTGCTGGTGGGGACACAGATGATCGCCAAGGGTCACGATATTCATACCGTCACGCTGGTGGGCGTGGTGGGCTGCGACCACGCGCTCTCGATGCCCGATTTCCGCGCCGCCGAGCGGGTCTTCCAGCTCATGACGCAGGTGAGCGGGCGCGCAGGACGCGGCGATCTGCCGGGGCGCGTGGTGGTGCAGACCTATTACCCCGATCACTACTCGATCCTGGCGGCGATGAAACACGACTACAAAGCGTTCGCCGAGCGCGAGCTGAAATACCGCGGCTGGATGCACTATCCGCCGTTCGGCGTGCTGGCCAATGTGCTGGTGCAGTCGCAAAAGCTGGAAGAGGCCGCGGGGTGGGCGGCGGTTCTGGGCAAATGGCTGCAAAAGGCCGCGCCCGAGGGCGTGCGCGTGCTGGGGCCGTGCACCGCGCCGATTGCGCGGATCAAGGGCGTCTACCGGTTCCACATGATTCTCAAGAGCGCGTCACGCAAGGCGCTGAACGAGGCGCTGCGCGGGTTGCTGGAGCACGCGGCGGAGGCCGGCGTGCCGCGGCGGAATGTGATCGTGGACGTGGACGCGATCAGACTGATGTGAAGTTGTGGTTGTGAGTCAGAAGCATAGATTCACTTGCTCGACATAGGAGAATCGATATGCGCATGCACAATCCGCCACACCCAGGCAAAGTGCTTCGGGAGTTTCTGGGCGAAGTGGACGTAACCACCGCGGCCAGGCATTTGAAGGTGTCCCGCGCCACGCTTTCGCGCATCCTTAATGGCAAGGCCGGTATCTCGGCGGATATGTCGCTGCGTCTCTCCGCCGCTTTTGGCACCCACGCCGAAATCTGGTATGAGTTGCAGACCGATTACGATTTGTGGCGCGCGTCGAAGAGGAAACAGCCGAAGATCGAGCCGTTCAACCGGGCTGCGTAGCGGCGAGGGCTGGCGGGCTGGCCCGCGTCCGCATTTTAGTGCAAAACGTACTCTTCCGGCCTTCTGGCCCCGGAATTCTCCTGGAGCACTGACGCCGCTCTCCAAGCGCGGCGGGCATCAGTCGCTCTCGAAGAGTTCTTCGTGGGTTCCGGTGCGCTCCAGGTGAACTTTTTCAGGAGTAACGGAGTAGATGAGCACCCAATCCGACTCCATGTGCGCATCGTGGTATCCGGCCCAATTCAGTTTGAGTGGATGGTCTTTGTATTGCGGCGGCAAGGGTTGGCCGGCGAGCAACAGCTCGATGAGAGTTTTGAGTTTTTCGAGGTCTTTGCCCCTCTTCTGGAGCCGCTTCACATCGCGCTGGAACTGACTTGAGTAGCTCGGAGAGCGCATTAGATTCCCAGCTTGCGGAAGAGATCTTTGGCATCCTTGGCCCGATGCACCTCTACGCCCCGTGCAGTCTTGCGCATGGTCTCTCGCGTGAGTTTGTTGGGCTTCAGGTCGAATGGCAGAGCGTTCTCATTTGCCACCCTGGTGAGAACGATGCGCATCACGTCGGAGACGGTGAGGCCCATCTCTTCAAGCACGGCGGCCGCCTTCTCTTTCACGTCAATGCTGATTCTGGAGCGGACAACGGCATTTGTGGCCATGGCTTGATTGTAGCCCATTTGGGCCACAAGGTGCGAAGAATCCCGGACAGGGGGCAGTTTGAAGAGTTTTGCCCGCGGGGGCTAAAGCCGCGGAGTTGTTTGGGACGTTATTCGGCATGGCTAAAGCGAAGCCCTGGTACAAGACGAAAGGCAGAAGCAGGTCCCTCGGCTCCCCCCAGCGGCCACAGCCGCTTACCCCACGTTCGCATTGCGAACTTGGGGCCCCAGGCGCGCTCCGCTCGGGATGACAACGCTTTTATTGATGCGAAGTCTGGGGTATCCCAAGTCTCGATTTCGGGATTCTTCGACAAGCTCAGGGCAGGCTCCGGGGCAGCCGGCGATAGCGCGCCAAATTTTCACTTGCCGAAAATCGATATGGCCGGTATGATCCGGGGCAGCTTCCGTGCGGTCGTGTGCAAGCGCGGTCTGTGGACTCTGGAAGCGGTCCATGGGCAGATCGCAATCCTTTCCCCGCAGACGTTGGCGCAGCAACCATGAGGGCGCCGGCCGGCTGCCTCAGCTTTCAACAAATCGCGGACCGTGCCGATGGGCGTGAAGTTCCTTGTCCCCGGGAACGGGATGAGCAGCACGGCCTGCACGGGTTCCCGCCGATTTGAGGAGGAGAATATGCGAACCTTTACGAGAGTGCTTCTAGCCGCGATTCTGGCGGCCTGCGTGCTTCCGCAGCAGGCGATCCCGCAGAGCCGGGCGAACTTCTGGTTCCTGAACAACACGGGGAAGACACTGAACAACCTGTATGTCTCGCCGCAACGCCAGAATACGTGGGGCCAGGATGTGCTGGGGCGCGCCACTCTGCCGGACGGGATGGGAACATTGATCGTCTTTCCGCCCTCATGGCGCGGTGTGTGCCACGAGGATTTCAAGCTGGTCTTCAGCGACGGAACCTATCAAACATACTCGTCGGGCATCGATGTGTGCCAATTGCATGCTCTGCAGTTCAACGCGGACACGGTGAGCGGGTTCTGAAGGGAGTAGGCCCCTTCGACAAGTTCTTTGGGCGCGTAGCCCAGGCCGCAAATCTCCGCTGGTCCAATCACGTGGGCGCCCCGGGCCTCGTCCGCCGCGGCGGAAGACCCGGGAGACCCCACCTAGCAGACGGCTCCGGCAAGGGACAGGAGAAAGGGCGGGATGCCGGTCAGCGCGCGGCGCAGGCACAGCAAGAGCGCGTAGAGGATGTGCCCGCCGTCCGGCGCCCGCGAGGGCCTGATTCCGGTATGCCCGCGCCGCGGCTAGCTGCTGGATGCGCCCGGCGCCAGCGCGTGTAGTTCCTTGCCCGGTTTGAAGCGCACCGCTTTGCCGGGAGCGATGTTGACCTCAGTCCCGGTGCGGGGGTTGCGGCCGATGCCGGTTTTGCGCGCGCGGACACTGAAGACGCCGAATCCGCGCAATTCGATGCGCTCGCCAGCCGCCAGGGCCTGTTTCAGGCCCTCGAAGACCGTGTCCACTGCCGCTTCTGCCTTGGTGCGCGGCAGGCCCGTGCGCTCGACCACCTTATGAACAATATCCTGCTTGATCAATGGAGTCTCCTCGCTCACCGTGAACTGGTTGCCGACTACGATTCACCCTACACCGCCCATACTACAGATTTAGCGGCGATTAGGGAACAGCGGAAAAACCGGGCGCGGATTTTTCCCGTACTCAGCCGGTCCGCGGGGCCTTCCGGTCAGCGGGCAGAGCGCGAGGCCGGCGGGCGGGGTTTGTCAACCGGCATGGCCGTTGCTTAAGATGAGTCATCAAGCCGGAACTACTGCCCGTAAGCCACGGGAGGCGACTCAACCCCCGGAGCAGGAGACGCATGTCGATTCAAAGCGACCGATGGATCAGGGAACAGGCCCTCAGGCACCGCATGATCGAACCCTTCAGCGAAAAGCAGGTCGCTAGAGGTGTGATCTCCTATGGTCTTTCTTCCTATGGCTACGACCTCAGGGTCTCCGACGAGTTCAAAATTTTCACCAATGTGAACAGCGCCATCATCGATCCCAAGGATTTTGACGAGCGGTCGTTCGTCTCGGTCCAGGCCGAATCGGTGATCATTCCTCCGAACTCGTTTGCACTGGCGCGTTCTGTCGAGTACTTTCGAATCCCCAGGGATGTTCTAACCATCTGCGTCGGAAAATCAACTTACGCGCGTTGCGGGATTATTGTGAACGTGACGCCGTTTGAACCGGAGTGGGAGGGGTTTGTCACGCTGGAAATCTCCAATACCACGCCGCTGCCGGCCAAGGTGTACGCCAACGAAGGACTGTGCCAGATTTTATTCTTCCGCTCGGATGAGCCCTGCGAGATCAGCTATGCCGACCGCAAGGGCAAGTATCAAAAACAGCAGGGAATCGTTCTGCCCAAGCTGTGAGAGCATGCCGCCGCCGAATCGATTCAGGGTGGATTTCGACGGACGGAAGGATGCGGTTAACGGGCCTTGAGGGTGTCGCCTTCGCGCGGCCCAGGGTGAACCCCTGGTGAGAGCCGATGGGAACGCCATGACATCCTATGCTTCGAATTTACAACCGATCCGGATTGGAGTGCTCGCGGACGAACCGGTCCGCGTCGCGGGCTTGGCCAGCATCTTCGATCAGCCCGCGCAGGAAGATCAACCCCAGCTTGTTCCCGTGGTAGGGAGTTTGCCCGAACTGCTCGGCTCAACCAGCATCGAATACATCGTTATCGATTTTTATTCCTCTTTGGGCAGTTTGGAGATACTGGAAACCATTCGCCGCGACCGGCCCGAGATTCGATCGATTGTGATCGGACCGGAGGGCGACGACGAACTCGTTTTGAACTCGATCATTGCCGGCGCCCGGGCCTACCTGGGGCAGTCGGCGGATCCGGAGGTGGTTCGTCGAGCCATCGACGTGGTTACCTCCGGCTCCATTTGGGCGCCGCGGCGTCTGCTTTGCCGCGTGATCGACCGGCTGCTTAAGGTTCCCAACGTAGCGCAAATCGCTTCCGGCCTACAGCTCACTCAGCGTGAACAGCAGGTATTGGAGCTGATCCTGGGCGCGCATTCCACGCGCGAGATCGCATCCCGGCTGGGCATCGAGCAGCGTACAGTGAAGTCCTACGTCGGACGGCTCATGCGCAAGACGGGCGCCGACAACCGCATTAAGCTTTCCATGTCGGCTTTGAGACGTTCCCTTTTGGCGAATGACGTTGGGCAGCGTGGCGCAGCGGGTGGTTCGCGCGAAAGCGGCGCCGATTAGCTGGTATTGCAGTTACTTATAGCCATGGTCCCTAAGTACTCTTGTGCGATTGCCGTGTTTTCCACAATCTTGTTTCTAGAAACAACGCAGATCTGGGGAAAGGAGTTCCCAGGCAGCATGTTTCCATGAAGTCTGGGGACTCCTCTTTTTTTGCAGTTGGCTGCGAAAAAGCCGTCTGCGTGTCTTTTTTCAGCCCTCCCACCATCGAATTCCTGCATCAGACCCCTTGAGCACACCCCGCCGCAGCTTGTTGATTGGTGCGTTGATTCCACAGGTGGTGCATCATGCGGCACGCGGCTCCGGCCGGCACTGTGTTTTCACAGGTGGAAGATGCGATTTCGCCCGTGAATGCTGTAGGCTATTCACGGAGGTCTCGGCGTTGCCAGCCAGCCGTTGTTCCCCGGCCCCTCCCGATCGATTTCCCAGGCTGCGGGACGCGTGCCTCCGACTCAGAGCTCTCGTATCCCCGGCATAAAGCCGGCGGAACGGAAAGGACATGGAAAGGACATGGATATGAAAAAGGCCCTTGCTTCGGTTTGCCTCAGCTTTCTGCTTAGCTCCACAGCCGTGGCTGCCTCCACGAAAGAGGATTTGCAGTCTCGCATCGACGCGGCCAAGGTCGTCCTGGACCAGATCATGAACGCGCAGGACCGTACCGTCCCGAGCAACATTTTGAAATCGGCCACATGCGTCGCCGTGGTCCCCGGAATGGTGAAAGGCGCCTTCGTCTTCGGCGCCCAGTACGGACAGGGCGTGGTCACCTGCCGCACGGGTCATGGCTGGAGCGCGCCGGTGTTTATCCGCATGGCCGGTGGATCGTTTGGTTTCCAAATCGGCGGCCAGGCCACGGACCTGGTTCTCATTGCTGTGAATGATCGCGGAATGCAGGATCTGCTCAAGAATAAGTTCAAGATTGGCGGTGACGCATCGGCTGCAGCCGGTCCCGTGGGCCGCGCGGGCACGGCCTCAACGGATTGGAAGATGAACGCAGAACTGCTTAGCTACTCGCGCGCCAAGGGACTGTTTGCCGGCATCGATCTCGACGGCACCAGCGTGAGCCAGAACACGGAAGACACAGAACTCTATTACGGAGCACCCCACTCCTTCGAATCGATTTTGAAAGGCGATGTCGCCGTACCGTCGGGCGCAGTGGCGTTTGTTCGCGACGTCGCGCAACACTTCGTTCAGGCCAAAGCCAACTAGTAGCGGCGCGTTCCTGAATCCGGCCACAGAACACAAAGCCCCTTTCCCGTCCTTCGCGCCTGATCGCGCGGAAGGGCGGGATTGGACGAATTCCTATCCTTCGTGGCCGCGTTCAACGTCTACACTGGTCTTTGCGTCCAACGATGCGGGAAAACCTCGAGTATCGGCTGGTTATCGCCGTAACGCGCTGCCTGGGCCACATGCCGAGGGGGTTGGCGCGTCTGCTCTCCGGCTTCATCGCCTTCGCCGTCTGTTGGAGCTTTGGCCGCTTGCGCCGCGTGGGCGAGCGCAACCTCCAGTTGGCTTTCCCTGAGCTCTCCTCCAAAGCCAGGAAAAAAATCCTTCGCCGCGTCTACATCCATCTTGGCTGGCAGCTCGTCGAGTTCTGCCGCATGACCCGCTACACGCCGGAAAACATCCGCGATTGGATACGGACCGAGGGACTGGAACACTACCTTGCCGCGAGGGAGCGGGGCAAAGGCGTGCTCGTTCTCACCGCGCATCTTGGCGCATGGGAACTTTCCAGCTTTTACCACTCCCTCATGGGCTATCCCATGGGCATGGTAATCCGCAGGCTCGATAACCGGCGGCTCGATGAGTACGTAAACGCCATCCGCTGCCTTCACGGCAACTTCATTCTCTCGAAGGACGACTTTGGCCGGGGACTTTTGGCGGCCATGCACGCCGGGCAGACCGTTGGCATCCTGATGGACACGAATATGACGCCGCCGCAGGGCGAGTTCGTGAGGTTTTTCGGCGTCGACGCCTGCGCGGGGACAGGTCTTGCTCACATTGCCCGCAAGACCGGCGCGGCGGTGCTGCCGGGCTTCATGCTCTGGGAGCCAAGTGAGCGCCGCTACGTTCTTCACTTCGGGCCGGAAGTCGAAATTCCCTATACGGCAGACCGCGCCGCGGATACTCTGGAAGGCACACGGCGGTGCACCGCAATCCTTGAGTCGTGGATTCGGCGCTATCCTGACCAGTGGCTATGGGTTCACCGCCGCTGGAAGACGCGGCCGGCGGGGGAGCCGAGTTTGTATTGAATCTGCCCCTCAAAAAAAGGAAGACGCGCATGACGCTGGAAAAGCTGATTGAAACGCTGGGCGGAAAGCTGGTGCAGGGAAATCCTCAGCAGGAAATGGATGGAGTAAGCTCCAGCCAGTTTGCCAGCCCCTCCGAACTGGTCTTCGCCGAAAACCCGGATGCGGCGCAAAAAGCGCTGAACAGTTTTGCCGGGGCCATTGTGCTTCCGGCCGGATGCGCCGCTTCTTACCCGGCCGATCGATGCGTTGTCGAGGCCGATCATCCCCGCCTTTGGTTTGCTCTTGCAGCCAAGTTGCTTAAACCGCTTCCGGCGCCGTCGGGCATCCACGCCAGCGCCATCTTCGGCGCCCACGTCGAACTTGGGGAGGGCGTTTCCGTTGGCCCAACGGCAGTGATCGGAGACGACGTGCGGATTGGCGCGGGAACGCACATTGAAGCCGGCGCCGTGGTCGGCAAGCACGTCAGGATCGGAAAGTTCTGCAGGATTTACCCGCGCGCGGTGATTTACCCCGGAACGGAGATCGGCAATTGGGTCACGGTTCACGCCGGCGCGGTCCTCGGGGCCGATGGATTTGGCTACGTTCGCGACTCCGCCAGCGGCGCGTACACGCAGTTCCCACAACAGGGAAGGCTGGTGATCGAGGACGACGTGGAGATCGGCGCCAACTCGACTATCGACCGCGGCGCTTTGGGCGAGACGCGCGTGCGGCGCGGGGCCAAGTTCGACAACCTGGTGCACGTAGGCCACAACTGCGACATCGGCGAGGATGCGATTCTCGTTGCGTTGACGGGGATCTCCGGTTCCTCGACGATCGGCAATGGCGCGGTGCTCGCAGGCCAGGTAGGGATAGGCGACCACGTGCACGTAGGTCCCGGCGTGATTCTTGGCGGCCAGGCCGGTGTGTTCAGCGGCAAGACAGTGACCAACGAGGGTCTCAAGCCGGGAACGGTCCACTGGGGCACGCCGGCGCGGCCGCTGCAGCAGGTTTTGCGCGAGCAGGCCACGCTGGCGAGGCTGGCGCGAAAGACAGGGAACAGGGATCAGGGAACAGGGAACAGAAAGACAGGGAATAGGGAGTAGCCAATAGGGAGTAGAAAGACAAGGGGCGAGAGAGCGAGGCACGGGCGGACAGGAAGTTGCAATGGCGATCATCGTAGTCGGCGGGAGTGGGCGCGGCGCGGGCAAAACCGCGCTGGTTTGCGGGCTCATTCGCGCGCTGCATGAGATTCCCTGGACCGCCGTCAAGATTACGAGCCACGCTTACGGCCAGCCGGCTCCGCTTTGGGAAGAGACCAAGGCAGGGCAGGAAACCGATACGGCGCGCTATCTGGCCGCCGGGGCACGGCGCGCGTTGCTGGTCACTGCGGGCGATGAAGAGCTCGGTCCCATTGTGCAGCGGATTCTCGCCGGCTGTTCGCCGCCGGCCGGCGTCATCTTCGAGTCGAACAGAGTGCTGCGCTGCCTGCGGCCCGATCTCTGCCTCGCCGCCGCTTCAAGCCTCAGGGGAGAGCATAAGCCTTCGTTCGATCTCGTGCTGGAGCACGTCGATGCCACGGTCGAGCTTGCAGGGCACGACCACATCATCGAGGCCGAGAAGATTACGTTTCGTCTCGCCTCGCTGGAGCGCGTGTCACCGACGATGCTGGAGTGGGTGCGGGAACGGCTGGATGAAAGGCAGGGAATAGCCACCCCATCGAGCCGCCCAGAGGGCACCCGCCGCTCGATGGGGCCCCCGGCAGGGAGTAGCCAATAGCCAATAGGGAACCGCGAGCATCATTTTCTTTCGCCCGCTGAAGCGGGCTGCGCTTCGATTTTCGTATTCATTCCCCAGGCTGGCGGCTTGGGCTAGCATCTTTTGCCCGCTACGCGGGCTTAAACGTCCAGGCCTGAAGGCCGGAGAGTTGCAGCGGCGGAATTCAGGGGCCTGAAAGGCCCCTGCTCCCTCCGGCGTGACCGCCTCGCTTGACTTCCGGCGGACATGCTTGTAACTTGAGCGCACATCCCTTTGATCTGCGTTTGCGTTTTCTCAGACGAAACCTGGAGTGTGCGAATTTTGGACACTGTATCGATTTCGGACAAAGGCGCGGGTTCAGACAGCGGCGCGGCCGTGATGTCGGCGCGGGCCAGCGGCACGGGACCGGCTCGGGCGGCGCAAGAGCCAGCGCTGCGGGGGCAATTGAGTGAGGATCGCCTGGCTTGGCTTGCCCTGGCGTTGACGCCGGGATTGGGGCCGAAAAGGATTCTGGACGCGGTGCAGCAACTGGAGTCGCCGAGCCAGATCTTCACCCTGCCGCTTACGGCCCTGGAAGGGCTCAGGTTCCCCGCCGAAGCAGCGCAGTTTCTGTTCGACGGCAAGGGGCGCCGCGCGGCGGAAGAGGAGTGGGCGCGGGTTGCCGCGCAGGGCGCAACTCTGGTCAGCTACTCGTGCCCGGAGTATCCGGAGCGTCTGCGCGAGATCTACGACCCGCCGCCGGTGCTCTGGGTACGCGGCGACGTGCGTCTGCTGAGCCGGCCGGCGATCGCCATTGTGGGAACGAGGCATCCCACGCCCTATGGCACGGGCGTGGCGGAGATGCTGGCGCGCGATCTGGCGGCGCGACGGCTGCTGATTGTAAGCGGCATGGCGCGAGGCATCGACTCCTGCGCGCACAAGGGCGCGCTGGCGGCGCGCATGCCCACCGTGGCCGTGTGGGGCACCGGAATCGACGTGGTCTATCCGAAAGAGAACAAGAAGCTGGCCGAGGAGATTCTGGCAACGGGCGGAGCGATTGTGAGCGAGGTGCCCATGGGAACGTTTCCGGCGCCGCAGAACTTTCCCCGGCGGAATCGCATCCTGAGCGGGCTATGCGTGGCGGTATTGGTAGTGGAGGCAGGCGAGAACTCGGGAACGCGCGTGACCGCGCGATGTGCCGCCGAGCAGAACCGCGACCTGTTTGCCGTGCCGGGCAACGTGACCAACAAAGGCTCCTGGACGCCTAACACATTGATAAAACAAGGAGCTAAGCTCGTAGCAACGTGGGAGGACGTGTGGGAGGACCTGCCCTCGCAGGTGCGGCTGGAGATCGAGGCCGAGGCCCCGTCTGCATCCAAACCGGAGCCCGGCGCATCCTTATTACCCGACCCGGTGCTGCGGCCCCAGGAGGCCATGGTGCTTGAGGTCCTGCACGCCGACCAGAGCCTGCAAATCGACGAGATTCTCGACCAACTGGAGACGCAACTTACTTCTTCCGAGGTGTTTACAGCGCTTTTCGAACTGGAAATGGCGGGTCGCGTGCGGCAACTGCCGGGAAAGAACTATGTACGCGTGCTGTGAAAAATTGGACTCTGCGGAGGAATACCAGGTTGTGCCGGCCGAAGGCCCGATAGCCTGGAGCGGAGTGATTGCCGGGTAGTAAATTCCAGTTTTTTTGCCCGGCGAATCAGACCGGGCAACAATGTTCATTCCGAAATCCATAGTTGGAAGACCGGCAACGATTTGCGGAGGGTTTCCCAGGCCGCGGACGGGCTTTCTTGTACCCGGAAATGGTATGGGGAACGAAGAAAAAGCGCTCTGCCGGTGGAAATGAGATGGTGTTCCATGGTAGGGTGCAACATTTGCGGATGATTTTTTGAGGGTCGGCCAGGAAAAGCCGGAGACGCAAGCGAAACGTCGCGATGGCGCGACAGGGACAGAATGCCTGCGAGCGAGTCCAACAAGCCAACACGATAATGAGGGAACTGGGACACAGGATGGCAACAAGCAAAGCATTGGTGATCGTCGAGTCGCCGGCCAAGGCCAAGACGATTGAAAAGTATCTGGGCAAAGGCTTCGAGGTGCGAGCTTCAATCGGCCACATTATGGACTTGCCCAAAAAAGAGTTGGGCGTGGAGCTGAAGCAACGGACCTTTGAGCCGGAGCTGATCGTGTCTCCGGGCAAAGAGAAGGTTGTCGAGCAACTGAAGAAAGCAGCGGCGAAGGCCGACGAGGTCTATCTGGCGCCCGACCCGGACCGCGAAGGCGAGGCCATTGCGTATCATCTCGCATTGCAATTAGGGAGCAACGCCAAAGAGAGAAAGAAGATTCGCCGCGTCACCTTCAACGAGATCACCAAGAAGGCCGTGCAGGAGGCCTTCGCCCACGCGCGCGACATCGATCGGAATCTCGTCGACGCGCAGCAAACGCGGCGCGTGCTCGACCGGCTCGTCGGCTACCAGATCTCGCCGCTGCTTTGGGACAAGGTGCGGAGCGGGCTGTCGGCCGGGCGCGTGCAGACGGTGGCGCTGCGGCTGATCGTGGAACGCGAGCGGGAGATTGGCGCGTTTCAGCCGGTGGAGTATTGGCCCATCGACGCGATTTTGCAGTTCAAGCCAACGGAACGCCCCGACGCGGAACCGTCGCTGCTGACGGCCCGCTTTGTGGGCATCGACGGCGAACCAGCGCGCGTGGCCAACGGCAAGGACAAGGACGGCAAGGAGCTGTTCATCGCCAACGCTGTGCCGAACGAAGAGGCGGCGCGGAAGATCATCGAAGCCGCGACAAATGCGACCTGGACGGCTCGGTCTTTCGAGAAGAAAGAGAGAAGGAGATATTCTCCCGCGCCCTTCACGACCAGTACGCTACAGCAGCAAGCATCAGCGAAGCTCGGGTTCAATGTCAGGCGCACGATGGGCTTGGCGCAGCGGTTGTATGAGGGCATCAATCTCGGTCCCGAGGGCGCTGTCGGTCTTATCACATACATGCGAACCGATTCGACACGTGTGGCGCCTGCGGCGGTTCAAGGAGCGCGGGAGTGGATCGCGAACGAGTTGGGATCGGACTATTTGCCTACTGAGCCGAACTCGTTTCGCAGCAAGAAGGGCGCGCAGGACGCTCACGAAGCCATTCGTCCGACCGACGTTTCGCGGACTCCGGAGTCGGTCAGGGGCTCCCTGAGTAAGGAGCAACTCAAGGATGGTACGCTCGCTCTCTACACACTGGTCTGGCAGCGCTTTGTCGCATCGCAGATGACCCCGGCAGTGTACGACGTGACAACTGTCGAAATCGATGCCGTGAGTGATCGGACCTACAATTTCCGGGTCACCGGATCGGTTCTTAAGTTTGACGGTTTCTTGCGCGTCTACGAAGCCGACGACGAAGAGGAGGACCGGCTGCCTGAAATCCCCAAAGGCGTGCGGTTGCCGCTGGCCACTGTGGCCCAGTTGAAGAAACTGGCTGTGGATGCAAGAAATGCGAAGTTGGAGGAGGCCAGGAAAAGGTACAACCTGGAAGTTGCGAAGATCGAAGCGAGAAACGAAAAAGCGGGCTCCCGAGGCGAGATTGAGCCGATTCCCGAGTATGTGGAGCCGGAAATTCCGCTCGAGGTTAGGCCGTCGGCTGTGCAAAGCGGTACAAAAGTTTACCCAGCCGCCTCCGCGCTACAACGAAGCCTCACTGGTGAAGGAGTTGGAAGAGAGGGGCATTGGGCGCCCGTCAACCTATGCGTCGATTATCAGCACCATCCAGGACCGCGAGTACGTGGTCAAGCACGGCGGCTCGCGCGGACGCTTCTATCCCACGGAGATCGGCGTGGTGGTGTGCGATCTGCTGGTGGAGAACTTTCCCTACATTTTCGACACTGCCTACACCGCCAAGCTGGAGACGGAGTTGGACGACATCGAGGAGGGCACGGAGAAGTGGACCGATCTGCTCAATGGTTTCTACGGCTACTTTGAGCAGGAGCTGAAGGACGCGGGCAAACACATGCGCAACATCAAGCGCATGGAGCAGGTGACGGACGAGAAGTGCGAGGTGTGCGGCTCGCCCCTGGTGCTGAAGTGGGGGAAGTTCGGCACCTTCTATGCTTGCTCGGCTTACAACAAGAAGGATCCGGCGAGCTGTACCTTCACCAAGGAGAACATTGCCGCCAAGCCGGACCTGAACACGCCCGAGGCGCAGGAGGCCGGCGACACCGAGGAGTACTGCGAGAACTGCGGCAAGGTGATGGTGATGCGGCGCGGGCTCTTCGGGCCGTTCATGGCCTGCCCGGACTACAACGCCGATCCTCCGTGCAAGACCTTCCGCAAGTTGAGCCAGAAGCAGCAGCAGAAGCCGCCCGAGCCGACCGGCGAGCCTTGCCCGGTGTGCGGCAAGCCGCTGGTGCTGCGCCAGGGCGCGTACGGCGAGTTTGTCTCGTGCTCCGGCTATCCCAAGTGCAAATACGTAAAGCAGAATTTGATCGAGGGGATGAAGTGCCCCAAGTGCGGCGAGGGCGACCTGGCCGAGCGCCGCGCGCGCAAGGGCAACGTCTTCTGGGGCTGCACGAATTATCCCAAGTGCGGCTTCACGTCAAACCTGAAGCCGGTGGCGAAGAAGTGCCCAAAATGCGGCAGCCCGTATCTGCTCGAGAAGACGCTCAAATCGGGCGTCTACCTCGAATGCCCGAATAGAAGGAAGCCGGCGGAACAGGAATCCCCCGCGAAAAAGCGCGGCAAAAAGGCGCCCGCGGCTGGCCAGAGAGCCAGGGTGGTGTGCGAGTACACGAAGCGGATTGGCGATGCGCCGCCCCCGCCTACCGCAGAGACGCATGGGCCGGTGATCGAGAAGAAGGACGAGAGGCGGGAGCTGCAGCCGGCGTAAGAAAACCAGTACCCCAAAGGGCATGCATCGCTTGCCCTCGTCTTAAGAGAATTTCATTGGCAGATTTGGATTCTGGGCGCACAATTGCCATATCCGGGGTTTGTTGGCATTTGAGTGAGTTCAATATACTTCCGGGAGGGCCTATGGCCCTTGAGAGAGAATTAGCGGTGTACATGCAGAAGCTGCCTGAACTGAAGGAGCAGGAGGGTAAGTTCGCGCTGGTGCACGGCGGCGATTTTGTGGATGTTTATTCGACGTATGAAGACGCGATCAAGGAAGGTTACAACAAATTTGGACTCGAAGCGTTTCTAGTGAAACAGATTCAGGCCACGGAACAGGCGCAATTCATTTCGCGGATCGTGGCGCCGGAGACCACCGGAGTATCTGCATAAGAGATGCCCTTTTTCACTCTCCAAACCAGCCCCGCCGGCCCGATTGTCGATGCATTTGTCGGAGTAAGTGCCGGGAAAGTCGCGGCTCTGCAACAAGCGCAGCAGCAAGTCCCTCCGTTGCAACGCATTCGTGCTCTGATCGACACTGGAGCAAGTGGGAGCTGCGTTGATCCGATGGTGCTGACAGCACTCGGCCTACAGCCGACAGGACAGGTCGCTGTTCACACTCCCACCACAGGAACGACCCCAGCGATGTGCAGCCAATATGATGTGAGTATCCTTATCCCGTCGCAAAATGCACTCCCTTTTCAGATCCCGACGACGGCGGTGACCGAGCATGAATTCTTCAGAGCTCAAGGGTTCCACGCGCTTCTTGGCCGCGACATCCTTTCCCGTTGCATCTTCATCTATAACGGACAGATCCGGCTGTTCACGCTAGGCTATTAAGCCGCTCCAGCTTGGTGGATTTAGCTAAGCACTCGATGGTGTGCCGGGTTATCGCGCGACATGGTCGCGGCCAATCCTGTACTATGGGCAGCGGAGACTTCTAATGGAACGAATGCTGGCCACGCCTGCCGATGCGGAAATTATCTTGAAGCTTTATGAACTGCGCACCGAGGCGGTGATGCGCCAGGCGCGCGCCTGGGTAGGCGGCGAGTTCTGGCCCAAAACGGCGGACGACTTCTACGCCGTGTACGAGAACCCCGCGGATCCGCACAATCCGTGGCTCAGGCAGGTGCTCACTTATTGGGAGATGGCGGCGGCGATGGTTCTGCACGGCGCGGTTTCGGCGGAGCTGTTTGTGGACTGCAATGGAGAGGGGTTCTTCCTCCTCGCCAAATTTGCGCCCATCCTGGAGGCGATCCGAGAGAAAAATCCCGCGTTCCTGGCCAAGACCTCGGAACTGGTGAACCGCTTTTCCTCGGCGGCGCAGCGCTATGAGGCGACCCAGAAGCGCGTTGAGGCGACGCGAAGTGCCCGGCACGTCCGATAATCGAAGCTGCGCAAGGCATCCTCGGCCTCACAGAAAACGCCTCTTGTCGAAACCCGGTCGTGAGAGCATGATAAGGCGGGCCAAGGTTTCTCAAATCCCCTGGAGGTTTCATGAAGCGTATTACTTGCTGGCAGCTTTTTGGCGATGGCTGTTATGACCGCCATGGCTGCGGATTCAACCACGATCACGGGATGGATTTCGGACTCCATATGCGGCGCCAAGCACATGGGGACGGGTGCGGACTGTGTTAAGAAGTGCATCGAAAGCGGCCTGAAGCCGGTGTTCGTCGACCCCAACAAGCAGGTCTGGAGCATCGACAACCCCGATGCGGTGACGCCCAGCTTTTACGGCGCGCACGTGACCGTGACGGCGACCGAGGATGCGGCCCACAAAAGCATGCACATCGACACCATCGCCGCGGCAAAAAGTAAGGCAGTTGGGAAGAACCTCATTGGTACTCGCCACACCGGGCAAAGTCTGGTAGTGTCGTATCGGTTCCCCCGGCCGGGCCGGATTCAGATGGCCGCGGCCGGGGAGGGCTGGAACCGAGCGAAAGCGACCGGACAACCATGGCGCGAGCAACCTGGAACGGCAAAGTCATTGAACCGAAAGTGACCGGACGGTGGAATGGGAAGGGAATATTTATTTCCCCGAGTCCAGCCTCAGGCGCGAGTATTTTCGACCCAGTTCCACTACTTCTACCGATCCCGCGAAGGGCCAGGCGCGTTACATGACCATTGTGATCGACGGGCAGGATAACCAGGATGCCGCCTGGTACTACCCCGATCCCAAGCCTGTGGCGCGCCGGATCAAAGGCTATGTGGCCTTCTGGCGGGGCGTGGAAGTGGTCAAAGACAGAAGAATCCCGCCAAATCAACCTGCTCTCAATCTCGGTCGTCGTGCCCTCTGTGCCTCGGACCTTGAAACATGCCGGACGATTGAAACCTACAAGCTATTCCCTGTCTCTCAATACGCCTGCAACTGATCCAGCGGCAGCCGCACGCGGAAACAGGTCGAGCCCGGCTCCGACTTCACGCTCAAATGACCGCGGTGTTTGCGCACGATGCGCATGGCGTTGTCGAGGCCCAGGCCCAGCCCCTTGCCGGGCGCCTTGGTGGTGAAGAACGGCTCGAAGATGCGCTCCTGCAGCTCCGGAGGGATTCCCGGGCCGGTGTCCCAAATCTCCACCAGCAGCATTTCGGCCTCGAGCTTGCAGGCCACGCGCAAAAGCCCCTTGTCTCCGAGCGCGTCGAGCGCGTTCTCAATCAGCGCCGTCCACACCTGGTTCAGCTCGCCGCCGTAGGCGCTGATGCGCGGCAGATTCGGCGCGTAATCGCGCTCGATCTCCACGCTGTCCATACGCGAACGGAGCATCTGCAGAGTCGCGTCCAAGCCGGCCGGAACGTCCACTTCGAGAATCGGGGCGCGGTCCATGTTGGAGTAGTCCTTGACGGCGCCGATAAGATCGAAGATGCGGGCGGTGGAGTTCACGATGGTCTCTGCCGCGCGCGCGGAGCGCAGATAACGGGCGAAATACTGGAGCGAAATGCAGGCTGGCGGCGGCGCGCTGTGCGGCCGAAGCGGGATTGTTGAGTTCATGCGCCAGGTTGCCTGCCAGTTGCCCCAGAGCGGTGAGCTTTTCCGCCTGCTGCTCAATGCGAGTGACCTCGCGCACGCGGTCGAGCAAGGCGGAGACCACGCGCTGCGCCATGGAGGGGATGGCCGCCAGTATCTCAGGAAAAAGCGAGCGGTGAATCAGCAGGATCCACACCGGGGAAACGGCGAATCCTTGCCCGCCGTAGCCTTTCATGCGCGAAAAAGGCAACAGGCCGGTCATTTGTCCGGTGCGGCCGATGAAAAAAGCCATCGGGCCGCCGTGCTGGCGGCGCACATGGATCTCGCCTTTGAGGATGAGCACCATGTGCTCGGCCGGAGCACCCTCCTCAAACAGAATGTCGCCGGGGTTGGCCATAAATTCCTGGCCATGGCGGGCGAGCCGGAGGCGATCCTCGGCAGGCAGGCCGTTCAAAGGGCCGATGTGGTCGACGGCGGCCGCGATCTCTTCGAGCGGAGTGGGAGTGGCAGGAGAGGCAACGTCAGGGGAAAGCATCCGGGGACCTCCGGGGCGCAGATTCAGGATAGAGGATCGAGGCGCGGGGTTTTCCACTCTCCGGCTGGATAAGATGCGCTATTGGCCCGCGTCTATTACGGCGGTTCTCCTGCAACTATGAGCCATTTCGGACAGTATTCAAGGTGGCTTTTTCTTGATGAAAAAGCCACTTAGCGATTGTGCCTTGGTCTACACCTGCAGGAGACCCGCTATAGGGTTCGGCCTGACCCCTCCGCCTGCAAGCCGAGCTAAGGCGACGGTGTAGACTTTCACTTTGAATGACGCGTCGGCTTGGGCCGTGGATGCATGGGGCCGGGCTGCCTCTTCATCGGTTCGGATTGGCGGCCACTGCCGCAGGAAAGAGATTGGGATGCAGATTGCTTTTGCCGCCCCGGAGTGCACACCGTTTGCCAAGACCGGCGGCCTGGCTGACGTGGTGGGCGCGCTGCCGCGCGAGCTGGTCAAGCTGGGGCACAAGGTGTCGGTATTTCTGCCGTTCTACGCCCGCGTGCGCCGGCAGATTGAGGGTGAGCCCCGGTACGCTATCCGTTCGCTGACCATCCCTTTCCTCTCCTACAACCGCTTTGCGGGCATCGTAGACGGAGGCCGGCGCGACGGCATGCAGTACTACTTTATAGATTGCCCGGAACTCTTTTATAGAAAAGAGCTTTATGGCTCCGGCGGTGCGGACTACGCCGACAACGCCGAGCGCTTCGGCCTGTTTTGCCGCGCCGTCATCGAGGCGTCGAAGCAATTGGGCGCGCCGCAAATCTTCCACGTCCACGACTGGCAGGCAGCGCTCATTCCCGTCTATCTGCGCACCGTCTACGCCGCCGACCCCGATTTGCGCGGCGCGGCCACGGTGCTGACCATTCACAACGCCGCCTATCAGGGCAAGTTTCCGCCCATCACCACGGAGCAGCTCCTTTTGCCGTGGGATGTCTTCACTATGGACAAGTTGGAGCAGTACGACCGGTTCAATTTCCTCAAAGGCGGCATCGTCTTTTCCGATTTGCTGACCACCGTAAGCCGCCGCTACGCCGAGGAGATTCAGACGCCGGAATTTGGCGAACAACTCGAAGGCATCCTGCGGTTACGGGCCGCCGATCTGCGCGGCATCCTGAACGGCGTGGACTACACGCTCTGGAATCCGGCCACGGACGCCAACCTGGCCACGCACTACACGCCGCAGCGCCTCGACGGAAAACGCGCCTGCCGCAGCGATCTGTTGCATGCCTTCGGAATGGAGGGCGTGGCGGAAACGACTCCGGTCATCGGCATCGTCACGCGGCTGGCCACACAGAAGGGCTTCGACATCGTGGCGCGGATCACCGAGGAGATTGCCGCGCGCGAAGTGGCCGTGCTGGCGCTGGGCGCGGGCGATCCCTATTACGAGAAGCTCTTTCGCGGCTGGGCCTTCCGGCATCCGGCCAGCGTGAGCGTGCGCATCGGTTACGACGAAGCGCTGGCGCACAAGATCGAGGCCGGCTCCGACCTGTTCCTGATGCCTTCGCGCTACGAACCCTGCGGCCTGAACCAGATTTATTCGCTCAAGTACGGGACAGTCCCCATTGTGCGCGCCACCGGCGGGCTCGACGACACCATCGAAGAGTGGGACGCGAAGAAGGGAACCGGCACGGGCTTCAAGTTCGCGGGCTTCGATCCCAAGGACCTGCTCGCGGAGATCGACCGCGCCATCGCAGCATTCAGCGACAAAAAACAATGGACGCGCCTGATGCGCAACGGTATGGCGCGCGATTATAGCTGGACTGGCCCGGCGAAGGAGTACGAGCGCATTTATGAGGAGGCGGCGCGGAGGAGGGCGTAAGATTATATGAGAAATATGTAGAACGTATCGTCATATCGACAAATTGACTCAATTATTATATATTTCTCAATAGGAGGGCGAAATGTCATCTCTACTGGAAGCAATCGACGTGGGCTGTGCGGCAGAAATCTTTGTGGCAACGGCGCTTCTGCATCGGGAGCAGCCGCAGCGCACAGACTTTACGATCCAGGAGATCGTGGACCGGGCAGCACGGGAGAACATCGCCGGGAGATTGCGCTCTGGCCTCAATGTTCACGCCTCGCAGCACTGCGTGGCGAATCGGGCGCCAAATCCGGCCAAGCACCGGATGCTGTTTGCCACGGGAAAACACACACGACGGCTCCTCTTGCCGAGCGATGAGGTGCATCCAGGGAGAACTGGTAAGATCTTCCCCGATGAGGGTGAGGTTCCGGAGAAATACTTGCGGCTGTTGCATTGGGCGAAGAAAAGATACGAGGAAGGCGGTTCCAGGCCGATGCCGCAACCAAGGACAGGAGATTTGAAGGAGCAACAGACTTCGAAGCAGGCGGCGGAGACGCCGCAGCGATGGTTGGAGTCGCTCTTCGAGATGGAAGGGCTCGGCAAGGAGTACTGGAAGGATGTGGATCCCGACGAATTCGTGCGCAAGCTGCGCGAGGGTTGGGAATGAGCCGCATTTTTCTGGATACGAATTTCTTCATTTACTTGATTGAAGGCGTGAGCCCTCAATCGACGCGGGCGCGATATCTGCTTCGAGCGTTCTCCGCGCGAAGGGACGAGGTCTTGACTTCGGTCATGAGTCTGGGAGAAGTGCTGGTGGCGCCCTTGGGAAAAGGGGACTATGCTTTGGCGCAACAGTATCGCAGGTTATTCCGGGGCCAGGGAATCACGGTGTTGCCTTTTGTCGAGCAAGCCGCTGAGACATTCGCGCAGATTCGTATGGGAGGAGCTGTCAAGCCCCCGGACGCAATTCAACTGGCGACTGCCGGAACCGTGGGATGCGATCTGTTCCTGACCAATGACGACCGGCTTCAGGGAATAACGGTCCCCGGGATACACTTCATTACCTCGTTTGAAAAAGCACCGATCTAAAGAAGCATCGCCAGTCTTGATGCGAAGGCCGCTCCGCTTGAGCGGCCTCTGTTTTTTCGACATGCCCGATGTGGGCACTGATCGCCGGCGCTGGTTGTGCTGCCCGTCCTTTTTTCGGCCTCAACGCGCGCGGCAAGTGAGCCGGCAAACCAACCGGCCGAACTGCCCGGAGTCTGACGCCAAGATCGCGTCCAATTTTCCACAAAAAAAGTGCGCACGAGAGGTCAATAGGCAGTAAATTAATTTTTAATCTCATTTTCAGAAAGCAGTGGAAGCAATGGTTTTCTCGTAGTTGGCACGAAAGGGAAGTGGATGGAAAGACTCTGCCGCTTTGTGCGGCCCCCAAGGCAATTCGCCTTCAGGTTGTTTCTCTTCTGCTGTTGGCTCGCGGCAGCCGCCGCCGGCCCGATTCCGGCGCAATCTACATTCGGCTCCATCCTGGGCATCGTGCGCGACGCCACAGGCGCCATCGTCCAGGACGCGCGGGTTACGCTCGAAAACACAGGAACCCAGACCACGCTGGTGGCCATGGCCGACGAAAGCGGCAACTATGCATTCAGGAATGTCGACGTAGGCCTTTACAATCTCACCGTCGCCGCGCCGGGCTTCGCCACAGAGTCGCTGCCGCAGATCGCGCTTGCCGCGCGTGAAACGCGGCGCATCGACGCCACGCTCAAGCCGGGCGCGCAAAGCGAAACCATCGAAGTGAGGGACGACCCTGACCCGGTGATCACCACCGACGTCTCCAACCTGGCCGAGACCAAGCTAGGCGACGAACTGGTGAATCTTCCCGTGGCCATTTACTCGCGTTCCACAGGATCTACCAGCCCCATCTCCACGCTGACCACGGAGACGGGCGTGCAGACCGACGATAGCGGCGACCTGGCGGTAATGGGCGCCACGCCCGCGCTGCTCAGCGTGACCATCGACGGCATCTCCTCGGTGGGCGTCGAATACTCGGGCCCAGTGAACGAGATGTTTCCCTCCTTCAACTCCATCGAGGAGATTCGCGTCTCGGAATCGAACAACAGCGCGGAGTTTTCCGGGGTTGCCGACATTACCACCGTCTCCAAGGCGGGCACTGTGAACTTCCACGGCGGCCTCTTCGAGAACAACGAAAACACCGTCTTCAACTCGAACGATCCCTTTGCGCTCACCAAACCGCGGATCATCATGAACGACTTCGGCGGCACGCTGGGCGGTCCGCTGACCATCCCGCATCTTCTGGACGGGCACGACAAGACATTTTTCTTCATCAGCTACGAAGGCCTGCGCCTGCCGCGCGAAACGCCCATGCGGCTCAGCGTGCCCTCGGTGGCCATGCGCAGTGGCGATCTGACCAGCTATCTCGCCGACCAGGGCGTCGCGGCCATCTGCCAGCCCAATGCCGAAAACGAAACAACAGGTTGCACACCGGGCAATGTCTCACAAATTACGGACACCTCGAATGTCACCATCGGCCCCACGGCCGCAAAAGTGATCCAATACCTGTTTCCGGCGCCCAACTATGGCCCGCCCGACTCCTACGCGAATAATTATCAAATCAACTTTCCCTCGCCCATCTCCGCCAACCAGGGCGATATTCGCCTGGACCGCACGTTCTCCTCTCGCCAATCGGTCTTCGCGCGCTTCTCCTACAAGAACCGCCAGGTGATCACCGCGCCTTCGGCGACCTGCGTTTACGCATACTGCGCCGAGGCCGGCAGCCCGTTGCAGGGCGGCTACAACACACCCGAGATCGACGAAGGGCTGACCTTCGCGCACAACTACATCTTCAATCAGAGTCTGCTGAACGAGTTTCGCGGCGGCTTCAACGCTCAGCACACATCGGAGACGCAGAGCTACTCGACCGCCGATCTGCTGGCCGAAACGGGATTCGCATCGGTCGTTCCCCAGCCGGATACGGAGTGGTCCGAGGCTCCGCAAGTGCTCATCAACGGCTTCATGTCCACCGGGGCAGGCAATCCGGGAATGCAGCGCGGCGAAATCGTGCAGCTCCTGGACAACGTGACGTGGACCCGCCGCGCGCATACCTTCAAATTTGGCGCAGATTTCATGCGCCTCTCCGATCACGACGACAACGTCTACGGCAACTATCGCTCCGGCTGGTACGTCTTTAACAGCACTTCCGATGTCGTTCAGACCATCGGCGATCCGTACACCGCTTTCCTGCTCGGCTATCCCGATTACACCGAAGTGAGCTCCACCAACGATCCGGCGATGGATGGCCTGGGTTATTCCTGGGCGGTGTTTGCGCAGGATGACTGGAAGCTGACGCAGAACCTGACGCTCAACCTGGGCCTGCGCTACGAGCTGCACCCGCCGATCCGCGAGACGCACTCGAACACGGCCACGTTCCTGCCCGATTGGACGGGCACCGGTAGCGACGGCGCGACGACGGTCAACGGCGCCGTAGTCGTCCCCAACGCGCAGGCGAGCAGCAATGCGTCGCAGGATTTCAGGAGCGGTATCGCGCCCACGCCGATCCTCACCGCGGCGCAGGCGGGCATTCCCGAGTCGCTTCGCTTCACCGATCGCACGGATTGGGGACCGCGCCTCGGCTTCGCCTGGCGTCCCTGGGGCAACGACAGGACCGTGCTGCGCGGCGGATGGGGCCGATTCATCGAAACGCCGCTCGGTTTTTCGCTGGTCGCCGGCTGGGCCGTGGCCGCCAGCTACGTGCCCACTTACAACCAGGATTATGCCTCTGACGGCGTTACGCCGCTGCTCTCGTTTGCCGAGCCCTTCAACTCCGCTGCCGCCGGAACAGGCGGCTTCTACTACGCATTTCCAATCCATTACAAGGATCCCACCGTGCAGCAGTGGAACCTGACCTTCGAGCAGAATCTGGGGCAGAGCACCGGCCTCCGCCTCTCCTACTCGGGCAGTCACGGCGCGAATCTTGAGGCGATGGAGGATCTGAACCAGGTACCAGCGAATACCGCCGGCTACTCTGTTGCCGCCGCCAGCCTCCCCTACCCGGCGTGGAGCGTGATTCAGAGCGTAGAGAATGCGGCATTCAGCAATTACGCGAGCGGCACCGCTGAGCTTTCACGCCACAGCAGCAGATCGCTCAGCTTCGACTTGAGCTACACCTTCACGCGCGATCTTTCCAACGCCGGGGGAGTTGCGCCTACCGCGTTTGCCGTAGCCGGCGGCAGCTTTCTCACCGACCGCTTTCATCCGGGCCTCGACTACGGCAACGTCGTCTACGATCGCCGTCACCGCGTTCTGGCCACGTATCTCTACAATCTGCCCTTTGGCGCCGGCCAACGCTGGTTGACCACCAAGGGCGCGGCCAAGGCGCTGGCGGGCGGCTGGCAACTGGCCGGTGTCACGGTCCTCGAGTCCGGCCCCTTCCTCACGCCTTACGAGCAATCCGTCGATCCCGCCAACACCAACATCCTGACCACCGTGGGCCTGACGCGCACCGACCAATTGCGCGGCGTCTCGCTCTATGCGCCGCGGCGCACCACCACGCAGTGGCTCAACCCCGCCGCGTTTCCCTATCAGGACCTTGTGAATCCCAACCTGCCTGGCCAGATCGGCATCGGCCGCTTCGGCAACGCACCCGTAGGCGGCGTGGCCGGCCCTGGAACGGTCAACTTTTCCCTTTCGCTGATGAAGAGCATCCCACTGAGCGAGCAGATGGGCTTCCGCTTCAGCGTGGAGGCAGCGAACCTCTTCAACCACCGTAATTACGAGCCGCCCAACATGCAGGCCGACTCCGCCGGCTTCGGGTCGATCACGGCGCTGCAAACCGCCGAAGGCGCAGGCCCGCGCAGCCTGGAACTGACCGGCCGCTTCAGCTTCTGACATTCGGCGGGTCGGGCTGGCCGGTGGCGATCTTCGAGTTTGCCAGGTCAGCGGGGCGCTTCGGCGCCCAACGCTTCACGGGTAAAGCTAATACGCAGGCGCGTTCGTGTGGCTTGGGCGAATCGTTCCAGCGTGCGCGTTGATGGCAGAATCTTTCCGCTCTCTAGCCGCGCGACCACGGCTTGTGTCGTCCCCATCGCCTTGGCCACCTGCTCCTGTGTCATATCCGCTTCGGCGCGCGCCTTGATCATGGCGGATGCGAGGGCGAACTCCTCTTCCAGCGCATTGTAGGCCGCAACGTACTTGGGGTCGTTCTTCCACTGCTTGAAAGATTCTTCCACGGGGATGAATTTCCGCTTCATTGGATGCACCTATCGCTGACTTCAATTATATGGTAGTTTATAAACTACAGATGCCGCAATGATCGAATTCAAGCAGACTGAGACGTTTCGGAAGTGGCGGCTGCGGTTGAGGGACGAGCGGGCGCGCGCCATGATTGCGTCCCGGCTCGATCGGCTGGCGTTCGGGAATGCCGGGGACGTGAGGCCGGTGGGCGCGGGGATCAGCGAACTGCGCATCGACTATGGGCCGGGCTACCGAATTTACTTCCTCAAGCGGGGCAGCACTCTCGTCATCCTGCTGTGCGGCGGCGACAAGAGCACGCAGGCGGGTGACATCAAAACAGCCAAGCGACTGGCAGCAGAATGGAGAGAGGAAAATGCCTAAGAAATCCAAGCCTGAGAAGTTGACCAGCTACGACCCAGCCGAAGATCTGGGATCGGACGAAGCGATTGCAGTCTTCATGGCGGAGGCGTTTCAGACCAACGACGCCGCGTACATCTCTCATGCGCTGGGAGTGGTGGCGCGGGCCAAGGGGATGGCGCAGATTGCCGGACAAACTGGATTGTCGCGGGAGCAGCTTTATCGGTCGTTCAGCGAGAAGGGAAATCCGACGCTGAAGACGACGCTGGCGGTGATGAAGGCGCTGGGCGTCGAGCTGACCACGAAGATTCCTACGGCGGCTTGAGGGGCGAGAATCCCAGGTCCGAGAATCGAGATCTGGGGCACTCGGTTTGCCTTTCCACTCCTCATACGGCCCCTGGAAGTCCTCGATCTCCTTGTCGTGGAGGGTCCACGGCCGTTCAGCGTTCTCGCCGGAATTGAACGGAAAACACTGTTTTATACCCGAACGGGGTCGGATCCTTATCCTGTTGGACGTTTATTCTTGTTCCGCTATTCACCGCAATGAATTGCGCTAGGTAGAGGCCGAATCCGGCTCCCTCTTCTTCTTGTTCCCAAGCCTTCCGACCGCGATAAAACACGTCGAAAATCTTATCTTGCTCGTCCTCATCGATCTTTGGACCATATGAGATTACGCTGAGCCGGATGTCTGTGGGCGTTTCATTAAAATCGATCCTAACCTCGGAACCGCGTTTGGAATATTTGAGGGCGTTGTCGATGAGTGTGTGCGGGATCACAGGGATTGCGGTTGGGTTGCCCTTGATTTCGCCCACACTTTCTCCCGATACGCGCGCGGTCACGTTCTTTTCCTTAAACGCCGCATTGTAAATTCGCAAATACTTCAGGACTGCTCCGTGCACGCGGAACAACTTAACTTCGCTCGCATCCGTAATACGCCCAGGATTCAATAGCAGATACGCAATGTTAAGTTTTTCCTCCATCAGAATGCTCGCCCAGTAAATTGCAGCTTCCGCCGGAAGGGCACGACCAAGTTTTTCGACAAATTCGCCGCCAGCATATCTTGCCTCGATGACCACGTTGATGTTTTGGCGAACTCGGGCAATGAATTGCCTATAGTCATGCAGGAAGGAAAAACTACGCTGAATTTCCGGCCTCAAATTCTCGAGGAAGTCGGATTCGTATCTCCTTTCTCTTATGTATTCAGCTAAAGCCTCATTCTTCCTTGTCTCTATCTCGCGTTCGAATGACAGTGCAGTGGCACGGTGAATCTCCCGTGCGCGTCCAATCTCGCCGATCATGACGAGGTTGCCGGCATTATTTCGAAGCATCTTCTTCAGAGCGCTGGACGGAGCGGCAGTTTTTACCAGGAATCCGAATACCAAGATTTCAGGCTCAAACCAGGTGTAACCAACTCCGTAGGAACATATCGCGACGTTTTGGGTCTTTTGCCTTTCGCACTGTCGGTCGCAGCGATTGCACCTGTCTGGCCAAGGAAAGCGGTAGCCGTTGCGGCGCTCTCCTGCAAGCATGTGTGGAAATGGAAAGTATGCGGACGTTAATGTTTCCATAGTGAGGCAATACCGATCGCGATCTTCACAATATCCAAAACCTTCGAAATGATCTGTGGGTCAGCGGACTTATTAGAAAGGTAACGGGATAGTTTTGTAGTCGATTTGCCTTGGATTGCCTTGCGCACCAAAACGTCGATCTTTTCTGGCTCGACGCCAAGCGGCGCCACTAAAGTTTGGACGCGAGAAACGTAGAAGCCAAGCGAGAAGCGCTGCTTCAAAAGCTGGTCTGTTGTCCGCTTGAAATCGACATAATCGGCGCTTTTGGCAAGCACTGCATCAGCAAGCTCGAAAAACTCCTGGTACTTCAATGACCAGTCGGCGCTGGAATATGCAATTATCAGCTGAGTGGGCGTCGAGCGCCTTAAGTGGCGGAGGATCCCAAGCCCCTGCTCGGTTGACTGTTCGCGGCCTACGCCCTGGAGATCCAATAGTATTACGTCGTAATAGCCTGATTCCAGCTTGGGCAGGTCACTTCACGTCGGCCCACTTCTCCATCGTGTAGCCGTCCCGTTCGAAAAGACTCAAGTATGGGAAGTCAGCGTCGTCGATTACGAGCAGACGGGCCCTCTTCATAATCTCCTTCAGTTCTATTTCGGGCCAATCCCTTATTCGAAAAGACAGCATCGTCGTCACCTCAGTGAAGCTCGCTAAGCCTCAAGGCGATACCCTAGACGCTAGAACCCATCTCATAAATGTCTGAGCAGCATGAGCAGGCAGGCGAGTTGGACGAAGCCGAGGAAGTTTTCGATGTTGTATTCCCATCGTGTGACCAGTCGGCGGTAGTTCTGCATCCAGGCGAACAAGCGTTCCACTTTCCAGCGGCGGCGATAGCGGCGCAGCGGGCGTCCATCCTGGGTCTTGTTCTTGCGGTTGGCCCGGTTAGGCGAGATCATTTCTACGCCGTAGTCCTCGGCCAGCGTCTTGTCCAGCGCATCCGAGTCGTAGGCCTTGTCGCCGATCAATCGATCGGGCAGTTCGTCGAGGAAGCATCCGGCCAGAACAGCTTCCACAAGCCGGCACTCGGCAGGCGAAGCGCGGTTGACAGCAATGGCGAGAGGAAGACCGTCACCAGAGGCGATAGCGATGATCTTGGTCCCCTTGCCCCGCTTGGTCGGGCCGACTGCGAAGCCCCCTTTTTGGCGCTCGCGAACGTCGCATCCACGAACGCCTCCTCCAGGTTCAGCTTGCCTCGCTCATGCAGGTTTTTGGCAAGCAGGCGCAGGCACTCCACCAACTTCCCCTCACCAATCCACTGCTGGAAGCGCCGATGGCAGGTCTGGTACGGAGGATACCTAGCCGGCATTTCAGACCACTGCGCACCACTGCCCAGAATCCAAAGCACGCCGTTCAGCACCGCCCGCGTGTCGTGCCACGGACGGCCTCGATGGTCCGCTCGTCGCGCTGGACGCAAGATCGGCTCAACCAATTCCCACTGTTCATCGCTCAGTTCCCAACGGCCAGCCATCCCCGTCCGCGGAGACGCCTTGAGCAACCTCAGTCTCGCAGATTTCGACCGTCAAAATGTTTATGAGATGGGTTCTAGCATCTTGCGATTGCTTTCGTGCAACGATTCTATTCTTCGAATTTCGGTATGGCAACGCCGAATTTATCTGATCAGGACTCGGAGCTTTTGGGCACATGCAAGATTTTTACACTCCAGATGCCCGTCTTTGGGAGAGAGGTTAAAGGTCGATCACGAGGCACATCCCGTTTCAGACCCCCCTAGCTGTGCTTCCCCTTCCACTCCCCGTACGGCCCCTGGAAATCTTCAATGCCGCCGTCGTGGAAGACCCACATCCGCGTGGCAACTTCATCGATCAGATCGTGGTCGTGCGTCACCAGCAGGACCGTTCCCTCGTACCGCTGCAGTGCGATGTTCAGAGCGTTGATGGCTTCGAGGTCGAGATGGTTGGTGGGCTCGTCGAAGATGAGGATGTTGGGCTTGGTAAGAATGAGTTTGCAAAACGCCAGCCGCGCCTGCTCGCCGCCGGAGAGCGCCTCGGTTGGTTTGGCGCCCTCTTCGCCACTGAAGAGCATCTGGCCCAGAATGCCGCGAATGTCCTCCATGTGCGCGCTCGGGTTCCACTGGTGCAGCCACTCGGCCACGGTGAGGCCGTGCTCGATGCCCGCAAAAATCGTTGCCCCCACGTCCTGTGGAAAGTAGCCCACCTGCGCCTCGTGGCCCCAGAAGACGGAGCCGGAGTCGAGCGCGAACTTCTTGCCGGCGAAACCGGGGTCCCCAACGACGGGTCCTTGCCGTTGGGGTGGGAGGCCGGGGTAATTGGCCAGCAGGCACTTGAGTAGAGTCGTTTTTCCAGCGCCGTTGCGCCCCATCAGGCAGATCTTTTCGCCGCGCAGAATGTTGGCCGTAAATCCATCGATGACTTTCAGGTCGCCGTAAACCTTGGTCAGATGCTTGAACTCTAAAACGTGCTTCCCGCTGGGCCGCGCCTGGTCAAAGCGGATGTAGGGACGCTGAATGTTCGACCGCGCCAGCTCGTTGGTTTGCAGCCGCTCTACCTCCTTGCGCCGGCTGGTCACCTGGCTCGACCGCGTGCCCGCGGCGAACCGCGCAATGAACTCGTTGAGCTGCGCGATCTTCTTCTCGCGCTGCGCATTTTGCGCCTCGAGCGTGGAGCGGATCTGCGTCTTCGCCATGACCATGTCGTCGTAGCCGCCGGTGTAGGTAATGATCGTCTGGTAATCGATGTCGGCGGTGTGCGTGGTAACGGAATTGAGAAAGTGCCGGTCGTGCGAGATGGCGATCAGCGTTCCGTCGTAGCTGGTCAGAAAGTCCTGCAGCCAGTGGATGGAGTCGAGGTCGAGGTAGTTGGTGGGCTCGTCGAGCAGCAGCGCCTGCGGCTTGCCGAAGAGCGCCTGCGCCAGCAGCACGCGCACCTTTTGCCCGCCCTGCAGCTCGCCCATCCTGCGCTCGTGCAGCGGCTCGGGAATGTCCAGGCCGTCGAGCAGCACGGCGGCGTCGCTCTCGGCGGTGTAGCCATCCTCGTCGCCGATCGTGCCTTCGAGTTCGCCCAATCTCATGCCGTCCTCGTCGGTCATCTCCGGCTTGGCGTAGATGCGGTCGCGCTCCTCCAGCGCGGCCCACAGCGGCCTGTTGCCCATGATCACCGTGTCAATGACGCGGCAGGCATCGAAGGCGAATTGATCCTGGCGCAACACGCCCAGCTTGCGCGGGCGTACGACGGCGCCTTTCTGCGGCTCCAGTTCGCCGCTCAGGATCTTCATGAAGGTGGACTTGCCCGCGCCGTTGGGCCCGGTCAATCCATAACGGCGGCCCGGCGTGAAGGTGGTGGTCACATCCTCGAAGAGCACCTTCGCGCCGTAGCGCATGGTCACGTCGTTCACGCCGATCATTCTTTGCAAAATCCTATGAGCATTTCCGGTTGCCGCGCGATCCGCAGCCCGGCAGCGGCCGCGCGGGCCCGCTCAAATTGTGTTGGAGTCAGGTTTGGGGGCGAATTGAGCAGCCCCCGCAGAAATTGCTAAATGCCGCACTCTCAGTTTCTCATATGCCGCCGGACCGGGTTGCGTTTCGATTGCGGCCGCGCCGCTCAAAAAATCTCGCGCAGCTTCGCAAACGCGTCGAGCTCGATCAGATGCTGGCCCTCGGGCGCGGCGTCGAGCGCGGCGTGCTCCAGCACCCACGTGTCTTTGTGAACGAGGAAGACTGCGTGCAGACCGGCCGCGAGAGCAGGGTTGATGTCGCTCTTGGGGCTGTTGCCAATCATCCAACTGGTGTGCGGCAAGAGCTCGTGCCGCGCGATGACGGAGCGGTAGGTGGGCGGATCTTTTTCGGCTACAATCTCGACCGCGGTAAAGTGCGGCGCCAGCCCGGAGCGGGCCAGCTTGCCGGCCTGCTCGGCATGGTTTCCCTTGGTCATCAAAATGAGATGGTGCCGGCCCGCGAGATCTTCGAGCGTCTCGGCCACGCCGGGCAGCAGTTCGATCTCCTGCTCGGCGATTGCGCGGGCAAAGCCGCGAATGCGCTCGCGCTTTTCTTCCGTCGCCGGCGCAGAACTCAGCCGCTCAAAGCAATCCACCAGCGCCTGCGTGAAACTCGAGAGGCCGTAGCCGTGGGTGAGGATGGTTTCCCGCTCCACGGCGTTCAGCGTCATTCGCACCGCGGCCGGCGAGTACTCTTTGTGATCGAGAAATCCGATGAATGCCGCGATCGCGCGCTCAAAGTAGATGTTGTTCTCCCACAGCGTGTCGTCGGCGTCGATGAGCAGCGTTTGGCCGGAAGGGAATTGCGGCATGAATCGATGGTACAAGCTGACAGATGGCCGTTTCCAGACGATGGCGGCCGGTCACGCGCCGAGTTCGTTGCGGATGGCCGCGGCAATGGCCTCCGCGTGCCGCCGCATCACTTCTTCGCTCTCGGCCTCGATCATCACGCGCGCCAGCGGCTCGGTGCCCGAGTAGCGGATCACGACGCGGCCTGTGTCTTTCAGCTCTTGTTCCGCGGCGCGGATGGCGTCGACGACGGAGGGGATCGAATCCAGCGGCTTTTTCTCGCGGACTTTGACGTTGACAATGACCTGAGGGAAAACTTTGAGATCGGCGGTGAGTTCGCCGATGGATTTGCCGGTGCGGGCGATGAGATCGAGGACGACGAGCGCGGTGAGCAGGCCGTCGCCGGTGGTGGCGAGATGCGGAAAGAGGATGTGGCCCGACTGCTCGCCGCCCAGAGCCGCGTTCTGCTTCTGCATCTCTTCCAGCACGTAGCGGTCGCCCACCGGCGCGCGCAACATGCGAATGCCGCTGTGCCTGAGCGCGGCTTCCAGTCCCATGTTGGACATGGTGGTGGCTACTACCACGTCGCCGGTCAACATGCCGCGGGCCTTCAGGTCGCGCGCTGCCATCAGGAGGATCGCGTCGCCGTTGATCACGTTGCCCTGCGCGCCGGCCAACATGCAGCGGTCGGCGTCGCCGTCGAAGGTTAAGCCCAGGTCCGCTCCGCGCGCTTTTACTTCGCCGGCCACGTACTCGGGATGGAGCGCGCCGCACTTGGCGTTGATGTTGCGGCCGTCAGGCGCGATGTTGAGCAGCGTTACTTCCGCGCGCCCCATGCGGTTGAGCCGCCGGAAAAGTTCGGGCGCGATTGCCGCCGCGGCGCCATGGGCGCAATCGGCCACGATCTTCAGGCCCGCGAGCGAGAGGCCGGGTACGCAATCGATGAGAAATTGAATGTAATCGGAAAGCAGCGCGGGATTGTCTTCGACCGGCGGGAAGCAACGTGGATCGGAGATTTGCACCTGAGCGGCGTGATAGAGGATCTCCTCTTCCATGGCCAGTTCAACCGCGTCGGGCAGCTTGAATCCGTCGGCGCCGAAGAGCTTGATGCCGTTGTCCTGCCAGGGATTGTGCGATGCGGAGATGACCACGCCGGCGTGGAAGCCATGCGTGCGGGCAAGAAACGCGACCGCCGGAGTGGTGATGACGCCTGCGCTTTCGGCGAGCGCGCCCGACCGGCGCAGGGCCTCGGCGAGCGTGGCGGCGATCCAGGGGCCGGACTTGCGTGTGTCGCGGCCGAGCAGAACCTTGGGCTGAGCCGTGGTCTTCCGCAGAGAGTGGCCGAGCGCGAGCCCCACGCCGTAGATCGTCGTGGGGTCGAGCGGAGCCTCGCCCGCGATGGCGCGAATGCCGTCGGTGCCGAAGAGTTTGCGCGCGCCGTTGGAAGTCATGATGTGGATTTCGTGCCTCGCTTGGCGGGGGCCGGCGCTTTCGGCGCGCCAGGCGATCCATGCGAGCCGTGCAAAATTGACTCGATGCGGCTCAAGAAGGAGCCGTCGGCCAGCCGCGTGGTGAGCTGTTCGCCGGCGGCGATTTGCGCCGTGGAACGGATGAGCGAGCCGTCCGCCGAGAGGACCAGTGCGTAGCCGCGGTCGAGCACGGCCAAGGGCGAAAGCGAGCGAAGGCGCGCATCGAGAGCGCCGAAATGCGATGCCGAAGACTCGATGAGGCGCTCCAGCGAGCGGTCAAGGCGCGCACGAAAGTCGGCGAGGCGCTCGCGCGCGTGGGCGACCTTCTGCCGCGGGTCGTGATGCAGCACGCCGGCGGCGAGAGCGGCGACGCGGGTCTGGCCGAGGCGCAATTGCTCGAGGAGGGCGGCGTCGAGGCGCTGAGTGGAGTCGTCGAGCCGCTGGCCGAGACGGTAAAGCAGCGAGGTGACGCGCGATTCGGCGCGGCCGATCGGCCATTGCGTCAGGCGCTGGCGGGCCTGCAGCAGTTGGAAGCGGGCGGCGCGGTCCAGGCGGTGCGATTGCGTGGCCAGGCGCTCGGCGATGGTGTACTGCGCCTCGGTGATGAGCTCGGCCGCGGCGGACGGAGTGGGCGCGCGCAGGTCGGCAACGAAGTCGGCAATGGTGAAGTCGGTCTCGTGGCCAATGGCCGAGACGACAGGCAGGCGTGACGCGGCGATGGCGCGTGCCACGCGCTCGCTGTTGAAGGCGGCCAGGTCTTCCAGCGAGCCGCCGCCGCGGGCGAGCACGATCAGGTCGACAAGATTCGAATCGTTGAGCACGGCCAGCGCGGCTTCGATCTCAGCCGGCGCGGATTCGCCCTGCACGGATGCGGGGCAGAGCAGGACATTCAATCCGGAGTGACGCCGGCTGACAATGTTCAGGAAATCGCGGATCACCGCGCCGGTGGGTGAGGTGACGATGCCCACGGTACGGGGAAACGTGGGCAGCGGCCTTTTGCGAGCGGCATCAAAAAGCCCCTCCGCTTTGAGCCGCTCCTTCAACTGCTCAAAGGCGAGTTGCAGCGAGCCGGCGCCGACGGGCTCCATGGTTTCGGCGACCAGTTGCATCTGGCCGCGCTGCTCGTAGACGCTCACGCGGCCGCGGACCAGCACATGCAGGCCGTCCTCGGGGCGAAAGCGCAAAAGCATGGCCTGGCGGCGGAAGAGAACGACGGGGAGTTGGGCGTCGGCGTCCTTGAGCGTGAAGTAGACGTGGCCGGAGGGCGCGGGACGGTAGTTCGAAATCTCGCCCTCCACCCAGACGTCGCCGTACTCCTGCTCCACCAGCTCGCGCACCTGCGCCACCAATTCGCGGACGGGCCAGATGCGGCGCGCCGGGCGCGGCTCCTCGAAGCGCAGGCCCAATTGGGGTGTTTGGCCGGGCGGGAACGCGAATGGATCGTGCGGGGTCACTGCAGATGAGTGTAATTGAACACTAAAGATTCAACTAAAGTCGAGGATGACGATTCAAAGGAAGTACCTTGGAAGGTCAATTTGGAAGGGGTCTCCAAAAAAGGGATTTGGTACGTCATCGAGCGCGACCGGCTGGTTGCCAAGATGGGAATCCATACTAACCCTGATCGTCGGGCTTCGGTCCAGCATTCAGATTAAGCGAGATCGTGTCGCCCTTGCCGTCCCCGCGCCGGTCCCGGGCGTAGTTGACAAGCAGGATCACCCAGACCGCCAAGTTGACGAGGGGGGTGAGTACCAGGCTGAGAAGGAAAGTTACCAGGACCCACAGCCACGGACGATCGGTGCGAGTCTGTGCCAATTTCCATATTGCGACGAGTGAGCCAATCCACAGAGCCGCGACTACGAGAGATCCGAACAACAAGAGTGCATCAAGCGAGGAACCTTGCATGATCCGCTACCTTTCCTTGCGGTTGGGGTGATCCGCGATTCCCATTTGGCTTGTTGTGCGATGAAAGAATACGCTCCTGAGTGCCCGGCTCGCCACCTTTTTCGTATTTCTTCCAACGGCAAAGCCCCCTTCCTACCACGCGGGCCCTCAGTCCAGACCAAAAAGCCGTGATTTGCATGATTTCGAAGCGATTTCTCAAACACCCCACCCTCAACTGTCCCCGGAAGCGCTGCGGGAGCCTTGGGCCTCGACCTTGAGAGAGGTGTTGAAGAAGAACTGAAAGGGCCGATTTTGTCTAGGCGTCAGGCCGACGCCTTGCGGCTTTCCACCATCGCGCGCAATTCCGCGGCAATCTTGGCGAGTTTCGCGCCCGCCTCGGGGCCGGGCGGGGACGCGAATGGATCGTGCGGGGTCATTCACTATGAAGTGTAATTGGTTGGGCGGTCGTTCGAAGCTTGCGGCGATGAAGGGAAACGGCCTGACTTCTGCGATTGCGGAGTGGTGCGCATTCAGTTCGCAAGAAGGGCCGAACCCGCCGGTTGAGAATCGCTTCCGGATGGGCGGTTATCCGGCCGGAACCGTGAATTGCGCCTCCCAGGCGCTCAATTCGCGACTCGGCGATTTGGCGTAAACCGAGCGCGCGGACTGATCAAACTGGATAGATCAATTCATCCGCCTGATTCGAGAGCAGATCGCTATTTTGGCGAACCGCAGGTTGACAACAGCAGCGCATAAGCCTAGCATCGCAATTGAGCGAGCCACCTCTTCTTACTCTTTCAGGTTCCCTGAACTAAGTCAGCCCATCTGAAGCTTTTCCACCTTAGATTCCTCAAAGGAGGAACTGCGTTATGACCCTATTGACCCGTTGGGAGCCTTTGCGTGAGTTTTCCGCCATGCAAGACCGCATCAACCGCATGAACCGTCTTTTCCGTGAGTCGTATAGCCCCGAAGTCCCGGAAGAGGCTTTAACTACCACCAGCTACGCACCGCCGGTGGACATCTACGAAGACGAGCACAACATTACGTTGAAGCTTGAAGTTCCGGGCATCGACGAAAAAGACATCGATGTCCGTATCGAGAACACCACCCTCACCGTCCATGGCGAGCGCAAGATCGAGAAGGAAGAGAAAGAGGAGAACTACCGTCGCGTCGAGCGGCAGTACGGAGAGTTCACCCGGTCGTTCACGCTGCCCAGTTCCGTGGATCTCGGTCAGGTGAGCGCCCACTACGACAAGGGCGTGCTGAAGATTAACCTTGCCAAGAAGGCCGAAGCCAAGCCCAAGCAGATCAAGGTGACTGTTGGCAGCGACAAGGCCCTCGAAGCCAAGGTTCTCAGCAAGGTCGCATAGAAACCTGCGCCCGATCGTCAGTGGCGAATGGTCAGCGAGAGAAATGGGAGGAGGCGTATCGCCTCCTCCTATTTGTTTGTCATCCCGAAGCGAGGGGAATGAATCTTCACGTCTCGCTTCCCCGTTGCTCTTGAGCATGACCACCCGGCCAGTTCCTTGTCAGACGTAGGCGAAGATTGAAACTTGTACTCAACTGGAGATAACAGCCGCTAGCAAGGGGGACAGAGTTCGGTGTATTCTTATTTCCGCCCGGGAGAGCCACGTAGAAGAACGAGACACCAAATTGCAGCAGGCGAATCGAGCAGCAGGCCGGGGAGGAAAGAGATGCGACTCTATCTTGTTAATCCCGACAATCCGGTCGTCAGCCTGAACAAAGTTCATTGGAACCGTCTGAACAAGTATCGCGTCTGGAAACCGCTCGGGCTTCTGGTGGTGGCAGGACTGACGCCGCCGGACTGGGAGGTGACACTGATCGACGAGAACCTGGGCCATCCCGATTACAGGGGTCTGCCCAAACCCGATCTCGTCGGTGTAACGGCCTTCACTTCTCAAGCGCCGCGGGCCTACGAAGTGGCGGCACTGTACCGCGCGATGGGAGTGCCCGTGGTGATGGGAGGCATTCATGCCACATTCCGTCGCGATGAGGCGCTGGAGCATGTGGATGCGGTGGTCACGGGAGAGGCGGAATCGGCATGGGGGCAGGTTTTGGCGGATGCGCGCAACCATACCCTGCGCAGGGTGTATGAGGGCGGCATCAGCGCCATGGATTCAATTCCGCCTGCCCGGCACGACCTGCTCCGCGGACGGTACTACCTGGGCTCGGTACAAACCACGCGTGGTTGCCCGTTGAATTGCAGCTTCTGCAGCGTTACCGCGTTCAATGGAGGCACGTACCGCCGCCGGCCCGTCGACGATGTCATTCGAGAGCTGCGGCTGATCCGGGAAAAAGTCATCCTATTTGTAGACGACAACCTCATTGGTACTCGCGAGGACCATCTCGCATACTCCAAGGATCTCTTCCGGGCGATGATTCAAGAGGGGCTGACCCGGCCCTGGATCTGCCAGGCGACCATAAACTTCGCCGACGATGACGAACTGCTGAAGCTCGCCGCGCGTTCGGGATGCCAAGGCGTGTTCATCGGGTTCGAATCCCCCACCGCGGAAGGCTTGATGGCCTTAGGCAAGAAGTTCAACCTCCTGAAGGGGAGAGATTTCCGCGAGTCCGTGCGGCGGATTCAGCGGCACGGCATATGCGTTGTGGGCTCTTTCATCATAGGGATCGACACGGACCAGCGAGGGATTGGCGAGACCATCGCTCACGCGGCCAAGAACTACGGCATCGACGCCGCCAATGTTCTGATCCTTACTCCGCTTCCCGGAACCAAGCTCTACGCTGAAATGGAGCGCGAAGGCAGGATCCGGTCGAACGATTACCCGGAGGATTGGAAGTACTACACTCTGACTTATCCGGTGGCCAGCTACGCGCACCTTACCTGGGCGGAACTAGTGGACGAGGTGGACCGCTTCAACGGCCGGTTTTACTCGTATGCGCAGATTCTTCAGCGGATGCTGCATCTCGCCAGGAAAACGCACAACCCCAGAACCTTATCGGTCGTCCTGGTTGCCAACCTGAGCTATCGATCCAACCACCTTCTTGAGAGGCGTTTTTTTGCCAGCCGGGTTCGCTCCACGGCCCAGCGCAGTTTGTAACGGCGCATCTTGCGGCCATCTTCGTAGCGCCGTCGCTGGTTGCTCTTCCGGTACGGGTTGCGGAGCAGCAAATCGCATGCGCAGGGAGATCCCGGGATTTTCCTGTTGCGGAGCGCGGTTTTACCGGAGCGGCGGGCTTATTTGCGGTTCTCGATCATGGCGCGCAGCTCCGCGGCGATGGCGGCAAGGCGCTTGCCGGCGCTGGGGCTGGGCGCGGATTCGCGGGAGTACGTCACCTCCGTCTCGCGCGCCAGGACCGTGCCGCGCGTCAGGCTGAATGTGCCAAGCACTCCGGCCAGCTTATGCGCCGCGGCCTGGGCGGCCTCGCGGCGCTTGGCGGCGAGTTTTCCGGAGGAGACGGCCGCTGCCGCCGCTTCGAGGATGGCGACGCGCTCGCGGATCTCCGGCAGAAAGCGGACCCAAAGGCGGTCGATGGCCTGGGAAAGAGCCGCATCCGCGGGGACACCGGATTGGGCGGGAGTTTTCATGACAAAGAGCGGTCAGGCCCAGCCGAGCGCGCTCGAAATCTGCTTGGATAGCGTGAGCGGATCGAAGGGTTTGAAGAGCACGGCCTCCACGCCAAGATCGGCGAAGCGCCGCTGGTCGGTGCCTTGCACCTTGGCGGTAAGCAGCAGCACCGGAATCCCGGCCGTGGCCGGATTTTTGCGTAGCTCGCGAAAGGTCGTGGGACCGTCCATGCCCGGCATCATCACGTCCAGCAGGATGGCGTCGGGCTGCTGCTCGGCGGCGCGGGCCATGCCCTGCGCTCCGGAACTGGCCACAATCACCTCCCACCCGGCCACGGTCTCCAGGCTCAGCGAGGCCACCTCGCGAATATCGTCTTCATCGTCGATGATCAGGATTTTGCGGGCCACGAGGGAAGATCCTCCACCGCTATTGTCGAATGTTGCCGCGGCGTTGTCGATGGGACGGAGACAACCACCAGGTTACGAATTCGGTACCGCCGGCTCGGTTAGCCCCGCCTCATCCATCTGGCGCGAGGAGCGCAGCATAGTCAACACCAGAGCTTCAAGCTGCTGCGGCTGTACGCGGGTCTTGGCCAGAAAATACGTGGGGCCGAGCGTGAGCTGGCGGCGTTCGTCCGGCGATAGCTCGCGGCCGGAGTAGACCACGAGCGGCAGTTGGGCAAGAGATTCGCGCTGGCGCAGCCAATCCACCACGTTGAAGCCGTCGCCGTCGGGCAATCCGATATCGAGCACCATGAGGTGGGGCTTGAAGGCGGAGCAGGCCTCGATCGTCTCCTCGCACGAATGCGCCGTCTGCACGGCGATCGTATCGCGCGCGAAAATCTCGCTGATGACGAGCGCCAGGTCGCGATCGTCCTCGACGATCAGGATGCGCGCCTTTTCGCCCGACCCGCACAAGACGCGCGCCAGCTCCGCCAGAAGTTCATCCTCGTGTAGCGGCTTGGAAACCCATCCGTCGGCGCCGCCGGCCAACTCTTTCCCGGTCTCCGGACCTTCCACGCTGATCAAAACCACCGGGGTGCGAGCGGATGCATCCAGGCGGCGCAGGAGCGGCAGAATCTCCCACCCGTTCATGCCGTCGAGCGAAGTGTCGAGAAGGATGGCCAGGGCGTTCTGCCGGGCCGCGGACAGGGTTTGCTCCATGGTGGCGGCCTGCACCACGGAATAGCCATGGCGGGCCAACTGCGCCGCGATGCGCGGGCGCGAATCCGCATTTCCGTCGGCCAGCACCAGGGTCCCGTGGCCGGCTGGAGTCTCCAGCACGCCGCCGAAAGCCGGCTGGGGCGCGGGTTGATAGGGCAGAAAGATGCGGAAGGTCGATCCGCGCACCGGATTGCGCTCGGCCCAGATGCGCCCCGAATGCTGCAGCACAATGGTGCGGCAGATGGCCAGTCCCAGGCCGGTGCCGCCCTTCTGCCGGGAGTCGGAGGCGTCCACCTGCTGAAAGCGCCCGAAGATGGTTTCCAGTTTGTCGGCGGGAATTCCGCGCCCGTGGTCGATCACGGAGAGAATCACGCCCGTCACGCCCGGCCGCAGCATAACGCTCACCGGCGAGTTGGGAGGCGAAAACTTGACGGCATTCGAGAGCAGGTTGGTGACGACCTGCAGCAGCCGGTCGGAGTCGGCTGTAATCTCCACCTTCGTGGCGTCGTGAATCAACTGTACTCCGGCTGCGTCCGCCACGGGCTTCATGTCTTCGATCGCCTGCCGCACAACGTCGGCCAACTGTACGGCGCGGAAGGCAAGCGGCTCGCGTCCGCTCTGAATCCGCTCCAGGTCGAGAATGTCGTTGATCAGGCGAACCAGTCTGTCGGAGTTGGTGAGCGCGATACGCAAAAGATTGGATGCCTTTTCGCTGGTCTCGCCGAGAATGCCGGAGGTAAGCAGTCCCAGCGCGCCGCGGATGGACGTGAGGGGCGTGCGCAACTCGTGGCTGACGGTGGAGATGAACTCGTCCTTGAGCTGGTCGAGAGCATAGCGTTGGCTGATGTCGCGGAAGCTGAGCACCGATCCGGAAAAGCGGCCCTGGCCGCGAAGGGGCGTGAAAGCATACTCGGCGGGGAAGAAGCTGCCGTCGGCCCGAAAGATCGTCTCTTCGCCGCTTGCGCTGCCGGACTGGCCCTCGGCCCTGCGCAGGGGACAATTCTCGGCGCATTTCCGGTCCGCCGGCGCGGCGCCATGCAGCAGTTCGTGCACCGGCTTACCGGCCAGCGTATCGGCAGGTGCGCCCAGCATCCGGGCGGCCGCAGGGTTGGCAAAGGTCACGTTCCCCTGGCGGTCGAGCCCACAGATGCCGTCGGCCACCGAATCCAGCAGGACCACCTGCTGGCGGCTCAACTCGTCGGCCCGGCCGCGTTCCTGGGCCCGCACCAGGATCTGCCCCAGCGAGGCAGCTGCTGTTTCTACGGCGGCCATCGCTTCGCGATCCTCGCGCAGCCGGAAACGGCAATAAAACTCGAGCACCGCCATCACCTTGCTGCCTGCGCGCACCGGCACTGCCCAGCCGGAAACCATCTTATGGCCAATAGCCGCCGATACGCGGGAGCTCGGGGGCGCCGTATCCAGATCGGCGAGCCACACCGTGCGTCCGTCGCGCCATGCCCGCTCGGGCAACTCGGTGCTGCCTGTCAGCGTCAGGCCCATGCTTGCCTGGATGAGAGCTTCCACCTGCCGGCCCGGAACTCCCCACGCGGTTCCGAATTCAAGCTGCTTTTGCTCGGCGCCAACCACCCATTCCACGGCCACATCCCATCCCTGGGAGAGGCAAAGGGCCTCAAGGATGCGCATGCCCGCCGACTCGACCGATGCGTTTTCCCCCACAATCCGGCTCACCGCGAGCTGCAGCGCCAGCCGGTTTTCGCGTTGCATTTGCTGCGTAACATCGCGGAGCAGGCAGCGCACCGACAGCGGGCTGCCCGCCTTTTGCCGCCGGCTCAGGCTCAATTCCAGATCCAGCACGCGGCCGTCCGGCGTATGGTGGCGCAATGGCGCCCGCTCCACCGTTTCGCCATCCAGCGCGCGGCGGAAGAGCGCGGCCGCCTCGCTCCGGGCGCCGGCCGTGAACAAATCCTCGAAGGAGTGGAGATCCGCCAGGGCCATTTGGTCCAGTCCGAAATAGCGCTTCCACGCCGGATTCGCATAAAGAAACTGCCCTGCCGGGCTGAGCGTGGCGATCATCTCGCTGGAATGCTCGAACAGGTCGCGGTACCGTTCCTGCGACTCGCGCTGCACCTGCTCGCGGTGCAGGGACGCGCCGTGATCCACGGCCACGGCCACCATGCCGATCAGCTCGCCCGCCGCGTCGCGCAGCGCCGAGATATGGAGCATAACCGGCAAGAGCTCGCCATCGTTGCGGCGCACCTGCGCCTCGAAGCTCGGCACCAGGCTGGGCGGCAACGTGCGCGCGCAATCGAGACAGGCGGCCATGAGGCCGGCTCGCGTGGTCTCGGGCGGGCGATCCACGCGGCAAAGCTTCTGCATTTCCGCCACCAGCCGCTCCGCCTCGCCGGGCCCCAGAAGCTCCACCTTGCCCCAAAGATTCAGAAGCTCCTCGGCCCGGTAGCCGAGCAAACGCTCGGTCGCGGGATTGCAGTAGATCAGCCCGCCGTTCAAATCGATCGCGATCAATGCCGGACCGGCCGAGTCCAGCAATTCTCTTAACCCTTCGCCAATGGGTACCTGCGCCGTCTGGGCGCTGTGGCGAAGCAACGTACGGTTCAGAATCAGCGCAAACAGAGCCGTGGCAACCACTGCCGCCACAATGGGCAGCGATTGCCAACGGAAATGAGGAAACAGCCGGGCCAGTGCGGCGCCAACCGAAATAGCGAGGATGCAGGAGGGCAGAATCAGCCAAAGCTGCGAAATTCCGCCGCTCGCTGCCGCGGACGGCGATGGCTCACTCTCTCGCTTTTCCTCCGGCCGCTCGTTCATCGGCACTCATCTCCCCCAGCGATTGGCTTGCCCACGAACAGCGCCTCCCCAGGCGCGGCGACTCTGCCGGAATCCTTCTCGCCTGGTGCGAAGCATCACCACAACGACGCCCACACCGCCCGGCGAACCCGTTTGCGCGCCACATTTCGCCGCAAACACTCGGCCATCCGAGGGCGATCGCGAGATTTGCAGGTAGTATATGCGTTCGATCCGAGACTCACTAGCCAAATCGATCAGGCGCCGCCAAGGGTGAAACGTCCCAGTTACCGGGTTGCCGGCGCGGCCGTTGAGCGGGCGCAGCGGCCTCAGGCGCTTCCGGCAGTGGAACGGCCGGAATGGGTTCACAGGGTCATTCCTCAATTGGACTGCGGCCGGAGAAGACGGGTACGTCGAGAAGGTTTACCAGCTCGATAAGGTCGGCGGTTTCATTGGCGCGGGCACGCCCGAGTCGCGTGCCTTTACCGCCGCGCGCCTTGACGCCGGCGCCAGCATGTTGCGCGACATGATCTACACCGCATGGATTGACAGCACCCAACCCGTGCCGGACCCCTACGCGGGCAGGTAGAGTCGATTGCATCGACCAGGCTTTGAAAGGGCACGACTTCAAAGCCTGCACTGAGCGGAGTCGAAGGGTGCCGCAACTGCAACGAACAAACGAGGGCTTTAACACCTGAGGGCTTTGCCTAAAAACTCGTTCTTGCCCAAAATTTCGGCGAGTTGCCCAGAAACTCCAAGTCCTGCCCAAGAATCGCCTGCCGCCGGGTGCGCAGACCGCAGGATTAGGGCATGTGGGAATGTTACTGAAACAGTAACTTCCGAGTAGCCGGTGATACATCCAGAATTCGTTCGCATTTCTGGTTCCGGTCCTCAATGAACGCATTGGTGATTTACCGCTCGCTGAGACCTGGTTGTTCAACCACCCCTGCCCATTGAACTGCAGACGATAGGATTTCAGAGCGTTTGCCGTCTACGGGCCTGTGCGAACAGTCTTTCTTAGCCTTCGTTCACCCACACCTCAAGTTAAAGTGAATAATTACGTTGGAGGACAGCTGTTCGGAAACGGACAGAGATTTACAAAAACGAACGGTCTCAGCTTGTGATGCCGCAAAATGCGCTAAGCGAACTCTATTGCCGAGAGTGACTTCCGACAGCTGTGCGATTGGACCGCGGATTGCTATTGTCATCGACAGTTCCCCTTGATTCACTACTCGGCGTAGGGTGGGATTCGGCCCACGACTTCGATTGAGTTGCAAGAAATGGATGGGAGTGAACTGGCATGGTTTGGAACGAACTGCGGACTGCGTTCAGGAAGTTGTCGCGTTCTGGCGGGTTTCTTTTGGCCTCTTCGCTGGTTCTGGCTCTTGGACTGGGAGCGAACCTTGTGCTCTTCCATACGATTTATTCCCTGCTGTGGAAGCCGCTGAATTATCCCGAGCCGGATCGCCTGGTGACCTCTCTTGTCGATGTGATGGGGCCGGGAAAAATGGTACCGGCAATCTCATTGCATCAGGCAGTCGTTGTGCGCCAAGAGGTTCCTGCCGTCGATGCCGTGGGCGTCTATACGCCAGAAATCGGGATAGGACGCGACCCCTCATTTGTGCTGACGCAAAATACAGTGCCGGTCTCATTTTCGAGTTTGCGGGTAAACTCGGAGTATTTTCGAGCGCTCGGAATCCGGCCCATTGCGGGACGGCTGTTTGGCGCACAGGAGGACCGCGGTGAGGGCACAGAACTGGAAGGAATCATTACTGAATCGACGTGGCGCACGTATTGCAACAGCAACCCGTCGGTGGTGAACCAGTCTCTGGCTTTCAAGAACGGCGGTAAGGCCGCGCAGGTGCGGATTCTCGGTGTTGTGCCGGATAACGCAGTTTTGGACCGGCAGGGCGACGCTCCCGATGAACCGCGCCTGTTGATGCCGCTTGCGTGGCTGGTGCCGGATCCCAACGGGATTACCAACCTGGTATACAGAGGGGTGTTTCGACTGAAGCTGGGAGCGACGGTTGCGCAGGCCTCGGCACAGATCGACGCGGCGCTCCGGCCGACGATTAAGTGGCGAGACTTTCACTACGCAGCGGCACCATTGCGGCAACTGCTGGCGCCGGTAGATCGCGAGACGATGCTTCTACTCTATGGTGGCAGTTGTTTGCTATTGCTGCTTACGTGCATCAACCTCGCAAACATGTTCCTGGTGCGCTACTTGGAGCGCATACGCGACACAGCAATGCGTCTGGCTCTCGGTGCACCGAAGACAAGCTTGTTGCGCCTTAATCTCATCGAGGCGTTCTGCGTCTGTACGCTTGGAACCGCGATGTCTTTCGTCCTGATGGCGTTCGCGCAGCCGCTAATTGTGAGATTCGTCCCACTTGTGCAAAATCTCGGCGCCCATTCTCTCAGCATCGGATGGGCGGAGACCGCTACGGGCCTTATGGCTTGCCTGACGATTGCATCCGTGGTTTCACTGGCGCCCGCATGGGTTCTGTGGCGGACGGATCTGGTGTCAATTCTCGCGTTGGGCGGACGGGGTATTACGATCGGCAGGCAGAGGTGGCGCAGCGGACTGGTGATAGGGCAAATCGCTATCGCGATGACGCTCCTGAGCGTGGCTGGTGTGCTGGGACGTAGTTTTGCTAATGCACTGCATGTTGACCCCGGTATGGATGCCCAGCACGTAATAACGTTTCAGGCGCGGTTCCCTGAGAGCACAAACATGTATGGGGCAGGAGCGGCACTACGCGAGCAGCTGAAGGCGCTGCCAAATGTGCGGGGGGCGGCGTTCGCCGATGAATCGTTTCTGGGTTTGCACTCCGCCAACATTTCGAACCCGGCCTCCGCGAATCCGGTCCAAATGCAGGCGCCCTATCGGCTGGTCAGCGACGGCTACCTGGAGGCGATGGGTGCGAGGCTCGAGGCCGGTCGCGCGTTTACTCCGGACGAGGTGCAATCTGCTACTTCGGTCGTGATGCTGAACCAGGAGGCCGCTAAGAGCTTGTTCCCGGGCGAGAGCCCGATTGGCAAAGCCGTCGATCTCGGATTCGGGGGGCGTCGAAGCATCGTGGTGGGGCTGGTTGGGAATATGCGTGACCAGGGGCTTGATAGAGAACCACCGCTCGTGGCCTATATGCCGTATGTGCCCGAGCAGGCTGGGCAATTGCATTTCTTTGTCGGCGTGAAGGGCGACCCTGCTCTGGCGATTTCTATGATCCCGGACCGGATCGCGCAGTACGACAAGAGTGTCATTGTACGCAATCCGCACTTGCTCGAAGACGATATGCGATCAACGATCATCGGACGCTTGACATCGAGCACGCTGATAGGCGGGTTCGCGCTGCTCGGATTGATTGTGAGCGCGGTGGGTCTTTACAGCACATTAGCCGCTCAGGTGCAACGGCAGTATCGAGATATCGGCGTACGGTTGGCTCTGGGCGCAACCATCGGCACAGCGGTTCGCACAGTGGTGGCCGAGGGATTACTGGTGTTAGCATGCGGAGTGGCCCTTGGTTTCGTGGGCACATTGGCGAGCGCACCGGTGCTCAAGCACGCGGCTTATCATTTGCCGGCAATGGACATGACATCTCTGTCGATAGCTGCGCTGCTACTAACATTGGCCGCAGGGATCGCGCTGCTGCCGCCCATCCTTCGAGTTAGGAGCGTCAATCCTGTCGATGTGCTGCGCGCCGAATGAGATGGGCTAGATTGCTGATGCCAGCCCCAAATAGCCTTGGCTCGGGAAATTGGTGATTGTTCAAGCGGTGACTTGAATAAGGGCTCAATGCGCATGCGGAGAGAATCAATGTCCGCATGAAGGTAGTACCAGAATCGCTGATCCTCAGTGGTTGATCACAGGTCAACGCGCCCATTGACCCGTTCTGGTTGGTTGGTCGTCTACCCGTCAGTTACTTTGCAGACAACACTACCACGCAGGCAGGAATTGCGCAGATCGGCGAAATCCAACTCTTGCCCAAAAACTCTATGTCTTACCCAAAAAGTCGGTCGAAACGGGTAGTTTTTTAGGCAAGGCCGTCCCTGATGTCTGCTTCTCGGGGGGAACCCGAAATTAGGCCGCTTTCCGCAACCTGTTCGGTCGTGCAGAGTACTGCAAACTGCAAAAAGTGCTCCGCAAACTCACAATCCGACGATTTCGCCGGATTCCATATACCTGCAGGTCATGTTTTCACCTAATTGCTGCACCTGGGGGTGGAGTTTTTCGCGAGTTCGCGATGCGGTGATTTCTTGACGCGCCGCGCTCTGCGATTTCGGAGACCTGCAGGTGTACGGATTTGCCGCGCGCTCAGGGCTATGCCGCAGCCGAAGATACACCACAAGGACTCCGGCTCGTGTTCTCTGATCCCTGATTCCCGACCACTGATCTCTGTTCAGTCGCCGGCTTGCGCGGCGCGAACAGCCGGAATCCGGCGCAGCATCTTCGTGAGCGCGATGGTCATCAGGAGGACTGCAGGAACGGCGGCCAGCAACCACGCCAGCAGCGCCTGACCGGCCAATCCGCCCATATGAGCGGCGAGGCTGAGCGTGGGGAAGTGCGGCAGGGCGCGAGGCGCAAGAAGGCGCGCGGGCTCCGCGGAAACGATCCATCCGCCGATGCGCACAAACGGAACGATCAACGCCAATTGCAGCGGCATGGCGGCGTAGTTGGCGGCCTGGATGGCGGGCAGGTTCAAGCGAAGGGCCATGGCCAGCGCGGCGCAGAGAACCGTCGGGATTCCAACCACGGGAATGCACCCGACAGCGAACCCCAGCGCCAGCGTCAGCGCCAGGCGGCGGGGCGAGACCCCCTGGCTCAACCACTGGACCGCGTTACGCTTCGCAGCACCGGCAACCCTGCGCATAGACCCTCCGGCCCTCTCCTGAATTCTGTACCTAAACCTATCGACGCCGAATCGCCGTTTTGTTTTCTTCCCATGAAATTTTTCTGAAGGAACCAAACTCGTTATCGGATTCGATACACGGCGCGAGCAGAGGTTTCATTTTGTGCGATGGCACGAAGGTACTGTGTCCGGCTGCCGGGGGGTTGTACTAAGCCATGGCAAGTCCGCCACGGAGGGCGCAGCCCTGGGAATGCCTGGGTAGAAAACGATGAGCGTTATCGCGCCGTCCCGTCTGCGGTACACTTGGACCCGATGAGGGTGTTTGGCATCGATTGCGGGACCGAAGTGACCGGGTTCGGCGTTGTGGACGCCTGCGACGGGGCGCGCGAGCCGCAACTCAGGTTCCAGGCGATGGGCGCGATTCGCCTGGCGAAGACGCGGGCTTTGCCCGCGCGTCTGGAGCAGGTTTTTGCGGAACTGACCGCTGAATTGGAACGCTGGCGGCCGGATACTGTGGCGATCGAGGAGGTTTTCTACTCGGTCAACGCCAAATCGGCTCTGAAGCTGGGACAGGTGCGCGGCGTGGCGCTGCTGGCGGCAGCGCGCCAGGGGATTGCCATAGCGGAGTACGCGCCGCTGAAGATCAAATCGAGCGTGGTCGGCTACGGGCTGGCGAAGAAGCAGCAGGTGCAGTTCATGGTGGCGCGGCTGCTGGGATTGCCCGCGCTGCCGGAGCCGCCGGACGCGGCGGATGCACTGGCCATCGCCATCTGTCACATTCATACCGCGCAGACGCTGGCGCTCCAGGAGGCAGTGCGATGACGGCGGCGTGGCTCTTGTTTGCGGCCCTCGGGCTTGCGGCGCGCGGCCAGGCCGTGTCCCCAGCGGATCCAGCGGTCCAGGTGGATTTCTCCAATCCCGGACTGTCGCCCCCGCAATGGACGCTGGTGCTGCACTCCGACGGCAGAGGCCATTTTCGCTCGCAGATGGGCAGGGTTCCAGAAGGCGGCCTGAAGGAGATCGAGGCGCCGGGCGTAGATCGCGATATCCAGGTAAGCGCGCAGTTTGCCGGACGCGTCTTTAGCGCGGCGCAGCGTCACAACCGGTTCAACGAGCCCTGCGAAAGCCACATGAAGGTCGCCTTTCAGGGATGGAAGACGCTCACCTATACGGGACCTCAAGGGCAAGGCTCCTGCACGTTCAACTATTCAAAGGATAAGGAGATCCAGAATCTTGGCGATTCGCTGATCGCGGTGGCGGAGACGATTCTGGAGGGCGCTCGCCTGGAGGTGCTATTGCAGCACGACCGTCTTGGGCTGGACCAGGAGATGGAGTTCCTGACCGAGGCCGTTGGGGACGGCCAGGCGCAGCAGATTTGCGCCATTCGAGAGATTCTGGAGCGCCTGGCGCAGGACGATGGAGTTCTGGAGCGGGTGAGAATGCGGGCCAGGGCCCTGCTGGCCCACGGGTCAACATAAATCTTTGGGTTCGAGCGACTTTTTGGCGCGCGTTCGTGTCCAACAAGTGTAGAACTCTCGATAACCGGGCAAGGGTCGCCGTGAAGCGATAGAAAGGCGGGCGGCATGAAATGCATGGGGAATCGCGGGGGGTTGGCGGTGCTTGCAGCGCTGGCCCTGGGAATAGTGTCATTCGGTTCGGCGCTGCGGGCGCAGGATGCCGGCCAGGGATCGGGACAACCGGCGCGCGCGGTGCGGCTGAGCTTCGTGGACGGCCAGGTGACACTCGCGCAGGGCGCACAGGTGCTGGCCGAGCAGGCGGTGGCCAATACGCCGCTGTTTGAGGGCGCGCAACTGACCACGGCGGGCACGGGCAAGGCTGAGATTCAATTTGAAGATGGCAGCGTGGCCCGGCTCTCGCCCGACAGCTCCTTGACACTGAAGGTTCTGCGCGGGGCGGGCGCATCGGCAGACGCCGAGCTTGCAGTCAACGGCGGTTTGGCTTACTTCGAGTTCCAGGGCGGGGACCAGGCCGGCCAGATGAGCATCCAGTTTGGCGGCACGGCGGCCACGACGAGTGGCTTTACCGTACTCCGCGTCGACCTGGACAATCCTCCCGGCCAGGTTGCCGTCTTTTCAGGCAATGCCCACCTTGAAGGCAGTAATGGCGCCCTGTCGGTGGACTTGCATGGCGGCGAAAGCATCAGCCTCAACGGCGCCGATCCCAGCCACTATGTACTGGCTGAATCCATCGAACCGGATTCATGGGATTCGTGGAATTCGGACCGCGATCAGGCTCTGACTGCCGAGGCTGCGGCGCAGACTGGCGCATCGGCGAACCAGGGCGTTAGCGAAAATCCCGCATGGAACGATCTGGACGCCAATGGCAATTGGTACAACGTCCCGGATCAAGGCTATGTCTGGTCGCCGAATGAGGCGGCCAGCGCGGATTTCGACCCCTACGGCTACGGAGATTGGATGTGGACGCCAGGTTATGGATACCTGTGGGTGTCCGGTTACCCATGGGGCTATTTGCCGTTCCAGTGCGGAATGTGGAACTTCTACGACGGTTTTGGCTGGGGCTGGGCGCCGGGGTCGGGCGGTTGCATGCCGTGGTGGGGAACAGGGTTCTACCGCGGTCCTAATCTCGGTTTTGCGCCGCCAAGATATCACAGAATTCCCCGCCCGATTTATCCGCGCGGGCCCATCGGCCGCCATCCGATGCCGTTGGTTGCCGTCAACCGGAGCAAGGCGGTCGTGAACTCGACGCTTCCGGCGCGAGATAGGAACACGCCGGTGATTATCGCTGGGCATACTGTGCAACCGGTTCGTTCGTTGCCTTCACGGCCGGTGTACGGCAGCGCGGCCGGACCTGCCGGGGCGAATCCGAGGCAACTCGGCTACCGCGGCGCGCCATCGACGGGACCGCAGGGCACAAACGCGCGGCCTACGTACAACAACGGCCGTCCCGCGTTTCCGGCCCCCGTGCAACGGGAAGGTATGCAGCCTTCTTCGCCGGTAAGCACTGGTTCCGCCGCACAAGGGCGCAGCGCATGGGGCGGCGGATCAACGAACCGCTCTTCGAGCCTAGGGTATTCCAGCGGCGGAGGCGCCTCTCATAGCGGCGGTGGTGGTGGCGGAGGTGCTTCGCATAGCAGCGGCGGTGGAGGCGGCGGCGGAGGCGCCTCGCACAGCGGTGGTGGAGGCGGTGGCGGCGGCGGCTCGCATGGCGGCGGTGGCGGCGGCGGTGGCGGCGGCTCGCATGGCGGTGGTGGCGGCGGTCATCACTGAGACGCGAAGCATTTCATCCGCCGTATGACTTCGACGAGCCGTGTGCCGGCTTGCGGCATCACGCGGGTGTGGTTCCGAGAACCTGAAGCGGAGCGCAGGACGAGCGGGTTGGCGCGGAGGTGACGATTGCGTTTCCACGCGCGCTTTTCGGCGCGAATCCCCAGTTGCGGATTGGTAGTCTAAGAGACGTGAACGAGGAACAAGACGGTCGGTTGCGCGTCGCCGCGATCGGGTTTTTGAACCCCGCGCCACTGATGTGGGATTTTGAGCATCCGCCGCTCAACGACGCGCTGGCGAGGCGCTATCGCATCGACCGTATGACCCCGTCGGAGTGCGCGATGCGGCTGGCCGATGGACGCGCCGATATCGGATTGATTCCCATCGCTTCGCTCGCCACAACGCCGGGACTCAAAATTCTGCCGGGTTGCACGATCGCTTCAAAGGGACGTGTACGGTCGCTCTTGCTGGTGCACCGCGCGAGCCAGCCGCTGACGGCGCTGCGCACGGTGGCTGCGGATACGGCGAGCCGGACGACTCTGGCTTACGCGCGCATCCTGTTCTACAAGTGGGGCCATGCGGAGGTTCCGTTTTTGCCCATGGCTGCCAATCTGGACCTGATGCTGGAACGCGCCGACGCGGCCATCGTGATAGGCGATCCCGCGCTGCTGGCTCTCGAAGAGCGGTTCAACCGATTGGAACGGACCGGCGAGGAGATGGTTTACCTCGATCTGGCCCAGGAGTGGCGCTCGCTGACCGGCTTAGCCTTCGTCTCCGCCGTCTGGGCCATTGCCCCTGCGGGGGGCAAAATTTTGGACGAGAGCATTGCCGAGGACTTCATTCGCTCGCGCGATCATGGCTTCAAGAATATCGACGCGCTGGTGGCCGAGTGGTCCGTGCGGTTTCCCATACCCGAGGAGACGATTCGAACGTACTTGACTGACAACATCCACTACGTGCTCGACGAGGAGTGCGTGGAGGGGATGCGCGGGTTCTTCCGCATGGCGGCCGAATATGGCGTTCTGCCGCCGTACACAGTGGCGGTGGAAGAGCTGGCGGTACGGTAGGGAAAGCAGGGAACAGGGATCAGGGAACAGGGGTCAGGGAACGGTTGGTAGCCGGCAGCTAGTAGCTGGCGGGATGTTTACTTTCTCGATAGTTCCTCCCCCTCCCCCGGTATGCCATACCTCCATATTTGAAACCAAAGGACTTACGGGACGACCCATACCTTATCCATACATTGCCCATACCTCACATACCAATTTTCAGAGCCGCGCCGGAAAGACAGTGGTCAGTGAACAGCTTGGGAGCGATGGTGGTCTGCTCTTCGATCATGGAATGATTGTGCGCCAGGTGGGCTTAAAACCCTGCAAATGGAAGATGCGGAGAATCAGGCGCTTAGAGATTTTCTCGCTTGACTCAGGGCAGGCTCCGGGGCCGGGGGGAACGAGAGGCGGGGCCGAGCTTTGATTCACCCCGAAGATCCAAGGTCGGGTCGCGGGTACCCGGGCAGACAAAAACCGAATTGGGAACTAAGACCGACCGGACTACGTCTATCGATTCTCATGAATTCACCGAACGATATAATGAAACTTCGTGAGGGGCCGGTCCACGAAATGCCCAGAGGCACTCCATACAACGTCGTTTCTCTATTCTCAGGTGGCATGGGGCTTGACCTCGGCCTCGAACAGACTGGACGTTTTCGTGTTCGGGCGTGTGTTGAAAAAGAGCACGCATTCTGTGAAACAGTCCGACTCAACCGCAAAGCCCAGAGACTAAGCCGAGATCTCGTACTGTTTGAAGGCGACATTTCTTCCATTGATCCCCACGAAGTCTTGTCAAAAATCGGTCTGAAACCTGGAGAGCTCGATCTGCTCGTGGGTGGGCCACCCTGCCAGACTTTTAGCACTGTCGGGAGAAGAGGCACGGTACAAGACCCTCGCGGGACGCTTCTTTGGCAGTTCCTTCGCTTTGTGGACGCCATGAAACCCAAGATGTTCCTAATGGAGAACGTGCGCGGGCTGCTGTCCGCCGGCCTGCGCCACAGACCCATCGCAGAGAGACCGGAAAAGGGTGGTCCGCCGCTGGAACCCGACGAAGAACCTGGCTCCGTAATTCGGGCATTCGCAGAAGACCTTCAGAATCTCGACGGCGCTCACTATCACATGGATTGCTTTGAAGTGAATGCAGTGAACTACGGCGCACCCCAACTAAGGGAACGCGCACTCTTCATTGGCAATCGTTTCAATTCGAGAGTCGATTTTCCTGATCCCACACACTGCAACCCGGATTCACTCGAAGCTGAAGTTGCCCCCCAAGGAGACCTGTTCGCCACGGCGAAAATACAACTTCCATGGCGAACCCTGCGCGATGCAATCGGAGACCTAGAGGAATCGAATCCAACCATCATGGATTTCAGCCCCCGCAAAAAGGGCTTCTTAGCGATGGTGCCACCCGGATCGAATTGGCGAAGTCTACCGAAGGAAGTTCAGAAGTCGTCTATGGGGCTCGCATGGTTTGCCAAGGGGGGCCGCTCGGGATGGTGGAGACGCCTTAGCTTCGATCTGCCGTGTCCAACTCTGGTGACAATGCCGAACCATGCCAGCACTTCACTCTGTCATCCTATCGACGTGCGAGCATTGACGCTCCAAGAATACGCTCGAATTCAAGAGTTCCCGGATAATTGGGAGTTTTCTGGCACAGCGTCGGAGCAATATGCTCAAGTTGGTAACGCCGTTCCAGTGCGCCTTGGTTCGATTGCCGGAAATGTGATTGCGAACGAGCTTGATAGACTAGCGAAGGTTGGTTGGGCGTGCGCGGATCACGAGATCCAGCCTTATCGAGTTGTCTACGTCCAATCACACGTTCGGACTCGTCAATGGTTTAAGGACGGCGAGACGTTCGTTTGGGAAGAGGGTGGTGAGAATGACGACGCACATTATGCAGCGCCCAAGACGCGAAGAAGGACCGCAGTTCTGCACGTCGGGAATGATCATCGAGCGGTGAGTTCACATTGAAAGCGAAACAGAATGGCAAAGCGCAAGACGCATAAAGGACTTCCGAAGTCGAAGGCCATTTCGATTCAAAAATCGCAACTTCTTCAAACGTTGCAGGCAGTTGATAATGACGCAGCGGCTAAGCAGCGCGTCCTCAAGTTAGAGACGGACTTTCGCCAGCGTATCGAAATTCACCTTGAAAGTCTTCCCACGAGCAAGGCCGATTTTGCAATGTTCAACACAAATCCATTTGTGCTAATGATCCACAGCCGGAACAAAGGCTACAAGCGAACCAGTGAAATTGAGAGCGACATATTACCTGCCAAAGTGTTTTCTTCCATGGAAACGTCGGCTGGCAAGATGGTGGAAAAAGTCGTATTTCCCGTCTACGGTTGGGAAGTAGTAGAGAGCGAAATGCACTCACCGGATTCAGTGCTTGATGGGAAAAAGAAGTCAGGTAATGTACTTTGTCTTGCCACCCTGAAGAGTGGTCCGAGTTGTTTGAACGATGAGATGAGCAAGGATATTGCAGAAGATATCCTCGCCAATTGCGAGCATTGGGCGAATCAAAATAACGTAGACGAGATTGATTTCACCTATGGTGTTCTCTACGGAACCAAGAAACAATCCAACAAGAAGGATTGGCATATTTTAAGGAATATCGGTGAAAAGCTGACCGGCGGAAGAATGCTCGAACCGCCCGCCGATCGTTGGTGGTGCAAATTCCGAAAGAACGGCGTCACTGTGACTGTGACGATTCGGATTGGCACGGAATTGTGGAACTACATCGGCGGAACAGATTCAATGTTTACAGAGCTTTCCGCATCAATGATTCGCGCATGTATCACGCCGAGCGATGCCGATCCCGAGGATTATCAATATCAAATCAGTGATCTGCCAGCCATCATCTCGATGGAATCCGTTGCAGCGGATTTTAATGTCGCACTTCTTCAGCGAAGCCAACTCGAATGGCTCTTTTTCTTTGCTCGACATTTCTGCGATGAGTTGACAGAGGGTTGATCTTTCAGCCGAGGTGCGCTCGCGTGGAACGTAGACTGCGTGAGGCCCTGGAGCAGGGCAAATTCGCGGATGTGCCACTAGGTATCTCACGCCGAATGTCCGCGATTCGCGACCGTGAGAACAAGACGACAGAACAGCGCCTTCGCGGGGCGCTGATTCAATCTGGTATTCGCGGCTGGAGTGTGCACCCCAAGGACTTACCAGGATGTCCAGATTTTCTTTTCCGACGTTCTGCACTCGTAGTTTTTGTGGATGGGTGCTTTTGGCACGGCTGCCCGAAGTGCTCCCATAACGTCAGAAAGAACCGTGCATACTGGACGGCAAAGATCTACCGCAACCGCGAACGTGACAAGAGCAAAGAACATGAACTGCGGAAACTTGGGTTTCGAGTTCTACGAATCTGGGAGCACGAATTGCTGAAGAGTCCCTTGTCCTCCGTGAGGAGAATTCAGCGGAAATTGGGATGATAATCTGCACCCGGAAGGCACCAGGTCGGCGCGCGAACGAAGGGGTAAGGACAGGGACTAGGGAGTAGAAAGACAGGCACGTGCGTGGGCCTGCGTGCAAGATCGCGCAGAAAAGGGCGCCATAACTCCACTTAAGCCCGGCGAAGGCCGGCTGAGCGTGCGCAAATACCGCTATTCATGAAATTACTCGCGACCTTTTGCCTCGATTCGTGAAATTCTGATTGAACCTTTGACCCGATTTCGCGCAATTTCCCGGCGCACCACTCAACGATTCGCGAAACTTTATGCGACCATTTCGCGGGGTCATGGTCGCACAAAGTCGAACATTTCGTGCGAGTTGAGCGGCCCCCCGGCCTTGCCACTGCAAGACCGGCGCGGACTCAGCTCCATTACATCGAGATGCTGACCGCAATTCCGATGCCCGGATACCTGTCGTCGTACAGGTAATAACCGCCGTTTTCGTAAACCACGTAGACGTCGTCGGTGTCATACCAGTCATTCGACCAGTATCCCGGCCATGGGTCGAGAAGCGTAACCCAATAGCCGTTGTACTGGAAACGCGGGTATCCACCATAAACCATGAAGGGAAGACCGTAGATCCGAAACAGATTCTGCTGCCCAAAGTAGACGTTGTACCGGGCGTCAGGGACACGGTAGCCGTTGTAGCCGCCCCGTTGTTGCCAGGTGCGGTGATCTGACTGCCAGTTCCCTGCGCGATGATTTTGCCAGGTGGTCTGCTCGGTACGCTGCTGCTCTTGAGAGCGCTGAGGTTGCTGTTGCTGCTGCGCTGGCCGTTGCTGGGCGTGCTGCTGCGGCGCTGGCTGTTGCCGCTGTGCTGGCTGTTGTTGGGCGTGCTGCTGCGGCGCTGGCTGTTGCCGCTGTGCTGGCTGTTGCTGGGCGTGCTGTTGCTGCTGCTGTTGTTGCTGCTGTTGCTTCTGCGCCTGTTTCTGTGCGTTCTGGTTCTGCTGTTGCTGTGCGTGCTGTTGTTGCTGCTGCTGTTGTTGCTGCTGTTGCTGTTGCTTCTGCGCCTGTTTCTGTGCGTTCTGGTTCTGCTGTTGCTGTGCGTGCTGTTGCTGCTGCGCCTGCTGTTGCTGGGCGTGCTGTTGCGGCGCTGGCTGTTGCTGTTGCGCCTGCTGTTGCTGGGCGTGCTGCTGCGGCGCTGGCTGTTGCCGTTGCGCCGGCTGTTGCTGGGCGTGCTGTTGCGGTGCTGGCTGTTGCCGCTGCGCCGGCTGTTGCTGAGCGTGCTGCTGCTGCGGTTGACCTTGCTTGTCGCTTTGCCGCTGATCCTGCGCGAAGGCAGGAGCAGCCATTCCAAGCACCAAGGCCAAAACGGCCGAAGTGACGATGAGTTTCGCATTCATAAGAGCTTCCTCTGACTTACATTGGTTAACTGCCGCTTGCTCCAGAGCAAGCTTCCCATGGTCAAATGGACTGGACTGGCGATGGCTTCAACCGATACGACCAGTCGCACCCCACGGCTTTTTCCGCGCTTGGGCGATACCACACTCAAGTTCTTGCCTATTGTAGCCTGAACTCAGAATCGTGTCTGGTTCGTTTTGTTCAACTTTGAAGAGTCTCTCTGTAGCACATTCGAGTCAAATGTTGGTGCAAATCGCCAAAGCGCTCATCGACCGCACATAGGGAACGAAAAGTCGGCTTGTGGGTAGCGATTTTTACCGCACTGGGCGGGGAGTTGGGTGGATGGCCGGTCGGGTTTTGAGGCTGGGATTTGAGCGCGGCTTCGCCGCGGACTGGATTTCTCGAAAAATGGGTGGGCGGGCGCGGCACGCGACCCACCCGCTGGATGGGTGCCCCGCTCGTGCCGTTTCAAAACGACGAAAGGCAACCGCAGATCCCCTTCGGCAGGCTCAGGGCAGGCTCTCGACTCGTGGCCACGGCGACTTGCTCGGGATTACAACCTGGGGTGAGGCGGAATCGGACTTGTACCTTATGGTGGAGTTGGAGAATCCAAGGTTGACAGGAGAAGCTGCACTTAAGCCAAACAAAGGTGCTTTCATAATGGGTTGGAATCGCGGGCTGGGGTTCCAGACGGCACTGGAGCTGAAGAATGCGGCCAAGGTAGTGATCGGATCGCGATGGAGATGTGATGAAGAAATCGCTTGCGATGCCGAGTGCGGGTCAAACTTAATGAACTGTGACAGGCTCAATTCCGCCGCGCAGCCGACGCCAACGGCTCGGGACGAGGACGGCATCGGGGTTGGCTATGATGGATGGTTGATTAACTGCGATCCCCACAAGCTTGAAGAACTCGCTTGCAGGTACAGGGCGCCCATATAGCCAGCCCTGGCCATACATCTTCATATTGTCGGTGGAAAAGTAGAGAGCCTGCCGTTCCGATTCGATCCCTTCTACGACAACTCCAAGATTCAGCGAACGCGCCATGGCGATGATCTGTGGAAGGATGGCAACAGTCACCGATTCCGTTCCAATGGCCTGGATGAAGGCCTTGTCGATTTTGATGGTGTCAATCGAAAGGTATAGGAGATAGGAAAGGTTCGAGTAACCGGTTCCGAAGTCGTCGAGATAAATGCCATGGCCCCTTCGGCGGAGCAAGCGGATGGACTCCATGGCGTCTTCTTGACTGGCGGTGGATCTTTCTGTGACTTCGAAAACGAGGCTGCGGGGCGGAACTTTGGCCTGCTGGACGGCCTGATCGAGCATGGGCAGGAAGGCAGGATCGACCAAGTCCGCTGCTGCAATATTGATGTTCAGGCGAAAGTCCGGAAGCTTGTGAAACACTTCGCCGAACTCCTTCAGCGAGCGTTGCAGGACCAAGCGCGTAAGCGAACCGACGAAGCCGTGTTCCTCCGCGGTCTTAACGAATACGTCGGGACTGACAGAAACGCCATCCTGTTTTGTCCAGCGTGCCAACGCTTCAGCGCCTACAATCCTTCCATTGGCCAAATTGACGATGGGTTGGTAAACGACCTGCAATTTCTCCTGCGCGATTGCCCGCCTTAGCTGCTGATCCAGTGAAACACTGCGACGGCGAAGGATGCAAAGAGCGATTCCAAGGCAAATGCCGGCGACGCCTCCCGCGACTGAGAGCGCAGCAATGGCGGCGGATTCTGCTCGCCGTGCTTCGCTCACGCTGACCGATGCCGTGACACAAGTCGACAGGAGAGGCGAACAATGTTCTGCGACGAGCATGTCTCCTTCGCGCGTCACGTCGCCGATCAGTTCGTCAATGAATGCTTCAGGCGAAGCCTGACTTGGTGAACTGGAGGGTATTCCTCCGTTTAGGTCGACAGCCAAGTGAATGGGCAGAGAGCCTTCCACGTCTGGCAGGTGCGAACCAAAGAGGGCGAAGACACCACCTTGCTGAATTCCCGCCATTTTCAGGCTTTGATCACGAATGGGAACCAGGTTGCTGTAGGCCGCTGTCTCATGCGGATCGACCGGGCCGGCGTTGAATCGGCCGATCGTCCGCGATGGGCGACCGGCAGTTGCGGAGCATTCAATCCTCCCTTCATGAATACGACCGGCATCTCTTAGGTAATCGGCGCGAAAGACGAGCTGCCTAAAATAGCCAAGTTCTGCATCGGAACATGGCGGATAAGGTGGGTGCTGCAGGACACCCAGAAGGTCATGCGCCTCTTTCACCGAGGCGTCCTCTTGAACCGCCACGCGGTCGATGTACTGTTTCAGATGAATCTCGGCCAGAGGGATGGCAAGAACAGATCCCAACAAGAAGCCTGCCAAGGCCCCGAGTGTTGCGGCCGCTGTCAGTGTCACTCGAGCAGCAGGTCCGTTTTGCCGGTGATCTTGCATGACGCCTACAGTCGGCGCATACCGTCGCCTGGTAATAGGTATGAGGGCCCTGTAATGTAGCTACCGCTTCTTATTCACTCCGGCAATGGCCGTTTCATGGTATGCCCGAAGCTTTTGGTACTGTATTTCTTGCATTACTAAAGCTTTTTTCCGTCGCAGTTTGCGTTTCGATCGACCTCAATACCAATGTTTTCAGTGCTATACGGTTCGGTGTCGCCGGATCGGAAAGAGCCGGCTGTCGAACCCCCTCCGGTCTCATGAAGGGAGAGTTCAGGGTCTCCTGGAGATGGCGGCGAGCGCGGAGGAATCTACGACTGCGCGTTTTTGACGGCCATGTTATGAACTTTGCCTCGGGACCCCCGGGGCAGCCCGCAGCTTCGAAGGCGGACCCCTTGCGACGGTCAGGTGGTCTGCCAGTGCTCGGGGGAGAGGGTGACGGTGGCGCATCCGAAGGAGTAGTTGTGCCAGGCGTGTTCGGTGTTGGGCGTGGCGAAGAAGCCCTCGAGGTTGAGAGCAAAGGCGACGCGCGTGATGAAGGCGCGGGATCCGTAGAAGAGGGTGAAGAAGCTGTCCCAATCGACGGTGAAGAGGAAGGAGTGGTCAGGGGCGAGGAGGGTTCCGCGGGTGGGAAAAGGGATGGAGCCGCTGCGGAGGCCGGCGATGGGGAGGGTTACGACGGGGTCGGAGTGGGGAAATTCGGGAACGAAGAGGAGTTCCTGAGCCCGGACCTCGGTGAAAGCGTAAAGAAAGGCGGACCGAAGAAGGGGCTCGAAACGGCCTTCGACGGGCATCCAGATGGGCTGCGACTGAAGGAATGTCTGGAGTGCGCCTGAGGCTGCCGGGTTGGCGAGGGGATCGGCTAAAGATCCGATAGAAGTGAGGAGCGCCTGATTGATGTGCGCGCAGGAGGAGAGATGGGTGTGCGCGGCCACCTCAGACCATGGGCATTTTACTCCCTGCGCCAGGATTTGCGCGTCGGAGGGGTACTGGCGCGTGGCGCTCCAGGCGAGGGGCTGAGGGACGCGGACGAAGGGATGCAAAAGGACAAAGACAGATTCGAAGAGGCCGCCATAGGCCTCGACCAGCGGGACGCTGTAGGGGGGATAGGTGAATTGCGAGGGCTGCACGGAAGACGAATAACAGGGCGGGGTGAGGGGCGCGGTGTCGAGCGTCACGGAAAGGCGGGGGCTGGGGACTAGGTGTAGATGGTCAAGAGGTTGTTCCACTCGTAAAGGGAGGCGCAACAAGTTTTGCGGTCCGTAGGGCGATGCAAAAGACGGCGCATAAACCCGCGCCTTGGAAATACTTACCAGCGATTTCCACTTTCGCACCGCCCCGGCTACTGCGGCTGGCTTACTTCCCGAAAAAGGGAACAACGTCTTGAAAGATCACAACTAGGGACTAGGGGCTAGGGACGAGGTGGTGACGTTCCTGGAACCCCGCGCTTGCCAGCGAACGGCAATGCATGACACCCTTAAATATAGTGCGCGAATTTCGCAAACGAAGGAGCATTTAAATCCCCATGCCCATCCAAACCACCGAGAAGATCTGGCACAACGGCAACCTGATTCCCTGGGAACAAGCGACGATACACGTGATGAGCCACGTGATCCATTACGGTTCGAGCGTGTTTGAGGGGATACGCTGCTACGGGCAGCCGCACGGTTCGGCGGTCTTCCGGCTGCCGGAGCACATGCAGCGGCTGCTGGACTCGGCCAAGATCTACCGCATGGAAGTTCCGTTCACGCTGGAGGAGCTTTGCGCGGGAGTGGTGGACACGATTGAAGCGAACGGAGTGGCGCCGTGCTACATCCGGCCGATCGCTCTGCGCGGGTACGGAGAGATTGGCGTGAACCCGAAGGGGTGCCCGGTGGATGTGTACATTGCGAATTTCCCGTGGGGCAAGTACCTGGCCGGCCACGGAGGCTCAGACGTATGCGTCTCGAGCTGGAACCGGCTGGCGCCGAACACCATGCCGTCGCTGGCCAAGGCCGGGGCGAACTACATGAACTCGCAACTCATCCACATGGAGGCCGAGGTGAACGGCTACCAGGAGGGGATTGCGCTGGACGTGGACGGTCTGGTGAGCGAGGGATCGGGCGAAAACATCTTTATTGTGCGCAACGGGGTGCTGTTTACGCCGCCGCTGGCGAACTCGGCGCTGTCGGGGATAACGCGCGACAGCGTGCTGACCATCGCGCGGCACCTGGGACTGACGGTGACCGAGCAGCCGCTTCCGCGGGAGCTGCTGTATATCGCCGACGAGGTGTTCTTTACGGGCACGGCGGCGGAGGTGCAACCGATCCGGTCCATCGACCGCATTGTGGTTGCCGACGGAAAGCCGGGCGAGATTACGAAGAAGATCGCGGACGAGTTCTTTGGCATTGCCAACGGACTGAAGCCGGACCGGTTTGGATGGCTGACGCCGGTGAAGGTGGACGCGAGCGAGACGGTGACGGCGTAAAAAGCAGTAATCAGCTTTCAGCTTTCAGCTCTCAGCTTTCAGCCAGAGACAAAGGCCCTTCGGCGAGCGCGCCGAGGGGCCTTTCTGTACGTGGGATAGCGAGGCTCACTGCGTGCGCGGAGGGGGTGTCTCGCGCGGCGCGCGCGTTCCGTTGATATTTACTTGTCTTTCGAGCGCGCGTGACTTAGGCTGGTGGGGCTTTAAAGAAAACGAGGGTGGAGGTCGAGCCATGGCTGGAATCGATTGGAATACGGCAATTCTTTACGCGCGGCTGGTGGCGGTGGCCGAGGACGTTCCGCCGGGGGACGAGTATTCGGCGGCCAACATTGCCGCGATTCAGGCGTTGGGCTACTCGTTTGCGCAGACTCTCTACGGCAATGAATTGGCCACGGACATCAGTCCGCACGCAGGTGAAACGGTGACGTACGGGTTCCTGGCGATTTCGCCGGGCGGCGAGCTGGTGGCGGCGGTGCGCGGGACGGACACGATCATGGAGTGGATACACGACGCCGCGTTCCTACTGGCGCCAAATCCGGTACGCGGCGGGGCGGGGATGACGGAGGATGGATTCACGGCGATCTATAAATCGCTGCGGGTGGGGCGCGATGCCGGAGCGGCGACAGTGGCGGCGTCAATTGGGCAGTACACGCAGTCAGGGCAAGCGAAGAATGTGACCGTGGCGGGACACAGCCTGGGCGGGGCGCTGGCTACGTTGCTGACGCTGGATGTGGCGCTGAACACGGGGCGCCACGCGCCGGTGGTGTACACGTTCGCCAGCCCAAGGACCGGGGATCCCTCGTTTGCGGGCGCTTTTAATCGAGCGGTGACCGCGAGCTATCGAATCTATAACCGCTTTGATCTGGTACCGAATTTGCCGCCGATCCTTCCGGTTCCTTATGAGCACATCAACACGGCCTCCGAGCTGGCGCCGCCGAAGGACGCGATCCAGGCGAACGTGGTATGTGAGCACCATTTGACGACGTATCTGTGGCTGATGGGGCAGCAGGCAGGCTCGAATGCTTTTCCTGTAGATGCCGATTGCCGGGGCAGCGCGTATCCGGGGCCGGCGTGAAAAACAGGGAAGAGGGAACAGGGAATAGGGAACAACGAAAGCCCTTCGGCGTGCGCGGAAGGGCTTTTCCCATTTGAGCCGCGGCGAGCGCGGCTGTCGCGCGCCAATTATGATGAATCGGAGAGCCGCACAAGCGACGCCGGGGGCACGGAGCTCTGCCATGCCGCAGGAAAGGACGATTGCCGCCAAGTGAAACCCGACATGAAAGTTTCGTTCGCTGGGCTGGAGCTGGTGAATCCAGTGATTGCCGCCAGCGGGACGTTTGGCTACGGGATTGAGTTCGAAGAGATCGTGTCGCTGGAGCGCCTTGGGGCCATCGTCACCAAGGGTATCTCGCTGCAGCCGATGTCGGGGCACGCGCCGCCGCGCATGGTGCAGACGGCGGCGGGAATGCTGAACGCGATCGGCCTGCAGAATGTGGGCGTGGAAGAGTTCATTGCGCAGAAGCTGCCGCCCATGAAGCGGTACCCGAAGTGCAAGGTGATTGTGAATGTGTTCGGGTACACGGCGGGGGAGTATATCGCAACGATCGAACGCCTGAACCGTGCGGAGGGGATCGCGGCGTACGAACTAAACGTATCGTGCCCGAACGTGCACGCCGGCGGGATGGTGTTCGGGGCGGATGCGGGATCGCTGGAGTACCTGGTGAGCCGGGCGAAGGCCACCGCGACGCGCCCTCTGATTGTGAAGCTGACACCCAATGTGACCTCCATCGCGCACATGGCGCGGGTGGCAGCCGACGCGGGAGCCGATGCGGTGAGCCTGGTGAATACCTTCCTGGCCATGTCGATCGATGCCGAGCAGCGGCGGCCACGGTTGAGCAACGTGACGGGAGGGCTGTCGGGGCCGGCGATTAAACCCATCGCGCTGCGCATGGTCTACGAGACGGCGAAGGCGGTGAAGATTCCGGTACTCGGGATGGGCGGGATCATGACGCCGGAGGACGCGGTGGAGTTTCTGCTCGCCGGGGCGACAGCGGTCGAGGTGGGCACGGCGAGCTATGCCGATCCGCGGGCGACGGAGCGGCTGGCGCGTGGGTTAGAGTCCTGGTGCAAGAATCACGACGTGGCGAAGGTGGCAAGTTTGACGGGGGCGCTAAAGAGCAGGGAGTAGGGAGTAGCCAGTAGACAATAGGGAGTAGAAAGACAGGAACAGGGAACAGGGAACAGGGGTGATCTCCCAGTCGTTCGGAACGGAGAAATTTACGGCAGGAAGGTGCTGCAGCCGACGGCGGCGGAGCGTGTGGCTAGTAAGGTGAATCCGAAGTTGATAGAAGAACAACCGCAGATCCTTCGACTCCGTCCGCCGCGGCGGACTCCGCTCAGGATGACAATTTCCAATTGATACGAACTTTAGACTCAGGACACTAGAGGCGCTTGATGAAGGCCAGGGCCTCGGCAAGTTGGGGGAAGCGCGCCTCCTCGGCCTTGAATTCGCGAGAGTGGACCGAGCGGCGCAGGCCGCGCGCCCTGACCGGGTACTTGAGGTGCAGCATCTCGTGGTAGAGCAGGTACTCGATCGCGTAGCGAGGGCTGGAGGGGCGGTCGAAGACGCGGCTGACGACGATGGTGTTGTGGGCGGCGTCGTAGTGTCCGAGCGAGCGCTTGGCGTGGCGCTCGCTCCAGGTGAGGTTGGGGCGGCCGAGAAGCCCGCCGAAGAAGCGCGTGTTGAGCGAATCGAAGACCTCTTCGAGATGAAAGTAGCGGCCTTCGGGGCCGAAATAGCGTTTGCTGCCACGGGCGTGGCGAATGAGCTCCGTTTGGCGCGTGACAGCTGCCGAGGAGGCGAATCGCTTGTAGCGCACGTTGTGCGCCCGGTCGATGGGCTTGCGGTAGAGCTTGGCAAGAAGAATGTGGGCGATGGCGTGGAGAACAGATTCGGGCGCGCCTTCGAGCAGGTCGGAGAGCGAGACGAAAATCTGGCCCTCGCGGAGACGGATGGTGGTGTTGAGCGAAGTGAAGCGCCGGAAGCGCACGTGAATGGGCGGCATGGGCGCCCGCGGGCGGAGAGCGCGGTACTCGTGCTGGAAGATGGGAACGAGGTCGGGGGTCACCGAAGGCAGGATAGCAGGGAGTAGCCAGTAGGGAGTAGCCGGTAGGGAGTAGCCAATAGGGAGTAGCCAATAGGGAGTAGCCAATAGGGAGTAGCCAGTAGGGAGTAGCATCACGGAGGATTTCCTCAACTGCTGTTAGAATCCCTCGTTGACTTACCGAGCAAAGCGGAGAGCAACGGGGAGAGAACGCATGACCGGCTCATTCAAGGATCTCATCGTATGGCAAAGGGCTGTTGAACTCAGCCTGGCAATTTACAAACTCACTGCAGCGTTTCCTTCGACGGAGCAGTTTGGCCTCACGAACCAGCTGCGCCGTGCATCAGTCTCCATCGCCAGCAACATCGCTGAGGGTTACGGTCGACCGACCAGAGGAGAATATCTTCAGTTTCTCGGTCATGCGAGAGGCTCAAATTGTGAAGTGCAAACGCAGCTTGTGATCGCCGGCGGACTCGGGTTTGGCTCAGAGATGAAACGCCGCCACGCGGAAGGTCTGTGCGACGAAATTGGCCGGATGCTCGTTGTGATGATGAAGAAGCTGAGAGCGTAAGGTCGCTATTCCCTATTCCCTACTGGCTATTCCCTATTTCACTTCGGTTCGTAGCGGTCCTGGCCCTTCTCATCGGGATGGGCTTTGAAATAGGCTTCCTGATCGGCGGTGAGCTGCCTGGCCTGGTCGGAGAGATCGCCAATGCTTTCGAGCGCCTCCTTGAGCGAGAGCTCGAAGGCGGTTTGGCTGGGCAGATCGTGGAGCACTCCCTGCCAGCGCGCGATGCCCTCATTGAGCCCTTTCAGCGACATGCGAATGTCGGCCTTGCGATCGGAGTAGGTGTCGAGATTGTCTCCGAGTTCGTCTAGGAGCGCGGCGAAGTCCTGGAGCTCATCGTCGAGGCGGCGTGCGGGGCCAGCCGATTGGGAATGCTTGACCAAAACTCGAATACGATCAGCATGTTCGTTAAGAAACTTCACGTATAGGTTGACCCGCGCAACGGGGTCGATTCCGTCCTCGGCGATCTGGTCCTGCTGGGCATCAGTCAGCGGTTCGCGTTTCTCTTTTTGCGCGCCGAGCGGCGCGGCTAACGCGAGACAGAAGACAAGGGCAATCAGAGCGCGCATGACGACATGCCTCCAGCGCTTCTATTCAAGCACAAACCGGGCGAGGCGTTGAAGGCGATTTCGCACCTACGGCGCAGGACCGAGACTCAAGGCGCCCTTCCTGGCCCATTCGGGTCCGAAGCACAGAGGCGTTTGCGGTGAGGGGCCGGCGGACTATTTGCGGAAGACCTGCATCATGGCTGCGTTTTTCGCATCCGTGACCTGCGCCAGGGTCTGCTCCACCAGAGGGCGGTCTTCCATGCTGCTGGATTGAAGCATTTCGTTGAGGCGGAAGGCGGTGCGGCCGAGCAGGAGCTCGGCGTTCTTGAGGCGCTTGTCGTTATCCGCCAGGGAAAGATGGATCTTTTGCGCGATGCGCTGGATCTGCTTGAGCAGGCCGGTTGCCCTGGTCACGTCGCCAGCCGTGTATTGGCGGATGCTGAGCTCGGTCATCTGCTGCACGAGCTGGGCATAGAGGAAGCACTGCTCGCGCGGCTGCGCCTGGTTGGCCCGAGCCTCGAGAGCGTTGATGCTTTCCTGACTGGGAACGTTATCCCCGGAAGATACGGCGCACACGGGGCTGGCGTTCAGGCTGAACACGAGCAACACGGCGATGGGAACCACAGTCCGCATTAGGAACCTCCTCCGATGCGGTTCTGCCCCCGAATTGTGCCTATAGTACCCACATTACGCAACGAACCGCAAGAACTAAGATGCAGGATTTTTGATAAGGCGAATACGAAAGAAAGCAGGTACTTAGAGAGGATGGGCCCCGGAACGGGAGGCGGGCGCATGGTGAGGCGGGACGGAGGACGGACGGAAGCTATTTTTCGAGGATTTGGAGGCGCTGGCGAGCCTGCCATTCCTGATTGGGGAACTTGCCGCCCGCGGCGTCGAGGAAGCGATGGTAATAGGCGGCGGCTTGACTTTTCTGGTGCAAGGAGTCGTAGGCGGTGGCCCAGAGGAAGAGGGTGGAGGCGTTCTCCGGCAAGTAGCGGGAGCGCATGGCGAGCGCGTGCAGGGTGACGTCGGGATGGCCGGTGCGCGAGGCGGTGAAGGCAAGGCCGCTCCAGCCGTCGGTGTTAGCCGGATCGGTTTGCGTGGCCTTGTCGAAGACGGCGTAGGCCTTGTCAAGCTGCGCCTGGCGAACAAGATTCTGGCCGTGAGCGACGAGCAGATTGGGATCCTCGGGAGTGGCGGCGAGGAGATGGAGGTAGAGCTGGTCAGAACCGGCGAAGTCGCCTGCGTCGGCAAGAACGGCGGCCAACATGCGGGTGATCGCAGGGTCGGCGGGGTGAGCGTCATGGAGCTTCTGGAGGAGGGGGAGAGCTTCGGCCTTGTCCTGATCGGCGAGCACGGTGGCGAGCTGCGCGGTGAGCGTGGGGTCGTCGGGGTTTTTGGCGAGCGCGGCACGCAGGAGGGTCTCGGCCTCGGGATACTGCTTGCGCAGGATGAGCAAATGGGCCAGGCCGGCGCTGGCGGGGACGGATTGCGGATCTTTGTCGAGGACACGGCGATAGGCGGCCGCGGCGGCTTCAAGCTGGCCGGTTTTTTCAGCGAGCTCAGCGGCGAGCAGGGTGTCGGAGGGCGTCTCCGGCGTGAGCTTGAGAGCTTCGAGCAGGTCGTTGGAGGCAGCAGCGGGATCGGAGTCGCGATCGATGCGGGCGAGGGCGCGCCAGGCGCGGGCCTTGAGTGTAGGATCGGCCAGGCCGGGATCGAGTGTGGTGGCGGTGACGAGTTCTGGACGCGCCTCGGCCAGTTTGTTTTGACGGGCAAGAAGCAGGCCAAGCGAGATGTGAGCCTCGAACGATTTGGGGTTGGCGGCTATGGCGCGGCGATAGAGAGCGGCGGCATCGTCGAGACGGTCTTGCGCGTCGGCGACGTAGCCAGCGTCGAAGAGGGCGCGCGCGTCGGTGGGGTGGGCGGCGAGGTACGGGTCCAGCCTGGCTTCGGCGGTCTTCCAATCGGAGCCGGCGATGGCAGCTTCGGCGGCGGCGACTTCGGCGGGGACGGGCTGGGTGGATGCGGCGGAGGCGCTGGAGGAGGGCGGCGGAGCACCGGAGGACGAAGAAGATTGCTGAGCGACTGCGCCGGCAGGGATGAGAAGCGTGGCGGAGAGGAACGCAAGAAAAACAGAACGAGACAAGCAAAACCTCAAGAAATAAGGTGTGTTAGCGGCCTGTTCCTAGTTTAAATGGCGCGAGAGTGGTCTGGCGATGGACGTCACTTGCGTAACCGGTCAAGGGCGCACCGGTAGCGACGATAGTTAACTAAAGGACTTACGCGCGGATTCCATTGTAAGTGCATCTTTGGAATATTGCGCGGCATCCAAACGCCAGTGCAAGAGCGTGCGGAGGCCAAAAGGTTGCACGCTCGTGCCGAACGCCAAAAATGTACAGGTGAAGACATGAAACTCATCACCATGCAGCATATCCCCTTGGCGTATGCCTACCTGTGCCCGGATTGCAACTGCATCGGCAACTGCGCGGAGCACTGCCCGGCATGTGCGTCGCGGGTTCTGTTGGGACTCGCCAGTATTCTCGACCGCGATGCGGAAAGCAATTCGATCGAATTTGCATCCGCAAGCGGGCGCGCCTTGGCGGCATGACTTTTCGGCATTCGATCGATCCGGCGGCGCATCGGTGCGCGTTTGCCGGAGCGCTTGGGTTGTATCGTTCTCGCGAACGGGGGTTGCAGCGCAATTTATAATGAAGATGGACGGTTGCGCCCCCAGGCTCGCGAAGCGGACTGTGGCGCTGCCCGAAGATTCAGTGCGGTGCCTTCCCTTTGAACGATGCCATTGTTATCCGCGGCGCGCGGACACACAACCTGAAAAACCTCTCGTGCGAGATACCGCATGGCAAGCTGACGGTGATCAGCGGCGTGTCGGGCTCGGGCAAGAGCTCGCTGGCCTTCGACACCATCTATGCCGAGGGGCAGCGCAGGTATGTGGAGTCGCTTTCGGCGTACGCGCGGCAGTTTCTGGAGCGGATTGAGAAGCCGGACGCGGACGAGATCGACGGGATGGCGCCGGCCATCGCCATCAAGCAGAAGAACACGACGCGCAATCCGCGGTCGACGGTGGCGACGGCGACGGAGATCTACGATTACCTGCGGCTGCTGTACGCGCGGTGCGGAGAGGTGCACTGCGTCTACTGCGACGGGCTGGTGAAACGCAATTCGGTAGACGAGGCGGCCGAGGCGATTCTGGCGCTGGGCGAGGGAACGCGGCTGAATGTGCTGTTTCCGGCGATGAGCGCGGCGCCTGTGGCGGAGACCGATGAGAAGACGGGGAAGGCCTCGGCGCGCGCGGCGAAAGCGGCGGCAAAGGCCAGGCCGGCGGGGAAGGCGACCGAGTCTCTGCACATTGAAGCGGTAAAGGCCCGGTTAGCAGAGCTGCGGGCCGGCGGGTTCAACCGGTTATGGCAAGAGGGAAAACTCTTCGAGTTCTCGGCGCCGGAGTCGCTGATCGATCTGGATCTATCGGCTCCGGTGTTTGTGCTGCTGGATCGGATTGTTGTAAGCGCAGACAATCGCGCGCGGATTGTGGACGCGGTAGAGGTGGCGTATCGCGAGGCGGGCGAGGTGATTTTTGAAGAACAGCCGCGAGAGGAATCCGCGGAGCGCAGGCGGCTGCGGTTCTCGGGATCGTATGAGTGCACGAATTGTCATCGACCGGGACGCGAGCCGGAGCCGCGGCTGTTCAGCTTCAACAATCCTTTTGGCGCGTGCCCACGGTGCCAGGGATTCGGCAATACCGTGGATTACGATTTGAGCCTGGTGATTCCCGATCAAAGTCTGAGTTTGCTTGGCGGCGCGATCGATCCGTGGAACCGGCCGAAGTACCGGGCTTGGTTTGGCGAGCTGCGCAAGCGGGCGGCGGAACTGGGAGTGCCGCTGGACGTGCCGTGGCGCGAGCTGCCGGAAGCGGCGCGGGAGACGGTGCTGCGCGGCAAAGACGGGTTTGTGGGGGTGATGGGATTCTTCGCACAGTTGGAGCGCAAGAAGTACAAGCTGCACGTGCGCGTGATGCTGAGCAAATATCGCGGCTATGCGGAGTGCCCGGATTGCCGCGGGCAGCGATTGAGGGCCGAGGCGCGGTCGGTGCGCGTCGGATCCGAAAAGACAGGGGGCAAGAACATCTGCCAGGCGACGGCGATGACGATTGCGCAGGCGAAGGAGTTCTTCGATACGCTCAAGCTTTCGCCGATGCAGGAAGAGATCGCCGGGCCGATTCTGACCGAGGTGCGGCAGCGGTTGAGTTTTCTGGTAGCGGTGGGGCTCGAATATGTGACGCTGAACCGGCTGGCATCGACGTTGAGCGGCGGCGAGGCGCAAAGGATACAACTGGCCACGTCGCTTGGTTCGCGGCTGGTGGGTGCGCTGTATGTATTGGATGAACCTTCGATCGGATTGCATACGCGCGACACGGCGCGGCTGATTCGCATTTTGAAGGAGCTGCGCGACCTGGGCAATACGATCCTCGTGGTGGAACACGACGCCGATATTCTGCGCGCTGCGGATCATCTGCTCGATCTGGGACCGGGCGCGGGCGAGTTCGGCGGAAAATTGCTGGCGGAAGGCGTGCTTGCGGAGATCGAGGCGAATCCGGCATCGCTAACGGGCCGATATTTGAGCGGGAAGATTGCGATTCCCGTGCCCACGCGGAGGCGCGCGCCAGGGCGCGAGAAGCTGGCGCTGCGCGGGGCGCGGGCCAACAATCTGCACGGATTGGACGTGGAGATTCCACTAGGGTTGCTGGTGGCGGTGACGGGAGTATCGGGATCGGGCAAGTCCACGCTCGTACACCAGGTGCTGTATCGCGCGGTGGCGCGGGCGCTGGGGCAAACGGATGGCGGCGATCCGTCCGGGGTGTTCACTTCTCTGAGCGGCGTGGAGCGGCTGAACGACGTGGTGCTGGTGGATCAGACGCCGATTGGACGCACGCCGCGCTCGAATCCGATTACGTACATCAAGGGCTTCGATCTGGTTCGCGAGCTGTTTGCGGCGCAGCCTGAGGCGAAGCGGCTTTCGCTGACGCCGGGACACTTTTCGTTCAACGTGCCGGGCGGGCGCTGCAACACGTGCGAAGGCGACGGAACGGTGACTGTGGAGATGCAGTTCCTGGCCGACGTGGAGCTGCCCTGCGAAGACTGCAACGGCACTCGCTACCAGGCGAAGATTCTCGATGTGCAGTACAAGGGAAAGAACATCCACGATGTGCTGCAGATGACGGTGAAGGAGGCGCTGCGCTTTTTTGCGGGACATACCAAGCTGCTGGAAAAGCTGGCGGTGCTGGATGAGATCGGGCTGGGGTATTTGCGGCTGGGACAGTCGGCGACGACACTTTCGGGCGGCGAGGCGCAGCGCGTGAAGCTGGCGGCGCATCTGTCGGCGGTGCGCGCGGTGAACGCGACGGCGAAACCCTCACAGGCCAGCCGCGTGCTGTACATTCTGGACGAGCCGACGACGGGCCTGCACTTCGACGATGTGTCGAAGCTGCTGACGGCGTTTCGCAAGCTGATCGACGGCGGCGGGTCGCTGATCGTGATCGAGCACAACCTGGACGTGATCAAGAGCGCGGATTGGGTGATCGATTTGGGGCCGGAGGGCGGAGAGGCGGGCGGGCGCATTGTGGCCGAAGGCCCTCCCGAAGAGATTGCGGGCAATCTGCATTCGTACACAGGGAAGTGGCTGGCGCGGATGCTGTGAGCGTGTCAGCCCGCTTCCGCCGCGGCCGCAGGGAGCCGCGAGAAGCACCAGCCGTTGCCGTGCAGCCAGCAGGATGCGTCTTTTTCGTGCGCATCGCAGCGGAGGCTGCGCACGCCGGCGCCGTCGTCGCGCAGAAGCGCGCGAGCAAGATCGCTGCTGACTGCGGGGTCTCGCGCGCCGGCAAAGTCGACAAAGAAGACCGATCCGCAGAGCATGGCCGCGAAGCGGTCGGGGCTCTTGCGCGTGAGGTAAGCCATCGTGCCGGGCCCACGCGTGGACGTGAGCGGAAAGAGGAGCTTGCCTTCGGGGTTGAGAGCCGAGAGCCATGCGGGGAGCGGGTGGGTTGCGCCGGCGCTGACGACGATCACATCGGCGGGATCGAATGGGCCATGGGCGCCGTCGGCCTGGATCACGGTGACCTGCGGCCAGGGTTTGAGCGCGATAATGGCACGGGCCGCGAGGCCTGCGTCGATTTCGATGGCGATGACATTGCCTTGCGGGCCGGCGAGCTCGGCCAGGATTGCGGTGTAATATCCGGCGCCGCAACCGAGATGAAGAATGCGATCGCCGGGGCGGACGTTGAGCAGGCTGAGATGATAGGCCCACAGGCTAGGCTGGCCGTTGTTCAGGCGCTTGGCCTCGTCGAGAACGATGAGAGAGTCGCGATAGACCTGCCGGGGGTCGGAACTTTCCGTGAACCAGTGAGCGCCGCTGCTTTGAATGAGCCACGGGCCGGGACCAACGAATCGCTCGCGCGGCACGGCGGCAAAGGCGGCGAGGATGGCGGGCGAGGAGATGTGGTTGGTGCGGCACAACTCCTCCGCATACATGCGCCGCGCGGATTCGATCGGATCTGCCGTGGAAGGTTGCATCGCGCTGACCGGCGCCGTAGCCGCGACCTTGAACAGGGACAGCGCCGCCTTACGCTGGCATTATAGGCGCGGGCGCTCGCGGAAGGAGCGCCGGAGGGCGATGCGCGGTTGCTGGGAGTGGATTTGCCAGTAGGGCCGCGGATTCGGTAGAAAGGTGAAAGCCTTTTCAACGGAGACAGGCGGTGCTCTGAAAACAGCGCTGCTTTCCGGCGATAGGGCGCCTCACCGCATCTCGTGTTCCAGGAAGGAAGAAAACATCTTGAGCATTTCCGCCGGGCCGGTCAAGCAAGGCAATTCATCGCAAGACAACGCAGACATTCATGCGCCGCTAATTCCCGCAGGCAGGTTACTGCCGTTTCTGGTGGTGACGCCGCTGTTTTTCCTGTGGGCGATTCCCAACAATCTTACAGACATCCTGATCCGGCAGTTCATGAAGTCATTCGGCGTGAACGCGTCGGGAGCAGCAGAGCTGCAGTTGGGAATTTTTATCGGATATTTTCTTTGGGCCATTCCCGCCGGCCAGATCATGCGCCATTTCGGATACAAAGTTGGCTTGATGACGGGCCTGATCCTGATGGGCACCGGTTGTTGGCTGTTCTGGCCCGCGGCGCATGCAGGCGTGTACCGCTATTTTGTCGTTGCCCAGTTCGTCATCGGCAGCGGGCTGTCGTTTTTAGAGACCGGCGCGAATTCCTTCATTGCGCAACTGGGTTCGCCGGGATCGAGCGAGCGCAGGCTGAATTTTTCGCAGGCGTTCAACCCGCTGGGGTCGATTACAGCGGGGCTTGTGGGGACTATTTTCATCTTCTCGGGAGTGGAGATGACCGGCGCGCAGAAAGCGGCGCAGCAAGCCGCGAGAACGTACCAGACGTATCTGCATTCCGAGACATTGCGCGTTGTGCCGACGTATATGGTGCTTGGTACGCTGGCGCTGCTGTGGGCGGTGATGATCCTGGTAACAAAGTTCCCCGACCTGGGCAGCGAGGATACCGCAGAGAGTTCCGCCGGCGGCGAGATGCACGTGCGTTTGTTTCAACGGCACTTTGTGTTCGCCGTGCTGGCGCAGTTCCTTTATGTGGGCGCGCAGGTGGGCACATGGAGTTACTTCATCAGCTACGTGGAATCGGCCACAGGGGTGGGCGACAAGGCCGCTGGCTATATGCTGACGGGCACGCTGGCGGCGTTTGCGGTAGGGAGGTTCAGTTCGGCGTGGCTGATGCGGCACTTTCACGCGCGGCTGATGCTGGTGGTTTATTCGATCATCAATATAGTGTTGTGCCTGGCCGCTGTCGTCCATCCAAGCTGGCTGGGCGTGGGCTGCCTGCTGACGACGAGCCTGTTCATGTCGATCATGTTTCCAACCATCTTTGCTCTCGGGCTGAAGGGAATGGGCGAGAAGACGAAGACCGCAGGGTCGCTGCTGGTCATGGCGATTCTGGGCGGCGCGGCGCTTACGAAGTTGATGGGGGTGCTGCGCGATATGAGCGGCGTTCGCGCGGCATATGCGATCCCGGTCATCTGCTACGTTTGCGTGGCGCTCTACGCTTGGCTGTTTGCGGAGGCGAAGGCAGGCGAGACGGCGGGGTAGCGGGGCCAGGAATCAGCGCGGTGGATGGCGGCTACCGGCAATGGCGTGAACCGCCAGGACCAGTGAAGACGCCCGAGGCGCAGGGATCGCGCGAGCCAAGGGAAGGGGAGCGATGGCAGAGCAAAGTAAGCCGGCAGGGCGCAAGTTGCGGATGGGCATGGTGGGCGGAGGGCCAGGTGCGTTTATCGGTCCGGTGCACCGCATGGCGGCGGAACTGGACGGAAAGATCGAGTTGGTTGCGGGGGCGTTTTCGCAGTCGGCGGAGCGTTCGCGCGAAGCCGGCGCGATGTACCATATCGATCCCGCGCGCGCGTATGCGGATTACCGTCAGATGATCGAGGCGGAGAGGAAGAGGCCGGACGGGATCGACTTTGTGGCGATTGTGACGCCGAACGATCTGCACTTGCCGGTTGCATTGGCGGCGCTGGAAGCGGGAATTCCGGTGATGAGCGACAAGCCGGCGACAGCGACTTATGAGGAGGCGTTGAAGCTGGAGGCCGCGGTCGCGCGGTCCGGGCTGCCGTACGGATTGACGTATACCTACGCGGGCTACCAGATGGTGCGCGAGGCCCGGGCAATGTGCGCGGCGGGCAAACTGGGGAAGATTCGCAAGGTTGCCGTCGAGTACTTTCAGGGATGGTTAAGCCGGCCGATTGAGGCGGCGGGGCAGAAGCAAGCGGAATGGAGGACCGATCCGAAGCGCAGCGGAGCGGGCGGCTCGATCGGCGATATAGGCACCCATGCCTTTCACCTGCTGGAATACGTCAGCGGCCTCGGCGTGACGGAGATCAACGCCACGCTGCGAACGGTGGTGGAAAGCCGCAGGCTCGACGACGATTGCAATGCGTTTGTGCGGATGAGCAACGGAGCGGCGGGTACGCTGGCCTGCTCGCAGGTGGCCGCGGGCGAGATGAACGGGATTCACCTGCGCATCTATGGCGAGGAGGGATCGCTCGCGTGGCGGCAACAGGATCCGAACCGGCTGATCGTGAAGTGGCTCGACCGGCCGGAGGAGATTCATCACGCGTCGATGGGTTACCTGAGCAGCGATGCGCAGGCGGTGGCGCGCACTCCGGCCGGACATCCGGAGGGCTATCTGGAGGCGTTCGCGGTGCTCTATCGCGAGTTTGCCGATGCGCTGATGGCGTGGAAGCAGGGGGAGGACCGCCAGGGCGAGCTGCCGGGCATTCTGGCGGGCGTGCGAGGGATGCGGTTCATCGAGCGCGCGATCGAGAGTCATCAAAAGGAGAGTTGGGTCGATTTTTAGCGTCATGCGCCGCCATGGAGAGGAACGATGAAAACGATCAAAGGACCGGGGATTTGTCTGGCGCAGTTTGCCGGAGATGAGGCGCCCTACAACACGCTGGAAGGCTTGGCCGAGTGGGCAGCGGGCCACGGATACGTGGGCATCCAGATTCCGACCTGGGATGGGCGGCTCTTCGATCTCGAGCGCGCCGCCGAGAGCCATGAGTATTGCGAAGAGGTGAAGGGCATTGCCGCTGGAGCAGGGATCGCCGTCACGGAACTTTCGACGCATCTGCAAGGGCAACTGGTGGCGAGCCATCCGGCGTTCGACACGCTGCTGGATGCGTTTGCGCCGGCGGAGATCGCCGGAAACGCGAAGGCGCGGACCGCGTGGGCCGTGGAGCAGTTGTGGTTGGCGGCGAAGGCCAGCCGGAACCTGGGGCTGAAGGCGCACGCAACATTTTCCGGCGCGTTGGCGTGGCCGTTCTTTTATCCCTGGCCGCAGCGGCCGGCGGGACTGATCGACGAGGCGTTCAGGGAGCTGGGGCGGCGCTGGCTGCCGATACTCAATGCGTTCGACGAAGCCGGGGTGGATGTGTGCTTTGAGCTGCATCCTTGCGAGGATCTGCACGACGGCGCGACCTTCGACCGGTTTCTCGGTGCGGTCGGAGATCATCCGCGGGCCAACATTCTGTACGATCCGAGCCACATGGTGTTGCAGCAAATGGATTATCTGGCGTTCCTCGATCTCTATCACGAGCGGGTGCGCGCGTTTCACGTGAAGGACGCGGAGTTCCGGCCGAACGGGCGCTCGGGCGTTTATGGCGGCTACCAGGGTTGGATCGACCGGCCGGGGCGTTTCCGCTCGCTGGGCGACGGGCAGGTCGATTTCCGGCAGATCTTCAGCAAGATGGCGCAGTACGACTATCCGGGGTGGGCCGTGGTGGAGTGGGAGTGTTGCCTCAAGCATCCGGAGCAGGGCGCGGCGGAGGGCGCGGAGTTTGTCAACCGGCAGATGATTCGTGTGACGGACCGGGCCTTTGACGACTTTGCCGGCGGCGGCGGGGATGCGGAGGACAATCGGAAGATCCTGGGATTGTAAGGCGCCGCGGGCGCGTCAATCAGAGAGGCCGGCCAGAGCGTTTTCGGAATACACGTAGACTTTTTCAGGGTTGTGAAAGGTGGCTTTTTCTTGAGGAAAAAGCCACTTGAGTGTTTTCCTTCGGTCTACAGCAATTCCGAAAACGCTATAGTTCGACGACCGGCGAGGCCGTCTTTCCCGGCGCAACGATGCCGTATTTTCCATCGAGGAACTCCTCGAGTGCGGCGGGAAGAAGCGCGGCCAGCTCCTGCCACGTGAGCACTTTGAGACGAACGCGAATGGCGGCGCTCTTCACCGCCGTCATTACTGAGAACCACTCCTCGCGCAAGTCGGGGCGGCGCTCGTCATGAATGACGCAGAAACTTGAATCGGTAGCGTGCGCGGCGAGAACGCTGCGGATGAGTTGATAGCTCGCGTAGCCGGGCTCGCCGGGCAGGCGAAAGACGGGATCGACGCGGGTGACGAGCGCGGGGTCGCCGACGATGCTCTCGAATTCCTGCGAGTCGTTTTCGGGAAATTCGCTGGCCTGCATCCAGCGCGAGGTGGCGATCTCGACGCAAGGAAGCCGATCGCGGTCAAAGACGAGGTCGAAGTCCCGGTAGGCCTCAACGATGGCGGCGGCGCGCGTCTGGAAGCCGACTTCCGTGAGTTTGGCTTCGACCAGCAACGAACCGAAGCGCATATCGACCTCGGTGCGGTCGAAGCGGCCATTGGCGAGGGGAACGCGCGCCTTCCAGCCAAAGACGGGGACGGCCTCATTCTCGACGCCAAGCGCATTGCGGATCGCTGCGGACTCCGCGACTCCGGGCGTGCAGAAGATGTTCATCAAGAGGGCATCGGAGCTCATCGAGGAGTCCAGCTCGCGCCAGCGGCGTGCAGGGTCGAGTTGCGGGCGCGGCAACGAGCGCGCCGCTTGCGCGTGGACCTTGTTGAAGCGGCGCAGCCAATCGGGGCGCGCGGCGATGGCGGCATAGGCGGCAGTGAAGAAGTTCCCGTGGCAGCCGCCGTCGGGTTCGTACACGATGACCGGCGCAGAGCCGTAGCTCTCCACATGGGCGCGTCCACGCGCATAGACGCGATTGCGGAGGGTTAGCTCCCGACGAAGCTGTGTAGCATACGAACCTGTGGGTATCACGTCAGCACGGGAACATCCGTCACGCCGGCCACGCCGAAGACGCGCCGGTAGCGCTCGGCTTCACTGGGATCGCCGAGGGCCTTGGAGTAATTGTCAGATAGTTTGACGGCGGGACGGCCGTCGACATTGGTGAGCTTGCAGACCAGGCCGACTGGATTGAAGCCGTCAGCGCCTTGCGGGTTGCAATTGCGGAAGTCGTTCGTAAGCAGGGTACCCCAGCCGGCGCTGAAGCGGATGCGGCGCTGGGGAATCCAGCGGTTGGTATCGTGAAAGTCTCTGGCCGAACGGAAATCGCCGGGCGAGGCGCCGTTCAGCAGGGTTCCGGCGAAGTAGGCGTGCAGGCCGAGAATCTGCTCCACATCGAGCGCATCGCTGGCGATCAGGCGCTTCTGGCGGGGATCGCGGCCGCGGCGCTCGAGCCAGGCGATGTATTCGTCGCCGGCCACGTAGGCGTCTTTGCTGTCGATACGCTGGCCCGTCCAATTGGCCACCCAGTCGGGCGCGTCGCGCAGGAATTGCGTGGTGCCGAAAGTGTCAGGGAGGAGAATGAGCAGCTCACCCTGATAGCTTTGCTGCCATAGCTCCAGCAGCCGGTACTGGGCGGTTCTCAGCTCCTCGTCGTCGCGGGCGAGCGCGGCCATGGCCATGGGCAGCTCGTGACCGTTGGTGCCGATGGCTTCGAGATCGTGCTTGTAGGCCAGGTAGGCGTTGGAGGTGCCGGTGAAGCTCGAGCCGAGCGTATCGCGCATGGCGTTGACCACGTACTCGTGCCAGAGAAAGCTGTGCCTGCGGCGCGTGCCGAAATCGCTGATGCTGAGATCGGGCACTCCGCGCAGAAGCTCGATCTTTTCCCAGAGGCGCGTTTTGGCGCGGGCGTAGAGAATGTCGAGTTCGAGTTCGGACAAATGCTTGAGCGCGGCGCGCGTCTTCAGCTCGCTGATTTCGGCGAGGGCGTAGATCTCCCACATTGAGGTTCCAGACCAAAGACCATCGAAGCGGAGCTGAAGCTGGCCGTCGCGCACGGAGAGCTCGTATTCGGAAAGGCGGAAATCGTGTTCGAGCCAGTCAAGGAAGGCGGGTTCAAAGATGCCGCGGCGTCCGAAGAAGGTGTTTCCGGCGAGCCAGACCAACTCGGATTTGCGGAAGCGAAGGCGCCGCGCGGCTTCGAGCTGCTCGCGCAGGTCTTCCACTGTGACAATTTCACCCAGGCGAACGGAGGAAGTGCGATTGATGAGGGTGAACGTGGCGCGCGTTTGCCGGAAATGCTTCCAGATGAACTGGAGCATGAGGAGCTTGTAGAAATCGGTGTCGAGCAGGGAGCGGGTGATGGGGTCCATCTCCCAGTTGTGATCGTGCGCGCGCCGGACGAGATCGATCATCACGTTGACCCTACTTTACTCGAGTTGCGCGGGAGACAGGAAGCCGGTTGATGCTCTGTGGCGAAGGCGACTGCGCGAGCAGGCTGGTGCGGATTGGCCGCGCCGTTACGTTGTTCTCTCAATGGCCGCGGCAATGGCGTCGCGCACTGAGTCTGGCAGGGCGGGCATGGCGCCGGACTGCGAGGCCATCCAACCGCCCCACCGGTTTCCTGCCTGATTCAGAGCGGCCAGGCCGGCGCCACGCAACAGGTAATGGGCGATGGCGGCGGTAAACGCATCCCCAGTGCCGATGGCATCGGCCACCTTGACTGAGAATCCGGGATGCTCATCCCACTCGTCACGGTTGACCAGCAGGCTGCCATGAGCGCCCCGAGTGATGGCGACCATCCGCAGGGCGGGAAACTCTCCGAGCAGGCGCTCCGCGGCCCCGAGCAGGTGCTCTGTGCCCATTCTTGCAGCATCGCCGGCCAAATGCCCGTTCACGGTCAGGCCCAGCAGATCAAGCAACAGCGACGCCTCAGCCGCATTCATCTTGACCACCGTGGCCAATTCCAGCGACTCCTGAAGCACCTCAGCGGAGTAAAACGGCGGGCGCAGGTTTACGTCGAAGATGCGAATGCAGGCGGCGGGGGCTTCCGCAGCCAAGGTTTGGATGGTCTGCCGCGACTGCGGATTGCGCTGCGCAAGCGAACCAAAACAGATTGCGTCGGCCCGCCTGGCCAACTGGACCCACTGATCCGACAGTTCCAGAAAGTCCCACGCGGCGGGTTCGTGAATGGTATAGCGCGGCTCACGGTCCACGAAGCTGACCGTGACGCGGCCGGTTTCGTGGGCAGGATCAACCTGGAGGGAGCCGGTTTCCACGGGAAGAGGAGCCAGGCGGTCCATGGCCTGACGGCCCAGCTCGTCGCGGCCAATGCGGCTCAAGATCGCGGCGCGATCGCCCATGCGCCCGGCCATGACGGCGAAATTGGCCGGCGCGCCTCCCAGACTCATGCCGTCTGGAAAAACGTCCCATAACAGCTCGCCAATGCCCAGGATGAGATGCGGTTCTTTCATTTCCCTGTTTCCTGTTGTCTACTGCCTGTCTGTCCCCACCCAGCGATAGATCGAACAGTCCTCCCAACCGGGCGCGGCATATTCGCCGCCGGGCTGGCGCTTGAGAATCGTGCGGTCGGCGACGGTATCCGCGCGCGAACGCCGGATCTGGCCCCGGAAGAGCCGCTCAAATCCCGGTTCGCGTTCCAACACGCTCTCTTGCTCGTCATTGACGTACAGGATATCCAGTTGCCCCGCCCGCTGGACAAGATTGCGGCCCCATGCGCGCAGGGTCCGCCTCAACACAGGCGCGCCAAACGGGTTAAAGAGAAAGGCTACGCAGGGGCCGGAAGGAAGAGGGAACTCGGCGGCATCGCGGCAGTGGATGCGCATGGGGGAATGCGCGTGTCCGGCGGCGCGCCACAGCGCAAGATTTTTGCGGGCAATGCGCGCCAGCGCGGGGTGCAGCTCAACGCCCACGACCGCGCGAAAGGGATAGGCGCAGGCGAGCAGCATAGCTCGCCCCATGCCCGCGCCAAGATCGACGAACGTATACGCGTCGATGGGCGCGAGCGGGCGGCATCGCCGCCAGCGCACAACGATGCCTTGAAACACGGAAGGCGCGACGGCGTAGTAGGCCGTGATATGGCGGTCGTGCCGGTGGCCGGCGCCAAGGTGCCGGCCGGCAACCAGACCACTTGTCCGCACGCCAAATTCCAGGTCGAAAGGATGGCGGATCAAGCCGTCTTTTGCCGCGAGCCCCGGCAGAATGCGCGGTACCGGTTTTTTGGTTTCCGTATTGCCTGGCGCACCAACGCTCACGTTGGAAAGTTAGCACAGAAAGCGGCGCGAGATACGATGAATGGCTGGCATTGGTCGATGAGCGCGACCGGCCGTCAAACCGTTGCGATGAAGCGCAGACGCACATAGTCCGCGATCCAGCGGCCATCGTGACCGCGCAGAGCCGGAGCCAGCAGCGCCTCCGTGTCGTCGATTGCGGTTTGACACAGTCGCTCAAGAAGGGCGTTTCCGGAAAATACCGCGTAGTGGGTGGGATCAATGCTTGATATGGCGGGCCGCAGACGACCGATCAAAGGTCCAGGCAGAGCCACGGGTCTCTCGCGCAGATGGCGAGTTCGATTCCCGATCGATCAAACGACGGTGAGACGAAGACCTGAGGCATGCGGAACAAGCGCGGTGAACTTCCCGTCCTTGAGATAGCTTGGTTTTGGCGATTGCGTGATGTGGGCCTCGCGGCTGTCAAGGGCAGGGGCGTGCAAGGCCGCGCTCTCTACTGCTCCTGTTCTGCCAGCTCCAAAATCGAGGCGCAGCGCAAGATCGTTTTCCGCATCTTTGTTCAGGACGATGACGGATGTTTGTCCGCGCGCGAGTTTTACGGCATAGGCAGTGGCGTTCACTCCCGCGCTCTGAAGCTTCGAGGTGAGACCGGCCTGGATGAATTCGCCTCCACTGAGTGAACCGGCAAATCCGAGGCCATAAGCAACCGGCTGCAAAACGTAGGCCGAGCCGAACGATGCAATGGGCGTATAAAACGGATGAGGGTGGGCTGCAATTTGCTCCGGGGTCACGCCTTGCTCCTTGAGGAGCTGGTCGCCGGGAAAGAACCCTCCCACGGAATTGGCCACAGACCTGCCGCTGCCGCCGTGCAGATTGATCCCGGAATAGCTGTTGCCGGCGAGCAGGAGCGAGTAGTCCGCTGCCCAGAGAGCTGCCGCAAAGACGTCGGAGACTCCGGGCTTGCCTCCGCGATAGCAAGTGTTGCCCTCGGTCATGCGGATGCGGATACCCATCTTGGCCGCGGCGGCGGCCGCAAGATCCGCCATGGCCTGGACCTTGGCCATCGTAGCGGGCTTGAGCAGGTTAGGGATGTTTACATCGGGATTCGTGGCCGGCCCGCCGAAGTAGTAGTGGTGCGTGAGGGTGGTGACGTGGGGTGGATTCTCGACGGCGCTCCATTGGCCGGCGATTTGCGTCAGCCAAGACATGTTGGAGGCGAAGTCGGGCATCCCGAACCTGGCGTATGGGACGCGGGCGCCGATGGCGCGGGCGAGCGTGAGCCACTGGTTCAGGTACGCGCCAGCGGACCAGGTTTGAGGATCGCGCAAATGGCCGCCAAACAAATCGGCCTCGTTTCCGATCTGGAAGTACTGCAAGCGGGGCCCGAGAGTTTTAGCGGCGAATTCGGCTTCCTGGGCGGCGCGGCCGGGCGTATTCGTTCCCATGTTTATGCCATAGAGGCAGGTCCATCCGGTTGCTTCGAGGAAGGCCGCCAGGTTGCGCACGGCTTCAGGAGTCACGGCATAGTACAGGGGTTTAGGCTCGCCTACGGCTTCGCGCGCGCGCGGGTGTTCGGGCTCGGAAGAATCGGGAGTTGGTTTCCACCACGCGAACTCGCTGGTGTTGCCGCCAAGGCGCAAGACGCCTCGGGGAGCGAGAGCTTTGAACGCGCGAATCAATCCGGTGTTCCTCGCCGAAAAGAAGGCAGGGTCGGAGAGCTGCGCGACTTCGTAGGAGAGGCCGGCAAAGTCGGCGGGCATATGGGGTCCCGTGGCCTCGGGCGGAATGGAGAGAGTGACCTGAGTCTCCGATTGACCCTGCGAGCAAAGGCGAGTTGCAGCAACAGAGAATGCGGTGGCGGCAAGAAACCGGCGGCGGCTGATCGTAGTCATCGGGACTCGATGAGGAAACGGGCTCCAACAATTTCGGTTTTCATTCTAAATGGACTGAACCGGTAGGAGGGTGAGGTCGTCGACGAGGCCGACCTCTTTTTGCACGAACGGCTCGCCATAACGGACACCGGCGAGCAGGCCGTAGTGGCGGGCCTCGGCAAAAGTACGCTCACGAATCTCCTCTTCGGGGACGAAGAGTCCCGTACCGGCGGATTGGTTGGCGTACTGCGAGCGGTAAGCCATAAGCGCCAGATGACGCTGCTCGATGAAGGGCGCGATGTCGACGATGAAGCTGGGCCGGACGTCGGCGTAGAGGCTGGCGTAGACGATCTTGAACGGGCGATGCGGCGCGGCGCCCGTCTCTATTTTTTCCAGGCCGGAAAGGAAGCAAGCTTCATAGCCAAGCGTAGCCGTTATGGCGTGATCGGGATGGCGAGCCCGCCAATAGGGCAGGATCACGACACGGGGACGAAGCAGGCGGAGAATGCGGACGATGGCGATGCGATTCTCGAGGGTATTTGCCACTGCGCCGTCAGGCAAGTTAAGCGCCTGACGCCAGCCGACGCCGAGGATGCGGGCGGCTTCATTGGCCTCGCGCACGCGGTCAGCGGCTGTGCCACGAGTTCCGGCCTCGCCCTGTGTCAGGTCGAGAATGGCGGTACGCAGGCTACGCGCCGCCATGCGCAGCAGGGTTCCTCCGCAGGTCTGTTCCACGTCGTCGCGGTGAGCGGCGATAGCGAGGACATCGGCGCGGAAATCGAGTGCCTCGGCGGGCATGAGAATCAGTAGACGGTATTGTTGGAGTCGCTGGTTGCGTCCATGTAAGCCACGTCGTAGGCGGTGCCGGTCACCGTCACGTATTGGTTGTCGATTGCCGAGCCGTCCGTGGTGGAGTAGATATACACCTGCCCGCCCTCGGCAGTGTAGATCTTGTGTAAGCCTGTGACTGCGGCAATGCCCGTGGCGTCGCCGATGTATGGCTCGATCAAGACGACTTTGCTCGTGGAGGTGTTATACATGGTCAGGCAACCGTAACCGGCCGTGGGGTCAGTGGCATAGCGGACGCCAGTGGTGCATCCGGTCATGGCGATCCAGAGGGTATTGTCGTCGGCCTCGAGCATGCGGCTGGTGACGCCAGGTTGACCATCGCTGATGGCCACCGGACTGCCCGCTGTATTGTTGCTCAGATTAACGACGGTCAGATTGCCGCCAAAGAGCGTTTGCCCCTGCACTTGCTGCGGCTGCTGGCCGATGACGTACATAGTGGAGGAGACGACCAAAGCATTGCTGGCTCCTCCTGGGATGGGGATGTTCGTCATGGGCGCAGTATGGGAGTTGGTGCAGGGCGCGACGTTGCAGGGCAACAAGCCGGACTGCTGGCCGAGAAGAAAGATCAGGGGCGCGACCGGCACAAGGGAGATGGACGCCTGAGAACCTCCGCACTCGGGACCGCAATTGAGGATATAGGCGGTGCTGCCATCGGACGAGAAAACGGCCTTGACGGGGCGGTCGAAGATGAGCGGAGCGCCGTAGTAGTTGCCGGTTGCGTCGATCTGGTCGGGGCTTTGCATCTGGAAAAGGCACCACGCTGGCTCGTTCTGCGGTTCGCAATCGACGGCGGCCTTGGGCCAGGTTGAAGGCCCGCCGGAGTACGTAGTGGTCTGCGCGGCCGTGAGTTGCCTCGGATAATAGGCGTAGTTGGAGTTCTGGACAAAGGCGAGGGCGACGGAGCCTCCGGGGTTCACACTGACGCGGTACACGCCGGGAAGACTGAGGGCTGTCGAGAAGCCGAGGCTTTGATTCACAGCGGTGAAGACATGAGAGGCCTGGCCGGCAGCGAAGGCGTACGCCTGGCTGCGCGTGATGAAGATGCTGGACGACAGGCCGTTGAGTCCGGTGACCGAGCCGGAGGTTGCCTCTTTGGCATAGCTGATCTCGGTGAGTGTGCCGTCGGTAGAACCGTAGACGGCGCCGATTCGCTCTTCGGGCATATTTTGAATGCTGATGGGTAGCGTGGCGCCGTAGCCAGAGACGAAGAAGGAGCTTGGCGCGCCAGTGTAGCCGAAGCGCTCGTCGTAATACGCGTCGACAATCTCAAGTGTTCCCTTGTTCGCGACGGTGGGATTCTGAATGGCAATCATGACGCGGTTGACTAATCCGCTGGGGGGGAGCGTACGGCCGTTAAAGAAAGAGGTGGTGCCACAACCAGCCAGCGCGGCGGCGGCCGCCAAAGCTGCACAGGCGCTGATCCAAAGACTTCTCTGCTTCAAAATCGCAACCCTCGGCCGATGGAGCGGAAGAACCCGCAACCTCGACGAATCAATGGCGTTAAAGACTCACGGAAGAGCCGGGAAACACGCAGGCGCAAGCCGGTTTCCGCGCAGGTTATAACTCTCGAAGTATAACAAAGCGACCCAGCCCCCCGGCGTGCAAGGCCAACGGTGAGAATGAAGCTTAAGGGATGGATGCGCTGCCCGCTCTGAATTTCCGAACCGCTTCCGGGGGCGCGGCCGGTCCACGGTTGCATGGGCCGTTTGCAGGCTGTCCGATTCCGGCTACAAAATGGCCGGCAATGCGGTAGCATGACAACAGGATGACCCGATTTGCCGAGATCTTTGCCGACCGCTTCGTGCTCGCCGACGGCGCCATGGGCACGGTGCTCTATGCGCGCGGTGTGTTCCCAAACCGCTGCTACGACGAGTTGAATCTCTCGGACCCGAATTTGATCGTTTCTGTTCATGAGGAGTACCTGCGAGCAGGCGCTGAGATTCTGGAAAGCAACACATTCGGCGCCAACCGCTTTCGCCTGGCCCGGCATGGGTTGAGCGAAAAGGTGGAGGAGATCAACGCAGCGGGGGTGCGGCTGGCGCGCCTGGCCGTGGAGCATCTGAAGGATCGACAAGCCGGCGAGGCGTGGGTGGCCGGCTCGGTGGGGCCGCTTGGAGTGCGGCTGGAGCCACTGGGCAAGACGGGGCTGGACGAAGCTCGCGCCGCGTTTGCCGAACAGATCGGCGTGCTGGCCAAAAGCGGCGTCGACCTGCTGATTGTGGAGACGATGCCGGCGCTGAATGAAGCCCGCGAGGCGCTGGAGGCGGCAAAGGCGGTCGCCCCGCACCTTCCCGTGCTGGTGATGGTGACGGTGGACGACGAGAGCGAGTGCCTGGATGGGTCTTCGCCCGCGCAGGCGGCGGCCTTGCTCACCGAGTGGGGCGCGGACGCCGTCGGCGTGAACTGCTCCACAGGGCCGGTGACGGTGCTGACGGCCATCGAAGCCATGCGCGCGGCTACCACGCTGCCGCTGGCAGCGATGCCCAACGCCGGGCTGCCGCGGGCCGTCGAAGGCAGAAACATCTACCTGTGCACGCCCGAATACATGGCCAGCTTTGCGCGCAAGGCGATTGCCGCCGGCGCGCAGATTGTGGGCGGTTGCTGCGGCACCACGCCTAATCACATCCGGGCCATGCGCGCGGCCATTCGGGCCATGGATGAGCAAGCGCACGTGGAGGGAAAAGAGGCCGCGCCGGCGATGAGCAAAGAGACGCCGCCGGCGCCTTTGGCGCAGCGCTCGCACCTCGGCTCGTTGATCGCGGAAGGGAAATTCGTCACGTTGGTGGAGTTTCTGCCGCCAAGAGGCATCGATTGCTCGAAGGAGATCGAGGGCGCCGGACGGCTGGCGCGAATGGGCGTGCACGCCATCGATGTGTACGATGCGGCGCAGGCTTCGGCGCGGATGAGCGGACAGAGCCTCTGCATCCAGATTCAGCAGCACACGGGGATGGAGACGATCCTGCATTACACCTGCCGCGACCGCAACCTGCTTTCCATCCAGTCGGATTTGCTGGGAGCCTCGTCGATCGGGCTGCACAACATCCTTTGCGTGACCGGCGATCCGCCCAAACAGGGAGATTATCCTGACGCGTCCGCAGTTTTTGACGTGGACTCGATCGGATTGGTAAACATCGCCCGGCGGCTCAATCACGGCCTCGACATCGGATCGAACGCCATCGGCGCGAGCACCAACTTCACGATCGGCGTGGGGGTCAATCCCGGCGTGCCGGACATCGAGAATGAGCTGCGGCGGTTCGCCTACAAGGTGGATGCGGGCGCCGAATATGCGATTACGCAGGCGGTCTTCGACCTGCGCCTGCTGGAGGAGTTTCTGGAGCGGATCAGGGACCACCGCATTCCGGTGATTGCGGGCATCTGGCCGCTGACCAGCCTGCGCAACGCGGAGTATATGAAGAGCGATCTGCGCGTAGCCATGCCCGAGGAAGTGATGCTGCGCATGGCGCAGGCGGAGACGCCGGAGGCCGCGCGGGCGGAAGGAATCAGGATCGCGCAGGAGATGCTGGAGGCGGTGCGGCCTTTGGTGCAAGGCGTGCAGGTGAGCGCGCCCTTCGGAAACTACGAAGCCGCGGCCGAGACGATCGCCAGCGTGTTGCCGGCAGGAAAGAGCGGAAAGGGATAACGCCATGCCGTCTTTTGAAGAATCGCTAAAGAAGCTCGAAACCATCGTCGAGCAACTGGAAAAAGGCGATCTGGCGCTGGAGGACTCGCTCAAGCTCTTCGAAGAGGGCGTGGGACTGTCGGCCGCCTGCAAGCAGGAACTGGACGCCGCCGAGGGCAAGGTGCAGATGCTGGTGAAACAGCGCGACGGATCGGTGAAGCCGGAACCGTTCCTGACGGAAAAATCTTTCTAACCGCAAACCCCTGTTTTCGAAACCAAGACGATCAGGCTGTTGCCTCGGTGTGCGCGCCAAGCCGCGCGGCAAGATCGAGGAGCTGCTCGTCGCAGCCGCGCGCCGCGGCAAGCTGCATGCCGCCATGCGCGCTGGGGATGGCGATGGCGGGAACGCCGGCGAGGCTGAAGGGAACGGTGTAGCGCAGCAGACGGCTGCGTGTCTGGCTGTGATCGGCGCCGGCCGCAAGACACGCCACCGGAGCACAGGGCATCAGAAGGAGCTGGTTTTCCGCGAACAGCTCGTCCATGCGCGCGCGGAAGTCCGCATGACGCCGGCGCAACTCCGCGATTTTGTCGAGCGCGATGCTTGCGCCCCACTTGAGGCGGTCGCGGATGGCCGGTTCGAAGCGGTCGAAGTTTCCGGCGTGCAGCCGCGCGGCCTCCGATGCCTGAATGGGAGCAAAGATCTCGACGGCATCCGCCCACCAGCCGGGGGCAATCGATCGCGCTTCCAGCCCAAGCGCCTGCAAGGCGCGAATGACGCCGCGAAAGCCATCGACCACCTGCGGCTCGCAATCCTGGAGAAGGCTGCCGGTGAGATAGGCAAAGCGGGTAAAGGACGCGGCCGGGGCAGTCTCCGCCGGCGCAAAGGGCGCGGCCAGCAGAGGAGCATCGCGAAGATCGCGGAAAAGCCAGCCCATGGTGTCAAAGGATTCCGCGAGGTGCGCGCCGCCGCGCCAGCCGCCGCGGCCGATCGTGGCGCGATAGCCGGCAAGTCCGCAGAGCGCGGCGGGCACGCGGATGGAGCCGCCGGTGTCGGTCCCGATGGCGGCGACGGCCGATCCCTCCTGCACGCTGGCTGCCCCGCCGCTGGAAGAGCCGCCGGTGAGCGCGCCGGGATTAAGAGGTTGGACGCAGTCGCCGAACTCCGGATTCTCGCCGGTGATTCCGTACGCAAGCGGATGGAGGTGAGTTTTGCCCACGATGACTGCTCCGGCGGCGCGCAGTTGTTCCACCAGCCAGGAGTCGCTCTTCGCCGTGCCGTTTCGATCGCGGTAGAAGCGCACGCCGCACGTGGTGGGGGAACCGGCGAGATCGAAGCAATCCTTGACCGAGACGGGCAGGCCCCACAGGGCAGAATGGCCGTCGCCGAACGGGCCGCCGCTCAAGCGCGGCATCGCCTCGGCGCGGGCTGCTTCCGCGCGGGTCCAAGCCGCATCCTGCCAAAGGTAGGTGTTGCGGCCGGCGTTCCGATTGGCGTTTGCAAGCGCCATCCCGGCGAGATCGGAAGGCCGGGAGGATCCAGCGGCAAGCGCCGCGCGGAGATCGCGGATAGTCCACGAGGGAGCGGTCATACAGCAATTCTAGAAGCCGGCCAGCAGATGGATTGGAATTACCCAGAAGCGCGCAGAGGAATGAGAAGGCGAAGGGCGGCTCCATGCTGGCCACCCTTCGGATGAAGGGTCGCGTGGATCAGAAGTCCAGGTGCAGCGACATTTGAATCTGACGCGGGCTGCCGATGGCGTGCTTCGTGATGCCAAGACCCACGGGGCAGTTGTAAAGACCGCCCGGCTGGGGGTTGGTCGTGCCGCATCCGGTGGGCAGCGCCTCAGAGGTTGAATTGACAGCGACGGGAACGTTGTTGAACGCATAATTCTGGTTCACGTTGTTCTGCGGAATGTCGAAGCTGGTCGTGTTGGTGACGTTGTAAACGTCGAAGGTGTAGCGCAGCGTGTACTGGTCGTGGATGGGCAGATCCTTTTCCAGGGAAGCGTCGGCGCGCCGCTGCCAGGACTGGCGGAAGATGTTCCGCTCGCCGGTAATGAAGTTGGTTTCGAAGTTGTCGCCCGCTGGAACGCCCATGGTTCCCGGCTGGATGATGGGAACATCGAAGCAGGAGGCCTTGAGCGCCGCGCCTTGTCCGGTGTTGATGTTGTAAAACGCGCCATTCTGGCCGGTGAGGGCGTTCTTCCGAGTACAAGCCGGAGCCAGAGGGACTACCGGGTTAATGATGCCGTCGAACGTGCTGTAGAAGATGCTGCCGACGGCGCCCGAGTAATCGATGATGCTGTACGGCTGGCCGCTCTGGATGATCGCGACGCCATGCAGCGCCCAACTGTTCAGCGCTTTGCCCTTCAACGTGCCGTCGCCGTAAAACTTGGGCAGCGATGCGCCGTAGGTGAAGTTCAGCACGTGTGTGCGGTCGAAGTCGGCCGAGCCGTAGCCGCTGCGAAGGTTATTCGGGTTGTCGCCGTTGTAGAACAACCCCAGTCCGCTTTGCTCGTCGGTGGCGTGCGAGTAAGTGTAGGAGACTCCGGCCTGGAAGCCATGACTGAACCGCTTTTCCAGGTGGGACTCGAGGGCGTTGTAGGCGGCAATGCCTGCCGCGGTGTAGGCCTCGGACTCGGACGAGTAACCGATGTAGGGCACGCGGAGATCGACGTTTCCGCCTTCGTAGTTGTTGAGCATCGTGCCGTAACCGCAATTCGTCTCCGTCGGATCGTTCACGCAGATCGGAAGGAAAGTGTTGGGATCAAGCACGGTGTAGCCGTAGCTGAAATACTGCGCGGCCGGGCCTCCGGGATGGGTGGGGCTTGACGGCGTGGCGATCTGGGCCTGGTTGAAAGGCACTGGGATGACCTGGTGACGGCCGAGATTGCCTACGTAACCGACCTCGAACATGATGTCGTTGCGCGGCTGGTACTGGATGTTGAGCGTGAAGTTCATGCTGTAGGGCAGTTTATTGGCCCGATTGTAGACGCCGAGCGTGTACGGTTGATCGCTGTTGTCGCTGTAGACGGCGCCATCGATAATCTCCGCGGCATCGGGAAGGTAGTTGGCAATGTCGGAGGCTTTGGGGTTGGAGGGCGGCGCGGAGCGCGTCGGTCCCCATGGAGTAACCAGGTTGTACTCCGAGTTATCCACTGTATAGTTGATCCCATTCCCGCCGCAGATAGGAATGTAATACAGGTAAAGATAGGTTGGACTGGCGGCGTTATAGGAGGCGCTGTACGGGCAGTGCTGCTGGCTGACAAAGGGTTCGGTTTGGGAAGATCCGAAGGGACCGCCGTCGACTTCACCGGCCGCGTAACCGGGCGAGAGATAGGTGAACAGCTCGCCGCGGTCGTAATAGAAACCGCCGCCCGCGCGGACAACAAACTTGGAGTGGAACAAGGATGGCTGCCAGGCAAGGCCTAGCCGCGGGGCGATGCCCCACTGGCGGCCTGTCAGCGTGGTCTTGCTCACCCCAGGAGTTCCGTTGGCGTTGTTGCCGGCGATGATGAATCCGGAGTGGCCAGGTTCGATGGCGCCCGACGCGTTATCGAAGCTATACATAGAAGGATCGAAGTTGAAGATGTTCCCGTACTTTTCGGTGAGTCCTCCGTCCCAGTCGTAGCGCACGCCGGCCGTGATGCTCAGGGCCGGAGTCATTTGGAACTTGTCCTGAATGAAGAGACCGGCTTCGTTGGCGCGATAGTAGCGGTCGGCATTGCCCTGCAGGAAGCTTGTGGCAGTAAAGTTCTGCGTGGAGTAGGGCGTGACCCAGTTGTTGGCGTAGGCCACAAAGTCCGGCGTGGCGACATTGCCCGTGCCGGTGCGATGGTCGCGCGTATTCAACTGGGTATAGGACCAACTGCCGCCGAAGCTGACCGAGTGTCGCCCCTTGGCCCAGATGGCCGTCCCGGACGGCATGATGCGGTTCTGGAAGACACCGGTGTTGGCCCCCTGGTATTCGGCATCGGGACCGATGGCCAGCGAAGGCGACGTACCGCCATAGAGCGGACCGGTGGACGAGTCGAACGCATCGCCAATGGCGTCGTTGATCGTGATTCCGGGGAAATAACTGCCGAAGGCCGAAGACATGCCCACGTCGGCCGGGTCGAAGGCCTGATCGTTCGTCGCGTACACTTTCTCGCGGAGAATGCCGACCGTCTCGGAGATGCTGAGGCTTGCGCCGATGGTCTGGACATTGTTGAGGGAACCAACCTGCGAGCCTGTGTCCATGCGCGCCGTGAAGCCGGGCACGTTGGAGTAGGCGTAAGGCGAGCTCGAGGGATCGTGCTGATAGTAGTACTTCGCCGCCAGGAACGTCCTTGCCGGTGACGTTCCAGTCGAGATCGACGACGGCCTGGTCGGAAGTGAAGCGCGACGTACCCGGTAGGAATGCATTGTAGGGCGAAAAGACGTTCGGCGAGCCCGGAGCGTTCTGGTTGGGAATGAGCCATTGTCCCGGCTCCCCGGCAACGGAGGGATAAGTGAAAAGAGTAAGTGCCACTGGATTCGAGGACCAGTTGGCGGAGCTGACCGTCACACCGGAGGTGCCTTCGCTGGTGGTCCAGTTGCTATTGGCGATGGCGGCGAGACCGGCCGGAGTGCGGTTGGTATCGCTCAGCCCAGGCGGCACGACGAGAAGCTCGTCGCCCGTCTCCTGGTCGGAGATGTGCAGGTGCTCATAGCTGGCGAATCCGAAGAGCTTGTTCTTGATGATCGGTCCGCCCAGGTCGCCTCCGAGGGTGTAACGGTGCAGTTGCGGATTCTTGTTGGCGGCGGGAATGTTGTCGTCTCTCTTGAAGAAGAAGGGCGCGGCATTGATCCAGTTCGTTCCGCGGTGCGCGTAGACTTCGCCATGAAGCTGGTTGGTGCCTGACTTGGTGCTCATGTCGATGTGCGCGCCGCTGTCGGAGCCTTGCTCCGCGTCGTACATCGAGGCGTTTACACGGACCTCCGCAAGGGTCTCCGTCGCCGGCGTAGGGATGGCGTTGCCAATGGACAGATAGACCGAGGCGGCACTGGGCACCACGCCTCCGGCCGCGTTGTTGGCCTGGCCTGTGTTGTTGGAAATGCGGAACGAGTCCACCTGGCTGGTGCTCTTGCCGTTGAAGAGATTGCTGGCGTCGACGCCGTTCAGCAGGAAGGCATTGGATGTGTCGCGCTGGCCGTTGGCCCAGATGGGAGCGTTGCCGAGGCCGGAATTCGCGCCGGTGCCGCCGCCCAGTTCCGCGTTCACGCCGGGCGAAAGAATGGCCAGCCCGGTGAAGCTGCCGGTGGGCAAGGGCACTGTGTCGATCTGTTGCGTCTCCATCACGTAGCCGTTGGTGGTGTCCACGGCGTTCATCAGCGGCGCGGCTTCGACCTCCACGGTGGTGGTGGCCTGGCCCACCTTAAGCGAGACATTCAACGTGGCCGTGCGGTCGGCCTCCACCGTAATGTGCGGGGTCTTCTGCGCCTGAAATCCCTCGGCCGTGTAGGTGAGCGTGTAGGTGCCGATGGCGAGATTCACAAACGTGTACTCGCCCGCGCCGTTGGTTTTGGTGGCGCGGGTCAGTGAGGTCTGTTCGTCGGTCGACGTGACCGTGACGTTGGGAAGCACGCCGCCCGAAGCGTCGGTCACCTCGCCCGTAATTCCGCCAAGCGTTTGCTGCGCCGGCAGAATGCCGGTCCACAGCGCAGCGACTGCCACCATTGCGAGCAGCCCAGGAATAGAAAACGGATAAACGCGCATGGTACGCTCCACGGAACTGACCTCGAAATGGAGATTTCCCCCTGAAACCTGGGGGATTCAACTGCGGCTGAAGTGATTTTGAGATCTCGAGTTTTTTGAGCGTTGAACTGTCACGCAGGAAGAAAGCTCCAACGCGATCCGCGATCGTTGATTGGATTGATCCTGCTCGCGCTGCTGGTTAAGCACATATTAATGGCAGCAGCATAATTTCCACGTAAGGATTTGGGGCGCGCAGATCGCTAAAGGGACGGGTTTTCCACAGCTTAGCGGAGATTTCCTGTCTTCGGCCGCCGCATTCCGTACCAGGCGAGCCCAGCGACGATGTAGACGAGATAAAGATAGGGGATCCGGCCGTGAACGGCGTCGGCGGTGGAGTCGAGGTCGAAGGCGGCAATCAGGACGACGACGACGACAGCGGAAACACTGATAGCCGCGAGCAGATGCGAGTGCCGGCCAAGGGCGCGCCGCGCGAAGGGCAATGCGAGAGCCACAAGCGCATAGGCGGTGAGAAAGCCAAAAACCGAAAGCGATCCCATCAGATCGTACATTGTGAAGCCGGTGTCGCCGTTGAGCGCCATGGCGGCGGTGGCGGCGAACATGAGCGCGATGGACAGCGCGACGGCGGCTCCCGGAGTTCCGTGACGGCGATTGGTGCGTTGGAGCAGGGCAGGCAACAGCGCGTCATGCGCCATGCGCAGTAGGACGCGCGCAGCCGCGGTTGCGCAGGCCAGCACGCAGGCAAACATGCTGATGAATGCGCCGCAGTCGATAGCCACGCCGAGCGGCGAGACTCCGGCTTTGGCGGCCAGCAGGTGCAGGGGGCTGGTGGAACTCGAGAGCGCGCCGGACTGGCCGCGGAATCCGAGCACCTCAGAATACGCGCAGAGCATGAAGAAGACGCCGGCGAGCAGCGCACTCTGCAGCACCGCGCGGGGAATCGTGCGCAGCGGTTCGCGCACCTCGCCGCCCAGGGTCGTAGCGCTCTCAAAGCCCACAAAGCTGAAGATGGCGAGCACCAGCGCGGGCCCCAGCGAGGAAAACGAAGCTCCGCGGAGGCGGAATTGGGTGGTATCGAAATGAAAGCCCATGTGGGCCGGCAGCAGGATGAGCAGAACCACGATCAGGCTGACAGAAACCGCTTCAATCCACAGCATGACGTCGGCGGAGAGCTTCACGTCGCGATAGGCGATATAGCCGGCAACGGCACAGACCAACGCGAGCGTGGGGATGGCCGGAGGGGCCCAGTGGAAAAACTGCCGGCAGAGCACCGTTGCGTAGTAAAGCGCCCCGCCGGCCACCGAGGCGCCTGTGGCCAGATAGGCAAGCAACAGTCCCCAGGCAGCCGCGACGCCGAAGACTGGAGGCAACGTATTCGCGGTGTAGGTGTAGAGCGACCCTGGCGAAGCGGAGAGACGCGCGAAACGGCTCACGCAGAAGCCAATGAGGAACATGGAGCCGGTGGCGAGCAAATAGACGAACCAGGTGGCGTTACCGGCCAGCGCGAAGACCAGCGGAATGGTGAGCGACGCGGAGGTCGAAGGCGCCATGGCGGAAACCGACTGGGCAAGAGTTTCCACGGGGCCAAGCACACCTGCGCGCAGGCCGCGGCTATCGGCCGCGCCGCTGCGAGAATGCACGTTCTCTTTGGTGGACGCCGTGCCGGTCACGAGCCTGTCTCTCTCGCAAGGGATGGTTTTGCTTCACGTTCGACGGTGGCCTCGATGGTACCATGCGGCTCGTCGATGGGCACAAAGACGCGATTGGGGTTGTCCTCGCCGAAGGGGCTCAGACAGGCAAGCAAATGGTGCGGATTGGGCATGGAGCGACGGACGCGCGCGATCTCAGGCGCGGCGCGATGGTTGCCACCCGAGTTGCCGGGCCCGCTGCCAGTTCAGGATTGTGTCGACAGCCCAACCGTGCTATCCGTGAAGCTTGTTGAGCAAATCTTGAGGATGGACCGGCTTGGCAAGAATATCGAACTCGTAGCCATCGGCGCGCGCCTTTTCCAGCAGATTGGCAGTGGCGGCCTGACCGGAGAAAAGCAGTATCTTGATTGCCAGCAACAAAGCACGAATGCGGATGGCCGCGTCGATGCCGTTCAGGTCGGCCATGATCACGTCGGAGATGAGCATGTCGGGCTGAAAGGTGCCCGGCAAGATCGAGCGCTTTCTCGCCCGAGTAGACGGCGCGGGCTTCAAAGCCGCTCTGATTCAGGATCATGGCCAACGTGTCGGCGATGATCCGCTCGTCGTCTGCTACCAGCACCTTCGGTTTTGCCGCGTTGGATATACTCTCCTGCGGGCCAGGGAAGCAAACATCGTGAAACGTTCAGTTGGTTTCGATCGGTCGCGGTTTCCTGCTCCGGGCCAGACTCGCGTTTTTATCACAACAAGAGTGATACGTTTTACCAGTGTAAAGCACGGCGCGGATTTCCCGGTTTCAGCGCCGGGCGGCGCATGGAACGCCTCCGTGATGGCGGAGCATTCGCACGTGCAGGGCCACACGCTCCAGACCATCGGCCTGGGCGCGCAGATTTACGCTGCCACGGACAGCGGCCGCTTTGCCATGCTGCTTCTGGCCACCATCTTCATCTCTCTCATGGTGGTCACCATGAACCGGCTGGTGTGGCGCAAGCTTTACCGGCTGGCCGAAACGCGGTTTAAGCTTGAGGGCTAGAAAAGGGCAGCGGAGCTTGCGGAGTTGGCGGAGTGAGCGGAGCTAAGAGCGGCAGAAGCTGGTTGACGCACAATAAACTAACAGCTAAGAGTTGAAAGCTCGTCACTAAAGGAAGGCTTCGATGATTCGAGTGGGTTTGGTGGGTTTCGGCTTGGGAGGGCGCGTCTTTCACTCGCCGCTTATCTCCTCGGTCGAAGGGCTGGAACTGGCTGCGGTCCTGGAGCGCACCTCGAACACAGCAGCGGAGCGTTATCCGGGCATTGCCGTCTACCGGACGCTCGAAGCCATGCTGGCCGACTCCTCGCTCGGGCTGTTCGTTGTGGCGACGCCGAACGGCACCCACTACACGCTGGCAAAAGAGATCCTTGAGGCCGGCAGGAACGTGGTTGTGGACAAGCCGATGACGATGACCTCGGCCGAGGCTGCCGATCTGATCGGCTTGGCGGGGAAGCATAAAGTCCTTCTTGCGCCATTCCATAACCGTCGTCTGGACAGCGACTTCCTTACGGTTCAGAAACTATTGCATGAGGGTTTGCTGGGGCGGTTGGTAGCCTTTGAGTCGCGCTTCGACCGCTGGCGGCCGGCTCCGCCGACCGAGCGTTTATGGCAGGAAATCCCTGAAACCGGAGGCGGAAAGCTGATGAATCTGGGGCCGCACCTTGCCGATCAGGCGCTGGCGCTCTTTGGCAAACCGGAGGGGGTGAGCGCGGAGGTTGTGCGCGAGAAGGACGGCCCAGGGGCGAATGACTCCTTTACCATCCGGCTGCGCTATCCCGGCCTTATCGTGACTCTCGGCGCCAACAGCCTGTCGCTGCCTGCCGCGCCGCGTTTCCATCTGCGAGGAACAGAGGGCAACTACTGGAAGTCTGGCGTCGATCCGCAGGAGGATGCGCTCAGCAAAGTCACGCGCGTCGATACACGAACCGGGGACCCGGCATGGGGCCAGGAACCCGCGGCCGGCTGGGGAGTGCTGCATGTGGGAATCGAAGGCGGCACGGTCAGCCGTCCCGTCCCCGCGCTTCCTGGAGACTACCGCCTCTACTATGCGGGCATTCGCGATGCGCTGCTGGGCAAGGCCCCGGCGCCGGTCACGGGCGTGGACGGCTGGCGCGTGGTGCGTCTGCTGGAGTGGGCGGCGGAGAGCTCGGAAAAGCGGCGGGAAATCGTCTGCGACTGGAGCCATGAGCCGCGCTGATGGACAACGGTGCGGAATGACGGTCGCTTAGCGCCTGGAGCTGGGCTCGTTTTCGATCAGCGGCACCCAAAACCGAAAGCGCGCGCCGCTGCCAGGCGCGTTCGATGCTTCGATGCCGCCGCCGTGCGCTTTCAAGATGGCGCGCGTGATTGCCAGGCCCATCCCGGACCCTTTGCGCGCGTTCGCTGCGCGCTTGCCGCGATAGAACTTCTCAAAGATCAATGGCAAATCGCGGGCATCGATGCCGGGGCCGTTATCTTCCACGCAAAACTCCAGGCGGCCGTCAGAGCGGTTGCTGCTGAGGGTGACGCGCGTGCCGGGAGGCGTGTGGCTGGCTGCATTCTCGAGCAAGTGGCGGAGAGCCCTGCCCAGCAGATGCGGATCGAACCAGGCCGGCCCGCCGCCTGGGCCGGGCGGGTCCGCGGCCTCCGGCAAAATCGTTACCTTATGGGAGGCCAGAATCTTGCGCGATTCCTCTACGGCCTGGTCGAGCAATGCGCGCGGATGCTGGGGAGACATCTTCACCTCAACCACGTTGGCGTCGATCTCGGCCATCTCCACCGCCTCGCCGATGAGCAGATCGAGGCGCGCCGCCTCCTCGTCGATGATTCGCACCATGTCGAGGCGTCCGGCTTCGTCCAGTCCATCGCCCTCCAGCAGCGTGGTCGCAGCGGCGCGGATGGAAGTCAACGGCGTGCGCAACTCGTGGGTTAACGAGTCGATCAGAGCGGTGCGCAGGCGTTCCCCTTCGCGCGCAGCCTCGATGCGCGTGGAGGCCGCGATGGCGATGGAGCGCGCCGCCGCAATCGATACCTGCGCGCTCACGGCAGTGGCCACCTCGAGGGAAAGCGCATCGGGCCGCCAGGCCAAAGCGCCCACGGGTTTCAACCCCAGCATCAGCGCAGTGGTTTGGTAGCCGGCGAACGACGTTGCGGTAGGGCTAAGGCCCTGCGCCACCGCCTGCATGTGCGCCTGTACGCTGGCCGGAGCCTCGCCGGTGGAGGAGTAAAAACGGTCATAATCGCCGACGTAGAGGACCACCCCATCGAGCGCGAAAATGCGGTCGATGGCGCCGGGCAGGTCGTGGAGGAGGCGATCGGCGTCCTCAAAGAGCATCATCTCCTGGCTGAGGGCGTAGAGTTTTCCCACGTCCGCCTGGCGTTGTTCCGCCTGGATCGTCTGTTGGCGCGCGCGCTCCGAGAGCCGGCTCACGACGACGCAACTCAGCGCGAACGATACCATCGCCACCCATGCCTGAGCGCCTTGCAGGCGAAAAGTGTGCACGGGAGGCAGAAAGTAATAGTCGAAGCAGATGGCGCAGAGAACCGCGGTGTAAACCGAGAGCACGGTTCCGGATTGCGTGGCCCACCAGACCACCAGCACCAGAAACACCATCCCGGCAGTGGTTGAGTTGGCGCCAAGCCAGGCGAGCAGAAACGTGGTGAGCGCCGCCGCCGCCGTGGCGGCGAACCAGCGAAGGGCCGGTCTTGCATAGGCGGGTGCGCCCATTGTCTTCCCCATCGGAATGATACCCGGCTGCCGCATTTTGTGAAATGCCGTGCCGGGTGTTGTAAGCTTCCGATGAAAGAAGAACGGCATGCCCGGAAGAATTCTGGTAATCGACGACGAGTTCCAGATTACGCGGGTGCTGCGTGCCGCGCTTTCCGCGCAGGGATACGATGTTCGCACCGCCAACGATCCCGAGGAGGGCCTGCGGCTGTTCCGCGACTGGCCGCCGGACCTGGTAATTACCGACTTGATGATGCCCGGCTTGAGCGGCGTCGAGGTTTGCCGGACGATCCGCTCGCGGGGCGCAACGCCGGTGCTGGTCCTCTCGGTTCGCGAGCATGAGCGGTCGAAGGTGGAAGCGCTTGACGCGGGCGCCGACGACTACGTGACCAAGCCGTTCAGCATTCAGGAGCTGCTGGCTCGCGTAAGAGCACATCTGCGCCGCGCGCCGGAACGCACCACGGCCGCCCTGGAAGCCGGCGATTTTGTCATCGATGCCCAGGCCCATACGATTTTGGTCCAGGGCAAACCCATTCACCTCACGCCCAAAGAGTTCGATCTGCTGCTGCACCTGGCCCGCAACTCGGGAAAGGTGATGACGCATCGCGCCCTGCTGACGGCAGTGTGGGGCGCGCAATCCGCGCATCAGCCTGAGTACCTGCGAGTCTTCATCGGCCAGTTGCGCAAGAAACTCGAAGGTGAAACCGGCCGCCAGTACATTCAAACCGAGCCCTGGGTGGGTTACCGGTTCATCCCCGAGGGTTGGGCCGGCAACGAAGAGTGAGAAGCGCAGCTTATATCGCATTGCGAACCCTTCGCAACGATCGCCGCTGATTCTGGAGGACTTCCTGCGGCCGGAAAACGATCCTTACGGAATCTTTAGCAATTCTTTTTAAATCTCAAAGCAGACAGAGGACAGAATCGGATTCAGTCAGGCCGGTTGTATGGCCCGATGCGGGAGAATGCACCGCAGGCGCCTCGATGAACGCGGCGCATGCTGGTGCGAACCCGGATCCGATTTTTCCACCGAATCCTGCCGGAGCCGGTCCGGCCCGAAAAGCGGAGATCCTGCATGCAAGATGCACTGATGCTGCTGTACACCGCAATCTTCTTCGCCCTGGCGTTTCTCTACGTCAAGGCTTGCCAAAAGTTGAGGTAGCCCATGCACTTTGAAATCATCAGCGCGATCGGTCTCATTATCTCCATCCTGTTGTTGGGCTATCTCACCCTGACGATGCTTTTCCCGGAGAAATTCTGACATGTCCGCAAACGGCTGGCTGCAATTCGCCATCTACTCCGTCATTCTGCTTGCCACGGTTCGCCCGGCCGGCATTTACTTTACGCGCGTAGTCGAGGGCGAGCGCACCTGGCTCGACCCGGTACTGCGTCCTTTCGAGCGGCTCATCTACAAGCTCTGCGGCGTCAAGGCCGGCAAGGAGATGAACTGGCGCGAGTACACCTTCGCCATGCTCGGCTTCTCGGCCGTGGGATTGGTGCTCACCTACGCCATTGAGCGCCTGCAGTACTACCTGCCATGGAACCCGCAGCATTTGACCGCAGTGGGCCCGGACCTGGCCTGGAACACGGCCGCCAGCTTTACCACCAACACCAACTGGCAGTTCTACACGCCCGAGTCCACCATGAGCTATCTCACCGAAATGGCGGGCCTGGCGACGCACAACTTCTGGTCGGCCGCGGCGGGCATCGTGGTGGCGATCGCACTCATCCGCGGCATCAAGCGGACCAGCTGCGCCACCATCGGCAACTTCTGGGTCGATATGACGCGGACGCTGCTTTACATCCTCGCGCCCATCTGCATCGTCTACGCGCTGCTGCTGGTGTGGCAGGGAGTTCCGCAGAATCTGAACGCCTACACCGTCGCCCAATCACTCGATCAGCCTTCGCAAACGCAAACCATCGGGCAGGGCCCCGTGGCTTCGCAGGAAGCCATCAAGATGCTGGGCACCAACGGCGGCGGATTTTTCAACGCCAACAGCTCGCACCCGTATGAGAACCCCACCCCGCTTTCGAACTTCATGCAGATCGTGTCGATCTTCCTGATTGGCGCGGGTCTCACCTATACGCTGGGCCGCATGACCGGCTCGCGCGGGCATGGCTGGGCGGTGTTTGCCGCCATGTACGTTCTCTTCGCGGCCGGCTTCGCGGTGTGTTACTGGGCTGAGGCGCATCCCTACAACGTGGTTCACGGAGCGCAGCAGACGCGCACCGCGGCCGCGCCCGGCGGCAACATGGAGGGCAAAGAAGTCCGCAACGGCATTGCCGAAAGCGCGCTCTTCGCCACCATCACCACCGATGCCAGTTGCGGCGCCGTGAACAGCATGCACGACAGCTTCACTCCGCTCGGGGGCATGGTTCCGCTCTCCAACATCATGCTTGGCGAGGTGGTCTTCGGCGGTGTGGGCTCCGGCATGTACGGCATGTTGGTCTTTGTCGTGCTCGCGGTCTTTATCGCCGGGCTCATGGTGGGCCGCACACCCGAGTATCTGGGCAAAAAAATCGAAGCCTACGACGTGAAGATGGCCATGCTGTACGCGCTCATCTTCCCGCTGGTCATTCTCGCCTTCGCGGCAATTTTCGTTCTCATCCCGGCCGGAACCACGGTGACCAACAATCCCGGCCCGCATGGGTTCACCGAAATCCTCTACTCCTTCGTTTCAGGCGCAGGCAACAACGGCTCGGCCTTCGCCGGCCTGGGCACGAACTGGTGGTACAACATCGCGATGGGCTGGGACATGCTCATCGGCCGCCTCCTCATGATGATTCCCGCGCTGGCCCTGGCCGGCAATCTGGCGCAGAAGAAGAGCGTTCCGCCGTCGCCCGGCACCTTCCCCGTGAATACGCCGCTGTTCGCCGTGCTGCTCGTCGGCACGGTGGTGATCGTCGGCGCACTCACCTTCTTCCCGGCGTTGAGCCTGGGACCGATTCTGGAGCACCTGCTGCTGCAGACAGGAAAGCTGTTCTAACCGAATCCACACCGCGTCAGGACAAGGGTAACGGACTGTTATGGCTGAAAAAACGAGTCTCTGGAACACGAAAATTATCGCCCAGGCAACGCTGGACAGCCTTCGCAAGCTCGATCCGCGCTGGATGGTCAAGAACCCCGTGATGTTCGTGGTGGAGGTGGGCAGTGTGCTCACGTCTCTCCTGCTCATCGAGAACTACCGCCATCACCCTGGGACGTTCTTCTTCAACCTGCAGATCACGCTCTGGCTGTGGTTCACGGTGCTGTTCGCCAACTTTGCCGAGGCCATGGCGGAGGGCCGCGGCAAGGCCCAGGCCGACACGCTGCGCAAGGCCAAGGGCGAGACGATCGCCAAGCGGTACACCGCCGACGGCAGCTTTGAAGAGGTCATCAGCGGTTTGCTGCGCGCCGGAGACGTGATTTACGTGGAAGCCGGCCACTACATCGCCGGCGATGGCGAAGTGATCGAAGGCGTGGCTTCGGTGGACGAGTCGGCCATCACCGGCGAATCGGCTCCGGTGATCCGCGAGGCAGGCGGCGACCGGTCAGCGGTGACAGGCGGCACGAAGGTGCTTTCGGACTGGATCAAGGTCAAGATCACCTCCAATCCGGGCGAGACCTTTCTTGACCGCATGATTGCACTGGTTGAGGGCGCCACGCGCCAGAAGACGCCCAACGAGATTGCCCTCAGTATTCTGCTCTCCGGCCTCACCATCATCTTTCTGATCGCGGTGGTCACGCTGCAACCCTTCTCCATCTACTCCAGCGCGCCGCAGACAATCTTCGTGCTCGTGTCGCTGCTGGTCTGCCTCATTCCCACCACCATCGGCGGACTGCTCTCGGCGATCGGCATCGCCGGCATGGACCGGCTGGTGCAGTACAACGTGCTGGCCATGAGCGGCCGCGCCGTGGAGGCCGCGGGCGATGTGAACACGCTGCTGCTCGACAAAACCGGCACCATCACCCTGGGCAACCGCCAGGCAACGGAGTTCCTGCCCGCGCCGGACGTGAGCCACGAGCGGCTTGCCAATGCCGCGCAACTGGCGTCGCTTTCCGATGAGACCCCCGAGGGCCGCTCGATCGTGGTGCTGGCCAAGGAGAAGTACAAACTGCGCGGACGCGACCTGGCCGGCATGCACGCCGAGTTTGTTCCGTTCACCGCGCAAACGCGCATGAGCGGCGTAAATCTGCCCGGCACGCGCATCCGCAAAGGGTCGGCAGACGCCATTGCGCTCTTCCTCGAGGAACAGGGCGCGGCGATGCCGCAGAAGATTCGCGACTATGTTGAGGAGATCGCCCGCGCCGGCGGAACGCCGCTGGTGGTGGCCGAGAACGCCTCGGCGCTGGGCGTGATTTATCTCAAGGACATTGTGAAGGGCGGCCTCAAGGACCGGCTGGCGCGTCTGCGCGCCATGGGCATCCGCACCATCATGATCACCGGCGACAATCCGCTGACCGCCGCGGTGATCGCGCACGAGGCCGGCGTGGACGACTTTCTGGCCGAGGCCAAGCCCAAAGACAAGATGGACCTGATCAAGAGCGAGCAGGGCAAGGGCAAGCTGGTGGCCATGACCGGCGACGGCACCAACGACGCGCCCGCGCTGGCGCAGGCAGACGTGGGCGTGGCCATGAACTCCGGCACCCAGGCCGCCAAGGAAGCCGGCAACATGGTGGACCTGGACTCCAACCCCACCAAGCTGATTGAAATTGTCGAAATCGGCAAGCAACTGCTGATGACGCGCGGCGCGCTGACCACCTTCTCCATCGCCAACGACGTGGCCAAGTATTTCGCCATCATTCCGGCCATGTTCGCCGGGGTATTTCCGGTGCTGGAGGCGCTGAACATTATGCACCTTAATTCACCGCACTCGGCAATCCTATCCGCTGTCATTTTTAACGCGCTGATTATCGTGGCGCTGATTCCGCTGGCGCTGAAAGGCGTGAAGTACGAACCCAAGGCGGCCGATATCCTGCTGCGCAACAACCTCCTGATCTACGGGGTCGGAGGCATCATTATTCCGTTTATCGGCATCAAGGCCATCGATGTGTGCCTGGTGGCAATGCACCTGGCGTAAGCGCCCGCGGGTTGTGTAAAGGAGATTGAACGTGAATACAGTTGCGATGATCGACGAAGAACTTGGAACGCGCGAGGGGCATCACGGTTCGCATGTGCAGGAAACCCCGGTGAAGCATTCCATCTGGGGAACATCGATTCGGTTCACGCTGGTGACTGCGGTGCTGTTTGGGCTGGGCTATCCGCTGCTGATGACCGGCCTCGCCCAGTTGCTCTTTCCGCATCAGGCCAACGGCAGCCTGATCAAGCTGCCCAACGGCCAAATTATCGGATCGGAGATTATCGCGCAGAGCTTCACCTCCGACAAGTACTTTCATCCGCGCCCCTCGGCCGCGGGCAACGGCTACGACGCCACTTCTTCAGGCGGCTCGAATCTCGCGCAATCGAATGCCAAGCTGGCCCAGCGCATGCAGGCCGACATCGACAAGCTGGCCGCGGAAAATCCCGGCAAGCCCGTGCCCATCGATATGGTGACGTATTCGGCGTCCGGTCTCGATCCCGACATCACTCCGGACAATGCATATTTTCAGGCGCCTCGCGTAGCCAAAGCTCGCGGGCTGACGGAAGCAGCGGTTCAGAAGCTGATTGAGGAGCACATTCAGGGGCGCACGCTTGGCCTGCTCGGCGAGCCGCGCGTCAACGTACTGGATCTGAATCTGGCCCTCGACCGGATCTCGAAATAGTTCTTATAGCAGCGGCTCCCCAAAACCATGAGCACATGCGGGAAGGGCTAACCGGCCCATCCCGCTTTTTTTGTGTACGGGATTAAGGCGGTGCGCTCTCAGCAGATTCTTCAGACCAGGCGGAGCCCTGACCCAGACTAAATAATTCTGCGGCCTTCGATCGCTCGCGCCATCGTCACTTCATCGGCGTATTCGATGTCGCTGCCGGCGGGAACGCCCGTGGCGATGCGCGTGATGCGGACCGCAAATCCGCGCAGCGCGCCGGCCAGCCAATCGGCCGTGGCCTCTCCCTCAAGCGTGGGACTCGTAGCCAGAATGACCTCGTCCACCTCGCCGCGCTCCACGCGGCGCAGCAGGGTTTCGGCGCGTAACTGGTCCGGCCCCACGCCGTGCAGCGGCGAAAGCGTCCCGTGCAGCACGTGGTACACGCCCTGATAGGTTTGCGTGCGCTCGACGGCTGCGATGTTGGTTGGCTCCTCGACGACGCACACAAGGCGCTGGTTGCGCGTGGGGCTGGTGCAGTAGACGCAGGGATCAACGTCGGTGACGTTATTGCAGATGGAGCAGAGGCGCAGGCTGGTTTTGAGGCCGCGAACGGCATCGGCCAGGGCGGTGGCATCCTCGTCACTGGCGCGCAGAATGTGGAAGGCGTACCGCTGCGCGCTTTTGGCGCCCACTCCGGGCAGCTTCTTCAATTCCTCAATGAGCCGGGCCATTGGCTCGGCATAGCGTGACAATTCAGGCCTCCCTGAGCGTTTGTTCGTTCGTCGTTTCTCGGCTTACGCTGCGCATCGTTAGCCGCCGAGCCCTGGAATCTTCAGCCCGCCGAGCACGCCCTGCACGCTCGATTTGATGGCTTCATCCGCCTTGCGGCCGGCTTCGTTGACCGCTCCCACGATCAAATCCTCGAGCATCTCCACATCTGCCTGGCCGCCCGACAAGCTTGTCACCGCCGAGGGATCGATGCGGATCTTCAACAGCTCCTTCTTGCCATTCATGGTTGCGGTGACGGCGCCGCCGCCGCTCGAGGCCTCAACCACGGTCTCGCCGAGCTTACGCTGCACCTCTTCCTGCATCTGGCTGGCTTGCGAGAGCATCTCCGAGATCTTGAGCGGATTGATCATGATTCTCCTGTAAGCGCGACGATCACTTGTGCCGGAGGTCGATCACGCTGCGGACCTCGGCGTTGAATATCTCCTGCGCCCGCTTGACCATTGGATGCTCGAGCGCAGCTTCCTGCACGCTGCCCGCGGCGACGACAGGCGGAGCGACCACTGCGGGAGCCGATCCCGCTCCGGCCGACACCAGGAATCGCGGCGGCGCGCCCATCCGTTGCAGCTCATGGCGGACAATTTTCTCCACTGCGGCGTTGACCGTGAGGCTGAGCATCTTCTTGCCGAGCGCGTGCACGGCTACGCGCACGCTGCCCGCGTCCATTTGCCACGTTCCTGAGCCGAGCAACTGCGCGGCGGATGTATGTCCGGCTGTGGCCAGGGCTGCGACGATCGCTTCGCGCATATGCTCCGCCGTCATTCCATTGGATGTGGCGGATTCCGCTTCGGGAGCCTTGGCCAGCGCGCCCTCGGTGAGCGTGGCCGCCGCGGCGAAACCAGTGGCATGGCTGCCGACCGCGGGGAAGGGTACAGGCTCGTGAGCTGCGATCTCATTACTCATAGAAATCGAGCGCATTGCAGCAGATTCCTCAACCCTTGCTTCCATCCTGGTTTCGGAGGCGGATGTAGCCCTCGAATCGCCGGCCCACACGCTCTTTTCCCTCGCCGGAACCGCCGCCTGCGAGGCCATCCCCGATGGCTTTGCCGCGCCTGCGCTGGTGCGCAACGAGCCGGCCGCCGTTCGTGCGCCCGATCCGCTCGCCACGCCGCTCAACAGCTCCTCGATGGGCAGCAGCCGCTGCGCGTGAATCAGCTTGAGCAGGCCAAGTTCGAGGTGCAGGCGCTGCTCCTGGCGGTAGTTCAGGTCGTCGAAGGTGCGCAGCGCGATCTGCAGATTGCGCGTCAGCTCTTCTTCGCTGAAGAGCATCGCGGTCCGCGCCGCGCGGGCGCGCTCGTCCGCGGAGATCTGCAACAGCTCGGTTTTTTCCCCGCCCAGCTTGGCCATGAGCGCGTTGCGCAGATAGCGAACAAGCTGCCGCGCGAGCGAAAGCGGGCTGTGCCCGGCGTTCACCAGCGTGTTGATCCCCTCCATTAACTCGGCGCTTTGGCCCTGCGCGACGGATTCCATTAACTTCTCGAAAACGGTGTTGGGCACCGAGCCCATCAGTTCGCGAATCTGCTCGGCCGAGAGCGCGGGGCGGCCGTCTTTGAGCGGAGCGGACGCGATGGCCTGGTCCATGATGGAAAGCGCGTCGCGCATCGATCCGTCGCCGGCCTCGGCCAGCAGTGCCAGCGCGTCGTCTTCGGCGGCGACCTTCTCCTCGGTCGCGATCATCTTTAACTGCGCCAGGATGTCATCGAACTTGACCGCATGAAAGCTGAAGTGCTGGCAGCGCGAACGGATGGTCTGGGGAATGTTTTCGGGCTCGGTGGTCGCCATCATGAAGATGACGTGGGCCGGCGGTTCTTCCAGCGTCTTGAGCAGCGCGTTGAAGGCGGCCTCGGTGATCTGGTGCGCCTCGTCGAGGATGTAGACCTTGTAGCGGTCGCGCGCCGGCGAGTAGCGCGCCGCGTCGCGCAGTTCGCGGATCTCGTCGATGCCGCGGTTAGTGGCCGCGTCAATCTCGATCACGTCCACCGCATTGCCCTGGCGAATCTCGATGCAGGCGTCGCAAACGCCGCAAGGCTCATGCGTGGGCCGCTGTGCTGTGCCAACTACCGTCCGGCAATTGAGCGCCATGGCGAGAATGCGCGCAATGGTCGTCTTGCCGATGCCGCGATGGCCGGAGAAGATGTACCCGTGCGCGATGCGGTTCTGCGCGAGCGCGTTCAGCAGCGTGCGCGTCACATGGTCCTGGCCGGCCACGTCGGCAAAGCGCTGCGGGCGGTATTTTCTGGCCAGAACCTGATAGCCCATGCGAACGGCGCTCCTTGGGGCGGCGCGAAGGAAAACAGCCTAAAGGGATTCTATCGTTCCAGGGCAGGAAGCCGCGGCGTGGAAAATCGCATCTCGAAACCCGATTGCCGCGCCGTTGCCGGATAGCTTCCGCTCATGACCATCGGGTCCTTGCCCAGTCCAACAAAACAGTTGCCGTTCGCAGCGCAGGGATCGGGCCACGAGATGAAACCACCCGCGTAAATATGCGATGCTTCTACTGGATGCAGGCTTTCAGCCCGCGCCAGCCGCCGCGCATCCTGCTCCGGGCTGAATCGCGTCGAAGCAGTAGGGGAGTTGGGCAGTTGTGGGTTTGGCAATGAAACCGGTCTTTGGCATGGCGCTTGTCCTGGCTTGCCTGCTGGCAGTAGCGCCGCGGCTCTGTGCGCAGGCGCCGCACAGCGGCAATGCCTCCGGCTCCAGCCAAAGCCAACCGGCCGCGAATTCGCAGAACTCGCCATCCGGTCAGACACCTTCGCACGTGCAGCAGCAGACCAATCAGAATCCTTTCCCCGAGGACACCAACTCGGTCCCGGTGATGCCTTCGAAAAACTCACCCAATCTGCCGCCGGAAGCAGGTGAGGGAGCGGGCAGCGGGCGCATCCCGATGCCTTTGGAAGATGCCGATCCCGTACGCAGTCCGGAGGGTGCAGCGGCTGCGGCCGAGTCGAGCGAATCGAGCTCCAGTTCGAGCCTGGCCGGCCTGGGCAACCTGCTTCAGCCGCCGGATGACGAGACGCAAACGGGAAAGCACGGCAGAAAAGGACAGGAGATTGTGCCGGAGCACCATGAGACGGCGGCCGAGGACGAGAATGTAGGCAATTACTATCTGAGCAACAAAGACTGGAAAGGGGCTTTGTCGCGGTTTCAATCCGCGCTGGTCCTCGATCCCTACAATCCCGATGTGTATTGGGGCCTGGCCGAATGCGAGCGGCAACTGGGAAACTTTGCCGAGGCGCGCGCGAACTACCAAAAGGTTGTCGACTACGATCCGGACAGCCGCCACGGCAAGGAGGCGCGGAAGGCCTTGAAGGACCCCGAGATCGCGAACGCAAAACCGCCGGCGCCGGCTAAGCCGGCAGCGCAATAGGCTGCATCTGCCGGTTCATTTGCCTGGATGAGGCGTTGTCTTAAAACCCCGACCAGCGCAAATAAGCGGCGATGACCAATTTACCCCACAGGCCGCCGACGATTCCGCCCACGGAGAGAAACGTTCCGAAGGGCAGCTTCTTGAGGGTCCATTTTTGCCCTTTGGCCTGCTCCGAGGGAGCGATCAGCAAAATCACAGCCACTGCGGCGCCCAGCAGAACCGCGATTGCGAACGACAACATGGCGGCCTTGAAACCGACCCATCCGCCGAGCATCGCCATAAGCTTTACGTCGCCCAACCCGATGCCTTCCTGGTCACGAATCATCTGATAGATCCAGCGAATCACCAGGAGCACGCCCGCCGAAGCGACTGCGCCAAGAAACCAGAACTGAACGATGTAAATGGCAACGAAGTGCTTCCAGACTTCGAAGCTGCCGCTGCTCTGCAGAAACGTATCGAGCGTTGCGTGCGTCACGGCCAGAGCAAGCCCCAGGGCAATGCCGGGCAAGGTGAGCCGGTCAGGCAGCCAGAAGTTCTCGGCATCGAGAACTGCAAGGGCCGCGAGGAGCCACAGGAAGATCGTCCGCGCAATTCCGTTTGCCAGGGCCAGCGAGGCGTCGTAAGAGAGAATGCCCAACTTCAGTTCGGGCGCGGCGCTGAAGATTTGCCATGCGGAATAGGCCCACAGCAGGCCAACAGCAAGTTCCACCAGCGGGTACCGCCATCCAATCCAGGCTTTACAGGTTCGGCAGCGGCCACCGAGCGCCAGCCAACTCACGAGGGGAACGTTTTCCCACCACGCCAGGGTACGGTTGCAGTGGCGGCAATGCGAGCGGCGCTCGACAATGCTTTCTTCTTGGGGCCAGCGGGCTGCGCAGACATTCAGAAAACTCCCGAACGCCAGCCCCAAAACCCCGGCAAAAACTGTCACAAGTATGGGGATCATTGCAGAGAGAGTATATCCCGTCGACGCGCAGTCTCAAGATGTGGTTTTCGAAGGGTTGCACTGTACTGTACACAACCATGGCGCGGTTGCGCGCAAGGTAAACTGGGACCACATGGGTCTGCCGCCAGAGAGACCGAGCGCGAAGGATCCCACGCCGCAAACCACCGATGCGGCGCGGGCGGCGGCGTTGTTTGAGCAGTCAGTGGCCATCATGGCCCGGTTGCGCGCTCCCGGCGGCTGCCCGTGGGACCGCGAGCAATCCTTCGATTCCATCCGCAAGTACACGCTGGAAGAGGCCTATGAGGTCTTTGACGCCATCGAGCGCCGGGACTTTGCCCACTTACCCGAGGAGCTCGGCGACCTGCTGCTGCAAGTGCTGTTTTATGCCGAAATGGCGGCCAACGAGGGCCGCTTCACCATCGCCGATGTGCTGGAATCGCTGATTCGCAAGCTGGTGCGCCGGCATCCTCACGTCTTTGGCGATGAGGCGTCGCGTGCGGCAGGAAACCGCGCGGAGGTGGATGCCGCGGTCGAGAGTTCGTCCGCTGTCCTGCGCAACTGGGAGGAGATCAAGGCCGCCGAAAAGCGCGCGCCCGCCGCCGGTGAAGACCGTGCCGCACCCAAGGCAGGGAATCAGCCGGCTTCGCGGCTCGATAGCGTCGTTCGCGCGCTGCCTGCATTGGCTGAAGCCGCCAAACTCGGCTCTAAGGCGCGAAAATCGGGCTTTGATTGGCCAAGCTGGCGCGATCTGTTGCCGAAGCTGGCCGAGGAGACAGCGGAGCTGGAGGCGGAAGTTGCTTCCGGCGATCCGGCGCGCGAGCCGGCGATCGCTGCCGAACTGGGCGACCTGCTATTTACCGCGGTCAACCTGGGCCGCCATCTGGGGGTAGATGCCGAGATGGCTTTGCGCAACTGCAATCTGCGCTTCCGCCAGCGCTTCCTTGAGATGGAGCGGGCCGCGCCACGGCCGCTGGAAGAACTTTCGCCAGACGAGTTGGAGGCGCTGTGGACGCAGGCGAAGAAGAAGCTGGCAAGCCAGGCGGCATCCGGCCCCGATCTCCCGGCGCAAACCTTATCGCAGGCTCGGTCATGATCGATATTCGTTCTTGCGCGGGATTGGACGAGATGGAGGCTTGCGTTCGACTCCAGATCGAGATCTGGGGCTACGACGAAAGCGACGTAGTGCCTCGCAAAACATTTCTGCTGGCGCAAAAGATTGGCGGCCAGGTGATGGGCGCCTTCGACAGCGAACTCGCGGACAGTGCGGAAGAGACCAGGGCCAAAGCGCTCGTTGGTTTCGCCATGTCTTTGCCGGGGATTAAGAAGACTGCAAAAAGACCGCAGCTTTATCTCCATTCCCACATGCTGGCTGTCCGGACGTTCCCACCGCAACCGCGGCATTGGCGCGCAACTTAAATGGGAGCAACGGCGTGAAGCTCTTTCGCGGGGCATCCGGCGCATCGAGTGGACCTTCGACCCGCTGGCAATCCCGAACGCTTTTTTGAATATCCACAGGCTGGGCGCCATCGCGCGCACCTACCTTGTGGATTTCTATGGTGTATCCTCATCTCGACTGCAGGGTGGGCTCCCGACGGACCGTCTCTTGGCCGAATGGGAGCTGGATTCCCCGCGAGTGGGAGCAATCCTTGCCCGGCGCCCGGCGGCCGTACGCAGAATCGAAGAACGCATACTGGTTCCATCCCCCATTGACCAGTGGAAGGCCAGCGAAGCGAGCCGCGCTAGAGCTCTCGCTGTCCAGCTTGAGAATCGAAGGAAGTTCCAGGAAGCATTTTCGCGAGGGCTGGTTGTACTCGACTTCTCTCGCGATGCAGAAGGAAATGGAGTCTACGAACTGGGATCCCTCGCCCACGAGGATTCAAGCCCCGGTTCCGGTGTCACTAAGGAAAACACGACTTTATGAGAATCGATGCGATCGTTCTGCGTGAACTGCATATGCCGCTGGTGCGTCCGTTTGAAACCAGCTTTGGCGTCACCCGTAACCGGAGAATCGTGCTTGCGGAGGTCCAGTCAGAAGGACTGAGCGGCTGGGGCGAATGCACCGCCGGCGAGCGGCCGCACTTCTCCAGCGAGTCGACCGATACGGCGTGGCAGGTCCTGATGAATGAACTGGCGCCGATGCTGGCTGCCGAACCTCCAGAGCACGGGGGCGAGTGCCCGCGGATCTTCCGCGCGGTGCGCGGCAATCCCATGGCGAAAGCCGCTCTCGAGAACGCCATATGGGATCTTGAGGCCCAGCGCGAAGGCATCTCTCTTTCCCGCTTGCTGGGCGGCGTTCGCGAAACCATCCCCTGCGGCGTCTCTCTCGGCATCCAGTCCTCGATTCCCGAATTGCTCGCGATCGTGGAACGCGAGCTGGACGCGGGCTATCAGCGCATCAAGCTCAAGTGCAGGCCGGGCTGGGATGTCGATGTCTTCGAGCGCGTGCGCAGCCGCTGGCCGGGCATCCTGCTCAGTTGCGACGCCAACTCGTCCTATCGCCTGCGCGATGAAGACCATCTGGTTTCGTTTGACGCTTTCGATCTGCTCATGATCGAGCAGCCTTTGTGGCACGACGACTTCTACTTCCACTCCGTGCTGCAGAAGCGCCTGAACACGCCCATCTGCCTCGATGAATCGATCCGCAACCGCCGCGATGCGCTGGCGGCGATCGAGATGGAATCGTGCCGGATCATCAACATCAAGCTGGGCCGCGTGGGAGGATTCTCCGAGGCCATCGCCGTGCACAACGCGGCGCTGGAGCGGGGCATTCCCGTCTGGTGCGGCGGCATGTTGGAGTCCGGCGTGGGCCGCTCGCATAACATCGCACTCTCCACCCTCGAAGGATTTACCCTGCCCGGCGATGTCTCGGCTTCCGCCCGTTACTTTGCCGAGGACATCGTCGAACCCGAGGTCACCGTTTCTAAAGAGGGCGAGATCGCAATTCCCGACACGCCCGGCCGCGGCTACGAAGTGCGCGCCGATCTGGTCGAACGGCTCACCGTGCGCAAGGAAACCATCCGTGAGATGGCGCTGGTGGCTTGAGAAGATCGCAGCAAGGGGTTTTTCAGGTCACTCGTTCGCCTTCAGAAACTCGTCCACTTCCGCGCGTGAAGGCAACGATGCGGCTGCTTACTGCTTCGCCGCCTTCACCGCCGCAGTGAGCGCGGGAACCACTTCAAACAGGTCGCCGGCGATGCCGTAGTCGGCCACTTCGAAGATGGGCGCGTCGGGGTCTTTGTTGATGGCCACAATGCACTGCGAGCCTTTCATCCCCACCAGGTGCTGGATAGCGCCGGAGATACCGACCGCCAGGTAGAGGCGAGGCGCGACCGTCTGGCCGGAGCTGCCCACCTGCCGCTCCATGGGCAGCCAGCCGTTGTCGCAGATGGGCCTCGAGGCGGCCAGCTCTGCGCCCAACGCCGTGGCCAGCTCCTGCATGAGCGGAATGTGTTCCGCATCCTTGATGCCACGGCCCACGCTCACGATCCGTTGCGCCGAACCCAGGTCCACGGTCTGCTCGGAGCCGCGGAAGGGCTCGCCGGGGCGGGTGCGGATCTGCGCGGCGTCGAAGGCGGGCGTGAAGGTGGTGATGGGAGCCGGTCCTGCGCCCGGCGGCGCTTCGAGGGCGTCGGCGCGAAACGCTCCGGCCTGCACGGAAACGAAACAGGGTCCGCTGCCGATGTGCCGGTAGCTGCCGCTCAGGCGGCCTTGAAGAAGTTGCCGTGTAAAAACCGGGCCTTCTTCAGTCCCAACCACGTCGCCAATGAGCACCTGGCCCATGCGGCAGGCCAGCGCCGGGGCATAGTCGCGCACCTGATACGTGTGCGGAAAAACCACCCACTTCGTGGCGTCCTGGTTTTGGATAAGTTGTTGGAGCGCCGCTGAAAAACCATCGGCCGTGTACGGCGCAAGCAGCGGGTGCTCGACGCGAATGACCTTGCCAACCGGTCTGGCCGCGGCTTCCCGGGCCAGGGCCTCGGTTTGCGCGCCGATCACAACAGCCGTGACGTCCAGCGCGGGTCCGAGCTGAAGCGCGGCTGCCAGAGCCTCCCAACTGGCCCGCTTGATCTTCCCTCCGCTTTCCTCCAAAACCAGGAGAATGCTCATAGCACGCGCGCCTCAGTCTTCAATTTCTCAACCAGCGCCGCAGCTGCTTCCTGGGCCGAGCCCGGCAGAAACTGCGTTGATTTTTGTTTCTTCGGCAGGGCAATTTGCTCGAGCACGACCACCGGCACGGCATCCACGCCGAGCTCCGCCGCGTTCACGGCCCGGAGTTCCCTGGTCTTGGCGCGCTTGATGCCCATCAGCGTGACATAGCGCAGCCTGTTGCCGCCCGACTGCATGGTCAGCATAGCGGGCGTGGGCAATTCAATTGACTGAAACCATCCCTCTTCGAGTTCTCGCTTCACTTTAAGCCCGGCATCGGTCTCTTCCACGCGCAGGATCATGGTGGCGTGCGGCAGGCCGAGCAATTCGGCAACCATCACGCCGGTCTGGCCCAATCCAACGTCTTCCGACTGCAGGCCGGTGAGCACAAGGTCGGGGTTTTCGGGTTGGATCGCGGCGGCCAGCAGACGCGCAACGCCCAGCGCATCGCGGTCAACCAGGTCGTCGCATACGACATGGATCGCGCGGTCCGCGCCTTTGGCCAGCGCCTCGCGAAGCACCGAAGCCACGCGCTCCGGGCCGACGCTCACGACGATCACTTCGCCCGCGCCCGATTTCTCCTTGAGCAGCAGAGCTTCTTCGAGCGCGTAGGCATCGGGCTCGTTCATCGCCCATTGCAGATCGGATTCATCGATCCATTTGCCGCCAACGGCAATGCGCACGGGTGCATCGCGGTCGGGGACTTGTTTGATGGCGACAACGATCTTCATGAGCTTTGGTCCCTTTTTGAATTGCTACCTGCTGCGTCTCTGGACAAGTGCCTCCAGCCGGGGCTAAGTCGTGACGAATACAATTGCCAATCCATGGAGGAGCGCCTGCGTTCTAGCTCTCTCGTCAGGTAGTTCATGAGGTGAAAGAACCACTCGTGAAAGACGGACGGTCCCGATCCGAGCAGGAGTTTCCCCGTACTTCGCGGTGGAGCGATTAGACCTCTGTCCAAGACAACCACTCTGTCAATGAATCCAACTTCCGACTTTTCCTCCTTCGCGACTTCAAGCAATCGATTCGCCTCTGAATCTAGCCAGTTCTCGGGGCTCAGGTCTGAGGTGTACGCGAAGACCGTGTACATGCAGCGGTATTCACCGGCAGATACTGGCGCTCCTCCCTCTCGTGCACTGATAAATCTGCCTTTGAAGGGGCGCAGGGCACTGATGGATTTTGCTGCTCGATAGCACTTCCGAAGTTCGTCCCTTGTTAGCGTTGTCTTAACTTCTATCGCCGCTAGTAGAGACTCGGCAGGCATTAGGAACGGATCTTCAGCAAGAGGACTGTTTCGGTTTTTGTCGTAGATGATCAGATCCAGCGCGGTTGTATGAGCATCCTTGTAATCGACCGCTTCGCCGCTACAAATGCCGTATGTTAAAGGAAGGCGCTTTTCGAGGAAATGTGCGAGAGGGGTCTCTCGCGCATTTCCTCGCAACACCCTGTGCTGGAACACCTGAGCAGACTCCCATGACGCCCAGAGGCTCTGTTCGGCTGCCTTAAGGATTTTGGAAACAGCTAGGCTATTCCTTCCACCTGCTCTTGGCATTGTTACTCCCGCTTCCTACTTCAATCGTTTGCAGTACTCAACCTATGTTCGAGGACCGTTAATGGGCGGTCCAAAGAATGATCAAGCAGCACCCGATTTCATTACCTTACTTCAATCCGCGGGCAATCAGTTGGGCAATGTCCATCAACTCCGGCGCGCCATAGCCTTTGGCCGCGAACGCGTCCCGGAACATCGTATTGCAAAAGGGGCAGGCCGCGACGACGATTTTTGCACCAGTCGCCGCCAGTTCCGCCGCGCGCACCTCGCTCACACGCTCGCCCTTCTCCTCGCCTAAGAACGCCAGTCCTCCGCCCGCGCCGCAGCAGAAACTGCGCTCGCGCGAACGCGGCGCCTCCACCAAATCTCCGGCCAGCGCAGCAATCCGGCGCGGCTCCTCGTAAACCCCGCGATAACGGCCGAGGTAGCAGGGATCGTGAAAGACGATTTTCCCCTTGTTTTGGACCGGCGAAAGCTGGCTCGCGTGCCGCGCCAGAAACTCGCTGTGATGCTCCACCTCGGGCGGTGTTCCGTATGCCTTCCAATCTTCCTGGATGGTTCGCACGCAATGCGGGCAGATCGAGACGATCCTCTTCACCTTGTTCTGCGCCATCGCTTCCAGGTTCGCATCGGCCAGTTGCTCGAAAAGCAGGTCGTTGCCCAATCGCCGCACGGGATCGCCGGTGCAGCGCTCCTTGCGCAGCACGCCGAAGCTTACGCCGAGGTACCTCATTACCCGCACAAGCGCCAGCACGATCTCGCGCCCGCGCGGATCGTACGCGCCCATGCAGCCCAGCCACATGCAGTATTCCTGCGTGCCGTCGAAGAAGGGCAGGGCATTCTTCCCGATGAATTTATCGCGCTCGGCCGTGCTCATGCCCAGCGCGTTGCTTCCGCGCTCGAGCGCGAGAAAAAGCTTGGCCCCGTGATCGTCTTGCCACGCGCCCGTATTCACGGCGCCGCGCCGCAGTCCCACCAGAATCGGCACATGCTCAATGCCTACGGGGCACTGGAACTCGCACGCGCCGCACGTGGTGCACTGGAACGCCGCCTCCTGCGCGTTGTACTTGCCCAGCAGCGGCTCCTCCGAGGCAGGTCCGCACTCATTCAGGTAGCTACGCAGCCCCAGCACGATTTCCTTCGGGTTCAGCAGCTTGCCGGTGCTGTTGGCCGGGCAATGTTCCATGCAACGCCCGCACTCCACGCAGGAGTACGCTTGCAGGCTGACGAGCCGTGTCAGATCTTTGCCGCTGACAAGTCCGAAATCCTCATCGCCAACAAGCGGAGGAATGTGGGCGAAGCCGCTCCGCGACAGAAAGACCGTGAACGGGCTCAACACCAAATGCAGATGCTTGGTGTGCGGAATCACCGGAAGAAACGCCAGGAGAGTAAGCGTGTGCGCCCACCACAAGGTCCGCGCCGCCCCGCCTGCGCCCTCCACAAAGAACGCCGCCAGATACGTGACCATCAGCAGAAAAATCAGCAGAGCAACCAAGCCCGATCCCCACGAAAGCCCGCCCAGCCACCTGGGCCGCACCAGGAATCGCCGCACAAACAGCCAGAGGATGCCCACGGCGCAGGCGGCGGCGAAGGCGGCCGCGAAGTAGAAATACAGCCGTCCCACGCGGCCCGCCGGATCGAGAAACGCGAGCCCGAAGATCGCAGCGCAGTGGTTCAGAGTCACCAGCGCGAAGGCGCAGAAGGCCCAGAAGACCAGGGCGTGAGCCATGCCTGCGAGCGGCCGTTCGCGGATGACCTTGGCCTGGCACAGTACCTCCCAGGCGAAATCGCGCACACGCCAGCCGATCGGAAAGAGGTGGAAGTCAGGGTCTTTTTTCGATTGCAGGATTTTTGCGAGGATGGGTCCGAACCGCCGCCAGAAACCGTAGAGAGATGCGGCCGCAAGCGCAGCGAAGACGAATTTCTCCCCCAACGAGAATTGCTGGGGTTCGGCAAGGGCTGGGAGAAAAGCAGTCATCGAACTAAGCCACTATCCCCGATCCGTTTACGCTGCTGATTGTATAGGAGCGGGACGGTCGAATCCGCGAGGATCGAGGCTGGGCAAGCTCAGCAGCGCACGATCTTCGGCGACTCGATTCCGTGCGTGGCGTTGCGCGTATCCACAACAAGCCGCGCCTGCTCGACGATGCGGCGAACGTCGTAGCTGGAGTGGTCGGTGACAATCACCACGGCATCGTACTGCCCGAGATTCTCCAGCGGCGTACAGGTCATGTTCAGATCGTAGCGGCGTCCCCGGCCCACGGCAGGGAAGTAAGGATCGTTGTAAGCCACGTCGGCGCCCCGCTTGCGCAGCAGTTCGATGATCGTGAGCGCCGGCGACTCGCGCAGGTCATCGATATCGCGCTTGTAGGCCAGCCCCAGCACGAGCACCTTCGCCCCCTGAAGGGATTTCGAGTACTTGTTCAGGGCGGCCGATACCTGATCGAGCACGAAATACGGCATTGCCGTGTTCACCTCGCCGGCCAGCTCGATAAAACGGGTGCGGAAGTCGAACTCGCGCGCCTTCCACGAAAGATAGAAGGGATCGATGGGAATACAGTGCCCGCCCAGGCCGGGACCTGGATAAAAGGCCTGGAAACCGAAGGGCTTGGTTTTGGCCGCCGCGATCACCTCGTGAATGTCGATGCCCATCCTCATGCACAACTGCTTGAGCTCGTTCACCAGCGCGATGTTCACGCACCGATAGATGTTCTCGAGGAGTTTTGACATCTCCGCGACGGCGGGACTGCTGACGGGCACCACGTGACGGAAGATGGCGCCATACATGGCCGCGGCAAGCTCTACGGCAGCCGCGCCGCACCCGCCCAGCACTTTGGGAACATCGCGCCGGTTGACGCTCTCGTTTCCGGGATCCTCGCGCTCCGGAGAAAACACCACGTGCACGCCGGCGTCCTGCGGACCGCGCGCAACCTTCAGGCAGCGCGGATTGCCCGCCTCCAGAAGCGGAACGACAATCTCTTCCGTGGTGCCGGGGTAGGTGGTGCTTTCCAGCACGATCAACTGGCCCTCGTGAATGTGCGGCGCAACCGCTTCCACCGTCCCGACCACGTAGCTCATGTCGGGCTCGTGGTGCTCGTCGAGCGGCGTGGGCACGCAGATGATGACCGCGTCCATCCGGGCCACTTCGGAGTAGTCCGTGGTGGCGTGGAAGCCCGCCTTTCGCGCTTCCAGAATCGCATCGGGAAGAATGCGCGCGATATACGACCCGCCAGCATTGAGCGTCGCCACCTTGTCTGGCGCGATGTCAAATCCCGTTACGCGGAACCGCTCGCTGCTGAACAGCAGCGCCAGCGGCAATCCAACGTAGCCCATCCCCACGATCCCGATGCGGGCATCGCGGGTTTCCATTCTGTGTTTGAGTTCTGCTATGCGGTTCGCAGCCACGGCGTTCATGCTGTCGATTGTACGGCCAGACCGCGCCGGCTCGGTTCGGAAGAGTATCCTACCCTGTGCCGGCCGTCGATCCGGCCGCGCAATCTTTGTATTTTGAGGTGAGGACTTGGCCAAGTATCTCGTCACCGGAGCCGCCGGATTCATCGGCCGCTCCATCGCCGCCGCGCTGCTCGCGCGCGGCGAAGCAGTACGTGGCGTTGACAGCTTCATTACCGGCAAACGCGCCAACCTGGCCGGCCTTGAAGCCATGGAGTTCATGGAAGGCGACCTGGCCGATCCTGCTGTCTGCGCCCAAGCCTGCGCTCGCGTGGAAATTGTTTTTCATGAGGCTGCGCTGGCCTCGGTTCCGCGCTCCGTGGCCGACCCCGCGGCTACAAACCGCAACTGCGTAGACGCAACGGTCAACCTGCTCGTGGCAGCTCGCGCAGCCGGCGTGCGCCGCGTTATTTACGCCGGCTCTTCGTCGGTCTACGGCGAAACGCCCACGCTGCCCAAGCACGAGGAGATGCTGCCCAGCCCCATGAGCCCCTACGCTGTGGCCAAGCTGGCCGGCGAGCACTACCTGCGCGCCTTTACCCGCGTCTACGGCCTGGAAACGGTTACTCTGCGCTACTTCAACGTCTTCGGCCCCCACCAGGACCCCGCTTCGCACTACTCCGGCGTCCTGGCCATCTTCTGCCGCAAAATGCTCGCCGGCGAGCAGCCTACGATCTACGGCGACGGCGGGCAGAGCCGGGACTTTACCTTCATCCAGAACGTCGTTGAGGCCAACCTGCTGGCTGCGGCGGCGACGGCGGAGAAGGTCTCCGGCCAAATAATGAATGTGGCAACCGGCGCGGCCGTCACGCTGAATCGGGCCTTTGGCGTTCTCAGCGAGCTCACCGGCTACCACGGCAAGCCAGCCTACGCGGCGCCACGACCGGGCGATATTCGCCACTCGCTGGCCGACATCCGCCGGGCGCAGGCGCTGCTCGGCTACACGCCTCAAGTCGATTTCCGCGAGGGGCTCCGCCGCACGGTGGAATGGTATAAGGCGGCGCAACCAAGTACCTAGCACTCGGTGCTATAGTGTTGGCCAGGAATCACTGAAGGAGAAGGGAAAGGGAAGGTCATCCTTGCATTACTTGTTCTGGCTTGTCACGCCGCCCTATTTTTACTTGATTTTTGGGTTCATTCTTGTGTCCGTTGGCGTGTATTCGACAATTACAGGAGAGGCGCCGACACGCGTTGGACCTGTCTACCGTGCCGAGAAACCGGGGGGGTTTTGGTTTGCCGTCGCAGTGTTTTATCTTGGTGGTCTTTTGTGCATCGGGTACTGCTTGATCAAGGTCCACGAACTTTCACACTGACCTGATTTCTGGTTTGTCAAAACTCCATCCGGGCGCAAAGGCTTTCATTCTGGTCGGGCACAGTCCAACTCGACCGTCAACCCGTGCACACGTCTATTCTGCATTGTGACCGCCATCACGGTTGCACGCTCCACATGATTGACGTTTCCCTTTCCATCAACGAAACTGGTTAGGATTTTCCCCAGCAGTGCTTTTGGTTCTGAACGCCAGGGCTATCGCTTTTGCTTCCGAGGTGTAGGGCAAAAGAGGGGCTCATGACGAGGATTCGCTGCGGTCTGCCACGACAGAGCTCCGCATTCCACCCCGGAAATCCGGCTGGGTGCAAGAGAGGCTGTAACTGCGCGCGGGGACCTTTGCGATCGAGGTTTCCGTTCATTGCCTGATACTCTGCCTCTTCAGAACGCATTGCCGGGCGACTCGGGATCGCGGACTGCCGCTGAGACGGTCCCGCCCGCGTCCACCTCTCTGCGCGATCTTTGCTGGCAGGTTTGGCGGCGACGCCGCATGGTTGTGGCCATCGAAGGCGCGCTTTTGCTGCTGTGCCTCCTCTATTGCCTCATCGCTCCCAACCAGTACGAAGCGGCCGCGCGGGTTGAGCTGCGCACCGCTCCGGTTTCAGCGCTCAGCCTCGATGGCGAGGAGCCGGCAGTCCCGTCCTCCATCCTTTCGGCGCCCATTGCCCTGGAGACATTGGCCAGCGTTCTGCGCAGCGATCAGCTTGCCTGGCGCGTAATCACCGGGCTCAAGCTCTACCAGGCGCCGGGCTTCTGCGGCAGCTTTCCCCGCCGCTTTCCCGGCTTTCATCCCGAAAATCCCTCGCCCGACGCCCAGGCGTGGCTCCTGGAGAGATTCTCGCGGCGCTTGCATGTGCAGGCGATGGCGCGCTCGTTGCTGCTCGAGATCCGGTTTCGCTCTCACGACGCGGCGTTGTCGGCCGCCGTGGTGAACGGCCTGATCCGCGTCTATGGCGAGCAGGAGACCGAATCGCAGATTCAGGCCACGGCTCAGGCGTCCGCATGGCTCAACGCACAGCTTGCCGGTTTGAAGGCTCGCGTGGATAGCGACCAGCAGCGCTTGGCGGAGTTCAAAAATCGGCACGGGATTGTGAGCACGCCGGAGGTTCTGGCCAACGGCCAGCCGGGCGAAACCGAACACAGTTCGGCGCTGCTCGAGATGGACGAGCTCAGCCGGCAGCTTGTGGCCGCCACCACGGATCGCATTCTGGCCGAGGCGGAGTACCGTGCCGCTTCGCAGGGCGACCCGGAGTTGGTCATCGCCTCCGATCCGCGCCTGCAGCCGACAGCGCCAACTTTGCCACCACGCTCCTCGATCAGATTCGCGCCCGCCGCAGCGACCTGGAACAGGAGCAGGCTCAGCTCAGCGCCGAACACGGCCCCGGCTTTCCCCGTGTCGTCGAGATTGGCCGCCAGTTGCAGGATCTCGACCGGCAGAAACAGGCCGAGGACGCCAAACTGATCGCACGCTTCCGAAGCAACTGGCAGACCGCCCTCGACCGCGAGCAGTTGGTGCGCAAAAGCCTTGAACAGGTGACCGGAGAAGGCATGAAACTGAACGAGGCCGCAACCCAGTATGCCGTCATGCGCCAGGAGGCGAACGCCAGTCACGATCTGTACTTGCGTGTCCAGGAAAAGGCCGAGGAAGCGGGCCTGGCCGCGGGCGTGCGCGCCTCCAACATTTCGGTTGTCGATCCTGCCCGCCAGCCGGTCAAGCCCGTCGCGCCCGATCCGCCGCTGTATCTCGCTATTACATTCTTCGTAGGGCTATGGCTGGCCGGCGGAGCCGCGCTGTTGCGAGATGCATTGGGCGACAAAGTGGCGCGGGAGGCCGTTACGATCCTCGTATTGCTCGCGGCGGGCGCGGGCCTCCGCGCGCAGGCGCCCACTCCGAGCACTTCTGGCCTGCCCACGGGCGTCGCCAGCTTTCCGCAGACACAGGAGACCAAAAGCCAGCCCAATCCCAAGGAAGCTCCTACGATCTGGGACAACGCGGGGGCGGCGGGCGTGACCGGCGCGACGCCCCCAGGCGCGACGCAATCTTCCGCGCCCATGCCGGCGCCCATCGGCCCGGGCGATTTTCTCGACATCGGCGAGTACCACACGCCCGAGTTCCACTCCACGGTGCGCGTTTCCGCCGAAGGAACAGTGACTCTGCCATTGATTGGCGACGTGAAAATCTCGGGAATGGACGAGCACGCCGCGGCGCGCGCTATTGAAGCCGCTCTCCTGGCCAAAGGCATGCTTTTGCATCCGCTGGTCTCGGTGCTGGTGACGGCCTACGCCGGCCAGGACGTGAGCGTGCTCGGCGAAGTGACTCACCCCGGCGTCTATCCCTACACCTTCCATCATCGTTTGCTTGACCTGATCTCGGCTGCTTCCGGTCTTTCGCCCAATGCCGGCCGCCTGGTCAACGTCTTCCATCAGGGCGACCCCAAGACGCCGCATCCGGTCGTGCTCGACCCCAGCGGCACCGATACAACGTCCGACCACAATCCCGAGCTAAGCCCCGGCGACACCGTGCAGGTGAGCCGCGCCGGTCTTGTCTACGTGGTCGGAGACGTGATCCGTCCCGGCGGGTTCCCCGTGGATCCGGTGCAGGGGCTCACCGTGGTGCAGGCGCTTTCCCTGGCCTGGGGGCCGTCGCAGAACGCCGCCAGCGGCAAAGCCGTGCTCATCCGCGAACAAAAAGGCGGCCGCGCCATGATCACGCTCAACCTGAAGCGCATGTTGCACGGCCAGGATCCCGACCAGCCCGTCGAGGACCGGGACATTCTCTACGTGCCCGATTCCGTAGCTAAGAATCTGGTGAACCGCACCCTGGAGTCCGCCATTCAATCCACTATCGGCGTCACCATCTACTCTGCGCTTGTCTACTCGCAAAGGTATTAGGCGATGAGACGGGTCGCGTGGTTCCTGCTCCTGCTCTTCGCCTTCGCCATCCCCTGGGAGTACTCCCTCGACCTCGGCGAACCGCTGGGGAACGTGGCCCGCATCGCCGGTTTGCTGGTGCTCCTCGCGGCCGTTCCAGCCGTTCTTCAAGCTGGATGCGTGCGCACGCCGGGCGCGTTCTGGTGGCTCACGCTCGTATTCTATCTCTGGTTCTGCTGCACGTATTTCTGGACGATCGATCCCTCCGCGACCCTGGAAAAGTTTCGCGCCTACTTTCAGGAGATGATGATTGTCTGGCTGGTGTGGGAGTTTGCCGGCACGCCCGCCGATCTGCGAGCTCTGCTGCGCGCCACGGTGGCCGGCTCCTGGGTGCTCGCCCTGCTCACTCTGGCCGCGTTCCGATCGCCGGAGGCCATTGCCGCCGGTCAGATCCGCTTTGCCGCTTACGGCCAGGATCCCAACGAAGTGGCCCGTTTTCTCGATCTGGGTTTTCCCCTCGCCGCTCTGCTCCTGAACTGCGAACGCCGCCGGCCGGCTCGCCTGATGGCGCTTGGTTTTCTGCCCCTGGGTCTTGTTGCCGTGCTGCTCACGGCCTCGCGCGAAGGGTTCCTGGCCGCCGTTCTCGCGTTTGCCGGCTCCATTCTCCTTCTCACGCTTGGCCATCCCAGACGCGTTGTGGCCGCCCTATTCGTCCTGCCGCCCTTCCTGGCGGCTCTCTGGTACATCATTCCCGGAGCGATTCTTGCCCGCCTCGCCACCATTCCCGAGCAACTGCGGAGCGGCGATCTGAACCAGCGGCTCAACATCTGGTCCGCCGGCTGGCGCGCCTTTGCCCATGCGCCGCTGCTCGGCACAGGCGCAGGGTCTTTTGTGGCTGCCGCTCACCTGGCGCCCATCGATACGGCGCACAACACCGCGCTCTCCATCGCCGTTGGGGGCGGCCTTTGCGCGCTATTTCTTGCCACGCTGCTCGTCGCGCTGGCGGCGCGCTCCGCGCTCCAGACACAGGGGCCGCTGCGCCTGGCCCTGGTGACGTCACTGCTGGTCTGGGCCGTAACTTCCCTCGCCGCCACGGTAGAAGAGAACCGCACGACATGGCTGCTGCTGGCCATCGTTGCCGTTGCCGGGCGTCTGGCGGCGGACGATCCGGACGGCCTCGCAGACTGCTTTTCCGCGTGCCCGCCGCTTCGGCCGCCCACGCCGGAGGAACTGCCCGGCCTTGTGGAGGTGTAACACATCATGTTACATTGTGAAAAGTGATTCAATCCTTCCGGCATCGCGGACTTGAAAGGTTCTTCAAAACAGGTTCGAAGACGGGAATTCAGCCGGCACATGAGGCACGGCTTCGTATCCTGCTTACGACTTTGAACCTGGCCTCGACGCCGCACGACATGAACCGGCCGGGCTGGGACTGGCATCCCCTGAAAGGGGGCCTCAAGGGCCAATGGTCGGTGACCGTCAACAGGAACTGGCGGCTCACGTTTAGCTTTGAAGGCGAGGACGCGATCCTCGTGGATTACCGGGATTATCACTAGGAGGTAGGAATATGGCAATGATGCACAACCCGGCAAGCCCTGGTGAACTGCTAAGAGAGTTTATGGGCGAGACAACGGCAACGGAACTCGCCCGCCGCGTCGGTACCGCGCGCGCCACTATTTCCCGGATTCTTAACGGCCGCACCGCAGTCACTGTCGATCTGAGCATTCGCCTAGGCCAGGCGCTGGGGCTTTCGCCCGACTTCTTTTCGAAGGCGCAGCTTCAATACGACCTTTGGATCGCAATGCAAAAAAAGCGGCCGAAAATTAAGCGGCTGGCAGCCTAGAGGACGCCCTGGCATTTGAAAAAGGAGTTCTATGGATAGCTCCCTCGTTAAGGATAGAGAACAGATACTCCAGCATGGAGCCGATTTGCCCGGCGCGTTACTGGTTCCAAACGGCTTTGCCTTTGTGGTCCTCGGCGCAGGGAAAGGAAGTGGAGGAGCTTTTGCATTCGGACAATTCCGGCGCGGGGAGCGCCGGCTGGAGTTCCATTTTCGATATTCGTTAGGAATGGTCAGCGACCATTTCGGCTCTCTCTCCATGTCACACGAGGATTTTATTCGCGCAGTCTTGGGAAGGCGGCATGCAAGCAAGTACCCTGGTTTCTCAATTGAGCCCATGGACGGGTTTAGAGACCTGCTTTCGGATCTGAAGGAATACGGCTCCGATTTCATTACCGGAAATGACGATTGCCTTTTGCGGCGGATAAATCAAGCGAATCACCTCGGAAATACCAGGCCGCGCTTGCCCGAATAACGAAAGTTCCTGGGCCAATGAACGTCGCTCGACAAATTTCGCTTCCAGCCGCTCCGCTGTCTCGCGGCATCAGCTTCAATCGCGCCATCTTCCGCGCCGCGGTGTCTGTGGGCGCGGCCGGCGTCATCGTCAAGCTTGTGGCCACGTTCAAGGAGATCGCGGTTGCTTCCGTCTACGGCCGCTCCGACGCCATGGACGCCTTCCTCGCCGCCGCGCTCATCCCCAGCCTGCTCGTCAACCTCATCTCCGAGTCGATGAACCAGGCCCTCGTGCCCACGCTGGTCCGGGTGAGGGAACAGGAGGGCCGCGAGCGCGCTCAGCAGCTTCTATCGAGTTCCATGCTCTGGATGTGCCTGCTCCTCGCCGCGGCGAGCGCTGGGATGGCGCTCACGGCGCGCGGCTTCTTCCCCCTTATCGCCTCGCACTTTTCGCCCGCCAAGCTGCAACTCGCCGTGCATCTCTTTTACGCGCTTCTGCCGGTCGTCCTCATTACCGGAATCGCTACCAACTGCACCGCGGTTCTCAACACGCTCGACCGTTTCGCCCTTCCCGCTCTCGCGCCTGCGGTGATTTCGGTCTGCGTGCTCTTTGGCGCTCTGCTGCTCGGCGGCCGCTTCGGCATCTGGGCCATGGTCTACGCCACGCTGGCCGGCTCGCTGCTGCACGCGGCGGTTGTCGCAGGGATGATGGAGGCGCGCGGCTATCGCTTCCGCCTGCGTTGGTACGGCATGACCGAAGCCACGCGAGAAGTGGCAGGCCAATACGGTCCGGTGCTGCTCTCGAGCGTTGTGTCTTCAGGCGGCCTGCTCGTCGATCAGGCGATGGCCGCCATGCTGGTTGCCGGCAGCGTTTCCGCGCTGGTCTATGCCAATCGCTTCGTCAGCGTGGTGCTTACGCTGCTGGCCGGCGCGGTCTCCACCGCCATCGTGCCGTACTTCTCGCGCATGATCGCCTACCGCGATTGGGCCGGATGCCGCCACACCGTCCGCCTCTGGGTCCGGCTCACCGCAGTCATTTCCGTGCCGATCGCGGCCCTGCTCATTGCCGGCGCGCGCCCGCTCGTCCGCGTGGCGCTGCAGCATGGGCAGTTCGGGCCGCGCGACACCGCCGTCGTGGCCTCGGTGCTGGCCATGTACGCCATCCAAATTCCGTTCTTTGTCACCAGCCGCGTCTATTATCGCTTCATCGTTGCCATGCGCCGCACGGACCTGATCCTTTATTGCGGCATCCTCAACCTCGGCCTCGACGTGGTATTGAACCTCGTTCTCATGCGCTGGTTCGGCGTGGCCGGAATCGCGCTCGCCACCTCGCTCTGGACTGTGAGCACGTTCTTCTATCTCTGGTATTGGAGCCGGAAGCTGCTCGCGCGCGCACTGGCAACGGAGGCAGCGGCGTGATTTCCGCTCCAGCCCGGTATCTGCTCCGGTTCGACGATCTTTGCCCCACCTTCTCAGTCGAATGCTGGTTGCGTTTCCAGTCCCTGATCGAAGAGTTCCGCCTGCAGCCGATTCTTGCTGTTGTTCCCGACAACCGCGATCCGGAATTGCAGGTTTCGCCGCCCGATCCGACTTTCTGGGAACGGATGCGCGCTCTTGAGGCTGCGGGGGCCACGATCGGCCTGCACGGCTACCGCCATCTCTGCGTAAACCGGGGCCGGAGCCTGCTCGGGCTTGCGCAAACCTCGGAGTTTGCCGGCGTCACCGCCGAAACGCAGCGCGCATGGATCGGCGACGGCCTGCGCATTCTGCGCGGCCACGGCCTCAATCCCAGAATCTTCGTCGCGCCCCGTCACGGCTTCGATGCATCTACGCTCGCGGCGCTTCGCGCCGAGGGAATCTCTTTGTTGTCTGACGGCTTCGCCCGCGTGCCCTTTCTGCGCGCCGGCGTTGCATGGATTCCGCAGCAGCTTTGGGGGCCCGTCGAAAAAGACAGCGGCCTGTGGACCATTTGCGTACACGCAAACTCCGCGCGTGGCGAAGAGGCCGCTCAATTGCGCCAGTTCTTGGCCGCTCATGCGGCTCAGTTCACCTCTGTCGATCGTGCGCTCTTTCGCTTTCAGCCTGCCACCTTGACCCTCGCCGGGCGCCTTCAGGCTGAGGCGGCGCTATGGCGGCTCAAACTCTCCCGCACTGCCGGGCGCGTTCGCCGCGCGGCGCGCTTGCCATGGAGCAATTCCTCATAAAGCCGTTCCCAGCGGTCCAGCACGTTGTCCAGGCGGAATCGATCGGCCACGCGCTGGCGCGCCCGCTCGCCCATAGCGCGGCGTTCCTCAATCGGCGCGCGCATCAGCCTCGCCATGGCGGCAGCCAACGCCTGCGGGACGCCTGCGGGGGCAAGCCAGCCATTCTTGCCGTCGGCGATCACCTCGCGCGTTCCGGCAACGTCGGTGGCCACAGCGGGCAATCCGCACGCGCCTGCCTCTAACATCACCATGGGCAGCCCTTCGTAGCGCGACGACAAGACGAATCCGTCCGCGGCTTGTATCCATCGCTTCACATTCGGCTCGAAGCCCTGGAACCGTACGCGCCGCTCGAGGCCGAGCCGCGCCGCTAGTTGCACCAGTTCTGTTTCGAGCGGGCCGGCGCCCAAAACCAGCAGCCGCGCCGTCCCCGGCTGGCCGGCCAGCGCCTGAAGCATCGCCGGGTAGTCTTTCACCGGCTCCAGCCGGCCCACGGCGATCCACAAGAACTCACCAGCCAATCCAAGCTCCCGCCGCATGGCGGCCCGCACTTGCGCATCCGGCCGCCAGGCGTCCACCTCGATTCCGTTCCCAAGTACGGACAGATGGTCCGCTTCCACCATGCCGGCAACCAAATGGGCCTCGGCTGTGGCATGGCTCACCGCCGTTACGTGGTCCGGCAACCAGCGGCTGCAGCAGTAGCCGAGCTGCCGGCCCATCCTTCCGGTGCAGGAACTGTGCAGGGTATCGATCACTACTGGGACAGGCGCGGCCAAGCGCGACCATCGCGCCAGCCACGCGGCGTGAGGCAGGTGCGCGTGCACCACATCCGGCTGCTCGCGCCACAGCCACCGATGGAAACGGAGCCATCCTCGCGGGTCTGCGAGGCCCTTGCGCATCTCCAGGCTGATAAAACCGACGCCCGCATTGCGCAGTTCCGCGGCCGCATCGCCGCCCGTGCCGGAAAGCGCCACCATGCTTACCCGCCAGCCGCGCCGGCGCAGTCCTTTGGCCAGCAGGAGGGCCTGCCGCTCCGCGCCGCCGATGCGGTCGATACCGGGAATTGCAATTGCCGCGTGGCTCATGGCCGCCTCCACGAATGCGCGTCGATCAGCTCTTCGTAAGCCTCAATGGCGCGCTCGAACTGGAATTCATTGGCCGCCCAGGTTTCGCGAATGCCGGAATCGATAGACTGCCGGCATCCGCGATCGGGTGAAATGAACGCGGCTGCCGCGGAGCATATTGCGGCGATGAGCAGGGAGATGGCAAAGAACGGAAGCGAAAGAACACACAGGGCTCCCGTGAACGCGAGAGCAAACCAAGTACGGAGCACGATCTCCTCCGGCAACTCAGTTGGGGCGTCCCGAGCCGAAACCGGCGTCGGAGACAAGTCAAGCGGCTTCCTGATGGTTATGCCCCGAACCCGCGCAACAGGAACGGCGCAATCCGCCGCGAATGCGGCCTCAGGCAGCCTCGTTGTGCGCAGAAAACGGGACAGACAATACGGAACTGCTCGGCGGGAAACTTCCTCGACTCAGCGGGGCGACGCTCTATGAGAATTAGGCCCTACACTACGGTGGCCCGGCACGCCCGATCCTTCTTCGCCTGAGCAAGTCTCCCTCGACAACGCAAGGGTGACCCTGGTAGCAGGTTCTTTTAAAACTGTGGAAAAACGGTACGAAACTGTACCAAAAGGAGACAACCGAATGGGAAAAATGTCAAGAATTAAATTTCTACAAGGAAAAGTTGGTGGTTTTTTGCCTTTAAATTACTTTTGCCCCGAAGCAGCCGCTTGCCGTTCGGGAACCTGGGTTTCACAGTCACAGGCCGCGGTTCGCGGCCTCTGTGGCGGCGACGGGAAAAACGGCTGGCAGAACCGCTGGTCTGGCCGGATCGCATCAAGGGCTGCAAGGATGGCCGTAGCCAGAACCTCAACGGAAATCTCCGAAGCCAGCCATGCGCCAGGCCGGTTGCGGAGCAGGTCCACTACCCCTCCTGAGGCAGGGGTGGCCACAAGGGGCAGGCCGGCCGCAGCGGCTTCCAGCAAAGCGTTGGGCATGCCCTCGTGGCGCGAGGAGAGCACAAAGAGCGTGGCTCCCGGGTAGAGGTCATAGGGGCGGCCGACGTGGCCGGCAAAATGAACGACGGCCTCCAATCCAAGCGAGCGGCAGAGTTCCCGAAGCGCCTTCTCCTCGCGTCCAGCGCCGGCGAGAATCAAATCGGCCTCCGGAAATCGCTGGCGCACAGCAACGAGCGCACTGACCAGCAGATCGAACCCCTTCTCGCCCGACAGCCTGCCCACGGCCAGCAAGTGAGGGCCCGCGCCGCGCCACAGGGATGGAGCGCTCCTGGCGGCGCGAATGCCTTCCAGATCCACTGGATTAGGCAGGACCACGATCTGGCCTTCGTCGATTCCGGCCTCTCGCGCCAGGTCTTCGGCCATTGCGCGGGACTGGCAGATCACGCGGTCGGAACGGCGATAGAGCAGGCGGTAGAGCAGGCGTGTGTAGCGGGGCACGCTGCCAAAGGCCAGAACCGACGAAACGGTCGCGTTCTGGCGGACGAGCACGCACGTCTTCCAAGGGAAAAACGGCCGAAGCAGCAATACCAGAAAGCTGACCTCCGTTGCTCCCGAGAAGACCACGCCGGGGCGCAGCCGCCACACCAGACGAAGCAGCGGCAGCGCCCCGGCGCGCGCCCGCCCTGCCCCGAGCGCATGAACGGCGACCCAGGGCGGGACCGTGCCTCCAGCGGCGTCAGTGTCCCGGATCAGCCCCAGGTGAACCTCGTATTTTCCCTGCGACAGCCCGCCGGCGAGCAGGGCCATCACGTGTTCTGCCCCGCCTCCGCCCAGGTGTGCAAGGAGCAGCAGGACCCGCGTGCGTTGTACCATAGCTTTCCTGAAACGAGAATCATAGTCGCCCATCCTGCCGCCCAGGACGTGTGTTCGCAGTCACAGACTGTACCGCAGATGCCTCTGATTCAATGGCTCAACGCGTTGGAATAACCATTATTTCTAACAGAATCTGCTAATTGACCTGACGTTTTTCTTTCCAGAATCTGCTCATCGACCCTAATGCCCGGGGAACTTCAGAGCCGGCAGGTGTTTTATGGCAGATTCCGGAATTCTATCCTTCCGTCTTTCGCCGCATTTCAGTGCACCTCCCACAATTCTTGTTGGCGTGACGAATGCTGAGACGTGTGTCGTCCTGGGATCCCGGTTGCGGGCGCTGCGCAAGGTTGGCTTTCGCGTTCTCCTGGTTTCGGGCCCCGGTGAATTGCTGGACAGCACGGCGGCAGGCGCAGGCGTTGAACGTATCGCTCTTCCCATGCGCCGCTGCATCGCCCCTCTTTCCGATCTCATTGCGCTGCTGCGGCTGGTGTGGCTGCTGGGCAACCGCAGGCCCGATCTGGTCGAGTTCAGCACCCCAAAAGCCGGGCTCCTGGGCAGCCTCGCCGCATTGCTGCGCGGCGTGTCCCGGCGCGTATACATGCTGCGCGGTCTCAAACTGGAACGATCCAGAGGGTTCAAGCGCAAGGTATTGCTGGCTGCCGAGCGGCTGGCCTGCGCCTGTGCGGACGTGGTGCTGTGCAACAGCGCGAGCCTGCGCTCGGAGGCGTTGGCGCTGAGGCTTGCCTCCGTGGACAAGCTGCTGGTGCTGGGCGAGGGAAGCAGCAATGGCGTGGACGTGGAGCGCTATTCGCCCGGGCCCAGCACCGTGCGCGAGACGTTCGGTATTCCGCGGGACGCTCCGCTGGTGGGCTTTGTTGGACGATTGACCCGCGACAAGGGCCTGCCTGAGCTGGTCGAGGCCTTCGATCTGATCCTGCGTGCCGAGCCCTCCGCGCGGCTGCTCCTCACCGGCTGGTTCGATGCCGCGGAGGACGCCCTGGATCAGGACTTGAGAAAGCGCATCCTGAACCATCCGCGGATCTATTGCACCGGATTCGTCGCCAGCACGGCGCCCTATTACCGCGCCATGGACGTGCTGGTTTTACCCACGTGGCGGGAGGGCTTTCCCAACGCTGTTCTGGAGGCCGCGGCTACGGGGATTCCTGTGGTTACAACCGAGAGTACGGGTGCCCGCGACTCCATTGTGCCCGAAGTGACCGGCCTGCTCATCCCGCCCGGTTACCCCGGCGCCATCTATGAGGCCGTGCTCAAACTCCTCCGCGATCCGGAGCGCCGCCACCGCATGGGACGGGCCGCGCGCGCCTGGGTTGTGGAACATTATTCCGAAGAACGCGTCCTGGGCCTCACCGCCGGCTTTTACCGAAGCCTTCTGGAGACCGAGCCCGTCGCGCGGCTGCAAGGCGCTTAAAGTGATTTCACAACCATCTGGGCGTTTTCAGAATTGAGCGAAGCGCGGCCCCGAGCCCGCAGCCTTCGTGAAGCTCGCCGCCTTGGCCGAAGGAGGGGAAAAACGTTGGTTCCTTGAACTGGTAGGTGTAATGGAGTGTTTTTTTGACGATGGTAGCCGGGCTGCGCAGCCCGTCGCTTTTGTCGATCACGACGCTAACATGATCGGGTCATTGGACAGCGAGGAGCTTTTCGCTATCATCGAGGCTGCTTCGCGCGAACTGAGGAGGAGGGACCGTACGGCATCCGCGGGGTGCGAGAGCTCGCGCCGCAAGGCCTAGTTGGCGCCCCGGAAGTCGAGGTAGGAGTGAGCGAGGACTTGTTCAACATGCAAGTGAATTACGAAATTGATACGCTCGCCGTTCGGATGATAGAGCAGATTCTTCTTTGGGATGGTGTTGATGCCCGTGAATGCGCGCCGGCGATTTCTGCTCGAATACTTGGCTTCGTGGCGGAGGGGGCTCTCGATCGCGACTTTGTCAGGTGGTGCCGCAGTGCCGAAGCTCCCCAGCTTCTTGCGCGCCTGGACAAAAAGTGGGCCTCTCTCCTCTTCACCAGCGTGGCTCTTGCGGCGTACTCGCATCGGAATTGTTCAACACTGCTCGCAGTTTCCAGCAGCATGCCCTATTGGGTGCTGGACTGCATGACTCAAGCCTGCGCCTCCCACTCGACGCTCGACGGCTTCGCGGCTAAATTCGATGATCCGATCTGGCAATTTATTTATCCGCCGAATGGGTGGATGTGCGGCTGTTCCGTTCTTGCACATTGTGGGGACGAGAAGGAAGTGGCTGAGGGCCTCGGGAGGGCCGTTCCCCCTGAAATCAAAAGGGCTTGTGTCAGCTGGCTTCACGTCCGGCCAGATTACCAGTACGGGCTGCTTTGATTACGCCGCGATCGTGGCCGAGGTTTATGATTGTTGGCAAGAATCGGGGCGTCGGGAGAGCGCGATCGTGGAGAAGCTGGTCGCCTCCTCCTGCTGCCCCTCCAACCGGAAAGTGAGAACGAGATGACTGTCTGTAGGGATTGCGGACTGCAGGTCGCAAGTACACATGCGACCCAGGATGTTCACGGCGATTGCTACGAGATGGAGATCGAAGGTCTCACCCGCGAACAGATTCAGTACATCGCGCGCGCTCCCCGTCTCCGCACCTCAATTTCTCCCGCGCGTCTCTTCTGGACCATCTTCTGGGCGCTGTGGGCCTTCTCGGCGAGCGCCGCAATTGTCGTTGCACTCCTCCGCGTGATCGTCGAGGCGCTCACGCCCATCGGTCCATCCGCGCCGTAGCCCCTCACCCCAACCCCGCCACACTCGCCGCGCTCGCCGCGCCTCAACTTACGCTTTCTTTGCTCGCTTCGCGCGTTAGTCTGCGCGGCGCATCGCCGCGCCGTATCCTGCCTGCATACGTGGTAGGTCGCGGACGTACAGTTCTCCGAAAGGAGGACTGTGCGGAGCGCCAGAGCAGGCCGGGAAGCACTGGGGTGTGTGCGCAGAGTGCGCTAGCATTCCGGTGGCCGGCCGACGTGGGGCTTGGATGAACGCACAGCAGAACGCATTCCTGAAGATGGCGGTTCCCGGAGCGCAGGCGGCGCAGAAGAAGTGGGGCGTACCGGCCAGCGTAACCATCGCGCAGGCCATTCTCGAAAGCGGCTGGGGAGCGTCTTCCCTGGCCAAACAAGCCAACAATTTCTTCGGCATCAAAGCCGTGGCCAGCGCCGAGGGACGGGTACCCATGAAAAACCATATTCGCGCCTCTCTCGGCCGGTTTTGCAGGAATTATTTGTCATACCTATGACACGTAATTCCTGCAGCCTCAGTGAAGGAGACCAGTGCGCAAACCCCGCCGCAAACACTTCGATCCCCACAAATTTGTAGGCAAGATTGTCGTCTATGGCCTTGCAGCCGAGAGTGGACTGCAGTTTGTGAAATGGCTCGTTGAGAAGGCGATTCATGACCTTTTTCACTGACCTACTTGGCGGGCGGCCCTCCCGAGCCGTGTTTCGTCCCGGCAGCCGCGGCCTCGCGGGACGTTCAGCTCGATTCCCCCTCGCCGCCAAACAGATCGCGCTGCTCGCCGCGCCTTTCGGCCTCAGCCCGCTTGCGCCCTGCGGCCCCAATCAGGCTGACCACTTCCAAAGCCTGAATGCCCTGCCGGGGCACATAAATCCGCTGCGTGTTCGAGCGCGTATCGGGCGGGGTCAGCAACAATCCCACGCCATCCACCAAACTCCGGTCATTGGCCGCCAACCCCTCCAGTTCGTCGCCGTCGGCCAGCGTCAGCCGCAGCCACAGTCCAGCCGTGCGCGGCCGCAGTGAAAACCGCTTGCGGAGCAGCCGCTCCGGGTTCGCCTGGTCCGCCGATCCGGAAGGGAAGTCTCGCACGTAGCAAATCCACTTCACGTGCTCCCAGCCCATGCGCACCACCTTGCCGGTCAGATCCAGGATCTCCAGTTCCGGTTGCGTCTGCCCGAAGTCGGCTGCCACGTAGCCGGCCAACCAATCACGGGAGAACTTGCGCACAATGACAGGTTTGCGTGCTGAGGCCATCGCTCTGGATTGTCGCACGCGCAGCCGCGGAGGGGTTGCTATTCTTGCATTTTCCGGGTACCTCCGAAGCACACTCCTGGGAAACCGTCCCGATTCGCACTTGAGAAAAGTTACAATTTCAGTGCAATGAACCTACTCTTCCACCGCAACTTGTGTTAATGTACTGCTTTGCCAGTCCGCGAGAATCGCGCCATAAGAGCAACATCATCAGGCACTTGGGATGCGGTCCAAGCGGAAGAATCAGGTTAGCGCATGCCCGACTATATCTACCTCCTGGAGAACCGGCTTTCGCCAGATCAGCGCCATGCCCTTACGCAGTTGCGAACTGCCGCGCGCGATGCCGGGACCATTCTTTTCCTCATCGGAGACGCCGTCCGCGACCTGACCAGCGGCCATGCCGTCCGCGAGTTGGAGATTGCGGTCCACGGGAACGCGCTTAAGCTCAAGAAACCGTTAGAAAAACTCGGCGGAAAGGTTTGGGGCGAGGACGAACCTTCACGGAGCCTTTACCTGTGCTTTCCAGGGACCGTTCGCGTCAACGTCGTCAGCACGCACCGGGTTGAGTATCCCAAACCGGGCAAGCCCGTTTTTCACCCCGCCTCCATCCAGGACCATCTACGCCGCCGCGATTTTACGGTGAATTCCATGGCGATCTCGCTCAACGAGGGGTCGTTCGGGCTCTTGATGGACCCTCTGAACGGCGTAGCCGATATTGAAGCGAGGATCCTCCGCCTGGTTTCCAATTACGGGTTCCTCGAAGACCCGTCGCTGCTCATCCGGGCCATCAGGTACCGCGCCCGCCTGGGCTGGGATATGGATCCACGAACTCAGGCTCGCTATGACAACGCGAAAAGCGAGGGAGCCATCGAGTATCTATCCGCACACGCGCGCAGCCAGGAGTTGGAGCAGATCGGGCACGAAGAGGACGGACTCAAGGTTCTGCGCGCCCTCGAAGCGGAAGGCTGGATGAACATTCTCTTTCCCGCCTGGACCTCGGCCAAGGCCGATGAGGCCAAGCTGGCGGCCCTGCACGATCTGGCGGTGCAACTGCTTCTGCAGGGCGTGCATCCCGACATGTCCGCGGCGCAAATGCAATTGCTCACCGCAAAGCTGTCGCACAGGGATCATTCGTCGCTCAAAAAGTCACTACTGCGCCCAGGCTTTGTGGCGGAGTGGAACAACCTGGATTCGCTGGCCGCAGGGTTTGCGAAAGTGCTGCTCGCCAAGAAGAACGCCAAGGCCTCGTCAGGCTACAAGCTTTTCATGAATTACGATCCGGAAGCTGTTCTCTGGCTTGGATTTACAAGTAAGGATAAGGGCGTCCAGGAACGCTTCAACCTCTTCCTCAAGGTCTGGCCCGAGGCTCGCCAGCGTATTCCCTATGGGCTTATGCAGGAGATGCGCATTACTCCCGAGTTGCCCACATACTGCGAGCTTGTCCAGAACATTTTCCTTGAGCTGATCGATGGCTGCCTGACCACCGCGGAGGAGATGCGTGCCTATCTTGAGCCGCACTCGCCTCCCGCGCCGCCTCCGCAGGCGACCGTCAAGCGCTCCCGCGCCCGCCGCTCTGAGAGCAAGTTCAAGGAGCAGGCCCTCGAGGAGGATGAAGAGGCCGAGGAAAGCCTGGCTATAGAAGAAGACCTGGAGCCGATCGGGGCCGATGACGAAGAACTCGATCTGAGCCACGTTCTGCCCAAGGGTGTCCTGGTGCCTGAGTTGGAGGTAGAAACAGCGGGCGAAGAGGAAGAAGAAGAGCTGGAAGGCGTGGAGGCCGAAGTGATTCCGGCGGGCAAGAGACATTCTCTCGCGCCAGGGAAAGAAAAGAAGGGGAAGAAGGCCGCCCCAGCCGCTACGCCTGCTCCGGCCAAGATGCCCGAAACTGCCGCTTCGGCAAAGAAAGCGCCCGCGAAGGTCGCGCCCGCCAAAGCCCCACAGAAGCCAGCTCCCACTGCGGTTGCAGTCAAAGCGTCCAAGGCTGCAAAGCCTGCCATCAAAGCGCCGGCGCCAGCCAAGGCGAAACCGGCGGCAAAGGCCGCCAAAGCTCCTGTCAGAAAGGTTGCCAAGCCGGCGCCGGCCAAGAAGGCGCGGCCTAAAGCCAAGTCAAAACCAGCCGCCAGGCCGGCGAAGAAAGCTCCGTCGAAATCTTCAAAACCGGCGGCAAAAAAGCCTGTTTCCAAAGCGTCCAGGAAGCGCTGACCCAAGCACAACCTCGAACCGGACTGGAGCGTGGGCATATATGTGCGTGCAGGGAGCTGTCGCCGGCCGGGTGGCGGAGCTGGCGCACGACGGAGTGGCGTGCAAAACCGCGTCCCGGCCACACGGCATTCACATTCGGCCCTGAATTCATCAAACCTTTGCAATCCCTTTGCCTGATTGTTTTACTCTATTCTTGATTCCAGCGGTCAACACATCCCGAACTTCGAAACCGGCCGCGGGGCGAGGACTGACGGTTTGAGCCAATCCGTATTTGTTCTGGAAGACGACACCGATATAGCCAGGCTGGTGCAACATCACCTTGAAGCTGCGGGCTTTGAAGCGCGCCTCTTTCACACTCCTTCCAATCTCATTCCCGACGCCGAGCGCAGGCCGCCCGCGCTGTTTCTTCTGGACATCATGGTTCCCGGCGGCGACGGCCTCGATGTTTGCCGGCGCCTGCGCAATCACGCCGGACTTTCCACCATCCCCATCATCTTTCTCACCGCCCGCGCCGGCGAAAACGACCGCGTCCTCGGTCTTGAGCTAGGCGCCGACGACTACATCACCAAGCCCTTTTCCACGCGCGAGCTGGTGGCCAGGGTCAAAGCTGTGCTGCGCCGTTTCGAGCGGCCCACCTCGCCGTCCATCATCAGCTTTGAGGAAGTGATCATCGACGCCTCCGCCATGCAGTTGAAGGTTCGCGGCGAGCTTACCACCACCACCGCGACCGAATTCCGCCTCCTCGACTACCTCGCCCGTCATCCGGGCCGCGTTTTCAGCCGCGATCACCTCCTCGATGCCGTCTGGGGCGACGCCCGTTTCGTCACTCCACGCTCCGTCGATGTCTATGTGCGCCGTATCCGTGAGAAAATCGAGATCGACCCGGAGAATCCGCGCTATCTGAAAACCGTGCGCGGAGCCGGCTATCGTTTTGAACTGCCCAAAGGCGACTGAGAGCGCGCTTTTCAGCTTTCTGCCCTCAGCTTTCAACTCCTACATTTGAGGAGCCAACATCGCCGAGCGCTCCACGGACTAGCTGATGGCTGATAGCTGAAAGCTGAGAGCTAAGTTTCCATGACCTCTAAAATCTTCACCAAACTGCTCGGCTTTTTCATCCTGCTTCTGGCCTTCTACGCCCTGGCGATTCTCTTCGTCTTTCACTACTTCGCGGAACCTGCAGGAGGCGCCACGCTGCGCGTCATGAGCCGCGAGGCCTTCTGGGCCAGCCTCATTGCACTGGCCGTTGCTATCCCCTTGGCTGCGTTTGTGGCCGGCCGCATCTCTGCCCGCTTCCGCGGCGTCGTCAACTTCGCCCGCCGCATCGCAGACGGCGACTTGACCGCCCGCATCGATTCAAGCGGCCCCGCGACCGGCCCTCTAACCGGAAGCGACGAACTCTCCGCCATGGAAGCCGCCCTCAACGAAACCGCGGCCCGGCTGGGCAAGGACTTTGCCGAGCTCGAAAGCGGCCGCGATGAACTCGCCGTCATGCTCGACTCCATGCAGGAAGCGGTGGTCGCCATTACGCCCTCCGGCTTGGTGCGCTGGTCCAACGCCGTCATGCAGCACATTGCAGGAGTGCAACTCCTCCCCGGCCGTCCGCTCGTTCACTCGGTTCGCGATCCCGAACTTCTGGCCTGCGTACGTGGCGCGCTGGAACGCCGCGAACTCTGCGTAGGCCGCGCCAGCCTTCTTGCTCCTGGCCGCGTCTTTGAAGTCAATGCCGCGCCCTTGCCCTCCGGCGGCGCGCTCGCCGTGCTCCACAACGTCACCAGTATCGAAACTGCGCAAAAATCCCGCCGCGAGTTTGTCGCCAACGTCAGCCACGAGCTGCGCACACCGTTGACATCGATCCAAGGCTATGTGGAGACGCTGATCGAGGATCCCAATCCCAGCCCGGAGACTACGCTGGAATTCCTCGGGGTCATCCTCAAAAATGCCAGCCGCATGAGCCGCCTCACGGAGGATCTGCTTGCTCTGGCCAGCGTCGAAAGCCCCGACTACAAGCTCTCGCTGCAGCCGGCTCGCGCCAGTGTGCTCCTCCAGGATGCCATCGATTCGCTCGGCGGCATGGTCGCCGACTCGGGCATCAAGTTGCAGTCCGCCGGCGCGCCCGACGCTCTCGTCATGGCCGATCCCGACGCCATGCATCAGGTCTTCGGCAATCTGATGGAGAACTCGCTCAAGTACGCCCAATCCGGCAAGCGCATCCGGGCCGGCGCGCGCCTACTGGTTTCCGAGGTGCAATTCACCATTCAGGACTTTGGCCCCGGCATCGCCTCCGAGCATCTGGAGCGCATCTTCGAGCGCTTCTACCGCATCGATAAAGCGCGCTCGCGCGAGTCGGGCGGAACGGGCCTGGGTCTCGCCATCGTCAAACACATCGTGCTGGCCCACGGCGGGCGCATTTGGTGCGAAAGCGAGCTCGGCAAAGGCGCCAGCTTCCATTTCACGCTGCCGCTTGCGCCCGCTCCGCAAACTGTCCCTCAGCCCGCGCCCGCTCAACCAACCCACGCCGGCGCGCCCTCCTAGCTTAAAGGCTCGCACGGTTCGTTGATTTTCCACGCAAAGCTTTTCCGGTTTCTTGGTCCCCGATCCCTTTTCCCTGTTTCTTTTCAACTCTCCGTAACATTCCGCGTAGACAATGATCTACGGCAGGCAAACTGCAAGGGAGACAATTGTGAAGAAATCATTGGTCGTCATTGCGTTGTTGGTGTGGGCGCTGAGCGCGGCTCATGCTCAAACGATCACGGCTGCGGGCGCAACATTCCCGTATCCCATCTATTCCAAATGGTTCAGCGAATACAGCGCCGCGCATCCCGGCGTTCAGATCAACTATCAATCCATCGGCTCCGGCGGCGGCATCAAGCAGGTGTGCTCGGGGACCGTCGACTTCGGCGCATCCGACATGCCCATGACCGACGAGTTGCTCGCTTCGTGCGGCGTCAAGCTGATTCACATTCCCACCGTGCTGGGCGCGGACGTGCCGGCCTACAATGTTCCCGGCGTCGCCACCGATCTCAAATTCAGCCAATCTGTACTCCCGGACATCTTCCTGGGCAAGATCACGAACTGGAACGATCCGCGCATCGCCAAGGACAATCCCGGCGTTCATTTGCCCGATCAGAAGATCATCGTCGTTCATCGCTCGGATGGCAGCGGCACCACCTTCATCTGGACCGACTTCCTGAGCAAGATCAGCAAAGAGTGGGCCGGCGGTCCGGGCAAGGGCACTTCCATTAACTGGCCGACAGGCGTGGGCGGCAAAGGCAACGAGGGCGTGGCCGGCTACGTGCGCCAGTTGCCCGGCGCCATCGGCTACGTCGAGCTGATTTATGCTCTGCAAAACCACATTGACTTCGGCTTAGTGGAAAACGCGGACGGAAAATTCCTCAAGGCTTCGATCGACGGCGTGTCGGCTGCCGCGGCCACGGCCAAGATACCGGCCGATTATCGCGTCTCCATCACCAACGCTCCGGGTCCTAATTCCTACCCCGTCTCCAGCTTCACCTATCTGCTCATTCCCACGCAGCCCAAGGATATGGCCAAGGAGAAGGTCATCAAGGACCTGCTCAGTTGGTGCATCAAGTCCGGCGAGAGCGAGGTCTCCACTCTCTCCTATGCGCCGCTCCCAAGCAACGTGCAGGAAAAGGTTCTACAGACCGTCTACTCCCTGCCATAACGCACCGCGAGGGGTCCGGCGCCCGCCGGACTCCTCGTCCCTCCAGCCTGAGGAGGCATCGCATTTCATGCGAACGCTGAGCGCATTTTTTCGCGTTGCCGTTCGCCGAAGCCGCCAGCCGCTGCACGCCGCGGCGAACACCGCTTCGCGCAGCACGTCAAATCCCTTATAGAAACCGGAAAAAATACCTTAGCGCTTTGTTCCTCTTCCGGCAGCCAGCCTCACCGGATTGTAATGCGGTCATGCAAAGGCAAATCGCGCGAGGATGTACCAACCAGGACATCATAGGTTCCCGGCAGACAGGTCCAGCGATGCAGCGACACATCGTAAATCGAGAACGACCGCGGATCGAGCGTGAAACTCACTGACTTCGTCTCCCCAACCTTCAGGCGGACTTTCGCAAAGCCGCGCAGTTGATGCGGCGGCTCGCCATTCTCTGACGGGTCGGCCACATAGGCTTCAACCACCTCAGCGCCGTCTCGTGTGCCCGTGTTGGTCACATCGACCTTCACCGCAACAGCTTCCGGAGCGGCCCCGGATTTCGATTTCAGCTCGCGCGGCTCGACCACCAGGCGATTCAGCCGAAACGTGGTGTACGACAGTCCAAACCCAAACGGAAACAAAGGTTGGGTATGGGTTGCGTCGTACCATCGATAGCCGACATTGAGCCCCTCGCTGTAGAGAGAACGGCCATTCATGCCGGGCCACTGTGCCTTGCTCGCCGTGGGGATTTCGGCAGCAGTCCGGGGGAAGGTGAGGGGCAGCCTGGCGGAGGGGTTGAAGTCGCCATAGAGAATAGCGGCGATGGCGTTGCCATCTTCCTGGCCGGAGTACCAGGCTTCAAGCACGCCCGCCACTTGATCGATCCAGGGCATGAGAACGGGACCGCCGGTATCGAGGACGACGATGGTCTTCTGGTTGGCTGCGGCGACGGCAGAGATCAGTGCGTCCTGGTTCCCGGGCAGATTGAGGCCGGGACGGTCGTCCCCCTCGGCTTCTTCGGTGCGGGCGAAGACGATGGCCACGTCTGCGGCGCGAGCGGCCGCGGCGGCTTTATCGAGATCGGCGCCGTCGTCCGAGGTGATTTTGCCCTTACCGCGCTTGCCGATGCCGTCGAAGGGGCTGACGATATAGGGCGCGACGACCTCCGAGCTGCCGCCGCCTTCGCCCTTGGGCCTGGTGCTGCCGGCCTCGCCGATGACGGCGACGGAAGCATCGGCGCGCAGAGGCAGCAGCGCGCCCCGATTCTTGAGCAGGATGGTGCTCTCTTCGGCGGCCTTACGCGAGAAGGCGGTGTGCGCGTCCGTGCGGACGTTGGAATCCCAGTTGCCGGGCTGCCGGCGGTCGAAGAGGCCCTGGCGGAACATGGAAACGAGGATATTGCGCACGTGCTCGTCGATGGTGGCGACGGTGACCTTGCCGTCCTCGACGGCCTTCTCAAGCGGCGCGCCGAAGTACTCGTCAATGGGCATTTCCTGGTCGAGGCCATGATTAGCGGCGTCGACGGTGGAGTGGGTGGCGCCCCAGTCGCTCATGACCCAGCCGTCGAACTTCAGCTCCTTGCGCAGCAGATCGTGCAGAAGGTGAGCGTTCTCGCAGGAGTAGACCCCATTGGTCTTCACGTAGGCGCACATGAAGGTGCCTACGTGGCCTTCGGCGACCGCTGCCGCGTAGGGCGGCAGATAGATTTCCTGGAGGGTGCGTTCGTCGACCACGGAGTCGGAACTGAAGCGCGAGTTCTCCTGGTTCATGGTCAGGTACATATTGGCGTCGGCGATGGGGCCTTCAGCCTGGATGCCTTTGATCTCGGCGGCCGCCATGCGGCCATTGAAGTAAGGATCTTCGCCGTAGCTCTCAAAGGTGCGTCCCCACTCGGGCACGCGGACGACGTCGATGGTGGGCGAGAGAGCGACATTGGCGCCTTTGTCCCACTCTTCTTTGCCGAGTACGTGGCCGAACTCGTTGAGCAATGCGGGGTCCCAGCTTGAAGCGGCGGCGATAGGCGCGGGGAGCAGGGTTACATTCACTGCCTTGTTACCGACGCCGGCGCGGCCGTCGGCCAGGTTGAGGTGCGGAATGCCGAGGCGGTCAATGGCGGGCGCCTCGCCCACGTAGCCCTTAATGGGCATGGGGCATTTTTCGGTCCAGACTTCGGCGCAGGCGCCGACGCCATGCATCATATGGATCTTTTCGTCGAGAGTCATGGCTTTGATGAGCAGACCGGCGCGCTGCTCCGGCGATAGGGAACGATCCATCCAGGGCCACCGCATCGGAGCGCTTGCCCCGGCATTCGCCGGATTCGCAGCCGACTCGACCGGCGCCGAAGTGTGATCGGGCTGCGCATTTGTTTGCGCCGGTGCAAAAAAAACCGCGCACGCGGCGCTGAGAATGAGCGCAACCGCTCTGCCCGGCCGTCTCATAGATATATTCATGAAAGCGTACCCCCTTCGCGATGCCAGTGTGCGCCCGCGCTTGCCGTCGCGCACCGCATGGGCTACAGTGTCCGATTTGTGACGCTTCTTTGTTTGGTTTTATTACAAGAGAAAGATGCCAAATGAATATCGTATTCCATGATTTCACGCATTGGTATGCTCGCAATATCCCTGGAAGCTGGAAGCGAGCGGCTGGCGGTTTTGCTGCAACTCCACGGCCCGGATGTTAGGATAGTCCCCGTCTCTTGAAAACCAGCAATGATTCCTGTCCCTCAGATTGCGACCGTCAATGACCTTTTCTTTCGCGTTGCCGCGGCTGCCAATCCGCGCGCCGTCCTGTGGCAGGACGAGTTCAGCCAGTGGCGCCCAATCTCTTCCGACCAGATCTATCAGCGTGTCCGCGCGCTGGCCACGGCCTTTCTGCGGATGGGCGCGAAAAAGGGCGACCGCATTGCCCTCATTAGTGAGAACCGCTGGGAATGGGCGGTTACCGACTTTGCCGCGCTGGCCATCGGCGCGGCCGACGTGCCCATCTATCCCACCCTTACCGGCGAGCAGATCGCGGATCAGATCAGCGATGCAGGCTGCCGCATCGCTGTGGTCTCCACTCGCCGGCAGTTCGACAAGCTGTACTCGGTCCGCGCGCAAACCCAGTTGGAACGCATCCTCATGATGGATTGCCCGGCGCCCGAAGGCGCCATCGCCATGAACGAGCTCATCGGCGATGCCGACGCCCTGGGCGCTGAACGCGACCCTGTCTTTGACGCTCTCGCACATTCTGTCGAACCCCGCGATGTGGCCACGCTCATCTACACCTCAGGCACCACCGGCGTGCCCAAAGGCGTGATCCTCACCCACGGCAACATCGCCGCCAACCAGTGTTATACCCCGGTGGACTTCTCGTTCGATTCTACTGACGCCTGCATTTCGTTCCTGCCGCTCTCCCACGTCACCGCCCGCGCTCTCGACTACGTCATGTACAACTACGGCGCGCAGTTGGCCTACTGCTCGCAATTCGACAAGTTGCCGCAGGCCATGCGCGAGGTCCGGCCCACCGTGCTTGTCGGCGTGCCGCGGGTCTACGAGAAGATTCGTCAGGAGGTCGAACGCCGCGCCGGGCAATCGCCGGTCAAGAAGCGCCTACTGGCCTGGGCCATCCATCTGGGCTTGCGCTTCGCAGATATCGTCTACGATGGCCGTCAGCCGAGCTCGCTTTTGTGGAAGCTGGCCAACAAGCTGGCCTACTCCAAGGTTCGCGAGGCCTTCGGCGGACGCGTCAGGGTCTTTGTTTCAGGGGGCGCGCCTCTCGGAATCGACACCGCGAAATGGTTTGCCGCAGTCGGCATTTCACTCTGGGAGGGTTACGGCCTCACTGAAACCTCGCCGGTCATCGCGCTCAACACGCCTCTGCGCCATCGCATGGGCGCGGCCGGCATGCCCTTGAGCAATCTCGAGCTCAAACTCGCCGAAGATGGCGAACTGCTGGTTCGCGGTCCTTCGGTCTTCGCGGGCTACTGGAACAAGCCCGCCGCAACCGCCGAGTGTTTTGACAGCCAGGGATGGTTCCGCACCGGAGACATCGGCCATCTCGACGCGGATGGCTTCCTTTTCATTACCGATCGCAAGAAGGAGCTGCTGAAGACCTCCGGCGGCAAGCTCGTCGCGCCGCAGCCCATCGAGAACAAGCTCAAAGACAGCCTGCTGGTGGCGCACGCGGCGCTGGTGGGGGATCGCCACAAGTTCATCTCCGCGCTGATCTCTCCCAACTTCGCCGCGCTTGAGGACTGGGCCCGCCATCACAGCATTCAGGCGCAGCCGCGCGCCGAACTGGTGGCCGATGCCCGCGTCATTGCGCTCTATGCCGAACTCATCCGCGAGGTAAACGGCACGCTGGCCAACTTTGAAACTCTCAAGCGTTTCCGCATTGTTGCCGACGAGTGGACCCAGGAGTCCGGAGAGCTCACGCCCTCCATGAAGCTCAAGCGCCGCGTTCTCATTGCGCGATATGCGTCGGTAATCGCCGAACTTTACGCCGACGAAGCAACCGCGCGCGGCGAATAGGGGAGGTGAGCGGGCCGATGCGTTTGCGTACGATGGTCTGCTTGCGCCACACTCGCTGCAGGGCTCGGAAAAACGGCGCGCCCCACGCGCCCACGCCCAGGATGGCGCCAAAGATGATCACTGCATCGATGCTCAGCCGTCCCTCCCGCGTCCAGTAGGCATCGGGCGAGAGGCTCAGCCACAACGCGAACTCGTCCAGAGTGAGCGCCGCGCCCACGCCGTAGCCGACTGCCATCAGACGCCCGAAGAAAATCGACATCGGCGAGTGCGACCAGCCCAGATCCAGCAGCCAGCCATAACCCACCAAAAGAAGAATCAGAATGCCCCACACCAGGTGGTGAATGTGCATGCCGCGCACCACCACCCATTGCAGATGTCCCTCGTGATTCGCGATCCGGTGAACCAGGAGGCGCACGCCGGCGAAGGTAATGAGGAAGGCGACCGATGCGATGAACATCCTTTGCCGCGGCCGGTCGGGGATCGTGGCGCGAATCAGGTAGCCCAGCCGGGTCAACTGCAGCAGCACCAGCAGTACAACGACGACCAGGCCGACGAATGCAAGCAGAAAGGTGGCGCCACTTTCGGGCATACCTTATTGAACCACTCCCGCGCGCTGCGAACGCTGAAATTCCATTCCCGGCATTGAAGTTCAAGCACCGCCCAAACTCCGCTAACTCCGCCAACCCCGCTCCTGATCCCTGACCCCTGATCTCTGATCTCTGTTCTTCGTGAGCCCGGTCACGATTTCCATTGACAGCGGCGCGATACACTGTATACGGCGTTAAGGCCGGTGGTTCTCCCCATCTCCGGCGCCACTTTACGCACAAAATTCATTGCGGCTCGAAGGGCCGCGGAGAGACTTCGAGGAGATTCCACGATGCGAGTTGCTTTGTTGACCGGTGGCGGCGATTGCCCCGGATTGAATGCGGTCATTTATGCAGCGGTCAGAAAAGGCATCAACCACTACGGGGACGAGTTCATCGGCTTTTTGAACGGCTGGCGCGGCGTGCTGGATAACAACTTTATTCCGCTCACGCTCGAAAACACCGACGGCATTCAGTTAAAGGGCGGCACCATTCTGCACTCCTCGCGCACCAACGTGAAGAAGATTCCCGGCGGCATCGATAAAGTGCAGGAGGTTCTCAAGGCCAATAAGATCGACGCCCTCATCGCCCTCGGCGGAGACGATACGCAGTCGGTCACGCTCTTTCTCAGCGAGAACGGCATCCATGCTGTCGGCGTTCCCAAGACCATCGACAACGACATCAGCGGCACCGACCAGACCTTCGGCTTCGACACCGCGGTCATGATCGCCACCGAGGCCGTCGACCGCATCCACACCACCGCCGACTCGCATAACCGCGTGGTCGTCATTGAAGTCATGGGCCGCGATGCCGGCTGGATCGCCTACGCGTCGGGCATCGCCGGCGGCGCTCATGTCGTCCTCGTCCCCGAAAAAGAGATCGACATCGACCACGTTTGCGCCCTGCTCAAATACAACTACGGCCACGGCAAACACTATGGCGTCGTGGTGGTCGCCGAGGGCTGTCATCTGCCCGAGGTTGGCCAGGTCATCGGTTCTGAGCAGGTTGACTCCTTCGGTCATGTGCGCCTCTCCGGCATCGGCGAAGCGCTTGCCGATCTCATCGAGAAGAAGACCGGATTTGAAACGCGCTCCGTCAACCTGGGCCACACCCAGCGCGGCGGCGTTCCCACGGCCTTCGACCGCGTGCTCGGCCAGCGCTACGGCCTGCACGCCATCGACATGGTGCACCAGAAGAAGTGGGGCCGCATCGCCGTACTGCGCGGCACCGACATCACCGACATCCCCATCAAGGAAGCCATCGCAACCAACCGCCGCCTCGATCAGCGCTTCTTCGATGTGATCGCGGACCTCGAAGCCAAGGTCTAGAGCATTATCATAATAGATGTACCCAGTTGAGAGTGAGCCTGAACCATGCCTGAGCGTTTTCTGGGGTGATCATTGGCAGGGAGTCGGCGACGGCCTGGTGGAGTGCTTCGCTGCTGCGCGCTTTGGCCAAGCGGAGCAGTTGTTTCAGTTTGGCCCAGGCTTTTTCGATGGGGTTCAGGTCCGGCGAATAAGGCGGAAGATAGAGCAGTTCGGCTCCGGCTCCCTCGATTCTTTGGCGCACGCCTTGCACCTTATGCGAACTGAGGTTATCCATCACCACCACGTCACCCGGCCTCAGCACCGGACACAGCGCATGATCCAGATAGGCCAGGAAAATATCGGCGTCCGTGGCTGCTTCGATGGTCATGGCGGCGAGGATGCCGCGCGTGCTCATGGCGCCCAGAACGGTCATGATTTTCCAATGGCCGCCCGGCGTCGCCTCATGGATACGCCGGCCTCCCAGCGATCGGCCGCGTAGCCGCGTCATCGAGGTAGTGACTCCGCTTTCATCCAGGAAGATCAGCCGTTGCGGGTCTGTGGCGAGTATCCGGCGGTGGAACTCGGCGCGTCGTTCGCGGTTGGCTTCGCTATCCCGCTCGACGGCGTGGAGCGACTTTTTTTGAGCCGCAACCCGAGCCGTTTCACCCACAGTTGGACCAGTGTCCAACTCATCCGAACGCCCTTTTCAGCCTCGATCCGCTCCCGCAATTCGGCGATGGTGATGTCGGCTTGTGCCTCCACCAGAGCCAGTATGTGAGCTCTTACCTGATCGGTTACCCGGCTGCGAACGCCGAAGCGCGATTGCATCAAACGTCTCCTGTGCCCGCTGCGAAGATGCTGCTGGCGCACCTTGCGTACATACTCCCAACTGACGCCGAAACGCGCCGCAAGAGCGCGGCAACTTCCTTCTCCGCGCTCATAGGCATCCAATATCCTCAATCGCAGATCGTCCGAATACGCTCGACCCATAGGTCCGCTGTCGCGGTCACTTCACCAGAGAAAACAACTCTATCGCACTTTCGATCCGCCCGGGTATAGCTATGTTGATACTGCTCTAGTCCCTACGTCCCTCATTGCGCATCCGCGCTCTTGATGAACGCCGCCACGCGGTCGTGAAGCTGCTTCACGCATTCGTCGCGCACATAGACCATGTGCCCCGACTCGTACCACGCGTATTGAATATTCTTGGCCAGCGACTGCGGAATGGGTAGGTGCTTGTCCTCGTACTGCGCGGCGAAAAACGGCGTGGCCAGGTCGTAGTAGCCGCCATTCACCAGGATCTTCAGCCGCGGATTGGTCTTCATCGCCTCCGCCAGGTCCGTGCTCACATTCACGCCCATGGGGTCGCCGTGGTGCACCCAATTCCATTGATGTTCCACTGTCTCCAGCTCCGGCTCGTAGGTCTGCCCTTCGCCGTACTTCAGGTCTTGCCGCACATACTGGTTGAAGAGCGCGACGTACGCCGACGAGATGGCCGTCTCCTGCGGATCGTACTCGGCGTTCTCGCTCAGCGGATCGAGGTTTGGCCCGGAGAATCGCGTGTCCAGGCGCCCTGTCGTCAAGTCCTCCGCATCCTGCAGCGACTTCGCGAACTCCGGCCCGCTCACGCGCAGGTTGGCCTTGAGAAGGTATTCGACGGGCAAGCCGGTGTACTCGTGCAGTTTCTCCGCTGTCTGTTGCTTCTCTTGGGCGCTCACATCGGTTCCCTGCGCCAGAGCATGAGCGTATGGACCCATCGCAAAGTCCTCCACGTCCTTCAGCAGCGGTTCCAGCGCGGCCGGCTGGTTGGGCAGCTTCTTGTGGTACCACGCCGTGGCGGCAAACGTAGGCAGCGCCAGTTCGTAGGGCAGGTCCACGCCTGGATTGTGCCGCGGGTCGTCGATGTCAGTGGTGAAGTTGAAGATCTGCGACAGCAACATCACGCCGTTCAAATCGATGTTCAGTTTGTTTTCCAGCAAATCGGCCAGAACCGCCGACCGTGTGGTGCCGTAGCTCTCGCCGAAAATGAACTTCGGCGAGTTCCAGCGGCCATACTTTGAAATGAACCGCGCGATGAAGCGCGCATACGCGCTCGCGTCGCCATCCACGCCCCAGAAGGCTTTCTCGGCATCCTTTCCCATCAGTTGCCCGAAGCCCGTGCCCGGTGCGTCCACGAACACCGGGTCGCTCACGTCGAGCAGGCAATTGGGATTGTCGACCATGGTGTACGGCGCGGCGGGCAGGTGCGTGTCGCCTGCCGTGATCACATGCTTCGGCCCCAGCGATCCCATGTGCAGCCACACCGTCGAGCTGCCCGGCCCACCGTTATAAAAAAACGTGATCGGCCGCTCCTCGGCCTTCGCGTCCTTCTTGAAGTACGCCACATAAAACATTCTCGCCACTGGAGTTGAATCCTTCGCATCCTTGGGCGCGTTGAGCGCAAGCTGGCTTCCCGGCTGCGGTTTTCCGTCCGCTCCAAGCTGTGCATCCTGCTCATCGGTTGAGCCCACCGTGATGGTCCCGGCGATGGCCGTGTACGCGATGTGCTGCCCGCCAACGTCAACGGCGCCTTGCGTCGTGGAATCGACAGGCGGAGCCGGTTCGGCGGGCTTGGCTGCGTTCTCCGGGGCCGCAGGCTTTGCGGCCGCCTTATCGTCCTGGGCACGGATCGAAAGAGTGGCGACTAGAATCGCCGCGGCAAATAGCATGGCAAACCGCCGGCAAAATGCATTCATTGGATGGTCTCCGGTAGGGAATTTCGCGAAAGCTCAGTATAAAGCGCGGGTGGGGCACTGGGCGAAAGAGAACCATCGTCACCATCCGCCATAATCCCAAGCTCACGTTCTGGCCACTGTTCGCTGACCGCAGTTCACTGCCATTCGGTGATTCGCGGCCGGCAATTGCTATCCTAAATTCGAGAGTGCGTTCAAAACGGACGCCGATTCACCAGGTATGTATTCACCCAAATTCAATCAAGTTCACGACCGCGGCATCCTTCTTGAAGCGATGCGGGCTTATTCGTTCGCCACGCTCTTCGGTCCAGCAGCGGGTGAGCCGCAGGGCGCGAGCCCCATGGCAACCCATCTTCCGCTGGTCGTCAAAGATGAGGGCGAGCACGGCCTTCTTGTAGGCCATTTCGCCAAGGCCAATCCTCATTGGCAAGCGCTCGCCGGCCGTGAAGCCCTCGTCGTCTTCGCGGGGCCGCACAGTTACGTCTCCCCGGCCCTCTACACGGAGCATCTCTCCGTCCCTACGTGGAACTACATCGCTGTTCATGCAACCGGCACGCTCTCGCTCGTTGACGACGAGCCCGGCAAAGAGGCCCTCCTCGCCGATCTCATCGCCACGCATGAACCTGCCTATCTGGAGCATTGGCGCGGACTGCCCGAGGGTTTTCGCCGCACCATGCTCGCCGGCATCATGGGCTTTCGCATTCCCATTGCGCGCATCGAAGGCAAATTCAAACTGAGCCAGAACCGCGCGCCCGAGGAGCGCCGCAATGTCCATGCCGCCCAGTCCGCAGGCTCGCCCGATGAGCGGGCTCTGGCGCGGTGGATGGAACGTTTGTTGGGCGCGAAGCTCCAATCCTGACCGTCGTGCCGCATGGTTCCCGGAACTTCAGCATTTGGTATACTTGCGAGTGTAGGAACCGTGCGGAAGTGGTGAAATTGGCAGACACACCATCTTGAGGGGGTGGCGCCCACAAGGCATGCGGGTTCAAGTCCCGCCTTCCGCACCAAACATTTTCGCGTGCGGGCCGACGGCGCTTACGCGCCGCCTTCCGAACCCGCTTGGAAAGCAGTTGAAGAAATGCAGATTCTCTTCTATTTTGTGATTGTCGTGCACGTGATTGTGTGCTTTTTCCTGATCGGCGTTGTGCTCATTCAGCAGGGCCGCTCGGCCGATCTAGCCGGCGCCTTCGGCGGCCAGGGTTCGCAGACCGCATTCGGTCCCCGCGCCGCGGCCAATGTGCTCACCCGGCTCACCACCTGGTCGGCAATTATCTTCATGTGCACGTCGATCAGCCTGGTGGTTCTCTTTGTGCGCTCCACGGGCTCGCACTCGGTTCTGGAAGGCTCCCACACGGCGCCGGTCAGCGCTCCCGCCAAGCCCGGCAAGTAAGCCGGGCAGCGCACCGGCGCCGGCAGGAAAATTATCTGCTCCCCGAGCCGCTCTTCACCTGACAAGCGCCCCACGCGGCTACCTGAAATCTCCAATCAAGAAAAACGGCGGCCAATAGTAGGAACTGCTGTACCTGCTTTGCCCTGGCCTGTCCGCAACAGCGGGATTACTCCTGAAAGCTTCGGTTCCCATTGCAGAGTTGCTGGCCGAAATCAGCTCCGATTACCCCCCGGCTTGGCTGCAACGCGTAGGCACGCCATCCAGCATCATAAAAAGCGGTCTAGTTGTCGGAACTCTGCCCAGCGCCAATTGACGTGCTGTCTTGGCTGGCGAAGGCCGCCTTCAATTTGACCGCTGTACGATTCAGCGCGTCTTCATACGCGGCGGGATTGTAGTTTCTTCCTCCCTTGATGAAGTCGTGGTCAGCTCCGGGGTAGGTAACGAGCTCGAAAGGCGCGTGGTTGGCCTTGGCGCTGGTTTCAATGGCACGCGCTGTCTCGATCAGGCAGCAATTCTCAAAATGGTCTGTCTCTCCGGCGAACATCAGCACCGGGACGGACATGCGCCTGGTAAAACCGGGGAGCCTGGCGGTAAAACCGGTTGCGGGGTACCAAACGATGTCCACCGCGACAACGTCGGGCCATTCTGAGCCGAGGGCCAGCGAGAACCCGCCGCCGAGAGAAATGCCAACCAGCGCAACTTTGCCAGGCAGGGCATGCGGCGATTGTTGAGCGGCCTGAATGGCAGCACGCAGATTGCCACCCGGCATTTTGGCGATTTGCCTGCCATCGCAAATGTAGACATCGTAGCCGAGGGCCGCGATAGCCTCAGAAAGGGCTTTATCGTGCTTGGGGCCCATGATTCCGGAGACGAAAACAACCACGTGACCCATGCCCTGGGGAGGAGCGATTTCCTCCTGTGCGAGAGCGCATGGGGCAAATAGAACCGCTGCAAGCAGCGAAGCGGCGAGCGGAAGCAGTCGGAGCGATGAGTTCGTCATAAAGTTCCTTTCCTGGGCCGGGCGCGCTACTGGTAGTTGCCGATGAGGACGAAAGGCGCCCAGTAGTATGGGTGGGCGTAACCGAGGCTGGAAGTTTGCGTCGAGGATTGGCCGACGGATTCGAAGCCGCGGCCGGTATTGGCGCCGGTTGCAGCCGAGGCGCCGTGCAGAAAGGCAAGCTGGGCCTGGCGCAGCGCCTCAGCCTTGCCCTTGGCGGGATTCTTCACCCACCGGTCGTAGAAGTCGCTCATGATGCGGCTGGTCGAGAGGTCGTTCACGTCCCAAAGAGTGGCGAGAACGGCTTCAGCGTCCTTTTGCTGCGCGACCATCCCCAGGCTGTCCATCTCGAAGCCGTTCCGGGATTTGTAATCCTTCGCCGTGCTGCAGGCAGAGAGGGTCAGCAGGCGTGTTCCGTGGAAGGTGATGGGCGAGTTTTCCATCTCCGAGAGGTTCCACTCAAAGCCGTTCGCGCCGCCCACGTCGTTTCCGCCCATGAGCAGGAAAGGTTCATCGCCCGTGCCGACAACCAGCACGAAGTGGCTGGCGATGTGAACCACGGGGAATCCGCTGCCGGAGCCGAGTTCGGTCTTCAATGCGGACAGCGTGAACTGCTCGTCGGGCAGGATCTTGCCCTGCATGGGGCCGTGCGAGTCGGGGAGGGAAGGATCGTGTGCCACCGAGTCGAGCTCGGGAAGGACGCCGGGCAGCGCAGGCATGCCGCCGTAGCTCTTCGACAGGCCCATGGCCAGCGCCTTGGGAGGCTCGCCGCCCTGGGTCGGTGCGTCCGCGATGTGGCCGTAGCTTTCGGGTGTGAAGAGGACATTGTGAAAGCGCTCGACCAGGTAATGGTTGCCGTCGTAGAGCGCGCCCATAGGCACGTAGCGCAATGCGTCGTCGAGCGACCACAACAGAGTGGGCACGTTATCCTGCGCTCCATTTGCCGCTTCGACGGTTTTCAACTCGTCTTCAAGCGGCGCCACGATCATGGTGTAGAGCTGGTTCAGTTGCAGCCGCGGATCGGTGGAGGGCGAGCCAATGGCCTTGAGCGCCTTGAATGCTTTGCTGCGAAGATCGGCCGGGGAGACGGGAAGTTCAAACTTCTGGCGGGAGTTGGCTGTAACCACAATCGCGTACGCGTGATCTTCGCCGAGCAGCACGCGGATGCCGATCACGTTTTGCCCCAGTTTTGCGAGCGAGCTTTCGAGAACGCTTTGCGTGGAGTCGGCAATGGGCTGGCCCGCGGCGGACTGCTTGTCGAGTTCCGGAATGATCGTATTGTTGAAGCCATCGCGGATTGCCGATTGCGCCTGCTCCAGGTTCGCGTCCAGCGTTTTCAACTGCTCATCGTCGGCGGCAGAGCGCGCGGGATTCGCCTGTAACTGAGCGGCTTGAAGATTCCATTCTTCGATGTCGCGGGCCCTTTTTTCGAGATCGGGCAGCAAAGATTCAACCTTCTGCTGGACGGGCGAGAGCTTGAGCGGTTCAATGGCGGCGCCGGCGCCCGGAGCTGAGCCGGGAACGAGGTCTCTAAGCTCCTGCTCCTTGAGCAGGTCGAGAATTTGCTCCGCGTCTCCCAGGCGCCCGGTTTCAACCAGCAGTTCGGCAAGAGTGCGATAGGCCCCGGACTTGGATTGCGCAAAGCCGGCCTGGAGGCTCTTGTCCATTCCAACGATGTTTTTGCGAATCGACTGATAGGAGTTGACCGCTTCATAGCCAAAGAAAATGGCCTCTTCAAGGTGATGCTGCTTGCGAAAGTCCATCATCAATGAGGTCTCGATGGCGCCCTCGACCTCCGGATCGCCTACAGTTTTTGCCAGGCCTAAGGCAGCCAGAGCGCTGGCCAGCGAACTCTCGGGTTGCTGGAGCGCCGAGTACGACCAGGCGATGGTCATCAGGCCCTGCGCCTCGTTGCGTTGATCTTTTACCTCGCGCCAGATGGCCAGCGCCTGCAACTCAAGCTTCATGGCCTCGGCGGGTTCGCCCAGATCGGAGCGGTCCTTGCCCATGATGTTGAGGGTCATGGCTTCGCCGCGGCGGCTGCCGGTTTCGCGAAAGATGGGCAGCGCCTGGTTGGCGTAGCCGAGCGCCTTGCCCGGCTGGCCGAGATCGGCAAATGCGCGGCCCATGTCGCTCAGCGCCAGCGCCTCACCGTTTCGGTTGCCCACTTCGCGCCAGATCGGCAGCGCCTGGTTGTAATAGTCCATTGCGCTTTGCTGCTGGCCAAGGTCGCGATAGACGCGGCCAATGTTGTTGAGCGTGAGCGCTTCGCCCTCCCGGCTGCCGATCCCGCGCCAGAGGGCCAGGGCCTGGTTCAGCGACTCCAGGGCTTTCTGTTTTTGGCCGGCTTCGGCGTACGCCGGACCCATATCGTTCAGAACCAGCGCTTCACCCGCGTGCTCGCCGCCCTGCCGGAAGAGTGAAAGCGACTGCTCGAAGTACTTGAGCGCTTCACGGCCTTGGCCTTCATCGGCGTAGGTTCTGCCCAGACCGTCGAGCGTTCCCGCCTTGCCAATGGCGCTGGCATAGGAGATGTTGGCCGCCGCGGCAAATTTCTCTTTCGCAGCTTCGATTCTTCGGGCGAACCGGCCGGAAGGCCCGCTCTGCGGGGCGGCTGCGGCGGCGACTGAGGTTTCAGGGTTGTCGATGTCGTGCCAGATCTCCATGGCATCGTTCAGGTTCTTGAGCGCTTCTTCATGCTGGCCAAGGTTCTCGTAGACCCTGCCGATATAGGTGAGCGCATCGGCTTCGCCGGTGGGTTGGCCGACGGTTTGCCACAAAGGCAGAGCCTGATTGAGATACGACAGGGCTTTGTCTTCCCGCCCCAGATCGGTGTAGACCCGGCCCATCGTATTGAAGGTCATGGCCTGACCCAGCACACTGTTCGCCTTCTGCTCGATGGGAAGCGCTTCATTGAGGCAGTCGAGCGCCTTTTGCAACTGCCCGGACTCGCGATAGAACGAGGCGAGAATGTTCAGGTTGATGAGCAGCTCACGCGTCTTGTGGCCGGACTTTGCCTTCGCAACTTCCTTTTCGTACTGCGCGATGGAATCCTTGAGACTCGGAGTTTGCGCGCCGGCAGCAGCCAGCAGGCACACGCCGGCCACAAGAAGAATGACGAATCTGTGCTTACTCTTCATTGCCGATCCCCGGCGCGCCGGTCAGGGCTGCGCGGGAGCTGCCGCCGGCTGCGCGGGAGCTGCGGTTGGCTTCGGCGTGGCAGACGGTTCGCCTTTGTCTTCGCCCGTATTCGCGGGCTTTGAAGGATGCAGCTTGTGCATCTCCTTGGCGCCGGTGTTTGGATCCACCAGCGTCACCTTGATGCCCGAGGCGAACATTCCGGAGGACCATTTCATGTAATAAATCTTCCCCGCCAGGACTTGCATTCGAATTCTCTCGGCTTGGCCCCTTGTCTGGTTGGCCGCCGCGGCGCTGGACATGATGACGCTGGGTCCGTAGTACATTTTTGCCATCCCGGCAACCACGACCGTGCCCGGTTCAACCTCAGTCCAGGCATATTCGCTGTTGAGCAACGTGGCCAGATAGACGCCATTGACATAAAGATGGTCATGAGCGGCGGAGCCGACGGCTCCCCCAGGCCGGTAAATGCAGATGATCGCCTTGCCTTCGGAAGGCGCTGCCGGCATGGGTGGCATCTCCTTGGCAGGCGAAGCGGTTCGCTGCTGATCCTGGGCGGCTGGCGCGGCTTGTTGCTGATCCTGCGCAGCCGCAGCAAAAGAACCGCAGAAAAGCAATAGCGCGCAGCAGGCCAGCAGGAAGGCTGCAGGGTTGCGGAAAGCGCTCTTGCCGCGGCGAGTGCCAGCGACAATGCAGATTCTTCTTTTCATGGCAAGTCTCCTCGTTCAGACAAGCTCCTCAAGGGGTAAGGAGTTGAATCGGGGACCGGTGTTGAATTAAGGGAAGAAAATACCCGTCCAACGGCCGGCGTCAGTGCGCCAAATCACATGGGAGAGTGACGGCCTTTCTTTTGATAGGAACTTGAGGTCGGGGATGGTCGCCGCAAAGAGTTACACCGGCGGCATGGCATCCACCACGGGCACGCCCGCCGGCGGGGTGAAATGGAAGGTGTCCGCTGGAATTTCCGCGTCGGGCTGCTCGCCCGTAAACGTGAACCGGGTGATGGCCCCGTCGGCCTCTTCCACTTCAATCGCCGTAATCGTCCCCGCGGCCGTTACGGTCAGCGTCAGCCGCGTCACGCGCTTTTCCTGGCCCTTGGGCTGGCCGGTGAGCGTGAAAATCCCGTTGGAGACTTCAGCGAGCTTCAGCCCGGTCATCTCCTTTTCCAGCTCGGTGTGGCCCAGCAGAAAGCGCAGCGGCGAGCGCAGATCGTCCAGCTCTTTTGCTGGAATGCGCTGCGCCTGTGCGTCGCCCTTGGTGTAAAACCACGCGTATTTTCCGTCGAGCAGGAAAATTTTCCCGGGCGGCGAACTGTACTGCCACAGCATGTGGCCAGGCTTGCGCAATAAGAGCGTACCGCTTTCGGTTCGCGTCATGCCGAGCCCCGAATAGCTCTCAGCGAACCTGGCTTTCAGCGAATGCAACTGGTCGTAATACCGATCGACTCGTGCGGCGAGCTCGTGCGCGGTAGGCGGCGAGCTCGCCTGCCCAAAGGCTAGTGGCGCGCAAGCGCCAAACCAAAGCAGAGCCAGGGCGGTGCCAACCGGGACACTGCCCCAGACGCGCCTGCGAGTTCCCGATGTCATTGCAACAGCTGCGTGCAGTTGGTGCCGCCGGCAGCATCGTACTTGGGAGAGCCGCCGTTCTGGTCGCTGCAGAAGCCGCGATTCCCCGTCTTTCCAATAGCCTCCGGAACAGCGGTGACCTCAAATCCGGTAATGCGGTCCGTTCCGTTGACCGTGACTTTGGAACAGTTGGTGAGGCTGAAGATGTAGCCCGACTTGTAGCCGGAGGCAAGATCGGCCTGAATCAGCTCCGCGGAGGTCGGCGTCGGAGGACTACCGGAGCTGGGGTCGCCGCCAAGGGCGGATAGCGTGCAAGCGTAGCCGTTGGCCGGATAGGACGTCTCGTACTGAATCTCCGCCTTGATGATGGCCTGTACGGAGTTGATCGCCGATATCTCGTTGGCGTGTATCTTCATCACCCCGATGGTCGGGATGGCCATCAGCATCAGGATGAGAATGATGGCGATGACGATCAGCAATTCCATGAGGGTAAAGCCGTTGGGCAGGGTAGAACAGCGCGCGCGATTGCGGCAGGAGAGCGAATACTTTCGATTCATGGGGTTCCCAGAGCCTCGCGAAGCAGGCCGGTGTCGCCCGGCCCATCCGTCAAAATCCTACAACGGAAAGACGCGAAAGGGAAATGGAGCGCTCGGAAAGGCAGGGAATAGCCAATAGGGAGTAGCCAATAGGGAACAGCCAGTAGGGAGTGGCTAATAGGGGGTAGGAAATCGATGGCTGCTATGTTCGCATCGCACAAGCTTTCGCAGCCTCAGTCTGCGTTCCAGCCGATCCAGAGCCGGCTTGCGCCCGGAAAATGTTTGCGGCTACCCCAGCGGCAGTGTTTTTCTACTCCCTACTGGCTACTCCCTACTCCCTGCTTCTAGCACGCCAGCCTTGCCCGGCTCAGTTTGACGCCGTCCAGCCGCCCCAGCAGGGTCACGGCGATGCTCTCCGGCTCAAAGAGCCGCTGCGCCATTCTCTGCACCTGCGCGGCATCCACTGCGTCAATGCGCGCGACGATCTCATCGGCTGTGAAGAACTGGTGGAAGTACATTTCCTGGCGGGCTAGGTTGGCCATGCGCGAGTTCGAGCTCTCCAGGCCCAACAGGATATTGCCCTTGAGTTGGTCTTTGGCGCGGGTCAATTCTTCGGCGCCGATGGGTGTCTCCTTCAGGTTGCGGAACTCGGCCAGAATCAGGTCCACCACCTCCAGCGATTTTCCCGCCGAGGTGCCCGCGAAGACGCAGAGATTGCCCGTGTCGCGATAAGGGCTGAGGTCGGAGTAGACCGAGTAGGCCAGGCCGCGTTCCTCGCGAATGGTCTGAAACAGCCGGGAACTCATGCCGCCGCCCAGGATGGTGTTCAGGATCGCCGTCGCGTAACGATTCTCATCCGTGATCGGCGGCGCCGGCACGCCCAGGCAAATCTGCACCTGCTCCAGTGCCTTCTTGTTGCGCAGAATGATGCGCGCGCTGGGCTCCGGGGCCGAAATCTCTCGCAGCGTCTCGCCGCCTTCGAGGGCGGAAAACTTCGCTGCCACCGCCTCTGTAAACCGGTCGTGATCCAGATTGCCGACCGCGGAGAACACGATGTTTCCGCCGTGAAACCGGTCGTTATGGTACGCAAAGAGCTGTTGCTGGCTCAACCGGCCCACCGTCTCCGTCGTGCCCAGGATCGGCTTGCCCAATGGATGCCCCTTCCAGAAGCTCTGCGTGAACAGTTCGTGCACCAGCACCTCCGGATTGTCTTCGTCGATCTTGATCTCCTCCAGAATCACGCCGCGCTCGCGCTCGATGTCGGGAAGAGCAAATATGGGGTTCAGCACCATGTCGGTCAGTATGTCCAGTGCGATGGGCACATGGTCCGACAGCGATTTCACGTTGAAGCAGATGGTTTCCTTGCTGGTGAACGCGTCCAGGTTGCCGCCGATGGAGTCCATCTCGCGGGCGATTCTTTGCGCCGACCGCGAGCGCGTGCCCTTGAAGAGCATGTGCTCCACAAAGTGCGAGATGCCGTTCATCTCCGCCGTCTCGCAGCGCGAGCCCGACTTGATCCACACCCCCATGGCCACCGAACGCAAATAGTCCATGCGCTCGGTCAGGACGATCAGCCCATTGGGCAATACGGTGCGGCGAAGGTTGCGCTCAGCATTCATAGCCACCCTGTCGAACTTCGATTGTAGGACAACCGCGGTTGATTGGCGTCCCTGTGGTCGCACCGCGTATCGGGAAGAATTCTTTACGTTGCTACAGCCTGAAGTGCATCAACAGCTAAGATACTCCTAACAGTCTGTGGCGGAAGTCCGGTTTTGAAAGGGCACGACTTCAGTCGTGCCGTAAAGCATCGAGAATCAACGCGGCTTTAGCCGCTGAGGGATGGGTTTTCCGGAATTTTGACTTCCACCACAGGCTCCTAAGCCGAGCATCGCCGTGCCTGAGTTTTCCAACCAATTCGGAGTTTTAGACTCGTCCGGAGGTCCGGGGGGAAGCCGGGAGCCTCTGTTTGGATTAGATGCAGAGGCTCTATCTGCGATGCTGCAGCAGGAGGGCGAACCGCCCTGGCGCTGGAAGCAGTTCGCTGAAGCGATTTATCGTCAATGGATTGCAGAACTTTCTGAAATTACAACTTTGCCCAAGGCTCTGCGCGAAAAGCTGGCTGCTCAAGGCTGGCGGATCGGTCGTCCGGCGATTGCCCATGCCTATCGATCCGTCGATGGCGCCGAGCGCTATCTTGTGCAGTGCCGCCCCGGCGGCCCTACCACGGTCGAGACTGTCTGGATGCCCGATGGCGACGGCGGCGAGGCCGGCGACGGGAGCGAAGCCGGTGAGAAAGGCTGGGACCGCGCCACCGTCTGCGTCTCAAGCCAGGTGGGTTGCGCCGTCAACTGCCGGTTCTGCCTCACGGCCAAACTCGGCCTGCCCGCCGCGGCGGGCAACCTGACTGCCGGCGAAATCGCCGGCCAGGTGGTCGCGGTGCTTCAGCGCCACGCGGTTCGCGTTAGCCGCGATCGCGTGAACCTGGTCTTCATGGGCATGGGCGAGCCGTTCCTGAACTACGACAATTTCATGGCCGCGGTGCGCCTGCTCGTGCAGGAAGTCGGCCTGAGCCCGCAACGCATGACCGTCTCGACTTCGGGCATCGTTCCCGGCATCGAGCGCTTCGCCGCGGAGCCGCCCGGCATTCGTCCCAAGCTCGCCATCAGTCTCAACGCGCCCAACGACGCGCTCCGTACAGAAATCATGCCCATCAACCGCAAATGGCCCATCGCGTCAGTGATCGAAGCCGTCCGCCGCGTTCCGCTTCGCCCTCGCGAGCGCATCACCTTCGAATATGTTCTCCTCGGCGGAGTTACCGACCGCCCCGAACACGCTCGCGAGGTTGCGCGCCTCGTGCGCCGCGCCGGCCTGCCCGCAAAAGTGAATCTGATCGCCTGGAATCCCGGCCCCGGAATCGCCTACGCAATGCCCGAGCCCGCTGCGGTCGTGGCATTTCAGAATGCTCTTGCCGCCGACGGCATTCCCGCCTACATCCGCCAGCCCCGCGGCCGCGACATCTTCGCCGCCTGCGGCCAGCTCAAGCGGACTGTGGAATGGTGATGTCCAAGGAAGCTAGGACAAGATGTTTTCCGATCAGGAGAAGCAATGACAGATGAAAAGATGATTTTATGCCAAATCAACCCACTGGCATTTCTCGAAGCTGATGAGCCGTGGGCTTCATCGACACAAGAGAAGCCAACGTTAGAAGCAGTGTTGCGTTTCCTATGTCCGGCAGAGGAGCGGCTCGATTTCGATATTGAGAAACTTCTCGAAAGGTATCGACAGATCAGCACCGAGCCGGTGCGCCTGTTCGTGGCACCAGTTGAGCAGCGGATTCTCGACAAACTAATTTGGCCGCTGCGAAATGCAAAGTCCTCCTTCATGGTAGGCAACTATCTCGCAACAATTTCGCTTTCGGGAATGGTGGCTGAGATGGTGGCGATGCTCTTATGGGAGATTTCCGATTCGCAGATCAACGGTCGAACCATGACGAAGGAGGACGAGAAGCTTCTCTTCGGCTCTGAGTTCGAAAGGCTTGGGCAGGAGAGAAGAATTTCGGTTCTTTCCGCATACGGGATCGTTAACGAAGACACAAGGTCAAATTTCGACAAGATTCGCAACGTCAGAAGGCGCTACCTTCACCTTTGGTCCAACGATCATAATCGACTTCCGGGCGACGGAATCCAATGCTTCCACGCTGCCGTTTCGCTTGTCGTAACAGCAATTGGCCAAGACATACGAGATGGAAGGTTTGTATTGAATCCACGGCTCATTGGCTACCTCGAACGTCATCAAGATTTGATGGACGAGTAGACGGACGGTGGGTCGCCTAGATTCAGGAGAAACAAATGGTTCGGATCAAAACCTACAGCTTCTGATTCCGGGACCTGGGATTCGGTCCTACGCAGCCGCCCGATCCACAACCCTCAGCACAGTTCCCTCAATTTTCTGCAGATACGCGACGATCTCAAATAAATTCTTCGCCTGCGGATTGCCCTTTGCGCTGAACATGCGCATCAGCACCTTTGGCGAGCGATGCAGCGCCTCGCCCAGCTTCACGAAGCCGATCGTTCCGTTAATGTATTTGCGCAGCACGGACTTTCCGGTCTCCAGGTCGCCGGCGATCATTGTGCCGACAGCTTCTTTCAGCAGGGCCCTGCGAAAACCCTTGCTTTTCTGAAGATTCTTTCTAATCGTCTCATCAAAGCTCGTTGTCAGCGCCATGGTTCCTCTTCGGTTGGGGTTGAGCTACAGCCTCACTGGCTCGGCGGCATCGGCGCCGGCTTCACGCTCCCGCAGTCCGCGCTTTTGTACACGGAAGTCCACTCGGTGGTCCACTCGATGGGCGCGGAGTTCGGCCCCATTTGCATCGTGCCTGTGAAATGGACTTTGCCGGTGGTACGAGTGCTGGCGCTCCAGTTGGCCGCCACGGTCCCGGAGCCGTTCATCTGTCCGCTGCAAGTGAGGTTGGCGGTCATTCCGCTGGCAGTGATGCTGATATTGGTGAGCTGGCATTGGCGACCGACCTGCGGCGGCACAGTGCCGAACTTGTTAATGTCCTCTTGCGTCACGCAAACCTGCACAGTGTGCGAGCCTCCGCCCAAGGCCTGAGCCGCAGCCGGCGGTAAATTCATTCCCTGAAAGGGTGATTGCTGCCAGGTCATAGTCGACGTCGTTTCCCAAAGCCCGGCCTTCATGCCCTGGCTCCACGCAAGCGCGGCGAGCGCAAGGCCGCAACAACCCATAATCGTCCAAACCCGGGTCTTGTTCATAGATCCTCCTCGTCGCGCGGGTGAGGGAAGCGCGCACCTCGACTCTACCCCATGTCGTCTGGGCCTGAAAAGAACTTCTTATTGAGGAATTCCCGCCTGCGCGGTGCGTCTCCGCGCCAACTCCAGTACGGTGTCGGCTACGCGGCTGGCCGTGTGGCGCACAACATTTTCCTCGCTGGCAAAGTCTCCAACGATGCAGCGCACGCCCATCGCCTCGATGCGCTCGATATCGGGTACGATCGGCGCCGCGCCCTCGGCCGCGTAACGCGCCAGTGTCTCAGCCGAAAATGTTCCAGTATTCACAATCGCGTAGTCGAAGATGTGCGTCCGGGTGTGGTCGTAAATGCGCTGGATGTGTTCGGAGGCGGTGAGCCCAAGGCTCTCGTTCGCTTGCGTCATCAAATTGCAGATGTAGACGCGCAAGCCGCGCGCCGCGCCCAGCGCGGAAGGGATGCCGGCGACCAGGAGGTTGGTGATCAGAGACGTGTACAGCGAGCCCGGTCCAACCGTGATCAGGTCCGCGCGTTCAATGGCCTCCAGCGTCTCCGGCAGCGGCGCCGGATAGGGCGGCTCCAGGGTCAGCTCCACGATGCGCCTTCGGCTCGCGGTGATGTTCGTTTCGCCGCGCACCACCGAGCCGTCGTCCATGTTGGCCACCAGCGTGGCATTGGCCGTCGTGGCCGGATAGATGCGCCCGCGCGTAGCCAGAATCTTTGAAGCCAACTGCACGGCTTGCGCAAAATCCCCTGTGATCTCGGTGAGCGCGGCCACAAACAGGTTCCCGAAGTTGTGACCTTTCAGCCCGTTTCCGCCGCGAAAGCGATGCGTAAACAGGCGCGCCAGCAGATCTTCTTCTTCGCTGAGCGCAACCATGCAGTTGCGCAGATCGCCGGGCGGCAGCATGTTGAAATCCTGCCTCAGCCGCCCCGACGAGCCGCCGTCGTCGGTAACCGTAACCACGGCGGCCAGGTCGGCAATGGTTTTGGTTGCGTCGGGGCTTTGGCCCGGCGCCGGGACGTAGCGGCGTAAACCGCGCAGCAGCGTGGAGAGACCCGTGCCGCCGCCGATGGCGACAACGCGCAGCGGGCTCACTTGAGACGCCGCGGCGTGCTCGCGTTCGGGCGCGCCCTCGGCTTCGCCCTTTTCGATCGCAGAGTTCAAAGCAGGCCTTATGGAACCTCAGGATAAAGCAACTCGGTAAAGCGCGGGTCGTCCACCATGCTCTGGAAGTCGTTGTCGACGCGTGCCTGCAGACGGTTCTTTGGATTCAGCTCAATGGCCCGCGCCAGGTTGTAAAGGCAGTCCTGGATGTTGCCGGTAATTGCTCCCAGCACCGCCAGCCCATAAAACGCATAGTCGGCATCGAGATGGGCGTTCAAAATACCGTTGAATTGCTCGCGCGCTTCCTCGTAATAGCCGGTATTCAACTGCGAGATCGCGTAGTCATAGTGTTCCTCGGGCGTCAGGAACGAGAGACCGGCCTTCTCCAGTTGCCGGCGGCAGGCGCTGATGTACATGCGGCAACGGTCCTGGATCTCAGCGGGGGCTTCGGGAAGCAACTTTTCCAGCATATTGAGCGCCTTTTCGTACTTGCCTTGCTGGAGCAGTTGTACGGCATTTTGATAGTGCTGGAACACGGGTTCCGTACCGGAACGGGCGGCGCCGCCGGATTTGTCCGCCGTCAACGAAGTTTTTTTGCGGCTGGACGCCGCGGTTCGAGCTTCTTGCGTCATGGTGTTACCGGAAGGGTACATTCCTTTCCCCCTTGCGCCGGATGCATGCCAGCGGGGAACTAACCGGGGAACTCTTCTTAGGCCATGTTTATACGCAGAACCCCGCCTTCCGTCAATGGGGCTCTCGAAGCAGACGGTTACCGTGCGTTTGGAGCCGCGGTTTTGCCGTAGATCGCCGGGTTCAGCGCGGGATCGTTGTACATCTTCAATTGCCGGTACAGCTTGAAGCGCTTTGTTCCGTGCAGGGTCTCCTGCCATAGCCCGTCAAGACAGCGGGCGAGATCGCCGCGCTGCTCCTCCAGGATGGCAAGGCGCTCTCGATTACGCGCCGCGTGGTCTGGCGGCGCATCCGCCCGCTGCGCTTCTTCGCGAGTGTGGTAAATCTTCAGCGCCAGGATCGAGAGCCTGTCGATCATCATGCCCGGCGGCTCGGAGTGGAGCGGGGCTGTGGGATTGGGTAACCCGCGAGATTCCATCCAGCCCAGCAGCGTCCGATCCAATTCCTCGACCAGATCGTTGCGCAACTGATTGGTCCGGTCCACGCGGCGCTTCACCGCGGCCAGCTCCGCATCGGTCTCGCCCGGCGCGCGCGCCTCGTCCTCGATGTGCCATAGGTCGAAGTTGGCGCGATGCTGGCGCGTCACCAGCTTCAGCCAGCCGTCCCCGGAGTCCTTTGCGCCGCCCGTTGCGCGCGCATGGCCGGACATCGAAGCGCCGTCTTGTGTGTTCGGCGTCATGTGCCATGCATGCGTCAGCCGATCCTGCAGAGCGACGATCTCCGTTGCCGAAACCATTCTCGTCCGTCCTTTGCGCCGAGCGGCTTTTGGCCGCAGGTCCCATCGTAGAACGGCCGTCTCCCGGGGTCCAAACCGGGTTCTTGCGTTCCATGGGATGGGCCGGACCGCGCGCGTCATAGCCCCGGCCCTCCACCGCGTGCGCAAAACAAGAGCTGCAACCGCAGCGGCGTTCCACGGAAAACTACATGAGACAGGGATACAACGGCCAGGGGTGGTGAGCTCGCTGGGAATCGAACCCAGGACCCACGCCTTAAAAGGGCGTTGCTCTACCAACTGAGCTACGAGCTCGTTTTAAGGCCGCTCCTTCCAAGCTACCACAGAGCGAGCGTCGATGCTCCACCGTCCGTGAAATGCGAAACCGGAGAGCTCAACCACGATTCAGGCTTCTTCAGGACGTCTCGATTCACGACAGCCCGAACGAGCGCCGGACTACCGCCGCCATCTCTTCTGGCGCGGTAATTTACACTGCTGGTACCATGGTACTCGTGGGCCGCTGGGAAACGGATTACTCATGGGGGATAGAAGCCCGCATCACGCAGAAAATGAGGCATTTCACGCCTTTTAGATGACGGAAAAGTGTTAGCTCGGTGACCTTGCAAGTGTTATTGTTCAAGGCGCTACTGCGCCACTACGATTACCGGGAAGGATAAGTGTCATCCGCCCCATGGGGGCACGCGTTCCCGTGTTCTACATTGCAACAGCCGCGTCAGGGCTCCGAGACGTGGGAAAACGCGTGACGGCGGAAGTTGCTGGGATCGATCATGACGGAGCGGACAGGGCAGTTCGACCAGAACGAAACTCCGGAAGACGTGGCGTCGTTGTACTCTTGGGCGAATTTGCACGGCGCGAAGTACCGCGACTTTTCCGCATCGCGGGCGCAAACCCGTGAGAAGGCCCGGCAACGCGTTGAGCAAGCTATGGAAACGGAACGCCAGCGGACGCAGCAGAGCGCCGAGTCAAAGAGTGGCAACGGCGACACGCGTAAAGCCGAGCTCCCGGCACAGCAAGCAGAGCAGCAGCTCGCCGGCCAACCGCCGCGCCCTGCTCAATCTACCGCGGCGCCCGGTGCGCCGGGGGAACGGCCGCATCCAGAACATCCCGGCCGCGAAGACCTCGCCTCCGCTTTACGCAATTTAGCTGTGCCGCCGTCGTACCGGCCGGCGCCGGGTGCGGCGCCTCATGCGCCCCTGCGCGAGGAAGGCGCCGTGCCGCTCCGTCATCCCTGGTCCGATGCCAACGCCGGTGAGAGCGCAGGCCGTCCGGCATGGCTTATGCCGGAGCGCGGCGAAGCGGTTGGCCAGCCTGGTCTCCCGCCCGTGCCCGAAGATACGCTGCAGGGTTCGCGCGAGCGCCTCGCCACGCGCTGGTATGCGCTTCGCGGCGTCCTCGAGGGCAGCCTGCCGCCCGCGCAGGCCGCGCCGGCTCCGGTCGCCGCGCGCCCCCCGGCGTTGGCGGTCTTTTCGCTCGCCGGCGGGGTGGGCAAAACCAGCCTCGTCGCTACGCTTGGCCGGGCCCTTTCCGCCCGCGGAGAACGCGTTTTGCTGGTGGATACCGCGGCCTACGGACTGTTGCCGTTTTTCTTTGGCGCTTGCGATCAGCGCCCTGGGTTGTTACGCACCTTCAGTCCCCCGGCCGCCAGCGGCGATGCCCCCATCCAGATCATCACGCTCGATCCGGAAAGCTTTGGCCCGGAGACGGCCGCGCAGGAGGCGCTCACGGCAGAAATTTCCAAGCATGCTCGCGGAGTGGGCCGCGTCATCATCGATCTGGCCACGGCCTCCGGCGCCACAACGCGGCGCATTATGCGCCTCTCGCCGCAAATCCTAGTTCCCTTGGTTCCCGATATGAACTCCGTGGTCAGCGTCAGCTCCATTGACGCTTTCTTCGACCACAACAGTAGTACTCTGGCCAAACCTTCGCTTCCCCATTACCTGCTCAACCAATTCGATTCCTCGCTCCCGCTGCATCTGGACGTAAGAGAGGTGCTGCGCGAGCAGTTGGGCGATCGTCTGCTTCCCTTTGTGCTGCGTCGCGCTCCGGCCGTCAGCGAGGCGCTGGCTGAAGGCATGACGGTGATGGATTATGCTCCCAACTCTCCCGTGGCCGAGGACTTTGCCAGCCTGGCGGGATGGGTGAAGAGCCTCTCCGCGGCCGCCACCACCAGTTTCCGCGGCGTGCGCTGGAGTGAGCGATGACGGCAACGGGGCTCTGGCAGAATATCGGGGCAGGGGAGAATCTCTTCACCAGAATTTTCCGTCTGTTCTTTTTGCTTGCGGCCGGAGCCATTCTCTGCTTTCTGGCCGTTGTGCCCCTCACCTGGCCGCAACAGGCGGTTCTGGGTCTGCTGAGCCTTTTGCTGGCTCTGTCTATGGCGCGCAGCTCCGATTCCTATCTGGTCACGCTCACTCTCATGATGCTGTCGATGTTCTGCACCTTGCGGTACGGATATTGGCGCGTCGCGCAGGTCGTTCGCTTCTTCCAGGATCCGGCCAATCACTGGGGAGCTTTGGACGCCTTCTTCATCTTGTGCCTGCTGCTTGCCGAGGCCTACGCGTTCGTTATCCTCTTCCTGGGCTACTTTCAAACCATCTGGCCGTTGCGCCGCGCTCCGGTGGCGCTGCCTGAGAATCCCGGCGATTGGCCGGATATTGACGTCCTCATCCCCACCTACAACGAGCCGCTCGAAGTGGTGCGTTACACCGCTCTGGGCGCGCTCAATATGGATTGGCCGGCTGACAAACTGCACGTCTATATCCTCGACGACGGCCGGCGCAAGGAGTTCGAGCGGTTCGCTTTCGAAGCCGGCATCGGCTACAAGTCCCGGCCCGACAACAAATATGCCAAGGCTGGAAACATCAACACCGCGCTCAAAAGCATGTCTTCACCGTTGGTCGCCGTCTTTGATTGCGATCACGTTCCCACGCGCAGCTTCCTGCAGATGACCGTGGGCTGGTTCCTGCGCGATTCCAGGCTGGCGGTGCTGCAAACGCCCCACCACTTCTACTCGCCCGATCCGTTTGAACGCAATCTGGGGCAGTTTCACTTGATTCCCAACGAGGGCGAGTTGTTCTACGGAATCGTCCAGGACGGCAACGACTTCTGGAATTCCTCTTTCTTCTGCGGCTCCTGCGCGATCCTGCGGCGCAAGGCGCTGGACGAGATCGGCGGCATCGCGGTGGAAACCGTGACCGAGGATGCTCACACCTCTCTGCGCATGCAGATGGCCGGCTGGAATACGGCCTACATCAACATTCCCCAGGCTGCCGGACTCGCTACGGCACGGCTCTCGGCGCACGTCGGGCAGCGCATCCGCTGGGCGCGCGGGATGATCCAGGTTCTGCGCATGGAAAACCCGCTCTTCGCCCGCGGGCTCACCTTTCCTCAAAGGCTTTGCTACTTCAACGCCGTGGGACATTTTCTGTATGCCGTGCCGCGCCTCATCTTTCTCACTGCGCCGCTGATCTATCTGCTCTTTAATCACACCAATATTCCCGGCTACTGGGCCGCCATCCTCGCCTACGCGCTTCCCCACCTCACGCTCTCTAACGTCACCAACTCGCGCATTCAGGGCGAGCACCGGTATTCCTTCTGGAACGAGATCTACGAAACCGTGCTCTCGCCCTACATTCTGCTGCCCACCATGATGGCGCTCATAAGTCCCCGGCTGGGCAAGTTCAACGTCACGTCCAAAGGCGGTGTGGTCAAGCGCACCTTCTTCGACTCGCGCATCGCCCAGCCGTTCCTGGTCATGCTCATCTTCAACATCGCCGGTCTTCTCGTCGCCATTCCGCGCTTCTTTATCTGGGACGTTGACCGCCGGGGCACGGTGCTGATGAATGTGATGTGGTGCTGCTTCAATGTGGTCATTCTCGGCGTCTGCACGGCGGTGGCGCGGGAGTTAAAGCAGCTCCGCACCACGGTTCGCATCAACGTCGTTACTCCGCTCGCCGTCAAGCTGCCGGATGGACGGTCGATCGCCGGTGAGACCGTGGACTTGTCCAACGGCGGCGCCGGCATCCGTCTCAGCGAGGCTCTCGATCTTGCGCCCGAAGCGCAGGTGAGTCTGGCTTTTCCGTTTCCGTCGGCAGCCACCGATCTGCGCGCTGCCGTTGTTTCCTTGGAGGGATCGGTGTTGCGCGTACGCTTTGAAGATTTGTCGCTTGCCGAACAGGAAGTTCTCACCGTTGCGCTGTATTCCCGCGCCGACTCCTGGCTGGGCTGGGGCGAGGCGCGCGACACCGATAACGTGCTGCGCAGCCTGGCTCGCATCTTCCACATCTCCATGCGCGGGCTCAAAGCCACGTTCCTCGGCATTTTTAGAGGTCAGGACAAGCCAGCCCGTCAGTCCAATTCGCTCTCCATCGTCCAGCCGGGGGTGATCCTGCTTCTCGCCGCGACGCTCGTGTGCGGAGGTCCCCAGGACGTTTGGACAATCGACGCGCCCTTCCACCGCCCCTGTCAACGCTGCTAACCCCGCTAACCCCGCTAACCCCGCTAACTCCGCCAACTCCGCCAACTCCGCTAGCCCCGCTAGCTCCGCTGTCTTACCAGGCCAATATCGTGACACCTTCACGCTCGCCGATGCAGGCTCGCCGCAGATCGAACTGCGCAGCATCGACAGGATGCACAATATCTACTTCACGCTGCCCCTTACCCACGTCGTGCGCAGCGCGAAGATTCATATGTACTACGCCTTTTCTCCCGCCCTCATCCCGCAACTGAGCCAGCTCAAGCTCATCCTGAACGGAACCCTCTTCGCCACCATCCAACCCGCTCCGGGCAAGTTTGGAGGCTCTGACGGCAGTGACCAGGAGGCCGAATTCAATATCCCTCCCGAGCTGCTCGTCCATAACAATGCGCTGACCATCGAGTTCGTCGGCCACTACACCATGAGCTGCGAGGATCCCGCGAATACTGCGCTGTGGGCCCGCGTTCACCGCAACACCTATCTCGATATCCAGGGCGACCTGCTGCCTCTTGCCGACGATTTGAAGCAACTGCCCACGCCGTTTGTCGATCCGGCCGTAATTCAGCCCGTCAGTCTTCCCGTAGTGTTTCCCGCGCCCCCCTCCTACAAAGCGATTCAGGCCGCAGGCATCGTCGCCGGCTACTTCGGCATGATCTCTGAAAACCGGCCCGTACGCTTCCCGGTGCGCATCGGAGCCATACCTCAGGGCAACGCCATTGTCATCGCCGAAAACCCCGCGAGCCTCCCGGCGAGCTTGAATCTTCCTGCCGCCGGCTCGCCAACCGTGGCCATGCGCACCAATCCCAACGATCCCTACGGCAAGCTCCTGATCGTGACCGGAGCGAACGCCGATGACGCCGTCGTCGCAGCTCAGGCCATCGCGCTGCACAGTGACATGCTCGCCGGCGCTCTCACCACCATCGGGAACCTGAAGCTCCCCAACAAGCAGGCTCCCGACGCCGCGCCGCGCTGGGCGCGCACTGACCAGACCATCCCCTTGTGGGATTACGCCACCGCCGAACAGTTGCAGGGCGATGGTACGGCCCCGCTCAATGTGTACTTCCGCATTCCGCCTGATCTCTTTTACGACACCGGCGGACCCAACACCAGGCTGCACCTCGTCTATCGTTACAACTCCATCCCCATCGGTCCCATCTCCAGCCTGCAGGTGCGCCTCAACAACGCGTTCCTCGATTCCACTCCTCTTATTCCCGGCCAGGAGATTTCCCGAACCACGCAGACCGACGTGCCCGTCCCCGTCGTGAACCTGCGTCCGTTCTCAAACACATTGTCCTTCGATTTCACCTTCCAACTGGCCCGCAAACAGAACTGCTACGACTCGACTCCCATCAACCTGCAGGGCGCTATTCTGCGCGACTCCTACCTCGATCTGCGCGGCTATCCGCACTGGACGCCCCTGCCCAATCTCGAAATCTTTTCGAATGCCGGCTTTCCCTTCACGCGCCTCGCCGACCTGAGCGAGACCACGGTGGTTCTACCGCCTACGCCTACCGCGCAGGAAATCGAGGCCTTCGTCACCTTGATCGGCCACTTCGGCCGCCAGACCGGATTTCCCGGTTTGCGCGTCACCGTTGCCGGCCCCGACGCTCTCCATAGTGGCGCTGCCACTGACTTCCTCATCATCGGCGCCGGCGACGATCAACCCGCCTTCGACAAGCTCGGAACCCATCTTCCCGTCTCCCTGGGCAGCGGGCAGATTCAGGTGCAGGATACGCAAGGCTTCTTTGTCCGTCTCCTCCACAACGCATGGTGGAAGCTGCGATCGAACCAGCACGCCGAGTCCGGCGCCATGACCGCCGGCGGCACTCCCGATGCCGTGATCGAGGGCATCGAGTCGCCCTACGACATCGGCGGCAGCCGCAGCATCGTCGCCATCCACCTCAAGGACGGAACCACGTTCGATCCCTTCATCAGCACCTTCCTCGACGTGCAGCAGTCCAGCGACATCTCCGGCTCCGTTTCCGTTCTCCACGGAACCCAATTTCAATCCTTCCGCGTCGGCGCCGAGGTCTATTATGTGGGAGCGCTGCCATGGTGGACGCAGATGCGGCTGTGGGCTGCCGAATATCCATGGCTGATTGCGGTGGTGGTCGTCGTTCTGGCATTTCTGCTGGCCATCTGGACCCGGCAATGGCTGCGCTCCAGAGCCAGAGCGCGTCTGACGATAATGGAAGACTAGAGCCGATCGCCTGATTCGGGGTCTAGTTCAAAACCACGATTTCGTCCTACATCCCTGCTGTCATCCTGAGCGAAGGTCGCCACGGCGACCGAGTCGAAAGCCTGCCCTGAGCGGAGATCGCGGATGCGATCGGAGTCGAACGGGGATCTGCGGTTGCTCTTCAACGAACCTCGAATTCGCCGCACCCGCCTCCATCTCAACATGGGGCTTTATTGGGAACTGCATAAGGAATGTCCTGGCAGCCGCGCCGTAGGCGCAGTGTTTGTTAGCCCCGCGCTTTAGCGTGGGGAAAGCGGTATCCACAAATGCACTCCGGAGTCCCGTAGGGACGGCGCAAGGACATGACTTATGCAGGATTCAATAGCCCCTGCGGAGCTTCTTCAGTCGACTGAGGAGACTGATGCAACCAACTCTAGAACCGGTTGCTTGATCGGGATTTCACTCGCCAACCCTGCTGTCATCCTGAGGCTGGTGGCCCGGTTCTCGGGGAAGCAGATTAGGCACCAACGAGAGTTTCCCCAAGTCTCTTATAAGCCGCAAGTACGAACAATTGAATGCCCTGAAAGCTTCGTTAGTATTTCGTGCTAATTTTGGACTTCTCCTCGCACTATAATTCGCTCAGTGGCAATCGACGTAGAAAACGCCATTCAAGGCTGCTGGGCCGCCCCACTCGGCAACTGCGGAGGAGGCATCAGTCATGAGCATTACGTCTCCGAATGCGTGTTCCCCAACCAATCGATTTTCGTGCAAGGGCTGGACTTCTGCCTGGATAAGCCGAAGGAACTCCGAATAGAGACCCTCTCCGCCAAAATACTGTGCCGGGATCACAACGCAGCCCTGGGCGAATTGGATTCCGCCGCTGGCCGCGCATTCCAAGCAATCCGCGACTACGCGGACATGACCACGGAAAGGGACAAAACCCCTTATATCAATTGGGCCCCCACTCAATTCACGATAGACGGCCCAAGGTTGGAAAGATGGTGTTTGAAAACCCTATTGAACTTCAGCTTTAACCGTCAGCTGACAATTGGCCCCGGCACACATCAACGGGGAACGGTTCCGAGAGAACTTGTGAGAATCGCATTCGGCTTGGAAGGATTCACGAGCGGGCGTGGCCTCTACACCGCTTTTCGGCAGAATGAGACGTTCATTCTTGATGACCATTTCAGATATACGGCCAAGGCCCAAGGCCCAAACCTTGCGATGGGTCTCTTCCGCCTCGGCGGATTTCGCTTTTACCTGAATCTTCTTCCCGTGGCAAACCGCTATACAAACATTGAGGACTCGCAAGTCTTCTATCGGCAGACGCATTTCAAGCACGCACTCGGAGTGAGATTCTCTCATGGGCTGTCAATCACCTGGCCCACAGTCTAGAGCAGTATCAACATAGCTATACCCGGGCGGATCGAAAGTGCGATAGAGTTGTTTTCTCTGGTGAAGTGACCGCGACAGCGGACCTATGGGTCGAGCGTATTCGGACGATCTGCGATTGAGGATATTGGATGCCTATGAGCGCGGAGAAGGAAGTTGCCGCGCTCTTGCGGCGCGTTTCGGCGTCAGTTGGGAGTATGTACGCAAGGTGCGCCAGCAGCATCTTCGCAGCGGGCACAGGAGACGTCTGATGCAATCGCGCTTCGGCGTTCGCAGCCGGGTAACCGATCAGGTAAGAGCTCACATACTGGCTCTGGTGGAGGCACAAGCCGACATCACCATCGCCGAATTGCGGGAGCGGATCGAGGCTGAAAAGGGCGTTCGGATGAGTTGGACACTGGTCCAACTGTGGGTGAAACGGCTCGGGTTGCGGCTCAAAAAAAGTCGCTCCACGCCGTCGAGCGGGATAGCGAAGCCAACCGCGAACGACGCGCCGAGTTCCACCGCCGGATACTCGCCACAGACCCGCAACGGCTGATCTTCCTGGATGAAAGCGGAGTCACTACCTCGATGACGCGGCTACGCGGCCGATCGCTGGGAGGCCGGCGTATCCATGAGGCGACGCCGGGCGGCCATTGGAAAATCATGACCGTTCTGGGCGCCATGAGCACGCGCGGCATCCTCGCCGCCATGACCATCGAAGCAGCCACGGACGCCGATATTTTCCTGGCCTATCTGGATCATGCGCTGTGTCCGGTGCTGAGGCCGGGTGACGTGGTGGTGATGGATAACCTCAGTTCGCATAAGGTGCAAGGCGTGCGCCAAAGAATCGAGGGAGCCGGAGCCGAACTGCTCTATCTTCCGCCTTATTCGCCGGACCTGAACCCCATCGAAAAAGCCTGGGCCAAACTGAAACAACTGCTCCGCTTGGCCAAAGCGCGCAGCAGCGAAGCACTCCACCAGGCCGTCGCCGACTCCCTGCCAATGATCACCCCAGAAAACGCTCAGGCATGGTTCAGGCTCACTCTCAACTGGGTACATCTATTATGATAATGCTCTAACCAGAAAACACCCGCTGCCCCACGTCTCGTCCGCCGCGGCGAAGACCCGAGACACCACGACGCCCCAGATACAAATCCACGCAGTCAGAAATCCGAAAGCGGACATCTCCACTGCTGGAGTTTCGCCGCAACGCTGCCCCCTGGGTAGAGAATATGTACGATGAGCCATTCGATACTCAAGCCAGGGAAGCGTCTTTCCCTGATCGCGGCTTTATGCATCCTTTCGTTCACGTGCGGCTGCAAGCAAGGCCCATGGCAGCTTTGGCAGTCCTATTCGTCGCATTTTATCGACCCGCGAAGCGGTAGAGTCCTAAGCGGCGACGTGTCTGACCCCGGCGGAGATCGGCACACCACCTCTGAAGGGCAGGCCTACGCCCTGTTCTTCTCTCTCGCCGCCAACGATCGCCCCACCTTCGATCGTGTTCTCGCCTGGACGCAAACCAATCTCGCCGCCGGCGATCTCTCCACCCACCTCCCCGCGTGGCTCTGGGGAAAGAACAAGGACGGCCAATGGAAGGTTCTTGACACCAACTCGGCCTCCGACGCCGATGTCTGGATGGCTTACTCGCTCCTCGAAGCAGGCCGCCTTTGGAACTCGCCCGCCGACACGCGCCTCGGCCATGCCGTGTTGGCGCTCATCGCCAAAAACGAAGTCGTCAATCTACCTGGATTCGGCCTGATGCTGCTTCCCGGCCCCAGTGGCTTTCAACACGGCAACACGTGGGTTCTCAATCCCAGTTATCTGCCGCCGTTTCTCTTCGAGCGCCTCGCATCCGTCGATCCCTCCGGCCCGTGGCGCGAGATCGCTCTCAATGTCCCCAGGCTGCTCGAGCAAAGCGCCCGCCACGGCTACGCGATGGATTGGGTCGAGTACGTCCCCGCCGACGGCTTCTATCCGGCGGCCGCTCCCGCCTCGCCGGGCCCAGCTGGTAGCGGCGGCGGCGACCCGGTCGGCAGCTATGACGCCATCCGCGTGTACCTCTGGGCCGGCATGACCAACCCCGACGATGCCATGCGCGGGGCAATCCTCAATGCCGTTCCGGCCATGAGCGTCTGGCTTGCGAATCACGACGCCCCTCCCGAAAAAGTCAGCCAGGACGGAATCCCTGTGCAAAACGAGGGACCAATTGGCTTCTCCGCGGCCGTCCTGCCCTACCTCCGCGCCTTTCCCGATCTCTCCAGGGCCAACGCCCGGCAGATGATTCGCCTCAGCGCGCAAAAGGACCAAACATCGGGATTGTATGGTAAAGACAAAGCGTATTACGATCAGTGTCTTGCCCTGTTCGCTACTGGATTTCTCGACGCCAGATTCCGGTTTGGCTCCAGGGGCGAGCTAAACGTAGAATGGATGCGCCAATGAGGGTGGGCTGGGGAGCTTGGAAAGCGAGTTGGATCGTAGCGGGCTGCCTGTTGCTGACGCTCCCGGTAGTTCGCGCTCAAAAAAGTTCCGTCGCCAGCTCTGCCAATGCCGCCCGCGCCAGTCTCGTTGAAAAAGCCCGCGCCCTCGAGGCTCGTGGACGGCCCGACATGGCCATCCAGTTGTGGCAGCAGATTCTGCTCTCAACCCCTGAAAACACCGAAGCGCTCGCCGCTCTGGCCAGGGATTACAAACTGATTGGCTCTGTAGATCTGGCCGATCAAGCCCTTGATCGTTTGCGCAAGATCAGCCCCAACGACCCCGAGATCGCCAAAATCGAGGCCATGGCCAGCACCAGCGCCGAAAGCGAGCAGCTGCGCCAAGCGGGCGAGCTCACGCGGCAAGGCCGCAACGACGACGCCATGCGCATCTATCGCCAGCTCTACGGCGATCAGCCGCCCAACGGCGACATTGCTTTGGCCTACTATCAAACTCTTTACGGCACGGCGAATGGCAAGCAGGCGGCCATTGATGGAATGCGCGCGCTGGTGGACCGCAATCCCGGCGATCCGCGCTACGCCATCGCACTGGGCGTCATGCTCACGTATGAACAGCGCACCCGCGCCGAAGGCATTCGCATTCTCCAGGCGCATCCCAAAGATCCGGCTGCCCAGGCCGCTTTGCGCCAGGCGCTCATCTGGGACTCCGCAAATCCCGCTTCGGCTGCCGGGCTGCGCGAGTATCTCAAAACGCATCCCCAGGACACCGAAGTCGCCACGCTTCTCAAAGGGAACGAAGCCAAGCTGGCGCAAATGAACTCCGGCATCGCGCGCAATCCCGCCGAGCGCGCAGCCTTCGCGGCGCTCAACGCGCAGCGCCTCGACGAAGCCGATAAGCGCTTCACCGCGCTGCTCCAGCAGGAGCCTGACAACGGACGCGTCGAAGCGGGCATGGGCTTCTTGCGCATGAGGCAGCAGAACTTCGGCGACGCCATCGGTTTCTTCACGCAGGCCGAGCAGCACGGATACAAGGCAAAAACCGTCGAGGATGCGCTGGCGGCTTCGCGCTTCTGGCAGGCCATGGGCGAGGCGGAGCAGGCTTTCGGCCAAAATCAGCTCGACGTGGCCGCGGCCAGGTACCGCGCCGCGCTCGACATGAATCCGCGCAGCCCCGAAGCTCTGAACGGTCTCGCCGGCGTCTACATCAGGCAGCAGCAATACACGGCAGGCGCCGGCGTCTATGAACAGCTTCTCCGCCTCCAGCCCGGCTCGCTCGACGGCTGGCGCGGTTTGTTTCTCGCCTGCGCGCAGGCCAATGAGAATGACAAGGCTCTTGCCGTTTCAGAGCGCTTCCCGGTGAGCGTCCGCGCGTCGCTCAATAAAGATCCGGAATACCTCCGCACATTAGCCGCCATCTACCAGGCTCAAGGCCGTACTGCCGATGCCGAGCGCGTTCTTGCTTTGGCGCTGGCGCTGCCTTTTCCCGATAACGGCAGCACCCTCAAGCTCGACACAAAAATGCAATATGCCGGCATTCTGATGGATGCCAAACATTTTCCTCAGGCGGCTGCGCTTTACTCGCAGGTTGTCGCTGCGGATGCCACGAACGTTTCGGCCTGGATGGGCCTCGTCAGCGCGCATCACGAGCTGGGCCAGGATGCTCTGGCCATCGGCGACGTGCAAAGAATTCCTCCGGCCACTTACGAAACGGCATTGGGCGACGCCGCCTTTCTCTCCGAACTGGGCGGGATCTATCAGCAGGCCCATCAGTATGACGTGGCCCAGGGCATGTTGGAGCGCGCGCAGAAAATCGAGCTCGCCGCCGGCCGTCAGCCCAGCGTCTCTCTTCAATTGCAACTGGCCACTATCTACATGCTGCGCAACAACACCGATCAGGCCTACACCATCTACCGGCAAGTGCTCACCAGCCATCCAGACAACGCCACCGCCTGGAAAGGCCTCATCTCCACGCTCGCCGCCGCCAACCGCAACGCCCAGGCCCTCGAAGAGCTCGCTCAGATTCCTTCGCCGGTGCGCAAGCAGCTTGAAGCCGATATTGCATTCGTTCAAACCGAGGCCGGCCTTTACGCCGCCGCCGGCGACGCCAACACCGCGCTCCGTTACATGGACCGCGTGCAGGCGTACTACGCCAGGCTCAGGCAGCAACCGCCTCCGGGCGTCGACATCCAGAACGCATGGCTGCTCTACACCATCGGCAACGACCGCGAGCTGTATGCCGCGCTCATGCGCATCGGCGGCCGCTCGGACCTCACCATCGCGAAGCGCGAGATGGTCGAGAACATCTGGGCCAACTGGAGCGTGCGCCGCGCCGCCGCGGCCATGGACAACGGCAACGCGCAACACGCGGTGGACATTCTCGACGCCGCATCGCAGGCCTTCCCCAACAACCTGGCCGTGCGCAAGGCGGTTGCCGGCGGCTACGCGCGCGTGGGCCGCGCCAGGGAGGCTCTGGCGATCTACAAGACGATTCCCATGCAGGATGCCTCCGCTGGCGACTTTGAAGGCGCCATCGGAGCAGCGCTTGCCGCCAACGACAAGAACCAGGCCGAGCTGTGGCTGCGCCAGGCCCTCGCGCGCTTCCCGCGCGATCCCGCCGTTCTCTCTCTCGCTGCGCGCTACGAGCAGGCACTGGGCGACAACCAGCGAGCGGCCGACTATTACCGAGCTTCCATCGCCGCCATGCCCGCCGTTTCACCTGTCGATCGGCTTGCCCATGAGCTTGTCTACCCCGAGCAGGATCTCAGGGTTCATCGCGCCGTGACCGCGGCCGACTTGCAGCGCCTCCTCGACCCGGACTACGAGCCCTTCGCCAAAACCACCAAATTCCCGCCCTTGCCCGCCTATGGCCCTGACCCTTACGGCGACAGTACTCCCATCGTGCATCCGCAGATGCAGCCAGCCTCGCAAACTCCATCTCCAGACAGCACGGCGCCCGACACGCACGATCTGCCCCTGCCGGCGCCGGTTCCCCATGCGGCGCTCGATTCTCGCCCTGAGCCGCGCACGGCCGATCACGCTGCCGAGAAGGCCAAAGTTTTGAAAGGGCACGACTTTAGTCGTGCCGAAAGCGCAGAAGGAAGAGACCGGGCTTTACAGGCTGCGGAAAAACTCGATGTTTTGAAAGGGCACGACTTTAGTCGTGCCATAAGTGGAATCAGATCAATGCGGCCTTTAGGCCCTGAGGGATGTTTGTCGACAGTTTTGCCGGAAATCGCGCCTTTTTCTGCAGCCTGTTTAGCTCCTGATGGAAATTTTCCTCGCGCATTGCACGCCGCTTCCCAACCGCATCTTGTTCTTGCCTCATGGACGCTCGCCCGGCCCTCCTTTGGCGAACAGCCCCGCGCGTTGCGCTTCGGAATCGCCCGCCCCGCCGCGATGCAAGCCTCCAGCGAACCCACCGGCCAGACGGATATCACCCTCAATCCTCCGCGCTCGCTCGCCTCTGACGACTGGAAGGGCCTGGTTTTCTCGCTGATGGCCGCCAACCGCAATGCCGAGGCGCTTGAGGAGCTCAACAAGATTCCCATTGCTGTGCGCCGCCTGCTCGAAACAGACATCGAGTGGGTGCAGGCCGTTGCCAGCCTCTACGTTGCCGTCGGCGACGCGCCGGATGCCAACTACTACATCAAGCGCGTCGAAAATTACTACCTGCTGCACCGCGCTCAGGCTCCCGCGAGCCTCGAAGTGCAGCATGCCTGGCTGCTCTACAACACCGGGAACGATGCCGCGCTCTATCCCGTTCTCACGCGCCTCGATGCGCGCCAGGACCTGACCGCTGGCCAGCGCCTGCAGGTTCAGGCGCTCTGGGCCGACTGGGCCATCCGCCGCGCCAACCAGGCCATGGACAGCGGCAATTTGCCGCGCGGCCTCGAGATTCTCCAGGCCGCTTCGCAGGACTTCCCCGACAACCTGAGCGTGAGCTTCGCGGTCGCCGCCGCCTATGCGCGCATCGGCCGTGCGCAGGACGCTCTCGCCCTTTACAAGTCCATCCCCATGAGCAACGCCGGCTCCGGCGAGTTTCAGGGCGCCATCGGTGCGGCCCTCGCCGCCAAAGATATGGCCCAGGCGGAGATTTGGCTTCGCGTTGCCCTGAACCGCTTTCCCAACGATGCGAACGTTCTGGGTCTTGCAGCCCGCTTTGAACAGGCCCGCGGCAACAACGTGCGCGCCGGCGAATTCTGGCGCGCTGCCCTGGCGGCGATTCCTCCCGGATCGGCGATGAACAGCCAGGGGACCGGGTTCGACGTGGCCACTGGTCTCTCTTCCGAGCCCGGCCCCGGTGAAACCAGGCGTCTGCTCGATCCTCGCCTCGATGCCCATCCAACCGCTGAAGAGATCGCGCCCCTGCCTTCGTATAAACCGCAAACTCCCGCACCGGCCCCGATTGCACCCTTGCCGCCGGAAGCTCCCGGGCAGCCGCGGATCTCGGCGCCATCCACGAATCCTCTGCCGCTTCCATACATGGGATCCAATCCCGATTACGCGCCCGCGGAGCAGGGAACCGCGCCCGCCTATGCTCCGCACGGCGTCAGCCGGAACGCGGCGCCCACCGCGCCGGTTTTTGTTGAGCCAGGCACGACGCAGCACAAGCTCATCCAGCCAGCATCCATACCGCCTGCGCCGCTTACAGGCAAAGTGCATCTGCCGCCTTCAGAAGAAAACATCGATTCCACAGGTCCCGCTGAAACGGAGAACCCCAGCGTATACAACGTGGCGCAATACACGCCCTCCGCGCAGGATGCGGCCTCCGGCGCATTCTCCGCGCCTCAGCAACAGCCGCAACCGCCGCCCGCTCAGCCCGCAGCCGCGCCTGCATGTCCCTCTGGGTGCACACCGGCCAAGCCGCCCGCTACCTCCGCCACGAAGCACAAGCGCCGCCGCAGGCCCGCCCAGCAGCCGGCGAATCAGCAGCCAGTCCAAACCCTCGGCAACGCTCCCATCGCCGGCAATCCACCCGGGAACGCGGCTCCCGCGGGCGAAGCCGCGCCGCCGGCACAGCAACAGACAGAGGCGCCCCAGGAGGCTCCCGCCGAATCCACCACCGGAACCGGCCTCTCCGACCAGCAACTCGAGCAGCGCAATCTGCCGCCGCTGCATGGCCCCTGGGTCCGCGTTCAGCGCCAGGCCAATCCGTTGAGCCCGCGCGAGCAGGCAGAAGAGCAGTTAAGCGCCATCGAGAGCGGTTACAGCGGATGGCTCGGCGGCACATCGCTGGTGAACTATCGCAACGGCGATCCGGGCTACAGCCAGTTGGCCGCCATCGAGTCCCCCTTCGAGGCCTCGGCCCCGCTCGGCTACCATGCGCGCGTCACCGCCATCGCCAAGCCTGTCTTTCTCGACTCTGGCCAGGCCACCGGCGCCGCCAACCTCTCCGTCCTCGAATTTCAATCCGGCACAAGCTGTCTCGTCACCATTCCCGAGCCCATCGGCACCTACGCCGCTTCCCAAAACTCCACGCCCTGCACTTCGCCCTCTCTGGGCACGCTCACGCCGCCCGCACAGCAAAACTCCTTCGGCCTGGGCGGGGAGTTGCAGCTCGCCTTCCCCCACCTGACCATCGCCGGCGGGTACACCCCCGCCAACTTCCTCGTCTCCACCTTCACCGCCCGCTTCCAGTGGCAGCCCGGCAACGGCCCCGTCACCCTCAGCCTGGTGCGCGACTCCGAGAAGGACTCCCAGCTCTCCTATGCCGGCCTTCGCGATCCCGCCGGAAACACGCTCAGCACCCTCGGCCAGATCTGGGGCGGGGTCATCTCCAATCAGGGCCTCGTTCAGGTCGCGCACGGCAACGCGGAGTCCGGCTTCTACTTCGCTGCCGGTGGCCAGTACCTCACCGGCTACAACGTCGTGAAGAACAATCGCGTCGACGGCACGGGCGGCGCTTACTGGCGCGTGTTCGCATCGCCCGAGTTCGGCAGCCTGAACGTCGGCGCCAACTTCTTCGCCATGCACTACTCCAACAACCAGAACGCCTTCACCCACGGCATGGGCGGCTATTTCAGCCCGCAGGCCTACTTCCTGGGCAGCGTTCCCTTCACCTGGGCCGGCCACTACCAGACCCGCTGGCACTACAACATCGTCGGCGCTCTCGGCGTCCAGGCCTTTCAGGAAGACTCCACGCCTCTCTGGCCCCTCGCCGGCGACAAGCCTCTCGAAATCAGCCAGAACAATCCCATGCTGCCCGCCGTCACCAGCGTCAGCGCCAACTACGATTTCCATAGCCAGGTGGCTTACCAGATCGGCCCGCACTGGTTCGCCGGCGCCTACCTCGCCGCCAACAATACCCGCAACTACTCCTATTCCTCCGTCGGATTCTTCGTCCGCTTTATGTTCCGCGAGCAGCCCTCAGCCGCCGCCGCTCCCACCGGCCTCTTTCCCGCCGACGGCCCCCGCCCCTTTACCGTCCCGTAAGCCGTAGTCCTAACCCGCACTCCCGAACGCCGTGTCCTCCTGAGCGGACCCAAAGCCGGGTGCCCCTAGCCGCGTTTTTGCGGCCAAGGCGGGAAACCTCGATCCCCTCCCTCAGCGCTGTCATCTTGAGCGAAGGCCGCTCGCCGCGGCGAGCGGCCGGAGTCGAAAGATCTGCGGTTGCTTTTCATCGCGCCCGTTGTCTCGCTTTCTCGTTCTCCCGTTCCTTTGTTCCTTGTTTCCTCGTTCCCTTGTTCCTTGCCTTCGTTCACGCGTCACGGGAGTATGATTGCAGAACTACCGCATCGAAAGGAGATTGCGCTATGAGAGCCGATCGTTGGCTGATTGTTTCATTTGTTTCTCTCGTCACAGGCTTGTGGCTCCTCTTTGCCTGGTGCCACGGCTCCGTGGGCCTCAGTTTTGCCTATCCGTTGTCTGGGACGAAGCTCGCGATTGACACCACCAGCACCGGAGGCGTCGTACTGATCGGCATTCCTCTCGTGATCCTCGGCGCGCTGCTCCTGCTCATCGCGTTCTTCGCTTCTCTTGTCGCTCAGTTCCGCCCGCCCGTTCGCCCCGGCAAACCGGCGGAGCCAACTCCCTCAACATCCCTCCCCAAAACGAGCTGACTCGCGGCCCGCGAAGCCACAGCCCTCCTACCCAGCCGACGGCCCGCACCCCTTCACCGTGCCGTAAGCAGCCGCACCGGCTCCGCATCGCCGGCGCGCAGCAGCTCAAGAACGCGGCTCCTCCGACCGGAGACCACATCACTTGTTGAACAACTGAACGATTCGCAGCAGAAATGCCATCCCAGGCATACCACTTAGACCGTAAGCGATCAAACAGCCGGCAATCGTTCGTACAGCCTTGCGTTTCTCAAGAACATCGTTGCGCGTAAGAATGTATGCCAATTGGCTCAGTAGGGGCCACGTGACACGATGAAGCAATACAAATAAAAGCGAAAATAAAAACGAGACAGAAGCGAGCGCAGTCGGAATATTGAACAATACCAACATAAACAGACCTACCGCGAGGTTGCCGCTCGGCCTCAGGAGCGACTGGAAAATGACGATTTTCATTGGAAGAAAGAATACAACCACAAAGAGAAGCAACTGAATCAGGGTCGCGCCTATCATTCGCAGCAGCGTGACGTCAGCCAGCATCCATTTCAGCGACAGCCGAATAATCATCAAAAGCACAATGTCTGAAGCGAGACTCGCCACAAGAACCGAAAAGAGGGTCAAGTTGGCTCCATTTATCCGATGCAGATATAGAAGGCGAAAGAAGCCAAACACAGCCAGGAGCGTCGGAGAGCAGCTTATCCATGCCCAGATCGATGACCGAAGAAAGATGGGAAGCAGTGCTAGGAGGATGCACACGCCAAACATCAGAAACAGAACCATACCGGACGCGACGAATAGCGACACCGCACCTTGAGGGCTGGGCACTGAAGGAGTTGGCTTCCATAACAAGTGATACGCGCGGACAGCGTATGCAAGAAGTTCGAAAAATACTCCGTAGAAGAACAGAGCACTTGCGAAGGAAAGCGATCCCGAAATCCCTACTAGGCGAATTGAAATGATTCTCACGCCAACGATGCGGTTGAAAGTCTTTGTTACTTTTTGCGCGAGAGCGCTGAAGAGGGATCTGGTGTTTTCTCCCACAGCTTTGCCGCGATCATCGATCCTTACCCAGAATTCCTCAATGCGGTTTACCCACTTGCCTTCCGTCGATTCCCGCATAACAAAGGTCAAATAGAAGACGTACGCACCGATAAGGAGGGCGAAAATGTGCAAGGCTAATGTCATGCTGTCTTCGCAACGGGTTCCCGCATCCAAAGGAAATTCACTTACCGATTCTATGGTGAATTGCGATTACGCAACGAAAACCACGCGGTGGATAAGCGGGCCAGAATTCGTCGGCAGTACAATGCAAATGAGGTTGCAAGACCATGCCAATACCAGAGGATTGGAACATCAGTTGTAGATGGGAGTTAAACGGCACGAAACTGGCGGTTTATGATCCTCGCGGCGTGTGCCCACATTGCCGTAAACCATCAACCTTCGAAATCCAGGCGGCGGTGACTTTGCCGAGCGTGCGAACGGCCAATGTAGGTACGTATTGGATTCACTTAATTCTCAAATGCAACTCAATCAGTTGCGCTAGCACCTCGTACGTTGCGACCTCAATTGGCCCAGACCTTGAGGTGCACCGCGAAAAGAACGAGTTCTTTATGCATCCTTCCCGTGCCACCGACCCAGCACATCCAGCGATTCCCAAGCATATCGCATACGATTGGACAGAAGCCCAGAAGGTTATGGAAGCTGGCGCTCGGAAAGCCGCCGCTGTGATGTGCCGGCGGGGCCTGTATGGAGCAATTCTGGACAAGAAGTGCGTTGAGCACCCCTTGAACGAGGGTGTCAAACAGCTTATTCAGGGCCAACGTCTCCCCGCCATTTTCGACGAGTGGCTGCCTGCAATCAAGGACGACGGGCACGATGCGGCACACCCTTCCCGAGCGCTGAATATCAGCGACGAGAATGTCACGGAGACGATGGCATACACTGCGGAGCTGCTTCGCTTTTTATACATCGAGCCATACGAGTTCAAGCAGCGAAAGGCCAGGACCACCCAAGCCACGCCGCCTGCGGCTACTCCGAGCCCATGACCTCCCAGCCGGAAGGCACCTGCTATGAGCTAGAGGCCAGCGTCCGGTCCCTCGATTCCAGTTGTTGTCAATCCTCCGGAGTGCCTTCTCGCGCCGCAACCCCCTGAAAACACTCCTTAAAAATCCTTCACCAACTTTGCCGATTATTTCCCGCTCTCGGCGCACAATGGTCGTATGATCGACGAGCAGACCAGAACCGCTCCGTCGCCGTCCACTTGCTACTGGCTACCGGCTACTGTCTACCGGCTGATCACTGACCCCTGACCACTGACCACTGCCGTAACTCCTTTGCTGTCTAATCTCTGCAAAGAAGTAGCTTTAGAATCAAGACTTTAGAGCACGACACATGCGCCAAGTTGATGAATATAGGGAAGTTATTTTCAGAGATAGGGGAGGGGGGACCCCCCTCAAATGTGACCTATAAGTCATACGGCCGATCATGCGCCCGTTGGATTGAGATTGTCCACTGAAACTGACTTCGTAATAAACTATTATGATTATTACAGTTGACAATCTTAATAATATTTAGTACAGTCGCCAATATCGTTAAGAAATGCGAGATCACCGAATGGCCGCCGACCCCAAACCCGCTTCCGACTGGCAAGATCTGCTCCGCATGGCTCAAGGCTCGCCGCTGGTCATTGAGCGCGTCCGCATTCCCGAGAAGCAGATCGCCATCGAAGGCCAGTTCACAGTGCCCGAGCTGGCCCGGCTCAGCCTTGAAGATCAGGTCTTCGTCGTTGCCTTTATCCGCTCCCACGGCACCATCAAGGAGATGGAGCAGACCTTCGGCGTCAGCTACCCAACCATCAAGGCGCGCCTGAACCGCATCTCCAGCCAGCTTGAGTTTGTCGAAATCAACCCGTCTCCAACTCCCGCCGAGGTGCTCGACCGCCTGAACACCGGCGACATCTCCGCCGCCGACGCCATCCGCGAACTGGAGGCCCTGAAATGACTCCGAATCTCGCAGTCCTCCAGATCGAAGGTCCACATTTCCACATGCCCCGGCTCTGGCTGCCGATTTTTCTGCTCTGGATTCCGGCCATCCTGCTTTCGCCGCTCATCTTTCTCGTCCTCTTCGGCCTTTGCATGGCCGGTCGCGTCAGTCCCTGGCGTGCCATCGCCGTTTTCTGGTCCATCCTCTGCAGCCTGCCCGGAACGCACGTCCGCGTCAGCACGCAGAACAGCCAGGTTCTGGTTCGCATCTTATGACCACCGTCCGAGAGCGTGTTTCAAAGATATGTTTTGTAACAAGGGCACGGCTTTAGCCGGGCCGAAAAATGCTGGGGAAAAAGGGGGCTTTAGCCCCTGAGGGATGACAAATGAGATCTACGCAACCGTTTTTGAAACACGAAGTTGAAGCTGCGCCGCCTTTCAACGCAAGCCGAACGAAGCTATCTGATTCAGGAGAACTTCAATGAACGAAAATCGCCGTCAAATCCTGGAAATGCTCGCCGCGGGCAAGATCACCGCCGACGAGGCCGAGCGCCTGATCTCCGCCCTTGAACCCGAGCCGGCCGCCACCGTTGGCGAGTTTACCGGCCGGATCGCCGGCTCCAGCGATGGGAAAGACGCAACCGTGAAGACCCACGCCAAGTACCTGCGCGTCCTGGTCGAAGCCGACGAAACCATGACCGGCATGAAGGGCCCGACAACCGTCAATGTCCGCGTGCCTATGCAGTTGCTGCGCGCCGGCGTCCGTCTGGCCAGCTTGATTCCCGCGCAGGCGCACCAGCAGTTGGATGAAGCGCTGAGCCGCCACGGCGTTCCTCTCACCCTGTCGCAAATCAAGCCGGAGAACCTCGAAGAATTGATCAATCATTTGGAAGATCTCACGGTAGACGTGGACGCCAAGGACGAGAAAGCGAAGGTGCGCGTCTTCTGCGAATAAAACAGGGAGTAGTGAGTAGGGAATAGCCAGTAGGGAGTAGAGCAGCGCACAAAGGACAGCACGCTTCCTGCCTTTTCTCTCTTACGCCAAAGCGAATGCAGCTCGCACCGCCGCCGGCACGGTCTTTCTACTCCCTATTCCCTGTTGGCTACTCCCTGCCTTTACTGCCGCCGCAGCGGCTTGTGCATCGGCACCACCTGCACTGTCACGTCGCGCACTTCCGAGAGGAACCGGTTCAGCACCGATCCGCTCCACAAAATCTCCCAACGGGACCGCGCCGACTGCCCAAAGACCACGTGCGAGATGTTCTCCTGCTGGGCAAAGTGGATGAGCGCGTCGGAAACGTTGCGATCGGTGAGTGTGACCACCTGAGCGCCCAAATCGCGGGCCATGCGCTGATACTCCTCAACCCGGTGGTAGGCCTCGGGATCGCTGTGGCCTTTATCGTCGGGGCGGGCGACGTAAACGGCATACCAGTTGCTCGCCAAACGGCCGGCAATGCGCGCGCCCACGCGCAACAGCCGCTCCGTGCCCGGCCTTGCGCTTAGGCAAACCATTACCTTTTCCGGGATGGGCGCCTGTTCCAGTCCTTGCGTGCGGCGGTACTCGGCGGCGCGGTTGCCCACCTGTTCCGCCGTGGTGCGCAACGAAAGTTCGCGCAGCATATTCAGGTTGCCCTTGCGGAAGAAGTTGGCCAGTGACTGCTCGACCTTCTCCGGCGCGTAGATCTTCCCCTGTCGCAGGCGGTTCCGCAGCTCGTCCACAGTGAGGTCAATGTTGACCACCTCGTCGGCGCGCTTGAAAAAGCTGTCGGGGACGGTCTCGCGGATGGTGGTGTTCGCGGAACGGTTGACGGCGTCGTTGAGCGTTTCCAGATGCTGGATGTTAACGGCTGTCATTACGTTGATTCCGGCCTCGAGCAACTCCAGCACATCTTCATACCGCTTGCGATTCTTGCTGCCGGGGACGTTGGTGTGGGCGAGCTCATCCACAATCACCGTTTGCGGATGGCGGGCCAGGATCGCGTCCACGTCCATCTCTTTCAGATTCACGCCGCGATAGGGAATGACTTTCAGCGGCACGATCTCCAGGTCGCGAATGCGGGCCTCGGTCTCCTTTCGTCCGTGCGGCTCCACCAGGCCGATCGCCACGTCCACGCCCTGCTGATGCTTCATCAGGTAGGCATCGTTGAGCATGACGTAGGTCTTGCCCACGCCGGGCGCCGCGCCGATGTAAATGCGCAGCTTCGCGGGTTCCTGGACCTTTTCGAGTTTGATCTCGGGCATGGCTCAGCCCACCTCGACAGAATGCTGTACTTCCCGCGCAACCGCCACGGGAATCATGAAACGAAACGTGGCTCCATGACCCAGCCGGCTTTCCACGGCGATCTGCCCGCCCAGCGACTCCACCAGCCGCCGCACGAGCGCCAAGCCCATCCCTGTGCCCTGCTCGGAAAACGGATTGAAACGGTCGAAGATCGAGCTCAACCGTTCCGCCTCAATGCCGCGGCCCGTGTCGCGTACGCTGAACTGTACAAAGTTCTTGAACTCCTCTGCCGCGAGAAGAATCTCGCCATGTTCCGGTGTGTACTTGAGCGCGTTCGAAAGCAGGTTGTCGAGGATCGATCGCAAGGCGCGGCGGTCGGCCAGCACGGCGGCAAGGTCAGCATAGGCGCGCACCTCCAGCCGGATGTGCTTTTTCGCCGCTTCGTCGCAGCAGCGGTCGCGCGCTTCGTTCAGTGCCTGCAGAGGAAGAATTCTCTCCAGTTTCAGCTCGCGCTTGCCGGTATCCAGCTCCGCCACCTCGATCAAGTCGCTCATCAGATCGTCCAACTGCTCCGCTTCTTTGCTCACCGAAGCCACCAGTTCGTTCTGTAACGGCGTCATTTCTCCACTGAAGCCCTGGGCCAGCGCGTAGAGTCCGCGCCGCAATAGCAACAGTGGGTCATGCAGCTTTTGGCTGGCCACGGCAATAAACTGCGTCTTAAAGCGGTCGGTATCCTTCAGGCTGGTTACGTCTTCAAGGGTGGTCACAGCGCCCAGCAGCCTTCCGTCGGCGTCGCGCATGGGGGTCGTGCGCAGGCGGTAACTGCGCTCTTGCTTGCCGATCCGCATCGGTAACATCGACGCTTCGCCCTCGGCGGCCACCGCCTTCTGCATCGATACGGCGTCCCGGATAGCGCTCAGAATCTTCTCTCCTCCAGGTGTATTCGCCAGCGCCATGCGGTCGCCCGCGGCCTCGCCCAGCAGCTCCGCCGCCGCTTGATTCAGCTTCAGCACGTGACCCTTGCCGTCGGTCACGATGATGGGCTCGAAAATCGATTGCAGCACCGCGTCAGAGAGCTGGAACTCCATCTGCCGCCGTCCAGCCTCGGTATCGCGCAGCTCGCGCAGCCGCACCGCAATCCGGCTCAATTCGCTGGCGATTACGCCAAAACTGTCGTGGCTGCTCCACTCCACGCGGTGTTCCAGATTGCCCTGGGCGATCCGATGCGCATCGCGCGACAGCGTGTAAATTGGCGTCAGCACGAAGTAGATGGTCGCGGCCGCAATGATCGACGCGGCTACAACCGCTGCATAGGCCAGATGCAGTTGCCCGGCTGCCGCCAGCGCTCTGTGCGTAATAGCCACAAGACCCGCAGTCAGGCAGCCGAGAAGCACACAGCCGAGAATCAACCGCTGGGTTAGATTTAGCATGGTCAGTATCCGAGCCGGAGAATGGCGACTAACTCATTCTCGCGGATGAGGCCGCAACCTGCAAAGCCGGCGTTTCAGGCGGTGTACCGTAAGGTTAAGGAATCCGGCAAACCGCCAGCCGCCCGTTGTGCCATCGGCAGACGAGGCCAGGCGCTTGCGGGTAGGAAACCAGCACCCAATCGACGCCGAACATGGCCTTGAGCCGCTCGAAGTCGGCAAGCTTGAAGTTGCGCCACCCCTCCTCTGCCGTTACCTGGCGCTCCCAAACTGTACCCAACTCGGGCACCTGGGTTACCACGGCCGCATCCTTCACTGCATCGGCCAGTTGGCTGCGCTCGGCCAATGCGCGAAAGCCGTGGTAATCCTCGCCAGCAGCTTCCATGTAGTACGGATCCAGCGCAAAATAAGCGTTCTCCGGCGTATTGGCGCGGATCCAAGCGAAGGCCTGCAGCCAGGGATTGGCCGGCTGGCGGCCCGGCAACTCCAAATGCTGGCTGCCGGCAAATTCGGCCTCTTGCCACGCAAACATGCAGCCGTTTGCCACAAGCACAAACGCGGCCCAGCGCCAGGCGTTCTGCTTGAACGCGAATTTTCCCAGCAGGCATCCGGCCGTCAGCATAAAGAGGAAGTACAGCAGCTGAAGATAACGCATGGGCTGTAATGGCGTCAGCCGCACCAACAAAGGGGAACAGAGCATAGCTATGGCCAGCATCTGATGGAAGACACCGTAGAAAAACACGGCTGCGGCAAAACGGGCGAGCAGGGGTTCCTCGCGTTTACGCGCCATGCGCCAGAGCAGCCAGAAGAAACAGAGAGGCGCCAGGGCGCCCAGCCACTCGTACCAGGTCCATTGGAAGAGGTAGTAGTAGGTGCGAGTGTCCAGGGCCTTGCGCCACGCCGAATCGGCCGGCTCGAAGACCCAACCCAAGGGCATGAACACGGCCATCGAATTCCGCCATGCACGGACCCGGGCACGCACGGAGTCGAGCCAAGTCACGGTAAGAAAGCAGCAAAATGACATGCCCATGGCGGCCATCAGCGGATGCAGCAACAACGCTACAAGCAGCAAAGGCACGGCCTGCCAGGGCTTTTCATTCAAGATCCGCGAGATGGCCAGCAGGACCAAGGCCGTAACCAGGTTGCGCGGATGCAGATGCTGATCCACCATGTAGAGCGCGGTTCCAGACACCGGAAGGGTGAACATGGCGGCGACCAGCACTAGACCGCCCCAGCGGGCGCACTCCTCGGCAAACAGCCGGTTCGCGATCTTCTTTACCGCCCAGAGAATCAGGAACAGCGCGACCAGTTGCCAGAACAACTCTGCCCATGCCAGTGGCATTCCGGTCCAGCGGACAAAGTGCGCCATCCATCCGTCGAATAGTGTCGCTTCCATTTGCAGCCGGAAGAAGTTGGCGTTGTAAGGGAAGAGAGACGAATTAAGGTCGGCTTTGACAGCGGCCAGGTAGATTCCATCGTCTTCAAGGCCGGGGTGGTAGCCCATCACCAAAAAGCCCAGCACGGTAAAAAACAGAACACCCAGAATTTCGAAGGGGGGACGCTTGCATTTCAAGTGGGGATTTCCGGCCTCTTCCACAACAGGTGCAACGCTGGACGCCACATTGCATAGCATAACGCCCGGCAGCGGCCTGCGCCCGCTACTAGGCCACGCGGTGGCTGGCCCAACTCTAGCGGCGCTTGATGCTCTGCCGCTCGCGTTCGCGCCGGCCTACATCTCAGGCAGCAACATCCGCAGTAGCAGAAATGCGCCCACCCCCGCAAAAAACACCAGCGCCATCCGGATTCCCGGCTCGCGGTTCACTTCAGGCACCAGGTCCGTTGCCCCAACATAGATCGCAACACCCGCCGAGATCGGCAATCCAAACGGAACCCAACTCGGCACAAGCTGAATCACCAGCACTCCCGCGATCGTGGCGCCGGCCAGCGCCACTGCCGACCAAAAGGCCGTGGTTCGGCTCCGGCCGCTGGCCATCATCACGCTGGCCATGGTGAATCCCTCCGGCGCCTTGTGCAGAAGAATGGCGAGAAAGATCAGCCAGCCCAGCCAGTTGGACAGCGCAAATCCAGACCCGATGGCAACACCATCGAAGAGCGCATGCACGCTCAGGCCGCCCAGCACCGAGTAGCCCGTGCGCTGGGAAACAAACTCGCCGGCGTGTGTTTCCTCGCCAAAGTGAAAATGGGCGTTGATGGTGTGCTCCAGCAGATGGATGACGCAATAGCCGGCCATAATCAGCACTGGCCCCAGCCGCGCATTCAACCGCAGGCTCTCGGGCGCCATCTCCAGCAACGCCGTGGCCATCAGGAATCCTGCTCCCAGCGCGACAAAGTAGCGCAGATAACGCTCCACTCCGCGCGCGCGCACCAGCACCAACCCGCCGGCCACGTCGGCCAGAGCGGCAATCGCGCCAAGCGTAAGAGCAGTCTTGAGCATCCGTTCGTCGCACCAAATCACAAAGTAAGCGCGCACCAAACACAAGTCGAGAGCTAGAGGCTAGCAGCCAGAAGCTGTCCTATCCACTGTGACGGATATGTAGCACATCCCCGTCGTGTACCACGTATTCCTTGCCCTCCAGGCGCAGCGTGCCTTTGGCTCGCGCAGCGGCCTCGGAGCCGGCGGCCAGCAGGTTGTCCCAGCGAATGGTTTCGGCGCGGATGAAATGATGCTCCAGGTCAGTGTGGATTACGCCCGCAGCCTGCGGCGCCTTCGCACCCACGGGCACCGTCCAGGCGCGGCATTCATCCTCGCCGGCGGTAAAGAAGCTGATCAATCCCAGCAGCTCGTAGCTTTTGCGAATGAGCCGCACGAGGCCGCTCTCATGCAGGTCGTAGCTTTCCAGGAAATCCGCAGCCTCGGTGTCGTCCATCTCCGCCAGCTCCGCCTCCACCTTGCCGCAGATGGCCGTCGCGCCGGCATTGGGCCGGTGCGCCAGCGCATCCAGGTTATAGCGGCTTACGGCCGACTCCAGATCGGCGCCCAAGGTCGCACTCTCGCTGACATTCAGCACATAGAGAATTGGCTTTTGCGACAAAAACATAAAGCCACGGATAAGCTTTTTCTCTTCCGCTGTCATCTCCAGCTCGCGCAGCGGAATCTCCTTCTCCAGGCTCTCCTTCGACCGCACGAGCAGCGCCTGCTCCCGCTCTAGTTCTCCGGTGCGCGCCTTCTTCATGTCCTTCTCCACGCGCTCCATGCGTTTTTCCACTTGGCCCAGGTCGCTCACCATCAGGTCGAATTCGACGTTCTTCGCGTCGCGCAGCGGATCGAGCGGCCCCTCGTGCGCAATCGACTCGTCCTCGAACACGCGCAGCACATGAATGAGCGCGTCCACGTTGCGCAGGTTGGTCAGGTACGCCGTCTCCTTCAGCGCTTCCTGGCCGATCGCCGCCACATCGACAAATTCCACTGACGCGAATGTGGTCTTCTTCGGCGAGTAGAGCGCCGAGAGCTTCTCCAGCCGCTGGTCGGGAACGCGCGCCACGCCGATGTGCGCCTCGCGCGGATTCGCGTGTCCGTGCTCCTCAACCCTGGCCTTGGTCAAAATCTTGAACAGCGACGTCTTGCCCACCTGCGGCAGGCCGATAATGCCATTTTTCATAGTCGTTCCATCGTAACCCCTGCACAACGGGAACTGCGCGTCCGGGCCTCTACGATGATACAAGAAGCACTTACCCGCTATGGCGTACGCATTGAACCGGATCGCGCTTCACGATCGCATCGTCTCCGCTCTCGCCACCAACACCACCGTCGCCAACCCCAGCAGCAGAATCGTCTCCTCCACGAACTCGCTCCGATTATGCAGCTTGTTGAAGTGCGCTGTGGCCGCATCGGCAGGATTGGCTGTATCAATGGCGCCGCCCGCGGCAATGCGGTCGCGTTCCATCGCGGGAATGATGCCGAACTGCGAGTAGACCGTGCCGGAGATCATCAGCACCAAGAGAATCATGGGCGCCAGCACCGCCCGCGGCTTGTAGATGCCCCAGGCCGGCGCCAGAGCCATTACCGCCAGCGCCACCATTCCCGAAACCAATCCCATCCCATGCAGGGTGCGGATCAACTGGCCAACGATCGTTCCGGCTGTATGGGTGTCGGGCCGAAGTGTAGTGAACGTGACGGCGGCAACGATGGGGAAGAAGATCTCTGCCCCCAGCCAGACGATGAGAGATAAGGAAAGCAATGTGCGCAGAAGGGTCTTCATTGTTGAAGGATACAGGGATCGGCGAGACTGCAATAGGCAAGAAGGGAATTGCTGGCCGGGCGAGCTTCTGACCCCTGATCCCTGAAACCTGAACCCTAGCTTTTTTTCAGCGCGCGCCTGAGTATCGTCTCCAGCGCCGCCTTTTGCTCGGCGTATTCGTCCGCACTGAGGGTGCCTGCGATCTTCTCGCTTTCCAGCGCAAACAGCTCCTCTTTGAGCGTGTTCAGCACCGCGGTGTTCCTGGCCGCGGGCGATGCGGGCGTGGAGTAAGCCGGAGGAAACGGCGATGCCGCCGAGCCCGGTAGCGCAACCGTACCGGTCGCGGCCGCGGCTCCCGCAGTCGCCGGCCTGCGCAGCAGAAAGGCCGCCACGGCTGCCAGCAGCAGCGACAACCCGCCAAGAATCCACCACTTGTACTTCGACAGAGGATCGGGCGTATTGATGGGCGCGCCAATTCCGCCGCCTGGCCCACTCGCGGGAGCCCCGGCATTCTGTTCGCCATTGTCGCCCTGCCCGCCTTGATCGTCGCGCGCGAACGACCCCGTGCCGGAAACCGAAAACTCGACCGAGCGTCCAGGAGCGACGTTCCGCGCCAGATACGTCTGCACGCTCGGGTCTTGCGGCGACGACTCGAATCCCGACCCGCTTCCACCGGTAAATGCCATGGATTTGGGCAGCACTATCCAAACGGTATCGGCCGGCAGCGTGACCAGAGAATGAAAGCTATATTTCCCGCTGCTGTACGGCAATTGATATTGGACCTGGAATAGCGTGCCTTTGCCGCCCTCATCGGGCTGGATGGGGAAGTTGAACGAATAGTGGCCCTTCGGTCCGTCGGCATCGAGCTTCACGCTGGTGGGCAGGCTGCCCGCGCCCGGACGCTGCGCCGAGGCATCGCCCAGCACGGCGTCGGCGGGCAGAATCACTTCAAATGAGCGGTTGCTCCATTGCGTTGTAGGCGGAGCGCTGGCATTGTGAATTTCATAGCGCTCCACTACGCGAAGCTGCCCGTTGTCAGTCTCGACTCCAGTCACATGCTCTGCGATAGAAACACCGCTGACCTTCGCCGCCACGTCGTACACCGGGACGTCGCCCGAGCCGCCGCCCTGAGGCGCTGGGATAAAGTAATCGGCGCCTTGGTGCGTTACGCGGATCAAGTAGGGATTGCTGCCGGGTAGATTCAGCGAATAGCGGCCCTGCGCGTTGGTCGTCGTGCGGCCCACTTCGCTCATGCCCGTCATCGGCTCAACCAGCACCACGGGATCGCCCGCGGCAGGCCGATTGGTGGTCTTGTCGGTCACTGTGCCGGTCACGTTCGCGGCCTGCGCCAGCGCGCCGGTCATCAGAAAGCTCAAAGCAAAAATGCCTGCATAAATTTGAGTCGATTTCATTTCTTGCCGTATTCCTCAATTCCCAATCCGAACTGCTCCCCGATCCCCGTTTTCAGATCCCTGTTCTCTGATCTCTGTTCCGTGATCCCTGGTCTCTGTTGTTCTATTCCCTACTGGCTACTCCCTACTCCCTGCATTTGCTCGATCTCGGCCAGCAACTGCGCCGTCTCATGCTCCAACTGCGCGCGCTGCGCTACGAAATCCTCTTCAGGATACTTGCCCGCGCGATACTCGAAGTTCAAATCGCGCAGATTCTCGTAGAGCTGCTCCTTGCGCTCCAGCAGAAAATCGAGCCGCGTCTTCTCGCGCTGGCTGGCAAAGCCGTTCTCCGGCCAGAACACGTAGAGCACCAGAGCAAATAGCAGAAACATCCCCGCAATCAAGCCCATCGTTTCCGTCATCGCTCAAAATCCTCCATCGCTACCGGTCTCCCGGCGAATGCGCTCCAGCCGCTCCCGGTCTGCCGGGTCCGAACTCTCTGCCACGAGAGTCGCGGCCGGGTGCGCTTTGCCGCCCAATCCGCCCCAGCGCCGGATCAGCAGAATCGTCCCCAGCAGCGCCGCCGCAAACACCGCGAATGGAGCTACCCACGCTACCAGGTCGAATCCCTTCGTCGTCGGCGCAGCCAGCACGGTTGCGCCATATTTGGCGACGAACGAATCCAGAATCTGCTGATCGGTCATGCCCGCTGCGATTCCCGTGCTCAGCATCGATAGTTCCGTGTCCCGGTCCGGGCATCCCACGTGATCGCATTCGCCAAGCAGTTGCGCGCATCCGCACTGGCACATCAGACTGTGGCTCAAGGTATTCAGCCGTGAGGTTGGCGTGCTGGCGCCCATCGAGAAACAGATCGCTACAGCAAGCGCAGTGATTTCCACGGCTCTGGTCCAAAACCTAAAAGCGTGGAACGCCATTAGTCGCCTCCCTTCAGCGCCGGAGCCATGGGCGCTGCCTGCGCCGCCGGAACGCGCAATGCGGCGGTCGCCGGCGTCAGGCTGGGAACCAGCGCCACGAATGTGCCGAACACGATCACCACCAGGCCGAACCATATCCAGCCCACCAGCGGATTCAGGAACGCTTTGATGATGGGCTGGCCGGTGTCCGGGTTCGTGCCCTCATACACCACGTAAAGATCCCACTCCGGCGTCGAGTGAATCGCGACCATCGTCTGTGGCTGACCGCTGGCCAGGTAGAACCGCCGCTCCGGAGTGATCTGGTAGATCTTCTTGCCGCCCTGGTACACGTCCAGCATCGCGAATTCCGAGTTGTAATTGAGGTTCGAATCCTGACTTGCTCCAACCTGCTCCAGCGTGTATGGGCCGATCCGCATCGTGCTATGCAAACCCATTTCGCTTTCCACGCTTTGGTTAAACGCCGTCCCGGCCAGTCCCACCACCACGACCACCACCCCAATATGAACGAGGTAGCCGCCGTATCTACGCGTGTTGCGCCGCGTCAGCAGCCACGTCGCCGCGAACAGGTTCCGGCGCGTTTGCCGCGCGATCACGCTCGCGCCGCGCAGAAACTCCGACGCAATCGCGGTGAGCACCGCCACGCCGACTGAAAACGCCACCAGCGCGTAAAAGCTGCCCGAGTCAAGTGCGCCATCCTTCCACGGCCTCACGCCCACGGCCAGGCAAACAATCACCGTAACCCACAGCGCAGTCACCGGCAGCACAAAGTTGCGCTTGATGGCCTTGAACGACGTGGCGCGCCACGGCAGCAGCGGTCCCACGCCGGTCAGGAACACAAGGAACAATCCGATGGGCACGGCCACGCGGTTATAGAACGGCGCGCCCACCGTCACCTTCGTGCCCTGCACATACTCCGAAATAATCGGAAACAGCGTGCCCCACAGGATGACAAAGCACGCCGTCAGCAGAACGAGATTGTTAAAGAGGAAGCTCGACTCGCGGCTCACCAGCGATTCCAGATGATGCTCCGTGTGCAGGTGACTGCGCTGGAGCACGTACGTAAAGATGCACACCGCCAGCACGATGCCCATGAAGACGACGAACCAGGTCCCGATGGGCGATTGCGCGAACGCATGTACCGAACTCACCAGCCCGCCGCGCGTCAGCGTCGTGCCCAGCATGGTGAGCAGGAATGTGGAAAAGATCAGCCACACGTTCCAGCTCTTCATCATGCCTTTGCGCTCCTGCATCATCACCGAGTGCAAAAACGCGGTCCCCGTGAGCCAGGGCATGAAGCTTGCGTTCTCCACCGGGTCCCAGCCCCAATAGCCGCCCCACCCCAGCACGGCGTAGGCCCAGTGCATGCCAAGGAAGATGCCGCAGGTCAAAAACAGCCAGGTCACCATGGTCCAGGCGCGCGTGATCCTGATCCACTTCTCGCCCGGATAGCGCATCATCAGCGCGCCCAGCGCAAAGGCAAACGGCACTGAGAATCCCACGTAGCCCAGGTAGAGCATGGGCGGATGAATCACCATCTCCGGGTACTGCAGCAGGGGATTCAGCCCGTTGCCGTCCGCGGGAATCGCGCCCCCGGCCACATAGCCAGGGAGCAGCGAAAACGGCGGCGCGGCAAAGTTGAGGACCAGCAGGAAAAACACCTGCACGCCGGCCAGAATCGTCCCCGCATAGGCATAGAGCTTCACGTCTGTCTTGTGCCGCAGGCGCAGGATGAAGCCATAGGTTCCCAGCAGCCAGGCCCACAGCAGGAGCGAACCCTCCTGGCCGCTCCAAAGCGCCGCGAACTTGTACGGGATTGGCAACGCCCGGTTGGAGTGCTCAAGGATGTAAGTGATGGAAAAATCGTTGGTAAAGGCCGCCCAGACGAGCGCAAACGCCGCTCCGCTTACAGCAATAAACCCCGCAATCCCGGCCCGTCGCGCGGTGTCGGCCAGCCGCTCCGGAGAGATGCGGGCCGGCCGGCCAGAGGCAATCAGCCGCAACGCCACCGATCCCGCGACTAGATTGTAGGCGGCCAGAACTAAAGCGATAAGAAGACAAAAACTGCCAAAAGCGGCCATGAAGACTCCAAAACGATTTTCGCACGCGCGAAAGGGAAGCGGAGACCTCCCCGACGAAGGTATTGTCTATCCATGATAGGGGTTCAGGGTGTGATTTGGCTCACACTAAAGGTGGAGGTGGAGCGGGTAAATCTAGGCGATGCCGCTGAGGCCACCGCGTTCCTGCGATGCGCAAGCATCTGGCTTGTGACAGCCAGCATTTTTTGGCCGCCGATGGATCGGGGAAGGTAGACGACATTCTCATCGGAATAGTCGGAGGGTGCGGTGCCATCCGCGCCCAGAACCAGCACCGGCAGATCCGGCTTCCGTGAACGCAATTCGGCCACAAACGCCGGCCCGCCAATCCCGGGCGTGCGATGCCTGGAGATGACCAAACCAAGCTTGTCTGCGAACTCGGGCTGTTCCACCAGGCACAATGCCTCGGCGGCATCGTTCACGCGGCACACATTGCCGAATTGCCGTCCCAGAAGCGACATCGTCAAAGATGCCTGAAGGGGATCGTCGTCCACGATGAGAATGGTTGTCATTGGCCCCGTGTGGCGCATTCGACCCCGCATGGATGCGCCGATTATATTGACTAACTCGATCACTGAGATGGTGAGCTTTGTTCCGAGGTTGCCTGCGGGGTCGTGTTCAGGGGTTACCCGAAGAGGAATTCCTTGTCGCGCAGCTCCTTGATGCTGTCGCGCAGGCGGGCGGCCTTCTCGAACTCGAACTTTTTCGCAGCCTCGCGCATGTCGGTCTCGAGCTTCCCGATGTACCCATCGAGTTCGGCCTGGGTCTTAAATTCCGGAATACCCGCCGTTTCTTCTTCTTCGATTTCGCCGTACTCGGCCTTGAGGATGTGCGCCAGCCCCATCTCCACCTGGCTGATGATGGACTGCGGCGTAATCCCATTCTCTTCATTGAAGGCGCGCTGGATGGCGCGGCGCCGATCGGTCTCGTCCATCGCCCGGCGCATCGAGTCGGTCACCGTGTCCGCGTAGAGGATGGCCCTGCCCTCGACGTGCCGCGCCGCCCGCCCCATGGTCTGGATCAGCGAGCCCGCCGAGCGCAGAAAGCCCTCCTTATCCGCGTCGAGAATCGCCACCAGCGACACTTCGGGCAGATCGAGCCCCTCGCGCAGCAGATTGATGCCGATCAGCACGTCGAATTCGCCCTTGCGCAGGCCGGCCAGCAGCTTCACGCGCTCCAGGGTTTCGATCTCGGAGTGCATGTAGCGGCAGCGCACGCCCACCTCGGTGTAGTAGCCGGCCAGGTCCTCGGCCATGCGCTTGGTCAGAGTGGTCACCAGCACGCGCTCGCTGCGTTTCGCGCGGTCGCGAATCTCCGCGAGCAGATCGTCGATCTGCCCCTTCACCGGCCGAATCTCCACCTCGGGATCCACAAGCCCCGTTGGCCGGATGACCTGCTCGATGACCACCCCACTGGCGCGGGTCAACTCGTAGGGGCCTGGCGTGGCCGAGACGTAGATTGCCTGGTTCACCCGGTTCTCGAACTCCTCAAAGTTGAGCGGCCGGTTGTCCATCGCCGAGGGCAGCCGGAATCCGTAGTCGACCAGCGTTTGCTTGCGGCTGCGGTCGCCGTGCCACATGCCGTGCACCTGCGGAATCGTGGCGTGGCTCTCGTCCACAAAGAGCAGAAAATCGCGCGGAAAGTAGTCGAGCAGCGTCGGCGGCGCTTCGCCCGGCAGCCGCCCGCTGAAGTGCCGCGAGTAGTTTTCGATGCCGTGGCAGTAGCCCATCGATTTGATCATCTCCAGGTCAAAGCGCGTGCGCTGGTGGACGCGCTGGGCCTCGACCATGCGGCCCTCCGACTCCAGATGCGCCACCCACTCGTTCAATTCGGAAACAATAGAATCGATGGCCTCCGCTTTGCGCTCCGGCTGCACCACGTAGTGGCTTTTGGGATAGATGGGCAGCCGCGAGTACTTCTGCTTCACCGTGCCGAAAAGCGGATCGATCTGCGAGAGCGATTCGATCTCGTCGCCGAAGAGTTCGATGCGATAGGCATTTTCGTCGTAAGTGGGAAAGACCTCGATCACATCGCCGCGCACCCGGAACGTCCCGCGCCGGAAGTCCGAGTCGTTGCGCTCGTAGAGGATCTCGACCAGCCGCCGCGTAATGTCCTTGCGGCCGATGCGCTGGCCCTTCTCGAGCAGCAGCAACATGCCGTAGTAGGCATCGGGATCGCCGAGTCCGTAGATGCAACTGACCGAGCTGACGATGATTGCGTCCCTGCGCTCGAAGAGGCTGCGCGTGGCCGAGAGGCGCAGCTTGTCCAGTTCCTCGTTAATCGTGGCTTCCTTCTCGATGTAGAGGTCGCCGGCTGGAATGTACGCTTCGGGCTGGTAGTAGTCGTAGTAGCTGACGAAATATTCGACCGCGTTCGACGGGAAGAACTGCTTGAACTCGTGATAGAGCTGCGCGGCCAGCGTCTTGTTGTGCGCCAGGATCAGCGCCGGCCGGTTGGACTGCTCGATCACCTTCGCCATGGTGAAGGTCTTGCCCGAACCCGTCACGCCCAGCAACACCTGGTGCTTCTCGCCCGCGCCCAGCCCTTCCATAAGCTGGTCGATCGCCCGCGGCTGGTCGCCCTTGGGCTTGTAGGTGGTGACGAGCTGGAAGTCCATGGTAGGGATTATAGCGCTGAATGGCGAACAATAGGCGAATTACCTGAAGCCCTCCATGTGTCCTGCCCTCCGCGTGCCTGGAGCAGACGGATGTGCCTTCGTTTGGTTATCATTTCTTCCGCGCTTGCGGGCAGAGGCCCTCGAGTGTCCGGAGCACTCCTTCTCACCTGTTGGCGGCGCATTGCCGTTAGTGTTCGACCTGCGCTTTAGCGGCTTTCCCGTTCGCCAGGTTATTAGAAATAAACGGAATACACAAAGCGTCCTTCTCGCGGCGATTAGAACCCGATTTAGGCAAAGGAGGGTCTCTTCTACGGCCACAAGAACCAGACGGTATACGCCAATGGAGAACTTAAGGATGCGCAAAGTTGCGAACCAAAGAAGCAGGCAAATGCAATAGCAGGAGATCCAGCATTGCTGGGTAGCCAGCATGATTTGCGCGATCTTGAGCAATCTAAACATGGCATGCCTTTGGAAGCATCAACCCATTGCGAGAGCAGAGTATGGCGAGGTCAGTATCCAAAGCAGTGACACCCGATACAGATGTCAGTAGAAATAATAATAAATATCTATCTACATAGATATATCTTACAATCTATTCATGATAATTTACATTTCTATTGTATACTTGGGTAACGCCCTACCTGATTGGGAGCGATAGCCGGTAGAGAGAGAGGCCGTTTTATGAAGAAGAAGGAAGGACAAGGAGGCGAATTCCTGGCTGAGATAGCGCGGAGCTACTACATTCTTGGACACTCCCAAGACGCCATTGCCAGCAAACTCCATCTGAAGCAGAGCACGGTTTCAATCTTGCTGGAGAAGGCCCGTGAACACGGCGTTGTCTATTTCGACATCGACCCGGAATTCGCCGATTGCGGTATCGAAGACCTTCTGCGCTCGCGAGATCTCAGGGACGAGTTTTCCTTGAAGGATGCATTCGTGGTAGATGTCCCCGAGCAAGAGGCGGTCTGGAATGAGCGGGGGGATCGGCTGCATACGTTCATCGCAAACACGGCCGCAACGGTAAAGTTGAAGACTTGGATTGTAACCGGTGATCATGTGGTCATCGGTGGCGGAAGGGCCCCGGTTAGGGCCGCCAGGATGTTGAAGCGCATCTCTCCAACGTCGCGCGATGTACGCATCAGTCCTCTTAGTGGACGCATCTGGATCGGATCCTGGCAGGAAGACAGCACGGATATTCTGGAACGCCCACTGGACTCCGACGATGCGGCGCGCCTGCTCGCTGCCGCATTCGAGCACGAGCCTGGAACCCGCTTCAGCCAAATTGGTCTTCCCCTCTACCAGGATGCCGAACACATCGAACAGATTCTGGAACATGAATGTGTCTTTGGGCGCGGTGGGAAATGGAATTGGGATTTGCGCCCTCCGGACAAGGCGCTGGTCGGAGTGGGCGTCCTTCAATGGGGCAGCGGCCACCGCATTCCCGCCTTGCTGAATATGTATTCGCGCCGTGGGCGCGAGGATTCCTCGGGGAACGCTGTCTTTTCCGTTGCAAAAAAATTCGAGGAGGCAATGAAGTATGCCGAAGACAGTCAGTTGCCTCATTTCTGTGACGTAGCGAACCGCTTGTTTCCGGCGTTGCCGCTGCCCTCTGAAATTGCCGCTAATTCTGCCCATCCGGGAAGATTGGACAAGAGCTACCGCACCCTCTGCTCGTTGATTGATGACCTTAATGCGCATGCAGTGGTTGCTGAATGGAAGCATTTGCGCCCCATCGGGTCCGTATGGGCCATAGCGGGAGGTAGGCTTAAGCGGAATGCACTCTGGACTCTTCTGATCACAAGGCGCTTCGAAAGTTGCCTACGAACGGGACAGGGAGCATGAAGGGATTATCAAGGAACTCGCAACCGACAAAGACACCGCTGATCTGTTGCTGGGTGAGCTTGGCATATTCAAGATGCTTCCGGACGACTACAAGGACTGGTATCGGACCAAGGTCAGAGAAATATTCTCCCGAGAAGAAACGGTTGAGCACTAATATCAGGGCCGAATATCGGTTCTCCCGATGCACCACAAGGACATTTCGAAGGGCCTGCTCGAGGACATCAAGAAACAACTCGGCCTAAAGAAAAAGAAGGGGTAGAAACATGCGCGGCTATCCGGTGAATCTCCGCAAAAGCGAAGGATTCCTCGTCGTGAGCTTTCCCGATGTTCCAGAGGCCCACACGCAGGGAGTAGATCGAGCTGAGGCGTTGGCCATGGCCAAGGAAGCTCTCGAGCTGTCGATGGAATTCTATTTCGACGACATGCGTCCCGTTCCCATGCCGTCGAAACCCAAGCGGGGCCAGGCGGTGGTTGTGCTATCTCCGAGCGTTGCGACGAAGGTTCTCCTGTTGAACGAAATGCTCCGCCAAAAGGTGCGCCCCATCGATTTGGCGCGGCGGCTGGGCACGACCAAACAGGAAGTGAACCGCCTGACCAACCTGCGTCACCCCACCAAGATCGACCGCATCGACGCGGCACTGCGAGCACTGGGCAAGCGCCTTTATCTCGACGCCGCGTAAGGCCGCGCAAGCGGACAGGCCCCGGTTCCGCAAATTTTCTGCTCTCTGTTTGCAGTTAATTTCGCCGTTTTGTTGCACAATCGTTCTATGGAAGAACTCTGGCTGCCTGTCTCCAAGGGCCCGGCGGGAAGAAAATAAATAAAAGAATTTTTTCTATACCCCATGGGGGTATATTTTCGTATCTAACACGTTTGTAATCAACAAATCGATGTCAAAAGCGTGGTCAAAAATCGTCGATTTTGGTATCGAAAGCAGGCCCTTTTCACGCTATTTCGCAGTGTTGAAGGCGTTTTTTGGCGTTCTCTACGGATGCCCGAACCGCCCTGTAGACTGTCCCCATGGCGAAGCGCATCGGTGTGCATCTTGGAACAGCGGGCGGATCCTCCAATGCCGTTGAACGCGCCAGGGAGATCGGCGCCAACACCTTCCAGATCTTCTCTTCGAGCCCGCGCATGTGGCGCGCGCCCAAGGTGGATCCCAAGCAGGCCGAGCGGATGCGCGAGCTGCGCGCCAAGTTCGACGTTGGCCCATTGGTCATCCACACCGGCTACCTGATCAACATCTGCAGCCAGTCGAGCGAGATTCGCGAGAAGAGCGTAGCCGGCTTTCGCGGTGAGATCGAACGCGCGCTGGTTCTCGGCGCGGAGTACCTCGTTCTGCATCCCGGCTCGTGGAAGGGACTCACGCGCGACGAGGGCCTGAAACTTGCGGCAGACTCCATCCAGCGGGCGATCGACGGGCTGCCGTGGCAGAGCACTCCGTTCCATATCCTCATTGAGAACACGGCGGGGGCGGAGTTCTCGCTGGGCGGCAGCTTCGAGCAAGTCGCCGAGCTTGTTGCGCGTCTCAAAAGCCACGCTCCCGTGGCCGTCTGCCTCGACACCTGCCACACCCACGTGGCCGGATACGACCTGGTGAGCGCCGAGGGCTATGCGGCCACGATGCAGCAGGCCGGCGCGACGGTCGGCTTCGATGCCGTCCGCGTGTGGCACTCGAACGACGCCAAGGCTGCGCGCGGCTCAAAGCTCGACCGGCACGAGCACATCGGGCAGGGAACCATGGGCCTTGAGCCTTTCCGCCGGCTGCTCAACGATCCGCGTTTCGATCACTGCGCGTTTATCGCCGAGACTCCGGTGGACGAGGAAGGCGACGAGGAGCGGAATGTGCGGACGCTGAAGAGGCTGGTTCAGTCGTCGTAGACCTCGCGCCGGTGACCGATTTTGAGCACCAAAACAACAAGACGATGTTCCTCAATCCGGCAGATGAGGCGGTAGTTGCCCACGCGATAACGCCATAGTCCGGCGAGATTCATCCTAAGCGGCTTGCCGAATTGCCTGGGATCGAGTGACCCGGCGATCCGCTCGCGGAGATAGCGGAGGATTTCCTGCTGCACGCCGGAATCGAGTTTACGCAGCTCGCGCCGGGCGCGATCATCGAATTCGACGGTCCACGCCGGTCGGACGGGCTTAAGGCCGGATGCGGCCATGCTCAACGCTTCCTGTCAAGCCCATGTTCCAATTCATCCAGCGTCCAGCGGCGGGCGGGATTTTCCAGGCGGTAAAGAGCGGTATAGGTATCTTCAATCTCATCCAAGTGCGCCGTGAGCGCCTGGCGGACATAAAAGCTCTTGGGCCGGCCCGTCAGCTTGGCAAGCTTGTTGAGCCGGGATTCCAGAGCATCGGGAATGCGTGCAGCCAACATGGGAACCTCGTATTACTTGTCATACAAATTATACCCATTCACCCTTTTCAGGTCAACGAGCCATGACCCGCTCCCGCGCGAGTCTGACGCGCTCTGCCGTTTTACACTGAAAAGTAATGGCAGAAGAGAAAGAATTGCGTTACGATCCGGCGGCGATCGAGCAGAAATGGCAGGAGCGCTGGGCTGCCGACCCCAAGCTCTACGCCGCGGAGCCGGCCAATAGCAAGAAACCCAAATACTACGTGCTGGAGATGCTGCCCTATCCCAGCGGCCAGTTGCACATGGGGCACGTGCGCAACTACGCCATCGGCGACGCGCTGGCGCGGCAGATGTGGATGCGCGGCTACAACGTGCTGCACCCCATGGGCTGGGACGCCTTCGGGCTGCCGGCGGAGAACGCGGCGCTCAAGAACAACATGCCGCCGCGAGAGTGGACGCTGGGAAATATCGCCGCCATGAAGCGGCAGATGCTGCGCCTGGGGCTGGGCTACGACTGGGCCACCGAAATCACCACCTGCCTGCCCGACTACTACCGCTGGAACCAGTGGTTCTTCCTGCGCATGTATGAGAAAGGGCTGGTCTACCGCAAGAAGAGCAAGGTGAACTGGTGCCCGGAGTGCGCGACGGTGCTGGCCAACGAGCAGGTGATCGACGGCTGCTGCTGGCGGCACGAAGACACAAAGGTGGAGCAGCGTGACCTGGAGCAGTGGTTCCTGCGCACCACAGCCTATGCGCAGGAGCTGCTCGACGGCCTGGACAAGCTGGAAGGCTGGCCCGAGAAGGTGCGCACGATGCAGCGCAACTGGATCGGGCGCAGCGAGGGGACGGAGGTTGATTTCTTCCTGGAAGAAATCAACCAGGGATCAGGGGTCAGGGATCAGGGGTCAGAAAAACAGAGGATCCGCGTGTTTACGACGCGCGTGGACACGATCTTTGGCGCGACCAGCGTACAGTTGGCGCCGGAGCATCCGCTGGTTGCCGCTTTTTGCGCCGCCGATCCGGACCTCAAGGCGAAGGTTTCGGGCCTGCTTGAGGAGCAGAAGAAGGCCAGGGAAGCCGGCGACGTAGGCGCAATCGAGAAGCACGGCGTGCCGACGGGATGCTTCGCGATGAATCCATACAACGGCGCACGCGTGCCCATCTGGGTGGCGAATTACATCCTCATGGACTACGGTACAGGCGCGATCATGAGCGTTCCCGCGCACGACGAGCGCGACTTCGAGTTTGCGGCCAAGTACGGCATTGAGGTTCGCAGAGTGATCCGGCCGGCCTTTGAGACCGACGATCCGGAAGCTCTGCCATTCCTGTCGGAAGATGGCGTGCTCGTGAACTCCGGCGAATACGACGGCCTGACCTGCGGCGAAGCGCAGATGCGCCTGCAGGAGGCCGCCGAACGCGGCAAGTTCGGGAATGCGGCGGTCACGTACCGGCTGAAGGATTGGGGCGTAAGCCGGCAGCGCTACTGGGGCACGCCGATTCCCATGATTCATTGCGAGCGCGACGGCCTGGTGCCCGTGCCTGACGAGCAGTTGCCGGTGATCTTGCCCGAGCAAATCGAAATCACGCAACAGGGCGGTTCGCCACTCGGGCGCGTGCCGGAGTTCGTCAACGTCACGTGTCCCAGGTGCGGCGGACCTGCGCGCCGCGAGACGGACACGATGGATACGTTCGTCGACTCGAGCTGGTATTTCTACCGCTACACCGACGCGAACAACGCCACGGCGCCCTTCGACCCGGCCACGGCGCAGTACTGGTTCCCGATCGATCAATATATCGGCGGCGTGGAGCACGCCATTCTGCACCTGATCTACTCGCGCTTCTGGACCAAGATGATGCGTGACCTGGGCCTGGTGAAGAACGATGAGCCGGCACGCCGCCTCTTCACGCAGGGCATGGTCATTAAAGACGGCGCGAAGATGTCGAAGTCGAAGGGCAACGTGGTTTCGCCCGACGACATGGTGGCCCGGTATGGCGCCGACGCCACGCGCATGTACGCGCTGTTTGCCGCGCCACCCGACCGCGATCTGGATTGGCAGGAAGACGGCGTGGCTGGCGTCAGCCGCTTTCTGGGCCGTGTGTGGCGGCTGGTGACGAAACACGCGCCCGTCGTGCGCGGGAAGGGTACTGGCTTTAGCCCGTACGCGCAATCGCAAAAAGCAACGGAGGCTTTAGCTCCTGATGGAACAGCCTCGGGCCTGTCCGCCAGCCTCCGCCGCAAGCTGCACCAGACCATCGCCAAAATCACCCTCGACTTCGAAGGCCGCTGGCACTTCAACACCTGCGTCGCCGCCATCATGGAACTCGTCAACGAGCTACAGGACGCCGACGCGCAACTCGCCGCGGGCGAGATCCCCGCGCCGGCCGTCCGCGAGCTGCTGACCAACCTCGTCCTGCTCCTCGCGCCCTTCGCGCCGTTTATTGCGGCCGAGTTGTGGGATCAGCTCGGCGGAGAAGGTATCATCCTCCGCGCACCCTGGCCGAAGAGCGACCCGGAGCTGGCAAAGGAAGACGAAATCGAGATCCCCGTCCAGATCAACGGCAAGCTGATCTCAGTCGTTCGCGTCCCTGACGGTTGCGATGCTAAAGCCATCGAAGCCGCGGCGTTAGCCGACGAAAAAGTGGGCGCTCGCACGGCAGGCAAAAATGTTGTGAAGGTGATTGTGGTGCCGGGCAGGGCCGTCAACCTGGTGGTGAAGTGAGGGCCGCCGCGATGACCGGCCCAAACATCAAGGCGCCGGTGCGCGGTACGCAGTTGCTGGTCGAGCACATGAGCGACGTCTTCCGGCGCCCCTCGCTCATTGCGATTGAGATTGCCTGGCGCTGGCTCTTCGGGGTTCCGTTTCTACTCGTCTGCTGGGAGCAGGCTCAGCAGATGCTCGCGGCGTTTCCGCTCGAGTCCTCCGGTTTCAATTCTCTCGATACGCAGAATCCCTGGATTGCGGCCGCGCAGATTGCCAATGTGGCTTCGTATTGCGAACCCCATTTGCTGGCCGTCCTGCGCTGGCTGCTGCCTGGCGCCGCGCTGGCGTGGGTGGTGCTCTCGGGTGTGGGCCGTAATCTTCTGTTGCGGCGCATGGAAGCGAATCGATCTCCGTGCCTGCCGTTCCGCCCCATCGCGACGATCGTGTTACAGGCAGCGTGGTTGATTTTGCTGGCTCTCACTCTCTGGGGATGGTTCCGTTCGATGCAATGGGCCGCGGCCACGCACATTTCCGCGTCCGGCGAGCCGGATTTGGTCGGCTATGCCATCTGGGCGATTTTGCTCTCGCTGGGATTTTTCACGGCGTTTGCGCTGGTGAGCTGGACAGCTTCGATCGCGCCGTTGCTGGCGTTGCTGGAAAGGCGCTCTGTGTTTTCCGCTCTCGGCGAAAGTTTGAGACTGGGCAAGCCCTTCACCAGCAAGCTGGCCGAGATCAATCTGGTGATGGGCATTGTCAAGCTGTCGCTACTCGTACTGGCGATGGTCTTCTCAGCCGCTCCGGTTCCATTCAGTCAGGAGCTGGGTCCCGGCGCACTGCAAACGGCGTTGGTTGCTTCCAGCGTCTTTTATTTTGTGGCCAACGATTTCTTTCAGGTGGTGCGGCTTAAGGCGTTTGTGGAGTTTTGGAGTGTCTATCGGGGGCCGGCGGTTCGCGCATCTGCAACCTGATAGCGCAGCAATACTGCGAGCCGCGCGCGCCTGATTCTCACGTGGTTCCAGGCGTTAGAACAACTTCATCTGGATGACTAGATACTTCTTCGGGTTCTCGCGCATGCCCTTGATGAGCTGCTGCGCCTGGTCCGCGGTCTGGTCCAGGTGATCGTAGAGCGCGCGATTCTGCACCAACTGGCCCGCTGTGCCTTGGCCCGCATTGATGCTCTTGAGAATGTTGTCTAGGTTGGTCACGGCGTCGTCCAGCTTCTTGGCGAAATCCGGATCCTCGACGAGCTTGCCCAGCGAGCCTTTGCCGGAGTTGATCTGAGTCACCAACTGGTTGGTATTGGCGGCGGCGGCGTTCAGGTTGTTGTAGAGCGTCTCGTCCTTCAGCAGCTTGCCTGCGGTTCCTTTGCCGGCATCGAGATCGGCGGCGATCGTGTTCAGGTGATCCGCTGCCGAGTTCAGCTTTGTATACAGCGTGTTGTCGTTGACGAGTTGGCCCAGTGTTCCTTTGCCCTGGGCGATGGATCCCGTCACCGTCTCCAAGTCGGTTGCTATGGAGACAACCTTCTTGGCCAGCACCGGATCGTTTATAAGCTCGCCTACGGTACCGCGCTTGGTATTCAGTGTGTCAATCAGGATCTCAATCTTGTGCATCAACCCAGTAATCTCTTCAATCGAGACCTGGCTGCTACTGATGACCGACTGAATGGTCGGCGCGCCGGACGAACGGAGCTCGGCATTGTTGGCCGGCTGCGGGCCCGTGGCGTGGGTGGAGTCGATATCGACGAAGCTGTCGCCCAGAACGCCTGCCGCCTGGATGGAGGCCGCCGAATCGGTGTGCAGATCGTACAGATACTTCTCGCCCACCTCCATGGTCACTTCGACGGGATTGGGATTTCGCTCAGGGACCACGCGCATGTGCTTGACATTGCCAATGGTGACGCCTTCGAGCGATACGACAGCGCCATCCTTCAGCCCGCCGGCATTGGGGAAGTAACAACGCAGCACAATTCTGTGAGCGAATAGCCCGCCCGAAGCGCCGGTCATGAGAAACATGAGTCCGATCAGAATGGCGAGGGCGGCCAGCACCAAGGCCCCCACCTTCAGTTGCGACCACTGGATCTCTTTGCGGCTTGGCACTTGACTCCTCTTACAGAACTGAGCGGGCCGACGCCTAGAGGATAGCAGAACAGGCGGATTTAAGGCATATCTCCCAATCGCCTAGAGTGCCACCTGTGTTGAAGGCTGCCGCTCACCGAGGTTCGCGCCAACGGGGCTGTTTGGAATTCCTATAAACCATGGGGAGAAATGCTCTAGCGCCCGTCCTCAAGCACCACGCTGGCCATGGCAACCTCAGAGCCGTGAGTCAGCGACAGCGCAGAGTGGACCACGCCAAGGCGGCCTGCAATTTGTGCGGCGCGGCCATGAAAACGCAGGCTGGGCCTTCCGCTCAGCTCCCGCACCACTTCAATCTCCAGCCAGTTCACGCCGGAGCTGATGCCGGTGCCCAGCGCCTTGGCCGCCGCCTCCTTTGCAGCGAACCGTGCGGCAAAGCTCTCGGCCGATTTGCGCTTGCGCAGGCAGTAAGCCTGCTCCGCTTGGAGATAGACGCGGTCGAGGAAACGCCGGCCAAAGCGATCGATGGCGCGTTGGATGCGTCCAATCTCCACTACGTCGATTCCGGAGCCAGCGATCATCCTGACTATCAAACTACAATATTCACGCTTTTCACGCTTGCGGCCGGCCGTGAAGGTCTGCTGTCCGCCTGTCCCGCGCCGGCCACAGGTGTTCAATTACCGCTGCACGTCCGTCCACACTCTTCTCAACACCGGGTTGTTTCAAAGGCGGTCAGGAGGCGTTCGACTCCGCAACAGCTTTCATCCAGAACGGCATCTCTCCGATAAACAGCATGTGAAGCTGAGCATGTTGAATCAGGCGCGAAGGCGGGCAGCAAGTGCACCGTGGGCTATGCAGATGAAGGCAGTCTCGACCGAGGAGCCTTCACGGCTGGTCCAGTCTCTCACTGGCGCCATTCTTGCCTGTGGCGGATGGGTTCTGAGCCGCGGCGCCAACGATACCGGCATGGTGAACATGTTGTTCGAGTTCGAACGCGAGGCGTGCGTCGACATCTACACCGTGCTGATCGCCGTGGGCCTCGAACTGAGCCAGACCGGGCATATCCGCTTCACCGAGCTTTGCCAGTGCACGCGCAGCCAGCCAAGGGATTGCGGCGCGGAGATCGCGAGCGTCGATCTGGAGATTCAGACATTTCCTCTCGATATCGTCAACATCATGCAGGCGTCAGGCCCGGTTTAAGGCATTTCTCCCAATCCTGTAGAGTGGCCAATGGTTCGAAGGTTGCCGCTCACTGGGGTTCGCGTCAACTATGCGGTCTTGAACCCCTATACACCATTGGGAGAAATGCGTTAGGCCGCCGGGTGCGGCCCTTCAAGCGGCGGGTAACAGTTCTCGTCTCAGCCGGCCTCAACCAGTCCATATTTTCGCTGCCACGCTTGCTTGAGTTGCATGCGCACGCGCGCCCGCTCGCTTTCAGTAACTGCCTCGTCAGGATGATCGACAAAACGCGCCGCCTCCTGCTTGGCAAGTTCCAACAATTGACGGTCGCGCAGGAGATTCGCCACGCGGAACTCCGGCATACCGGCCTGCCGCGTGCCGAAGAATTCCCCCGGTCCACGCATGGAAAGGTCCAGTTCGGCCAGTTCGAATCCGTCTTGCGTGCGCACCATCGCGTTCAGCCGCTCCTCGCCTAGCGGGGAGATGCGCTCGCCGGTCATCAGGATGCAGTAGCTTTTTGCGGCGCCGCGCCCCACGCGCCCGCGCAACTGATGCAACTGCGCCAGCCCGAACCGCTCCGCGTGCTCCACCACCATCACCGTGGCGTTGGCAACGTCGACGCCCACCTCAATCACTGTAGTCGACACCAGCACATCGATCTCGCCGCGCTGGAAACGGCGCATGATGACGTCTTTTTCGTCCGCGTCGAGACGCCCGTGCAGTAACCCGACGCGCAGGCCGGCAAACGGTCCCGAGCGCAATTTTTCGTGCATCTCGACGGCTGAACGGAGACCCGATTTGGCCGTGGGGTTGGCCTCCTGCGCCGAAGCTGGAAACAGCTCCGCCGTCTTTCCTCTCCTGATTTTTTTGCGCGCGGCCATTGGCGCCGCCGCGATTCCGGTCTCCGGCTCGTCGCGGGAGAAATCCAGCTCCGGCTGGTCGTCCTTCGTCCCCTCGATGACCGGGTAGACGATGTATGCTTGCCTGCCTCGCGCCACCTGTTTGCGCACGAAAGTCCACACCTGCTCCGCTTGCTCGCCAGAAACACGACGGGTAACGATTGGCATCCGGCCCGGCGGCATCTCGTCCAGCACGCTCAAGTCCAGATCGCCATAGAGCGACAGCGCCAGCGTGCGCGGAATGGGTGTGGCCGTCATGACCAGCACGTCGGGCTCGGGCTGGTTGGGCTTTTTCATGAGTTTGAACCGCTGCAAGACGCCGAAACGGTGCTGCTCGTCGACGACGACCAGTCCGAGCCGGTCGAACTCCACCTTCTCTTCGATCAGCGCGTGCGTTCCGATCACCAGGTTCGCCTCGCCACGGTTGATCAGACTGCGGTTGTACCGCTTGCGGTCGTCGTCGAGCGATCCGGTAAGCAGCACGATGCGCGGCTTGCGGCTGGACCGCTCCAGCAGCTTGCGCGCCGCCAGGTAATGCTGCGTAGCCAGAATCTCAGTGGGCGCCATCAGAGCAGTCTGGTAGCCGTTTTCCATGGCGACGATCATGGCCTGAAAGGCGACAATCGTCTTGCCCGAGCCCACATCGCCCTGTAGCAGCCGCCGCATCGGATTGGGGGCGCGCATGTCTGCCACAATCTCACCGAGAGCGCGCTTCTGCGCCGCGGTGGGATGGAAGGGAAGCACCTCGCGGATCGCCTCGCGTACCTTGTCGCTGGTGGCGAGCGCAACGCCCTTGCGCTCCTTCATGCGCCGCCGCTTCAGCTCCAGTCCCAGTTCCAGGAAGAACAGTTCTTCGAAGATCAATCGCCGGTGGGAGGGGGACGAAGCGCTCTGCAATTGGGCAAATGACGTTCCTTCCGGAGGGAAGTGCACTTCGCGCAGTGCCGTTTCGCGGTCCGGTAAGTCCAGCCGTTCGAGCATGGCGCGGGGCAAACACTCCGGCACGGCCCCGCGCATGCCTTCGAGCAGATTGAAGATCACCTTGCGCTGCCAGCGCGAGGCCAGGCGGCTGCCTCCCAGGGATTCGTACACGGGCGTGATGCGGCCCACCTCGAGCAGCCGCGTTTCCGCATCGTCACTTGCATCGGGAAGGATTTCGAACTGCGGCTGGATCATCTTGAAGTTGCTGGTGGAGCGCGACGGCTCGACCTTGCCGTAGACGGCAACGCTCTGCCCCGCATGGAACTTCCCGTCCAGGTAGGCCGCGTGAAACCAGAGGCACTTCATGGCGAACCGGCCCTGGCCGAGGGTAATCTCGTAGATCGGCCCGCGCCGCGTCCGCATCAGCATCGCCCCGCGCACCTCGCCGATCACGCTGGCCACTTCGCCCGGCTTCAATTCGTCCAGGCTGCGCGGATTCTGCCGGTCCTCGTAGCGGAAGGGCAGGTGGTAGAGCAGGTCCTCGGCCGTCTGGATGCCTTTTTCGGCCAGCATCTCCGCCACGCGCGGCCCCACGCCGCGCACAAATTGCACTTGATCGCCGAGGCTAGGCACAATCGAATGCTACATGGCGTGTCTGCGCGGCGACAAACGCGGCGCACTGCTTTGGCTATTCAGTGCCGGGTAGGGGCGTGTATGGTGGTAGGCGTCAAATTTCCCTCCGGGAGGCACGCAATGCACGAATTCAACCGCAGATCGTTTTTGAAGGCGGCCGGCGCCGCTTCGGCGGCCACCCTTCTCGGCCCGCGCGTCCATGCATTGGCTGCCGCGCAAGCCGCGCCCGCCCCGTCCATCGCCGCCAACGACCATATCCAGATTGCGCTCATCGGCGCCGGCGGTCAGGGCCAGGGCGACACGCGCACGGCCGTTCAGGTTCCCGGCGTCAAGCTCGTTGCCGCCGCGGACTGTTACAACGGCCGCCTCGAACACGCGAAAGAGATCTGGGGCAGCGACATCTTCACGACCCGCGACTACAACGAGATCCTCGCCCGCAACGATATTGACGCCGTTATCGTCGCCACGCCCGACCACTGGCACAAACAGGCCGCTGTCGATGCCATGAAAGCCGGCAAAGATGTCTACTGCGAAAAGCCCATGATCCACCTGTACGCCGATGGGCCTGAGATGATCGAAACCGCGAAGGCTACAGGCCGGATCCTGCAGATTGGGAGCCAGCGCGTGAGTTCAATCATCTATGCCAAGGCCAAGGAGCTGCTGGCCTCCGGCGCTATCGGCCAGCTCAACATGGTCACCGCGCACTGGGATCGCAACTCCGCCATGGGCGCGTGGGACTACACCATTCCACCCGATGCCTCGCCCGAAACCTGCGATTGGCCGCGTTTTCTCGGCACGGCGCCACGAATCCCCTTCAACGCCGAGCAGTTCTTCCAATGGCGCAAGTGTAAGGCCTACGGCAGCGGCGTGGCCGGCGATCTTTTTGTCCATCTCTTCAGCGGAACGCATTTCATCACCGGCAGCAACGGGCCGACGCGCGGCATGGCGACAGGCGGGCTTCGCTTCTGGCAGGATGGCCGCGATGTCGCCGACGTTGTCCTGGGACTTTTCGACTATCGCGAGGGATTCAATCTGAATGTGCGTGTCAACTTCGTCGATGGCGGCGAGGAGAGCGAAGGCCTCGTCTTCACCGGTTCCGAGGGCACGATGGAAATTGCCGGCAGCACAGTCAGCGTCAGTCGCGTGCCGCGCGAAACGGAGCCGGGCCTCCAGATCGGCAGCTTCGCCGAAGCTACGCAGAAGGCCATTCTCGAGGACTATGCGCACAAGTATCCGCGCACGCATCCCGAGGGCGAGCCGGCCGCAGGCTATGAGAAGTACGTCGCGCCCGCCGGCTATAGCGACAGCTACGACCACTTCAAGAATTTCTTTCACTTTGTGCGCACGCGCCAACAGCCCGTTGAAGATGCAGTCTTCGGTTACCGTGCCGCAGGCGCCGCGTTGCTTAGCAATCTCAGCATGGACCGCGGCGCCTTCGTGAGCTGGGATCCCGATGCGATGAAGCTCATCTAGGTGCGCTCATGCGGTAGCCTCAGGCCCCGCTCCAACTCGTGCGTCTCAGCTAAACCCCAGCACGGGATGCGGCGCGTAAGGCTCTTCCAGCGCAGCCATCTCTTCGGGTGTAAGGCGGAGGGAAAGCGCCGCAACAGCATCCTCAAGATGATGCGGCTTCGTCGCGCCCACAATCGGCGCGGTCACGCACGGCTTGGCCAGCAGCCACGCCAACGCCACTTGCGCGCGGGGAACTCCTCGTTTTTCCGCGATCTCGCCCAGCCGGTCGACGACTCTGCGGTCGGCCTCTTCACTCGGCGCATACATTCCGTTGCCAAACCGGTCGGTCTCCGAGCGCGCAGTGCTTTCGGCCTTCCAGGCTCGCGTCAGCCGTCCGCGCGCCAACGGGCTCCAGGGAATCACGGCAATGCCTTCCGCCTGGCACAACCCGATCATCTCGCGCTCCTCCTCGCGGTAGAGCAGGTTGTAGTGATTCTGCATGGAGACGAAGCGCGTCCATCCGTGCCGGTCGGCCAGATACAGCGCCTTGGCGAACTGCCACGCAACCATCGACGAGGCTCCGATATACCGCACCTTTCCTGCCTTCACCGCGTCATGCAGCGCTTGCAGCGTCTCCTCGATGGGCGTTTCGTAGTCCCAGCGGTGAATCTGGTAGAGGTCCACGTAATCGGTCTCAAGGCGCTTCAGGCTCTGGTCGAGCTCAAAAAGGATCGCCTTGCGCGAGAGGCCGCGGCCGTTGGGCTCCTCGCGCATCAGGCCCTGCACCTTGGTGGCAATCACCACCGCCTCGCGTCGTACGCTGGCCTTCAGGAACCGGCCCAGCACGGCTTCGCTCTCGCCGCCGGAGTAGACATTGGCTGTATCGAAGAAATTGATGCCCAGATCGAGAGCCTGGCGCAGAAAAGGCTGGCTCTCGGTCTCATTCAGCGCCCAGGCCTGCCGTCCGGGCAGCAGTCTGCCCGTGACCGGGCTTCCGTAGGTCATGCAGCCAAGACAAATGCGCGAGACTTTCAGTCCGGTACGGCCCAGATTGACGTATTCCATGAATTCTCCTGCTTTGAGTTTAGTGCGCCCCGCGATTTGAACGCGAATGATCTGGCGCGCCCCTATGAAATGCATCGCACCTTCGCACAATCACTGACGAATCGCATTGGCTGTCAGAGTTGCCTGGGGCTCTACGGCATTTTAGGAACTAGTGCAAGGTTTTTGGCGCTATGCAAGGTCGTCGCTCCCTGTTGGCCGCGCCGTCTTTAGGAAAACGGCCCCGCCTTACAAAGACTCCTAAAATACTAAAGGTCCTAGCACTTTCGTGCCTTGCGTCCCGACGACCAAAAGTGATTGGATTTCTATTGTGTGAACCTCGTCAGACAACTTCGGTTGCCGCGGCAAGGTCTAATATTGCATGAGACGAGGAAGGGTGTGCCTGTTTGCGATCTCTCACGTAGGTTCCGGCGCTTACGGGGAGCAATATGGTGTGTCTAATGACTAGTATGCGAGGCGAGCCGCAAGAAAGGCGCCGGACGAATTGACCCAGAGCGCGACAGCAGTGTTGGAACGGCGAAAGCACCGCTCGCATCCCATGGGCCGGCGCTTCCAGTCCTATTTGCGGCGGCAGTGGCCGGTACGGCTGCTGGCTGCCGCTGCGGTTCCGGCCCTGTTTGTGCTGGCGGGCTGCGGCGGGTCGGTGTCTGGCGGCACAACCGGCAGCACGTTCTCAATCTCGCCTGGCGCGGCAACCATCGACACCAATTGCACTGGCTGCAACACCACCAACTCATCAGGCACTGCCTTGGAGCAATTTACGGCCACGCTGAACAGTGGCGGCCCGGCTTCTGTAACGTGGACGGTGAGCGGCGGCGACGCGAACGCCGGCGCAGGATCCATTACGAACAGCGGCCAATACACGCCGCCATACTATCTCACCGCAAACAGCGTGCAGGTGAAGGTTACGGCCACGATCAACTCCGGCGCGGGCGTTGGTTTGCAATCAAGCGCAACCGTAACCATCACGCCCGGATTCCTCCAACCGCTCTCGCCCGAGAACGTGGCTCTCGGCAGCAATGGAACCGTCACCATTACCGGTTACATGGCCGAAGCTGGCGGCACCACCGGCATCAACTACGCGGTCTCAAATACGGCGACGGGGTCGAGTGGCGGGCAAGGCTCTGTGAACACGCCAAGCTGCGTGCGCAGCTCGAACGCGTTCACGTACTGCACTGTCACCTACACAGCGCCAGCGACAGTTTCATCCACTGCCGCCACTTACGTGGTGGCCACCGTGGGCACGTCGTCCTCAAAAACCGCTGCCGACGTACTGCTCAACACCGCGGGAATCACGAGTAATCCATCGACGCACCAGGTGCAACTGGCGACGCCGATCCTGCTGGGCAGCTCCGGCGGCAACAATAACGACTACGATACGACGACTCAGAACGGGCAGACCTTTATTACGGATTGCTGCGGCGGCACGCTGGGAGCCTTGATTCAGAACACCGGGGGAACGCAGTACTTGTTAAGCTGCAACCATGTTCTGGCGCGCAGTGACCAGGCCGCCCCCGGCGAAACAATCATCCAGCCGGGATTGATTGATGCGGGTTGTTATCCAACCACCGACGGCGGTACGGAGACACCCGTCGGCGCCCTCACCGCATGGCTCCCGCTCAGTTCGAGCTCGACCAACGTGGATGCGGCCATCGCCCAGGTCAACTCCGGCGCCGTGAACACCAGCGGCGCGATCCTGGAATTGGGTTCTGAGCAGGGAAACGGCACGCTGGCTGCAGCGCCTCCGGGAACCTCCTCGACAGGTGGCAATGGCGAGAACGGCGCAATCAACATGGTCGTCGCCAAGAGCGGGCGCACCACGGGTCTTACCTGCGCCAGCATCGCCGCAATCGGCCTCGACGTTCAGGTGAGCTACTACAGGAACTGCGCTGAAACCGAGCCCTACCTAAGCAAGACTTACACCAGCCAGATCGCAATCGAAGGCCAAGAGTTCAGCGATGCGGGCGACTCCGGATCGCTGGTGGTGGATGCCAGCAATGCCGAGCCCGTTGGTTTGTTCTTCGCCGGCGGCGCAACCAACACGGGTGTAAGCGAGAGCGTCGCCAACCCTGCGCCGGCCATTTTAGCGGAGCTTGGCGCACAGCAGGGAACCACCTACACCTTTGTGGGCACAACGGACCACCAGGTTAGCTGCCTGAATTACGGGAACGCCACGGCAACTGCGGCGCAGGCGATCGCGCTCACCGATGCGCAGACTGCTCTTGCCCAGCAAGCGTTGATGCAGGCGCGCATGCTGATCAATCCTTCCCTCGGCATCCTTGGCGCGGCTGTGGGCAAAAGCAGCGACCACGCCGGCAAGGCCACCGTGATCCTCTACGTTGACCAGAGCATGAGTGTCACTGTGCCCCAAACAGTAGACGGCGTTCGCACGGAAGTGATTCCCACGACTGTCCAGGCTGTGGCCGCAGGCGCCGCGCCGCAATCCGCGGTTGAGTCCAACGCACCTCTATCGCTGACGTCCACTGTGCTCAACCAAGCCATCGCCGCCAAGGAGCAGATCGCGCAGAGCCTGATGCAGCAGAACCCGGCCTTCTTCGGCGTGGGCGTGGGCCAGAGCTTCGACAATCCAAGGGAAGCGGCGCTGGTCATTTATGTTGACCGCCGCCAGGTTCCCGCATCGCTCCCCGCCACCATCGACGGCCTGCGCACGCGCTACATCGTCATGGACCGGCTGCACGTGACTCGGTCTTATTTAACTGGGCCGATCCGGCGGCAGAGCCATTGCACGGCGCATCCGGTCATGCGCGAATCAAACGAACTGGACCTGTTCCCCATCCGCAGATTGCCGGGTTTGAACGCGTACTGAACGGCGGCTCACTTAGCTCGCTTCAGTCTGTCGATTGCACCATTGGGGTCTTATTGTGCAGCAATGGTAGAGGCGCGATCTAAAGTCGCCGGGGCTGCCGCCCCGGACAGGCCGGGGTTGTCGGGAATAAAGACCCCGATGACTGTTCACGAGCACTTCTGCGCGGACGCAGGCGGCGAAACGGAGGTGCGGCTGCGTACGCGAACCAATCCGTGGTGCTTCAGGATGATCTCGTGGCTCACCCACAGCCCCTAGCCCGTTCCTGTCACTTCCTTGGTGGTGAAGAAGGCTTCGAAGATGCGCTCGCGCACATCCGGCTCCATGCCGGCCCCGGTATCGGCAATGGCAAACCGGATTCCTGTTTGCGCGGGGTTCTTCCAGTCGCGGGAGCGCTGTGCCCGCACCACGAGCCGGCCGCCATTGCTACTGGCGTCGATCGAGTTGCCCACTAAATTTGCGAAGACCTGACGGATCTCGCCGGCAAAACAGAAGAGAGTAAGCCCAGCGTCGTAGTCCCGCTCTACATGAAGGTCGAGCGCATGAATGCGGCTTTGGTCGAGGTTGAGGACCGAGTCCAGCAGTTCCGCCAGCGTAGCGCGTGCAGGCTGCGTTGGCTGCCGGTAGAAGCGTAGCGTCTGCTGCGTGATCTCCGAGATACGGCGCACCTCGTCCTTGGCCATGGCCACATACTGCTGCGCCGCCTCTGGAAGGTCTCTGGAATTGCGCAGCAGGAAGAGCAGGTTGGTGATGGCTTCAAGCGGATTGTTGATTTCATGCGCGATGGAGGCGGCCAGCCGCCCGGTGACCGCGAGCTTTTCGCTCCGGCGCAGCGCCTCTTCGCTGCGCTTGCGGTCGCTCGAGTCAAGCGCGATGATCCCCACCCAGCGCACTTGCTTCGGCGTGGTCCGCACCGGGTAGGCGCTGATCAGCCAGGTCCAGGGCCGACGGGGTTTACCTCCCTCGCCGCTTAACTCCAGGTTGCGCACCGGCTCTTCGCTCGAAAAGACGCGGTGCACTGTGCCCTCGATCTCCCTGGCAACGGCCGGCGGCAGCAAATCGGGGAGGGTGCGCCCGAGATGGCGGCTCACAGCAGCGCCGGTCAGGTCCCCAAAGAACCGGTTGACGCGCACGAAGCGGCCATTGCGGTCGACGAATGCCAGTCCAATGGGTGCGTTGGCCAGCATGGAGTCGAGCAGGGAAAGCGTGTCATTCAGTCCCGCCCGCTGCTCGGCCAGCGAGGCAACCATGCGGTTGAAGGTCTCGATCAGGTCGCCGATCTCATTGTGAATCGGGATCGGCAGCGGAAAACGGCTGCTGTCTTCCGGTGAAGTCATCAGTGCCGTAGCGCCGTGGTGCAGCAACGCCAGTGGCCGCGCAATGGCGCGCCACGTCAGAAGCACCAGCAGCGCCGAGGCCGCCACCCAGATGATGCCAAAGATGGCCGTGTCACCCCAAAGGGAGCCCAACTGCTGTCGGGCCGCGCTACGGTCGAACGTTACCAATGCATAGCCGCGCAGTTCGCTTCCGGTATAGATAGGCCGGACTGCCTCCCATCCGCCGGCTGCCGTTTTGAAAATTCTTCACTCCCCGCGCTGAACCAGAGGAGTCTGTGCACGCTCGGCCGCGCGGAGTCCCGTCGGCTCTTGCTTTACGCTCCTGACAAAGAGCACGTCACCGGAGGGGCTGACCATTTTCGCCGACTCCACAATGGGTGAGTCGACGATCGTGCGCACGGCCAAGTCCACCCAACTTGGCCTCTGCTGCTCCAGTGCTTCAGCGGTCTGATTGGCCAGGGCAGTGGATTCGTACTCCAGCCAGGACTGCGCTCGTTGATTTGTCCGGAGGTTCTGTTGTTGCGCCAACAGTGCGGCGAATAGTCCAATAGAAAGCACTTCCAGCAGCAATAGGCCGGCCAGCATTTGCCGGCGAATGGACCGAGGCCACCAGCGCATGCGCAATGATCCACCCCCGAAGGAAGATCGGTAGCGTTAGTCTACCGGATTGCTGACAGCAACCGCGTCGCGCGCCTCGGCCGTTGGCTTTGCCTTTGCCGCCAGCGACGCCGCGATCTGCCCTCCGTGAAAACGTCCGTTCTCAATGAAGATTTCGTTGGTGCGCGAGCCGGCTACGACCACTCCCGCCAAATAGATGCCGGGTACATTGCTTTCCAAAGTTTCCGGATTGCAAACAGGGCGGCGGGCCTCGCTTTCGAAACGCACACCCAGCCGCTCCAGAAAAGTGAAATCGGGATGGTATCCCGTCATGGCGAAGACAAAATCGTTGCGTAGCGTCTCGCGGCCCGCCGGAGTGTCCACCACGACCGTATCTGGAGTAATTTCCACAACCTGAGACGAAAAGAACGCCTTGATTTCACCGTTCTTGATGCGATTTTCGATATCCGGCTTGATCCAGTATTTGACATGGGAGTGCATTGTGGCGCCGCGATGGACCAGGGTCACGCGCGCGCCATGCCGCCATAGCTCCAGCGCCGCGATGGCCGCCGAGTTCTTGCCTCCGATCACCACCACATCCATGCCGTAATAGGGGTGCGGATCGTGATAGTAATGGTGGACTTTACTCAGGGTTTCACCGGGAATGCCGAGCCAATTAGGCAGGTCGTAGTAGCCGATGGCGATGGCGAGTTTGCGGGCCATCAGGTCGCTGTGCCGTCCGAAACGATCGGTGGTGTGCGCGGTAAAGGCGCCATCGGTCCCCGACACGCGCTCTACGCGCCGGTATTGGCGAACATCAAGCCGGTAGTAGGCCGCTACCTGGCGGTAGTACTCAAGCGCCTCGCTACGCGTGGGCTTGGCGTTTGGGCTGGGGAAGGGAATGCCTCCTATCTCGAGCAGCTCTGAGGTGGTGAAGAATGTCATATGCGCAGGATAGTGAAAAATGGAATTGCAAATACACCCCTTTTCCACTAGAACCACGCGATAGCCCGCTCGTTGCGCTTCAATGGCGCAGGCCAGCCCAGTGGGTCCTGCGCCCACTACGAGAAGGTCGAAGACCGAATCCTGCGCCGATTCCAGATCCAATGGCTGGTCGCTCATGCTTCTAGATTAGGCCATGGTGCAGACCTGCTGGCAGGGGAGGGGGTAAAGAGCTCAGGCTTTGCAGCACCCCTTGCTGGCGGTTTGCGGGGGATTGTGCCTGCTCAAGCGAGCGCAGGCGACGGCTCCATCAGGGGAATCTGGGGCGGCTCAGCCGAAACAACCGCAGGCGGCTGCGCTGCCGTAGTTGCCGTCTGGGATGGCGTATGCGCTGTGCGCGTCAACCTATGGACAAAATGGTAGGGCGGCCATGGACCCGAGAGCTGCATCTGACACTCCCGCATGACGGCGCTGGTGGTAACAAATTTGTTCTGGTACCGTTCCACGCACTTGCGCTCGATCAGATGAGCGATGTCCAGCATCATCTTGCCGTTTTCCATCAACCGGCAGCTCACTTCCTCGTCGAGAGGGATGAACAGCCTGTGCATCTGGAAGCTAACCGCGCGAGCCCGTGTCTGCCGCTCCCGGGCCCGCGAGGCGTTCTCCCGCAGATTGCTCAGATATTCGCGGCCCTGGCCTTCGGCGTTGAGATGCTTCTCCATCTCGCGCCCGCAACAGTCGTCGACGAAGATCTTAAGATGCATCTCCGTCTTACCGCGCAGCTTATCGATATTGCCAAGGAACTGGCGCTGATTGGAGCGGACGGATTTGCGCAGCGACACGTCGTCATTGAAGACGGTGCCAAAGCGGAAGGGAAGCACGGTAGAGTGTTGAAAACAATCGGCGATCACGCGCGCGTGGTCGACGCCGGACCGCTGGTTAAAGGCTTCCTGGGGGCTATGCTCGCTCACGATGACCGCGAGATCGCTTGCCGGGTAAAGAAAAACCTGATTGCCACTGACCCCAAAGACCGATTCCATCGGAACCGGTTTACGATGACGAGCTAATGCCGGAAATGCTTGTTTTTCACCGATGCAGTAGGCATACCATGCCATGACGAGACACTCCGTCCGCGCGCGCCGCAAATCTCAGGTGCCGCTGGTTGATGAAGCTCTGTGAACTTGGGAACAACTGCATGCATAGTGGATCGTATGGAGGGACCGTGTTTACGTCCTCTTAAACTAACCGGAATATAGTCTTTCGAAAATACGACTGGCAACAGTCCGCTGGAAAAAGTTAGCTGGTCGTTACAATCTGCGCAAAATCGTGTTGATAGAAGACAAAATACTATTGATATTACGAAGTTTATGGTTTATGGGGCGCATCCAGAAGACTTTCCCGTATGCTCTATCGGTCGCTCAGCGCTACCGGGGGAAGTCTCCAAGCGCCGTTCGAAAGATCAGAGTTTCGTGCCCGTTTTCCACAGAATTTCTGCCTGGGCATCCGCTCGCTGTGCCCAGGCTGCGCCTGTCCTTTCCCGCAGTCGAAGCGAGGTGGCGAACTCTAGTAGACTCAACGGCAGAATGCTTGCTTCTTCCAGCTTCGTTCGCCGGTGCTTATTCCTTCTGGGTCCAGTCTCGCTTCTGGCCACCCCTCCGCTTGCCGTCCTCTTCATTTCCGCATCCGCCGCCGCCCAGGGCACCCATCTTTGGACTCAATCGCAGATGGAGGAGTTTGAAAAGGGCACTCCCGCCGGGGTTTCCATGGAGAGTGACGGTCACCTTCGCCAGGGGCCGGGTCTCACCGAACTGGTGACCACTCCCTCGACCTTCGTGTGGTCGATTGCCTCCGGCAAGAATGGCCGCATCTTTGCCGGCACCGGCTCACCCGCAACCGTACTGCGCCTCGGCGAAAAGCCGGGTGAAAAGCCGTTCACGCTCTTCGAGACCCGAGACCTCAGTGTGCAGGCTCTTCGATTCGGTCCCGACGGCTCGCTCTACGCCGCCACGGTACCGGGCGGCAAGGTCTACAAGCTCAACCCCGACGCCACAACCAAGCTGGATGAATCCAATGCGCCAGTGGTGTTCGACGCTTCGAAAGCGGACGACGACGCCGGCAACAGCAAACCCGCCTCGTACTCAAGCGCACAATCGCGCTACATCTGGGATCTGACCTTCGATTCCGCCGGGCTGCTCTACATCGCCACAGGTAATCCCGGCGCCGTCTACCGCGTCGATCCCGCCAAACCGGGCGCGGCGCCTGAGCAGTTTTTCAAGAGCGACGAGGCGCACATCCGGGCGCTTGCGTGGGACCGAAAGGGCAATTTGATCGCCGGCTCTGACGGGTCGGGGCTGGTGTATCGCATTGACCCGCACGGCAAAGGCTACGTGCTCTTTGAGTCTCCACGCCGAGAGATCACATCTCTTGCCGTCGACGCCAACGGAACCATTTACGCAGCCTGCGTGGGCGACAAGAGCCGCAATCCGCTGCCTCCGCTGCCGGTGCAGGGAATCGCCGCGGTCACCGTCACCGTGGTTCAACCGCAATCGCTGCAGGCAGCCAACGCTAGCGCCTCAGTGCCCGAGGGGACGGAGATTTATGCTCTGGCGGAGGGACAGGCGCCGCGCAAACTTTGGTCCGGCAAGGACGAGATCGTTTATGCGTTGGCTGCCCGCCGCGACGGCCTCCTCGCGCTGAGCGGAAATCGCGGGCGAATCTTCCGGATTCCGGAGGACGGCAGCTATGCCGACATTGCTCATCTGCAGGCGCAGCAGGGCCTCAGCCTCGCCTCGGTCCAGGATACAGAGGGCAAGGGCGCTTTGATCATCGGCACGGGCAACACCGGCAAGGTCTGCCTGCTGGGCGCGACGGAAACGCACGAATACGCCAGCGATGTTCTCGACGCCGGAGCCTTTGCCCGCTTCGGGCGCGTCGAAGTAGAGCCGGGCTCGACCGGCTATGAGATCCTCACCCGATCCGGCAACGTGGAGCAGCCGGTGCGCGGCTGGAGCGACTGGCAGCCTCTTCAGAACGGCTCGGTGGTCTCACCGCCGGGACGCTTTCTGCAGTGGAAAACGGTGCTCCAGGCTGCTGGCGTTCTGGGCAGCGTGGGAGTCAACTATCTGCCCGTAAACTCCGCTCCCGTGGTGGATGACCTGGTGGTGGTTCCAGGAGCGCGCATCAACCCGCAGACATCCGTCACTCAGAATCAAACCGTGAACATCACTTTCCCGTCGTCCAGCGATGGCGCCACGGTCAGCTTCGACACTGGCGCGAGCCAGTCTCTTCAGGCGACCAAAGACCGCACCGCCGTCACCGTCCGCTGGGCGGCGCACGACGACGATGGCGACAAGCTCGTGTATTCGCTTTATCTGCGCGGCGACGGCGACACCGAGTGGTGGCCGCTGAAGAAAAAGATCAAGGAGGAGGCCTACAGCTTCGACGCTACGTTAATTCCAGACGGCGGCTACCGGATCAAAGTGGTCGCTTCCGACGCGCCCTCCCACACGCCAGGCGAAGCGCTGACCGGCGAGAAGATCAGCGAACGTTTCGTAATCGACACCACGCCTCCGGTCATCGCAAACCTCAAGGCGGCCGGCCAGCCGGGCGCCTGCGCAGGGCTGAATTGCCCCAAGCCGTTTCTCATCAGCTTCGACGCCGAAGATGCAACATCGCCCATCGCCCGCGCCGAGTACTCGCTTGACGCCGGACCATGGCAGTACATCGATCCGGTGGGCATAATCTCCGACTCCAGGCACGAACACTACGAGTTCCACATCGCACTGAAAGTGGAGGCGGGGAAAATGGATGAGCACCTGATCACCGTTCGCGCAACCGATCGCTACGACAACGTGGGTGTGGCCAAAACGATCATTCCCGCCCAGGAACAGTAGGCGCGATGCGATTCGAACTGTATGTGGCGTCGCGATACCTGAAGGCCAAGCGGAGACAGGCCGTGGTGGGCGTCGTTACCGCCATCTCCATCGCCGGCGTCACGGCAGGCGTGGCGGCGCTCATCATCGCCCTCGCCATCACGAATGGTATGCGGCGCGACTTGCAGGACAAGCTACTGGGCACGAGCGCGCACATACAGTTGATGCAGGTGGAGGGCCGCGGTATTCGCGACTGGCGGCCGTTGCTGGCGCGGTTGCGCACCGTGCCGCACGTCACCGCGGCTTCGCCCGGCCTTTACGAACAGGTGCTGGTGGCCAGGGGAGCACGCGACGGCGGCGCGCTCCTCGATGGAATACTGCCGGATGAGGAGCGGACCGTCAGCGATTTGCTCTCCACGGCCACACCCGGCGCGGTGCAAGCGCTGGAGCCGCGGCCCGAATCTGCCCCGGAGCAGAACGCCGAACTACCGCCGGTCGTTTTGGGCAGCGACCTTGCGGAAACCATTGGCGCCTCCGTCGGCGACTCCGTGATGGTCATCAGCCCGCAAGGCGAGATGACGCCTCTGGGCGTGATTCCCAAATATGTCCGCTTCCAACTGGCAGGCACCTTCCACTCCGGCTTTTATCAGTACGATGCCGAGATGGGCTTTCTGCGTTTGGCCGACGCGCAGCGTCTCTTCGATGAGCCCGACCTGCTCTCGGTGATCAGCTTCAAGGTCGACAATCTTTATCACGCGCCGCAGATCGCGCGAGCCATCGAGCAGGCTGCCGGCTCCGGCTATATGACCACCAACTGGACCGACCAGAACCGCGAACTCTTTCGCGCCCTCCGGCTCGAGCAGGTGGTCACCTTCATCGTCATCGCGCTCATCGTGATCGTGGCCGCGCTCAACATTCTTATCGCCCTCACCATGATGGTGATGGAGAAGACGCGCGATATCGCCGTCATGATGAGCTTCGGCGTTGCTCCCAACCAGGTGCGGCGCATTTTCCTGCTGCAAGGCTTTCTGATCAGCGTTGTCGGCACGGTGCTCGGCCTGGCGCTCGGCTATTTAGCCTCATGGGCCGGGGGGCACTACCACTTCATTCATCTCTCCGCCGAGGTCTACTCCATCGACACGCTGCCGTTTGCTCCGCGTTTCCTCGATGGCATCATCGTCTCGGCGGTTTCGATTGGGATTTCACTTCTGGCCACGCTGTATCCGTCGTCATCGGCTGCGCGGGTACTTCCGGCTGAGGCATTGCGCTACGAATAGAAACAGGCGGCTATCCGCTAGAAACGTATTCTGTTTGGAATGAAATAGCCAGTTACTTTACGCGACGTGACCACGTGCCTAGTCGCAATTCGAGCGCCAAGCACGTTCAGAAGCTCATGACCTTCCGAGAGAAAATGGCGGATTAATGCCCTCTCAATCATCAGGAGGCATTTCTCCTCCTTTTGTCCTGGTCTGGCTAAGAACTCCCCAAAAACAACCGCTCGAGAGCCGATGGAGGCGTTCTGTATGCCTTTCATTAGCCTGAGCGCATTAAGCTGCTGCCCCATGCGCGATTTCAAGTTGCCGGCCTTCCCCACATAAAGCGGACTAAGTTTATTCCCGAACTGGCGCATGAAGATATAGACACCCGGCTTCGGCGGAGCCTTGCTTAGATCAAGGTCATAAATCAGGGTCGATCCGGCACGGGCTTTGCGCAGCTGAACGGGCTTGTGCCACGTCAATCGCAGGTCCATAGCTCATCCTCAACGATGGATTCAATTTAGCAGCCCATGGGCACAGCGGCAATGATTTTTCCCGGCACGTCTACAAAAGGCAAACTTAGATATAAAGGTCTCTGGGTAGGGAGGGTCGCTCACTGCGGCGTAATGATTCCGCCCACCGCATGCCGCCGGGGCAGGACGATGCCGCGATGATCGACTTCCGCAGGCGCCGCTTTTTCCGGCCCCTGATCCAACTCCGCGCGTTCCACCAGCGCGCCGCCGCAAGCAGGGCACCAGTCGGCCTTCGTGTCATTCGCGAGTACCGCGTGACATTGGCTGCAGATCCGTTCCATACCCACGAGGTTACCGGATGGGAGCTGTCACCGCCACAAGCGCCGGCCCTTTCCGCGTCAACCGGCGCCTCTGATAGGCCCGGTACACTCAAGCTATGCACCCTCCGGTTCGCCTGGTGGCGATCGACATGGATGGCACCCTGCTGCCGGGCCTCTCTCAGACGGTAAGCGAGCGCAATGCGCGGGCGCTGCGGGCGGCGCAGGGGGCGGGAATCACGGTGGCCATCGCCACTGGGCGCCGCGCGGCCTACGCCACACCGCTGCTCGAGAACTTAGGCTTGCGAGCGGATACGCCTCTGATCGCGTCGAATGGTGCAGTGCTTTGCACTCTGGACGGGAAGACGATCGACCGCGGCCATATGGAAGCGCGCGTGGCGCGGGGTCTTTGCGGTTTGCTTCGCCCCTTCGGGATTGTCGTCTTCACCTTCGACCGGCCGGGGCGCGGCGAACTGGTTCTAGAAGACATCGAGCAGGCGCACGGGCGTATCGCTCTCTGGATTGAGGCGAACCGCAATGCGATTGAGATCGTAAAACCCCTGGAACTGGCGTTGGTGGATGGGGACGATCCGATTCAGGGCATGGCGGTCGGGAACATGGACAAAATGCGGCAAGCCGAAAAAGCCTTGAAGGCGAGCGAGTGGGCTGCAGCGTGTGAATGTGTTCGGACCGAATACCCGGCACGCGACCTCTCCATCCTCGATCTTCTGCCGTCTGGCATTTCCAAGGGGTGGGCGCTCGAACGTCTCGCTGCACGCCTTGGAGTGGATCGCAGGGAAACCATGGCCATTGGCGACAATTGGAACGACGCCAGTATGCTGGAGTGGGCGGGGCAGGGAATCGTGATGGCAAACGCCCCGTTGGAGTTACGAACACTGGCGAAGACGCGCGGCTGGAAGCAAGCGCCGTCGAACGACGACAACGGCGTTGCCGTGGTGCTGGAGCGTGTCCTGGCAGAGAGGGCCCACACGGCCTCATGACAGGTCGCGAGGTTGGAATTTCGGTACAGGATGAGTAATAGAATCTACATACCGGCAATTCTTCTGGCTGCTCTGGCCGCGCTGCCGCCCCTGGCCCGGGCCGGCGAGCGTGTGACCCTCAGAAACGGTTTTGTCGAGCAGTGCGACCATCACGCCGAGGTCGCGGGCCGCATTCGCCTTTATTTGAGCGCCGGTGAGGACAATTACATCGAATTTGAACCGGCCGAGATCGCCTCGTTCGAGCAGATACCCGATCCGCCCGCGCCGGTTTCGCCTGCGCCCGCTGCCAAGCCTCAGTCACAAAAAACACTGACCGCAGGCGACCTGCGCGAAATGCTCACCAGGGCCGGCGCCGAGCACAACCTGGATGTGGATCTGCTGGCCAGCGTAGTGAAAGCCGAGAGCGACGGCAACACCCGCGCGGCAAGCCGCGCCGGAGCGCAGGGCCTCATGCAACTGATGCCGGGAACTGCTGCCGGCCTCGGCGTGCAGGACAGCTTTCAGCCGGAGCAAAATGTTCGCGGAGGCTCCGAATACCTCGACTCTCTGCTCACCCGCTACCACGACAACCTGGCACAGGCGCTGGCTGCCTATAACGCCGGCCCCGAAGCGGTCGACAAGTACCACGGCATCCCGCCCTATCCCGAAACCCGTATCTATGTGGCCCGCGTCATCCACGAATTCAATCGCCGCGTGCTCGCCCGCGAGGTGCGGGCCCGGCGCAACTCAGCCGTCCTGCAAGATGCAACCACTCAACCAACCTCGCCGCACTAACCTGCGCAAAGTTCTTCATTGTTTCTTCACATCGCCTGTGAGCCGTTGACTCCGCGTGGACTCACCTGCACCTTCCCCGCAAGCCTCCTCATGTGTGCGTGAGAACATACGGATAGACCTTGATCGCACACCACCGAACGGAGAACACGTGAAGAAGAGCCAATGGATCCTGGGCCTGGTTCTGTTGCTGGCGCTGGCCGTCCTGGCCCTGTGGGCTCGAACTCGAACTCACTTTGACTTTCACGTCTTCGCCGCGCAGGTTGCCCTCGCTGACTGGCGCAAGATCGCCATTGGCGTCGCCTGCATTTATCTGGCCTTCGTCTTCCGCGCCGCGCGCTGGGCCATGCTCATGCGGCACAACAAAATGGTCCCGCTCTTCTCGCTGCTGGGAGCCCAGATCATCGGCTTCACCGCGGTAGCGCTTATCGGGCGCTTCGCCGACCCGGTGCGGCCCTATCTGGTTGCAAAAAAGACTGGTGAGCCCTTGAGTTCGCAAATCGCTGTCTACATTGTCGAGCGGCTCTTTGACTTCGGTTCCATGGCGCTCATCGTTTCGCTAGCCCTGTTGTGGATCCCTCTGCCCACCCTGGCCGCCGCGCACGGTCAATCGGGACTCTTCAGTCAACTGTTCGCGCCGCTTATCCACCGCTTTCCTGTTCTCTATGTCGTCTTCACCCGCTTCGGAGCCATGCTGGCAACCGTAGCAGGCGTTCTCGTTCTGGTTGCAGTGCGATTGTCCGGCAGGGCAGTGGCCCGATTCTTTGAGGGGTCCTTCGGCCTCATTTCCAAAAACATGGGCCGCGCCATCGCCCATAAGATCATGACCTTTCACGCCGGTCTCGATGTCATGCGGAGCTTCTCCGATTTCACCATCTCCGCCTCGATCTCGCTCGGCATGTGGGCTCTCATTACGCTTTCTTACGTGGAGACGGTGCATGCCTTCACCGCGAGCTCCGCGCTCGCCGGCATGAGCCTGCCCAAATGCGTTCTTCTCCTGATGATCAGCGGAAGCGTTAGTGTCCTTCAACTCCCGGTCATCGGATGGTTCTCCCAGATCGCCTTTGTTGCCGCCGCTCTCTCTAGCTTCTTCGGCGCGTCTCCTGAGGCTTCTACAGCCTGCGCTGCCATGCTGTTGCTGGCTACATTTCTCTGCGTTATTCCTGCGGGATTGATTTGGGCCCACTTCGAACAAGTGAGCCTGCGCAAGGTCACGCTCGAGAGCGAACACGCGGAAGAGGATTTGGCTGCCGTCCAGGCAGCCGATCCGAGCGCCGCACCGTAGCCCTGGTTCGAATCAGTCCTGCGCCGCCGGTGGCCTGGCCGGTACCCGATCGCTGCCTGCCTGTGAGTACTGGATGGTTTCCGGTCCCACCGCGCCGCCCGTCATGACCATGCTCATCGCCTGTTCCATGGTCAGATCGGTCTCGATCACCCGCTCCATGGGAAGGATTTGCAGAAAGGCGGACGTGGGGTTGATGGCGTTGGGCACCAGCACTGCCGCCAGCGGCCGCCCGCTTCCGGCGTCGCTTAGGGTGCGCGTCAGGAAACCGATGCTCTTTTGCCCGTCAATCGGGAAATCCACCAGCACCACGCGACTGTTCGTATCCTTCTTGGCCATCATCGAATCCAGCAGTTGCCGCACCGAGGTATAGACCTTGGCCACAAACGGCAGCCGCTCCAGAATCGCCTCAAACAGGCCAAAGGCCTGCCGGCCGATTACCAGCGACGTCACCCGCCCAACCACATACAGCAGCAAGAGCGTAAGCAGAACCGCCAGCGCTGGCTGCAGCCATGGAAGGCTCAGCCATCCCGGGAACAGGACATGCGCGAGCAGGTGCACTGCCGGCAATCCGGCCTTCGCCAGTTCGCCCAGCAGAAAGCTGAAGATCAGGTAAGTAACAAAAAGCGGGCCAATCGTGATGATGCCGGCCAGAATGTTCCGCTGCACACCGCGCAGCGTGCGGCTTAGATGTGCTTTCACGCGTCTCTCCCGGTTATGAGCATACGCTGGCCTATACGCAGCAGTATGGGCCTTGCCGGCAGAAAACAGTTCACAAGGAGCGCTAAATAAGCTATATATGAGGATTACCTCATGGAAAGGCAGAGGGAAGCCCATGAACGAACGCGAGGCTGTTGAATCCATCGATCGGGCCCCCATGGCGCCAAGAGCCATGGCGCCTCACGCGCGCGCCATCGGTTCACCGTTGCCGATGGGCACAGGCCGGCATGCACAGGCCAACTCCGCAGCCGGAAACGTCAACCGCATCCCGCCCGGGCCTCCCGGCAGAGCTTTGCCCGGCGCAGCGGCCCGCGAAGAATCCCCCAGCGTGCAACGCATCGTGAACGCATTTCGCATGGCTCTTCCGCTTGTGCAGCGGCTCATGCCTTTACTCGAAGGCAACTTCGTCTCTGCGGTCACCGGTTTGCTCGCTCCACACCCGCGCCCGCAAGCGCCTGCGCCTCCGCCCAAAGTGGATCTTGCGCCTGTCGAAGACAGCCTGGCTGAGCTCCAGACACAGCATCGGAACTTGCGCGATCAGGTAATGGAGCAGAACAACTCGCTCAAACGCGTTGAAGACCAGTTGGAGATGGTCCGCGAAGCCACTGACCGCAACACCCTGGAGCAGCAGGAGCTGCTTGAGGACCTCAAGACCTTCGGCAACAAGGTCAAGGCTGTCGCCTTTATCGCCCTGGGTCTGGTCGCCATCGGATTCCTACTCAATCTGATGCTTTTCCTTCACATTCAGCGCGTGCTGCCCTGAGCAGGCAGCGCAGCCCTTCCTGAACGGCACGAAAGCGGCGCATAGGCGTTAAGGCCTGCACGGTCCCGGGTAGCGAGTGGGAGCCCTCGGCTCTGTTTTTGCTGAATCGCCCCGGCTGCGCTGACCTTTTGCCCCTACAGATCCATCACGTTGTCTTCGATCGCCAACCGCACATTCCCGTCGGACTTTGCCAGCCGGCGCACCGCTTCCGGCTTGTCAACCTTGGCCTTTAGCATCACCAGCGCCACGGGCACGCTGCGTCCGGCGCATTTGATGGTTTCCACCGCGGCCGCCCGGTCGATGCCGCAGGCGGACATCAAAATGCGGATCCCGCGCTCCACCAGCTTGGAGTTCTGCATGTGTACATTGACCATGAGGTTTTCGTACACGTAGCCCAGGCGGCTCATCGCTCCCGTGGTAATCATGTTCAGAATCATCTTCTGTGAAGTGCCGGCTTTCATCCGCGTGGACCCAGAGACCACCTCGGGCCCAACATCGGCCACGATGGTAATGTCGGCAGCTTCGGCCAGCGGCGTTGCCTGATTGCAGGTGACCGCTGCCGTATGCGCTCCGCGCGCCCGGGCATATGCCACCGCAGCCACGACATAGGGCGTGCTGCCCGAGGCGGAGACGCCGATGACCACATCTTTGCGTGTGGGACGCCGACGCGCGATGTCCCTCTGGCCCAGTTCTTCGGAGTCCTCGTTGACCTCGACTGCCGATGCCAGCGCCTTGGGCCCGCCCGCCATAATGTACTGCACTTGTCCCGGAGCGGTGGAGTAGGTGGGTGGACACTCCGAAGCGTCGAGCGCGGCGATCCGTCCACTCGAGCCGGCCCCGACGTAGATCAGCCGGCCGCCGTCACGCAGGCTCCGCGCCACTTGGTCGATGACCGCCGCAATCTCCGGGAGGGCTTTTTTCACCGCTCCAGCCACTTTCGCATCCTCATGGCTAATGATGCGGGCGATCTCCAGCGCAGATTTCGTGTCGAGCCCTTGGGAAGCCTCGTTTTGGCTCTCCGTTGTCAGTTGCTGCAGCAGGGTGGCCTGTTCGTCGTGATTATTGTTCTTTATTCGGGCGCCGGCCGTCTCCTGCAGCGTTGTGCTTGGTAGCATCGCATCAGCCCCCATTTTTAATTCTATCTGTAAAATCGCGCAAGCCAATTACAAAATTTTTCTCTTCGCTCCGCGGCCAGTCCCGATCTTGCAAGCATCAGCCCCGCGTCCTATAACGCCTCTCGAATCGCGTTGTGAAATGCCGGACGCACCTCGCGGATCAATTGACACCTGCGATCGGGCCACGTGCGGTTGGTCAGCAACACCACGGCGGCGGCGGCGTCCAGATCGATCCAAAGCGAGCAGCCGCTATAACCAAGGTGTCCAATCGAATGGGCAGAAAAGTGACTGCCGGACGACGAGTTTTCCGAGGGCGTATCCCAGCCGAGGGCGCGGGAGCTGCCTTGCGGGCTTTGCCGCTCGGCGAATCGATTCACCACCTCACGACCAAAGAGATGCGGCGTTCCCTTGGCCCCATTGATCGTCCCGGAGCTCAAAATCGAGCCGGCAAAGCGCAAGAGGTCAGAAACGCTGGAAAAGAGCCCGGCGTGCCCCGCCACGCCCTTCAGCACATAGGCGTTTTCGTCCTGCACTTCGCCCTGAATGCGGCGATGACGGAAGGTGGCGTCTTCTTCCGTGGGCGGAATCGAGCTTCGCGTCTCCGCTGCTGGGCAAAATCCCGTGGCCGGCATCTCCAGTGGTCCAAACACCTCGCGCCGAAGCCAGGGAGCCATCTGTTCTCCCATCCGCACCTCTATTGCTTTGCCGAGCAAAATGAAGCCCGGATCGGAGTACTCAACTCGCGTTCCCGGCTCCGCCTCCAGCGATAGCTCCAGGCAGGCACGCAACAGCTGTTCCGACGAGGCCGCAGTGCGAAACAACTCAACATAGCCCGGCAGACCTGAGCTATGCGCGAGCAGGTGCCGCAGCGTCACATCGTGCGCCGGGTCCCCCGGCGGCCGTCCCGCTAAAAAACCCGGCAACAAGCCGCCCAGCGGTTTATCCAACTCCATCTGGCCGCGCTGGTGCAGCAGCATGGCCGCAGCCGTGGTCGCCACTACCTTTGTCAGGCTGGCAATGTCATACACCGTCTCCGCAATCACGGGCGGCGAGTCTTGCTCATACGTAAACCGCCCCAGGGCATCTTTCAGCACCACTTCGCCGCCGGCCAGAACGCCAAATGCACAGCCGGGAAAGGCCCTCGCTCCGATCGCCTCTTCCAGCGCACGGTACGCGGAGCGGAATCGGCCTGACGCCCGGCCAGAACCAGCAGCAAATGATTGGGCATGTGTTCTCATCGCTTTCTCGCATGGTAAATTGCGGGGCGTGTCTCCGCCGCGGCGCCGCGCATTTTTCGCCGCATGCGCAACAGTCGCGCTATCCTTGTAGGCGAAAAGCACGTCTATTTCTTAGGGAGAGGGTGTAATTATGTTTCTGCCGCAGAACAGGTTGCAGGCAGTTCTTCTCGCCGCCTCGATCGCAGCAGGCACGAACCTGTGTGCAGTCCGGTTACCCGGGCAATCCCCGGCAGACCAGGGCTCGCCCTCGCCCGCAGCGGCCCAACCCGCGCCGGCAGACGAGGGCCCGGCTACGCAGGCGGCAGCATCTTCCCAGCCATCTTCCGAACCGGCTGCCCCGGCCAGGAAAACCTACACTGTGCCGGCCGGCACCAAGGTTCTTTTGAAGCTCGATAGTGCGATCAACACCAGGAGCGCGAAACCGGGCGATGGCGTCTACCTTACCTCCGTCTTTCCGGTCGTGGTTGGTGCCCGCGTCCTGATCCCCACCGGCGTTTATGTTCAGGGGGTGGTGGATCGCGTCCAGCGCGGAGGCCACTTGAAGGGCAGGGCGCAGCTCGACATGCACTTCACCTCCATCATCTTTCCCAATGGTTCGGTAGCCGAGATTCCCGGCATGGTGGATAGCTTGCCCGGGTCAAAGAACCAGGCCGTCAAGAACGACCAGGAAGGAACCATCGAGCAGAACGGCGATAAAGGCCGTAACGCGGGCGAGGTAGCCAAAATCGCCATTCCCGCGGGGGCGGGTGTCGGCACCATCGGCGGAGCGGAGTCGGGTCATCCCATTGAGGGTGGCTTGGCCGGACTTGGCGCCGGCCTCGCCGCAGTGGGCATCGTTTCGCTCTTTACTCGCAACGCCGACGTGGAGATTCCCAACGGAACCCAGGTGGAAATGGTTCTGCAGCGCCCCCTACTGTTGGAAGAACAAAACCTCGCGGGCGCCGCCCAATCCGCCTCCGCTCCCACCTTTGTACCTTCCGCGAATCAGCCCCGGCCTATTGAAAAGCCAGTACGCGTACTTTGCCCGCCAGGAAGCCTCGGCTGCGAATGAGCAAATAGGCCCCCACACTGGGCCGGCACGGGCATCGGCCCTGAGCTTCCGAATCAGCCTTTCTAGATTAGCCGTGCGTTCGATGCAATCACTCCAGCGCGGACCAGCAAACAGCTTCCATCCTGGCCGCACCTGTAATGCACATTAGAACGGTAGTCTTCCCATGGCGCTGCGTTGCTGGCGCTGACCGTGTTTCCGAGGGCAAAAGTCCTGCCATCGTCGGTCTGAATCGTTCCCGCAGTGGCGTCGTAGTCCGCGACCGTCAGATCCCCTTCGCTATAGAAACCGGAAGGCTTCGCGCCATCGTCAAGGCTCATTTGCGCATCATTCAAAATTATTGGGTTGACTTCGGGATCACCGGCCGGCGCTTGCTCGACAGGAAGCTTGGCAACGTGCTTCACCGAGCGCCTGCGTACACCAACGAACCGAAGTTTGGGGTGCCTCTTAATGGCCGGTTTCTTGTCTTGCGTAGTCCGGGCCGCAGGCGAGGGGCTCGCTTTGACCGTCTGTTTCGTCAACGAGAGGCCCGTGCCAGCCCTGCCCGCCGCTGACCGGCCGACGTTGGCAGCCGGTTGGCGGGTATAGGCAACCACGGGAACAAAGGCGGCCGGATGGAAATCTTCCTCGGCACCAGCCGTCGTGCTCGGGGTGACTCCGAGTTCGGTCCCCGTTGTGCTGTCCTGTGCCGAATCGGTGGACGTTGCCGGAGCGACAGCAGGCGCGGTGAGGAACGCGATGGAGACTCCGATTACGGTTCCGAGTGAGATGCCCAATGCGCCGCAAAGCACAGGCAGCGCCAAACGAACGAGCGAAAACCTTGGAGCGCCATAGCGCCTATGTGCGTAAGGAACAGCTGCTTTGGGGGATTCAACGAGAGTTGCCATAGTCCTCCAGCGGCTTGAGTCGCCGTCACACTTTCGCAGGTTTCATGCCCATTGAACTACGCCTGAAGTTTGCCAACAATCCACCAAAAGAGTCATTACTTGCTCGGCTTAGGTCAGTGCGCTGAATTGTTATCGCGCCAGTCCGAAGAGGCCGCGGCGGTCCATCTGCCGCTGGCGAGGCGGCCGTAGAGCAACAGGCTACGAATCCTGTATCTACGGGGCTTCGCAGGTCCAGTGCAGGAGGCCTCGGTTGCTGGTAATCTGGAATTGGCTACTAGCAATCTAGAAACAGATGCCAACCCATCCCGATGAAATGCCGGCTTGCGATCCCCATACAAACACCGAGGCCGCGCCTGCCCAGCCACCGTCTAGTCCTGCGCTATCGCGCAGCAGCGCGGGCATCCTTCTTTGGCTGCGCGATCTTCTCATCTCCGCCGTTGCCTCCGTGGTCATCATCACCTTTTTCTACCAGCCGGTTCGCGTGGAAGGCACCAGCATGTTGCCGCGCCTCGAGGACCGTGACCGCATCTTCATCAACAAATTCGTCTACCACTTCACCAGCATCCAGCGCGGCGACGTGGTAGTTTTCCGCTATCCGCGCGGCCCTGAAAAGAGTTACATCAAGCGGGTCATCGCCTTGCCTGAGGACCGCCTCCGCATCGATCGCGGCCGCGTCTATGTGAACGGAAAGCTTTTACGCGAGCCCTATGTGCCCCCGGAGTATCGCGACGACCGCTCCGTGGCCGAGATGACCCTTCCCCCTGGTGACTATTACGTTATGGGAGACCACCGCTCCATCTCCTCCGACAGCCGGGATTTCGGCCCTGTCGGACGGCCCTTCATCTATGGCAAAGCCGTCTTCGTCTACTGGCCGGCCCACGACGCCGGCGTCGTGCACTAAGTAGCGCCGGCCTCCTTATCGCGGCTCCCGTATAGCATCCTGCGAAGCCTCTCCATCGTTTCAGCCGAGGGCCTGGAACCCGTCGCGACCGCTCCTAATGCGTCAACCACGACACACGTGATCGCCGTATACCTAGCAAACAAATCAATCACGAAATGTCGCAGCATCAAAAGCGTCATGTAGAGAACGCTGATTCCAACGGTTGATAGACCCCACACCAACTCCAGCCCCGTCACCGGACCCTTTTTTGTGGCAATAACGCACAAGGCAAACAACTGGCTGCCTGCAAAAAGTATGTTGTAAAGCCACCAGGTTCCACGGCGTAATTGCCGTTTCTGCTCCTTAACGTCCGGGCCCCATTTGAAATAGAACTGGGCAACCAAAGTGGCAACCCCAATTAAGATGGGCACGGCCACTTCTCCAATCCAGTTGGACATAACCTCCCCCCCTTTTATTCCCATCAGAATAGCGCTGAGCCCAATTCCGGACAGCTGCTTCGGCGATGAAACCGATACCAAAGGTGGAAAACACAGCATGAACCGGCGCTCCAAACCTGCTAAAATCGATTGAATCCACTCCTCGGAGAGGCGATGCAGGCGATCCTGGCGCTCGAAGACGGGCGCATATTCCGCGGGCGCGGCCACGGACACCCAGGCGAATGCCAGGGCGAAGTCGTTTTTAATACCTCTCTCACCGGTTACCAGGAAATTGCCACCGACCCCTCCTATGCCGGCCAGATCGTCGTCCTCACCAACCCCCAAATTGGCAACTACGGCACCAATCACGCCGACAATGAGGCTGCCCGGCCCTACATCGAGGGCCTAATCGTCCGCGAGTTCTCCGCCATCAGCTCCAACTGGCGCTCCGAGCAGGTCACCGACGAGTACATGGAACGCTATGCTGTCCCTGTCCTGGCCGAGATCGACACGCGTGCCCTCGTTCGCCATCTGCGCGACCGGGGCGTGATGCGCGGCGTCATCTCCTCGGCCGAGTCGAACCCCGACGTTCTGGTCCAGAAGGCCAGGAGCATCCGCAAGATGGAGGGGACTGACTTGGCCCGCGTCGTCTCGACAAAAACCAGCTACGAGTTCGGCGCTTCCGATCCGCGCAGCCAAATGGGCGAGCCCCTGCTGACCGAAGGGTTCATCCACACGGAGCAGGCCCACGAGCGCATTCTTCATGTAGTAGCTTATGATTTTGGAATCAAGCAAAACATTCTACGCATGTTATCTCGTGATGGATGCCGGGTCACAGTGGTTCCGGCTGAAACCACCGCCGACGATGTGCTCGCGCTCAAGCCCGAAGGCGTCTTTCTCTCCAACGGGCCCGGCGACCCGGAGCCGGTCGATTACGCTGTGCGCGCTATTCGCGGCATGATGGGCCGCGTGCCGGTATTCGGAATTTGTCTGGGCCACCAGCTCTGCGGCCTGGCTCTTGGCGGGCGCACCTACAAGCTCAAGTTCGGGCACCACGGCGGCAACCATCCGGTGCGCAACAACTCGACCGGCAAAGTCGAGATCACCGCCCACAACCACAACTTCGCCGTCGATCCCGACTCCATCAACTCGAACGAGGTCGATCTGACCCACGTGGACCTGAACGACCAGACGCTCGAAGGCCTGCGCCACAAAACACTGCCGCTCTTCAGCGTCCAATACCACCCCGAAGCCGCCCCCGGCCCGCACGACTCGCATTACCTGTTCCGCGACTTCCGCAAAATGATGGAGGAGTGGAAGTCATGAGTGGACTCGCAGCCAGAAGGGAGCGACCTGAACCAAAGGCACTGGGGGCGTTTTATACCGAAGAGTCCATTGCGCACCGCCTTGTGGGGTGGGCGATCCGCAATCCTGGGGAAACCATCCTTGATCCAAGCTGCGGAGACGGCGCCTTTTTGGTAGCAGCCTCAGAACGACTGGCATGCCTCGGCTCCAATTCGTTCCGTTTGCACGGCGTCGATGTCTCCGAGGATGCGCTACGACAATCGCGCCAGCGCGTGCGAAACGCGAGATTGATCTTGAGTGATTTCTTTCAAATTGCCCCACGATCTCTTCCCGCCTTTGACTGCATTGTCGGAAACCCACCATACATTCGCTACCAGACCTTTAACGGCGATCCGGCCTCAAAAGCGCATCAACGAGCGATCGAGGCGGGGGTCCAGTTGCCTCGTCTGGCTTCCTCGTGGGCGCCATTCCTCGTACATGCAACGCATTTCCTCCGTCGCGGTGGTCGTCTGGCCATGGTGGTCCCTTCGGAATTGGGCCATGCTATGTATGCCCGCGAGGTACTGAAGCATTTACTGCAACATTTCAGGACCATCGAAATAGAGATGTTCAAAGATAAGCTCTTCGGCGGGCTAGGTCAGAGCACCATATTGCTGTTATGTGACGGATACGGGGAGATCTGCAAGTCTTTCAACGTCACATCTTCTGACAGGCTCTCAAGCGATGCGGGCAAGAAAAGAAAGGTCGATCTCCAAGCGGTCGAAGACGGCAAGTTTCGGTTGAACCACTACCTCCTGTCGGATTCGATTCTCTCGCTCTACGATGCTCTTGCTAATCATCCCCGCGTGCAAAGGCTTGGCGATGTTGCCGACGTCGGTATTGGGTACGTGACAGGTGCAAACAACTTTTTCCATCTGTCAGATGACGAGCGCCGAAAATGGAAGATCGGGGACAAATTCCTCCGGCCTGCTGCGTTGAACCTTCGGGGTGTGGAAGGCGTGGACTTCAGCCGAGGCCAGTGGGCCGCTAGAAGAGAGGCCGGTGAAAAGGTCAATCTCCTTTCCCTCCCGGCAGTCGCCAAAGAGTCTTTGCCCACCCCCATCCAGCGCTACTTGTACCAGGGCGAGATCAGTGGCGTGGCGGATCGCTACAAGTGCAGAACCAGGACGTTCTGGTACGTTGTGCCCCATGTGCGGGTCGCCAACGCATTCCTGTCTTACATGTCGGGCGAAATGCCTAAGCTTGTTACCAACACGGCGGGTTTGGTTGCTCCAAACACAATTCATCTTGTGCAGTTCATTAAGGGCCGTGATCCGAATTCTTACGCGATTGCGTGGCGCAATTCTTTGACAAAACTGAGTTGTGAGATGGAGGGGCATGCGCTAGGCGGCGGGCTCTTCAAGATCGAACCATCGGAGGCCGAGCGCATTCTGGTGGTTGGCCCGAACACATCTCACGCTCAAATGCTTCTCAGTTCCCATGACCGTCGCCAGATAGACCCGGGCAGCCGGAGTCTCGACCTGTTTGATCGCCATCTCTTGAGAAAAGAGTTGGGCCTTACAGAAGCCGAGTGTCTCTCTCTGCGCGAAGCCGCAATGAGGATGGAACAATGGCGAAAACACCAATGACGCAGATTCAAGTTGTCACCTTGGAGAGCTCGCTGAGTGCTCTGTGCGGCGACGCAAAGACTCAGTCCGGCCAGCACATCAAACTCGTACACGCCCATTGCTCAAACCGGTTGGTTGTAGAGGGAGGGTTCCCGCCAGAATGGATTCATCCGCGCCCCCCGCTAGCGAGCACGCCAGGGCCGAACAATGATTACGGTTTGGCGTACTCGGAAGAGGCCAAAAGCAGTGCCGAACAAAGTGTCCTGGGAGGTATGAAATACAAGAACCTGGACGTTGCAGTCCTGCCGCCCGGCATAGGCCCCGCCCTCGGCATCTCGGTCAAAAGCACTGGGAACGCATTCCGCAACCTCACCAATCGGATGGAGGAGGCCCCCGGGGATTGCGTAAACATTCACATGATGTATCCAGGTTTTGTTTTTGGATTCCTCCACTTGATCAAGTTCGGTCGTGTGGAAGACGGCCTAAGCGCTAACGATGCTTCCTTCGATGCAGATGACCACCCCTTGGAGAGCATCGTTCGCTATCACAACGCCCTTTGCGCTCTGGCTGGCAGGGTAACAATCACTGACCCCGCCATGAGATACGAGTCAATCGGCCTGTTGGTTTACAGATGTCTGGAAGGTTCGGTCGAGATCTGGCCGAGCTTCCCCGCCTCAGACAGCCCGGTGCATTATTCGAGGTTTTTTCAGCGACTCTATGACGCATACGATCTGCGCTATGCGTACCCCGATGCGCATGGCCGGAACCACCGCAAGTCGTGGGCTGTCAGTGCGGGCCTATTAGCGGACACTTTTGATGCTTCGACAGGGCATCCTTGGCACAGCCGTATGACACAGGAGAGCGAAAAGTCAAGCTAGACCATGCCACGCAGAAATGACATTCAGAAAATCCTCGTGATCGGCTCCGGCCCCATCGTCATCGGCCAGTCGGCCGAGTTCGACTACTCCGGCACGCAGGCCTGCAAAGCCCTCAAGCAGGAGGGCTACGAGGTAGTGCTGGTCAACTCGAACCCGGCCACCATCATGACCGACCCAGAGTTGGCCGACCGCACCTACATCGAGCCGCTCACGCATGAGTACGTGGAAGAAATTATCCGCATCGAAGCAGAAATGCTCGCCGCGAACCCGAGCCCCGGCATATTTGCGCTTCTCCCCACCGTCGGCGGCCAAACCGCCCTCAATCTCGCCGTCGATCTCGCCGACACCGGCGTTCTCGACCGCTACAATGTCGAGCTCATCGGCGCCAAGCTTGAAGCCATCAAGAAAGCCGAAGACCGCCTCCTCTTCAAGGACGCGATGGTCCGTATCGGCCTCGAAGTGCCACGTTCCGCGCTCGTCAACAACCTGCGCGACGGCCTCGACTTCTCCAGCAAGCTCGGCTTCCCGATTCTCATCCGCCCCAGCTTCACGCTCGGTGGCACCGGCGGCGGCATCGCTTACAACCGCGAAGAGCTGATGGAGATTCTCGCGCGCGGCCTCGACCTCTCGCCCGTCCACGAGTGTCTGGTGGAAGAGAGCGTGCTCGGCTGGAAAGAATTCGAGCTCGAGGTGATGCGCGACCTGGCGGACAATGTCATCATCATTTGCTCCATTGAGAACTTCGATCCCATGGGTGTACACACGGGCGACTCCATCACCGTCGCTCCCGCGCAAACGCTCACCGACCGCGAGTACCAGAAGATGCGCGATGCGGCCATCGCGTGCATGCGCGAAATCGGCGTCGAAACCGGCGGGTCGAATGTTCAATTTGCGATCAATCCACAAGACGGCCGCATGACCATCATCGAGATGAACCCGCGCGTTTCGCGTTCTTCGGCGCTCGCCTCCAAGGCCACGGGCTTCCCCATCGCCAAAATCGCCGCCAAGCTCGCCGTCGGCTACACGCTCGATGAAATTCCCAACGACATCACGCGCAAGACTCCCGCCTGCTTCGAGCCAACCATCGATTATGTCGTGGTCAAGATTCCCAAGTGGCAGTTCGAGAAATTTCCCGGCGCCGACGAGACGCTCGGCCCGCAGATGAAATCGGTCGGTGAGGTGATGGCCATCGGCCGCACCTTTAAAGAATCCCTGATGAAGGCCTGGCGATCGCTCGAAACCGGCAAGAAGACCGGCGCCGAAATTCTGGAGCCGCGCCGCCTGACGCAGATGCTGGTCACTCCGCGGCCGGAGCGCCTCGGCTACATCCGCTACGCGTTCGAGCGCGGACTCAGCGTACGCGATGTCGCGCGCCTTACCAAAATCGATCCCTGGTTCCTGCACCAGTTGCGCGAGGTCACGCTGGCGCAGATGGAAATCGCACACACATCTCCAAAAGCTATAAGTCCGGAGGACATGCGGCAACTCAAGCGCCTCGGCCTGAGCGACGAGCGCATCGCCACGGAGTGGAAGCTCGAAGGCCATGCCGGCATCCAGAAGGTGAGGGAACTGCGCGAAGGGCAGGGAATTCGTCCTGTATTCAAACTCGTGGACACCTGCGCAGCCGAGTTCGAGTCCATGACGCCGTATCTCTACTCCACTTACGAGGAAGAGGATGAAGCGCCGCCGACCAAAACGCCCAAGGTCATCATTCTCGGGTCAGGCCCCAACCGCATAGGGCAGGGAATCGAGTTCGATTACTGCTGCTGCCATGCGGCCTTTGCGCTCAAAGAAGACGGCTACGAGACGATCATGGTCAACTGCAACCCCGAGACGGTTTCGACCGACTACGACACCAGCGACCGCCTCTACTTTGAGCCGCTGGTTCTCGAAGACGTACTTGCCATCTACAACCACGAGGCACAGTCCGGCGCGAAGATTGGCATGATCGTTCAGTTCGGCGGGCAAACACCGCTGAACCTCGCGCAGCGCCTTCTCGCCGCGGGCGTGCCCATCATCGGCACCTCTCCGGAGTCGATCGATCTCGCCGAAGACCGCAAGCAGTTCGGCAAATTGCTTGAGGATTTGCAGATTCCGCAACCTCGCGGTGGCACCGCCACCAGCGTGGAACAGGCGCTGGCCGTCGCTGAGCAGATCGGCTATCCCGTCCTTGTCCGTCCCAGCTACGTCCTCGGCGGGCGCGCCATGGTGATTGCTTACGACGCCGATGCGGTCACGCGCTACATGCGCCAGGCGGTCGAGTACTCTCAGGAGCGGCCGGTGCTCATCGATCACTTCCTGGAAAACGCCATCGAAATCGATGTCGATGCGCTCTGCGATTCGGAAGACGTTCTGATCGCGGGGATCATGCAGCACATCGAAGAGGCTGGAATCCACTCCGGCGACTCTTCCTGCGTATTACCCGCCGTCGGCATCAGCGAACCGACGCTGGAAACGCTGCGCGCCCATACGCGCAGGCTGGCGCTCGCGCTCAAGGTCGTCGGCCTGGTCAACTTGCAGTTCGCGATTCAGCACGACGATCAAGGCAACGATCACGTCTACGTCATCGAGGTCAATCCTCGCGCCTCGCGTACCGTCCCCTACGTCTCCAAGGCCACCGGCATTCCCCTTGCCAAGATCGCGGCGCGGTTGATGACCGGCCGCAAGCTGCGCGATTTGCTGCCTCACGAGGTTGCCTCAGGCAAGGATCTCGAAACAGGAGCGCACTTTTACGTGAAGTCGCCGGTCTTTCCCTGGTCGAAGTTTGCCGGCGTCGACACTGTACTCGGCCCCGAGATGAAGTCCACCGGCGAGGTGATGGGTGTTGCGTCCAACTTCGGAGAAGCATTCGCGAAAGCGCAGCTCTCGGCGGGACAGGTATTACCCACCGGGGGGACAGTCTTTTTCACTGTGAACGATCACGACAAACAAGCCGCGATTGGTCTGGCGCGCCGCTACGTTCATCTCGGATTCAAAATCGTCGCCACTGAGGGCACGGCCAACGTGCTCGAGGGCGCGGGCCTGATCGTCGAACGCGTCTTCAAAGTGGATGAGGGCCGGCCCAATGCCGTAGACCTCATCAAGGGCGACCGCATTCAGCTCATCGTGAATACTCCGCGCGGCCAGGACGCCATCTTCGATGAGAAGGCCATCCGCCGCGCCGCTGTCCTCGCGCGCGTCCCCACCATCACCACTCTCGCAGCCGCCCAGGCCGCGGCAGAGGGAATCGCCGCCATGCAAAGGCATCGTGTCACGGTCTACGCCTTGCAGGAACTGCATTCAGCCAACGGGCGGTGAAGGTGGGCAATCATCCAAAGATGAGACTACGAAGCCCCTAAAGCGTTTAAATCGTTCGCTCCGGCCCTTCCAAAGACGGGGTCTGCCGCGCTTGGACGCGGCCGCCTGCAGCGGCGGCGGAACGTTCAAGTTCTCTGCCATACCATTCGCTCCAAGCCCTGTGTTTTCAGCGAAACGCAAACGACCCACCCTTGAAATTGTGTTGACAGTCACATGGTGCTGTGATAAACCACGCCTAGGCGTTTAAGTTCCCCCCCTCTTTTGGGTCCTGTATTAACCGATCAACCGATTGATGATTTAGGCGGGAATGTCCTAAATTGAGCTTCCCAGACCAAGGGCCTCGGCAGGAGTACGCCACGGGTCGCATCGCGGCCGTCGCTACAGCGCAGTTTTGGCTAGCCATCCAGAGCAGCGCAAAGGACGGAGGGCGCATTAGCGTTTGTCACCAGCAGATTTGCGGAAGATTTCGCACGCCACTCGCAGGCACGCACGCATGCCGGAGCGATTCTTCACGTCAGCTTCGACCTGCCGATGAAAAACCAGGAGCGTCGCCAGATCGATCCCAACCGCAAAGAAGCCAAAGCCAGGCAACATCGCCACACAATTCGCTGCTCAGACGGGCCACCGTGCCGGCAAAGTGGCAAGCGTTTCAGCCGCGACCAACAGAATGGAAGGAAGGACACACATGATGAAAGTGATCGTACGGAACCTAACGGTGGCAAGACTCGTCTCCGCCGTTATCTTCATGCTCTTTGTGGCTGCCCCCTCCATTGGGCAGGCGCAGGGTATGCTCATCGAAATCCCGTTTCAGTTCCTCGTCGGCTCACAGAAAGTACCCGCCGGCACCTACACCTTTTCTGTGGACAGTTTTGGCTTGGTGCTGCAATCAGGCACGTCCGGAAAGTTGCATGCGATGATCATCACGCGCCTCACCGGGCCCCCAGGATTCCTGCAGGGAGGCTCGGCTGTCTTTGATAAGACCGGCGAGCTTCCCATCCTTTCTGAAGTATGGGTTCCCGGCTCCGATGGATTCCTGCTGCACAGCATCCCCAAGAATCACAGTCGCGACGTGCTTTTCTTCTCTGCCCTGAACCAGACGGGTTCCGCTTCAGGCAAAACAGCCTTCAGCCTCACCTGTGCCAAGTGTCACGGGGTGAACGGTAATGGCAATGAGGCCGCAGACAAATTCTTCCATACCAAGATTCCGCGGCTAACTTCACCCGAAGTGCAGGGCAAGTCGGACGCGGAGTTGAAGGAGATCATCAGCAAAGGCACACAAACCATGCCGCCGGTCGAAGTGGAGGAGTCCGGCTTCCGGCATCGCCTGCCGCCGCAGGACGTAGATGCCGTGGTTGCGTATCTGCGGACCCTGAAGGGATAATTCCGGAGCAACGTCATCTCGGAGCAGCGCACCGTGCGCACGCGCGGCGCCCGCGTGGTGTGGGAAAACACCCGTGAGAGCTCGTGTACCGCGAGCGATGCGGACTTTCGCCTGTGCCTTGCAGCCAGCCGGAACTCTCCGGGTAAGAATCCGCTTACGCGTGCTTCCGCATCCCCAGCCACGCGCCGATCGAGTAGCCTACCAGCGCTGCCGCCGGCCACGTGCCCAGGAATGGGCCATCGTCGTCGATCAGCCCACTCGGGCTGGGAAGACTGAAAAACGTGCGCAGCAACTTCTCTGTCGCGCCGCACTGGAAGCAATGGCTAGGCCCGGTGGGCATGTCGAGAACCCAGAGCCCAACGATCATCACCCAGATGAAGCCCACGAGCCAAACCACAGTCGCCAGCTCGTCGGGACGGATTTTGCTTACGATCATACCAACGGCAAAGGGAATCGCCATCGACAGCAGAAGAATGCCCCACTGCGGAACTCCCACCGGATTGACCGCGTAGCCGACGAGCATCAGCGCGATCCACGAAGCCAACGCCAAAAGAGTATGCAGAAAGAACCTGAGCCCCTGCCCGGCAAGCGTCGAAACCTTCTGGTCTTTCGGTTCGCTATGCAACAACGTGTCCATGGTACCGGCTCCCAGTCCCGGCTCGTTGCTTCGCCGCCTCTCAAGGATCTCCTCGCCGTTTGACTCTCAACAATACACTGCCACGGTTCTGGCCGACCAATCTCGACCTGCTGCGGCAGGGAAGAGCGCGGCCTCTCTACTACCGGTTCTACAATGAACAAATGTTGATGGAAGGTATTTTTGCCGCGGTCACCACGCCGTTTTACGCGGACGAGCGCGTCTATTTCAGGAAAATTGAAGCCAACATGGCACGGTATTCGCGCAGCCTGCTGGCGGGGATGGTGGTTCTCGGCTCGACTGGCGAGGCGGTCCTGCTCGACGACGCCGAAACCCGCGATGTCCTGCGCATGGCCGCCGAAGCCACCACGCCGGAGAAGGTCCTCATCGCCGGCGTGGGCCGCGAAAGCGTCAAGGCCACGGTCGAATTGGCCGAAGCTGCAGCGCAATTCCAATACGACGCCGTGCTCGTCCGCCCCCCCAGCTACTATTCCGGACAGATTGCTACGGCGGCCGTGCTGCATCACTTTCGCAGTGTCGCTGACCGCTCCCCGTTGCCGGTCGTCCTCTACAACATTCCCAAGTTCGTCCCTTACCAGATCCCGGTCGAGGTCATCGCCGAGCTGGCCGATCATCCAAACATCATCGGCATCAAAGATTCGAGCGGCAGCGTCGAGCGCATCCGCGCGACCGTCGCCGCCACGCAAAACGCCCCCCGGCGCACGGTACCCGTCACGCAGGTCTTTGAGGCAGTAACAGGACGAATGCTCGCCCCGCGCGCCGAAGTCTCCGGCAGCTTCGTCGCTGCAAGCAACCTGGCAGGCGGCGCGGCTGTTGCTGCGCCTCCACCACCTGTCCCCGTTAAGACCCGGACGAGGGAAGTGGGCTTCCAGGTTCTCAATGGCTCGGGTAGCACGATCTTCGAGTCCCTCGAGGCCGGGGCCTCGGGCGTCATCGTCGCCTTTGCCGCCTTCGCTCCCCAAGCCTGCGAGGAAATCTATCTTGCCTGGAAAGATCACGATCACGCGCTCGCCGAGGAAAAGCAGCAGCGCATCGCGGCAGCCGAGAATCGAGTTGTGGGCGATCTGGGCATCGCTGGAATCAAGTTCGCATGCGATTTCAACGGTTACTACGGAGGCCGGCCGCGTGCGCCGCTACTGCCGCTCAAGGCGGGGGAAACAGCCGAAGTCGAGGGATTGTTGGCGGAAATCCGGAACTAGCCGGTAAAATTCGCGCGGGCCGCCCAGTCACGAACGCCTACTCGTCGTCAGCCTTAAGACAAGCTTGTTTGGGAGAGCCTAGTTTCAGCTCAGTAACTTTGCCTGTAAAGACGCGCACCCCCTCCTGTTCCCACTCGGCGTCGTTAGCTCCCGCCTGTCCCTTCACAACTAAATAATATGAACCCTGTCGCGGGACTGAGAGCTTAAAGTAGCCATCTTCGTCAGTCTGCCCCGTGACAACTTGCCACTGCTCTTTCTCTGAGACGCTTTGCAGCGTCTTTACTATTGCGTCTTGGTAAACGAGCAGGTCATTGAGGCATCGAATGTGGTCACTCCAATCCTCCTGCTTCATTTTCTCAAGCTCTGCCTCCATTCCCTCGTTCACCTTCTTCATGTATGTGTCGCCCGCAGTATCACTACCGCCAACGTCAATAACGGTTCCGTCAGCATGAATGGAGACCTCGAAGAAGAGATATACATCGGCCAGGATTGCAGGTTTCAAATCGCCGCCCCTAGTCACTGCAAAGATGCGGCCAGATAGCGCACCTCCAAGTGCTGCTCGCCTCTGAACTGTTTTGGGCTGTTGTGCGAGCAGCGTAAATGAAGTCATGAGGATAAGTACCGGAACCTTGGCCAGAGCTTTCATGGCTATTTTCTTTCCATAGCATTTCTTTGCGATTAGCAAGGGATGTACATCAAATGCATAGCTAGTTCAACGTAGCGCAAAATGGGGTAAATCCATGCTCAGGTGTGCTCGAACTGGTCTATGATTTTTTCCAGCGCTCTTGCGCTGAAGAGCCCTTGCTTCGGAGTTGGCCTGACCATGTTGTACTTCGGTAACTGAAAATACCTGTTCCGAAAAGTGTTCAGCAGTGCTGATTCGAGTCGCTTCCACGTTTGCAATGCTTTGCGCGGGGCACACGTCACAATGTGGACATCAATTGTTCTGACCCCGCGCAACTTGTAGAAGGCCTCACTTGCTTTATTCACCGCTGAGGCGGCCGGCCTATTACCCCCCTCTTCGTCGTCCCGATGTAAAGGATTCGGGAGCGACCATTCTTGTACCTAAAGGACTTGTTGGCCGCAAGAATGTAGACCATTTTCGCGGTCCATTGGCGGCTTCGCGTTAGTGTTAGAAGAGATGTTTTGGAAATCTTGGTCTTCAGGCTGCGCATGAGCCGAAGTATACCCGTGGAGGCATCAGCCACGCCATCGGCTTAAGCGGCTTTCCAGTCGCAGAGTGCTGTCACAATTCTCAAGAGACAGAATGTCTGATAACAGATATTCTGTTAACTAAAGATCGCTGCGGGTCGCGTACCCTATTTCTATGCCCGCCAGCACCCTCGAGGCCGTCGTCTACTCCCACCTTCCCTTCGAGGATCTCGGTTCCCTCGAACCCGAGCTCATCCGCCGCGGCTTTGTCATCCGGACCATCGATGTCGCGACCGCGCGATTTCCACTCGCCGACGCCGAGCGATGCGACCTGCTCATCATCATGGGCGGACCGATTGGCGTGTACGACTCCGGCGACTACCCGTTCCTGACCGGCGAGATCGAAACTCTCCGCCAGCGCCTCGCAGCCCGCAAGCCCACCCTTGGCATCTGCCTCGGAGCGCAACTTATGGCGGCCGCGTTAGGTGCTCGCGTCTATCCGGGAGCCCGCGGGACCGAAATCGGTTGGTCCCCGATCCTTCCTGCCAACACAGAACCCGCGCCAGACTGGCTTGCCCCGCTCCTTGCCAAGGATCTCTATTTGTTCCACTGGCACGGCGATACCTTCGACCTTCCTGCTGGGGTTCTCCACCTCGCACGGACCGATCTCTACGAAAATCAAGCCTTTGCCATTGAAAACTACGCTCTGGCGCTGCAATTCCACCCCGAAGTGGCGGAATCCGGCCTTGAGCGCTGGTACGTCGGCCACGCGTGCGAGCTCGGCCAGAAACGCATCTCCGTCCAGCAACTCCGCACCGATGCGCGCAAGCACGCACCTGCTCTGCTCAAGGCAGCCTCTCAATTTTGGAAACTTTGGCTCGACTACATCTTGTAGCGGCCCAGGTCTTCGTCGTTCAATCCCTCGAGCCATCCGCGTAGTTGTTCCGCTGTGGGACCTTCGGGTGGGCCGCTGGTGCTCAGTTTGGCGCTCTCGAGCACCTTCTCCGTCACAAAAATCGGGCAGTCGGCGCGAAGCGCCAGCGCGATGGCGTCGGATGGCCGGGCATCGACTGCCACCTGCTCGTTCCCCTGCCGGAGCCACAGAACGGCATAGAATGTATCGTCTTTAAGCTCCGTAATAACTATCCGTTCCAGTTCCCCGTTCAAGTGACGCACGAGGTTTCTGGTCAAGTCGTGCGTCATCGGGCGTGCGGCTGCCATCTTTTCAATCTCCAGCGCAATGGCATTCGCCTCGAAGATCCCCACCCAGATCGGCATCACCGCATCCGATCCCACATCCTTCAGAACCACAATGGGCATATTCGTGGAGGGATCCATCATGAGGCCCCGAATTCGCACTTCGATATCCATCCGTTCCCTCTTCTGTACCGCTGCTATATTAGACGGCCTGACCGGTCAAGCTATTAGGATACGCCTCCGTGATCTTGACTCGGAGGTAGCTTCCTGGAGCCGGAGCAATGGGCTGCGCCCAGGCAAAGTTCACCGGCTTGTTCTGGCTGCTGCGGCCTGCGATTTGTCTGCGCGCTGGATTCGCACACTCTACCATTACCTCAACAATCTCGCCTATCTGTTTGGAATAATTGATCCTCTGAATCTCTCTTTGCTGCTCAAGCAGTGCTTGAAGCCGGGTCGTCTTCTCGGCCTCGGGTACAGTATCGATCATGTCTCGCGCCGGCGTATTCGGCCGCGCCGAGTATTTGAAAGCGAAGACGCAATCGTACTCGACCTCAGCCAGCAGATCCATGGTCTGGATAAAATCCTGCTCGCTCTCACCGGGGAAGCCGACAATGATGTCGGTCGAAATCGAAATCTTCCGCTTGGCCGCCTTGATCCATCCGATTCGTTCCAGGTACCACTCCGGCGTGTACTCCCGCGCCATCCTTTCCAGCACCCTGGCCGAGCCCGACTGCACCGGCAGGTGAATGTGGTCGCACAGCGCCGGCACCCGATCGATCGCTTCCACAATATCCCGCGTAAAGTCCCTGGGATGGCTCGTCATGAAGCGCACGCGCCGGATACCGGGCACTTCGCCCACCGCAGCTAGCAGCATCGCGAACGAGCACTTCCCTTCCGGATCGCGGTAGCTGTTCACGTTTTGTCCTAGAAGCTGGATCTCGGTGTAGCCCAGGTCGGCGATCCGCCTTGCTTCGTTCAGCACCGAGGACGAGGCGCGGCTGCGCTCTTTGCCGCGCGTGTATGGCACCACGCAGTACGAACAGAACTTGTCGCACCCCTCGATGATGGTGATATAGCCACGGTAGGGATTCTGCCGCGCCGTAAACTCAGTCTCGAAGGTCTCGTCGGTCTGCCGGTCATCGAGGCCGGTGATGCGGCTTTCGCCCGCCTCCAGGCGCGTGAGCATCTCCGGCAGCTTGCGGTACGAGGCCGAGCCCGAGACCAGGGATACAAACGGCGCCCGTTCGAAGATTTTTTCCCCCTCCTGCTGCGCCACGCAGCCCAAAACGCCAAAGCGCTTCCCTTCCTTGTGCAGCCGCTTGTAGTCGTTCAGGCGATGGAAGACCTTCTGCTCCGCCTTGTCGCGGATGGAACAGGTGTTGTAAAGGATCAGATCCGCTTCTTCCTCCGACTCCACCTGCCTGTACCCCTGCTGGCGCAGTGTGCCGATCACTTTCTCGGAGTCATGGGCATTCATCTGGCAGCCGAAGGTCTCCAAATAAAATGTTTTGTCGGTCGCCATAAACATCCTCAGTATAAGGTGAATGACGCTGGAATAGGCGGCCTTCCCTCCTCTTCGCCGCCACGATCTCACCGCCGATTCGACTCGTCACGCATTCCCGTGTGCAGGTAGGCCAGCAGCGCGTCCATCTGTTCCCTGGTCAATTGCCAGGCAAACGGCGGCATCATTCCCTTGCCTGTTGCCAGCACGTGCTCTACCTCGGCATCCGTTGCCGGTTCGCCGTCGGGCAGCTTACTCCGGTTGAAAAGGCCGTGCAGATTCGGTGGAACTTTCTTGAGCGCCAGATCGTTGAACTCGTGGCAGTGAGCGCAACCTGCGTCGTAGAAATGCTTGCCCTCTGCCTGCTGCGGCGTCAGCTTTGGCGCCGAGCGGCAGCCAACCGCTCCAATTCCAGGGCAAAGTGCGATTCCTGCGCCAAGAGCAACCCATATGCTCCTGCGCCAAGCCGCTCTCTGGCGCCTGGCGCAGTCGTCAAGGGTTTGGCGGTTTGAAATGGGGAAATCCTCCGGGAGGCCTTACCCGACTACCGGATTCAACGGACGCCCTACTGGGATCCGCATCTTCAGTCTGAGCGGACGTGCCGAGCGCGGTCAAGTCGCTGCGCGTGCCGGATCGAAATCGCATCCGTTTCCCGGCACGCCGCGCAGCGCCAGCCCAGTATGCTGATCGTATGGCGCGTACCTCGAACGAGCACCTCACGCCCTTTGCCCACTCGGCCCACAACCGCTGCTTCGGCTGCGGAGAGGCCAATGCAACCGGACTACGTCTCGAATTCTTCCTCGCGCCCGACGGCTCCGTCGTGAGCCTCCCCGTCGTCCCCAATGCCTTCGACGGCCATCCCGGTTATCTGCATGGAGGTATCATCGCCACGCTACTCGATGAGGCGATGAGCAAGGCTGTGCGCGCTCAGGCCGGGGCGTCGATGACGCGCAAGATGGAGGTCGAATACCTTCGCCCCGTTCCGAGCGGCATGCCGCTTCGCCTCGAAGGCCGAGTCGTCCGCAGCGAACATCGCAAGCATTGGGCCGAGGCTCGCGTTCTGAATGAGGATGAGATCGTACTTGCTGAGGGCAGAGGGTTGTTCATTGAAGTTCACTCACCCTCCAAAAGATGAGGGCGGCCAGAAGACCGCCCCCGCCGCCAATGCGCGCACCATCAGCTTAGTGAACCATATTGATCGTGTCCTGCGTGACCGTGTCGAACGTGGTCACCGACTTGGCATTGGCCTCGAACGCCCTCTGCGCGACGATCAGGTCGGAAAACTCCGTCGAAATGTTCACGTTCGATGCCTCGAGCGCGTCGTCCTGCACCGTGGCCAGGCCCGATTCACCCGAGGTTCCCACGACGGCCGTTCCGCTGGCCAGCGTGGTTGCATAGTCTCCGTCCCCCAGCAGGGAGAGTCCTTGAAGGTTGGCCACGTTCGCCAGCGCTAGTTGCCCCACATTCTGCGTCTGGCCGTTGGAATAGCTGGACGTGACCGTCCCATCGGAGTTGATCGTGAAGCTCTGGTACTGCCCGCTAGCATAGCCGTTCTGCGTGGTTGCTGAAACCGCGGATGCTGTGTCTACCTGGCTGATATTGGGCGTGCCGCTCGCGCCCAGCAGGTTCCACTGAATGTCCAACCCCGCCGCCCCGTCGGCCAGCACGTTGGTCGCAGCCGGATTGAAATTGAGCGCGATGGACGAGAAATCGCCTACCGCCGTTCCCACCGTCTCCGCGGCTCCGCCCCCCGGAGTGATCGTGGTCAAATTGCCGTTGGGGTCAAATGTCATCGTTCCGGTGATCGCCGCGGGCACTACATTACCGCCGGCCACTGAATAATCTGCAGCCGGCAACGCAACCGAATACGTCCACGTATTCGCGGCCGCGCCCGGCTCAAACGTAACCGTCGCCACATGCGGCTCGCCCAAAGAGTCGTACACCGTCACCTGTGCGGGAAACTGCGTTCCCGCCGCCGTTGCACAATCCAGATTGGCCGTCATGCTCAGCGTGGTCGTTGCCTGCGGCTGCTGCACCTGACCCACGGGAATGTTGATCGCCGTCAACGGCGCATTGGTGTTCACCACGCCGTTCACCGCGGGGTAGCCCATCACGTTCAAGCCGTTTGAAGTGACAAGGTTACCGTTCGAGTCCAGCGAAAAGTTCCCGGCCCGCGTGTACTCGTAACCGCCGGCGCCATTGCCGACCACAAAGAATCCACTCCCGTCTAACGCCACATCGGTTGAGTTGCCCGTCGAGTTGATCGAGCCTTGCGTAAACGCAATCTCATTCGAGGCCACCTTTACGCCCGCACCCACCTGAATCGGGTCGCCGGAACCGGTCGAGCCGATCTGCTGGTAGAACAGATCGGAGAAGTTGGTCGACTGCGCCTTGAAGGCCGTCGTGTTCATGTTGGAGAGATCGTTCGCAATCGTGTTCAGGGCTGTCGAATCGGCCTCCAGGCCGGTAAGCGGAATTGAAAAACTTGCCATGCTCCATCTCCTCTTTATTTAGGATCCGTTTGGCGGGCCTCAGTGCCCGGCTTCGCTGCGGTTGTGCGGGCCATCGTGCCCGGCGGGTGAACCTGCGTTATTGCAATGGGATTGCGCTGCCCTTCGCCGGCCGCGAGTGCGTTCGGCCGTCCAGTGCGTGTCCCACTTGCTGCGCCGCGGCATTCAAGCGCGGCACGCCCAGGTTTCCCGGAGCGCGTCCGCCTGACGTGGTTTGCGCCGCGGGCAGCGTACCTGGTGTGCCAGCCGTGCGGGCCGCAGTTGCAGGCAGGGAGTTCGTGCCCGTCAGGCCGGAGGTTGTGCCGGCAGCCTGCGTGGACGCGCCAGTGCCGGAGCTTGGGGTAGTGCTGCCGAGGGCCGTCGTCAGCGTCTGATTGATGCCGATCAATTGTTCCAGGCTGTTCACCTGCACAAGTTGATCGATGTACTCGTTGGGGTCGGTGTCCGCTGTCGGATCCTGGTTCTGCATCTCCGTCACCAGCAGCGTAAGAAAGTCGTTCGCCGAGATCGTCGCCGAACCGCCGCTTCCGTCGTCCGAGTTGTCCGTGCCGTTCGTCCCCGTCGTGGAGCTGTCCATCGGCGCTGCGGACACCCCCGTCAGCGCCTGCCCCGCCGTTACCGCATGATTGAAGATTCCTGTCGCCACTGCCATCTCCCCTTTCTGCTCTACTGCTACGCCACCCTCTCCGCATCTGCCTTTGAACTGTGGCCGGTCCTTTCTTCGCGCCGGTCCCTTTGCGCCGGCTGCCGGCTCAGGCCATCACTGAAATGTACGTGCCCCGTCCGTCGCCCACGTTAACGGCCATGTCGAATCCACTGCTCTGTATCGCCGCGCTCAACGGCAAAGCCGATGCCGGCGCGCTCGCACCCTGCGGCGAACCTGCCGCGGCGCTCTGCTCTGCGTTCTGGCCCGCTCTCTGCTGCATGCTTTGGTCCGTGCTTGCTTCCAGCCCGCTTCCGCCGGAAGTGGTAATCGTCAGCGTCGCCACCGGCGTTTGCTGTTCCGTCAGGTAAGAGCTCAATCCTGCCAAGTGCCCGCTCAAGGCCTGCGCCGCCTCAGACGAACTGGTCACAACCGTCGCGTGGACGATGCCTCCGTTCAAATCCGCGCGCACGCCTACCCAGCCCAGCGCCGGATCCTGAAATCCTGCCTCGGCCTGCCGGCTTGCGGCATGAAGCCAGCTAGGCGTTCCCACCGCAGGCGCCGCATCGAGAGAGGCGATGGCCTCTCGCGCCGTTATATCCTGAGTTCCCGTTGCACCAGCGGCTACCGATGAGGCGGCGCTCAGTACCTCGTGAGCACCCACTGGATTGCGCACCCAAGCCGATACGTCCGCGGCCGCGCCGGATGGCAGCGCAACCACGGGGTGCGAGGTTGACGAGCTCGCCTCGACAGCGGCGGCCCCATGCACTGTCCGCGCCAGGTTCTGTTGTGTGGACTGCTCTCCGCTCTCCAAGCGCGATTGGTCCACGCCTGCACCTGCGTTTGTAATACGCACAGCGGGGGAGTTAATCTGCTCGATGCCCTGATATTCCCGGTTCTCTGCGGCTGGCGTGTAGGCTTCCGCGACTGCGCGGCTTCCCCTCTCCGCGCTGCGCTGGCCCGAACCCCGTCCCAGCGACTCTTCGGACAAAATCCCCGCCGCCGTCAGCGATGCCGGCTGCGGTTCCGTAGAAGACTTTTCCGATTCGCTCCAGAGTGACGCCGTCGCTCCGCTCGTCTCGTTGTCCTGCAGCTCGTTTTTGGTCGTGCTCACCGGGTTCCGGCTGCCTGTTTGCGCAGTGACGCCGGTTGGCGCTGTCTCTGTCCCCCCCGAAAACGCTCCCCCGCTTCCCGCCTCGGTTCCTTGCGGCTCTGTTGCAGGTGAGTTACCGGTCCGCTCCGAAGCCACGCTGCCCACGGGATCCGCAATGCCGGTTTTTGGTGTGGCCTGTTCCTCTTCTGGCAAGACCGGAGCCTGCGCTGCTGCCGCCGGATTGCCGGGCAGATTCACCTGCATCGCAAGCACTCCATTTTCCGCCGATGCAACTTGCTGCTCCGCTCTTGTGCCCTTCGCGGCGCTTTCCCGCTTCTCGCTCCTGGCGCCGCGCGCTGTACCAGTGGCGTTGCCGGCTTTGCTTGTGCTATTTGCTGTGTTTGTTGCGGCAGAGCTCTCCGTGGGCTGCGCGCTCGCCGCCCTACCGGCGCCCTTGGCCAAGATTGGAATCTGCGGCGCTCTTGCAGCGGTGCAAAGCGAGAGGGTGCTCTGTGAGTTGGCCTGCCGCTGCGTAGCGCCGGCCACAGACCCCTTGCCCGTGTCTGCCGGCCGCGGAAATTGCGGAACCGTCTCCGCATCGGCATTGGCGTCGGCGCCGGAGATCGATGATGGCGCGGCCTCCGCGCCATCGAGTTCATCCGTCGCGTTCACCCTGACGATCCCGCCTGCTGTGTCCGTACCGTTGTCCGCTGAGCTGCTGCGCGCGCCTGGCACGGAGCCCCATGCGCGCAGCATCGACTGCCAACTCGAACGAAAATTTTCGCTACTGGGAACAGAGGACCCTGTTGCGCTTGCGCTCGCTGTGCCCAGCCAAACCTTACTCGTCCCCTTGCCGAGTCCAAGTGCCGCTGCCCGGCTTGGCCCTGCTCCAGCACCTGCGTTCCCGCATCCTCCTGTGTCGATCGCTGCGCCAACCTCGATGCCTGCGGCAACTGTCATAGAACGACGAAATGCAGCCGCCGTACCAAAGAACGCTGAATGGGGTTAGAAGATTGTCAGGTTTGGGACGGGTCTGCCCAATTCAGGAATGTCCTTCCCGGCGTTACGGATTTCCGCTCAAGTTCTTGCCGAGCCTCCGCAGGCCGCTGAGCCGGCCTCGACGTTGCCCTTCTCAGGATCTGCCGAGCGCGCTGCCGCGCCGCCGCGCTCGGCCCAGAAACCACCCGTCAAGTTCACCTTGCGCGCGCCGGCCGGCTTGGACAGCCTCCTTGACTTCGGCTTTCTGAATGAGGCTCTCCACCTGCCGGCGTTCGACCCTCTTGGCGAGGAACTCGCGCCGCCGTGCGGTCACGGCCAGCTCCGCCTCCGCGATCCTCGGCGTAAGAGCCGCAGCATGGCGCCGCGCCGCGCGCATCTCTTCCAGGCCGGCGATCCGGTCCATGAGCTCGCCCGTCTCTGCGCTGGCCGCCACCAGCCGCCGTCCGCGGCGCTCGCGCTCTTGAACTACGGCCAGCAGCCCTTCCAGGCGCCTGAGATCACCCTGCGCCGACTCCAGCGCCACCTGGCGCTGTTCCTCCTCCATCCCCCGGATCCGCAATAAGCGCCGCATGGCGCGCGGCACAGCCATCCGTCATACCTCCGCGGCCAGGGCAGCAAGCCGCCTCAAGGCGTCGGCAAGCGAGGCTTGTTCGTGAGCTTCCTGCATGAGGAACGCGCGGATCGCTTCTCTGGCGCGCAGAGCGCGGTCCAGATCCGGGTCGGCGCCTGGTTTATAGGCGCCGATGCGCACGAGATCCTCCGAGCGGGCGTAGGTCGCCATCAGTTTGCGCACCAGCGCGGCCTGCTCCCGCTGTTCCTGCCCCGCCACAGCGGGCATCAGCCGGCTGATCGAGTCCAGCACTTCGATTGGCGGGTACCATCCCTCCGCCGCCAGCGCGCGCGAAAGAACGATGTGGCCGTCGAGCAGCGAGCGGACCGCGTCCACCAGCGGGTCCTGCTGATCGTCTCCTTCCATCAACACGGAATAGAAAGCCGTGATCGAGCCCAGGCGGAAGCGCCCGGCGCGCTCCACGAGCCGCGCCAGCCGGGAAAACACCGAGGGCGTGTACCCCTTCGCCGTGGGCGGCTCCCCGGCCGCGAGGCCGATCTCGCGCGCGGCCATGGCGAACCGGGTCAACGAATCGAGCACCAGCAGAACGTGCTTGCCCTGCGCGGCGAAGAATTCGGCCACCGTTGTGGCGGCCAGCGCTGCCCGCATCCGCTTCAACGGCGACTCGTCCGAGGTGGAAACCACAACCACCGCGCGCGCCAGCCCTTCGGCGCCCAGAGAATCGCGCAGGAACTCTCCCACCTCGCGCCCGCGTTCCCCTACCAGGCCCACCACCGTCACCTCAGCCTCGGTGTTCCGTGTCATCATGCCGATCAGCGTGCTTTTCCCCACGCCCGAACCGCCGAAGATGCCCACTCTCTGGCCGCGGCCCACAGTGAGCAACGCGTCGATGGCGCGGATGCCGGTGCCCAGCGGCTCACGAATCGGCACGCGGTCCAACGGCGAGCGTACCGCTCCGCCGAGCGGCAGCGCCTTTGCGGATGCCGGCGGACACCCTCTGTCGATTGGCGTCCCTGTCGCGTTCAGCACCCGGCCCATCAGCGCCGGCCCAACTTCGATCTCCGGCGGACTCCCCAGCGACCAAACCGGGTTGCCAAAGCGAATGCCCTCCGCTACCTCGACCGGCATCAACAACACATTCGATCCACGAAACCCGATCACTTCGGCCGCATGGGTCCGGCCCGCCGGGTCCTGAACCTCACAGCACTCGCCCACCGAGGCCGGCGGACCGGCCGACTCGATCGTCTGCCCTAAAGACTCGAGAACGCGGCCGCGCCAGCGCCACGGCTGCCCGCGCTCCAGGCGAACAAAATACCGTTTCAGCAGGGGCATCACGGCTGCGCCTCGCCTGCTTCTGCACTTTGCGCGGCGAAATCTTCCTGCGGCTCGGCGCCGGCGCGATCGAAAAACCCGCGCTCGATTTCTCCCAGTTGAGCGCGCACTCCTAGATCGGCCGTTCCCGCCTTGCTCTCGATCATGCAGTCGCCCAGGTGCATGCCCTCACCCGCCACGACCGCGGGCTTCATCGTCAGATTGGGCAGGAGCGCGATCGCCTCCGTCCACAATTCCAGTTCTGCCGGGGGAACGCGCAGCCGCACCTCAGACGACGCTGCCAACTGGCCCAGCGCGACCCGCACCGCGCCGGTCAGCAGCAGCGGATCCATTTGCGCCTCGCGGCGCAGAATGCGCGCGGCCACAGCCAGCGCCAGCTTCACTACCTCCTGCTCCACCGCGTGCAGATACCGGTCGCGCTCCCCTTGAAAACGCTCGACGAGCGCGGCCAGCTGCCGCTTGTGGCGCTCCTTCTCCCCGGCCACGGCCGCGGCCTGCACCCCGCGCTCCGCCTGGCCTCCCTCCTCGCGCCCGGCTTCGAACGACCGGCGAACCTCTTCGGCCATTCTCTCGTCCATCGCAGCGCCGGCCGCGTCAGCGCGCACTCCCTTGGCCCTTCCCTGCGCTGTCTCAACCGTGCCTGCTTCTTCTACCTCAACCCAACCGTCCCACGCGGGAAGCGGAGGCGCACCCGGGCAGTCCGGGTACTCGAGCACCTCGATCTGCCCGCCCGCGACCTTGCCTCGTGCTGCGTCCGCTTGTCGCAAACTTCCCTTCCCGCGCGATGTTTCTACGCTGACCTCTCTCGGTCGCCGCAACTCTCTTCGCCCTGTTCCCTACTCCCTATTGGCTACTCCCTACTCCCTGCCTTTCTCACGCCAGCATTTCGTCGCCGGTTTCGAGCTTGAGGATGACCTTGCCCTCGGACTCCAGGCGTCGGGCCAGATTCAAAATTTCCTGTTGCGCCTGCGCTACCTCGCGCGAGCGCACCGGCCCCAGGACCTCCATGTCCTCCTTGAGCATGTCTACGGCTCGGGAGCTCATAGACTTGAAGATCTGCGCGCGCAGTTCGTCGTTGGCGCCGCGTAGGGCAAGCGCCAGTTGCCTCTTGTCCACGCCGGAGACAATCTCGCGGATCGTCGCCGGGGGCACGGTGAGCAGATCGTCGAAGGTGAACATCAGGTTACGGATGCTCAACGCCAGCTCCGGCTGGCCCTCTTCGATGGTTTCCAGAATCTTCTTCGACTCTTCGGGATTCAGCCGGTTCAACAGATCGGCAACGGCCTTGAAGCCGGAGTAGCTGCGGCGCGCCGTGTCGCCCACGGACTCCAGCCGCCGGTGCAGGACCAGGGCTACCTTCTGCGCCATTTCGGGCGAAAACTGCCGCATCTCCGCGAGCCGTTGCACGGCGACCACTTTATGTTCTTCACTCAAGTTGTCGAGCACCTGCGACGCCTTGCGCGGATCCAGATGCGCCAGCGCCAGAGCGATGGTTTGCGGATGCTCGGAGTCAAGCAGCTTGCCCAATTGCTGCGGGTCGCAGCGCTGCAACTTGGCCAGATTGCCCTGCGCCGCCTCCTGCGAGCGCCGCATCAGAGCCATCAGATCGCCGGCGCGCTGTTTGCCGAAGGCCTCGACCAGCACGCGATTGGCAAAGTCCATGCCTCCGTGCACAGTGAAACTCTGTGTATCGAGAAGCTGCCAGAATTCTTCCAGCACCTCGGCCGTGAGCCCGGGCGTGACGCCGCGCAGATCGGTCAGTTCCTCGGTGAGCTGCTGGACATCCGCCTCGGGCAAAACACGCAGAACTTCCTTGGCCAGATCCTCCCCCACGGCAACCAGCAGAATAGCCGCTTTCCGTACCCCGGATAGGCCTGCCGCCAGGCGGTGTCGCGTTGCTCCACTCTCGTTTCCTTGCTCCGCCAAGGCGAGTTCCTTTCTGCCCCAAGACCTGCCCTCGGTCCCTAGTCCGAGTGAATCCAGCTCTGTAGCAACCGCGAGCTCTGCGTCGGTTCGCGCTTAAGATGCGTGGTCACTTGCTCGAAGATCTCCTGGTTCCGCAACCGTTCCGGGTCCGGCTGCGCGGATTCGGGAGGGCTTAACGTTCCCGGCGATGCCATTTCTGCTGCGGCCAACTCCTTGCCGGCCATTCTCGCCGGCCCCCGCGCCGACAATACCGCGCCGGCATGACGAATAGCGGGCCGCACGGCGAAGGCCACCACCAGCAGCAGGCCCATCAGCAGTGCGGCGTACTTCACCAGTTCCGGTGAGTTCTGGGCGGCCTGCAACACTTGTTCGGGAACGGCGGCAGACGGTTGCGGGCGGTTGTCGTCGAAGGCCAGATCCTGGACCGTCACAAGATCGCCGCGCGATGCGTCGAAGCCCACTGCTGCCTGGGCCAGCGCGGTCAGGTTGCGCAGCTCGTCGACCGAACGCGGCTGCCAGGCTGCCGCATGGTTCTTCGTCGCCGGCTGGATCTCACGGTCGTTGACCACGATGGCCGCGGTCAGCCGCCGCACTCTCCCGGGATTCTCCACCATGTGCCGCACCGTCTTCGAAACACCGTAGGTGCTGGACTCGCTCTTGGCGGTTTGCGGAGAGGCGGTCTCGTGAGGATACACGGGCAGCGCCTGTGTGTTGGGCGCATTCGAGGCCGTGCCGGGAACTCCCGCGGCCAAGGGCTGGGCGCCGCTGGACTGCTCGGTGCGCTGCATCGAAAGCGTCGCCGTCTTGTCCGGATCGTAGCTCTCCTGCGTCTCCTCGGTGGCCGTCGAGTCGTAGTCGAGGGTCACGGAGGCGCGCACATTGCCCACGCCGGTCACCGGCTCGAGCGTAGCCACAAGCTTGTCCTCGAGGGCCTGCTCGGCGCTCAACTGCATGGCGTCGGCGGTCTTCGGACCCAACGGGAGGTTCCCGGCTGCGTCCACCAGCACCACGTGGTCCGGCGTCAAGCCATCGACGGCCGAAGCCACAAGATTGCGAATCGCCTCCGGCTCGCCCTCAGCCAGCGAGCGATGACGCAGTTTCAGCACGACCGAGGCCTTCGCCGGCCGCTCCGCGTCGCGAAAAAGCGAATCGTGCAGCAATACCAGATGTACGCGCGCCGAGACGACGTCGGAAAGCGTGCTTACGGTGCGTTCCAGCTCGCCCTCGAGCGCCCGCTGATAGTTCACCTGCTCGTCGAACTCCGATCCCACCCAGTTCGGTTTGTCGAAAATCTCAAAGCCCAGCCGTCCGCTCTTCACGCCGCCCTTGGCCGCGGTCGCCAGGCGCGCTTTGTCCAATTGCGCGGCCGGAACCAGGATTCCCGCGCCATCGGCGGTCGGCTCAAACGAAATCTGCGCCTGGGCCAGGACCTGGCCGATCTGGCGCGCATCGTCAGGTTCAAGATTGACGTAGAGTGTGCGCCAGTCGGGGCTGAGCGCGTACCACGTCAGCCCGCCAACCAGCGCGATCAGCAGCAACGCGCTCACCACCACCCAGCCGCGCTGCGCGGGAGCCATCTGCGCCCAACGGACCCGGACCATCCCCCACAACCCGGACCACTTGCCGCCCAACTGCACTCTTCCGGGCGCTGCCGGAGGACTCTTCTCTAACTGTGTTCCCGTGGCCATGGCTGCTCTGCTTCGCCGTCCGCTCCTGCCTTCCGGCTCCTGCCTTCCATCTCCAACCTCTCGGGCGATTAGCCGATAGGCTGCCTTCTTGCTCGACCCGCCTGGAACCGGAAGCCGACAGCTAGAACTGCATTCCCATCACGCTCTGGTAGGCCTGCACCGCCTTGTTGCGCACCGCAAGCGCCAGCTCGAAGGCCATGTCCGCCTTTTCGGTGGCGATCATCGCCTGGTGCACATCCACGCCCGAGCCGGTCATCAGGCCCGTGACCGCTGCGTTGGCCTGCTTCTCCAGTTGGTTCACCTGCCCCACTGCATCCGTGATCAGATCGGCGAACGGCGCCGGAGAAGCAACCTGTTCTCCGTCTGCCTTAAGCAGGCTCGTGGCTCCGGCGCTGGACGTCCCGGCGCCCGAAGCCGAGCCGACGGCGTTGGTCGCAATCAACATCTTCCTGGGCCTCCATTCCGCTCACTCTTGCTATGCCCTGTTCCCTGCCGTTTTCACGACTTGGCGATCTCGAGTGCCGACGTAATCATCCCCTTCTCGGCCTGCACGGCAGAGCCGTTGAGCTCATATGCACGCGTCGCCCCCATCAGGTCCACCATTTCTGTAAGCGGATTAATGTCGGGATAGGCGACGTAGCCATCCGGTCCGGCGTCGGGATGGCCGGGATCGTAGCGCTTGAGCGGGGGCGAGGGGTCCTCGACCACCTGCGCGATGTACACTCCCGACGCCACTGCCGTTCCATCCGGCAATCCGAGCGCAGGCAATGCGGCGGAAGCCATCGTCCCTGCCCCAGCACTCTCCGTGGCCGACGTCATGGAATCGAGGAAATCCGGATCGCCCCGGCCGGCGGCAAAAACGACCTCCTGGCGGCGATAGGGTCCCCCTTGCGCGGTACGCGTAGTCTCGGCGTTGGCCATGTTGGCCGCCACCACCTCGGCGCGCATCCGCTCGGCCTCCATGGCGCTGCCCGAGGTCTCCATCAATCCAAACAGGTTCATCGATCAACCTCCCGGCCTGCGTCTGCTCTGGTTCTTCCTCTTGTTTTTGCTTTTCCTGTTCCCTACTCCCTAATCCCTATTCCCTGTCTTTTCACTTGTCGGCGTGGATGGCGTCCATCACACGCTGGTACTCTTGGCGCAGCAGGGCCACGCCGGTCTTGAACTTCAGTTGCGCCTCGGCCAGGTGCAGGCTCTCGCGGTCAATGGAGACGTTGTTTCCGTCGGGGCGCGCAATCAGCCCGTCGACGTCGGAAACACGCGCTTTTCGCGCTCCCCGTCCCCGGTCGGCATCGTCCAGCGCCTCCCGCATCTCCGCCTCGAAGTCCATCCCCACGGTGCGGTAGCCGGGCGTGTCCACGTTAGCCATATTGGCGGCCGTTAACTTGGCCTCGGCGGAGGCCAGGTCCAGGTAGCGAGCGATCTGGTCGCTCAGCCGCGTTTCGATTTCCATGCTCATGTTGTTCCTCCCGGCCTTCGCCCTGCATGGGCTCGCCTTCCTTGTGCGCTGTTCCCCGGGCGGCGCCGCTCTGGCCCTCCTTGCGCAGCTCTCAGTTCACCGTCGTGCCGAAGTCAATCTCCTGCGCAGTCAACAGGGGGTTCTCCCCGGCGAGAATGACGCCGCGCTCCAAGACATGCTCCAACTCGCGGACGTTGCCCGGCCAATCGTGAGCCGTCAGCTTCGCCAGCGCGCCTTCGTCGACGCGTTTTACGGGCGTATCCCGGCCCATCTTCTCGAGGAAGTGCCCGATCAGCAGCGGCAGATCCTGGGCGTGCTCGGCCAGTGCCGGCGTGCGGATGAGAAAGACGGCCAAACGGTAATAGAGATCGGAGCGGAACGTTCCGGTCTGTGCGTGCGCGGCGAGCGGCCGGTGCGTAGCGGCGAGAATGCGCACATCCACTTTGACGGTCTCGTTGTCCCCCACCCGCTGCAGTTCCCCGCACTCCACAAAGCGCAGGAGCTTCGATTGCAACCCCAGCGGCATCTCGCCGATCTCGTCCAGAAACAGCGTGCCTCCATCGGCGGCCTCGATGCGTCCGGTGCGGCCCTGCACGGCGCCGGTGAACGCCCCGCGCGTATGCCCGAAGAGTTCGGCTTCCAGCAGCGCCTCGGGAATGGCCGCGCAGTTGATGGCCACAAACGGTTTGCGGTTGCGCGCCGACAGACGATGCAGGGCTTCGGCCACCAGTTCCTTGCCCGAACCCGTCGGCCCTTCAATCAGCACCGGCGTCATGCGCGAAGCCACAAGACGCACGCGGCGGCTGATCTCGAGCATGCAGGGAGCGTTGCCGACCAGCTCCGGCAGACGTTCCGCAGAGGCCGGTTCGGCTCCGGGAATGTAAAGGCCTGCCCGGATGGGCGCGGTTTTTTGTGCGCCTGCCGGCGTGCTCCCGGCAATCAGCGCCGCCGCGCGCGAGGGTGCCGGCGGGATGGTGGCGGAAGGCTCCGCTGGCCGCAGCGTCCTCTGCAGTTCCGCCGCAGCCCGTGTGGCGTTCATTGCCGGAGCCGCGTTCCACGCCGCAGTGTCGCTCTCCTGGCTGCAGCGCAGCGCGTAGAGAAGCTCTTGCCGGTAGGGCCCTCGCGGGCTTTCCCCAGCAGCCGATCCCGCCGTAGTCACCAGATCGGCTTCGGGAAAGGATTCTTTGAAGTCGCTCAGGAACTCGCTCAGATCGAGATCCGGCAGCCAGGAATCGATGATCACCGCCTCGGGAGGACAAGCTTCGGCCTCCGCCCACGCCTGCGCGCCGCCTTCTGCTTCCCGCACTTGCCAGCACAAGCCGGCGAGCACCTGCGCGAGGCGTTGCCGGAAGCTGCGGTCCGCGCTCGTCACCAGTGCGGTGCGCTGCCGGAGGCGCGGATGGGTGGGAAGAACGGGAACCGGAAAAGGCTGCATGAAAGATCTCCTTAGAGGGTTACAAATGAATCGATGCCGGGGTCGCGGAAGGAGCGTTAGCTCGCAGCGGCCGCCGGAGGAGCCGAAGGCGAAGGAATCGGAGATGCGTGGACACACAGGGGCGCTGCGGGAGCAAGTTCCGCCTCCGAGGGCACCATGTAGCCTCGCCCGCGCACGGTGCGGATCAGGCGGCCCGGCGGCGGATCCTCCAGTTTGCGGCGGAGATAGTTGATGTACACATCGACGATGTTGGTGGTCTGCGCCGGCTCCAGATTCCACACCGAGTCCAGCAGCTCGACCCGCGAGATGCACTCCCCGCGGTTGAGCAGAAGGTGCTCCAGTAAAGCGAATTCCTTGTTGGTCAAAACGATCAGCCGCCCGCCGCGCCGCGCCGTGTGGTCCAGGCGGTCCAGCTCCAAGTCTCCGGCGCGCAACTGTAGGCGCGTCTCCCGCTTGCGCCTCAGCAGCGCCCGGCAGCGCGCGCGCAGTTCGTGCAGGCTGAAGGGCTTGGTCATCAGGTCGTCGGCGCCGCGGTCCAAACAACGCACGCGCGCGTCCACCTCCTGCCTCCCGGTCAGCACCAGCACCGGCAGATCCGCATCGAGCAAGCGAACTTCCTCGAGCACTTGCTCGCCATCCTTCACCGGCATGTTCAGGTCGAGAATGGTCAGATCCGGCAACTCCTGGCGAAATGCCTCGACGGCCGCGCCGCCATCGTAGGCCAGGCGTACGCGATGACCATCGGCCTCCAGACCGCGGCTCAGGAACTGCCCCAGTGCCTGGTCGTCTTCGGCAATGAGTAATCTCATGAGAACCTTTCCATCACTCCGCGCCCTCGATCCGCGGCGTTTGCCGCTTCGGGCTGCGCTCCCTACCGGCCGCCCAAGAGATGTGCGGCGAGCGGAGCATGCCTTCACCTTCTCGCGAAGAACAAAGGAACTCAAGGTTGGAATGAGAAAAGATTGAGAGACGATTCCAGAATCGGGTCCGGGCGAAGCTGGCGTCCTGCTAAGGGTGAGTGAACATTGCTCTGTGACGGCAGACACAGAAATCCGGCGGGCCCGTGAACTTCGTGGATCGATCCCCTCGCAAATCCCCGGTTCCCGGCCGCGGCGCCGGTCCCGTCAAGCCACTTTGGTGCGCGAAGCCGCTTTCTCCTCATACATCGCGGCGTCGGCGCGCGCCAGCAACTCCTTCATCGCCTCGCCGTCCTCGTGCGCCGCCAACCCGATCGAAGCCTCCACGCGCATCTTGATTGCGTCTGATTTACCCTGCACCGTGTAGTTCCCGCAGACCCACTTCCGCAGCCGCTCCGTCTGCGCCTCTGCCTCCGCGAGTCCGCAATCGAACAGGAGAATGAATTCGTCGCCGCCCCACCGCCCGATCACATCCGTCGCGCGGCAGGCGGATCGCAATTCGGCGCCAAATTGCTTCAGTATCTCGTCGCCGGTCAGGTGCCCATGACGGTCGTTCACCTTCTTGAAGCCGTCGATATCGATCACTACGACGCAAAAGGGCGCGCCGGATGCCACCCGCTTCTCGATCTGACCCTCCACGTACAGGCGGCTGCCCAGCCCCGTCAACGCGTCGCGCGAGGCCATCTCTTCGGCCTCCTCCAGCTTGGTTTGATAAGTCGCCACCTGTTGCCGGAGTTGATTCAGGACCGCCTTGCCTTCTGCCGTCATCCGCTCGATCGATGTCTTCAACACGGCCGCGCTGGTCTCGATCGAGGCGCGAATCTCCGTCAGGTCTTCCAGGCTGGCGATGGCTTTCAGGCGTTCCGTTACCTGACCCATCTGGCCGGCGCAGCGCTCATCGCGGGCGCTCACAGACTCAGCCGTCCGCGCCATCATGAGCAACATCTCCTTCACTTCGCAGGCCTTCTTCTGATAATGCCGGGCGGTACCGCCGCCCCAGGACCGCAAATGTTCCCGCACGCCCGAGTCGGTCGCCGCCAGCGCCTGGAGGCTCATTCCAGCGGACAGTCCTGACTTCAGCCCACCGAGATCCCGCTTCAGGCCGTCTCCCATACCGGGACAGGCATCCAGGCTGCAATTTCCCATCTCCAGCAACGCCGAGCCATACGCCTCTACAACCGCCGGGAGCAGGTCCCCTTGGCATGGTTCGGTCCGTGTGACTGGATCCCTCTGTGACGAATCTAAATACTGCTTTAGCGAGATCATTGGCTCCTCGTAGGAAAGAATTCGCTGTAAGATTCCGTGTGCAGCGGGCAGGGTTTATTATCGGCAACATCCGGCTTTTACATTAGAGTGGTGTCGCGTTACACCGGCTATGCCATGCGCAGGACAACGTTTCGCATTCAGTTGCACGCTCCGTCCGCTCATTTCTCGAAAAACAAGCACCTCGCGAACAAACCATGCCAGCGCGGATGCGTCAAACATACACAAACGCTTTACGACCTCTTTCGCTCTCGGTCGCGCTCTAGTATCTCTCAGGTGCGAAAATTCCTTTGTACTGTTACCATAGTGCGAACCGATTTTCACAAGGGTCCTACAAAAGCGTTATCGCATTTCTTTGAAAGGTCGGCGATTCTATTCGTGGACGATTGATTGCGCGCTGCTTCGCGCATGCGCGTGAATGAGGTGCCTTGGTTGACTGGAACAAACTGCCGGATTTAGTCGCTGTTGCGCTGCTAACCTTAGCGTTTGCATCGACCGCACGGCGCGGCCACACATCCGTTTCTGCCCTATGGCTCACCGGCTGGTGCATGATTGCGCTGCATTTCGTGGCCTTCGCCTTTTCCCCCGCCCCCAGCCCGTGGGGTGGCCTCGCTTCTTTTGTCGGCATCACGACTCTTGCCTGCGGAGGCCTGCTCTTCATGTGGTCAGCGGTTCCCGACCGCAACCAGCCCCCCAGCCGTTGGATGCTTGTTGTCCTCTTGTCAACCTATACGCTCTATCTTGGCCTTCTCGTCATCGCCCCTGCGGCATCGTGGGCGTTGGCTCCGGCAGCGGTGCTGATTGGCGCCTTGCCGCTGGTTGTAGCGCTGTTTAGCTTGTTGCGCTTCCATCATGTGCTGCGCTGGGCTATCGTTGCCCTCAGTGCAGGTCTATCGATCTTCCTGCTCATGTTTCAAAACCGGCCTGGAAACGGCATTACGCTTGCATGGGACGCGGTATTGTTCACCGTCTACTTTAGCTGCGCGATTCATTTCTGGTATACGTACCGGCGTGCTACCGCGGGGGCGCTCATCACCATCGCCGGCTTTCTTGCCTGGGCGGGAGTCTTCGTGGCGTCGCCGTACTTTCTCGCTTTTTTCTCCGGCGTCCATCTTGAAAGCGAAGTTTGGAATCTGCCCAAGTTCGTCGTTGCCGTGGGCATGATCCTGCTGCTTCTTGAAGACCAGCTCGAACACAACAAATACCTGGCTCTGCATGACGAACTGACCGGGCTGCCCAACCGCCGCCTGTTTCAGGACCGGTTGACCAGCGCCATTGAGCGCGCGCGCCGCACCGGCGCGCAGGCTGCTCTGCTGCTCATCGACCTCGACAATTTCAAGCAGGTAAACGACTCGGCCGGGCATCACACCGGCGACGAGCTGCTGAAACACGTGAGCAATCTCTTCCTCGGACGGGTGCGCCGTTCCGACACCGTGGCGCGAACGGGCGGCGATGAGTTCTCCATCATTCTCGAGGAGCCCATGAGCCGCTCGGATGCCGTACGTGTTGGCCAAACTCTAGCTCAGATCCTCGAAGAGCCCTTCGCCTGCGGCGAGCACGCCGTTCGCGTCGGCGCCAGCATCGGCATTGCGGTCTTTCCTGACGACGCATCGGACGCAGAGTCCCTGCGCATCGCCGCCGATCTTCGCATGTACGCCGGCAAGCGCGCATCCAATGAATCCGACGCCAAAGATCTCAGGAAGATCGTCCCGGCTGAACCACGGCCTGTTGTTCGGCAGAAACCACATTCTCGCGTCAAGGGGCAGCAGCCGGGTCTGCAACCCGCCGAATAGAAAAACATCATCTTCTCGCCAGCAAAAAAGCCGAATCGCATAAAAACCACAGACACGAAGGCCCGGACAAGATGTCCGGGCCTTTGTGCTTTTGCGAAAATTCTTTCACCCTTGTCCGCCGGCTGGTCCTCTACCACCCCGGCGCCTGCGACGCCGGCGGTTGCTGTTGCCGGCTGGCCTGCTTTCTCCGCCTATCGGTTGACCGGCGTGAACTGGAACGTGATCCTCGCGGTTGAAATTCGGCTCGTTCGTCTCGTCGAATTCCACGCCGCCCTCGTCCCCGTCGAAGTCCCCGCCCTCGATCAGAATCGTGCTCTGGTTTGAGCTGGGCTGCCGCTCGTCAAACTCGTTGCGCGGCCTGCTGCGTCTCGTGGCCGGCGCCGTAGCGGGCTCCGCAGCCGCTGGCTGCGCAAACTCCGCTTCTTCGGCCGGCGCCTGCCCTGCCTGCGCCAGCTTCGCCTTCTGCTCCCTGATGAGCGCCTTGCGGCTCAGCTTGATGCGGTTGCCTTCCAGGGCCAGCACCTTCACCATCACCTGGTCGCCCTCGCGCAGCTCGTCCTTCACTTCCTTTACGCGATGCTCGGCGATTTCGGAAATATGCAGCAGCCCGTCCGTGCCTGGGAAGATCTCCACAAACGCGCCGAACTCCGCAATGCGCACCACTTTGCCCAGGTAGGTCTTGCCCACCTCGGGAACTGCAGTGAGGTCGCTGATTATGGCCAGAGCCTTCTTCAGTCCTTCGGCGTCGCTCGACGCCACGCTCACCTTGCCCGTGTCGTCCACGTCGATCTTCGCGCCCGTCTGCTCCACAATGCCGCGGATTGTCGCACCGCCCTTGCCGATCAGGTCGCGAATCTTGTCCGTAGGAATCATCACGGTCTCGATGCGCGGCGCGTACTTCGACCGCTCCATGCGTGGACCATCCAGCACGGCGTCCATCTTGTCCAAAAGGAACAGCCGCCCACGGCGGGCCTGTTCCATCGCCTGCCGCAAAATCTCGCGCGTCAGGCCGCCGATTTTGATGTCCATCTGCAGCGCGGTAATTCCCTTGCGCGTTCCCGCCACCTTGAAGTCCATGTCGCCGTAGTGGTCTTCCGCGCCGGCAATGTCGGTCAGGATGGCGTAGTCATCGCCCTCCTTCACCAAGCCCATCGCCACGCCGGCCACCGCGCCCTTCAAATTGATGCCCGCATCGAACAGCGCCAGGCTCGCTCCACAAACGGCAGCCATCGACGACGATCCATTCGACTCCAAAATGTCGCTCACGATGCGGATCGAGTACGGCGACTCGTCGGCGCCCGGAAGCACCGCGCTGATCGCACGCTCGGCCAAAGCTCCGTGTCCCACCTCGCGCCTGCCGACGCCGGTCATACGTCCTGTCTCGCCAACGCTGAACGGCGGAAAGTTATAGTGCAACATGAAGCTCTTGCGCTGCTCGCCCTCGTAGGACTCCAGCCGCTGGCTGTCGTCCATTGTGCCCAGCGTCGCCGTCACCAGCGCCTGCGTCTCGCCGCGCGTGAAGAGCGCCGATCCGTGCGTCCGTGGCAGCACGCCCGTCTCAATCGTGATCGGCCGGATTTCGTCGAATGCCCGCCGGTCCGGGCGGATGCGCTCCTTTGTCACCTGCTCGCGGAACATCCGCTCACGCAGCATCTCGTAATAGTGCCCGAGCTTCTTTTTCGCATCCGGGTCATCGGCAGGCAATTCCGCCGCCAGCTCCTTCTTGATCGCGTCCACCAGCGCATAGCTGGTTAGCTTCTCGTGCTTCTTCGTGTCCAGCGCATCGCTCAGCCGGTCGCCGATCTTGGCCTTCAGTTCCGAGTAATACGCCTCGTCCATCTCCGGCGGCGTGAATGCGCGCTTCTTCTTGCCGGCCTTCGCCGCCAGCTCGTCGATCGCCGCCACAATCTTCTTGATCTCTTCGTGCGCGAACTCAATCGCCGCCAGTATGACCTCTTCCGTCTCTTCCTTTGCGCCCGACTCGATCATCACGATGCCGTCTTTGTGGCCGACCACCATGATGTTCACCGTCGTCGCCGCGCGCTCGGCATACGTGGGATTCACCACAAACTCGCCGTTCACGCGTCCCACGCGCACCGCGCCCACTGTCGCTCCAAACGGAATATCCGAAAGCGACACCGCCGCGGCGGCGGCGTTGATCCCCACAACATCAGGATCGTTCTCCTTGTCCGCGGAAAGCACCAGCGCGATCAGTTGCGTTTCATTGCGGAACCCATCGGGGAAAAGCGGCCGCAGGGGCCGATCGATCTGCCGGCAGGTCAGGATCTCTTTTTCGCTGGGCCGGCCTTCGCGCTTGATGAATCCGCCCGGAATGCGTCCGCCGGCGTACGTGTACTCGCGGTAATCCACCGTCAGCGGGAAGAAATCGATTCCCTCCCTGGGATCGGGTGAAGCTACAGCCGTTGCCAGCACTACGGTCTCGCCCGTCGTTACCAGCGCCGCGCCTGAGGCCTGCTTTGCCATGCGCCCGGTCTCAAATACCAGGCGCTTGCCGCCCGCTAGCTCGATGGCTACTTCATGCTTCGTAGACATATTTGTCCTCTCTTCGTTTGTTCACTCGGGAAACTTGTGGGGGGAATGCGCGCCACGCGCACGCAAAATACCTCTGCGCCCGCCCGGCTGCTCTTTCGAGCCCGCCCGGCGCGCCTGGGTCCGGTATGCCATGTTGTATGGGGACCGTGACCACTGTCCGGTCTGAATGCTTCCGGTTCAACGTCGGCTTTCTTCGGATTACTTGCGGATTCCCAGCTTGCCGATCACGTCGCGATAGCGGTCCGTGTCGTGCGTCTTCAGGTAATCCAGCAGGCGGCGGCGCTTGCTCACCAGCATCAACAGCCCACGCCGCGAGGCATGATCCTTCTTGTGGGTCTTGAAGTGCTCGGTCAGGTCGCCGATCCGCTCGCTCAGAATCGCGATCTGGACCTCCGGTGATCCGGTGTCCGTATCGTGGGTGCGAAAGCGTTTGATCAGGTCGGTTTTCTTTTCAGTCGCCAGCACGGCGTCCATTACTCCTCATTCTGTCTCGTGTCCACTCTTCAGTGTCTACTGAAAGATTAACATGAACGCGCGACTCTGTGCTATTTGCATGTGGGCTGCAGCAGGCAGCCAATGGCACTTCGGTTAGCGCGAGCCGGGCCGGAGAAGACGGGTGTCGAAGCGTTCGTGAATAACCCCGACGATCAGCGCCCGTTTGGCGTCTGGATGCTCCGGGTTCAGCAAGTAGTTCCAGGTGTTAGGGACGATCGCGGAGGGAACACGGGCCAGCGCTGTTTCAACTGAGACAAGCCACGCGTCGCCGACCCGCTGCGTCAACTCGGGATGCTCCCTCCAATCGACAATCGATGGCGGACCGAGTTCCAGAGTCGAAAGTTCTTCTGGAACAGAAATCTCCAGGAGTTGATATTCGTCCGGCAACTCGTCGTCCTCAATCTGCAGGTGCACAAGCACCTCCAATAGCGCACCGGCCGGGGACTCTGCCATATAAACCACCCGCCTGCCCAGGCTGCTCCAACGCGAAGAGAACTTCCTCCCACCCAAACCGTCCAAATCAGCGTGATTGCTTATTCGCCAAAATGTTTTCATCGCGCCCCGATCTGGCATTTGAACTTCTCTCAATCACAATACCTGCGCGAATTCGCAGGTGTCAGCAGGACAAATACGTGAGCGGATTATGTCCGGGACGAAAACAGATGTCAGGTTTTGTCCGGCTGGGAGCGGCGCTTCAGGAGCTTCCGAACTGCATCGGCCGTGGTTTTCTTATCTTCCCCGAGTTTCTTGTTAAGTTCCCCCGCAATTTGGGGGAAGTTCAGCCCGCGCCGCTGCAAGCGTTGAGCTTCTTCAGCCAGATCATCCTTTCGAGGTGCGCCGGGCCTGCCTTTTGGCACAAGATATTGATCGAACAACCGAGCATCACGTTTGAGCCTCTTGCGGTACTCCCGCCACTTGACGGGTATATGCCGCAGGATTCGCTCGTATTCGGCCGTGAGTCTGAAAACTTCTTCAGACTTGTTTACCCACTCCAAAATCTCGGCCTGCGTTAGCGACGAAAAACCCTCCTGAATGGTCCGCCGCATCCAAGCTGGCAGAGGCGCAAGGAATTCCTCAAGCTCCTTCTCTGGATTCGCCGACAATTGCAATCTCCCCAGTGACGATCAGGCAAAAAAACTTCCGGAGCAGGGCGGAAGGGCCTGCTCTCTTGGGACTGGCTTCTAACACCTGTTAGGCAAAGACACCTTCGTCTATCTGGTAGAGCATCTCTTCCACCTGTCGCCCACCCAACTCGGTTCGCATCATAGAGAGCGGCGAGCGCTCATTGAATCGCATCTTGGGTCTAGACAGCCAACGGTGCGCCTTCTCAGGATTCCCAAAGACCTTGACGGAGAGATCGTAGAGCCTCGCCACCCGCGCCAGCCGGTCGGACTCATCCAGACTCAACGGCTCCTTGCGCTCCCGGCGGTGCTTGAGTGTTCGCGGCGGAATCACCACTTCGAGCAACTCCTTGAGTCCTATCCCCGAGTACGCCGCAAACTCCTCCAGAGCGGAAAGCGGTACTCCCCTCTCGATGGCCTGCCAGTCGAACTGGAGCCCTGGAGATTGCGCGGGAACTGTGGCTGCTTGACCCATAAGGACATTATGCCACACTTTTTGCGGCATTTTGTCATACACCCACTAAATAATTGAAATCACAGATCATATCCGCCGCTGTCAGTTGATCCGATACGCATGGCTCCACAACCTATTGCTGCGCATCCAGCCAATAGTTCGCCCGCGCCACAATCCGTGCGCCATAATCCTCGGCCGTCCGCACGCGAATCGTGTGCAGCCCCGGAGTCGGGTCCGACGGGCTGAACGTAATCAGATACCGGTTCCTCGCATCCCTCGCCGCCGTCATCACCCGCGCCTCGAACCGCTTGTCAGTGAAGAATGTCGCGTACTCGCCACCGCTTTCCTCGGCAATCTCCTTCGCCACATTCTTCCTGATCGACTTCAGCGCCATGATCAGCGGAGCAAGCAGGTCGGCCGCGGAAGTCTCCTCATAATTCGTTCGGTTCATGTCGTTCGCAAACTGCGCCGCCGCGAGCGAATAACTCACGCTCAGCACCAGCACATCGCTCTCGCCAATCTTCTTGATCAAGTCCACCGGCTTTGTGTGCTTGCTCCCGTGGTCGCGCTCCTCGCTGATCAGCAGCAGCACGCGCCTGTACTCCTTCGGCTGCGTCTCCATTAGCATCACCGCATAATTGATCGTGTCTAGAATCGCCGCTCCCCCATCACCCGGCTGCAGTTGCTTGAGGTCCGCGTTGATCGCGTCGCTCGAGTGCGTGTAATCCTGGATCAGGTGCGGCACCGAGTCGAACCCCACAAGCGCCGCCTCGCTGCGCGGGTCCGAAAGAAAGAGATCGAGCAGAGGCCCCATTCGCGCCAGCTTGTCAAACTCCAGCACGCTCGCCCCGCCTTCTTCCACCGCCACCACCAGCGCCACCGGCGCCGTATCCAGCTCCGGCTGCACCCGGATCTTCTGCGGCACGCCGTTGTCTTCGAGAACAAAATCCGCCGGCTTCAACCCGTAGAGAATTCCTCCGCCCTTCTTTTCCACCAGCGTCGGCACCAGCACTTCGGTGGTCGTCACGCGCAGGTTCGGCGCGGCGCCTTGCGCGGCGGGCACCGGTTCGGGCGGCTCAATTGGCGGCAACTGCTGCGACCGCGCCGGCGTCATCGACGCAAACGCCATCGCTGCGATGAACAGAAGAATTCCTCGCATCCTCATAAGCTATGGAATCATTCCCGGGGATTTTGTCGTTGCCGGAAGAATTTCGATGCCTCGCCAGCCTCGTTCACTTGGTCCCTGTTTTTCTACTCCCTATTGGCTACTCCCTATTCCCTGTCTTGTTCGCGCCTCGCGCTCCACTTGGCCGGTCCAGCGCAGGAATTTCAGCAGCTCCCAGCGTTCCGTCCAGAAAAATCCCATCACGCTCTTCGCCGTCAGCGTATCCGCGCGCTGGCCGCAATACGTCTCCACGCGCCAGCGCAGAAACTCGCTGCGCCACGGAGCCAGGCGGTGGCCCCGCGTCGCATTCCAGAGAAATCGGATGGCAGCAAACACAAAGCACCCTTCCCCACTGAGTATAACCGTGGCGTCGCAGCGCCGCCCACCCACAGGATCGTGGCAGCCGCCGGCAGGCAATCGCTGGCGCCTACGCTTGCAGCTTGCTGAACAGGCAGTTCGACGGCGACTCGAGTAGCGCGATCACATCTTCTAGAGCCGTCTGCTGCGTCTCCGCCTGCGACAGTTGCGTGGAAATGGTGGGAATGTCGGCCTGCATCAGGTCAGTCTGCGCTGCCGTCAACTGCGTCTCCTCATTGGTCACCGCGCCTGACGCCGCGCTGAGCTGCGTCATGGAGTTATCGATGGTCACGCGCTGCTGCGATACGTAATTCAACGCCGTGCTCAGCGCCGCCGTGTCGCTCGCCGCCTGCGCCGTATTCACCTGTCCGCTTGAGTAGTCAGCCACCAGCGCATTCAACGCAGCGAAGACGCTACCCGACCCGTTATTCGCCCCGCTGCCCAGAAAAATCTGATCGCCCGGAACGTTCAACTGGATCTTCTGCCCGTTGGGCAGCTCGAGAAAGTTCACGTCCTCGTCGCCGACGTAGCTGGTCACCGCCGGCGATGTAGCCGTCGATGTCGAAAACGGCGCCGCGCTGGTCTTTCCTCCCGCAAAAATATACTGGCCCTGATAGTTCGTATTGGCCAGCGATTGCACCTCGTCCAGAATTCCCGAAATCTGGTTCGCGATCGACTGCACATCGCTCGCATTCATCGTTCCGTTGTTGGCGCTCGTCGCCAACGAAATTGCCTGCGTCAGCTCGGAGACCACGCTGCCCAACGCCGAATCCGCCACCTGCAACTGTCCCGTAACCAGGTTCGAGCTCTCGGTGAACGAATCGTCCTGCTGAATCTGGTTCAGCAGCAGCACATTCTCGCCCGAGCCCACCGGATTCTGGCCCAGCGAAGTGATGCTCACGCCGCTCGACAGCTCCGCGCTCAATTGCTGCTCGCTCGTCTGCGTCTGGTCCAGCGAGCCCACCAGATTCGTAATATACGTCGGATCAACTCGCATGTTTTCTCCGAGTCCTTCATCGCCGGCGGCCGTCGAATCGCCTATCGGCCGCGCCCTCGCCGAGATTTGCTCCAGCACGAAGAAGCTGAAAGCTGAAGGCTAATCGCTGAAAGCTGTCTTTACGCCACCGCCGTCTCCTCGCCCAGGTTCAGCGCCGAAGCCATGATCGTGTTCAGCAGCGTGAACACCTGCGCGGCTGCCTGATAGCTGTTCTCCAGCGTCGACATCGCCGCCGCCTCGTCGTTCAGGTTCACGCTGGACAGCGCATTGTTCTGCGTCTGCAGTTGCGTCACCGAAGCATTCTGTGCTGTGTTCTCCGTCTGCACCTCTGAAACCGTCGCGCCCAGCGTGGAAACAAAGTTCGAGTAATAGTCGATAGGCGGCTGGTTACCCGCAAACCCGTTCTGGATTTGTCCGGACTGGGCAGAGGCCGCTGCGGTCTGGTTGATGAGGGATGTGCCGTTGGCGGCGAGCAGGTTCCAGCCGATGTTCAGATCCGCGGCGCCGTCGGCCAGCCCGGTAAAACTAAGCGGAATCGAAGAGACGTCGCCAGGCGCGGTTCCTACTGTTTCCGGATTGGCCGCGCCGGTAGGCTGTATCTGGATCAGATTGCCCGCGGCATTAAACGTCATCGTTCCCGTTACCGGCGTTGACACCCCTGAGGCAAAGGCCGCTGCGGGGAGGGCAACCGAGTAGCCCCAGGTGTTGGCGCCCTCCTGGGTATAGGTCACTGTGGCCTGGTAACTGTTGCCAAGCGTGTCGTACACCTGCACATTTCCCGTCGTAGTGCCGTTCACCGGAGTGCCGGAATCCAAGTTTTCCGTCAGGCTAAAGCTCGTCGTCGGTGCTCCGAGCGGCTCCTTGGCGAGGTTCGCCATGGCCACGGCGTTCGAGTTATCGCCGGCCCCATCTCCGGCCCCGGCAGCGGCTATCTGGCCGGGGTCGGTCATGGTTACGCTCATGTTGGCCGCGCTGCCGGCCACCGCGGTGAGCTGGTTGAAAATGTAAAGCGGATTGGCGGCCGTCCCGGTTACGCCATCGAGATTCGTGCCGGAGTTGTTTTGTGCATTCACCGAGGTCGAGATGCGGTACGCCAATTGGTCGAGCGAAGCCAGGGCATCCGGAATATCCGTGTCCCGCGCCGTCAAATACCCCCCCAATTGCCCTCCGCCCGCCGCCAGTCGTGACGTGACGTCCGTCCCTCCCAGGAAGAAGTCCGTGACTCCGTCCACCGTCCCCGTAGTGAGTTGGAAGTTCTGCCCTTCGGAGACCAGCAACTGGCCTGAAGTCGTCGTGATCGAGAGGCCATTGTTCTCCGTGGTCACCTGGTTGATCCCGATCAGTTGCGAGAGCTGGCTCAGGCCCTGCTGCCGCTGATCTTCCAGCGTTCCCGCATCCGCGTCCGGCGACGTGGATTGAATCTCGAGATTCAGTTGCGCGATCGCGCCGGTGAGCGAGTTCACCTGGCTCACTACGCCCGACGCTTCCTGGTTCAATGCCGCGCCCTGCGCGTTCAGGCTGTTCGCCGCGCTCGAAATGTCTCCGGCCAGCGTCGATGCCGACGAAAGCACCTGCTCGCGCAGCGCGTTGTCTGTCGGGTCGCTCTCAAGCGACGAAAAAGAGTCGAAAAAGCTTGTGATATCGCTGCCGATATCCCCGGCAGTAGAACTGGACGAGCCCGAATCCGGCGTGAACAAAGCCTGGATGTTGTTGAGCGCCGTCAGCCGCGTGCTCGAGGCCGACGCCAGTTGCTGCTGCTGATCCAGCCGTTCCTCCAGAACGCGGTCCCGCTGCGAGGTCGCGCCCGTCTCCGTCACGCCGTCGCCGATCGAGACTCCGCCAACCTCGATGGGCGCGTTCTCCTGCCAATTGGGCTTCTCTTCCGTATACCCGGTCGTGTTGGCATTGGCCACGTTGTTCGCGACAACGTTCAGAGCTTCCTGGTCAGCATCCAGAGCTCCGGCCGTCAGGCTCAACGCGGAGCTAATGGTCCCCATGACCGGCCTCCACTCCTGCGCTGCCCCGCGCCTGCCGCTCAGTGTACTCAAGCTGGCCCGCTCTCAGCTCCCGCAGCCGGTTCATCACATTCCAATTGGCTCGTGTCGCCTCCAGCACCCGGGCAAACACGGCCATATCGGATCTGGCCTCGCGTACATGCCGCGCCATCTTCCTCCGCTCCTCGGCGCTCATCGGTCCCAGGCTTCGGTTCAGCGCCTCGCAGCTGAGCGCCAGTTCCTCCAGCCGCGCCGCGTCCAACCGCACCAGAGCTCGCGACGCCTCCACCACCAGTTCCTTGAGCCCTGGACTCGCTACATGGTGTCCCGGATCCGCCGCGCCCGTCTCAAGCTCCTGCATCGGCCGCCTTCCCTTCCCGCCTCATTCGCCGGCCCGTTCCACTTGCCCGTCCAGCCGTTCAAACCACCCCGCCGTGTCTGCGCAACCCCACGCCCTGCCTGGATTACTGCCCAACCGCCAGCATGGCCTCTACCACCTTCGACGCCACCGCCGATGACGGCACATCGTAGGTTCCTGCGGCCAGAGCCGCCTGCACCATCGCCACCTTGTCCGTGCGCACACCTTCGCCCGTGACCGCCTGCGACACCTGGCTCGCCGCTTCACTCAGCGTCGCCTGGTCGGCGTCCAGCCCGCTCCCCGCCGTACTTGTTCTGCCCGTGCTTTGAGGCGTCGAAGAAGCCGCTGGATTTACCCCCAGCAGCGACCGTAATCCGTCCAGGCTATTGCGAATATCCATACGCATTGCTCCTTTATGGGTCTATCGGCGTGCTTGCTAATCACTCCAGTCATTGGGAAGTTTTCATGGCAGTATTTTTGTGCAATCTACCGGTTACCTTTCCGCCTGCGTGCTGGTTACCGGAAGGAGAGAGTTCTCTCAGAATCCGGTCAGCAATCCCGAACCCGCCCCGCTCGCTGAGGGCCTGTCCCAACATTTCCGAGGCAAACTCGCCGAGCGCGCCGCCCGATCCTGCGCCGGAATCCGAATCGTCGTCCTCGGCCCCCGTCAGCGCATCGCCGCGCGTCATCGGTTTCAACAACTCTTGCATGATCTGCCCTTCGAACTCGTGCGCCGCCCGCAGCAACCGTGGCGGGGGCGCAGTTTCGACCTGTCCCGCCGTTCGATCCCAGCCAATGGATCCTATCTGCACGCAGCCGCTCCCAAATCCTCACTCCCTGCCACCGTTTTTCGCGCCCTCATTCCCGTTCCGCCGGCCCTCTCCTCTTCCACCGTTCCCTCGGCCCCTAGTGCCCCGGCTCCCTGCGGTTACAGCACCTCCAGATCGGCGTCCAGCGCACCGGCTTCTTTCATCGCCTGCAGGATGGAAATCACGTCCCGCGCCCCTGCCCCGGTGCGCTGCAATTCCCTGACCAAATCCTCCACTGTGGCTCCTTCCTTCAGCTCGATTCGGTTCACCGGCCTGTCCTGGGCTTGTACCGTGGTTTGCTCTACCACCTGTGTCGTCCCCCCGGACAGCGCATTGGGCTGCGAAACCTCCACCTCGCGGATCACATTCACGCTCAATCCGCCGTGCAGAATCGACACCGGCTGCAGATGTACCGTGCCGCCGATGACCACCGTGCCGGTGCGCTCATTCACCACCACTCGCGCCCGCGGATACACGTTGATTTCGGTCTCCTCCACTTTGTCGAGCAATGCCGCCACATCTTCGTTCGGCTGTACGGCGATCTCCACGCGCCGGCTGTCGACGGCGCGCGCCCGCGCCGAACCGAGAACCTGGTTCATCGCCGCCGCCATCCCCTCCGCGGTGTGAAAGTCGGCGTCGTTCAGCACCACGCTCACCGTGCGCATCTGGTCCAGATCGAAGGAGACCGGCCGCTCCACCAGCGCGCCGCCCGGAATGCGCGCCGTGGTGGGATGATTCATCTGTTTCGTGCTGCCCCCGGACGATACCATGTAGCCGCCCAACACCAGGGCCCCCTGCGCCTGCGCATAGATCTGTCCGTCCGGACCGTAAAGCGGCGTCATCAACAGGATGCCGCCCTCGATCGAGCGCGCATCCCCGGCCGACGAGACGGTGATGTCCATCTTGTAGCCGGGACGGCTGAAGGGAGGCAGCGTAGCCACCACAAAGACCGCCGCCATGTTCTTCACCTGCATGTTGCTAGCGCTCTGCGATCCGGTCTGGGGCACAGTAATGCCCATCCTCTCCAAAGCAGAGACCAGCGTCTGCGCGGGAAAGACCGTCTGCGAGCTGTCTCCGGTACCGCGCAGCCCCACCACCAATCCATAACCCACCAGTTGGTTGTCGCGAATCCCTTCGATCGTCGCCACGTCCTTGACGCGCAACTTGCGCTGCGCCTCTTCGGGATGGGCCATGGCCGCCGCCAGAAGCCAGGCGGCAGCCGCCGCCAGAAGCCACCGGAACGCCCAGCCCCGCCGGACTGGCTTGCCCCGGCCCCGGTTCCTTGCCTCCGCACTCGCCGCTCGTATCGCCATGCCTGCGCCATGACCTCTTTCAGAACACCAGCAACTTTTCCAGGAACCGCACCACCGGGTTTTGGCGGTAGGTCGAGTCGTTCACGATTCCCTTGCCGGTCACTTCGAGCTCCAGGTCCGTCATGGCCGTCGACTGTACCTGGTTTTGGTTGCTCACGTCCTCCGGGCGCACCAGGCCGCGCAGCGTGATCAGCTGCGTCTGCTGGGAAAACGTCAACTGCCGCGTCGCCTGCACCACCAGCATGCCGTTGGGCAGCACATCCAACACCTCGGCGCCAAAGGTCGTCGCCAGGCTGGAGTCGGTCGTGCTCTGTCCCTGCGCCGTCAGCCCCGAGGAGGCGGTCATACCCGCAAGGTTCTGCAGGGCGTTCGAGGCCTTGAGCGCGCCAAACAGAGATGTAATTCCGGAGTTGGCGTTCGAAGCCCGCGTGCCCTTCACCTGGCCGTCGGTCGATGCGGTTAGGCTTTCACTCACCACAATCATGACCACGTCATGAATCCGGAAGGCCTTTACATCGGTGCCCAGGCGCACCATCTGGCCCTGCGCGCTCCAGATCGAGCCCGGTGTCCGCACCTCCGCCGCCTGTTGGGCGCGCACATGAGCGATGTAGGCGCGCAGCGCCTCTTCGGGCGGAGTCGCCTTGGAGGTCCCCAGCGCCGGACTATGCCTCTTGCCCATCGCCCCGCAAGGCGAGACCAGGACCGCGCCCGCAAGTATTGCCGCCGCCCATCCCCTCTTCATGGCCTCGTCTCCCCGTCCGGCGCCAGTTCCGCCCGTCCCGCGGCAAGCGCGACTACGCGCACCACCCTGCCCCCAATCTTCAACCGCGCCCTGCACTCCGCGCCGGCGGCTGCGGCGCCCAGCGCCACCGCCTCCAGCCACGCGTCCACTATGGCCGTGTGCTCCTCGACGATGAGCGCGTCTCCGGCGTGAATCAGCGGGCGAAGCCGCGCCGCTCCGGGGGCATCTCCGCGCGTCCCGCCTCTGGCGTCCGATCCTGCATGACCGGTCCGCACCAAGCGTCCAGGCCCCCCCGCATTCTCCGCGTCCCGCATCAGCAGCCAGCGAACTCCCGTATGTGGATCGTCGATCTCCCCGAGAATCCCGCCTTCCGGTTGGGTTACGGCCTGCGCAGGCTCCGCAGAGGCCAGGGGTCCGTGCACGCCAGGCAGAGAAGAGCCGCCGGCCGCCGTTTGACTGCAAAGAGGCAGCGCCGATGCCGCCAGCAGCGCTGCCCATGCCGTTCCCTGCTGCAATCCCGTCCTCATACCCTGCCGCACTCACTCCTCAGCCGAAGGAGGCGCATCAATGTGTCATATTGTTGACCTGCGAATACATATCGTCCGCGGCCTTAATCACTTTCGAGTTCGATTCGTAGGCCCTCTGCGCCAGCACCATCTGCACGAATTCGGTCACCACATCCACATTCGAGTTTTCCAGATAACCCTGCTGCAGAGTTCCCAGCCCCTCGCTTCCGCCGGGATTTCCCAGCACCGGATCGCCGGAGCTCAAGGTCGCCGTCAGCAGATTGCTGCCCATGCTCTCCAGGCCCCCGGGATTGGGAAAGGTAGCCAGTTGAATCTGCCCCAACTGCGACGGATTCTGCTGGCCCGCGAGGGTTGCGTTCACCACGCCATATTGCGTGATCGTCACCGCCGTCGCATTGGACGGAATCGTAATCGTCGGAATCAGCGGATCGCCGTCGGTGGTTACGACGGTTCCCTGGTTGTTCAGGTGGAACTGGCCGGCGCGCGTGTAGGCGATGGTGCCGTCGGGCCGCTGCACCTGAAAAAATCCCGCGCCCTGGATGGCCACGTCCAGCGGGTTGTCGGTCTCGTTCAGCGACCCTTGCGTGTTGATGACTTCCGTAGCCGCGGACTTGGTGCCAAGGCCAATCTGCAGGCCGGCCGAAACCGTGTTCTGGCTCTGCGCGGCTCCCGGCGTCACCAGGTTCTGGTACACCATGTCCTGGAACTGCAGGCGCAACTGCCGGAAGCCCGTGGTCGAGGAGTTGGCCAGGTTGTTGGCGATGGTGTCAAGATTCAGTTGCTGCGCGCTCATGCCGCTGGCTGCTGTGTACAAGGCTCGAATCATTTTTCCCCCGATTTGGACGAGACGATCGCCTACACCTTCGGCAGATCCTCGGTGGCAAACTTGTTGAACTCGGTATGGAAGACGGTCAGCGCCCGCTGCATCATCTCCGCCTGGCGTTGCATCACGATCAGGTTCAGTGATCCCTGCACCACGTCCTGGTTGGCGGCTTCGATCGCTCCCTGATGCACCGAAGCGTCTTGCGCCGTAACCGCCTTCGCTCCCTGGGGCGCAACGTACCGGTTGGCGCCCTCGGGCGTAAGTTCCGTCCCTGCAGGAAAGGCAACCACTCCCACGGCCGCAACCGTTCCACCGGCCACCGAGATCACCCCGTCGGCGCCCACCGATACCTCGCCCGGAGGAATCGCAATCGGCTGGCCGGATGCGGTGAGAACGGGCTCGTCCGCCCCCGTCACCAGTTGCCCGTTCTGGGCGCGATGGAAGCTGCCGTCCCGCGTGTAGCGCACGCCGTTGGGCGTCTGCACCATGAAGAATCCCTGGCCCTCGATGGCCAGATCGAGTGGATTGCCGGTCTCGTCAAGCGCCCCCTGCGCCAGGCTCAGCCGATCGCCGCCCAACAGGCCGTAGTTGTTCACCGTCTGGCCCAACTGCGAGTCCAGGGCGTCAGGCCCGAGCAGCACAGAACGGAAAAACTCCCGCTCCGCCCGGTAGCCCGGCGTTTGCGCATTGGCCAGATTGGCCGCAGCCGTATCCAGGGCCTGAGTACGCGCCACCAGCCCCGTCATTGCCGCGTAGTAGCCGCTGTCCATGGTGGGCTCTCCTGCTCGCGCATGAGATCCGTTGCAGATGGAGAACCGAAGGGGGGGAGGAGCGGTTAGAAAAAATTAGGAAGGAAGGCGAACGCCCCGGCGCTGCCGCCGGGCGCTGTCAGCGCGGATCTGCGGTGACCGGCCACAAACACACCCGATGCTCTGGCGGGCCAGTCCCCACGCCGCAAGCCGCGGCGAGAAGCATCCGGAAACCGCGCGGCCGATCCGGGTTGCGTGCGCAGACCTATTGCAGTCCGTCACAAACGATTGTGACCTCGAAGGCTTCCTCGCCGAAGCGGTAGACGCGATGCACCTGGAATTCGGGAGCCTGCACATGGAGGTTGTAATCCCGGCCCGTGATGACCGCCGGAACCGACAGCCCGCAGTTGGCCGCCAGCTCCGGGACCTTGCCCTTCCAAGCTCCCGCCAGCATGTTGCAGATCTCGCCGATGCCATCCTTCACCGTGTCATCGATCCCGGCGAACTCCATGCCCGTCATCTGCGCGGCAATCCTCAGCGCCGCTTTGGCTCCCGAGCGGAAGACGCAGGCGCCGCTCAATACCCCGCCAAACCCGACTACCGCGGTCACCGACTCCTGCTCCATGATCGTCGGCCCGGCATCGCGTTTGCACTCGATACCCAGCATCAGCCGGAAGACCTCTTCGACGCTCGCATCCAGGTTCCGCGGATCGGAGACCAGTTGCACGGACTCACGCAACGATACCGCCATCGTACGTTCCCTCTTGTTGACGCCCTCGTTTGTGCCGCCCCTCCACCCTGCGATGGCGGCCGCTCGCGTACCTATCAACGGCACCGCACCCTCCCGCTCCTCCGCGCGCTGTCCGGGCTATGCCGCGTGCACCAGCGGCAAGACCCGTTCCTTCACCTGCTCGGCGGTGAAAGGCTTGCGGATGTAGCCCTGCGCCCCGGCCTGGATGGCCTGCCTGACGTGCTCTTCGCTCGATTCGGTGGTGATCATCACCACGGGAACACCGGGAGCCAGATTCTGCGCCCGGATCTGACGCAGAAACTCCAGCCCGTCCATCGCGGGCATGTTGATGTCGGAGAGGATCAGGTCCACCGATTCAGCCTTCAACAGCTCCAGTCCCTCGCTGCCGCTGCCCGCCTCGTGCACCACCGCCAGATCCAGCCCAGCCTGGCGCAGCGCCCGCTCCACGATCTTGCGCATCACCGAAGAATCGTCAACGATCAGGGTTCGAATCCCGCTCATCCCCAGCCCCTTTTTCCCCTATCGGCGCATCCGCTTCATCCATGAGGCCTGAACTCCGACTCCCCGATCTGTTTCTGGCCCATCGGCGCGCGAGCTTCCTACCGCGTCCGGGCCCGCCTCAGTGCACGCCTGCCGAGCCGATGACATCGTGGATCCAGGCCGGCTCCGGCAGGGGCCCCCGTTGCGTGCGCAGCCACATCCGTAGCCACAGACAGTCGTGCACCCTCGCCAGGCGCGCTTCCACCGGGCGGGCCCGCTCCACCGCCCTGGCCAGCGCGGCGGCCAATGCGGGCTCGGTCGCGGCTTCGATCAGTTCCACGGCGGGAAACCGCGCCTCGAGCATACGTGCGTGCGCCGGCCGGAAAGCCGACTCCTGCACCAGCCCGGCCTCGACCCTCAGATCTGTAATGCGTTCGACAGCCAGCGCCAGCGAGGGATCGAGATGGTCTTCAAACCCCAGGTAAAGGATCTTTCCTGCGGCCATACGCAAGGGCAGCGCGCCAAAGGCGTCGACAAAGAGACGCGGCACCAGCGCTGCGAGCCCCTCGGAGCTGTGCGGTTCGATGCCCAGCACCGGGCAGCCCCACTGCAGGCCCAGCGCGCGCGTCACGAACTCCTCGTCGACGTTTTTTCGCCGCACCAGCCAGCCGCCAAGCTTTCCCGCCCCCGCCGCTCTCTGCGCCGCCAACGCCGCGCGCAGATCCTGCAGAGTAATCCAGCCCTGCTCAAGCATCACCAGACCGAGCGGAATGCGGTGCCTGTAACCCTCCCGCGCCCCGCCCCGCCCATCCATCTCCCGGCTGAGCGCCGAGGCCACCCGCTCCGCCATGCACGCCTCCGAGCAGCACCACCCACCCTCGAAGACCGGCGCCTCCCGGCGGCGCCAAAGACGCAGCCAGCCGGAGCCGCAGCGGGGATTCGAACAGGTGGTAAAGATTGCGGCGTGCAGCCCGCTCGGCGCGTGTCCTGGCGCGTCCACCGCTAAGGAGACCCCATTGGAGCCGGCTGCGCCCGGGCCCGCCTCCGGCGGCGCGGCGCGGCGTGGAATCCGGCCCGGCCGACGGTTCAGAACAGGCATCGAATGCTCTCCAGCCGCTTCTTGGGCGCGGCCACCTCGCTCACCCGCAGCCCAAAGTTGCCGTTCACAAGGACCACCTCGCCGCGAGCCACGATCTTGTCACCCACAATCAAGTCCACAGGGTCGGCCACATGGCGATCGAGTTCCACCACGTCGCCCGGGCCCAGGTCGAGAATCTCGCCCAGAGGCATCTCGCGCGAGCCGAAACGCAACGAGGCCTCGAGCTCGACATCGAGCAGCAGCTCCAATCCCGGACTCAAAGGCGCCTGCTCCGGTGCGCCGGCCGGTTGGCGATTCTCCGCTGCGGGGAGCGCATTCGTGCCGCCGTGCGCCTCGGGCTGCGGCTCAACCACCCGCACCTCGTCCCGCAGCAGAACCGTCCACGCCTGCTCGCCGCTGCGCAGCTCGAAGGCATGCGAAACCGGGCTTACCTGAGCAACCTCCTCGAAGCTCACCACCCGGCACTTCTTGCCCGTCTGGGCGAGCAACTCTCCCGCTGCGGCGTCGGCTGTTTCCCGCAACAGTTCCTTCCAGCCTGCCTTCTGGTCCACTCCCTCACCGACAAGGGGCGCATTCAGAACCGCGCCATCGAGGAGCACGGCGAACCGGCCTTCCACCTCTCCGGCCAGAATGGCCGCCCAGCCAAACCCTCCCCCGGACAACGGCTTGGGGAACGACTCGGCCAACTGGGGCTCGCCGGCCAGGGCCTGCGTGAGCAGCGCCGCAGCCGCCCCGGCCCAACAGTCGAAGTAGGTCTTCATCCTTCCCCCCCCGCTCGGACACGCTCGATGCGCGCGGCGCGGTGCGCGCCGTGGCGCATGGCCTGGGCAAGAGACAGCGGCTGACCGGCGACTCTCCACTCGGAGAGAGTGCTCGCGCCCGCATCGAGGCGCAGCACGTCGCCCGGCTGCAATTGCTGGAGCGCGCTCGCCGCCATGCGCACCGTGGGCAGTTGCAGCGAGCAGCCAAAGCGGATCTGCCGCGTCAGCTCGGCCATGCGCGCCCGCGTCTCGCGCGCGTGGCGCCGCCGCCGGCCCCAGTCCGTGGTCAGCCGGCGCAGGATGGTGTTGGCCACCACTGCCGGGAAAGCCAGGTTCATTAACCCCGAGCTGTGCGGCATGCGAATTTCAAAGCTCAGGCAGAGCGTCTTCTCGGCGACGGAGATAATGCGCGCCACCTGGGTCTGCATCTGGCGGCGCTCGAAGAGGAAGCTCAGGCCCACCGGCTGCCAGGCCACGGTCAGCTCGCGGCAGATGATCTCGACCACGCTGGCCAGAATCGACTCCTCGATGTCGGTCAGCTCGCGCAGCGTCCCGTCCTTACCGTCGCCTCCCAGCAGAAGATCGATGATCGGCGGCGCCAGCCCCATATCCAGTTGCAGAACCGAAAGCGCGTCCAGCGGCTCCAAGCGTACCGAGGCCACATAGCAGATCTCGGGAATTCTCAGCAGAAACTCATTAAACTGGATCTGTTCGGCTGAGACCAGGTTGACTTGAAACCGCGTGCGCAACCATGCCGCCAGATTGTGCGTCAGATTGCGCGCGAACAGGTCATTCAACATACTGATGGCGCGCAATTGTTCGGTCGAAATCTGTCCCGCGGAAGAAAAGTTGTAGGGCACGACCTTGGCTCGCACCTCGGGGCGCATAGACTCCGGCGTGCTGCTGCGCGCGGCTTCAAAGAGAGCGTCAATCTCGTCCTGCTTCAGCGTCTTTTCCGTCAATGATCCTTCCTCACTTTCGGCATCCCCCGCATCGTCTGCGCCTGGCGGCCGCCGCCTTGCAGCGCCTTTTCGCCCCCAGCCGGCGAGCCGCGCGTTCCCACCTGCCGGTTAGGGCCGCTGTGCCGGCGCGGCGGCTGCTTTGCCGACCAGGTCACGGAGCGCGGCGCGCAGATGCAACACCGCCGATGCATGCACCTGCGAGATCCGCGACTCGACCACCCCGAGCGCCAGGCCAATCTCGCGCATGGTCATTTCTTCGTAGTAATAGAGCGTCATCACCAGCCGTTCCCGGTCGGGAAGGCGCGCAATGGCTTCCGTCAGCCGCTCTTCGAGCTCGCCCCTGAGGCAGCGGAAGAGCGGATCCTCCTCCTGCCGGCCAGGCACGTAGGCCAGCTCCTCCTCGCCCGAGTTCTCGTTGCGCTCCACGTGCAACGTGCCAATCTCCAAGCCCTTCAGATCGCCCAGCAGCTGCTGATACTCCCCCAAGCTCGTCTCCAACTCGGCGGCGACCTCGGCCTCGCCCGGAGCGCGGCCCAGCCGCGCCGTCAGTGCGCGGATGGCTTCTTCGACGGCGCGGCCTTTGCGGCGGAGCTCGCGAGGGCTCCAGTCGAGCATGCGCAAACTATCCAGAATCGCCCCCCGGATGCGGAACTGCGCGTAACTGCGGAACTGCACCTTCTTGGCCGGATCGAATTTGGCAAAGGCATCCATCAGCCCCACCACCCCCGCGGAGACCAGATCTTCGATGTCCACGTGCTGGGGAAGCCGTTCATGAATGCGGCGGGCAAGGTAGCGCACGATGGGAAGATGCTCAAGCAGCACCCGCTCCTGCTCGCTCGAAAGCGCCCCCACGGCCGCGGCTGGAGGCGGATAGCCGCTCCCCGCAACGACGCGACGTACCGTCTTTGGCTCTCTCCCTGCAGCCGCCGCTTCCGGTCCCATCGCTTTCCCTTTCTCACAGCTCCAGGCCTGTTTTTGCGCCTCAGCGTACCGTGCCCACCGGGCGCAGCCGGATCTGCGCCGGAATCTCGCTTGCCGCCACCACCGCCAGGCGGGGCAGGACCGGCTCCAGCCAGCGCTTGACGGAATACCGCGCCGGACTGGGGCAGAGAAGCACGGGCGTTGCCGAGGAGGATGCGGAACCAATAAGGGATCTCACAGAATCGGCGAGGCGGCGGACCAGCGGCGTTCCCGGTGGCGCCGCCGCGGAAAGCAGACGCTGCCCCGCGGCGAGTTGTCCCGTCTCGGGCGCGACCGTGGCCTGAATCTCTTCTTCGAGCGCCGGGTCGAGCAGCAGCACCGGCAGTTGGCCGTCGCCGTCGACGAGCGGCTGCACCAGCCTGCGTCCCAGTGCCTGCCGCGCGGCTTCCACCAGGACCACCAGGCTCTTGTTTCCGGGCGCGGTCTCCAGCAGGGCCTCCAGAATCGCGCCCAGATCGCGGATCGAGACCCTCTCGCGCAGCAGTTGTTCCAGCACCCGCCCCACCTCGCCCAGGGTCAGCAGCTTGGGCACCAGCTCCTCGAGCAGTTTGGGGTGCGAGTCGTTGAGCGCGTCCAGCAGCCGCTTGATCTCCGCGCGGCCCAGCAGTTCCCAGGCGTGCTGGCGAAGGAGTTCGCCGAGATGCGTGGTGATCACCGTGACCGCGTCCACCACCGAGTAGCCCGCCGCGATGGCCTGCTCCTCGAGCGCGGGAGCAATCCAGACCGCCGGAACCCCGAAGGCAGGTTCCCGCGTCTCCTTGCCGGTCAAGGGCCGCCGGCCCGCCTCGCCCGAGACCGCCAGCAGGTGCGTGCCCTCGGTCTGCCAGCGCCCGGTTTCGATCCCGCGCAGCGAAATGACATATTCTCTGGGCTTCAGGCGCAGATTGTCCGAGATGTGTACGGGCGGCACCAGAAAGCCCATCTCGCCGGAGAGGTGCCGGCGCAGCGCGCGCACGCGGTTGAGCAGTTGCCCGCCTTGCTTTTCATCGACCAGCGGAATCAGTTGGAAGCCGATCTCGAGCGTCAAGTCCTCCAGGCGCAGCAGCGCAGCCAGGTCGGAGCCTTGCGCGCTCTCGGCCTTCTTCTTCTCCGCTGGAGTCAGCTCGGTTGCCGCGGACGCCGGCGCCTGCGCGGCCAGCCGCCTTCCCCCCGCGAACAGCCCCGCGGCTACAGCCAGAAAGGCGATCTTCGGCAGTCCCGGTATCAGGCACATGCACGCGGAGACCACGCTGGCCATGTACAGAGTCGCGGGCCGGGCCAGCAATTGCTGCCGGATCTCGCCGCCCAGCATGCCCGCCGAGTTGGCTCGGGTCAGCGTGATGCCCCCAGCCACGGAGACCAGGAGCGACGGAATAATCGTCACCAGGCCATCGCCCACCGTCAGCACGGTATAGGTGCGCGCCGCCTCGGCGAGCTCGATGCCCTGCTGCAGGTCCCAATCAGCAATCCGGCCACGATGTTGATGGCGGTGATCAGGATGGTGGCCAGAGCATCGCGCTGGTTGAAGCGCGCCGCCCCGTCCATGGCGCCGTAGAACTCGGCCTCGCGCGCGATGGCCTGGCGCCGCCGCCGCGCTTCGGCTTCATCGATGGAGCCCGAATTCAGATCGGCGTCGATGGCCATCTGCTTGCCGGGCAGGGCGTCCAGCGTGAACCGCGCCGTCACCTCGGCGGTGCGTACGGCGCCGTGCGAGACCACCAGAAACTGGATCGCCACCAAGGCCAGAAATACGACGAAGCCCACCACGTAATTTCCGCCCACCACAAACTGTCCGAAGGCCTCGATCACCTTGCCCGCCGCCGCCGTTCCCTCCTGGCCGTGAAGCAGAATTCTTCGTGTCGATGCGATGTTCAGCGAGAGCCGGAAGAGCGTCAGCAGCAGCAAGAGCGTGGGAAACACCGACAGCTCGACGGCGCGGCGAATCTGCACTGCGGAGAGGAAGACGATGACCGAGGCGGTCATGGAGAGCGCCAGCAGGAGGTCCAGGCCTGCGGCCGGTACCGGCACCAGCATCACGAAGATCACGCTGATCGCGGCCATCGGCAGCAGATAATCGCGCAGCCGGTGCCAGATCGAGGCTTGCGCCGGCAACGATCCCGCGCCAAGTGCGGTTGTGCTCATTGTGGTCCTCCTTCAAATCCGGAAACCGCGGAGCTGTTCCACGCCTGGGCGCGGGCGGCAGACCCTCGCATCTGCCGCTCCCGCAGCTCGGCCTCCACGCGCTGCCGGTAGAGATAGGCCAGAATCGCGGCCACGGCCGCATACAGCTCCACGGGGATCGCCTGGCCGACTTCGACGGTGCGGTAGAGCGCCTGCGCCAGCGGAGGGTTCTCCACGATGGGCACACCCGCCCAGCGCGCCTCGGCCTTGATCTCTTCGGCCAAGAGATTCCGCCCTTTGGCCAGGACCTTGGGCGCCTCCATGGCCACGAAGTCGAAGCCCAGGGCTACGGCGTAGTGCGTGGGATTGGTCAGAACCACCGCCGCCCGAGATACATCGGCCTTCACGCGGCGGCGGCGCATCTGGCGCTGCAGGCTGCGAATGCGGCTGCGGATCTGCGGGCTGCCCTCGGTCTCCTTGTACTCGTCGCGGAGATCCTGGCGGCTCATTTTCAGCCGCGACTCCCGGCTCTGCCACTCCACCAGGTAGTCGATCGCCGACCAGCCAAAGAGCAGCCACGCCGCGGCCAGCAGCAATCCGTACACATCCTTGCCCAACAGCTCCAGGCGTGCGGTCGAGAACGGCGGAATCTCGAGTTGCCTGGCGATACGCTGCACGGCAAAGACGGTGAGAAAACCGGCCGGGATGAGCGACTTGCCCAGCCGCGCCGCGGCGCGCAGGGAAAACAGGTTTTTCAGGTTCGAGAAGGGGTTCACACGCTCCGGCTTGAAACCGATCAAACCACCGTGCATCGTCACTCCGCCGGTTTGCGCAGTGCCCGCTCCCAGCGCCGCCAGGGCCACCATCGCCATCACCGCGGCCGGCGGAGCCAACACCGCGAACATCAGCCGCCGCATGGCGATCATGGTCGGTCCCAGCGCCGACGGCTCCCAGCGCGCCAGCGAGCCCAGCGCGAGAAATCCGGCAAACGCGTCGCGCCAGGCTTCCATGATCCGGCCGCTCAAAACGCCCAGCGCCATCACGCCCGCCAGCGTCCCTGCCGCGGCCGTCAGCTCGCGGCTGTGCAGGATGTCGCCTTCCTTGCGCGCCTTCTCGCGGCGGTGCTGCGTTGCCTGTTCGGTGCGCTCGCCTGCCATCGCCTAGCCTCCGAACCCGGGCGCCGCAATCAGCCGCTCGGCCATGTCCAGCAGGCCGGCGAAGCGGGCCTCGATGAAGCGCGGCCAAAGCGCCAGCGAACCGGCCAGAATCGCGAATCCCGTCAGCGTCTTGAGCGGCACGGTCAGAGCCATCACCGGCATTTGAGGGCTCAGCTTGCCCAGCAGGGCCACGGCGATCTCTACCAGCAGCGTCGCGGCCAGCACCGGTGCGGCCAGCTCCAGAGCGGCCAGAAAGATCCCTCCTGCGGCGTGCACGATCGCCAGCGCCGCCGGCGGCGTCAAGGCATAGGCTCCCAGCGGCACCGTGCGAAAGCTGCGCACCACGGAGGCCAGCAGAATCCGGTCTAAGCCCGCCGTAATCAGCACCAGAGTTCCCATCAGCTGGAAGAGGTCGCCCAACAGCGGCGTCTGAATGGCCGACTGCGGGTCCAGAAGGTTGACCAGCGAGAAGCTGAACTGCAGCCCCGCGATCTGCCCGGCAAACAAAAGCATCTCGTTCAGCAGCGTGAGCGAGAGCCCGTAGACCAGTCCCACGGCCAGCTCTCCCAGGATCGCGGAGAAGCCGAGCGTAGTCTGCGTGTTGGGCAGCGTGGCCACCAGCGGCGCCAGCAGAAAGGCTACCGCGCCCACAAAGACCGCTTTGGCGCGCGCCGGCAGCGAGGTCGAGGAAAAGAAGGGCGCGAAGATCACCATCCCGCCTACCCGCACCAGGACCAGCGTCATCGCGCTCAGAAAGTTGCCCCACCCGCTCATTGCTTACAGCCCTCAGCTTTCAGCTTTCAGCCTTCAGTTCATTCGTTCCGCTCATGGCTGCCTCGATCTCTCTTTCGAACCCACAAAGCTGAGAGCTGAAAGCTGACGGCTGATAGCTGCCTTCTTCATCCCAGGTAGCGATGAAAGTCGCCCAGCAGCAGCCGCGTGTAGGCCGCCATGCGCTCCAGAAACCAAGGCATCCCCGCCAGCAAAATCAGGGCAATGGCCGCCAGCCGCGGCACCGTGGTCAGCGACTGGTCCTGCAAGCTGGTCAGGGTCTGCACCAGGCTCAGCACAAAGCTCAGCGCCGCCGCCGCAATCAGCAGCGGCGCGGCCAGGATCATGGCCTCGCGCATCAGCTGGCGCATCAGTTCGGCAACCAGGTCGGGAGTCATCGCCTTCCTCTCAAAAACTCTTCAAAAGCGAATTGGCCAGCAGATTCCATCCGTCCACCATCACAAAGAGCAGAATCTTCAGCGGCGTCGACACCACCACTGGCGGCAACTGGAACATGCCGATCGATGTGGTGATTGAGGCCGTGACCATGTCGATCAGCAAAAAGGGCAGAAACAGCACCGCGCCGATGGCAAAGCCGGCCTTCAACTCCGACAGCATGTACGCCGGAACCACCACGCGCATGGGCAGGTCGTCCGGCGTGTTGGGCCGCGGAATCTCGCCCGCCGCCGCAAACAGCGCCAGGTCCTTCTCGCGCGCGTAGCGCAACAGAAAGTGCTTCACCGGCGCGGCGCCGCGATCGATGGCCTCGAGGCCCGTGATCTGGCCTGCGCGGTAGGGCTCCACGGCCTGCTGATCAACCTGATTCAGCACCGGCGTCATCAGAAACCACGTCATCATCAGCGCCAGCCCCATCAGCGTGGGGTTCGAGGGCGCCGTCTGCGTGCCCAGAGCCTGGCGCAGGAAGTGGAAGACCACCAGCAGCCGCACCATCGGCGTCATGGCCATCAGGATCGCGGGCAGCAGGGTGATCAGCGTCAGGACCAGGAGAATCGTCCACGGCGTCGCGTCCGAGGGATGCAGCTTGGCGTTGAGATCGGGCAGCAGCGGCACACTCGCCGGAGCCGCCGCAGCCATCTGTGCCGCCCACGCCGTCACCATGAGGCCCCCGGCTTCCGATGCGCTCTGGTGCGCACCGCCCCGCCTGCGCTGGTTCGCGTTCCCTCGTCAAAGCACGGTTTCCCGTCCAGCGGGTAAAACGCCGGCCCGCCCTCGGCCGAGGTGGCCACCAGAATCCGCCGCCCTTCCGCTTCGACCAGCGCCAGCGACTGTCGCGGACCGAGCGCGATGCGCTCGACGAGCGCAAGGCGCGGCTCGCGGCGCCCGCGCCGGTGCAGTCTCGCCATCAACCACCCCGCAATACCACCAATCGCTGACCCGCCGCTCAGCCTTTCCATCCCCGCCACATCGATTCCCTTCACGCCGCGCCTATTCCCTGTTCCCTACTCCCTGTTCCCTGCCTTTTTCACGCCAGCCGCGTCACGCGCACCGCCAACCGCGTGTCCACTACCTCGAATTCGCTCCACGCCAGTTGCACGCCGCCTGCGGCCAGCGGCACGTCGTTGCCATGGCTCCACTGCGACTCGATCAACTGTTCCGGCTCGAGCGCCAGTAGATTCCGCACGCGGAACTGCCGCACCGGCACGGCAACGTCCAGCTGCACCGGCAAGCGCGCTACGGCGGCACTCACCACAGGCGGCTCTTCTTCCTCCGCGGGACGCGGCGCCGGAACCAGAGCCTGCCCGGCTGACGGTTGGGCCACGCCCCCCGCAGGAACCCGTTCGCCCGGCGGCGATCCGCCAGCCGGCGTTGCGTGCGTTGTCGCCATCTCGCCCCAAACCCTGCAGAAACGGGACCAGAGGAACGATGGGGGGATTGGAAAGGCTTAAGGAAGGCGCGCAGGCCCTTCGGCCCACGCTCCTTGCCGCAACGCCGGATTCACTTCGCTGCTACACTGGAAGGTGGGAATCCTATGCGGCCTGCTCATCCGCGCGGATGGGAACCCACCGCATCTGAGGTCGAAAACCATGCCCGAATCCGCAGAAAACAAGAGTTTCACCGGTACCAGCCTGCGCCTCAAGATCGGCCTCGCCGAGATGCTCAAGGGCGGCGTCATCATGGACGTGATGAGCGTTGAGCAGGCGCGCATCGCCGAAGAATCCGGCGCCGTCTCCGTCATGGCCCTCGAGCGCGTGCCCGCCATGATCCGCGCCGAAGGCGGAGTGGCCCGCATGGCGCGCCCCAGCCTCATCAAGCAGATCATCCAGGCCGTCTCCATCCCCGTCATGGCCAAGGCCCGCATCGGCCACACCGCCGAAGCGCAAATCCTTCAGGAGCTCGGCGTCGACTACATCGACGAGAGCGAAGTCCTCACCCCGGCCGACGAGGCCCACCACATCGACAAGCACGCCTTCACTACGCCCTTCGTCTGCGGCGCGCGCAACCTGGGCGAAGCCCTCCGGCGCATTGCCGAAGGCGCGGCCATGATCCGCACCAAGGGCGAAGCCGGGACCGGCGACGTCGTCCACGCCGTGCAGCACATGCGCCAGATCACCCGCGAGATGCGCCTGCTCACAGTGCTTTCCGAGCAGGAGCTCTACGCCGCCGCCAAAGACCTTCAGGCCCCCTACGAACTCGTAGCCATGGTCGCCCGCGCCGGCAAACTCCCCGTGCCCAACTTCTCCGCCGGCGGCATCGCCACGCCCGCCGACGCCGCGCTCATGATGCAGCTCGGCGCCGAGGCTATCTTCGTCGGCTCGGGCATCTTTATGAAGGAGCGCGCCACTCCCCTCGATGTCGAGAACTCGCCCAAGGAGCGCGAAGAAGCCGTCTCCCGCGCCAAGGCTATCGTCGCCGCCACCACCCACTTCAACGACCCCAAGATCCTCGCCGAGGTCTCCGAGCAGGTCACCGGCACCATGAAGGGCCTGGCCGCCGCCTCCATCGAAGAGTCGCAGCTTTTGCAGACAAGGGGTTGGTGAGGCTGCCGCACCACAGGTGCCTCGCTGTGCGCACAAACAAGCTTTGTTGATTACCGTCCGGCGTAGCTTTCCGGACCCGTGAAACCGAACCCTTCCGCGCCGCATCCGGCGCAGATTTCCGCGATGGTCTTCCCTTTCCCCCGCATCACGGCACAAAACAAAAGCGCACGCAACCTTCGGAAATTAGAAGGGATGTCCGCGCCGCACCCCGTCGCCTCACCATCGCTTTTCTGCAAACCCTAAGCCACACTTCCGATTTTCGGTGCGTCAAAACGAAAGGTGGAGTAACCTCTTCCACACAGGGTTCCCCATGCCCCCTATCTTTACTCCCATCCCGTCCGAGGTCGAACGCAAAGCCCCAGGCACCGGAGGCAAGCCGCCCGTTGATCGCCGTCCCACCGGCGGAGGCGGAGGCGGCGGCGACGACGACTGGCGCAGTCCGCGCCGCGGCCCGCGCGAGGCCCTGCACCGCACCCGCGCCTTCGTCTTCTGCGCTCTCGCCGGAGACATGATGTTCTTCGTCGTCCTCGTCGCGCTCTTCTACGCGCGCCAGGCCGGCACGCACATGGATCCGCGAACCCTGCGCCAGATCGGCGACTGGCATCCCGTTCTGCTGCCGCCCATCCTCTTCCTCAACACCGCGGTCCTTCTGCTCAGCAGTCTCTCCATGGAGCGCGCGCGCCGGCACATCTTCCACGAGTTCGACGTCCTCGAGGAATGGCTCGGGCTCGGCCGCCCGGCTCTGCGCCGCACCATTCCGTGGATCGCTACGACACTCGCGCTCGGCCTTTTGTTCCTAGCCGGCCAGATCGTCGCCTGGCGTCAGCTCACCGCCCAGGGTTTCGCATTCGATCGCTGGGCCACCCCGGCCAGCTATTTCTTCTATCTCATCACCGGGCTGCACGCCGCCCACCTGGCTCTGGGTGTGTTGGCTTTGCTCTTCTGCCTTTGCGCGCTCGGCCGCCTCCAGCGCGTCCAATCCCGCCAGATCGCCGTCGACGCAACCGCATGGTTCTGGCACATGATGGCCCTCGCCTGGCTCATCCTCTTTGCCGTCCTTCTCTTCGGACAATAGATCCGCGTTCAGCTTCCAGCTTTCACCCCACAGCTTCAATTGGGTGCCCCAGGTCCCTCGCACTTGTCGACCTGGGAAACCACCAACCCCACCTCTGCAGTTTTGTATCAGAGCTTGGCCTGAGCCATGCCGCAAAAGATCGCAATGAATTCGTCGCCGGGCGCCCCACCCTCGCGCCGTAGGCTCCAAGCCCGCTGGGCACCCTCTGGGTACGGGCAAAAGACGGTAGCCCCAGGCGCAAGCCTGGGGATCGATTGGCCAACATCGCCGCCAGCCCGCATCGGCGGGCGAAAGAGAATGACAGGCCTGAGCCGGGTGCCCCACCCTCGCGCCGTAGGCGCAGCGTTTGTTAGCCCCGCGCTTCAGCGTGGGGAACGCTGACCTGGATTGTGCTCGAGTCCCGTTGGGACGGCGCCAAATGTAGCGCCGGACTCCAATCCGGCTGTCGTGCGGGTGTCCCCGTCCGCACCCCCGTCCATCGTGTCATCCCGAGCGTAGCGCGCCGTCGGGATCCCCGGCGAAGGGTGGCTCGACTAGCGCTGGGTCGCCTATCCGCCCAAGAGGCCTCTGGAAACCAATTACTCCCTTGACACCGGACAAACAAAACCGTCCGAAAGATGGGCGAAGAGCCTTGGCGACGCAGCATAATAAGACAAGACAAGAGTATGGGCGCATCGTTTCGATGGGAACACGAGCTAAGCAAAAGCTTTCAGGCGACTACGTGTCCGAGGCTTTGGTCGCGAAACCATGCCGGAACGTGGGTTGTCGCACACGAGAGCACTTGTTCCGAAGGCAGAGCAGACATCGTTTGGGGGCGGTTTGGAAAAGGGTGGTCCCCCGCCCACCTTCGGCCTCACGCAGCGCTCCTTCAAAACCCTACTGCGAGCCGCATCCTTTCCACGTTACGTCGACGCGCCGCGCAGGACCAGGATCAAGCCTACCAACGCGTCGGGGTCACGCTGCCAGTCTTCAGAAAGTGGCTGCGGGCTCTAATCGAAGCAAAGCTCGTTACGGCAACCCGCGACGGCCGATTCCGTGCCATACCACGCAAGAGATTCCCATCAATCGAGATCTGCGCGTTTGAGCTAAAACTCAAGAACTGGCAGCGGGCACTCTACCAGGCGACAAGGTATCGGAGCTTTTCTGACAAGGTATTCGTCGTTATGCCGACCGAGAGCGCGCGAACGGCATATAAACATCGAGAGACTTTCCAAAAGGCAAATATCGGGCTTGTTTCCCACGACGCATCCGGAAAGTCGGTCGTTCTTATTCGTCCACTAAAACGAGCGCCTCACGCCGAACACCGATCCATTATGGCCGTCGGGATGCTAAGCGGATCGAAGATTAAAGTGAGGCCATCTTACGAAAAGAATCGACAGCGTCAGCCCACTCATCCAAATGGTCGGCACGGGTCTGGGAGCTAAAGACCACCCCCTCCTCGCTTAGCTCGACATAAAGCTCCTGCGCCAAGGTGAACCTCTTCTTAAGCGCTTCAAGGTTAGGTATCACGTCTGCACCAAGAGTCCCCTCCAATTTCTTCAAAGATTCCCAATGATGCAACTCCGAAACCCTGGTGCTCCAATCAGGATCCTCGGGACTAGCGGCGTCGACGATCACGCTGTCCAGCGGAACGCCCGAAAGGACATCTCCGAGCCTCCCACTCTCGAAAATTTGCTGCAATTCGCTCAGCAAGATCGAATTAAGCAGAGGGACCGAGGTGTACCTTGGCCTCGGCTGCTGTCCTCCCGGTTTGTGCTTCGTGAACGAACGCCGATGAAACTGGCGCAGACTCTGACTCCAGCCGGTGGCGAACGCGGTCCCTCCTACAGATCGAAATAGCAACCCGCAAAAGTCGGAATACCCGTTGATGACTTCCAGGCCATTCACGCTCCCGAGAACATAGGTTATGTAAAGAGCGCTCGCAAGAAGATCGGACTCAAACCGCTGACTATAGGAGCTATCCTCTCGCGAAATAATAAGGTATACCCCAGCGGCCGATTCCCATGAGGTAATTTGGTCAAGAAACGAGTCCACACCGCTATCAGAACCAAGCGCTTGCTCGCCAATGATAAAAGTTAAGAGCAAGGGCGGCGCGTCAATAAGCCCAGCGTGATACTCCAAAGATGCGTCGGCAAGGTTCAGAGCATTCTGATACCAATTGCTCTCGAAGGAATCAAAAATAACGGTCGGAGAAAGCAACCGATCCGGGCCCAAACCCATTTCGAAATTAAGCGTGCTTTTCACGTAGCTCGCGAGCTTTCTTCCGCCCACGAAATCCCCAGCCCTGCGACCAGCCTTGTAATACGGATAATCCGGCAAGAAACGATCATTGGCAGGAATTATCGCCGACACCTGGAATTGGGGGTCGAATAGAACGACCCCACCACGCTCGCGAACGTTTGCCACGCAGGCTTCAATGTTATCGACCATTTCATTGCGAGCACCGAAGATTACCCCGTCGACGCTCCCCGACTCTAAGGCGGAATCAACCTTGTCCGACTTGCCGTGTCCGTGTTGCACATACAAAGCCATTGACTCTCCTAGACGAGTGCAAGCGCATCTTGAAGCTGGGAGATGCGGCGGTAACGCAGGTGCGGGGATTTTCCCATCATACGCAAGATGATCTGGTCGAGAGATTTTGGAACCGCTGCATTCAGAGAACTCGGTGGCGGCGGATTAAAAGATGTGATCTTGGTGAAAAGGTGCGGAACACTAGTCGCCGGAGAAAAGAACGGGTGCTGGCCGGTTGCGGCCTCATAAAGCGTCACCCCAAGTGAAAACATGTCTGAACGAAAATCCATCACCCTTCGATTTAAATAATCAAACTGCTCAGGACTGAAATAGGCCATTGTGCCAACCAGGAAGCCAGCGCTGATAGACTCGCCGGCCACGTCAAATGCGAGACCTGCATCAAGGAGCACGTAGTTTGCCCCATCAGACCGCTGCATTATATTGCCCGGTTTAATGTCCCTATGGATCTTCCCGAGCGACCAGAGCTCATCGATTGCAGCACACATCTGCTGTGCCAACTGCACCAGAGATGGTACAGGCAGCGGCCCGCGTTGTCGAAGCACGTCGCCAAGGGTCTGTCCCTCGATGAATTCCTCTGAAAAATAGAGAATGTTCTGCCCAGTCAATGACGCAGTGCTTAGTTCGATCGGGCCCATTTTGACAATGTGGGGAGACTTGCATTCCTGCATTATTTGAGTCTCACGCCTCGCGCGTAGAACTACGTCATCGATATCCGCGGCATCTGGCTGGAAGCTGTCCGAAAGCAACGCAAACTTCAAAACGAATGGCTGCCCACCGAGCTCGATTCGAAAGACCACTTTTTGCCCACCGTGGTTCAAGTAAATGACAGATGTTGCAGCAGGAAGAAGATCTCTCACATCCTGCTCCGATATATTCGGCAAGGCCATTTCCAAAGCATACAACCATCGCTCCTAAAGGATCACTACGCCTTTGGGCCGTGCGCAGACTCTCCACCGAAATGATCTCCATCGGCGCGACTGCTCATTCCCGCCGCGCCCGCGTTTTCGCCATGATCGGCACCCCACCGCCCCTCCTCCCGCCCATCGCCAGCGTCCACGCACCTCTTGTCAAGCCCCCGGTGCCCAGACATGCCGACCCGCTGACCCGCTTACTCGCTGATTTCCCATGTACTTATTCACTCCTTCACTTTTTCTCTCAAGTTTGCCGATAATTTCCCACTTTCAGCGCATACTGATTCCATCAGCGTTCAACCAGGCCTCCCTTGCGGCGTACAATCTCCGCCGCATTCGCCTCTTTGCGCTCGTAAAACCGGCGCAATCCGCGCAATAAGGCCTCAAAAACGCCGCAACTGTCGTGAATCTCAATGTTTGCGGGATGCGGCCCCGGAAATTGGTATGCAAGGTATGGGAAGGTATGGCCCCAGGTATGGATCGTCCCGTAACTCCTTTGCTATCAAATATGGAGGTATGGCATACCGGGGAGAGGGGGGCCTGCGGACAACAAATGCGAAAGCTGGGAACACGGGTAGGCGAAAACTGGGCAGCGAAAGGAGCGATTTATGGCGCCGAAATGTCGGCACATCATGCCAAGCGGGAGACAATGTCACGGGTACGCCCTCCAGGGCGAGGACGCTTTGTTATTTCCATAGCCGGCGGCGCCTCGCAGCCGCCAAACCGGCGGACTCGATCGAGATCCCGCTCCTCGAAGAGCGCTGCGTCATTCAGGTCACCATCACCCAGGTCCTCCGCGCCATCGTCAACAACACCATCGACCGCTCCCGCGCATCGCTCCTCCTCTACGGTCTCCAGTTGGCCTTGCAAAGTGTCGATCGCAAGGAAGATGCCATCCCCTTCGGCTCCGTCGAAGCGATCTCTGAGACCAGCGACGGCGAAGAACTCGCCGCCGATCCCTACGACGAGGACGAAGAAGATGAAGACGACGAGGAAGATTCAGACGAATCCAGCGACGATTCCGGCGGCGAAGTTGATGAAGACTCGGACGACGATGAGGAGGACGACGACGAAGACGATAGCGGCGACGGCCTCGACAACGAAACTACCGGGGAACTGATCGCCGGCCAGAAATATCTCGAGTCCGTCAGCAACGCTCTGGACAGAGGCGATATGCGCCTCGCCGCGCGCTTGCTCGCAGAGTCATCCCCATAACGGCAACGCGAAGGCTCAACTTACCAGAAAAGGCGGAGCCGCTGGCCGCCGCACGACCAAACTAAAGGCTAAAAGCTGCTTCTTTACGCCGTGCGCATGTGCAGCAGCGCGCGCCATCGTTCGCCCAGTGTGGGGACCGGCGGGCACTCAAAGTAAATCTGCCGGTTAATTCCCATCAGCAACTGCACCGCTTCCAGGCGTGCATCGTGTGCGGTCATGGATCCTCCCGCATGGACGAACTCGTCGGTCAGATACTCGATCGCATGGCCCAGAATTTCTAATGCGCGGCCCGCCTGCGGCGAGATGCGCCTGCGGCGTAAGCGGCTGCGGCTTGCCACTGCGGTGGAAACAGAAGCCGGAACCGGGAAATCGCTCGTTGCCGAACAGGAGCCCATGCGGTCTATCCCCACCCGGTTCTTCGGCGCTTTGGACGGAATCGATCAGAGTACGAAAGTGCTGTCCAGCAATGGCCCTATAGCGGGTCGCTTGCAGGTGTAGACCAAGGCACAATCGCTAGGTGGCTCTTTTCATCAGGAAAAAGCCACCTTGAATTCTGTCCGAAATGGCTCATCGTTGCAGGAGAACCGCCGTAGTTATGATGGATCAGATCGGGAGATCCAGTGACGAAACTCACACAGGCCGGGGAAACGCTCGCGCTCCCCGCACCGCCTGCCGATCGACACCCGCATCTTGTGCGCAGCAAAGCACTTCGCTTCCGTATCTCGCGCTCCGCCTTGACGTGACGCGCCTGAAAACCTAATCTCAAGCTAGGTTTTGCGTTGACCGGGGTTACCCTTTTCTCCGGCGGCATAGACGGTAAACGATCCTTTTTCTCCGGACTGGGCGGCGATGAATCCAACTCCATACGACTGGCAATATCTCCCTCTGCTCCTGCAGATTCTTGCCGCGTTTCTCCTTGGCGCAGGAATGGTTGCGGCCTCGTGGTTCGTCGGCCGCCATCGCAACACTCAAGTCAAGCTCGACGCTTACGAGTGCGGCATCCAAGCCACGGGCGACGCTCGCGGCCGCTTTAGCGTCCGCTTCTATCTGGTCGCCGTCCTCTTCATCCTCTTCGATGTGGAGATGGTTTTTATGATGCCGTGGGCCGTCATCTACCGCCAGCTTCCGCAAATCACCGGCTCCCGCCTCTTCGGCTTTTGGGAGATGCTCGTCTACCTCGGTTTTGTCGCCGTCGGACTCTACTACATCGTGCGCAAAGGCATCCTGAATTGGAGCCGGGATAAAGCGGATTTGTAATGCAGTGAGCGGCGATCGGTGGTGCGTTCTTTTCACGACCGACAAAGACCTTGCGCATTGGTAAGTTTTTTTCAGAGCAGAAAAGGCGGACCGAGAGGATGACGAGCCAAACCCCCACGATCAGCGGCAAGCAGGCTGTTCTCGACGCCATACCGGACCATCCCGCCATTCAGGCCCTTCAGGCATGGAATCCCGAGGCCTTCACCGACGCGAAATTCGACTTCGGCGAGCTCACGCTCACCATCGCGCCCGAGGGGGTTCGCGCCGCCTGCTCCGCCGTGCAGGCCGCTGGTTACAACTTCTTTGAGGACATGACCGCGGTCGACTGGTTCCCCGCTTCGCCCCGCTTCCAGTTGAGCTATCACATCCTCTCGCACGCCTTCAAAGAGCGCATCCGGCTGCGTGTGATGCTCGACGAGCCGGATCTCACCGTGGACTCGATCACTCCCGTCTGGCCTGGCGCCAACTTCTTCGAACGCGAGGTCTTCGATCTCTTCGGCATTCACTTCGGCGGTCACCCTGATCTGCGCCGCATCATGATGCCCGACGACTGGCAAGGCCATCCCCTGCGCAAAGACTACCCGGTGGAGGGCTATCGCTGATGAGCGAGAATCCCGCCGCACCCGCCCTTGAGCTCCCCGCTGCCGAAAGCACCGGCGAGCACCAAATGATTCTGAACATGGGTCCGCAGCACCCGGCCACGCATGGCGTGTTGCGCCTGGTCGTCGAGCTCGACGGCGAAGTGATCGTCAGTGTCCGGCCCGAGATCGGTTACCTGCACACAGGTATCGAAAAAACCTGCGAAGCCAAGTTCTACCAGCAGGTGGTCCCGCTCACCGACCGCATCAACTACCTCGATCCGCTCTCCAACAATCTTTGCTACTGCCTGGCCGTCGAAAAGCTACTCGGCCTCGAGATTCCCGAGCGCGCCCAGTGGATTCGCGTCCTGCTCACCGAGCTGAGCCGGCTGAACTCGCACTTGATCTGGCTCGGCACCCACGCCATGGACATTGGCGCCCTCACCGTCTTCCTTTACACCTTTCGTGAGCGCGAAGAAATCCTCCGGCTCTTCGAGGCCGTGGCTGGCCAGCGCATGATGACCAGCTACTTCCGCATCGGCGGTATCGCCATGGAACCGCCCCTCGACTGGTTCGACCGCGTTCAGGCCTTCATCACCACATTCCCCGAAAAAATCGACGAATATTCGAACCTCCTCACGGGTAATCCAATCTTCATGAACCGCTTGAAGGGTGTTGGCTATCTCTCTGCTGCCGATGCCATTACGTTCGGCGTCACAGGCCCGCCGCTGCGCGCCTCCGGCGTCGATATCGACCTCCGCCGCGACATGCCCTACTCCGGCTATGAGAAGTTCCGGTTCAAAGTCCCCACCTCCACTGTTGGCGACACCTGGGCTCGGTACGAAGTCCGCCTTGTCGAGATGCGTGAAAGCACAAAGATCGTCCAGCAGGCCCTCGACGGCATGCCCGGCGGCCCGGTCAAGGCCGACGCGCCCAAAATCGTCCTGCCCGACCGCGAAAAGATGAAGACCGAGATGGAAGCACTCATCCATCACTTCAAAATCGTCACCGAGGGCTTCAACGTACCCGCTGGCGAGGTCTACCAGGGCATCGAGTGCGGCCACGGGCAGATGGGTTATTACGTAGTCTCCGACGGCACTTCCAAGCCCTACCGCGTACACATGCGCTATCCATCGTTCGCCACGTTGCAAGCCGTTGAAACCATGTGCAAGGGCCGCCTGATCGCCGACCTGGTCGCGGTCATCGGCTCCATCGACATCGTTTTAGGGGAGATCGATCGATGAACGCTGATACCATGCCGGTCTTTTCGCCCGAGCTCTCCGCGCGCTTTGATGCGCTCGTCCAGAAATATCCTGTCAAGCGCTCCGCCCTTATTCCCATTTTGCTTTATGCGCAGGACGAGGTCGGCTACCTCTCCGACGCCGTCATCGCCGAGGTCGCCCGCCGCATCGGCATCACCGAGCTTGAAGTGCGCAACGTCGCCACCTATTACTCCATGCTCCGCTTCAAGATGGCCGGCAAATACAACATCCAGGTCTGCACCAACATCAGTTGCATGTTGCGCGGCGCCTACGAAATCCTCGATCGTTTCCGCGAAGAACTGGGCATCGACCCCCACGGCGTCACCGCCGACGGCTTCTTCTCGCTGGAAGAAGTTGAGTGCATCGGCGCTTGCTGCTGGGCCCCGGCCATACAAGTCAACTACGACTTCCACGACGAGCTCAAGCCTGATCTCGTCCCCGGCATCCTCGGCGCGTACCGGAAGCAAGTCGAGGATCGAGTTCGGGACAAGGGGAAAAATGCCTAGGCTCGTCTCCCATCCCGACGAGGTCAAGATCGTCTCGCGCCGCTTCGGCATGGGAGCCACCGGCATCGACCGCTACATCGAGCTCGGCGGCTACGAAGCCGTCAAGAAATGCCTCGCACAGGGCCCCGACTGGATCATCAACGAGATGAAGTTGAGCGGTTTGCGTGGCCGCGGCGGCGCGGGCTTCTCCGCCGGCATGAAGTGGTCCTTCGTTCCCCGCCAGTCCGCCAAGCCCAAGTACATCCTCGTCAACGGCGACGAAAGCGAGCCCGGCACCTGCAAGGATCACCTCATCTTTTTGCACGATCCGCACGCCGTCATCGAAGGCACGATCATCGCCGGCCTCGCCGTCGGCGCGAAGATGGGCTTCATCTACCTGCGCGGTGAGTACCGCTATCTTCTCGAAATCATGGAACGCGCCGTCGCCGATGCCTACGAACGCGGCTTTCTGGGCAAGAACATCTGCGGCACCGAAAGCGAATTCCAGATCATCACCCAGACCGGCGCGGGCGCTTACGAAGTGGGCGAGGAATCCGCGCTCATGGAGTCGCTCGAAGGCAAGCGCGGCATTCCGCGCATCAAGCCGCCCTTCCCCGCCGTCGTCGGCCTCTACGGCGGTCCCACGGTCATCAACAACGCCGAGACCATCGCCACCGTGCCTCACGTCATCCAAATGGGCGCGGCGGCCTATGCAGCCGTCGGTACTCCGCGCAACGGCGGCACGCGCCTTTTCTCCATCAGCGGCCATGTCGAGCGCCCCGGCGTCTACGAGCTGCCCATGGGCTACAACCTCAAAAAGATGATCTACGACGTGGCCGGCGGTATTCCCGGCGGGCGAAAGCTCAAGGCCGTCGTTCCCGGCGGTTCGTCCACTCCGGTCCTGCTGCCCGAAGAGATCGACATCGGCATGGACTTCGACCAGGTTGGCAAAGCCGGCTCCATGCTCGGCTCCGGCGGCGTCGTCGTCATCGACGACCAGACCTGCATGGTCGAATTCGCCCTTCGCACCATGAGCTTCTACGCACACGAAAGTTGCGGCTGGTGTATTCCCTGCCGCGAAGGCACTGACTGGCTCAAGAAATCGCTCACCCGCTTCCACGCCGGCTTCGGCGCCGCCAAAGACATCGACAACATCCAGTATCTCGCCGAAAACATGCTGGGCCGCACCTTCTGCCCCCTCGGCGACGCTGCCGCTATGCCCACCATTGCTTTCGTGAAAAAGTTTCGCCAGGAGTTTGAAGATCATTTGAACGGCAGGCCCTGCCCGTTTGCAAGGGAAGGCGTGCCGCAGTTGACGGTTGTTTAGCGTTATCGCTGGAGGGATGAATGGAAGAATTGAACGAACCGATTTTGCAAAGGCGCGGATCGTTTGGCGACTTTGAGGTCTATGGGACGTTATTCAAAGAAAAAGAGAGCAAAAAGAGATCATGGCACTTGGTGCTACTTCCGAGTGCTGGCGGACAGGTATCTTCTGACTATTGGGTTTCGGGAACTGAATTCCGGCGGGTTGTGCAGTCAAATCTTCTTCAGAACCAACCAACCCATATGAACGAGTTCCTTATTGGCGAAGCCACAAACGACCTACCGCCCGCAGAGAGGCAATCCGCGTTGGATGCAATCGCCGTCTGGGAGGGCGAATCAAAGGGCTAACGGCGCGTGCGCGCTGAAGTAACCGTAGATCCTTCGACTCGGTCCCGCTGTGGCGGGACCTCCGCTCAGGATGACAGCAGGTTTTGGTGGAAGGCGTAAGGGCAGACAAAACGAATGGCTGACGTAACCTTCACAGTCGACGGAAAGAAGCTCACCGCACCCGGGGGAACGCTGCTCATTGACGCCTGCCGCAAAGCAGGCATCGAGATCCCGGCCTTTTGTTACTATCCCGGCCTCTCGCTGCAGGCTGCCTGCCGCATGTGCCTGGTGCGCCAGGAAAGAGTGCCCAAGTTGCAAACCGCCTGCACCACTCAGGTCGCCGAAGGCCAGGTCTTCATCACCGAGTCGCCTGAGATCGCGCAGGCGCGCAAAGCCACCATCGAACTGCTCCTCGGCAACCACCCGCTCGACTGCCCCGTCTGCGATGCCGGCGGCGAGTGCGAACTGCAGGACATGACCTTCAAGTACGGCGCGGGCGAAAGCCAGTTCGTCGAGGTAAAGTTTCATCGCGACGAGCAGCAGTGGTCGCCCGCGGTTTTCTACGACCGCCCGCGCTGTATTCTCTGCTACCGCTGCATCCGCATGTGCGGCGAGGGCATGGACGTCTGGGCGCTCGGCATCCACAACCGCGCCATCAACTCCGTCATCGTCCCTAACGATGGCCACCAGCTCGACTGCGAGCAGTGCGGCATGTGCATCGATGTTTGTCCCGTAGGCGCGCTCACCAGCGGCAGCTATCGCTACAAAACACGCCCCTGGGAGATGACCCACGTCTCGACAGTTTGTACCCACTGCGCCGACGGCTGCAAAGTCACTCTTGGCGTCCGATCTACAACAGACGGTTCCGAGATCGTTCGCGCCGACAATCGCGACAAGAGTGGCATCAACGGCGACTTCCTCTGCGCCAAGGGCCGCTTCGGCTTCGACTTCGTCGAAAGTCCCGACCGCCTCACGCAGCCTCTCGTCCGAAATTCGGAGGGCAAGCTCGAACCCGCCACGTGGGAGCACGCGATCCGCTTCGCCGCCGGCAAATTGAAAGAGATTCGCGACGCACGCGGCGGTTCGGCCATCGGCGTCATCGGCTCCAACCGCACCACCAACGAAGAAAACTACCTGCTGCAAAAGTTCGCGCGCACCGCACTCGGCACCAACAACATCGACCACGAGCGGACGACGGATTATGCTTCGTTCGCTCGCGCTCTCGCAGGACACTCCGATAAAACCGCCAGCCTGCGCGACATCGCTTCTGCCTGCGCCATCCTCCTCGTCGGCGGCAATCCCACTGAAGAGCACCCGCTCCTCGCTTGGCTGCTCCGCACCAACGTGCGCCTCAACCGCGCCCGCCTTTACGTCGCAAATTCCAAGCCGATCAAGCTCGCGCGCCAAGCCAAGGCGACGCTAGACCTCAAGCCCGGCGACTACGGCAAGCTCGGATCGCTCCTCGATGCCGGACAATCGGAATTCGCAATGGCTATCCTCGCCGAAGAGTCGCTTATCGTCATCTTTGGCGAAGAATTTCGTGGCGCCGCTGTCAAAGACCTCATCGCCTGGGGCCTTAAGCGCGGACCCAATCCCGATTCTGTCCGCTTTGCCTATCTTGGCGACCACTGCAACTCTCGCGGCGCAGCCGACATGGGCCTCTTTCCCGACCTGCTCCCCAGCTACGTCCCCGTCACCGCGCCCGGCGCCTTCGCCGAATACCCTAACCTCCCCGCCGCACCCGGCAAATCGCTGCCGCAAATGCTCGAAGCCGCAAATGCTGGCGAACTCGGCGCGCTTCTCGTCGTCGGCGCCAATCCTATTTCGCATGCCAAACTCGATCCCGCCGCCCTCAAAGGCGCTTTTCTCGTCGTCCAGGACCTTTTCCTCACAGAAACCGCTGCCCTCGCCGACGTTGTCCTTCCCGCCGCCAGCCTCTACGAGAAATCGGGCACTGTCACCAACACCTTCGGCGACATTCAAATCGTTCGCAAGGCCGCCGACCGCGCCGGCGTTAAGCCCGACTTTGAAATCCTGGTACGCCTCGCCGGCAGCATGGGCGTCGACGTCAGCACGCTGGTTCCCTTCGGAAAGCGCGGCACTACCGGCGATCTCGGCCAGTCGCGCGGCGCGCAGTCCGGCGAGGCCGACCGTCACTCAGTCTGGCTTGAAGCCAATGGCCTCGAACCCAGGCTCAGCCCCTTCGATCCTCTTGCCGCGCTCGACGAAATCGAGCGGCTCGTCCCCGGCTACACCCTCGATCGCATCAGTCTCTTCGCGGGCAACGACGTGCACACCGAGCCGGCCTCGCCGGGATTCGTTCCCGTCTCCGCGCTGGCCGCGCCCGATCTCGTCGTTCCCGCGCACGACACTCTCTTCACCTCTGGCACGCTGGGCCGTTACAGCCAGGGGCTCAAGCAGCTTGAAGAACATCAATCAAAGGAGTTCGCAAAATCCGCAGCCGGCTGAGAGATTGCACCCAGCCGCCGCTGACTCGCTGACCTGCTAACTTGCTGACTCGCTGTTCAAAAAAGGCCAAACGCACGTGACGATCCTTGAATTCTTTCTTTGGAGCTTGCTCAAAGTCGCCGTTGTCACGGTGGTAATGCTGCTCGGCATCGCCTACACCGTGCTTCTTGAACGCAAGCTCGTCGGCCGCATCCAGAACCGCTGGGGCCCCAGCCGCGTCGGTCCTTTCGGCCTCTTGCAGCCGCTTGTCGACGGCGCAAAGTCCTTCCTAAAAGAGGACCTGGTTCCCACCGCCGTCTATCGCCCCATCTATCTCCTCGCGCCCATTCTCTCGCTCGGCTGTGCGCTCATCTCCATCGCCGTCGTTCCCTTCGGCGCAGATATGGGCCCTCACGGCTTCGATCTCTTTGAAATCTCCAACATCAATATCGGGCTGCTGGTCATCCTCGGCGTCACTTCCATGGGCGTCTATGGCATCGCCCTTGCCGGCTGGTCCTCGAACAACAAATATTCCCTGCTCGGTTCGCTCCGCTCTTCGGCGCAGCTCATCAGCTACGAGCTGGCCCTCGGTCTCTCGCTCGTCGGCGTAGTTCTCCGCGCCGGCTCGCTCAACCTCCGCGTGATCGTCGAGCAGCAAGCCACTCTCGGCATCGCCACCTGGAACATCTTCGGCGGATTCCAGTTCCTCGCCTTCTTCATTTACCTCATGGCAGCGTTTGCCGAGACGAATCGTTCGCCCTTCGATCTGCCTGAAGCCGAAAGCGAGCTCACCGGCGGCTATCACACCGAGTACAGCTCCATGAAGTTCGCCATGTTCTTCATGGCCGAATACGGCAACATGATCAACGTGGGCTGTGTGGCCACTCTGCTCTTTCTCGGCGGCTGGACCAGCCCTTTCGGCGACCTGATGGGCCCGTTCCAGAGCAACTTCCTCAACGCATTTCTCCCGCTCATCTGGTTCGTCTTCAAAGTCTTCTGCTTTCTCTGTCTCTACGTCTGGGTGCGGGGAACCTTGCCCCGCTTCCGCTATGACCAACTGATGAACTTCGGATGGCGTTTCCTGCTCCCGCTCGCCATCCTCAACATTGTGGGAACAAGCCTCTGGCTGGCCTATCGCTGAGGAATGAGCACACGCCTGCCCAACGATGAACGCGCATCGGTAAGGTGCTGCAAGGATCGGATTCGCGAAGCTGCGATGCCGCTCCGTTATGCCGTGGGGGAAGCGCTCTTCTCAGCCACCAAAAACTTCTTCACGCTCATGCCAGCAAAATAAAGGCAGGCCAGCACCGACAGATACACCCCAAAACCAATGGAGATGGCCTGAGATACCTGTTGTTGAACCGCCTGCACCATGGGATCGTTCGGGTCAGCGGCCCCGCCCATTCCCAGCGCGGAGTTAACGCTGTGGTGGGCAACCAGCCCCACAATCAGCATAAAAAGCAGCGGCAACACTCCGGCCAGCACCGCGCGCTTGTCCTTCCACAGGAAGTGAATAAACGGACCAACAAGCGACACAAAAGCCAGAAAACCATAGACACCTGTGCTGGCACTGCCCGTGCCTGCCTGCATCAAGACTTCGAGCGCGTTCTTGGTATTCAGGAAACCAAGCAACTGCCAGAAGGTGAAGCTCATCGAGCCAAGTGGACTTTGGATGGAAACGGCGCTCAAAAAGAACCACCCAATGATGAGAACCAACAGCGCAATCAGGTTGAGCGCGCCAAATCGGTTCACAATCTGCGAGAATATCTCCGCGCCCTTTCCTTTCGCCGCCGTCAAGGCAGCCTGCGCTTGCTCCTTTGTCAATTGCGACTCCGGCACCGCGCGCAGCGATGCAACTTGACCCGCATCGTTGAACTCCACATCGACAGCCGTTCCAACAGTTGGCGGAACTTCCGACTTCCAAGTCCCTTCCAGCGTAAAGGAATACTGTTGGCCATCGACCACGATCAAACCGTTTCCGATACTTGTGTCGCGAAGAATTTTGCCCCTTTTTGTCATAGAAACCTCCAGGGATTTTGCTCTGATGAACCGACCTAGCATGGTTCAGCCTGGCCGAACAAATTCCGGGGTTGGCCATGGGAGCTGGGGGGAAGCGCCATCCAGGTGCAACTGACTTGACGCCAAAGCTAGAACACTCAAGGCGTATTGTCCAGCGAAATTTTGCGGGAAACTCTTGTGAAAGAACTTGTGGCACGCCTCGGGAAAAACGATCGGAGGAGAAAACTACTCAACTCCGGTTGTTGTTCCGGGAAGCGGCCTCATTTGCCACCCCGCCCCTTGCAACTGACGACGGCCGGCATCCTCAAATCGACCGCCTTAAGTATCGCTGAACTCAGACTGACGTACACGCATCGCAGGCATAGGGAGCAGTTCGAACCACGGCCAAAATCCGCACACGTGCAGCCCTTTCTCATCCCTTTCACGCCTCTTCGGCCATGATATTCTTGATCTTCCGTGGGCTCTTTCATGAAGATGAGCTTATTCCTTGGATCTCTCGAACTGTCCAGGCTAGTGGAAATGTAAGCGCTTGATTTTTCAGGGCCGTTTGCGATGCACTTGATTTTGTTCTTCCTCTTTGCCGGACTCTGCCTCGCGGGAGCCATCAATCTCCTGCTGCAGACCCATCCCATCAACAGCGCACTCTCGCTCATCGTCGTCATGACGTCGCTCGCCGTCCTCTACCTTCTCCTCGGCGCGGAGTTCCTCGCCATCGCCCAGATCATCGTTTACGCCGGCGCGGTCATGGTCCTGTTTACCTTTGTCGTAATGCTGCTGAATGCCGGCCGCGAAGAGCGCACCCTCGGCAGCCGCGCCGCGGTCGCGATCGGCTTCCCTGCCGTCGCCGCGCTGCTGGCCGTCCTGGCCACGATTGTTCTACGTGCGCAGGGACTCGGCGCCGCGCACCTTGGCCAGGGCCTCACCAATGCGCCCGGCCAATCGAATCTTGTCCTCCTCAGCCAGGTGCTCTTCCACGAGCTGCTTCTGCCGTTTGAAGTCACCTCGGTGCTCATTCTCATCGCCATCCTCGGAGCAGTCGCGCTCGCCCGCAAAGACGGCGCGGAAAGGATGGCCGAAAAGTGAGCTTCCTTCAGCACGATGTCCCGCTCCCCTGGTATTTGCTCCTGAGCGCTGTGCTCTTCTCGCTCGGCGTCATCGGCTTCCTCATCAAGCGCAATCTCATCACTGTCTTCATGTCCATTGAGCTCATGCTCAACGCCGTCAATCTCTCGTTCGTCGCCTTCGCATATCAGTGGCACGAGGTGCGGGGCCAGATCTTCGTCTTTTTCGTCATGATGGTCGCCGCCGCCGAAGCCGCCGTCGGTTTGGCCATTATCATCGCGGTCTTTCGCGCCCGCGCCACACTTGCCGTTGACCGCATCGACCTGATGAAGCTATGAACGAGTCCGCCCATCTTTGGCTGATTCCGCTGTTTCCGTTTGCCGGCTTCGTGCTCAACGGAATCCTCGGCTCGCGGCTGCCCAGGCGGCTCGTCACCGTGATCGGCGTGCTGGCGCCGCTCGCGTCCCTCGGCCTGGTTCTCAGCGCCTTCTTGGCGTCCAACATCTCCGCCACTTCAAGCTGCCCGGGCTGCGGCCAGGTGACCGCGCTCGCGCTGCCATCTGTCGAGACACTTCCATATCCCTGGCTCGCCATCGGCGCGCTCCACGTCGATTTCAGCCTCGTCCTCGACCAGCTCTCGATGGTCATGCTGCTGGTCGTCACTGGCGTCGGCTTTCTCATCCACGTTTACTCCGTCGGCTACATGCGCGACGACCCCGCCTACGCGCGCTACTTCAGCTTCCTCAATCTCTTCCTCTTCTTCATGACCCTCCTGGTCCTCGCCGGCAACTTTCTTCTCATGTTCGTCGGCTGGGAGGGCGTCGGCCTCGCCTCCTACCTGCTCATCGGCTTCTGGTTTCAGCGCGACTCCGCCGCCAGCGCCGGCAAGAAAGCCTTCATCGTCAACCGCATCGGCGATTTCGGCTTCCTCATCGGCATCTTCCTCGTTCTCGCCACCTTCGGCTCGGTCAACTTCACCCAGATCGCCGCCCGTCTCGCCATCAATCCCACACTGCAGGGCGGCGTACTTACCGTCATCTGCCTCTGCCTTCTCTTCGGCGCGGCCGGCAAAAGCGCGCAGCTTCCGCTCTATGTCTGGCTGCCCGACGCCATGGAGGGCCCCACGCCCGTCTCCGCGCTCATACACGCCGCCACCATGGTCACCGCCGGCGTCTACATGATCGCCCGGACTCATCTGCTCTTCGACCGCTCGCCCGTCGCGCTCGGTGTGGTCGCCATAGTCGGCGCCGCGACTGCTCTCTTTGCCGCCACCATCGGTCTCGTCCAGAACGACATCAAGCGTGTGCTTGCCTACTCCACCATCTCCCAACTCGGCTACATGTTCCTGGCCTGCGGCGTCGCAGCTTACTCCGCCGCCATTTTCCATCTCGTCACACATGCGTTCTTCAAAGGTCTACTCTTCCTTGCCGCCGGCTCCGTCATTCATGCGATGGGCGGCGAGCAGGACCTGCGCAAGATGGGCGGTCTGCGCAAAAAACTTCCCGTTACTTTCTGGACCATGACCGCGGCCGTCTTCGCCATCGCCGGATTCCCGCCCTTCGCGGGCTTCTTCTCGAAAGACGCCATCCTCTACGCCGCATTTCTTCAGGGAACGAACGGCAAAATTCTCTGGTTTGTCGGCCTGGCCACGGCTCTGCTTACATCGCTCTACATGTTTCGCCTCTGGTACCTCACCTTCTTCGGGGAATCCCGTTCGCCGAAAACCCATCCCCATGAGAGCCCCTGGTCCATGCGCGCGCCCATGGTGATTCTTGCCCTGCTCTGCGTCTGTGGCGGCTGGATCGGCATCGATAGCTTCAGCGCCTACCTTGCTCCCGCTGCCGCCGCGCATCGCCCCATGCCCTCTGGCAATCCCGGCCTCGAATTCATCCTCAGCATCGCCGCGGTTCTGGTGGCGCTTGAAGGCTGGCTGATCGCGGACAAATACTACCGGCGTAAACCAAAGCGTCCCGCCCAGCTCGCTGCCGCGCTCCCCGCCGGCTACAAGCTGCTCGCAAATAAGTACTACGTAGACGAAATCTATGGCGCAGTCATCGTCAAGCCACTGCTCTCCGTCTCCAAATACTTTCTTGGTTGGGTCGTCGACACGGCAATTCTCGGCGGTGTCGCCTGGCTTCTCGCCGGCGTCGCCAACTTCACCGGCATGATTCTTCAGCGCTGGCAATCAGGCAACCTGCGCTCCTACGCCGCGTGGCTGGCCGCCGCGGCTGCCGCCGTACTGCTATTTGTGCTGCTGTCTCACGGTTGGCCTTACATGAACTTCGCAATCGCGTGGAGAGGATGGCCACTGCGATGATGACCGCGCCCATGACGAGTATCGGCCAATCCATCCTCACCCTCATCCTGCTGGTCCCTCTCGCAGGCGCCATCCTGGTTGCGCTCGTTCCCGACCGCTTCAAGCTGCCCAACTGGATCGCGCTTCTCACGACCCTCGCCACCTTCGTTCTCACCCTTCATCTTCCCGCGCACTTCATCTCCGGCCAGTCCGGCTTCCAGTTCGAACAGAATCTTCCCTGGATCGAGAGCCCCGCCATCTTCTATCACGTCGGCGTCGACGGCCTCAGTCTCTGGCTCGTCGTTCTCGTCGGCCTGCTCGCGCCCGTCGGCGTCATCGCCAGTTGGAACACCATCCAGACCCGCCGCAAAGTCTTCTTCTCGCTCTTCCTCGTACAGCAGACCGCCATGTTCGGCGTCTTCGTCTCGCTCGACCTCATGCTCTACTACGGCTTCTGGGAGCTCTCGCTCGTACCGATGGCCATCCTCATCGCCATGTACGGCCGCAAAGAGGGTCCGCGCGCCGCGCTCAAATTCTTCCTCTTCACCTTCATCCCCTCTGCGCCCCTGCTCGTCGCCATCCTTTGGCTCTACGCGCGCACGGGCACATTCAACTTCACCGACCTCCAGTACCAAACCGCCAGCGGCGTCCTTCCCGCCGGGGCCCTCTTCTGGTGCGCGCTCGCTTTCCTCTTCGCCTTCGCGGTCAAGGTGCCCGTCTTCCCGCTCCACGGCTGGCTCGCCGATACCTACAATGAAGCTCCTGTCGCGCTCGCCATGGTCGTCGCCGGCAAGCTTGGCCTCTACTCCATGCTTCGCTTCCACGTCGGACTTTTCCCCGTCCAGGCCCGCGCCATCGCGCCTCTTCTCATCGCCCTCGCCGTCATTGGAATCCTCTATGGCGCCTGTCTCGCCCTCGTGCAGCGCGACTTCTGGCGCCTCATGGCCTTCGCCGCGCTCAGCCACTTGAGCCTCATCGTTCTCGCCATCTACGGCCTCACCTTCCTCGGCTGGGCTGGCGGCATCTACCAGATCCTCTCCCACGGCGTCGTCGATGGCGCATTGTTCCTGCTTCTCGGCGCGCTCGAGCTCCGCTACGCCACCAGCGTCATCAATTCGTATGGCGGCCTCGCCGCCAAACTGCCCCGCGCGGCTACTTATTTCGTCGTCGCGACCCTGGCCATGATCGGCCTGCCCATGCTCTCGGGATTCGTGGGCGAGTTCCTCATCCTGTCGAGCACCTTCGCCGGAGTCAGCCGCCCCTGGGCCGTCGCCGCCACGCTCGGCGTCATTCTTGGCGCAGCCTACATGCTCTGGCTCGTGCAGCGCCTCTTCTACGGACCCGAAAGCGCACTCGCTGTTTCCAAACCCTCCATCGATCTCCGCTTTGGCGAGCTCGCCGTCCTCACGCCACTCGTCATCCTCATGCTCGTCATGGGTTTCGCGCCAAATCTCTGGCTCAACTCCATTCAGACCGGCATCCATCCGCCGCCGAAACAGCATGCAACCGTACAAAGATCAGTCATCCTGAGCGACCGAACCGCAAGCGCAGCGAAGCGGGAGGGAGTCGAACGGGCCTGCGGTTGCTTTTTTCAACGCTAGCGCGAAAGATCGTTCCTCTCGATTCGACCCGGAGGCCTCGCGGTGAACCCAGTCCCTGACATCTACCGCATCCTCCCCGAGGTCATCCTCGCGCTGACCGGCGTCGCCGTTATGTTCATTGACGCCTCGCTCCCGCCCGCATGGCCGCGCCGTCCCCTCGGCTGGGTCGCCGCCATCGGAACCACCGTCGCCCTCTGGGCCAGCCTCTGGCAGCTTTCTCTGCCTGAAGGATCAGCCTTTTTCTCCACCGTCGAAACCAGCGCCTTCACCGTCTTCTTCCACGTCCTCATCTGCGGCATCGTGCTCGTGGCTCTCCTGCTCTCACTCGACACGCTTCCTGAGCACAGCCACCACCAGGGCGAGTTTTACGCGCTCATCGTCTTCGGTGCTGTCGGCATGTGCCTGCTCACATCCGCCGTCGAACTCCTCCTTGTCTTTATCGCCCTTGAAATCTCCTCGATCTCCACCTACGTCCTCGCCGGCTGGCGCAAGCAAACCGGCCGCGGCCCTGAAGCCGCCATCAAATACTTCCTCCTTGGCTCCTTTGCCACTGCCTTTCTTCTGTACGGCATCGCGTTGATCTTCGGAGCCACCGGCACCACGCAGATCTACCAGATCGCCCTACTCGCCCCCGTCGCACAGAACCAATCCCTCGTCCTCGCCGCACTGGCGCTCATGCTCGTCGGCATTCTTTTCAAGGTCTCCGCCGCGCCCTTCCACGTCTGGACCCCCGATGTCTACGAAGGCGCGCCCTCGCCCGTCGTTGCGCTGCTTTCCACCGCGCCCAAAGCCGCGGCCCTCGCCCTGCTCCTCCGAGTGGTTTATGAGATGTTCCCCAATCTCCGCTCACTCTGGGCGCCGCTGCTCTGGATCGTTGCCGTCCTCTCCATGACCGTCGGCAACCTCGCCGCCCTCCGCCAGCAGAACGTCAAGCGCATGTTGGCCTACTCTGCCATCGCCCACGCCGGCTATCTGCTGGCCGCCTTCGCCGGCATCGGGTCGATCGGGATTGCTGCGGCCGCCTTCTACACCGCCGCCTACGCCGCCATGAACGTCGGCATCTTCGCCGTCGTCACCCTCGTCGCCGGGTACGACGAGCAGCTCTCCCTCATCGACGATTACCGCGGCCTCATTTATCGTTCCCCAATCCTGGGCAGCCTGCTGATCTTCTTCCTCATCTCGCTCATCGGAATTCCCTTCACCGGCGGCTTCTTCGCCAAGTTCTACGCGTTCTCGGCAGCGGTCGGCGGCAGCGCCATCGCTCTGGCCATCATTGGCCTGCTCAACTCAGGATTAGCCGCGGCGTATTACCTTCGCCTCGCGCTCGTATCCGCCCAACGCCCGCTGGATACGCAACGCATCGCGCCGCCCAAGCCAGCCGTCGGCGCAGCCGTCATCGCAGCCCTGTTTCTCGCCGTCGCCGCCACGCTCGTCCTCGGCATCATTCCAGGCGCAACTCTCGACGCCGCGCAGTCCGCCGCGCACACACTGCAGGCTCCGCCACAAACCGCCGTCCCCGCCGTCACCGATCCCGCACCGACAGCGCATTAAAGCTGCTGGACGCATTTGTCGATGCTTCATGCGTAAAAGTGTCATAGTGAGAATCAGGCAAACGCGAGCATAGGCGACCATCCGCTCAGAACTTCGCGCCAATAGTTCCCTAAACCATGTCGGAATTAGCCCCAATCTGTATAATTCCGCCAAACCAGGAAACCTAAATAGAAGTCTTGGCTTGGGGATGCGCATGACACGACTTGGGAAGTCTGCTGCCGTTCTTTTGTTGCTCGGCATGACTGGATGTGGGCAGGTTATCGACAGGATTGCACCTGGCTCGATTCGAGACAGCAAAACGTACTTTGAAGAGCTTCGTCAGAGGCAAATCGACCAGATCCTGCAATCATTCGATCCAAGCGCGGACAAAGACCGCCTTCGGGTCGACCTCGGGAAGGTCATAGCGCTGGTACCGCGACAAGAGCCCAACAGCGTTGAGACCCTCGGCGCCACCGTGGAGTGCAAGGCGAGCGGCCTTTGCACAAAGCTGATTACCCTCGAATACAAATACCCAGATCAATGGATTCTGTTTCAAGTCACGACCAGCAATCGAAGCGGGCATGATGCGATTACCGACCTGTCTGTACAGCCGGAATCAGTGCCGCTCGAATCGATGACCCAGTTCACACTTCGCGGAAAGGGTTGGCTGCACTACGCAATCCTGCTCATGGCTCTGCTTTCCGTTGGCTTCGCGATTAACGCCCTAATTCTCTGTATCCGAACCCCAATCCAAAGATGGAAATGGCTCTGGCTCGTCGTCACAATTCTTGGCCTCGGGAAACTCGGGATTGAATGGTCTAGCGGGGAGCTATGGTACAAGATCTTTTACATATCGATACTGCCGGCCGGGTGGGGATTCGATCCTGAAAGCCCATTCATGTACGCATCTATTCCCGCGGGAGCGATTCTCTTTCTTTTGTTGCGAACCCGTCTTCGGCGAACGAGCCCTCCGGCGCTGCCTGTCAGCACTACTGCGTCGACGATCCCCGCAAATCAGGTTGAGAGTGACCCCAGCCAATAGACCCTTTTTTGCACTTTATCGCTGAGGCAATCCGACCCGTCGACCGGCCATCCAGGAATCGTTCGTTCCGCAACGCGCCCATCAGGCCCAACCCATTACAATTTCCTCAATGAAGCTAGGCGAATTGGCAACGCAACTGGGCGCGGAACTCCGCGGCGACCCCGATCTCGAAATTACTGGCGTCAAAGGCATTGAAGAAGCCGGCCCCACCGACATCACCTTCGTCGCCAACGTGCGCTACACCGCGCTCGCCCGCACCACTCGCGCCGCCGCCGTCCTCGTCGAGCCCGACTTCCAGGAAATCTCTGCCGCCACAATCCGCATCAAAAACCCCTATCACGCCTTCTCTCGCGCGCTCGGACTCTTCTACCAACCGCCGTCTTACCCGCCCGGCATCCATCACACAGCCATCATCGATCCCTCGGCAGTCATCGGCCCCGGCGCGCACATCGGTCCATACGCGGTCGTCAGCCCCAACGTTCGCCTCGGCCCTCACGCAACTCTCCTGTCCCACGTCGTGCTTTATCCCGGCGTTCAGATCGGCAGCCACTTCTTCGCGCATGCGCACTCCGTCGTCCGCGAAAACTGCATTCTAGGTGATTACGTCACGCTCGAAAACGGCGTCGTCATCGGCGCTGACGGCTTCGGCTTCGCCAAAAACGATCAAGGCCATTGGGAAAAAATCCCACAGTCCGGCCCCGTTCGCATCGGCAGCCGCGTCGATGTGCAGGCCAACGCAACCATCGATCGCGCCACCGTGGGCGCTACCGAAATCGGCGACGGGACGAAGGTCGACAATCTCGTCCAGGTCGGCCACGGCTCCCGCGTGGGGAATGACTCGCTCCTCTGCGCGCAAACCGGCCTCGCCGGCTCCTCCATCATCGGCAACAACGTCATTCTCGCCGGCCAGGTGGGCATCGCCGGCCACTGCACCGTCGGCGACGGCGTCATCCTAACCGCCCAGTCTGCCGTTTCGCACGATGTCCCGCCCGGTAAGACGATCTCCGGCTCGCCCGGTTTCGACAATCGCATCTGGCTGCGCGCGGTCGCCATCTTTCAGCGCCTGCCCGAGCTCGCCAAGCGCCTCGATCGCCTGGAAAAGGAGCTCGCCAAGCTCATCGAAAAGCATTTTCCCGCCCAGTCTCCGCCGCAAGCCCCGCCGCAAAGAGATCGGAGCAGCGAGTGAAGGGCCGAACCGCCGCTCGCAAGTCGGCCTTTGCCGCCCTCCTGTGCACAGCGACTCTCGCAGTCTCCGCCTGCCACTCCTACCACATCGACTCGACCATCGTGAATCGCACCGGCGCTGACGTTCAGCTCCTCGAAGTCGACTACCCCGACGCCAGCTTTGGCGCCGACCGCATCGCCTCCGGCGCCGTCTTCCACTATCGCTTTCAGGTCCGCGGCAGCGGCCCGCTCAAAATCACCTACACGGGCCCCGGCGACAAGCAGGTCCAGATCACCGGCCCCACGCTCGTCGAGCGCCAGCAGGGCCAGCTTGAAATTATCCTTTTGCCCAACGCCAAGGCCGAATTCCATCCCAGACTCACGCCGCTCTCCTGATCGGCTCCCGCCACAGACATTCATTATTCCGCGCAAACGCAAAAAGGCGGAGCCCGTTTCCGGAATCTCCGCCCGTTCGACCTCTGAATGTCTGCTTATTCCCTTGTTCTCTCGGCCCCTGTTTCTCTACTCCCTATTGGCTACTCCCTATTCCCTGCCTTCAGTGCACCATGGTCTGAAACAGCGGCGATTGCAGCAGCGCGTCGAAGTCTGAATCCGAGCTGGCATAGTGAATCGTCAGGTTCCCTGCGCTCGACGCGATTAAGGTATCGTTCAGCGCCGCCTTCTCCGAGTCGGAACCCGTCATCTTCCTCAACATCACCGCAGCTGACATCAGCGACGAAATCGTGGCCGCCGCGAACGAATCGCCCGTTTCAATCGTCAAATCGAACTTCACGCCGTGCGTAAAGTCCATCGCATACCACGAGGCTTCCAGCCGCTGCTTTACGCTGTCGTAATCGGCCACCGATCCCGCCTGGCCCAGGAGCTGCTTCATCATCGTCTGCGTGCCCCTGCTGTCCAGAATGCTCCACAGCGGATTCGAGTCCACGCTTTGCATTGCGTTCATCATGGCCCCGTTCGTCAGCATGCTGCGAGCCATTCCGTCCCGCGCATCCAGTGCCTTGGTCACCGAATCTTTACTGCCGAAGACCATGGTCGAAGGGTCCACGAAGCAGAGCACCATCCCCGTCTTGGCCATCGGGTAAATACTGTTGGTCCGCACCATCGTGGCCTTCAACTTCTGCGCGCGGAAGCTCGCTAGAATATCCTGTGTTGGAAACTGTCCCTGCGCGATCCCTACCGTTTGCAGCGCGTCGCTCCCCGCCGATGGCCGGAACAGCGCAAATGCCAGCTCATCTACGTACTGATCGATGGGTTCGCCCTGGCTCGAACCCGGCTTGCCCACGCCCGTCTTCAGAGTGAACTTGTTCAATGCCTCGTCGAACGTCTTCAGCTCCGGAGGCATCACACTGTTCCGCAGATTCATCGCCGCCGTCGAATTCTGCATTGCGCGGTAGTCGACCACCACCAGTTGCTGCAAGTCATGCGGAATCGCTCCCCGCGCATCCGTCGACAACTGCGCCGCCGGAACTGCCGTTGCCGCAGCAACCATCACCGCTACAATCGAAAACTCAACCAGCCTTTTCAACAATTCCACCCTCCGGAAATCGATCCTGCCCTGGCTCAATGGCTTGAAATTCGCCTGCCGCGCAGACCCAAATCTGCTTTCGTTCACGCCAGTCGCGCCTTGGCTCCATGATCTTATTTTACCGGTCTGCCGCTCGCTTATGCTCGCTGCATCCCAAATCCTCCGGGCATCACCCCCGTGGCCAAGCCAGTGGATGCGCCAGGCGCCGCTCCAGAACCTTGGTCTGCTCGTCGAACCCATCTAATTGACGCATCCACTCGCTTTCCCGCTCGCAGGCCGCTTCGGGAATCAGGCCGATCACTTCGCCCTCGGCAATCCCCGCCTTATGCCGTGCCGCCAGGCTGGTCACCTTTCGATGCACCTGCGAAAGCGGTGTCGCCTCAAAGTCCGTGATGTTCATCGAGAGCTGCGCCCGGCCATGGACCAGAGCGCCCATCGCTTTTACGCCCTTCAGGCCTCCTGACGCCGCGCGAATCTCCTTGGCGATCGCCCGCACCATGGCTACATCGGACGAATCGAAGTAGATGTTGTAGGCAACCAGAAACTTGCGCGCACCTACCGCACAGGCCCCGCCCGTGGGATGAAGCCCCGGGCCGCCCAGGTCCGGACGCCGCGACGGCTCCTTCTCCACCGCATCCCTCAACCCTTCAAACTGTCCCCGGCGCACGTCTTCCAGGTTGACTCGGTCCGGCCTTGCCGCTGCCGCCTCATAGAAATAAACCGGGACTCCAAACCGCCGCCAGATCTCCAGGCCCGCCTGCCTGGCCAGCATCACGCACTGCTCCAGCTTGATTCCCTTAACGGGCACAAACGGAATCACGTCCGCCGCTCCGATGCGCGGATGTGCCCCCTGCTGCCGTGTCAGGTCGATCAATTCCACGGCCTTGCCCGCGCCCCGCACCGCCGCTTCCACCACCGCCTTCGGCTCTCCGGCAATCGTCACCACGGAGCGGTTGTGGTCCGCATCCATCGACCAGTCCAGCAGGTGCACTCCGTCTACGCGCATGGCCGCGACAATCGCTTCCACGCGCTGCGCATCCGCGCCCTCTGAGAAATTGGGCACGCATTCGATTAGCGGTTCGCTCATCTCCCTTTCACCGCGAAAAACTCCCTGCGCCTGTTCCCGTCGCGCGCGGGCGCCGGGGCTTCCGTCATCTCCAGAACGTATATCCCACTTGTATCTGAACGCTGGCGTTCACTCCGGGATTGCGGTCGCCCAACGAAGCCGAGGAAATGTGGACTGCGTTCACGCCCACGTCGATCGACCGTTTCGGCTTGAAGAAGTAGTGCACTCCAATTCCGCCCTGCGGCGCAAAATTCCATACGCTGGTGCTGCCGTCGATTCCCAGCTCCGCATTGCTCAAAAGGTTCGGCGGAAACTCGTGTGTCGTGTAGATCAACGCGCCGGCCGCCTGAAACCAGGGCTGAATTCGCCTTGAACTCGTCAGAAAATTCCAGCGAAGAATCACCGGCGTCAGGCTCACCCCGCGGAACGTCCCGCCGCCTGCCGGCAGCAGGCAACCAGCCAACTGTCCGCCCGCCGTCATGCACGTGTACTCCTGTTCGTGCGGTGGTGGCGTATACGCCTGCCACAGCGGCATGATGTTGCTCCCGTACTCGAATTGGCCGGTCAGGAACCCCGCGTGTACCACCGGCGTCAGCACCTTGCCTAGCTCAAATCCGCCCCAGAAGAATTTGTAATCCGACCGGTCCCCTACCCCACTGCCCCAATTCAGGAATGGGCCGTACTCCCAGCTCCGTTGGCTCCTCACTCGCGCCTCGGGGTCAGTTGCTCCGTCATCGCCACCGGCGCCTTGCTGCGCTGTCGCCGTCATCGCTCCCGCCAGCAACATGCAAACAACCAGTCCCTCAATCCGTCTCAATTCTCTCCCCGTCCTCAGACCCCAGGTCCACTGTTCCCTGTTCCCTACTCCCTGTTCCCTGCTTTTTCGTTCCCTTGTCCCTGTCTTTCCCCAAAAAAAGACCGCCACGACGGGGCGGCCTCTTTCATGCCTGCCACGCGCCCGATTATCCGGCCGCGTGCTCCAATTGTTCCGCGTCCATGTCAAAGTTCGAGTAAACGTTCTGCACGTCGTCCAACTCTTCCAGAGCCTCCAGCAAGCGCACCATCTGTCCGGCCGTGTTGCCTGCCAGCTTGTGGTAGGTCGACGCCACCATCGTTACCTCGCTCATCACCGTCGGAATCCCCGCAGCCTTTACCGCATGGACCACCGCTTCATACGAATGCGGCTCGGTAACGATCTCCCACGTGTCGCCCTCGTCCTTCAAGTCCTCGCCGCCGTGCTCCAGCACAATGTCTGTCAACTGCTCTTCGCTGGCGGCGGGCTTCTCCACCGCGATCAGGCCCTTCTTCGCGAACATGAACTTCACCGAGCCGGCTTCGCCCAGGTTCCCTCCATGTTTTCCAAACGTGTGCCTGATCTCGCTCACCGCCCGGTTGCGGTTGTCGGTCAGAACCTCCACAAGGATGGCCACGCCCCCCGGCCCGTACCCCTCAAAAGTGGCCTCCTCGTAGCTGACCCCTTCGAGCTCTCCCGTGCCGCGCTGGATTGCCCGCTTGATGTTCTCCGCGGGCATGTTTTCCGCCTTGGCCGCCAGGATCGCCGTGCGCAGGCGCGCATTCCCGTCCGGGTCGCCGCCCCCTTTGGCGGCAACCGCAATTTCCTTGATGAGACGGGTGAAAATCTTGCCGCGCTTGGCGTCCAGCGCGCCCTTCTTGTGCTTGATGGTGGCCCATTTCGAGTGGCCGGACATAAAAACCTCAACAAGATTGGAAAATGGCGGTCTTGACACGCCGACAAGTGAGTATACCACCCGCAACGACAGGCAAAATACGCTGTTCCCGGGGTTTCTTACCCCCCAAAACACGCCTCCGCCTTAGCCCATTCGGCATTCCGCGCCTCTACGGAAATACCTCCGCATCTCGCAGCCTCGCGCCCTTCCGGTCCTTGTCTGACACAATCGCTTTCTCCGCCTTCACCGGCCACGGAATCGCCAAGTCCGGATCGCTCCACACAATCGTCCGCTCGCCCGCCGGCGAATAATAATTGGTCACTTTGTACGCAAACCCAGCTACTGCGCTCAGCACTAGAAAGGCATGCCCGAACCCTTCGGGAATCCACAGCATCGCGCCGTTTTCTCCGCTCAGTTCCACGGCCACATGCTTACCAAACGCTGGAGAGCTGCGCCTCAGGTCCACGGCCACGTCCAGCACCGCTCCATGCGTCACCCGCACCAGCTTTCCCTGCGGCTGCGTGATCTGATAATGAATTCCCCGCAGCACGTTCTTCTGCGAAATCGAATAATTGTCCTGTACCCAGTTCGTAGGCAGTCCCGCCTCCGCCATGCGCCGTAAGTTGAACGTCTCGGAAAACGCGCCCCTGTCGTCCCGGTAGATCTTTGGCGTCAGCACCAGCACGCCCGGCAACGATGTCTCTTCGATCTTCATCGCTACTCGCCCTTGGCCCCAAAATATGGCTCTCGCAACAGCCCCAGCAGGTACTGCCCATATCCGCTCTTTGCAATCGGCTGGGCCAGCTTCTCCAGTTGCTCGGCGCTGATAAATCCCTGCCGGTAGGCAATCTCCTCAGGACACGCAATATTCAGCCCCTGTCGCCGCTCCATGGTGTGTACGAACATCGCCGCCTCCAGCAGCGAATCGTGCGTTCCCGTGTCCAGCCACGCCATGCCCCGGCTCAGGATCTCCACCTTCAGTTTCCCCGCCTCCAGGTAGCGCCGGTTCAGGTCCGTGATCTCCAGCTCCCCGCGCGCTGAAGGTTTCAGCGTCTCGGCAATCCTCACCACGTCGCGATCGTAGAAATACAACCCTGTCACGGCATACCGCGACTTCGGCTTAACCGGCTTCTCCTCCAGGCTCACCGCCCGGCCCTCTTGGTCGAACTCCACCACGCCGTATCGCTGTGGGTCCTCGACCGGGTACGCAAACACCGTCGCGCCCTCCGTCAACCGCGCCGCCGTCTGCAACTGCCTCGAAAAACCCTGCCCGTAAAAAATGTTGTCTCCCAAAACCAGCGCGCTCGGCCCTCCGCCGATAAAATCCCGCCCGATCAGGAATGCCTGGGCCAGCCCGTCGGGGCTGGGCTGCACAGCATAGCCGATCTCCAGGCCCCAGCTCCGCCCATCGCCCAGCAACTCCGCAAAGCGCCCCGTATCCTCTGGCGTAGAGATCACCAGAATCTCCCGCAACCCCGCAAGCATCAGCGTGCTCAGCGGGTAATAGATCATCGGCTTGTTGTACACCGGCAAAAGCTGCTTCGACACCACATGGGTCATGGGATAAAGCCGCGTCCCCGATCCGCCGGCTAGAATGATGCCTTTCATACGTCAATCCTCATCATGCGGGCCTCACAATTGGGGCCGCTTCGCGTAGTTCTCTTCGATCCAATCGCGATACGCCCCGGTTCGCACGCTCTCTACCCAATCGCCATGCTCCAGATACCAGCGCACCGTCTTGCGCAGCCCGCTTTCAAAACCCTCCGCCGGCTTCCATCCCAGCTCGCGCGCAATCTTGCTCGCATCCATCGCATACCGCCGGTCGTGTCCCGGCCTGTCCCCCACAAACGTAATCAGCTTTCGCCGCGGTTCTGCTCCTGAGCGTGGCCGCATCTCATCCACCAGGTCGCAGATCGCCGTCACCACATCGATATTCGCCCGCTCGCTGTTGCCGCCAATGTTGTATGTCCCTCCTGGCTGGCCGCTCTTGAGAACCCGCCGGATGGCCGCGCAGTGATCCTCCACGTACAGCCAATCGCGCACATTCTTCCCGTCCCCGTACACCGGCAGCGGCTTGCCTTCGAGCGCGTTCAGAATCATCAGCGGGATCAGTTTTTCCGGAAACTGATACGGCCCGTAGTTGTTCGAGCAGTTCGTGGTCACGACCGGCAGCCCGTAGGTGTGAAAGTACGCCCGCGCCAGATGATCGGATCCCGCCTTCGATGCCGCATAGGGGCTGTTCGGCGCATACGCGGTCGTCTCGCTAAACGCCGGATCGTTTGGCCCCAGCGTGCCGTACACCTCGTCTGTCGAAACATGCAGAAACCGGAACGCCGCGCGATCGGCATCGCTCTGCCCGGCCCAATAGGCTCGCGCCTGCTCCAGCAGGGTGAATGTTCCCTGCACATTGGTCTGGACGAACTCGCACGGCGACACAATCGAGCGGTCCACGTGGCTCTCCGCGGCAAAATGTACGATCGCTCCTGGCTGATGCTTGCTCAGCAGCCACCCCACCAGCTCCGCATCGCAAATATCCCCGCGCACAAACGTGTAGCGCTGGTCGCCCTCCAGCGGCGCCAGATTCGCGGCATTCCCGGCGTAGGTCAGCAGGTCAAGGTTCACCACCGCCCCGCCGCCGGCCTTTATCCAGCCCAAAACAAAGTTCGAGCCGATGAACCCTGCCCCGCCGGTCACCAGGATCGTCTTGCTCATGCGTTTCATTGATCCCGAGTATACGGTACAAAACACGCAACATGCGAGATCTCAGGAGAGTCATTCGCGGACCGCCCCAGCCGAAATCCCCGTGGAATCTCCGCCGGGTGCCCCATCCTTGGCGCGTCTGTGTTTCTACGCCAAGGGTGGGATTTCCAACACCGCCAACTCCGCTAACCCCGCTAGCCCCGCTCGCCCTCCGTCCCCCATCCTGAAAGGAAGTGCTGCATGGCCGGCGGTTTTTCGTTATATTAAAAACAGCGCAGTTTCCGGATGCGGCCGGCTCTGCTCACTTGAGACCTCTCGATCTGCTGGCAAGGCGATTTTCGTGCTCAGAATCGCAGAGTGGTTGTGTACTTCGAAATATTCATGTTGCCGCAACGAAAATTCAGCTCGCAAAGGCTGCCATGGGATCCTTAAATCGCCGTCTCCGCCCGCCGCAAGCGCAAGGCCTCTATCATCCCTGCGATGAACACGATGCCTGCGGCATGGGACTGGTCGCGAACATCAAGGGCGAGAAGAGCCACGAGATCATCCGCAAGGGCCTCGAGGTGCTCATCAACCTCACCCATCGCGGCGCCGCCGGCTGCGACCCCGAGACCGGCGACGGCGCCGGCATCCTCATTCAGATTCCTCACGCCTTCTTCGTCCGCGAATGTGCCGAACTGGGCATCACTTTGCCCGAACCCGGTGCCTACGGCGTGGCCATGTGCTTCCTGCCCGTCGAGCGCCAGAACCGCCTGCAATGCGAGGGCGTCTTCGAGCGCATCGCCCAGGAAGAAGGCTGCGCCGTCCTCGGCTGGCGCGACACACCCGTCAACGGCGACGCCATCGGCCGCGAAGCCCGCAACTCGCAGCCCTACATTGAGCAGCTCTTCGTCGCCCGCCCAGGGGGCATGGACGAAGAGACTTTCGAGCGCCTGCTCTACCGCGTTCGCCGCCGCACGGAAAACGAAATCTGCGCCTCCGAAATCGAAGACAAGGAAACCTTCTACGTCCCCTCTTGTTCTTGCCGCACCATCATCTACAAGGGCCTCATGCTGGCCCCGCAAATTGAAAGGTTTTATTTCGAGCTCGCCAATCCGCTCGTCACCAGCGCGCTGGCGCTCATTCACCAGCGCTTCTCCACCAACACGTTCCCCAGTTGGAAGCTGGCCCATCCCTATCGCTACGTCTGCCACAACGGCGAAATCAACACCATCCGCGGCAACATCAGTTGGATGAACGCCCGCCAATCCGTACTGCGCAGCCCGCTCCACGGCGGCAAGATCGGTGACCTCTACCCGGTCATCGTTCCCGGCGGCAGCGACTCCGCCTCCATCGACAACGCGGTCGAGTTCCTCTACCAGTCCGGCCGCTCCCTGCCCCACGTCATGGCCATGCTCATTCCCGAGGCCTGGTCCGGCAATCCCGACATGGACGAGGACAAGCGCGCCTTCTACGAGTACCACGCCTCGCTCATGGAGCCGTGGGACGGCCCCGCCGCCATCGCATTCACTGACGGCCGCGTCATCGGCGCCACGCTCGATCGCAACGGCCTGCGTCCCGGCCGCTACATCGTGACGAAAGATGATTTGGTCGTCCTTGCCTCCGAAGCCGGCGTCATTGAAGCTCCGCCCGAGGACGTCCTCAAGAAAGGCCGCCTGCAGCCCGGACGCATGTTCCTCGTCGACACCGTCCAGCAGCGCATCATCTCCGATGCCGAGATCAAAAAGTCGCTGGCCGCCCGCCAGCCCTACGGCGAATGGCTTAAGCAGCAGCAGGTCACCATCGACGCGCTGCCCGAGCCCGTACGCACCATCGCCTTCAATCCCGAGACCCTTCTGCGCCGCCAGCGCGCCTGCGGCTACTCGGAAGAGGATCTCCGCATCCTCCTTGCGCCCATGGCCACTCAGGGGCAGGAGCCGACCGGCTCCATGGGTACCGACGTGCCCCTGGCCTGTCTCTCCGATCGCCCACAACCCCTCTTCAACTACTTCAAGCAGCTCTTTGCCCAGGTCACCAATCCTCCCATCGACCCCATTCGCGAAGAGCTGGTCATGTCGCTTATCAGCTACATCGGCAAGGAGCGCAACATTCTCGATGAGGCGCCCGAGAACTGTCATACGCTCAAACTGCCCCATCCCATCCTCACCAATCGCGACCTCAAGAAGCTGCGCCGCGTCTCCTCCGGCGATCTCCTCGCTACCACGCTGCCTGCGCTCTTCCGCGCCGAAGATGGCGAGAAGGGCCTGCGCCACGCGCTCGAAGACTTGAGCAATCGCGCCTCGCACGCCGTCGATTCCGGCTACACGCTCTTAATCCTCTCCGATCGCGGAGTCGATCCAACCTACGCGCCCGTTCCCAGCCTGCTGGCCATGGCTGCTGTTCACAATCGCCTGGTCCGCGAAGAGAAACGCACCCAGGTCGCGCTCATCATCGAAAGCGCCGAGCCGCGCGAGGTCATGCACTTCGCCCTCCTCATTGGTTACGGCGCCAGCGCCATCAACCCTTACCTCGCCATCGAGACCATCCACGACCTCAAGCGCCGCGGCATGTTGCCCGAAAACATCTCTGCCGAGCAGGCCGAAAAGAACTTCATTAAGGCCATCGACAAAGGTCTGCTCAAGACCTTCTCCAAGATGGGCATCAGCACTCTGCAAAGCTATCGCGGCGCGCAAGTCTTTGAGGCCGTGGGCCTCAACCGCTCGCTCATCGAGGACTACTTCCCCGGCACCGCCTCGCGCATCGAAGGCGCCGGCCTCGACGTACTCGCCCGCGAAGCGCAGATGAAGCACGACTATGCCTTCCAGCACCTCACCGAATCCGAAACCGACCTCATCGTCGGCGGACAGTACCAGTACCGCGAGGACGGCGAATATCACCTACTCAATCCGCTCACCATCAGCAAGGTGCAGCAGGCTGTTCGCCAGAACAACTTCGCCACGTTCCAGGAGTACACCGACCTCATCGACAATCAGAACCGCAACCTGTGCACCCTTCGCGGCCTGCTCCAGCTCAAATACGCTCAGAAGCCCATTCCCATCGAAGAGGTCGAACCGGCCAGGGAGATCGTCAAGCGCTTCACCACCGGCGCCATGAGCTTCGGCTCCATCAGCAAGGAGGCGCACGAAACCCTGGCCATCGCCATGAACCGCCTCGGCGGCATGTCCAACACCGGCGAGGGCGGCGAGGACGAGGAGCGATTCAAGCCCGATCCCAATGGCGATTCGCGCCGCTCGGCCGTCAAGCAGGTCGCCAGCGGCCGCTTCGGCGTCACCACCAACTATCTCGTCAATGCCGACGAGCTCCAGATCAAGATGGCCCAGGGCGCCAAGCCCGGCGAAGGCGGCCAGCTCCCCGGCCACAAGATCGATGAGGTCATCGCCGCTGTGCGCCACTCCATCCCCGGCGTCGGCCTCATCTCGCCCCCGCCGCATCACGACATCTATTCCATCGAGGATCTGGCGCAGCTCATCTACGACCTCAAGAACGTCAACCCGCAGGCACGCATCGCCGTCAAGCTTGTCTCCGAGGTCGGCGTCGGAACCGTCGCCGCCGGCGTCTCCAAAGCCCACGCCGATGTCGTTCTCATCTCCGGCGACTCAGGCGGCACCGGCGCTTCGCCGCTCAGCTCCATCAAGCACGCCGGCCTGCCCTGGGAGCTCGGCCTCGCTGAAACCCAGCAGGTTCTTTTGCTCAACGACCTTCGCAGCCGCATTCGTGTGCAGACCGACGGCAAGCTCCAGACAGGCCGCGATGTCGTCATCGCCGCCCTGCTCGGCGCTGAGGAGTTTGGCTTTGCCACAATGCCTCTTGTTTCAATTGGTTGCATCATGATGCGCAAGTGTCACTTGAATACTTGCCCGGTCGGCATCGCCACCCAGGACCCGTCCTCCGCGCCCGCTTCACCGGCACCCCCGAGCACGTCATCAACTTCTTTTTCTTCATCGCCGAGCAGATGCGCCAGTACATGGCCAAGCTCGGCTTCCGCACCGTCGATGAGATGGTCGGCCGTGTGGAAAGGATCGATGTGCACATCGACGATGCGCATTGGAAGGCCAAGGGCATCGACTTCTCCTCGATCCTCCACGTGCCTCCGCTGCCCTCGCGCGTTGCGCGCCGCCGCACCACCTGCCAGGATCACGGTCTCGGCCCGGCGCTCGATCATGCCCTCATCGCCAGGGCCAAGCCTGCGCTTGAGTCCCAAACGCCGGTCGCCGCATCCTTCGCCATTCGCAACGTGCACCGCACTGTCGGCGCCATGTTGGGCGGCGAGATCGCCCGCCGTTACGGCTCTGCCGGTCTGCCCGACGGCGCCATCCATTACAAGTTCCGCGGCTCGGCCGGTCAAAGCTTCGGCGCCTTCGTGCCGCAGGGCGTCACGCTCGAGCTGGAAGGCGACGCCAACGACTATATGGGCAAGGGCCTCTCCGGCGGCCGCCTCATCGCTTATCCGCCCAAGACCTCCAGCTTCCTCCCTGAGGAAAGCATCCTCGTCGGCAACGTCGTTCTCTACGGAGCCACCAGCGGCGAGGCCTTTCTCAACGGCATTGGCGGTGAGCGTTTCGCCGTCCGCAACTCCGGCGCTGTCGCCGTGATCGAGGGCGTCGGAGACCACGGCTGCGAGTACATGACCAACGGCCTCGTCATCGTTCTCGGTTCCACCGGCCGCAACTTCGCCGCCGGCATGAGCGGCGGCATCGCCTACGTCTACGACGATCAGGGCGACTTCTCCTCACGCCGCTGCAATAAGGCCAGCGTCGATCTCGAGCCGCTCGTCGATCCCGTCAACGTCGAGCGGGTCCAGGGCCTGCTCGCCCGCCATCGCGATCTCACCGGCAGCCCGCGCGCCGCCTGGGTTCTCGAGCACTGGGCTGGCGCGCAGCCGCTGTTCATCAAGGTCTTCCCCCACGAGTACAAGCGCGTCCTTGGCGTCGCCCGCGTTGATTCCGTCTACGCTTCCCCCACACATTCGTCGCCTCTCGTGGCGGCAGCCGCAGAGGTGCACCATGGGTAAGGTCACGGGCTTTCTCGAAATCCAACGCGAACAGCCCACGCGCCGCAAGGCCGGGGAGCGCATCAAGGACTGGTTCGAAATCTACGAGCCGTTCCCTGAAGAAAAGCAGCGCGAGCAGGGCGCTCGCTGCATGGACTGCGGTGTGCCCTTCTGCCACACCGGCTGCCCGGTCAATAATCTCATCCCCGACTGGAACGATCTCGTTTACAACAATCGCTGGCAGGCCGCCATTCGCCGCCTCCACTCCACCAACAACTTCCCTGAGTTCACCGGCCGCATCTGCCCCGCTCCCTGCGAGGCCGCCTGCGTGCTGGGCATCAATCAGCCGCCTGTCTCCATCAAGCTCATCGAGCGGTCGATCGTTGAGCGCGCCTGGGACGAAGGCTGGATTCATCCCGAGCCGCCCGAGCAGGCTACCGGCAAGCGCGTCGCCGTCGTTGGCAGCGGCCCTGCCGGTCTCGCTGCGGCGCAACAGCTCCGCCGCGCCGGCCACTCCGTCACCGTCTTCGAGAAGAACGACCGCATCGGCGGCCTTCTCCGCTACGGCATCCCCAACTTTAAGCTGGAGAAGCACGTCCTCGACCGCCGCATCGAGCAGATGAAGGCCGAGGGCGTTATCTTCCAGACCAACGCCCATGTCGGCGTCAACGTCTCCGTCGAGTCGCTCACTGAAGGCTTCGACGCCATCCTTCTCTGCGGCGGAGCGGAAGCGCCCCGCGACCTGCCCGTCCCCGGCCGCGAGCTCAAGGGCATTCACTACGCCATGGAGTTCCTGCCCCAGCAGAATCGCCGCAACGAGGGCGACTCCGAAGAGACGCTTCTTCGAGCGATGGGAGCTGCCGCCCCCATCCTCGCCACCGGCAAGCGCGTCGTCATCATCGGCGGCGGCGACACCGGCGCCGACTGCCTCGGCACCAGCCATCGTCAGGGCGCAAAGAGCGTCCACCAGTTCGAGATCATGCCCCGCCCGCCCGAGGAGCGCGCCGCCTCAACGCCCTGGCCGCTGTGGCCGCTGCAATTGCGCGTTGAAAGCTCGCACGAGGAAGGCGGCATCCGCGACTGGAGCATCAATACTGCGAAATTCACCGGCGACGAGCACGGCCACGTCAAGCAGCTTCACTGTGTCCGTGTCGGCCCTGCGCCCAAGTTCGAGGCCCTTCCGGGCACTGAATTCACTCTCGATGCCGATCTGGTGCTATTGGCCATGGGCTTCCTCGGTCCCATCCGCAACGGCATGATCGAGCAGCTCTCGCTCGCCCTCGACAATCGCGGCAACGTCGCCACCACCAACTACATGAGCTCCCGCGAAGGTGTCTTCGCCGCCGGCGACATGCGCCGCGGTCAGTCGCTTGTTGTCTGGGCCATCTCCGAAGGCCGCAAAGCCGCTGCCGCCGTCAACGAATACCTGGCTGCAAAAGAAGAGAAGGCGCCGCGCCTCCGCCACTCCGCCGCCGTCAGCGCCCGCTAACCTTCAGCCCACCAATTCCGCTTGTCATCCTGAGCGAGTCCCGGCGTGCCGGGACGAGTCGAAGGATCTGCGGTTGTCCTTTTGTCACGTCCCACACTTGGCGCCGGTTGCCCCATCCTAGCCGCGTTCTTGTTTTTGTGGCTAGGGTGGGTTACCAGGAACTTCGCATTCGCACGTGACCTAGCTCCGCTAACCCCGCTAACTCCGCTGCCTTTTGCTCTATCCTTTCCTCATGGCCAAGCCCGCATTTCTGCTCACGGCTTTTCTCTCCGCCGTGTGTCTTGTCTCGCCCCTCATCCATGCTCAGGTTCTTGCTCCTACTCCGCCCATGGGCTGGAACAGTTGGGACTCCTACGGCCCCACCATCGACGAAGACCAATTCAAGGCCAACGCCACCGTTCTCGCCTCGCTCCAGCAATACGGATGGAAATACGTCGTCATCGACGCGGGCTGGTACATGACCAATCCCACCGGTCAAACCCTTGCGCAAAAACAGTATCTTTGGAGCGCGAATGGCCTGCTCGTCCCCACGCCGGACCGCTTCCCTTCGGCCGCGAATGGCGCCGGCTTTAGGCCTCTCGCCGGCTGGGTTCACGCGCAGGGCCTCAAATTCGGCATTCACATCATGCGCGGCATTCCCCGTCAGATCGTCGCAGCCAATCTGCCCATTGCCGGCACATCCTTCCACGCCGCCGATGCTGCCGACACCACGTCTACCTGTCCTTGGGACGAGAGCAACTGGGGCGTCAAGGACAACGCCGCTGGCCAGGCATACTACGATTCCATGCTGAAACTCTACGCCTCCTGGGGCCTCGACTTCCTCAAGGTCGACTGCATCTCCGACCACCCCTATCGTCCCACTGAAATCCGCCAGATCGCAGAAGCCATTCGCAAATCCGGCCGTGCTATCGTGCTCAGTCTTTCTCCGGGCCCCACCGCGCTCGGCCACGCTGCCGAGGTCGCCAAATACGCGCAGATGTGGCGCATCGGCGACGATCACTGGGACGGCTGGAGCTTCTCTCATCAACCGGATAACGGCGAGTTCCCCACCGGCATCGTTGACATGTTCGATCGCTTCGCGCAGTGGTACCCCTACACCGGCCCTGGCAACTGGCCCGACGCCGACATGCTTCCCGAGGGCTGGCTCGGTCCCAGCGCCGGCTGGGGCGAAACTCGCCGGTCGCGTGAAACTCCCGACGAACAGCGCACTGAGTTCACGCTCTGGGCCGTCGCGCGCTCGCCTCTTATCTTCGGCGGCAACCTCACGCGCCTCGATGACTTCACTCGCTCCCTCCTCACCAATCAAACCGTGCTGTTCATTGACCAGTATGCGAGCTACAGCCGCCCGGTGGACACCGCCGCGCTCGGACCCGGCTTTCAAAATGCCCGCGTCTGGCGTGCCACCATCGATGAACCCGGCGCCCGCGGCTACGCCGAGTATTTTGCGTTCTTCAATCTCGATAGCAGTCCGGCCACGCTCCGCACCACCTGGAAACAGCTTGGCCTCGACGGCGCAAAGCACTCCGCCCGCAATGTGTGGGACGATTCGGCCATCGGGGAATCGAAGGAGATCCGTGTCGCGCTTCCGCCCCACGGCTGCGCCCTGTTTGAATTGCGCTGAAAGAGGCGGGAAGGACATGCCAAAGTCGCTGCCGTGCGGGCGCCCAGCCTCCTCTGGCAGGTAGTGTCTCAATTTGAAGTCGTTTTGAAAGGGCACGACTTCACAGCTTGCTGAACAGCTATTGCTGCCCACGCTGTTTTGAAAGGGCACGGCTTCAGCCGTGCCGATGACGCCAATCAAATAATGCGGCTTCAGCCCCTGAGGGATGGATTTTCTCGAACTCAGCCACTGTCCGCTGCCCCGGATTCTTCACCCTGCCCAGGCCCGGTGTGCGAAACTATTCTGTTTGCAAAGTGCGCTCTCTTCAGCAGGGGCAGGTTATGCCATTTCTGCGTTCCGCCTTCATTGCACTCTCTCACAACCGTCCATTACGCCGCTTCTTCGAGCACTCTGCTCTGGGAACCCGCCTCAACAAGCGGTTCATCGCCGGCATGGAACTCGATGATGCGCTGCGGGTGGCTGAAACCGTCAACCGCCAGGGCATCGCCGTCACCCTCGATTCGCTGGGCGAAAGCGTCACCTCCGCCGAGCAGGCGCACCGTGCCGCGGACGTCTACCACCGCTTGCTCGATGCCGTCGCCCAGCGCGGCCTTGACGCCAACGTCAGTGTCAAACTCACGCAGATGGGTCTCGAGCAGTCGCCTGAGTTGGCCGAGTCCATTGCCGGGGATCTCGTCCACCACGCCCGCGCCACGCGAAGTTTCGTCCGCATCGACATGGAGGACTCAAACCTCACGCAAACCACGCTGGACATCGTGCGCCGGGTTCACGCTCGCGCCGGCCTGCGCGGCGCGATCGGCGTCGTCATCCAGGCCTACCTCTACCGCTCCCATGCCGACGTCGAGCAGTTGATCGCCGACGGAGTCCGCATCCGTCTTTGCAAAGGCGCGTACAACGAGCAGGCCGAGGTCGCCTTTCCTCGCAAACCCGACGTGGACGCGAACTTTCTCGCGCTCGCGAAAATGCTTGTCGACAGTCCCATCGATCACGCGCTGGCCACGCACGATGAGACCCTCATCGCCGCGGTGAAGGCGTACGCCGCCGCGGGCGCAATCGCTCCTGCCCATTTTGAATTTCAAATGCTGTATGGAGTGCGCCGCGATCTGCAACGCCAACTTATAAGCCAAGGCTACAAGGTACGCGTCTACGTACCCTTCGGCAGAGAGTGGTACCCCTACTTCATGCGCCGCCTGGCTGAGCGGCCCGCCAATGTCCTCTTCCTGGCCAGGAACTTCTTCCGCTCTTGAGCTGCTTGCTGGCGTGTCGGGCCCTACACGGCCGTATGTTTTCTCCGCCGCCGGTTGCGCTTCCGCAACATGACCACGGCATCGCATTCCTTGCACTGCCAGGGGTAGAAACCGAGGATCGGATAGATCCTCTTCTGCAGAACGCCCCTCCGCTCCACCCGGTAAACCCGGTCTCCCCCACACACTGGGCAGTACACCACGTCCCTCTTCCTGCCCATTTCAACTACATTCCCTGCCAGCGCTCCCCGTGCGCTTTCCTCGCTCACTTTGCTCCCCCAAAATGGTCAATTGCTTTCTTGCTGTTCTCCGGAAATAGCAAGCTTGACTCCTGCCTGCCAACCTGCTCAAGAGGTACGCGCCTTTCCATGTTTTGCGGACCCGCTCCAAATCTGGCTCTACGATTGACGATGCCTCAATCGTATTCCAGAACTCCGTTTCGCGAAAAGCAAAAATTCTGCCCCTCGTATGTGAGCGATCGTTACCCCCAAGTAGCCCGGGCGCAATCCACGGCAGAAACCATGCAGGATGTGCAAACCCATTCATCCCGTCGCTCTAGCGTCCTTCAGCCGCCCCAATCCCTGGCGCGCCAGATCCGCAATCGCCCTCGCCAGCGTTACTGAAGCGTTCAACGACTCCGGCCGCTCCAGCCGCACATTCCGTTTCGCGGCGTATTCGCGAAATAGCCGATCCACATCGAACAAAATCTCCACGTGGTCGCAGAGAAACCCGATCGGCTGCAGAATCAGAGTCGTTACTCCTTCTCCCGCAATCCGGTCCAGCATCTCTTCCACGCTGGGCCCCAACCACGGCCCGCCGCTTGCGCCCTGGCTCTGAAAGGCAAACCACCACTGCGGAATCTCCGGCACTCTCGCCGCCACCATCTCCGCCGTTCGCCGCGCATCCTTCTCATACGGATCGCCCGCCGCGGCGGGGCCCGGCCAGACCGGGTGCCCCATCCTAGCGGCGTTTTGGTCTTTGCCGCTAGGGTGGGAAGGGATGCCGGACCCACCCGCTGCCGGAGCCTCCACCGTCCGCACCGGCACGCTGTGCGCCGTAAACAACACCGGCACAGGCCCGCCCGTTTCCGCACTCAGCTTCTTGAGCGCCGGCCGCAGCCGCTCCGCGAACGCCTCGGCCAGCAGCGCATGATCCGCCCACCCCGTCGTAAAGTCGATCCGCAATCCTCCCGCCTCGGCCTCCACGGCTCGCCGGTAAAGCCCCACGCTGGTCCGCGAGTTCTGCGGCGCCAGGCAAATCGCTGCGGCCTCTTCGATTCCGTCCGCGCGCATCTGCCGCACCACATCCGGGATATAGGGCCGCCAGTTCCGCATCCCCACATACACCCGAACCGGGTGCCCCATCCTGGCGACGTTTTTGTCTTTGTCGCTAGGTTGGGGGACAGAACTCGTCTCGCCCTCGCCCGCCAGCTCTGCCTCCACCAGCCGCGCTTGCTTATAGGTAATTTCCGTCAGCGGGCTTTTGCCAATCAGCGCATACCGGTGCTGAATCTCTTCCACCACCCCCTGCGGCAGCGGCCTCCCGCTCACCACGTTGCGCAGATACTCGGGAATCTGCTCCACCGTCTCCGGAGTTCCATGCGCCAGCAGCAGCACCGCCTGTTTAGCCATTCAATGCGTCTCCGTCACCAATCACGAATTCACACCACCCTCCGGGAAACGATACGTCCTGGTCCCTGTTCCCTGTTCCCCTTTCCCTGTCTCTCTACTCCCTACTGGCTACTCCCTACTCCCTACGTCCCTGCTCTTTCACCATCCGCACCACCGCCTGCACGTTTTCTACCGGCGTGCCCGGCACAATTCCGTGCCCCAAGTTAAAGATGTGCCCCACGCGCCCGTTCGCCGCGCGCAGAATCTCCTTCACCCGCTCTTCCAACACCTCCAGCGGCGCAAACAGCGTAATCGGATCCAGATTCCCCTGCACCGCGTGCTCATATCCCACCGCGCGCCACCCCTCATCGAGCGGCTGCCGCCAATCCAGCCCGATCACATCCGCGCCCGTCGCCGCCATCTGCCCCAGCAATCCGGCCGTCTCTACGCCGAAGTAGATCACCGGCACGCCCATCGCCTGCACTGCCCGCACCAGCCGCTTCGATGCCTCGAACACATACGCGCGATAGTCGCTCGGCCCCAGCGATCCTACCCAGCTATCGAAGATCTGAATCACGTCGGCCCCTGCCTCCACCTGCAATCGGCAGTACTCGCTGAGCACGGCAACCAGCTTGTCCAAAAGCCCGCCCCACGCCGTGGGATCACCGTACATCATCCGCTTGGTCTCGATGTAATTCCTCGACCCGCCCCCCTCGATCATGTAGCTCGCCAGCGTATACGGAGCGCCGCAGAACCCGATAATCCCCAGCCTGTCGCCGAAATGCCCCGCCACCTTCTCAATCGCCTTCGCCACATAAGCCAGCTCGCCGGCGCGGTCCGTACGCAGCGCGCGCACATCATCAGCGGTCCGCACCGGCCTGTGCACCACCGGCCCCTCGCCCGCCTGGAACTCGAAGTCCAACCCCATCGGCTCCAGCGGCAGTAGCAGATCGGCAAAGATGATCGCCGCATCCACGCCCAGCTTTTCCGCCGCCGTAATCGTCACCTCGGCGGCCAGCTCGGGCTGTTTGCAGATCTCCACCAGCGTGTGGTGCTTGCGCACCTCGCGGTACTCCTGCATATACCGGCCCGCCTGCCGCAGGAACCACACCGGCGTGCGGTCCACCGGCTGGCGCAGGCAAGCTCGCACAAACCGGCTGCCCTCAGGCAAATCTGCTGGTGTTGACGAATGTTCCATTCTCGGCTGCATGTAGAACGATTCTATCCTCGCTCCCTCGTTTCCTGTCTCTGGCGCAACCAGCCGGGTGAGACCGGCGCTGAAAGCTGATTGCTGACGGCTGAAAGCTGCATCTCAGGGGTGCCCCATCCTAGCCGGGTTCCTGTATTTCCGGCTAGGGTGGGATCGGGCTGAAAGCTGATAGCTGACGGCTGAAAGCTGCTTTGTTGCCGAGTAAGATGCGGACCACGCCCCAGAAACGATCGCAGCAGCGGCAACGGGCGATATACTGTCGCCGCCGGGTAAGCAATCCGGCTTCACGGCTTCCCAAGAATTGAAATCTCAAGGAGGATTGCGATGCGCAGGTTTCGTGCAGGACGGTTGTTTGTGCTTTGCGGTGTGGTCGCTGCGCTGCTGCCAGCGGTGCCGGCCATGGCCGCGGTCGATGCATTCATGACGGTGACGGGCGCCAAGCAAGGACCCATCAAGGGCGATGCGATGTCGGAAAACATCCATCTCATCAGCGTCGTCCGCGACACTCCAATGGCAGCTCGGATGCCTACCGGCAGGCGGATGCACTCCACCATCACCATCACCAAAGAGATCGATAGTGCGTCGCCAAAGCTGTTCAGTGCGTTGAGTACCAATGAGACGTTGAAGCAAGTGGTGATTACCTTCCGGGGAGGCTCGGGGGGCGCGAAGACAGCGCAGAAGATTGTGCTCACCAACGCGACCATCCTGAGCGTTCGCAAGGCGGGCGGCACTGAGATGATTACCCTCGATTACCAGGCCATCGAGGTCACCTGGACCGATGGCGGCAAGACCATGTCGGACGACTGGAACGCTCCGATCTAGAGGCGCGCGGCGCTGATCACTGACCCCTGATCCCTGATCTCTGTCTTGTCATCCCGAGCGAAGTCCGCCGCCAGGGCGGGATCGTTGCTGAAAGCTGATAGCTGACGGCTGAAAGCTGCCTTTCAGGGGTGCCCCATCCTAGCCGGGTTCCTGTAATTCCGGCTAGGGTGGGATCGGTGCTGATCCCTGACCCCTGGTCCCTGAACCCTGTATTGTCATCCTGAGCAGGGTCGCCACAGCGACCGAGTCGAAAGCCCGCCCTGAGCGGAGATCGTCCGCAGAGGCGGATGATCGGAGTCGAACGGGGATCTGCGGTTGCTTTTCGCTGCTTTGAAAGGGCACGAGTTCACTCGTGCCGAATTTCGCCTACGCATTTCTTGAGAAACAAAGTACGCGGCGAAGCCGCGATCAAACCTCACCACCCAGCCCGCCTTGGCGGGCATCAGACGATAGCCCCACGGCGCAAGCCTGGGGACCACGTCCGCTCATTCTTCGAGAAGTCGAGTACGCGGCGAAGCCGCGATAAAAACTCGTCCGCCGAGGCGGAATCCCGCCGCCAAGGTGGGATCGGCGCTGAAAGCTGATAGCTAAAAGCTGCCTTTCAGCCCCTGCCGGCGTCGGCTGCGGCGAAGTAGCACGCCGAATCTACCGGCCGGCCCGCCTTACACTCGGGGGCTCACTGAAGAGCCCTGAAGATCGCCACCTCTGTGAACGTGCTATACTTTTTGCCAACCTCACAACCCCGCGTGGGAGGAGACCTGATTGCGCTCCTTCATTAGATGGGCCGGTAGCAAGCGTCTCTCGCTACCATTCCTCAAGCCCTATTGTTGCGCCGTCGATGGCAGGTACATCGAGCCATTTGCGGGATCAGCATGCCTGTTCTTTGAACTCGAGCCGGTGACGGCGATCCTAGGTGACCTCAACCGCGAACTAATCTCCACAATGCGGGCAATCCGACGAGACGTGTACCGCGTTCTCGAATGCCTGCGGCGCCTGCCCAGAGGAGAAAACGCTTATTACAGGATTCGAGCGTGCTCTCCTAATGAACTTTCCGAGCCAGAAGTGGCGGCACGGTTTCTCTATATCAACAAGAACTGCTTCAATGGGCTTTACAGGACCAACCGAGCCGGAAAATTCAACGTGCCGTATGGGCCGCCCAGGAAAAGTACACGCTCTCCGGCATTTGATGAGCACCTGATCGTCGAAGCCTCAAGGATGCTCCAAAGGGCCTCACTGCTCGAGGCAGACTTCGAGGAAACAATGGGGCAGGCGGAGCCAGGCGACTTTGTTTACGTCGACCCACCATATGCCACCGAAGAGTCACGGGTCTTCAACGAGTATCTGCCAAACACGTTTTCGAGCAAAGACTTGCCACGCCTTAAGCGAGCGCTGAAACGGCTCGACAAAAAAGGGGCTAGGTTCCTCATATCCTACGGGGATACTGCCGAAGCGAAGGAACTCCTCTCGGAATGGAGACCGATCAGGGTCCCAACCCGCCGAAACATCGCCGGATTCGCTGGCCACCGAAAAGTAGCCTACGAGTTGGTCGCCACCAACTCGGGAGAGGCCACCAAAGATGGAATCTAACATTGCACAATCCGAGCTCAAAGAGATCAGGGTCGACCAGATCGACAGGAACCCCGAGAACCCCCGCATTGTCTTTCGACCAGGCGAGCTCGAGAACCTCATGGAGTCAATCCGAAGATATGGTGTGCAGGTTCCGATCTCCGTCTTCAAGGAGGGGCGCCGCTTTGTTCTTATCGATGGTGAGCGCAGGTGGCGTTGCTCCGTCAAGCTCAACAGAACGCTAATCCCGGCCCTCATCCAAGAGAAACCAACTCCACTCACAAACCTGCTGCTGATGTTCAACATTCACGCTCTCCGTGAACAGTGGGGCCTCTTGACGATCGCGCTAAAACTACCGCGCGTGATCGAACTCCTCACATCGAAAGGAAAGGCGCCGACTGAAAAGGAGTTGTCAGCGGAAACAGGCCTCTCGCGCGGACTCCTGAGACGCTGCCGGCTCCTTATGGAACTCCCGAAGAAATACCGCGAAGACCTGCTAGACGAACTGAACAAACCTAAGAACCAACAGAAACTCACAGAAGATTTCTTCATCGAGATGGAGCGCTCTCTCAAGACAGTTGGGAGGGCAATTCCGGACGTAATTGACGACAAAGACCGTGTGCGCGACATTCTCATATCGAAATACAAGTCCGGCACAATCCGGAACATCATCGACTTCAGAAGCCTTGCGAAGATCGCGCGGGCAGAAAGGGTTTCGGTCGACAAGCAAGCCGCATTCCGCGTGCTCACGAAGGTTTTTCAAAAAAACAACTATTCCGTCGAGCAAGCGTACCGGGACTCCGTCTCCGAGGCCTACTCCGAACGAGACCTCATGACCAGAATCGAGGGCCTTCACGCCAAGCTCGACGAGCTCGAGGGGGAGCTTGTCGACGACGCACTCCGCGCCGCGCTGATCGCACTCTCAGAACGGATCGCAGAGCTTCTCCGGCGCCCATGAACTTCGTATACCTCCCAAAGAGTCTCGTGCCGACGGCCGAAAGAGTCGTTGAGTACTTCCGCGACAACCACGGGATTGGGAACTTCCGCGTCGAAGAAGAAATCGGCCCCGACCTTTCTTTCCGGCCCACGCTTCAAGCACTGACGACCGACCATTACTACCTGTGCGTAGAAGTAAACGAAAGTCCATACCCGGCACTCCTCGAGCCCGTCGTCCTTGACTGCGTCACACAAGGGCTTCCCGTAAAGCTATTCGTTGCGTTCCCCTCGGACCCATTGCCAGCCGACTACAAGGCACGCGTGGACCGCGCGCGCGCGCACGGCATCGGCGTTTTGGAGGTTTCGCCAAACAGGACGGTGGCGATTCATCCCGCCCTTCCGCTCTCGCTTGTCGGCCTCAGGCCCCGCCCAAAGAAAGAGTTCCCGGCGCGCTACCGCGCCCCCCTAGCATCCGCCGAAGACACATTTCGCAACGGAAGCCCCGCCCAAGGCTGCCTGCTGGTACAGCAGGAAATCGAGCGGCTCTCAAGGAAGATCACAAAGAAGACCCAAGCAAAGGCGCTGTGGCGCCCCTTGAAGCCGGGAGAGAAGGCTCCCAAGTTTTCGGACAAGACGGCTTGGGCGCGGGTAATGGAAATCGCACTCGACCACATCGACCTCAAAAGGTGCCCCACACCCGACAGGGCCCTCCTAAATCGCATCGCAGGTATGACAACTCAAAGGAACGAAGGTGGACACAAGCCGACGAACCTGAAAGCCTTAATAAAACGAGACCGCGAGGCGCGAACCCGGTTTGAGAGCGCGGTAGACACGCTTTACGACTTGATCGACCAGAGCCGCTACCTTCGCGTCTGATCCGCCAAGCTGCCCTTTTCCGTCAGCACCCGCTTTTGTCAAGCCCCCGCCACCCAAACAGCCCCTTCATCTCCGCCTTAAGTCGTTCTATATCTGACCCTTGACCCCGATCCCTGATCTCTGCGAAGTTTGCCGATAATTACCCCGCCTTGGCGCATACTCATCCCATGATCGACGCGCACCCCACAATCGCTCCCATTGGCTCCTTGGTCCGTGCCTTTCCGCTCCTCAATCCCTAGTCCGTAGTCCCTCAGTCCCTGCTCTCACACCCCCTACCCCCCTATACCCTCCGGGGGTATCCAAAACGGCTTTTCGACCGGATAAGTCGTTCAGAATCAGCAACAGCTCGTCCCAAAACGCTCAAAACCGCGGCGATTTTCGTCGCCAAACGTTCAACAAATGAGCCTTTTGGGGGGATTTTGTCGCCAACTTGCTGCCTTGCTAACTTGCTAACTCGCTAACTCGCTGACTTGCCATGTTCCTGATCCCTGTTCTCTGATCTCTGATCTCTGTAAACTGTCTTTATGGCGTCGATTCAGCGCAGAAAAACTCCCACCGTTGCCATCGGACACGTTCGCGTCGGCTGGGAAGTTCCCGTCGTCGTCCAGTCGATGACCAACACCGACACGGCGGACGTAGAGTCCACGATCGCCCAGGTTGCGGCGCTCGCCGTCGCCGGCTCCGAGCTGGTCCGCGTCACGGTGAACAACGAAGACGCCGCGGCAGCCGTTCCGGCCATTGTTGAAGGCCTGGAGAAGCGCGGCCTCCGCGTGCCCATCATCGGCGACTTCCACTACAACGGCCACATCCTGCTCAGGAAGTTCCCCGCTACCGCGCGCGCCCTCGCCAAGTACCGCATCAATCCCGGCAACGTGTCCATCGGCCGCAAAGACGACGACAACTTTCGCACCATGATCGAGTGCGCCGTCGAGAACCGGAAGCCGGTCCGCATCGGCGTGAACTGGGGTTCGCTCGATCAGTCGCTGCTGACGCGCATGATGGACGAGAACAGCAAGCGTGCCGAACCGCTCGCCGCGCGCGACGTGATGATCGAAGCCATGATCGCCAGCGCGCTCAACTCGGCTGCCGCCGCCGAGCGCTACGGCCTCGGCCACGACCGCATCATCCTTTCCGCCAAGGTCAGCGGCGTCCGCGATCTGCTCGATGTCTACACCGCTCTCGCCGCCCGCTGCGACTATCCGCTCCATCTCGGCCTGACCGAAGCCGGAATGGGCTCGAAGGGCCTGATCGCATCGACCGCCGGCCTCGCGCCGCTGCTTCTCTCCGGCATTGGCGACACCATTCGCGTGAGCCTGACGCCCAAGCCCGGCGGCGACCGCACGGAAGAGGTTCTGGCTGCGCAGCAGATTCTGCAGTCGCTCGGGATCCGCAGCTTCATGCCCCAGGTGACGAGCTGTCCCGGCTGCGGACGGACGACCAGCACGTATTTCCAGGAGCTCGCCGAGCAGATTCAGAGCTACCTGTGCACGCAGATGCCCGAGTGGCGCAAGAAGTACGCCGGCGTCGAGGAACTCAAGCTCGCCGTGATGGGCTGTGTGGTCAACGGACCCGGCGAGTCCAAACACGCCAACCTCGGCATCAGCCTCCCCGGCACCTTCGAGGACCCCGTCGCCCCCGTCTACATCGACGGCAAGCTCTCCACCACCCTCCGCGGCGACACGATTGTGGCGGAGTTCAAACAGATTCTCGACCGTTACGTCGAATCGCACTACGGCCAGACCGCAAAGAGCAGCGAACTCGTCGGCGCGCGGTGAACAGCTTCTAGCCACTAGCTTCTAGCCCCCAGCTAATTGCCCATTGGCTAGTGGGTGCGATGGTTGTCACATCGCATCGTGCAGCTTTCGCGCTACGCTATCTGCAACTCTCTTCGGAGACTTCCTATGCGGCTCAGCCTCCCCCGCTCCCTCGCGGCCCTCCTGCTCTGTGCCCCCACCCTCGTATTCGCCGGCAAAGCCAAACCCTGCGTGTCCGCCGATCAGGCCGCGCAAATGCTCAACAAGGACATTTGTGTTTCCGCACATATCTATGAAGTAGTAGAACTTTCAGACGGCACTCGTTTCCTGGATGTCTGCTCGCCTCAAACCTCCGACGAGAAATGCCGCTTTACCGTTGTCAGCCTTTGGGAAGACCGCGACGAGGTCGGCGAGCTCAGGAAATACCGCGACCAGGACGTGCAGATTCGAGGGATTGTCCAGCCCATGCATGGCCGCGCCGGCATGGTCCTGAGCCATGCCCGCCAGTTCTATGGCGGACCGCCGAAGTTCCGGCCCAATCCCCTTCTCGCCCGCGGCTTCGATGCGGAGCAGGAGCGGCCTCCCATTCACGACCCCAGCCTGCATCCCCGGGGCGGCCACCGCTCCTTCATGAACACCAAGGATCGCGAACTGTTGCCAAAAAGGTAGCTACGCTGACTCGCTAACTTGCTGCCCTTCATCGAGCAGCGGCGCGAACTTTGCGCCGGTGAAAAGGATCGTGCATGAGACGAGGAGAAACACCAGCGTCGCGCCAAGGCCGATGCTGAGGTTTGATCGATCGCTGATGGCGCCGATGATCTGTGGCGAAAACGTGTCGCCGAAGAAGTGAATGCAGAACAGGTTGATGGAGATGGCAGTAGCGCGGACCGGCGCCGCAACCGAGTTCACGATGGCCGTGTTAAGCGGACCAGTGTTGAGGAAGAGGAAGAACTCCGCGAAAAACAGCGACGGGACCGCCCACGCTCGCGGCCCGAAGAAGAGCAAAATGCCGAACGGCAGTGTGAGGGCGACGCTCCAGGCTGAGAGCAGATAGAGTGCACGATGATTCCTTCGCAGCCACACTTGGGCAATCCACCCGCCGATCAGCGTTCCCGCGATCCCGTCGATCACTGTTGTTGCGCCCACGGTCAGGCTCGCCGTTCCCATCGACATCCCCGCGGATCGCCGGAGAAACTCCGGCATCCACCACGAGATTCCGCCCATGGCAAACGTCAACGCCGCGAGGCCGGAGGTTGCCGTCAGGAACGCCGGGTTCGTGAACAGTCCCAGCACCGAGTTCCGGTTCAGGTTCGGCCGGATGTGATCCGTTGCGCCGCGTTCCGGCTCGCGGCCAATCCAGCCATAGAGCGCAGCCGCCAGAAACCCCGGCAGCGCGCACACCAAGAACGGTGTGCGCCAGCCCCAAATCGATCCAATCTGCCCGCCGGCGAGGTAGCCCAGAGCCGCGCCCACTGGGATCGCGACGTAGAACATCGAGAGCACGCGATTGCGCTCACGCTCGGGATAGAAATCCGAAAGCACCGCGGGCGCAAAGATGCCGAATGTCGCCTCGCCGACTCCGACCAGCGCCTGGCGCAGATAGAGCGTGGTGTAACTGTGGATCCAGATGGCGGCCAGCGTCGCCAGGCTCCAGAGGGTCGCTCCGGTGATGATGAGCGGCTTGCGGCGGAAGCGGTCGCCGAGCCAGCCCGTCAGCGGCGCGGCGATCATGTAGAAGACGAAGAAAGCCGTGGCCAGCGCGCCCATCTGCTGGTCGCTCGCATGAAACTCACGCTGAATAGGCGAAACTTCGCCGGCCAGAATGTAGCGGTCGATGTAGTTCAGCAGGTTGAGCGCGAGCAGCAGCAGCACCGTGCCAAGGGCCGGGCTGACGCGAGCGCGCACCGATCTTGGAGAAGTTGACAAGCCGCCTCGGTCAAATCGCAATCTGCAGGCAAACAACGATTACCATAGCAGACAGCCGCGAATCCGCGTGATTATGCCTTCGGCCTTGGCCAGCGCGCTTCAACAGTCGTGCCAATTCCGCCCCGCGGCCGGAACTCCCCCTTCACAATCGCCCACGCGGGGTCACAGGCCTTCACCACATCCTCGAGAACCCGGTTCACAAGGTTTTCCTGAAAAATCCCCAGATTGCGGTAACTGAAAAGATACTCTTTGAGCGACTTCAACTCCAGGCACCGTTCCTTCGGCATGTAGCGGATAGTCAGCACGCCGAAGTCCGGCAAGCCGGTCTTAGGGCAAACCAACGTCAGTTCCGGGTCGTCGATCTGAATCTCGTATCCAGGAAACTGGTTTTGCCAAGTCTCGATCGCTGGAAAGGCAAAGTCCAGCCCGGCCTTGGCATGCTCGTCGGTGTATCTTGGCTCTGCTGCCATACCGGTATTGTACGAGCCGGAATGGGCGGGCGCGATCCGCCTCTCGCTCCTTATTGTGCTTCTTCCGATGTTTTTGAGTCCTATATACTAGCTCTGGTTAAGTACATGGTGAAAGCAAGATCGCAAACGAGCCGTCGTTGGCTTTGGGCCGGTGCAGTCGTTGTTCTGCTTGCCGTATTCTTCACGGCGCGCTATTTTCTGCGCGAGCGCCTTCCGGTACGTATGGCGCGCGTGGAACACGCCATGCTGCTGAACACGGTCAGCACCAATGGCCGCGTAGAGCCCGTTGTGAACTATCCGTTTTACAGTCCCATCGCCACCACGGTAAGAGCCGTGTATGCACAGGAAGGCGACGTCGTTCCGGCCGGCAAGCTGCTGGCCGTTTTGAACGACGCCGCTGCACGCGCACAGGTTGCCAGTGCCAAGAGCGCGGTGAAGGCCGCTGAGGCGGCGCTGGACGCTGCCACCCACAACGGAACCCAAGCCGAACGCCAAGCCTCCGCCGCCGAGATCCAACAGGACCGCCTGACTCGCGATCAAGCTCAACACGACTTCGACGCCCTCACCAAGCTCGCTGCAACCGGCGCGGCCGCGCAGGGCGAGGTCATGGCGGCGCGGGAGCGCCTTGATGTGGCCGAGGCCAGCCTCAACGCAGCCGAACAAAGCGCCCAACATCGCTTTTCGCCGGATGAAGTGGCGCGCGCCCAGGCCGCGCTGGCCGATGCGCAAGCGGCTCTGGCCGCCGCGCAGCACGTCGAAGCTCAAACCGTGATTCGCGCCCCTATTACCGGAACCATCTACAGCATGGATGCTGCCCCATCGGAATTCTCCGAAGCCGGCAAATTGCTTCTCGAGGTCGCCAATCTGCACCATGAACGCGTCCGCGGCTTCTTCGATGAGCCTGATTTGGGGCGCCTGGCAACAGGACAAAAGGTGGTGATTCGCTGGGATGCCAAACCGGGCGTCGAGTGGTACGGCCACATCGTGCGCCTTCCCTCCGCTGTTGTCACCTACACCACGCGCAACGTCGGTGAGGTTCTGATCGATTTCGACGATTCAGCGGATGGACTGCTGCCGGACACCAACGTCACCCTCACGGTCACTACTTCCAGCGATCCTAACGCGCTCAGCATGCCGCGCGAGGCGCTGCACGAAATGAACGGAAAGTACTACGCCTACAAGGTTGTTCACGGCGAGTTGAAGCGCGTTCCGGTCGTCATCGGATCTCCCAACCTTACACAGGTCCCCGTTCTCTCCGGACTCGAAGAAGGCGATAACGTTGCCACCGGAACAACCAACGGGCAGCCATTGCAAGAGGGTATACCGATCAAGGTGGAGCGGTGAAACACCAGTCGTCGAGGGTCTTAGCGCGGCCACTCTTGTGTCTGGTGGTGGCTGTAGCAATTCAGGTGTATGCACAGATTCCGCCTGCGACGCTTGCCCAGGCCAATACAGACCTGCAGGCCGGCGAAGCCGACAAGGCCCTTGCGCTGCTCGCGCCGCTTCCTTCCACCGGAGCTGGCGCTGCCGAGGCGCAGAACCTCTTGTGCCGGGTGCGATTCACGCTCGAACAGTGGGATGCCGCGGTTAAAGAGTGCGAAGAAGCGGTGCGGCTCGCCGCCGGCAACTCGAACTACCACATGTGGCTGGGCCGCGCCCTCGGCCGCAAGGCGGACGCCGCCTCCTTCTTCACCGCATATTCCCTCGGCAAGCGCGTACGCCTGGAATTCGAAGAAGCCGTTCGCCTCGATCCCCGCAATGCCGAAGCGCTCTCTGATCTAGGCGACTTTTACCAGGAGGCCCCGGGCATTGCCGGTGGCGGCATGGACAAGGCTGAAGCCATCGCCGCACGCTTAGACAAAGTCGATCCACCGCGGGCCGCGCAGCTGCGCGCACACATCGCTGAAGCACGCAAGGACTACGGCACTGCCGAGCGCGAGTTCAGGCAGGCAATTACACTCAGCTCCCATCCTGCCGCACAATGGATGAATCTGGGCAGCTTCTACCGACGCCGGCGGCGCTGGGCCGACATGGAAACCGCCATCCACAACTGCTTCTACGCCGCCATGCGCGATAAACACTCTGGCGTTGCGCTTTACGACGGCGCTGGCGTGCTCATCGCTGCCGGCCGCGATCCTGCCCTCGCCGCGAAAATGCTGGAAGATTATCTTGCAGGTTCGTCCAAGACCGAGGAAGCGCCCGCATTTATCGCACATATTCGCCTTGGGCGCTTGAAACAGGAGCTTGGCGATGCCGCGGGCGCCAAGAGCGAACTGGCGATTGCCGCCCAGATGGCGAAAGAGTTTAATCCGGCTCAGGCTTGAATCAATGATGCGAAAAATGGGTGTGAAGTTGCGACAAAAACCGCTCGTATTCATGGCGCCCGGCGTGGCCGCTTTGGCGCTCGCCTGCGCGTCGGCACTCGCGCAGGCACAGGTCTCGCTGACTTCTGTGGTCGAGCTGGCCCAGCAAAACTCGAGTGCCGTGAAGCTCGCCAGCGCCGACCTTCAAAAGGCGCAGGCCGCCCTCGACCAGACTGAAGACGCATATATCCCCAACTTTGCCATCGGATCCCAAATCGGCTACTCTCACGGCTTCCCAACCGGCCAGCCCTCTGTCGGAAGCGCTACGATGCAGTCGCTAGTTCTCAGCTTCTCGCAGCGCCAGTACACCAAGGCTGCACGAGCTGGCGTGGAGGCCGCCAACCTGAATCTCAAGGATGCAAAGGAGCAGGTCGCTCTCGACGCCTCCACGGCCTACATTGAGATGGACGCCGTTGACAGCGAACTCGAAGGTGTCCGCGAACAGGAACAAGATGCTGTCCGCCTTGTCGCCATCGAGCAGCAGCGCACTGAAGCCGGGGTCGATCCTCTCAGCGCTCTTCTGCAAGCGAAGTTGACGGCGGCGCAGCTCAAGTTGAGTCGCCTGCACCTTGAAACTCGATCCGCCACCCTTGCCAAGCAACTGGCGACGCTCACCGGTCTGCCCGTCGGCTCCATCGTGCCCGATCACGCCAGCATTCCCGAGATTCCTGCCGTCTCCGCCGGCGAAGCGCCACGGCCCATTCCCGGCATTCAATCCGCGAATGTCCTCGCGCGTTCCAAGCTGTTGGAGGCAAAGGGAGCCGATCTGGCGTGGCGCCGCCCTTCGATCGGATTCGGAGCCGTCTACAACTACGACTCCAATGAGCTGAACAGTTACAGTACCTATTACAACAACTTCACGCCTAACAACGTCAGTTTCGGTCTCCAGATTACCGTTCCCTTCTTCGACTTTGCCGTTCGCGCAAAGGCCAAGGTCTCCGCGGCGGAAGCCCTCCGCGCCAAGGTGGAGGCCGAGCAGGCACGGGAACAGAACGACATTCAGATCAGCCAGCTCACTTCAAGTCTTCGCGAGCTCGATGCGCAGGCTGAAGTGGCCAGCCTCAAGCAGCAGATCGCGTCGGAGCAGTTGAAGAGCGTCCTCGCGCAGTTGGAATTGGGTAACGGCGCCACCAACACGCCCGGCGCCCCGCCCCAGCTCTCGCCTACAGTCGAGCAGGAGGCCCGCATCGACGAACGCCAGAAATACGTGGATGCCATCGAAGCCGGACTCGATCTCAGCAAGGCCCGCCTCAACCTCCTGCGCGCTCTCGGTCACATGCAGGACTGGCTTGACGAACTGCACGCGAAGTAAATCCACGCGGGGAACCCTGATGCCAACCCCTTCAAACGGCGCTATTTCCATACAGCATTCTCGAGTAGTCACTGATTCTAAATGCGTTATTTGTGCGTTTGGCTCAGTCGTCTGCTCCATTTCCGAGCTTCTCAAATCGCGAGCGGATTCGTCTAATGAAACAACGCGAATGCTAGAATTAAAGGGATGCCGATGCCCTTGAAAACACTCTTCCTCAACCCTCCTTCCTTCGAGAACTTCGACGGCGGCGCCAGTTCGCGCTGGCCCGCCACGCGCGAGATCGAGTCCTACTGGTACCCCGTCTGGCTCACCTATCCCGCCGGCTTGCTCGAGGGGTCGCGCCTGCTCGACGCCCCGCCTCACCACGTTTCCGCCCAGCAGACGATCGACATCTGCAAAGATTACGAATTCCTGGTGCTCTTCACCTCCACGGTCGGGTGGGCAAGTGACCAGCGCCTCGCCGAAGCCATCAAGGCGGCCCACCCGTCGATCCGCATCGCCTTCGTCGGCCCGCCGGTCACCACCGATCCCGAGCGCGCCCTGAACGAGTGCCCCGCCCTCGCCTTTATTTGCCGCCGCGAGTTCGAGTTTTCGGTCGTCGAGTACGCGCAGGGCAAGCCGCTCAACGAAATCCTTGGCATCAGCTACAAGAAGGACGGCCTGATCGTCCACAATCCTGACCGCCCGCAGAACGAGAACCTCGATGCCATGCCCTGGGCCACCAAGATCTACAAGCGCGATCTCGATGTCACGCGCTACAACGTTCCCTTTCTGCTGCACCCCTACATCGCGCTCTACTCCACGCGGGGCTGCCCTGCCCAGTGCACCTTCTGCCTCTGGCCGCAGACGCTCAGCGGCCACGCCTGGCGCAGGCGCTCCACGGACGATGTGGCCGCCGAGATGAAGTGGGCCAGGGAGAACTTCCCTGAGGTGAAGGAGTTCTTTTTCGACGACGATACCTTCAACATCCAGAAGCAGCGCACCGTCGAGCTCTGCGAAAAGCTGAAGCCCTTGGGCCTCACCTGGAGCTGCACGTCGCGCGTCACCACCGACCGCGACACGCTGAAAGCCATGAAGGAAGCCGGCTGCCGCCTGCTGATTGTTGGCTTCGAATCCGGCGATCCGCAGATCCTCAAGAACATCAAAAAGGGCGCCACCGTCGAGCGCGCCCGCCAGTTCGCCAAGGACTGCCACGATCTCGGCCTAACCGTCCACGGCGACTTCATCCTCGGCCTGCCCGGCGAAACCAGGCAGTCCATCCGCAACACCATCAACTTCGCCAAGACCCTGGACTGCGAAACCATCCAGGTTTCCATCGCCCACGCCTACCCCGGCACCGAATTTTACGAGTACGCCGCCCATAACGGCTTTATCACCAACAACACCATGCAGGACGGCGGCGGCCACCAGATGGCGCACATCGAGTACCCCGGCCTGCCCACCGATTACGTGCTCGAAATGGTCCACCGTTTTTACGACGAGTACTACTTCCGCCCCAAGGCCGCCTTTCGCGTGGTGTGGAAGGCCATTGTGAATCGCGACCTGCCCCGGCTCTACGTCGAGGCCAGATCGTTTCTCAAGTTGCGTGCGCAGCGCAACAAGATGGTCAAGGCTGCGCGCAGCCAGCGGCCCGAGCCGGCTACCCCCATCGGCGCCGGCGCCTGAAACTCTTCGTCAGCCGATTTGCCCGGAATGTACCGTGTTGTGGCGCGGTCAGGGCGCTGGGGCACTCTCGGGGCCGGTTCGCGTGCCGAAGAATGCTGTAGAAGAAATTACGGGTTTATCCCTAAGAGCACGCCGCCTGCCCTACAGAGTTCGATCGGCGCGGCTCCATCAACAACGAAAGACCCAATGTCCCACCACTCGTTCTCGCCGCGCCAATACTTGATCCTAGCCCTCGTTGCCGTTTGTGCTCCTTTGGGCGACAGTTGCCTCTCCCGCGGCATGACCGCGATGCCTTCCATCTCGCTCGCCCACTCCGGCGCCCTCATTGCTGCTGTCTTCACACCCTGGATCGCCGCCGGCATCGCCCTCCTCATCGTATTCTTCGCGTGCTATCTGACTGCGCTCTCCTGGGCCGATCTCACATTCGTTCTTCCCGCCACGGCCTTTGGCAATGTCATCGTCGCGCTCCTCGCCAAGTTCTGGCTGCACGAAACCATTTCCTTTGAGCGCTGGGCCGGCATCGTCCTCATCACGCTCGGCGTCGCCTTCGTGGCGCAAGGACCGTCGCTCACGCAACGTCCCGCGCCTGCCGCGGAAGAACCCAGAATGGAAGAGCGCGCAGCCAGCGGGGTGCAGCCGCGATGACGCTACCCTTTCCGGCTACGCCCGCCGCAACAACTCCGAATCCTTGGCTCGCGGCAGCCATGATTGCGGCCGTCGTGCTCGCCTCTACCATCGGCGAAGTGTTCACCGCAGCGGCCATGAAGTCCACCGGAGATCTTGACTTCATTCGCTCTCACTCTGGCCTGAAAGGCGCCATTCGTGCCGTGCTCACCTGTCCACTGTTCTTCGCCGGAGTCTTTTTTCTCGCCGTCGCGTTTTTCTCGCTCCTTTTCGCCCTCAATCACCTCAACCTGAGCCTCGTCGCCCCGGCCTCAGCCTCCCTCACGCTGGTCACCAACGCCATCGCTGGCAAAATCTTTCTCAAAGAGAATGTCGATCGGCGCAGATGGGCTGCGGCGGTGCTGGTGTGCGTTGGGGTGTATTTGTTGGCGCACTAAAGGACAGCTTCTAGCCTCTAGCTCCAGAATCCGGCAGTCGTGGAACGAGTTAGGTATGCCATGCGCCCCTGCAGGTAAAAGAATCTAATAGATCAAAGAATCTTTAAGTTACAGACATAGACAAGAAATCAGGGGATGGGGACTTGTGTTCGGAGTGATTTATAGGTTAATTTACTAACCAGTTAGTTAATTATGGCCGGACATCCAACAACGGAAGCGCAAGCCGAGCGCTCAGCCGAGACGCGAGCCCGCATTCTCGATGCCGCGCTGAGCGAGTTTGCCGCCAATGGCCTGGCGGGAGCGCGGACGGAGCAGATTGCCGCCGCGGCAGGTGTCAATAAGGCGCTGCTCTACTACTACTTCGAGAGCAAGGAGAAGCTGTACGCCGCAGCGCTTGAAATGGTATCGGCACGCGTGCGCGACCGCTCGATGGCGGTTTTCCTGCGCGACGCGAGCCCTGGAGAACGGTTGCTGCGCGCGGCGCTCGATCATTTTGACCGGATTTTGACGCAACGCGAGTTCCAAAGCCTGATGCAGCAGGAGATGATGCGACTGCATCGGGGCGAGGGAGGAATGCTGCCCATCCTGGTCAAGCGAGTCTTCGCGCCGCTGCACGCGATGTTTCAGTCGCTGGTGCGTGAAGGCATCGCTTCGGGCGAGCTCATCGAGGCTGAGTGGTTGCAGATCGTCCTGGCGGCCCTGGGAGGGAACGTCTTTTATTTTCTCAGCGCGCCGGTTTGGCGGCTTGTCCTGCCTATGGAGCCGTTCGATCCTGAGGTGCTGAAGGCCCGGAGGGTGGCGCTGGTTGAGTTTCTGGGCCAGGCGATCTTTCGCGATCGGCAGCAAGGCGCGGAAGTCGCGGCGCGCGTGCTGGCCGACACGCCGATGCCGGAGTGCGCAGATTTCAAAGGTTTGAGGTGACTGCGAAGTGAACGCGCGAAATCGAGTTTTCATGATCTTAGGGGTACTGCTCGTGGGATCGCTGGTCTGGTATCTGCTGACCGCGCGGCACAGCGCCGATCTGCAACTGGTCGGGACCGTGGATGCGAACGAAGTGGTCGTGAGTTCCAAGATTCCGGGCCGCATCCAGACGCTGACGGTGGAGGAAGGCCAGGATGTGCAGGCAGGCGAGCTGATCGCAACCATTGAAAGCGACGATCTGCAGGCGGCGCTGAAGGCCGCAGAGGCCACGGCGGCGAGCGAGAAGTCGAAGTTGAACGGGACGGTGGAAACGGAACAGCAGAACCGTGGCGAAACGACGAGCGCGACGGTAAGCGCAGAGGCGCAGGTGAAGGCGGCGCAGGCGACGCTGGCGCAGGCACAGGCAAATTTCGAGCATCAGCAGGCCGATACCAGCCGGACAGTGGCGCTCGCCGCACAGGGGATCATGAGCGAGCAGTCCCGCGACGAAGCCGTGACGAGTTTGCAGGCGGCGCAGGCGGCGGTGAACGCGGCGCGCGACAATCTTTCCGCGGCGCAAGCCAATCTGCGCCAGGCGCGCGCCCACGAGTTGCTGACGGCAGTGTCGGCGCGGACAGTGGACGAGACGCGTGCCGAGGCGGCAAATGCGCGCGCGCTGGCCGAGGAAGCGCGGGTGGAGCAGGGTTACGCGCAGGTGCTGTCGCCGATCGCCGGGAAGGTGGATGTGTGGGCGGCTCGACAGGGTGAAGTTGTGACCGTGGGAGCACCGATCGTAACCATCATGGACCTGACGCAGACGTGGGTGTACGCGCCCTTGCCGGAGACCCAGGCCGACAGCGTGCAACTGGGCGATTCGCTGCGCGTGGTGATGCCCAGCGGAGACAAGATCTACGGGAAAGTCATCGCCAAATCGGCGGAGGGCGATTTCGCCACGCAGCGCGATGTCAACAGCATGAAGCGCGACATCCGCACCATTCAACTCAAGCTCCTCATTCCCAATCCCGGCGAAAAATTCGTGCCCGGCATGACGGCCTATGTCTACATTCCCAAGGCGAAGCTGGTGAAGCAGTGAGCGCAGCCATCAATCAAAGCCCGGTCAACGGGAACGGCGCGCGGCCTGTGGCCATCGCGGTCGAGAATATCGTCAAGCGTTACGGCGACTTTGAAGCGGTCAAGGGCGTCAGCTTCAGCGTCACGGAGGGCGAGATCTTTGGCCTGCTGGGCCCGAACGGCGCCGGCAAGAGCACGCTCATCCGCATGATGACCACGCTGATCCCGGTCACGTCGGGCAAGGCAATCGTCGCCGGGCACAATGTGGCCGACGATCCCGATGACGTGCGCCGCGTCATCGGCGTCATTCCGCAGGCGCTGACCAGTGACCAGGACTTGACGGTCGAGGAGAACCTGAATATCTACGCCAAACTTTACAGCGTGCCGCACGGGCAGCGCGAAAAAAACATCAACGGCGTGCTTGAGGCCGTTGACCTCACCAAGTGGCGCGACGCGCAGACCAAAACGCTTTCCGGCGGCATGAGGCGGCGGCTGGAGATCGCGCGCGGCCTGGTGCACAATCCGAAAATCTTTTTCCTCGACGAGCCTACCACCGGCCTCGATCCGGTTTCGCGCTTGGCGGTGTGGGAGATGCTGAACAAGCTCAAGGCCAACCGCAACCTGACCATGCTGCTCACCACGCACTATATGGAAGAGGCCGACAAGCTGTGCGACCGGATTGCCATTGTGGACCACGGCAAGTTGGTGGCTCTGGGAACGCCGGTGGAGCTGAAGAACAGCGTGGCCGGCGCCAACGTCGTCGAGGTGCACTTCGATCGCGAAGACGAGGAATGGCAAGCGCGTCTCGAAAACATCGACGAAGTCACCAGCGTGCAGGCCGAGGGCTCCGGCTTCTATCGCGTCATCACCAGGTCGGGTTCCAGGACAACCATGCAGATCGTGGAGCTGGCTGCAAGCCTGGGCGAGACCCTCACCTCGCTGACCGTGCAAAACACCACCCTCGACGACGTTTTTATCCACTACACAGGTCGGCAGCTGCGCGATGAGCAGGTGAAGCCGGTGAACTTTCTGATGCCGCCGCGGCCGGGAGCGCAGCCATGAACCGAATGTTTGCCATCATCGAGCGCGAGATGCGCAAGTTCTTCCGTTCGCCAACCCTCATGATCATGTCGCTGATGATGCCGATTCTGCAGCTGATCATCATAGGCAACGCCTTCGGCGGCAAAATAGTCGGCACGCACGTCGCGGTCGTCGATCACGATCACGGTCCGCAAGCGGTCAAGGTGCGCGAGGCGTTCGCCGCCATCGCCGCCAATATCAAGACCTTCAGCACGATCGAGTACAACAATGAGGTCCAGGCGCGCGAAGACGTGCGCACCGGCAAAATCGACGCCGCGGTCATCATTCCCGAGCAGTACTCGCGCCGCGTCTACGCCCAGGACGCGCCCCAGCTCGGCTTCGTCGTCGACAACTCCGACCTGTTCACCTCGGCCAGTCTTGAAGCGGAGATGCAGTCGCTGATCGGCGCATTGAATGCGCCGCAGGTTCAGGACCGGCTGTCGAAGTCGATCGCGCTGGAAATTGTGGAGCTTTACCCATACGTGAATTATCTGAAGTATCTTCTGCCGATGACCGTGGCGCTGGCCATGTATATCTCGGTCATGATCGGCGGCGGCATGCTCTACATCGACGACAAGGCGCGCGGCGTGCACGAGGGCTATCTGGTCACCCCGATTACAAAACTTGAGCTGGTCTTCGGGTTGAACATCGCCGGCGCCATGAAGGCGACGCTGAGCGGAATATCTATCGGGGTCATCGGGTCGCTCATTGCAGGCCTGGGCGTTGTCTTTCATCCCATGATCATGATTCAGATGTTGAGCCTCATCATTGCCGGCTCCATTGCCTTCAATGGCATGATGTTTCTGCTGATGGTGCGTGTCGACGACCCGCTCGTGCCGCGCGCCATGTTCGGCGTGCTCAATGTGCTCCTGTTATATCCCTCGGGCGCTATGTATCCCACAGTGTCGTTCCCCAAGTGGATGCAGGCGATGTCCGTTGTCGATCCCTTCACCTACGCGATTCACGGCTTCAAGGCCGTTCTTCTCAAAGACGGTGGCTGGGTCGCCATCTGGCCCGATCTTCTGTTCCTGACCACATTCGGCATCGGGACGTTGCTGATCGCCACGCCGCTCTTCAAGCGGACGCTGTAGCGCTTTCTTAAGATTGGTAGCCGGGGCCGCGAGGCGAGCCGGAATCCTTCCACAGCTTTTCCCAATTCCACATCGCGGAGGTCACCTTGTTGGGCAGCGGGAATCCGAGCTGATGCGCGAGCATACAAACCTGCCCGCGATGATGGGCTTCGTGAGAAAGCATGTAGCAGAGCATCTCCGGGCCAACCGGCCAGGGCCGAGCCCATCCGTCTCTCAGGAACTTATCGACTCGGCCCCGACTATCGCCGAGCGCTTCGTCAAGCATCGCCATGCAGCGGTCTGCGCTGTGAGCCAATGCCGCTCGGGCCTGCCGCGGCGTGGCGTACGCGCGGTCGAGTTGTCGTGGAACCTTAATATGCGGAGCCGTGAGCCTGATCCACTTGCAGCGGACATTATGCATGTGCGCGAAGATGGCCGCAATGGTGCGGACCTTTCCGGGAGATTCGGCTGGCGGTTTTACTTTCCAGGCAGCGGGGTCAAGATGCTCGATAAGAATCTGGTTCACGCGCTCATTGGCGGCAAAGATCTGAATTGCGGCACGGCCGAGCTGCGTGTGAACCTTGCGTTGGCGCGTGGTCATGGCTCCGTACTCCTTGACCTATCGTACTTCCGGGCCGCGCGCCAATCGGACCATGGGACGCGATCGCTTGATGCGAACAGCGAACGGCCGAAGGACTATTGCGCCGGCGGCGCGCTCGCCGGCGGAGCGGCTTCTGCTGGAGGAGTTGTGCTCGCCGGCGGGACGGCGTTTGCATCCGTCTGCTTGGTGAACTCGAAGCTGCACGGCCGGCCCAGGATCCCAGCGCCTTCCTCGCGCTTGCCGGCGCCCGACGTGTCAGTGAATTTCGCATCGACGTAGTAGTCGTATTTGTTGCCCTTGAGCTGAGTTACGAGGCCTGCTTTCCCTTTCTGCACCGTGCCCTTGGCATGGAGCTTCGCTGAGCCGTCTGGTCCGATCGGCCCGTCCATGACCATGTAGCCGGGCCCTCCCTGCTCGCCGTGCTGGCCGTGGAAGTTGCTGCTGGCAATCGTGCTAATGAACGTCCACTTGTAGGCGGGCATGTTAGTACTCGCGTCACAGGACATGGTCGTGGTCCAGGCGCCGTCGAAACGGCCGCCTGCAGGCTGGGCCCACAGCAGCATGGGCGCGCAGACTGCAACAAGACACAAAGGTTTCCCGATCTTCATGGATGACCTCCAGTGGAAGCAGGATATGCTGGCGGACGGTGTTTTTGACAAGAACTTTTTTGTGGGTTTTGAGTTTTTCCGTCTGGAGCCGCGATGGTCCTCCGGTTCTCCGCGGCCGCTTATTTTCCCAGGACCTGTTCGTAGAAGCGGACGTATTGGGGAACGACGAGGTTGGCGCAGAAACGCTTTTGCGCGGTTTTGCGGGCGGCTTCGCGCAGGTCGTGGAGGCGCGACAGATCGTTGAGAAGGCTTAAGGCGCCAGCGGCCATCGCGTCGACATCGCCAACCGGGAAGAGCAGGCCGGTGACGCCGTCGTCGATGAGCTCGGGGACGCCTCCAACACGCGTGGCGATGGACGGGACCTTGCAGGCCATGGCTTCGAGGGCGGCGAGGCCGAAGGATTCGAGCTGGCTGGGCATGAGGAAGAGATCGGCGAGGGCCAGGAGTTCGCTGACGCGCTCCTGCTTACCAAGAAAGTGGATGCGGGCGTGGATGCCGAGATCGTGGGCCAGCCACTCGGCTGCGGAGCGGTCCGGGCCGTCGCCGACAAGAACGAGTTGGGCGGGGCGTTCCCGCGCGACAAGCGCAAAGATCTTGACCACGTCGGTGACGCGCTTGACGGGCCGGAAGTTGGAGAGGTGCATCAGGATGGGTTCGTCGGGCGCGGCGTAGTGGGCGCGGCAGCGGGCGCGCGTAGCTTCGTCTGCGATCGGCGTGTAGACGTCACAGTTCACGAAGTTGGTGATGGTCTCGATAGGGCGAGTCACGTCGAAGTCGGCGATGGTTTTATCGCGCAGGTAGTTGGAAATGCTGGTGACGCCGTCGCTCTCCTGGATGGCGTGGCGGGTGATGGGCAGATAGCTGCGGTCGAGGCCGACAAGAGTGATGTCGGTGCCGTGGAGCGTGGTCACGAAGGGCAGGCGTCGGCCGCGCGTAGCGAGCATTTGGCGGGCAAGGAGCGCCGAGACGGAATGAGGAATCGCATAGTGAACATGAAGCAGATCGAGCGAGTAATACTCGGCCACTTCTGCCATGTGCGAGGCAAGCGCGAGATCGTACGGGGGGAACTCAAAGAGCGGATAGCTGGAGACGGGAACTTCGTGGTAAAAGATGCCGTCTTCGCGGCCATTGAGCCGGAAGGGCTGCGAATAGGAGATGAAGTGGACCTCGTGACCGAGGTTGGAGAGTTCGATGCCCAGTTCGGTGGCGACCACGCCGGAGCCGCCGTAGGTGGGATAACAGGTGATCCCGATGCGCATGGAGCCTTCTTGGTTTGAATTCGCCGCTACGCTTTGGACGCGCGGGGGTGAATGAAAGATGCAGAGAGTTGGCAAAACAGCGGAGTTAGCGAAGTTAGCGGTGTAAGCGGAGTTAGCGCGTAGGCGGGCTGACGGGTCAGGGGCTGGTCAGGCCAGCGAATGAGATCAGGTCGATAGAGGGAAATTCTTTGAGGGCGGCGAGGGCGGAACGCTCCGTGTCGCGCGAAGAGCGAAGGCGGGTGCGGACGCGGGCCAGGTCGGCGTCGTTGTAACCGGGGTGGGTGACGAGCTCCCATGTGCCGGGAGGAAGGTTCCGCAGCAAAGAGCGGAGGGTAGCCTCGTCGAGGACGCCGGTGCCGGCTACGGCGATGGTGCCGTTGGTGGTGACAAATCCTTCTTCCTCGATAATCCGGCGACTAGCAGGTTCCAGCCAGCGCAAAGCGCCCACTTGCGCCAGGCGTAGCCAGGGGGCGCTTCGCGTGGCGCGAAGCGCCCAGTCCGGCTCGAAGGGATGACGCACGGCGCGAATGCCTGCAAAGCGCGCGGCACGAAGGACGGGGCGGAGAACAGCGGGAAAGAGGTGCGTGTGCTTATGGGTGTCGATATGGGTTAGGCGCAGGCCGCGCTGCTTGAGAAGGGAGATTTGGGCTGAGATTTCGGCTTCGATTTCGGAAGTACGAATGCGGCCCGTGAAAAGACGCGCCAAAAAACCCGTGAGCGACGACGGAAAATGGCCGGTGCGTGGATCGACGAGCGTGGGAATCCGGTGTGGCGGCAGCACGGGTTCGCCATCGACAAGGACCACGTGGCATCCGACGTCGAGCGTTGGAGTGGAGAGGGCGCGATCGATGGCTTCCTCAGTGGCGTTGGCGCGCGCCATGAGCGAGGTACTGGTTAGGACTCCGGCGGTGTGGAGTTCGATGATGGCGCGATTGACGCCGGAGGTCAGTCCGAAATCGTCGGCGTTCACAATGAGATGGCCCACGGGTTGAGTTTATCAAGCGGCGCGAGCGGTAGGTGCACAGCGGCCAGGGTGAGCGAAGCGCGCCGAGTGAGTGCGCGGCTTGGCGATGAATGGTGGGCAGTGCAGGGCTCGAACCTGCGACCTCCTGCTTGTAAGGCAGGCGCTCTAACCAACTGAGCTAACCGCCCACTTCTGAGCTTCTCTCATGATACCAGTACATGAGTTACGCTATAGCCGCGCGCATGCGGAGTCTCATCGGCGATGATAGAAAAGATGTGCAAGGAGCGGCCGGGATCGTGAGTGCAGTGCAGCCGGTTGAGAAAAAGACGGCGATCATTGTCGGCGGCGGCGTGGCCGGCATGAGCGCGGCGTGCGCTCTGGCCGAGGCCGGGCTGCGCGTAAAGCTGGTAGAGTGGCGCGGCTACCTGGGCGGGCGGGCGAGCTCGTACCGGCATCCGGGCGTGGATGAGGTGATCGACAACTGCCAGCACGTGCTCTTTGGCTGCTGCACCAATCTGATCGGGTTTTACCGGCGCATCGGCGTGGCGGAGCGGATCCACTGGACGCGCACCATGACGATGATCGAGCCGGGCGGAAGGCGGTCGATACTTGGGCCTTCGCGGCTTGGACCTTTGGGATTGCCCGCGCCATTGCACGCTTTGCCGCGGCTGATGACGGCGAAGGCTTTCGCGCGCCAGGACAAGATCGCGCTGGCGCGCGCGTTTCGGAAACTGGTGCGGCCAGTTGCGGCGGATTCCACCGAGACGCTGGGCGCGTGGCTCAAGCGCAATGGACAGACGCAGGGCGCGATCGAACGATTCTGGCGGCTGGTGATCGCGAGTGCTCTGAATGCGGATGTGGACGCGATCGCGCTGCCGTATGCGGCCAAGGTGATCCGCGAGCTATTTCTGAATTCGGCCGAGGCGGGCAGCATGGGCATGAGCACCGTGCCGCTGAGCGAACTGTACTCCGGCGCGGAGAAGTATCTGCATGAGCACGGCGGCGAGGTGGTGTTCAACACCGGCGCGGATACCGCGGCGTGGGATGAGGAGACGTCGCAGTGGACGCTCATGACGCGGGCAGGTGCGCTGACGGCGGATTATCTAGTGCTGGCGCTGCCGTTCGAGGCGACGGCCAAGCTGTTGCCGATGATGCCTCCGGCAGATGGCGTTGAAACACTCGCTGGCCAAATTGAGAGGCATGAGCACGGGCCGATTTGCAGCGTGCATTTGTGGTTCGACCGCGAGATTACGGAGCTGGAGCACGCAGTACTGCTGGACCGCGAGATTCACTGGATGTACAACAAGAGCCGGCTGCAACCGTGGCGCAAGACGAGTGGCAGCTATCTGGAACTTGTAGTAAGCGCTTCGCGGAAGTTTGCGGCGCTGAACCGGGAAGAGGCGATTGACCTGGCGGTGCGGGATCTCAAGGAATTCTTTCCCGTCGCGGCTGCGGCGAAGCTGGAGAAGGCAGCGCTGGTGAAGGAGGTTCGGGCGACATTCACAGTTCCGCCAGGAATTGATGAGGCCCGGCCTGGACCTGTGTCGCCGTGGCCGAACTGCGTGCTGGCTGGGGATTGGATTCGGACGGGGTGGCCGTCGACGATGGAGAGCGCGGCGCGGAGCGGACATCTGGCGGCGGAAGCAGTGTGCGCGGCGATGGGTGAGTGGCGGAAATTCCTTGTCGCCGATCTCAGGCCGCGGGGACTCATGCGATTTTTGAAAGCAGCTAATCCCTCCTAGCGTCCAGCTTCATGGGGCCGTCTCAATCGAATACGACTGTCTTGTTCCCGTAGCACAAAATCCGCCGGTCAAGGTGCCAGCGCACCGCACGCGAAAGGACCATGCGCTCCAGATCGCGCCCCCGCGCGACGAGGTCCTCGACCTGGTCGCGATGGCTGATCCGCGCCACGTCCTGCTCGATAATCGGCCCGTCGTCCAGCGCCTCGGTCACGTAGTGGCTCGTCGCCCCGATCAGCTTCACGCCGCGCGCGTGCGCCGCGTGGTAGGGCTTGGCCCCCGTGAACGCCGGCAAAAAAGAGTGATGCACATTGATGATCGCGGCAGGATAGCGCGACACAAACGCCGGCGACAGAATCTGCATATAGCGCGCGAGAACGACCAGCTCGATCTCGTGCCGCGCCAGCAATGCAAGCTGCCGCGCTTCGGCCTTTTTCCGCGTTTTCGCCGTCACCGGAACAAATTCGAACGGCACTTCATAGAACGCCGCAAGATTCTCTACCGCGCGGTGATTCGACACAATCAGCGGAATATCGCACACCAACTCGCCCGTGCGCCAGCGGTGCAGCAAATCCGCCATGCAGTGCAGAACCTGCGAGCAGAAGAGCGCAACTCGGGGCCGGCGCGCGCTCAACGTCAGCTTCCAGGTCATGCTCAGCTCGCCAGCCATGGGCGTGAAGGCTGCCTTGAAGCCCTCCAGATCGAACCCGTCGAGCTCCCACTCCACGCGCATGAAGAACAGGCCCAGCTCGTGGTCAACGTGCTGGTCGGCGTGCAGAATATTGGCGCCGCGCTCGTAGAGCAGCCCCGAAACGCGCGCCACCAGCCCCTTGCGGTCGGGGCAATCGATCAACAAAACAGCCGAGTCTTTCATCTTGAGTTCAGATTACGCCATCGCGCGCGCGCGGACCGTTGAAGGCTTTGGCAGCCTGCCACGGAGTCTTCGCCCACAGCCGCATCCCTCAGTCGTAGTACTCGAGGCCAAGGTGCGTGATCAGATCCGCGCCCATGATGTGGCGCAGTGTGTTTTTCAGCTTCATTGACTGGATGAACAGATCGTGCTCCGGATAAAGCCCCGGAGGCGTTTGCGGCGATTTCAAATAGAAGCTCAACCACTCCTGAATGCCGATCGACTTGAGCTCCGGCGTGCGCCTGGCCAAATCCAGCAGCAGCACCAGGTCGAGCGCAATGGGCGCCGCCAGAATCGAGTCGCGGCACAGGAAGTTGATTTTGAGCTGCATCGGATATCCCAGCCATCCGAAGATGTCGATGTTGTCCCACGCTTCTTTTTCGTCGCCGCGCGGCGGATAGTAATTAATGCGAATCTTGTGGTAGATGTCCTTGTACAAATCCGGATACATCTCCGGCTGAAAGATGTACTCGAGTGAGCCCAGCTTCGACTCTTCCTTGGTCTTGAAGGACTGCGGCTCGTCCAAGACTTCCCCATCACGATTCCCCAGGATGTTGGTCGAGAACCACCCGTGCACGCCCAGCATCCGCGCCTTGAAGGCCGGCGCCAGCACCGTCTTCATAAATGTCTGCCCGGTCTTAAAGTCCTTCCCGCAGATCGGCGCCGCGTTCCTCTTTGAGAGCTCAACCATCGCCGGAATGTCCACCGTCAGGTTGGGCGCGCCGTTGGCGAAAGGCACGCCCTCCTTCAGCGCCGCGTAGGCATATATCTGCGAGGGCGCAATGCCCGGATCGTTCTTCTCCAATCCCTTCTCGAAGGCCGAGATCGACTGATGAACGGCCGCCGGCTGCATGAAGATCTCCGTCGACCCGCACCAGATCATCACCACGCGGTCCACGGTCTTCCTGAAGGCGCGAATATCCGCCCTCACCTGCTCGGCCAGATCCCGCTTGTTCTTGCCCTTCTTCACGTGCGTGCCGTGCAGCCGCTTCACATAGTAGCGATTGAATACCGCCGGCATCGGCGCGATGGTTTCGAGATACGGCTTCAGTTGCTTGAGCGTCTCGCTCTTCAGCACTTGCGCGTGCGCTGCCGCCTCGTACACGTTGTCTTCGAAGATGTCCCACCCCGTGAACACGATGTCGCTCAAATCCGCGAGTGGAACAAAGTCCTTGATCAGCGGCGAGTTGTTATCCGTCCGCTTTCCCAGCCGGATCGTGCCCATCTGCGTAAGCGATCCAATCGGCTTGGCCAGTCCCCGGCGAACTGCTTCCACGCCGGCAATCATTGTGGTGGCTACCGCGCCCATGCCAACCACCATCACGCCTAATTTGCCCTTGGCAGGCTCAATCTTCGTGCCAGCGGTCTTGGGGCCGCCTTTCCGCTTCGTTGCCATTGCTTCTCCTACCCTTCCTTTGCTCATGGTTTCGAACTGCTAAGAATACATCTCCGTTCCTGCAACGCGCTTGCCGGCTTACTGCCTTGCTCACTCACCCACTCGCTGCCTTCCTGGCTCCGCTGGCGCCCTTCACGCCGCACTTGCCCCTCTTCGCCGGTTCAGGTGAACCCACAGGAACCAGAGAATCAGCGCGACCACGGCCAGCTCCACCGCCAGATGAAAGCGATGAAACACCTGCTCGATGCGAGGGTCGGTGTGCCATTTCTCTCCAAGCTTCATGCCCGCGTAGGCCAGGCATATGTACCACGTCCAGGAGCCGATGGAAGTGTAAATGTGAAAGCGCAGGCGTGGCATCCGGGCAATTCCCGCCGGGATGGAAATGAACGTCTGCACCACGGGCATCATACGCGCCAGCAAGACCGCGATCGAACCGTATTTTGCAAAGAACCAGCCCATGCGGTCCAGATCGTGCTGGCTCATCAGGATCCACTTGCCGTAGCGCTCCACCAGCGGACGGCCGCCTTTGGCTCCGATCCAATAGCCGATGGCCGAGCCCAGATTGCAGCCCACCATTCCGACCGTCGCCACCAGGAACAGGTTGAAGCGCCCCAGGTAAACCAGATAGCCGGAGAACGGCATGATGATCTCGGATGGGAGCGGAATACCGGCGGAATTGATGGCCATCAATACAGCGATGCCTGCATAGCCCCCGGCGCTAATCACACGGGTCACGAACTCCACCAGCAGGGCCAAAATCTTTTCATTCATGAGCCTTCTCAGTATATAGGCCGCTCGCGCCCCCGCGCTTCGCCGGCCATATCGCACGGGGAAAAACCCTGCACCCGCCTGCAATTCTCATTTGCTAGGATGAGGTGTGGTCGCAACCACGATCGAAGGAGGTTCCGTTGTCCGATCTTTCCCCCGTTCCGCTCACGCTTGAAGGCTCCAGCGTACTCCACCAGTTCTTCCGTTTCGACTGGAAGGCGTGGCATGCAGCGCCGACCGCTGATCGCGAGCGCATCGCGTCTTCTGCCGTTGAGACGCTCAGAAAGCTGGAGCGCATGAGCGTGGACGAAGGGATGCGGATGGGCCGGGGCGCGCAACATTGGCCCATCCGCACTGCCCTCTACTCGCAGCTCGGGCACAAGGGCGACCTGATGTTGATTCACTTCCGAGATTCCCTCGAAGCGCTGAACCAGGTTGAGCTTGAGCTTGCGCAGACGCCGCTCTACGACTTTCTCGATCTCCGCCATTCTTATGTCTCGGTCGTCGAGCTGGGCCTCTACGAGTCGACCCGCAAAACCTACGAAGCCGCGGCAGGCAAAGGCTTCGAGCAACACTCGCCGGAGTGGAATGCGGAGATTGCCGCATCGCTCGCGCGCGGCGCCGAAGCCATGAAAACGCGGCTGTTTCCTGCCGTTCCGGACGCGAAGTATCTCTGCTTTTATCCCATGGACCGCAAACGCGGCGAGCAGGTGAACTGGTACACGGCGCCGTTTGCCGAGCGGCAGCGCATGATGCACGAGCACGGGCTGATCGGGCGGCGATACGCGGAGCAGGTGAAGCAGATCATTTCTGGATCGATTGGGATGGACGATTGGGAGTGGGGCGTGGATCTCTTCGCCGACGATCCGGTGGTCTTCAAGAAGCTGATTTATGAAATGAGATTTGATGAAGTGAGCGCGGTGTATGCGCTGTTCGGGCAGTTCTTTATCGGGGTGAGGCTGCCGGTGGAGAAGCTGGGCGGGTGGCTGGAAGGGAAGCTGTAAAACGCGTAGGCAGCCGTAACATTGAGGATGAAGGTTAGCGTACGGTTATGAGCGAGACGAGCCTTCCGACGTGCGCGAAGGTAGCGACGGGTCTGCAAGGCCTGGTGGGTGTCGTCATTCTTGTCTTCTGGGCAATCTGGTCAGCCTGGGGAAAGTTCCCGTATTCGCTGATTGTCCCGAGCGTCGTCTTCCTCCCCGCCCTGGTTCTTTGCATTCTTGGGGTGGTCGGGCTTTGGAAAGGTAAGATGTTCGGCTGGGTCATAGCGCTCTTGGGTAACGGCGCATCTGCTGCAGCACTGCTCTTCTTTGCTGGGCCGTTCGCTGTTCTTCCGGCAGCGGTCCTGGCGTATCTGCTCGTTCCCAGCGTTCGGGGTTATTACGTGCGGGACTATTACCGATGAAGCCAACTAAGAAAGGGCCTGCAAAAAAAGCCGGCAAGTCGTCTGTGCGGCAAACGAGCGCTACCGGCCCGCTGGCGAAGGAGCGCGTCGACGCGATCCTGAAGGGGCTGGACGAAGCCTATCCCGATGCGGTGTGCGCGCTCGATCATCGCACGCCGTGGGAGCTGCTGGTGGCGACGATCCTTTCGGCGCAATGCACAGACGTGCGCGTGAACCTGGTGACGCCGGAGTTGTTCCGGCGCTTCCCTACTCCGCAGGCGATGGCCAAGGCGAGTTTGCCTGAGCTTGAAGATCTGGTCCGCACAACGGGCTTCTACCGCAACAAGGCCAAGTCCATCCAAGGCGCTGCGCGGAAGATCATTGCCGACTTTGGCGGCGAGGTGCCGCAGACGCTGGCCGAGCTCATCACGGTTCCCGGAGCGGCGCGGAAGACGGCGAACGTGGTGCTGGGCGTGTGCTTCGGAAAAGCGGAAGGCTTGGTGGTGGATACGCACGTGTTCCGCATCGCGCGGCGGCTGGAGCTGGCCAAAGGCGAGACGCCGGAGAAGGTGGAACAGGAGCTGATGCAGGTGCTGCCGCGCGAGCGCTGGATCCGCTTCTCGCACCAGATCATCCAGCATGGGCGGAAGGTGTGCATGGCGCGGAATCCCAAATGCGGCGAATGCAACCTGGAGCCGCTGTGCCGGTCGGAAGACAAGACGTGGGAGTCGTGAGATCGCGAGTTAGCAAGTTAGCAAGTTAGTGAACAGGCCCCTTCGCGGGGCCTGTTCTGTTAGCGAGTTGGCGGGGCTAGCGGGGTTCGTGCGTCAGGGCGCGCAAAGGCCCAGTGAAGTGGGTATTTTGGGGCTGAAGAGGGCCGTTTTGGCGCACAAAACAGAATAAATTTGACCACGATTTTGAGATCGATTCGTTGATTCAAAACGAGTTAAGTTGACTTTTTGCGCCCGCGGCACCGAAAAAATTTCTTTATTTATTTTTCCCTCCTTCCCTGGTTTTCGCCAGCGCGTTGAAATGCGGCCGAACGATCTGCGGGCGGTTGTCCTGGATCGATCGTGGTTCCAGTATGCGCCGGAACCGGGAAATAATCTGCAATTCAAACAGGGATCAGGGATCAGTGGCCAGTGATCAGAAAATGAACGACTTAAGCCGTTGAGGAAGGGCTTCGCCGGGCGGCGGGGGGGCTTGACAGAGAAGCAGCGGGCCGTGAGCGGTGGACAGTACACAGGGATGAAGCAAGCAAGATGGAGTTCAGTGAAGAGCGCGGACGACGGCCTGAATCAGACCCGCGATGTCCGACGTGCTTGCTTCCGCGGCCGGGTCCCAGCCGAGTTCGCGCAAGGTTTGGCTGGTGATGGGGCCGATCGAAATTGCCGCCACTCCGAGGAACGGAAACGCGATTCCGGCCTGGCGCGCAGCCTCGGCCAGATGCGTCACGCTGGAGGAGCTGGTGAAGGCCGCCGCGTGAATTCCCTTTTGGAGGGCTTCGCGCAGAAGCGCGGGCGCCGATTCGGGCATGACGTTGCGGTAGGCGTCCACGACGTCGACGGTGGCGCCGGCGGCGCGGAGGGCATCGGGAATCACATCGCGCGCAACCTCGGCCCGCGCCAGCAGGATCTTCTTTCCCGCCGTCTGGCCCGCAAGGCACTCGACCAACGATTCCGCGATGTAGGTTTCGGGAACCAGCGCAACCGGCAGCCCCGCCTTGCGCGCGGCCGCTGCTGTGGCTTCTCCTACCGCGGCGACGTTGAGACGAGTTGTCGCGGCCAATCCGAGGCCGAGCGTGACCGCACGCTCCGCGAGCGCGCGCACTGTGTTGGCGCTGGTGAGGATGAGCCAGTGGTAGGAATCGAGCGAACGCAGCGCCCGGTCGAGCGGCGCGAAATCCGCGGGAGGACGAATCTCCAGCACCGGAACCTCGACCGGCTCGGCGCCGAGGGCGCGCAGCCCCTCGCTGAGCTTGCCCGCCTGATGCGCAGCGCGCGTCACCAGGACGCGCCTTCCGCCGAGCGGCAGCACCGTCATCAGGCCGCTCCGCCGGCAGGCGCTTCGTCGACTGCAAGCAGCGGGCCCGCACCTTCCGCCAGCAGCATCTCGGCCGTTTCGCGGCCCAGCGAAACCGGATCGGCGTTCTGGCGCGGCGCGTGAAGGTGTACGCGCACGAGATTGCCTGAGTCCGGCGAAGCGACGACGCCAAAGATCTCCCACCACGCGTTGTCCGCTTCGTTCTCCGCGATCGAGGGCCGGCAATGAATTCCGATCGGCACCTGGCAGCCGCCGCCCAAAGCCGCCAAAGCCGCGCGCTCCGCCGTTACGGCAAACCGCGTATCGGCATGATCGAGAAACGCCACGGCCTCTATCGTCGCCGCATCGTCCTTGCGCGTCTCAATGCCCAGCGCGCCCTGTCCGGCGGCCGGGCAAAAACTTTTGGGATCGAGCCGTTCGCGCACCCAATCCGTCCTGCCCAGCCGGTCGAGCCCGGCGCCGGCGAGCAGAATCGCCTCTACCTGTCCCTCGGCCAGCTTGCGCAGACGCGTATCCACGTTGCCGCGAAACTCCTGCGGCTTCAGATCCGGCCGCAGCGCCTTCAACAGCGCGCGCCGCCGCTGGCTGCTGGTTCCCACGCGCGACCTTTTCGGCAGCTCCGCCAGACTTGCGTAGTTCACCGATACCAGCACGTCGCGCGGATCGACGCGCACGGGCGTTGCCGCCAGAGCAAACGGATCGGGAAGCTCGGTGGGCAAATCCTTGAGCGAATGTACGGCCAGATCGACGTGGCCTGCCGCCAGCGCCTCCTCAATCTCTTTGGTGAACATTCCCTTCGAGCCCACCTGTGCGAAGGTGACTTCCTGCAGGCGGTCGCCGGTGGTTTTGACGATCTCGATTTCGACTTCGTGGCCCTGAATACGCAGCAATTCTGCAATGTGATTGGCCTGCCAGAGAGCGAGCTGCGATCCGCGACTGCCGATGCGGAGCTTCATCGCCGGGCCTCGGCTTGGCGCAGAACGTGTTTCATCGCTGGCCTCGTTTGCAAATTATCAACCCTCAGGGGCTATTGAACCCTGCATAAGTAATATCCTTGCGCCGTCCCTACGGGACTCCGGAGTGCATTTGTGGATACCGCTTTCCCCACGCTAAAGCGCGGGGCTAACAACCACTGCGCCTACGGCGCGGCTGCCAGGACATTCCTTATGCAGTTCTCAATAATACCCGCGTATTTCCCTGCATTTTTCGGCCCGGCTCAAGTCACCCCAGCGACGAAGACCTGTCGCCCCCCGCTACGCGACCCCGGTAAGCCGTGCCCTTGTTACAAAACTTTCTCTCGCTGAGTTTTTCAGCAAGCTGTAAAGTCGTGCCCTGACACAAAACATTCACGAGACTTTTTCCAGACTTTTCTTGGTTTCTGCCTCCGCGATTTCATTTGCAGGCTGGCGTTCGGTTTCGTTCGGCCCGGCAGGCGAGACCGACCACTCCTCACACAGGGCTTCAAGGCGCGCCGTATCGCCCTCGCGCGCCGCCTGCTTGAGCGCCTGCATGGGCGGATGGAGAAACTTGTTCACTAGCCCGTGCGTCAACGCCTCCACAGCCGCCAACTGCTCGGCCGTGAGCGGCCCCAGCCGGCTATGAATCCGCTCGATCTCCGCCGCGCGAATCTCTTCGGCCTTGCGTTGCAGCGCCACAATCGCCGGCGCGGCGCTCACCGTGCGCAGGCGCTCGTGGAAGCGCTCGACTTCGGCGGCAATCAGCGCCTCCGCGTCGATGGCCTGGCGGCTGCGCTCCTCCATGTGCGCCGCGGCTGCCTGCTGCAGATCGTCGATGTCGTAGACGAAGATGCCGTCCAGCTTGTTCATCTCCGGGTCCACGTCGCGCGGCACGGCAATATCGATGAAGAACATGGGCCGGTTGCGCCGCCGGTGCAGGAACGCGTGCCCATGCTCCGGCCGGAAGATGGGATGCGGCGCGCCGGTCGAGCTGATCACGATATCCGCGCGGCCGGCCGCCTCGTAAAGCTGCTCAAAGTCGATGACCTGCGGCACGACCGCTCCGGGGAACTCTTCGACCATGCGGCGCGCGCGTTCGGCGGTGCGGTTGCTGACAAGAATGGCGCCCGCGCCCTGCTGCACGAGGTGCCGCGCAGCCAACTCGCTCATTTTGCCCGCGCCCACCAGGAAAACCGTCCGCCCCTCGAGCGACCCGAAGATCTTGCGCGCCAGATCCACAGCCACCGAGGCGATGGACACTGAATTCGACCCGATCCCGGTCTCGCTCCGCGCCTTCTTGGCCGCGGCAAACGCGCTCTGCAGCAGATGCTCCAGTTGCCCCGAGACAGTGCCCGCGGCGCGCGCCACGGCGAATGCCTCTTTCACCTGGCCAAGAATCTGCGGCTCGCCCACCACCATCGAGTCCAGGCTCGCGGCCATGCGGAACAGGTGGTTCACGGCTTCTTTGCCGCGGTACTCGTACAGGTGGGCGGCAAGAACCGAGGCGTCAATTCCGAAATACCTCGAGAGAAACTCCGCCACTGGCGCATCTTCGCCCTCGACGGCCGCCAGCAGTTCGACACGGTTACAGGTGGAGACAATCATGCACTCGGCCACGCCGGGCGTGGCGGCCAGAGACCGGGTGGCCTCCGGCAGCTCGTCGCGGCCGATGGCGATCTTCTCCCGCAGCGCGATGGGCGCCGTTTTGTGGTTCACGCCAATGAGTTTGAGCGTCATTGGGGACCGAACCTGTGCACCTGGCTGAAGAAGTTGACTGCCCATACGGCCATCATCACGACGAGTGCCGCGCCGGAGACGTATGCGGCCCTGCGGCCACGCAGACCCACGCCGAGGCGAAGCGAAAGGAGCGTGACGTAGACGACCCACATGGCGAAGGAGGCGAGGATGTTGGGATCGAGAAAATAGGAGGCGCCAAGCGAGGTTTGCTGGACCAGGACTGCGCCGATCAACAAACCTACAGTCATGCAAGGAAAACCGAATTCGAGGGTGGCGAGAGCCAGACGCTCGAGCGTGTCGAGCGGAGGAAGCCAGTCGAGGGGCGCCCAACGCGACGATTGTCCCGGCTTTGGTTTGGCCTTGATGCGGCGTTCCTGCACCAGGTAGAGGACTGAGGCAAGCAGGCTGAAGCACAGCGCCGCATAGGCCAGCAGCAGCGCGACGATGTGCGCCACCAGCCAGCTCATCCACACGCGCTGCGATGGGAATTGATAGCGATTCGTCCCCAGCGCGGGGACAAAGACGAGGAAAAATGTGGCCGGGAGGGCAAAGATGCCCAGGGAGATGGCGTCGTAGAGCCACCAGACCAGGAAGAAGAGGCCCGCGACGACAAATGCCAGCAGGGACTCGATTTCGCGCACACCGACGGGCATCCAGCGGTGGGCCTGGACCAGCATCTCGACCACGGAGACGAAATGAAAGAAGAAGGCCAGTCCGCCGAGGTGGACGCAAGTCTTACGCCACGGGATCGAGTTATAGAAGACAGCCGGGAAGACGGCGACACATCCACCGGCATAGAGAATGGCCGCAACTCGTAGCCAAAATAGATACATGGCAGTTTTTACCTTAAGGCGTAACCAATCAGTATACTGTGATGCATATCACCAATCGATGGCCCTGTTGGCGGCGGCCTGCCGGGCGCCTGGCGCGGGCCTTTCCGGACGAAGGACGAAGTTTCCTGTTTAAGCGCTGCTCTCAAGGAAAACCGGCCTTAGGAGGAGCTTTCGATTCCTACTTACCGGGAAGTTGAACCGGCGCGGTAATCTTGTATTCAATTGTGATCCGAGAGGAAACGCACGCAAAAGCGAATTCGGAGGCTGCGGTTTCGGAGTCTCTTCCCCTGGAGGCGGCTGAGCGGGAATTTGCGCTCAGTTCGCTTCCCGTGAGCAGGCGGCCCATGGAGAAAGAGCGCGACGAAAAAGGCGCGACGGATCTGACGCCGTTTATCCACCCCGCAGACCCCGGCTCTTCGAGCCACCCGTCTGTGGGGACCCCGTTCATCCACCCCGCAGACCAAAATCCGTCAGCGGGGACCCCGTTCATGCGCCAATGGGCAGCGGCGAAGCGGCAAAATCCCGACGCATTGCTGTTCTTTCGGATGGGCGACTTCTACGAGCTCTTTTATGACGACGCAGCCGTGGCCAGCCGCGAGCTGCAACTCACGCTGACAGCACGCGACAAAGAGCGCAACATTCCCATGTGCGGCGTTCCCTATCACGCCGTGGAGCAGTACGTAACGCGTCTGCTGCGCAAGGGCTACCGGATCTCCCTTTGCGACCAGATGGAGGATCCCAAGCTCACCAAAAAGCTGGTAAAGCGCGAAGTGACGCGGGTTTTGACGCCTGGAACGGCGCTGGACGCAGGGCTGGGGCAGGAGCAGAACAATTTTCTGGCGGCGCTGTATGAGGCGAAGGGATCCCACCCTAGCGGCAACAACAAAGACGCCGCGAGGGTGGGGCACCCAGAAACGGCTTGCGCGCTGGCATTGCTCGATGTTTCCACCGGCGAGTTTCGCGCCGCGGAGTTTCGCGGGGAGAACGCGCGGGCGCAGGCGATTGACGAGTTGTTGCTGGCTGCGCCGAGCGAGGTGCTTGTGGCCGCGAGCGTGGAGGTTCCGGCGCAACTGGAGCGCGTTCCGGCGCGGACGCGCGTCGAGGACTGGGTGTGGACGCGGGAGTTTGCCGTGCCTCTCGTGGAGCGGCAACTGAACGTGCGGTCGCTCGAAGGATTTGGCCTGAGCGGGCACGATGCGGCGGCGATTGCCGCAGGCGCAGTGCTGCATTATGTACGCACAACGCAGAAGAACGAGGCGCTGCACATCGACAGCCTCAAATTCCAGGAGCACTCGACGGCGCTGGAGCTGGACCCGGTGACGGTGCGGAATCTGGAGCTGGTGGAGCCGCTCTTCGGCGGCCAGGACGACCGCGCGACGCTCTTTCGCACGCTGGATGCGTGCCTGACGCCGATGGGCAAGCGGCTGCTGAGGGCGACGATTCTGCGCCCGCTCAACAGCGCGCCGGAGATCGAAGCGCGGTATGAAGCCGTCGCCGAGGCGCATCGCGACCTGCTCCAGCGCGAGGAGGTGCGCAGGGCCTTTGGCGGAATTCTCGACCTGGAACGGCTGCTGGCTCGGATTTCGCTCGATTCGGCCGGTCCGCGCGACGTGCGCGCATTGGCGGCAAGCCTGGCGCGGCTGCCGCGGTTGAAAACGGCGCTGGGGGCGATTTCGGCGCCGCTGTGGCGAGCGATCCGCACACAGCTCGACACGCTCGATGACGTGACGGCGCGAATTGCGAAGACGCTGGTGGCCGAGCCGCCGTTGACTTTGGTTGACGGTGGAGCAATTGCGGCCGGCGTGGACGCGGAATTGGACGAGTTGCGATCGATTTCCTCGTCGGGACGGCAGGCGATTGCGGCGATCGAAGATCGCGAGCGGCAGCGCACGGGAATCGGGTCGCTCAAGGTGCGCTACAACTCCGTCTTCGGCTATTACATCGAGATTACGAAGGCCAACCAGGCGCTGGCGCCCGCGGACTACGAGCGCAAGCAGACGCTGGTGAATGCGGAGCGTTTCACTACTCCGGAGCTAAAGGAGTACGAGCGCAAGATTCTCACCGCGCACGACCGGTCGATCGAGATCGAGAAGCGGGTTTTTGCGGAGCTCAGGAAGTTTGTGCTGGAGAGCGCGGGGCGGATTCGACGCAGCTCCGCGGCCGTGGCCGAAGCCGATCTGCTGGCTTGCTTTGCGCATCTGGCTGCGGCGCGCCGCTATGTGCGGCCACAGTTAGCCGAGGAGCCGGTGCTCGAAGCCGTTGCAGCTCGCCATCCGGTCATCGAACAGTGGATGGAAGAGACACGCGAGGGACGCTTTATTGCCAACGATGTGTATTTGAACGCCGGCCACGAAGACCCGAATCCTGCCGGGCCGAGTTTGCTCCTGGTGACCGGCCCCAACATGGGCGGCAAGAGCACCTATCTACGGCAGGCCGCGATGCTGGTTATCATGGCGCAGATGGGAAGCTTCGTTCCGGCAGAGAGTCTGCGGCTGGGATTGGTGGATCGCGTTTACACGCGCATCGGCGCCAGCGACAACGTGGCGCGGGGCCGCTCTACCTTCATGGTCGAAATGACCGAGACGGCAACGATCCTGAATACCGCGACGCGGCGATCGCTGATTCTACTCGACGAGATGGGGCGCGGAACGGCAACCTTTGACGGGCTTTCGCTGGCGTGGGCTACGGTCGAATTCCTGCACGCGGAGGTGGGCGCGCGCACGCTCTTCGCCACGCACTACCATGAATTGACCATGCTGGCCGAGAAGCTGCCCCGCGTACGCAACTTACGCGTGGGGGTGAAGGAAACTGCCGGCGGCATCGTATTCCTGCACAACATTGAGCCCGGCGCAGCGAGCAAGAGCTACGGGATTGAGGTCGCGCGACTGGCCGGGCTGCCCGCGGCTGTGATTGAACGAGCCAGGCACGTGTTGCGCCAGCACGAAAAACAGGAGCGCCAGAGTGTGCAAGTCGAGACGGAAGCCGAACCGATGCAGTTGACCATCTTTACGCCGCTCTCGCAAAAGATTGTGGACCGGGTTGAGTCTACCGACGTGAATTCATTGACACCTTTGCAGGCCCTCAATCTCCTCGAGGAGCTGCAGAGCGAGCTGAAGGAAAAGAAGGACTAGTGTGGTGAATCCGAATTTCGTGACAAAAGAGCGAAGAACAACCGCAGATCCTTCGACTCCGTTTGGCCGAAAAACGGCCAAACTCCGCTCAGGATGACAACTGGATTTATGATGCGGACTTTGGAGACAGGACACTGGAAATGCAAAATTTAGAGGGGGTTGCGTGCAAATGACGCAAAGTATTCGCCAAGCCGCGGGAAGCTTGCTGGCCGTCGGGGTGGGCGGAACAGAGTTGACCGCGCTGGAGCGCGCCTGGCTCAAGCTGGTGCGGCCGGCGGGGATTATCTTGTTCCGCCGAAACATCAACGACGCGCAGCAGACGCGGGCCCTCCTCGCTGAGGCGGCGCAATTCTGCGCGCCGCATTCCGCGCGCTTCGTGGACGTGGAAGGCGGCGCGGTCGACCGGCTGCGCGACGCGCTCGCTCCCAACCCCTCAGTGAAGGCAGTAGCACAGGCGGTCGGGTTCCATGGGAGCCAAGGCTCGTGTGATCCCACCCTGGCGGCAAAAACAAAAACGCCGCCGGGATGGGGCACCCGAAGCGCGCTGGCGCGCGAGCATGGAGAGCTGGTGGCGCAGGCGGTCAAAGCCTTCGGCTTCAACTCCACGTTGGCGCCGGTGCTGGACCTTGGGCTGCCGGAGTCGCAGCAGGTAATGGGGACGCGCTGCGCCGGGCCAACGGCAGCAGAAGCCGTCGCGTACGCGCGCGATTTTCTGGCTGGACTGGCTGCGCAGGGCGTGGCCGGCTGTGGAAAGCATTTCCCGGGCCTGGGCGGCGGCACACTCGACTCGCATCTGGAGACACCGAAGATTCGCCGCACGTGGGGGCAGTTGTGGCAGGAGGATTTGGAGCCGTACCGGGCGCTGCGCGACGAGTTGCCCATGGTCATGGTGAACCATGCGGCGTATCCCTCGTCGCCAGACGGGAAGCGTCCTGCCAGCGTCTCGGGATTTTGGATCGGCGCAGTGCTGCGAAAGCGCATTGGCTACCGCGGAATCATTCTCTCCGACGACCTCGAGATGGGCGGAGTCACCAAGTTTATGCCCATGGAGGAAGCCGCGGTTGCGAGCGTGCGCGTGGGCTCCGACCTGCTCTTGATTTGCCACCATCCGGAGCCCATTTTGAACGTCTATGAGTCGCTCATCGCGGCTGCCGAAAGATCGCCGGCGTTTCGCAAACTGCTGCTCACGCGAGCGCGTGAGTCAGCGCGCAAGCGGGCGAAGGTGTTTCGAGCGGGTATGCCGCCGGCACTTAGCGCCCGGCAGTTCGAAGCGCTGCGAGCGCAGATTCTGCGATTTGGCGAAACTGTGGCGCAAACTGCGCCCAAAGAGGAGCCGGCTGCCCAATGAGCGCACGCGCAATGACCGTGGCAGGAGTGATGAGCGGCACATCGGCCGATGGGATCGACGTGGCGGTGGTGCGAATTGCGGAATCCCACCCTAACCGCAAAAGCGCGGTTAGGATGGGGCACCCCCATTTCGCGCGACCGAGGCTGACGCTGCTGGCGTATGAGGGATTCGCCTTCCCCGCCGCGCTGCGGAAAGCGGTGCTGGCGGCAATGAACGCGAGTTCAACTTCCACGGCAGAGCTGGCGAGGCTCAACTGGCGCCTCGGCCTCGCATATGCTGAAGCCGTAAAGGAGACGGCGCGCCGGCACAACTTGCAGCTCGATCTCATCGGCTGCCACGGGCAGACCCTCTATCATCAGCCGCGCGCGGAAGCGTACGCGGGCCGGAAGTTTGCCTGCACGTGGCAGGCAGGTGAGGCGCAAGCGATCGCTTCCGCGCTCGGCGTTCCCGTGGTTTCGAATTTTCGCCCGGCGGATCTGTTCGCCGGCGGCCAGGGCGCGCCGCTCGTTCCCCTGCTCGACTATGTGCTTTTTGCTGATGCCAAACGCGACCGGATTCTGCAAAACATCGGCGGCATTGCGAATCTGACTGCCATTCCCGCCGGAGCCGCAGCCGATGCGGCGATTGCCTTCGATACCGGGCCCGGAAACATGATCATTGACTGGCTCGCGCAGAAGCTGTTCGGCAAGCCGTTCGATCGCAATGGCGCGCTGGCGGCGAAGGGCTCCGTGCTTGCGCCAGCCCTAACGCTGACGCTGCGCCATCCCTATTTCCGGATTATGCCGCCGCGCACCGCGGGGCGCGAGCAATTCGGGCGGGAGTATGCGGCGAAATTTCTCGATGCGTGCCGGCGGCAGAGCAATAAACCCGAAGATGCGCTGGCCACCGCGACAGCGCTCACTGCGGAAACGATTGCGCGGAGTTATGCGCGTTTTGTGCTTCCGAAGATGAAGGGACAAGGGGCCGACTTTATTCTTTCGGGCGGCGGCGCGCGAAACAAAACTCTCACCGCCATGCTGGCCGCGCAACTCGAGCCGCTTGGAGCTACCTTGCGCCAGAGCGATGAATTCGGCATGCCCGCCGAAGCCAAAGAGGCCGCGGCGTTCGCGCTGCTCGCATGGCGCACATGGCATCGGCTGCCGGGAAATGTGCCCGCGGCGACGGGGGCAAAGCGCGCCGTGGTGCTGGGGCAAGTCAGCTATGCGTGAAGTTTGCCATCGCAAATGGTTGGGGTCTGTGCGATCCCACCCTAGTGTGGTGTCCCTAAAGTTTGTCACATAAATCGTGCATCCCAAATGCAGGTCACTTCGACTCCGTCCGCCGCGGCGGACTCCGCTCAGGATGACTGCTTTGTTTTTGATGCGAACTTCGGGGACAGGACACTAGCCGGAGATACAAGAACCCGGCTAGGATGGGGCACCCATGTTCTTGCTGAAGTTCGCGGCGCTGCTCTTGCATGCGGGATGCCATTCGACGCCGCGCGATCCAGGAACCGTCGTGTTTCTGATTTAGAGCTCGCCGGCGTGCCGACTACGTCGCGGCGCAGCAGATTCTGGCCCGCGATTTACCGGCATTTAATCTTTGGTATCCGGACACGCTGGTGGCGCACAACCGGCGTCTGCGGCATGTAGTACCTTCGCCTTCAGGCAGTTATACCTTTTTGGAAACGGCGGAGCTCAAGCAGGACTGATTCGGCACCGCCAGGATTCAGTATCGGCGCGCGTCCGAACCTTTTCCACGCGCCCCTCTGCTACCATAAAGATGATTGAGTCCCTGCGGCCGGACGTATTTGCGTGAGCACACAGGCGGCCGAACCAACTCAAAAGGAGAATTTTTATGCCTCTCGTTTCAATGCGGCAGCTCCTCGATGAAGCTGCCAAGGGCGGATACGGCGTGGGCGCATTCAACGTCAACGACATGGAGCAGATTCAGGCCATCATGATGGCGGCCAAGCAGACCAAGTCGCCGGTGATCGTGCAGGCGAGCCGCGGGGCGCGTGCGTTTGCCGAGGACCTTTACTTATTCAAGCTGATTCAGGCGGCGGCGGAGCTGAACCCGGATATTCCCATCGCCATGCACCAGGATCACGGCAACAGCTTTGAGACCTGCAAAAGCGCCATCGCTCTGGGCTACACGAGCGTGATGATGGACGGGTCGCTGCTGGAGGACGGCAAGACGCCGTCGACCTTCGAGCAAAACGTGGACGTGACACGGCGCGTGGTGGATTACGCGCACGAGCGCGGGGTGACGGTGGAGGGCGAGATCGGCGTGCTGGGCGGCATCGAAGACGGCCACGGCGCGGGCGGCACGGGCCTGGAGCACGTGACCGATCCCGATCAGGCGGTGGAGTTTGCCGAGCTCACCGGCGTGGATGCGCTGGCCATCGCGATCGGCACCAGCCACGGCGCATACAAATTCTCGAAGAAGCCCGACGGCAGCGTGCTCAAGATGGACATCCTCATCGACATTCACAAGCGCCTGCCGCGCACGCACCTGGTGATGCACGGCAGCTCATCGGTGCCCAAGGACCTGCAGGACATCATCAACGAATACGGCGGCAAGCTGAAACCCACGTGGGGCGTTCCGGTGGAGGAGATTCAGCTCGGCATCCGCAACGGCGTGCGCAAGATCAACGTGGACACCGATAACCGCCTCGCCATGACCGGCGCTATTCGCAAGGTGCTATGGGAGACACCGGAAAAGTTCGATCCGCGCGACTACCTGAAGCCGGCCCGCGAGGCGATGGCGAAGGTGGTGGCGCAGCGCATGACGCAGTTCGGGCAGGCCAGCCATGCAGGCGACTATGCGCCGATTCCGATCAGCGAGATCGCCAAGGGCTACGCGAGCGGAGCCCTCGATCCGCGGCCTTCGCTGGCAGCCAGGTAATTTGATTCGTTCGATATATAGCGAAAAGCAAATGCGCAACTTTCACAATTGAGGGTGGCGCATTTTTGTACTCATAGGTTCAGTGTCGAGCGGTCTGCGGATGAATTTCCGCATGGAACCGCGTTCGATTTGGATACGGGAAGGTCCGCCAACGACGCACTTCTTACAGCGTGATTCAAAAATGGTTGCGTAGATTTCCGTTGTCATCCCTCAGGGGCTAAAGCCCTTGTTTTTTCCTGCATTTTTCGGTCCGGCTCAAGTCACCCCAGCGACGAAGACCTGTCGCTGGGGACCCCGGCAATCCGTGCCCTTGTTACAAAACTAATTTTTGAAACACGCCCTAGCACGCCGGCACACAAACGCGCGAATTCACGCTACCTCTGTGGAGATTTGTGCAGCGGGCTCGCCGGGCTGGGCGATCGATTCGCCGGTTTGCATCAGCAGCCAATAGTGGAAGCCATCCACAATGGCCATCAACGCGGCCTGGTTCAGGTCGCTGCTCACGCCCGCGGTGATCCACGGTTCATGACCCTCGGCATTAAAACTTACGGTAACGCGCACATGCGCAGCCGAGTCGTGCGCCCTGACGTCGAGCGCGGTGACGGTGAAGGTTCCGAGGTGCATGTCGGCCAGGGACGGGAATGGTTTCTCGAGTTCGCGGCGGAGGGCCTTGGTGAGGGAGTCGACGGGGCCGGCGCCTTCGGCCCGCGTGGTGGCGACCTTCGAGTCGCCGAGCATGAGAGTCATGAAGGCGAGAGCGTAGTGGTCGCCGACGTCGTCGCATTCGTCGAAGACGCGCCAGCTCTTCACGGCGAACCAGTTGGGCAGTGTTCCCAGCGTCCTCATGCAGGCCAGCCGGAACGAGATCTCGCTCGCCGTGTAACCGCCGCCTTCGATCATGGCCTGACTGGCGTCCATCAACGCCTGCGCCTGGGTGGAATTGAGCGGCACGCCGAGCGACTCGGAGAGCAACATGATGTTGGCCCTGCCCGACTGCGCGTTCACGCCGATGGTCGGACTGGCGCCCACGCGCGCCGGGTCGCACCACAGGTACGCACCGGGGTTCTTGCGCTCGCTGGAGCCGTGCATGCCGGCCCATGTGCCGAATGCTCCGGCGCCGACGATCGGTGTGCTGTGCGGCGCCTCCAGCCCGAACGCGGCGTACGTCGAGTGCGCCAGGCTGGTCAGGCCCCGCAACGCATCCGGCGAAACAAACTCCACTTCGCCGCGAAGCTGCATTGCGCCAATCACGGTGGTCAGGTTCACGTTGCCGCAGCGCTCGCCGGTTCCGATCAGCGTGCCCTGCACGTGCGTAGCGCCTGCCAGAATGGCGGCCCGCGTGTTGGCGATGCCCAGGCCGCGATCGGTGTGGCCGTGAAAGCCAAAGCGCGCGCCGGGAAAATCGCGCGTGAGTCCGGCGATGACTTGCGTAACTTCCTCCGGGCTCGATCCGCCGTTGGTGTCGCAGACCACGATGCGGCTCACCTTCTGCCGGACGCACTGCTCGGTCAATTTCCAGAAGTACTCGAGGCTGCGTTTGCCGAAATCCGCATCGCAGGGGTTGCCGTTTTCGCGACGGCCGCAGTTGGCGTCCAGAGCGTGTTCGAGATCGACGAGAACTTCAAGTCCGTGCGATTGCAGGCAGTCGACGGTCTCGCGCGTCATAAGGAGATTTTCTTCGGGCGTGGTTTCGAGCGAGCGCTCCACGTCGAGCAGGCGCGACTTGACCACGATCACCGCCGCGGGAATGCGATGCTTGCGGCGAAGGATGAACTTCACATCGGGCCATTCCTCGACTTTGGCGCCGCGTCCGCGCGTACGCCCGAAAAGCGCCAGCTTCATCGCGCCGGTATCGACGGAGTCGAGCGCGGCGGTCAGATCGGCAACGAATTGGTTGGCGCCGGCAAACCCGATCTCGGCGTAGTGCACTCCAAACCCCGCCATCCGCTGTAAGAGCACGACGGCGTTGGGCACAGAGATCTCGAGGTCCGGCTGCTGCAGGCCGTCGCGCAGGCTGGTGTCGAAGAGTTCGACTTTTCCGATCGTATTTTTCATCCTCTGTTGCCGCGCTCTACCGGAAAATTTCCCTGGGACCAGGCCAACCGGCACGCTCACTCCTATTGTTTCATCATATCCCGGTCACGGCTTCACAGGCAGCCGCATGCGAATGGGTGCCGGGCTGCTCATTGCCGTTCCCTGCTTCCCGCCGTTCTCACACCGCAGGCGCGGCTGAGGGCTCGCGCGAAGGCGGCGGAAGGAAGCCCACCTCCTGATCCTTGTACTGAAGTTGATAGAGCTTCCAGTAAAGGCCACGCGCGGCGAGCAGTTCCTGGTGCGATCCCATCTCCCGCAACTGGCCCTTGTGCATGACGAGAATCGTGTCGGCGCGCTGCACGGTGGAGAGGCGATGCGCGATGAGGACGCTGGTGCGGCCCTCGACCATGCGCTCCAGCGCGGAGCGGATGCGGAGCTCGGTGTCGGTATCGACGCTGGACGTGGCCTCGTCCAGGATCAGGACGCGAGGATTGCAGGCCAGCGCCCGGGCAAAGTTGATGAGTTGCTTTTGCCCCGTAGACAGCGAGCTGCCGCGCTCGCGCACGGGCTCTTCAAAGCCGCGCGGGAGGCTCTCGATAAAGTCGAGCACATTCACGTCACGAGCCGCACGGCGCATCGTCTCACCGGCGATGAGCTCGTTGCCGAAGCGAATGTTTTCGCCAATCGTGCCGGAGAAGAGGAACGGATCCTGCAAGACCACCGCGAAGTGCTGGCGCAGGGCGCGGAGATCGTGATCGCGCAGGTCAATTCCGTCCAATACGATGCGCCCCGCAGTGACCTCGTAGAAGCGCATCATGAGGCTGGTCAGGGTGGTCTTGCCTGCGCCGGTGTGCCCGACAATGGCGACCGTCTGCCCCGGCTCAATGGTGAACGATACATCCTTGAGAATCCATTCGATGCCATCGAGCGCCGCGAGGGCGGCGGCGTCAGGCGTTCCCTGAGGGGCTAAAGCCCCGTCGTTTGTTTCAAGGCCTGCGGCACGCGACCCACCCACTGGGTGGGTGCCCCGGTCGTGCCCTTTCAAAGAAGCTTTAGCTATCGCGGCCTTCTGCGCTTCGGTCAGCTTCTGATAGGTGAACCAAACGTGATCGAATTCAATTCGATTCGATCCATCGCCGAGAACAGGATGCGCGGGGCTCACGATCTCCGGCGCCGAGTCCAACAGCTTGAAGATGCGCTCGCAGGCGGCCATTGCAGCCTGGAGAATGTTGTACTTGTCGCTCAGGTCCTGGATGGGCCGCCAGAAACGCAGCGAAAACTGCGTGAACATGATGAGGACACCGACGGTGACGGTAGGCGGCAGATGCAGCACGCCGAATCCGCCACGCCAGACCACGAGAGCGATGGCGACGGAGGAGAGGAAGTTCGACCGCCGGGTAATAGAGCGCGTAGGCAAAGATGGTGTCGATGAAGGCGACCATGTGCTGCCGGTTCACCGCTTCAAAATCTTTGTAGGCGCGATCTTCGCGATTGAAGAGCTGCACCACGCTCATGCCCGAAATGTGCTCCTGTGTGAAGCTGTTGATGCGGGCGATGGCGGTGCGCACGCGGCGGTAGCTTTCGCGCACGTGGTCGCGGAAGATCCGCGTCACGACGAGGATCAGCGGCAGGACGCAGAATGCCAGCAGCGCCAGCCACCAACTGATGGCCAGCATCACGGCGGCCATGATCGACAGCATGAAGATGTCGTTGACGATGGACAGGATGCCGTCGGTGAACATGTCGTTGATGGCGTCCACGTCCGAGGTCAGGCGCGTGACCAGCCGGCCGACGGGATGAGTGTCGAAGAATCCCACGTGCATGCGCTGCATGTGCCGGAAGATGTCGCGGCGCAGGTCGAACATGATCTTCTGGCCGGTCCACTGCATCAGGTAGACCTGTACGACCTCGAAAAGGTAGGCCGAAATCAGCAGGGCCAGGTAGATGACGGCCAACCGGGTGACGCCGGGCACGGCGCCAGAGGGAAGCACGCGAGCGAGAGGACTGCTGTTGGCGACCCAGTGAGCTACCACATTGGCAGCGTCCTTCGCACTGGCTTCTGGAGCCAGATAGCGGTCGACGGCCACCATCACCAGAATCGGGCCGGCCACGTCGCAGAGCGATTTGAGGCAAACCGCCAGCGAAGAGATGCCGGCCTGCAACCAGTAGGGACGGACGTAGCGGCTTAGCCGCCGCATCAGCCGCGAGTCGTAGACCTTGCCGATCGGGTCTTCGTCGGGCTTTCGCAGCGGCATTTCGGATCCATTTAGGGAACCGGGTTGATGGGTTTGGTTGTTCTCTTTGTCAGCCATCGGCCGGATGGGGTATGCGTCCTTCTTCATTGTACGGGGACGAGTGCGCCAAGGTACAAAGAGAAGGGGCCGTTACGCTTCGCGCGATAGAAATTTGCGCAAGAGCCCTATCCGCCAGGCTCCGCTTTGGGGGGCGCAGGCTTGGTTTCCGCCTTCGGCTTGGGTACGGGCCGCGAAACCCCCATGCTCAACAGCAAAAAGCCAAATCCTTTGCGCAGCAAGTTCATCACGCTCATTATGCCGTCTCTCAGTTCACAGTTCGTAGTTCGCAGTTCGTAGTCTGGCGCTCTGGTTGCCAACTTCCGCTTCTAAGGTTTCCCCGAAGCTGCGGGCGCGGCCTCCGCGGGCTGCTCGCCGCGCACCATCTGCAGAGCCGCGGGGGGCAGCGGCTTATCGGCATTGGCCAGCAGCAGGCTCACCTGCCAGATTTGGGTCTCGCTCAGTATGTCTTTGAACGCCGGCATACCCGTCAGGCGGATGCCGTTGGCCACCTTCCAGAACGTCTCGCCCGGCGGGTCGTCGCTTACCCCCACCACGGCGCTGTTCGCATGTTTTTCCCAAAGCGGCGGAGGGGCCGGGACCATGTGCGCCGCAAAGGCCGAGGGTTTGCCGTGAAAGCCATGACATGCGGCGCACTGGTCGCGGTAAATCTGCGCGCCTGCGACAAGGTTCTTCTCGTCCGCCTGGATCACAGCGCTACCCGGCATCTCGCGCCCAATCCGCACACTCAAAGGAATATGCGTGATCCACCGCTCAAGCGGCAGCGGAGGATCGGCCACGGCCACCGGCGGGCGTCCCAAGCTAAACCATGCCAGCAACGCAACCGGCGCCAGGGCCAACCCGAGAAGGACTCCAAAGGCAATGCGGACCACCGTTTTCGTTCCTCCATTGCCTTCCATCCTATCTTGTTCCGGCGTTGCCGGAGATTTTCATCCAGGATTTGCAGAGTATTTCGGTAATTACCGCAACCATGTTGCCAGGTCGTCCTTCCGGAATCGTCACGGACTGGACGTATCGTTGCCCTTGACGGCACAGACGCAGGATGTTTGGGACGTTGTTCCCCGCGGCTGCTGCCAGCACCAGCCGGCGTCTAACCTCCGTGCAGTCCATTCGCCAGCCTCAGCACAAGGCTCCCCCAAGGTGGTTTAATACCAACTGGGGGAGCACCGCATCGCGCCCGCCGCAAAAACCAGAACCTCAGAGAAGCGGTTCCGCTGCAGCGAGCTTCCTGAGCCGGTCAGCGAGTATGCTTGCGCACTCCCGTGGAGGAAAGTCGAACCCGATGTTCTCATTTCGCCGTCTTGCTTTTTTGCTGGCGCTCGCGCTGCCGGCACTGCCCGCCGTCCCGGCTCAAAGCTCGAGCAGCTCCTCATCCAACCCAACGCAGGATCAAGGCCAAAGCTCCAGCCAGGCGCAGCAGCCCGGCGGTGAGACGCAGGGCCAGATAACCGTGCAGGCCCGCATCCGGCTCCGCCGCGAGCAGCGCCGCGCCACGGCCATCCACGACGCCTACGACCACAAGTGGGAATCCTACATGGACACGGGCTACCTGCGCTTTAAGCCGGGCCCATCGCTGCAGCGGCTCACCTACTATGCGTGGGAGACGGGGCTGACGCGTTTCACTAACGAACGGCTGGGCTATACGCTCGTCGGCCGCGGCTACTATGGCACTGCCTACGTGGGACTGAACTTCACCAACGACACGCGGTACGCCATCAGCCAGTACGACCTGCTCTTCGGCCCTGTCTACCGCTTCTATCTGCAGCCGAAATACTCGATCTCCGGCCGCGCCATGGCGGGCTGGGCGCACGGCAACTTCTCCGGCGACACCAATGGCGTTACTCCGCCGCTCCTGGGCCTTTACCCCGATGCCAACACTTACGCCGCCAGTGTCAGCGTGATCGGCGAGTATAACCTGAATTCGAGTATTGCCTTCAAACTGGCGCCCGAGTACTTTTTCACCGGCTTCGGATCGACCGCACAGGCCAGCCGAGGGTTCACGGCGGGATTGGTCTACCGCTTTGGGAAGCAGTAAACACAGAGATCAGGGGTTAGGGATCAGGGGTGGTCACAGGCGGCTGCAAGCCGTCTTTCCCTCTCTGTCCCCAGCCTCACTGCAGGATGGGAATCCCGGCGATGCGCTGCTGCCATTCGGCGGGGCCGGTCTGGTGCACGCTGGTTCCCTTGGAATCGACGGCCACGGTGACCGGCATGTCTTTGACGTCGAACTCGTTGATGGCTTCCATGCCGAGGTCCGCGAAGGCCACGAGGCGCGAGCCGCGGATGGCTTTGGAGACGAGATACGCGGCGCCGCCGACGGCCATCAAATACACCGCCTCGAACTCCCGAATGGCTTCGATCGCTTCCGGTCCGCGCTCGGCCTTGCCCACCATGCCGAGAAGGCCGGTTTCAGCCAGCATTTGCCGCGTGTATTTGTCCATGCGTGTGGCCGTGGTGGGTCCGGCGGGGCCGACGACCTCCTCGCGCACCGGTTCGACCGGGCCCACGTAGTAGATGAAGCGGTTGCGGAGGCCGACGGGCAGCTTTTCGCCGCGGTTGAGCATGTCGCTCATGCGCTTGTGCGCGCCATCGCGGCCGGTGAGAAGTTTGCCGCTGAGCAGCAGGACTTCGCCCGGCTTCCATGTGGCGGCTTCCGCGCGCGTCACGGTGTCCAGGTTCACGCGCCGCGCTCCGGATACGTCATACGTCAGCTTGGGCCAGTCGTCGAGCGAGGGGGGATCGAGAAAGACCGGCCCCGATCCGTCGAGCACGATGTGCGCGTGGCGCGTGGCGGCGCAGTTGGGGATCATGGCCACGGGCAGGTTGGCCGCGTGGGCGGGCGTGTCGACCACCTTCACGTCGAGCACCGTGGTCAGCCCGCCCAGTCCCTGCGCGCCGATACCGAGGCGGTTGACCTTGTCGTAAATCTCGACGCGAAGTTTTTCTGCGGTGGTTTTGGGGCCGCGCGCGATGAGCTCCTGGATGTCGATGGGATCCATGAGCGATTGCTTGGCCAGCAGCATCGCTTTTTCAGCGGTGCCGCCGATGCCGATGCCCAGGATTCCCGGCGGACACCAGCCCGCGCCCATGGTGGGCACCGTCTTGAGCACCCAGTCGACGACCGAGTCGTTGGGGTTGAGCATGACGAACTTCGCCTTGGCCTCGGAGCCGCCGCCCTTGGCGGCGAGGGTGACTTCGACCGTCGCGCCCCGCACGACTTCGACAAAGACGGCAGCCGGAGTGTTGTCGCGCGTGTTGGTGCGCTTGCCGGCGGGATCGGCCTGGAGGCTGGCGCGCAGCTTGTTCGAGGGATCGAGATAGGCGCGGCGGACGCCTTCGTCGATCATTTCTTGCAAATCGATGGGCTGCTCGCCGGGCCCCGGCTCGAAGCGCACGTCCATGCCCAGCTTGACGAAGGCGTTCACGATGCCCGTGTCCTGGCAGACGGGGCGGTGGCCCTCGGCGCACATGCGGCTGTTGATGAGGATTTGCGCCATGGCGTCGCGCGCCGCCGGCGACTGCTCGCGCTCATAGGCCTGGGCGAGGCTCCGGATGTAGTCCACCGGGTGGTAGTAGCTGATGTACTGCAACGCGCCCGCGATGCTTGAGATGAAATCTTCCTGGCGAATGACGGTCATGGAGGCTCCCTGCACACTCTAGGGTAATCCAAACTTCTAACGAGGTGCCTGTCGCAAATGATGAATCGCGGGGGCGGACTCATTACCAAAGGGCGAGCGACCGCAGGGACCGACAGGAAAGGTCCCCGCGTACGCTCGTTTAGTCAGCTAATAATCCGAATGTCGGCCTTATTGCAGAAGATGACGTATTGGCTGCCGTTGAGAATTAGGTGGAATCCCCTGTGCTTTACGGCGTCTATGAGCTCAGCTTCGGAGGCGAATCGTCTAACGGAACTTGTTTTCCGCCTCACAACACCTCCTAGCTGGGCCTGTCTTGACTCAAAAATCTGATCAATCCATGGATTTGATGAATAAGAACTTCGTCCCATATAATCTCCTATTGCTAATCTAATTAGCCGGTTATTATTATTGGCGTTGTAATACAGATAGTTTTTGATCCTCTAGGTGGTCTCTAATTATTAAGACATCTACTCTGTATCAAGGTTTCTGCTATTGGATGTTCGCATTGTACCGAACTTCCGGCGTGATGATACCCCAGCTCAAACGGCTGGTCAAGTCAGAAACTTAAGGCTGCGGGTTTTGGCATCGTTGGCATATCGGGAGCAGCCCTAGGTTACAAAGTTACCCTTTGTGAAACCTACTGTTCGTCCAAAAATGGGCTACCCCAGCAGATAGCAGTCCAATGCCAATTAAAACCTTCCAGATTGAGTCCTCATAGTAGACCGTTTGAAATATTTGATGGGGAACAAGGCAAGAAATGAGGAGATAGACGCCAGCAATTGCCGAGGCAAATGCAAGGAGAGTCTTAATTTGTGACGCCATTGCGGTCGAATGTGATGCCTCGTCATCAGCGTCTTCGCTCCCTTCTCCCTCCCTTTCGATCGCTTCCATGATGGCGATACGGACTGCGTTGTCCGCACTGACGCCTCGCATCTTCGCGAATTCGCGGACAAGGTAGTCGAGTGATTGTCGCGTAGCCATCACAAATTCCCCTTGACGAACCCAGTTCGACGAAGCGCCGCGCTCAGAGATTCATCCGAAAGGGTTCGGATCACTGTATCGAATGCTCCTTCCCAAAAGGTTTGAACGCCAACTGTGAGTTGATTACAAAGGGGCGCTAACCAGAATCTCCTTTTGGGGGACCGTTTCCCTCGAATTGTACCGCTGGTGAACAGCTATTGGGGGAATTTGATCTTTGTCTTCGGCCGGAGGGCGGACCAATTCCGTGCCAATGCCTCCCGATGCAACTACCAACACGGAGGCTCGCTGCGGCCAGTCGATAACGCGCCAGATTGCGGGAAGAAAAGCGCGATGAAGCGGCTAGCGGTTACCGGCGGCTTCATCGCAAAGAGAAACCTGTGTCCAATTGCGCGTACAAATTGTTGGCGGCGAGGCGGCGAGGCAATCGCGCGGCACCGCTTGCGCCCCGCCGAAGCCGCTCAGCCGGCGGCGCCGCCGTGGGCCACCGCCGGAGCGCTCAACTGCCGGCGCAGGCTGCCGGCCAGATCGGCGACCACGCGCAGGCGGTCGGCGACGGGGGCGGGAACTTCATTGCCCGAGAGCGCCAGTTGCGAATGCAGCAGGAGGCCGGCGACCGTAGACTTGAGTTCGGCTTCCATGGCTGCCGCGGCGGCGCGGCGGGCTACGGCCTGCTCGCGCTCGCGGCGGTGGAGCGCCGAGCGAATCTCCCGCACCAGGCGCGCCGCTCCCGAGACGGCGAAGTTGATCTGCAGAGGAATGGCGAGGCCGGCGTGCTCGCAGATGCGGTCCGCGGCGGCCGGGTCGCACTCAGCCAGCGTCTCGTCGATCACCACGGCCAGAAACTCGCCCTTGCGCAGCGCAGCGAGGGCTTCGCGGCGGCCCCCGGCGACTTCAACCGCCATTCCCAGCTGCTCGCCCACCACAGCGGCGCAATTGCGGGCGCCTTCGATTCCGGTCACCAAAAGGATGCTCATGTTCGATCTCCCTTGTTGCAGCTCTCAGCTTTCAGCTCTCAGCTTTCAGCTTTTGGCTTTTAGATTTTGGTTTCGTTCTGAGTTGGGCGACGGGCCTGGGCCTGCCGCGAACCCCGATCCGGCACGAGCGAGCTGAAGGCTGAAAGCTGAGAGCTGAAGGCCGTCTTCACTCTTCGTGCAGCGGGTCGGCGATGCCGTACTCCTTCAACTTGCGGTAGAGCGTCGTCTTGCCGATGCCCAACAGCTTCGCGGCCTGCAGCTTGTCTCCGTTCAGGGTGCGGATAGCGCTTAAGATCGCCTCGCGCTCGAGGTCGGCCAGCGGCTTCACGCCGGGCACGGCAGCGGCCCCGGCCTCTTCGCCGGCGGCGGCGCGCCGCGCGTCGAGGTTCAACTGGAGGCCCTGTTGCTGCAGTTGCGTGGGCAGATCGCCCAGGTGGAGCACCGGTCCCGACGAGAGCGCAGTGGCCCGTTCCAGAGAGTTTTCCAGTTCCCTCACGTTACCCGGCCAGTCGTGGCGCATCATGGTGCGCAGGGCTTCGTCGGAGAGCGTGAACTTGCGGTTGTGCTCGCGGCTGATGCGGTCGAGAAAGTGCGCGGCCAGGAGCGGAATGTCTTCGCGGCGGTCGCGCAGGGGCGGCAGCCGCAGGTTGACCACGTTGAGCCGGTAGAAGAGGTCCTTGCGGAAGGTGCCCTTTTCGACCATGGAGGCCAGGTCGCGATTGGTGGCGGCCACGATGCGCGCCTTGATGGGCACGCGGTGGGTGGCCCCGACCGGGCGCACTTCCTTCTCCTGCAGCGCGCGCAGCAGCTTGGCCTGCAGGTCGAGCGAGAGCTCGCCGATCTCGTCAAGAAACACGGTTCCCCCTTCGGCCGAGACCAGCAGTCCGTCCTTGGAGCGGTTGGCCCCGGTGAAAGCTCCCTTTACGTAGCCGAAGAGCTCGCTCTCGATGAGCGTGGGAACGAGCGAGCCGCAGTCGACGGGCAGAAAGGGTTTCTGAGAGTTGGGGCCGTAGGCGTGGATCGTCCGCGCCACCAGCTCCTTGCCCGTACCGCTTTCGCCCAGGATCAGCACGGGATGCGTGCTCTGCGCCACTTTGGAGAGGATGCGGTAGATCTTCTCCATCTCCGGCGAGCGGCCGATCATCGAGCCCAATCCTTCGGAGAGGCGCAGGCGTTCGCGCAACTGGCGCGTCGCGGTGTCGGCCATGTGGCTTTGCGCGGCGCGGTCGAGCACCGTGGAGAGTTCGTCCATGGCAAAGGGTTTGGTCAGGTAGTCCGAAGCGCCGCAGCGCATGGCCTCCACCGCCGCATTCACCGAACCCGTCGCCGTCATGGCGATCACCGACGTATCGGGATAGAGCAGCTTGACCTCCGAGACCAGCTCCAGACCTTCGTTCGATCCCGAGGGCAAATTGACCAGCAGAATGTCGGCCGTGTGGCCGCGCAGCAGGCTTCTCGCCTGGCCCAGGTCGCCCGTGCTCTCTACCGCATAGCCCAGGCTGGCGGCGATCTCCGCGCAGGCCGAGCGCACCGCTGTATCCGCGTCCACCACCAGCAGGTGCAACCGTACCGCCGGTTCACCGAGTTGTGGAATGAACTCCATCGTCCTTGTGTTGAAGACTGTTGCTAGCATTGTATTCGCCTCGCGCATTCTCAGAGAAACGCAAAACTTCCTTTTCCCGGCCGGGAAGCCTCTCAGCTTTCAGCTATTCGCTGCCCATGATCGGCTCCTAGCTCATCTTCCGCACCGGCAACTCGATCTCGAAGCGCGCCCCGCCCTGTTCGCGGTTTTGGGCGGAGACACGTCCTCCCGCCGCTTCCACGACGGAGCGAGCGATGGCGAGGCCCAGGCCGCGATGGCTGAGCGGCCATTCGCCGCTGCCCGGCTCGCTCTTGCCGTGCGTGGTGTAACCCGAGGTAAAGATCGCGTCCAGAGCCCCCTCGGGGATTCCGGGGCCGTTGTCCTCGATGGTCAGGGCCAGACATGCCGCGGCGCCCTGCGCCGCAGGCCTTTCGCGCAGGCCGATATGGATGCGTCCTCCTCCGGGCATGGCTTCCGCCGCGTTCTTCACCAGATTCACCAGCACCCGCGTCAGGTCCTCTCCCGTCAGGCGCACTGGCCGCGCGCCCCCATCGGCATCCATGGTGAGTGCAATGGAGGGCCCGGCCAGCGCCGCGAGCAGGTTGCGGTTGGCGAGCAGTTCGGCGGCCAGATTGGCGATCGGCACCGCGGGCAGCAGATCCCAGCGCCGGTTCCGGTTCGCACGGGTTCCTGAGTCCGGTCCCGGAGCCCGGTTCAGAGGCGCGCCGGCGACCTGGTGCGGCCCCATCTCTGGCGCAGCGCCCATACCCCGTCCCGCGTCCGCCAGGCAAGAAACCGGCTTTGCTGCAGCCAGACCTGCGTGAGCGTCCAGCGCCACGATCTTCTCCACCAGCCGGCGGCTGGCCGCTGCCACCAACCGCAACTCGCGCCCATAATGCATATAGGGAACAGCCAGTACTCCCGGTTCCTCCAGGAGATCGCAGTAAAGCCCCAGGGCCGTCACCATATTCCGCGCGTCGTGCGCGACCTCGGAAAGCGTCTCGCCCGCGCCGCGCAGGGTTGCCAGAGCCTTCACCACCGTCTCCACCCGTTTGCGCTCCATGCCTCCCGGCTTTGGCGCCGCTACGGCCCTTCTGCGTTGCTCTATGCCTCTTGCTGCCGCCTGTCCCGTCTGTTGCATAAGCCAGTTCCTTTCCTCAAACGGAGCCGGAAATCCGCGATCTGTGAACAACGATCCGTCATGAACGCGAATCGACGTTCCCTTTCCGCATTCCCCGATCTCGCTTCCTTGAGCCCTATTCCCGTTCCCGATCCAATGCCGGGTTTTGTCCTGTTTTCATACACGTTGTGTGCCAAACCAGAACGCCTTCCTTAAGTGCTTGATAAGAGAAAAGATGAATGCCACGTTCCGCCGCAACCGGAGAAGCCTTCGGTCATCTCATCTCCCAAAATGGAACTGACGTGCGTTGAAATTCGCAAATAAAATATTTATTTTCAGTTACTTGCACTTTTATTCCCGTTCCTGCACGGGAACTTCCTGCTTTTCCATATCGGAACCCTTCTCCTCACGCCGCCCCACACCAGAGCTCGCTCCCGTACAATCCCTCTATGCAAGCAACTTGCGCCTCGCTTCGTCCCGGCGGCCGAGAGCCTGCCCAGCTTCGCCCCCTAAACCTCATTCCCGGCTTTGTCCAGACCGCGGAGGGTTCCGTCCTGGTTTCTCTGGGCAACACCCGGGTGCTCACCTGCGCCACGGTCGAGCAGGGCGTCCCCGGCTGGCTGCGCAACTCCGGCCGCGGTTGGGTCACGGCCGAGTACGCCATGTTGCCCCGCTCCACCGTCACCCGCACCCCGCGCGAGAGCGAGCGCGGCAAGATCGGCGGCCGCACCCACGAGATCCAGCGGCTCATCGGCCGGAGCCTGCGCTCGGTGGTCGACATGAAGGCTCTGGGCGAACGGACAGTGATCCTCGATTGCGACGTGATCCAGGCCGACGGCGGCACGCGCACGGCGGCCATCACGGGCGCGGCCGTGGCTCTGGCTCTGGCACTCGACGCCCTGGTCAGGGCGGGAACCCTCAAGACATCGCCGCTCCAGCAACTGGTGGCGGCGACATCGGTGGGCATCGTGGGCGGCGAGGCGCGGCTCGACCTCTGCTACGAGGAGGACGCACAGGCCGAGGTGGACATGAACGTGGTGATGACGGCCGATGGCGGCCTGGTGGAAACGCAGGCCACGGCGGAAAGGGGAAGTTTTTCGCGGGCGCAGTTGAATGGGCTGATCGATCTGGCGGAAGCGGGCCTTCGAGAGATATTTGCCGTGCAGCGCGCGGTGTTGGGGGCCTGAGGGCGCGCGCGTGAAAATGGATGCATCGATTTGCGTCCGCGGCGAATCCCTTCCTGCGAGCGGCTCGCAGCGAAAAAGGTCTACGGCCTCCGCTGCGGCCGGGAGAATCATATGTCAGCCAAGAAAACCACTACACCTCAAGACCACGACGCGCCGTTACGGCAACACCTGCTCGATCTGCTAACCGGCGGCCACGCCCACGCGGATTTCGACACCGCCATGCGCAATATTGCTGCCGCGCTGCGCGGCAAACGGCCCCATGGCGCCGAGCATTCTCCCTGGGAGATCCTGGAGCACATGCGCATCGCCCAGTGGGACATTCTGGAGTTCTCCCGCGATCCCCGGCACCAGTCGCCGGAGTGGCCCGGCGGCTACTGGCCTCGAACGGCCGCGCCTCCCGATGAAAAGGCCTGGGAAAAGAGCGTGCGCGCCTTTCGCCGGGATCTGAAGACGATGCGCGATCTGGTGGCGAACCCGTCCACCGATTTGTATGCGCGCATCCCGCACGGCGGCGGGCAGACCATCCTGCGCGAGGTGTTGCTCACGGCCGACCACAACGCCTACCACCTGGGCGAGATGGTGCTGGTGAGGCGGCTCCTGGGGGCGTGGAACAGGGAGTAGCCAATAGCCAGTAGGGAATAGCCAATAGGGAACAACGGCTCTTGGCCGGCCGCCGGTCATGCGGCTTGATCTCGAAAGCCGAAAGCCTACTCCCTATTGGCTACTGGCTATTGGCTGTTCCCTATTCCGGGACGCGGTTTCAACCTTTTGCCGGGGTGGTTCGTCTACGCAATAAGGGTTCGTGTTTTCATCCGCCGCCAACACCAAGGGCCTGTGGAGAAAGACTTTATGAAATCAGGAAAGACGATTCGCGGGATGGCCGCCTGCCCACTGGCGGCTCTGGCCGCGCTGCTGCTGGCGGCCGCACCTGTCCCATGGGCGCAGGCACAAGCGGCGCATTATCTGGGCACGGTGACGGCCATCAGCGGCGATACGCTGACGGTAAAAACCGACGCCGGCCAGTTGAACCAGGTTCAGGTTCCGTCCACCACACAGCTCAAGCGCATCGAGCCGGGGCAGACCGATTTGAGCAAGGCGGAGACCATGGACTTCGGAGGCCTCGCCACCGGCGACCGCGTGCTGGTCACGTTCAGCCCCAACTCGGCCGGCGCCACGCCGCAGGCGTTGCGGGTCATCGCCATCAAGCAGGCTGACGTAGCCAGGAGGCAGCAAGCAGAGGCTGAAGCATGGAACCAGGGCGTGCACGGGCTGGTGAAGAGCGTCGACGCGGCGGCGGGCGCCGTTCAAGTGAACACGCGCCAGGGAATCCAAACCAGGGAGGTCACCGTGAACATCGGCGGGGCCACGGTGCTCAAGCGATATGCTCCGGGCTCTGTGCGCTTCGATCAGGCGCAGCCTGCGCCGATGAGCGCCATTCATCCCGGCGACCAGTTGTGGGCTCGCGGGACCAAGAATGCAGGCGGGACTGCAATCGCGGCGGATGCGGTGGTTTCGGGCAGCTTTCGCAGCATCGCAGGGACCATTCTTTCCACCGACGTATCGGCATCGACGGTGACAGTGAAGGGCCTGGCCACCAAGAAGCCCGTCACGATCCACATTTCCGCCGACGCGCAATTGCGCCGGCTCGACAGCGCCGTTGCCACGGTGATTGCGGCACGCCTGAAAGGTGCGCAGGCCGGTTCCGCCAACCACGCCGCGTCCACCGGCCCGGGAAACGGAAATGGAGGAACGCAGCGCCCGTCCAGCCAGAGCGGCGCCGGCGGGGCGGGCTTCGGCGATCTGGAGAGCATCCTGGAACGCGCGCCCGCCATTCCGCTGGGCAGTCTGCAGAAGGGCGAAGCGGTGATGATCGTGGCCACCGAAGACGCTTCGGGCGTCAACGCGATCAAGCTGCTCGCCGGAGTCGAACCCCTTCTCGAGGCTCCGGAAGCGCAGGATCTGCTCTCCAGTTGGAGCTTGAATCAGGGCGAATCCGAGGCCGCTGCCGAGTAGTGGCGTATATTTTTCATTCATCCGCAAGCGAGGAAATTGTGTATTTAAAATCGCAGTGTTTGATACCTCTTGTGGTTGCCTTAGCACTGGCATGGTTTGGCGTGGCGGCGCGGCCGCAATCGGCGCCGGCCAATTCCGTTTCTGCCACGGCAGGAGAAACGGCAGCGCAGCCCGCGTCCCCCGCCACGCCGCCCTCCTCGCCTGCAGCGGCACAGGCCGCGCCGGCGGCGACCGGCACGTTACACGGTCACATCCTCGACCCCACCGGCGCGCTGATTCCCGGCGCGCAGGTATCGGTTGCAACCGCAGCCGGTACGAATGTGGCCAACGTGACCGCCGACGCCGCCGGCGGCTACCAGGTCCGTGGGCTTGCGGCGGGAAGTTACGTGATCGAAGCCAACTTTACGGGCTTCGCGCCGTTCGTCTCCGCGCCGATTCCGTTGAACTCCGGAGAGACCAAGAACATCGACATCAAGATGGCCATCGAAGCCGCCGAGGAGCAAGTCGTCGTCACTAGCGAAGGCGGGCCATCGGTGAACACGGAAGCCGGCTCCAACTCGAACTCCATCGTGCTCAAAGGCAGCGACCTCGATGCCCTGTCCGACGATCCCGATGAGTTGTCGAACGAATTGACGGCCCTGGCCGGCCCCGCAGCGGGCCCGAATGGCGGACAGATTTACATTGACGGATTCACCGGCGGGCAGTTACCGCCCAAGTCGGCTATCCGCGAGATCCGCATCAACCAGAATCCGTTTTCGGCCGAGTTCGATCACATCGGCTACGGGCGCATCGAGATTCTTACCAAGCCGGGAACCGACACCCTGCACGGGCGATTCTACGGGCAGGGCAACGACAACGTCTTCAACACCGGCAACCCGTTCACCGCGGAGCTGCCTTCGTACTACAGCTACCAGTACAACGGGACGGTGAGCGGCCCCCTTTCCAAGTGGGCGTCGTATTTCGTGAGCGTGGAGGACCGGGAGACGCAGACCGATAACGTCTACTCGATTCTGGGCGGGCCCGTGTACAACGCGTCCAGCAATACCTGGTCGCTCAGTTCCGGTTCGGTGGCGGGCAGCCTGTTCAGCCCCTCCAACCACCTGAATGTTTCACCGCGCATCGATCTGCAACTGGGAGAGAAGAACACACTCACCATGCGCTACCAGTTCTACCGGAACAACGTGAGCGGATCGCTGGGACAAACATCGCTTCCTTCCACCTCCAGCACCTCCAACTCGTACGCCCACGACGTGCAACTGGACGACACGCAAGTCATCAACGACCGGCTGGTGAACGAAACGCGCTTCGAGTACCGCCGCGCCAATTCCTCGTCCTCGCCCGTCAGCACCGCGCCCAGCTTCGGCGTCCCAGGCGTGTTTTCAGGCGGCGGAAACGGAGGCCAATCCTCCAGCACGCACTCCGATCACTACGAGCTGCAGAACTTCGTCACGCTGAGCGCGGGCAAGCAGGCCATCAAGTTGGGCGCCTGGCTGCGCGACGACCGCAATGCCACCTCAGCGAACGGAAACTTCAACGGCAGCTTCACATTTCCTTCAGTCACTGCATTTGTCGACACGTGGAACGGCATTTACGGCACCACCCCCCAAACCTTCGCCCAGATCGCCGCGGCCTGCCCCCCCGATCAAACGGGCGGATGCCTGCCCACCAAGTTCACCTACACCACAGGACCGTTTGCCTTTCAGGGGAATGTGTTCAATGCCGCGCTCTTCTACCAGGACGATTGGACGGTCAACAAATTCCTTACGCTCTCAGGAGGGTTGCGCTGGGAGTCGCAGAACCACATTGCCGACCATAGCGACTGGGCTCCGCGCGTGGCTTTCGCGTACGCCCTCGACGGGCACAAAAAGGGCACCACGTCCAAGACGGTCCTGCGCGGCGGATTCGGCTTTTTCTACGACCGCTTCGGTACAGGGAACCTCATGGATCTGGAGATGCTGAATGGAACTCCGGGTAGAAGCCAGTCGCAGGCCACCATCACCGATCCCCAGTGCTTCAACGGAACCAGTCTGAGCGACATCGGCGGCGGCCTGGCCTCATGCGGCACGGGCGCGGCGGTCACGCCGGAGATTTACGCCATCTCGCCCACCTACCGCTCGCCCTACATGGAACAGGCCGGCGCCAGCGTGGAGCGCCAACTGACCAAGGGTTCCACGCTCACCTTCACCTACATGCACTCTTCGGGGTTTCACCAACTGGTCACTCGCGACTCGAACGCCTATTTACCCGGCACGTTTGAATATGGCAGCAGCACACTGACCGGCGAGCGCCCCGATCCCTCGCTCGGCATCGTGAAGCAATACTTCCCCGAGGCGGTCTTCAACGAGAATCAGATCATCGTGAACCTGAACGCCCGCTTTTCAGCCAACCTCAGCCTGTCAGGTTTCTACTCGGCCAGTTGGGCCAACTCCGACGGGGGAGGCGGCTCGAACCCATCCAACTCCTACAACCTGCGGCAGGATTACGGACGCGCCGCGTTTATACGGCCGCAGTTTCTGTTCCTGATGGGCAACTACACCGGCCCCTGGGCCATCACCTTCAACCCGTTCCTCATCGCCCAGGCCGGACAGCCGTACAACATCACCTCGCCCTACGATCTAACCGGCGACAACTTCTTCAATGACCGGCCTTCGTATGCCGGCCCATCAGCGACTGCGAGCAACGTGGTGCAGACCAGCTTTGGCGCTCTGAACGTGGTTCCCCAGGCCGGTGAGCCGATTGTCCCCATATCCCTGGGCAACAGCCCGTCCTCCGTTGCGGTGAACCTGCGCGTGGGCCGAACCTTCGGGATCGGTCCCAAAGTGGAGTCTTCCGGCGGTCCGCCTCAGGGCGGCGGCTGGCACGGCGGCGGCTTTGGCGGACCGTTTGGCGGCGGCGGGCGCGGTGGCATGGGCGGCGGCGCAAATACGAACGCCAAGAAGTACTCGCTGAACTTCAACGTCCAGGCGCTGAACCTGTTTAACGACATTAACCGGGGCAGGCCCGTGGGCGGCATTCAGCCGACTCCGATGGGCGGCAGCGGCCTGTATGGACCCGGTCCCCAGTTTGGCGAATCGAGCGGCCTTGCCGGGGGAATCTTCTCAACGAGTTCGGCAGCCCGGCGCATCTTCTTTCAGACATCGTTCCAATTCTGACGGCTACTGGCGGAATTGTTCGTGGGCCGGACACACTGCTCCGGCCATTCTATGCAAACCCAGCCGGGCAACCCATGCAGGCCCTAGGTAAGGGCTTCTGTGTACAGCGCCTCCCACGCATCTGCGCTTGCGTCCACGCTGAACCGCTCCAGTACACGCTGCCGCGCCGCGCGGCCTCGCGCCGCCAGCTCATCCCTGCCCAGCCGCATGGTTGCGATCATCGCCGCGGCCAACGCTTGCGAATTCCTTGCCGGGACCACCACGCCCGCGTCTCCCAGCAGCTCGCCCACTCCGCCCACGCCGGTTGCCACAACGGGTTTGCCCATGGCCATCGCCTCGCCCACGGCCAGCGGCATCCCCTCCCAAGCCGACGCCGACACAAACGCGTCAGCCGCATCCAGCAGCGCGGGTATATCGCGGCGCAGGCCAAGCCACCGGACCGCTTGGCCGATGCCCAGTTCATCGCACAAGACTTGCTGCTCCGAGATCTCGCTTTTTTGCGCCTGTCCCGCAATCCACAACCGCGCTTTTGAACTCTGCGTCCACACTTCGGCAAAGGCGCGCAACAGATTCGGATAGTCCTTCGCCGGCGCAATCCGGCCGACGGCGAGCCATACAAAATCCGTATCCGCCGTGGCCGTGGCGACGCCGGCCTCCGCTCGCATGCGCTCTCTCCGCTCCCGATCGGGCGCGAATCCGGCAATATCGATCCCATTGCGCACAACCAGGCACTTGCGCCGCGGGACGGCCTTAAGCCCTATAAAGCGCCGGGCGGCCGCTTCGCTCACGGCGACCGTGCGCCGGCTCAACACATCCGTAAGCCGGTAAGCCATCATGCGCCGCCAGCCGCCCTCGTTCACGCTATGAACGGTGGAGAGCACTACGAGGCGCGGAACCAGCGGCCGGAGCAAACGAGCGAACAGATTGGCGTGAAAGCTGTGGCTATGCGCCAGATCCGGCTGGAATTCGCGCGCAAAACCGCGCGCCCGCATCAGGCCTCGCAGCACGCTGCCCGGCGTCTTGCGCACGCCGAGATACACGGTGCGGATCGTCGTGGGCCACTCTTCCGCCACAGGCGGCATCAGCACCAGCACAGCCACTGTATGGCCACGCTTCGCCATGCGCTCCGCAACGGCCAGCGCCTGCTTTTCTGCCCCGCCCACGCCCAACGACGTGAGCACGGTCACAATGCGCATGGGGTCCACACCTTGCCGAGGATTCAGTGCCACCGATCATAACGCACCCATCCGCTTCGGGTCTCTGCTCCGCGCGGGCTAACTGCCCTCCAAGAGAACAAAAATTCGCAGAAGCTCTTTCCAATGCAAAAGAATCCTTGCAGGAAATCCCACGTTGGGCTGTACAATCCCCACAAGGAGATATATGGCCGGAGATATCCAACTTACTTGCAGCGACTGCGGGCAGGAATTCACCTTCAGCGCTGCCGATCAGGCGTTTTATCAAGAACGCGGTTACTCGACCCCGAAGCGTTGCAGAAATTGCCGCCAGGCAAAGAAAAACGATCAGGGGGGATCCGGCCACCGTTCGGCTTCTTCACAGGGGACTCCTGTGATTTGTTCGGGTTGTGGCCAGCCAACCACCGTTCCCTTTGAGCCGCGTGGCGATCGCCCCGTCTATTGCAGGGATTGCTACACGGCGCGCAAGGGCAGCAGCGGCGCTTCCCGAGGGCGCGACCGCGGGTAGTCTATAGGCCGGTTCGCTGGCCGGAACAGACTGCGGCGGAACCGTCCGCCGCGGTTGATCGGTGCGTGTACGAAAAGGCTGTGCAGCGGCCGTCGCGGCGGCCCTGCATTTCCTTTGCGCTCCGTCGGGGGTTACGACTGCCTTTTTCTAATCTTTCATCGGCCCTCCACACCGGGAGCCTGAGGTTGTCCCGTGCGGCTGCGCGCTCCGGCATGACTTCGCAGCGTCGATCTCCAGCGCTCGCAAAAACCCAATATGGACAGAAGCGCCCGCGCTCGATAGACTGGCGCTCACGGCCCTTCCTGAGCACCCGCGCACATGAGGAAGTCTTCCAACGTCATGGCCCGTCACTTCTCGTTCACCGGATTCGCCTGGAAGAATCTTCGGCGCCGGCGCCTCAGAACGCTGTTGACGCTTGTCGGGATTACCATGGGAATCGGCGCTCTTGTGGCGCTGGTTGGGTTTTCCCGAGCCTTTGAGCACGAGTGGATGCGCCTGTACACCAGTTCCGGAACCGACATTGCCGTGGTCGAGACCAACTTCATGAACACATCGCTAGACGAGTCGATAGGGCCCAGGATCGGCGCCGTTCCCGATGTGGCCGTCGCCGTTCCCATGATTTTTAACCTGCTCGATCTCACTCCCGACGTGAACGCGTTGGTCTACGGCTGGCGCGCCGATTCCTACGAGCTCGATTCGCTCACCCTTCTCTCCGGGCGCCGTTTCCGCGACGGCCAGCCGGAGGTGATCCTGGGCAAGAATCTCGCCGACGATCTGAAAAAGAACCCCGGCGACAGTCTTCCGATTCAGGGAACGAATTTTACTGTTACGGGCGTCTTTCACGGCGGCACGGCTCTGGAAGAGGGCGCGGTAATCATGCCGCTCGACCAGCTGCAAATGGTTTCGAGCATGCAGGGGAAGGTGACGGCGTTTCACGTCCGGCTTCGCCCCGTGCCGGCCGGCGAAGCGTACGATCGCTACGTCAAGCGCGCCGAAGCCGAGATCGAGGCAGCAGTCCCCGGGGTTCATGCCGACCCCGCAGCCGACCGCGCGGCGAACAACCAGCTTGTCGCGCTGGCTCATTCCGTGGCCTGGGGAACATCGTCGATCGCACTGCTCATCGGCATCCTGGGCATTGCCAATACCATGGCCATGTCGGTCTTTGAGCGCACGCGCGAAATCGGCATTCTTCGCGCGCTGGGCTGGAAGGGCCGGCACGTCATCCTGCTCATTCTTACTGAAGCCGCGGCCTTGGGCCTTGCCGGCGGTTTTCTCGGCATTGCCGCCGGATGGACCGCTTTGCTCATCCTCTCCGCCATGCCGCAGACGGCAAGCATCGTCTCGGCCTCCGTCGCTCCGCTTCACCTGGCCGAGTCGCTGCTTATTGCCATCGCCGCGGGGCTCGTCGCCGGAGCTTACCCCGCATGGCGCGCGGCGCGGCTTTCTCCGGTGGAGGCCATCCGTTATGAGTAGCCCCCTGCTCGAAGCACGCGGACTGGTGAAGAGCTACGACGACGGCCGCATCGCGGCCCTGCGCGGGGTCGATGTCCGGATCGATGCAGGCGAGTACGTCGCCATCAGCGGCCCCAGCGGAAGCGGCAAATCCACTCTGCTTCATATGCTGGGCGGCCTCGATTTGCCCACGCGTGGAGAAGTCTTGTTCCGTGGATCTCCTCTTGGGTCAGCGGTCGATCTGGACACCTATCGCTCACGCCAGGTGGGATTTATCTTTCAGGCTTTTTATCTTCTGCCCACCCTGTGCGCCGCCGAGAACGTGCAGGTGGCCATGCTGGCAATGAACGAACGCGCCAACCACCGCGCTGAACGCGCTGCCGCTCTGCTTGAGGAGATGGGCCTCAAGGATCGCATGCGCCATTACCCCAACGAGCTCTCCGCGGGCGAACGGCAGCGCGTGGCCATTGCGCGCGCCCTGGCCAACGATCCGGCGATTCTGCTCGCCGACGAGCCCACGGGCAACCTGGATACCGCCAACACGGCACACATCATGGAAATTCTGCGCGGCATTCGCGAGCAGCGCGGCATGACGCTGGTGATCGTGACCCACGAAAGAGAAATTGCTTCGAGCGCTCCGCGCCACATCCGCATCCGCGACGGGAGGATCGAAGCATGAATGCCATGAGGGCCGTATGGATGACTGCGCTGGTTCCGGTTTTGTATGCACAGGCCGCAAACGTTAGCGATCTCCTCGCCACCCCACGGAAACAGATCCAAACCGCCGACTTTCGCGCCACCGGACATCTTGTCGCGATCGACGCAAGCGGCGCCCGCGTCAGCTTTCCCGTCACCATCAAGGCCCACTGGTTTCCCGGCGTGCTGCGCGTACTGGTCGATCTGGGGCAGCCGCCGTCGGCGCATCGCGACCTGCGCGAACACATTTTGCTGGAGATGCGGCCCGGCGGCGAAAACGCCATCCATATCGCGGATCCAGGCGATACGGCTGCGCGCACCCTGCCTCTGGAAAAATGGGATGCTCACCCCCTGGGGCCTGGGTTCGATTACGAAGACTTTCTCGAGCAGGAGTATTTCTGGCCTGGCCAAACCCTGGAAGGAAAGCAGATGTTCGGCGCGCGCAATTGCGACGTGGTCATGAGCACGCCCGGCGCCGCCGACAGAACGCACTACTCGGAAGTTAAGAGCTGGATCGATCCCACCATCGGCTTCCCCGTTTACACCGAAAAGACCGTGAAGGAAACCGGGGCCGTGAAGCAGTTCACGTCTTACGGCCTGCGCCATGAACAGGGCCTGTGGTCGGCGCACCAGGTTGAAGTGAAGACACGCGGCCAGGCTGGATCGACACTGCTCATCTTCGATCGCGGCAGCGCCAGGGCGAAGCTCACCATCGCCGATTTCAGTCCGGCGCAGCTTACTCACTTCTAGGAGATTCATGTACGTCGTCCTCTGCATCGCCGCCTTCGTCGCAGTTCTCCTCGCAGCCGGTGTTTTGTATCAGCTGCTCGGCAGCCGGCACGACCAGCGGCGTTACGCCGGCTCGGGGCGCTGGGTGACCATCGAAAACGGAGCCAAACTCTACCTCTTTGAGACGGGTTACGGCGAGCCCACGGTTCTCTTTGAATCCGGCATCGGCGCCACGAATCTCAACTGGCGACACGTGCAGGAGACGATTGCCCGGCACACGGGCACCGTCTCGTACGATCGCTGTGGTTTAGGCTGGAGCAGCCATTGCCGTACCGCCCGCACCCCCGGCAACATCGCCGCCGAGTTGCACCAGATGTTGCACCGCGCCGGGCTCAAGCCTCCCTACATCCTGGTAGGACATTCATTTGGCGGGCTCGTGATGCGCCGCTTCGCGCTGCTCTACCCGCGGGAAGTCGCCGGAGTCGTGCTGGTTGACCCCATGCGCTGCGAGGAGTGGCCGCCGCTCGATCCCTCCAAACAATCTCAGCTCGATTTGGGCCGCAGGCTGATCCGCTACGCGCTGCCGGTTGCAGGTTGCGGCCTCACGCGTCTCCTGGTTTCCCTGCTGTTCTGCCGCGCGAGCAAACTGACCGATCAAGTTGCCGGCGCTACCGGCACGAACAGCCGCCATGTCGTGTCCCGCATCAAAACCGAAGTGAGAAAAATGCCGCGGGCGGTCTGGCCGGCCGTCGCGGCGCATTGGTCGCGGCCCGGGTTTTACGCCGGCATACGCAGTCATCTCGAGTCCATCCCCGACAGTGTGACGGAAATGCACGCTGCGGAACCGATTCGTTCTATCCCTGTGACCGTTCTAACGCCCGGCAATGCGACGCCGTTCTCGGACCGCGATCTGAAGCACATCGGGGACTGCGCGCGCCAGGTCATCGCCTCAAAGAGCGCGCATTGGATTCATCTCGACGAGCCCACGCTGGTAATCGACTCCATTCGCTCCCTGATCGCCGCTCCCATCTCCGAATCGCTCGCCGCGAACTGACCCGATGGCAATCCTTCCGCAGCCGGTTACAGTTCGATTCGCGGCCCCGTCTACGAGATCCGTACGCTTTTCCCGCGCGAAAGCACAGCGGCTTTACGGCGGTCTTTCGAGGCGTGATCGATCTTCTTCCAGAAGCCGATGAAGTAGTCGACGGCAGAGATGGTGGACACGAGAACGGTGAAGTAGATCGCAGCGATCGCATACCACTTTACCGGAATGACGAACACGCCAATCTGCCAATAGTCCCAGCGGTGCGCCAGGATCGCCGAAACCACCGAGACAATCTGCACCACGGTTTTCAGTTTTCCCAACTCGCTGGCGGTGATGGTGAATCCTTCCGACGAAGCAATCGATCGCAGGCCGGAGATCAGGAACTCGCGGCCAATGATCACCACCACGATCCACACTTTGACCACCTGCGGATTGTAGGCCACCAATGCGACGAACGCCGCCGTGACCATGATCTTGTCGGCCAGCGGATCGAGCAGCATTCCGATGGTGGTGATCTGGCCGCGCCTGCGCGCAAGGTAGCCGTCCAACCCGTCGGTAATCGAGGCCAGCACGAAGAGAATGGATGCGAGAATCTCCTGCGTTCCGCCCTGTCCCTGCCAGGGAAAGTGCGGCGACAGGATCCAGAGGAACAGCGGGATCATGACGATCCGCGTCATGGTGATGGAGTTGGGAAGGTTCATGAGGCCTCGCCACACGATCCATGTCTCTGGTAGCTTGACACCATTATTGCACTGCGTCAGATTCCGCGCTTTTCAACGAAGGATGGCCCTGTGGGAAAGCGGGTTCACAAAGTGAAATGTGGATGTTGCGGACAACATGCGGCTATGCTAGGTTGATATAGGACTAAATCGGTCGTAATTGTCCGGCAGCCCTTTGAACACTGGTTTTCCCGCGTTTCGGGGCACCTGACGCGCTCGGAGCACGTAGAGCGTTTCAGTGGGACTTCAAAAACAATCGGCGGCCCTGGTGAACGTCTTTTGGCGAAGCATCACCAGGACCGCACAGCCGGCAACCCGTGAGCTGACGGTTTTCTAAGCATAGCGGAAACCTCGGCCACCATTCCACCCCAAGAGGAGTTTGATGGCGCAGAGGCCGCATCGATTTTTCGCATTCTTCTGCCTGCGGCAGGATCGCAGTTTGCACGGCCCGCCCTGGCTCGAACCATTCCTCCATTCCCTGCTCTCAAGCACCCCGCTGCGGTTGGGCGCGTTGTTGTTTTGTGTCCTGCTGGTGCGCGCGGCGGAGCCGATCGCGGTTCATGCGCAGGAGCCACCCTATTACGTCACGTACTCCGAAGTTCTGGAGGAGCCGGGCAATCTTGAAATCGCGCAGAAGGGCACCACCAGCGCGCCCAAGGATTCAAACGGCTTCTATAGCGCCACGCTCGAACTGGAATACGGCGCGAAGGCCTGGTGGACGACCGAACTCTACCTGCAAGGCCAAGCTACGGCCAACGACTCCACCGTCTTCAACGGGTTCCGCTGGGAGAATCGCTTCCGCATGCTGCCCACCGAGCACTGGATCAACCCGGTACTTTACGTTGAATACGAAGACGTGAATGGCGCCGATAAGAGCGTGCTGGAAGTCACAGGGCACGACAGCATCGCCGATTTTCAAGGACGCAATGCCGACACACGCGGCGACATTTCGCGCACGATGGAGGGCAAGCTGATTCTCTCCAGCAATCCCAAGGGATGGAACGTCTCGGAGAACTGGATCATGGAGAAGAACATGATGGGCGGAGCATGGGAGTTCGGTTACTCCGTAGGCGCAAGCCGCCCGCTTGCGCTGGTGGCCAACGGCCGCAGCTGCACCTTCTGCCGGCAGAACTTTTCGGCCGGCGCGGAAGTGTACGGCGGGCTAGCGACGGTACACGACTTCGGGTTCAATGGCACTTCGCACTACGCGGGGCCGACGGCGTCTTTTAACATTCCGCGCGGGCCATCGCTTCTCTTCTCGCCGCAGTTCGGGCTCAGCGGCAACAGCGCCGGAGTTCTGTGGCGGCTGAAGATCTCATACGAGATTCAGCAGTTCCGCGACTTGTTTTCGCGAAAGGAGGCGCAATGAAGACGCCGAGGGCCGCAGGTCTCGTGGTTGTTTTTCTATCGATCTCCGCCATGGCCCTGGTCGCAGCGGAGGGCAACTGGCAACGCAGGGTTCCCGGCGCGGACCGGCAGCGCGTGAATCCCTACGCGGGCCAGCCGGAAGCCGTCTCCGCGGGCCATCTGCTTTTTAAGGAGAACTGCGCCAAATGCCACGGCAGCGACGCGGAAGGACGCCATGGACGCCCGAGCCTGCGCAGCCAGCACGTGATCCACGCTACCGACGGTGAGCTGGCCTGGCTGCTGCGCAACGGCAGCCTCGCCAAGGGTATGCCCACGTGGAGTTCCCTGCCCGAGCAGGAGCGATGGCAGATCATCGCATTCATCCGCAGCCTGCCGCACGATGCGGCGCCGGCGCCGGCCGGAAGCCGCCCATGAAACGGAAACGGCGGGAGAAGCGATTCCCTTCCCCCGCCGTGCGGATTTCCAAATTCCGGATTGCTACGCGTAGAAGCCGCGCTGCTTGATGGTGAAAGCTACGCGGTCAATCGCCAGCATGTACGCGGCGATGCGGTTGTTCACGGCGTGGGCCTCGGCGTAGCGCACCACGTCGTCGAAGCTGTCGCGCAAAATGCCCTCCAACTGCTCGTTCACAATCGATTCCTTCCAGAAGTAGCCCTGCCGGTCCTGCACCCACTCAAAGTAGCTGGCGGTCACGCCGCCGGCGTTGGCCAGAATGTCGGGCACGATAAAGATCCGCTTCTCGGCCAGGATCTCATCGGCCACAGCCGTTGTCGGCCCGTTGGCCCCCTCCACCACAATGCGCGCTTTCACCTTGTCTGCGTTCCGGCTGGTGATCACGTTCTCCGTAGCCGCGGGGATAAGGATCTCGCACTCCGAAACCAGCAGCTCCTCGCTGGGCATGGACTCGGCGCCGCGGAACCCGAGAATCGTATTGTTGCGGTACTTGTACTCGATTAATTGATGAATATCGATGCCGGTTGAGTTGTACAAGCCGCCGTCGCGCTCGGCGACGCCCACGATCTTGTATCCCTGCTCCTGCATCAGCCGCGCGGCATTCGATCCCACGTTGCCAAACCCATGGATGATGACCCGGCAGCCCTCGACGGGCAGGTTCAGGTAGCGCAGGCTCTCGTTACATGCGACCATCACTCCGCGCCCTGTCGCCTCAATCCGCCCCTGCGAGCCGCCAATGTTCAGCGGCTTGCCCGTCACTACGCTGGTCACCGTCTTGCGCATGTGCATGGAATAGGTGTCCATGATCCATGCCATGGTCTGCTCGTTGGTGTTCACGTCCGGCGCGGGCACATCCTTTTCCGGCCCGATGAATTCGATGATTTCGGCGGTGTAGCGGCGCGTCATGCGCTCCAACTCGCCATTGCTCATATTCTTCGGGTCGCAGATGACGCCGCCCTTGGCTCCGCCGAAGGGAATATTCACCACCGCGCATTTCCAGGTCATCCAACTGGCCAGTGCGCGCACCTCGTCCAGCGTCACGTCCGGCGCATAGCGGATGCCGCCCTTGCATGGGCCGCGAGCAGTGTTGTGTTGCACGCGGAAACCGGTAAACATTTCGATCATCCCATTGTCGAGGGTCACGGGAAAGTGAACGATGATTTCCCGCGACGGCGAGCGCAGCACCTTCCACAGGCCCTCATCGAGATTCAGCTTGCGCGCCGCGAAATCAAAGCGCGCGCTTTGCGCCTCCCAGGGATTGATCTCCTGGTCCAACGTGACGCTGGTATTTCCGGTTGCCATATTGATCTCCCCTGTCCCGCCGATCTTTCGAATTCGGAATCAAGCTCCGCTTCTCAAGAATACAAGTCGAGGCAGCGATCTTCCCTTGGTTTTTCGCGTCCGGCTCCCCGAACTCGCGCGGCCCTCTGCCCCTTTCGCAGCCGCGTTCGGTTCGGCTGCAATCGTCCGTTAGCCCAAACCTCAGTGAGTCTAGGCCACCCGAGGTTTCGCGTCAAGCTGCCGGTGGATAGGAGATTGAGGTCCGGGGAGGGTGCCCCTATGTGGCCGTTGGATCTTCACCTGGAGCGTCGCTCCCTGGCCAGTCTGGCATGCCGCGAGCTCTCGTCTCAAGCTCCCTATTTGAAGCCGCCAATGCCGACAAGAACTCCTGAAGGAGCGCTTGATGGGATTCAATGGGAGTGCCTTGCATTGCTTCTATTTGCTTTCTTGCTATCAACCATACTTCGAATGCCCCTAGCCCTCGGTTCAGGATGGCAGGAGGGTCATTGCCCTCGCCTTCGAGTGACGTAAACACCTCAAGCACGGAGATGCCGGCAATGTCGACGATGCAGGTGGCCTGTTCGACAACTCTGTCGATCTGCCAGATTGGACGAGAATCGTGACTGTAGTTTGTAAACTTGACCTGAAACGGTTTTGAATGGGCAAGAATACTCGGCAAACATGATGTGAAGACCTCTTCGATGTCGTCTTTATCCATTTGCGGAGTGATGAAGATCATTTTCTCGATGTCAGACTCAAATGCCATTGGCGAACCAAATCGGTAGTCGCCCTTTGTCACAAAACCTAGGAGAGCCGGATTGAAAGATAAGCTCCACATACATCCAAGCGAACCTTCGTAGAGCCCTAGATCCTCTTCCCAAAATGAATCAACTGTGGTCGGCACAAACTGCTCAACAAACATTTTCTTAAGCAGCTGAAAGTCGAAAAGTATCCAAGGATCAACGATATAGTTCATAACCAAAGCGGGATTCTCTGCCCAGAGACGCCTCATCGATTTGGTCAAGCGTCCAGCATATCTGGAAGACAGCGCCGAGGCTAGGTCCGATTTGGAAACCAAGCCGGCTGCGATATGGCCCCCCACCGGTGCGGTTTCAATAATCTCGACATCTTGCCAAAGTTTCACAGGCCACTTATCCACATCCTTTATGTTCTCAGCTCTTGCAGACAAGAACGCAGTCGTAAGTGCAATTGATGAGATGATTTCGCTCGAAGGATACGGCAAAACCCGCAAACCATCCCAGCATCGATTGATCACCTCACTGACGCTGGAAGCCAACTTCTCCTTTTCTGGCGAGAGCTCGATTTTGAAAGACAATCGCTGTCCCAGAGCACGATGCCGCAGGATTGGATCTTTGATCACGTCAACAACGGCCTCGCGCGCGCGAATGGGATCACTTAGATCAAAGCGCGGGATCACCTGTACGGTCGGCTTCTTCAAGGAAGACACAGCTTCGATCGGTGGCAATATCCAGCTGCGCTCGCCACCAAACCATTCGGGTTCGAAGCCAGGTATCTTTCTCCACCTGAACGCCCCAGGATAGGTATATCGTTTGACATAAATTATTCTTGGGATACCGGATGAGCGAGTGAAGCTCTCAATTCCATGCCTATACATCCATTGATCGATCACACTCTCGAGTGCGCTTTTTCGAGCTGGATACAGTTGCAATGTTTCTTCAGCTGTGATTTGTTCTGGTGGAAAATGAATTCTTAGAGCTCTTCCACGGACAGACTTGGCGTCATCATCAAAAAACTCTAAAAATAAGCCCTGCTGGGCTTGCAAACGCCATAAATTCGCGACATCGATTCTCACAATGTTTACGGAACGCGAATAAGAGAATTCGGTTTCCGAGAAGCAGTAGACCACGGACTGAGCGTTTCGACTCGCCCGCTCACCTGTTTGTTTAGCGAACAAAATCGCCACTTCCGGGCTTGTCGTTAAATCAAGGTATCGGGTTGGAACTCCGTAATGTTGAGCAATTGCAGTTAGTGCGGACTCTGACTCGCGATATATTGCCATCTGGGGCACACTTGTAGCCCATTCCAAGAAATCCCGGAGCTTCGCCTCAGAGTTAGCCCTATCTGTGTTGGGCCGTAGCAGACTTGGAAGAAGCACGGGCCAGTCACATGTCTGTCCACGGAAGAGACTGGCCTCCCGTTTTCGGAGGAGAGATCTGCACACCTCCAATGCCTGTTGAGCATTCTCAACGTAGATATCTCTTGGGGCCATTGACTCCCTACTTTAAGAGCCGGATACTCTTTATTCGAAGCAATGAGATTTGCGGCAAGTCTTATTCTATCTGACAGGCAAGTCGCTATTTCGCAAGGGAAGTCGTCCCTGGCGCAAGTTTCATTCGATCAAAAGATCGTCGGGGCAATATTATCGACCTGCCGTCGCTGGTTTTCTGATTGCGGCGGCCAGCTCGAAGCGGGACGAACACAACAGCACTCACCGCGCACCAGCAGTTACACTTAGTTTGTGAAAGCCGCCTCCCGCTCAGCACGCCCTTCCCGCAAGGAGTTCCTGGCTCTGGCACGGGCGCACACGCTCGTGCCCGTCTGCCGCATCCTTCTGGCCGACCTGGAAACGCCGGTTTCTGCCTTTCTGCGCGCGGCCTGGCCGGAGCGCGAGTGCTTTCTGCTCGAATCGGTCGAGGGCGGCGAGCAGGTGGGCCGCTACACCTTCATCGGGCTCTCACCCTTCAAGCGCATTGTGGCCCGAGGGCGAGACATCGCCATCACCGAAGGCCGCAGGATGACCCGCGGCAAAATAACGCGTTTTCAGGGCGACATCTTCGCCGTGCTGCGCGACGCGCTTGGCGGCCACAAGCCGGCGCGGTTGCCGGGCCTGCCCCCGTTTACCGCAGGCGCGGTCGGCTTTTTCGCTTACGACGCCGTGCGCCAGATAGAGCGCCTTCCGGCAACCGCCAAAGACGAACTGCAAGTTCCCGACGCCTGCCTGCTGTTCTTCGACGAAGTTCTCGCCTTCGATCACGTGCGTAAGGAGATCTGGCTTATTGTCACGGCCGACGTCTCGCGCGGCAAGGCCGCTGCCGCATACGATCGCGCCGTGAAGCGGCTCGACCGGCTCGAAAAGCGCCTCGCCCAGCCCATCCCGGACCTCGAGCGCCGCAAGCCGGCGAAACCGGGAAAGCTGAAGGTAAAGCACCGCACCGCGAAAAAAGACTTTCTGGCCGCCGTTACCCGCGCCAAGGAGTATATCCGCGCCGGCGACGCCTTTCAAGTAGTCCTCTCGCAGCGCTTCGACGTTGAGCCCGGCGTGGACAGCTTCCAGGTTTACCGCGCGCTGCGCACCGTAAATCCCAGCCCGTACATGTTCTTCCTGCGCTTCGCGCCGGAAGGGCCCGTTGGCGCAGGCGCCGCAAGTGCGACGAAAAGCTACGCCAGAAAGCCACGAATCTCCGCACAACCGGCTCTGGAGCTGGCGGGCTCGTCGCCAGAACTACTGGTGCGCGTGCACCAGGGCAAGGTCGAGTACCGGCCCATCGCCGGTACGCGCCGCCGCGGCGCCACCGAGGCCGAGGATCAGGCCCTCGCCGAAGAGATGCTCCACGACGAAAAGGAGCGCGCCGAGCACGTCATGCTTGTCGATCTGGGCCGCAACGACGTGGGCCGCGTGAGCTGCTTCGGCAGCGTGAAAGTGGACAAGCTGATGTTTGTCGAGCGCTACAGCCACGTGATGCACATCGTCAGCTCGATTGAAGGCCGGCTACGCCAAGATCTAACCGCGGTCGATGCGCTCCGTGCCTGTTTCCCTGCCGGCACGCTTTCCGGAGCACCCAAAGTCCGCGCCATGGAGATCATTGAAGAACTCGAACCCGCGCGGCGCGGCGCCTACGGCGGCGCGGTTCTCTACGCCGACTTCTCCGGCAATCTCGACTCCTGCATCGCCATCCGCTCCATGCTGTCCGTGGGCGGCAAAGGCTCGGTGCAGGCTGGCGCCGGCATCGTCGCCGACTCCGTGCCCGAGCTCGAGCACCAGGAGTCGCTCAACAAAGCGCAGGCCGTGATTCGGGCTATTGAGCGCGCGCGGGAGATGTAACGCGGCGCTCCGTGTGCGGCTACTCGGGAATTCGTGAGCGGCAGCGACCACGTGTGCGTCCTTGGAGAAAGACATCCGCAGCAGGAGGACGCAATGGAGAAGGTATGGGTTTGGGCGAGAAACTGTCTGGCGCTCGCGGGAGTGCTGGTCGCCGGGTTCTGGCTTGGCTCGGGTCGCGCGGTGAACGCGTCGAGCTACCAATCGGGTGGAGGCGGCGTCGAGTTTCAACTCACCGGAATCAACCCGACGAGTTCGCTGCTCGTGTATCAGCCGGGGACGAAGACCGTCTACGTTTATCAGGGAGCCACAACGGGGAATGCCGCGTTGCAATGCAGCTTTATGTTTCAACTCGACAAGCCGGGTAACGTGATTCGGCGCATTCCCTGCGCGGTGCAACAGTTGAACCCGTAACAAATCACTCTGCGCCCTATTCCGCGCCGAAGATTCGTTTGAAGAATCGCCCAATCTTGCGGAAGAATCCGGGTTTCTTCTGCGCGCCCGCCGCTTGCGTGGCTGGAGTCGCAGGCGCAGTGGCAACCGGCGCAGCAGCGAGTTGAGGGATCGCGACCGACTTTGGCGCATGGTCGCTGCTCTTGTACACCAGGGTTGTAGCTGCCTGGCCGGTTCCGGCGGTTTGATTGACGCTGGCTGCGGGAGGCGACGCCGGCGCCAGCCCCTCGCTTGCGGCGAGCGGAAACTCGTTGGCCTCGGACTTTGGCGGCGGAGGGCACCCGCACGGCTCCTTTTCCTGATCCACCACCGTCTGCAGGCTGCCGTGCTCGAACATCACCCGCTGGCCCGGCAGCACGCGATAGAGGCCGCCCTCGAACACGCTGGTCACCACGACGTAGGGCGCGTTTGCGCCCGCATTATCCACACAGGTATCTCCGTCCTCGCCCAGCCTCACCTTCACGTCGGCCGCATTCGGCCCGCCAATCAGGATGCGAAAGTAGGGGGTCAGCAGCGCATCGGCATTGCGCTCGCGCGCGGTGCTCGCTGCAAAGCTCATCTCCACCGCGCCGTGATCCAGCGCAATCAGCAGGCCAGGAACGTCGCCTGCGGGCGTGCTCGAATCCGCCGCGAGTTTCACGGTGCTCGAGGCGCAAACGTGCAGCGTTCCCCGGTAGGGTAGCGTGACCTGCGCCGTGCCGTTGCCGGCCGTGATGGTCCCGCTCCCGGTGATGAACGCCCTGCCGTTCAGCGCCTGCAGCGATCCCGCAACCGAAAGCGCAGCGCCCGGAATAGCTTTGTCGAGCGGAACGATGGCCAGCGGAGGCGAGTTCAGCGGCGTGGCCTGCCCGGCGAGCGCCGGCTGCATCGAATCCGTAGCCTCGGCTGCAGGCGCTGCTTGAGGAGCCGTCGGCATCTGCGGCGCTACAACCGGCGCCTGGGCCAGCACCGCCCATGCCGGGACAAAAAGCGCGAGGCTAGCCGCCATCCGAATCCACGCGGACCCGCGCAGGCAAGCTGCGCGGCGAGAAGCGGCGTTCGATGCGGCTGGCATAGCTTACATGTCCAGAAAGTTGCGGATCATCTGGTGGCCGCCCTCGGTCAGAACGCTCTCGGGATGAAACTGAACACCCTCGACGGGCAGGCTGCGATGCCGCAGGCCCATGATGACCGTGCCCGATCCGTTCGTTTCCGCGGTATGTGCCGTCACCACAAGCTCGGCTGGCAGCGAATCCTGCTCCACGATCAGCGAGTGGTAGCGCGTACAGGTGAGCGGCGTGGGCAGGCCGGCAAAAATGCCTTTGCCGTCGTGCTCCACCGCGCTGGTCTTGCCGTGCATCAGCGTCCGCGCGCGCACCACCTTGCCCCCAAACGCTTCGCCGATGGCCTGGTGGCCCAGGCAAACACCCAAGATCGGCGCCTTCCCCGCCATATGCCGGATGAGCGGCACCAGAATCCCCGCTTCGCGCGGCGTGCAGGGGCCCGGCGAAAGCAGGATCCGCTCCGGCCTCATGGCTTCCACCTCTTCCGGCGTCAATTCGTCGTTGCGCCGCACCACGACCTCGGCGCCCAGCTCGCCCAGGTACTGGACGAGGTTGTAGGTGAACGAGTCGTAGTTGTCGAGAACGAAGACCATCGTGAATTCCAGTGTAGCGCGAAGGCGTGGCGCGCTGGAGCCTGCCGGCGTTTGCGGCTTGCGCCCGCCAGCCTCATCTGCAAAACTGGCATAGTCAGCCGCTATGGTTCTCCATTTTCTCATTCAAGGCCGCGTACAGGGGGTGGGCTTTCGCTGGTTCGTGCAGCGCGAGGCCAGTGAACTCGATCTGCACGGCTGGGTGCGCAACACCGAGGACGGCGACGTGGAAGTCGTCGCGGCGGGCGATCCCGCCGATCTGGATGAGCTCCGCGCCAGCCTTCGCCGTGGCCCGCGCGGCGCCCGCGTCGACCGCCTCGTCGAGCATCATCTCGCCGACCGCGAGGTCGCGGATCTCAGCTCCTTCCAGATCGATGGCGCGTGGTGAAAAAGACAAGGGAACAGGGATCAGGGAACAGGGATCAGAAAAACGCCGTGATTCCGGCGACGGTGGTTTTCGCCTGTAGCCTTCGCTCCACTTCGGCGTAGCCTGAAGATCTGAACCCGATGAGTCCTCTTTCCCTGTTTCCTACTCCCTGTTCCCTGTCTTATAGACTGATAGCTGACAACAGACGACGAAAAACTGAAATCCGAGAACGAGGAGCCTCGCACTGCCATGCCCGAACAAGCAAAGCCCGTCAACGTGGAAGATCTCAAAAAGCTGGTGCGCACCGTGCCGGATTTTCCCAAGCCGGGGATTCTCTTTTACGACATCACCACGCTGCTGAAAGACAAGACGGGGTTTGCGCAGCTTATCGACGCGCTCGCCGCGCATTACATCGAGCGCAAGATCGACCTGGTGCTGGGCATCGAGGCGCGCGGGTTCATCTTTGGGCCGGCACTGGCCTATCGGCTCACCGCGGGCTTTGTCCCCGTGCGCAAACCGCGCAAACTGCCCGCTGCCGTCGCCCGCGTCACCTACGACCTGGAATACGGCACCGACACGCTCGAGATTCACGTGGACGCGATCAAGCCGGGCCAGAATGTGGTGCTGGTCGACGATCTGCTCGCCACCGGCGGCACCATGGAAGCCACGGTCAAGCTGGTCAAGCAACTGGGAGGCGTCATCGCCGGCCTGGGCTTTGCCGTCGAGCTCGACTTCCTGAAAGGCCGCGACCGCTTCAAAGAGTACGACGTCTTCAGCCTGCTGCACTACGACGAATAGCGCGCGTTTGCGGGATCGCCGCAGGCGTTGGAATCCGCCTCAGCGCACATCCCCCGGCGCCGGTTCCGGTTCTTCCAGGCGGCTTTCGCCGGCAGGCTCCGGCTGGAACGTCTGCGCGTCGGCAAACCGGTATCCCACATAAACATCGGTGAGCAGATAAAGGGGGTTGGAGGGGTCGTCTTCAATTTTCTTGCGCAATTGGCGCACGAAGGTGCGCAGGTATTCCACCTCCTCGCGGAATTCAGGGCCCCACACCGCGGTCAACAGCTTCGCGTAGGTCACCACGCGGCCGGCTCGGCTCATCAGGCAATACAAAATGTCGAACTCCTTGCGCGTCAGCTTCACCGGCGCACCGCGCTTGGTCACCCGGCGCTTCACCGGATCCAGGCGAACCTCGCCGATCTCGATGGGCGCATCCTCCGGCCGTGCGGGAGCGCGCACGCGGCGTACGGCGGAGCGAATGCGCGCAATCAGCTCTCGCGTGCTGAACGGCTTGGTGATGTAGTCGTCGGCGCCCAGGTCCAGCGCCTCAACCTTGTCCTCCTCCTCGTCGCGCACGGTGAGCATCAGCACAGGCAGCCGCGGCGCGAAGGCGCGAATCCGCTTCAGCGTCTCGATGCCGCCGATCCCCGGCATGTTGATGTCCAGAAGCACCGCATCGTAAGGCGCGGCGCGCAGCGCCTGCAGCGCCTCCTCGCCGCGCGAGGCCTCGGCCACGTGAAAGCCCAGCTCCATCAGCGGAGGCCGCAGCGCGCGGCGAATGGCCGGCTCGTCGTCGACCACGAGAATCCGAATTGGTGGCTGCATCATCCCTTGCTCTCCTTCTCCCTTATAAGCGGAATAGCCGCATAGAACGTGGTGCCTTCCTCTTCACCGCTGGTTACCCAAACATACCCGCCGTGGATCTGCGCCGCCCGCCTGGCCACCGATAGGCCAATTCCTGTGCCCGGGGCGCGATTCGCGTAAGTCGAGGAGCGATAGTACCGGTCAAAGATGCGTTCGCGGTCCGCCATGGGAATCACCGGCCCATAACTGTGCACGGAAAAAATTGCCTCCGGTCCCGCCACCAACACGCGGATGGCGATCGTGGTCCCGAAGTTCGAGTATTTACACGCGTTGTCAATGTACTGGGTCAGCAACATCACCATCAACCGCCGATCGCAGCTCAACACCAGGTTCTCGTCTTCAATCTCCACGGCCGCCTTCATGCTGGCCAGCCGGTCCTTGAGGCCGGCCAACACCTCCTCGATCAGGCTTCCCGCGTTGACCCGTTCCACGTGAATTGCCACCTCGCCCGCATCCAGCCGCGCCGTGGTCAGCAGGCGCGTGGTCAGCTCCCCCAGCAATCGCGTCTGCTCATCGATCAACCCCACCAGCTCCGCCTGCCCCGCTGAAAGTTTCCCCATCTCGGCCAACCCTGTCGAGGCCGCGCGAATCGCCGTGAGCGGGGTCTTGTATGCGTGCGCCAGGCTGTCCAGAACCGTGGCGCGCAATTGTTCGGTGCGCCGCTCGGTCTCGATTCGGCTCTCGTTGGCGAAGGCGCGGTACCGGTCAAAGGTGATGGCGATCAGCGACGCGATGGCGTTGTTGGTCAGCGGGCCCGTGTCTCCACGCACCACCAGGCTGCCGACAGGCACCGTCCCCAATCGCACGACACGGCGCCCGATCCCAGTCTCCGGATCGTCGTCCGATGTCTCGAAGTAGTAGACATTTTGCGCCATCTCCTGCGGGTCAACGTTCCAGAAGCCCGCCTGGTACACATCGTGCAGATCGGCATCGAAGACCGCGACGGCCTCCAGGTTGAAGATATCGTGCACCAGCTCGGCCAGTTGCGGCCCCGGTTCCTCGTGAAGATTCATTTGCAGGGTCCGCCGCGTGAACTCGTACAGGTCCTCCATCTGTCCCCCGCGCGATTCAGCTTCGCGGGCATGACCGGTGATGCGAGCAGACAGCCGGCTCACCGTGAGCGCCACGAGCACGAAGACCAGAAGGGTGACGGAATTCGCCGGATTGGCCGCCATGGAGAGTTCCGATTGCCGGGCGGAAAACCAGCTTTGCGCCACAACCGCGGAAAACGAAACAATCACCGCCTGCCAGAATCCGTAGAACAGCGCCGTAGGAACCACAATGAGCAGATAGAGCAGCGCGGCGATGGGCAACAGCCAGCTGGACCAATGCGTAAACGCCGCCACCATGATGACCGCGACCACTCCCAGCGCGGACTCCAGAGTGAACAGGAGCACCCGCGGGCCGGAGCCGCGCGGAGGCCCCAACAGGAAAACCGATCTGGCTGGATAGCTCTGTGACAACCGGACACTCACTTTCCGCTTTCGAAATCGGCGCGGCAACCTGCCGCGCGCAGGGAATGAAATTGGGAAGCACAGCCGCTTGTACCGCACCCTTTCGCTTTCGAGGGGCCGATCCCGCTTCCGCGCGGAATTGCCCACAAGTCGCAGGGTCTGAGCCGGGAAAAGAAGAGTTTATCAGGTTCTTCACCATTCTTTCCCCGCTGCGCGCCTCGGGACCGCCGCTGCGCCAAGCGCGCCAAACAGTTGGTAAAAACGACGGCCCTGCCTGCTCCCGCCCGGCCGAAGAGGGCTCTTTCTTCAATCCTCATGCTTTCCTGATGTGTTCCTCATTTCTTCTTTATGCTTTGTTTGCATTACTGGTGGTAGTTCGATTGACCCGATTCACGGCACCTGGCACAACCACGCAATCGCCAGTTTCACCGCCGGCGGTCTGAGCTCTAACTGTGCGCACCGCAGCGATCGAATGCCGGCCCCGACCCTGCAGCGGGCATGCCCCATGGTTTACCGGCAGCATGAACCACCCTTGTGTCATTCACAAATTCTCTTTGGAGGTAACTGATGTTTTTGAACGCAAAGGTCATCCTTCGATCGATTGCTGGAGCTGCGTTGGCAACCGCGCTCGTGGCCGGTGCGCAAACACCGGCGGCTTCGTCTTCCTCTTCCGCGACGCCTGCGCAGACCCCCGCGGCGCAAGCTCCGGCAGCACCCGCGGCTCCTGCGCCCGCGCCCACATGGAGCGTCGGCCCCATGGATCTGAGCGGCTTTATCGACGGCTATTACAGCTTCAATTTCAACCGCCCCAACACCACGGATGGCTACGACCAGGTCAACCAGCTTTACAACTTCAACGATAAGACGGATCAGTTCGAACTGAGCGCGGCCAAGCTCACGCTGAACCACGATCCCGACCCGATCGGCGCGCACGTCGACTTCATTTACGGCCGCACCAACGACCTGATCAACGCCGCCCCGGCAAACAGCGACGGCGCAGAACAGCTCGACTACATCGAGCAGGCGTTTCTCAGCCTGAAGCCGCCCAAGGCCAAGGGCTTCGAGCTGGACTTCGGCAAATTCGTCACCTCGGCCGGAGCCGAAGTCATCGAGGCGATGAGCAACTGGAACTATTCGCGCTCGCTGCTGTTCGTGAACGCCATTCCCTACTGGCACTTCGGAGCGCGCACTTCGATGCCGGTGTCGAAGACCGAGACCATCGGCATTCAGTTGTACAACGGCTGGAACAACGTCTCCAAGTCGAACGGGGGCCTTTCGGGCGCCTTCACGAGTGCATATGTCAAACCCAAGTACACCTGGGACCTTAACTATCTGGTCGGCCCGGAAAACGCCAACACGATCAGCGGGCTGCGCAATTTGATCGACTCCACGCTGCTGCTCACGCCGCCCGGAAAGACCAACGCGTACATCAACTTCGACTACGGCATGAATCGGGATGCCATCGCGGCGCAAGACGACACATTGTTGCATGACTGGTGGGGCGCGGCGGGCGCAGTGCACATCCAGGCCAATGCCAAGAATGCAATCGCGATGCGCGGTGAGTACTTTAACGATCCGGACGGCTTTCAAACCGGCACGCCGCAGCACCTCTATGAAGGTACTTTCACCTATGAGTACAAGTGGGTAGAGGGTGCGCTGATGCGAGTCGAATACCGCTACGACGCCTCCAACGTCAATTACTTCCACAAGCTGGCCAGCCAATCGACAGACCAGCAACAGACGGTGACCGTGGCCTTCATCGCTTTCTTCGGACCGAAACGTTGAAGCCGTTGCCTTGGTTCCTCATTTTGTCCTCATGGGACTTTATTTGGTCCTGATGGGGCGAACGGTAGACTCGCACTACCGCAAACGAAACCGGGACCGGCCCAAGCCGAACCGGGCGGCGGCAGGTTCCGAAGCAAGCAGCGCCGGCGCGCACAACGATGACCGGCAAAGATGAGCCCGCTATCAACAGTGTTTGAGAATTCCCCGGAGGTCAGCCGCCGGGAGCCGCCAAACGAACCTCAACTCTCAGGAGAATGCTCATGGCAGATCAGAAAGCACCGCAAATGCAGGCCACTCTGGGCCTTACCCAGTTGACCGCAAACGCAATGGCGCTCATCGCCCCCGGCGCCTTCCTCTGGCTCACCTTCTACATCCAGGCCACCACGGGCGTTGCGGGCCAGCCATCCACCGCGCCATCCATGTGGCTGGGCATCTTCATCTCCCTACTGCTCTGCCTGGCCACCGCCGTGTCCTACGCCGAGATCTCCAAGCTCTACCCAGGCACCGGCTCCAGCTACTACTACGCCGAACAGGCCATGCTCTCCAAGGACAAGGCCTTCAAATACGCCCGCGTGGCCAAGTTCGTCGTCGGCTGGGGCTCGCACCTCTACTACTGGGTCTATCCCGGCGTGATGGTGGCCGTCACCGGCGTCTTCGTCGGCTACGTGGTCGGCTTCCTGTATCCGACATTCATGAGCGGCGCCAACCCCGGACTGCTCTTCATGTCCATTGTCGCCGTGCTCTTCTCATTCTTCGTCGCGTGGATCGCCTCCAAGGGCGCGGGCGCCTCCTCGGCGGTCAACATCGCCATGAATGTGATTCAGATTTCCGCGCTGATTACCTTCAGCGTTCTGGCCCTCGGCTATCGCGCCAGCCATCCGGAGGGCACGCCTAGCTTCCAGTACGATACGCAGACGCTGGCGACCTACACCTACCAATTCGCCACCGCCAAGGACGGTTCCATCATGCGCGATTCGAGCGGCGCGCCTCTGCCGCTACTCGACTCGGCCGGAAAGCCAGTTCCCTTCACCATCAGCTATCAGTCGACGGACTCCAGCGGCAACTTCCTCGCCCACCCCAATGCCGCTTCGGTGGTTGGCGTACACAAGTGGAGCTGGGTCTTCATCCAGTCGACGGTCGCCATTCTCATCCTCGTCGGTTTCGAGTCGGTCACCTCGATGGGAGGCGAGGCAAAAAATCCGACCAAGCATATTCCCATCGCCGTCATTGCGTCGCTGCTCATCCAGGGATTGTTCTGTTACCTGTTTGAGTACTTCTGCGCCAACTACTTTCTCAATTCGGGGTATACCATGCAAAGCGCCACGGGCTCGGCCGCGCCCATCGGCGACATGATGATCATCGTCGGCGATCAACTGCTCGGCCAGGGCCACGGCAGATACTTCATGCTGGCCGAGGCCATCACTGTGTTCTTCGCCCTCATCGGCACCACGCTGGCCTGCATGAACACCGGCGCCCGCGTCACCTACGCCATGGGCAAGGACGCGGAGGTTCCCGAGCACTTCGGCTTGCTGCACGCCGGATCCCTTTCGCCGCGCAAGTCCATCTGGACGCTGGCCTGGATCTCCGCGGTCATCGGCATCATCTCCATCTCGCTGATGTTCGGCGACGCCGGCGCTCCGAGCGACGCCACCATCGCGGCCCTGCCGCATGGCATCTTCTCCAGTTGGGGATACCTGCCGCACGACACTCTGGCCAAGCTGCCCAACTCGCTGCTGGCCATGACGCTCACCTCCAACTTCGGCACTTTCATCCTCTACGGGCTGAGCTGCCTGCTGTGCATCATCGCGTATTCCGAGCGGCACGATAGGCACATCATCAAGCACTACCTGATCCCGGGCTTTGGCCTGATCGCCAACCTGACCTGCATGGCGTTTTACCTTGCCGGTCCGTTCTTCAACCTGGGCACAAGAATGGAGCCGCTTACAGCGCTGGGCATCTCCGCCGTCTGGGGCCTCTATGGCGCGGTCTACTTCCTTCGTTCCTCCAAGGCCAAGGGCAAGACGGTGCTGCTGGAATCGAAACATCAGATTTCGTAAACCACGGTTCAACCAACGCCAAGCCTCTGGGTGGGTTCTCTCTTTGGCCTCGTTATGAGAGGCTGGGGAGAGGAGGCCACCCAGTAGCTTTTTCGAGGCGGCGCCTCAGCGTTTCAAAACCCACGGCATCTCGGCCGCGCAGACGCGCCAGATGGCCTCATGCGGCGGCGCATATGTTGGACGTACAGTTCGGCCAGGCAAGCGACTTCGGCAGAGTCCGCACCAACAATGAAGACGCCATGGGCTCCTTTATTCCCGCTACGCGCTCGCAAGGCCGGTCCCACGGCTTTCTTTTCGTGGTTGCCGACGGAGTGGGCGGGATGGATCTGGGGGAGATCGCATCGTCAACCGCCGTATCGGTGCTCACCGAAGAGTTCGCCAAGGCGCAATCCGGCGCCATGCTCATCAGCCTGGTTCCGCGGCTTATCCAGCAAGCCAACGCCGCGGTGCACGACCGCAGGCTCGAGCCCGAATACCACGGCAAGAGCATGGCCACCACGCTGGTCGCCTGCGCCCTGCGCTACGACCAGGCCGTGGTCTCGCACGTGGGCGACTCTCGCTGCTACCTCGTCCGCAACGGCCAAGCCCGGCAAATCACGCAGGACCATACCCTGGTGAACGAGCACCGTAAGCTGGGCCTGATCTCAGCCGGCGAAATCGCTTCATCCGACTCCCGCCACGTGCTCATTCGCTCCCTGGGCCCGGAGATGTTCGTCTCTCCCGACACCACAGTCCTCACCATTCAGCCGGGCGATGTTCTTGTCCTTTGCACCGACGGCCTGCACGACGAAACCAGCGAAGCCGAGATCGCTTGCATCGTTTCTCAGAAGAAAGACGCGGCTCTGCTTGCCAGGGAGCTCGTCGCTCACGCCGTCGAAATCGACGGCGGCGACAATACCACCGCACAGGTGATCCGCGTGCGCGCGGTCGAACAGGTGGGCATGTACCGCGGCCGCCCCTACCGCCTGCCCGTGTAATCTGTTCCCGCGGTCCCGTTGCTCCCTTGCTCCCCGCTTAACGGAATCCTTATAGTTCCTTGTCCCTTTACCCGGTACAGTAAAGAAGGCCATACTGGAGCGTACCGCGCCATGAGTTTCTTCGAAGTTCTGGAACCCGGAACACAACTCGATTTCTACCGCATCGACGCGCCCGTCGCGAAAAGCGGCATGGCCACCATATTTCGCGCCACCGATACGCGCGACGGACGCACCGTCGCTCTCAAGATTCCCCACCCCGACCTGGAAGCCGATCCCATCCTCTTTGACCGCTTTAAGCGCGAATCGGCCATCGGCGAAAGGCTCCGCCATCCCAACGTGATGCAGGTCTACTGCGGAGAGCAACGCTCCCGCGTCTACATGGTCATGGAGTGGTGCCCGGGCCGTCTGCTGCGCGCCATCCTGCAGGAGGGCAAACTTCCCCAGGACCGAGCCATCCGCATCGCCATCGAAGTTCTCAAAGCGCTCGATTACATCCACGCCAACGGCGTGGTGCATCGCGACCTCAAGCCGGAAAACATCCTGATCGACGACAACGGCCGCATCAAGCTCATCGATTTCGGCATCGCCGGCGATTCCGCCTCGCGGCGTCTCACCTACGCCAACTTCACGACCACGCTTGGCACTCCGGACTACATCGCTCCCGAGCAGGTAAAGGGCAAGCGCGGCGACGGACGTACCGACATCTACTCCTTGGGCGTGATCCTTTACGAGATGCTCACGGGCAAGCTGCCCTTCTCCGGACCATCGCCCTTGGCCGCCATGAACGACCGCCTCTTGAACCATCCCGTCCCGCCACGCGTGGCCGACCCCTCCGTCTCGCCCGAGTTGCAGGAGATTCTGTACCGCGCATTGGAGCGCGATCCCAGAAACCGGTACGCCACCGCCCAGGAGTTCCTCCACGACCTTGAGCACCCCGACCAGGTCGGTGTCGAGGACCGCCCCGAACTCCTCAACTGGCAGAAACGCAAGTCCCAGCTTTCCCGCAGGATTCTCTATTACAGCGGCTTGGCCCTCATTCCGGTCGTCATTCTGCTCATCATGGTTCTCATCGCCCGCTTTCGCTGACTTGAGTTTTCCACACCCTCAATCCCAAAATCTTCACGGATTCCTTATGCTGGAGGAAATAGGATTCTTGTACATCCTGGGCGCCTAGCGAACCTGAATTGAATTTGTGCTCCGGTGGCGGCTCAAACCTCGCGTTTCGTGTGTTTTCGCGCGGTTGAATCCTAAGCTTGAATCCAGTTCGCACTTTTTCAGTTACTGCCGCAGTTTGGCTCAAGCATTTTCGGGAACCCTGTGTCCGGGGGAAGACGAACCTGTACTCAACGCCCTCAACTCGGGAGCGGTCGCCAGGTGCAATCCACCAGGAACACTTCGTTTCCGGAAATACCGTGTACCTCCATAACGAAACCTGTGCTTAAACTTCACAGCAAGAAGCGAAAGGAGAAGTAAGAATGCCGCGCACCCCCACTGACGTAAAGAAGCTTGCCAAGGAAGCCGGTGCAAAAATTGTCGATCTTCGATTTATCGACTTGCCGGGCATGTGGCAGCATTTTTCCATTCCAGTCGAAGACCTTGAGGACGATCTGTTCAGCGAAGGCATCGGCTTCGATGGATCGAGCATCCGCGGGTTCCAGCAGATTCACGAGAGCGACATGATTCTCATCGCCGATGCCGACACGGCAGTGATGGATCCGGCTCTCTCTATTCCCACCCTCAATATCATTTGCAATGTATTCGACCCCACCACGCGCAAGCCTTACAGCCGCGATCCTCGATACGTGGCGCAGAAGGCCGAGGCGTATCTGAAGAAGACCGGCATCGCCGACATCAGCTACTGGGGCCCGGAAGCGGAGTTCTATATCTTCGATAGCGTGCGTTACGACCAGACCGCGCACAGCGGCTACTACTACGTGGACTCCAATGAAGGCATCTGGAACACGGGGCGCGAGGAGAATCCCAATCTTGGCTACAAGCTGCGCCACAAGGAAGGCTACTTCCCGGTGCCGCCGAACGACACGTTGCAGGATATCCGCTCGGAGATCGTTATCGCGCTCAGGGGCATGGGCGTACCCGCTGAAGTGCACCACCACGAGGTAGGAACCGCCGGCCAGGGTGAGATTGACATTCGCTACGGTCCACTCGTCAAAATGGCCGACAACCTGATGAACTTCAAGTACGTCATCCGCATGATCGCCAAGAAACACGGGATGACGGCTACCTTCATGCCCAAGCCGCTCTTTGGCGACAACGGCTCCGGCATGCACGTGCACCAGAGCCTGTGGAAGGGCGAGAAGAACGTCTTCTTCGACGCCAAGGGCTACGCGCTGCTGAGCCAGACCGCGAAGTACTACATCGGCGGACTACTCGAAGCATGCGCCGGCTCTGCTGGCCTTCGCGGCGCCGACGACGAACTCGTATCGCCGCCTGGTACCCGGCTTCGAGGCTCCGGTGAACCTGGCTTACTCGCAGCGCAACCGCTCGGCGGCCTGTCGTATCCCGATGTACTCCACGAGCCCCAAGGCCAAGCGCATCGAGTTCCGCTGCCCCGATCCCTCGGCCAACCCCTACCTCTGTTTCCCGGCTCTGCTCATGGCTGGACTTGACGGCATCAAGAACAAAATCGATCCTGGCCAGCCACTCGACAAGGACCTCTACGAGCTCGAGCCGGCAGAGGCCAAGAAGATCAAGAGCACGCCCGGCTCGCTGGGCGAGGTTCTCACCGCTCTCGAAAAGGACCACGACTTCCTGCTGCAGGGAGACGTCTTCACACCCGATCTGATCGAAACCTGGATCAGCTACAAGCGCGAACGCGAATTGGCTCCGGTCAATCTGCGCCCCGTGCCCTACGAGTTCTTCCTCTACTACGATCTGTGAGTCGAACTCGGGTATACCCCGGATCTGCAACAAGTCAGGGCGGCAGCCACAAATGGCGAGCCGCCCTGATTGTTTCTGCTCATATCCTGTGGGCAATCGCAGTCATATGATCGAACGCAGGGGCAACTCCCCCAAAATGCGCGGGCACCCACTCCAATGTGTGTCATCCTGAGCGACCCTGAGGCCGCAACGCGGACGAAGGGGAGTCGAAGGACCTGCTTTCCATCACATACACATCAGATCCCGTTGCATTAAAGTGCCGGCATGCACGAGGGGAACTACTACGCATACGTATACGTGGTCGCCAGCCGCAGCCGGACGCTGTATATCGGGGTCACCGGCAATCTGCAAAAACGAGTTTTTGAGCATAAGTGCAAATGGTACGAAGGGTTCTCTTCGACTTACCAATGTGATGACTCGTCTGGTTCGAAGGATTTGTTTACATAAGCAGCGCGATCGCGCGGGAAAAGCAGCTAAAGGGATGGAGACGCGCGAAGAAAATTGCGCTGATTGAAAAATCCAATCCTACTTGGGAAGACCTGAGCGAAGGCTGGTATTCGACTGAGCAGTTGGCGGCTAAACGGAGTTAAAAGCAGGTCCTTCGACTCCGCCGCTCGAAAATGCACGAGCGGCTTCGCTCAGGATGACAGTGCAGTGGAAACAATCTCTTCCGTTAACGCCTCGGCTGCGTCGATGCAATCGCCTCGGCTGACGTCGCGGTGCGTCACCAGCCGAATCGCATCCGGCCCAAACGCCCCGGCCAGCACGCCGCGCGCCTTCAGCCGCGCCGCCAGCTCCGCCGCGCCTTTCCTGGCCGTCAACCGAAAGATCACGATATTCGTCTCCACCGTCGCAAGATCGATGGACACGCCGTCGGTGTGCGCCAGCGCCTCGGCCAGCAAGCGCGCATTGGCGTGATCGTCCGCGAGCCGCTTCGGCCCCTCTTCAAGGGCGATCAGGCCCGCTGCGGCCAGCACGCCCGCCTGCCTCATGCCCCCGCCCAGCGCCTTGCGAAACACCCGCGCCCTCGCCATCCGTTCCGCAGATCCCACCAGCATCGATCCCACCGGCGCGCCCAATCCCTTCGACAGGCAAAACATCACCGTGTCGAACCCGCGCGTCAGCGCCTTCACGCCAACGCCCAGCGCCACGGCGGCGTTAAAAATGCGTGCCCCATCCAGGTGCAGCGGGAGTTTGTACGCGCGTGCACCTTCCCAGATCTCTTCCAAATGTTCCAGGCGCGTGCAGCGTCCGCCCGCCAGGTTAGCCGTGTTCTCAATCTCAATCAGCCCTGTTGCAGCGCGGAACGCGCCATAGGGAGTGATGGCCGGCTCGATGTGCTTCCAGGTCAGGATGCCGCCTTCAGCCGAGACGGCGCGGATCAGGCAGCCAGAGAAGACCGCCGTCGTCGCCATCTCGAAATCCAGAATGTGCGCGCGCGACTCGGCAATCACCTCCTGGCCGGGCTGCGTCAGCGTGCGAATCGCGACCTGGTTGCCCATAGTGCCCGTGGGCACAAACAGCGCCGCCTCGCGCCCGAAGACCTCCGCCGCGCGCCGCTCCAGCAGGTTCACCGTGGGATCCTCGCCGTAAACGTCGTCGCCCACTTCCGCAGCCGCCATCGCCGCGCGCATCTCCGGCGTAGGCCGCGTCACCGTATCCGAGCGTAGATCAATAATCCCTGGCAATCTCTTCCACCTCTCTTGCCCAATGTCTTTTTCGGGGTCTCAGTTGCGTGAGTCATCCCGCCACAACTCAGGTCTGAGCTTCCAGTGAATGAGCCAGGCAACTCCTAAAACGCAACTCACAGCACTGATCGAGTACACAAGCGAGTAGAGAACCAAGCTGCCCAGCCAGAGGTCGATCAGTGTTGCTCGATCCTGGAACATGAGGGTGCAAATGCAAAACATGAAGGCAAGGACCGATAACGATAGTGTCAGTCGCATCCTCAGGCCGCGGCTCTGGCGATTCCACGGCAGCCTGGAATTGCCGAATCCGAGGCAAAAGCACAGAATCGGAACAAAAAGGGAGATCTCGATGTCTCCGACTAATCTGTTGACTCCTACAGCGTCCGCGTTAATCATCCGAGCCCCGCATGACAGTCTTTTGTTACCTAAACCCTGTTTCCCGCTTTTTCGGTGCTTTGGTCCCTCGGTCCCTTGGTCCCTGCTTTTACGGTATCTCCTTCATCGGCAGCTCCATCACCGGCGTGCGCTTGCCGTCCTTCTCCGCATACGCCCAAAGCCCATGGAAGTTTACCCGGATTCCCGGCTGCGCCTTCAGAAAGGCGCTCAACACGGCGGTCGCCTCCGTTCGCAGCGCCGCCGGATCGGTCACGCCGGCCGATTCATACACCACGGCCAGGTCGGGTTGGTGCAGCGAGGGATCGAGAACCACCGCCTCGATCTTCCACGTGCGGTCGCCACCGGGAAGCGACAACGGAAATGCGCTCTGCGGCGACGGCGCGATCAGCGACTGTTCCTGGCGCAGCTTTTCCAGATTCGGCGAAGAGAGAAAGTCCACCGGCAACAGCAGGTAGCGCGCCGCGTCGTAGCTGAACCACGCGCTCCACGGATCCACCTTGGCCAGCTCCCGCCCGCGCACCCAGTACCAGACGCCATCATGGCCGTCAAAGATTCCCGGCCGCACCGTCAACCCCGCCAGCTTCCATGCGGTTGCGGCGCTATCCCAGGCCAGAACCAGCCCCATCTGCCCGGCCAGCGGCGCGCCCACCGCATCCGCCAGCACAACGGCGTAACGCCCAGGGGGCAGCGCGCTCATGGCGATGGTCACAGTGAGCGACCCCGACGAGTTCGAGCAGAAGAACTGCGTGTCGGCCGGCGCGGTCTGGTTGCTCGCGTCCAGCAGATACACGTCTCGCAACTGGAATTGCCCGCCCTTGACCAGCGGCGCAGCCTGTTCTACCGCCGCGCGAATGCCCTCCCACTCCGATGCTTCCTGGGGCAATAGATCGGCCTGGAGCGCTGCAAAGTCCTGCCCCATAACAGCGTTCGCCATGCGGCCGGCTACCGTCGCCAGGGCATCGCGGTCCAACGAACCCAGTTCCGCCTGCGAAGTGCAGGTTGCGGCGCGGCTTGCCCATGGCGCCAGCAGCAAGGCCACTGTAACTGTCCAACCTCTCCATCCCATGTGCATTCCCGGCAACATCCCCTCCACCTGAATGTTCTCTTTCGAGCGTCTATCGACCACTGCTAGTCTAGTACAGTGAAGCAGCAGCGTAGCGCGGCCCTACCCCCAGGCGGCTGGCCACGCGCTTGTGTTGCCGTGAAGGAGCCGATTCCGATGCGTACACTTCAATCGCCGCAAACGGAATCTTCGCGCCGTGTCACCCTCCGCTGGCGATTTTGCCTTGCTGCGCGCGGGCTGCCCCGGTTTCTCGCCTTGTGCGCCGCGTTGCTGGCGGCGCATTCGCTTTTCGAGGGCGCATTGCTCATCGCGCAAATATCAAGCGCACCGTCAACGGCTGCTGCCCCTGCGCATAAGACGGTCGATTCCGACAAGAAGTCCGCCGCCCATCCTGCGGCGCAAGCGACGCCGGCGCCGGCCGCGCCCATAGCTCCGAACTGGCCCGCAAACGATCGGCCTGCCGAGGCTTCCGTGGTTTGGGACAGCCATGGCCTGCTCATTGTCGCCTCCAACTCCAGCCTGGCGCAGATTTTGAAGGAAGTTTCGAAGGAGACTGGCGTCAAAGTGGAGGGGATGGACGCGGATGAACGCGTCTTCGGCACATACGGCCCCGGCCCAGCGCGCGATGTACTCTCCCGGCTTCTGGATGGCTCCGCATACAATGTCCTGATGATCGGCGACCGCGGCCAGGGCGCACCGCGCCGCATTGTTCTCAGCCCCAGCTCTACCGTTGCCGCCGCAGCGCAGCAGACCGCAAGTACCCCTCCTTCCCCGCCCAGCGGCGAGGATACTGCGGCAGATCAGGAGCCGCAGGAGCAGATCATGCAGGAGATGCAGGCGCGCCAGCTCCAGCGGCAACAGGATGAGACGCAGAACAGCCAGCAAAACCCGCAGAACTGATCGGGGCCACAACAGCGTGCGCTTTTTGTCTGCCAGTGAATGGCTGAGAGCTGAATGCCGGTTTTACGAGATCCGCGCGGCTTCCGCTTGCGTCTTCACCGCTGTCGGCCGTGGCCGCGGCCGCAGGAAAGCAAATCCCATGCGCAATACAGCGTACGCGGCCAGAATGCTGAACGCCATCGCGCCCACCGACGCGCAAACCAACATCGCCAAATTCAACAAATCCGCCATTCCCGCTGCCTCTGGTTGGATTGCGCTTGCATCCCGCAACGTGCGCGCCCTGGCGCTGGAAGTGTCTCCCGTTCCACCCGGCAATCGTCAATGCGATTGTCGCAGAAGATGCGCCGCGTTGACCCTGATTTCTGTTGCCAAATAGAATACCCCCAAAGGGTTGTTCTGCGGTGAATCCCGATCGGCAGTGCCTCAGAGTACGGGCTGTCTTCGTAAAACCTAGCCATGTCCATTACGCACATCACGGTGCGCGGGGCGCGCCAGCACAATCTGCGCGACATCAGCGTGCGCATTCCCCGCAATGCCCTCACTGTGGTCACCGGTCTTTCCGGCTCGGGCAAGAGCTCGCTTGCCTTCGACACCATCTACGCCGAGGGCCAGCGCCGCTACGTCGAGACGCTTTCAGCCTACGCACGCCAGTTTCTCGACCAGATCGAGCGCCCCGACGTGGACTCCATCGAAGGCCTCAGCCCCGCCATCTCCATCGAGCAAAAGACCACCAGCCGCAGCCCCCGCTCTACCGTCGGAACCATCACCGAAATCTACGACTACCTCCGCCTTCTTTACGCCTCGGTGGGCACGCCCCATTGCCCCAACTGCGGCCGGCCTATCGTCCGCCAGACCGTCGAACAAATCGTCCAACGCATCCTCGAGCTCGGCCAGGGTGAGCGCGTCACGGTCTCGGCGCCCATCGTCAGAGGCCGCAAGGGGGAGTTTAAGGATTTGCTGGATCAGATTGACCGGCAAGGGTTTCGCGCGCGCGTAGACGGAGAGGTGCGCGACCTTTCCGAGCCCATACTTCTGGACAAACGAAAGAACCACACCATCGAAGCGATTGTCGACCGCGTCCTCCTCAGGCCCGAGGGCGCCCCATCCTTGTCGACGGCTTCATCGCCGACAAGGGTGGGAGCCACCGAACCAAGACTCACACCCGCCCCCGGTAAGCCCTCTGCAGAAAAACGCCTCGAGCAGGCCGTCGCCAAAGCGCTCCAACTCGCCAATGGCCTGGTCCTCGTCGCCTTCAACGCCGGCAATGAGCAGTTGTTCTCCTCTTCCATGGCCTGTCCGGACTGCGGCCTCGACGTGCCCAAGCTCGAGCCGCGCAGTTTCTCATTCAATTCCACCTTTGGCGCCTGCCCTAACTGCCACGGCCTTGGTTCGCTCTACGACTTCGATCCCGCCAAGGTCATCACCGACTGGTCCAAGCCGCTGCTCGATGGCGGCCTGGGCCCCGGCTCCTCGTCGCAGTACCTCGTCAGGCTCATTCAACTCGCCGCCGACCGCTACAAGATCGACCTCAAGGTTCCTTTCGAAGATCTCCCCCCGCGCCAGCAGCATATTCTCGTCTACGGTCCGCCCAAAGGCGAGGCCCCGCGCACCGGCTTTCACGGCATCCTCAGCTACCTGCGCGACAATGCAGAGGACGCGCGCAGCGACAGCTATCGCGAGTACATGATGAGCTTTATGTCGGCTGCGCCTTGCCCGGTCTGCCGCGGCAAGCGCCTGCGCCCCGAGTCCCTCGCGGTCAAAGTCGGCGGCCTTTCCATCGCCGGCTTCACCGCCCTCCCGCTCAATCGCGCCCTTTCGGCGGCCATCAACCTCCAATTCACCGAGCGCGAGGCGCTTGTAGCTGAGCGCATCCGCCGCGAGATCGCCGAGCGCCTCGAATTCCTTTGCGCCGTCGGCTTGAACTATCTCTCGCTCGACCGCAGCGCCGCCACGCTCTCCGGCGGCGAGGGCCAGCGCATCCGGCTGGCCACGCAGATCGGCTCCCGCCTGCGCGGCGTTCTCTACGTCCTTGACGAGCCCTCCATCGGCCTGCATCAACGCGACAACAATCGCCTGATCCAAGCCCTGGAGAAGCTCCGCGATCTCGGTAACACGGTCCTCGTCGTCGAGCACGACGAAGAGACCATCCGCCACGCCGACTATGTTCTCGATCTCGGTCCCGGCGCAGGCCGCCTTGGCGGCAGCGTGGTCGCCGAGGGCACGCCTGCCCAGATCATGGCCGTGCCCGCTTCGCTCACCGGACGCTATCTGAGCGGCGCCGAAACCATGCTGCAACGCGCCAGGCCGCGCTCCCTCACCGGCAAGTGGCTCGCCGTCACCGGCGCGCGCGAGCACAACCTGCACGACCTGAACCTTCGCATCCCTCTCGGCGTCATGACCGTCGTCACCGGCGTGAGCGGCAGCGGGAAAAGCACCCTGGTCAACGACATCCTCTACCGCTCACTTGCGAAGACGATCTACGGCTCGCGCGAGGAACCCGGCGCGCACGACGCCCTCACCGGCATGGAACAGATCGACAAAGTCGTTCGCATCGATCAATCGCCCATCGGCCGCACGCCCCGCTCCAACCCGGCCACCTACACGCAGGTGTTCTCGCCGGTCCGCGATCTCTTTGCCATGCTGCCCGAGGCGCGCGAGCGCGGCTACAAGCCCGGCCGCTTTAGCTTCAACGTCTCCGGAGGTCGCTGCGAGGCCTGCCAGGGCGACGGGCAGAGGCGCATTGAGATGAACTTCATGCCCGATGTCTACGTGCAGTGCGAGGTGTGCAACGGCCGCCGCTACAACCAGGAGACGCTGGCCGTAAAATTCCACGGCCGTTCCATCGCCGACATTCTCGACCTCAGCATCGAAGACGCCCTGCCCCTGCTCGCCGACGTGCCCCAGGTGCGCCAGAAACTGCAAACGCTGGTCGACGTGGGCCTGGGCTACGTGCACCTCGGCCAAAGCGCGACAACATTGTCCGGCGGCGAAGCGCAGCGCATGAAGCTCGCCCGCGAACTCTCCAAGCGCCAAACGGGCAAGACTCTCTACCTCCTCGACGAGCCCACCACCGGACTGCACTTCGACGACGTACGCAAGCTGCTCGAGGTGCTGCACCGGCTCGTCGATCTTGGCAACTCGGTCATCATCATCGAGCACAACCTCAACGTCATTCGCAACGCCGACTGGGTCATCGATCTCGGCCCCGAGGGCGGCGAAGACGGCGGCCGCATCGTTGGAGAAGGCCGTCCCGCAAAGATCGCCGCCACGCCCGGTTCTTACACAGGCCAATTTCTCAAGCGCTACTACAAATCCACGAACGGCCGTCTAGCGGCCGCCAGCTCAGAAGAAGAACTCTTTTCTGTTCCGTCAGCCAACGGGGCCGACCTCAACCCTTCCGCACCGGGACCAGGGAGCACCGATCCTCAACCCGAGCCGCGCTCCAACGGCAAGCGCCTGCGGCGAAAAACTTCAACCGCAGCCGGCACCCGCCGTACGAAGAAGACAGGACGCCCATGACCAACTTCCCCGAAGACGACCAGAGCGAGCCCGCGAGCCCGCCCGCCGGCGGCTCCCTGAGCATCGACGTAACCGATGCATCGCCTTCCCCGGAGCAACCGCCCGCCGCGTTCTCGCCCCTCGAACTTAATCCCGCCACGCCAGCAGAGGCGGAGCCGGTTTTCATGCTTCATGAGCCACGGAGCGCCGAGCCAACCCTCTTCCAGTCCTGGGCTCAGCCCCACGTCCGTCCTCCCGCGCGCATCCCGCACTTTGGCCATCTCTGTCTTCTGCTCATGTTGGGAGGCATCGCATTCGCCTGCACGGTGGCAGTACTCTTTCTTGCCATGCGCTTCCATCTCTTCGGGTGGGAACTCACAACAAAATCCGCCACCGATATCCATCTCGTCCTCGCCAGCGAAGCGCTTCTCTATCTCATCACCTTTGCCTTCAGCCTGATTGTGTTTCCGCTTTTTTGGGATGAGAGTTTCTTCACCGGCATCCAATGGCGCGGAGCAGTCGCGCTGACCAGGTTTTGGCCGCTTGCCGCAACGGCCCTGGGCTGCTTCGCCCTGGCGGCGCTTGACGAAGTGCTGATGCCCGGCCCCTCCAACGCCCCGATCGAAAAAATGATGCGTTCTTCAGAAGCCGCATGGTTGATGTTTGGCTTCGGCACGACCATCGCGCCGTTCTTTGAGGAGATGTTCTTTCGTGGTTTTCTTCTGCCGGCTCTTTGCACCGCCTGTGACTGGGTCATCGAGAAAGTTGACCGCAATCCCGCCCCGCCGCTTGACGCTAACACTCACCCGCAGTGGTCGATTTCGGCCATGATCGTCGCATCCGTTCTCACCAGCATCCCCTTCGCCTTCATTCATGTCGAACAGCAAGGCCATTCGCTGGGGCCGTTTCTCCTTCTCATCGTGGTCAGCCTGGTGCTCTGCGCGGTACGCCTCAAGACCAGATCCCTGGCCTCCAGCACACTAGTCCACGCGTGCTACAACTTCCTCATCTTTTCCCTGGCCATGATCGGTACCGGCGGCTTCCGCCACTTCGACAAAATGTGAGAAAGGCAGGGAACAGGGATCAGGGAACAGGGAACAAGCTGTTCGTGATAAGTTGAATGAACGGCTCAGACCACAATGAGGTTCCTATGAATCGTCCTGCGGCTTGCGCGCAGAGGACTGCTTTGCCTGCTCCTGCTTTATTGGGCAGTCTTTGCCGGCGAGTCGATCATAGCCTTGGTTTCCGGCGGTCCCGCTCGCGTCGCCGTGTGGTACCGGCATGTGTTTGAAGGCCACATGGTTGGCGGGAACTGCGTTGGAGATACATGTGCCTTCACACTCGGTCCGTGGGATTTGGAACGCTTGGGCTGGGGCCGTTTTTGGGCGATCCAATTTCTCTACCTTTTCTGCACACTGCCCCTGGGCTTTTTTGAATGGCGCTCGTTGAGGAAGACGGGCTAAGGAGAAAGGAATCAAAACGTGGGTGATTCGTTCAAGGACTTGGTGGTATGGCAGAGAGCAATTCAGTTGAGTTTAGCGATCTACAAACTCACTTCTTCGTTCCCGGACTCCGAGCGATTTGGCCTGACCAATCAACTACGCCGCGCATCCGTCTCTGTCGCAAGTAACATCGCTGAAGGTTACGGCAGATCAAGCCGAGGAGAGTATCTCCTTTTTCTTGGCCACGCGCGGGGCTCAAATTTCGAGGTCCAAACGCAGCTCGTCATTGCAGATGGACTCGGTTTTGGCAGTGCGCCCGCACGCCGGGCGGCGGGAGAGCTTTCAGAGGAAGTAAGCCGAATGTTGGTTGCAATGATGAGCAAACTACAAAAGCGTGCATAGAGGGTCTCCCTGTTCCCTGTTCCCTGTTCCCTTACAATCGCATTAATGCCCGCACCCACCCACGCCCAGCAGCTTCTCTCGCTTCTCGCGCGCACGAGCTTCAAACTCGGCCAGTTCAAGCTCTCCTCCGGCGGCACAAGCGACTATTACATCGACTGCCGCTCCACCACGCTCCACGCCGAAGGCGGACGCCTTACGGGCCACGCAATTCTCGATTTACTCGAAGCCAACAAGATCGAAGCTGAAGCCGTGGGCGGCCTCACCTTGGGCGCCGATCCCATCGTCTCCAATGTCGCCACGGCCAGCGCCTGGCGCGCGCTATCGCATCCCCAATCGGAGCCTCGCCCGCCGCTGCTCCACGGCTTCCTCGTGCGCAAAGCGGAAAAAGCTCACGGCACGGGCCGCCGCATCGAGGGCTTTTGCCGCGCGGGCGCCCGCGTGGTGATCGTTGACAACGTCTGCACCACCGGCGCTTCCACCATCGCCGCCATCGAAGCCGCCCAGGAAGCCGGCATGATCGTCGCCGCCGTCGTCTGCGTCGTCGAACGCGAAGAGGCCAACGGCCGCCCCGCCGTCGAAGGTGCTGCGCACGGCAGCCCTTTTCTTCGTCTTTTCACTGCGAACGAAGTCCGCGCGGAACACGTGAAGCAGTTCCCCTCCGCACGCGCCTGAGCACACCCGCCTTGACGAAAACGAAAAGGGCAGACCCCATCGGATCTGCCCTTCGTCCTTCCACAAACAACAACCGCTGAAACAAGCTGTCCAGTTCTCGCGTTATTCTTCCACCACTGGCGTCGCGGCCTGGCCCGAAGGCGGCGCGGCCTGCCCTGTCGATGCTGTGTGCTGGCCTTGCGCATCCGCGTCACCGCTCATATTCGAGAGCAACTGTACCTGCACACGCCGGTTCTCTTTCCGTCCTTCCGCCGTATCGTTCGACGCCACATACTGGTCCTTGCCGATCCCGATCAAGTAGAAGCGGTGCGGCGCGATGTTGTACTTCGCCGCCAGGTATTGCACCACCGCATCGGCGCGGCGCTGGCTCAGGTCGTAGTTGTACTGCGCCGGCCCCGTAGAATCCGTACCGCCGGTCACTTCCAGAATGTAGCTCTTCGCCGAACCGAGCGACTGAGCGAAACTGTCGAGCTGCGTCTTGTCGTCGCCGGTCAGCACGGCCTTGTCAAACCTGAAGGTCACGGAAACCTTCGCCACCTGCTTGTAGTTGTCCAGCCCCTTCACCACGCTGTCCAGCGTGTCGGCGCGATGCGCCACGTCGTTGGCGGCCGTGTCGGCCGCATTCGCCGCCTGAGTGGCGTTCTGCGCATTCTGGTTGGCTGTGTCGGCCGTGCCCTGCGCCTTGCTGATGCCCGCCTGCGCGCGATCGTTCACGTCGTGAATCTGCCGGTTGTTCTCCGCCGTCTTCTGGTCCAGTTGATCCGTGTGATCGATCAGCGGCCCCGTCTGCGTGCGTACATAGTTCTTCGTGGCGCATCCCGTCACGCCAAACGCCACCAGCGCAGCTGCAGTCAACGCAAATCCAATTCGATGCATCGTCATGGTCCTCTCCTCAGGGGATCCTGGCGGCCGTTTCTTCAGCACCTCCGGCCGGGAAGGACTTTACACCTGCTACAGTAGTTGTGCACGCCGCCGTCCATTCCGGATCTGCGCAGCAACATGATGAAAAATAACGATATAGACATCATCTGTGCAGATCTGGGCCGCTCGCTAGCCGTGTAATTTTTACCCTCCCCGGTAAGGTTTGCTCAATCTTCACCCTGCACCGCCCGCGACGCCGCCGGACATACACCCCGGAGGCAGCCTCCGATTGATTCCCGCTATGCTAGGAACTGACTCCACTCGCGCCAGCCATTCATGGATCTCTACCAGAAAATCCGCGAGCTTCCGGCAAAGCCCGGCGTGTATCTCTACAAAAACGCCGAGGGCGACGTTATCTACGTGGGCAAAGCCAAGAACCTCCGCTCGCGTGTGCGCTCCTACCTGCTTGAGTCTTCGCAGGCCGATGCCAAGACCGGCTCGCTCATGCGCGAGGCCGTCGATCTCGAAACCATCCTCGTCGCAAACGAGCATGAGGCCCTTGCCCTCGAAAACAACCTCATCAAGCAGCGCAAGCCGCGCTTCAACATTCTGCTGCGCGACGACAAAACCTACCCCTACGTCAAGCTCACTCTCGTTGATCGTTATCCCAAGGTCTTCGTCACCCGCCGCCTGCGCAAGGACGGCTCGGCCTACTACGGCCCTTACTTCCCCGGCAACCTCGCCTACCGTGTCGTCGAGCTCATTCATCGCAGTTTTCTCCTACCCAGTTGCAAGGTCGATCTCTCGCGCTACCATCCGCGCGCCTGTTTGCAGTACTACATTCATCGCTGCCTCGGCCCCTGCGTTGAAGGCCTCACCACGCCGGAAGCCTACAAGGACGCTGTCCGCGACGCGCAGCTTTTTCTCGAGGGCCGCCACGCCGAACTGGAGCGCACCCTCACCGCCCGCATGATGGCCGCGGCCGACGCCGAGCAGTTCGAGGCCGCCGCGCGCCTGCGCGACCAGCTCTCCACCGTGCACCAGCTCCAGGAAAAGCAGCGCATCGCCACAGCCGAGCTCGACGATGACGCCGACGTCTTCGGCTATCACTTCGAAGACGGCAGCCTGGCGGTGAATCTCTTTCACATGCGCAACGGCAAAATCGTCGACCGCCGCGAGTTCTTCTGGGAAGACCTGCCCAGCCTGATGGAGGTTCAGGGGGCAGAGATCAGAGATCAGAGAACAGGAGCCGGGGATCAGCAAAAGACGACGGGTGCCCCAGGCGCCGCTTTAGGGACCTGGGATAGCACGAAACCTGAAGAACCCGGCTTCAACGCCGGCGCCGTCTTCAGCGCCCTCCTCAAGCAGCTTTACATCGACCAGCACTACGTCCCGCGCTCGATCCTTGTCCCAGTCGACTTCGATGACCGCGAGACTCTCGCCGCGCTTCTCACCGAGCGCACCGGCCACAAGACCGAGATCGCCGTCCCCCAGCGCGGCGGCAAAAAGTCCCTCGTCGATCTCGCCGGCCAGAACGCCCGCCAGTCCTACACGCAGCGCTTCCGCGTCCTCGAGCCCTCGCGCAAAGCCATCCAGGAAGCCCTCGCCGACGCGCTTATGCTGCCCGAGCTGCCCCGCCGCATCGAGTGCTTCGACATCTCGCATATTCAGGGCGCGGAAACCGTCGCCTCGCTGGTCGTCTGGGAAGACGGCAAGATGAACAAGTCGGCCTACCGCAAGTTCAAGATCAAGACCATCGCAGGCGTCGACGATTTTGCCTCCATGCGCGAGGTGGTCGAGCGCCGCTACCGCCGCCTGAAGGGCGAAGACCATCCGATGCCTTCCCTCGTGCTCCTCGACGGCGGCCTGGGCCAGCTACACGCTGCAGCCGAGGCGCTCGAATCCCTCGGCTTCACCTCGCAGCCGCTCGCGTCCATCGCAAAACGAGAAGAGATCATTTACCTCCACGGCAACGAAGACGAGCCCATCGTCCTCGACCGCCGCTCGCCCGTGCTTCACCTCGTCCAGCTCATTCGCGACGAGAGCCATCGCTTCGCCGTCGGTTACCACCGCCAGCGCCGCGCGATGAGAGATAGAGACTCCGAGCTTCTGAACATTCCCGGCGTCGGCCCGCAAACCCGCCAGCGCCTGCTCACCCACTTCGGCAGCCTGCGCGACGTGCAGCAGGCCACTGCGGAATCGCTTGCCGCCGTCGTCAGCCGCAAGACGGCAGAGACCATCTGGCAGCACTTTCACGCGGCCCAGATCGTCGACCAATCAAGCATCTGACTTCTTCATCGTTTGATGCTATAATTGATGCCTGGAGGCCGATATGCGAACCACAATCGCGCTTGACGATGAGTTGGTCGAGCGAGCCCAGGAATACACCGGCATCGCCGAAAAAACGGCTTTGGTGCGCGAAGCCCTCAGAGCGCTGATCGAGCGCGAAGCCGCGCAACGCCTGGCCGCTCTCGGTGGCACTATGCCGGAACTCGAAGACATTCCGCGGCGTCGCGCCGGCAACCTGTGATCCTCGCCGACACCTCCGTTTGGATCGACCAATTCCGCTCTGCGAATCCGGAGCTGCAGAATCTACTCTCCCGCAATCGGATTGTCATGCATCCGTTCGTAATCGCGGAGCTCGCTCTCGGATCCCTGCGGGATCGGGCGAAAACTCTACTCGACCTCGGCCTCCTTCCCGCAGCACGTGTCGCCAAGATGAGCGAGGTGCGGCACATGATCGAGGCGAATGCTCTCTACTCGAAGGGCATCGGCCTCATCGACGCACACCTGATCGCATCTTGTCTCCTGACACCGGGAACGCGGCTCTTGACACGGGACGCCGCATTGCAGAAGGTAGCCAAAACCCTCGGAATTCTCTTGAACCCCGCTCGAACTGGCATGGGAAAACCATAGACAACGAGAATCCAACCGAGGCCAATCAGGCAACGACCGAATTCCTTGCCGCCATCGTCTCCCGCAAAGCCGCGGAAACCATCTGGCAGCACTTCCACGAAACACAATCTGCATCCTGATATTCGGTGAGGACTACCATGAGACTCATGAACGGACAAACTAAAACCGGTGTTGGTTGCGCCGCCGTTAACCTCCACATAAGCCAACCCATTCCGGAGACTTTGTGGCATTACACAACATTTGCGGGGTTTCAAGGCATATTCAATTCGAAAAAGATCTGGGCGACTGAATATAGGTTCTTGAACGATCAGGAGGAGTTCAATCACGCAAAAACCCTAGCGCGGAAGCTTGTCGAAGAGGAACCGGAATTCACTGGTGCGAAATTCCCGGCTCGGGACATGCTTGGCAAAGCCGTCGATATTGCTTTCAACACGGGTCCACTTCACGAGGCAAGGCTCCGCATAATGGTGGCATCCTTCTCCGAAGAGGGGGACCAGCTCAGCCAGTGGCGTGGGTATGCAAGCAACTCCACCGGGGTCAGCATCGGCTTAGACCTCCGTGGGCTACGTCCTCCGGCAAACATCGGGACCACAGTTACATTTGCGCCATGCGTTTATAAGGAAGTGGATAAGTTCTCGTTGCTGAAAGCAGTTTTCGCCCAGTTTCGAAACGGGCTTCAAGAGTGGTGGGATTCAGTCATGAGTACGGCCCTAAAACGATACATTGGAACCGTTGCACCTGGCCCAGCGTTCGGCCAAAAGGTTGTAGCCGAACATTCGAAAGAAATGGCAGAGGTGCATGGACGCTGTCACACAGTTTTGCTGTTCGACCTCATGAGAATAGCCCCGCTCCTCAAGAACGAACACTTCTCCGAAGAGAAAGAGTGGAGGCTGGTTTTGCCGTCTGAAATGATTCACTACCCGACAAATCAACCGATTCAGTTCCGTCCGATTCGGGACGCCATTGTCCCTTATATCGCTTACCCGTTACTCATGCCGAATCAGGATGGGGAAATCCCTTGCAAGGGCTTGATCTTGGGGCCCGGTAGTCACGCCTCTGCTGAAGTCGGGGTTAATATGTTCTTTCAGAGTAAGCTTATCCCGCTTTCGGCACAGCTATCGAAGATTCCATACAGGCCGGCATAAGTCGGGCCGGCCTTCCTGCTTACTCCGCCCGCATCAGCTCCCGCTTCTTCACCACAATCCGCTTATTGCACGCTGGGCAGGAGAAGCGGTCGAAAATCGCCACGCTGCCCACTGCCGCGCCGCACCACGGGCACTTCCCTTTCAGCGCGTTGATTCCCAGCAGCGACCCCAGCAGCGGCGCGCACACCCCCGCCACGATCATCGGCACGCCGAGAAACACCCCCAAGCCGGTCAGGCAAATCATCCCGCCATAAATGATCAGGACCGGCGCCGCCAGCAAACCCAGCAACAACCCGCTGAACGCGCCCTTCACCGGCGCCTTTTCGTGAGCCGGGTGCTCATGCAATGGCTCCTGACTCTCTTTCACGCTCGTGGATCCGCAATGCGGGCAAAACTTCCATTCCGCCTCGATGTGCGCTGCGCATTTCGAACAGGTTCCGCTCATAGGCGACCGCTCCCTCACAGTCATGGACATTCGGTCCAGGACTCAGCCTGCTTGAGACGGCTCTGCGCCAGGGCGTTTGCCGCGGCCTCCCTCTTCTTGCCGCGGCAGAGCACCCAGCCGTCGCAAAACACCCAACTGCCGTACCCTGGTCCGTCTGCGATGATGCAGTGTAGGCTCGCCGAAACAGCAATTCCCGTGATTCACGTCACTTTATAGCCGTCCTCAAGGCCTTCCCAGGCCGCCAACCGCACAATTCAAGCGCCCACAAGTCCTTTCGCTTGTGCGTATTTCAGCACCGTTCTTCCTCCTCGTCTCCGGCCCCTGATGTTCTATCCTTGTTGATGCCATGAGAATTCCGCTCAAATCGGTGATTCCTCCAGCCATCCTCTTTTTCGTTGTCATGTTTGCCCCCGGCTGGCACGCGCAGATGGTCTCTCCCTCCATCGACCAGCCCGGCCAGCCGTTCTCGTATTTTTCCAAGCCCACCGATGAGATCGGCGTCATGGGCGCTGAGGGCGCCACGGAAATCACGCCGGAGGGTTACCTGCGCACCGGCTTCGAGGAACTGATGTTCTTCGCCGGCCCGGGTTTCGAGCCTACCAACGTACGCATCCGTACCCTCGAACAGGGCCATCTGCCCATCGTTCACTACGAGTTCACGCGCGACGGCATCACCTACCGTTTCACAATGTTCGAGGACAAAATCGACAAGAGCGCGATTCTCCGCGCCCGGCAGCACGCCAAGGATCCGTTTCCATCTGGCGCCAACACTGAAACCGGCATCGTTGAGCCGCTGGTCAACTTCATTCGCGTCGAACTTGTAAACCAGACCGAAGCGCCCAATCGCGCCGTCTTTGCCTCAGGCGTCCGCTACGATGGCCCTGACACAACCGGCGAGCCGCACGGCGACAATCGCTTTACGCGTCCCGCGAAGGGCGCCTTCCCCGGCAACTACCACCAGATCGGCGAAGACTTCGATCCCAACTGGACGAATTCCTTCGACGACGCGAATTTCTACCGCTCCAACCGCGATCTTTACACGTTTCCGGCCGGCTACGCCGACCGCACCTTCACCCTGCGCGCGCACGATAACGAAATCTCGCCGGTCGATGTTCTCCGTCCGGCGAATTTGAACGCGACGCCGACCACTCCCATCGGCATCGTCACCTACTCGCGCCTGCTCAAACCGGGCGAAACGTGGACGCTCGACTTCAAAATGCCGCTGATTCCCGACGCCGATCCTTTCGTCGTCTCAGCCATCGACGACGCCGGCTTCGACGCCGCCAAAGCGCAGGTCATCGCGTACTGGGACGGCCTGCTTGCATCCGGCATGCAGGTCGCGCTGCCCGAATCCAAGCCCGTCGATACCTTCTATTCAAACCTCATCTACGACCTCATGGCCATCGACCACATCGGCTCCGACACCATCCAGACCGTCAACAAGCTCAACTACCATGAGTTCTATTTACGTGACGGCGCAGACATCGTTCATAGTTACGACATCACCGGCTACCCGCAAATTGCGCGCGAATGCCTCGATTTCTTTACAAAGAGACAGCAGCCCGACGGCAACTTCTTGTCGCAGCCGCAGGAGTACGACGGATGGGGCGAGGCGGTGTGGGCCTACGGCCAGCACTACCGCATCACGCACGATAAGGACTTTGCCGAATGGGCTCTTCCGCAGATCGACTGTGCTGTCGATTGGCTGCATCGGGCGCGAGCCGGCGATCCGCTCCACATCGTCCCCGCCAGCGACGTGCTCGACAACGAGTACGTCCCCGGCCACATCACCGGCTACAACTTTCTCGCCCTCGACGGCCTCCAGCTCGCGATCGCGATGGCCGCTGAAACCGGCCACGCCGATCTCGCGCGAAAATGGCGGGCCGAGTACGACGGCTTTCACCAGGCGTTCTTCAAGGTGCTCGATGCGCAGGCTGCCGCGCATGATGGTTACATCCCGCCCGCGCTCGACGGGCAAACCGGCGGCTTCGACTGGGGCAATCTTCTCTCCGTCGTTCCCGAGCCCGTGCTCGATCCGCACGACCCGCGCGTGACGGCGACGCTCAAGGCCACGCAAGCCAAATACGCCGAGGGCATCACGACCTACGCCGACGGCAAGTTCCTGCACCACTATCTCATCATCAAGAACACGCTCGCGGAGACGATTCGCGGCGATCAGGAGCAGGCGATCGAAGAGCTCTACGCGATCCTCGTCCACACCAGCTCAACCAACGCCGGGTTCGAATTCAAGATTCCCCCCTGGGGCGACCGTGATTTCGGCGACGATCTTGCTCCCCACGGCTGGTTTGCCGCCGACTACCGCACTCTCCTGCGCACCATGCTCGTCCGCGAACAGGGCAATCAGCTTCACCTGCTCTCCGTTGTCTCGCCGGCGTGGATCGGCAAAGGCAAAACCATCTCCATCCGTCAGGCGCCCACCAACTTCGGCCGTCTCGACTTCACGCTCGATCAGCCCCAGGAAGGCTTGGCCCTTCTTCACTTGAACCCGGACTTCACCACGCCGCCCGAGGCCATCGTTGTGCACCTGCCTTGGTTCGTCGATCTGAAGTCGGCAACCGCCGACGGCAAACCCGTCCAGCCCGTTAACGGCTCGCTATCAGTCCCCGCTGGCACACGCACCATCGAGCTTCACTGGACCGTGAAGCCCAACACGCCGCACTTGAGTTACGATCGTGCCGTCGCCGGCTACAAGGCCGAGTACGCACGGCGCTATCAGGCGATGATGCACGGATCGGATGAGGAGAAACATTAAGGCCTGCGGCAAACTCCGTCGAAGGGAGCACAGGCATGGACGCCATACGCATCGACAAGTGGCTCTGGGCGGCACGCTTCTTTAAGACGCGCGCCATGGCCTCGCGCGCCTGCGATCTGGGCCGCATTCAATGGAATGGCGTGCGCGCCAAACCCGCTCGCGTGGTCCGCGCCGGAGACAAGCTACGCATCGAAAACGAGCGCGGGGCTTTCAACGTCGCGGTCCTTGAGGTCAGCGCCATGCGCGGCCCCGCTTCGGTCGCGCAAACCCTCTATCGCGAGACCGAAGAAAGCCGTCTGGCCCGCCTGCACCTTGCCGCGGAACGTAAGGCCATGCAGCAGTACGCCCAGCTTCCTGTGCGCAGACCTTCCAAGCGCGACCGCCGCCGCATCGTTCAGTTCCGCCGCGGAATGTAGCATTCGCCGCGCACAAATCAAAAGGCCCGGCGAGCGAGCCGGACCCCTTTTGCAATCAGAAAAACCAGCAGGCTGGACTTACGCGATCAGCCGCTTGACCTTCTCCTCAATCACTTCCTGCGGCACGTAGCCCACAATCTGATCCGCCACCTTGCCGCCTTTGAAAAACAAAAGTGCCGGAATGCCGCGAATGCCGTAGCGGGAGGGCGTCGCGCCATTCTGGTCCACGTTCACCTTGGCCACCTTCAGCTTGCCCGAATAGGCCGCGGCCAGACCCTCAACATGGGGTCCAATCGCCTTGCACGGCCCGCACCAGGCCGCCCAAAAATCCACCAGGACCGGTTGCTCGCTGCGCAGCACTTCCTGATCGAAATTTGCATCGTTCACTTCCAAAACACCCAAACCAGCCATGATCCTCCTTGCGGACCCGCACCCGATCATTGTACAGGAAACCGTATATTCATCCGATGCATCCCACAGGTCAAGGGTCGCAACGCACCACGGCCTCTCTAAACAAAGTGGCATCAGGGAACGCGCGCCGCGCTGCGTTGCTCTTGCAATATTTCAGGGAGATCAAACGCTTTTGCGCGCAAAGAGAAGCGCCCGGATCCGATCAGGACCTCGGGCGCTAGAGCAGCCCTCCCCCAGAACTGCTCACGGTGCAAATGTAGGTATTCAATCGATAAATAGCAAGCAATCTTAGGTAATTGCAGAAGTAATCATCGAATTGGTGACTACACACCTAAGCAACGCTCGTAACTTACTGATAACGGATAGGCTTGCATCTCCCGGCCCGGTCTTGTAATCCACGTCATTTATTTTCAATCACTTGGCTTGCACCGTCCCGCGAAAACCGGCAAATCGCCAGCTCCGCCGCCACGTGACCTGCAGCGGCTGCTCGAATTACCTCCGATACGCGCTCCAGGCTCTCCTCCCCATCGACAACCACCAGCACGGCCGGCCCCGCTCCGCTCAGCGCCGCGCCCAGAATCCCGTGCTCGCCCACCAATGGCAGCAGCAGCGGCAGCAAAGAACAGACCGCCGCGCGATAGGGTTGATGAATGCGATCCCTCATCGCCAGGCGCAGCAGATCGCCCCTCGCCTGCGCAAACGCAAGCCCCAGCACCGCGACCGATTGTAGGTTCTCGACCACATCCGCAAGCGAATAGCACGGCGGCAGCATCGCGCGCGCTTTGCTGGTGGCGAGCGGCTCAGCGGGCAGCGCGACAATTGCGCGCCATGCCTGCGGGGGATCGATTCGCGCCACGCGCACCTTTGGCCCTTCGCACACGGCAGTCACGAATCCGCCCAGCCAGCACGCCGCCACGTTGTCCGGATGCCCCTCCAGCGCGTAGGCCTTTTCCAGAATCCGCTCCGTGTCCCATCCAAGCTGCCCGAAGTGCACCGCCAGCGCGATGGCGGCAAGGCGCGCGGCCGCCGAGGAGCCGCATCCCATGCCCAGCGGAATGGCATTCGCCATCCGGATCGCCAGCGGCACGAGCGGCCGCTCGTACTTCCGCAAAAGCTGCCGGTACGTCTCCAGAATCAGGTTGTCTTCGAGCCGCGCGCAGCGATCCGCGTCGCGGCCGGTCGCAACCACTGAGAACTCCCGCGCCGCCTCAGCCTCAATTTCAAGAAAAAAATCCAAAGCCACGGCAACCGCGTCGAACCCTGGACCAAGATTCGCCGAAGTCGCAGGCAGGCACAGCCGAAGCGCGCGGGGCCTTTCTTGATCGCTCACTTGGCCGCTCATCCCAGTTCGCCCTTCAGCGCCGCCAGCACCGCCGCCGGCGTTGCATCCACGGCGATCGCATCCTTGCGCAGTGCGTCGATCGCCGCCTCCGACCCCTTCTTCTCTTCGTCGGTCAGCAGCGTGCCGCGATGGAAATCGATTGTGTAGTCCGCGTCCTTCAGCGTATGCCCGGTCAGCACCAAAACCACCGTCTCGCCGGAGCGGACCACACCCTGCGCGCGCAGCTTCTTCAGTCCCGCCAATGTGACCGCCGAAGCCGGCTCGCAGCCCAGTCCCTCCGCGCCGATTTCCGCCTTGGCCATCGCGATCTCCGCCTCCGTCACGTCCAGGCACCATCCTCCGCTTTCCTCGATCACCCGCGCCGCTTTCCGCCACGAAGCCGGATTCCCGATCCGGATGGCTGTCGCGCGCGTATGCGCCTCCACCGGCTCCAGCGTTGCGCCATGGCTGTCCCTCAGGCTTCGCACCAGCGGGTTTGCCCCCGCCGCTTGAATCACGCTGATCCGCGGCAGCCGCGCCACCAGTCCCAGCTCCCGCAACTCGCGGAACCCCTTGCCCAGCGCCGAACTGTTGCCCAGGTTCCCGCCCGGAACAATCAGGTGGTCGGGCACATTCCAATCCAGAGCTTCCGCGATCTCGAACGCGGGCGTCTTTTGCCCCTCCAGCCGGTAAGGATTCACGGAATTCAGCAGGTAAATCGGCGCCTGCTTCACGATCTCGGTGAGCACGCGCAGGCACCCGTCGAAGTCCGCCTTCACCTGGCAAGTCAGCGCCCCGTAGTCCATCGCCTGCGACAGCTTGCCCCACGCAATCTTCCCCTCGGGAATCAGCACCAGGCTGCGCAGGCCGGCGCGCGCAGCGTAGGCCGCCATCGAGGCCGACGTGTTGCCCGTCGACGCGCAAGCCACCCACGCGAATCCCCGCTCCCGCGCCATACTCAGCGCCGCGGTCATCCCCGTGTCCTTGAACGATCCCGTGGGGTTCATCCCCTGGTGCTTAGCAAAGAGCTGATCGATTCCCAGCGCCTTCGCCGCGCGCGGCAGATGATAGAACGGCGTGTTCCCCTCGCGCAGCGACACCGCGTTGCCAAAGTTATCCAGAATCGGCAGCAGCTCGCGGAATCGCCAAACCCCCGATTGGTCCAGCGCCTCTCCCGAGCAGCGCCGCTCCCGCCACAGCCATTTCAACGCGCCCGGATTCGGCCGGTCGGGGCCTCCGCGCAGGCTCCAGCCGGGATATTCCACCTCGAACAGATCTCCGCATTGGGCGCAACGAAAGTCCGGCTGCGCCTCTGCGCCCGCGATCCGGCTTCCGCATCCAAAACAGCGTAACTGGTGCAGATTTTCGTTCATACCTGTCCCCGAAACCGCGCGCCTTAAATCAAAAACGAGCGCATGACCACGCGTGACGCCGCACGGCTGTCCGCTTCGACGATCGAATCACGCGGTTTCGTTGCTAATGCTAGCCTAGCAGGTGTGCGGTGATTTTCGCTGTGGATGGGAGGGTTGAATGCGAGCGCCGAAGAGACTCTTCCCCGCCCTGTTCGGTTTCTTGCTCGTCGCGCCGCTCGGCGCGCAAACCCCTCTGCGCGTGGCCGCCGCAGCCGATCTCGAGCCCGTTCTTCCGCCGATCCTCGCGCAATTTCAGCGCGCCACCGGAATTCACGCCGAAGCCACTTACCAGGCCTCGGCCATGCTCACCGCACAGATCGAAAACGGCGCTCCCTTCGACCTGTTTTTGTCTGCGGACCTGAGCTTTCCCCAACGCCTCATCCGTGACGGTCTGGCCGATGCCGCCGGATCGGCTGACTCCACCACGCCCATCCTCTACGCCAGGGGCACGCTCGTCCTCTGGGAGCGAAGAGACTCCCGCCTGCCGCCTCCGTCGCTTGACCTGCTGCGCTCGCCCGCCTTGAAGAGTCTGGCCATCGCCAACCCCGATCGCGCGCCCTACGGCCGCGCCGCCGTCGCCGCGCTCCAGAGCCTCAAGCTCTACGACGCCCTCAAGCCGCGCATAGTGACCGCAGAAAACATCTCCCAGGCCGCGCAGTTCGTCGACTCCGCCAACGCCGACGCAGGTCTCATCTCCCTCACTTCCGCCCTCACCCCGCGCCTCGCCGCGGACGGCTCCTACTTCATCGTCCCGCGCAGCCTTTATCCGCCCATCGAGCAGGGTGCGGTCATCGTCAGTAACACCAGGCAGCGCGCCGCCGCGCACAAGCTGCTTGACTTTCTCCTCTCGCCGCCGATCCAAGCTCAGCTTGCCAAGAGCGGCCTCACGCCGGTCAAATGAGCGCAATGGACTGGCAAGCATTCGCGCTCTCGCTTCGTCTCGCCACGGTCACCACCGCGATTCTTCTCGCCGTCGCCGTGCCTCTCGCCGCGCTTATCGTGCTTGGCCGCGGACGCTGGCTCGCCGCTCTTGAAGCTTTGGCCACGCTGCCGATGGTTTTGCCGCCCACCGTGCTCGGCTTCTTCCTTCTTGTTCTCCTTGGCCCCCGCACCGCCTTCGGCCGCGGCATCACCGCCCTCCTCGGCCACCCGCTCGCCTTTTCCTTCGATGGTCTCGTCGTCGGCTCCGTCATCTACAGCCTGCCCTTTGCCGTGCAGCCGCTGGTCGCGGGCTTCGCCTCCGTCGATACCGCGCTCGTCGATGCCGCGCGCCTCCTCGGCGCCGGTCCCGTGCGTTTGGTCTCCAGCATCCTCGTTCCCCTCGCGCGCCGCTCGCTTCTCGCCGCCATCGTGCTCAGCTTTCTTCACACCATCGGCGAGTTCGGCGTCGTGCTCATGCTGGGCGGCGACATTCCCGGCGCCACACGCACTCTCTCCATCGTCCTCTACAACCAGGTCGAGAACTTCGACTACGCCGCAGCGGATCGCACCGCCGCAATCCTCCTCGCCTTGAGCGTACTGTCGCTCGCAGTCATCTACTCCCAGGCGCACAGCCGCGTGAGCGGGCGCGGAGGCCGCGATGCTTGACCTCTCGCTCGACGCGCGCCGCGGCAGCTTTCGCATCCACGTGGAGTGCCGCTTCACCTCCGATTGGACCGTCATCTTCGGCCCATCCGGCGCCGGCAAAAGCACGTTGCTGCGCCTATTAGCCGGCCTCGACCGCCCCGCCCGCGGCCGCATAGCTCTCGATGGCCGTGCGCTAACGGAAACCGCAATCCATCTCCATCTCTCGCCCGGCCATCGCCAAACTTCGCTGGTCTCGCAGCAGCCCGCGCTCTTCCCCCACCTCAACGCCGCCGCCAACGTAGCCTATGGCCTGCGCAGCCTGCCCCGCGGCCACCGCTCTCGCCGCGTCGAGGAAATGCTCTCGCTCGTTGGCGCAACCGATCTCGCGTCACGCCGCCCGCAGGATCTCTCCGGCGGCCAGGCGCAGCGCGTGGCCTTGGCGCGCGCTCTCGCACCCGGTCCCCGATTGCTTCTCCTCGACGAACCCTTCTCAGCCATCGACGGCCCGGCCAGCGACGCGCTCCTCGGCCGCTTGCAACTTTGGCTGCGCGAGAACCACGTACAGGCCGTCATGGCCACCCACGACGCTACGGACGCGCTCGCCACCGGCGCCGAGGTTTTGCTCTTGCGCGAAGGCCGCCTCACTGCCCTCGGCCCTGCTGCCCAGGTCCTCGCCGCCGAGCGCCAGCGTCTGCTCGGACGGCTATGCTCTGACGGCAGCGGTTCTCCAATGGATGTCAAGTGAAATTGCAATTCTTGCGTGATGTTTTCCGTCGAGAAAACTCCACGCGGCGCGCTCTTCAAGACGACACGGGAATGGGAGAACCGCCTTAAAACCCCACCAGCACAGGCTCCCTCTCCAGCCGGATGCCGTACCGCGCCTCGACCGCATCCGCGATCTTCTCCGCCAGCGCCAGAATCTCCTTGGCCGTCGCGCCTCCGCGCCCATCCCCGAAATTGACGAGCGCCAGCGTGTGCCGCGACGAAATCCCCGCCGCGCCCATCCGGTAGCCCTTCGCGAAGCCCGCCTGCTCGATCAGCCACGCCGCCGGTATCTTTACGCGTCCTTCGCCTGCGGGAAAAACTCGCGCGGGAACTCCGGAACTCGCCGCAATCTGCCGCACTCGCTCCGCCACTTCCTGCGTTACCGAGGGATTTTTAAAGAAACTCCCCGCGCTGCGGCTATCCGGATCGCCCTCCACCAGCAGCATCCCCTTGCTCTTCCTTATCTCGCGCACCGCCGCTGCAACTTCCGCCACGCTCGGCGTCTTCGCCGCATCCGCGAATCGCGCCATCAGATCCTGATACTCGATCAGCGGCGCGCCATTCTCGCGCAGCCGGTAATCGACGCGCGTCACGATAGTCCGCCCGCGATCCGTCGTGTTGAATCGGCTCCGCCGATAAGCAAATCCGCACTCCGCCCTGGAGAATTCCACAAACTTTTGCGTTTCCACATCAAACGCCCGCACGCGCTCGATGACTGTGGCTACCTCCTGCCCGTACGCGCCCACATTCTGCACCGGCGTTCCGCCCACCGTGCCCGGAATCCCGGCCAGACACTCGATCCCCGCACAGCCAGCCTCAACGGCCCGCTCGACAAATTCGTCCCAGTTTTCTCCGGCAGCAACGCGAAACATCTCTCCGTCCCGCTCCATCCCCTTCAACCCAACGTGCAGAACAAGCCCCGGAAATCCCTCATCCGCCACCAGTACATTGCTGCCCCCACCCAGCACGAAAAGCGCAACTCCCCGCTCGCGCGCCCACGCACACGCCGCCGCAATCTCCTCTTCGCTGGTAGCTTCTGCGAACCACCGCGCCGGCCCACCGATGCCAAACGTGGTGAAGGGGGCAAGGGGCTGTCTTTCTTTGATCTGCATCGGTTCAAGGCTACACCGCCGGGGCCGTGAACGATAAAATAGAGACAGGCAACTTCCCTTGCGCCGGAACCGCGCGCTCGTTCAGCGGGACGGTGAAAACAATACGGACAGCGCGCTGGACGAATTACGCGATTCTCAAGCACACTGTTCCGCTACTTGCCGGAGGCAAACATGTACCCAGAACTGATGGTGATTCCCATGCGCGAGGAACTTGTGCGCGCCGGAATCCAGGAAGCCCGCACGGCTGAAGAAGTCGACTCAGCCCTCGCTCTGCCGGGAACCACTCTTGTCGTCGTCAATTCCATCTGCGGCTGTGCCGCCGGAAAGGCCCGCCCCGGCATCCGTCTGGCGCTCGCCAATTCCGCCAACCACCCCGACCGTATGATCGCGGTCTTCGCCGGCCAGGACCGCGAGGCCACGGAACGCGCCCGCAGCTACTTCGATGGCCATCCGCCCAGCTCGCCGTCGGTCGCCATCCTGCGCGACGGTAAACTCGTCTACCTCATGCAACGCTCCGTCATCGAGCAGTCCACCGCTCAGGACATCGCCTCCGAACTCATGCGCGCCTTCGACGAATTCTGCGCGAAGACGACCGCCTGATCCGCCTGCGTCAGACCTTGCGAATCGGGCCTGGATAGCGGGCTACCGTCGCATCCACGGTAAGCAACGTGATCCCTTCGACGATGGCCTGCGCAATCAACAGCCGGTCGAAGGGATCTTTGTGTATTGGAGGTAAAGCTTCCACGCCGAGCACATGCTTGCCTACGATAGGCAGTTCTTCGTACCCGTTTTCAAACATCTGCAAGCGAAGTTCCCGTGGGTCGAAACCGAACGCGCCCCGGTAACGCGCCCGCTTCAGCGCAATCTCCCATAAACTTGCCGCGCTGAAAAGAAACTCGTTGTCGGAATTCTCCAGGAGCGCGCGGGCGGGCCGCCTGATTCCCCGGCCGCCAATCGGCAGCCACAGGATGAAGTGCGTATCAAGGAGAAACTTCATTCGGCATCCCTGCCGAGGAACAACTCTTCGATCTCCTTATCCAGTTGCTTGTCGATCTCTTCGAAGTTGTCCGGCAACGTGTACATCCCCTTCATAAAGCCGATCCGTTTCTTCGGCTTGCTTTTCGACGCGCCGATCGGTATCACCTGCGCCATCGGCTTACCCGCCTTGGCGATGACAAAGGGCTCTCCCGCCGCAACCTCTTCGATCAGCCGCGAAAGATGCGTCTTGGCAGCGTGAATGTTGATCGTCCGCACAGCCCCTCCATTTAAACTTAGTCTACTTAGTTTAGTTTACTCCAGATCGGGAGTCAATCCCGCCTTCCGGCAATGAAAACGGCCTCCCGCGCAGGGAGGCCGTCTTTCCCGCATCGAACGGATCTCCGCTCAGTCCGCCGCCTGCGCCTTCTTGAGCTTTTGCACCTTGCTGTGCTTGATCGAATACGTGAAATAGATCAGCAGGCCGAAAATCAACCAGCCGATCATCACCTCCCATGTGATTGCCGCCAATCGCGACATAAGGAAGAGGGCCGACACGATGCCCAGCGCCGGCACCAGCGGCACCAGCGGCGTCTTGAACGGCCGATGCAGCTCGGGATGCCGCACGCGCAGCACCCACACTCCCGCGCACACGATGGTGAACGCCAGCAGCGTGCCGATGTTCACCAGGTCGGCCAGCCTGCCGATGGGCAGGAACGCGGGAAACAGCGCCGCAAAGATTCCGAACACGATGGTGGTGATCCATGGCGTGCGGAACCTAGGATGCACCGCCGATGCCCACTTCCACAGCAGCCCGTCCTTCGACATCGAGTAGAACACGCGCGTTTGCCCCAGCAGCATCACCAGCATCACTGTGGCCAGTCCGAAGATCGCGCCGATCTTCACCAGCAGCGCGCCCCAGCTCACGCCCGTAGCGTCGATCCCCACCGCCACCGGTGCGCCAACGTTCAGCGTCTTGTAACTCACCAGGCCGGTGAGAACCATGGATACCAGGATGTACAGGACCGTGCAGATGGCCAGCGATCCCAGAATGCCGATGGGCATGTCCCGCTGCGGCTTCTTGGCCTCCTGCGCCGCCGTCGACACCGCATCGAATCCAATGTAGGCGAAGAAAATCCGCGACGCGCCTTTCGAGATGCCGCCCCAGCCAAAGTTTCCGTGCGCGTCCCTGGGCGGAATGAACGGATGCCAGTTCATCTTCGCCACCTGGGGATGGCGAATGAGGAAGTACCCGCCGACCACCAGAAAGATCGCCACCACGGTCAGCTTGATGAACACGATCACCGAGTTGAAGTTCGCCGACTCCTTGATCCCGATCACCAGGATGACCGTGATCACCATGACAATCGCCATGGCGATCAAATTGAAGGCCGCGGTCACATGAGGCAGCCCGGCGTCGCTCACCCCTGGCGGCAGCGACATCACCGGCATCCACTGATGCTGGTAGAAGACCAGATGCGTCCCCGTCGATGCCGTCAGTTGCGGTGCAATGTAGATCCCGAACTGCTGCAGCAAACTGTTGAAGTAGTCCGACCATCCGGAGGCCACCGTGGATGCGCCGAAGGCGTACTCCAGAACCAGGTCCCAGCCGATGACCCACGCCACCAGCTCGCCCAGCGTGGCGTATCCATAGGTGTACGCCGACCCGGCAATCGGAATAATCGATGCGAACTCGGAATAGCAAAGCCCGGCAAAAGCGCAGGTGATGCCCGCCAGCACAAAGCTCAGCGCCACGGCCGGACCCGCATAAAGCGCCGCAGCCTGGCCGGTCAGCACAAAAATCCCCGCGCCGATCACTGCGCCTATCCCCAGCGTTACCAGGTTCACGGCGCCCAGCGAGCGTTTCAGCGTGTGCTCACCCTGCTCGCCCGCTTCCTGCGTGAGCATCGACATGGGCTTAATGCGCAGCAGTTTGGAGATCAATGAGCGACTTCCTCCCTGGCGAATGAGTGGAGCAGGGCGAACAAAAAAATCCGCCGGAACTCGTTACGCAATCATACGATACGAAACCGAAGGGCTTGCGCCTCATACCGTGGAGGCCTGCCTACGTGCTCCTTGAGCACTGTATCGTTTTCAGACAATGACTGTCTTGTTTTCAGGCAGAACTGCCTTATTTCCCGGCGCTCACTGTCCTGGATTTGGACGGTTTTGCCTCGTTTCCGGCCACTGCCCGGCTCTTTTCTAACGCATTTCTCCCAATGGCGTATAGGGGTTCAAGACCGCAAAGTTGACGCGAACCCCAGTGAGCGGCAACCTTCAACACAATTGGGCACTCTTGAGGATTGGGAGAAATGCCTTAATCAAGTGCCGTCTTCCACCGCCGGAACTCGCCCGCCGGATCCTTGGCGCGGAAGATTGCCGCCGACACGCACACCACGCTCGCTCCCGCCGCCAGAATCGCCGGCGCCGTTTCGAGCGTAACGCCTCCCACTGCAACCAGCACCGCGTCAGGCCCGGCTTCTTCACGCAGCCTGCGCACACCGCCCGCCCCGATCGCCGCCTTCGCCGTCTGCTTTGTTGTCGTGGGAAACACCGGGCCAATCGACAGATAATCCGCCGGCTCCTTCAGAATTCCGGTCACCAACGCATCGCTCCCGCCAAACGTCCCGACTATCCGGGCCGGGCCAAGCAGCCTCCTGGCTTCCGCCGGTGTCACGTCGCCTGCATCCACGTGCGCGCCATCAAATCCCGCCCTTTCCACCAGATCGGCGCGGTCATCGAGGATCAGCTTCACCTTTTCTGCAGGCAGCGCCGCACGCAGAATCGCCGCATCGGCCAGCAGTTCCGCCTCGCTTCCCGCCTTGTTCCGGTACTCGAGCAGCGTAACGCCGGCCTCGGCCAGCTCACCGCCCAGCCGCCGCAAAAACTCCGCCCGACCGGCCTGCGGAATCACTGCGCTATCGAGAATCGGGTAAATCTTCGGAAATGAAAAGGACATGAACAAAGGGTAAACGATCGAGATTCAAATGCGTTTGCGGCGCCACGAGCTTTACATCATCGCCCTGGATGTAAGGGCAACAGTCGTAAGCGAACACGCTTTGGGTCGATCGTGAGTAAAGCGCCCTTTTCGAGATCGGCTGTTGCTTGCAATAACGCTGCAACGACCGGCTTGCCGATTGCACCCAGGCTCAAGTCATCGGCGCGAATCTGCGCAACGCTGGGTTTATCTCCATGGGTTGCTGCAAGAATGGCGCTAAAGTCGAGATCATGGGTAAGGACCACGTATCCGTTCGCCTTGGCGTATGTCATGATCTCGGCATCCGGAGCGTTCGCCGGCCCCACGTTGGACCAATGCGCCGCTTCGATTCCCGCGCCGGCAAACAGATCGACCCAGTCGGGAGAAAGATTCATATCGACGAGCAGCCTCATGCTGTCGCCAGCACAACCTCGCGCTCTTCAGCAAGCCATGCGGCGTACCGAACAGCCTCAAGAATGTCCTCGCGTTCCAGATAAGGATATTCGGCGAGAATCTCATCGACACTGCGGCCCGCGCCGATCTGGCCGACGATCATGCCCACAGTAACGCGCATTCCACGAATGCAGGCCCTGCCGCCCATGACACCGGGGTTCTGCGTGATGCGATTCAGTTCTCCCATCTGACGCCCCTTTTCTGAATCTCAATGTCATGGTAGCGGTTTTGTCGGCTGATTTCAAAAAGCGATGGAACAGCAAGTGAGGACAAGGAATAAACGGAAACCTGTCGCCCATTATTTTTGTTGATTGTCGACGAATCCGGCTCCCACCCATACAACCGCGCTAACCAGGCCCCAGGGAATGAAGAATCCGAGCACCGGAAAGAACAGAGGGAGGAGATACGACCAGAAACTTGGCGCTGGCTCCGGATAAAGTGTCCGACCGTCCTCTGTGTCAATCGATCCAACACCCAAGTCTCCTAGGTCCCCGGTCCAGTTAATGGTCTTAATGCCACCTTTGTCGACTTCGGACGGCAACGGTTGTGCCTTGCTCCAATCTAATTGTGGTTGTGTGCTCGCAGTCGTGGAGGCGCCTGGCCGCTGTAGTATCGGGTTGCCCTGCGCATCCCATTCCGTCACTGCGGAGGATTGAACGATGGGTTGCTGTAGCAACTTACGTTGCTGTTGAACGACCTGGGAATTTGCGAGCCGCTCGAAGGCCTGATGCCGCGCCCTCTGCTCAAGAATGTCGCTCAAGAAAACGAAGGTGGCAATACATCCAGCAATCGCTCCAAGCGCCCCAACGAACAGCGCCAGACGCTTCATCCCTTTCCTGACGTTCATGTTCGCATTCTCATTTCGTAACCGCGCTTCGGCAAGCGTCTCCACTCTATAGGGGGGCGCCCGCCAAATGCTCGCCGACTCTGCTCCCTGCTCCCTACTTCTTGTTCCCTGCCTTTCTCACATCTCGTCCGCGCTCGGCCCATACATCCCCGGTATCTTCGCGCCGAGCAGCCGCAGATACACGCCCATCTGCGCACGATGATGAACCATGTGGCTGAGCACCATCTCGCGGAAGACCTGGTGGCGTGGGTCGTCAATGAATTTCTGCCCACCGAAGATAAACTGCCAGTGCTCATTCCACTTCTCCGGCGAGATTGCGGCCAGTTCTTTGCGAACCGCCGGCAGTTCCCGGTCAAATTTTTCCAGTACCTCCGCTTTGTTCGCCGGCACGAAGGGGTCCCACTTGTGGTTGGCCGCAAACTCCAGCTTGTCCTTGGTCAGTGTGGTGAGCGCCCATTCGCCGGCAAAATCCGTCAAATGTCCGGCCAACCGGCCCAGGCTCATGGATTTGGGATGGGGTTTGAAGTTGAGATCGGCGTTGGCCGGGATGGCCTCGAGCATCTTGCGCGTCTTCGCGGTTTCACGATCGAATTCGGCGATCAAGTCCTTTTGAAAGTCCATGCGGACAACCTCCACGTTGTCCACACACTATAGCCGATTTGAGCTCGGAGGGCGAATAAAAAGCGATAAAAATTGCGCATTCCTCCAATCCGCGATGCCTCGCGCAGACAGTTGAGCGAAGCCCGAGTTTCACCGGAAGCGGCACGAAACAAAGGACGCCGACCATGCCCCCTGCCAGCCATCCGGACCACCTTGCGGGAGCGGAACCGGCGCAGGAATTCCGCAGTCAGGTGGAAACGGCCCAAGGGCTGACGGACTCGTCCGCAGATAGTCGCCGTGTCCGTACTTCCATTCCGGCGGGATCTGGCAGGGAGGCCGGTAGTGTTGGGGCGTTTCCGCAGGACCGAAGCGTCCCAGCGCCGACTCCCACCAGGGATGGTCGTGATCGATGATTTCGGCGGCCAGGTCGCCGATGGGGAAGGCCCACCGCAGCACATCGTCTTCCTTCGAGGCGAGCACCGAGATCAAATCCACCCTCTGCTGCGCGCCCGAGAATTCCCGGGTAAGGCAGTGGTCGTCGATGGCCCCGGCCATGATAATCGCGCGCCGCACTTGCCGCGACATCGAGGTGATCGCCTCAAGGATCACTCGCGCCCCGAGGCTGTGTGAGGTGAAAGAGATGCTGCTTGCGTTTTTCAGGTTGTTATCCACGAACGCTCCCAGCCTTCCGCCGGCGTCCATGGCGTGAGTCGGCTCGGCAGGATAGCTGAGCGCATGCAGGGATTCCGAGTCGCCCGGCCACAGCACTCCCACGAACACCGCCGACGCCGGCAGGCTGAGCAACCCTCCCCACCGCGAGAGCGCCTCGATTCCCTGCGCGCGATTGTTGTTGAATCCGTGCGTGGTCAGCAGCACGTCCTTGCCATAGACGAAGCTCTGAAGATCTCCGAGAGAAAGATCATCGTAATCCTTCTCGGGATTCGAGAAATCGTCTTCGCCGGTCCACAGCTTCAACTGCGCATCGCAAACCTCTCCCCCAGCCCACGATGTTCTGAAGTCAATGAACCGTGTGTCCGGAACCGTCACGCTCATTTTGACCCTGCCTTTTTCACCAACTGCATCGTGTTCACCGCCGTGGCCAGCGCGGTGGAGAGATCCTTGGCAATCGGCGCCAGCGGCGTGGCCAGCAACCCGACGAGGAACGCCAGCCAGGCATCGCTGCTATGCCAGAACCCGGCCCCGATCAACACCCGACCCCCGGCAAGCGCCAAAATGACTGCGATGCACGCAGCCAGCCCACGCATCCAGTTCCGGTAGAACTGGTCGGCCCGCTGGTAGCAGTCGTCGAGCATCGCGGTCACAATGAGGTCGAAGCGTGAGAAGACGTTGGACTGCGCCGGTGTCAGCACGATCCCCTTGGACTGGCTTGCGACCACATCAGCAAGTGTCTTCGGATCGACGCACGTCGCTTCTGCAACCTGCTCCGCACTCCAGGTGCTCAACTGCAACTTGATGAGCGACTTGGCAATGGCCTTCTGGCTGGCCAAATCGTTACCGTTCACCCAATTCGATTTCACCGTCTCCACAATTCCGCTCTGCGGCAGTGCATTGAGCGCCTGGGCAGCGCTCGCCCCTTGAGCCTCCCCTGCTGATGAGCTCCCGCCCGAGGCGGGTTGCGCGGCATGTAATGTTGTGCCAGCGGGTGCTAGCGTGGATACGGTCTTTTCAATCCGAGGAAACCCGAGTAAGTTAATCCACGGACAGACCGGCTTGATGGCTTCAAGAAGGCCGAATGCCGCGGTCCCTAACCCACCAATGGCTGAAATTGTCTGCGTGAGATGTGCAGGATCGAATCCCATATGGTGATCCCCTTTTCCCTTGCGATTCTTTGCATTTCCCGTCGACACAGCACCGCACTAGCGCTCTCAATTGGCGCCTGCAGCATCCAACTCAACGAAGAACGGGAACCCTCAGGATCTGGGGAGAAAGTGCAACACAAACCTTATACTGCAAAAGATTCCCCGAGGAAAGAAAATTCTTGGGGGGCGAATCGTGACCGATCCCAGGGCAATAGGCGCCAGCTTGTTATGAAGGCCCTCCTGTCCTGCACCCAGCCTCCGCCTCTTACGCCGGCTGCTACTCCGCTTCGGCCCGGGCGGCCAAAAACCGCTCCATGAAGCCGGTATCGAACTCTCCGGCCCGGAACCCTGCATCCCGAAAAATCTCCTCGTGCAGCGGAATCGACGTGTCCACTCCCTGCACGATGAACTGGCTCAGTGCCTGCTCCATCTTCGCGATCGCCTCCGCGCGGTCCACGCCGTGCGTGATCAATTTGGCGATCAGCGAGTCGTAATACGGCGGAATCACGCCCTCGGCATACTGCGCCGTATCCACGCGCACTCCATTCCCGCCGGGCACGTGAAACGCGGTAATTTTTCCCGCCGACGGCGTAAACCTTTGCGGATGCTCGGCGTTGATCCGGCATTCGATGGCGTGGCCGCGCATCTCCAGCTTCGGCGGCAGAATCGCCTCCAGTTTCTCGCCGGCCGCAACCCGTAACTGCGCCTTCACAAGGTCCACGCCGGTAACCGCCTCCGTCACCGGATGCTCTACCTGGATGCGCGTATTCATCTCGATGAAGTAGAGCTGGTGGTTCGCGTCCATCAGAAACTCCACCGTCCCGGCATTCTGGTAGCCGATCTCGCGCAGGCACCGGCACAGCGTCCGGCCCAGTTCCTCGCGCAGTTTTGGCGCCACCTGCAAGCTCGGCGCCTCTTCGATCAGCTTCTGATGCCGCCTCTGGATCGAGCACTCGCGCTCGAACAGCGAAACCACGTTGCCGTGCTCGTCGGCCAGCATCTGGAACTCGATGTGCCGCGGATTCTCGATGAACTTTTCCATGTAAAGCTCGCCGTTCCCGAAGGCATTGGCCGCCTCGGTAAACGCTGCGTGAAACAGGTTCGGCAACTCCTCCGGCTCGCGGACAATTCTCATGCCGCGCCCGCCTCCGCCGGCCTTGGCCTTCAGGATGACCGGGTAGCCCACACCTTTCGCGCACGCCTCCGCCTCTTCGGCCGTGGTCAGAATCCCCTCCGATCCCGGCAGAATCGGAACCTTCGCCTTCTTCATCGCCTGCCGCGCCTTTTCTTTCTCGCCCATCAGCCGCGTCACCTCCGGCGGCGGCCCAATGAACTTGATATTCGACGCGCGGCACACCTCGGCGAAGTTCGCGTTCTCGCTCAGCAGTCCGTATCCGGGATGAATCGCGTCCACATCGGCGATCTCTGCCGCTGAAATCACTGCCGGCACATTCAAATAGCTGTCGGCCGCGCGCGGCGGGCCAATACAGATGGCCTCATCGGCAAAGCGGACGTGCAGCGCGTTGCGGTCCGCCTCGCTGTACACGGCAACCGTGCGAATGCCCAGCTCCCGGCACGCGTTCAAAACGCGCAGCGCGATTTCGCCTCGATTGGCAACCAATACCTTACGAAACATGAACGGCCTTTGGGAGGAATGTTAGTGATGAATGTTCGCGAACCTGGTGAGTCCGCCTACACCGGTCGAATCGAAAACAGCGGTTGGCCATACTCAATGGCCTGCCCGTTCGACACCAGGCACCTCACCATCTCGCCCGCCGCATCCGACTCAATCTCGTTCATCAGCTTCATGGCCTCGATGATGCCGATCACCTGGCCCTGCTCGACATGATCTCCAGGCGAGATAAACGGCGCCGCACCCGGCGACGGCGATCCATAGAACGTGCCCACAATCGGCGACCTCACCAGGTGCATCCCAGCCTCCGGTTCAGCCTCCGCCTCCGCCGTGGCTCCTGACGAGACCGATCCCGCCAGCGTGACCGTAGCAGCCTGCGCCACGCCCTGCTGTGCCGCTTTCAGCAGCCGCGCCAAATCGCTCAGCCCCGCTGACGCGCTCTCCGGCGGATTGAATTTGAGCCGGATCTTCAGGTCGCCCCGGTCCACGTCAAACTCGGCCACCCCGTGCTGCTTCAGGAACTCAATCAGTTCTCGCAGATCGTCAATGTCTTGTGGTTTCATTCGTTCCTTAACTCTCCACTATCGTGGGCCTGTACCCGGCCGGTGGCCCTCACAACTCAATCAACGCCTTGGGCGCCGGGGTCAGCACCTGTCCACCGTTGCGGGTCACAGCCACCATATCTTCAATGCGAATGCCGAACTTGCCCGCCAAATACACGCCCGGTTCGATCGTGACTACCATGCCGGGCAGCAACCGCGCCGTCTGTCCAGCGCCAATCCGCGGCGGCTCGTGAATCTCCAGCCCCACGCCGTGGCCGGTGGAGTGGGAAAACGCCTCGGCCAATCCCTCCCTGCGCAGAACGCCGCGCGCCGCCTCGTCCACCTCTGCGCAACTGACCCCAGAGGCAACGGCCTCCACTGCCGTCTCCTGCGCTTCCAGCACCGCCTGGTAAGCATTCCGCTCCTCGGCCCTTGGTTTGCCCAGGAAGACGGTGCGCGTCATATCCGAACAGTAACCTTTGAGGATTATACCGAAGTCCAGTGTCACAACTCCCCGCACCGGCAGAGGCGTGGCCGTGGCGCGCGCATGGGGCATGGCCGAACGCACACCCGACGCAACAATCGTCTCAAACGACATTCCCTCCGCGCCCAGCAGCCGCGCCTGGTGCTCCAGCTCCGCGGCCACCTCCAACTCGGGAACCCCCGGCCGCAGAAAGCTCAGGAGGCGTTCAAACAAACGGCAACCCACCAGCGCCGCCTCCGCCATGATTTCCAGCTCGTCCTCGTCTTTCACCGCGCGCAGCAGCTCGACGAACGGCGCGGGCACGGCCTGGAAAAATCCGCGCCGCAATCGGCTGGGCAACTCGGTCTTCCACTTCGCCAGCTCCGCCACCGTCGTTCTCGCCGGGTCGAAGCCCGTTATTCCAACGCCCGGCTGCGCGGCCAGCCACTGCGCCGCCGCCACTGAGGGCAATCCCGAAACAATCTGCACCTGCGCCGCCTGCACCTCTTCGGCGGCCTGCGCCGTGTAGCGCCCATCCGTAAACAGCCGCCCGCCGCGGCGGGTCACAGCCAGCGCGGCGCTCGACCCGGTAAAGCCACAAAGATAGCGGAGATCGGGAAGATGCGTGACAAGCAGGCCCGGAAGCCCGGCGCGAGTCAGCTTGCGGCGCAGCGCGCCCATGCGGCGGAAGTGGTCCACCCGCTCAGTTTTATCACGGCTGGGGCGGAGCCTCAGCCATCACACCGGTGCGCCTAGCCTGTAGCTACAAGCTCACGTCCTCTGCCCCGCCGCGTGCTGGGCAAGGCGAACGAGGCCGATCGTCAAGGTCACCCCACAGGCAAGCATGGTCATGTGGAAGCCAATTTCAATAAAGAGCAACCCGTGCATGTTGAGGCCGTTGTGCATGTGCAGATTGTCGTGCGCCCACCAATTCCCCATAAACCAGCACAGAGTGACGAATAACAATTTGTTGAGCCACGGCGCCCCGAGACTCAGGCCGCGGATCGCCGGCCAGCCGAATATGGCGAACGCGACGGCAAAACCAAAGGCCAGAGCCTCAATGGCCGAGAGCGCAATGTAGCCGGGCAGAAGATTCGCCGGCGGCATAGGTACGTCGGGGCCCGCCGGCCAAATCCGCGGCCCGGTGGCAAAGGCTGCAAGGCCGATCACAACCGTCACGATCAGCATCCCCCATGATCTCCTCATGATTTTCGTCTCCTTCAAGTGGAGACCAATCGGACGGCTTCCTTTCGAAGCTGACAGACACAGAGGCAGTTCCGACCTTACCATTCAGTGTCCGCCTTGGCCCACTCTCTACAAAATGTGTCATCTTGTAGATACCGAACAACCCCTGAGTGTTCAACAAACGCTACTTTATGGAAGGTTACTGAGCCCCGCGCCTGTCCCGCCGGACCCGGCAGCCTTCTGTTACAATCTTCTGTACAGGGGAGCTTATGGTTTCTGTAGCAACTCGCCGCTTCTCTCGGACAATGCTGGCGTGCCTCTGCGTACTCGGACTGGCGCGGGTCGGCTACGGGCAAACCGACCGCGTCAGTCAACTCATCAGTAAATTGAACGATCCGGCGGCCTGTGGCAACCGAGTGGAAGTAGCTGAACAGCTAGGCTTGATCAAAGACCCGAGAGCGGTCGAGCCCTTAATCACCGCGCTGAAGGACAAGGACGGGGGCGTCGGAAGGTTTGCCGCTGAGGCATTGGGCGAGATCAGAGACCCGCGCGCCGTCGAACCATTGATTGCCACGTTTGAGGATCCCAACGAATACGAAGGCGTCCGAGACGCAGCCGCAATGGCTCTTGGCTATTTGGGAGACCGGCGTGCAATCCAGCCGCTGACGGCGGCTCTGAGCGATCCTTTGCTCGGCAGAGTTGCGCGGCAGGCTCTTGGCTATATCAGCGACCCCCCTCCCCGACACCCGACAGAGACATTCGCTCGCGCCCCACGCAAGATCGATGCAAACTTCGCCTGGCCGTCATGGCTGCCGGAGTACGCTGGCTGGTATGGGGCGCGCTACAGTCTTCGAGTCGTTTACCTCGATTTCGGAAACCATAGGAATTATAGATATGAAAATGCTCTGCAATCGAACGACGAAGGCAGTTTCGCATTTAACGCTCCGCGCGTGGATGTTTGTGACACCGATGTTGGGGTGGCGTCCTCTGTGATGACGTTTTACGAGGACAAGTTCAAGGCCTTGGGGATGACCGTAACACGCGAAGAGCGCGGCGTGGGGCCAGTTCCTGGCGTGGTGGCCGCCGATGCCCGGCGCAGCGTGATCGTTTACCCTAACGGGGGAAGCATGTCGAGCGGACCTTTTCCCGAGCCCCCTGGCTTAGGTCTCACGATCGAGGTGGAATACGCCCCCTGCGCGAGCATCGCTGACGGCAAGGTGGTCATTAATCCGAAGGTGTCCGATACCAACATGCACGCTGCGGAGATCCCCTGCGCTCTGAAATGAAAAGCAAAACTCAGCACCCGATACTTGTGTGAAGGCACAATAAGACCACCTTGTCTACCTATTAACAAAAGGAATCATTTCGTCGAGAGTTGAAAGGGCCCCTACCCTATTTACGCGGGTTTCCGACGCTTTCGCCAATGGGAGCTCTCGACAAAATGTTGAACGGGCGAAGGGCCCGAAACACGTCGAAGATGGTGCCGAAGTGAAGCCAAGGTGTCACATGATGAGAACAGGCCATTGCGCTCAATAGGAGCGCTATCGGAATTTTCCCACAGATTTCGGACGTGTGGCTTGCTATCCGATTCCCTCTTGAAGAGAGGAATTGTTGCCGTCAGGCCGCGTCATCCAGTTCTTCAACCTCTTCGATTGGTTCGTCATCGTCGATTTCTGCAAATCCGGGATCATCTTCCAGTTCGGCTGGCGCGGCGGTGGGAGTAGTCGCCGGTGTCGGCATATTGAAGAGGCTTGCAGGCTTCTGCGGTGCGGGCTTCGCTGGCTCGACAGGCTTGGCGGAGGAAGCATTCTGAGGGACTTCCGTCTTCGCCGGTACTGACCTTGTTGCCGTCTTCGACTTCGCGCGCGCTTCGGCTTGCGCAGTCTTGGTGGCTGCGTCCATCTCGCTCTTTGCCTTTTCGAGAGCATTCTTCATCTGAAGATGCGACGCCACAAAGCCAACCAGGGTGGCCGCGAGTTGCGAGTCCAGCTCTTCGGCCGTGCCGGTGACGCTCAGCGGCGTGGTGAGGGCGTCGTGATCGCCGTCCTTCATCTTCTTGGGAACGACATTGACGCGAATCTGATCGTCGTCGAGCGCAGTCGCCGTCAAGAGCACGGCGCGATTGCGCAGGATCAGAATCTCTTTCCCCGGCCCGATGCCTGTTGAATTCTACAGTTCCTGGGGGATATTGCAAGACAAATGCTGCATTTGCAGTCGATTCCTGTCGTACCACCGCCAGACCGCGCAGAACGCCTTTTGATCACCAGAGACCGGCCGGAGAAAGATGGGCTGCTACCCAAACGGAAATTACTGGTAGAGAAGTGTTCGCGCGCCTTCGGCGCGGATGACGCTTCGCATATCCTTGCGCTGCCGATAGCAGAATTGCTGGATACGAGGTGGCAGGATTCGCCGGAACTAACGATTTGATTTGAAGGGGACCCAACGAACACCACGCCAACAAGCTGAAAGCTGAGAGCTGAAGGCTACAAGCTACCGGCTGCAAGCTACAGGCTATTCGCCGCCTCCCGCTGCACCGGCTTCTTCTTGCTCGCGTCCACTTCGCCGCCCGCGTGCTGATCGCTCTGCCGGTCCATCCACTCATCCAGCCGCGACCGCTTGAACCGCCAGCGATTGCCCAGCTTGAACGCCGGCACAAATCCCTCCGAGGCGTACTTGTACAGCGTGTCGGGCGAGATGCCAAGGTAGTCCGAGGCCTGGCGAATATCCATGACCTCGCGCACTTCAGGAACCAGAAGGTTCGAACGAGCTGCAGCGTTACGCATAATTCCCTCCCAGAAAAGCGGGATGAAAACTGGTCGAATTCCGGCAAACCCGCCGGTATTCCTGTATTTAACCTAAGTTGATCAGTTTATTCAAGGAATTTTCGGAAGTTAAAGGAATTTAAGGGAGTTTCGCCGGTCTTTACTCACGAATCGCGCCTGTGGAAAACCCCATCCCCTTGTATCTCACACCCACCTCCTACGCAATCCATTGCGCCCTTGAAGCAGATGGTCCTGTCTCTGTTCCCTGTTCCCTGTTCCCTGCTCCCTGTTCCCTGCTCCCTGTTCCCTGCCTTCCTACATTTCCTTCCGCCACCATGCCGTCTTCTCCTCGCCCAGAAACCTCGTCTTCTCCCCGCGGGATAACCGGAAGTCCAGCACCTCCCCTTTGTGAAAGGCGGAGCAGTCCGGCCAACTCGAGTCTTTCTCGAGGTGGGTTTCGGTCTGATGGTTATCCACCAGCGTGATCTCCGTCGGGGTGCACTCCACCACTTGCTGGGCATAGACCCAGAAGGTATATCCGGGAGGTGGTTCCGGGGGCGCCTGGTTGGCGATCTTGGTTAGCAGCAGGATGAAGACAAAAACTGCCGCCACAATAGCAATCGTCGTTACGTTCAGCGAGCGCTTTTTCATTCCGTCGGGCACGAGCTCGGATCACCTCGGAGCGGAGCGCCGGGATCGCGCATTGCGCATCCTTCCGCGCATCCGTGAGGTCAAGTATAGCCAAGTGAAACCTCGCCGGCAGCGCGCATCTCACGCATCGGGCCACAAAAGCAGAACGGCCTCCCTTGTTGGGAAGCCGCTCCGACGCATCTCGGTTGGATGCGCGCCAGGTTACGCAGGCAAGACCGCGCGAAAGTCTCGCAATCCACTGCTGCTGCTTTCTGTTCCCTGTTCCCTGTTCCCTGATCCCTGTTCCCTGTTTCTTAGTTCTGGTCGTCGCGGCGGTGCAGCGTAGGCGGTCCGTCGCTCGAGTCTCCTGAGCTGCTGCCGTCCTGGGCGGTCGAGTTGCCGTTGTCGTCCCCTCCCGTGCTCGCTCTGCGCAACGACGGCCTCGTGATCCCCTTGGTGTCGGTCAGGCGCCGCTTATTCTCAATGCGCGCCAGCCGCGCCTTCACGTCGTCGAACTCCGACGTCGTAACAAGATAATCGTCGCGGGCGGGAAGGATGCGCGCAATCTCTTCCTGCGAGTGCAGAATGCGGTCCGGCGTCTGCGGATGGTCGCTGAACGCCTTGGCCACCAGCCCCGGCTTGCGCTTCTCCAGCGCCTGAATCTTTTCAAAGAAGGTGATGAACGCCTGCGGATCGTAGCCGGCCCGGTACATGTACTGCACGCCGAGGTAGTCGGCCTGCGCCTCAAAGTCGCGCGAGAACTGCAGGAACGTGACCGGAATGGCCAGTTGCGCCGCTTCGTAGATGCCGTATCCGGTCCAGTCATAGGGCAGCATGATCATCAGCGGCACCATGCCGATCTGTGCGTAATTCAACCGTGTCATCTCGCGCGCCGCGTGGTGCGCGCACACATGAGCCGTCTCGTGCGCCATCACGCCCGCCAGCTCCGCCTCCTCATCCGCCGCCAGAACGAGCCCGGAGTTGACGTAAAAGAACCCGCCCGGCAGCGCCATGGCGTTGATCTGGTCGGAATCGATCACCTTGATCGTGAACGGCACCTTGCAGTCGGAGTTCTTCACGATGTTCTGACCGATACGGTTGATGTACTCGTCCACCACCGGATCGGTGATGAACTTGGTGCTCTTTTCGATCTCGTCGGCGTACTGCTTGCCCATCTTGATTTCGCCGTCGGTCGAGTACCAGTTGCCCATGCCGCGGCCGCCGATATTGCGGTTCCCCACCGCGTTCACATCCTCGATGCTGCCCGGTTTTACCTTGATCATCTCGCTGCCGGGATCGACCACTTTGTTGGGATCGACCCCTTTGGCAGAATCAGGTCCAGCGCAATCGCTGCCCGCCGGCGTGGTTCCCGGCTCTACGTCATCGATCTTGTCCTCTTCCTTGCTATTGTCTTTGTCCTTCTTCTTGTCTTCCTTCTTCGTCTCGCATGGCGCCAGTTGCCCGCTGTTCGCACTGGAAGCCGTTGCGTTCGTACTGGACGTTGTAGCGGTATCCGGCTGCTTCGCGGGCGCCGGAGCATCTCCACCCACCGGCGTCGTGCCGGGAGCCGGCTCCGCGGCAGGTGCCGGCTGGCCGCTCGTTCCCGATGTCGCTGTCCCCGTTGTTGTCTGGCCCGCTGCCGGAGCCGTCTGCGCGCCGCTGCCGCTCGTCGGCGTGCCTGGCGAGGCCTGCGGAGCCGGCGTGCTGGATGAGGTATTGCCTGTGGCTGACCCGCTGGATTGCGCCCAAATTCCAACCCCCAGCGTCAGCGCCAATCCTGCCAGAACCGCCGCTCGAAACCCCTTGCGATCCATTGCCTTCATGACCTCACCTCCGCCGCAGCCGGCGCCCTGCCACACTGCCCCGCTTCGCTCTATCTCTTAGACGCCAGTATCGGCCACTTGGGCAACAAAAGAAAGCGACTTTTCTCTACGCCAGCTCTCCATCGCCCGCCTCCCTCCCACCCAAATCCCGCCCTCCAGCCCTTGCCTGCATCCATCCCGGCGTCTGCCAAACTCATTGAGCTTCCAACGTCCTGCGAGTACAGTGGAGAAAATATAGGGGGGCACTTTGCGGCTCAAGAATCTGGCGACAGTTTGTTTCGCCCTCTGCGGGGCAACAGCGCTGTTGGCGCAGGCCACGCCGCCGCCCTCGCATCCCGCCGCCGTCCCAGTTGCCCAGGCGCCCATTCCGCACTCCCATGCCAAGGCCGTCCGGCCCGCCGCGCCCTCTGGCCCGCAAGTCATCTTCGACGCCACCAGCCTCGGTTCCCCAGTCCTCCTCGATAAGGAATGGCGCGTCGGCATCACCTCCGATCCCGCTGCCGCCATGCCCAGCTTCAACGATTCCAATTGGGCCATTCGGGACGCACTGCCTTCCATCGGCGAAGTCCCCGACGAGGACACGGACGCGTCCGCCAACACCTTAAAGCCCTCCGCCGGAGCCACCGCCGCGCCGTCAGCCCCCGCCCGCCGTTACGCCTGGTTTCGCCTCCACATCAGGCTGGCGCCCAATCACGGGCCCCTCGCTCTCCTCATCGAATTGCCGGTTCCCCATAGCACTTCCTTTGGCCTCGGCTCGCCCGGTCTCACTCCCGAAGTCTTCGTCAACGGAAAGCAGGTCCAGGCCCAGGGACCGCATGGCGATGCTCCCGCGAGCTATCAGCCCATCTCTCGTCTTTACGACCTGAATTTGGACCCCTCCGAGACCTCGCTCACCCTGGCCGTGCGCGCCATTTACAGCGCCTTCGGCACGGACGCTTACACCGGCTTTTTCGCCAATCGCACTCTCTACCTGGGCTACCCCGGCGACCTGAACCGCGAGCTCAATCTCTGGTCCGACCAAAGTCTGTTCGACCGCTTGCCCTATCTCGTTTACTCCATCCTCCTGGCGGTGCTGGCCGTCTTTCTCCTCGCGCTCTACTTCGTGCAGAAAGGCCACGTCGAGTACCTCTGGCTGGCCCTGCACGAGCTTGCCTTTGCTCCCATCGGCTTTCTCGAACAGGCCGGCGGCTCCGCTCGTCTTGACGTCTTTTGGTGTGACACGCTGGTCCTGCAGCTCATCCTCGTCTCCGCCTATCTCTTCTTCGAGTTTCTCGTCGCTTTTCTCTCTCTGCGGCGGCGATGGTATATCCGCTTGCTCCGCTATTCCGCGCCGGTTTTGTTGGGTGTGGGCCCAGCCTTCCTCCTGCTCTTTCACCGTGGAGCCATTTTCTTTCTGGCCGCCGTCTTCCTCTCCAGCTTCCTCTGGATGATCGGCTGGTCAATCTTCGTCTTCGGCACCCTCATCTCCGCCGCGGTGCGCCGCAACTTTGAGGCGGGCCTGTTCCTCGTTCCGCTGGCGTTCAACCTGGTGGGCGTCGTCGATATCGTCGTCGCCACCGCCATCGGCAGCGACAACGGCTCCTCTTACCACTCCCCGCTCACTCTCCAGGCCGGCCCCATCCCCATCCGCTTCGCCGTCATCGGCGACTATACCGGCATCCTGGTCATCGTGCTCATCGTCTTTTTCCGTTTCCTGCGCATTCATCGCGACCAGGAACGGATTGCCAGCGAGCTGGCGGCCGCGCGCGGTGTGCAGGAGTTGCTCATTCCCCGGGAAAAACCGGCCACGCCCGGCTTCGAGGTGGACTCGATCTACAGCCCGGCCAGCGAAGTCGGCGGCGATTTCTTCCATGTGCAACCCATCAACCGCGACGGCATCCTCGTCGTCATCGGAGACGTGGCCGGAAAGGGCCTCAGAGCCGCCATGAACGTCTCCCTCCTCATGGGAGCCTTGCGCCGCTCCCAGGAACGCCACCCGGCCAGGCTTCTTGAGGCGCTGAACCGCGTGCTGGCCGGGACCGCTAGCCTCACCACCTGCCAGGCCATCTGGTTCGGCGCCAATGGCGAGATGACCATTGCCAACGCCGGCCATCTTCCGCCTTATCTCAACAGCCAGGAAATCGCCTTGCCCGGCAGCCTTCCTCTCGGTGTGCTGGCCGAGATGACCTGCGAAGAAGCCCGTTTCTACCTCCATCCCGGCGACCGCATTCTCTTGCTCTCCGACGGAGTCGTCGAGGCCCGCCGGCCCTCCGGCGAGCTCTTCGGCTTCGACCGCGTCCGCCGCTTCAGCCAGCAGCCGGCCGCTTCCCTCGCTGAAGCCGCCAAAGCCTTCGGCCAGCAGGACGACATCACCGTCCTCACCGTCCGCCGCCAGGCCCCGGTTCCCGCCGCCACCTGACAACGGCATGAGTGTTTCCGTGGCCGCCTTCCTCGCCGGCAAGTCATTCCGCCCCCTGCAAACGGCCGCTCCCGGCACCGCCCTTTTTCCTTGCGCCCCCGCGCCAAAACCGACCCTAGCCTCGGTAGTGGCTCAGTTTGAAGTTGTTTTGAAAAGGCTCGACGGGGCGCCCTCTGGGCCTCGTGCCGTAAATAGCAGGAAATGAAAATGGGCTTTTAGCCCCTGAGGGATGAATTTTCTCGCACTGAGCCGCTACCCACCGCCTTGTTAGCACGATTTTAAAAATGGTAATATTATAGATACTCGAATGCCGAAACTTGCCGGGCCACCCGCGTCGTCTTCTTGCCGCACGCTCCGTGCGCCCTCGTCCCGTTCCCGCCTCCACGCTCTCTTCGACGATGCGGCCGGCAATCTTCGCGGCAAAATCGTCGGCATCTACTCCATCCTCTTCCTCTTCAACGCGGGCGCATGGCTCTGGGCCGCCGTCGCCTTCCGCCACTTCCCCCTCCTGCTCGGAACCGCTCTGCTCGCCTACAGCTTTGGCCTGCGCCACGCCGTCGACGCCGACCACATCGCCGCCATCGACAACGTAACCCGCAAGCTCATGCAGGAAGGCAAGCGCCCCGTCGCCGTCGGCTTCATGTTTTCGCTCGGTCACTCCACCATCGTGGTCCTCGGCTCCGCCGCCATCGCCGGCGCAGCCCTCGCCCTCCAGCACCACATCCACGCGGCCCGCGGCATTGGCGGCTTCGTCGGCACTCTCGTCTCCTCGCTCTTCCTCTTCGCCATCGCCATCGTCAACATCGTCGTTCTGGTCTCTATCTATCGCGCCTTCGTCCGCGTCCGTAACGGCGCGCCCTACGTCGATGAGGACTTCGATCTCCTTCTCGCCAATCGCGGATTCCTCGCCCGCATCTTCCGTCCCATGTTCGCCATCGTCCGCCGCAGTTGGCACATGTACCCGCTCGGCGTCCTCTTCGGCCTCGGCTTCGACACCGCCACCGAAATCGCCCTCCTCGGCATCTCCGCCGCCGAAGCCTCCCGCGGACTTCCTCTCGGCTCCATCCTCGTCTTCCCCGTCCTCTTCGCCGCCGGCATGTCGCTCATCGACACCACCGACAACGTCCTCATGCTCGGCGCTTACGGCTGGGCCTTCATCAAGCCCATCCGCAAGCTCTACTACAACCTCACCATCACCTTCGTGTCGGTCGTGGTGGCCCTCGTCGTGGGCGGCATCGAGGCCCTGGGACTCCTCGCCGGCCAGCTCCATCTCAGCGGAGCCTTCTGGACCTCCGTGCTCCGCCTCAACTCGAGCTTCGGCACGCTCGGCTACGCCATCATCGGCCTCTTCGCTCTCAGTTGGATCGTCTCCATCGCTATCTACAAATGGCGTCGCTTCGACGACCTCGAATTTGGCGATTGAGCCTACACGCCCGAAGTTTTCGGGTGCGCGGATTCCACGGCTCAGCGACCTTGGAACGATCCGTTTTTGAACGGAGAATTGCCAAATGATCCCAAATTGACTTGATAACCCGATTGAGCTTGGCGAAGGCGGGTGCAACCTGCCTAATTGGAGAACTGAGCGTTATACTCTGAGGGACTGAAGGTCAATTCAAAGCCCATGGAACCGACAGCGCCGTCAATCCAATTGCTTGACCAGGCCGACAACGTCCGACGGATGTTTTCCCGGAGAATCGGTATCGAGCGCAGATCTGCCTTGGGCCAATTCATGACACCCGCAAACATTGCCCGGTTCATGGCCTCACTCTTCCCGTCGAGCATAGTAAAGCATTGCCTTCTGCTCGACGCCGGGGCGGGACTGGGGGCCCTCACATGCGCGTTCCTCGACCGCTGGGCCTCTCACGGAGATCTGTCATTTCAGAAAGTCGAGGTGGAGGCTTACGAAATTGATGCGAATTTGCGGAATCATCTTTCATCGACTTTGACGGAATACTCCCAGCAATTGCCTCTCAGCTTTCGTGTCATTCCAGGGGACTTCATTGAGGTCGCTGCGCTGCAGAGCCTGGCTCCCGGCCGGTTTACTCACGCAATCCTTAATCCGCCATATAGAAAGATTAACAGCTCCTCAAGTCACAGACTGATTTTGCGCCAAGTCGGCATCGAGACCGTGAATCTTTACTCAGCTTTCGTCGCACTTTCACTTGAGAGAATGAAATTCGGCGGACAACTCGTCGCAATAATTCCGCGCAGCTTTTGCAACGGCCCTTACTACCGTCCGTTCCGCGACTTTCTCTTTCGCCGTGCCGCGCTGCGACATATGCACCTGTTTGCCTCGCGAAGCCAGGCATTCAGGGACGATGATGTTCTACAGGAAAACCTGATCGTTCGGCTCGAAGCCGGAGCTGCACAAGGCAGCGTAGCCATTTCACATTCCACAGACGACAGCTTTAGCGACCTGACAATGCACGAACATCCATTCGAGCAAATCGTCTACCCTGACGACCCTGAGAGATTCATACATGTTCCGACATCCGTCGACAAGGGGACCACCGATCTGCCTCACGCGATTCGCTCAACACTTGCCGAACTTGAAATTGGGATTTCAACAGGCCCAGTCGTCGATTTTCGACTGCGGCATCACATCGAGCCGCAGCCGCTGACCGGGACGATTCCGCTGCTCTATCCTGGCCACTTCAGTGGACAATTGACGCAGTGGCCCAAAGACGGCATCAAACGGGGAAACGCTATCCGACTAAACAGCGAGACACGGAAATGGCTGTACCCGAACGGCTTCTACACCGTAGTCCGACGGTTTTCCTCGAAGGAGGAAGCCCGCCGCATCGTTGCGAGTGTCGTCAGGCCAGACAGTTTTCCGGGCGCACTGATGCTCGGCTTCGAGAATCACCTGAATGTTTTCCACCAAGAGAGGCACGGGCTCCCAGAGGCGCTAGCATACGGGCTAGCTGCCTACCTCAATACATCGATAGTTGACCAAAGTTTCCGGCGCTTCAGCGGGCATACGCAAGTTAACGCAACGGATCTGCGCCTAATGAAGTACCCAAACCGCAAGATCTTAACGGCCCTTGGCACCTGGGCTAAAGCGCAAGAAAGCCTCTCACAGGCCATGGTCGATGACCAGATCAAGAAGCTCACAAAATGACACACAAGAAGCTCATTAGGTCTGCTTTACAAATACTCGGGGTCCCTTGGCCTGCCGAGGGCACAGCAGAATGAACGCTCAGCCCTATGCTTACTCGCGCTGCTTAACCTCAAACCTCGCCGGAGCTGGTCCCAGGCGGAAAACCCGCTGCTTGGTATCACTCCGATCATGGACTGGATTCGCGAAAACTATGAGAAAGATTACGCTCCTAATACACGAGAGACGGTGCGACGCCAAACAATGCATCAGTTCGTCAACGCTGGCATCGCGCTCTACAATCCCGACAATCTCGCGCGTCCAGTCAACAGCCCCGCTGCGGTCTACCAGATCGAACCTGAGGCCCTCGGGTTGTTGCGCACCTTCGAATCGACCACTTGGCACGACGCGCTGACCACGTATCTCACAAAGCGCGAGACCTTAGCCGCAAAATATGCCGATGAACGCAAGCAGAACCTCATCCCGGTTCGGATTGCACCCGGCAGGAGAATCGAGTTAAGTCCAGGTGAGCACAGCGAACTAATTCGCGAGATCATCGAAAACTTCGCCGCGCGATTCGCCCCGGGGGCCACCTTGATCTACGCCGGGGATACTGGTGAAAAGTGGGGATACTTCGACAGCGCTGCGCTCGCGAGGCTTGGCGTCGAAGTCGAGGCACATGGAAAGATGCCAGACGTCGTGCTGCACGACCCGAAGCGAAACTGGCTGATTCTCGTTGAATCCGTTACGAGCCATGGCCCTGTCGACGGGAAGAGGCACAACGAGCTCTCTCGTCTCTTCGCAGCGTCCAGCGCCGGTTTGGTCTACATCACGGCATTCCCAAACCGCTCTGTGATGGGCCGATACCTCGGTGAGATCGCATGGGAGACAGAGGTCTGGGTCGCTGACGCCCAGTCTCACCTGATCCATTTCAACGGCGAGCGCTTCCTTGGTCCGCACAAATCTCGTTAGCTGATAGTAAGAACCTTGCATTGAGTGCCATATCTTTCGAATCCGATCCCTGGATCACGCGCTCCACACGCCCGGCTCAATCGATCCGCTCTTCACCCCGCAACCCCCTCCCGCCACATTTTCCCCGCAACCCACTGAAAACCTCATCCTCCCGCTGCTCCCCAGCGAAGATTGAAACCGCCGCCTCGCCGGTCTGCCGACTCGGCTTTTGATTACTGCAAGACAAATTTCCTGTTTCGTCAGGAAAGACAACCGCAGATCCTTCGACTCCGCCCCGCTATGCGGGGCTTCGCTCAGGATGACACCTGGACATTATTTATGCATCATTCAATCACTCGCTGACTCGCTTGCTGACCACTGACCACTGGCCACTAGCTTTTCAGCCAGTCCTTCACCTTCTGCACCATCACGTCGCGGCTGATGTCGGAGATGGCGTTGGTCAGCGGAATCTGCTTGGGGCAGGCCTTCACGCAGTTCTGCGCGTAGCCGCACTCCTGCACGCCGCCATCGCCGGCCAGCGCCCGCAGGCGGTCCTCCTTGAAGACTTTTCCCGTGGGATGGTTGTTGAAGAGCTTGACCTGGGCGATGGTGGCCGCGCCGACAAAGCCGGTCGTCTCGTTAAACTGCGGGCAAACCTCCATGCAGCAGGTGCAACTGATGCAGTTCGACAGAGGATAGTTCGCCTCCTGCTGCTGCGGATAGACGCGCGGCCCCGAGCCCAGATCGTAGGTGCCGTCGACCGGAACCCAGGCTTTGACGCGCATGAGGTTTTCAAACAGCACCGAGCGATCAACCTGGAGATCGCGGACGAGCGGGAACTTGGTGAGCGGCTCGACGCGAATCGGCTGGTCCAGATTGTCCACGAGCGCCGAGCAGGCCATGCGCGCGCGGCCATTGATGCGCATGGCGCAGGAGCCGCAGATCTCCTCAAGGCAATTCGAGTCGTAGGTGATGGGCGTGGTCGGCTTGCCGTCGGCGGTGACGGGGTTGGCGGCGATCTCCATCATCGCCGACACGACGTTCATGCCGGGGCGCCAATCCAGCTCAAACCTCTCCCATACCGCCGGCGCGTCGGGGTTGGCCTGCCGCTTGATTTCAAAAGTGACCGTCCTCTTTGACATGATCCCTTTCTACTCCGCCGCATCGTAGCGGCGCGGCCGCGGCTGGATGTACTGCGTATCGACCTCCTCGAACTCAAAGCGCGGACCCGCAACATCGCCCGTGAAACTCGCCTTCGTGGTCTTAAGGAACCGCTCGTCGTTGCGCTGGGGAAACTCGGGCTTGTAGTGCGCGCCGCGCGACTCGTCGCGGAGAATCGCTCCCCCAACGATGGTGCGCGAAAGCTCCAGCATGTTCTTGAGCTGGCGCGTGAAGGCGAAGCTGGTGTTCGCCCACTGGCTCTTGTCGCTCAGGTTGATGCGCTGGTAGCGATCGAGCAGTTCCACGATCTTCTCGTCGGCCGTCTTCAGGCTGATGTTGTGGCGGATGACGGTGGCGTGCTCCGTCATGGCCTGGCCCAGCTCGCGCCACAGCTTGAAGGGATTCTCTCCGCCTTCGTTCCCGATCAGTTTCTTATTGATTTCGGACTGGCGCATCACCTCGGCAGCGGAACCGCCATCGCCTTCCGCCGCGGGCACGTTCTTGGCGTACTCCAGAGCATTCGGACCAGCGTGGAATCCGCCAAAGATGCAGCTCACCAGCGAGTTCGCGCCCAGCCGGTTCGCGCCATGGTACTGGTACTCGCACTCGCCGCAGGCAAAGATGCCGGGAATGTTGGCCATCTGGTTGAAGTCGACCCAGAGGCCGCCCATGGTGTAGTGCATGCCGGGAAAGATCTTCATCGGCTCCACGCACGGATCGACGCCGACGAACTTCTCGTAGATCTCCAGAATGCCGCCGAGCTTGTGGTGCAGCGTCTCACGGTCGATGTGCGTGAGGTCGAGATAGACCATGGGCTGGCCGTCAAGGCCGAGGCCAAGTTCGTAGACGACTTTGTGAATGGCGCGCGTGGCCACGTCGCGTGGCACCAGGTTGCCATACTTCGGATACCACTCTTCAAGGAAGTAGAAGCGCTCGGACTCGGGAATCGCCTTCACCGCCCGCTTGTCGCCTGGCGTCCGCGGAACCCACATGCGGCCGCCCTCGCCGCGCGCCGACTCCGACATCAGACGCAGCTTGTCCTCGCCGGGAATGGCGGTGGGATGCACCTGGATGAATTCGCCGTTGGCGTAGTACACGCCCTGCTGAAAGACGGCCGACTGCGCCGACCCGGTGCAAACTACGGAGTTAGTGCTTTTGCCGAAGATGGCGCCGATGCCGCCGGTGGCGAGGATGATGGCGTCGGCGGCGAAGGGCCGCAGCTCCATGGAGCGCAGATCGAGGGCGACAATGCCGCGAGCGATGCCCCTGGAGTCGATGACGGCAGAGAGGAACTCCCAACCCTCGAACTTGTGCACCTTGCCCTCAGCCTCGTAGCGGCGGACCTGCTCGTCGAGCGCGTAGAGGAGCTGCTGGCCTGTGGTGGCGCCGGCGAACGCGGTGCGATGGTAGAGCGTGCCCCCGAAACGGCGGAAGTCGAGCAGCCCTTCCGGCGTGCGGTTGAAGGGGACTCCCATGCGGTCGAGAAGATCGACAATCCCCGGTGCTGCTTCGCACATGCCCTTCACCGGCGTCTGATTGGCCAGGAAGTCGCCGCCATAGATCGTGTCGTCAAAGTGCTGCGCGGTAGTGTCGCCTTCGCCTTTCAGATTCTTTGCGGCGTTGATGCCACCCTGGGCACAGACCGAGTGCGACCGCTTCACTGGCACGATGGAGAACAGATCGACCGTGCCGCCAGCCTCGGCGATCTTGATGACCGCCGCAAGCCCCGCCAGCCCTCCGCCAACCACGATGATTCTGGGTGCTGCCATTGTCGATCGAATCCTTTCGCGCTTCTACGCAGAGCGTTTGAGCAGCGTGCCGTGCGGCTGCGCGGGCGCAACGTGCAGTTGAATGGCCGCGAGCGGCACGTTTTCCGGAGCATTTGTGTATTTCGGCCCGACAAACGCCCAGATGCTGGCGAGTCCCATGGCCGCGAGCAAAACGCCGAGCACGCCGCAAGCGTAGCCGAAGCGCCGGCGGGCCGTTTCGCCCGGCGTGATGCCCCACTTGGCGGCAAAGAGCCACACGCCATAGGCGAAGTGCCAGCAGACGGCGATCATGGCGACAATGTAGACGGCGAGGATCCAGGGATTGGCGAGCTCGTGCTGCACTTTCCAGAAGGCCGCCGCAGGATGGTTGGGCAGATCAGCGCCCATGAAGCGCTGCGTGGCCACGTGGTAGCCGATGTAGATGAATGCGATGAGTCCCGTGTAGCGCTGGACGAGGTACATCCAGTTGCCCGCCCACGGGTAGTAGACGATGTTCGACTTGCCGCGCAGCCATATGTAGACGCCGTAGATGCCGTGGTAAAGGATGGGCAGGAAGATGAAAACCCACTCCAGCACGCGGACCAGCGGCAGGCTATTGAGAAACTTGACTTGCTCGCCGTAAGCGATGGGGCCCTTCAGCGCTTCGAAATTCGAGAGCAGGTGTTCGAGCAGAAAAGCGCCAATAGGGACGATGCCGAGCAGCGAGTGCAGCTTATGCCACAGGAAACTGGTCCCCTGCCCTGCGCGTAGAGGCTCGACGCCGCGGCGAACGGTGGGCACGGCGGAGGGTTGAACGGTTGCCATGAAGAATGTGGCTCCTAAAGGGTGCAGGCCGAAGCAGTCTCAGATTGAGAAACCGGATGATGGTGTTCTGTATCACATGCATTATTCGAGGCGGATGCTGTGCCCGTCAAGGCGGGCACTCCGTGCTCTTAGGTTTTGGATGGGAGAGGTGGAAGATCAGCGCGCCAGCATCGGCAGCAGCGCTGCCAGCGCCCGACCGCGATGGCTGAGCGAAAGTTTGGTTTCGAGATCGATCTCGGCCATGGTCTTGTCCAGGTCGGGCAGGTAAAACAGAGGATCGTAGCCGAAGCCTCCCGTTCCGCGCGGCGCCTCAAGGATCATTCCTTCGACGGCTCCATCAGCCGTGTGGCAGATCGCTCCATCGCGCGCGGCAACGAGCACGCAGCGGTAGCGCGCGGTGCGCCTGGCCTCTGGAATCCCCACCATCCGCTGCAGGAGCAGCACATTGTTCCATACGTCGGTGTTGTCGTTGGCGTCGAGCGAATCTACAAGGCCGGCATCCGCGGCGAAGCGGGACGAGCGCACGCCGGGAGCGCCTGAGAGCGCGTCGACTTCGAGGCCGGAGTCGTCGGCCAGCACCAGCTCGCCTGGGGCGAAGCGCGAGTAGTAGACGGCCTTCAACGTGGCGTTGGCCGCAAAAGTGTCGCCGTCTTCCGCGGGTGCGGGGATCTCGTCAAGGCCGGGTAGAGGGTCGATGCAGACCGAGTAAGCCTTAGCTGCCGTGCGGAAATCTCGTAGTTTGCCGGCGCTTGTTGAAGCAACAAGGAGGCGGAGAATCATGGAGCCAGTGTAACGGTTGAAGGGCGCATCCTCGGAGTGCAAACACCTCAATGGATCGCAGTTCGAATGCGCAGCTGGCGAGTGTGCCTTGTGAAGCTCTTCTTCAGAGATCGTCGCAGCGAATCTGTCCACCGGCGCCCGTGTATCGTTGGAAGGGGCGCTTCTCTCATTCATTGTGCACGATGAGCCGTTGCAGCCCGGTGGAGTGACCGCGATTGGCCGCGCGGATGAAAACGATGCACTTTTCGCAAAGGACGAATTGGAACACGGAGGAGAGCGAGCTGGCGCGCGCGCACCGGCTACGTGCACAGGCGGGCCTGCCGATTGCCGATCTCACGGCTTCGAATCCCACGCGCTGCGGCTTTGCTTATCCGGCTTCTCAACTTGACGCGCTGACCGATCCGAACGCCCTGGGCTACGATCCGCAGCCCAAGGGGCTTCTTTCCGCGCGCCAAGCAGTTTGTGAATATTACGCGGCGCACGGCGTGGCTCCCGGCCCGGAACAGATCGTGCTGACCACCAGCACCAGCGAGGCCTACAGCTTCCTTTTCCGGCTGCTTTGCGACGCAGGGGACGAGATACTCGTCCCGCAGCCGAGTTATCCGCTCTTCGACTTCCTCGCCGCTCTCGACGATGTGCTCCTGAAGGCCGCGCCGCTGGCGTATGAGAACGGCTGGCAGATCGACGTGGAGGGGATCCGGCGCGTGATTACGGCACGCACGCGGGCGATCACCGTCGTGCACCCCAACAATCCGACAGGCCACTTTACGAAGCCCTGGGAGGCCGCGGAGCTGGCCCGCCTTTGCCGCGAGTCAGGCCTTTCACTGATCGTGGACGAAGTGTTTCTCGATTACGGCATCAGCGCGGCGGGCGCCAGTTTTGCTTCGGGCCTGGAAGGCGTTCCGGTTTATGTGGTCAGCGGGCTCAGCAAGATTGCCGGCCTGCCACAGATGAAGGCGGCCTGGATCGTTGTTACCGGCCCGCAGCGGGAGCAGGCGCTTGAGCGGCTGGAAGTCATTGCCGATACGTTCCTCTCGATGAATGCGCCCGTGCAGTGGGCGCTGCCCGCCTGGCTCAAGGGCCGGACGGCAATCCAGGAGCAGATTCGGAAACGAACGGCCGCGAACCTGGCCGAGCTTGACGGCAAGCTTGAGGCGGTCAAGGCTGTGCAGCGCCTCGCGCTCGAAGGCGGATGGTACGCGGTGCTGCGGGTTCCGGCGCTGGAGCCGGACGAGCGGACGGTTCTGGCTCTTCTGGAGCGCGGCGCATGGGTGCATCCGGGCTACTTTTTCGGGATGCCGGAGTCGGGTTGGCTGGTTGTGAGCCTGCTTGCTCCGGAGCCGGAATTCAGTAACGGAGTAGGCATCCTGATTGACTACTTTCATACGAATCACGGGAGTAACACTCCAGTAAAGTCAGGTAAAGCTTCTCTTTAGCTATTTATAGTATTTTACTCAAAACAGAGTTTATACAAATTCAATATCCCCTCTCTACCGAGATTGCAGAAACGGATTGCTGCGGCGCTCCTCGCAGATGGTGGTTGCGGGGCCGTGGCCGGGCAAGACCCGAGTTTCATCGGGAAGCGTGAGCAACCGGGTTTCGAGCGAGGCGATGATTTGGCCGAAGTTGCCGCCGGGAAGGTCGGTGCGGCCAATGCTGCCGGCAAAGAGCGTATCGCCGGCAACGAGAAGCTTCAATGGAGCAAAGTGCAGGCAGATCGAGCCCTGGGTGTGACCGGGGGTGTGGAGCACACGCGCGGGATAGGCCTCCAGTCCCACAACCTGTCCGTCGCTGAGGCTTTCATCGGGCAGGGCAATTTCCGGCGCGCGGACGCCGAGCCAGGCGGCCTGCGATTCCATCATTTCGAGCAGCGGCAGGTCAGACTCGTTCAGGTAGATGGGCGCACCGGTGAGCTGCTTCAGCTTGAGCGCTCCGCCCACGTGATCGATGTGGGCATGCGTTACGAGAATCTGCTTGAGTTTGAGGCCGAGTTCGGTGAGGCGCCTGTGAATGCGGCCCACCTCGTCGCCGGGATCGATGACGATGGCCTCGCGGGCCTCTTCATCGCCCAGAATGGTGCAGTTGCAAGCCAGCGGACCCACAGGAAAGGACTCAAGGATCATGGTTGTATTTTAGGCGGAGCGAGCGGGTTAGCGGCGCAAGCGGGGTTAGCGGAGCTAGCGGAGTTAAAAGTACAGCTTTCAGCTCTCAGCTTTCAGCCGTCAGCTTGCTGGTGGGCAAGTTGGGCTGTCCGGCGGTGTTTGCTTCCTGGTACTCGCTTCCCCCGCTCTCCCCTGAAAAGTGCCTGCTTTCCTGACAAAATCGCGCATATTTGCGGCTTGTAGCAACTTTTTGCGCCGTTTTGCGACGCGATTTTTGGCATTTTTGGACGATCCGTTGTTGATTCTGAACGACTTACGCTTCCAAAAGAGCCGTTTTTGTACCCCCTGGGGGTATAGGGGGGTAGGGGGTAAGACAGTGGTCAGGGATCAGGGGTCAGTGGTCAGAAAAGGCAGCTTTCAGCTCTCAGCTTTCAGCCGTCAGCTTGCTGGCGGGTGAGCTGGTCTGTTTACCTTTTAGTATCTATCCCCCCTCCCCCCGGTATGCCATACCTCCATATTTGATAACAAAGGGTTTATGGGGCGACCTATACCTTAGCCATACCCTAGCCATACCGTATGCATACCTTCATACCAATTTCCAGGGGCGCATAGCTTTGCGGGAGCAAGGGAACAGACAATAGCCAGTAGCCAATAGCCAGTAGCCAATAGCCAATAGGGAGTAGGACGGCAGGGAGCGGAAAAGCAGGGGCCGAGGGACCGGGGGAACAAGGAGCCGGTGCGGAGCGGTTGTGGTCTGAGCGTCGATCTCCGGTTGGCGATCATGGGACCATTGTGCGCCAAGGCCAGGTAATTACCGGCAAACTTGGGAAAAGAATTTTGGTCGTGTTTTCAGCGGGTTGCGGGGAAAATGGGGCGGGAGGGGGTTGCGGGGCGGGGGCGGCACGTCAGCAGGGCGGCGGGGCGGCGGAGCGCTGGATCTTGAGTCGGGAGTCTGTCTCGGCCCGCATCCCCGATCATGCTGCGGGGCCTTTCCAAGCTCAGATGTGAACTAATACGGCACCGGGAGATGTTTCTGCGGTTGACATATGCAGGCCGGGAGGCTAGAAATTGCTCATGGCAGTCCCGCAGGGCCCCTATTACAGCGCGCTCGGCAAGAGGATTCGCGATCATCGCCGATCGCTTGATTTGACGCAGGAGCAGTTGGCTACCTCGGTCGGCCTTTCGCGGACCTCGATCACCAACATCGAGATGGGAAAGCAGCCCGTCTACGCACATGTTCTCCTCAAAATTGCACGGAATCTGCGCACGTCGGTGGCTGAGCTTCTCCCTGACGGTGCAATCGTGGACGGTACCGTTGAGTCGCAGATAGTCGGCCTGTCGCAGGATCGCAAGGACTGGGTTGCAAGCGTGATTTCCCAGGAACGGGCTTAGGATATGCCGCCAAGATTTGAATATGCGCGACGCAAGGCTCGCGAGCTACTGGATGCGGCAGGCATTAGGAGCGCTCCAGTGCCTGTCAAGCGGCTTGCGGCTCACCTGAACGCCTCGATCCGCTACGCACCTTACGATGGAAGCCTCTCAGGCATGATTCGGCGCAGGCCGGACAGCACCGCCGTCATAGGGGTGAACTCGAAGCACTCCCGGCTCAGGCAGCGATTTACTATTGCGCATGAAATCGCTCATTTAGTCCTGCACGAGGACGAAATGTTCCATGTCGACGATCGCTACCTGTTCGCGCTGCGAAGCGACGTATCCAGTGAAGCGACCGACCCCCGTGAGGTCGAGGCCAACCAGTTCGCCGCCGAGCTTCTTATGCCCCGGGAGATGCTCTTGAGCGACCTGCGCGAGCTCCCCGACGAGCTCGAGCCGGAGGACGCGATCCAACAAATAGCTACGAAATACAGGGTGAGCACCCAGGCGATGACGATCCGCCTTAGCGCCCTTGGCGTTTTGGGTTAGGTCCGACGCCTAGTCGACCAGGGCGCAGCTCGTGTTTTGGGTATCGCCGTGAATGTTTCTAAAACACACATGAAAATATGTCTTGCTGAGTGGCGTGAGATTTGATATTGGTTGTTCAGCGCGCTGGAGGCGCAAGCGCATGGCATACATCGGCCAGACCTTTGAGCCCGGAGAGATCGTTCCAACATCGGGAATTTATCGCTGCACCGGGTGCTCGTCGCGGACCTATTCCACCGACGTGCACGGCCACCGCTTTCCACCAAGCCACTGCACTGGGGGCAAGTGGAAACTGATTGAAATCACGCCCCACCGGAGGTAGCCGGGGCTCGACTGGTTGGCGTGGGTTTGCAGAACTCACACGTCGCGGGAGCCGTATAGACGGTGGCGCGGGGTGGAATCTGTGCAGGACGCTTTCAATTCATCAGGAGGTTCAATGAAGAAGGAAACAGTTGAGTTTAAGGCTCACAAAACCGTGAAGGTGCCTACTGAGGTCGAGTTCACTACGCGTTCTGGCGAGCGGGTGGACTTTAGCGCGAGGAAACCAGTGGAGAAGCGCGTTCGCGTCAAATTTCAGATAAGGAAATCCGGCAGATGACGGGCTCGGGTCCAGAGCGCGAAGTTGGCTGGCCGCAGGACGGCTGTCTGCCGGGGAGGGCGGCGCGCCCGAACCTTGGTGGGTTTGGTTCGTTCGGAGATCGGCCGCCCGCTGAGCGCAACAAACTCCATGGCGCGTGTTGGAGGAATTCTTTTTTAGCTTCGCGGTCGCGGGTGTGTCGCGCTCTCTTGCTGACGATTTCGATTCTCGTGGGTCTGCGTGTGGCCTGCGGACAGGCCGCGCTCCCCTCTGACAATTTGTCATATCCCGTTCTGATAACGCTTGGGAACGGGCTCACTGGTTCTGGGTTCTTTCTGAACAGCGGGACGGCGATTTATCTCGTCACTGCTAAGCATGTCCTGTTTAATCCGATAACAGGCGCTTTGCTTGATTCGAAGGCTGACCTTATCTCCTACTCGAGGGATCCGACGGATTCTTCAAAGAATTGGCTCGCGCTGGACCTGCTTGTTCTCCTGGGCGACGGGGGCCTCAAAGCTCACCCTTCCGAGGATGTTGTGGTAGCGAAGGTCTTCATTTTGTCTCCTGCGAAGCCGGGGGCGGCGACCCCTTTTTCCCTGTCCCCCGAGTTTGGCGTCACGATCAAGGAGGCAACGAGGCTCGGAATAACTGGAGCAGATGCGACTCGTGGGGTCAAAACCTTTGATCAGGTGATCATTGGAAACGATGTTGTGCTTTTCGGGTATCCGACTTCCCTAGCGCTCCAGCAACTTCCTCAGTTGGATGTTCACCATCCTTTACTCCGCAAGGGGATTGTTGCAGGAACAAACCCGGCGACCCGGACGTTGATCCTTGACTGCCCCGCTTACTTCGGCAACAGCGGTGGACCAGTCGTAGAGGTTGATCATGAGGGTCTGAACACCACGTATAAGGTTATTGGCGTAATGAATATGTATGTGCCTTTTGTTGATACCGGCCACGCCTTTCAAATGGCGAGCAACTCCGGCTATTCAATTGCCACGCCCATGGACTTCGTTTTAGAGCTTGCGAGCCAATTGGAGCCCAAGCATTAGTGATCTCGAATCGCAATTTGAGCCTTGGCGGTGGCCAGGGGCTAGAGGATCCTCGCGGGGAGCGCTATGGGAAAGTTGACGGGGACTATCCATGGGGACGCTGCAAATGATCTCCTGGCGTTTTATTTGGACAAGGTTCAACAGCTAGAGGATGCTGGTCAGTATTTCATGGCGGCGATTGCGTTGGGGTTTGCCCTTGAAACGGCGATATTGACGTATCTTTTGGTCGAATTCGGGGAAGATAACGGCGGTGAGCTTGAAATCCCAGATAGGGTCGGCATGGATGAATTGATTTGGGCAGCAAACGAAGTGGATGTCCTGAACGCGCCTATCGATGTTCCGTCGCACGCCGGAGCGGATGGCGATGAGACCCGGCCGAAGCACGTCGCGAAAGATGTCGTCGATAAAATCAAGAACTTCCGGAACCTGATTCATCCAGCACGTGCGCTGCGAGAGGGCTACGATCCCAAGACCTTCACGCGAGAGCAGTTGGGGGAATATAAAGAGATGTACAGGTCGGTGACGCATAGTTTGCTCTACTACATTTGAGGGTGAGGCCGACATCCTTTGAAGAGGCCTTAATCTTCCTACCGAGGATGGCCATCGGGCGCGGGCTTGAGCGCGGCTGCGCCGCGTAGTTTATTTCTCGAAAAATGGGTGGGGGGGTATTCGCGGGGCTGAAGCCCCACGCTCCCCCTGACGCGCAAAACAACAAATGCAGGTCCCTCGGCTCCGCTGAAAAACGCTACGCTCGGGATGACAGCGCGTGGGTGGGGCGGGTTGCGGCGGGGCGGCTGCGCTGCGGTGAACGCAGAGATTCGCCGAGGATGGCTGGAGGCGAGGGTTTGAGCGCGGCTTGCCTCGCCTCTTGCCGGGATCGGATGGAGGTTTACGGCGGTTCTGCTGCAACGATGAGCCATTTCGGACAGAATTCACGGCGGCTTTTTCCCGATGAAAAAGCCACCTGGCGATTGTGCCCCGGTGACCACCCGCAGGAGATCCGCTCTAGTGGTGGTTGCATAAATAGTCTGAGGCAATGAAAAGCGTCGCCTCAGGGGCTAAAGCCCCAGCGTTTATGCGTCTTTTGCGGCCCGGCTAAAGCCGTGCCCTTGTTACAAAGCCATTTATGCAACCCGCTCTAGTGGTGGTTGCATAAATAGTCTGAGGCAATGAAAAGCGTCGCCTCAGGGGCTAAAGCCCCAGCGTTTATGCGTCTTTTGCGGCCCGGCTAAAGCCGTGCCCTTGTTACAAAGCCATTTATGCAACCCGCTCTAGTGGTGGTTGCATAAATAGTCTGAGGCAATGAAAAGCGTCGCCTCAGGGGCTAAAGCCCCAGCGTTTATGCGTCTTTTGCGGCCCGGCTAAAGCCGTGCCCTTGTTACAAAGCCATTTATGCAACCCGCTCTAGTGGTGGCCGCCGCTCGAGTGTCCGCCGCCTTGGTGTCCGCCGCTCTGCTGCCCGCCATGGCCGCCGCTCGAGTGCCCGGGAAGCGCGTGTTCATTGGTGGCGTGGTGAGTCTCGTTGACGACGTGGCCGTGTCCATCCCTGGCCTCGTTGCCGTGGAAGTTGTTGTTGGGCTCCTCTCCGCGCCCGGGCAACGGCCCGCGGTAGCCGTGACGGGGGTCGAAGCGGTTATCGACATGGCCGGAGAAATGGGCGGGGCCGTGGAACCAGGGGCCGGCTCCAATGAACACGTCGCCGATAAACCAATCGGGCCCGTAGTAGCCGTAGGGCGCGCAATCGTACGGGGTGTAGGGGAAGTACCCGTAGGGGCAGATCGGCGCAACTCCAATGTTGATGGAGATCTGGGCCGGCGCCGCGGGCACGCAGCAGAACAGGCCGATGGCGAGAGCCGCGAGAGCGAGGAATTTGAGTTTGGACATAGTCACTCCTTGATTCGTTGGAATGGGAAGGTAGCCGGGGAGTTGTCTCTCCGGGGAGGATTAGAAGCCGGGGAACTGAGCGGGATTCATCATAGCACCGAAGGATCGGCCGTGGGCAGGGGGAGTTGAAAAGCAGCTATCAGCTTTCAGCTTTCAGCTATCAGCTTTCAGCTACGAGGTGGCGGCGTATGCCGGGTTCAGGAGTGGGACGCGGGTTCTGAATGTGCCGAGAAAGTAACGAAAAAGCGAAAACAGTGTTTGCAGTTCGCTTTTTATTCGCTATAATGCGCCCATGGCTGTTACACGCAGGCAAAAAGAGGTTCTGGACTTTCTGGAAGCGTTTGTGAGCCGCAACGGCTATTCGCCTTCCTTTGAAGAGATTGCGCGCGGCATGAGCCTGAAGAGCCTGGCCACCGTGCACAAACACATCACCAACCTGGAAAAGAAAGGGATGCTGGACCGCGTGCACAACCGGAGCCGGTCGATCGACTTGCTGCCGCCGGGGACGCGGACGCGGTCGAGCCTGAAGCTGCCGCTGGCGGGGCGGATTGCGGCGGGGACGCCGGTGGAGGCTATGGAGAGTCCGGAGACCATTTCGCTGGCCGACGTGGTGGGCAACCGCGATGTGTTTGCTCTGGAGGTGCGCGGCGACTCCATGCGCGACGAGCACATCATCAACGGCGACTACGTGCTGGTGGAGCGCACGAAGACGGCGCGGCAGGGGGAGATTGTGGTGGCGCTGGTGCACGGATCGGAGACCACGCTGAAGCGGTTCTACCCGGAGGGGAATGTGGTGCGCTTGCAGCCGGCCAACCTGGAGATGGATCCCATCTACGTTCCGGCGGGGCAGGTGGCCATTCAGGGGCGTGTGCTGGGCGTGCTAAGGAAGTACCGGTAATCAGTAGTCAGGGATCAGGGGTCAGGGCCATTCAGGGCGCGGCAGATTCCATGAGCCGGTGAATGGCGCTGGAAAGGGTTGTGCCGCCCCTACGGGGCTGGCTCGGACTATTGCATGCTTTCCCAGGATTCCGTCCGCCGCGGCGGACTCCATCCTGGGCTATTTTCGATCGCTCCCTACGGGAGCGCGCGAAGCTGCAACCTGAGGCGAGTTTTCATTTCCGGTTTTTCACTCCTTCGTGTGGCGACAGGGCCGCGGGGCGCACGCCGCAACGGGAAAATGCAGCCAATTGCGAACGGAAGGAAAACGGCAGGTTTCAGCTACCGCGCAGCCGCTGCCATAATGAGTTATGCGTACGGTGGTGACGGCGGCGAGGCTGTGGGACGGACGCGGGGCCGTTGACGAGCCTTCCATTGCAATCGAAGACGGACGGGTTGCCGCGATCGCGAGGCGCGACTCCGCCGAACCGCCGGACCCCCTTGCGGGCAGAGGCTTCCAATCCCCGGCTTCCATCCTCGCGCAACATGGCGCCCTGGCCGTTGTGATCGAAGGGGATGGGAAGACATTCCATTATCCCGGCGCGACGCTGGCGCCCGCATTCTTCGACGTGCATATCCATGGAGCGGCCGGGCACGATGTGATGGAGGCGACGCCTGAGGCGCTTGGCGCGATCGGGCGGTTTCTGGCTTCGCGCGGGACGGGCAGCTATCTGGCGACGACGGTGACCGCACCGGTGGATGCGACGCTGCGCGCGCTGGAGGGGCTGGCCAAGCTCATCGACGATCCACAACGGATCGAGGGGGCGAATGGAAGTCTCCGGCCGGTCGCGCGCCCGATCGGCATTCACCTGGAAGGGCCGTTCCTGTCGCACGCCAAGCGCGGAGCGCAGCCGGCGGAACACCTGCTCGCGCCCGACATCGCCCTCTTCGACCGGTTCCTGGACGCGGCCGGAGGACAGGTGTGGCTGATGACGCTGGCCCCCGAGTTGCCGGGCGCGGCGGAGCTGGCGCGGCACGCGACCGAGCGCGGCGTTCGCGTGTCGGTTGGACATTCGGACGCGACGGCGGAAGAGACCCGCGCCGCGATTGCCGCCGGAGCCGTGAGCGCGACGCACACCTTCAACGCGATGCGCGCGCTCGACCATCGGGAACCGGGAATCCTGGGCGTGGCGCTGACCGACGACTCTCTTTACGCGGAACTGATCTGCGACGGGATTCACTCGAAGCCAGAGATGGCGAAACTATGGTGGCGAGCCAAGGGACCAGAGCGAGGGATTCTGGTGACGGACGCGATGAGCGCGGCGGGCATGCCCGACGGTGAGTACCAGCTCGGAGGTTTCCCCGTGCAGGTGGCCAACGGGAGAGCGATGGCGCGCGGCGTTCTGGCCGGAAGCGTGCTGACGCTGGATCGGGCGCTTGCGAATTTCGTCGCGTTCACGGGCGCGCCGCTGGAAGAAGTGCTGCGGCTGGTGACGGTGAATCCGGCAGCGATGACGGGGCTTGAGGATCGGGCCGGCGTTCTGGCAGTGGGCGGGCCCGCGAACCTGGTGGCCGTGGATGCGAACGGGAAACTGATTGCGTCGATGATGAACGGTAAAGCGACCGGAAAGTTCGATGCCGCGTGAACTGCTAGTGTGGTGTCTCTAAAGTTTGTCACATAAATCGCGCATCCCAAATGCAGGTCCCCTTCGGCAAGCTCAGGGCAGGCTTTCGACTCCGTCCGCCGCGGCGGACTCCGCTCAGGATGACTGCTTCGTTTTTGATGCGAGCTTTAGGGACGGGACACTAGCTAGCGGAGTCAGCCATGCGTTGCGCGCGCCAGATTGCGCCATCGAGAGGGACGACGGCTTCCTTTTTCACCGGCATCTGCGGCGCGGCCGAGTGCAGGCCTGCGAAGAACGCCTCTCGCACAAGGGTCATCTTCCCGATCACGCTGCCGGTCCACGCGGCGGGAACCTCGCCGGCGATGGCGTGCTTGCGGCGCAGCTTGGAGCGCACCAGCAGCACATTCTCTACCAGGTCGGCCGCTGCCTGGCGCAAAACTCTCACAGCGACGGGGTCGCCCGCTTCGGCCAGCTTGTTGATGGCAGGGGCGAGCGCGGCAAAATCGGGCCCCGGCGTGCCGTCGCCCAGGTTGATCAGGTCTGCGATGGCGGGTGTGCTCCAGATTTCGCCCACCTTTTTCAGAACCTCAGTCGGCTCCTCGCGGTCGTAGGCATGGAGCGCCTGGCGGATGGCGTTCAGGCCGATCCAGTAGCCCGACCCTTCGTCGCCCAGGCGCGAGCTCCACCCGCCGGCGGACTCGCGGCTGCCGTTGGGCGCGCGTCCGATGGTGTTGGTGCCGGTGCCGGCGATCTGCAGGATGCCCGGCCCTCCGTGAAAGGCCGCATCGAGGGCGATGACGTGATCGCCGACGACCTCGGAGCGCTCGACGTGGAATTCGTCGAGGACTGCGGTGATCCACTCGGGAATGCCGGGCATGCTGGCGCTGGCCACGCCACACGAAGCCGCGCACACGCTCTTTACGCCAGCCTGCGCAAAAACATCCTGAAGCAATGCGCGCAGATTCTCTTCGGCAGCCTCAGCACCCACCCGCAACCGCTTGATGGAGCCGCTCTCAGCAAAGGCCAGCACACGCTCGCCGTCGGCGATGGAGGCGCGCGTGCGCGTTCCGCCTCCGTCAATTCCAAGGACCACGCTCATTTCATTCGTTCCCTTTCTACGGCGGTTCTCCTGCAACTATGAGCCATTTCGGGCAGTATTCAAGGTGGTTTTTTCTTGCAGCGTGTTTCAAAAATGGTTGCGTCGGTTTCCGTTGTCATCCCTCAGGGGCTAAAGCCCCGGTATTTTCCTGCATTTTTCGGCCCGGCTAAAGCCGTGCCCTTGTTACAAATCGTATTTTTGAAACACGCTCTAATGAAAAAGCCGCTTAGCGATTGTGCCTTGGTCTACACCGGCAGGGGGCCCGCTGTTTTGTTCCGGCGCGGCGCCGCCATCGCGCAGCGTTGCAGACAGGATGTTCAGGCTTCCGTCGGACTTCGGCGCCTGGAGACCGAGCATATGGGCAAGCCATGGATACAGATTGACGTTTTCAAACGGAGCCACGGTCTTTCCCGCAACAAGATCCGGTCCGGCGGCAAAGAAGCTGGCCTTCATTTCGGAAATCTCGCGCACATCGAAGCCGTACATGCCGGCTGTGGGCGGGCGATCGGGTTGCCCTGCCCGCGGCGTGCGCGCGCGGATCGCGTAAGGCCCGGTGGCCACAACCACGGGGTCGCCCTCGCGCGGATTCCGGTTGAAATTGAGCCCGGCCGGAACATCCTTGAGGCGATAGACGACAAACTGCGAAGAAGCGTGCTTGAGCTGGTTGTACACGCGAGCGCGATCGTCTTCGGTCTTGCCGTAGAGGAGCGTGCCAACGGTTTCAAAGCCCGCCAGATCGGCGAATTGGTCGAGGTCGACCCAGTCTCCCTGCGACTTGACCATGCCGTGATCGCTGACGACCACCAGATCGATGGGAAGGCGGGTAGATTTGAGCGCCGCCTCCAGCTTGCCTACGATCGCGTCCATCCTGAGCTCCGCGGCTCGCGTTTGCGGAGCATCGGGACCGAACTCGTGGCCCTGGTGATCGGGCTCGGAGAAATAAATGGCGATGAAGTGCGGGCGGTCGGCGGCGGGCAGATGCAAGAGTGCGAGCGTATCGTCGATGCGCGCCTGCTCGGCCTGGGGCGTAGCCTGAGTTTTGCCATCGAAGGTGGCATAGTAGGACGGCCGGAAGCCGGCGATCCTGGCCTCGGAGCCGACCCAGAGGAGGCAGGCCGTGCGCATTCCCTGGCTTTCGGCCAGGCTCCACAGCGGCACGCCGCTATACCAGGAGCCGTCGGTGACGGTTTGCGAATCGGCCATGGAGTAGCGCGCGCCACGCGCAGGATCGAGGAAGCTGTTGGCCACCAGGCCGTGGTGCTCGGGATAAAGGCCCGTGACGATGGTGAAATGGTTGGGAAAGGTGAGCGAAGGATAGCTGGGCAACATGCCATCGGGCGCCCAGACGCCCTGCCTTGCGAGGGCCAGCAGATTGGCGGCGTTGTCGCGCCTGGCGTAGTCCCAGCGGAACCCATCGAGCGACACCAGCACGACATAATGCCGGCCCTGCGCCCAGGCCGTGTTGGGGCCGTTGTCAACGTGGGTGAGGGGCAGCGCCGGATTAAAGCCCGCTCCCTGCCCCTGGAGGGCTTGAGGAGCCGTAGCCATCCCCAGGACGAGCAGAAACAGCGCCGAAACGGCACGACCCAGGGCGCGAAATTGCATCAAAAAGTCCCCCTGCATCAGCTTATCGCATTGAGTGAGGGAGGGCCGCAGTGGACGCGCAGGCGGTTGTGTCCAAATTTCACGCTTTTTTTTGAGGGGCAGGGCTTGAGCCATGCCCTTTCAAAACATCGAGTTCCTAAATAGTTTCCTATGGAACGTTTGCGTCGAAATGATAGCGGTTCTCCAGTTGCTGTAATGCGCAGGGCAATCGCTAAGTGGCTTTTGCTCAAGAAAAATCCGTCTTACACGACATTGGAAATGCCACACACTAACTGGCGAACCACTCTGAGGACTTAATCTTAAGAACAAGTGTTGCATTTCGTGGCACTGCGATGCACGGAATAGTGTACGGAACGGCTACAAATTGAATTCCCCTTGACCGGCGAGCTCGACTCTACACCTGGGAACCTGGCAAGAAACAACAGAAGGATTAGGATGGGCCCCGTACTTTGATACGAAGCGCTATGTCAACGGTGTAAGGTGGCGTGGATAGAACACAGTATCCGCCTTGGTTCAGGAGGTTCTCCGTAGCAACCACTGTACCTCGCGCCGGATCGACCCAATCCACTTTGTAGTTTCCCTCTGGCAGGTTAAGAACCAGTTTCTCCTCGTAATTTTCAGGCATGACCACATACGAACTCATACCATCACCGCTGTATCGGCTGTGATGGATGTACAGAGCATACTGCTTGCCGACTTCACTCATAGCCCGATAATGGACATCGGAAGGTTCTAGCCCACTCATCACAAATTTCGAATCGGGCTGCATCTTGAGAAAGTCAAAGCTGTCCATGAAATGCCTCAAATTCTGCAAGGCTTGCAGAATCTGCTCATTCTCCGGCGACTTACCCGCCGGATTTTCGGGCGTGTAGGTCCCGTTCAGGTTGTTGAGACTCGCTCCACCACCGACGATAAACTCCCAGGCTTCCACACGCGCATCGGCAATCATGTCGCCTTGATACCAAATTGGGTACCAGTCAGTCTCGTTCATCTCGATGGGCTTATTCATGCTGTATTTGTAATCCAGGCCTCGCAGCCCGCCCATTTCCCCTCCGCGCTCGTCCGGGTCGCGTCCCCATATGTATTGCCCAGTGATAATCGAATCGCGAGGATCGGCCGAAAAGTCCATCGCATCCCCGAAAGTGCCTTCTACTTCCTGCGCAATAAGATGTTTTTGGGGAAGATCACGCTCCGCGTCGCGAGCAGCTCCCATCATGTAACTGACCCAGGGTCCCGCACGTTTTACTCCTGTGCCGACAGAGGCGCACTCGTCGCAAATCTCCAAAATGACGTTGTCAAACGAGTTCACCTCGCGCGTGATCTTGGTTACATAGTCCGCCTCGTGCTCAGTCAGATCGCCGCAACCCAAGGCCTGCGCATCGCGCCAACCGCACTTTCCCACGCCTTGAACATTATTCTCGTAATAGAGTGGGGAGATTGGCCAAGTATCGGAATATTGTGAGTTGAAGAAGCAGATTTCCACCACGATTCCGCGCTCCGCGGCCTTGGCCAAGAAATCTTTCAAACGGGCAAAGTACTCCGGATTCCAGCGGCTGAGATCGAACTTGTTTCCCCCGTTGATATAACCTGGTTGGTCGCTGCGAGCCCAGGGCAAAATCAGATCTCGGGGCCTGGGGCCCACCGGATTGCCGGTAACCCACTTGTCCGTCGTCTCGAACATAGCTCCCGGATAGATTCGGGTGTAATTCAATCCGTGTGCATTCAAGGCATCGAGATATGGGACATAGTCAAACGCCTCGTTGATGACCGCTCCGTAGTGCTCCGCGGACGTGATCAAGATCGTAGGTTTTCCTTCAAACAGGTAGTAGTGAGGATTCGCCGGGTTTACTTGAATTGCCTGGCCCATGAGTCCGGCGGGCATGGAGGCACAGAGACAAAGCATAACGAAGATCTTCTTAATCATCATGAAATTCCCACCTCGTCGAGAAGAACCCATCCATCAAATGCCGGGACTAAACACCTAAGCAACCATGCGCGCCCAGGCCGTCCATGCGAGGCCCACGGCGAGGATGGCGAGTTTCTGGATGAGCGGTACGCTGGCGCGCCGGGTGAAAACATCGTAGTTGGCGCGCTCGATGCGCTTCAGCAGCGCGTGGTAGATGGTGACAAGCACCCAGAGCGCAGGACGGCTTACGGGATCGACCAGGGGCAGCAAAAAGCGCGACGCGCGGTAGTAGTGCTCGGCGCGGCGGGCGATGGCGGCAAAGAGATCGCGCTCGCCAGCCGTGGGAGGCGCAGACGGCGCGCGGTAAAGCAGAGAATCGAGGGTAACTCCGTGGCGGGCGAGATCCTTGAGCGGAAGATAGACCCTGTTGCGCGCGGCGTCCTCGGCCACGTCGCGCAGAATGTTGGTGAGCTGAAAGGCGATGCCCGTCTCCTCCGCGAGCTTTTCCGCGCGCGGGTCGCGGTAGCCGAAGATGCGGATGCACACCAGGCCTACGACCGAGGCGACGAGGTAGCAATAGCGGTAGAGATCGGCAAAGGTGGCGTAAGTTTCCGGCGCGCCGGTGGGGGCGTTGTCCAAATCCAAGGTGACGCCGGCCACCAGCTCGTCGAGCAGGGCAAGCGGAATTTCGAAGCGGCTGGTTGCGTCGCGCACGGCGAGAAAGACCGGATCGCCCGTGGGCGCGCCTTTTGCGGCCTCGCGCCACGCGGCCAGCCAGGCATCCAGGCGGCGCCGGCGCTCCTGGCGAGGCAGGCTCTCGTCGTCGGCCAGATCGTCGGCCTGCCGCATGAATGCGTAGATGGCGCAGATGGCATTGCGGCGCTGGAGCGGAAGAGCGACGAAAGCGTAGTAAAAGTTTTGGGCTTCGCGTTTAGCGATTGCCCGGCAGGCCGCATAGGCGCCTTTCAAGGTCAGGTCGTGCGATGGAGCGATATGCGTCAAGCCGTCTTTCCTGCCGATGGGGAGCGGAGCCGCAAGAACGGCAGCGCCTTGCCACCCAGTGCGCGCAACAACAGTGCCAGCTTGTCGCGCTTCGAAATGTACGGACGCGCGCTCAGCACGTCGTAGCCACGGCGTTCGATGGCACGCAGAATCTCAAGGCCGCCACGGCTGAAGAGATCGAGGTCGAGAGCAAGGCCGCGGTTCACCCTGGCAATCAGGGGAAGCCCTTGGCCGAAGAGAGAGCGCGCGCAGGCGACTTCGTGGCGCATGAGCGCGCGGAACTCCGGCGTTGCCACGCCGTGCGAGATGGTCTCGTCGCTCACGCCGAAGCGGCGCATGTCGTCCTGCGGAATATAAACGCGGCCCTTGGCATAGTCCACGCGGACATCCTGCCAGAAGTTGGCGAGTTGGAGAGCGGTGCAGGTCGAGTCAGAGAGACGGAAGTTTTCGTCAATTGCGACCGGTTTCGTTTCGCCACAGGCGTAGAGCACCAAACGGCCCACGGGATTGGCGGAGTAGCGGCAGTAGCCAAGCACATCGTCCATTGTGGCGTAACGGGCGACGGTCTGGTCCTGGCGAAACGCGGTGAGCAGATCGGCGAATGGTTCTTTGGGGATGGAACAGGCGCGGATGGTTTCGGCGAGCGCGACAAAGACGGGATGGCGCGCGCGGCCTTCATAACAGGCATCGAGTTCCCTGCCCCATAGATCAAGGAGGGCCAGGGCCGCGGATTTGTCGGGGACTTCGTCGCCGAGATCGTCGGAGATGCGGCAGTACGCGTAGATGGAATAGAAGTGCGGGCGCAACGCTCTGGGCAGCAGCCAGGTGGCCACGTGAAAATTCTCGTAATGCGTTTCGGCGAGGTGGCGGCAATAGTGGCGGGCTTGGTCGAGCGTGGGCGCAACGTCAGGAATGCGATAGGCCGACGGAAGCGAGGCCCAGCCGCGGGCGAGGAGTTCATCGGACGAAAGCTGGGCGGCGGTGGCGGTCATGGGAGTTCTGGCCTTATCGATATTATTCCACCGGCCGCGGGAGGAACGCGGTTGGCGCGAAAAAACAGGGGTTTCGCGCCGATGCACCGGTAAGATGGCCGGGCGGCCATGAATGAGGCGAATCAAAATAGTTGTAAGGCGCGGCTCGCCGGCCAGGGTAGGCTATTCAGGTGTTTGAGCCGCGCATCTTGGCAATGCTTGTGACTAGTTGCTCCTTGTTGAGCGGGGACGATCCCGACGGAAATGGCATTTGCCTTGCGAGTCTTCTTCGCATGATCTTCAATCCTTTGCCTAGGCGCTCTGAAGTCATGAATATTCGTCCGGCGGTGAGCCCACCCAACACGCGGTAATGGCCAACAGCGGCCAACGCCATCGATGCGATACAGCCACACTGGCCGCAATCCGGATCTCCGCCGAACTGACACGGCGTAATTTGCGTTCTGAGATCTGCCGAGATCGTTTGGGTAGTTCTGGCAAAGATGCACTCCTTTGGGCTTTGGGGCGGAGATTCCATCTCTCGAATCAATGATTCAGGCATGTCGAGAGCGGGATACGCCACCCGCAACCGGCGAAGGTCGGCTATCACCATAGCCCTTTGCAGAGGCGTCAGGATCTCTGGATCGATGGCCCCGCGCTGCGGAGTAAAAAGACTGAACCATACCTTCACAATCTCCTGACGACCGCTCCAAAACTCGAGAAATTCAGCAAGGTAGCCGGGGCACCCGGCGATTTGCGATGTGATCGTGCAATGAACAGTGATTCGCGCCCCTTTGATGTTCTTAAGGATGCGTTCATAGGTAGCTGGTTTGCGCCGTGCATCGTGCTCGGGCTGGAGGCCGTCGATCGATACAACGACATTCAATTTCTTGAATGCCGTCCAGTTGCCGGGGATGACCCTAAACGCACTCGTGACGATCTGCGTGTGGACACCGCGCTTTTCTATCTCCGGCAACAGCAGTTCGAGTTCCCTGTACCTTACCAACGGATCGCCGCCGACGAGCGAAACGTGGAGAGGTTTGTGTTCATCGATGAGCGCAAGCACTCTCGAGACCAGTTGATCTCCCTTGAAATCCGAAAGTTGACGCAGTTGAGTCGAACCTCCGAGATGCGCCGCATCGAATGCGTAGCATCCGGGACACTGCAAAGGGCACTCTTTTGTGATCTCGATCGATAGCGATGGCGGATGGCCGCCCAGAATTCTGGACCAGGCCTGAATAACTTCAGACTTTTTCATTGTCTCTCCGTAGTAGACGGAATGGGGGGTTCGTCTAGGGACAGCGGATGACTCGTACCGGCGAGCCATCCAACATGCGTTCCACGGGAGCCACTGGATCAGATTTGAAGAGGAAGGTTGTACGATGCCCAACCAGAACCGGCTCGGTGCTTTCGATGAAATGACGAGAGGAACCCAGTTCCGCGCATTGCAGCCGATTTGTCAGTGTTGAAGATGGACAGCGATAGCCGCCACATCGAAACGCGTAAATTCTCGTCTTGCCGGCGGTGATTACGGAGCACAAGCAAAAGGTGAAGGCAGACCACGAGAAACAGGAGGCTCGACTCGAAGTCCATACCACCGTGAAGAAAGTGGTCCCAGGTCCAGGCATACTGTGTCAAGGGCATGGAAATCAACTCAACGGCAGCCAGCACCAGCAGAAAGCGGCCGGCGTTTTTAAGAGCGTGGGCCAGCAATGCAGATCCGTCGTTATGAGCCCGATTTATGTACGGAGCATGATCCAAGAATTCCTCGCGTCCTTTGTTGATGGTACACCGTTTGACGAATTGAACTACCTTTAGATTCGACGCAGCCGCAGGCAATCCGCGTTGCGGGCCTTTGAAATAAATGATGATGGGGATCGCCGTTCAGGGCGATCTGGCGCCCGAACATAGAGATGCACACGTTCGGAACTCCAGGGCATCGTGCCTGTCGATCTCGTTAACCTCGAAGAAGTCTGCACAACTCGGTTCGGATTTTCCTGGGCTTATGGCACAATGGCCGTCTTAATCTCGGTGGAGCGGTTCATGAGCTTCTCAAAGACGCGGTTGAGTTCGTAGAGGTGAGCGCGGCCGGTGATGAAGGCGCCGGCCTGGAACTGACCGCCGGCAATCAGATCGAGCGCCTTGCGGCACATGGCCGGAGTGTGATGGAACGTGGCTTTGAGCGTGATGTCGCTATAGTGGATGCGATTGGTGTCGAGGTTGACGTGGGTGTTGGCAGCGCAACCGCCGAAGAAGTTCACCGTGCCGCCCTTGCGAACCAGCTCGATGGCCTCCTGCCACGCCTCGGGCAAGCCCACGGCTTCAATTGCGATGTCGACGCCGCGCCCGTTCGGTGTGAGCGCCCGAGTGTCCTGAATGGCCCTGCGAATGGACGCAGCTTGCACGACGCGCGTGGCGCCGAGTTGTTTTGCGGCTTCCACCTGGCCGTCGTGCTTGACGATGGCGATGGTCTCGAAGCCGGCGAGAGCGGCGACATGGAGAATCATGAGGCCGAGCGGCCCGCCGCCGATGACGGCGACGATGTCGCCCTTGCGGGGACGCGAATCTTCGAATCCATGCACGGCGCAGGCCAGCGGCTCGGTCAGCGCCGCGTGCTCCAGCGGGACATTTTCCGGCACCAGGAACGTGTTCTTGGCCACGATGCGCTGGGGAATACGAATGAACTCGGCATACGCGCCATTGTTGAAGAGGAGGTCGTCGCAGAGATTTTCCTGGCCGCGCAAACAGAAGTAGCATTGGCCGCAGGGCGCGGAGTTGAGCGCCACCAGGCGGTCGCCGGGCGCGAAATCCGAGACGCCATCGCCCGCTTCGACAACGGTCCCCGCCATCTCGTGCCCGAAGAGCGCGGGGGGCACGATCATGCGCGCGTGGTAGCCGCGGCGGAAGACCTTGAGGTCGGTTCCACAGGTAAGCGCCGCGCCGACCTGGACGATCAATTCGCCCACCGCAGCCTTGGGAATGGGAACCTGCTCGATGCGGATATCTTCGCGGCCGTGGAGAACGGCGGCCTGCATGGTGCTGCGCCCGTGGAGAAGCGCGTGCTCGACGGTCCTGCGGCCCAGGCTGACGGCGGATTCGACCTTGCGGCGGCCTTTGACGACCACCGTTTCGACGGTGTTGAGGCCGACCTCGACGACCGTCTCGACTGTATTCAGGCCTCCCTCGACGACGTTCTCAACCGTCTTGCGGCCCTCTTCGACGACGGTTTCGACCGTTTTGCGGCCGCGGAGGATCGCGTCTTTCACCGTACTCGCCACAGTGCTGCTCCTACTCTGCGCCAGCCCCGGGCACAGGCTCCAACATGATCTTCATCGAGCCCGGCTGGGGATGGGATGCGATTTCGATGGCTGCGACTGCCTCTTCAAGCGGGAAACGGTGCGAAATCAACTGCGTAAGGTCGAAGCCGTTGCGGTACCCTCCAAAAACGAGGTCTGTCACCTGGTCCAGAATCGGGAACGAAGAAGAGTATGAGCCGAGAAGGGTCTTTTCGTCCACACAGACCGCGGCGGGGTCGAATGCGGCCTCGCCGTGCTGCGTCTGGGCAAAGAGCATCACCTTGCCGCCAGGGCGCACCGCGTCCATGGCCGTGCGGATGAGAGCATTGCCTCCGACGGCCACGATCACCGCGTCCGCGCCGCGGCCTTCGGTCTCGGCAAAGACGCGCTCGACGACGTTTTCCTGGCCCGCGTGGATGGGATTGGTGAGTCCGAAGCGCGCGGCGATGGCGTGGCGCTCCGGGAAGAGGTCGGACGTGAGCACGCGGGCGCCGATGCGCTTGGCGAGCGCGGCGTGCATGAGGCCGATGGATCCCTGGCCGATGACCAGCACGGTGTCGTCGGCAGCGAGGTTTAGCAGTTTTACGCCTTTGAGTACCGTCATGAGGGGCTCGACGAACGCCGCTTGCTCGAAGGGGACGCCGTCAGGAATGTGGACCACGCCGCCCTTGGCGACTAAAAAGTCCATGACGCGGACGTACTCGGCAAACCCGCCCCCGGAAGGCTCAAAGCCCGCGGTGGCGCCGGTTTTCTTGTAGAGCGGGCACTGCGCCGGCGTCTGCTTGCGGCAGTAGTAGCACTCGCCGCAGGGAACGTGATGGAAGCTCATCACGCGATCACCCACGGCGAATTGGGTCACTCCCGCGCCCACCTCGGCGACCACGCCTGCCATCTCATGGCCGAAGATGCGAGGCGCAGAGTGCGAGCCCATGTGAATTTTCTTGAGATCGGTGCCGCAGACGCCGCAGGTGGCGATCTTGATGAGGAGCTCGCCGGGGCCGATGCGCGGAACGGGGACGGTTTCCAAGCGCATGTCGTTAATGCCGCGATAGACCACGGCCCGCATGGCCGAAGGGAGCTTGGCTTCGACGCGCAATCTAGGGTTGGAGATTTGGGTAGCCATTCCGTTTTCTGATGTGACCTCGCTCATCGAGAAAATCGAGCAGCGACTTCGCGATGTTTTGGGAAGCCTGTCTACTATTTTCGCCCATCCGGAGGAGTGCGGGCCAGTACCACGGACGGAGCATGGCAAAAAGAGCAAACCGCGCCAAACGGAACCGACCGCCGGGCGAAAGAAAGCGATTGAAGTCAGGAAGGCGATCGGTAAGGCCGTCACTGACGCCTTTGATGCAATAGAACGGGATGTTGCGCATGGCGGCGAGGCGGGCGATGGCGGCGGCTTCCATGTCGACGAGGGCGGCCTGGTACGCGGACGTGAGGCGGCGCTTTTCGGTGTAAGGGGCCACCTTAGGGCTGGTGGCAAGCCAGAGCTCGCCCGCGCCGGCATCGCAGTGGAAGCGCTCGCCGGTGCAAACGTCGATGACTCCGGCGACGTTGTGGGCCGCGCCAGCGGGGATTTCGGCGCGCAGCGCTCCGGCCCAGCCGACGGAGAAGACGAGATCGATGGGACCGCCGTCTTCAATGGCGGCGAAGGCGAGGGTGGCGGCGGATTGGCCTGCGCCTGCGCAGGCGGCGATCCATTCTTCTTCCTCGTTGCGCTGCACCCAAAAGCGAATGCCGTCGCGAGTGCTGTGAGGCCAGTTGCGGACGAGCGGCTTGAGCTCGCCGGGAAAGGCGGCGATGATGGCGGTGCGGGTCATGCGCGGGCCTGCGGGATCATTGCGGGCGCGTAGCCGTTGGAGCGGAACCAGTCGATGGCGGCGCGCATGGCGGGGTAGACGGGCGTGATGCGGAAGCCGAGCTCTTGCTGGGCGCGGGCGCTGGAGGCGTACATCTTCTTGCGGCCCATGCGGACTTCTTCGAGGGTGGCGCGCGGCTCGCGGCCACGGATGCGGCCCGTGATCCACTCCTCAAAGAATGCGTACGTTGCGGCAACGGCGAACGGAATCTTCACCGTGGGCGATGGGATGCCGGCGATGGCGGACATCTTGTCGAGGATCTGCTTGAGCGTCAGATTTTCGCCGCCTAGAATGTAGCGGCGGCCGGGAGTGCCTTTAGAGAGAGCGAGAACGTGGGCGCGGGCGACTTCAGAGACATCGACGAGATTGAGACCGGTGTCGACGTAGGCGGGGAATTTGCCGTTCAAGAAGTCGACGAAGATGCGGCCGGTGGGCGTGGGCTTGCGGTCGTTAGGGCCTATGGGGGTGGTGGGATTGAGGACGATGACTTGCTGGCCGTTTTGTGCGGCGGCGATGGCCTCCTGCTCGGCGAGGAATTTTGACCGCTTGTAGTGGCCCACCATGTCGGCGAGGGAGACGGGCGTGTCTTCGTTGATGACGATGCCGTCGGTGCGGAAGTGCATGGTGGCGACACTGGAGGTGTAGACGAAGCGCTTGACGCCTGCCTCGCGGGCCAGGCGCAACAGCTCGCGCGTGCCGTCGACGTTGGCGCGGTACATCGCGTCGGGATCGGGAATCCAGAGGCGGTAGTCGGCGGCGACGTGGACGACGGCGTCGCAGCCGGAGAGCGAAGGCTTGAGCGAGGCAGGGTCGGAGAGATCGCCGACGACCGTCTCGCCGGGGATACCTTCGAGATTGGCGAGATTGCTGGATTTGCGCGTGAGCAGGCGTAGGCCCGCGCCTTCGGCGGCCAGGGCTTTGGCCACGTGGTGGCCGACAAAGCCGGTAGCGCCGGTGAGGAAGATCTTCATTGCGAGTTAGCGGCGTTAGCGGAGCTAGCGGAGTTAGCGGTGTTCGCTGAGTTCGCGCGGGAGCCTGATCTATTTTAAGCTGCGGGGCGGACATGCGCCTGAGCGGGCCGACGCCGGCTTTGGGGGCGAATTGGGGGAAGCTCCCGGCGCACGCCGGCAGGGGTTGTGATGCAGGAATGCATTCACCTTTCATGCAGAATGCCATTACACGTTTATGCTCGTTTTACATTACGCATGTATGCGTACTTCATGCATTAATGCATTACTATCTCATGCATATTAGCATTATCTACTACATGCATATTTACATTACTTATTTCATGCAATGTTGCATTCTTTTTCTTCTTGCAAAATCTCATTTCCTTTTCATGCAGATTTGCATTATAATGGCCATGTCGCACGGGTTCGGAGGGCATTGCCATGGCAACATTAACGGTTACGGCGCGGGGGCAGGTCACTTTTCGCAAAGACGTGCTGCGGCATCTGGGCGTGAAGCCGGGCGAGAAGATTGAGCTGGAGTTGATGCCGGGCGGCAAAGGAGTCGTCGCAGCGGCCAGGAAAACCGGCAGGATCGAGGATTTGTTCGGAATGCTCGCGGGCAAGACGAAGAGGAAGCTGACCATCGAACAGATCAAGGAAGCGACCGAACGCGCATGGGCTGGTGAGCGTTGAAAGTCACAGTTGACACGAACGTCTTGCTACGTGCCGTTCTCCACGACCACACCTCGCAGGCGCGCGTTGCCGAAGGGGTCTTGAGAAGCGCCAGCGTCGTGGCATTCCCTTTGCCGTGTCTCTGCGAGCTCGTTTGGGTTCTCGGCCGTTCCTATCGCTTCAAACGCGATGATATCGTCCGCGTGGTGGAAGCGCTCTGCAGCGCGCCCAATATGGCGATGGACGGCCCTGCAGTAGCGGCAGGTTTGACAATGCTCAAAGCCGGGGGCGATTTTGCCGATGGCGCGATCGCGTATGAGGGCGCATGGCTGGGTGGGGAGACATTTGTCTCTTTCGATAAGAAAGCCGTGACCGCGATCGCCAAGCAGGGGCAGAAGGCCAGGCTTCTGCGCTGAGTGCCGGCGTCTGAGGCTCCCGGCAAGACCTACTCCAGCGCGTCGGGATGCAGGCCGATGTTCTTTTCGCCGGCGGCCTTCTTTTCGTTCCAAGCCTTGACCCAATCTTCCCAGTGCTTGCCAGCGGCGCGGTCTTTGCCGAATTCGAGGCGGGCGATCTGGTCGTAGCTGATTTTGCGCTTGTCCGGCGCGTTGGACGCGAAGTACTGCACCCAGGAGTCGGCGAGAGTGGCGCCGGTTGAGCGATTGAAGATGTAGGCTTCGATTTTTTCGCCGGACTTGAGGGTGATGGTGACGTCGCCGCGAAAATCGAGGGCCTTTTCGAGCGCACGGCGCAGGTCCTCGTCGCTGGCGAGCGAGGGGACGGAGCCTTCGAGTTCCTCGTGCTCGAAGCCGGGCGCGAGTTCGAGCGCTTCAATTTGTTCACGCGTGTATTTTTGAACTTCGGCGGTCATGGGTCCTCTTAGCGGAGTTAGCGGAGCAAGTTCCTGCCACTGCGATTTTCGTGGATTCCCAGGTCCCCGAAAGCAAGGGACATGGGGCACCCGGCTTTCAACTTTGGCGCGACTGAAGTCGCGCCCTGAAACAAGCACCGTCCCTACGGGACTGGGCATTTCGATTGACTCATCAACCCCACGCTAAAGCGCGGGGCTAACAAACATTGCGCCTACGGCGCGTGGATTCACCTGCTGCGATTTTCGTGGATTCCCAGGTCCCCGAAAGCAAGGGGCATGGGGCACCCGGCAAACGTCGGGAGGGTCGAGCACCCCATTCGGAATTCTGTGTGGGCGTGGACGCCCACACTACAGCCGGTCTGGAGACCGGCGCTACAAATTCATACCGGCGTCTCCTCTTCATGCGCGCGTCTCCTCGTAGGCGCGGTCGGGGTGCGCGATCTGCACCAGCGACGAGGGGCCGGTGGGCATGGGTTCGTTGAGCAAGTCGAGCGCGTGCCGATCGGGGTAGAGCGAGAAGCTGCCCTTGACCATGGCGAAGAAGCCCTTGAGCGATCCGAAGCCGTCGAGGACCGCGGAAGGCTCATAGCCGCAGCTCACCATGCAGTTGGCGCACTTGGGATTGCCGCTGCCGACGCCGTACTCTTCCCAGCGCGTCGTCTCCATCAACTCCTTGAAGGTGTCCGCGTAGCCATCCTGCAGCAGGTAGCAGGGGCGCTGCCAGCCAAAGATGTTGAAGGCGGGCGAGCCCCACGGTGTGCAGTCGTAATTGCGATCGCCCATCAGGAACTCGAGGAACAGGGGCGACATGTTGAACTTCCACGTCTTTTTGCGGTTCGACAGGATGGCGCGGAATAGGCGGCGTACGCGGGCGCGGCCCATGAAGTGCTTCTGGTCGGGCGCCTTGTCGTAACTGTAGCCGGGCGAGAGGACGATGCCCTCGACACCGATGGCCATCATCTCATCGAAGTGCGCGCGGACGTGATTGGGGTCTGTGCCGTCGAAGAAGGTGGCGTTGGGAGTGACGCGAAAGCCGCGCCGGACGGCCTCCTTGATGCCTTCGACAGCGAGATCCCAACCGCCCTCGCGGCAGACGGAGAAATCGTGCTCATCGCGCTGGCCGTCGAGATGGACGGAAAAGGTGAGGTACTTGGAGGGCGTGAACTCGGGCAGGCGGCGCTTGAGCTCGAGCGCGTTGGTGCAAAGGTAGACGTACCTTTTGCGCGCGACGAGGCCGTTGACGATTTCGACGATCTGCGGATGCAGGAGCGGCTCGCCGCCGGGGATGGAGACCATGGGCGCGCCACATTCCTCGATGGCGGCGAAGCACTCCTCGGGGGTGAGCTGCTTCTTGAGGATGTGCGGCGGATACTGCACCTTGCCACAGCCGGCGCAGGCCAGGTTGCAGCGGAAGAGCGGCTCAAGCATGAGCACGAGCGGATAGCGCCGGTTGCCCTTGAGCCGGTTCTTGAGAACATAGGCGGCGACCGTAGCCATCTGGGAGATTGGAACTGCCATATTCGGGTAAACCCTCCATGTCAGCTTCTAGCTTCTAGCTACTAGCTTCTAGCTACTAGCCTCTTGCAAGAAACCGAACAGAAAATCGAAAACACTCAACAAACCAGCCAAAAGCTAGCGGCTAGAAGCTAGTAGCTAAAAGCTGCTTTTCCGTTCCATCGCCCGCTTGTAGGCGGTGAGCGCCATCAGCGGGAAGTAATGGCGGTACATCGTGTATGCCAGATAAAACACCTTGGGGAATCCGGTTCCGGTAATGATGGCCTGGCGCGTGGCTCCTTCGCCCATGGATTCGTCCCAGCCCCCCTCGGGCAACTGGCGCTCGAGCAGCCAGCGCACGCCCTTGGCGATCGAATCGGAGCGGTCGTCACCCGCGGCCAGCAAACCGAGCAGCGCCCATGCGGTCTGGGACGGGGTGCTTGGTCCCACACCGCGCGTATCCGGATCGTCGTAGCTGCCGCAGGTCTCGCCCCAGCCGCCGTCGGGATTCTGCACCATGCGAATCCACTCCGCGGCCTGCTGAATCTGCGGTTCGAGGTGGTCCACGCCGATGGCGTCGAGCCCGCGCAGCACCAGGAAGGTTCCGTAGATGTAGTTCACGCCCCAGCGGCCGAACCAGCTTCCGTCGGGCTCCTGCTCGCCGAAGATAAATTTGATCGCCCGCTGCACGCGCTTGTCGTCGCGCGTGTAGCCGTAGACGGCCAACACCTCCAGCATGCGCCCCGTAATGTCCACGCTGGGCGGATCGAGCATGGCATTGTGGTCGGCGAAGGGGATGTACTGGAAGATCATCTTGGTATTGTCTTTGTCGAAGCTGCCCCAGCCGCCGTTGCGGCACTGCATGGCGAACTCCCATTGGATGGCGCGCTCGGCCACCTGGAGCTGGTAGCGTTCGCGGGGATGGTCCACTTTGCCGAGGGCGAGCAGAACCTGGGCGGTATCGTCGGTGTCGGGATAGAACTCGTTGTTGAACTCGAAGTACCAGCCGCCGGGGTCGGTGTTGCGCACCTTCACGGCCCAATCGCCCTTGTGGCGAACCTCCTTGGAGAGCAGCCAATCCGCCGCCTTCAACATGCGCGGATCGTTGCGCGCGACGCCGGCATCGCCCAGCGCCGCCACGGCCTGCGCCGTATCCCACACCGGGGAGACGCAGGGCGTCATGCGGAAGGTAGGCTCGGGCATCTCCGGCGTTGGCTCTTGCTCGATTCCCAGCTTCTCGAACTCGTCGCGGGCGCGGATCACCTGGGGATCGTCCTCGCTGTAGCCGAGGCAGCGCAGCGCAATGATGGCGTTGAGCATGGCCGGATAGATAGCGCCCAGGCCGTCGCTCATCTCCAGCCGTTCGAGCAGCCACTTTTCCGCGCGCCTCATCGCCAGCTTGCGCACGGGGCGCAGATGCACGGCTTCGGCGGTATGCATCAAGCGGTCGAGAACGATGAAGAAATTGCGCCAGGAGAAGAGCCGCTTGCGGTCCCAGCGCAGGCGCAGGATGGAGTTGGCCCGGCCGCCAACGAACAGCTCGTCGATTCCCTGCTCCGCGGGAATCTTCTTGAACGGCTTCTTGGCGTACATGATGGCCAGCGGCACAAGAATGGAGCGGGACCATGCCGAGATTTCGTAGATATTGAAGTAGAACCACCTGGGGAAGAGAACAATCTCCGGCGGGATGGCCGGAACCGCGTCGTAATCGTACTCGCCCAGCGCGCAAAGATACATTTTGGTGAAGGTATTGCACGCCGTGACGCCGCCATGGGCCTGAACCCACTCGCGGCACTTGGCCAGGCGCGGGTCACCAGCGGGAACCCCCATGAGCTTGGCAGAGGAATAGCACTTGACGGAGAGCGAAATGTTTCCCGGCCCGCCGGGATAGATGCTCCAGCTCCCATCCTGGTTCTGATAGCGCATCATTTCAGCGAGCGCGCGCTGGAGCCGGCCCTGGCCGCCGCTTTCCAGCAGTGTGTGGAGAAAAATATAGTCGGCCTCGAGCATGGAGTCGGCCTCGAGCTCGGCGCACCAGTAGCCGTCGGGATGCTGCAGAGAGAGCAGGTATTCGCGCCCACGCACGATGGCCGACTCGACATCGGCCATGTCCGCGTCAATGCGGCCAAACTTCGGCCGCCCGAAATGGGATGCCGCAGTTTGCGTTTTCTGCTGCTCAGAATTCATTCGGAGTGAAATCTCTCAACTCTTTCCGGGAACACTGAACTCGCTCCCAGGTTCCGGCGTTATCCGGCAAAACCGGAGTTGCTGTGTCCTTTTTCCTCTCCGTGAAGGGTCGCCGCTCCCGTTTGGGTGCGTCGACCTGGCGCCGATGCCCGGGGATGCGCTGCCTTTGGTTTTGCGATGGCGCATCGGATGGCCAAGTGCGTCGTTGCCGATCCATCGGCGGTGTCACCGTACCGGGACAGGTTCGGCTCCACTGGAACTGCCAATGGCTTGCGCAATCTCAGGAGGCAGGCCGAAACGCACGTTTTCCGGCATGACCTCCACTTCTTCGACGTTTTCGAAGCCGTTCTGACGCAGATAACTGACCACGTCTTCGACCAGAACCTCCGGGGCCGAGGCGCCGGCGGTGACGGCGACGGTTTCAACCCCTTCGAGCCATGCGGGGTCGATGGCCTGGGAGTTATCGATGAGATACCCAATGGTGCCGAGGTTGTGCGAAACCTCGACGAGGCGGTTGGAGTTGGAGCTGTTGGTGGAACCGACCACGAGTACCAGGCCGGCTTTGTGCGCCACGTTGCGCACGGCTACCTGCCGGTTTTCCGTGGCGTAGCAGATATCCTGCGAGTGGGGTCCGACGATGTGTGGAAACTTCAGCTTGAGGGCGTGGATGATGTCACGCGCCTCGTCGAGCGAGAGGGTGGTCTGGGTCAGATAGGCTACGCGGTCGGGGTTGGGTAGCTCAAGCGCCTTGACTTCGGCAACATTTGAAACCACATGAGTTACGTTGGGGGCCTCGCCCAGAGTGCCCTCGATCTCGTCGTGGTCGCGGTGTCCGATGAGCACCAAGGAATACCCCTGCCTGGCAAATTTGACGGCCTCGAAGTGCACCTTGGTTACCAGCGGACAGGTGGCGTCAATCACTTTGAGATTGCGCGCTTTGCTGCGCTCGCGGACGGCGGGAGATACGCCGTGCGCCGAGTAGATGACGCGCTGGCCTTCCGGCACGTCGTCGATTTCGTGGACGAAGATGGCGCCCTTCTCGGCTAACTCGTTCACGACGTAGCGGTTATGCACGATCTCGCGGCGGACGTAGATGGGCGCGCCGAAGGTATCGAGAGCGATCTTGACGATATCGATGGCACGCACCACGCCGGCGCAAAAACCGCGTGGTTTGAGCAACAACACCCTCTTTTTGCTGGGGGAAGGGCCGGCGGAGCCGTGATGGGGAATGGATTCGCGGACAGTCGTGGTCACATCGTCAAGTATACCAATGGGCGGGATGAAACGACAGGGAAGAAATCGGACTGGCGGGCACGGGCGGCCACGCAGGCTTCCATTTTGCGCTGCACGGCCCCAAACCAGTGGTAAGCTTAGGGACCGTACGGACCGAGGAGGGGGATTCATGGCGAAGGCAAAGAAATGCGCAAATCCCGCCTGTAGTTGCGTTCCGGCCGATGGAGCCAAATACTGCAGCGCCCACTGCGAAGGCATCGGAAAGGGGACCGAGGTGGTTTGCCGGTGCGGCCATCGCGAGTGCGCCGGGGATGTGACGAACGCGTAGGGCGCGGCTAAACGGGGAATCGCGGTCTGTGAAAGAGCACATACCCGACGCCAAGTCTTCACGGCGATGGTCGCGCTGAGGCGAAGGTGGGGCGCGTTTGCCGATGAGCTGATTGGAGCCTTGGGGGAGTGGGCCGGCTGCGATAGCACGCTGACGTTCAACGGGGAGGGTGGGCGATTGGCCCGGTTTGAGGTAGTGCGGGGCGTTCCGACGTGCGCTGGGAAATGCCGTGCGCTCTCTGCGCGCCGCCGCTACCTTGTCACCCGATCATCGGTCCAAACAACTGCATAGCCTCTGCCCTGTTTTCATCGAAATAAGACTCGGCAAACCTCTCGTACAGGCGCCTTGAGAGCGATTCCTCGTCCGCTCCGGGCACTTCGCCGCGAATATGACTGATAACATCTCTAACAATCCTCTTACATTTATTTCGTTGCTCTGGACCCGGGGCGTCGGTGCCCACTTCCACGATTGCCGCTGGGAGGGAAATGAACGAATTCACTAGATCTCTTCTCAGCTTTGACTCGAGCTCATGTCTTTTCGACCGAATGTACTTGGCGAGTCCGACCTCGGGGGTCCAAGGCAGGTATCGGATTACCGCGCTGTGCCGGTGAAATGTGTCGCGCATCGGGTTGTCTGAACTTGCGTCCATGATCGATACGCTCTCCGCCTCGACATCCTTATCAAGGAGTATCCACTGCTTGACGTGCGGCGGGAGGACGGCCCGGTTATTGTCGTAGAACCGGACGACATTTCGGAAGTCCCCTACAGGCAGAACCGACGTGGTCGGAAAGAGGCCGCCTTGGTCGCGATAATGTGCGTTTATGCACAGCCTCGCCAAATGTTCAGCCACTGTTTTAGCAGCCTCGTCCTCGACGTATATGACGATGTCAGAGGTGCGCTCCTCTGCCAACGAAATGCCTCCGAGGGCATACGCTGGGAAGCACCCCTTCAAAACGACGGTCTGGTAACCTTGGTTCTCGAGGAAGATAATCCGATTCCTCGGGCAGGATTTGAGGAGCGTAACGGAGTGGGTCGAGACGATAACAGTTAGCGATTTCTCTGCGGCGATTTTCTCAAGGTGCTGGAATAGCCCGATCTGAGCGCGCGGGTGGAGAGCCAGTTCCAACTCGTCGATCAAGACCAGGGCCCCGTTGAGGCAGGTGTGAAGCTCACGCAATAGTTTTAGGACGGACAACTCTCCAAGGCTGAGGTTTTTTTCTGATGCGTAGGGGCCCTCTCCTCGAATCGGATCGCCCATGCAAAGTACGAAGGCCGGATTCGAGCTTCCCCGTGTCAAGTTGATGGTCAGCAATTTAGTGTACCTATCGGTGTCAAAAATTCTGTTTGCAGCCTCTCTCAGTGCCTGCTGGGCAAATTTCAGCCGCCGTAAGCGGAAATCCTCAAGGCGTGGCGTGATTCTGGAGGCCGTCGCGCCTGCATACCAGACCTCTGGGTATCCAAATTGCTTGACCAAGCCACCGGATCGCCTAGGATGTGGAACCCATCTCTCCCCAGCGTATGTGTAGGTCACGGATTGGTCATCAAGAGCGTAGATAATCTTGGAATTCGAGAAGTTGTCGAGGCTGTAGGATCGTTTCGACGGAGAAAAATGCAATTGAAATGCATTGGGTGCCCCGATTCTGCGTAGGCACGCAAGTAGGGTGGTCTTCCCGGCGCCGTTTGAGCCAGCAAGAAGATGGACCCCGGGCCCCGGAATCTCGAAATGAAGCTTCGAAATATTCTTAAGGTTCCTGATCTCAATGGCCTTCTTCATTTCCGCCCCCGCGACGTAAATGGCATGAAATATAAGCCCAAGTCTAGCGCAATTGGCGAACGCTGCGGGGCCCGGAATATGACCGCGTTTTCCTCAGGCCGTAGCTCCGAATCTGTGGTGCAAGTTTGCCGCCAGCTAGAATCGTCCTAGCCATGTCCGAATTCACCCATCTGCATTTGCATACCGAGTATTCGCTACTGGACGGCGCTTGCGACGTATATAAGCTGGCGGACCGCGTGGCGGCGCTGGGGCAGAAGTCCGTGGCCATGACGGACCACGGGAACATCTACGGCGCGGTGCACTTTTTCGATGCGGCCAAGGAAAAGGGCGTGAAGCCGATCCTGGGCTGCGAGCTCTACGTGTGCAAGGCGGAGGACCATCGCGTGGAGGCGGCGAGGAATGGAAGCGACCCCGGCAGTGTGACCCTGCCGTCGAAGGGCAACTCGCGGGACAGCGAGTACAACCACCTGCTGGTGCTGGCCGAGAACGAGGAGGGGTACCAGAACCTGATCCGGCTGACGTCGGAGGCGAGCCTGAACGGGTTCTACCGGAAGCCGCGGGTGAGCAAAAAGTATCTGGCGGAAAACTCCAAGGGGTTGATCTGCCTTTCGGGCTGCCTGAGCGGTGAGTTGTGCGAGGCGCTGAGCGACGAGAAGATCGGAGCCGCGGACCGGTACCTGAAGGCCAAAGCGGTGGCGCAGCAATACCGGGACATCTTCGGCAAGGGAAATTTCTTCCTGGAGATTCAGGATCAGGGGCTGGAAGCGGAGAAGAAGATTCGCGCCGAGCTGCTGCGGCTGGAGCGGGAGCTGGAAATTCCGCTGGTGGCGACCAACGACTCACATTATTTGTGCGGCGAGGACTCGCACGCGCACGACGTGATGCTGTGCGTGCAGACAGGCGCAAAGATTCACGAGGCCAACCGCTTCAAGTTCGACTCGGACCAGTTCTTTGTGAAGAGCGCGGACGAGATGTCGCGGCTGTTCAAGGATTCGCCGGCGGCAATCAGCCGGACGATGGAGATCGCCGAGCGCTGCAACCTGACGCTGCACAAGGTGGAGAATCCGTTTCCGGATTTCGCGGTGCCGCAGGGACACACGGCGGAAAGTTACTTTGAAGAGGTGTGCCGCGCGGGCTACAAGAAGCGCCTCGAAACCTCGGTCCGGCGGCTGGAGACGCGCGGGGAATTGCGCACGCCGATCCATGAATACGATGCGCGGCTGGAGCGGGAGATCGCGATCATCCAGCAGATGAACTACTCGGGGTACTTCCTGATCGTGTGGGATTTCATCAAGTACGCGCGCGACCACGGAATTCCGGTGGGGCCGGGGCGCGGATCGGCGGCGGGCTCGCTGGTGGCGTACGCCATGGAGATCACGAACATCGATCCGCTGCAGGGCGGGTTGATCTTCGAGCGGTTTCTGAATCCGGAGCGCGTGTCGCTGCCCGATATCGACGTGGACTTCTGCATGAACCGGCGCGGCGAGGTGATCGACTATGTGACGCGCAAGTACGGACGCGAGCAGGTGGCGCAGATCATTACCTTCAACACCATGGCGGCGAAGGCGGCGATCAAGGATTGCGGGCGCGCGCTCGACATGCCCTACGGCGACGTGGACCGGATTGCGAAGCTGGTGCCGGCCACTCTGGGCATGACGCTGGACAAGGCGCTGGAAGAAGCTCCGGACCTGCGCAAGGCATACGACAACGACAAGCAGGTGCGCGAGCTGATCGACACGGCGAAAAAGCTGGAGGGGCTGGTGCGCGGCTCGGGAGTACACGCGGCGGGAGTAGTGATTGCGCCGCGGAAGCTGATCGATCTGGTGCCGATCGCGAAGACGAAGAACGACGAAATCGTGACGGCGTACGACATGAAGTCCGTGGAGAAGATGGGCCTGCTGAAGATGGACTTCCTGGGCCTGACCACGCTGACTATCATCGACGACTGCGTGAAACTGATCGAGCAGCACCGCGGAGAGAAGCTGGACATCGAGGCAATTCCACCAAGCGACGAGGAGACTTTCAAGAAGGTGTTTCACGCGGCGCTGACGTCGGGGGTGTTTCAGTTCGAGTCGGGCGGGATGCGCGACGTGCTGCGACGCTACAAGCCGGACACGGTGGAGGATTTGACGGCGCTGAATGCGATCTACCGGCCGGGGCCGATCCAGGGCGGGATGATCGACGACTTTATCGAGCGCAAGTGGGGACGGCGCAAGGTGGAGTATGTGCTGCCGGAGCTGGAGCAGATTCTGAAAGAGACGCTGGGCGTGATCGTGTATCAGGAGCAGGTGATGCAGATCGCGAACGTGCTGGCGAGCTATTCGCTGGGCGAGGCCGACCTGCTGCGGCGCGCCATGGGCAAAAAGAACGCCGAAGAGATGGCCAAACAGCGCGACCGGTTTGTGAGCGGCGCGGTGGCGCATGGAGTGGCGAAGGACACGGCGGGCGACATCTTCGACCAGATGGACAAGTTTGCCGGATACGGATTTAACAAGTCGCACGCGGCGGCGTACGCGCTGCTGGCTTACCAGACGGCGTACCTGAAGACGCACTATCCCGTGGAGTTCATGGCGGCGCTGCTAACTTCGGAAACTTCAAAACCCGACAGCGTAGTGAAATATATCGGCGAGTGCCGCGAGATGGGCATTCGCGTGGAGCCGCCGGATGTGCAAGTCTCCGGCGCGCAGTTTACGCCGCACGGCGAGGCCATCCGCTTCGGACTGGCCGCGGTGAAGAACGTGGGCGGCAACGCCATCGAGTCGATTCTGAAGGCGCGCGCGGAGGCGGGCGGGCGCTTCAGGAGCCTGTGGGAGTTCTGCGAGAAGGTCGATCTGCGGCTGATGAACAAGCGCGTGATCGAGTCGCTGATCAAGGCGGGAGCGCTGGACTCACTGGGCGCGCGCGGGCAACTGATGGCGGCCCTGGATAAGGCCATGGAGCGGGCACAGAAGGCGCAGCGCGACGCCGAGCAGGGACAGAGCGGATTGTTCGGGCTCTTCAACGAGACGCCCGCGCGCGGGCGCGAAGCCGATGCCCTGCCGGCGGCCGCCGATTGGGAAGAAGGCGAGCGGCTGGCAAACGAAAAAGAAGTGCTGGGATTTTTTGTATCGGGTCATCCGCTGGATAAATATGCCGGGAAGCTGCGCAACCTGACGGGCGTGATCACAGTGGCCGAAGCGCTGGAGCGCAAGCCGCCGGAGCGGCGCTGGGGCACACAGCCGGACATGGCGGATGAGATTCAGGTGGCGGGAATCCTTCACGGAGTGCGCGTGCAGAAGAGCCGCCGCGACCAGCGGCTATACGCGCAGGCAGCGCTCGAAGATGCGACGGGCAAGATCGATCTGATCTGCTTCGCGCGGGATTATGAGCGCCTGGCGCAGCAGTTGAAGATTGAGGCGCCGGTGCTGGTGCGCGGAACGCTGATGGGAGACGAGGATGCGGCGCCTAAGATAGCCGTGAGCCAAGTGCAGGCGCTCGAAGAAGTGCAGGTGAAACTGCCGGCCGGCGTGCGCATCCGCATCAATCTCGACCGCGCCAGCGAAGAGATGCTTGCCGGACTGAAAAGCGCCGCGGATGCCGCGCCGGGCCCCGGAAAAGTGCTGCTGCAACTCGAAAAAAAGGGCGAGTACGCGGTGATCCTGGAACCGGAAGGCATGAGCGTAGCGGCAGACCGCGGCTGGGTGGAGCGAGTGGAGGAGCTGGCGGGCAAGGGTTCGGTGCAGGCGGTGGGATAGAGCGAGGGCGAACGGAGACGCGAGGCTATGCTCGAAGTGCTTTGAGCACCTTGGCGGTGGTGACCACCTGCCCCACATGGCGCTGCGTGTGGTCGGCCACATGAATGAGCGCGCCACCGACGGACGTGGGCAACTGCTTGCGGCCAACGAAACGCGGCGTGTTGAGATCGGCCGCGGCGAGCACGCGAATGCGATCCACAGCGTTGCGGAATGAGGCTTCGACCTCCGCGAGCAGTTCGGCTAACGATTCCTGCTTCCCTTCCCCGTCCTGCTCGGTTTTGAGTACGGCCAGTTGCTCTTGGGAGAGTTGGCCGCCCTCGGCGTAGGTGAGGATGCGGTCAGTCGATCGTGCGATGTGGCGGAGAAGCAAAGCGATCGAAGGGAGTGAGAGCGGCTGCGCGTGGATTTCGGCGTCGGTGAGGCCGGCGGTCCACTTGGTCAGGTCGTCGAGGGCCAGTTCGAGGGCGTGCAGCACGGCGCGTCCGGCTGCGGGAACGTCGGCGTGGGCGCCGCGAAGCCAGGGCTCGGTGTAAGTGGCTTGCGCAGGGGAAGTGCTCATGGCGACAGTTTAATGCTCTCGACGGACAACCCTCCTGCCCTTGTCATCCTGAGAAGCGGAGCGACGAAGGACCTGCGTTCGGAGTGGCCGAACGAGCGCACATTCCGGCTTCCCGGGCCTGCGAAACCGCAGTACCGGCAAAGACAAGCATGAGCAACGTTATGGCTTTCATACGCGCAAATTGTTCGGCAAAGCGGAGAAAACCCCGGAAGACCGCCGCAGATCCTTCGACTCCCTGCGCCAAACTCCGGTCGCTCAGGGTGACAGTTATATGTTTTGATTCGCAGACCTTTTGTCGTCGTATTTTTTGATGAATTCGATCGTGTTCTCGTATTTCACCTTTTCTGCGGCCGGTGCAGTCTTCAGCATTTCGTCCAGATCGCCAAGCAAGGGGTTGGAATAATTGGCGCTGCCTTCACAAAACGTATACGCAAAAACATCCGAATTGAATATCGAATGCCGTCTCAATGGAATATCCCGATTGATGTAAAAATGGTGCAATGGATTCAGAGAATACTCGGACACCTTTCTTGTTGCAGAAGGCGTCAAGAGAAGTCCCAGCCAATTCTGATCTCCGCTGTACTCGTAGCTTTCGAGAAAGGCCTTTCCCATCAAAATTCTCTTTTCATGCCCGAAGATCAATTCGCCAAAAGAGATTGCGCCCCGGACAGGAAGCTTGATGGAGATGCATTTACGAATAAACCGCTGTGCGACGCATAATATCGAAGAATAATCCTGAGCTTGACCCGACTTAGAATAAAAGATAAAAGTATCTGCGTAAAACAAGTAGTCGATATGCTCGCGATACAACGGAGAGATATTTTCTATAGCACTAAGAATGTCGTCTATCTTTGACTGCGACAGTACAGTTTTAAACTCCATCCACCCTTGGTCCAGGAGCGATTTAAACCCAAGAATATCGAAGTGAGCGACCCAGCATTCGTGCATTTCCCATTGTTCCAGCATAAGATTCACTCCCTTGAATGCCGCCAGGACAAACATGTACAGCAGTGAACCAAAATATGTGCAAGACCAATTGCGGATTTCCCAAGCTCTATTCCCGAGTCTTGGAAATCTGCAATTGTCACGGATCGCTACCCCGCGCTCTTCACGCGCACCACGGTGATCTTCTCGAAGCCCTCTTCAAAGACCGGCGGCTTGAGCTTTTCGGCCATCTTGCGCATCACGTCTTCGCTCACGGAGCGGTCGCGCTGGCGGTTGCGGTCGAGGCACACCTCGAGCGGCACATCGAAGAAGACCGCCTGCACTTCGTAGCCAAAGCTCTTGGCCATCTTGATCCACTGGCGGCGCTCGTGGATGGAGAGGTTTGTGGCGTCCACATAGTTCGCGGGCATGCGGGCGATGAGACGCGCGCGCAGCAGCGAGCGGAGGGTGGAAAAGACCAGGCCCTGATAGCGCTGCTCCTCGACATCGTCGAAGAGGATATTGCGCAGCAGGTCAGAGGAGAGCGGGGTGATGCCGCGGCGGCCGAACCAGGTGGTTTTTCCGGAGCCGGGCAGGCCGATGGCCAGCACTACGAAGCCCTTGGGCGCCTGGGGCGAGCGCTCGCCCGGGCCGGGAGCACGCGTGGGCATGGCCGGCATCTCCGGCTGGGTTTCGACCTCGAGGCGGCCGGAGGAGCCGGGCGGGACATTCCACTCTTGCTTCGCCGGCCATTCCTGCTTTGCGGGCGGCTGCGGACGAGCGGACCGATCCGGCTTGGCGGGCCATTGCGGGCGCGCCGGTTGTCCCTGGCGCGGTTCCTGGGGGCGATGCAGACCGGGCGGGCGCGCGGGCAAGTCGTCGGGATAGAGCGGCACCAATGGAGCCGGTTGATTCGATGGGAGTTCCTGGCCGATTTTGCCTGTGGATTCTGAGGTATTGGGACCGCGTCTGGAGCGTCTTGTCATGCTGCTTCAATCCTTGCTATAAGCCTTTCCATTCTCCCGAATACCATACCGGGCGAGGGCGCTGCAAATCGTGTGCACTCGGTCACATACAGTTCCACCGTGGGAACTTCATCCTTGCGGTAGGGAATCGTGTGCGGCGCGGCCGCGCAATGAGTTTTCCATTGTAGGCCGCAATGATACGATCAAGGGTTTGGTGGAAATGCATTTCACGCCCACTTCAGACCCCGCACAACCCGGCTTTTTGAATTCATCAGCCTCATCCATAACGAAGGAGAAATCACACATGGCAGTAAAGGTTGGAATCAATGGCTTCGGCCGCATCGGACGCAACGTTTTGCGCGCCGCGCTTGGCAACACGGAGATCGATTTTGTTGCCGTCAACGACTTGACCAGCCCGGCGACGCTGGCCCACCTGCTCAAGTACGACTCGATCCTGGGCAACCTGCCCAACGATATCAAGGCAGGCGAGGATTTCATCTCGGTCGACGGCAAGAAGATCAAGGTTTACGCGGAGAAGGATCCCGCCAAGCTGCCCTGGGCCGACAACGGAGCCCAGATCGTGGTCGAGTCCACCGGCCGGTTTACCGACGCCACCCAGGCCAAGGCGCATCTGGGAACGACCGTGAAGAAGGTCATCATCTCGGCTCCGGCCAAGAACGAGGACATGACCATTGTGCTGGGGGTGAACGAGGACAAGTACGATCCGGCCAAGCACAACATTCTCTCCAACGCCAGTTGCACCACTAATTGCCTGGCCCCGGTGGTGAAAGTGGTTCTGGCGGCGTGCGGCATCGTTTCCGGCGTGATGACCACGATTCACAGCTATACGAACGACCAGGTGATCCTGGACTTCCCGCACAAAGACCTGCGCCGCGCCCGCGCTGCCGCGCTCTCGATGATTCCGACCTCGACCGGCGCCGCCAAGGCGCTGAAGCTGGTGATCCCCGAGATCGCCGGAAAGCTGGACGGCTTTGCCATCCGCGTGCCCACGCCCAACGTTTCGATCGTCGATCTGACCTTCATCGCCGAGAAGCCGATTTCGGCCGAAGCGCTGAATTCCGCCTTCAAGGCCGCTTCGGAGGGCTCGCTGAAGGGCATCCTGGGCGTCGACGCGAATGAGCTGGTGAGCTCGGACTTCAAGGGAGACAAGCGCAGTTCGATCGTGGACACGCCGCTGACAAAAGTGGTGGGCCAGAGCGTGAAGGTGCTGAGCTGGTACGACAACGAGTGGGGCTACTCGAACCGCGTGGTCGACCTGATCGGCTTCCTGGCCAAGAAGGGGCTGTAAATGCAGCAGACAGTAAACAGCAGACAGTTTCAGTTCTTTCGCCTGCTGTCTGCTGTCTGCTGTTTCCTGTGCTCTGACACCTGACCACTGATCTTTGTTCTCCAAGAAAGGCAATCTTTCATGGCCAAGCTCTCGATAAAAGACATCGATCTGACTGACAAACGGCTGTTTATCCGCGTGGATTTCAACGTCCCGCTGAGCGAAGACGGCTCGACCATCACCGACGATACGCGCATTGTGGCCACGCTGCCCACCATCGAATACGCCCTGCGGCACAAGGCGAAAGTCATTCTCGCTTCGCACCTTGGCCGTCCCAAGGGAAAACCGAATCTGAAGTACTCGCTCCGGCCCGTGGTGAAGCGGCTGCGCGAACTGCTCGACAAGAAGCTGGGCGACCAAGTGAATGTGGCCTTTGCGCCGGATTGCGTGGGTGAGGTAGCCGAAGAGATGGCGCGGCAGCTCGAATCGGGCCAGGTGCTGCTGCTCGAGAACCTGCGCTTCCACGCGGAAGAAGAAGCCAACGACCCGGCCTTCTCGAAGGCGCTGGCCTCGCTGGCCGAGGTGTATGTGAACGACGCCTTCGGCTCGGCGCACCGCGCGCACGCCTCCACCGAGGGTATTACGCACTATTTGAAGCCCGCCGTGGCCGGCCTGCTGATGGAGAAGGAGATCACGTACCTCGGCAAGGCGCTGGAAAATCCGGAGAAGCCGTTTGTGGCGATTATCGGCGGGTCGAAGATCTCCGGCAAGATCGACGTGATCCAGAACCTGCTCGACAAGGTGGATACGCTGGTGATCGTGGGCGGCATGGCGTACACTTTTCTGCGCGCGCTGGGGCCCACGACCGGAAAATCGCTGGTGGAAGAAGACAAGATCGAAATGGCGAAAGACGCGCTGGCCAAGGCGAAGGCCAAGGGCGTCAAGCTGCTGCTGCCGATCGACAATATCATCGCCGACAACTTTGCGAACGATGCCAAGACGCAGGTCTGGGACAGCTCGAAGGATTTTCCCGACGACTGGCAGGGGCTGGACGTCGGGCCGAAGTCGATCAAGGCGATCGAAGAAGTGGTTTCGACGGCGAAGACGATTGTGTGGAACGGTCCGGCCGGCGTCTTCGAGTTTCCTCGCTTCGCCGTGGGAACGAACGCGATTGCGCGGGCAGTTGCGGCGAACCGGACGGCAACGTCGATCATCGGCGGCGGCGATTCGGTCTCGGCGATCAACCAAGCCGGAGTGGCCGATCAGATCACGCACATTTCGACGGGCGGCGGCGCTTCGCTTGAGTTTCTCGAGGGGAAGAAGCTGCCTGGGGTTGAGGCGCTGACGGACAAGTAAGACAGGGGTCAGTTGTCAGTTGAAATCGCATCCGGCGGGAAAAGCTGGGTGCGATTTTTTGCCTGAGCAATCATTGACAAATGCAAATTGGCATATACTGGCGCGGTTGGGCGAAAGGAGAGTCCCGATGGCCGTTGTACTGGAGGAGCCAACCGCGGAAGCGGTGATGGCTGCTGGTGTGAAGTTCGATAAGGCGTTTAGGCCCATCGAGTGTGCGCTTGAGGCGCTGTTCAGGCAGTTCCCAAAGAACACCGAAACTGCCCATGTGCTGCTGAAGGTCATCAGCCTCAACGACCTCTACTCAACGCAGATACCCCTATATAGCGAGCGAATCCCCACCGTTCGGGAGGTTGTAGACCACATAGTCGGTCTCGGAATTGATTCCGCCTTGGACCTCGGCTCGCCCGACCTGGTCTTCAACCTCGCAGAGACCAAGGTTCCGAATAAGAAAGTCCACTACAACTACTCGTTTGCGACCAAATATTGCAACTGGCACAGACCGGACCTCTACCCAATCTACGATTCACACGTCGACGAATATCTCTGGTATCTAGCGAACCAGGGGCTCATTGGTCGTTTTGATCGACAAGAGTTGAAGATATATCCAAGGCTCAAAGATATCGTGATCGAATTCCGGGACCGCTACGGTCTTGGAGGCCTCAATTTCAAACAGATCGACAAGTTCCTCTATTTCGAGGGTGGGAAACTGCTCGATGCAAAGCAGGACGCGAAGCAGTTGGCGAGCAAGTCAGAATCGTCGCAAACCGTTGACTAATACCTGAATTTTGGGGTGAAGAACGCCGACGCGGACGTGCTGACCTTGTCCTGTGCCTACCGTCACGCAGAGTTGACAAATCGATCCATTAAAATCGAGTTGAGGAAAAGCCAAACATGTCTCGTAAAGCACTCATTGCCGCCAATTGGAAGATGTACAAGACGCCCACTGAAGCCAAGGCGTTTGTCGATGCGTTTTTGCCGCTCGTTGCCGGGCACACGCGCGACGAAATTGCGCTGTTCCCTTCTCCGGTACTTTTGCCCACGGTCGTCCCGGCCTGCAAGGGATCGAACGTGGCCGTGGGCGCGCAGAACATTCACTTTGCCGAGGAAGGCGCCTACACGGGCGAGACTTCGATCGGGCAGCTAATGGCGGTGGGCGGGACGCATACGCTGATCGGCCACTCCGAACGGCGGCAGTACTTCGCCGAAACCGACGAAATTGTGAACAAGAAGCTGCACACCGCGCTCAAGCACGGCATCGTGCCGGTGGTGTGCATCGGCGAGGTACTGGAAGAGCGCGAGGCAGGCAAGACGGCCAGCGTGCTGAAGACGCAGGTGACGGGTGGGTTTGCCGGAATCGCCGGACTCACGGCGGAGGCCATCTCTTCGATTGTGATTGCGTACGAGCCGGTGTGGGCGATTGGTACGGGCAAGACGGCAACGCCGGAGATTGCCGCCGACGCGCACCGCATTATTCGCGCGGAAGTGGCGAAGCTGCTGGGCGCCGATGTGGCCGCGGCGATGCGCATTCTCTACGGCGGCAGCGTGAAGCCGGACAATGCGACCGCGCTGATCGGCCAGGAAGAGATCGATGGCGCGCTGGTGGGCGGCGCAAGCTTGAAGCCGGATTCGTTTACGGAGATTGTGAAGTACTGACGAAAAGCAGCGGAGTAAGCGGGGTTAGCGGAGCTAGCAGAGTTAGTAAAACAGCAAGTCAGAGGGCCGTCCGGGGCGAGAAGCTTCGGGCGGCGTTTTGTTTGGGATCAGAAGCAGCGAGTTGGCCTCTGCTTCGCAGAGATGGCGAGTTGGCAAGTTCGGGAGGCATTGGGCTGCGCGGAGTCAGGACTCTGAGCTGCTTTTTGTTGGAAGGAGGAATCCTCGCTACATGGCTGGATAGAAACTCGTGATCCAGGATTGGAGCAACGCCGGGAAGCAACCGAGGACGAGGACCGCAGCGGCGATGAGGAGCAGCACGGCGAGCGTGATTGGATGCGCCTGGATGGGCGACTCGTCGGCGGCGGGCATGACGTAAGCGCGCTTGAGCACCTGCAGGTAGTAGTAAAGCGAGACGGCGCTGAAGGCGATGGCCAACGCAACAAGGGTGAAGGGAACGGGTCCAGCGCCTACGGCGAGGACGGCGGCGAAGAGATTGAACTTGGCCCAGAAGCCGACCAGCGGCGGGATTCCGGCGAGCGAGAGGAAGAGCACGAGCAGGACGGCGGCGAGGAGCGGGTTGCGCTTGTGCAGGCCAAGGAAGGCTTCCATCCGGTCGCTCCCCGTAGCACGCTCCACGACGCCGACGGCACCGAAGGCTCCAATAGTCGTGAGGCCGTAGGTGAGGATGTAGTAGAGGATGGCTTGCGCGCTCGCATCGGTCCAGGAAAAGAACGCGAGGCCGAGCAGGATGTAGCCGGCATGCGCGATGGCGGAGTAAGCAAGCAGGCGGCGGACACTCGACTGCGCGAGCGCGGCCAGGTTGCCGAAGACCATGGACGCCACCGAGAGCAGCATGAGGATCAGTGGCCAGGCGGTAACAAAGCCGGGGGTGATGTGCGGGCGTGGGGCGCCGGCCGGGATAACCGTGGCCGTCACATGGCCCGTCATGTGCAGCATCCCGGGGAACCAGAGGATTGCGTAGCTGATGGAGATGAGCAGGGCGAAGCTCGCGACCTTGGAGACGGACGCGATGAACGCGGCGGCCGGCGCGGGCGCGCCCTCGTACGTATCCGGCGCCCAGAGATGGAACGGGACGGCGGCGACCTTGAAACCGAGGCCCGCGGCAATCATAACCAGCGCGATAAAGAGCAGCGGCGATGCGCCATTGGCCGATGCCATGTAGGCGCCGAGTATAACGCGAGGCAGGCTTGTGGAGCCGGAAAGCCCGTAAAGATAGCTGAAGCCGAAGAGCAGAAACGCCGCCGACATGGCGCCGAAGAGATAATATTTGATGGCGGCCTCGGCGCTTTTGCCGGACTTTTTGGCGAAGGCGGTGAGGATGTAGAGGCCGAGCGAGAGCAGTTCGAGGCCGGTGAAGATGACAAGCAGATCCTGCGCGGCGGAGATGATCAGCCCGCCTGCCGACGCCATCAGGACAACGGCTACGTACTCTCCGGCGTTGCGCGTGAAGTCAGAGTCGATGAGCAGCAGAAGCGTGAGCGCGGTGAGGACGAGGATGGCCACCTGCGCGACGCCTGCGGAGCCGCCCGCGGCGAGAAGTTGATCGCTGCCCGCGCTGAATCCTGACCATCCTGCCGTAAACACGCCCCAGACGGCCGCGGCGCAGCCCGCGATGCCGATGAAGGCGGCGACGGCGATTCGAGTTTGGGCCGCGGCCTTGCGCAGGAAGCCGAGATCGGCGACAAGCACGAGCAGCGCGGCGATTTCGAGAGCAGTTTCGGGCAGCGTGGCGCGGAAGAGGGCGGCGTAGTTCATTGCGCGCCTCCCGCGAGCAGGGCTTTCACGGCGGGCTCGATGGAATCGAGAAGAATGCGCGGGTAGAGGCCCACGACGAGCGTGGAGATGCCGAGCAGCGCGACGCCGGCGATCTCGGGCCAGGTGATGGGATCGAATTTGTGCGCATGCTCGGATTCGAGCTCATGCGTGCTGGGCAGCGCGTCGGTGAAGAAGGCCTTTTGCATGGCGCGCCAGATGTAGGCCACGCCGACGATGATGCCGATGCCGGAAACGATGGTCCACCAGGGATTGGCTTGCCACGCACCGACGAGGACCTGCAGCTCGGCGACAAAACCGGAAAAGCCGGGCAGGCCCATGGACGCGACGCCAGCTACAACAAAGGCCCAAGCGGCGAAGGGCAGGCGTCGCGAGAGATGCATCGGCTCGAGCTCTGCAAATTGCCGCGTGTGCGTGCGGTCGTAGACGACGCGGCCGACAATAGCGAAGAGCAGGCCGGCGATGATGCCGTGCGAGAACATCTGCAGCACCGCGCCGTCGAGGCCGATCTGGTTGAGCGTCATGAGGCCGAGGAGCACAAAGCCCATGTGGCTGACGCTGGAGTAGCCGATGACGAATTTGAAGTCGGTTTGCGCCAGGGCGACGAGCGCGCCGTAGACGATGCCGATCACGGCGAGCCAGGCAAAAACGTCGCGCCACGAGCCCAGCCCAAGGAATGAGAATCCCCAGGGATCGAGGCCGTGGGGAAAGAGGCCGATGCCCACGCGCAGGCAGCCGTACGCGCCGAGCTTCATGACCACGCCAGCCAACAGCATGGAGGCAGCAGTGGGCGCGGCGACATGACCGGTGGGCGCCCAGGTGTGGAACGGCCACATGCCGGCGAGAATGGCAAAGCCGACGAAGACCAGCGGGAAGCACCACATCTGGAAGCTGACGGGCAGGCCCGCGTGCGCGAGAGCGGCGATCGTGGTGGAGTGGCTGCCTGCGGTGGTGTAGGCCGCGAGCAGGCCGATGAGCACCATGGCCGAGCCGGCAAAGGAGTAGAGCGCGAGCTTCATGGCGCCGTATTCGCGGCGCGTGGAGCCCCAGATGGAGATGAGAAAGTACTTGGGGACGATGGCGATTTCGTAGAAGACGAAGAGCAGGAAGAGATCGCCGCTCAAGAAGACGCCGTAGACGCCGCCGATGAGCGCGAGATAAAACGCGAAGAACTGGTTGGTGCGGAGATCGACGTTCCAACTGAATAGAACGCCCGCGACTGCGGCGATTCCTGTGAGCAAAACGAGCACGCGGCTGATGCCGTCGGCGGCGAGCAGGAAGTGAACGCCTATGGAGGGCACCCAGAGCACGTCTACGATAACCTCGTGGCCTGCGCCGAAGCCTGCGGCGTAGCCCGCAATGCCGATCGCGAGCCCGGCCACAGCCACGGCGAGCGCCCACCAGCGCGCGGCGGCGGGCTTGCCCTTGGGCAGCAGCGCCGCAACCAGCGCGCCGGCAAACGAGATGTAGATCGACCAGGCCAACATCTAAAATCTCCAGTGCGCAAGCAGGTTCACGACCGTGGGGTTGATGGTATCGAGAATCAGGCGGGGCGCGAGCCCGATGATGAACATGAGAGCGATCACGGGAGCCAGTGCCATCCGTTCGCTGTGATGAAGGTCAGGAAAGTTGGCCCAGTGTTCGGGGACGGGGCCGCTGAATACTTTTTGAATGACGGTGAGGATCACAATCGCCGTCACGAGCAAACCAAGCACCGATACCGTTGCGCTGATCCAAGACAAGGGAAAAACGCCGCGGAAGATGAGGAACTCGCTGACGAAGCTGTTCAAGCCGGGCAGGCCGAGCGACGAAAAAAGCACGATGCCCATAAGGCCCGCGAGGACCGGCGCGGGCTTGCGCAAGCCGCCAAAATCGTCGATGCCGCGCAGGCCGCCGGTGCGGAACTGAATCATGGCGATGAACCAGAAGATGGCCGCGGCAGTGATGCCGTGATTGAACATCTGCAGAATGACGCCGTTGAGCGCGGCGGCCTGACTGGCCTGAGCAGCAGCACCATAGACGGGAACAGCGAGCGCGAAGATGCCCAGCAGGCAGTAGCCGAGGTGATTCACCGAGGAGTAAGCGAAGACGCGCTTCAAATCTTTTTGCGCGGCGGCGGCCCAAGCGCCCATGACGACGGTGAGGACGGCGAGGACGAGCAGCGGCGTGCGCATGGCGGCGATCTGCACGCCGAAGATCGGCAGCGCAATACGCAGGAGGCCATAGACGCCCATCTTCGACATGCCGCCGGTGAGCAGCATGGTGACGGGCGAGGGCGCTTCAGCGTACGCTGCGGGCAGCCAGGTGTGGAAAGGCACGAGCGGGACTTTGACCGCGAAGCCGGCGAGCACGCCGATGGCGAGCCAGGGCATCACCGCGCCCAGATGCGCAGTGACCATCTGCGACAGCGTGCCCGATGCGGCCATGGCGGCGAGTTGAACGAAGTCCATGGAGCCGGTGGCAAGAAAGATGGCGAGGAACGAGAGCAGCAGCGCCACGGAACCGGCCATGGTGTAGATGAAGAATTGCGTGGCCGCGGGGCCGCGGCGCGGGCCGCCCCATAGCTTGATGAGGAAGAACGCGGGGATGAGGCTCAGCTCCCAGAACAAAAACCAGTGGAAGAAATTGAGCGCGGTGAAGGATCCGAAGAGGCCCGATTCGAGGATGAGCACCAGGCCGTAGAAAAGGCCGGGCATGTGGTGCACGCGATGTGCGGCGTCGACCGACATGAGCGTGACGATGGCGGAGAGCACGAGCATGAGCGCGCCGAGGCCATCGACGCCGAGATGATAGTCGATGCCAATGGAAGGAGCCCATTGGTGCAGCTCGACGAGGCCGATGCTTCCGTCGGCGGGCAGGCGGGTCCACACGATGAGCGCGACGACAAGGCAAGCGAGCGAGGTAAATAGCGCGACGCCGCGCGCGTGCTTGCCGGAAAAGAGCGCGATGGCCGCGCCCACAAGGGGCAGCACCGTGAGGAGCGTCAAAATTGGGAAACCGGTCGCAAGCTCGTTCATGGCCGGCTGCTCCAAAAGAGAATGATGGCCAGGGCAACCACGGCCACGGCGAGAATGCGCAGGTAGTTCTGGACGCGGCCGGTCTGCACGCTTGCCAGCAGGCCGCCGCCTGAGGAGAGTTCCTCGCAGGTTTTGTCGAAGCCGCCGTCGACCCAGTTGACGTCGAGGAAGCGATTGAACTGCGCCCAGAGGCCGAAGAGCCACGTCACGGCAGCCACGATGCCGCCCCACACTCGGCGATCGAGCCAATCGGCCACGCGCGCCCACCACGCAAAGAAGGCGATCACCGTCGCGGCGTAAAACTCGTCCACATAGAGGCGGTCGTGGAGCGGGCCCCACAGCCAAGGCGCGGATTTTTCGAGCGCGTCGGGTTCTTCGGGCCGGGGCGAATTGTTGCCGTAGAACCACCAACCGAGGCCGAGACCGAGAAACACAACCAGCGACGAAGTGGCCAGCAGCATGAGCCAGGCGGGCTGGGCAAAGGCGTGAAGATCGAATACCGCAGCGCGGTTGTCAAGAAACGCGTGGAACCACGGCCAGGCTGGAGTTCCGATGAGCCCGAGCGCCATAGCAAAAAAGGCGAGCACGGTCATGGGCAGCGTCATCACGGCGGGGCTCTCATGGGCCACTTTGCGGCCGCGCCAATAGCCAAGGAAGACGTACGATACCTGCCGCATCATATAAAATGCGGTGAGCACCGCGCCGAAGACGAGCAGGTAGAACGGACCCTTCGCCACGCTCCAATGCTGCGCGGCTTCGAGGATGGCGTCCTTCGACCAGAAGCCGGAGAAAAAGATCGGGAACCCGCACAGCGCCAGCATGGCGATGGCGTACGTTGCGAACGTCAGCGGCATGTCGGCGCGAAGGCCGCCCATGCGGCGGATGTCCTGCTCCTCGTGGCAGCCGTGAATGACCGAGCCCGCGCCGAGGAACAAGAGCGCCTTGAAAAACGCGTGCGTGATGAGGTGGAACAAGCCCACGGCGACGCCGCCCAGGCCGAGGCCGGCCATCATGTAGCCGAGCTGCGAAACGGTGGAGTAGGCGAGGATGCGCTTGATGTCGTTTTGCGCGATGGCAATGAGCGCGGCGAAGACCGCAGTGGCCGCGCCTACCCAGGCGACGACGGTGAGAGCGGCGGTGGTGCCGCCGGGTTGCGCGCCGATTTGCATGAGCGGATAGACACGCGCTACCAGAAAGACGCCCGCGGCGACCATGGTAGCCGCATGAATGAGCGCGGAAACTGGCGTGGGGCCTTCCATGGCGTCGGGCAGCCAGACGTGCAGCGGAAGCTGGCCGCTCTTACCGACCGCTCCGGCGAAGATGAGCAGTCCGATGGCGCCGGCAGCGCTCAGGCCCAGGCCCGCGTGCTGTGCGAGCAGGTTGGCGAGGGCCAGGCCTTCGAGCGAGCCGATTCCGTGGTTATACAAAAGCAGCGTTCCGGTCGAGGAAAAGAGCCAAACCATGCCGAGAAAAAAGAAAATGTCGCCGACGCGCGTGGTGACGAAGGCTTTTTTCGCGGCCGCTGCGGCAGAAGGCTTTTGATACCAGAAGCCGATGAGCAGATACGAGGTGAGGCCGACGATCTCCCAGCACATGAAGAGGAGGAGAATGCTATTGGAGATGACCACGCCGAGCATGGCCCCGGCAAAGAGCGACATGAAGCAGAAGAAGCGCGTGTAAGTTCTCGTCGTGGGCCATGTAGCCGACGGAATAAATGAAGATGAGCAGCCCAACGAAGCTGACCATCACGAGCATGATGGCGGCCAGCGGATCGAGCACCCAGCCGAGATCGACGTGAGCGGAGCCGAAGCGGAACCAGGTAAAGTTGACGGTCTCGCGCACGACCGCGCCACGCGCCCAGCCGCCGAGGACGTGCGCGAAAGCCAGGATCGAAAGAAAGAGCGAGAAGCCGAGCGAGCCGTTGGCCAGGACGGACGCGAGTTTGCGGCGCGGCTGCTTAAGCAGCGCGATGATGCCCGAGGCAACAATCGGCAGGGCCGGGATGAGCCAGAGCATCTTCGTGATCGTGAAGAGCGGGCCGTCGACGAATTGTGGATTGAAGGAGGTAATGCTCTCTTGGATCAACATCCGCTCATCCCTTCATCCTGTCGATTTTGTCGAGTTCGGCGGCATTGGTATGGCGATAGATGGCGATCACGAGGCCCAGACCCACGGCAGCCTCGGCCGCGGCCACGGCGATGGAGAAGATGGCGAACATCATGCCGGTGAGCGCTTCGGGATGCGGCCCGAAGCGCCAGAAGGCGATCAGATTCAGGTTGGCGGCGTTGAGCATGAGCTCAATGCCGATGAGGACCATGATGGCGTTGCGGCGAACGAGCGCACCGGCGAGACCGATAGAAAACAGCAAAGCCGCGACGAGAAGATAGCCGGCAAGAGGCGTAGCCAGTCCCATCATTTCGGCCTCTCTTTCTCGTGCATGGCTACGATGACCGCGCCGATGGTGGCGGCAGTGAGCAGCAGGGCGACGATCTCAAGCGGCAGCACATAGCGGCCGACGAGTGCGTTACCGATGTCGTGCACAGTCACGGAGGGCACGATGTCTTGCTGCGGCACGGCGCTCACGCTTGCGAGTACGGCCCAACCGAGAACGGCAAAGACGCCCGCGGCGATGATCAGGCCCAGAGCCCAAGTCTTGCTGAAGACGCCCTCCTTGGGCAGGTCGGCGCCGTGCGTGAGCAGGATGGCGAAAACAATCAGGATGGCGACGGCGCCGATGTAAACAAGAATCTGCGCAAAGCCGGCGAACTGCGCGTCGAGCTCAAGGAACAAGAGGGCCAGCCCGGCGAAGGCGACGGTGACGGCGAGCGCGGCGTGAACAAGATGCTTGAGCAGCACCGTGGCCAAGCCGCCGGCCAGCGTGAGGGCCGCAAGCAGATAGAAGATCGGGCTCACCGTTTGCACTCCCTACTCAGCATAGCGGTAGCTCCTGCGGCCGAAGTGCTCCCTGCGCATCTCCAGCCGGCCCATGACCACGTAAGCCGCCACGAGAATGATTGAGCAGACCACCCAGCGCTGCCAGCCCTCGCCCATAAAGCGCCAGAGGGCGGTGACCACGAGATTGAGCAGCGTGAAAGGCAAAACGAATTTCCAGGCGAAGTTCATCAACTGGTCCTGGCGCAGGCGAGGCAGCGTGCCGCGCATCCAGATGAAGACGAAGATGGAAAGCATTACCTTGCCGAAAAACCAGATCCACGAAGGAACCCAGGGAAGGAACGAGAATGGCGCCGACCATCCGCCGAGAAACAGCGTAGTGCCCAGGCCGGAGATGGAAAACATGGCAAGATATTCGCCGAGAAAGAAGAGCGCGAATTTAAAGCCGGAGTATTCGGTGTGGTAGCCGGCGACCAGTTCCGATTCGCCCTCGGGCAGATCGAAGGGTGAGCGATTGGTCTCGGCCGTGGCGGCGATGGCGTACATGAGGAAGCCCGCGAGACCCCAGGGCGTAAAGATGTACCAGTGAGGAAAGCCGTTGGTGAACTGGTCCTGCGCCGCGACAATCTTCGGCAGCGAAAGCGAGCCGGCGATCATGACGACGGCGACGCTCGATAGCAGCAGCACAACCTCGTAGCTGATCATCTGCGCTACGGCGCGCATGGCGCCGAGCAGCGAATACTTGTTGCGGCTCGACCAGCCGGCCATGAAGACGGAAAGCTCCGTGGCCGCGCCCATGGCAAAGAAGAAGAGCAGGCCCGCGTCCATGTCAACCAGCACCATGTTGCGGCCTATGGGCAAAACCGCGAATTCCATGAAGACAGCAACCACGAGCACAAGCGGCGCGAGAAAGTGCACAGCGGCGTTGGCGCTGAGCGGAACAACGTCCTCCTTGGTGAGCGACTTGATGCCGTCGGCAACGGGCTGAAAGAGGCCGAAGGGGCCGACACGGTTGGGGCCGATCCGGTTCTGGATGCGGCCCAGGCCCTTGCGCTCGAAGACCGTGGTGAGCGCAAAGAGGCCGGGGAAGACGCAGACTATCGCAATAACTCCGAGCACGACGCCTGCCGTGGGCCGCAGCGCGGCGGGCAAAAACCCCACGAGCCAATTGCGCAGGAGGATGAAGATCTGGTCGAGGTTGGCGGAGAGTGGATTCGCGGCCATTGGCTAGCTTCCCCCTCCCGCAGGCGGAGCAGGATTTGCTCCAGCCGCAGCTTTAGCGGCAGCGGCTTCGGCTGCTGCTTTGGCCTTCGCCTCCGCCTTGGCCTTTTCTTCTGCGAGGCGCGCGTCCACCTCGGTTGCTTCCGTGGGATGGATCGAATGGTAATACTCGTTCGACTTGGCCAGTTTCTGGCGATCCTCAAGCAGGCCACCGAAGCGGTCGTCGGTGGCCAGCTCAAACTCGGTGTCCATCTTAATGGCCTCGAACGGGCAAACTTCAACGCAGATCTGGCAGCTCATGCAAACCGAAACATCGATGTCGAAGCGTGCGGGGTAAAACTGCTGCTTGCCCACGAAGTCCGGCTTTTTGTCTGTGCTTTTCTCAATATAGATGCATTTGGGCGGGCACTCTTTCTCGCAGATCTGGCAGGCGACGCAGCGCAGGCCGGCCTCCCAGTCTGCGCCGTCGTAGACGAGAAAAGGGAATACGCGCGCATTTTCGACGGTGGGAATCCGATGCTCGGGATACTCCACCGTCGTAAGCCGCTCTTTGGAGACATAGCTCAAGAAGAAATTCTTCGCCGTCTCCGCCATTCCCTTCAGGATTCCGTCGCCCAGCAAGCGAAAACCTCCGGTTTGCAGTTCAGAGTTCTTAGTTCACAGTTCGCCCAACGCGCCGCTCACATCGTGAATGTAAAGTTTTCCGCCTCGATCGTCGTCTGCATCGAGGTCGTCGGCACTCCCGTCGAGTTCGGGCCTCCCGAAGCCGTCACGCTCGTCACGCTGGCGTTGGTCAGAACCCACTCGAGCGCGCCTCCACTGTTCGATGGCTGCTGATTGTTCTTGCCCTTGTTCTTTCCCTTCGCAGTCTCCTGCGTCCAATTGTCGTTTGCGGTGGTCCCCGTGCCGCCCTGGCCGTCAATCAGCTTGCAGCTTCGCAGCATCTCGTCGTCCTGCAACATCGAAAGCATCGTCTCGTAATCCTTGCCCGAACTCGTTTGCACGGTGAGAGCGAATTTCGTTTCCCGCCTTTCGGCTGCCTTGCCCGCCCCCAGGGCGCTTTCGCTCGTCCCGGTCACAGACACGGTGTAGCCGGTCAGAGCAATCGTCACCGTTCCACTGCGCGCGGCGTCGCACGTCAACGTATACGGTCCCGCTGCGCGCGCGCTCATCGCCGCGCCCAGCGTCAAGCCAACCACGAGCAGGGCCCTCACAACATTCATGATCTTCATCTCGACCTCCTTGCCGTTGCTGCTGCGTTTCAACCTGAACCGGCCTCAACCAAAAACGTCTCTACCGGTCCACTTCTCCCAAGACAATATCCACGCTGCCAAAGATCAGTACGACATCTGCGACATTTTGTCCCAGGCACATGTCTTCCAGAATGGTCAGATTGATGAGGCTGGGCGGGCGCACGCGATAGCGATAGGGATTCGGCCCGCCGTCGCTGATGAGATAGAAGCCGAGCTCGCCCTTCGGCGCCTCGATGCGGCCATACGCCTCGCCGGGCTTGGGGCGGAAGCCGCGAATCTTCGCTTTTGGGTCCATGATCGGGCCCGCGGGAAGATCTTTGAGCGCCTGTTCGAGAATTTTGATCGACTCGCGCATCTCGAGGACACGCATCATGTAGCGATCGTAGACATCGCCGTGTTCGCCGAGCGGCACACGGAATTGGAAGCGATCGTAGACGCCGTAGTGATCGACCTTGCGGATGTCGTAGTTGACGCCGGAGGCTCGCAGCATGGGCCCCGTCACTCCGGCATTGACGGCCAGCTCCGGCCGCAGGATTCCGACCCCCTGGCAACGCGCCATCAGAATTTCGTTGGCGGAGAGCAGCGCTTCAAATTCGTCGACAAACGCAGGCAGGCCGGCGACAACTTTGCGCGCGGCGTCAAGCCAGGCCTCGGAAACGTCCACGCGGCAGCCGCCGAAGCGCATGTAGTTACACATCATGCGCGAGCCGGTGAGCGATTCGAAGAGGTCAAGGATCTTCTCGCGCTCCTTGAAGGCGTACATGAGCGGCGTGCCGCTGGCGCCCATTTCCTGAATGAGAAAGCCGATCGACGAGGCGTGATTCTGCACGCGCGTGAGCTCGGCCAGAATCACGCGTATGTACTCGGCGCGCTCGGGAACCTCCTGACCAGCGAGCTTCTCCACGGCCAGGGCGTAGGCCCAGTTGTTGGTGAGCGAGCAGATGTAATCGAGGCGATCGGTGTAGGGCATCGACGCCAGGTAGGATTGTCCTTCGGCAAGTTTTTCGTGGTTGCGGTGCAGGTAGCCGAAGACCGGCTTGAGGCGGACGACGCGCTCACCGTCGAGCGCCAGGTCCATGCGGAAGACGCCGTGCGTGGAGGGGTGGTGCGGCCCCATGGCCACTTCGAGCAGCTCGCCTTCGCCGTCCGGTTCAATCACCGGAGGCCGGTTCCAGCCCGCGTCTCTCTCCGCTTTCGTTTCCACGACGCTCATTCTTCTTCCCGGCTGCTCCCTATTCCCTATTGGCTATTCCCTCGCCCGGCCTCGGCCGCGCGATGCTCTTGCGTTCGTTTGAGGACTTCATCGTGCGGCGTGGGCTCGTACTCGAAGTCGTCCGGCTCCACGTAATCCTTGCGCATGGGGTGGTCCTTGAATCCATCCCACATCAGCAGGCGGCGAAGGTCGGGGTGGCCGGTAAAAACGATGCCGTAGAGATCGAATATCTCGCGCTCCTGAAACTCCGCCGAGCGCCAGACGGAGGTGAGCGATGGCAGTTCGACCCGATCGGAACGATTGGCCGTCCGCATCCTGAGGACCAGCGGCCCGTGTTTTTTCGCCAGCGAATAAAGGTGGTAGACCGTCTCAAGACAACCGGGTTCGACGCGCTTTTGCGTCTCCTCCACGGTTTCCTCGACTGTTTTCTCGGCGCCATCGACGGTTCTTGTGACTTGATGTACCACTTTAACTTTCTCTGCGATCTCCTTGTCGGGCCAGTCGACGCCGGTCAAGTTGGACAGAAAATCGAAGGCGAGATCGGGATCGTCGCGAAGAAATGTCGCCACGGCGACGGCGCTTTGAGGCGCAAGGCGCAGCGAGTGCTGCGCGGAGGGGCTGGCGTTGGGCACAAATTCCACGCCGACGCCGGGAACCGCCGCCTCGATCGCCGCCTTGATTTCTTCGACTGATTTCACGAAATCAGCTCCTAGCTTCTAGCCTCTAGCTCCTAGCCACTTCGTCACCGCTGCCAGGATCTCTCTGTTCCCTGTTCTCTGTTCTCTGTTCTCTGTTCTCTGTTCCCTGTTCCCTGTTCCCTGCTCCTCGGCCCCTGCCTTTAGCGAATCGTGATGGGTACGGGCCACACGCCATGATTCGACGCCGGCTCCAGGTCGTGCTCGCCGAATTCTGGCACGGGAAACTCGCCCTGCGCGTTGGCATCGAGGAAGCGTGGGCGACCCTCGCCGGTCAACGGCTGGCCATCAATCTTCTTTTGCAGTGTAATGAAGGCTTGAAGCAGCGCCTCGGGGCGCGGAGGGCAGCCGGGAATGTGCACGTCCACCGGGATGTAACGGTCGATGCCCTTGAGCACGTTGTAGCCCTGCTTGAACGGCCCGCCGGAGATGGCGCAGGCGCCCATGGCGATGACGTAGCGCGGCTCGGCCATCTGGTTGTAGAGACGCACCACCTGCGGCGCCATCTTTTTGGTCACGGTGCCGGAGACGATCATCAGATCGGCCTGCCGCGGCGAAGGCCGGAAGACCTCGGCGCCGAAGCGAGCCATATCGTAGCGCGCCATGGTGGTGGCGATCATCTCGATGGCGCAACAGGCAAGGCCGAACTGCATGGGCCACACCGAGCTGCGCCGGCCCCAGTTGTAGAGCTCCTCGATGGTGGTGACGAAGACGCCCTGCTTGCCCAGTTCGATCTTCAGTTGTTGATCAACTGCCATGAGCCGCTATGCTCCTTCAAGCTGCTAGCTTCTAGCCTCTAGCTCTGCCGCGCACAAGCGTGATTCGCGCCCGGCCCCATTTGCGCATTTCTCACGCAGGCATCTCGAACTCGTCCCATCTGCTCCAATTCAGGCCCTAGCGGCTAGAAGCTAGCGGCTGGTCCCGATCCGCCTCCGGCGGATCAGGACCACGTCAACACACCTTTAGCCCAGGCCCAGGCCAGCCCCTCAATTAATAGGAGTACGAAAACCAGCATGGCGATGCACGCCGCCGCTCCCAAACCTGTAAATGCGACCGCAAACGGAAGCAGAAATACCGCCTCCACGTCGAAGATGAGAAAGATGATGGCGTAGAGGTAGTAAGCCGAGCGAAACTGCATCCATGCATCGCCCTTCGATTCAAGGCCGCACTCGTAGATGGCGTTCTTCACCGCGTTGGGTTTGGCCGGCGAAAACACCCTGGCCCAAAGCCAGGCCAACCCCAACGGGGCAAGGCCAAAGGCAAGCGCCGCCACGAACAGAATCGCCAATGAAAAGTAGGGACTGGAAGCCATCGCGGGAAAGAGTTTCCTACTCTTTCAAGCTAACAGTTTGGGGCGGGTTTTGGCGAAGGGGTTGGCGCCGCTTTCTGCAGTTCAGGCAGCTTTAACCCCATTTATCCCATCCTGTGAACCGTTCGCCGACCGCCGCTCGGTCAGCACGCCCGATGGAACCCGATACCTGTCAGCCCCGAGGTCGTGCGCAGGTTGGAGGGCGCGGGCGCAGCAATTCCGTGCTCCGGAACAATACGGCGCCGGCGTTCTGACCAGCTTTTCGCACGTTAATCGTCGTCGTCGCCGGCAGTCTTCCTCACGCGCGCCTTCAGCATCGGAGGCACCGGCGCGTTGCCCATCGCGTCCTTCCACAGAATGACGTTGAGCTTCTCCGTGGGCGCCCGGTCCGCGTGGCTGAAATCCATCTTCATGCTGGCCCGCGCGCCGGCGGCGTTCTTGAGATTGGCCTGATAGATGAGGCCGTTGTCGCGATTCGAGCCGTCGGCTGTATAGGGCGGCTGATCGCCCGGCCCCGTGAACAGAGAAGAGATCATGGAGCAGAAGGCGTCGTTGTTGTTCATCGGCGGCAGGCCGAGCAGCGCCTCCATGGTGCGGACGACAGAGACCGTCGAGTAGAAGCGGTTGTCGACAAACGGCGCGCCGTTGGGGCCGTGCGGCGAATACTTGCTGACGACCAGCGCGATGCTGCGGTGCGCATCGACGTGATCGGCTCCGTTCTGCGCGTCGTCCTCGAGGATGAAGAACGCCGTGTCGTCCCAATACGGCGAGTGGGAGACCGCCTCCACGGCGCGGCCCACAGCAAGATCGTTATCGGCGACGGATGACCTGGGCGTGGGCCCGCCGGGGCGCGTTCCGGCGGTGTGATCGTTGGGCAGCCGCAGCATCACGAAGTTGGGCATGGTGTCGTGGCCTTGCTCGCGGTCCGCAACCCACCCCCGCAAGTGGCGCAGGAAGATCTCGACCCTGATCTGATCGGGAATCATCAGATTGAAGTCCGGCGCCTCGGGCGCGAAGTGGCCCACCAATTCCGGCTTGGTGGCGATGTTGGCCGCGATGAGCGGAATGGGCCAGGGCCATTGGTTCACGCCGCCGCCCCACACCGCGGGCAGCGTTGCGCCGGACGCAATCGCCTTGCGAGAGCACTTTGGTCCGGCGAGCACCGGGCCAAGGGTGGGATCGGCGACCGCCTCCTGGCCGCAAAACGTCGACGAGATGAATTCGCCGAAGTGGAAGTAGGTCTTGCCGTGGCCGGCTAGATCGCCCCAGAGATAACCGCTGGCCGGCTCGTTCACATCGGGAATCTTCTGCAGCAGCGGATAGCCGTCGGCCACCACACCTTCGTAGTCGTAGGCGCGCTGCTCGCCGCGGTAGTTCTGCTGCCAGGTTTTCTCCAGATAATCGGTGCCGATAGCGGCTGTGGACCAGACGTGGCCGTCGCCGGAGACCTCGCCGGAGTCAAAGAAGTTGTCGAGTACGCCGAATTGCAGCGCTAATTTGTGCTCGTTCGGCGTGATCGCTTCGCCGTACATTGCCAGCCTGGGGTCGCCATTGCCCACCGGCGTACCCTTCTGCTTCAGATCACCGAGGATCTGATCGTAGGTGCGGTTTTCCTTAATGATGTAGATGATGTGGCGAATGCGGCCCTTCGCGCCGCCGGCAAACGCGATCTGTTCCTGCGCGGCCTTCATGCGATTCGAGGCCAGCACATTCGAGGTCCATTCCGGCAGGTTACTCGCAATCTCCCGCTCGTCCAGCGCCGCAAGCGAGCCGTAGAGGAGCGTTGCGATGTAGGTGCTGCCGCCATGCCGGTCATTCGCCTGCGATTCAACAACTCGCTGGGGAAAGTTGTTCGGCCCGGTTCCCTTCCCTTTCGCCGTCGCGACGTAGAGTTTGCAGCCGGCCGGCGACGGCACGAAGGCCATCGAGATGGGCATCCACTCCGTAGGAATGAAGCCGTCCGGCTCGACCATTCCGGTTTTCGCGGCCTTCGGCGTCAATTTGCGCGTGTCGATCACCGCGACCGCATCGGTGGCCATATTGGCCACATAGAGACGGCTGCCGTCGGCGTTGACGGCGAGCGCGTCGGGCTCGGCGCCGAAATAGCTCTGCCCCGGCAGGCGCGTGTCAAAGTACCCCTTCACTGTGAAATGCCCCGCGCCAACGTTCACGGCCGCAACGGCGTCGCGGTTGGCTAGCGCCACGTAGAGCACTTTCTCATCCGGCGAGAAAGCCAACGCGCAGGGATGCGTTCCCGGCGCTACTGGATCGGACGGCTTGAGCAGCGCCAGCTTGCGTCCGACAGTCCCGTGCCCGAGATCGAGTTCGACAATCTCCGAGGCGTTCCACAGCGCAACAAACGCTCGCTTGCCGTCCCTAGTGACGGCGAGAGCGATCGGGTATGTCGACGGGACGGTTTGGCCCTCAGAAAGATCGAAGCGCTTTTCGATCGTGCCGGTCACCGGATCGAGCAGGACAACATCGTCGGAAAGGTTCTCGGCAACCAGCAGTTTTTCTTGGCCGGTCTCGTCGAGGACCGCCATCGCAGCCGGATACGGGATGCCCTCATCGCTATCCGTACCTTCCGGCAAGCGAGTCTTTCGTCCGGTGGGGAGCTGGTTCTCCGGCAGAGGAATCAGGCGCTCGGGCGCGACCTTTCCCTCGGCAAAACTGTAGACCGCGATGCCGCTGCCCACCGCCGCCTTGCCGCCGCCCCTGGGATCGGTCAGCGAGGCCATGCTGGCGTAGAGACGGCTGCCATCGCGGCTGAACGCCGGGCCGGAGTAAAGAGTTTGCCTGGCGCGTATCGAGGTGCGGGCATCGGGGAAATCGGCCAGCGCGCCGGTCTGCGTATCCAGCACCGCGAACGATTGCTCGTATTGCGACTCGTACGTTCCGTAGCCGGCATTCACCGTGACCACGTAGCGGCCATCCGGCGAGACGGCCATCGAGATGGGCAAGCTGTTGATCCGTTGCGGATGGCCGGGAATCTCGCCGATGAGTTGCTTGCTCGACGGCAGGTCGACGGTTTGGGCGGGAAGAAAAGCGGCAGCGAAAACTGCGGCTGCGGCGATCGGCGCCAAGAGAAATTTCGCGGACATCGAGAAAAACCCTCAAAACCATTGGATGCCGTGCGGATGAACAAGCGATGAACACCGCCTGGCGATGGCGTGGCACCATTCCAGTTGGGTTGCACTGAAACACCGGGATGGCGAGCGCCTCATCCTTTCCGCGGGCGACGCGGAGAGGATGGGGCGCGGCTGACCTGGGGATCGGAAAAGCCCCGGTTGAGGTTTGTGCTTGCCCGCTCTTTCCCGTTGCGTCATGGCGCGGCGGGGAAAGGAATGGCGCGGGAGAACGCCTGAGTACAGATTACGGATAGATACCGCGAATTTGCACGGCCTCAGCCACGCGACCAATGCCAAGCATGTTGGCGGCGATCCGCATGGGCACATTCCGATCGAGGTGGATTTTGAGCACATCGCGGAAGGCCGTCTTCATTACGTGGTCGAGGCGCTTGTAAATATCGCGCGCCTCCCAGAACAGGTGCTGCTCGTCCTGCACCCACTCGAAGTACGACACCGTGACACCGCCGGCGTTGCACAGAATATCCGGGATCACAAAGATGCCTTTGCTCTCCAGGATTCTGTCGGCCGCGGGAGTGATCGGCCCGTTGGCCGCTTCGGCGATGATGCGCGCGCGCACTGCGCCGGCGTTGTCGGCGTGGAGGGTGTTCTCGAGCGCCGCAGGCACCAGAATGTCACACTGCAGCGCCAGCAGCTCGTGCGGCAGGATCGGCTCGCTCTCCGGGAACCCGTCCACATGGCCGCAGAGCTGCTTCATGTGGATCAACTCGGGAATGTTCAGGCCGTTCCGGTTGTAGACGCAGCCGGTCGAATCGCTCACGGCAATGACCTTCGCGCCTGCTTCGTGCAGCAACAGCGCGGCGATGGAGCCGGCGTTGCCGAAGCCCTGAACCACGACCGTGGCGCCTTTCAGCGGGATGTGCAGATGTTCGCAGTCGCACTCGACGGTCGAGAAGACGCCGCGGCCGGTGGCCTCGTTGCGGCCGAGCGATCCGCCCAGGCTGATGGGCTTGCCCGTCACCACACCGGGAATCGCATAGCCCTTGGTCATGCTGTAGGTGTCCATGATCCAGGCCATGGTCTGCGGGTTGGTGTAAACGTCGGGCGCGGGAATGTCCTGCTCCGGCCCGATCAGCGGCAAAATCGCGCTGGTGTAACGGCGCGTCATCCGCTCCAGCTCGCCCTGCGACATCTTTTTCGGATCGCAGGTGATGCCGCCCTTGGCTCCACCAAAGGGAATGTTCACCACCGCACACTTCCACGTCATCCACGTGGCCAGCGCTTTCACCTCGTCGAGCGTGACCTGCGGGTGGAAACGGATACCGCCCTTGGCCGGCCCGCGCACCGAACTGTGCTGCACGCGATAGCCCGTAAAGCGGTGAATGGCGCCGTCGTCCATGCGCACCGGCACGCCCACGGTCAGCATGCGCTCAGGGTACTTGATCATCTCACGCGTATTTTTGTCCAGGCCAATGGCGTCCGCTGCGGTGTCGAAGTTCTCCATGGCAACGTCATAGGCGTTGGTTTGACTCACTGCTGTGGTTGTAGCCATTCGTATTCCCTCCTTGCCCGGGCGCAACAGCCGTCGCGCAGCGTCCCCCAACCTCGGGATTCCCGCGGACAGGCCCTTTTCCATGGGTGGACCCTCGCCACGTCTTTGTGCTCGCGGCTGGGGCGGGGCCCTACCCTCCGGCTCGCTAAATCCGCGATCCCCGCTAGCTCCGCTGCCTTTTCGGCATTCGCTCAGGCCATGCTTGCCTCCTTCACCTTCGCCGTGTTCTGTTCCGCTTCCCGGCCGCCCCCATACACGGGCAGCAGCCATTTGCGGTACGCCGGCAAATGCCCGCGCGTCGCGTCGAAGTATAACTGCCTCAGGCGGCGCGTCACTGGCCCAATGGCGCCGTCCGCTACGGAGCGATGATCGACACGGACCACCGGCGCCACACCCACCGCGGTGCCGGTCAGGAACAACTCATCGCACACGTACAATTCACTGCGTTGGATCGACCGCTCCACAATCTCCAGGCCCAACTCGCGCCCGGCCAGTTCCATCACCGAGTCGCGTGTGATGCCCTCGAGCACGTTTTCGGTGACGTCCGGCGTGATCAGCTTGCTTCTGCGCACCATGAAGAGATTGCACGTAGCGCCCTCGGTGACGTGGCCGCTCTCGTTCAGCAGGATGGCCTCATCGAATCCCGCGCGGCGCGCCTCGTCGCTGGCCAGCGCGCTGTTGGCGTAGGCGCCGCAGATCTTGGCCCGCGGAGGAATGGCATTATCCTCGATCCGCCGCCAGGAGCTGACGCCGGCGTGCAGCCCGTTTTCGCTGTGCAGATATTCGCCGAAAGGCAACGCTGCGATGCAGAATGCATCCTGGTCGTCGATGGCCACGCCGATGCGCTCGGCGCATTTGTAGGCCAGCGGCCGGATATAGAGATCGGTGCGAAACGTGTTGCGGCGCGCCAGCTCCACAGTGATGGCGCTCAACTCCTCAGGCGATTGCGGCAAGTGAATGCGCAGGATGCCGCAGTTCTGCTTCCAACGCCGGTAGTGCTCCATGGGCCGCAACACATACAGCTGCCGCGCGGCCTCGTCCCAGTAGGCACGAATCCCTTCAAACACGCCGGTTCCGTAGTGCAGGGCATGGGTCAGGATTCCGATGCGCGCGTCGCGCATGGGTACGTACTGCCCATTGAAATACACCATCAGGTTGGGATCGGCATCCGCCTTCATGTCACACCTTCACGAGCGCTTCCCGGTACAACTGCCTTCCCCGCTCCAAGGCGCGCTCGTCCACTTCCACCCAGCGCGGATTTTTGACCAGGCGGCGCAGCGCGTCGTCGATGCTGGCCTGCGGCAACACTTCCGCAATCTCCACGAGCGCGCCCAGCATCACCATGTTCGCCGCCCGTTTGTTACCCATCTCGTCGGCCAGGCGCGTGAACGGAGCAGCGAACACATGCACGCCATCGCGTACGCAGTCGGCCGGAAACTCGTCGCCGTCGTAGATCACCCATCCGCCGGCGCGCACGGTTTTGTAGAATTTGCGCAGCGAAGGCTCATTCATCGCCACCAGCACGTTGGGCGCCGTCACCAGCGGCGAGTCGATGATCTGGCGTGACAACCGCACGTGGCAATTGGACGTGCCGGAGCGCATTTCAGGCCCGTACGAAGGCAGCCACGAGACTTCAAGGCCCGCATCGAGACCGGCCTCGGCCAGCACCTCGCCCAGCAGCAGGACGCCCTGCCCGCCAAAGCCCGCGATGCGCACCTGAAGATCGATCTCCTTGTCCCGCGCGAGCGCCGCGGCGTTCCCCTCGGGCAGGCTCTCTTCGTTCACGCCCAGAATGCGCGGCAGATCCTCGAGCGGCGGAGCAGGCGTCACTGGCCTCATGTCCGCCTTCTCCGTCCGCTCTTTGGTGCGGTCGCAAAAGACGCCCAGCGGAAACGTCTTCTCCATCACATCGCGCACCCAGTGCTGCGCTTCTACAGGGGTCATCTTCCAGATGGTCGGGCAGGGCGAAAGTCACCTCAATCAGCGAGAATCCGATCCCGCGTACCTGGTTTTCCAACCCACGCTTGATGGCCCGCGCCGCCTGCGCGATCTGCTTGTTGTCGCCCAGGCCCACGCGTTCAATGTAGGCAGGCGCCTCGAGCGTGCTCAGCAGCTCGCTCACATGCAGCGGGTAACCCTCGGTGTCCGCATTGCGCCCTTGCGGAGTGGTCGTGGTCTTCTGGCCCAGCAGAGTTGTCGGAGCGGCCTGGCCTCCGGTCATGCTGTAGACGGCGTTGTTGACGAAGATCACGGTGATGTTTTCACCGCGGTTGGCGGCGTGCAGAATTTCCGCCGACCCAATGGCGGAAAGATCGCCGTCCCCCTGATAACAGATCACAATGCTCGCGGGACGGCTGCGCTTCATCGCCGTAGCCACGGCCGGCGCGCGCCCGTGCGCGGATTGCACGTTCCCCACGTCGAAGTAGTAATAGGTGAAGGCTCCGCAGCCGACGGGCCCGATCATGATGGTGCGGTCCTGCACACCCAGATCGTCGATCGCTTTGGCCAGCATTTTATGAATCGTACCGTGGCCGCAGCCGGGGCAGAAGTGCGTCTGGTGCTGCAAGTCTTCCTTGCGGTCGAAGCGCTCGTAGAAGGCTTTGGCCCTGCCGAGCGCGACGGAGTAATCTGCCACCGGTTCAATAGACATGGGCCATCCGCTCCTCTTCTTGAGTTGCCCGCGCCAGCCCGTAACGGCGAGCCAACTCATGGACAAACGCCAGCACCTCCTCATGCGACGGCACATTGCCGCCCACGCGGCCCAGAAACTCCACCGGCCGCGAGCCGTTGAGCGCCAGCTTCACGTCCTCGATCAACTGCCCCAGGCTCATCTCCACCACTACGAAGACGCGGGCGCTGAAGGCCAGCCTCTGGAATTGCACCACCGGGAATGGATAGAGCGTGATGGGCCGCAGCAAACCCACCTTGAGGCCGGCGGCGCGTGCCTCGGCGGTCACGGCCCTCAGGATGCGCCCCACGATGCCGTAACCGACCAGCACGATCTCCGCGTCGGCGGTTGACCACTCCTCGGCGCGCGCCTCGCGCAGCTCGGCGGCCTTGTACTTGGCATCGAGGCCGCGAACGTGCTTCTCGAGTTCGTCGATGTCCAGATGCAGCGACGTGATGAGATTCTGCCGCGACGCGGCGGTGCCTACGACGGCCCATTCCGGCAAGTGCGTAGCCGTTGCGGTTTGCGGAAATTCGACCGGCTCCATCATCTGCCCGATGAAGCCGTCGGCGAGCAGGACCACCGGATTGCGATAACGGTCGGCCAGGTCGAATGCCAGCGCAGTGAAATCCGCCATCTCCTGCACGGAGTAGGGCGCCAGCACGATGGTGCGGTAGCTGCCGTGGCCGCCGCCCTTCACCACCTGGTGATAGTCGCTCTGCTCGGCGGCAATGTTGCCCAGGCCCGGACCGCCGCGCGTAATGTCGGCGATCACGCAGGGCAGTTCCGCGCCGGCCATGTAGCTGATGCCCTCCTGCATCAGGCTGATGCCGGGACCGCTCGACGCGGTCATGGCGCGCACGCCGGCCGACGCCGCACCATACAGCATATTGATGGCCGCCACTTCGCTCTCCGCCTGCACAAACACGCCGCCCGTCTTGGGCATACACTCCGCCGCGGCATCGGCAATCTCGCTGGCGGGCGTAATGGGGTAGCCATAGAAGGCGCGGCATCCGGCGAGAATGGCGCTCTTTACGATGGCCTCGTTGCCCTTCATCAGTTGCTTGCGCATTCGATCGCTCCCTCCACTGCGGCTTTTGGCTCGCGCCCCTCCACCTCGCGCGAGCTGACCAGGCGATACACCGTGATCGCTCCCGGCTCCGGGCATACCATGAAACAGATGCCGCAACCCGTGCAGCCCGCGCCCGCATACACTGCCGTGTGGTAGCCATAGCGATTCAGCCGCTCGCTCATCGAGATGACCTTGGGGGGGCAGGCCTCAATGCACAGCCCGCAGCCCTTGCACTCCTCGTCATCGATGCGCAGCAGGCCCCGATCCCGCTTCCGATCCGGATTTTTGGTGCCGGTCATCCGCTTCTCTCCCTCTACGCAGGCACAGGGTCCAAACGGCGTAGCGCTAGCCCCAAAGCAGGCCGTTGACTCGTTCTAAACCGGCTTAATCCTGCGCTATAGCAGCGAGGGCCGCAGTGATGGGAATCACCCCCAACCTCTGCACCATCGGGGCGGAAATTCAGGCTGGATTGGCTGTCTTCTTCAATGCGTTTGGGCAGAGAAATAGAATTTCTGCGCGCAAAGTGGGGGGAGCCTTAGCCCAGGCCTTAGTCGCTCTTGCCCGAGCTGCCCTCGACTCCCGCCGGCAGATCGAGCGCGACAAGCGCGAAGCGGGTTTGGCCCGGCGCGGAGCTTTCGAACGCCACGATGTGCTGGTGGCGCTTGGAGCCGGCCTTTAGCTCAAAACCACCGTGGTCCGACTTGACGCTGCCATCTGTTTCGACCTTCACGTGCGCCTGCCCTTCGTCTGCACAGGTGAGGCCCTCCGTGGTCGCATCCGGCTTCCCAACGGCCGTGTGGCCCTGGCACGCGATCACGTCGCCGTAGCGAGTGAGTGCTTTCTTATAAAATGCGGTGACTTTGTCCTCGCTGTCCGGCGTGGCATAGTTGACCACCTTCACGCGCAACTCCCACTCGCCGAAGCCCATATGCACATCCGCGGACTTGTCGTTCTCCTTGTCCTGCGCGATCTGCGCGCCGGGATAGACCGGCAGGCCCAGGTCCGCGGCCGTGGTCTGACCGGTGTTCACATGAATGCCGCCGAACGGGGTGTCCACCTGGACGTTCTTGTCCTCGCCGTTGGCGCCCTTTTCCACGTGGACCCTGCATCCGGCCATTCCGGCCGCCAAGGCCAGGCAAGCGAACAGGCCGGCCGCGCTGCTCATCGTGTTCCGTATCATGGCTCTCGCCCTCTGGTCCCCTTATACGCCGGTAAAGGCAGAAAGGTTCCGGAAATTTGAGGGAGGGCCTGCGAGCCCAGATGGATGGCAGGCAAACGGCGAAGCCTGAACTCAGTGCGATGAGGGCTTGTCTTCCTTGCTGCTGGTGGCGAAGAAGATCGACACCACGAAAACAGCGATGATGACGGGGACAACAAAAAACGGGGAAGAGATGTGCATGGTTGGGAAGCTCCTTGCTGCATCCAGAATACCAGCCGTCAGCTTTCAGCTCTCAGCCTTCAGCCTCTAACGCTTACCCCCGAGCCTCCATATGATCAACCTCCCGGTCCTGCGCTCATCGCTCATGACTTCGACAACCTGGCTGAGAGCTGAAAGCTAAGAGCTACTCCCTGTTCCCTACTGGCTGTTCCCTGCCTTCGCATAATCCACGCGAATGGTCAGGATCTCGTAAGGATGAATGGGAACCTTGACCACATCGCCCCCGTTTTCCGATGCGATTGCGAGCGGGCTGCCTTCGGGTTGCTCCATCAAATTCGTCACTGTGGCCGACGTTGCGCCCGGCGGCACGCGGAACTCGGCTGTCGTCGCCTTCCCGGCCCACTCATAGACGCGGAAGATGAGAGCGTTCGCGTCTTCGGCTTTCTTGACGGCGGTCAGAACCACATTGTCCGGCTCGACCGACGCAAAGGAGTGCTCGGGCGGCAGCGTGCCGGGGTGCGCCGTTGTCACGACGGCCTGCAATGGGTAGTAGTACTCCCATCCGTGACGCATGGTGAGCGCGTCCTTCCACGTGCCCGCGTGGGGATAGAGCGCGTAGTGAAAATGATGGTGGCCCTGGTCGGCGTCGGGATCGGGCCAGGTGGGCGAGCGCAAGAGCGTCAGCCGCAGCACATTGCCTACGGCGTCGTATCCGTACTTGTCCTGGTTGAGCACGCTCAGCCCGTGCACCTTGCCGTCCGTCCCCTTGCCCGAGAGATCGGCCCAGCGCATGGCCGGAACCTCGAACTGGGCTTTTTCCCAGCTATTGTTGCGCGTGGTCGGCCGCTCGATGGTTCCGTAAGGAATTTCGTAAGTCGCAAAGTCGCTCGTGACACTCAGCGGGAAGGCCGCCTTGAGCAGCACATGCCTTTCGTGCCAGTCGATGTCGTTGTCGATGTCGACGATGTCGCCGCGCAGGCTGATTGTTTGCACGAACTTCGAGTTCTGCCAGTGATAGCTGACGCGAATGGCAGGAGACGCCGCTCCCTGGTCAACAAGCTCGACCGAGTCCGCCTTATCGATCGTCATCGGCGGCACATCGAGTGTTCCTGGATCGATGTTCCAGGCGTCATATTGCTTCGGCAGATCCTTGAAGAACTGGAGTTGGTTTCCGTAATCATCGGGAGGCAATGTTTCGATTCCGTTAGCCCTGAGGCCGTGAATACATCCGGTCCCCTTGTCCACCTCAACATTCAAACTTGTGTTTGCAAGCGTGATGGAATTCGCCGTTTCATGGCCGACGGATGTAGGCGGCACTGTTTCACCAACTCCGGCGGGTCTCCGCATAACTTGAAGCACCTCATACCCGAAGGCCGGAACGTTCGGCACGGAAACGGTGAGTTCGACAACCCCGGGCACACTGCCCTGCTTCACCGCCAATATAGGAATCGCGTCGATCACAGAATTGTGTTCTTCGAATACGTCAAATGCACCGGGGCCGGAATCCGGCCACTGAATCTTGAAAGTGATATCGCCTGAGCGCTCCCATCCGAGAGGGTTGAACACAACCACCGGTATTCCATGCCAGTTCTTTGGATCCAGAATCGTTACTATGCGCTCCGAAACTTTCTCCAGCGCGTTCGCATCGATCTCATCCGTCGACATCCTCACCCAGTCGTAGTCCTGCTGCGCGTCCTTGTAGATGTCGACGATGCCGGAGCCCGCGGCCAGGTCGTGGAACTGGTTGAAGAGCACCTTCTTCCAATCCTCAGTGAGTTCCGCGCCGGGATAGCTCTGGCCGTCGAGCCACGCCAGCGACGCCCACTTCTCCGCGTTGAGAACCTCTTCTTCGCTGTCGCGCATGTTCTTTTTGTGATTGGCCTGCGTGGTGTAGACGCCGCGGTGAAATTCGAGGTAAAGCTCCGAATCCCACGTCGGAATCGCGACTTTCCCCGGTACTGCCGCTGGAGGTGCGTATCCCTTGGCGATCGACTGGTAGTTCCACACCTTGCTTTCTGGAGCAATCTGCTTCTCCAAAGCCAAGAAAAAACTCTGCGCGGTGCCGAACTGGTATTTCGGCGTCACCAACGCGCCGCCATCGGCGGCAATCGCGGTTGCGCCGGGGTCGGCCCAGTGGAAGCCCTGGTCCAGCATGACCCGCGTAGGCCCGCCGCCATGGTCGCCGACGCCGTAGAGGTCCATCATCTCCGTCATGCCGGGAGCGCGCTCCCGCGCGACTGCAAGATCCCCTGACAGCCGAACCGGTCCCAGGGTGTCATTGGCATAATCGTGCGGAAAATACGTTAAAACTTTCGACCCATCGGGCGACTGCCACCAGAACAGCTTGAAGGGTAGCTGATTGGTGTCGCTCCAGGTCATTTTTTGCGTGACAAAGTAGTCGATACCGCTCTTCTTGTAGATCTGCGGCAATTGCCAGGTGTAGCCAAAGGAATCGGGGTTCCAGCCAATGCGCACGTCCACGCCGTAGGCCTGCTTGTACCAGCGCTTGCCCACCAGCAACTGGCGGACCAGCGATTCGCCGTCGGGCATGTTCAGGTCGGGCTCGACCCACATGCCGCCCACGATCTCCCACCGGCCCTCCTGGATGCGCTTTTTGATTTGAGCGTTCAGGTCAGGGTATTTGTCGGCCATCCACTCGTTGTAAGCGGCCGCGGACTGGGTGTAGGTGTAGGCGGGATATTCGTTCATCAGTTGCAGCGACGTGCCGAAGGTGCGCCGGACGACGTCGACAGCCTCGGTCCACGGCCACAGCCACGCCGCGTCGATGTGCGAATTGCCGGTGAGGTGAAAGGTCGCCGTCTGGAGCAGCGGGCGGAGCGCTTCCAACTGGCCCTGCGCCGCCTTCAGGCTGGCATCGAACCTGGCCTGCGCCTGGGCCCGCGCCTCCCCGCTCGACGTTTCCCCCGCGTCGAGCGCACTCACATCCACGGCGCGGATGGCGCTGTTCAAGGTGTCCAGCTTGGTGCTGTCGCCGGGGGCGAGCGAGGGCAGCAAGAGCGCCGCCGAAAGAAACTCTTGAGCCAGGTCCTCGGGATTAGGGCGGTTCTCAGGAAAGTCGACGCGCAGGGTCGCGCCGCGGAAGTGCTTGGCGTTCACGGTCTCGAAAAACTGGGTCGCGATCACAGCCTTGTCGCCGGGCCGCGCGTCGTCGAACAGCACGATCGGCTCCAAGTCGGACTCGCCCATGTCCACGCGGCGGCCATTGAAGTAGAGAACCTCCGCCATGGGGCCGTTGGCGTCGGCGTGGAACTGGAACCAGATGCGCGCGCCGGTCAGGTCGTAGCCCAAGAGCGTCTCCGGGACTTGAATCGTCTGGCGAAACCAGACGGCGCTGGCCGGCGCATCGGTTCCCGGCGCCATGACCTGCCATCCGCTCTCGTCCAGGTTCACTCGCTCGCCGTGCGTCACGCCGCCCACGTGCATCTTCCACGTGCCGGGAGGCAACTGCGCCAGGCTCGTCAGCCTCTCCACCACCGCACGGGACTGAGCCGGCAGCAGCGCGGCGGCCCGTTCCGCCGGGCTGATGACAACCTGGCCGGTCGCAGGCCGCGCGGCAAAGAGCACTGCAAAAAAGAGGATGACGACGGTGTGGCACCAGCGCACTTTCAACAAAGGACTCATAGCGGATCAAACCCCACGCTGCATTGTAGGACATCGCTCCGTCATCGCCCCTGCAAGACGCGAGTTGCGCCGGCATGTTGCCACTGGGCGCCACGCAAAAATCCCGGAATGAGTCGATCTATTCCCATAGCGTGGTATGAAAGACCGGAATTTGGTCGCCTGGATTTCCTCCCTGTGTGCGCTGTCACATCACCCCTAAGGGCAACACGATCAACATCAAGGCATGGATGCAGTGACCCTGATTCTGATGGCTCCATGCTCGCTTTTGTTGGGCGCAGCGCTGCAAATTTTGGTAGCGCCACTCTTCTCAGCCCGGACAAAGGGAATCCTCGCCTTTCTCACCTGCTTACCCGCCCTCTTCGCCGTCGCCGGTATCGCGCCTTCGGTCCGCGGCGGACAGGGCATCGACCTGCATCCGCTGCCGTGGGATGGGCCGCTCGCGCTGGTGCTTCACGTGGACGCGCTCAGCGTGCTGTTCGCCTTCATGGGCGCGTGCATCGGCGGCCTGGTCCTGCTTTACTCCATCGGCTACATGGCGCACGACAAGGCCGCCACGCGCTTCTACGCGACCATGCTGATCTTCATCGGCGGCTTCATTGCGCTGGTGTACAGCGCAAACCTGTTCGTCTTCTATCTTTGCTGGGAAGTGGTGGGACTCTGCTCGTTTACCCTGGTGGGCTTCTGGTACGCCAACCGCGAAGCGGTGAATGGCGCACGCAAAGTGCTGCTGATGACGCACATCGCGGGCTACGGATTGCTGGCCGGGATTCTGGTTCTTTATCACCGCACGGGCAGCGCCCTGTGGACCGATCCGGCTGTGGCGCGTGGTTTCACCGGCGGCATCTTCGCGCTCATGCTAGTGGCGCTGGTGGCCAAGAGCGTGCAGGTTCCGCTGCATACGTGGATTCCCGAGGCCATGGCGGCGCCCACTCCCGTGAGCGCGCTGCTGCACGCCGCCTGCTATGTGAAGGCCGGCGTTTATCTGGCCGCACGCATGCACAGCTTTGGCGCGTGGCCCGCCGCGTGGGGCGAGAGCCTGATGTGGGTGGGCACGGTCACCATGGCGGTGGGCGTGATGTACGCCATGGTGCAGACCGATCTCAAGCGCATGCTGGCCTTCTCCACCGTCAGCCAGATCGGTTACATGATGATGGGCCTGGGCATCGGCACGCCGCTGGCGATCACTGCCGGTTTGCTGCACTGTCTGAATCACGGTTTCTTCAAGGGCGGGTTGTTCTTGACCGCCGGCTCGGTGCAGCACGCCTCCGGTACGCGCGACATGAACCAGTTGGGTGGCCTGGCTGCGAAGATGCCGCACACCACGCTCTCGTGGCTCATTGGCGTGGGCAGCATGATGGGCATTCCCCTGATGAGCGGCTTCGCCAGTAAGTGGATGCTTTACGCCGCGGCGCTGCAGGCAGGCTGGGCCGTGCCCGCCATGGTGGCGTGGGCAGCGAGCCTGGGCACGGTCTTCATGGGAGCCAAGGCGACCAGCGCCGTGTTCCTGGGCCCGCCGACCGAGCAAACCAACGCCGCGCACGAAGCTCCGCCGACGATGGTGTGGGGCATGGGACTGCTGGCCGCGGGCAGCGTGGTGCTCGGCGTGGCGCCGCAGTTGGCCGTCAACTATCTCCTCAATCCGATCCTCTTGGCGCTCGGCCTTGGCGCAGGCGTGCATGTCACGTGGCTTGGATTGTCGGCCGATGCGGGCAGCTTCTCCAGCGTAGGTGGCTTGGTGCTGGCCGTCGTATCGATCGTGCTGGGCGGAGCGATTTATATCATTGCCTATGCCGCGAGGCCGGTTGCGTCCGGCGCTGTGCTGGCGGGTGCGGGTGCGGGTGGCGGCGTCTTTACAGGCGGAGAGCCGCTCTCCGAGCAGGGCCGGCTGACGGCGGGCGATTTCTCTGAGATTTTCGAGGCACACTGGCACTCGTTCTTCCGCTGGTCGAACGTCGATCGTGTGTATTTGAACGTGTGGGCCGGACTACAGGCGATTTCGCGCGTTCTCGGCGCCGCCTTCGCGTGGATGGAACGGCGTGCGGCGGTGCTGGTCGTCGTTTTCGCTGCGGCGGCGCTGGCTCTTGCGCGCTGGATCGTGCCCGGAACTGCTCGAGCAGGATTCGGGGCCCTAGCGCCTTCCACACAAATCCCTCCGCTGTTGATCCTCGCCGTCACCATCGCGGCATGTGCGCTGTTGCTTGCAGCGCTGTCAAGTCCCTACGGCCGCAAGCTGGCTCTGCCGATGCTGTTCGTTGCCGCGCTGGCGGTCGACGGGCTTTTCGCGGTGAATTCGTGGGCGCGCCTGAGTCTGCTTGAAGTCGCAGCCTTGCTGACGGTAGTGCTGGTGTGGCGAACGGCGCGTTCGCAGGCCGCGAAGCTGGCCTATTTGGCGGTCGTGCTGATCTCGGCGGGATCGATGATCGCAAGCGACGTTCTGGCCGATCGCGGCAATCCCGAATGGGCGCGCGCGCTGCTCTTCACCAGCGTCTGCGTCAAGCTGGCCGCGGTGCCGCTCTTCTTCTGGCTGTTGAAGCTGGCCGACGAACTTCCCGCATTGGTGCTCGGTGTCATCATCGCGGTCGTCGATATGGCTGCCTTCGGCGAATTCTTTGCTGCCGCGCAGTCCTTTCAGATGGTGCTCACGCCGCAGGGGCTGTGGGTAACCGTTGCCGCGGGAACGTCGCTCGTCGCCGCTCTGCTGATGTTGACTCAACGCAGCCTTAAGCGGTTGCTGGTGCTTTCGACAGCCGAGGACGTGGGCTTTCTGCTTCTCGGCGCCGCTTCAATGAGCGTCATCGGAGTGCAGGGCGCGCTGATTGCAGCCAGCACGCACGCTCTGGCCAAGGCGCTGCTTTTTGCCTGCCTGGCCGCGCCGGAAGCAGCGGGAGCACTGGAAATCGAACCCATCGCCCTCGCTTCGCGCTACCCCGTCAGCGCATTCGGTTTCCTCTTCGGCATGCTGGCCATGATCGGAGTTCCGCCGACACTGGGATTCATTGGCCGCTGGCGGCTTTACTCCACCGCTTTGCAGATCGGCATTTGGCCGCTGGTCATCCTGATTCTGTCGTCGATCTTCGCGCTCATCGCCTACGCCCTGGCGCTGGCCCGCAACTGGTGGGGCCCTCCCCCAGAATCGCCGCCGCAATCCGAGGCGCGCGAGCCGTTCCTGATCAAAGCCGTCATTGTCGTGCTGGTGGCGGTCCTTCTTGCCGCCGGAATCTGGCCCAACGCGTGGCAAATGCTGATGGGGGTGCGGCCATGAATCTCTGGAGACGACTCCTATGCACCGCTCGCCGCCGCAGCCCCTGGCTCTTCCACATGAACTCGGGCAGTTGCAACGGCTGCGACATTGAAATTGTGGCCGCGCTCTCGCCGCGCTACGACGCCGAGCAGTTGGGCGTTCGCCTGGAAGGCAGTCCTCGCCACGCCGACATTCTCTGCGTGACCGGGCCGGTCACCCGAAAGGCCGTCCGCGCCGTGCAGACCGTCTACGACCAGGTGCTCGGGCCCAAGGCCGTCGTCGCCATCGGCTCCTGCCCCGCGACGACGAACGTCTTTATCGACAGCCGCACGCTCGATGGGCCGCTGGACAAGCATTTGCCGGTGGACGTCTTCGTTCCCGGATGCCCGCCGCGGCCCGACGCGATCATTCAAGGCGTCGCCAAGGCGGCGGAGATTTTGGCCGCACGCGGACTGAAGAGAACCGCAGATCCTTCGACTCGCCCGCCAAGCGGGCTCGCTCAGGATGACAGGGATGCGGCGAATGAAGCGTCCGCGGGGGTACAGCCATGACTCTTCTCACTGCACTTGCGCGGTTGCTCATCTTTCCGGGGCTGCTCTTCGCTGTGCCCGCCGCGTGGTTCTTCCTGTGGCTGGAGCGCAAATCGGTCGCCCTGATGCAGGAGCGCGTAGGCCCGCCGTTCATGCAGCCGTTTTATGATTTCGTCAAGCTGCTCGGCAAAGGCACTCCGCCGCGCAGCGGCATCGCCGGTCTGCTGATGCGCGCGTGGCCGCTCATCGCAGTCTCGGCTGCAGCCGGAGCCGTGGGACTGCTGCCCGTGCTGCCCTCGTCCGGCGGATTCGAGGGCGACCTGATCCTGCTGCTGGCGCTACTGGAGCTGCCTTCCGTGTGCATCATCGCCGCCGGCTTCTCTTCACGGTCGATCTTCGGAGAAATCGGCTCGGCGCGCGAGGCAGCCTTGAGCGTCTCCTACAACGTCGTCTTTCTGCTGGCCATCGTCTCCATCGCAGCTTCGCAGCACACCTTCCGGTTGGAAGCACTGGCGGCGCTGCCCAGTTCGCCGTTGCACTGGCTGGGCGTGTTGGCGATTCTGGTCTGTCTGCCCGCCAAGCTGCACATCAATCCCTTCTCGCTGCCCAATGCGGAGCAGGAGATCTACTCCGGACCACTGACCGAGTACGCCGGTCCGGAGCTGGCCATGTGGGAGCTTTCGCATGGCCTCGAGTGGGTTGCTTGCACCGGTCTCGTGGCCACGCTGATTGCGCCGCACATCGCGCTCGCCTGGGGAACTTCCCTGCTTGCCGGCTGCATCTTCGTTGTGCTCTCGGTCGCCGTGGTTCTGCTGCTCTCGGTGCTGGCCGCGGCTACGGCGCGCCTCGCCATCGATTCCAGCGTGCGCTTTTACTGGCAGTGCACGCTCATCTTCGCGGTTCTCGCCGTTTCGTCCGCGCTCTTCATGAGGTTCCGGTCATGAACATCCTCACCATGATGTGGAAGAATCTGCGGCGCGGTTACCAGACCCTGCTCTTTCCCGCGCGGCCCAAGGTCACTCCACATTTCCGCGGGCTGGTGCAATTCGATCCCTCGCTGTGCACCGGCTGCGCCATCTGCCGCCTCCGCTGCACCTCGCGCGCCATCGAATTCAAAGCCGGCAAAGGCGAGTTCACCTGGAGCTACAACCCCGGCCAATGCACGTTCTGCGGGCGCTGCGTGGAAGGCTGCACGGAGCACGCGCTGAAGGAAGGCCGCGCCGAGCACGCGCTGACGCAACAGCAGGACACGCCACCCATTTACCTGGTACAGGGCGAGCTGAAGAAGTCGTACACAGTAGCGCGCCGTCCGCCCGCGCCGAAACCGGCGCCGTCCGCTTCGCCCGTAGCGCCGGTCTCCAGACCGGCTATACTGGCGGCGTCTACGCCGCCGGGAGGAGATTCCCAATGACCGCCCTCGATACCATTCGCGAAAAGCTGGGAACCGTTGAGCCCTGGGTGGAGAGCCGCGGCACGTATTGGCTGAATCCCGGCGCATCGAGCGCGCGCGACGTGGTCCGCACCATGAACGAAGCGGGCGCGCGCTTCGTCACCATCACCGCCTATCAGTTGCCCGGCGATACCGGATTCCGCCTCGAATACCACTGGGATCACGCAGGGCGTCTGCTTGGATTCCCATTTGCGATTGCCGGCAATTCCATTGAGAGCATATTCGACCTTTGCGAGGCGGCGGACTGGATCGAGCGCGAGATTCACGAAGAGTATTCCATCGATTTCACCGGCCGCGCGTATGAGCCGTTGCTGCTGCGCCAGGGCGACAAGCCGGGCGTGAATCTGCGCGTTGCTCCCGCGCCGGACGAACCGGCTTCCGGCTTGCAGGGGCCTAAGGAGGTCGCGCAATGAGCTACAAGATTCCCATGGGGCCCTACCATCCCGGCCTCGAAGAGCCCTACAAGCTCGACATGATCTGCGAAGGCGAAACGGTGGTGGATGCCGAGCTCAATATCGGCTTCAACTTCCGCGGCATCGAGCACCTGGCCGAGACGCGCAATTACTTCCAGGTGATCGCGCTCATGGAGCGCGTGTGCGGCATCTGCTCGTTCATCCACACACTCACGCTATGCCAGGCCATGGAGAAGTTGGCCGGCCTTGAAGCGCCGCCACGCGCGCAATACATTCGCGTCGTCATGGCAGAGCTGGAACGCCTGCACTCGCATGTGCTGTGGGCGGGCATCGCCGCCAAGCTCATGGGATTCAAAACCATGTTCATGACCTGCTTCGCGTTGCGCGAGAAGGTGATGGACGTGCTGCAGGCCATCTCGGGCAACCGCGTCAACTATTCGATGAATCACGTGGGCGGCGTGAATCGCGACATCGAAGACCCGATCGCGCTGGTACCCATGATCGACGATCTGGAGCGCGAGATGATGCGCACCGTCATTCCTATCTTTACCACCAGTTCGACGGCGCGCTCGCGCTGCGCCGGCATCGGCGTGCTCACACATGAGAGGGCAATCTCCTGCGCCGTGGTCGGCCCCACGGCTCGCGCCTCGGGCGTGCCCCAGGACCTGCGCCGCGACGCGCCCTACGCGGCCTACGCGGAGATGAAGTTCGAAGTTCCCGTGGAGCAGGCCGGCGATGTGCGCGCCCGTCTCTTCGTGCGCGCTCTCGAGATCATCGAGAGCTGCCACATTCTCCGCCAAGCGCTGGCCAGGATGGTCCCCGGCGAGATTTCATCGGCCCCCGAAAAGCTGGTCTTCGCCACCGGAACGGCCACCAGCCGCGTTGAAGCCCCGCGCGGCGAGGTCATGTACAGCGTCACTTGGAAGGAAGGCTCGCGGAATCCGGCGCGCGTACACGCGCGCACGCCCACCTATGCCAACATGCCGGCGGTACGCTGGATGGTGCGCGGCGCGCGGCTTGCGGATACGCCGCTCATTCAGGCTTCTATCGATCCCTGCTACTCCTGTACGGACCGCTGACGCCTTCGCCAATTCCATCCGAATTCGCCCGCGCGCTCAACGTGCGGTTGCATCCACGCAAGGCTTGCCACCGCACAGCGCGCCGGTGATGCCCTGGCCTTCGGCGATCGTGTAGATGCGATCCACCGCCGGAAGCTTTAAAGTTTCTTTCTTGCCCGACGGCCAGTGAATCTCGGCGGTTCCGGCATCGACAGCGTCACCCAGGCCGAAGTGGACGCGGAAATCGTTCGAGGAGAGATAGCTGCCGCCGCTTAAAACATCTCCCCGCTGACGCATCCCATTCGCGGTGAGATAGACGGTGGCCCCGACGGCATCGCGCGGGCTCCCTGGACCGCCAATGAGTTTCAACTCGACCCAGTGATGATGGTCCGGATTCACGTTGCGCAGCAAAATGGGGGCACCGTCCAAGCTGTTGACCACCACGTCGATTTTGCCGTCGTTGAAGATGTCGCCGAACGCGGCGCCGCGGCCGACGGTGACTACGGCCAGCCCGGTTCCCTCGACTGCGGGCACCAGCGCGAATTTGCCGTTCCCCAGGTTGTGATAGAGCAGCGGACGCTGGGCATAGCTGCTGCCCCATTCCGGGTGCTTGTCCACCTCGGGATACACGTGGCCGTTCACGATGAAAAGGTCCTTCCAACCATCATTGTCGTAATCCAGAAATCCGTCCGCGAAGCTCACAAACGGAATGGAAGATTCGGCGATTCCAGCCTGGTAACTGACGTCCGTGAAAAGCCCTGTCCCGTCATTCTGGAAGAGGACATTGTAGTCGTCGGCAAAGTCCGTGTTGACGATCGAGAGATGTCCGTTGTTTTCGTAGTCGCCGGCGGCAATGCCCATATTGGAAATCTCGCGGCCGTCGTTGTTCAGCGCGTACCCGCTTTCGTAACTCCAGTCCTCGAACGTGCCGTCTCCCTTGTTGATATACAGATAGTTCGGGGTGGAGTCGTTGGCCACCAGAAGGTCCGGCTTGCCGTCGTTATTCACATCGGCAAACAATGCGCCCAGACCGTAATAGCCATTGGGATCGTCGACGCCCAGCTTCTTGCTCACATCGGTAAACGTGCCATCGCCGTTGTTGTGAAACAGATGGTCGTGCTCGCCTTTCAAACCACGCGGGCCGCACAGCACCTGTACGGCGCGAAATTGGCAAAGGGTGAAGTTGACCGCCTTGGTGCCCGAGATCGGGGGATTGTTGAGATCGATCTGCGCGTAGCCGGCCACGAACAGGTCCAGCCGCCCGTCACCGTCGTAATCGCCAAAGGTTGCGCCGGTAGACCAGGTCCCGATTGTCACACCCGCCTGCTCAGCCACGTCGGTAAAGGTTCCATCATGGTTGTTGCGGTAGAGGCGGTTTTTTCCATAGTTGGTGACGTACAGATCGGGCCAGCCGTCATTGTTGTAATCTCCCACCACGCACCCGTACCCCCACCGGTCGTTGGCTACGCCCGCCTTTTCAGTCACGTCGGTAAAGGTGCCCGTCATGATTGTTGTGAAAGAGAGCCGCATGCGGAGGAGTGGCTTTGCCTGCCAGAGCATCGTAGGTCGAGCCGTTGACCAGATAGATATCGAGCCAGCCATCGTTGTCGTAGTCGAGCAGACACACTCCGGGCCCCTTGACCTCAAGGATCAGGCGCTTTTCCGGGGTGCCCGCCTGGTGATGCCATCGCGTCAGTCCGGCTGCTGCAGCTACATTCTGGAAGACGATCGGGCCGCTCTTGACGAACCCTCCGGCAGTGATGGGACGGTGCTGACTGTCGAAAACGGCCGTTTGCGGACCGGCATTAGCCATTCCTCCCTGGGATTGCGCCATCGCCGCCGGCTGGGGTCCGGCGCCAGCACCCGGCATGGCATTTCCCGCGCTCGCTGCATCCTGGGCGTACACGCCCGGGCTCGCCGCCAACGCGAGCATCAAAACTGAGGCACTCAGCACGGCTTTCAAGCAAAGCCGCGTGCAAGCAGCAATCAAAATCTGCAAGAACCGCAGTGAACTACTTTCGGCTTGTCGGGAGATCACTCCTCTTGCTCCTTTGCGGGCGCCCATTCTACCAGCCCGCGCGCATTGTGCGCACAGGATGCGACGCTCCGCAAGACGCACCACCGCAGCGCACAGCAAGGACAGGTGAACCCATAGATCATTTTAGACTCTGCGTATTCCTGAACGGCAACATAGCACCTGTTTGCAATCCGTCAGGCGATTTCCGGGTGCGATCCTGTACGATCCGGGCGAGTCTTCGGGCCGGAGATCAACTACTCGGGAGGACCATATCAAAGCGATCTCCCCGTCGTGGATGTCAACCACGATGGATACCCCCAACTGCTCGCCCTCAGCGGGAGCAACTTCCCCAATGGCGATTACGACGCCGAGCCCGGCAACTCGCTTACCGAGCTGTTGAATTTTGGGATCGACAACCAATTCCGGCCTTTCGCCAACGCCACAACCCAGCGGCCTCCAGCAGCACGATCCAGGTTGGATCGCAGGTCATGTTCGCGGCCGCCGTCATCACTCCTCATCCGCCACTTCGCTGGAATAGCCGAGTTGCCCCTTGTTCCCCATCCCACCATCGTCTGCGACCATAGACCTCTCGAATATTTCTTTGATTCCAAACGAATAAAGCCAATAACAGATTCTAGATTTGTGATGTGGTGTTTGGTAGTACCAAGAGCAGCGCATCAAGCGAACAGCCTAGAACGGGTTGCATAAATGGCGTTGGCGGGTAAGACGAGACTCCCTCAGGGGCTGAAGCCTGCTGTTTATGCGCCTGTCCACGGCACGGTCGAACCCGTGCCTTTTCAAAACCGGATTTGCGCAACCAGTTCCAGGTAAAATGTGCCGCCGAAAATTTGTCTGGGGACTCTCCGTTCGCCGCTGAGGCTGGGGTGACCCTCCTGATCGAGGCGCTAGACGAAACGGATCAATCGAAGTATGCCCTGCGAAGGCCTCCGCGGGGAGGCCGGTAGCGAATTGTTGCCAAAGGGGGAACCGTGACGGCTTCAGAGCGCACTGGCGCAAATCAACAGGTGGTGGTTGCAGAGACTGAGCTGCACGCCGGCGCGTTACGATTGCCGGGATTATTGATGCAGGGCCTCACCCACATGGCTCCGGCGACTGCCCTGTTGTTCACGATTCAATTCACAACATCGAACGCCGGTATCGTAGCTCCCGTGGCGTATCTCGTCGCGTTTCCAATCGTACTGGTCCTGGGCGTTTGCCTTATGCAGCTGGCCAGGCACCTGCCCTCTGCCGGCGGCTATTACACCTACATAAGCAGGACGGTTCACCCGCGGGTGGGGTTTCTCGCTGCGTGGCTCTATTTCCTGTACGATCCGATGCTGGCCGGCTTCATCCTCGCTTATATCGGCTCGGTGCTGGAACAAGCCCTAAAGGCGGCATACGGCGTCACTTTTCCGTGGTGGCTTTTTCTGTTACTGGCGGGATCTTTCGTGGGGTTCGTGACTTACAGGGGAGTGAAGGTCTCCGCGAATTGGATGGTCCTTCTGGGAGCGGCCGGCGTGGCAATCGCGTTGGTTCTTAGCCTCTGGGGGTTCTTTCGGCCGGGGCCTGGAGGCATCAATTTCTCCGCCTTTAACCCGGCCAACGCATCGAGCCGCAGTGGCTTGTACCTGGCGGTAATCTTCTCGATTTTTGCTTTCAACGGCTGGGAGTCGGTAGCGCCGCTGGCCGAGGAGAGCGAAAATCCCCGCCAAAACCTTCCTCGTGCGATCCTGATCGCAATCTTAGTAATGGGCGTTTTTTGGGTTCTGGGCTCGTGGGGGTTGTTGGTGGGCTGGGGTACAGACAGGCTGCCGGGGTTCATCAGCTCACGGGAAAATCCAACCTTTGTCCTGGCCCGGCAGTACTGGGGCGGCGCATGGGTGATTGTGCTGCTGGCTTTACTCAATTCCGTTCTTGCGGCGGCGATTGCCGGCAACAGCGCTGCAACTCGTGTCTGGTTCGGCATGGCCCGATTCGGCTCGCTACCTCGTGCCTTCGCCAAGGTACACCCCAGGCACAAGACGCCTGTCAATGGAGTCAAACTCCAAATCCTGCTCACGTTTGCCGTAGGGTGGGGGCTTGGTTTGTGGATTGGGCCGGGGAGGAATTCGAATTCATGGGAACTATGCTGACTTTCACCCTGATCCCCACCTTCAGTGCCGCTAACCTTGGTGTATTCCTTTACTATTTCCGCGAGCAGCGGGATGAATTCAACCCGGTTCTGCACGCGGTCTTCCCTCTGTTCGGCACGCTCGCCCTCTTCTTTGTCGCCTACAGCTCACTCACTCCCTGGCCGTCACCGCCGATAGCCTATGCCCCCTGGGTTGTTGTGGTCTGGCCCGCCGTGGGTCTTCTTGTGCTGCTCGCAATGAAACTTCGCGGCAAGGAGGACTGGCTGATCAAGGCGGGACAGGTGGTTCAGGAGCGAGTCGAGACCGCCGAAGAGGCGAGCCACCGGCCGATCTTTTGAATTCGATTGTGTCTCGTAGTCAGGTCAGTTTATCAACTTGATTTTTCTCTCGCCGTCCTCTACTCATTCTCGCCTACATCTCCCGAGATGCTTAGCCAGAATGTTCGAAGAAGTACGATGCCGTCAGGAGACAGCTCTACGAGACTGTCGCAACTCAGTTTTGTTCTTCGCCCAGGCCGCACTATTTCTCGCCTGGGCTGATGTCCACTTCAATTCTTGTTGTTGGCGCGCTTTGTTCGACTTGGCGCGTCTCAAGGCGAATCACCAGCCGGTTGCCGGCCAGGTCGGCTTCCCAGCCAACCGGCATCGAGCCAAACCCGGCCGTTGTCACCTTCGGCAGAACCTCGCCATTCACTCGTACCGCGGAGGCTGCGGTTGTGCCATAGACCAGCAAATAGCCCGTTTCAGGAAGGTTCTCGAGCGTCCAACCAACGCCACCCGGCTTGGATTGCACGGTAACTTTTGCAGTTTCTCCCGGCGTAATAACCAATGTTACGGTCTTATCCCCGTTGGGAGGAGTTACGACCAGCGCGCTGACACGGCCGTCGGTCATGCTTTGGCCGAATTGCAATTCTTCACTTAGTTGCACCGGCACGACGGCCCCTGGCTTCAGATAGACGGGAATGGTATCCAAAGGCGCGCTCACCTTGAGCTTCACCGGCCCGGAGACCGTTTTGCCATCCCACAAGCTCGTCCAAACGCCGGATGGAAACGAAATCGTCTTGAACGTGTCTTCGTTGACCACCGGCGCAACCAGCAAATCCGGCCCGAACATGTATTGATCCCCCACGGCGGCCAGGGCCGGCTCCTGCGGAAACGACACCGGCATGGAACGCATGATGGGAATGCCCGTTTCATGCGCAATGACGGCGGAATTGTAGGTGTAATTCAAAATGTTCTCCCGCGTCCAGGCCAGGAACTTATAGTTCGTCACCGCGTCTTCGCTGAAATACCACGGGTCGCGCGGGGCCACGCCATGGGGGCGCATCAAAGGGCTGAAACAGCCGAATTGGAACCAGCGCATATACACCGCCGGCTGCGGATAACCGAAATAGCCGCCAATGTCGCTGCCCCACAGGGAATAACCGCAGGCGCATAAGTTCAGCGCTCCGGTTAAAACGTGCTGAAGTCCATTAAAGTTAGCCGGGTGATCGCCGGCAAATTGGCCCACCCATCGTTGCGTTCCGGGCGCGGCCCCTCTGGCATACAAAATGAAGTCGTTCCCGCGCTTCTCCCGGAACACTTCACTGACCGTGCGTTGATAGTCGTAGTAGTAAAAATTGTGCATCTCGGCGCCGCGCCGGCCGTCGTAAAAGATCGCGTCGTCCGGAGTTATATCGCCAAAATCCACCATGCTTCCGGCCTCGCCAAGGTCCAGGGCCTCCCTCAACGCCCGCCGACAGAGTTCCAGCGCGTTGGGATTGGTGAAATCGATGTAATTGTCCTCGGGGTCTGGGACGATTGTCCCGCTTGCGTTGCGTAAAATAGGAAGTTCAGACTGCTTCAGTTCCGGCATGAGCCGTTGCTGCTCAACGAGCGGAATCACGGGATAAAAATAGCCTAAAACCCTGATCCCGCGCGCCGCCATGAATTGATTCAAGGCCGGCGAAAGGGCGGAAGAACCTTCGGCATAAATCGCGGAATGAGGAATGTCCAGTTCCGCAAAACGCCTGGCGACGCTTTCTTCTTCGGCGACCGCATCGTGGAACCGGCCTTCTTCCCAAGCCCCTTCACCTCTGCCCATCCACGGCTCGAAAACCCACTTGGGCGGCAGCGGAACTCTGCCGGTCAGAGCCGTATAGGATGGCAATGCCTTCTCGGGCGCGCCCATCCAGAAGTAATAGTCGAATATCGGACCTTGTTGTGTAATTCGATATTGGTTTGGATCCGCCTTCCCGATGTCCGCTCGTAAACGATAGGAGGAATTGTCAAAAACCATGTAACCCTTGGAGCTGTGAAAGATGGGCAGAGCCTTGTAGGTTGTATTCGCCAAGCCCTCCCCGTTGCCAAGCCAGTCATCTGATCCCCAAAGAGTTAGCACACTGCCATTGTGACTGAACTGGTCATACTTCTCTCCAAAACCATAAATAACCTCGTCCGGAGCAAGACGATTTCTGAAATCTATGGCGAGTATCTTGCCATCCGAACCGAACCGGAAAGCCAGACTGCCGGCGCCCATCTGCGTCACTTGATTTCCCGCGGCGTCATAGAAAGTAATCGAAAACGGCGTTTGGCTGATCACAACCTTGCCGTCGGCGGTTTCGATGGAACATGAGCCTGGGGTTTGGGTGGCTCTTAATGGCAATAGAGTATCCGGTCTCCAGTACCCTTCGTCGCTGCCGTAGATTCTTACACCGCCCGTCGCCGGCAGGACCAGGCGCAGCTCAACCTCATGGCCGCCCGCCATGCACCGCATCAGCAGCGTGTTGCCTTGCACTTCCAGGCTTTCCGCGCTTGTGACCGGCGTCCATGCGTCCTGCAGAATGTCGCCCGGAGAGCCATCGGCATACCACCAGCGCGACATCGTATCCATCTGGCTCAGGTAAGTGTCCAGTAACTGACACGCATGCTCCGAATCATTCTTCTGCAAAGCCGCGTTCACTTTTTGCCGGAGGAGCGGCAGCATCAGGTTGTTCTTCAGCAGACTCTCCCAGGCGCCAGGGAGGGGCGTGAAGCCTTCCAGCATCATCAGGTCCATCCAACGCTCGGTGAGATAAAGCCGCTGCGCCAGATTACTCTTGTCCGTCGGTGTGGTTAACGACGACTCCATCTGCCAAATTTGCCGGCATGTGTCAACAGCGGGATAAGTCAGTACTGCCGGCCTTTGCCAGCGCAGGATGCCGGAAGGCAACTGGCACAGGCTGTTTTGAGAATCCCGGACCTCTGCTGTTCCGGAAAAGTAAGTTTCGATCAACAGGTCAACCGGCATCGCTTCATTGATGTCAAACGCCACCGGGCTGCTGAACTGGCCATCGCGCCAGCGAGTCCGCATGGGCAGCAGACCAAAATAGGACTTCGGCTTTCCGCCCAGTGCCTGCCACGGGATCTCGAAGAAAACCAGCCATTCGCCGGTTCTCCTGGTAACAATCGCTTCGAACCCTTCGACTTTGCTGACGATTACGGAAGAATCGCTAGCAGCCGCAGCGGCATCGGCAGCCACATCCGTACTGGAACTCAACTGCCGTTCGCAGCCAAATCTCAGGCCCTGTGGCGTCGCCGCAAACTGGTAATAGGAGGGGACGCCTGCATCGGGCTGAATCAAGAAATCCACTTCATCGGGATTGGGAGGCCAGTTATTTGCCGCGGAGGGCAAACCATGCAGCGTATGCCAATCCGCCGGTGGCCACAAACTCTTATCCAAATTGGCATAAGGGAAAGACATGTCGGGTTCCCCGCAACGGAAAACCACAAAGAGCGCATCGCTATTGTAAGCAACGCGACATTCGGTCGGCGTCACCGGACGATCAAAACCGCCAACGCGATAAAACCGGTCCAAGACCATGGTGTGCTCACGGTCCGACAAAAGATCATCCAGGGAAGGCGAACCGCTCCAAGGCGCCTTGAGAACCACTGCGTTGGTTCCCCAAACGAGCGGCCCCTTTCCTTCCGTCATCACAGCACCATCGCGGGAATGCGACGGACTCTCTCCGTCTGCTTTCAAAATTCCGCTATGCATCCCAGCCAGAGTTCCGATCCCGATTGCCGAGTTCTTTAAGAATGTGCGTCTCTGCATTTCATCTCCCGCCTTGGAAATTTGCCGCCTCCCCTGGCGCGCGAATCTCTGAATTTAGGCGGCATGAACACGTCGCTTGCGGTTCGCTCGAAAAATGTATCACGGTTGGAATAGACGCTACAACCGGAATTTCCTTTTTCGGCACTGGTTCCCTAAAACCCTATCGCCCATAAGGCATTTGCAAGGCCAAAGGAATATTTGCCCCGAAAGAGCCGGCGCCGGAGGGGATTCGCGATCCCTGGAAACCAGCCTTGAGCGAGGAGTTGAAAGAGAAGTGGAAAGGCCGGTTCTGTTTCTCACCCCCTGGGTTCATTACCTCCAGAACGTCTTCGCAGCGCTTATACCCCCGTAAACACTGACGATTGTAACGACCCAAAGATGCGGAACTATAATTCAAAAAGGAAATGCGGATTGTATTCTTGCGACCGGCGGGGTTGCGGAGATGGCCTTGGGCAGGACTTGCTCGGAGGAAAGCAACCTAGCCTCACGGCTAATCATGGCTTGGCTTTCGAAAAGCGCGTCTTCCGGAAGCCAACTCGAAACAATCGGAGAGAATGCTTATGAAGCCAGGAGGATTTATCTAGTGATCTTTTGCTCGGACCTAAGTTTCCCGGAAGGCCCAGTCGTGCTCCAGGATGGGAGCTGGCTGGTAGTAGAAATGGGAGCGGAAACAGGCTGCGTAACGCACATCAGCACGGAGGGCGACAGTAGGCGGGCGATCGCTAAGACGGGAAGGCCGAATGGCTTGGCTGTAGACAAGAGCGGGTTCATTTGGATCGCTGAATCAATGCAATGCGCTCTGCTGCGGATGAAGATGGACGGCAAAGTGGAGGTCTTCGCCACTGCCTGCGAGGGCAAGCCGTTCTTGTGGCCAAACGATCTCTGCTTCGGTCCCGATGGCGCTCTGTATATGACCGATACGGGCGTTCGGGTTCGAGACTTTAAGGTCGGCACGCAGCCCCGGCCCGATTACGAAACCGTAGAATTCGACGGCAGGGTTTACCGTATCGACCCAGCAACGGGAGAGGCAAGGCAAATAGATGGCGGCCTGCGCTTTGCGAACGGGATTGCTTTCGGCCCCGACGGCAACCTTTACGTCAACGAGACGCTGACTGGAGTGGTCTATCGTTATTCCTGGGGGGGCGGGGGCGTATTAGGTCCACGGGAGTGCTTTGGCCAGAGCAATCCCAACCCCATTCCGGGTTACCAGGGCCCGGATGGCATGGCTTTCAGCCAAGATGGCAGATTGTACGTGACGATTTTCAATCGAGGCCGCGTGGCCGTGATGGACTCGGAGGGCCGGGTTGTCGAGAACGTTGCGACGCGCGGACGGAAACCAACCAATGTTGCTTTCGGGCTGCCCGGGGACAAGAGGATCTACGTGACAGAGAATGAATTTGGCGCACTGGAGGTTTTCGACGCCGGCGTAGACGGCCTTCCTTTGTATCACTAGCCGTCAGGCCCCCCTTTACGAGGCGGCGGCTCTCCACATCTAACCGAAGAGGAAGTGCGCAGTGATCAAACAGGAAATTGAGACCCCGGCTCTCTTGGTGGACCTGGACCGGATGGAGGCCAACCTGGAGCGCATGGCTGCTTTTTTCCGGACCGTGCCGGCGAAGCTCCGGCCTCATTTTAAGAACCACAGGAGCCCGGCGTTGGCTGCGCGGCAACTGGATGCCGGCGCCATCGGCATCACCTGCTCCACGCTTCACGAAGCCGAGTGCCTGGTGCAACACGGCGTCCGCAGTATCTTGCTGGCGAACGAGATCGCCGGCCCGGCCAAAATCCGTCGCTTGGCCGAACTGGCGCGCCAGGCAGAGGTGATCGTCTGCGTCGATAACGACAAGGCCGCGGCGGACCTGGCCCGCGCCGGACGGGACCGTCAAACGCAACTCAGCGTGCTAGTCGATGTCGATGTCGGCCAGCACCGCTGCGGGGTGCAGCCGGGAGAAGCCGCGTTGCGCCTAGCCCATGGCGTGGCGGAAATGGGCCTGCGGTTCCGTGGATTGATGGGATATGCGGGCCAGGTCTCGCACCAACCGCCCGGCCCGGCGAAAGAAGAGGCTGTCGCTGCTACCCTGCGTCCTCTGATAGAGACGAAAGCCTGCCTGGAACGCGAGGGCGTTCCCGTCGAGATTGTGAGCGCAGGCGCCACGGGCACCTATTCTTCCTCCGGCTGCTGGCCCGGAGTGACCGAGGTGCAGGCAGGTTCGTACCTGCTGATGGACACCAACTACCGGCAAACCTGCACCGAATTCGATCTCGCGCTCACGATGTTGGCCACCGTGATCAGCAAAACCGACGGGCAGCGCGTCGTGGTCGATGCCGGGTTGAAGGCCCTGAGTTGTGAGCGCGGTCTCCCCATTCTCAAGGATATGGACGGACTCACGGTCAACAGATTCAACGCCGAACACGGCATCCTCGACCTCAAAGAGCCTTTATCTCCCGTGCAAATTGGAGACAAGATCGAATTCTGGGTCCGCTACTCCGATGCCACCATCAACCTCCATGAACGCATGTACGGGATCCGTAACGGTCAGGTTGAGGAGGTCTTCCACTTATGCCGTTGAGGTCTTCGATGACGATGTACGGTCTGCCTCTGGCCAAGGTTGTTTTACGACTGGGTTCGAAGGGCGCCGTGGATTTCCGATACGGCTTTACGTCGGCCGGGTACTCGAGGTCCGGATTTTCGGACCCGGGAGATTCCATATCCACACGGTAACGGTATTAGCTCCGAAGGTGAAGACGGATGAAAATTACACGGTTCCTGACATTCGTTCTCGCGGCCGGAATGATTTCCGGAGCAGCCGCACAAACCCGTAACACGACATTGACGCTCAACTTTGCCAAGAATGTTGGTCCCATGGAAATGGATCACATTTCCCTCGGGCAAGGTGGTCTTTCACCGGATCCGATTTGGGATAGCCGCGTTGCCGAGGTTCGAGCTCTCCACCCACATTTGATTCGGTTGTTTGTCCAGGAGTACTTCGATCTGCTTCCGGAAGATGGACGTTATCATTTCGACACCCTCGATCAATCAGTCGACGAAATCGTCCGGGCCGGAGCTGTGCCCTTGATGTGCATCACCATTAAGCCTAAAGTGTTGTTTCCGAAGACCGACCAGGACGTGGTGGATCCAAATGACTACGATAAGTGGGAGACGCTGATCTCTCAAATGGTAAGTCATTATCGGGACAAAGGTCTCGCCGGCTTCTATTGGGAGGTCGGCAACGAGGGAGATATTGGAGAATTAGGAGGCTCTCCTTATCGATTTACTTCGGAGAACTATGTGCGCTACTATCGGCACACAGTTACCGCGGTCCTCCGGGCCGATCCGACTGCCCGGGTTGGCGGTCCCGCTGTGTCCGACTGGAGATCGCCTCTTCTTCCGGCCCTGATCAAGTTCTGCGACAAAGAAAAGGCGCCGCTCAATTTCGTTTCGTGGCATATCTACAATAGTGACCCAAAAGCGATCCAGGACACTATCGAGGGAGTTAAATCCCTGCTTGCGCAACACCCATCACTGCGGCCTGAAACGATACTCGATGAGTGGAACATGGCATTGACCGTACCACCCAAAGATGTGCGCATTCAGCCAGCGTTTATAGCAGAAACAGCGTGGCGCATGAAAGCGTCCGGCCTGACATATTCCTGCTATTACCATATTCGCGATTACCACGTTGACCGTAATCGTTTTGCGCCGTTCTTCTCGCCCGGGGGAGCCTCATTTATTGCGAGCTGGTGGAACCGGATGCCCCAGTATGGTGGGCTATTCGACTATCAGAACGTCATGCGGCCCGCGTACTTCACCTTCGAGCTACTGGCAAGGGTGACTGGTGAACGTCTTCAGGCAAGCTCGACCGATGAATCCGTACATGCGTTTCTGGCTTTCGATAAGGCGTACGAAACCTACAACCTTCTGTTTTGGAACTTCTTAGGTACGCCTGTCGTTGTCAAGATTGATGCGCAGGGCCTGACAGAAGCCTTGATTGTCCATCGTAGGTTGCTGGATGCACAATCTCCCTCTGGAGACGAAAATACGCGGCTCCGTCCACTCCCCGACGTGAAGCTTTTGCCAGGATCAGCGCTGGCCGAAGTCCACCTTGAGCCGTACGGGATGGAGTCTTGGGCCATGGAGCCCGTTGACTGGGAGCATAAGCTGCTTGGCAAGTAACCTGGATTGGAGGCGAGCGGAATCCTGCGGCCGCATTTCGCTGTGTGGACTAGTACCGTGACCACTTGATTCGGTAATCTTGGTATCGATGATCTGGGCGCCCCAGGTCCGGATTTTCTGACCTGGGAGATTGTATATCCACACGGTCACTTTACTAGTAAGGAGGCTTCATTCATGGATACGCATTGGAGTAACTACTGCACGATGAGCATCGTCCATTTTATGGCCTTTCCGGAGACCGTCTGGGGGGACGGGCCCGTGGTGGAGACGGTGACAAAACTTGCGGAAGACCCGTTCTTCGGCGCCATCGAGATCGGGTGGATCAAAGATCCCGGCGTCCGGTCTCAGGTGAAGCGGGTGATTGAAACCGCTCACATCCAGGTGTGTCATGTGGCCGGGTCAGCATTATTACTGCAGAAGCTCAACCTCAACAGCCTGGAGGAGGCAGAGCGCATGAAAGCTGTAGAGCAGCTTTTCCGTAATGTCGATGAGGCCGCCGAGGTAGGCGCCAAGCGGGTGGGGTTCGTCTCCGGGGTCGATCCCGGCGATGCCGAACGCCCCCGGGCGCTGGAGGCCCTGGCGAAATCCGTCAGGCAGGCGGCGGCCTACGCCCGGAACAAAGGGATCGCCCTGACGTTGGAGGTCTTCGACCGGGCGATCGACCGGAAATGCCTGATTGGCCCTAGCCCGCTGGCGGCGGATTTCTGCAAGTTGATTCGGGAGGAATACTCCGACTTCGGTTTGCTGTACGACCAGGGCCACATGCCACTGCTTTACGAGACGCCGGATACCGCTTTGGGCGTGCTGAAAGACTACCTGGTGCACATTCACTTGGGTAACTCGGTGCTGGAACCTTCGATTCCCGGCTATGGGGACTCGCACCCCAGGTTTGGTTGGCCGGGAGGCACAAACGATACTCCCCAGGTGACGGAGTTCATCCGGGCGTTATTCCGGGCCGGTTATCTGAAGGAGGGCAGCCCTATGAGGCCGTGGATTGGATTTGAAGTCAAGCCCCAATCCGCCGAGGAGCCCTCATCGCTGGTGATTGCCAACGCCAAGCGCGTATGGCAGGAGGCCTGGTCTCGCGCCTGAGTCTTATCGAGAAGATGGAATGAGCGGTAGCCAGCCGCAAGACTGCCTGCCGAGAGGAAATCACGGAGTTCTTACCGTTCGTTGGAGGTGGATATGTCAAGCACCCTGAAAGGGGCCATGATCGGATGTGGCTGGTTTGCAGAGAATCATCGGCAAGCCTGGCTACGGATACCGGAGGTGGAAATCGTTGCCGCGGCAGATCAGCGCCTGGACCGGGCGCAGAGGTTCGCGGCCAGAGCCTATGATTCGGCCGAACAATTGCTCGACAGTGAACAACTGGATTTCGTGGATATCGCCACACATGCGGCATCGCATTTTCATATGGTGTCGCTTGCTTGCCAAAGAAAAATTCCGATCATCTGCCAGAAGCCGATTGCGCCGGACTGGGCAGGGGCAATAAAGATCGTCAATGCCGCCGAAGCGGCAGGCGTGCGGCTGATGATTCATGAGAACTGGCGCTGGCAGCCCTGGTACCGCGTGGCGCATGAGATGATTGCACGGGGAGACATCGGCGCTCCCATCGGTTACGGGTTTCGGTTCCGCACGCGGGATGGGCTGGGCGACGAACCCTACACGGAGCAGGCATATTTCAGGCAAGAACCCCGGTTGATCATACAAGTGACTCTGGTCCATCATATGGATACCGCGCGGTTCCTGTTTGGCGAGATTGATTCGGTGTATGCGGAAACAAGCCGCAGGAATCCACGCATTGCCGCCGAAGACCAAGCCATCATGGTATTGACTCATGAAAGCGGGACTCATGGCTGGATCGACGGCCATCGGTTCCTGGATCCTAATCCGAATGGCCCGGCCATGGGAGATGCATTTTTCGAAGGAGAGCGCGGCGTCATTTCGATTCTCGCCACTGGCGATGTCTATCGAGACAATGTCCTGGCGTGGAAGAATAATGTTACGGCCGGCCGCCTCGGAGACAGCGTACACGCAACGCAGGCACACTTTATTTCTTGCTTAAAAGACGGCTCCCCGTTCGAATCCGCCGGCCGTTCGTACCTGCGTACGTTTGCCGCTGTCCAGGCTGCGTATCGGAGCGCGGCGGAGGGGCGCTGTGTCTCGCCGGCTGAGATTCTCGGTCAGCCGGAGCTTTCTGAGGAGGGAAGCAATGGAAGAGCCCATTGATCTGAAGGCTACGCTAAGCCATGGATTTTCACGGCGTAAATTTTTGCGGGATACCGGCGCCGGATTGCCGCTCATGTTGGGCGGGATGCGGGCATTTGCTTATAACCCCGCCGCGTTGTTTGCACATGAATCGACTTATCCGGTCAAGATCGGGCCGACCCGCCGGTACTTTGTCGATCAAAACAATCGTCCGTTTTTGATGCAGGGAGATTCCGCTTGGTCGCTCCTCGTAGCTGCTACCAAGGAGGAAGCCGAGCAGTATCTTGAAAACCGGCGCCGCAAGGGGTTCAACACCATCATTGTGAACCTGATCGAGCATAAGTTTCCGGGGCGCACGAATCGCTATGGCGAAGGGCCTTTCCTGGTGAAAGACGACTTCAGCACTCCGAATGAGAAATATTTCGAGCACGCGGATTGGGTGATTCGCAAAGCGGGGGAGAAAGGAATACTGGTTCTGCTCCTCCCCATTTTTCTCGGATACAAAGGGACCGACGAGGGTTGGATAGAGGAAGCCTTGGCCAATGGTCCCGAGAAATGCCGCGCCTGGGGACGCTTTATCGGCAAACGCTACAAGGACTACGACAATATCGTTTGGATGATGGGGTCGGATCGCAAGCCGGGAGACGCCCTGAAGGATGTAAGCGCTATCGTGGCCGGCCTTAAGGAGTATGACCAGCGGCATCTTATCACCGCACAGGGGCCGCCCGACGATTCAGCCGTCGACGACTATGGCGACACCGGCTGGCTGGATTTCAACACAACGTATAACTACGAGATAGTCCACCACAAGCTGTTGTCAGATTACAATTACAAGCCCGTGATGCCCTTCGTTCTGGTCGAAGCGACCTACGAAGGCGAGTATAATTCCACCCCGGTCCAGATCCGCCGGCAAGCCTACTGGGCCATGCTGTGCGGAGCGACGGGCCAGTTTGTAGGCAACTATCCGCTCTGGAAGTTCGATCCCGGTTGGCAGGCCGCCATGGATGCAACTGCATCCACGGACATGGAGATCTTGCTAAAGTTATTCAAGTCGCGGGCTTGGTACGACCTCGTGCCGGATCAAAAAGGCCCCAACGTCGGCGACTCACCCACTGCTCCCATGCACCGCGAAGTGGTTACGGCGGGCTTAGGCGAACTTAACGGGATGGATTACGTTACCGCAGCGCGGACTTCGGATGGCGCAACGGTGATGGCCTACCTGCCCAGCAGCCGCCGCATCACTGTTGATATGTCAAAGATATCCGGCAGCCAGGCCAAGGTGTGGTGGTTCAATCCGCACACGGGGGACGCTACAGCCTCGGGCGAATTTCCTACTCGCGGCTCGCGGGATTTCACTCCACCGGAGGAAGGTGATTGGGTCCTGGTAATAGACGATGCGTCTCGAAAACTGCCTGTACCAGGAGCGACGGTTCTTCCTCGCTCCTAGGGGACAGCGCCCGTACCACACGAAAATTCGCCGCACCGAGGAGACAAAGTATGTTAACCGATATGAAGGCTACGCTAAACCATGGATTTTCACGGCGCAAATTTTTGCGGGATACCGGCGTCGGATTGCCGCTCATGTTGGGCGGGATGAAGGCGCTCGCTCTATCGGGCAGCGCGGACACCGAAGCAAAGAGTGCCGACACTCCGGCAGGAAGTAGCTCCGTTATTAAGGTCCATCCCGCCAATCCCCATTATTATCTGTTTCGCGGCCGGCCGACGATTCTGATCACCTCCGCGGAACACTACGGGGCGGTGGTCAACATGGACTTCGATTATGTCCGCTATCTGGATGCGCTGGCAGCTTATGGACTGAACTATACGCGCGTCTGGCCGGGCGGATGTCTCGAGATGGTGGGCGAGTATTACCCGGGCAACCCTGTGGGTCCGAGACCTTCAAGGACCATCGTGCCCTGGGCGCGGAGTAGCATCCCCAGTTGTGTATATGGCGGAAACAAATATGACCTGGACAAATGGAATCCGGAGTTTTTCGCGCGTCTGAAAGATTACATTGTCAAGGCCGGCGAACGCGGCATTGTGGTGGAGGTAAATTTCTTCAACTCGCAGTATTCGCATCGCTGGCCCCTCCATCCCTTGTATTACGAAAACAATATCCAAGGGGTGGGTAAGTGCGATTACAAAGATGTCCAGACGCTGAAATACCCTGACTTGGTCCGGCGCCAGAGCGAATACGTAAGCAAGGTCACTGAAGAAGTCAATGCGTACGACAACGTCATTCTGGAGATTTGCGACGAGCCATCCAATTTCACTCCGTACGCTGAAGCCGGTCCTTGGGTTGGCCACTTGTTGCAGGTGGTGCACGATGCTGAAGGCAGGCTGCCCAAGAAACACCTGGTGGCGCAGATGGTGGAAGGACCGATCGGAGGTCCTATCGATTTCTCGGGGAGTCCGCTTCTCTCGATTATTACCGGACAGTACGTGTGGGGTGGGGAACAGGATAGAGAGCAGATGGGAGGGATGAAGGGCCTGGACTATGAATACGGCTACAACAAGCCGATTGAGATGAATGAGACCTCCTTTTACCCATTTTGGTACCAGGAAGGGGACCCCATTTTGGACTCGCGAGTGGAAGCCTGGGAGTTCATCGTGGGAGGGGGAGCAAGTTTTAACCAGTTGAACTCGCTATACACCGTTGAGGATCCGGCCGGCAACACGCCCGATAATGCCCAAGTCCTAAGTGCCCTGCGCAACCTGAAGGACTTTATTTACAGCTTCGACTTCGTCAAAATGCGCGCGGACAAGAGCTTCGTAGTCAGCGGCGTGCCTGAGGGAGTTTACTGCCGGGGCATCAGCGAGCCGGGAGAGCAGTATGCGCTCTATCTTCACCATAGCCGGCTTGACCCGGCGCCCGATATGACCTACTACATCGCAACACCGGGGCATTACATAGGTGAGGCCCTCGTGTTGGATATACCTGGAGGGACCTATAAAGCGGAGTGGGTTGACCCTGCCGCGGGCTCGGCAATCAGCAGCACAACTTTCATGCACCAGGGAGGGGAAATGAACCTCGACGTTCCCGCGCATACTTTGGACATCGCGTTGCGAATAAAACGCGTTCATTGAATTCCATGTATGAGGATGGAAGGTTGTTCGCCGACTGGCGCTCGAACCGGCGCACGGGGAACCATGAAGTACAAGTGACGCTATTGGAGAAACGAATCCCTGCTCTCTCGTCTCCTGGGCTGGCCACGGAGCGTCCCGCGTCGTTGCTTGTAGCTGTTGGTAGACTATCTTTGATTCTTTCAAACTGCTCAGTTGTAATTTCCGTTCACTGCAATCATAGCGTGGATTGCGTGAACACACCCTAACTGTATAAAACATCGGGAAAACCAATGTGCGCGTGACTACGCGGCTTGCGAGGTCCGGCGCGCTCCGATCAGTTCGAGGACGCGACTCCAACTTTTGATGAAACTGCTGCGGAACAAACGCACGGGACCGAATTCCTCAAATTCCTCGATGTCCAACCCGTCCTCCAAATAACCCCGCCTAAAATCAGGCAATTTTTCCATCAGTTCGTCGAGTACCTTTTGTGGGACGGGATTGAATAAGCGATAAACCACAGGAGGATCTTGCTCCAGCAGCGCATCCGCCGTACCTTCCCAGTTGATTGTGCAGCATACTTTTCCACCGACCATTTCCGTGAAATGGTGAAGACCTCGCGCTCCTCCGGCAACGAATATGCCCGGATACCCGCGCTCCTCCTTCAATGTATACAGCTTGCGGAACACGGCAATTCCTGCCTGCCACAACACATCGGGCGAGATATCTATACGCTCTTTTTCAACAACATTTCGGAAGTGATCGTCGTAAATGCCGGCAATGTGCGAGATATAAAGTTTGGGATGCTTGCCGGTGCGCCGGGAAGCCTTCACGTAGGTGTCACAAAGCGCGATAGCCTGGCTGATGCCGAAAATTTCAGTAGCATTCATGGGTACATCTTGCTCCACCAAATACTCCATGGCAGCCAGTCCGCTCTTGGTCGTGGGGATCTTGCAGCAGATGTTCGGTGAAACCTTACGGTTTTCGAGCGCCTCGCGTATCACTACATTGGGGTCATCCTCATGGATAGGATCGCCCTGAATGCTTACGAAGCCTCTATCGCCCGAATGCCGTGTATAGATCGGCATAAATCTTTCGGCGATCGGGCCAACCAGCCTCCGCTGAAAGATTGCAGCTACCTCATCGTCGTTATCCGATTCACGGATCACATCGTCGAGAATCCTTAGGGCGCCCGGTCCTTCCTTCGGATGGTCCACCATCTTCTGCGTATAAGACGGGTTGTTTGTGCAGCCGCTGGCGCCGTTGGCGATGGCCAGGTCCGCATGCTCGCGGGTTGGATTGTTTATCCAAAATTCGGTCGGGGATTGAGCGGCTACGCGCAAAAAATAAGGTTGTTTCACCGGAGCTCCTTAAGCAACTCTCAGAGCGGACACGCTAAGAGGGATTTTGGGATCTCAACTTGATATTTTACCAACTCACATCGCTGCTACCCAAATTAGGCGTGGCGGGGTCTGGACAATCGCACTGGGAATTGCTTTGAACCGGCAGTGATACTTCCGCACTGGCGTCGATGTCTTCCCCCGCCGGCTCGCGCGTGCAACATTTGTTCCTCGATATGGCGTGCGCGCACAAAGCCCGTTAAGCGCCGGCTGGCCTTCGCTACCGCGGCCTTGCCTCAGTGCATTCTTCCCACCCGCTCCAACTCTTCGAGTGACTGCCCCCTGGTCTCAGGAACCGACAGGAACACAAAAACAGCGCCCGCAAAGCAAACGCCTGCGTAAATGAGGAAGGCTCCGGAGGCGCCCAGCGACCGGTTCAGGAACGGAAACGTGTAGGTAAGCACAAACGAAGCCACCCACAGCGATGCAACCGAGATGGAAACCGCCGAGGCGCGTAAGCGATTGGGGAAGATTTCGGTAATCAGGACCCACGTCACGGGTGCAAGCGACATGGCATAGCACGCGATGGCGGTGAGCGTGAGCGCCAGCACCCAGAATCCTTGCAGGTGCGCGCGATAGGCAAGGCTGGCCGCGAGATGCGATGCGCCGATCGCCAGACACCCAAGGATCATCAGCCGCCGCCGGCCAAAGCGGTCGACCAGCAGCATGGCGACCACGGTGAAGAGCAGATTCACGCCGCCCGTTATCACGATGTTCGCGAGGATGTCGTTCAGCCCATAGCCCGCGCTGCGGTAGACTTCTTCCGCGTAATTAAACAGTACATTGATGCCGCTGCCCTGCTGCAGCACGGCAAGGGCTGCACCGATCAGCAGCAGCTTGCGGCCCGGAGAGGCCAGCAACTCCCTCCAGCGAGCTGTTTCGCCTGCGCCGGCGATCGTCTCCTGGATCGAATCGAGTTCGAGGCGCGCATAGCGCTCGCCGCCGATGCGCCGCAATACCTCCAGCGCCTGCGCAGGCCTGCGCCGAAGGGCAAGCCACCGGGGGCTCTCAGGAAGAAACGGCGCCGCGGCAAACAGAATCGCTGCCGGAATCGCAACTGCTGTAAACATCCATCGCCATCCGTACTGTGCGTTCCACGTTGCCGCCATGGCCTCGGCCCGCAATCCGGGAGGCACATTGTCGGCTATGCGCCAGTTCGCAATCTGCGCCGCCAGAACGCCGGCCACGATGGCGAATTGATTGAGGCTCACGAGCCGGCCCCGCCACTTCGCGGGGCTGATCTCGGCAATGTACGTGGGGGACACGTTGGATGCCAGACCGATGGCGACTCCGCCCGTAATGCGCCACATTACAAACGACCAGAAATGATTCGACCATCCGGTAAGGACCGACGAAAGGCCAAAGAGCAATGCCGTTGCGATCAACGTATTTTTGCGTCCCAACCTGTCGCTACACGGACCCGCCAGAAGCGAACCGGCGAAGCAGCCCAGAAGCGCGCAACTGTTGGCCCAGCCGATCAGCGCCTCGGAATTCAGTTGAAAGTACGCTTCGTAGAAGGGTTTGGCTCCGCCGATGACCACCCAGTCGTACCCAAAGAGCAATCCGCCCAGAGCCGCGACCAACGCAATCGTCCACAGGTAGCCAAGGCGCAGTTTCGCGCTGGGGGCTGACGGCGGCAATGCCGCGGAGGATGGACTATACATGCTCAACGCACTGCTCTAGCTTCCAATTGCCATTCGGGCTGCTACAGGAGATTGGCTGCGCCGCCCGTGCCGACCATGTGAAAGTCACCCGCGCCGTCCTTGCTAGCCGAAAGCTTCGCCCATCCGATACTACATGCCTCTGTCGCCTGCAATCAGGCGCCGCGCGTAAAATCTTGAATGTGGCCCCGTAGCTCAGGTGGCCCCCGGCCCGTTTAGGGCCGGATCGAGAATCGACCAGCAGTTTCCGAAACTGCGGCGATCGGAATCCCGTAAAATTCATTAAGTGGCCCCGTAGCTCAGGTGGATAGAGCAGCAGTTTCCTAAACTGCGTGTCGGAAGTTCGAGTCTTCCCGGGGTCACCATCCTGCCCACTGCGCTTCACCGTTTTACGGCGGTTCTGCTGCAACGGTGAGCCATTTCGGACCGAATTCTAGGCGGCTTTTTCTTGATGAAAAAGCCACTTAGCGATTGTGCATTGGCCTACACCTGCTGGAGACCCGCTATTGCTGCTACTTCCAATGACTGCAGGTACTCGATTTCCACACTTTGACTCTGCCGCCTTCTACGGGTATAAATATTGATGTCGTGGAAGTCGTTTCCATGACATCGTAGCTGCAGCCGCGTGCTGCGGCACAATTCATCTTCACGATCGCCAGGATGCTCGGGAAGGCGGTGAGATTCCGCTACTGCCCCGCAACTGTGAGCGCTCTTGCTTCGGCTCCCGTCCTATAGTGGCGTTTAGGGCGTTGGAACGAAGCAGGATTTCAGCCAGGTCTTTCCGCTGCCAGCGGAAATGCCTGTGAAGCCACTGGAGTCGAGTCCCTGCGGCTCGGCCTTGGGAAGGCTGCTGAAGCGAGCGCGAGTCAGGAGACCGGTCCGCGGCGTGCTCAACCGCTTGCACGTTCCGAGGGGAACGAAGGAGCTCAGATGCCCATTCCCAGTTTTTTGCGCTTGGTCTCCGGCCACGCTCTGCTTCGCGCGTTTGCCGCGCTCACCCTAGTTTTCTTTGCCGCCGTCAGCCCGGCAGCTTCCATCCGCGGCGTGGTCACCGACGCCACCGGCGCCAAGGTGACCGGCGCAGGCATTTCTCTAGTCAGTAACGGCAAAGTCATCGCCTCGGCTGTCTCCATGGCCGACGGCAGCTTCCAGATCCTCACCGGCTCTTCCGGCCGCTTCTTCCTCGTCGTCTCCGCGAAAAGCTTCCGCCAACTCCAAACGCCCGACTTCTACGCCGGACAGTTCGACTCCATCGAGCGCGACGTTGTGCTTGAGCCGGCTTGGGTGCGCGAATCGATCGTGGTCACGGCTACCGGCACACCCATGCCCCAGCCGCAAACCAGCGCCGCTACCACCGTGCTCGGTCCGCTCGACCTCGCCCTCCGCGACGATCTCGTCAGCGCTCTGCGGCTCATGCCCGGCACTTTCGCCGTCCAGGACGGCCAGCTAGGCGCGCAAACCTCGCTCTTCGTCCGCGGCGGCGACTCTGACGATAACAAAGTTCTCCTCGACGGCGTCGACACCGGCGATCTTGGCAATCAGTTCGACTTCGGACCTCTTTCCACCACCGCCGTCGAAAACGCCGAAGTGTATCGCGGCCCCGATTCGAGCCTCTACGGCGCGGGCGCTGACTCGAGCGTCATCAGTCTCACCACGCCGCACGGTACCACCAGCTTTCCTTCCTTTCTCTTTCAAGGCAGCGCAGGCAATCTTTCCACTTCGCGCGAGCAGCTTGAACTGGCCGGCGCGCGCAAGAAGCTCGACTACCTCGGCGCATTCAGTTGGCTCCAGACCGCGAACGATCTGCCCAACGACGAGTACCATGTCGCCACCAGCACGGCCAACCTCGGCTGGTCTCTCTCCGGCTCCACGCAGCTCCGCGTGACGGCACGCTACGACGTGGCCGGAACCGGCGTCCCTAACGCGTGGGATTTCTACCAGGTCGCCGACGACGCTACAGAAAAAACCCAGGACATCTTCCTCAGCGGCGCCATCGACAATCAGACCACCGCGAGCCTGCACAGCGTCTTTCGCTACGGTCTCACTCGCAAGCGCGAGCAGGACTCGCTCTGGGCCCAATCAGGCACTCCGGTCCCCTCCACCGACTACGCCACCGACTATTGCTTCGGGCCGGAGACGTTGGGCAACACCGTCACCATCACCGGAGCCAACGGCTACTCCGCCACCGGCCAAGCCGTGCTCGACTGCTCCACTTACGCGGTCAACTATGTCTCGAACCGTGACCAGATCGGCTATCAGGGCGACCTCACCATCACTCCCCATCTGTTCGCACTTGCCGGCTATCAATATCAGGACGAGCGCGGCGCCGAGCCCGGCAGCACCTATTACAAGCCCGTCAAGCGCAACAACTACTTCGTTCCCCTCGCCGTCCACGGCGATTTCAAGAATCGTTTCTACTACACGCTCGGGGGCAGCCTCGAGCACTACTCCTTGTTTGGATTCGAGGCCTCGCCCCGCGCCGGCGTCAATTACTACATCCTTCGCCCGCGCAGCGGCGTCTTCAGCGGAACGCGCATTCTCTTCAACTTCGGCGAAGCCGTTCGCGAGCCCAAGCTCACCGATCAGGACGACTCGCTCTACAGCTTCCTGGCGGCCTACAACCCATCTGCCATCCAGTCTCTCAATATCAGCCCGCTCGCCGCGCCTTCCATCCGTACCTACGAGGGCGGCGTCGAGCAGTCCTTCCTCTCTCAGCACATCGTCTTCCGTTCCAGCTACTTCCACAACGAGTTCGGCCGCGAAATCGAATACGTCGGCCTCGATCTCGTTCCCGCGCTCACGCCCAATCTCACACCCTCCGAACAGGCCACACTCGAAGCAATCCTGCGAGCGAACTTCGCCTACGAGCTGACCATCAACTCCGAGGCCTTTCGCGCACAGGGCTTCGAGACCTCCGTCGAATCCGGCATCGGCGCCAACCTCTTTCTCCGCGGCGGCTACACGTATCTCGACGCCGTCATTCAGCGCTCCTTCACCAACGACGACGAGGCCCTCCTCGGTCCCATCCCCACTTACAACGGAATACCTGTCGGCCCCTATTCGCCGCTCGAGGGCGCACGCCCCTTTCGCCGCGCCCCGCACACCGGCTACTTCACCGCGACTTACTCCGCCCACCGCTTGACCGGAGTCTTCAACGCCGCATTCGCCAGCCGCAGCGACGACTCAACCTACCTCGAAGGCGAGGATGCCTCCGGCTCGAATACGAACGGCTTGCTCTTGCCCAACCGCAACCTAGACTACGGCTACGCCAAGCTTGACATAGGCGGCAGTTTTCAGCTCCTCAACTGGGTGGACATCTACGCCCAGGCCGACAATCTCACCAACAACCAGCACATCGCGCCCATCGGCTATCCTAGCCTTCCCTTCACTGTGCGCACCGGCCTGCGCCTGCGGTGGGGTCCGGGCAGCGGCCACTAGAGCGGTTCTCCTGCAGGTGTAGACCAAGGCACAATCGCTAAGTGGCTTTTTCTTCAAGAAAAAGCCACCTTGAATTCTGTCCGAAATGGCTCATCGTTGCAGGAGAACCGCCGTAGCCGCTAACCGGCCTGAAGAGCGCGACGGCTGGCACGTGCCCCCCGCCGCGCTTTTCTCTGCCTTCCTTTGCATCTCTCCAACTGCCGTGCAACCGGGCTCGCACTCTCAAGGGCCGTTTGCCTTTCCGCCGGCCACGCAAACCAGTCTTTATCAGAATCGTGGAGGTTACCTCGTCTGCAGCGACAGTCGGATCGCCGCAAACCCCGAGGAATCGGGAGAACCGTCACGCCGCATTGCCCCCATCTCCGATTCGACCCTCCAGCTCTGTTTCCCGTCTCCGCAATTTAGCTTTCATATAATTGAAAAATAATCGCGCGTTACCAATGCGAATGTTACTTTCGTACATACATTGGACTTATCTTGTTGAAATCTCATCCGAATTTCCGCTAAATTGAATTCCTCCCTCAATTTTCTTTTTTGGGGGTTCCTTTCTTTGAGCCTCCTGAGGTGTTTGCATGATCTGCCCCAAGTGTCAATCTGCCGCGGTTTCCGTCGTCCCGGCAGAAGTCCGGCTCTATCGCAACAGCCCTCGCACATTGAGTCACCCGCCCATGACTCCCTCCCCCGACATTCGGGTTTGCCTCGATTGCGGCTGGTCGGAGTTCGTCATTCCGCGTGCCTGGCTTTCTGCCGGTTGGTTACGGTCCCTGCGTCCGCAACCCGTTGTGAATGCGACGGGAATTGCGCCCGCCGGCGTATCCGCTGTCGTCATGTAGTGCGGAGACAACTCGCTCCCCCAGTTCCCGGCCGGGCCACCCGGCGGTATTTCCACAAGTGCCGGGCATCATCGGGTTTTTTGCGTGAAAAAGGCCCCCAGCCGAAGCTGGGGGCCTTTGGCTTCTGCGGCAGTGGGCGGATTGAGCAGCTGCGATTCTTTTAAAGGGGAACTTTTCCCAGTGGCGCGATGAATCCTATGCCCGGAACATTCAGTTTGTGCAGATTTTGGTTGTTGGTGATGAACAGATCAACCCCAAAATGAGCCGCGCAGGCCAGTTGAATCGCATCCGCGTTTCGGATCGAGTGAGTGGCGCGCAGCGAGGCATAGCGCCAAGCAATTTGCGCATCGAAACTCACCACCTGCGACGTAGAGCGTATTGCCCGGTCATACTGTTCAATCAATGAGGTCTGCCCGAGCTTCGTAGGCCTCACCAAAACCTCGCCAAGCGTCATGGCCGAGGTGACGATGCGGTCTCCACGGTCCAACATGCGCTTGCGAATCTCAAGCACCCGGCTGCGGTTCGGTTCCGAACCCTCGAACATGTAAATGAAGACGTTGGTGTCGAAGAAGACCTTGCTCAAATGTCCTCCCTGCGCAGATTCTCGACGTATTCGTCGGCATGCTCGTCGGCCCAGATGTGCTTGCCTGAGCCGATCAGGCGAATCAGAGGATCGTCTTCATAGTTGATTGGCGCGTCTGGAGCATGTGTTTCTTTGCTCCATGTCTCGTACCAATCAAGCAAATAATGGTAGCGTTGCGGTATCTCCTGAGGCCGCGGAATTAGCTTAGACGGCGTGCGCATTTGAAACCGCGCCGGGTGCGTGTAATCTCCTGGTCGAAACAAGCGCAGGTTGCCGTCCGTAGTTTCAAAGAGCATTCTGTACTTTCCGGAGGACGGTGGCCGGTTTGCGAGCAGGTGCTGATCCAAATGCGCATTCAGCGTCCCGCGCTCCACACCAGCAGCCAAGCTCTCCGTCTTGAGGCTCTCTAGTATCTCGCTCTTGCTGAATGAGGCTCGCGACGGATGGCCCTTCTGCAGCAGAGCGGCCGCAATCCAGATTCGGTCGGCTATTCGAACTAGATTTTGTGGTTCGACTGTCATTAGGTATCCTTAATCTTTAACTGGTATACCGATTATACCAAATCTAAGTGCGAAATCCTCATCTCGCGACATTTGCAAATAATAGTAAGTGGTGGTAGTGTGAGTGGAGGAGGTTTTGAATGTCTGAGAGATTTCGTATTGGCGGTGAAACCATTTCTCTGCGCCGGCAAGATGTCGAGGAAAGGCTTAGGAATGTTAGGCCTGAAGACGTTCGCGATCTCTCTGTATCTGTTAATGGTCTGCGGTATCCCGTTAAGCAGGCGCTTGTTTGTTCTTCGGGACTGCTTAGGGGCAACTTCACCTCTCACGAAGCGATGAGGGTCTTTCGACGGCTTGGTTTCGCTTTGAATGCCGATTCGGCCGTTTCGCGGAATGCAGCACAACCGCAATCGATTTTCGATACCACCGAAGAATTGCTTTGTCCCGAATGCAAAAAGCCATTTGTATTTCGAGTGGGTCGGCAGCAAACTGTATTCGAAGGTTGCTCCTGCCCCAAACCGAAGCCCCTCGAAAACGTCCCCCCTGGCGCAATTATTTGGTGGGTTGGCACAAATGGTATCGGCTTTTTAAGGGTGCCAAGAAAATCTGCTTAGATTTCCTATTAATAACGTAATGGATATTGTGCCCTTTGCGCTGAAATCATATGTACGAGCGTCTCTCCCAGCCGTTGAACGAAAGGAATCGCACCGCGCAATGCAAAAGACCCCCAGCTCACGCTGGAGGCCTTTAGCTTTTGCGCCGTCAGTTTGTCTTCGAATCAGGGACCAGTTCAACCGCTTGCTTCATCTGTCTTTTTCTTCTGACCCCTGATCCCTGTTCCCCACCTTTAATACATTCCGTCCATACCGCCGTGCCCACCGGCCGGCGACGAAGTCTTGGGCTCCGGAATCTCGCAGACCAGCGCTTCGGTGGTCAGCAGCAGCGCCGCGATCGAGGCTGCGTTTTGCAGCGCCGTCCGCGTCACCTTGGTGGGATCGATGACACCGGCCTTCACCAAGTCCTCGAACTTCCCCGTTAGCGCATTGTAGCCAAAGTGGTTCTCCTTCGACTCCAGCACCTTGGCCAGCACCACCGCGCCTTCTTCTCCGGCATTACCAACGATCTGGCGCAGCGGCTCTTCAAGCGCCCTCAGCACGATCTTCGCGCCGGTTTTCTCGTCGCCGCTGAGCGTGCCGATCAGCGTCTGGACAGCGGGCATGCAGCGCACCAGCGACACGCCGCCGCCGGGAACGATGCCTTCCTCCACCGCAGCGCGTGTCGCGTGCAGCGCATCTTCTACGCGAGCCTTCTTCTCCTTCAGCTCGGTCTCGGTGGCCGCACCCACCTTGATGATGGCCACGCCGCCCACCAGCTTCGCCAGCCGCTCCTGCAGCTTTTCCTTGTCGTAGTCGGAGGTGGTCTTCTCGATCTGCGACCGGATCTCCTTCACGCGGCCTTCGATGTCGCTGGCCTTGCCGGCGCCGTCGACGATCGTGGTGTTGTCCTTGTCGATGGTGATGCGCTTGGCCTTGCCCAGGTCCTCGAGCTTCACGCCTTCGAGCTTGATGCCCAGATCCTCGGTGATGGCCTTGCCGCCGGTCAGGATTGCGATGTCGCCCAGAATGGCCTTGCGCCGGTCTCCGAATCCCGGAGCCTTCACGGCAGCCACGTTCAGCGTGCCGCGCAGCTTGTTCACCACCAGTGTGGCCAGCGCCTCGCCTTCCACGTCCTCGGCGATAATCAGCAGCGGCTTTCCTCCGCGTGCAACCTGTTCGAGCAGAGGCAGAAGATCCTTCATGGCGCTGATCTTCTTCTCATAGATCAGGACGTAGGGATCTTCCAGAATCACTTCCAGCCGCTCTGCGTCGGTCACGAAGTACGGGCTCAGATAGCCGCGGTCGAACTGCATTCCGTCCACAGTCTCAAGACCGGTGTGCATGGTCTTCGACTCTTCAATGGTGATCACGCCATCCTTGCCCACCACCTTTACCGCTTCGGCAATGATGGCGCCGATCTCTTCGTCGCCGTTGGCCGAAATCGCGCCCACCTGGGCCACCGATCCCTCGTTCACCGGCTTCGAAAGCTTGCCCAACGCGCCGTCCTGGTTCCACTTGCCGTCCTTGTCGCGCGTACCGATTATGGCCGTCACGGCCTTCTCAATGCCGCGCTTCAGCGCCGTCGGATTGGCCCCCGCCGCGACCGTCTTCACACCCTCGCGGAAGATCGACTGCGCCAGCACCGTGGCTGTCGTCGTGCCGTCGCCGGCCACGTCGCTGGTCTTGGAAGCAACCTCACGCACCAACTGCGCGCCCACGTTCTCCAGCGGGTCCTTCAGTTCGATTTCCTTGGCCACCGTCACGCCGTCTTTGGTGATCGTGGGCGATCCAAACTTCTTCTCGATGACTACGTTCCGGCCCTTTGGCCCGAGCGTCGCCTTCACGGCGTCCGCCAGCGTGTTCACGCCGCGCAGAATCGCCTGACGGGAATCCTCACCGTACAGAATTTGCTTTGCCATGTCCTCAAAATCTCCTTAGTCAGTTGTCAGTCATTCGTTGTCAGTTGTCAGCTTTTCCGTCCCCTCGTCATCGGTCGCAGCCCTTCACGCAATGGACCTGCCGACAACCGAGAACCGAAAACTGACAACCCGTCCGCCGCCGCGGCGGACGGTTTACTTCTTCACGATCCCGAGGACTTCTTCCTCGCGCATAATCAGAAACTCTTCGCCGTCAATCTTGATCTCGGTGCCGGAATACTTGCCGAACAGGATCTTGTCTCCCGCCTTCACATCCAGAGGGAACACCTTGCCCTCGTCGTTCGACTTGCCCTTTCCCACGGAGATAACCTCGCCCTCCTGGGGCTTCTCCTTGGCGCTGTCGGGGATAATGATGCCCCCACGAATCGTTTCGGTCTCCTCCACCCGGCGAACCAGAATCCGGTCGTGCAGCGGTGTAAATGTGGTTGCAGGCTTTGGTTTGTATCCTGGAGGAGGTTGAATTCCATGTTTCACGGTTGCTGCCATTGTTTCGCTTCTCCTTGTCGCGCACCGGTTTGCTCCCGGAACGCGGGTCTTGGTGATGAGTAAAAACAAAAGATTCAGAAGTTTGCGGAGTGCCGGCCGCCGAGGATACCGGCAAATCGAGCGAGCGCTCCCACCAGAGGATTGCTAGCACTCCAGCCTTCCTATTGCTAAAGATAGGGAAATCCTCGACTGTTTGTCAAGTCACTTTGCGTAAAAATATGAGTGTTTCTCGCTCATATTTTATGGGGCCTCGTGAATTTCGCTATATTCCCAACCACTACATCGGCAGGCGCCCCTGGCCCCAGGCGACCGTCCTTCCAAGCTCAGACCCTTGCCACCCTCCAGGCTTTCGTGCTGGCTTCCGTTTACAATAGAAGGCATGCGGCGCCGTTCCTTTCTCCGTTTCTGTATTGCTCTGGCCTCTTTCGGCCTCATTGCCGGCTCGCTCGCTCTTCGCGCCCAGGACGACAACTCCCGCCACGGGCGCAAATACAAAGCCCCGCCGCTCTCCTCGCGGATTGAAGTCACCGTTGTGCGCGATTACAACGGCAAGCCCATCGAACAGGCTCATGTCATCTTCCATCCCATCGAGGGCGACAAGGACAAGGGATCTCTTGAACTCAAGACCAATGAAGACGGCAAGGCCCTCATCAACGTGATTCCCATAGGAGACACGGTCACTCTTCAAGTGATTGCCAACGGTTTCCAGACCTATGGCCAGGTCTACAAGATCGACAAGCCGGATATGTCGATGGAGGTTCGTCTCAAGCGGCCCGCACCGCAGTATTCCGTTTACAAGAACTCCACCGCAAACCCCGGTTCAGGCAGTAGCGCCGGCACGGACAACAATTCCGGTTCCGGCAAATCCACCGGCTCGTCTCCAAATTCCGCGCCACCCGCCTCCGGCAGCAAACCCTCCGGCTCTGGTGGTCAATCGGACGCTCAACCGAATGCGTCCCAGCCACAGTCTCAGAGCAAGTGAGCGGTATCCCGTCGCGCGCGCCGATGGTCGTGTCCTGCGATTTACAGATTTTCCCGCGCCCGGACCTGGAGGCGTTTCACCATGGCCACTGAACCTCTCGCCGGTAAATCGGCGCTGGTGACCGGAGGCGCGCGCCGCATTGGCCGAGCCATCGCGCTGGCGCTTGCCCAAGCCGGGGCTGACGTAGCCATCTCCTATCGCACTGCCCAGTCTGAAGCCGAGCAAACCGCCGCCGAAATCGCTGCTCTCGGCCGCCGCTCCTTCGCCGTCCCCTGCGACGTCCGCTCTGAAGCCTCCGTCCGAGCCGCGGTCAGCGCTCTTGTCTCCGCCTTCGGCCGCCTCGACATCCTCGTCAACAACGCCGCTGTCTTTGCCTCCGCGGCCCTCGAGAGCCTGCCCCTCGATCAGTGGGACGCCGTCTTTGAGACCAACGCCCGCGGCCCGTTCCTCGCCGCCCGCGAGGCTCTGCCGCATCTGCGCGCCGCCCGCGGCCGCATCGTCAACATCGGTTCGCTTGGCGGTCTGCACGCATGGGCCGGGCACGCCCACTACTGCGCCTCAAAAGCTGCTCTGCACATGCTCACACAGGCCATGGCCAAGGCCTTCGCGCCCGATGTCAGCGTAAACTGCGTCGCTCCCGGCTGGATTGAAATGAATGATTCGCCCAATCAGCCCAGCGCTGCGCCTCGCGGCGCCGCCGATCGCGCGCAGGCCACCCGCTTTACAGCCAAAACACCCATAGGCCGCAACGGCGACGCCAACGACGTTGCCCAGGCCGTCCTCTTCTTTGCCACCGGACCGCACTTCATCACCGGACAAACCCTCGCCGTTGACGGAGGCCTCGGCCTCTCCTGACGAACCCGCGAACAAGTCTTGTTCCGAAGGAATGCGGCCCTGCCGAGTACCGTATGAGAGATTTCGCTCGGCCAATAAAACTGACGGCGTTTTGAAACGCACCGGCTCCAGCCCGTTCGTGTCATCCAATGATGGTAACGTGGGCTTCAGCATTTGCAGGAACGATGGCTGATCCGGAGTTGTTCAGCGGCGGCGAACGCGACGCCTGCTTCCCGGCCTCTACCGCCCAAAGAGCCGTTTCCAGAATCCCGCCGACGTTCCGCCCTTCGCGCTCCGTCCGGCCCACGCCCTTTCCACCGCGGACCGTTCGGCAAAGGCAAGCGGCACATTTTCCCATAGTCCTTCCGGCTCCGGCTGCTTCGGCCACGGCGCACCCTCCACCGCCGCCCGCGGATTGGTCACGCACAAGCGTTGGGCCGTTTCCTCGCCCATCCGCTTCGTCACGTAGTCATATCCGTTTTTCAAGTGTGCTGGCCGCCACACCGGATGGTGCGCATCCGTCGCCAGAAAGTGAACCCAGTTGCGTTCCAGCAGTTCGTTGGCAAACGCCTCCTGCGCTTTGCCGAACCGCCCGTAAAGCGAGCTGCTCGTCACCTGCGTCAGGCATCCATGCCGCATCCAGTCGCCCAGCAGGTGCGGCTGCCGCAACACCGCCGCATAGCGTTCCGGATGCGTGATGATCAGCGTGTACCCCGCCGCCTGCAGCCGGAACATCGCCTCATTCATGCTTGGCGGAATCACCTGCGAGGGAAACTCGATCAGCAAATATCCCTTCCCATCGATCGAGTAGCGCAGCGGATGCATCACCGCATCCAGAACATTGTCCGCCGTCAGGTGGAAGTCGCACCCCAGGCTCAACTCCACCACGCCCTTCAAGCGCTCCTTGAGCTCGGCAAACCGCTCTTCGATCACCGCAGCCCGGTAGGGGAACGCATCGCTCGCATGCGGCGTGCAAACAATGTGCGTCACTCCCTCGTCCGCCGCCTCGCGCGCCAAGTCCAGCGACGCCTGCAGATCCGGCGCGCCATCGTCCACTCCATAGATCAGGTGATGATGAATATCGATCATGATTCTATCTGTTCATAAATTGGCCAAACGTATTCTTGGACCTCTTTACCGTGCTGTCCGGTTGTCTCAACACGCCCGTGCAAATCACTTGGCCGCCAGCGCCTCCATCACCGACGCAAAAATCCCCCAGCCATCCGCCGACCCCAGCAGCGCCTCGCTTGACCGATCCGGATGCGGCATCATCCCCAGTACATTCCTGCCCCGGTTCAATATTCCCGCGATGTTGCTCAACGAACCATTCGGGTTCGCGTCCTGCGTAATCTCGCCCTTCGCCGTCGCGTAGCGGAAGGCAATCCGATCCTCCGCCTCCAGCCTGGCAAGTTCCTCCTGCTCGCAGAAGTAGTTCCCTTCCATGTGCCCGATAGGAATCTTGAGCACTTGACCCTTCTTCAGTTGATTGGTGAAAGGGCTCTCCGCCGTCTCCACGCGCAGATGCACCTGTTTGCAGATGTACTTCAGCCCCGCGTTGCGCATCAGCGCGCCGGGCAGCAACCCCGCCTCGGTCAGTATCTGGAATCCGTTGCAGATCCCCAGCACCAACCCGCCGCCCGCGGCAAACCGCTTTACCGCCTGCATCACCGGCGAAAAGCGCGCAATCGCGCCCGTCCTCAAGTAGTCGCCGTAGGCAAACCCTCCTGGAACCAGCACGGCATCCACGCCGTCCAGCGCCTCGCTGTCATGCCACAGAAACGTCACCAGCTGCCGCGCCACTTGGGCAATCACGTCGTAGGTATCGTGATCGCAATTCGACCCGGGAAACACCACCACCCCGAATTTCATAAATTCAGAGTATCAGCTTCGCCATTGCGCTTAGCCACTTGGCAGGTACAGCCATCACGCCGCGGCGCAAGCATCTGCCGGATGGAAATCGGATTCAGTCTGCCAACGCGCCGGCATCCACGAGCAGTTCGCCGGCGGATGCTCGTTCCCGCACCGCCCATCCGGCGATCAGCAGGCTCGGCGCAGCGGGCTCGATCTCGCCCAGCGCGCCCAGGGTCGTGTGGACCACCTGTTGGCCGGGTTGCGCGGCCCGCGAGACCACCGCGCACGGCAAGTCCGCGGGCAGTCCCTCCGCCATCCACTCGGCAGCAAGCAAAGTCAAGTCCCGGCCGGGCATGTAAACGACGCGGGTTGCGTCTTCAAGCGCGGGCAACGCCGCGCGGTTGTGCGACTGCGCGTGATGGCCCGTGGAAAAAATCACATTCGAGGCCCAATCGCGATCGGTAAGAGAACGGCCTATCGCCGCCGCGGCGGCAAATGCCGCCGAGACGCCGGGCACAATCTCAAGCGGCACACCAGCCTGGGCAAGCGCTGCCAGTTCTTCAGCGGCGCGCCCGAAAAGCAGCGGATCGCCGCTCTTGAGCCGCACCACGCTGCGCCCGGCGCGCGCGTGCTCCACCATCAACGCGTTGATCTCCTCCTGCGTGATGTTCTTCGCGCCGCAGCGCTTGCCTACGTTCACCACTTCGGCGGAGCGCGTTGCCAATTCGAGGATCGCCTGCGGCACCAGATCGTCGTGCAGAATTACGTCCGCGCTCTCGATCAGCCGCACCGCCTTCACCGTCAGTAAATCGGGATCGCCGGGACCGGCGCCAACCAGATAAACGCTTCCGGCGACCGCCCGCGCCGCTTCCCTGCCCGTCCGCGCCAACTGCTTTGTCGCGCACAAAGCCGAATCGCAAATCTGCCGGCTGGCCAACTCGTGCAGCAACAGCCTGCGCTCCTCGCCGCGCGGATGTGTTGCGAGGACTTCACGCCGCAGCTCACCTAACTTCGCGAGCCACGGCCCCAAATCCTGTGGCAGTTGCTCGTCGATCTCACGCCGCAGCCGCTGCGCCACGGCCGGGCTCTCGCCGGCCGTCGAAATTGCGATCTGCAGATCGCCGCGGCTGATTACCGAACCAAAGAAGAAGTCGCAATTGGGAATGTCGTCAACACTGTTGCACGGAATGCCGCGCGCCGCGGCCTCCCGGTAGACAGCCGCGTTCACCTCCGGCACGTCGGTCGCGGCGATGACGATGAAATTGCCGTCAAGATCGGCAGGCTCAAACGCGCGCCGAAGCCATTCGAGCTTACCCTCCGCAGCCAACTCCTGAATTTCCGCTCTCGCTTTGGGCGCGACCACGCGAAGCCGCGCGCCCGTTTTGAGCAGCGACCCGATCTTTTCCAGAGCCACCGTTCCCGCGCCCACCAACAGGCACTGGCGCTCTTCAAGCTTCAGGAATATTGGCAATAAGCTCATATCGCGGTTCTCACTCGCCAGTTAACAGTACTCCGATGATGCTTCCTTCCCTGTTCCCTGTTCCCTGCTTCTCACTCCGCCACCGCGTGCGGCACAGGCCCTGCCGGCAGGTCGCGCTCCACCGGTGCGAGGATCTCGCCGGCAAGCTGCGCGCGCAGTTCGTCGTTGCTGTGGCGCGCGAACCAGGAGCGAAGATTCTCTTCCGGTTCGCGGCCCGCGAGGTAGCGGCGAAGCAGCCGTTCAATCGCCTCGGGCACCTGCGGCGCCGGGCAGCGGTAGCCCACCGGCCGCGCTACGCCCGCATTCCGACCCACCGCTCCACCGAGACAAAAGTAAAAGGCGTCGGTGAGCTTGCCCTCATACTTGATCTTCTTTCCCTCCAAGCCAATGTCGGCAATCCAGTGCTGGCCGCAACTGTTGGGGCAGCCCGTGACGTGCAGTTTGAGCTGTTGATCGAACTGCGGCAACCGCTCTTCGAGCTCGTCGACCAACCATCGCGTGAAACCTTTCGTTTCTGAGATCGCAAGCTTGCAAAATTCAGTTCCTGTGCAGGCGATGGCTCCGCGCCAGAACGTCGACGCTTCCACGTACAGGCCAATCTGACCCAACTCCCGCGCAAGTTCGCCGGTCTTGGCGTACGGAACGTCGATGATGACCAGGTTTTGCGAGACGGTGGCGCGCAGCGCCCCGCTGCCGAAGCGCTCAGCCAGCTCCGCGGCAGCCTCCAGTTGTTCGCCTGTGACGCGGCCGCGCAGCACGGAGGCGCCGACATAGGCCAGCCCCGGTTGGCGCTGCGGATGGATGCCCACGTGGTCGCGCAGAATCTCGTCGGGAACCTGCTCGGGCACAGCCGGATCGAGCCTGAATCCGATCTTCGCGTGTAGCTCGTCAAGAAAGCGTTCCGCCGTCCACCCCTCGCGCAGGAACAAATACTTGAGGCGTGCTCGCTCGCGGCTCTCGCGCAGCACCTGCTGGTCGCGGAAGATCTCCGTCACCCCTCGCACCACGCGAATCGCCTGGTCGGGTCGCACAAAAACATCGAGACGGACAGCCAGATGCGGCTCGCACGAGAGGCCTCCGCCCACACGCAGCGAGTAGCCCACTTCGCCGTCTCGTTCCACCGCCGTCAACGCGATGTCGTTAATCTCCGGATAGTTGCACCATGAAGGGCAGCCGCTCGCTGAGATCTTGAACTTGCGCGGCAGGTTGTAGAACTCAGGATTCGCCGTCAGCTCCCGTGCGATGCCGCGCGCGATGGGCGAAGCATCGATGAGTTCGTCGGCGGCAACCCCGGCCAGCGGGCAGCCCGTCACGTTGCGCACCACGTCACCGCAAGCGCCCTTCGGCGAGAGCCCGATGGCATCCAGCGCGTCGACCACTTCGGGCAGCGACTCGATAGTCAGCCAATGAAGCTGGATGTTCTGCCGTACCGTAATGTCGGCCAGATTGCGCGCGTGTTGGCGCGCAATGCCTCCGATGGCGCGAAGCTGGCTCGCCGAAACGATGCCATTCGGAATCCCAATGCGCATCATGAACCACTCGGTGGCCAATCCCTCGCCGCCCTTGCCTCCGGTCGCGCCCACGCCATCGCCTTGCGTGTAAATGCCCCACCATTTGAAGTACGCCGAGGCCCACTCCGGCACTACGCTCGACCGCCCTGCGCGCGCAAACGCACGAACCTCGTCAAAGGCCTCCCAGGGGTTCTTTTCGCGCTTCAGGCGCTCCATCCGCTGGGCTTTGGTTTCTTTTTGTTGAGCAGCTTCGGTCATTTGGTCCTTTTTCCGAGCAAGAATGGAAAGCCCGCGAGAGCTTGTCGCTCAATCGCGGGCATCGGGAAGCCGTGGACTTATATTGCGAAGTTCAGACCCAGGTCACCGGCGCCGCGCGAGCAGCATACAGCAGCGACAACAGGCCATCCCTTCCATGAGGAGAATAATAGACCAAATTAGTCCAAATTGCAAACTCTGACGCAATCAGGTGACGTCAAGCCGCTTGTGTAAAAACGCGGAGGGTGCGGTTTTTCCATTCCAGGTTGAATCTCTGGAAGATGGAGTAGATGATGCGGTCCACGGACTGCACGTTGACGAAGCAGACCATGGGCCGGGTTCTTCGCCGGACCTCGACGAAACAGCGTTCGATGATGTTGGTGGTGCGCAGCTTGCGCCATAGGTGTTTGGGAAAACGGAAGAAGGCCAGCAGTTCGGGCAGATCGCGCTCCAGTTGCCGCACCATGGTGGGGTATTCGCGGCGCCAGCGGCGGCAGAAGGCGCGCGCGGCAGCTACGGCCTGGCGGCGGCCTTCGGCCAGATAAATGGCCTGGGCGTTGGCTTTGACGGCATCGTGGTCGCGTTTGCGTACCTTCTCCAGGATGTTGCGCATCTTGTGCACCCAGCAGCGTTGATGGGCAACGCGTGGATACACCGTCTGGAGAGCGGCGGCCAACCCCGGACAGCCATCGGTGACCACCAGCAGCAGCTTGTCGCCCTTCAGTCCGCAGCGGTAGAGATCGTTGAGCAGCGCTTCCCAGTGCGTTTGGCTCTCGCCTTTAGTGCGCAGGAAACCGAGCAGTTGCCGAGTTCCATCCTGGCGCACGCCGTAGGCCGCCAGCATCTGCACACACTGCCGTCCCGCGGGCCGGCGCACCTTGAGGTTTACGCCGTCCAAAAACAGGTAAGCCCATTCATCCTTCAGCGTGGCGCGATGAAACTTCGCTACTGCCCAATCCAGATCGCGGGTCAGGTTGGAAACCGTCTGGGCGCTGACTTGCTCGCCGGTAAGCGTAGCCACCACGCGGCCTGTCTGGCGGACGGAAAGGCCACGCAGAAAGGCTTCGCGGATCAGCAGGGCCAGCTCCGGGGCGCGGCGCTGAAACTTCTCCACAGCCTTGGGTAGAAAGCTCTTGCCGCGAGCCCGTGCAATGCGCAGCCGGAGGCTGCCGAAGCGGGTCACGAAGTTCCTCTCGTAATAGCCGTTGCGATAGCGCGACCCAGGGCGCTGGCCGCGCTGATAGCTGTCGAAAACCGCAAAGCGGTTGCGCATCCGCTCCGATTCGGCCTCCAGGAAGTGTTTCCAGGCCAGCCGCGTCTTGGCTTCCAGGTCGCCCCAGAAGCTCTCCTTCAAATCGGTCAGAAAATGTTGGAAATGCTCGTCAATGGAGATAATCTTCGCCATGGGGTGTAAGTCTCCTTTTTGGAATCGGCTTTAGCTCGTCAGGCCAAAGCCAACTTACACCCTCCTGCCTTTTACACAATCGAATTTACGTCACCTCGCCTACAGCGCCGACGAGCTGGAAAGCATCAGGCTATCCCTTTCCCAAGAACGGCTTGGCCCCTATCTGAGCCTTGCCGCCAACGATTTGCGCGAGGCTGTTCGGCTTTATGAACGGAACACGTCGCTTTCCGAGGCTCTGTATGGGTTGTTGCAGGGGCTTGAAGTCGCTCTTCGAAATTCCATGCACGATGCCCTTTCGCGCGGGCTGGCCCAAGAGAACTGGTACGACTCGTTGGTATGGCAGGTGGCGCAACAAGAGCAGATAGACCAGGCCAAGGATAGCCTTCAGAAAAAGGCAAAGACTGTTACGCCAGGACGCATGGTGGCGGAGCTGACCTTCGGCTTCTGGGTTGGCCTGACTGGCCCGAAATACTCAGTGGAATTGTGGGAGCGCCATCTCTATAAAGCATTCCCTAACGCCAAACTCGGACGCAAACAGTTAAACAAACGGCTGGAAAGTATCCGCCTTCTTCGAAACCGTGTGGCGCATCACGAGCCTATTCTCTCGCGCAATTTAGTTCGAGACGTGGACCGTATTCTGGAGACAATCGGTTGGATCAACCGGGATACTGAACGGTGGGTTCGGAAAACCAACTGCTTCTATGATCGATTCGGTACGGCCAGGAGCCAGACCCCATGAAATTCTCCGAGATCGTATCCCGGCTCAACAGTATTGGCACTCCCTTCGCCAGTGTGGGATGGGTTCCCGCAAGAGCTGATGCCGCAATCGCGAGGAAGGTCATCCGATTTCTGGAAGACCGGCGAATGCTGTTCAATGCGTGTGCGGAGGAGGCGCCATATCACTGCTACCTCTCAGCGCTTGAGATCAGAAGGACTCTAACTGAGGATTTGGCTGAGGTCACGGAAGGAACGGAACTTTTCAAACACTTGACGGGCATTCGTGCTGCTTGCCGGACGTTCTTAAATAGGGCACCAAGTTCTGAGGATGGATTTGATCTGCACGACCGATATTCGATCCGTTCAGGCCAGTTCTTTATCGCACTGGGGGAACTGCGAGCGACGATTGGATTCCACGTCGCCCTCATGGCTGCGAAATGGAAAATCAATGTGGAGCAGGACTTGGCGCGTGTATTGCCGGGTAGGAATGTTGAAACTTGACCTTGGCGCGGGAGGTCCGTTGCCCCCTATAGCGGGTCTCCTGCAGGTGTAGACCAAGGCACAATCGCTAAGTGGCTTTTTCATCAGGAAAAAGCCACCTTGAATTCCGTCCGAAATGGCTCATAGTTGCAGGAGAACCGCCGTAGCCACACATGATCCAAGCCACGGTGCCCAAGAGCCTGTCTTGAGCCTGTCGAACTGGGTCCGGATTCTCGGACCCGGGACAGACCCGCCCCTCACCGCCCCGGCGCTCTCAGCCCCAGCTCCTTCATCGCGATCTGCAGGTCCGCCCAGGCTTCCTTCTTCTGCCGCGGATCACGCAGCAGAAACGCCGGGTGATACGTGACGATGAGGCTGGTTCCGCGAAACGCGTGAATGCGGCCGCGCAGTCCGGCCAGCGGCTGCCGCGCGCCCAGCAGATACGTCGCAGCGGTCGCTCCCAGCGCCACCAGAACCTGAGGACGCACGACGTCGATCTGGCGAAAGAGAAACGGCAGGCAGGTGTTGGCCTCTTCGGGTTCGGGAGTGCGGTTGCCCGGCGGACGGCACTTGACCACGTTGGCGATGTAGCACTCCTCGCGCGTGAGTCCCATGGCCGCAATCATGTTGTTGAGCAGTTGCCCGGCGCGGCCCACGAAGGGCAGTCCCTGCGCGTCCTCGTCGGCGCCCGGCCCTTCGCCCACAAACATCAGGCGCGCGGCCGGATTGCCCACGCCAAACACAATCGTGTTGCGCCCTTTATGCAGCGCGCAGCGCGTGCAGTCGCCAAGATCTTCGCGAACCACCTGGAGCGCGGCAGCGCGCTCCTCAACAGGAACTTCTGCGCCGATTTCCGGCGCGTGAAAGCCTTTGCGGGTCTTGATGGCGGGTTCCTCTCCGAAAAAGTTGGCCTGATTTACCGCAGCCCCTGTCTCCCGCGGAACGAGTACGGGATGCGGCTCGCGCTGCCCTGCCCCGTCCGCATCCGCCGCGGCAGACTGCGGAACTGGCGAGACAGCTTCCTGCATTTCGGGTAGCGCGTCTGCCACCGGCCGCCGGTAGAAATCCGTAATCCCCAGGTCGCGATAAAAGCGCAAGCGCTCGGCCAGAGCGTCGCGAGTGGCGGGATCGAGCGCGCGCGGCAATCCGATTACTCCACGATGAGCTGGCGTCGCCCCGCGCCGGCCGGAATGCTCTCACTTAGCACGCGGTCCTGGGTGGCTTGCTTTTCGCTCGCTTCCACGTCCCGCTTCTCATCGAGTTCGAGTACTACAGTCCGTGGGCGGCGGAGAGTGAGAATCTCGTCGAGAATCCGGTCGGCAAGCTGGCGCTTGGGCATCTGCGGCAGCTCCACGGCTGTCGCCCGGGTCAGAAATGCAGCGGCATTGGTGTCGGCGTCGAGGCCCACGCCTTCGCCGGCCACTTCGTTCACCACAATTGCATCGGCGCCCTTGGCGAGCAGCTTGGCGCGGCCATTCTCCATGCGGTTCTCCGTCTCGGCGGCAAAGCCCACGATGAGCTGCCCCGGACGGCGGCGGCGCACCACCTCGGCCAGAATGTCTTCGGTTGGCGCAAGCTCCAGCGTCATCGGGCCCGTGCGCTTGAGCTTCTGCGCGGAGACTGCAACCGGGCGATAGTCGGCCACGGCCGCAGCCTTGATCACCAGCGTGGCTTCATTCATGCGGTCGAGCACTGTGCTCCGCATCTCCTCCGCGGTGGTTACGTTCACCAGTTCGCAGTGCGCAGGGGCGTGTAAACCCGTCGGACCACTGATCAGAATCACTTTGGCGCCGCGGCTGCGTGCGGCCTCGGCCAGGGCGTAGCCCATTTTGCCGCTGGAGCGGTTGCCGATAAAGCGGACCGGGTCGAGCGCTTCACGCGTGCCGCCGGCGGTAACGAGCACGATCTCGCCGGCCAGGTCGTGGCGCCGGCCGAGCGCATTCAGCACCGCCTCGGCAATCGCCTCCGGCTCCGCCATGCGTCCTGTCCCAACCATGCCGCACGCCAGCTCGCCCGTCCCCGGCTCCACGATCCCCACGCCGCGCTGCCGCAGGGTTTCCAGGTTCGCTTGCGTAGCGGGGTGGTTCCACATGTTCACGTTCATCGCCGGCGCCACGAGAACCGGCGCGGTGATGGCCAGATACAGCGTGGAAAGAAAATCGTCGGCGATGCCGTGCGCAAATTTGGCCAGAATGTTCGCCGTGGCGGGAGCCACGACCAGAACGTCGGCCCATTGCGCCTCGGCGATGTGATCGATGCCGTTCTGCTCGGGCGCGGTCTCGGCCGCATCCCACTCGTCCCAGAGGCTGGTGATGACTTTGTGGCCGGTGAGCGCGGCAAAGGTGAGCGGCTGCACAAACCGTTGCGCCGACGCGGTCATTACCACGTGCACTTCCACCGCCTGGCGCTGCAGGGCGCGCACCAGCTCCGCCGCTTTGTAGGCAGCGATTCCGCCCGAGACGCCTACGGTCACTCTCATAATGTCGATTGTAGTTCAGTGGACGGTGAACAGGTGTCAGGAATCAGGGATCAGTTAGGTCGAAAGAAAGCGCTGGTTCTCAAAATCGGGACGGGGCACAACTACAGCCTTATTCAAGACGGCCTTGCTGAACCCTGACACCTGATCCCTGACCCCTGTCGTTCAGCTGAGTAGGATGGGGATCGCGGGCACCTTCGACCAGAGGCTTGGCAACCTCGACCTCGTTTTTCACGTAAGCGATCTTGCCCGCCTCGATCTCTTCCTGCGCAATGCGGCAAGCCTTGTTCGATCGCGTGGGGACGAGTGCCTGGGAACCGTTCTGGATCTGGCGTGCGCGGCGGGCGGCCACCAGCACCTTGCGGTAGTTGGAATCGAAACTCTTCTCAATCGTCATCGGAGTCATCTCCAAAGGGAAGTTGCTGCTGGCCGGAAATGCCATCGATGCCGAAGGCTTCCAGCACAGGTTTAAGCCGCTCCTGCGAGTTGGTTTGCAGGCAGGCCGCGGCGACCTCCAATACCCGGCGGGAACGGTAGGCGATCATTTCGCCATTGCGATAGAACCGCTCTGCCAGCACAATGGCTTCCAGTTGCGCAACCGCCCGGTCGAGAACGTCATTGACCAAAATATAGCCGTACTCGCGATAATTCTCAATCTCACTGCGGGCCTGGCCGAGACGGCGAAACACTTCCTCCTCGTTCACCACGCCTTCCGCGCGGCTCCGGTTGCGCAGCCGCGTGCGCAGAACCCTGGGATTCGGCGGCAGCACAAAGATGCCCACGGCCTCGGGCATCTTGGCTCGCACCTGCGCAGCGCCCTGCACGTCGATGTCCAGCATCAGGTCGTGACCGGCCGCCAGCGCATCGTCCAGCGACTGCCGCGCCGTGCCGTAAAGATTGCCAAACACCTCGGCATGTTCCAGAAACATTCCCGCGTCGATCATGCGCTGGAATTCTTCGCGCCTGGCGAATTGATACTCGCGTCCGTTCTCCTCTGACCCGCGCGGCGCGCGTGTCGTCCATGAAACGGCAAAATCGACGCCGCTCACCTGCTTGCGCAACTCGCTCACCAAGGTGCTTTTGCCCGAGCCTGACGGCGCCGAGATGATAAAGAGTATTCCTGCCAAAATTCGGTGATCCCTTCTTCATTAATCGGTGTTCAGTGAACAGCAGTCAGCTGTCTGTTCTCTATTCCCTGTTTCCTGTTTCCTGTTTCCTGTTTCCTGTTTCCTGTTCCCTGTTCCCTGTCCTTTCACTCTACGTTCTGAACCTGCTCCCTCGCCTTCTCGATCTCGGCCTTCATGGCCAGCCCCAGTTCGGTGATGCGCATTCCCTTCCCGCTTACCCCTCCGGTCTTGGAGAGCAGCGTGTTCGCCTCCCGGTTCATCTCCTGCATCAGGAAGTCGAGCTTCTTGCCGGCCTCGCCGCCGGCCGAAAGCAGCGCGCGGAAATGCTCGATATGGGCCGTCATGCGCGCCAACTCCTCTGTGATGTCGCTGCGTTCCACCAGCACGGCGGCTTCCTCAAGGACCCGCTGCTGGTTGAACTCCGGCCCAACGGCCGCGGCCAGGCGCTGCGCAAGGCGCTCCTGGCAGCGCTGCTCGATCTCTGGACGAAACTCGGCCACGCTTTCCGTAGCTGCCGCAAGCCGGTCGAGCGTGCCGCGCAGAATGGCTTCCAGCGCCTCGCCCTCGCGGGCGCGCATGGTCTTCAATTGCTCCAGCAGCGGAACGATCTGCTCCAGCACGCTGGCTGCCAGCACGGTTAGTTCGTTGTTCCCGCGATCCTCGGCCTGCAAGGCGCCGGGCAGCCGCAGCGCCATATTCAGGTCCGGCTCGCCTTCCAGCCGGTGCTCGCGGCGCGCCGCATCGAAGGCGGCAAGATAACCGGAGATCAGTTCGCGATTGTATCCGGCCTTTGTTTGCGAGCAGCGGTCGACGGAAAGAGTCATATCGACGTGGCCGCGAACAAGATGTTCCTTCAGCACCTTGCGCAGTTCCATCTCCAGCGCGTCGAGTCCGGGCGGCAGGCGGAACTGCAGATCGAGGAAGCGGTGATTCACACTTTTAACCGTGAGCGTGTAGCTGAGTTGGTCCTCATCGCCAAGCAGCACGCGAACCTGCGCCCGCGCAAACCCTGTCATCGAGGCAATCCCCATGCTTACTCCTTCGAACCTGCGGCGAACGCGGCCCGCGTGTCAAACGGCAGATACATCGCCGTACGATCCTGACCGTTGACCCCGTTCGTCTCCGTCTCGGGCATGTCGATGAACTGCAACTGGTAAAGCCTCTGATACGTGGGCGAGATGTTGAGCAGTTCTTCGTGCGAGCCGATGGCCGTAATCCGCCCGCACTCGAGCACCGCAATGCGGTTGGCGCGGCGGATCGTCGAGAGGCGGTGCGCAATCACCAGCACGGTGCGGTTCTGCATCAGGTTGGCCAGCGCCTCCTGCACCAGCGCCTCGCTCTCCGAGTCCAGCGCCGACGTGGCTTCGTCGAGAATCAGGATGGGCGCATTCTTAAAGATCGCGCGCGCAATGGCGATGCGCTGGCGTTCGCCGCCGGAGAGCCGGAAGCCTTTCTCGCCGATCGTCGTCCGGTAGCCGAGCGGCATGTTCAGGATGAAGTCGTGCGCCAGAGCATTGCGTGCAGCTTGTTCCACCAGCGTGGCCTTGGCGTCGGGCTGTCCATACGCAATGTTGTTATGCACCGTGTCATTGAAAAGAATCGTTTCCTGCGTTACCTGCGCCACCTGGCGCCGCAGCGAGCCAAGCGTGAGATCACGCACATCGTGGCCGTCTATGAGTATCCGCCCTGAGGAGACATCGAAGAAACGCGGAATGAGATTGACCAGCGTGGACTTGCCCGCGCCGCTTGGACCGACAATGGCGAGCACCTCGCCGGCGTTAACCTCCAGGTCGACATTGTGGAGAATCTGGTGCTCGCCTTCGCCGGTCGAGTAAGAGAACCCGACATCCTCGAATTTGATTGCCTGCCGAAAACGCGTAAACGTGACGGCGCGCGGCCGTTCCTTCACGTCGTCCTCGGCATCGAAAAACGCGAAGATCGACGACGAGGCGCCCATCGCCTGCTGGAATGCGTTGTAGAAGAAAGCGAACCTGCGCAGCGGATCGTAGAGCTTGAAGAGCAGAAAGATGAACGCGCCGAACACGCCGATGGTCATGTAGCCGCTCTTGATCGCACTGCGGCCGATCCATAGCAGCAGCGCCATGGCGATGGCGCCCACCGTATCCATCAGCGGCGAGCTGATCGACTGAATGCGCACGCTGCGCAGGTTGGCGCGGAACAGGCGCTTGGCCGCGCTCTTGAAGCGCAGAATCTCCCACAACTCGGTGTTGAACGACTTTACGATGCGGTTACCCGTCACCGTCTCGTGCAGAATGTTTTGTACCTCGGCCAGCTTGTCCTGGCCGGTGCGCGTGCGCGTCCTGACCTCGCGGCCGATCTTGCGCGCGGAAGTCACCACCACGGGAATAAAGAGGACCAGCGCAAAGCTCAGATATCCGCCCATGCCGACGATGAGCGCAATCGCCGCCACAAAGGTGAAGAACTGCTGTAGAAAATCGCCCAGCACCGAGCTGAGCGAAACCTGCACGCGGTCCACGTCGTTGATGAGCGTCGAAAGGATGGTGCCCGTCGGATGTTTATGGAAGAAACTCGAGGATCTGCGCAGCGTGGTTTCGTAGAGATGATTGCGTAGATCGGTAATGGTGCCGAAGCCGGCGTAATTGATGAGATAGTTTCCAAGATAGTCGCAGAGGCCCTTCAGAACCGTTGCCACCACCAGCGCAAAGGCCACTACAGTCCAGGCATTGTGCATATGCAGGAAGTGCGGCACGATGCTTCTCAGGTCAAAGTGCCATCGCGTTTTCTGAAGGCCCAGCAGGATCGGGCCCTCCGGCGCACCCGGCGCCAGCACCCGGTCGAAGATGGGCTGCAGCAGCAGAATGCGAAACGCGTCCAGCCCTCCGACCAGCGCCGACAGCATCACCCCCGGCAGCCACTCCAGCGTGTACGGCAGCCCATAGCGCAGCAGGCGCAGGAAGTTCCTCATGCCGGCTCGCCCGCGATGCGCATCCGGTTGCGCCTTAAGGACTCGAATCGGCGCATACGATCGGTGCGGAACTTCATCCAAGTATTGTATCCGTGTCCAGCGCGATGCGCCTCTTGCGCACGTTACTCTCGTCAGCCGGCTTGTATCTTCCTGGTTGCGTGGAGCAGTCTCGGTTCGCTCCACCCCGCTTGCGCGCCCCTATAGCGGGTCTCCTGCAGGTGTAGACCAAGGCACAATCGCCAAGTGGCTTTTTCATCAAGAAAAAGCCACCTTGAATACTGTCAGAAATGGCTCATAGCTGCAGGAGAACCGCCGTAAGTCCCACGCGCGTTGTTATGATGACCACGTGAGCAACGCCGCAGATCCATCCATCGCGCGCAATCTCCGCACCGTGTTTCTCGATCGCGACGGCATCCTGAACGAGAAGATGCCGGAGGGCCAATATGTCACGCGTAGTGAGGATTTTCATGTGCTGCCCGGCGTAGCTGAGGCATTGCTGCAGCTCAATGAAGCTGGTATGCGCGTGATCGTGGTCTCGAACCAACGCGGCATTGCGCGGGGGCTCTACACGGTTGCGGATGTGGAAGCCATGCACGCGGCCTTTCAGCGACGGCTTGACAGCGTGGGCGCGCGCGTCGATGCCTTCTTCATCTGTCCGCACGACAAGGGGCAATGCAACTGCCGCAAGCCGCTGCCGGGGCTTTTCGAGCAGGCTGTTGCGCGGTTTCCTCAGATCGCTGCCGCCACCAGCGTGATGATCGGCGATTCGTTTTCCGACATCGAGTTCGGCCGCCGCCTGGGGATGAAGACGATCTTTATCGAGGGCCCACTCGAAACCCGCAGACCCCGCGCCGAAGAGGCCGCCAGACTGGCCGATCTGCGCTTCAATTCCCTGCCCGATGCCGTGAACGCGCTGCTGCGAGAGCGCTGACAGCGCCCAGCGAACTTCAATACGCCTTCAGTTCCACAAGCGCCTTCAGGATCGTCTCCGGCTGGGGCAGGATCGCATCTTCCAGAATCGGCTGGTAGGCGACAAAGGTATCCATCGACCCGATCCGGCGCACCGGCGCGTCCAGATCGTCAAACAGCTCCTCGGCGATGCGCGCCGCGATCTCCGCGCCGTAACCCCAGCTCAGCATGTCCTCATGAGCCACGATCACCCGATTGGTCTTGCGCACTGACTCCGCGATGGCCTCCCAGTCGTACGGATTGAGCGTGCGCAGGTCGAGAATCTCCGTGTCGATCCCGTGATCGCGCTCGGCATGATGCGCGGCCTGCAGCGCGCGCGGCACCAGCGCTCCATACGTCACCAGCGTGATGTCCGTGCCGGGACGAACCACCTTGGCCTTCCCGAACGGAATGGCAAACTCCGGCCCCGGATACTCCGCCCGGCCGTGCGTCTCCCGGTAAAGCCGCTTGTGTTCGAGAAACAGCACCGGATCGTCGCAGCGGATGGCCGTGCGCAGCAGGCCGTTGGCGTCGAGCGCGTTCGAGGGGAAAACCACGCGCAGGCCCGGATTGTGCGTGAAGATGCTTTCGCCGCATTGAGAGTGGTAGATGCCGCCCCCGGTCAGGTAGCCGCCGATGGGCGCGCGGATGACAACCGGCGCGGCCCACTCTCCATTCGACCGCCATCTCAGAACCGACAACTCATTGCGAATCTGGTGCATAGCCGGCCAAATGTAATCGAAAAATTGAATTTCCACAACCGGCTTTATGCCCCGCAGCCCATACCCCACGGCGCGGCCCACGATATTGGCCTCGGCCAGCGGCGAGTTAAAGACGCGCTCCGATCCGAACTCGGCTTGCAACCCCGCAGTCAGCTTGAAGACACCGCCCTTGCCCTTCACCTCTGCCAGGGCTTCAGCTCGGCTGGCGTCGGCCACGTCCTCGCCGTAGACCACGATGCGCGGGTCGCGGCGCATCTCGTCGCGCAGGCAGGCATTGATCAGGTCGGCCATGGTCCGCTGACTCGCGGCCTTTTGCGCGGCCCCTGCTGCTGACCCGTTCGCTGTTGCGGGGGGCTGCGGTTGTTCCGTGGCAAAGTCCGCGCTCGTGGGATCGAGATCCTCGGAATACACGTGCGCGGTAATTCCCTTCACTTCGGGCAGCGGCGCTTCGAGCGCGCGTTCGGCGGCCTCGGCAGCTTCGCGTTCCAGGCTCCGCTCCAGTTCGTCCAGTTCCGCGCCCGTAAGGATCCCTTCGCCGATCAGCCGTGTCCGCATCCGCGCAATGGGATCGTGCAACGCATCCGTCTCCCGCTCGGCCGCGGAGCGGTAGTTCTTATCGTCGTCGGAAAGGGAATGAGAGTAGAGCCGCACGCAATGGCCATGCACCAGCGCCGGTCCGCGTCCGGCGCGGCAGTACGCCGCCGCCTCTTGAAAGGCCCGCAGGCAAACCACAGGGTCGTTGCCGTCCACTTCGGCGAAATGGAAGTTGGGAAAGTTCGCCACCAGGCGCGAGATATTTCCGCCCGGCGTGTTCACTTCGACGGGAACGCTGATGGCATAGCCGTTGTCTTCCACGCAGAAGATCACCGGCAGCTTTTGATTGGAAGCGGTATTGATCGCCTCCCAGAACTCGCCCTGCGAGGTCGATCCCTCGCCCACGCAGGCCAGCGCCACCTCGTCGCCGTGAAAATCCACATCGCGAAAGGCGCGATAATCGCCCTCCGCCTTGGCCGCCGCCCCGGGGTTACGGCTGAAGAACCGGCCGGCCTCGGCGCAGCCCACCGCATGGAGTAACTGCGTCGCCGTCGCGGAAGAGCCGCTGACGATGTGCAGCGGACGGCTGCTCCAATGCGTGGGCATCTGCCGCCCGCCGCTGGCCGGATCGCTGGCCGCGCCCACGGCTTGCAGCATCATGTCATACGGTGTAACGCCCAGGGCCAGGCAAAGCGCACGGTCGCGATAGTAGGGGAAGAACCAGTCGTAGCCGGGGCGCAAAGCCAGCGCTGCACCCACTTGCAACGCCTCGTGGCCGGCGCACGAGAGCTGGAAGAAAATCTTCTGCTGGCGTTTGAGAAGGATTTCGCGGTCGTCCACCGAGCGGGAGAGAAACATCAGCCGGTAGATTTCCACCATATGTTGTGCGGTCAGCTCCTCCGGGGCCGAATTGGTTCCGGCCGCACGGGTGCTGGAGATTGCCACTTCCATTCCGGTCGACCTCCAAAGCTTTCCGGATGCTCCCTGATTTGATTGTAGCAATTTGTGAGACGGTGAGATGCGAGTTCGCCCCTCAGGACAAACGCTTTCTTCCGCTTTGCCCCGTCTCAGGCTCATTTGGCGCCAATGCCGGGGCCCTTCATGGATTGAAGTAAACAGGCTGCGGGGCGAGGAGCGCTGGTTGTCCTACGCCAATGGTCATCCTTTCCTTCACGCTGCGCGCCAGCTTCTCAATTTTGGCGATCTTGCGCAGTTGGTCCGGCGTCAATGTGCCTCTATTCGCGGCAGAGATCTCGTCATTCAACTCCCTGGCAAGCTTGAGCAGCTTGTTCGCATCGGCAACCATCTGCTTTTGCCGCTCCTGGTTCAGCTCACGCAGTTGGCTCTCCGTCATCATCGTCGTCGTGCGGCGATCGTCATCCGGCGTATCCACACCCGCTTGTATCGGTTTGTCGGGGCGCACGGGTTCCTGGGTTCCATGGTTCCAGCCAGGCACCTGGGACGACTGGGAACGGCCTGCCGGGACGCAGGCAAGCGTCAGAACCAGCGCCAGCCCGAGGCATGCGCGCTGCCTTCGGCCCACGCAGCCGGGCCGACCCTCCGCGAAGGTGCGTTCCGCTTGCCGCAGGTTGCATGTTCTGGCAAGTCGTTGCATGGTTTGCCTCAATTCTTGCCGGCCCCACCTCTGAGCTGGCGGGCGAACTGCTCAATCTCACCGGCTTTGCGAACCACCGTCACGGAAAGAGTGTCTTTGGTGGACTTGTCGACCTCGGCCTTCAGGGCCGTCGCCATCTTCAGCAGATCGGAGCATTCGCTGGCGATCTCCCGCCTGCTCGCTTCTTCAGCCGCCTCGGCTTGCTGCTCGTTCTGCTGCGCGGCAGTGGAAGCTTGTGTGGATACACTTTCCGGAGGATTCAACGCAGGCGGCGGAGACGCCGTTTGCGCATGGCTGCGCAGCATCCCCACGCCAGCCGCCCCGGCCAGCACAACAACGGCTGCCAGTGGGCAAAGCCATTCTGGCAGGCCCCACCTCGGGCACACGAACCCTGCCGCGAAGCCGCGCCCGACTTGTTTCATCGACCTCACCACACCCGCCGGATTCGGCCGGACGTGTCGATCGGGGTTCCGGCCGCTCCTGCGCACAGTCTAATCTAGTAATAGGAGTTTGGGCATGTTTTTTTCTTCAATAGCGGCACACATTTTCCTCGCCATGCGCTGGGGCTGGTTCCGCGAGGGGCGGTTCCTGGGCCGGGTACTGGACGAGTGGATCGGCGACAGCCAGGAGTTTCTCCACACCAAAGTTCCCCGCCTGATTGTCATCGCCATCATCGCGTTCATTCTCAGCCGCCTGTTGCGCGTCATCACCTTCCACATGACGCACATGGCCGAGCAAAGCGGGGCCGGTCCGGGACGCCTTGCCGAAGTGAAGACGATGGCCGGCGTTATCCGGGCCACGGGTCTGGCCATCATCGGCCTCATTGCCGGCTTGCAATTCCTTGACGCCATGGGCTTCAACCTTGCTCCTCTTCTGGCCTCGGCCGGAGTCGCGGGCATCGCCATCGGCCTCGCTGCGCAAAACATCGTCAAGGACATGTTCAACGGTTTCCTGATTCTGGTGGAGGGACAGTTCACCGTGGGCGACACGGTCCGCGTGGCCGGAGTGAACGGGGTTGTCGAGGCGCTCACCCTCCGCAGAACCACCGTGCGCGATGCCGACGGAACCCTCTACGTCATCCCCAACTCGCAGATCACCACCGTAGCCAACCTGAGCGCCGGCTTCACCGTGGCCACGGTCAACGTCAGCTTGGACTTCTCCGCCAATCCAGACGAAGTGACGAAGCTGCTGAATGAGATTGCCATGGAAGTCCGGAACAGCGCCGAATTCAAGGACGTGTTTCTCCAGGACCCGCAAATCCTGGGCGTGGACGCGGTCAAAGGCTCGCAGGTCATCTTTCCCGTCGTCTTCAAGACCAGGGCGACCCAGCAGTTCGGCCCCGTGCGCGAGTTCCAGCGGCGCGTCCGACTGGCGCTGGAAGAACATCGCTTACTGCCCGGCGATCCCTACCGCGTCTTCACCACATTTACGGCCGAGGGCAGAGAGAATCCACCATCAGGCGTGCCCGCCCGCAACCATGCCGAACCCGAGACGCCGCCGGCGCCCGATCCAACCACCCTCAAGCCGCAGGAGTCAAACCCCTTCACTGGCGAGTAGCGTGCGAAAGCGCCCGAGGCGCGAATGAAACTGAAATTCATTCCTGCAGCTTCAAAAACAAAACCGCTGTCATCCTGAGCGACGTCTGGTGCGCGAAGCGCGCCAGACGGAGTCGAAGGACCTGCTTCTATGGCCGTTTCGAGTCCAGTTGCTCTGCGGTATACCAGCCTTCGCTTAGGTCTTCCCAAGTGGGATTGGATTTCTCAATCAACGCAGTTTTCTTCGCGCGTGCCCATCCCTTCAATTGCTTCTCTCGCGCGATGGCGTTGTTTGCATGAACAAACCCTTCGTACCAGACGAGCCGGTTGCACTGGTAAGTCGAGGAGAACCCCTCATACCACTTGCGCTTATGCTCAAATACTCGCTTGTGCAGGCTGCCAGTCACGCCGATATACAGCGTCCGGCTGCGGCTGGCGACCATATAGGCGTAATAGTCTCCTTCATGCATGTGGGCACTTTAATGCTGATTTGTTGGTTGCGCAAGTGAAGAAAAGCAGGTCCTTCGGCTCGCTGCGCTCGCTCAGGATGACGGAGCTAGGAATTAGGAAAGTGCCTGCAGCAGAGCTCCCTCGTCCGCGACCGGCGGTAGGCACGTGCGCCCGCGGCAAACCAATGCCCATGCCTCCGCCCCCGCAGGCCCTGGAACCTGGCAGCGTCTCAGCCAGGCCCTCGGGAATTCCGCCAGGCACAAGCCGCGCGGGATCGATGCGCATCACCGTCTTGTTCACGGCGAATCGCGCTACAGCCAGTGCTTCCAGGCGCTCGGCTTCGGGCCCCGAACCGATAATGACAACCTGCACCGGATCGAGAAGGAGCCGCTCGGCCGCCAAGCCGTAGCTGCCGGCATACAAGCCGAAATGCTCCACAACCCCCGCAAAACTAGCCAGTGTCTCCTCTGCGATCTCGCGGTACTCCTTGCGCCCACTCAAAGCTTCAAGCCGCAGCAGGGCCGAGGCGGCGGTGGGGTTTCCGGCCGGCGTAGGCGCATCCTGCAACGGCTTGCGGCGCGCCGCCAACGCACCCAGCGGGATCTCCGCCGGCTCATCGTTCAGCGGCGCGGAAGTGTCGAAGAACCCGCCGCCGGAGGCGTCGTGGAACTGCTCGATCATGGCGTCGGCCAGCTTGACCGCCGCGCGATAGAACTTCATCTCCCCGCTCGCCAGCCACCCGTCGATGCAAGCGTTCACGGTGAACGCGTAATCGTCGAGCGTACCGGGAGCGCTCTCATGCGGCGCCGGTCCGTCAGGGTAAGCGATCACGTGCCTTAGCGTTGTCCTTCCACCCCAGGCCTCATCCAGCAGCCGGTCGAGGGTGCGCAGCGCAAACTCTTTGGCGGAATCCATGCGCAGCACGCGAGCGGCTTCCAGATACGCCGTCACGGCCATCGCGTTCCAACCCGTGTAGAGCGTACGGTCAACGAACGGAGTGGCCCGCAGCGCCCGCGCAGCCAGCAGCTTGGCGCGAGCCGAGTCGCGCAGCATGCGCAAAGGCTCTTCGCTCACGCCAGTCTGTGCGGCCATCTCTGCCAGCGGCTGTCTCACGTGCAACACATTCTTGGCCGGGTTGTGGTGCATGTCGCCCAACTCGCCAATGTCCCAGTACTTCGATGCAAATTCGAGCTCTTCCCCGCCGAGAACTGCTCGGGCCTCATGCAGCGTCCACGTAAAGTAGTCGCCGTCGTCGTCCAGCCCCACATCGGCGTCCTGCGACGCATAAAATCCACCGCGCTCGCGGTCCGTCATCGTCGCGCCGAGCCACGCCACAATCTCGCGCGCCGTCGCAAGAAAATCCTCGCGGACAAAGCTCTGATAGCCGTGCACGAAATTGCGCAGCAACTCCGTATTGTCGTAGAGCATCTTCTCGAAGTGAGGCACCACCCAGCGCTCGTCCACGCTGTAGCGGTGAAATCCGCCGGCAAGCTGGTCATAGACGCCGCCGCGAGCCATCTTTTCGAGCGTCGTAGTAAAGGCCTCGCGCGCTCCGGCGTTGCCGCGGCTCACAGCCACCTGAAGCAGCAGATCCAGCGCCGCCGGATGAGGGAACTTGGGCTGCGAACCGAAGCCGCCGTTGCGCGGATCGAACTGCGCCACGATCGAGTTTGCAATTTTGTCCACAAGCTCCAGGGTCAACGCGCCGCTACGCCCGGAAAAGCTCTCGTTGTGCTCGATGGCGGCCATCACGCTGCCGGCTGTCTCCAGCGCTTCGTCGCGTTGCTCGCGCCACACCTGGGCCATGGCCAGCAGCACGCGCCCCATCCCCGGCCGCCCGTAGCGCTCGTCGCGGGGAATATACGTGCCGCCGAAATACGGCCGGCCATCGGGAGTCAAAAACGCCGTCAGCGGCCATCCGCCCTGCCCGCTGATCGCCGCGACCGCCGCCTGGTAGCGTGCATCCACGTCCGGCCGCTCGTCGCGGTCCACCTTCACGGCCACAAAATGCTCATTGATGAGCGCGGCGATCTCCGGATCCTCGTAGGACTCGCGGTCCATCACGTGGCACCAGTGGCACCACACCGCGCCGATGTCGAGCAGGATGGGCTTATCTTCGGCCCGCGCGAGCGCAAACGCGGCCTCGCCCCACGCGTGCCAATGCACCGGCTGATGGCGCGCCGAGCGCAGATACGAGGAGGCGGCGTGTTCGAGCTGGTTCGCGGTGCCGGCGGCTGGGGAATCGCGCTCGCGCATAAGGTGAGCATACATGGCCCGCGTTCCGCGCTGCCAGCGCGCATATTTACCGTGTTTGGCGGAATCTCATTATCATAAGAAGCAGGCAAGCTATGGCAACCAAGGCAGCCCCTGCGGCGCACCAGAGCGCCGCGAAGAGCAAATCCCTCACCATCGGCGTGCTCGCCCTGCAGGGCGATTACGAGGCGCACGCGCGCGCCTTCAAAAGCGCCGGGGCATATACGGTCCTGGTGCGCAAGCCTCAAGAACTCAGCGGCCTCGACGGCCTCGTGCTGCCCGGCGGCGAATCCACCACCATGCTCAAGTTTTTGGAGAAGAACAACTTCTTCGACGCGCTCGGCAAGTTTGCTTCGACCATGCCCTGCTTCGCCACCTGCGCCGGCTGCATCCTGTTGGCGCGCGAAGTGCTCCACCCCAAGCAGCGCAGCCTGGGCGTGCTCGACGCCACGGTGGAGCGCAACGCCTACGGGCGCCAGATCGACTCCACCATCCTCACCCTCCCCACCGAGCTACCCGGCGGCCCGCTGGAGATGGTCTTCATCCGCTCGCCGCGCATCGCCCGCGTGGGCCAAGGGGTTCAGGTGCTTGCGCGCCGCGATGGCTTTCCCACCCTGGTGCGCCAGGGTCATCTGCTCGCCGCCACCTTCCATCCCGAGATGACCGCCGATTCGCGCGTGCAACAGTTGTTCCTCGACATCGTGCGCGCTCACCAAACTCGATAGAGCGTGTTTCAAAAATACGTTTTGTAACAAGGGCACGGCTTTAGCCGGGCCGAAACATGCAGGAAAATACGCGGGCTTTAGCCCCTGAGGGGTGACAACGGAAATCGACGCAACCATTTTTGAGACACGCTGTAAGAACCGCTGCGTGCGGAATTCAAAGCACGGCCGAAGCGCAGGCGGCCCCGGTGCGCGAAGAGCCTCAATCGCAGCCCGGTGAAGAAAGTTCTGGCGATTGAGGGGACGGCTACGATGTCCCATTTTTCCGTGCACTTGTCGCCTAAACCCTGCCCAATGCTCTACTCTGGCCTGTAGTGCAAATGACCAGCTACTTTGCCAGAGTCCGGAAAGCAATTTTGCAGGCCCTTGCCCACGACGTGGTCAATACGGCAAAGGCCGCTGCGTACTCGGGAATGCTCATGTTCTTTCCCGCCCTCCTGGTCATCACCACGCTGGTGGCTCAGGTGGAAGAAGGACCCACGCTCGTGGGCGAAACGCGCGGCGTGCTCGAGCAGTTTCTGCCCGCCGACACGCTCGATATCGTCCAGTCCTCCATCCTCGCGCACCACCTCAACTCCGGGCAGTTGGTTCTCTCCACCGCCTGCCTCAGCCTTTTTGCGGGCCTCGGCGTCATGCTCTCGCTTATGGAGGGGTTCCGCCGCGCCTACCGGCTGCCGCCCGAAAGCTGGACCTTCTGGGGACGCCGCGCCCGCGCCCTGCTGCTGGTATTCATTGTGCTGATTCCGCTGTCGCTGGCCTCAATTGCCATCGTCTTTGGCCACCAGATCGAACACTGGATGATCGATAACGCCGGCCATGAGCTGCGCCACGTCGTCATCTTCTTCTGGCGCGGGGTCCGCTGGTCGGTCACATTCCTGGCGGTTCTCGCCGTCCTCGCCGCCCTTTACCATTTCGGCACCCGGCGCACGGAAAGCTGGCTCTGGGTCGCGCCCGGCGCCATCGCCGGCACCCTCATCTGGTTTCCGGCCACGCTCGCCTACGGCTGGTACGTCACCAGCGCCGGCAATTACACCCGGCTCTACGGATCTTTCGCGGCGGGCATCGCAACTTTGGTATGGCTTTACATCACGTCGTTCAGCGTTTTGCTGGGCGCGGAGCTGAACGGCGTTCTCTTCTGGGAGCGCCAGAATCAAATTGCGCCGGAATCCTCAGCGCGCCAACCGGAGCCGCTTCCCCGCTAAGCCCGTTCACTTTGGCGCTTTCGTGAGTGGCCCGCGCTGAAATGGCCCGGCTCACCGCGCTCGCGGCGCCGCGTGGTGGCTCAGTTTGAAGTTGTTTTGAAAGGGCACGACTTGAGTCGTGCCGAAAATGGCATGAAATGAGAATGGGCTTTAGCCCCTGAGGGATGGATTTTCTTAAGCTGAGTCACTGCCCGGCGCCGCGTACGCTCCGCGCCGTAGTGCCCCGCAAGTTACAATAAACTCAGTAGCGTCCCCTTGCCCCGTTTCTCACCTACTCGAAATCTCTTTTGGCCAAACTCGAAGATGCCTCCGGAGCCTCTCCCTTATGACCTCTGACGCACTCTCTCTTTCGGAGTCCCCCTCCCAGCGCCGCGCCAAGATCGTTGCCACGCTGGGGCCGGCATCGAACACCGAGCCGGTCATCCGCGACATGATCCGCGCCGGCGTCGATGTCTTCCGCCTGAACTTTTCCCACGGCACGCACGAGCGCAAGGCCGCGGTGATCGAGAAGATTCGCAGGGTGAGCCGTGAAGAGCGCAAGCCGCTGTGCATCCTGGGCGACCTGCAGGGGCCCAAGATCCGCACCGCGCTGCTCAAGGATCATCAACCCGTCCTGCTCAAGGCCGGCCACCAGCTCACCATCACGCCGCGCGACATCCTGGGCACGGCAACTCTGGTGGGCGCCACCTTCAAAACGCTGGCGGAAAACGTCGAGCAAGGCTCCCACATTCTGCTTTCCGACGGGCTCATCGAGCTGCGCGTCCACGAGATCGACGGCGAAGACGTGGTCTGCGACATCGTCAACGGCGGGCTGCTGGGCGAATGCAAGGGGATCAATCTGCCTGGCGTTCTGGTGCGCACCCCGTCGCTCACGGAAAAAGACTCCATCGACCTCGAATTCGCGCTCAACCACGATTTCGACGCCATCGCCGTCTCCTTCGTGCGCACCGCCGAGGATGTGACCCTGGTGCGTAATCGTGTCACGGCGCACGGCGCCGATACCTGGATCATCGCCAAGCTGGAAAAGCCCCAGGCCGTCGAGCACCTCGACGCCATCCTCGAGGTCTCCGACGGCATCATGGTGGCGCGCGGCGATCTGGGCGTGGAAGTGCCGCTGGAGCAGGTTCCCGCCATCCAGAAGCACATGATCCGCCGCGCCGCCGAATTCTCCAAGCCGGTCATCACCGCCACGCAGATGTTGGAATCGATGATCGAGAACCCGCGGCCCACGCGCGCCGAAGTCTCCGACGTGGCTAACGCCATCTACGACGGCACCGACGCCGTGATGCTCTCCGGCGAGTCGGCCATCGGCAAATACCCGGTCGAGTCGGTGGCTATGATGGCGCGCATCGTCTCGGAAACCGAGCGGCACATCAAGGAAAGCCTCGAAACCCAGCCGCGCGAGCGCCGCAACCACTTCTCCATCGCCGAAATCATCTGCGAAGCCACGGCCCACGCCGCCGACGATCTCGACCTGCGCGGCATCGCCCTCTTCACCGAGTCCGGCTCGACCGCGCGCCAGCTCTCCAAATACCACCCCATGGCGCCCATCTTCGCGCTCAGCCCCGTCGCGGCCACTGTCAATCGCCTCAACCTGCTGTGGGGCACCACGCCCATCCGCTGTCCCAAGATCCACTCGACCGAAGCCCTGGTGGATTGCGCCGAATCCCTGCTCGAAAAAGGCGGCTACGTCCGCCAGCGCGAGGTCATCGCCATTGTGGCTGGCACGCGCACCAAGTCCGGCTCAACCAACTTCCTCCGCCTGCACGCCATGGGCGAAAATTCCCTCGCCGGCGCGCGCTTCCGCACGCCCCGTTCTCGAGCCGCCGCGCCCGATGCCGTACCCGCTGCCGGCGCAGCGCCCGGCGCCGATGCCGCGCCCAAAAAGCGCCCCGCCAGGCGCTCCGAACCGCGAGAAACCGCGCTGCCCGCATACCAGATGCGTTGACTGCGGCGGCAAGAACGAGAAGTTGCGGCTTACCCTCCCACGATCCCGTCCATGTGCCGAGCATAGCGCGTCTTTCCCGGCAGGAGTATGCTGGGACGTTCCCCTAAGCAGAGGGCTGAGATTCGGCTCAGTCCGGATCAAGGGAGGGAATATGTTCGAGGGCTCGGTGTCTCTCGTGTTTCTGTGGGATTTCGTGATTGGCATCGTGGTGCTGGTGCTGATCGTCCTTATCCTTAAGTCGATTTACAGCATTGGTCCGACGCAAGTCGGCCTGGTCCGCAAGCGGTTTGGCGCAAAATTGCCCGGCAGCAACCCGGTGGCTTTCAAAGGCGAAGCCGGCTACCAAGCCGAGTTGCTCATGCCTGGCCTTCGCTTCAAGTTCTGCCTGATTTACGCGGTGGCCAAGCATCCCTGGGTACAGGTCCCCGCGGGTCAAATCGGCGTCGTGATCGCGCAAGTGGGTGAGGCCACGCCCATCGGCGCCAAGTCGGGCGTGTACAAAGCCGAGTTCGGCAACTTCACTGACGTCTCAAACTTCGTCACGCACGGCGGCCAGAAGGGCGTGCAGAGGCCGGTTCTCTCTCCCGGCATGTTGGCTCCCATCCATCCTGTGGCCTTCCTGGTCATCACCAAGCCATCTGTCTTCGGCGTTCCCATCACCGACGCGTACCGCAAGCTGGCCGAACAGAAAGGCTGGCTCACCTACGAAGCCTTCGGGCTCGACGAGCGCCAACTTGAAGTCACGCGCATTGCGCCGCGGCCGACCGAGGGCGGCAAAGTTGTCGATATGATCGGCATTGTGACGACGCTCGACGGCCAACCGCTGCCTGCCGGAGCGATCGCCAGCAGGCTGGGCAGCTTCGCGGATGTCGAAGAACTCGAGAAGACCGCCGGCACCACCGACTTCCAGCTCATAGCCGGTATCCTCGGCAGCAAGAACACCCTGCACAACAACTATCAGGACTTCCAGCAATTCCTCGATGCCGGCGGAAAGATCGGCCTGCAGCACGATCCGCTTCTCTACGGCGCCTACAACCTGAATCCCTTTCTGGTGCGCGTGGAGCAGGTCCCGATGCTGGTTGTCGAGCAGGGCCAGGTCGCCGTCATCAAGGCCTACGTTGGCCTGCCGACCCAGGACACTTCAGGCATCGGATTCAAGTTCGGCAGTCTGGTGCGGCCCGGCCATCAAGGCATCTGGCAGGAGGCTTTGAGAACCGGCAAATACCCCATCAACCCCCGGATTTACGACGCCAAGGTTGTCCTCACCGCGATCCTCAAGCTCGACTGGGCCAAGGACGTCACCGGAGCCCATGGACTCGACGCGCGCCTCGAACCCATCATCGCCAAAAGCAATGAGGGCTTTGTCTTCGCCATCGATCTCCAGGTCCTCATCCACGTTCCCGACACCAAGGCCCCTCGTGTCATCTCCATGGTCGGCTCCATGGAAAACCTGGTGAACGAGGTTCTGCAGGCGGCCGTCGGCAACCTCTTCCGCGACAAAATCGGCGGCATGGAAGCCATCAAGTTTATCCAGACGCGCCAGACCGTGCAGGAAGAAGCATTCGCCTACATCCAGACCAAGCTCGCCGAGTACGAAATCGAAACCCGCGGCGTCTACATCCAGGACGTGGTCTACCCAGCCGCACTGGTCACGGTGCTCACGGAGCGCGAGGTGGCGCACCAGCAGGTGGAAACCTTCAAGATGCAGCGGCAGGCGCAGGATCAGCGCATTGAGACGGAGAAGGCGCGCGGCACCGCCGACATGCAGGCACAACTGGCGCAAGCCGCGGTGGGCGTGGACATCAAGAAAAACAACGCCGAAGCGCGTAAGGCGGAAGCGGACGGCGAGTCCACCTATATTGAGCGCACCGGCACAGCCCAGGGAGCGCAGGTCCGGGCTGTCGGTTTGGCCCGTGCTGAGGCCTATCAAAAGCAGGTTGCGGCACTCGGCCAGGGAGCCACTGCACTGGTCAACGCCGTCGAGGCCCTTTCCAGAAGCAATGTCCCGTTCATGCCGAGCACGCTCGTCACCGGAGGCGGCGGCTCAGTCGGCGGCGTCCTCGAAGGTCTGGGTGCGTTGCTGATGCAGAAAGTCGGTCCCGGCGCCTCAGCCAGCTCCGGCGCATCAGCTGCTCCCATCGCGCCTGTTGCGCCCGCCGTGCCACCGAGCGCAGCGATGCCCTCCGCTCCCGCGTCGCCGCCACCAACTCCACCGTTCAATTCGCCCAATCCGTAGCCGCCACGACCGGCCCACACACCCGCCTCGATTGAATCCCCGTTCGGGGATTCAATCGGCGCTCGGCTTGTGATTTTCCAGGTTCCTCCCGCGGCGCTCGGCGGACGAGTCTCGCCCCGCGGGGCGGCTCGCTCCCTTGCTGCCATGCTGCCTCGCTCGCGAACCAGCCGGTCCGCCCTCACTTTTGAAGCGACCGGCTTGAATGCTGGGGGATTCTGGCGGTCATCGAGGCAATCGGCGGATGCGTCGGTTCCCGCGTCGCCTATTCCCAGAGTACGCAGATCGTAGACTTTTCGAGGGCCGTGAAAGGTGGCTTCTTCTTCCACCCCAGCGACGAAGACCTGTCGCTGGGGACCCCGGAGAGGAAAAGCCACTTGAGTGTTTGCCTTCGGCCTACAGCAATTCCGAAAATGCTATAGCGTTCCGCGATGCAAAAGAAGGCCGGAGGGAGATTACTTTCGGTTTCAACCCGTCCTAAGAATGAGTAGAGTTTAATGGGCTTCCTCCGATGAACGGTCCAGGCAAGGGTGGGTTTCTGCGCCCTGCCCAGCCGGCGCGAAGCGTGCGCAGGCAACCACATGGAGGAGTTTATGACTCGTTTGCTCTTAGGTTTGGGCCTGTTCGCGCTGTTCTCCGCGCCCCTGGTCCACGCACAAGCATTCGACGGTGAACCGATGCGGGTTGAAGTAATGCCCGGCGCGCCGGCCCCCGGAAGTGGCCAAGTCGTGATCCCGCGCTCGGGCATCGCGCGTCCGGAGGATGTGGGAGTCCGGGCGAGGACGCTGTACAAGATCTTCGTTCCCGCCGGACGTCCGGAAGGTGTGGTAGGGTTCCGCGAGGATGAGTACACGCCCGATACGGTGCAGCCGATTGCGGGCTACTACGCGGAGACGCCCGCCTCGCTGGCCTGTCTTTACCAGCTCGTGACGGTCACTTCGGGATGCAATCCCGGAACGTTGACGAAGGTCGCGTCGGGGGGATCGAAAGCGATCGCAATCGTGGACGCCTATGACTACCCGACGGCCCTGGCCGATCTGACTGCCTACTCGAAGCAATTTGGACTGCCGGCGCCGGCCTCGTCGACCTTCACGGTGGCCTGGCCGGGCACTGTGAAGCCCTCGCCGGATCCCGATTGCTCTTTGTACGGCGGATGGAGTTGCTGGGCGGCAGAGGAGGCGCTCGACATCGAGATGGCTCATGCCGCGGCTCCCTCGGCGCACATCTATCTGGTGGAGGCGGCCTCCAGCAACTTCTCGGATCTTCTTGCAGCGGTGACCACGGCCATCTCGCTGGTCCGGGCGGCGGGCGGCGGCGAGGTGTCGATGAGCTGGGGGGGCGGCGAGTTCTCCACCGAGACGAAATCGGACGCGACATTCGCCGGAACCAATGTGGTGTTTTTTGCTTCCAGCGGTGACAGCGAGGGGACGATCTATCCGTCGGTTTCGCCGAACGTCGTGGCGGTCGGAGGCACAACCATCGCGCGCAATCCATCGACGCTGGCCTTCGAGAGCGAAATCGTGTGGGACGACACGGGCGGCGGCTACAGCGGCTACGAGCCGCGCCCCTCATTCCAGAGCGCAATTTCCTCGACGGTGGGCTCGCATCGCGGCGTGCCGGACGTGGCCGCGGTGGGTAATCCGCGAACCGGCGTGTGGGTGTACGAGAGCTACGAGAACACCTACAACGGCTCGCTGTATGCATGGAATATAATCGGCGGCACAAGCGTGGCCTCGCCGTTGTGGGCCGGAATTGTGAATCATGCCGGGCACTTCAGCGCCTCGGCTTTGGCTGAAGAGACGCTGATCTACGGCAGCGCAAAGACGGCCGCGGATTATCGGGACGTGACGAATGGAAGCTGCGGGTACTACGAAGGCTGGATGGCAGCGAGCGGCTGGGATCCGTGCTCGGGCAACGGTGCACCACTGGGCACGGCGGGCAAATAGGAGATTTCCCGAAACGGGCACGGTGCAGCCCTATCACACCGTGCCCGCACTTTACAAGACTTGCAATTCCTCCCGATGCCCCGTACTATCCGCAGTAGAAACCGGCCTGCAAAGCAGGTGGGTGGTCAACGCTGGTTGAACCTACATTCAACGAACAGGAGCTCGACTCGACCATCGGTTCTGTGTGCCGTGTCCGCCAGTCCGGAATGCCTAATGAACCGCGGGGAGCTCCACCGTCTTAGGACGGGTTCACCGGCGCATTGCCCACGGCCCAGCGGGTCGGCTTCTACTTCTCGATCTGCCCGCCGCAACTCCTGCGCCTGGCAGCCAAATCCTTTATCCTGAAACAGATGTATCCGGCCCTCTTTCACATCGGATCGATTCTGATTCCGTCCTACGGCGTAGTCACCGCGCTGGGCGTGTTGCTGGCGCTCGCTCTGTCCCTGCGCACCGCCCGCATCGCGGGCGTGGATGCCGGCAAGGTGTGGAATCTTTGCATCCTGAGCCTCTTTGCCGCGCTGGCCGCCGCACGGCTGCTTTTGGTCGTCGCCAACTGGAGTGCCCTGCGCCTCCATCCCGCATGGTTGCTGGAGCTGGCGATGGTCCATCATCCTCTGCTGGCCTGCGTGGGCGCACTAGCGGGCGCTACCTGCGCGGCGTGGTACGCGCGCCACAGCAAACTTCCCTTCCGCGCTACGGCCGACGCGCTCGCCGCCCCACTCGCCCTGGGCCTGGCCTTCGAGCAACTGGGCGCGCTCGCCGCCGGCTCGGGCTGCGGTACGGACGCCAGCCCCGGCCTGCGCTGGGCTGTCACTTACACGAATCCGCTGGCCGCTATCTGGAGCGGCGCGCCGCTGGGCGTTCCATTGCATCCCGTGCAAGCCTACGCGGCCCTCGCTTTCCTCGCGCTGGCCATTCTGCTGTGGGTCTGGCTGCCCATCGAGCGCCGTCAGGGCGACGTAGCCGGCCTTTGGCTGATGGGCGCCGGAGCCGCCATTTTCCTCACCGAACTATGGCGCGATCCGGAGGGCCGAGGCTCCCTCTTCCACGGCGCTCTCGACGGCCCGCAGATCGCCGCAGTCTTCATGGTGCTCGCCTCCGCGCTGGTTCTGCGCGAACGCAAAGGCGCTCAACCCGCCGCCACTCACATCGTAGACGCCGGCGAAAACCGAGGACTGGCATGAACGGCCAGCGCGTGTTCGTTGTGCCCGCCCAAGCGCATGGCCGGCGCCTCGACCAATTTCTCGCCGCGCAGCTCGATGGCGTCAGCCGCTCGCGCGTGCAGTTGCTTCTGGATCAGGGCGATGTGCTGGTCAATGGCGGCCGCGAGAAGCCCTCGTTCAAGCTGCGCGGCGGCGAGCAAATTCAGATCACCGGCGATCCACATCCCCCGCCGCTGAAAGCCACGCCCGAAGCAATTTCGCTCGATGTGGTCTACGAAGACGCCGACCTTGCCGTGATCAACAAGCCGGCGGGCATGATGGTGCACGCCGGCTCGGGCCGGAACGATGCCGCGCGCAGCCGGGGAACGCTGGTCAATGCGCTGCTTCATCGCTTCAAGACGCTCTCTGCGACGGGCGGCGAACTGCGTCCCGGCATCGTCCATCGCCTCGACAAGAACACCAGCGGGCTGATCGTGGCGGCCAAGAACGATCGCGCCCACGCGGCTCTGGGCGCCATGTTTGCCGGCCGCCGCGTGCAAAAAACCTATCTCGCGCTGGTGCACGGCGCTGTGGCGCGCGAAAAAGGCGCCATCAGCGCCGCCGTCAGCCGCGATCCGGTGCGGCGCACGCGCATGACCACGCGGCCTTGCGAAAACGCCCGCTCGGCCATCTCGCACTACGAAGTGGTGCGGCGCCTGACAACCCGCTTCGGCAAATTCACTTTGCTCCGCGTGCGCATCGAAACCGGCCGCACCCACCAGATCCGCGTACACATGGCCTCCATCGGCCATCCCGTAGTGGGTGACACGCTTTACGGCGCCGCGGCGCAGTTGACCGCGCAACCGGCAGGGCGTGAAGCGAGATCCGCGCGCCTAAAGGCCGAACCGGAGCGGCTGAGGCTGGAGCGCAACTTTCTCCACGCGGCGAAACTCGATTTCCTGCACCCTCTCACGGGCAAGCCGCTCCAACTCGAGGCGCCGCTGCCCGATGAATTGACTGCTTTCCTTTTCCGCCTGGAATCCATCTAACTGTTAAGATTCGTGGTTCCTCCGCGAACGAACCCTGGCTGGAACCTCGAATCGCCTGTCGGCGAGCACTGCAATTGCTAAAATGATAACGTCATGAACAGACAGCCTTCTAAGCCTCAGTCAGGTACTGATCCGCTACTGCGGCGCCTTTTATCCGTCGCGCTGGCGGCTGCCCTCCCCTGTGCCGCGGCGCTTGCTCAGCAACCCGCGCAAAACGCCGCAGTTCCGCCTGCTCCACCCGCCGCGCAACCCGCGCAGCCGGGTGCGGCGCCCGCCGACGTCGGCACGCCCACGCTCAGGATCCCCGTCAACGAGGTCAGCCTCATCTTCACCGTTACCGACAGGCATGGGCACTACATTCCAAACCTCAACCAGAGTGACTTCGCCCTGCTTGACGACCAAAAGGCCCCGCAGCGTGTGAACTCCTTTCACCAGCAGATCAATCTGCCCCTGCGCGTGGGCATTGTCATTGACTCCAGCAGTTCGATCCGCTCCCGTTTCCAGTTTGAGCAGCAATCAGCCATCGAGTTTTTGCTGGACGTGCTCAAGGCGCGCAGCGACCGCGCCTTCGTGATGGACTTCGCTGAGACTGCCACGGTTGACCAGGACTGGACCAACAACATGGACGCGCTAGAGACCGGCATCAACCGGGTGCACCCGGGTGGCGGCACCGCTCTCTTCGACGCTGTTTACACCGCCTGCCGCGACAAGCTGTTGACTGAGCGCGGCCCGGAACCCGTGCGCAAAGCGATCATCCTCATCTCCGACGGCAATGACATTGTGAGCCGCGTCTACTTGCCTGAAGCCATCAAGGAATGCGAACGCGCCGAGACCATCATCTACGCCATCAGCACCAACTGGACGCCCAGCCGCGGTCCCGGAGACAAGGTCATGCAGGAACTCGCCGAGGAAACCGGCGGCGAAGTTTTCTTCCCTCCATCCGTCGAAGAAATGTCGACCAGCTTCAAAAACATCGAGGAAGAGTTGCGCAGCCAGTATGCCCTCGTCTACACGCCCGCCGACTTCAAGGCCGACGGCTCGTTCCGCACCATTTACCTTTATTGCTACGATCGCCACTACACGGTCCGCGCGCGCACGGGCTATTTTGCGCCACGCGAATAACCAGAGTGCGGGCAGCGCCATTCGGCGTCATGGTTCCCGGGACTCTGCCTTGAGGGGCGCGGTTTTCGCCGCGCCCTTTCTCTTGGTTGCGCCGATTCCTCTTTCCTTCTATGCGCCGTGTCCCAAATGAGGACGATCCCCCGCCCGTTTGTCCGGAATTGAATCAGATCCCGATTTGTTTCCGGACAGCCTCATCCATTCCACCCGCCGCTCGATGAAATAGATGGGAGAGATTCGAGGCATCTCAAGGAGATTTGCCGCGGAGTGAGGGATTCCCGGTGATCCGGCAGGCAATATCGTGTGACATTTGTGCATCGGAGAAGCGCCAGACTAACCACTGGTTTGTCGCCTACGAGCAGGCGGGGGAGCTTCGCGTCAGCGGCTGGAGCTCGCGCCACCGGCTGCGCCCCGACTCAAAACATCTTTGCGGGCAAACCTGCCTGCACAAGCTGGTCGACGAATTCATGGCCAAATCCATCGCCGTGCGCACGCAGCGCCCGGTGGATGAGGCTGAACCGGAAGTGCGGCCGGGCGTCGATGCCAGCCTCACCTCCGCCGCGGCTCACGCAGGGCCGGAATCGTCCGCACGATTGATCGGGCCGCCTGTGCCGGCGCCGCCCAAGCCTGGGTATCGTCCTCAACCTGAATTGGTGACCATGCCGGCGCGGCCGCATCCTGAGGATCCCGCTCCTGCCCACGTAGAAACGCCGCGCTACGCTTCGCGCAGTTGGCGCGCCGAAGCCTGGGAACGGGAACGCGAACGCGAACTGCGCGCCGTCGAGAATCGTCCTGATATCGCCGCGCGCCGCCGCTCCAGCGCTTAACACGAACTGCAATTAGGGAGGCTCTTATGTGGATCGATCTGACCTTGGCGCTTCTGGCTCTGCTTCCATTCCTTTCCAGGAAACCGCATCTCGCGGGCAATTCCGCTCGTATCCGCGGTTGAGCCGAACGCCGGCCGTCTTGAGTGGCGGCGCCTATTCCGCAAGCAGCGCCAGCAAGCCAGCTTCGTCAAGAACAGGGACTCCGAGTTCGCGCGCCCTGTCCAGCTTCGTACCCGCCTCCTCGCCCGCCACCACGTAGCTGGTCTTCTTGCTCACCGAGCCCGCGGTCTTGCCCCCGGCGGCCTCGATCTTTTGCTTGGCCTCGTCGCGCGTCATCGTGGGCAGTGTCCCGGTCAGCACAAAGGTAAGGCCTGCAAGCTGCGCCGAGCGCTGTTTCTTCTCCGCGGTCATGTCCACCCCTGCTTGCTTCAGGCTGTCGACAAGCGCCCGGTTCGCCGGCTGCGCAAAAAACTCCAGGATGGCCTCGGAAATGCGCGGGCCGACCTCTTCCACACGCTCCAGATCTTCGGCCGAGGCCGCCATCAGCGCATCCATCGAACCGAACTCCTGCGCCAGCAGTTCTGCGGTGCGCTCGCCGACAAATCGGATGCCCAGCCCCATCAGCACGCGCGCCAGGCCGGCGCGCTTCGAATCCTCAATCTCCTTGAGCAGCGTCTTCGAGGCTTTCGGGCCGAGCAGCCCCTCTGTCTTGGTTTCGTCAAGTCCGGTAGCCTTATTCTTGCGCGTGACCTGTTTTTCGAGCGAGAGTAGCTCTTGCTCGTCGAGCGTGTAGAGATCGGCTACGCTCTTGACCAGCCGCTTTTCCGCCAACTGCTCGACCACCGCGTCGCCCAGCCCTTCGATGTTCATCACTTCGCGGCGGCCAAAGTGCAGCAGGCTCTCGCGCAGCTTGGCCGGGCAATCGGCATTCACGCAGCGCCAGTCCACTTCGCCTTCCGCGCGCACCACCCGGCTCCCGCACTCCGGGCACTCCGCAGGAAACGAGAAGCAGTGCTTCCCGCGCGGGTGTTCGGTGTCCGCGACGACCTCGACGACCTTCGGGATCACGTCGCCGCCGCGCTCCACCTTTACCCAGTCTCCGAGCTTCAGCCCCAGCCGCTCGATAAAATCCGCGTTGTGCAGCGTGGCGCGGCTCACGGTGGTGCCGCCGATGAAGACCGGCGTCAGTTCCGCTACCGGCGTTAGCTTGCCGGTGCGGCCCACCTGCACCGCAATGTGGTTGACCTGCGTCACGCCCGCCTTGGCCGTGAGCTTAAACGCAATCGCCCAGCGCGGCGCGCGGCCCGTATAGCCCAGCCGCTGCTGCGTGGCGTGCGCATCCACCTTCAGCACCACGCCGTCGATCTCGTAGCCCAGCGTTGCGCGTTTCGCCTCGGCATCGTCGATGAATTTGAGCATCTCCCCGGCGGAGCCGACGCGGGCGCGATTCGAGTTCACGCGAAAGCCAAGCGCGGCGAGCGCATCGAGCGTTGCAGTCTGCCCTTGCGGCCAATACTCACCTTCGACGAGCAGAAAATACGCGAAGAACACCAGCCTCCGGTTGGCAACGATCGAAGGCTCCAGCGTGCGCAGCGTGCCCGCGGCTGCGTTGCGGGGATTCACGGCCGCCGGCAGCCCTTCGCGCTCGCGCTCCTCATTGAGCCGTTGGAAGGCCGCCTCCGGCATCACCACTTCGCCGCGCACTTCAAATGCCTGCGGAAGGTGTGTCGTCTTCAATCGCTCCGCTGGGATACTCAATGGCACGCTGCGAATCGTTCGAATGTTCGAGGTAACGTCTTCGCCGGTCTGCCCATCGCCGCGCGTCAGCCCCATCGCCAGCCGCGCGCCGCCATCCGTGGCCGGCTCGTACTGCAGCGCCACGCTCAGTCCATCGAGCTTCAGCTCGGCTGTGTATTCAACGGGCAGATTGCCGGCCAGCTCGCGCACTCGGGCGGCCCAGTCGGCCAGCTCCTCGGCGGAATAGGCGTTGTCGAGCGAGAGCATGGGCCGCGAGTGCTGCGCCTTCTTGAAGCCCTCGGCCGGCTTGCCGCCCACGCGCTGCGTCGGCGAGTCCTGCGTGACGAGCTCGGGGTGCGCCGCCTCCAGCCGCTTCAGCTCGTTCATCAGCGCGTCGTACTCGGGGTCCGAGATCTCCGGCGCGTCAAGCACGTAGTAGAGATGCTCGTGGCGGCGCAATTCCTCCCTCAGCTTTTCGATCTCGCGCGCAACGTCCCGCTCGCTCATAGCTAAGGATTATAGTGAGCCGCGAAGGAAGGAGGCCTGCACGGGTAGAAAAACAAGTCGGAACAGAAACCAACCCTCGGCAGGTGTTGCTCCGATCACAGACACGGCTACGCGTGTCCATTAAAAGTCTTTCCATGACACCCGTGCGAGGCGGGACAGCGAAACCCACTTATTCCCAGAATGGCCTTGCCTCTCGGGTTGACCTATGGCGGCGTTGGACCTACAGTAGAGGGGCCAAAAAGACGATGAAACTCGTACGATCTGACTCACCTGAAATGCTTAGCTGCATCGCCTCGGCCAGCGCACGGGCTAGCCGGCACTGGCCCGCATTGGCTTACGGTCGCTATCCGAACGTACTAATCCTGTTGATCGCCGTTACCATGAGCCTCAGTTTTTCGGTGCGGGCAGCTACCTGGCTGGGTGTGCCTGTCCTTCTTGCATGGAACGTTTATGTGCTTTGGTGTACAAAATCCTCCAGCCGCAATTGGGTCATTGCGGGTTGCGGTGACCGGATCTTCATTCGGCTGTTTATGACGCTTGGAAGCGCCCGGCATGGCGCTAATGAGCCCGATGTCATCGTGCTCGAAGCTTCAGAAATCGCTTCGATGTCGATCGAAACTGTCGAAGTGTTTCTGTATGGACCAAAGCCCAAATTGGTCGAACGGCTGGTCATCGAACCTGCTCAGTTCGTCGCGGAGAGCGTTTCCGATCAAATACGTTCATCACTGTGCGCTGTCAGGGCTGACCCAAGCAATCGGGTGCACCTGGCCAATGAAGACGGGCGTCTCATCATTGGATGGAAACGGTGTCATCCAGCTCTGCGAGCGTTTCTTCAGGAAATCTTACGGGAATTTCCATCCGTCGTCATTGGTCGCGAGGAACGTTCCGAGCTGGATTTGAATGGGATTTGGCACGGGATTTCGATGAATTTCGACGCGCAACAGCGCCAGATGCTCGTCCGGGTGAATCGTCTTGGGTTCGGTCGTCGTTTAGCCTGGCTGCTCGGTATGTATAAGTACATCTCGTATAAGCCCGTCTCGCCTCAGCAGGCTGCGGCCTATCTAGCGGAACTGGAACAAGAAGAGGCTAGAGTGCAAGCCGATCCGACGCAGGAGTCATCGCTCTCATCGCAGACATTGCCACTTGTCCCCGCCAAAGGCCCTGCTGTGTCCTCGTGTAGCGTGGAACGACCGGAGTCGCGGATTCTCGCTATGGCTTTGGCTCTGGGATGGACATATGTCTGCGTGCGTGCTGCAGTATCGGTCATCGCACTTACATACGCATCAACGGACAGGGAAGGCCTTCTATTTCTATTATCCGGGTCGCTAGTTTACTTCGGTATATATGAATCAATCGCCATATGGGTCAGGTTGAAGAGAAATGCGCCAGCCCGCTGGTTGCGCCTGATCGAGGGGGCCCCTGATTCCCTGGTCTTGGGCGCCATTGCACTGACTGTGAGGTTATTCTTCAAGCATTCCGATATGGAGTCGAGAGCTTATCCGCTGCGCATATTGCTCGTTGTTGTTGCCCTTTCCGCCGTGCTCAGCCTTTCAAGGGGCTTCCCCAAGCTATTACGAGCTACGCGCGGCTCTGGGGCCGGTGGCAGACAACTGCATAGCGAGGCCGAGAACGATGCGATTGGCATTAAGCACGGGAGTGCGGATTGGTGGTCAAGCATAAGCGCGTTTCAACGATCACTACTCGTCGTAAGTTACATCTTCAATTCGACGCTTTGGACTTGGCTTGTGATTTATTACCGATATTACGCTCGTTCGTTCCTCGGGCAATCGTCATGGGTCATGGCATTCCTTTGGATCTTTGTGGCCTTCTGTTGGGCAAATTGTGCGGGATTTGTTTTTGGTGCACTCCAATCAGCCAAGGACGGCAGCATTGGACCCCCAGCCGACTCGCCGACCCGCCAACCCCGCTAGCTCCGCTTACTTCGCCTCCTCTTTCAGCCCCCGGTCCTTCAGCATCGGCTCGATGCTTGGCTCCCTGCCCAGCCACGTGTTGTACATCTTCTGCAAGTCCTCGGTGTTGCCGCGCGAAAGCACCATCTGCCGGAAGCGCTCGCCGTTGGCGCGCGTCATACCGCCATGGTCCTCGAACCACTGGAAGGCGTCGTCGTCCAGCATCTCCGTCCACAGGTACGCGTAGTAGCCGGCCTGGTAACCGTTGGCCCAGATGTGCAGAAAGTAGCTGGAGCGGTAGCGCGGAGGCACATACCGGATCCATAAATGCGTCGTTTTCAGCGCTTCCTCTTCAAACGTGTCCGGATTCTCGAGCGGCGCGGTCTTGGGCAGCGTGTGCCATTCCATGTCCAGCCGGGCCGCCGCTAGAATCTCCGTCAGATCGTAGCCCTGGTTGAACGTCTTCGCCTTCTCGATCTTGGCCGCCAAATCCGCGGGCATTGGCTCGCCGGTCTTGTAGTGCCGCGCGTAGTGCGCGAACACCGCCGGATAGCTGGCCCAGTGCTCGTTGAACTGCGAAGGAAACTCAACAAAGTCCCGCGGCACCTGCGTGCCCGACAGGCTGGGGTACTCCGTATCGGCAAACATGCCGTGCAGCGCGTGGCCGAACTCGTGGAACATCGTAGTCACATCGTCGAAGCTGAGCAGCGCCGGCTCGCCCGGCGCGGGCTTCTCAAAGTTGGCCACGTTAAACACCACCGGCAGTTGGCCCAGCAGTTTCGACTGATCGACCAGCGTATCCATCCACGCGCCGCCGTTCTTGTTGTCGCGCTTGAAGTAGTCGCAATACCACAGCGCCAGCGGCTTGCCATTGGCGTCGAACACCTCAAACACGCGCACGTCCGGCTGCCACACCGGAATGTCCTTGCGCTCCTTGAAGGTCAGGCCGTAGAGTTCGTGCGCCGCGTAGAACACCCCTTTTTCGAGCACGTTGTTCAGCTCGAAATAGGGCTTGATCTGCGCTTCGTCCAGATCGTATTTGGCCTTGCGCACCTGTTCGGCATAAAACTCCCAATCCCACGGCTCCAGCGTGAACCCTCCATGCTGGGAGTCGATCAACGCCTGGATGTCTTTGGCCTCTCTGGCAGCCCGCGCCGTCGCGGCCGGCGTCAGCGCATCCAGAAAATGGATCGCCGCCTCCGGCGTCTTGGCCATCTGGTCGGTCAGGTTCCACGCCGCGTAATTTTGGTAACCCAGCAGTGCTCCCTTCTCGGCGCGAAGCTGCGCCAGCCGGGCGATCGTCGCGCGCGTATCGTTGCCGTCGTTGCGCTCGGTGCGGTTCCAGGAGTTCTCGAAAATTGCCTGGCGCGTGGCGCGGTTCGTCAGGTAGGTCAAATCGGGCTGCTGCGTGGTGTTCTGTAACGGCGCCAGCCATCCCTGCTGTTTCCGCGCCTTCGCGTCCTCCGCTGCCCCGGCCATCTGCGCCTCGCTCAGCCCGGCCAGCGCCTTCGGGTCCGCCGTCGAGTACGCGCCCGCCTTCGTGGCCTCCAGCAATTTGGTCATGAACGAGTTCTCAAGCGTCGACTCTTCTTCGTTGATCTTTTTCAGCCGGGCTTTGTCCGCGTCGGAGAGATTCGCGCCCGCCTTTACAAACTGCTGGTAGTCGTACTCCACCAGCCGCAGCGATTCCGGGTCGAGACCGAGCGTCGCGCGTTTTTCGTAGATCGCCTTCACGCGCGCAAAGAGACTGGCGTTTAAATAAATCGCGTCCTCGTGGGCGGCCAGCCGCGGAGCCTCGTACTCCTGCACCTTCTGCAATTCCTCGTCGGTGTTCGCGCCGGTCACGCAATTGAACGCCGCCATCGCGCGCGTGAGCAACTGGCCCGAGCGCTCCAGCGCCGCCAGCGTGTTCTCAAAGGTCGGCGGCGCGGGATTGTTCGCGATCTCCTCAACCTCCGCGATCTGCTGCGCCATGCCCGCGTCGATGGCCGGCTGGTAGTCGCTGTCCTTGACCTTGTCGAAAGGCGGCGCGTGAAACGGCAGCGTACTGGGCGCATAAAAAGGATTGCCGGGTCCGAAGTTGGCGGCGGTCTGTGTCTGCGCTCCGCAGGCTCCGGCAGCGGCGCTCAAGACGATGGAAATTCCTGTGCTCAAAATTCTCCTCGTCATCCCATTGGTTTGTAGTTGCATCATGGCGGTATGGGCACCTCGTTCGGCTTATCGGTCCATCCACGATTGTAGGCCAGGCACGCCGCTTTCGGACACGCGCGCAAGCCGCTTCGCTTCGCCCGCGGCATCCTGCGCGCTGTCCCCGAAGTTTGCATCAAAAACAAAGCAGTCATCCTGAGCGGAGTTTGGCCCGCATTTGGGCCAAACGGAGTCGAAAGCCTGCCCTGAGCGAAGTCGAAGGGAACCTGCATTTGGGATGCGCGATTTATGTGACAAACTTTAGAGACACCACACTAGCGCGGTGATTCCTCTCGCGTGCTCAAGCCCGTATGTCATTCTCTATAGAGGACCGAGCGCTTTCATGGAACCTGTCACCCATTTCCTGACCGGTGCCTGCCTGGGCCGCGCCGGATTCAATCGCAAGACGGCCTACGCCACGCTCGCCGCTGTGCTCGCCGCCGAAGCTGCGGACCTGGACATTCTCTGGGGATTCGCCGGTCCGGTCGAGGCGCTCAAGCACCATCGCGGCATCACGCACACATTCTGGGCTGTACCCGTTGTAGCAGGCATAGTAGTGGGCGCGGTGGGACTCTTCCACCTCTGGCGCGAACGGCGCAATCGCCGCGGCGGAAAGAACCCTTCCCCTGGCGAATCGCCCCCCAAAAATACAAAATCGCCCCCACCCCTGCGCTGGGGATGGCTCTATTTGACGGCCTTCGTCGCCGCGCTCAGCCATCTGCTCCTCGACTGGACCAACAACTACGGCCTGCGCCCATTCTTTCCCTTCAATCCACGCTGGTATGCGGGCAGCTTTCTGTTCATAGTCGAGCCGGTGCTGTGGGCAATCTTCGCCGTCGCCCTGGTCATGCCGTGGCTGCTAGGTCTCGCCGACCGCGAGATTGGCGCCCGGCGCGAGCCGTTCCGCGGGCGCGGCTGGGCCATCTTTGCTCTCGTTGCAATGCTTCTGCTCGGTTGTTGGCGCTGGGCCGAGCACGCCCAGGCTCTGGCCATGCTCGACAACACGAACATCGCCGCCGAGCCGGTCACGCGCATGGCCGTCGAGCCGTATCCCGTGAACCCCTTCCGCTGGCACGCGATTCTCGAAACCGCCGATTTCTATCAGACCGCCGAAATCGACACGTGGACCGGCTCCATTGACAGCGACCCGCATCGCGATGTGCTCTACAAGCCGGCCGTCACCCCGGCGGTGGAAGCTGCCAAGCGCACGCCCTTGGGCCGGGTCTATCTCGACTGGGGAACCTGGGCCGTGGTGCGCGACGTGGGTCAGGAACCTGCGCCCGGCATGGACCCTCCGCAACTGCCGCCCAATCGTTCGTGGACGACCGTCGAGTTCACCGATCTGCGCTTTGACTATGCGTTCATCGGAACCCGTAGCGCCGCCGCGCGCTCGCCGCTTAGCGGCTGGGTTTACATCGTTGACGGCCGCTACGACGCCGGCGAGGCCATGAATGGCCGGGAGCAAAGGTAGCGGTAGGGGATTTGTTCCTGCGGAAAACTTTATTTGCCTCGTGGAACGTCTGGGGGTTGACCGCGCCGCACGCGTACCGCAGAATAAATTCAGTCCCTTGAGTCGCAGGATCGCCGTTTCGGTTCGAGATCTCTTGGAATCCATAAAAAAAAGAAGAGGTGGTCATGGCCGCTTATCTGCTCGTGTTGGTTGCTGTCTTCACTCGCGTATTACCTCATGCGGGATGGTGGAACTTTACCGCTGTGACCGGCAGCCTGCTCTATTTCGGCGCGCGGCGTCCCTGGCGCGAGATGCTCGTCCCCCTCGCCGCTCTCATCGCGACTGATTGTTACCTTACGATCTTCATCTACCACTACAGCTTCCGTTGGCAGGGCTATGCGATCACCTGGATGTGGTATCTGGCGGCTATGGCGCTCGGGTCCATCCTGCTCCGCAAGCGCACCACCTTCGCGCGCGGGGCCGCGGGTGCGCTCCTGGGACCAACCTCGTTCTTCCTTGTCTCCAATTACGGTGTCTGGGCCAGCGGCTTCAACGGGTATCCGCACACCCTCGCCGGGCTTGGTGTCTGCTATCTGGCCGGCGTGCCCTTCTACCGCAACGATCTCGTCGCAACCTCGATCGTTCTCGGCGTGGCGCTCGGCGTGCCCGCCCTGGTGCGGCGGCTGGGCCTCCATCGTCCGGCAGCTGTACTGGCGGAAAAGTAAACTTCGAAGGCTCCACTACTGTGCACGGACGATTAAGGCGGGCACAGTAGTGCTTGTTGCGTTGGAACATACATTAATCTTCCAGCGGCTTGCCGCTGCGCTTTTTCCGCATCCACCACCACGCAAATCCGAGAACCGCCAGAACGCCCACGATCAAAACGGTCGCCACCGCATGCCGCGCCACCAGGTCCACCGCGCCCGGGCCCAGTTTGAGCACCAGCAGTGACAATGCAAGCCAGCGCACCATCCTTCCCGCGAGCACGGCCAGCAGAAAGTTCCCCACCCGCATCTCAAAGACGCCCGAAGCAAAAACAAAGATCTTCCAGGGAGCCGGTGGAGGCATCATGGATGGAATCATGACTGCCAGGAACTCCTGGCGCTGAAAACGGTCGCGCATTCGCTCGAACTTCGCCCGGTTCACGCGCTTGAGCAGGAACAGCTCGCCCCCCGCGCGGCCCAGCCCGTAGGGCAGCAGCCCGCCGATCGCCGAGCCCGCCGCCGCCACCAGGCAGTACAGCCAGAAGTGCCGCTTGTCGTTCCACACGTAGAGGGCCAAAATCGCGTCCATGGGCACGGGAATGCTCGATGAGTCGAGCAGCGCAACCGCGCCCACGCCCCAGATCCCCCACTTCATCAGCGCCGGCAGAATCGCCAGCTTCCATTCCGCCGCAATGCGCGCAAAAAACTGCTTCAAACGCTGTCCCCTTCCGGCCTATCCTGCGTCAATTCAGTAAGAATCATTGTACGAGGCGTGGTCTTGCGCAGGTCATTGCCGGAAATGAGAGAATGGACTGGAAGGACTTGCATACAGAGCCGGCTAGGGGGTGTCTGCCCTGAGAGGCTCCTCCGCATGGAATGCCGATTAGCGAAGCGCCAGCCGAAGTGAACGAGCCCAAGGGACCAGCCGAGCCGCGTCCGCAAACTGGCAGTCCCGCACAGGAAACCTCTATCTCCGGTTCGATTCTGGGGCTGGACACTTTTTCTGAGCGCGACCTGGAACCGCGCGACCTGGAACCGCGTGAGCCGTCCTCCCCAGTCGTCAGTGGCTCGCGATGGATCGACTACAACACCCACGAATTGCTGGAGATGATCGGCGAGCTCGAAGACGAGCGGCGCTGGTCGCGCCTGCGCGAGGGATTCTGGCTCGCTCTCCTCATCCACATCCTGTTCTTCTCCGCCATCACCTGGATTCCAACCTACATCTTCAAGGTGCCCAAGGTCATTGACCCCTTCGAAGCCATCAAGGAGCGCAAGGATCTCGCCTACCTTGACATGCCGCCCGACGCCCTGCGCCAGCTCCAGTCCAAGCCCGTGCCCAAGCCCCTGCCTAACAAGCCACTCATCGACAAGCAGACGCTGGACGAGCTGAATCGCGAGTCGCCGCCTCCGCCTGCAGCGCAGCAGGCGCCGGAGCAGCCCAAGCAGCAGCCCTCGCAACCCATTCCGCCTAATCCGCAGTCGCAGGTTGAGGCGCCGCAGCCCGCTGCCGTCCCGGCCAAACCCAACTTCGCCATGGGCTCGCAGAACCCCGCCGATCAGCTCAAGCGGGACATGCAGAATGCCATGCACAACCACGGGGGGCAGTCCTACGGCGATGTGCCTTCAGGCGGACTTTCCATGCATCCCGGCGCGGGCACCGGCGGCGTCCAGGTTCTCTCCGACACCCAAGGCGTGGACTTCAGCTCCTGGCTGGCGCGCTGGCACTACATCACGCAAATGACCTGGGATCCGCTCATCCCCGACGAAGTCAACCCGCCCATCCTCAAGTCGGGCGTCGTGGTCATCCGCTTCAAGGTTCTGCCCAACGGCCAGGTCATTGACATGCAGTTGGATGGCCGTTCCGGCGACACCGGCCTTGACCGCGCCGCCTGGGGCGCCATCACCGGCTCCAGCTATCCTGCTCTGCCCCGCGAGTTCCACGGCCCCTACCTCGAGCTCCGCGCCTACTTCCTCTACAACATGGAGCCGCGATAGTCTCCTGTCCCCGAAGTTCGCATCAAAAACAAAGCAGTCATCCTGAGCGGAGTTTGGCCCGCATTTGGGCCAAACGAAGTCGAAGGACCTGCATTTGGGATGCGCGCTTTATGTGACAGACTTAGGGACACCGCGATAGCTGGCTAGCGCCTTACGCGCCCGCCTCCGCAGGCATACTCGCGTGCCCACCTGGATCCTATGGAAAGCGCACGGCTTCGGTCGCGCCGAAAAAACCAACTATAGAAGGCTGTAACCTTTGAGGAGAAACTTTCTGGCGCTGCCGGAAATATACTGAAAGGTGAAGCCACGACTGCAAAGTCTACGCGCCGGCAGGGAGCGTTGCCCTCTACGCAACCTGCAAACTGCATCGCATTTCCTCGAACACCGCAGAAAGGGACTTCCCCGATGAACAGCTTCCAAAGCCGCGCCATGCTCACCTCCGGCGGCCGTTCCTACACCATCTATCGTCTTCCGGCGCTCGCCGCGCGCGGTTTCGACCTCTCGCGCCTTCCCTTCAGCCTTAAAATCCTGCTTGAAAACCTCCTCCGCCGCGAAGACGGCGTCAACGTCACCGCCGCCGACATCGAATTCCTCGCCAACTGGGACGCCAAAGCCCAGCCCAGCCGCGAAATCGCCTACATGCCGGCCCGCGTCCTCATGCAGGACTTCACCGGCGTTCCCGCTGTCGTCGATCTCGCCGCCATGCGCGACGCCATCAAGACCCTTGGGGGGAATCCCGAGCGTGTCAATCCCCTGGCGCCAGCCGAACTCGTCATCGACCATTCCGTGCAGGTCGACGAATACGGCACGCCCGCGGCCTACCAGGTCAACTCCTTGCTCGAGTTCCAGCGCAACCGCGAACGCTACGCCTTCCTCAAGTGGGGCCAGTCCGCCTTTCGCAACTTCTCCGTCGTCCCGCCCGGCATGGGTATCTGCCACCAGGTCAATCTTGAATACCTTGCCCGCGTGGTCTTCACCGCGCAGGTGGGCGGCAAATGGGTCGCGTACCCCGACACGCTCGTCGGCGCCGACTCCCACACCACCATGATCAACGGCCTCGGCGTGCTCGGCTGGGGCGTCGGCGGCATCGAAGCCGAGGCCGCCATGCTCGGCCAGCCCGTGAGCATGTTGATCCCGCAGGTCGTCGGCTACAAGCTCACCGGCAAACTGCGCGAAGGCGCCACGGCCACCGATCTCGTCCTCACCGTCACGCAGGCTCTGCGCAAGCTCGGCGTTGTTGGTAAATTTGTGGAATTTTATGGACCTGGAATACCGGAGTTACCACTCGCCGACCGCGCCACCATCGGCAACATGGCGCCCGAATACGGCGCTACCTGCGGCATCTTCCCCGTCGACGCCGAGACCCTCCGCTACCTGCGCCTCACCGGCCGCAGCGAAGATCAAATCGCGCTCGTCGAAGCCTACTATCGCGAGCAGGGTCTCTTCCACACCACCGGCGCGCCCGAGGCCGAGTATTCACAAACCCTCGAGCTCGACCTCGCCACCGTCGAGCCCAGCGTCGCCGGGCCGCGCCGTCCGCAGGATCGCGTGCTCCTCAAGGACGCTGCCGCCAGCTTCGCGCAGCAACTCCCGTCGCTGCTCGCGCCCACCGCCAAGCCTCTCGGCTCGCGCACCGCCTCGACATGGCAGCGCCAGACCCTCACCGACACCGCCATCGCCGCTGAAGACAACGAAGGCCCAGACACTTCCTCCGCCGCGCCGATCGCCGCTCACGTCAACACAACGGTCGCCCAAAACACAATCAAAGCCCGCTTCAACGTCGATCCCGACCCGTATCTCGACCACGGCTCGGTCGTCATTGCCGCCATCACCAGTTGCACCAACACGTCCAACCCCTCGGTCATGATCGCCGCCGGCCTCCTCGCCAAGAAAGCCGTCGAAAAAGGCCTCACCGTTCCGCCGTGGGTCAAGACCTCGCTCGCGCCCGGCTCCCGCGTCGTCACAGATTACTATCAGAAGGCCGGCCTGCTTCCCTACCTCGAGAAGCTCCGCTTCAACGTCGTCGGCTACGGCTGCACCACCTGCATTGGCAACTCAGGGCCGCTGCCCTCCGACGTTTCTAAATCTATAGAAGACCATGGCCTCGTCGCCGTCAGCGTGCTCAGCGGCAATCGCAACTTCGAGGGGCGAGTTAATGTTGACGTCCGCGCCAACTACCTCATGAGCCCGCCGCTCGTCGTCGCCTACGCGCTCGCCGGCCGCATCGGCCACAACTTCGACTCCGACCCGCTCGGCAACGACCCATCCGGCAAGCCCGTCTACCTGCGCGACATCTGGCCCACGCAGGCTGAAGTCTCCGCCGCCATCGAGCGCGCCGTCTCCAGCGAAGGCTTCCGCAAGGAGTACGCCACGGTGACACAAGGCGACGCCAGTTGGCAGGGCCTCAGCTTTCCCACGGGCAACGTCTACCAGTGGGAGCCCGACTCCACCTACATCCGCAAGGCGCCTTACTTCGACGGCATGACCATGACCCCTGCGCCCGTCACCGACATCGCCGGCGCGCGCGTCCTCGCCGTCCTCGGTGACTCCGTGACCACGGACCACATCTCGCCCGCCGGCTCCATCAAGGCCAACGGTCCCGCCGGCAAATATCTCACCGAGCACGGAGTCAAACCCGCGGACTTCAACTCCTACGGCTCGCGCCGCGGCAATCACGAAGTCATGGTCCGCGGAACCTTCGCCAACGTGCGCCTGCGCAACAAGCTCGCGCCCGGCGCCGAAGGCGGCGTCACGCGTCTGCTTCCCGAAGGCGAGCAGATGTCCATCTTCGACGCCAGCGTCCGCTACGCCGAGCGCGGCGTTCCGCTCATCACTCTCGCTGGCAAGGAGTATGGCTCCGGCTCCTCGCGCGACTGGGCCGCCAAGGGGCCCAAGCTCCTCGGCGTCCGTGCCGTCATCGCCGAAAGCTTCGAGCGCATTCACCGCTCCAATCTCGTCGGCATGGGCATCCTTCCTCTGCAATTCGCAGCAGGCGAAAACGTCGAGTCCCTCGGCCTCACCGGCGAGGAGGTCTACGGCTTCCCCGGCCTCGCCGCGCTCCTCAAGGACCGCTTCGCCAACGGCCGCACGCTCCGCGTCAAAGCCACCGGCAGCGGCGGCAAGGTCAGCGAGTTCAACACAACGGTGCGTATCGATACGCCGCAGGAGATCGAGTACTTCGAGCACGGCGGCATCCTGCTGTACGTCCTGCGCCAGTTGGCGGCAAAATAGGGCTGGCGGGCTAACGCATTTCTCCCCATGGTGTATAGGGGTTCAAGACCGCAAAGTTCACGCGAACCCCAGTGAGCGGCAACCTTCGAACCATTGAGCACTCTTGAGGATTGGGAGAAATGCCTTAAGCCGCTCGGCGCCTGACCCGATAGCGGGTCCCCTGCAGGTGGTGACCAGGGCACAATCGCTCATTGGCTTTTTCATCGGGAAAAAGCTGCCTTAAATACTGTCAAAATGGCCATAGTGGCAGGAGACGGCCAGGAGTCCCGGGTTGCTCGTACCTTCCTCTGGCCGGCGGACCACCATAACTCAGTGTGGCCGTTGGTTTTACTTTGTGCCGGGCCGCGCTTGTACCGCGTGCGGGCCAAAGTTATCTTCGAGTTAGTAACTGCCGGTTACTTACTTTAGCCCATTGTCCCTCCGTAACTTGATTCTTCCGTCAATACTCCGCATTTCCCTTGACACTTGTGTCAATGGCGATCTAGAGGTTGAAGGCTGTAAGCAAATCCCCAATGACGAAAAGGAGGTTTCTCTGTGAGAAACAGGTCTGTTTTTACTCGCATGTTGCTAGTACCGTTGATGGTTCTCGCTTCTAGCTCGTTCGCTATGGGCCAATATGTTTGCTCCACATCCTCTGCAAGCGGTATCTGCGGACCGTACAACGACACGGATGTCACCGATAATGGCGGCGGCAACTCCAATGTCCAGAACAACGTCTGGAACCCTCAAACCGGATGGTCGCAGACGCTGTACACGGTCTCCGAGGGGAGATGGTGGGTGACGGCCAATATGGCCTCGGGCTATACGGGCGTGCAATCGTACCCCGACACGGACATCCTGTTCAGCAGTTGGTCGCCGAGCGCCAATCCCACAATCAGCAGCTTCTCCTATATGTTTTCCTCGTTTGTGAGCACAGTACCAACCACCTCCGGCACCATCGAGGATTCCGGCTACGACTTGTGGTTCAACAGTTACGGCGCTGAAGTGATGATCCAGAACCAGGTCGTCAACCGCAGCGCGTGCACCAAATACATGACCGTACTGGCCACTAACCTCAGCTTCGGCGGGTCGCACGGCGTCCCGACAAATAAGCGGAACCTGTGTCGGAACGGCGGTGCGGGTTCGGAGCTCGTCTTCCAGTGGGTTCCACCGAATGGCACCTCTACGAATTTTGGCGTCTCCTCCGGGACCGTAGATATCTACGGCATGCTCGCCTACCTGGGGACCAATGGGTACCTGGCATCGAGCTCCACGATCACCGCGATCCAATACGGCTTCGAAATTGGCAGCACGGGCGGCGTGGCCGAGAACTTCTACGTGGACGCCTTCTCGCTTACCGCCAGTCACTAAGCGGGCAGGCACTGTCAGCGCCTTGCTGACCGCGGCTTCCAGCTTCGACTGCACTGCGCGACCTGCCGGGAGTCTGGTCTGGAATACCACAGGGAGCGCTTCCGCGCCACGGGCTAACGGCAGATCATTGAGGTGCACCTTCTGTTTCCTGGAGGTGCACCTTCTGTTTTCTGGCAACGCGAGGTCAGGCGAGGCCTACCGGATCGGGAAGCGGCGCGAGCGGGGCTCACTCATTTCCTGCAGAGCGGTCAGGCTACGGCAAGGGCTGGGCGCCCTCCGATACATCCCGCGCTCAATGCGGCTGAGTGTGATGCCCTTGACAGCGTTTGTACAGTTCCAGACCTAGACGAGAAGGAGTGATGTCAAAGCTTTCCGTGGGAATGTAAGACGTGAAATCGAAAACTTTTTCAAGTAATTCCGAATTAAATAAATATGCGATATCCACACCAAGCCTGGACAGATCGTAGATACCAGTAAGTCGAACCATCTCTTCTGGCGTAAAGATGATTCGAACCGAGGGAAGATCCCGAGTTTCAGACATTACTTCCATTACCTTCTTGCACGCAGTAACGAAGATCCGGCTCTGGATCGGTGTAACATGCACGAGAAGATCGACAAAGACGGCATTGGATTCGTCTATTCCTTCCACGGTGCAAGATGAGGCCAGCAGACCTATCCATAACTGCTTGGTCAAATCGTCGTGCGCCCATGACCCATATTTTAGTAAGCTGGCGACAACGCGCGGATGAGCGCGCATCCTGTCGGCGCCGGGTTCGGAAGCCAGGAGCTTTTCCGCACCCAGCGCAATCTCCAAAGCGTTCTCGGTTCCGGGCTGATCCAGTTCTTCGCCAAGCAAGAGAATGGCTTCGTTGGCTTCGGCCCCACATAGCCGGCTCAGGAACAGGACCGTTCGGAGCATCCTGAACGTATATAAGACGTCTTTCGGATCCGTAAGAACGATTACGTTCCTGAGCAGAACATCCCAAAGGTCTGGATCCAGGCCTGGCGGCAAAACAAACGATAACCCGATGCCATCTTCGCCATGCCAAACAACCCGCGCCTGCACTGCAATCTGATACTCGGAACTTTTCTCCGGCGAACCTTCCACTTCCAGGGTCAACGGGATCAGCTCACCAAGGGGCCAGCGTTCTTCTGTAAGCAAATAAAGCCCACCCGAGCCGATATTTCTTATGGTGAACGGCTTTGAAGCCGGGTTGTTCGCCTGCCGGGCTGCAAACCCAGACGGGATTCGTCTTTCAGCCCGCGGCTGCTCCGGATACCCGATCCTCCGGAGCCAGCGCTTCCATTCATTGACTTTGGTCATTTCTTCAAAGTTCCCACTTCATTTCGGAGTCCGGGTGTGGTCGTTGCCCTGGAAACTTGGGGCCGCACGGCCGGAAGTGTAGCCCAGCCCTGAATGCCGCTATTGATGGACATGATACAACGCAGACAATAGAACCTCACAGACGCCTTTATGGCCCCAAGCCGCCGACGCCCATAAGTAGTCATCCACTCTTCCATTTCCTTATTCGTCACCTGCCGGCGACCCGTAGTAGGCCGAAAACCCGGTTGGCGGCGAATAGCCGGTAATGCGTCAGCCGCGGCAAATTACCGCAAGTCACAGCAGCTACTCCACTGGAAGCGCCACGCACGCTCGGGAAGGATTGCCGGACAGTATCGGCCCTCGACTGCGGCGTCAAAAGCAATTCCGTCCGGCCGCAGCGAAGTAGCGCTTGTTCGCGCGATTTGCACAGTTTCCAGTGCAAATCCTCGAAAAAAGCACCAGAACCTCTTTATTGTGAAGATTTTGTTCGATCCGCCATTTGTTCTATTAGGTTAAAGCAAATGATCGAGGGTGCAAGTCACTGAATAAGACCACTTAACCACAGAAAGTGGTTGGGGATAACGATCCACCGGGAAGTCATACGGCCCTGGGCGCGTTTTAACCGGTTGAGCATTCAATTCGAAAAACCCGGTAGACCTGTGTTTCCCTAGTCCCTAGAGGCTATCTCATAAATCCGGCTTTGAAAGGGCACGGCTTCAGCCGTGCCGGAAAAGCCGCAAAAAACATTGGGCTTTAGCCCCTGAGGGACGTTTTTCAGGGGCGGTCGGCATTTATGAGATGACTTCTAGTGTCCTGTCCCCGAAGTTCGCATCAAAAACAAAGCAGTCATCCTGAGCGGAGTTTGGTCCGCATTTGGGCCAAACGGAGTCGAAGGACCTGCATTTGGGATGCACGATTTATGTGACAAACTTTAGAGACACCACACTAGTCCCTAGTCCCTAGAAGCTGTTTCATAACCCGGTTTTGAAAGGGCACGGCTTCAGCCGTGCCGTACAGGAATCAGGGAAATCGCTGGCTTCAGCCACTGAGGGACGGTTTTCGGGAAATCTGAGGTGGTTGTGAAAGGGCACGGCTTCAGCCGTGCCGTACAGGAATCAGGGAAATCGCTGGCTTCAGCCACTGAGGGAAGGTTTTCGGGAAATCTGAGGTGGTTGTGAAACAGCTTCTAGTGTCCTGTCCCCGAAGTTCGCATCAAAAACAAAGCAGTCATCCTGAGCGGAGTTTGGCCCGCATTTGGGCCAAACGGAGTCGAAGGGACCTGCATTTGGGATGCACGATTTATGTGACAAACTTTAGAGACACCACACTAGTCCCTAGTCCCTAGTCTTTCTCCAGCACCTCGTCCAGCAATCCGCGCAGGTTGGCGGCGCGCGCGTGGCCCAGTTGCAGATCGGCCGACGTGGCCTGCGACAGCTCATCGGCCAGGTTCAGTGCGGCCAGCACGGCCACGCGCAGCGAATCCGCTGTCCGTCCCTGCGCCGCCACGGCGCGCATCTTGGCGTCGACCACCGCCGCCAGTTCGCGGATGTGAACCGGGTCCTGTCCGGAAAGATGGTAGAGCTGATCGTAGATCTCCACCGTCACGTAGTTGCCCGGATTGCTGCGCGCCGGATTGTTGTGTGTCTGTTCGGCCATCCCTGCCTCACAGTTCCAGCGCATCCAGTTGTTTGAGCAGCCGCTCCACCCGCTGCCGCACCTGGTCGCGTTCCGTACGCAGCACGCCCAACTCGCGCTGCAGTTGCTCCATCGCCGGCGACTGCTCACGCAGTTGCGCTTCGGCCATCGTAGCGCGCTCCTCGGCGGCGGCCCGCGCCTGCCGCTCCCGCTTCACCAGCTCCACGGCACGCCGTACCCGATCTTCCAGCGCCGAAAAATCGTCCACGCTCACAGCCAGTGCTCCCGGCTCCTCGCGCGTCTCCTGCGGCTGTTCCCCGTCCTGTGTTTCCACAGCGGTCTCAGGCTCAAAAAACGACTTCTCCATCGATCCAACCTCCGCCGAACAGGCCCCGTTTGCGTTCGAGTATAACGCCGATCGCGCGCGCGGTTTTGCTCAGGCTCGCAGCCGCGCTCCTGCCTTGCCAACAGCCTCCACCACGCGCGCCTGGAAGCTCTGCAACTCCTCCTCGCGCAGCGTGCGGTCCGGCGCCTGGAAGGTAGCGCCCAGCAGCAGCGCATACTCGCCCTTACCCAGCCGCGTGTCGCGGAACACCTCGCGCACGCGCCACTCCACGAGCTCCGGAATCCCGATCTCCGCCATGGCGCGATCGATCGTCTCCCACGGGATGCTCTCGTCGAGCACCAGCGAGAAGTCCCGCCGCACCGGCTGATAGCGCGAGATCTCCCGCGCTGCGGGTTTGCGGAGAGAGAGCTTGTACAGCCGGTCGAGATACAGTTCGCCCACCAGCACAGCCTCTTTGATCTTGTGCGCCGCCGCCTCGCGCGGATGCAGTTGCCCCAACCAACCCACCGTCATCCCATCGGCCACCGCGCGCGCCGCGCGATACGGATGCAGCCATTCGGGCGTCAATCCAGCCTCCGCCGGAAAGCGGTCGAAGTCGAGTGCCCGCGCCTCGAACCGCGCCAGCACCTGCTCCACCACGCCCTTCACGTCGTGGAACTCGATCGTCCGCGCCGCGTGCTGTGCGCTCTCCTCGGGCAAGCTGCCCACGGCGCCAAACGCCAGCGCCGGCCGCTCGTCCACTTTGTCCGTCGTGCCGCCGAACGCCGTGCCCAGCTCAAACAGCCGCACGTCGTTTACGTCACGGTTCAGGTTGCCCGCGATCATGGTTAACATGCCCGGTACGAGCGACGGCCGCAGCACGCCCGCCTCTTCGCTGAGCGGATTGCCCAGCGCAATCACCTGCCCAGGTTGCGGCGCGGTCAGTGCGGCCTCGGCCGCCGAGCAGAAGGTGCTCCCGATCGCCTCGTGGAATCCGGCCGCCAGCAGCGTGCCGCGCACCGCCGCCTCCTTCTCCGCCCATGGCAGCGCCTGCACGCCCCCGCCGAACGCCGGCAACGTGTTGGCGAACCGGTTGTACCCGTAAACCCGCGCGACCTCTTCAATCAGGTCGATCTCCCGCTCCAGATCCAGCCGCCAGCTCGGCAATGCGACTTGCCACGCGGAGTCGTGCTTTCCTAACTCCGCTAACTCCGCTAGCTCCGCTCGCCCCGCTAATTCACATCCCAGCGCCGTCAGCACGCCCTCCACAGTCTCAGCGGTAATTCCCTCTTCGTCCCCCTCTTCGGCTTTCGTCGCGCCCAGAATCCTCTGCACCTGGTTCAACGCGAGTGCAATGGGCTTTCGCCGCGCGGTCCGATCCTCGATTGCCTGCACGCGCACGTCCACCAGCTCGCCCTCAGCCCATCCTCCGTTGGCCAGCAGAATCGCGCTCACCAGCGCCGACGCCACCGGCGCCGCATTGAAGTCCGCGCCGCGCTCGAAGCGATGGCTCGCATCGGTGTGCAGCCCATGCCGCCGCGCCGTTTGCCGCACCGCCATGGGATCGAACCACGCCGCCTCGACGAGTACGTTCTTCGTCTCCGGCGTGATCATCGTGTCCCATCCGCCCATCACCCCGGCCAGCGCCAGCGCCTTCTTGTGATCGGCCACAACGAGATCATCCGCGTCCAGCACGCGCTCCATACCGTCCAGCGTCTTCAGCCGTTCGCCCCTGCGCGCCCGCCGCACCACGATCCCGCCCTCCACCTTGTCCAGATCGAAGGCGTGCGTCGGCTGACCCATTGCCAGCCAGGCAAAGTTTGTCGCGTCCACGGCGTTCGAGATCGTCTTCTGCTCGAGCAGCCCAAAATACGTGGCCACCTCGGCGCCCTTAAACCAGTCCTTCGATTCGCCGATGGTTACATCGCGCAGCACGCGCGCCGTAAACCGCCCGCACGCATCCTCCGCCTCGATCCGTACGGAAAAGGGCTTGGCCGCCGGCTTCGCCGCAGGCAGCCGGAAGTCGAGCGCCGGAAGCTCGATCCCATAAATCGCCGCCGCCTCGCGCGCAATGCCGTAGTGGTTCATCGCGTCCACGCGGTTGGTGGTAATGTCCATCTCGTAAACAGAGCCATCGCCGACCGAGCCGTTCCGCTCGCCCAGCGGATAATTCCCTTCAACCGCAATCCCGCGCAGAGTCAAATCCTCGGCGAGTTGTGCGTCGTCGACGGCGAGGCCGGGAAGATAAGCGCGGAGCCATTTGGTCAGTATCTTCATGAAGTCCCGTTCTGCAAGCTAGCGTCCGCTTGCGCGGACGTTTGCAGGTTAGCAAGTTAGCGGATCCGTGATTACAACCGAGGTTTCAATACTCCCAACAGCCCGTTAATGAGCTTAGCGACATTGGTTGCCATTTCGAGCAATTGTTGGCCGGATTCCTGATTGAAGAAGCTTAGATCGCTGGTCAACGCAATCTGCGTTTGCAACTCATACAGTGACCCACGCGCCATTCCCAGAAAATTCTGCAACTGCGCGTCTGTTAGCCGTCCATGGCCTTCCGCGATGTTGCTCGCTACCGAAACCGCAGATCGTCTCATCTGCATCCGCAATCCAAACGTCTCGGATTTTGGGAACTTTTCTGTCAGCAAATAAACTTCGCGGGCCAGCTTCATTGCCTCTTGCCAAGCAAGCAAATCCCGAAAATGCCTTGTCCTTGCCATCTTCAACCGCTCTCCCACCGTGCCGCTAACTTGCTAACTCGCTAACGTGTGCGTAGCACACGCAAACCTGCCAGGTGCGCGCAGCGCACGCCAACTCGCCGTCCTTCATGCAAACTGTCCAAGAAACCGCATATCCCCCGCGAAAAAGCTCCCGATCTCGCTGATCCCGTACTTCATCATCGCGATGCGCTCCACGCCCATGCCGAAGGCGAATCCCGAGATCTTCTTCGGGTCGTAGGCCGGCTGCTTTTCCGCCGCGAAGGCGAACACCGACGGATCGACCATCCCGCATCCCAGCAGCTCGATCCACCCCGAATCCTTGCACTTGCGGCAGCCCTTGCCGCCACAGAAGATGCAACTGATCTGCACGTCGGCGCTGGGCTCGGTGAACGGGAAAAACGACGGAAAGAAGCGCGTTTTGACCGACGAGCCAAAGAGCGCCTTCATCGCGTAGTCCAGCGTGCCCTTCAGGTCGCTGAAGGTGATGTCCGTGTCCACGCAAAGTCCCTCTACCTGGTGAAAGATCGGCGAGTGCGTGGCGTCGGCGGCGTCGTTGCGGTGCACCTTGCCGGGAATCACAATGCGCACCGGCGGCGGTTGCTGTTCCATGGTCCGCATCTGCACCGGCGAGGTATGCGTGCGCAGCAGCAGCCGGTCGCGCAGCGGCTTGCGCTCCTGGTTGGCGACCACCAGAGTGTCCTGCGTGTCGCGCGCCGGGTGCCCGGGCGGAAAGTTCATGCTCTCGAAGTTGTAGTAGTCGGTCTCAACCTCCGGCCCCACGCCCACCGAGTAGCCCAGCGCGGCAAACACGGCCACAATCTCGTTCATCGTGCGCGGTATCGGATGCTCGGCGCCGGTCAACCGCCGCGTTCCCGGCAGCGTGATGTCGATAGCCTCGGCCCTAAGTGCGGCATCGGCCGCGGCGTCGCTTGGCCCCACGCCCATCGCCGCATCCAACAATCCCTCCACCACCGCTTTCAGCGCATTGAAACGCAGGCCCAGAGCCTTTTTCGCCTCCGGCGGAGCAGCCTTCAACCACTGGCCGGAAACTTCGTTGAGCCGCCCCTGCTTGCGTCCCAGCCATTCCAGGCGGAACGCCTCCACCGCCGCCTCGCCGTCGAGCGCAGCGGCAGCCTCGCGCGCCTGCGCTTCCAGCGCGGCAAATGCTTTGTCCAGCGCAGCTTCGTCAAACGCCGTCAGATTCGGTATCGCTTCGTTCGCCATGGGTTAACAGCAGGATAAAGCATTGCATACAGCAGATGCGCGCTGAAGCGCACCTGAGAGATCTTCCAGTGCCACATTTGCCCCTGGCGCCGCGGCAATGGAATCTGACGAGACCGGCACACGCAGCACGGCCCGGAGTCCTTTCGGAACCCCGGGCCGCTTCGTCCGCCAGTCAGATTTCCGGCTTGGTTGCCCCTCCTGAGCGTAACGGAGTGGAGTCGAAAGCCTGCCCTGAGCGAAGTCGAAGGGGACCTGCTTCTTGGTTTTGCCGGCGCTGGCGTGGGAAGGCCCGAACTCCGCGAATCCGCTAACGTGCGCGCCAGCGCACGCTAACTTGCTAACACGCGCAAAGCGCGGCTAGCTCGCCGCTTCCTATGCTGCCTTGGCCGCCAGCGCTTCCTTGGCCTGCTCCACGAGCTTGGCAAAGCCCGCCGGATCTTTCACTGCAATATCCGCCAGAACCTTGCGGTCGAGCTCGATGCCGGCCTTCTTCAATCCATTGATGAACTGCGAGTAGCTGGTCCTGTTCAACTTGGCCGCGGCGGCGATGCGCACAATCCACAGCGAGCGGAACTGGCGCTTCTTCTCGCGCCGTCCCCGGTAGCCGAACTTCAGGCCGCGTTCCACGGCCTCCTGGGCCGCCTGGTAGAGCTTCGATTTCGTCAGGAAATAACCGCTGGCGCGCTTCAGAATCTTCTTGCGGCGGTCACTCCGCTTGGTGCCACGTTTTACGCGGGGCATGTTGCTTCTCCTTTTTTGGATCCCGCAGATCCACTTCCGTTCGTCGCGGAGAATCGCGGAACCCGGTTCAAGCGTCGAGCTTAGAGCGAATAGCTAAAAGCTAACGGCTGCATTTACGCGGCTGGAGGCAGGAGGCCTTCACGCCGGGGCGCAAAGGCTGTCAACCTCTTCACTCGCTCTGGTCAAGCCTGATCTCTCGCCGGTGCAAACGCATTTCGCTTGCCGGCGGGGGCCATTTGGCCCGTCTGCATCTGCACGGAACCCGTCCAAAGGGCTGCTCCACGCAGTGGCTGCTCGATGCAATCGTCAGGCGTAGGGAATCATGCGCGCTACCTTCTTGTAGTCGCCGTCCGAGACCAGCAGAATCCTTCCCAGCTTCCGCTTGGTCTTCGGCGCCTTCGACGTAAGGATGTGCCGCGTCTTCGTCTGGCCCCGCTTGATTTTGCCGGTGCCGGTCTTGCTGAAGCGCTTGGCCGCGCCCGTATGGGTCTTCAACTTAGGCATGTTGTCTCGTTTTTCTGGTCTTTGCGCGGGCGTGCACCGCCCGGCCATCGGCCTCAAGGAAAGGATTTCCTGTTTCTCTCGAAGCTTATCCAAGTATACAATGGCCTTCCATGAAGGGAAACTCCAAAGTCCTCGACAAGCTGAATCAGGCCCTCCGCGACGAGTTGACGGCGGTCAACCAGTATTTCGTTCACGCGGAGATGTGTGAAAACTGGCGTTATGAGCGGCTCGCCGATTTCATCAAGAAGCAGTCGATCGACGAGATGAAGCACGCCGAAAAGCTCTTGGAGCGCATTTTGTTCCTGGACGGCACGCCCAACATGGACCATCTTGCGCTCACCATCGGCGCCGATGTCCGCGAAATGATCCAATCCGACCTCAAGCTCGAACTCGGCGCTGTAGCGTCTTATAACGAGTCCATCCGAACCTGCGTCGAAAATCGGGACAATGGCTCCAGGGACCTCTTCGTCAGTCTGCTGAAGGACGAAGAAGGCCACGTGGACTGGCTTGAGGCCCAGCTCCATCAGATCAAGGAGCTCGGTTACGAGCGCTACCTGAGCATGCAGATGGAGGAAGACGAGTAGGGCATTGCATGAGAGGCCAAGGTCTCTGACCGCTTATTTTTGTACCAAGAGTGGGTGCCCCAGGTCTCGATTTTGAGACCTGGGATACCACGATGCTTCAAATTCACGCGGTCAGAAGCCTGTCGCTACTCCGACGGGCCCTCCGCCGTAAACGGCGACCAGCTCGGTTTCACGGTCGCGTGGAAGTCCATCAGCTCGATGCGCGTGGCGTCGGGATCGAAGAGGTTGAACTGGTACTTCCCGTCCCCGCCGATCTTTGGCGCCGTATCGTGTATCCCCTCGAGCCGGTTGCCTTTCACGAGCACCTGATACGCATCCGGAACCGAGACCTCGCCGATCGATAAGTGGTCCACGCCGCCAAGGGATCTCCGCGTCGTGGTGGCCGGAGTTCCATTGTCCGGCTTGGACTCAATCATGTACTCCAGCCATTCGTGTCCGTCGGGACATTGCTGGCTCACCCAATTGACCTCGCCCTCTTTCATTCCGCCCCACCAATACGGCCGGAATCCCAGCAGACCGCGGTAGAACGCGTCCTCGGCCTCGCGGCTCTGCACCCTGATGCCGAAGTGAATGATCTGATCCCCGATCACGTTGGGCGCGTTCACCGGCTTCGGGTGCGCGGGCGGCTCCACAAACTGCACCTTGTTGCCCTCGGGATCGAGCACTTCGAACCACCGGCTGCCGTCCGCGCCGCGCTCCACGTGCGCAGGCGTCTTCCATCCCTTCGCCGCCAGGTACTTCCGCATCCCTTCGGCGCTCTCCGTGTTCCACGCCGTATGGTCCATCCGCCGGATTCCCGCGTCGGCGGGCAGCGGCAGCACTTCGATAAACTGTGTGGCGTTCAACGCATAGCGCACGCCCCGCGGATTCTCGGGATCGGGCAGCTTCGCCGCGCCCACAACCACTGTGTAGAAGTGCTCGGCGGCCGCCGCATCCGACGTGTACACGGCCATGTGCGAAATGCTGGTGATTTTGGGCCGGGTCGGTACAGTCTGCGCGGCCGCGGTGGCGGCAGCCGCGGCAGCGGTCACAAATGAAGCTGCGGCAAGAGCGGCAACAACAAATCTGGTTTGCATTCGAATTCCCTCACGATCTCTCAGGCCACTTAACCATAAACCGATTGGCAGCCCCGCGCAAACGGGGCAGTGGCTCAGGATGCCTTCGGAATTCAAGTATGGCCAACATTCAAGGGTAACGAACCTAATTCCTGGTACGTAAAGTCCGTGGACCCATCGTCATCAACAATGCTCACATCGAGGAGATGAGCAAGATTCAAGCGGCGCGCATTCAGAAGCAGTTTGGCGAACGAGTGCGTGAGTTGCGGAAAGAGAAGGGCCTTTCACAAGAGGCTCTGGCGCTTGCCTGCGATCTGGACCGCTCGTACATTGGCGGGGTAGAGCGCGGCGAGAGGAACGTCAGCCTAGTAAATATCCACAAAATCGCTTCAGCTCTGGGCGTGGCTGCAAAGGAAATATTCTGATGCCGAAGCCAGAGCACCTTCGCCAGCTAAATCAGCTATACGAGGCTTTGAAAGAGCAAGCCAAGCACGACATTTCCTCCGATGCGACGGGCGAACACATTCACGCTCTGGCGATAAATGCGCTTCGATTTCTCCGCGAGGAATGTGCGAACGTCCCCCTCATATCCAAGGTTCCAAGGAAAGAGTATTTTGCATTTTCCTTACCCGCAGACCCGAAAGCTCTCTGTAGGCCAGCAAATGCCGCATTGTTCGATCTTGACTCAGACCGCGTGTCCGCTCACTGGAGGGCATGGTGGGAAGGGCGGCTAGGCCCAGCCGATCTTGCGCGCATGTCCTACACAATTGCCCTAGCTCCATGCCTCGCAATGGAGCTGTACGACCGTCAAAACAAGAAGCAGCCCGCCACGTATTTTGAGTATATGGTCGGACACACATTTGCGAGGTCGATAGGAACGAATCCCTACACGAAAGAGACCTTTTCCATTGAGGGTCGACCCGTCCGCATGACGATGGATTTTCTCTTCGACCTAGGAAAGGGAAAGCGTCGCATACACTTGCCGGTAAAGATGTCTACGCGCGAGCGGGTCATACAAGCATGGGCACATCAGCGTCTCTTGGATGCAGCCTTTGGCCTCAACAGCTACAGGGGCATCATGGTTCTGTTCTCGGAAACGAAGCTCGATAGCAAGAAGCTGGAGGTGATCGAAATTTGCGTGCCGGATCAATGGCTCGCTTATCAAACACTGCTATCCAGGATGGACAGGATTTATTATTTCGACATCCCCGATGCATATCTTGAGCTGGCCAGACGGCTTCCAGAGGTGATGCCGATCAAAAACTTCGGGGAGTTTTTTATTGAAAAAGAGGCAATGTTGGCGTCGTAAATTCTCCGTAGTCGCTGGCCCTTATCGACGTTCTCACGATCTGCCGATGTTCTAGCCCTTTCCAACGCTCCTTGCCCTGCGGTTTGTAAAACACCAGAAAATAGGAATGGTTTTTTCGCGCATGAGCTTGGACGAGCGCCCTGCTCACGCCGGGGCGACCGCTGCGGACGACAACAAACATATCCTCGATAACAAATCCGTAGGTGCTCAGTTCGTTGATGATTTCAACATGGGTGAGGCGTTGACGGTTTGCGCACACTTCGTCTTGGCACTTCACTATGTATATGCCCTTACTCTTGAGGACACGCCTCGCTTCAACAGCAGCAGCAAAGTACAAATCCAGAACAGCCTCGTGGTACTTTTTTTCTGACGATGAGATATTGTTCCGGTAGTAGCTCTCGAAATTTTGATGGCCGACATGAGCGGAGCCACCTGGCGTGTGCATATAGGGCGGATCGAATACAACACAGTCGATTGAGGCATCCGCGTAGGGTAGATTTCTGCAATCTGTGCCCGTCGAAATATCGGTTGCGAGAAGGTCGTAATCGCCGGGAGCTATCGACTTCCAAAAAACACCCTTGCCGAAAGTCACATCCGCCACAGTACTTCCTGGTGCCACATATAGCGATAAGGCGTGAGGGAATACATCGTCGTTGCTGCCAAGGTACGCACTCAGCACAAGATCATTTGTGGCCACGCCGTTAGGCGATTTCCTTTTCCCGCTGGACGGATGCGTGAGTGTACTCATTGCAACGATTACACCTCCTTCCTTCGGTAGATACAACTGTGGGTCATTTGCAAATAGTGTACCTTGTGTTGAATCTCGGCCATTTCGGGACCGGTCCAGGATCGGGAAGGACGCCCACCCACACTTTCCCAGCGAAGGCTTACGGTAGGGAATCTCTCACGCCGGTGCACTCATCTCTTTGCCGGTCAATCAATTGAACGTGAGCCGGCTGTCAGCAACCCGCCGGCACGAACACGCACCGCACCCCCGCTCTCGCCCGCCGTTTTTCGCTGTCAAGCCTTAACCGCCCCCAAAAACACCTCCAATCCGCACCTAACTCCTTACCCTTCTATCCCCTGCGCCCTGCTCAAAAATTTCCCAAAGTTTGCCGATTAATTCTCCGCAATCGCTAGCCTTGAAGATGAAGGAGCTTCTTCATGGCAGACACCACCGTTTCCACCGATACCGTCCCAGGCGCACCTGAAGACACGAACGCCCCCGCCGGCTCGGGGACGCCCAAAGACGACACTGCAAACAGGGCCATCGTCCGCTGCATGCGCGCCTGGAACTACGCCTATAAAAAGGAGGCTGCCGATCTCGACGAGGACGACAGCGACTACGAGGCCAAACAAGCCGCCAACCAAGCCTATCTCCGCGCCACGCCTCCCCTCGCCGGCTACAAAAACATCTGCGACTTCATTGCCTGCATCAACTTCGCGTGCATGATCGACTTGATCAGTCCAATCAAAGCGCAGCAATACCTGGCCAACGCCAAAATCGCTATCTTAGCCGTCTGCCATCGGCCAAAACCCCTGACCGGCGAGCCCAGGCCCCTCGGCCGCCCGCCCAAATCCTCCGCGGCGGTGGAAAAATAAATAAAGAAAAAAATTCACCCCCTCGGAGGCACAAAAACGCACATAACTCTTCTGGAATCAACAAATCCCCCTCGAAACCGTCGTCAAATTTTGTCGATTTTGTTTGCGCACAGGCCCTATAGCGGGTCTCCGCAGGTGGTGACCAGGCACAATCGCGAAGTGGCTGTTTCATCGGGAAAAAGCCGCCTTGAATTCTGCCCGAAATGGCTCATAGTTGCCGCTACAGTTTCGCCCCGGCCCATGCCTCAATACGCTTGAGCGCTCCCCTCAGGTTGTCCATCGAGTTGGCCACGCTGAACCTGAGGTAGCCTTCCCCGTAACCGCCAAACGCCGTTCCGGCAAGCGCCGCCACGCCGGCCTCTTCCAGCAGCGCGTCGGCAAGCCGCTTTGACGTCCATCCCGTGCCGGTGATGTTGGCGAAGACGTAAAACGCGCCTTTGGGCATGCGGGCACTGAACCCCTTGATCCGGTTCAGGCCGTCGGCAAACGCCCGGATGCGCCTTTGGAACTCCTCGCGCATCGCGTCCACGGCGCTCTGATCGCCGTTGAGCGCCGCCAGCGCCGCGCGCTGCGTAAAGCTTGCCGTGCAGGAGTTCGAGTTGGTCATCAAGCGGGCGATCTGCGCCGCCAGGTCCGCCCGCATCACGCCGTAGCCGATGCGCCAGCCGGTCATGGCGTAGGCCTTCGAGAAGCCATCGAGCAGAATCGTCCGCTCCTGCATTCCGGGCACGCTCAGGATCGAAAACGGCTCGCCTTCAAATTGCAGGCGGCTGTAAATCTCGTCGCTGAGCACCATGATGTTGCGATTGCCGATGGTTTCGGCTACGCGCTCGATATCGGCGCGGCTAAGCACGCCGCCCGTCGGGTTATGCGGCGAGTTCAGAATGATCAACTTGGTGCTGGGCGTGATCAGCTTCGCCATCTCGTCCACGTCCATCGCAAAATCCAGCTCTTCGCGCAGCGGAATCGGCGCCGCCGCTCCCCCTGCGTAGCGAATCATCGACTCGTAGATGGGAAAACCCGGATTGGGGTAGATGACCTCGTCGCCTTCGTCGACGAGCGCGAGCATAACGTAGAACAGAATGGGCTTGCCGCCCGGAACTACTACCACCTCTTCAGGCCGCACTCCAACACCGCGCGTGCGGCTTACATAGTCCGCGATGGCCTCGCGCAACTCCTGCAACCCCGCTGAAGGCCCGTAGTGCGTCCATCCCTCTCGCAGAGCGTCTACGGCCGCTTCGACGATGTGTTTCGGCGTATTGAATTCGGGCTCTCCGATTTCAAGATGAATAATTTGCTTCCCCTGGCGCTCCAGCGCCTCCGCCCTGCTGAGAACCTCAAAAGCCGTCTCCGTGCCCAACCGTGCCATTCGCCGCGCCAGAACCAGTTCGTGTTCTGCCTGTTGCGTTGTCATCGTCAACACTCCATTCCTCTGCCGTAGCCGGCGCGAGATGAGGGTCCATAAGCGGAATGGCTGGTCTCAGTCCGGATGGCATTATACCGCCGGGTCAAATTGGCGAAAAGTGATGGCCGCCGCTTCCACCTCGGCTTGGGATTGTTATTTGCACAGCCACACCGCCCCTCGCCGGCCTGTAGAATGTCGAAAGCGTACCGCCCGCTCCCTATGACTTACTACGACCAGGTCGCAGAGGCTGTCGCATTCCTTAAAGCTCGGCTAGGCTCGCTGGAGCCGCACCTGGGCATCGTGCTGGGATCCGGACTGGGCGCTGTCGCCAATGCGATCCAGGATCCGGTCGTCGTTCCGTACAGCGAAATTCCCAACTTCCCGCAATCCACGGTCGAGGGCCATTCCGGGCGCATAGTGGCGGGGCTCCTCGGCGGCGCGCCGGTCATTATCCTGCAGGGGCGCGTCCACTTCTACGAGGGCTACTCGCCGCTTCAGGTCACCTTTCCCATGCGCGTGCTGGGCGCTCTGGGCATCCGCGCTGCGGTATTGACCAATGCGGCCGGCGCAATCCAGGCCAGTCTCCACGTCGGCCAACTCGTTGTGTTGACCGACCACATCAACCTGATGGGCTGGAACCCGCTCAACGGCCCCAATGACCCACGCTTCGGCTTCCGACCCGGTGCGGGGCTGCGCTTCTTTGACATGACGGAGGCGTACAGCAAGACGCTACGTGCGTTGGCAAAAGAGGCAGCGATCGAAGAAGGATTCGCGTTGGAAGAAGGCATTTATTTGGCCACGCCGGGGCCGAGCTTTGAAACGCCCGCGGAGATTCGCGCCTTCCGCGCCTTGGGCGCAACGCTGGTGGGCATGTCCACCGTACCCGAGACCATCGTAGCGCGGCATATGGGACTTGAGGTTTTGGGCATCTCATGCGTCACCAATCTGGCCGCGGGGTTGGGCGCCAAACCTCTCAGCCACGAAGAGGTAAACGAGACCGGCCGCTGGGTGGAAAGCCGCCTTGCCGGGTTGCTCCAACGGCTGGCGCCAACAATCGTCGCAAAGGTCGAAACGGAATTGTGAGCCAGGTTACCCGCTCCAGGGTTGCAGGAGAGGTTGGAAGGTGGAGCGGGTGATGACGGTGATGCGCAAGCGAGGGCTGCTGGCGGGGGCGGCGTAGCGGGCTTTATAACTGATTGGGATGCCGAAGGCGACACAGAAACGCAAGCTTGTATCCGTTGACACGATTGCCGCAACGGCAGATCGCGGCGGGAGCGTCGCGCGCTTTTTCACCGGAAAAGGCAAGATGATGCCGCCCATTCAGCGCGTGAATGTGGACTTTACGGCTCTCATGCTGAACGAGCTGGACGACGAGGCGCGTGCGCTGAACATCAGCCGCCAAGCGGTGATCAAATCGCTGCTGCGGCAGGCGCTGGATCGGCAGCGGCTGGCGCGAAGGGCGTAATCATTTAATCAATGCAATGCGATTTTCGCCTTTAATGTGTGGAAGGCAGTGCGAGCCCTTCGCAAATGAATTTAACGATCTTTCCAGGCGGTTTGCGCGCAATTCGTCGCATAACAAAATGAAAAGGATGTTTGGAGCGACACGCGCTCGAAGAATTGATATCCGCTTCGCATCACAGCCGCAAAGTAGTGATTTCCGTACTTCAGAACCAAATTTTTCTGGGTCTTGTCTGCTTGCGAACTGAATTCCTACGACTACCTTTCCTCGCCGGTAATAGCAACGAGCTTCCTCGTGCATTGCATACTTCGGTCGCCTCGCCCTTGTAACTGACGGAACCTCAAATCCATTATCGGGGTCGAGAAATATGACCCCGGCATTTGTTAGTTGTGCGACGGCGCGCCGGTGCCATTCATCGCGATCATTCTCCGCGCGAATCTCATCTGGAAAGAACAACGTGCTCTTTGGAAGAACTTCGTCCCTTTCGAAGTTCCCGAAGCTCCGATACGCAGGGTTTTGGAAAGGTCTCAGTTTCTCAAAAAGCGCCGGTTCCCAACTTTTCCAATCAGGGTTGTGCCTGTATCGGCGGTTATTTCCATCCCTATTCCCGGGTCGATCCACATGCTCTGGATGCGTTTTGTGCCAGTTCACACCGATCCTCTCCCCAAGCTCATTGTGGAGATGAATAAACAGCGCCCATTTCACGTAATCGTGCACGTCGCCGAGATAGCGCTCTTGCATAAACGGAACTTTCGGTTTTGTTGCCTACTTAGCCGTCAGCGCCTCCACCGGCGTCAGCATGTCTTCCTTGCGCATCACCAGGTTGGTGGCGTTCAGCGTGGCCAGCTCGAAGCCATGGCCGTGCGTGATGGCGTCAGTGGGGCAGGCCTCAACGCAATAGCCGCAGAAGATGCAGCGGTTGTAGTCGATGTTGTAGACCTTGGCATAGCGCTCCGACGAGGAGATGCGATTTTCGGCTGAGTTCTCAGCAGCTTCAATGTAAATGCAGTTGGCCGGGCAGGCCGCTGCGCACAGAAAGCACGCCACGCACTTTTCCAGCCCGTTTTCATCGCGCTGCAACACGTGCGCGCCACGGAAACGCGGCTCCAGAACCGCTCCGCGCAGTGGGCCCTTGCCGTCAGGGTAATTCTCGACCTCTGTGGGCGCAAACATCTCGCGCAGGGTGATGCTCATGCCCTTGGCGATCCCGGCGACGTTGCGCACGATCGACATGCGTCCAGTATACGATGGACGTTGGGAGCGGATCATGAAGCATTCCATCGTATGTACTGTCATCTTTCAGTCGGCGTTGGGGTTGTGCCCCCTTGCCGCTCAAGCGCAAAACCAGCAGCCATCGATGCCCATGGGACAGTCATCGATGCCCATGGGGCAGATGGGCGAGATGCACAAGCCCGCACCGCTAGCCGGTCCGCTCAAGATCCAGTTCGGCGACAAAACTGCCACTTGGACGCCCGCCACGCTGGCCTACCTGCCGCACGTCACAGTTACCGTCCACGACGAGCACACCAAGGCCGATGACACGTACTCCGGCGTGCCGCTCATGGACCTGCTCACGCCGCTCGGCGTTCCCGCGGGCCCGCACGGCGCGGCAATGCGGATCTATCTCGTGGCCGAAGGCTCCGACAGGTACAAAGCGGTGTACTCTTTGGGCGAGGTGAACCCCGCCGTGCAGGACTCCACAGTGATCGTGACCGACACGGAAAATGGCCAGCCGCTCGAAAGCGATGGCCCGCTGAAGCTCATCGATACGCGCGACAAGCATCCGGCGCGCTGGGTGCGGAATCTGGTAGCCATTCACGTGCTGACGGTCGAGTGAACGCACACCGGCCCCGCCGGCATCGGGCTCTTAAGCTTTCCGCGGGCGGGACGAAAGAGCGCGCGCGCACCCGCGCGATGGCAACTGCATCAGCCGCGCAGCCTTAGTGCTGATGCTGCCCCTGTTGCCCGCCGTGGTTCTGCCCGCCCTGCTGCCCGCCATGACTCTGATTCGACGTCGTGGACCTCACGTTGCGGTCTGCAGGAAGCGGCCGGCTGACGGCCGGAGTGGCAGGCCTGCCGTGATTCTGGGCCGCAGACTGACCGCGAACCGCAGAGTAGTTCTGTGCATGCTGCGCCTGCGTATTCATGCGCGGAGCCGACGGTTCGTGTGCCGCCTCCCTCTCCGCTGGCTGAGGCCGATATTGCACGCCCGCTCCGCCGCGAAAGCTGGGGCGCGAATTGTTGTTGCTGCGGTTGTTGTTGTAGTTGTTGTTTTCGCGATTGGAGGATCCGCGATTGTCAAAGCCGCGATTGCTGGCGTGATAGCTGTAGACATTGTGGACGGTACGGACGTTGATGTGGTTGTACACGCGGTTGTAAAAGAAGTGGCCGGCGTTCCAATAGCCCCCCTCGTAGCCGAAGCCGATATAGCCAAAGCCGTAGTTGATGCCTCCGTAGAAGCCGATGTGCAGGCCCCAGTGGCCGGGATAGAACAAGTAGCGGCCGCCGTAGAACCCCCAATAGCCGGGCGTCCACAGCGCGCCCATGTAGGGCGGCTCGACCCACACGCCCGGAACCCAGTAATAGCCGTTCGGGCCCCAGGCCCAATAGCCCGGTGTCCAGAGGTATCCGTCGCCGGGCGCTGGAGGCTGATCGTAGTCGGGCAGCGGCGGCGGCGGCTCCGACGCCTGCTCTGTCGGCAGCTCAGAGTAACCCGCGTCGTCGGGTGGCTGGCCCGCCGGCGCGGCCGACTGATCCGGAGGCGGAGCAGTTTCGGTGGTGTAAGACGGACCAGAGGGCGCCAGGTTGACCGCAGCGGGATCCTGACCCTGGTCCTGCGCGCCCGGATCCTGGGCGCCCGCGACGGCGGCGCTGACGGTGGGAAGAATGGGGATCAGACGCTGGTGACAGACTGCCACGCAAAGGGCAGTTGCAAGAGCGAACAAGATCCACGGCGCAATCCGAGGAAGACGGTTCATAGCACGCTCCTAGTCATCGGATATTATCCGAGGTTCTTAAGTCTAGCGCAGCCGGGTGCGGAAAGGCTATTCGAAGCGCGTGATCTGTGGGCAAAACCGTGAGGTGCGTACGTGCCAGGCGAGAGGCGTCAATGGTGGACGGCGGGCGGCGCGGACCGGCCGCGGTTGTTGGCTGGCGGCGTAGTCACCGGCTTGCGCTGCGGCTGCGCATTCAGCAGTTGCTGGCAGAGCGCCGAGTCCTGCCCGCGGGCCAGCCCCTGCACGGCATCCTGACCGCGGCACATGCGCAGCTCCATGGCGTCGGCATCGTCGCGAGTCAGCTCGGCGGTTCGCTCCAGCCCGCTGGAAGGGTCCACGTCGTAGCGGAAGAGCGTGTTGCTGGGCCCTCTCACCTTTCCGTATTCGAAGTGGTTCCAGGTGACGAGAAAGGCGCGGCCATCGGGGCCGGCCATTACAGCGTAGAGCTGCGTCCAGGCGATGCCGGGGGCGCTGGGCCCGGCCGCATTCCACACCAGAACTCCCTGGCCGCCTCGCAACCAGCGCGCCGCCAACATGTGATGCGGGACATCGTAATGGAAGGACGTGAAGTAGGTGCTGGCCGGGCAGTCGTGGCAGTTGTCGTAGAGAACGGTCGGTTCCTCGGGCGCATTCTCGGCAAAGTGCTCCCAGTCGAACCAGCACAGGTTCACGCCACTGAGCAGCGGCGCCACCACGTGGCTGGTGAGCGAGACGTCCCAGATGGTAAACGTGTCATCGCTGGGCGGCGATTGCGGCCCGGAGCGGTCGGCGGTAACCACCAGCGCCGCGTCGTAGACCACTCCGATCTCGCGAATCGCCGTCCATTTCTCAACCTGTAGCGAGCGCGTGACCCAGGCGACGATATTCTGATCTTTCGGATCGTGAAAGTCGATCCAGCGAAAGGAGCCTGAAGTCTGTTGGGCGCCGAGGGAAGCGGAAAGGGCCAGCGCTGCGGCAACAGCGATGAGGCGCCTGGGAAGGTCAACCTGCATGGGTCTAGATATAGCAGAGCGGACCATGCTGCCGCACGGCGTGTACGGCTCGCGGCAGCAGGCTGCGCGCTAACGCATTTCTCCCAATGGCGTATAGGGATGCAAGCCGCAAAGTTGACGCGAACCCCAGTGAGCGGCAACCTTCTACAGAATTGGGCACTCTTGAGGGTTGGGAGATATGCCGTAATTGACGAGCGGCCAAACACTCCCTTTCCGGCCGTCAGTCGCGCACGCCGCGAGCGGATCTATTTTTGTGGTGTTGCAGGCGTTTTGGGCGCGGGCTTGATGTCTCCCGCGAAATCCCGTGGCAACGTGTCCTGCGCCGCCATCCCCGCTACGATCGCATCCCAGCCATCGTCGGCGCCGTGGTAACTCGTATACTTTGCCTTGCAGTAGCCCGCCATGCCGCTCGTGTTCTGCGGCATGGCAGCGGTTTGAGCGAGATGAATCGCTCGCGCGCAGTACCAGAAACCGTCGGCGTCAGCCGGCGTCGTCTCCAGGTCCGCAATGGCAAGCTGATACAAGTCCTGCACGTTCACGGGATCGATCTGGATCGCCCGCGTCAGCCAGTCCCTGGCCTGCGAGTAGTTCTTCTCCTCGACCGCGCAATAACCCTCCGCGCCCACGAAGATATCGTTCATCAGCTTGCTCAATGAGGCGAACTCGGCGTCTGTCATGTTCGCCGGCTTGCGCCACATGGGAACCGCGCGCATGCCGCCGGTCGCGTCGATGCACATCTCGTTTAGCGCCGCGGTGTCGCCCTTCTCCGCGCTCACACGATCGAGCGCCACCACAATGCCCAGCACGCGAACGTTGCCGGAATCCACGGCCAGCAACCGCTTGGCCACTTTACCAACCTGCGCCGAGTCGCCGGCCGTCTGCCAGGCCGCCATTTCCTGTTGTAGCGCGCCAACCAGAACCACGCTTCGAGGGTACTGCTGCGCAAAAGATTCCAGCGCCTCGGCACGCGCGGTGGCATCCTGCGTGTTCAGAGCGGCCATGTAGGCGTTGTATTCTGCTGGATCCTTGATGACCTTCTGTCCGGAGGAGGGTTGCTGCGCCGGCGCGGCGAGGGCCAGGAACAGGCTGAGCGCGCAGATCGGGCGGAGCGTCTGATGGAAACGCAGGCGGTGCACAAAGGAAGCGTAGCACAGGCGAGTGGGTCGACTGGCCGGTTCAAATTGCGTCGATTCTTGCCGATCCTGGTTCAGCTTTTTGTTCAGCTTTTTCCGGACGGCGTCGCGCCTCGCTCTCCGGGCCATTTGGTTGCGGCCAAATATGCGATCTCGTCGACGACGCGTTTCAGTTCATCGACGATACGGCTGTCGAGCCGCGTATGAAAGACCTCGAGCAGCGAATGGAAATACCATAGCTGTTCCTTCGGGCCGCGCTTAAACCTGTCCCAGACCGCCGGGCCGATCTCCCTCAAGTCGTCCAGAATGGCCTTCGCGTTGTAGAGCTTGTCGGCGGCGGAGATGAGAAGCAAGTCTTCCGGCTCTGTGCGTAAACGCACGAGATAGGCGTTCTTACGCTCCTCCCAGCCTTCTTTTTTGTCGTGATCCTCTGCGAGCGTGTCGGAGAGTCCTTCGACCATTCGCGCGACTTCGGGGCCGAATCTCTTCTCCACCTCGTCGAGCGTGCGCTTCCCGCCATGATCCTCGACCGTGTCATGTAGGATGGCGGCGATCGCCATGTCTTCCGTGACGGGAACCGCGCCGCCGGCCTCGCCCATCACCAGCGATGCGACGCCCAACAGGTGCGCCATGTAGGGGATTTGAGTTCCCTTGCGGGTTTCCGTGTGGAGCTTGCGTGCGTAGTCGATTGCACTTGTGAATCGCTCCGTCAAAATCAAGGGGTGTTCAGGCCGGTTCATAAAGTCTGCCCTCTTTTCGATCACTCCTTTGCAGATGCTATTGCGGTGTTACAGCCCCAGCTTCGCCCACATCGCGTCGACCTTCGCCTTCGTTGCCCGGTCCATCTCGATCATCGCCGGCCATGGTCGCTCGAAGCCCTCGGCCTTCCACTTGCGCGTGGCGTCCACTCCCATTTTTGACCCGTAGTTCGGCAAGCGGCTGGCGTGGTCGAGCGAGTCCACCGGCCCGAGCGTGAACTGTATGTCGCGCTCGGGATCGATGTTGTTGGCCACGCGCAGCACCACTTCGCCGATGTCCTGCACGTCGCAGTCTTCGTCGACCACGATGATGCACTTGGTAAACATGGCCTGGCCCAGCGACCAGATGGCGTGCATCACCTTGCGCGCATGGCCGGGATAACTTTTTCGAATCGACACGATCATCAGGTTGTGAAAAACGGCCTCGACGGGCAGATGAATGTCCACCAGCTCGGGGATGGTCATCTTCATCGCGGGCAGAAAGATGCGCTCCACGGCTTTGCCCATCCAGGCGTCCTCCATGGGCGGCTTGCCCACAATGGTCGCGGCGTAGATGGGGTCTTTGCGATGGGTAATACACGTGACATGGAAGACGGGGTACTCGTCCTCGAGCGTGTAGAAGCCCGTGTGATCCCCGAACGGACCCTCGCGCCGCAGCTCGCCCAGCTCTACGTAGCCCTCGAGAATAATTTCGGCATGGGCCGGCACTTCCAGATCGACGGTCTCGCATTTGACGATTTCGACGGGTTTGCCGCGCAAAAATCCCACAATCAAGAACTCCTCGACCTCAGGCGGCGCGGGAACGACGGCAGCGAAGGTGGTTGCCGGATCGGTCCCGATGGCGACAGCGACTTCAAGGCGCGAACCTTTGAGAGCGCCAACGGAGACTTGCTGCGTGCCGGCAAGAGGGCCATCGGGAATCGAGACGGCTCCGCCCGCCGATTCGGCCATCATCGCCACGCGCGCGGCTTCGGCGCTCTGCGTAGGGTCGGCTTCGGCCCCGGCTGCGGCCGCGTTGCGCAGCGCCTCGCGGTAGTGTTCGGCGGCGACCTTCTGCCGCTGCCAGTGCATGCCCGTGGTCTGGCCGTCGTAGACCTGCATGCGATACATGCCGATGTTGCGCTTGCCTGTACGGGGATCGCGCGTGTGCACGCAGGGCAGCGTGATGAAGCGCCCGCCGTCCTGCGGCCAGCACTTGAGAATCGGGAAATAGTTAAGGTCGAAGCGCTCGCGCCGGATCATTTCCTTGCACGGCGCGTCTTTGGCGCTGACGATTTTCGGGAACGCGTTGGAGAACTCTCCCAGTTGCGGCAGCATCTTCAGCTTGTCGAGCAGACCCTCGGGAGCCTTCACGCTCATCAGCTCGCTGATTCGTTTCGCGATCTCGTCCAGCCGCTCCACGCCCAGCGCCAGCGCCATGCGCCGCTCGCTGCCGAACTGGTTGATCAGAACCTTGTGGCCGGGATGACCTTTGACGTTCTCGAACAGCAGCGCTGGCCCGCCGGGAGCGTACTTGCTACTGGAATCGGGTGCCCCATCCTTTCCGTGTTCTTTGCGGAAAGGGTGGGAGCGCGATCCGATTTTGCTCACGCGGTCGGTAATCTCGGTAATCTCGAGCTCCGGCGAAACCTCTTCGCGGATGCGTTTTAGCTCACCGTGTTTTTCGAGTGTTTTGATCCAGTCGCGCAGATCGTCGGTTGCCAAGGGCATGCTCCCCGGCGGTAATGGCCGCCTTCAACCCTTTAGCTTATAGCGTCGCTGCGGCCGTTGGCGCGGAATCCGCCGGCGGAATCGCGTCCAGCGGGAAGCCCAGCCGCTTCCACTCGTCGAAGCCGCCGCGCAGCGGGCGCACGCGATCGATGCCCAGCTTGTGCAGCTCCATGGCGGTTTTGGCTGCGGTGGCCTCGCTGGGGCAGGTGCAGTAGAGCACCACGTCGCGATCGCGGGGGATCTCATGGTGGCGCGCGGCCAGTGTGTCGGGAGAGAGGTGCACAGCGCCGGGCAACGTAAACGGGTCGGGCACGAGTTCGAGCGGGTGACGCAGATCGACAATATAGACTTCCTGGCCCGCGTCGAGCTGCCGCTTCAGTTCTTCCGGCTCCAGGCGCGAGGCCGCGAGATTCTTCAGCACCACGCGGCGGCGAATGACGCGCGCGACCAAGAATCCTACGACGCCCAGAATGAGCAGCGCGCCGGAGAATCGGCCCGCCCAGTTGAGCAGGCTGGGATCGCGCTTGAGCAGGTCTCCGAAACATCTGCCGCAGGCCAGCAGCACGCCCACCCAGAGCGAGGAGCCGATGGCGTCGTAGAGCAGAAACGGGCCAAACTCCATGCCATTCTGCCCGGCCACCGGCGGCGCCAGCGTAGACAAGCCCGGCACGAACTTGGCAAACAGGAGCATCGTGCCGCGGCGCCGGCCAAACGAGTCCTGGGTGCGGCGGACACAGCTGGTCGGCTCCAGCGAAAGTTTGCAGAGCAGGCGCAGCACGTGGTGCCCGTGCCTGCGCCCGATAAAAAACCATACGCTATCGGCGGTGAGCGCGGCAGCCACCCCAACCGCCAGCGCCAGGGGAAAACTGATCTGCCTCTCGGCCGAAAGCGCTCCGGCGGCCAGCAGCACCGGCGTAGCCGGTAGGGGAATGCCAAGCTGCTCCACCAGGACCCAGGCAAAGAGCAGCAGGTAACCGTACATCAACAGAATGTCGGTGGGCAGCGCCATGGGATGTCCTGTGTGCCGGCGTGGGAAATCAGGCCGCCCCGCTCCGCGGAATTTTGCGTGGAAGAAAAGGCGGCTTCACCTTATGGGATGAAGCTCGGCGGAATTCGTTGCAAAGGCGCGGAGAAAAATGCGGCCGGCACGGGTCAGGCGGGCCTGGTCTGCGAAGAAACCACCTGCTCGATGGTCCAGTCGGTCCAACTGCCCTGCTCGGCAGGGCAAGCCAGGCGGCCTGGGTCGTTGACCAGGACGGCGTCGACGAAGTTCTCCACGATGGGATAGTGGAGATTCGCGTGCGGAGGCAGCATCTCCACGCGGCCGGCAACATGCAGCTCCGGCCCGTTCAGCGGATCGAGGCCGATCTCGCCGTCCTCGCCGATAATGCGAAATTGGTCGCGCGCCACGCGCGAGTTCCAGCGCACATCCACAACCGCGTGCACGCCGCCGGCAAACTGCATCAACACGGTGGCGGAGTCCTCCACGGCGATGCGATGCACGGCGTTCGACAGCAGGCCGCAGGCGCGCTCCGGCTTGCCGAAGAGAAAGTTCAGTGCGTCGATGCGATGCGAGGCGATGTCGTAGAGCGGGCCTCCGCCCGACAGCGCCGGATCGCTGAGCCATTTGCGCCCCTCGATCTCCAGCCCACTGTGGCAATAGGCCTCCGCCAGCAGTGGGCGGCCAATGGCGCCCTCGGCGATGAGTTGCCGCGTACGGATCAGTTTGGGATAGAGCCGGCGATAATACGAGACGCCGGACAGGCGTTCGGACGCGCGGCCCTCCGCGACCATGCGCTGCGCCTCGGCAAAGTTCATTGCCATCGGTTTTTCGCAGAGCACGTGCTTGCCCGCGCGCAGCGCCGTAATCGCGGCATCCGCATGGAGCGCCACGGGTAATGCGATGTAAACGGCATCGGCTGCCGGATCGGCAACCGCCTGTTCGACTGTCGGCCATGTCCGCGTCCCAGGATACGCCGCGGCCTTGGCCGGATCGCGCGTGACAAAGCCATAGAGCACGCTTCGAGGCTCGGCTTGAATGGCGGGAATCACTCGCTTTCGCGCGATGTCGCCGATTCCCGCGACAACCCAGTTGACAGTGTTCATGCTTCCGCCAGAATAAATTGCTTCCACTGTGTCGGCGCAAAAAACAGCCCGGAGGCGGCTTCAATGTGCTCTGAATGTGGGAGGGCTGCGGGGTTATTGCTCGGGGGCTACTGAATCGTACGTAGGCGTCGATGGAGACACCGTACCTTGTGCAGGGACTCGAGCCGGCGACGATTGGGCTTCCTGGTTCTTTACCGCGAAATAGTCGTGATCCCACAAATCCTTGTAAAACGCGCCCGTCAGCTCGGCGGCGCGCGGACCGAATGTCGGCCTTCCGCCTTCGAGGAAGAAGACTGTCACCAGTCCGCCCTGCGGCGACTCGGAATAGGAGGCGAACCAGCCGAAGCGTATTCTGTCGTCGGAGCAGGTTCCGGTCTTGCCGAAAACCGGAAGCTCGCGGAAGTTGGCGCGCAGGCTGCGCGCGGTTCCATACTCCACGGCGCCGGCCATGCCGTTCTCGAGGTCGGGAATGAACTTGGCGATATCGAGCGTGCGCTTGATCTTCGGCTGGTATGCGGCGGCTTCCTCCGGCGTGGTGGGATGCTGCAGATAGTAGAGCGTTCCGCCGTTAGCGATGGCCGCGACAAACGCGCCCAACTGCAGCGGAGTGAGCGACACGCCCTGGCCGAAGCTGCACATGCGGCCCACGCCGCCCTCCGGCTCGGGAATCGGCTGATCGGGATAGACGCCCAACTGCTCACCGGGAATGTTGTAACCGGCCAGCTCGCCCAGGCCGAACTCATTGGCGTAATGATGGACGCGCTCGAAGCCCAGTTCGCGGCCCATCTCTTCAAAGTAGAGGTTGTTGCTCTTGGCCAACGCCTGCGTCATGTTCATGTGGAAGCCGGGCAACTGCACCATAGTGTCGCTCGTGACCAGCCCTTCTGAAAGCGCGGCCAGCGCCACCGTGAGCTTGATCGTCGAGCAGGGTTCGGCGCCCGATGAGAGCGCCAGTTTCTGGTTCACCATGGCAAGGATGCGCCCGCTCGAGGGATCGATCGCCACGGCAGTGCCGTTCATGTCGCCCAGCGCATCGATGGCGGCCTGCCGCACCACCGGATCCTCGCCCGCCGTGATATCGCCGGCGCCTATCTCGCCCTGAAGATACGAACTGGATGTGAACCGCTCGTAGTAACGATGGCGGCGGTGATAGGAGGTCCGTCGCACGCGCGCTCTCGACGTGGTTGTGGTGCGCCTCGACGCGGCGGCTTTCGCCGTGACGCGCGCCGTGGATCCATGCGCAAATGCGGAACGCGCCGTAGAAGCACGATGCGGCGTGGTGTGCGTCGCGGATGTGCGGGAAGCAGGCGTGTGCTGATTCGCAATGGTGGATGCGGCTGTGTGTCCAGCGGCAGAGTGGGTCGCGGTTGCGGCAGCCATGTGCGCTGCGCCGCGATGCGCGGACGTACGATGCGTTTCCGAGACGTGCGTAGCCGGCTTCGATTTCGAATGATGCAGCGTGGTTTGCGGAGTGTCGAAAGCTCTCGCGCATGCGGCGCCGATGCCGAAAAGAATCAAAATCGAGCCAAGCGATGCAACGCGGGGCAGCTTCATCCAGCCAACAACCTCTCCACATGAATTTCGCGCCACGCTTTCGCTCGTACGCGGCGCACTTCGTGCGATTCAACCGGTAACGCGCCCAGCTTTGGTATTCGCTGCAGCCCGGCGAAATTCTCTCACCGAACCCGCGTCATTCGACAACCCAACTGCGCGATCGAGAACGGTTCCACCCGCCGGCCATTGCCCGCTTCCACAATAGCCTTGAGAACAGTAGTTTCCCCCGCTCAGCGATTGCACCACATACAACTTTCGGGGTGTCCTGTTTACTATAACCCCTCTGCGCCCATTTTGGAACCTTTCCCGTTCCCCCTCAGGCAAGACGATTGACCGGCCTCTAAAACTTCAGCCGGCGCAGAAACGTAGGCACATCCAGATCGCGCTCGGGTTGCTCATTGGCCTCGGTGTAGAGTGACGCTGACTGCTGCGTACCGGCCTCTGCCCTCTCCATTACGCCGTGCGGAGTCTCTGCGAAATCCGCGGCATAGTCCCTGGGCGGGGGCGCGGGCCGGGATCCCGTCTCCATCCCCTCGAATCGCGGCTCCGGCGCTTCGGCCGCGTTCCCGCCATTCGATCCAGACTCCATCGTATGTTCCGCAGCCGCTTTCTCCAGCGGAGCGGCTACGGTAACTGTGGTCGCAACGCCCGGCGCAGCCGCGGCAAAAAAGAACCCGCTATCCGCGCTCTCCGTCGCCGCTTCCTCCTCCTCGCTTAGAAAGCGCGCCGGCGCGGAGGCAGGCTCCGGTTCGCTTTCGCGCATCCAGTGGTTGGGCGCGACCACCGGCACTGAAACCACCGGCGTCTCCTCCACGTTCAGCATGCGCGCGCGCCGCTCCGGCATCTGGTCGCGGAAGCCGGTGGCGATCACGGTGATCTTCACCTCTTCGCTCATCTTTTCGTCCAGCACGGCGCCGAAGATAATGTTGGCGTCTTCGTGCGCGGCCGATTGAATCAGCGACGATGCCTCGTTCACCTCCGAAAGTTTCAGCGAAGTCGATCCGGTGATGTTGATGAGGATGCCGCGCGCCCCGTCGATGGCGCCCGCTTCCAGCAAAGGCGAAGCCATCGCCGCCTGCGCCGCTTCCACGGCGCGGTTGGCGCCCGAGCGCACCGCCGTGCCCATCACTGCGTGGCCCATGCCTGCCATGGTGGTCTTCACGTCGGCAAAGTCGCGATTGATGATGCCGGGGATGGTGATGATGTCGCTGATTCCCTGCACCCCCTGCCTTAGCACATCGTCGGCGATGCGGAAGCTCTCGAAGAATCCCGCATCCTTGGCCACGACCAGCAGCTTTTCGTTGGGGATCACGATCATCGTGTCCACGCTCTCTACCAGCTCTTTCAGCCCGCGCTCGGCCTGCGTGAGGCGGCGCTTGCCCTCAAACGCAAACGGCCGCGTAACCACGGCCACGGTCAATATGCCCATCTCGCTGGCCAGCGAGGCGATCACCGGCGCGGCCCCTGTGCCCGTGCCGCCACCCAGGCCTGCCGTCACAAACACCATGTCGGCGCCTTCGAGCGCTTCGATGATCTTCTCCGAGTCCTCCAGCGCGGCGCGGCGGCCTATGTCGGGATTCGAGCCCGCGCCCAGACCCGAGGTGAGCCGCACTCCCAGTTGCAGCTTCACCGGCGCCTGCGAAAGCTTCAGCGCCTGCACATCGGTATTCGCGGCGATAAACTCCACGCCTTCCAGGTGCGCCTGGATCATGCGGTTCACGGCATTGCTGCCGCCGCCGCCCACGCCTATCACCTTGATATGTGCGTCGCGCATGGTCTCTTCGTGGAATTGAATGCGCATCTCTCCGGCTTCATTCTTTGGCTGTTCCATTGGGGCTCCGCTCTCCTCGTCTTCCGATGTCCCGATCGAACGTTCTTCGTTCAACGTTCGAAAAAACTCGCTTCGTCTTTCTTGTTCTCCGACCCCTACTCCCTGGCCTCTACTCCCTAGTCCCTAGTCCCTGCATTTAGAAGCTCGCTGCAAACATGGCGCGCAACTTGTTACGCAAACTGCTGTTGTTTTCCTCGGCCGCGCGCGTCATTCTGGTTCGGTTCGCATAAAGAACCATGCCGATGGCCACGGCCCAGGCGGGGTGATTCAGTTCCTGCGGCATGTGCGACAGGCGCACCGGCAAACCCATGCGCGCCGGCGCGCGCAACTGGCTCTCTGCAACGTCGAGCATGCCGGGTAACATGGCCCCGCCGCCGGTGAGCACGCAGCCCGCGCCCAGCGCATCCACCACCCCGCCATAGCGCAGGCTTTCTTTCACGTAGTACATCAGCTCGCGCGCCCGCGGCTCCAGGATCTCCGCCATGGTGCGCAGCGGCAGCGCGGCAGGCGCGCCCTGCGGCGTGGTGATTTCGATCTCCGCCAATTGCGAAACCGCCGTCACCACCGCATTCCCATACTGCCGCTTCAGCTCTTCCGCCTGTGACACCGGCAATTGCAGTCCAATGGCCAGGTCGTTGGTAAAGTGTGCTCCGCCGATGGGAACCGACGCGGTATAAGCAACCGCGCCCTCGAAAAACACCGCCAGATCGCTCGAGTGCGCGCCGATATCGAGCAGGCATACGCCCAGCTCGCGCTCATCGGCTGAGAGCGTGCACTCCGCGGCGGCCAGCGACTCCAGCACCGCTTCCGACACCTCCAGCCCCGCGCGGTTGGCGCAGGTGACCGCGCTTTGCAGCGCGCTGCCTGCGCACGTGGCGATGTGCAGCTCCACTTCCAGCCGCGCGCCCACCATTCCCACCGGATCGAAAATGCCCGGCTGCTCGTCGAGGATGAACTGCCGCGGCAGCAGGTGCAGAATCTCGCGGTCTGCGGGGATCTCAATGGCGCGTGCCCGGCCAATGGCGGCACGCACGTCCTCGCCTGTAATCTCGCGCATGCCGCGGCTCAACTGGAATCCGCCGTTGCTGTTCAGCCCGCGTATGTGCGGCCCGCCCACGCCCACAACGCACCCATCTATATTGATGTGGGCCACGCGCTCGGCCTGCTCGTTGGCCGCGCATACCGCTTTTGCCGCGGGCGCAAGCTCCCCCACCAGGCCCTTGCGCATCCCGGCCGATGGCGCCGCGCCATGGCCGAGGTAGCGCAGCACTCCCTCATTCACATCGGCCGCCAGCACGCGTGTCCATGCACTGCCAATGTCGAGCACCACGATCGGGTTGTCCTGCCTCTGGCTCATTCTTTTTTCACCCGCCCTGCGCGCCGGCGGCATCCTGAATTCTTAGAGCGTGTTTCAAAAATCAGTTTTGTAACAAGAATAAGTTTTGTAACAAGGGCACGGCTTGCCGGGGTCCCCAGCGACAGGTCTTCGTCGCTGGGGTGACTTGAGCCGGGCCGAAAAATGCAGGAAAATACTGGGGCTTTAGCCCCTGAGGGATGACAACGGAAACCAACGCAACCATTTTTGAAACACGCTGTAGCAGGCGGTCTTTACTTCTCCGCGTGTTGGCTGCGGCCGGACGGGATGTTGCGGCGGAGTTCCGCCGTGTTCCGTTCTGCGCCGCCGTCCTTTTAGCAGGTGCTGCGCGCTTCTTGTCTTGCGCGAGCTTGTTCTTCCTGGCTGTGGTCGCGCCGGAACCGGAAGTACGCGCAGACGGCTTCGCCGCTCCATTCCCATGCGCGCTCGGAGCCGCTGGATCGCCGCCGGCCTGCGTCGCCGCGCTTGGGCTTGCAGCGTCGCTCGCTGACGGTTCCGAGGTCTCCTTGCCCGACGCCATCTCCAGCACCACCTGGTTGTCGTAACGCAGATCCACTGCCGCCAGGTTTGGATACTGCTGGCGCCACTCCGCAATGTGCGCCTTGTACCGTTGATACCGCTCCAGGAAATGATCCTCGCCAAAGTGCGCCAGAATGTCGGCGCCCTGCTCCGGCATCAGCACGCGCGCATCTTCGGGATCGGTCAGGTCAATCTCCGAGATCTGTTCGGAGTTGTGCTTCCCATCGGAGTCCAGGTCCGTCATCAGCCGCAGATACAACGCCATACGCGCCTGGCGGGAGCCCGCCGGGTCGCCGGGATCAATGCCCGTCAGCACCGGAAACGAGTAGTGGCGCTTGGCCATCGTCGCCGGCGCCATGGAGAGCAACACGCCGCTCGCGTCCACCAGCCCGATCTGCTGTCCGATCCGCGTGAACGCCACCGGCTGCCTCTCGACAACTGCAACGCGAATCTGATCGGGCAGCAGGCGCATCACCGTCGCCCGCTCGATCCAGGGGATCTGTTCGAGTTGCCTCCGTCTTTCGCCCAGTGAGACAAAAAAAATGTTGCGCCCGATGTCTTCGCCGAAGACGGGCAACATCTCGGCGCGGCTCACTTCGGTGAGGCCGGTGGCCTGAATGTTTTCGGTTCCCGCGATGCGGAAGCGCGCATCGCGCTCCAGGTAGTGTTTGAGCATCAGGCCGGCCGTCGTGAAGGCGCTGAGCGCCAGGACTGCGCCGGCGGTGAGGAACACGCGGCCAACGGTGCTCTCCGGCCGCCACCAGGGCCGTTTCGGCGCGCCAAAGCGGCCCGCGGTGGGGCGCTGCACATCATCATCGTCCGGATCGTCAAACTCCAGAGGCATGCCGGGGCTGCGCCTGCCCGCCGTTGCGGGGCGGAATTGCCCCGGCAGGGACGAATCCTCTCGCGTGCGCCGCGCGCGAATCTCCACGGGCGGTTCGTCTTCCCACAACAGGGGCCGGTTTGTCGTATTTCCTTGGTTCGTCACGGCTGAGCAGGTCGTGACAATCGCCAGATTTCAATATAGCCCGCGCTGTGATGTGAGTTCTCCGTGAGATGGGCGGGGGTATCCGTCGGGTTACGGGGTAAAGAAAGAGATCAGCGAACAGAGATCAGAGATCATGAGAGCGAGAGCGGAGCGGCGTGAGGATAGGAGCTGTTGCCCGCGTGGTGCCGCGACTGGTGGCACACGTCGACGAGAAGCAGGAAGCTCGCGTTCGTGACGTATCGCCGGATTAGCCTGGCTGCCGGGAGAACGGATTCTGTGGAGAACTAACGATCCGTCCTATTCCCTACATCCCGTGTCCGCCTCCGACGAAGATTCTCTGACCGGTGATCCATCGCGCCTGATCCGAGGCAAGGAAGAGCACGACATCTGCAATATCCCTGGGTTGGCCAACTCTGCCCAGCGGGATCGTCGGCAGCAGCTCGCGCTCCAGCTCCGGGGTGATCCAGCCGGTTTGCACCGGCCCGAGCGATACGACATTCACCGTGATGCCAAACTTGCCGAGTTCGCATGCAGCGCTTCGCGTGTAGCTCTCCACCGCGAACTTGCTCGCCCCATACGTAATTTCCGACGGGAAACGCTCGGCCCCTGCCGTGCTCACGTTGATAATCCGGCCCCATTGCGCTTTCCGGCTGATATGCCTCGCGGCGAATTCAGCCATGGCGAGGGCAACCGCGCGCGTGTTGACGGCCAAAATGCGATCGATGACTTGGCCGGTGGTGGCTCGCGGGCGATCGGTCCACAATTCCACCAGGTTGTTGCTGAGTTCGGTGCCCGCCGGAACGAAGGTATCCGCTTCCCAATGCGCGGCATTGCTTACGAGGATTTCTACCGGCCCAAGCAGGCGTTCGGCTTGATCGAACAACCGAGGGATCGCATCGGCGTCCGCGAGATCGCATTCCCAAGCATGCGCCTCCGCACCGATCTTGCGGACTTCGGCAAGAACCTCGTCGGCCGACTTTGCGAGTTGCGCGCGATAGGACGATGCGCCGGGCGTGGTGGTCCCTTTCGATTCCTCGCTCTGCCGGCTTTTGTCGCCCTGGCGAAGGAAGTGCAGGAATACTCTGCATCCCTGATGCGCAAAGGCCCGGGCAACACCGGCCCCAATGCCGCATGGATTGTTGGCGCCGGTGACCAGGACAACTTTCCCATTGAGTCCCGGATCGATCATGACGGTTGCCCGCAGTATACGCCGCAAACGCGCGAGAGAGAGATGCGACGGGCGCACAGAAGATAAGGGTTGGCCAGAAGCACTTTGCCCGGAGGCTGGCCTTTGTGGGATGGCGAAGCGGAAGCGAGCGCGGGAGTCCCGGATTGCCGCTATTCCGTTTCAAGCGCCGCTAGAATCTGCGGCGCGAGCTGGCTCACGCTGCCCGCGCCCAGCGTCAAAATCATGTCGCCCTCGCGCGCAACTGCCGCAACCGCGACGACCGCCTCGGCAAACTCCGGCGCGAACGCAACGCGCGGCCCCCCTGGCTCATTTTTGATGCGCTCCACAAGCCGCTCCGCCGTGACGCCGGGAATCGGCTCCTCGCTGGCCGCGTAGATGGGCAGGACAATCACCGTGTCGGCGTCTTTGAATGCGCCTGAGAACTCGTCCAAAAGGTCCAGCGTTCGGGAGTACCGGTGCGGCTGAAAGATCACGTGGATCCGGCCGCGGCCGCACTCGCGCGCCGCCGCCAGAGTGGCCTGAATTTCGGTGGGATGGTGGCCGTAGTCATCGACCACCCTGACGCCGCGCGCCTGGCCGCGCTGCTGGAATCGCCGGTCGACCCCGCGAAAGTGCGCGAGCCCCTCGGCGATTTTTCCCGGCGCGATCTCGAGTTGGCGCGCGATGGCCACGGCTGCCGTTGCGTTGAGCACATTGTGCCGCCCCGGCACGTGCAGCTCGAACGGACCCAGCGGCCCTGTGGCCGTATTCACCTGGAAGCGCGAGAAGCCGCTTCCCTGCCCCGCCTGTTGCAGCGGCGCTTGACCGCAATCGAGTAGCTCCAGCCGGTAGTCGGCCTCTGCAGCCACACCGTAAGCGAGCACGCGCCTTCGCGCACGCGTCAAAATTCCTTTGAGCAGCGGGTTGTCGATGCAGGCCGTTACCGCTCCGTAAAACGGCACGCGGTTTATGAATTCCACAAAGGCGCGCTCCACGTCGGCCATGTCGCGGTAGCAGTCCATGTGCTCGCGGTCGAGATTCGTGATCACAGCGAGGATGGGCGAGAGCTTGAGGAACGAGCGGTCGCTTTCGTCGGCCTCGGCCACCAGATATTGCGTGGTGCCCAGGCGCGCGTTCGAGCCCAGCGCATCCACGCGCCCCCCAACAACGACCGTGGGATCGAGCCCGCCCGCCGTGAGCACCGCGGCGACCATCGATGTGGTCGTCGTCTTGCCGTGCATGCCGGCGATGGCGATGCCGTACTTGAGCCGCATCAGCTCGGCCAGCATCTCTGCGCGCTGAATCACGGGAATCTTGCGCGCATGCGCCTCGCGCACCTCTGGGTTGCTCGCGTTCACGGCAGAGCTGGTCACCACCACCGTAGCGCCAGCCACATTGGCCGCGTTGTGCCCTTCATAAACCGTCGCGCCCAGTCGCGCCAGCCGGTCGGTCACCGCGCTGCGCCTCAGATCGGAGCCCGAGACCTTCATGCCCAGGTTGAGCAGGATCTCGGCAATGCCGCTCATGCCGATGCCGCCGATCCCGATGAAGTGCGCGTGCTGCGAGGTGGCAAACATGGAAGGTGAATCTCCACTGTAGCAGCGCGGAACAGCCCGTGGACGGTGGAATCTTCGTGCTGGTGTCCCGGAAGCCGCATTGCGGAGCACCCGAAGCAGCACTTTCGCGCCGGAAGCAGGCGTCATGAACCCGATTCCCACGGAAAGTTGCGCAAATTTATTTGCGCGCCGCCGCCGCAACCTTTTGAGCCACTAGTGTTTGCATAGGGCAGAACCGGCCAGCCCCAAGGTGGTGGGCCAGCCGGGGTCCCCACGGACGGGTGGCTCGAAGAGCCGGGGTCCGTGGGGTGGGAGCCGGGGCGGACCAAAAGATGGCCCGCCTGGATTGGAGGGAATATGGGCAGCATGAAGCAGTGGATGTTGGGAGCAGCTTTGACAGCCGGAGCTCTGGGCTTGAGCGCGGCGCCCGCCCAGGCAGCTCGCGTCGGAATCTACGTCGGCGCGCCGGCAGCGTACATTCCCCCATGCCCCGGAGCGGGCTATGTGTGGGTGGCCGGCTACTGGAATAACGGCTACTGGGTGCCCGGCTACTGGAACTTCGTGGGCGTCCGCGTGGGCGGCCCGATCGTCCGCGGCCGCGTCGTTGTAGATCGCGGACCGGCCTTCTATCACCGCGGCTTCGACCGTCATTTTGCCCCTGAGCGTTTTCGCAGGTAGTTTCGCCTTCTGCTGCCTGCACCATGCGGCCTCTCCAAACTGGAGGGGCCGCTTTTTTGGGCCGTTTCGCGATTTGAAACGTCTCTTAGAGCGTGGCGCTACTCCCTTTGGAGTAATGGCCAAGGCCATGCAAAGCGGAAAGTTCTTGCTCTTTTGGGCGGGGTGACGGATTCTTTCACCGGACCGCAACAAAAGGGCCAAAATGTTGTTTAAGGAGTTGAAGGCCGGCCGCAAGAGGAAATGAGACAGGCCGGGTGGTGCTGAGGCTGGAGGCGACTCCGGGGCCCAGTCCGGGCAAGGCAAGGATCGGGCAGCACAAGGAGGGTGTTATGAAGCAACTCCGTTTGGTTTTGCTGGCAACGCTTGTGGTTCTGCCGTTCGCCTTTGTATCGCAGGCGAACGCCCAGATCGGGGTGGGAATCGGCGTCGGCCCCGCAGTGGTGGATCCCGGATATTACGGCTATTACGGCCCCCCGGATTGCGAATGGGGTTATTACGCGTATTACCCCTATGCCTGCGCCCCTTACGGATACTACGGACCTGACTGGTTCTACAGCGGTGTCTTCATCGGCGCTGGGCCGTGGTACGGTTGGGGCCGTTACGGCTGGGGCCGCGGCGGATATGGCTACGGTGGGCGCGGCAGATATGGCTACGGTGGGCGCGGCGGATACGCAGGTCGCGGGTATGCAGGCGGCGCGCGCGGATACGCTGGTGGCCCAGCCCGCGGATTCACCGGTGGCGCTCGCGGATACGCCGGTGGTGGTGGTGCTCGCGGATATAGCGGCGGCGCGCGCGGTGGATTCAGCGGTGGTGGAGGCCATGGTGGAGGCGGTGGCGGCGGCTTCCATGGTGGAGGCGGTGGTGGAGGCTTCCACGGTGGCGGTGGCGGCGGCCACGGCGGTGGCGGAGGTGGACACCGGTAATTCCGGCATCGTAACGGACGGTCGCAGTACCGCCCACTTAAGGCAAAGGCCCGCTTGCTTCGGCAGGCGGGCTTTTTGCATGCGCGCAGATCTCTTCGCTTGAGCTCCTGAGTCTTGCAGAAGAAATGTCCTGCCCTCCGGAGCGAAATTTGGTGCGTTTTTTCGCCAAACGCCGAGTGGTATTTGTCAGCTCTCAGGGCCTATTTCCGCTTCAGACCGTACCGCCAGGACAAGCCCTTGCGCAGTGCCCGCAAGCGTCGTTTGATGCTGGGGAAGTCAGCGCATATCAGTGCGCACCACACAAATGTGAGCCCCGTCATAAGACCGATTCGCCAGACCCATCCCCAAGACACTAGCTCGGTGCCGGCCGGCGGTCTCGCCTTCGTGAACGACACGACGGAGACCGCGGCAGAGAGGAGGTAACTCCCCAGACGATATGCGATCCGCCCCCAATCCCAGATCCCCTTGCTTTCTCTTTTCGCGCGGTAGCGTTGCCACGTCTGGCACGGCCTCGGCCCCATCTTCGTCTCAATCTGCTTGCCGATAAAGTTGCCAATGTCTCTTATGTTGAATGACAGGCCGTAGACCATGCAGTCAAACGCCAGTGCTACAAATGGACAGATCAGGATTGTCAGGTCATGGGAATCGGGGCTCTTGAAAAAAATGCCCAAAAGCGTGCCTAGGAATACCGTCTTTGCCAAACCGATTTGAACCCGAAGCTTCTGGGCCTCAATTATCTCCGTTCTTAGCGCCCGGAAATATTCAAGGAGGTCAGCGGGCATGCCGTTCGTATCGGTCATGGGAATGCCGGGATTATAGATATGGGAACTCTTCAACGCAAATCGGCCTAAGGGAAGTAGGTATCGCAGGCGAATCATTTGGCAAATGCATGCCGAGAAAGCGGGTGGCTCGGATATTGACGAAGCAAACTCACCACGACCAGGGGTGCCCCGGGGCCCGATTTTGGACCCGGGAACCACGCAAACGTGCGACCCAGCGCACGCGAACTCGCTGACTTGCTGACCCGCTGACTCTCTAACTCCGCTAGCCCCGCCAACTCCGCTAACCCCGCTGCCTTCCCGCCATCTCCGCCAGCCGATCCGCTATCCTCTCCGCCGCCCCCGGATGCGCCTGCGTACGTGCAGCAACGGCCATCGCGGCCAGCCGTGCGGGATCGTTCAGTAGATGGATGAGCGTTTCGAGCAGCACGCCGGGAATGTCGAGGTCCGTCTCCTCGAGCATCACGGCCGCCCCGGCTGAGACCATCGCCTCGGCGTTGCGCCGCTGGTGCTGGTCGGTTGCGGCGGCAAAGGGAATCAGCAGCGCGGGCTTGCCGGCCGCAGCCTCCTCAGCCACGGTCGAAGCTCCGCTGCGCGACAGGACTAGATGCGCCCGGCCGACGCGCACCGCCATATCGTCGAGGAATGGCCGCACATCCCAGCGCGAGGGGTCCGCGCAACTCGCCGCATAGGCCTTTTCCGTCGCCTCGGTGTGGCGCGCTCCACATTGATGCAGAACCGTCAGCCCCGGAACGGCATCGAGTAGTGACTTGATGATGTGCGGCAGATGCGTGTTGAAGAGACGCGCACCCTGCGATCCTCCGAAGACCAGCAGGTGCGGAGCGCCAGTGGGCGGCTCAAGCGCGAAGAACTCCGGCCGCACCGGAACGCCCGTGATCTCGGTGTTGCGGAACCATTTGGCAGCGACAGGAAAGTTGATAGCCGCCGCCTGCACCCGCTTGCCCACCAACCGGTTGGCCAGGCCGGGCATGGCGTTCGGTTCGAAGGCCATGGCGGGAATCCTGAGCCACAGCGCAGCAATCATCGCCGGACCGGACGCGTAGCCCCCCACGCCCAGCACCGCGCCCGGCCGGAACTCGCGCATCAGCCGCTTGCAGTCGAAGACGCTGCCTGGCAGCCGCGAAAGAGTCCGCAGCCGCGTCATCATCGAGACGCTCTTGAGCGGACCTATGTCGATCAGGCGCAGCGGGAATCCCGCCTCCGGCACCAGACGCGGCTCCAACCCGCGAGCCGTGCCGACCAGCAGAACTTCAGCCCCGTGCCGCTCGACCAGAGCGCGCGCCACGGCCAGCGCGGGAATGATGTGCCCGCCCGTTCCGCCACCGGCAATAAGGATTCGCAGTCCAGAGTTCACAGTTCGCAGCTTTCAGCGCCTTAGTCCCTAGTCCCTGTTCCCTGTTCCCTGTTCCCTGTTCCCTGCTTTTCTCACTCCGCCTGCCGGCTGATATTCAGCAGAATCCCAATGCTCGCCAGCGTGCAAAACAGCGAGGTGCCTCCGTGCGAGATCAGCGGCAACGGAATGCCTTTGTTGGGAACCAGCGACAGCACCACGCTGATGTTGAAGAAGGCCTGCAATAGAATCGTGACCGTGATGCCAAACGCTGCCAGCCGCGCGAATGGATCGCTGCACCGGAACGCCGTGCGCAGCCCGCGCACGCCAAACAGGGCAAACAGCACCACGATGAACATGGCGCCGATGAAGCCCAGTTCCTCGGCGATGTTGGCAAAGATGAAGTCCGTCGAGGCCTCGGGCAGATAAAACAGCTTCTGCATCCCTTCCATATAGCCGCGGCCGGTCAGCCCGCCGGCGCCCACGGCGATCAACGATTGGTAAATGTGGTAGCCGGCGCCCATCGGATCGGCTTCGGGATTGAGAAAAACCAGCATGCGCGCGCGCCGCCACGGGACCAACAGCAACAGCGCGGCCAGCACAGGCAACGCGGCGGCGGCGGCGCCCAGCAGAGCCTTCCACTCCATCCCCGCCAGCACCAGCACCATGGCGGTCACGCCCGCCAGCACCAATGCCGTGCCCAGGTCCGGCTGGACCACCACGAGCACGATGAACAGCCCCGGAATCAGCGCCGCCGGCGCGAGCGTATGCTTCCAGTCGCGCATGGCGCCCAGCCGCGTGTGCAAAAACCACGCCAGAAAAAGCACCAGCACGGGTTTCGCAATCTCCGAGGGCTGAAAAGTGAAGAAATCGCCAAAGCGAATCCAGCGATGCGTGTGGTGCGAGCCGGGCATCAGGAAAACCAGCACCAGCAGCACCGTAGTAACGCACAGCGCGGGATAGATGAACCGTGGCGAATTGTAGTGGCTCACGTCCACGTGCATGAGCACGAGCATAGCCAGCACGCCCACCGCGGCCCACACGGCCTGGGTGAGGATGAAGGTGTACGCCGAGTGGTACCTTTCCTGATCGACCACGGCCGAAGCGGAGAAGACCATCGCCAGCCCGGTGACCACCAGCACCAGCGTGGTGAAGAACAGCCATTTGTCGACGCCGACTCGCTTCGCCATAGATCTCTACGCGCTCTGCTTTGCCTTCCAATCCTGCTGTTCCGCCACAAGCTGCTTGAAGACATGGCCGCGGTGTTCGTAATTCTCAAACTGATCGTAGCTGGAACAGGCCGGCGCCAGCAGCACCACGTCGCCGGGCTGCGCCGCGACGGCGGCCGCGCTCACCGCCTTGGCCAGAGTCTCGCAGGAATGAATCGGAACCACTCCACTCAGTTGCGACTCAATCTTGGCCGCCGCCGAGCCGATGGTGTACACGGCGCGCACCCGCTCGCGCAGCAGCGGCGAAAGCGGCGTATAGGGCGCGCCCTTGTCCTTGCCGCCGAGAATCAGATGAATCCCGCCGGGAAACGCAGCCACGGCCTTCTCCGTCGCGTCCACGTTGGTGGCCTTCGAGTCGTTGTAGAACTCGACGCCATGGATGGTGGCCACGTACTCCAGGCGATGCTCCACGGCGTGGAATTTCTCGATGGCGCGGGCAATCGCCTCGCCGGGCGCGCCGGCCAGCCGCGCCGCGCATGCCGCCGCCAGCACGTTCTCCACGTTGTGTTCGCCCTTCAGCGAAATCTTCGCCAGCGGCAGAATTGTCTCGATCGCCGCCCCCGGCGCGGAGCGATAGACCACATGTTCGTTCTCCACCCACGCGCCCTGCTCCACCGGGTGCTTGGCAGAAAACCGGTAAACCGGAGCTTTCGACCGCGCCCCTGCCTCGGCGGCGCGCGCGTTGTCGGCGTTCAGCACCAGGCTGTCGCTTGCGTCCTGCGCGGCAAAGATGCGCTCCTTGGCCAGCGCATAGTCCTCGAAGGCGCCATGGCGGTCCAGGTGATCGGGCGTAATGTTCAGGATCACCGCAATCTTGGGGTGGAACTGCTCCGTGCTCTCAAGCTGGAAGCTCGACACCTCCAGCACCGACCACGTGTCGTCCGCGCTCTCTTCGATCAGGCCCGCAACCGCTACGCCGATGTTGCCGGCAACCAGAGCCGGATAGCCGGCCTCCTTCAAAATCTCGCCCGCGAGCGTCGTCGTTGTCGTCTTCCCATTCGATCCCGTGATGGCCAGAATCTTGCCCTTCAGGAATCGCGCCGCCAATTCCAGCTCGCCGATCACCGGGCGGCCGAAGTTTTTGGCCTGCACCAGCTCCGGCGTATCCAGCGGCACGCCGGGGCTCACCACGATCAGGTCCTGGCGGCGGAAGGTCAGCAGTCCGTGCCCGCCGGCCTCCACCATGATCCCTTCCTCGAGCAGCGCCGGAATCTCCCTGGCCAGCGACTCGGCGCTCCGGATATCGGAAACCGTCACCTGCGCGCCTTTGTGGCGCAAAAACAGCGCCGCCGCAAGCCCTGACTTCCCCAGGCCCACAACCAGAACCTTCTTGCCTTGCAATTCCATCATTTCGACCGATCCTTACAGCCTGCGGTGAGAGTCGTGTGTTGAAAGGGCACGACTTCAGTCGTGCCGTACAGTCATTCAAACCGATCGGGCTTTAGCCCCTGAGGGATGCTCTTTCTTGCCCAAATGACTCTCGCCACCGGCTGCTAGCGGCTTCGAGCAACAACCTTTATTGTGCACCGCGGCCCTTTGGCGCGGGCCGTCTCTAGCGCAATTTCAAGGTGGTGAGTGCAAACAATGCAAACACCAGGGCGCCGATCCAGAAGCGCGCGATCACCTTTGACTCGCTCCAGCCCAACTGCTCGAAGTGGTGGTGCAGCGGCGCCATCTTGAAGATACGCTTCTTGCGCAGCTTGTAGCTGCCCACCTGCAGGACCACCGAAACCGCTTCAAGGATAAACACGCCGCCGATGAACGGCAGCAGCAACTCCTGCCGGATCATGATGGCCACGGTGCCGATGGCCCCGCCCAGCGCCAGCGAGCCCACGTCGCCCATGAAAATCTCCGCCGGGTGCGCGTTGTACCACAGGAAGCCGATCGACGCGCCGACCATCGACCCGCAAAAAACCGTCAACTCGCCCACCATGGGCATGCGCTGCAGCTCCAGATAGTCGGCGAAGACCACGTGGCCGCTGATGTAAGTGAGCACCGCCAGCGCCCCGGCGGCGATGATGGTGCAGCCGATCGCCAGCCCGTCCAGTCCGTCGGTCAGGTTCACGGCGTTCGATGTGCCCACCAGCCACAGCACCACCCACAACACGAACGGCACAAACGCAAACCATGCCATGTGCGGCAGCATGCTGGGCCAGTGGTGCCACAGCAGATCGGGCCGCAGGCTCTTGATAAACGGCACGGAAAGCCGCGTCGAAAACACCTTGAACTCGTCCAGAACCACCAGCGCCACGGCCACCATCGCTCCGGCCAGCCCCTGCCACAGCAGCTTCGCCCGCGCCGTCAGGCCTAGGCTGCGCCGCTGCACCACCTTGATGTAGTCATCGGCAAAGCCGATCGCCCCGAACGCCAACGTGGAGAAGACCGTAATCCACACGAACGGATTGGCCGGGTCGGACCACAGCACCGTGGGCAGAAGAATCGCGATCACGATCAGCACGCCGCCCATCGTGGGCGTGCCGGTCTTCTTCAGGTGCGACTGCGGCCCGTCCTCGCGCACAAACTGCCCGATCTGGAACTCCCTCAGCTTCTGGATCACGTACGGCCCGATGAAGAGCGCGATCAGCAGCGCCGTGAGCGAGGCAAACGCGGTGCGAAACGTGAGGTAGCGGAAGATCCGGAACGGGTGGAAGAACGGAAACAGCTTTTCGTAGAGCAGCCAGTAAAGCAAGTTGCCTCCCAAGCCGGAATGAAGCGAGTTTCAGCTTGATTCTACTAGGCGGCGAAGCTGAGGAAGGATACCTGGAGAGATTCGCGTCGAGCGGTGCTCAGCCCAACCCGAGGAAAACCGCAAGTGAACGGTCAACGGCCTTGAGCGTGCGGGACTCCAACTCGCCGAAGGGCTCGCCGGCTTTATCGCGCGGAATGGTGTGCGCCTTGTCGACCATGATCTGTGACGGCGAGCGGAGACCGTTTTTCTGTGAAGGATCAACAGTGATTCGGAATGTCGTGATCGGACGCAGTTCGCTTGTGACTGGCAGAATCGTTACCGAGGGGAGGGGGGCGAAGAGGTCGGACTGAATCACCAGCGCGGGCCGCGGCTTGCCGTACGCTCCCGCCAGAACTACCGGGATCAGGTCGCCTCGCTTCACACCCAGTCGTCCGTGTCCGCCACTTCGTCGATCCATGCAAGCGTTTCGTTCTCGAGCGGATCATTCGCCAGCAGCAGCGACTCTCGCTCGCACTTCCTGCGGAAACTCTCCGAGGAAGTATCAGGCAGCCAAATCTGCACCGGCCTCAACCCGGCAGCACGCAACTGCTCGCGGTGCTTGCGGACGCGGACGGTGACGGTATTTCGAACGGTCCCCATATGTTTCATGAAACATGATACAGCAAGATCCGTGTTTCATGCAACAGCATATCTCAAAAAACCGGCAAAAAGTTGCCTCAGACTGCGATATATGGCATGATATATCTCACGTGGAGGAGTCATGGCCCAGATTGAGAAGGCGCGCGTTTTCATGAGTGGACGGAGTCAGGCTGTCCGCATTCCAGCCGAGTACCGCTTTACCTCAAATGAGGTCTTCATCCGCCGGGATCCGCAGAGCGGAGACGTGATTCTCTCCCAGGCGCCGGGCAGTTGGGACGAGGTGTATGCCGCCCTGGACAAGGCCGCGTTCCCCGACGATTTCCTCGCCGACCGCAGCCAGGGCCCGCCGCAAGAGCGCGACCAGCTATGAGCCGGCTCTATATGCTCGACACCAATACTGTCAGCTACATCCTCAAGGGCAAGTCTCTAGCAGCCCGAGCCCGGCTGGCGAGCCTGGGAGAAGATGAGACCGCCTGTATTTCCATCGTCACGGAGTTTGAGCTGGAATTCGGCTTGGCCAAGAACCCCAACGCCCCCAACCTTCGCCATGCCATCCGCTGGTTCCTCGCCCGCATCCAGGCTCTGCCTCTCGGCTCCGCTGAGGCTCGCGCCTACGGGCAGCTCCGCGTGCAGCAGGAAGCAGCGGGCCGGCCACTGGAAAGCATGGACATGCTGATTGCCGCACACGCCATCGCCGTTGGGGCAATCCTTGTCACGGCAGACAATGTCTTTGATCATGTCTCCGGGCTTGCGGGAAAAGAGAACTGGGCGACGGACTGGGTGGGGTGAGGATTTTTACGGCTCCCGGAACATATCATTGAAGTCTGCGTGATGAAAAGAGCAATTCCTAAGTTCAAGAACGAGGCCAAAGAGTTTGAGTTCTTGTCTGCCACAGGCCCGGGAGCGGATTCGACGCGATATGTGGACTGGTCGCAGGCGAAGCGCGAGAAATTCTCTAATCTGGGGCCCACGCTGAGGCAAGAACACTCATTAAGCGAGGAGGATTGATGCGAACCTATTTGTTCGACGCGTCCGCCGCGGTAGACATTTATGTTCCCCGCAACAAACGGGTCGGTACGGCGATCCAATTTATTCAAACGCAGAAGCGAGTTCGCAAAGCAAAGCTATTCATTCCGAGTTTTTGTATCGCTGAAGTGTTCAACACCTTCGCTAAAAGGCGATTTAGGGCGGAGAGACAACAAGATGTACTTGATGAGGCGAGTTACAAGCAGCACCTTAGTAACTTCAGAGATCAAATCCACTGGGGAAGGACCCTATATACATATGACCTCAATCGTTATCACATTATCGCAGCAGACAAGATCATTCCAGTTGAGCATCAACTTGCGACTTCGCGAGGTGGGGATTATTTGAGCACCTTTGACATCCTCGTGATCGCAATGGCCTGCGAGCTGGCTTACACTCGGGAGTTCGAGGAGACCTTCCTGGTCACCTGCGATCGCAGAATGAAAGACGTAACGGACGAATTGAGAGTGGGTGGCGCTCGCATCTCGACACCCGACGGACCACTCGGAAAGATTGAGGATGGTAGATGGCGTCCCCCGAATTGCATCTGCCTCCTGGACGCGAGGGCAGAAGAGCTTAGGCCCGTGGATGGTCAAGCCCCGTTGAGCTTCTAGCAACAGAAACGCCTCCAGCTAAAAGCTGAGAGCTAATAGCTGAAGGCTGAAAGCTGATAGCTGAAGGCTGCTTTCCTACCGCGTCTTCGCCACTTCCTCCACCGTGACCGGATCGAGGAACGGCATCTGCGCGCGCAGTTGCTTGCCGACGATTTCGACCGGGTGCCTGGCCTCGGCCTCGCGGAAGGCCAGAAACTCCTTCTTCCCCGAGCTCTGATCGGCGAGAAACTTCTTGGCGAACGTCCCGTCCTGAATCTCCGCGAGAATCTGCTTCATCGCCTTGCGGCTTTCGGCGCCGATCACGCGCGGACCGCTCACGTAGTCGCCATACTCGGCGGTGTCGCTGATCGAATACCGCATGTAGGCGAGCCCGCCGCGATAAATCAGGTCCACGATCAGCTTGAGCTCGTGCAGCACCTCGAAGTAGGCGCTCTCCGGCTGATAGCCGGCCTCGACCAGCGTCTCGTACCCGGCCTTGATGAGCGCGCTGATGCCGCCGCACAGCACCGCCTGCTCGCCGAAGAGATCGGTCTCGGTCTCTTCCTTGAATGTGGTTTCCAGAACCCCGGCGCGGGTGCAGCCGATGCCCTTCAGGTAGCTGAGCACCAGCGCGTGCGCCTTGCCGGTCGCGTCCTGGTGCACGGCGATCAGTCCCGGCACGCCGCCGCCCTCTATAAAGATCTCGCGCACGCGATGGCCGGGCGCCTTGGGCGCGGCCATGCCCACGTCGATCCCCGCGGCGGGGACGATGGTCTTGAAGTGGATGTTGAATCCGTGCGCGAACATCAGCAGCTTACCCGGCGCCAGGTTCGGCCCGATGTCTTCGGCGTAGACCTTGGCCTGAACCTGGTCGGGAGCCAGGATCATCACCACGTCGGCCCACTTCGCGGCCTCGGCCGGCGGAACCACATCGAAGCCCGCCTTCTTCGCCTTGGCAATGGACTCCGCTTCCACGGCGGGCAGGCCTACCTTCACCTGCACTCCTGAGTCCTTGAGGTTGAGAGCGTGGGCATGCCCCTGCGAGCCGTACCCGATGATGGCCACCTTTTTGGCCTGGATCAATGCGAGATCGGCATCGTGATCGTAGAAAGTCTTCGCCATGTTGTTCCTCGTTTCTCCTTTTTCTTGTCAGATACTGATGTTGAAAAATCCCGTCCGCCGCATGTTGCGCGCGGAATCTCTTGCGCGTCATTCTCCGGTGCGGACGCGAGCCGAATCCGCTACTGAACCTCGTCCGCCGCGCCTTCGACCGCGGACTCGTCTTCCTCGACGGCCGCCTCGGCCACGCCCATGGCCTTGACCACGCTGCTCACGTGATGGCCGCGCCGCATGGTCATCTTGCCGCTGCGGCAAATCTCCAGGATCCGTCCATCGTCCTCGCGCAGTATTTCGATGAGCCCTTCGATCTTGCTCTCCACGCCCGTCATCTCGATAATGAGCGATTCCGAGGTGAGATCGACGATACGCGCGCGGAAGACCTCGGCGAGATCGAAGATCTGCGCGCGGTTGCGCGGCGACGCGGCCACCTTGATCAACGCCAGTTCGCGCGTGACGCTCGGCGCCTGGGCGATGTCGTCCACGTCCACGACATTCTCCAGTTTAAACAGGTTGGCGCGGATGCGATGCCCGGCTTCGGCCGACGCCTCGCACACTAGCGTGAGCCGCGACAGCCCCGGCCGCTCGCTGCGCCCCACGGTGAGCGAGTGGATGTTGATGTTCAGACGCCGGAACAGCGACGCCACGCGCGTCAGCACGCCCGGCCGGTCTTCAACGTATGCAACGAATGTATGCAGCATAAATGCAGCTCCTAGCTCTCAGCTCTCAGCCATCAGCTTTACCACGCGATTTCCGGTTGTTTGCTGGTTAATGCGAGGTCGCCGCAGAACCCGACAAAACAATTGGAGCACCGTTTCCCGCCCTTCGCTGCACGGATGAAGCTGAGGGCTGAAAGCTGACAGCTAAAAGCCGTCTTTCTCACTTGTCGTCCGCCCGCTCTTCCAGCGGATCCTTCTCCGGCCGCCGAATCATCTCGTGCAGCGCGCTGCCCGCCGGAATCATCGGGTACACCGAGTCTTCCTTCTCCACCATGAAGTTGAGCAGATACGCGCCCGTCGCCGAGCGCGCCGCATTCACGGCTTCTTCCACTTCGCCGCGCTTGCGCACCGCGCGCCCGGGAATGCCGTGTGCATCGGCTAGCTTCACAAAGTCCGGGCTCACCAGCGGCGTGGCTTCGTAGTTCCGCTCGTAGAAGAACTCCTGCCACTGCCGCACCATGCCCAGGTAGCCGTTGTTGATGATGGCGATGTTGATCTTGATCTTTTCCTGCACAATGGTCGCCAGCTCCGCCGCCGTCATCTGGAATCCGCCGTCGCCCACCACCACCCACACCTCTTTCTCGGGACAAGCCACCTTGGCGCCGATGGCCGCGGGCAGCGCAAATCCCATCGTGCCCAAACCGCCCGACGTAATGAGCGTGCGAGGCTGCTCGTGGCGGAAGTACTGCGCCTCCCACATCTGGTGCTGGCCCACGTCGGTAACGATGATGGCGTTGCCGCCGGTCATGCGCCACAGGTCGTGGATCACGTGCGCCGCGTATAGATGGCCGGAGTCGGGCAGATTCTTGATATCGTGCACGGCAACCGCGCCCTTTTTCGCCTCGATGGATTTGAGCCACGTCGAACCGTCGCGGCCGGAAATCCGCGGCAGCAATTGATCGAGCACTTCGCGCAGGTCGCCCACCAGCGCCACGTCCACCTTCACGTTCTTGTTGATCTCCGAGGGATCGACCTCGATGTGTATCTTCTTCGCCTTCTGCGCATACTCGGTGAGCTTTCCCGTCACGCGATCGTCGAAGCGCATGCCGCAGGCGATCAGCAGGTCGGCGTCCTGAATTGCGGAATTCACCCATGACTCGCCGTGCATGCCCATCATGCCCAGGCACAGCGGATGCGACGCCGGAAATCCGCCCAGCCCCAGCAGCGTAAGCCCCACGGGAATCTGCGCGCGCTCGGCCAGCGTGCGCACCTGCTCCATCGCGCCGGACTCCATCACCCCGTGGCCGGCCAGAATCACCGGCCGCTTCGAATTGCGGATCAACTCTGCCGCCTGCGCCAGCCCCGAATCGTCCACGTGCAGCATGGGATGCGGACGGTAGGGCCGCGGCTTGGCCGCCTCGAAATCGAACTCCGTCGTCGCCTGCTCCGCGTCCTTGGTAATGTCCACCAGCACCGGACCGGGACGGCCCGAACGCGCGATCTGAAAAGCATGGCGCAGCGTCGGCGCGATGTCCTCCGCGCGATTCACCAGAAAATTATGCTTGGTCACCGGCAGCGTAATGCCGGTAATGTCCACTTCCTGAAACGCGTCGGTGCCCAGCAGCTTGCTCGACACGTTGGCCGTGATACAAACAATGGGAATCGAGTCCAGCATCGCCGTCGCAATCCCGGTAACCAGGTTGGTCGAGCCGGGGCCGCTGGTGGCGATAGCCACCCCCACCTTGCCCGAAGCGCGCGAGAAACCGTCGGCCATGTGTGCCGCCCCTTGCTCGTGCCGCACCAGAATGTGCCGCACGGGAAACTTGCGCAGAGCATCGTACGCCGGAAGAATCGTCCCTCCGGGGTAACCGAAGACCGTGTCCACGCCCTCGCCGACCAGCGTAGCCCAGATGATCTCCGCGCCCGTCAACTTCGCCGGCGGCGTCAGATGCGCATGCGAACCCGATGCGCTTGCGCTCGGCGCAGTCGCGTTCGGCGCAGTTGTGCTTCCGTCCGATGCGTTCGCGTTCGCTTTCGTGTTGGCGTTTCCCTTGTGTCCCATAGGTCAACTCCTTGAGCGCTGATGTCGCCGATTGCCTCTAGTCCCCACGTCCCTACGTCCCTAGTCCCTTAGTCCCTGCTTCTTACGTCGTTGCCCCCTCGGCCGCCGAGCTCACCCGATCCACGTACTTGCGGAACACGCCCTTCGGCCAGCGCAGCGCCGGCGGCTTGAAGTTCTTCAGCCGCGCCGCCATCTCCGCGTCGCTGATCTCCACGTTCAGCGTGCGCTTGGCGATGTCGAATGAAATGATGTCGCCCTCGCGCACCGCTGCAATCGACCCGCCCACAAACGCCTCGGGCGCCACGTGGCCCGCGGTGAATCCGCGCGTCGCGCCGCTGAATCGCCCGTCGGTGAGCAACGCCACCTGCGCGCTCAGCTCCGCATTCGAGCTGATTGCCGCGGTCACCTGCAGCATCTCGCGCATGCCGGGCCCGCCCTTCGGCCCTTCGTAGCGAATCACCACCACGTCGCCGGGCCTGATGCCGCCTGCCTGGACAACTTTGAAGCAATCCTCTTCGCAATCGAAGACGCGCGCCGGCCCGCGATGCTCGTACTTGCCCGCCGCGGCGATTTTCATCACGCAACCTTCCGGCGCCAGATTGCCCTTGAGAATCACCAGCCCGCCGTTGGGCTTGATGGGCTTCTCGAAAGTGTGGATGACATCCTGCCCCGGAGTCTCTTCGGCGAGCGCGGCTTCCTCGGCCAGCGTTTTACCGCTGATGGTTAGCGCGGATCCGTCCGCGTGCCCCGCGTCGATCATGCGCTTCGCCAGCAGCCGCGAGCCGCCCGCTGCCTGGTAGTGCCATGCCAGGTATTTTCCGGCCGGCGTCAGGCTACAGATATACGGCGTGCGCTTCGAGATGGCGTCAAAATCGTCGATGCTCAGCGGGATGCCCAACTCGCGCGCGATGGCCAGCAGGTGCAGCACGGCATTGGTCGAGCCGCCGCTTGCGGCCACGCTGGCAATGGTATTTTCGATGGATTTGCGGGTGATGATCTGGGAGGGTTTGCGGTTGGCGCGCACCGCGTCCATCAACATGCGGCCCGCCGCGCGTGTCGCGTCGAGTTTGCCGGGTGCGGTGGCGGGCACGCCTGAAAGCTCGATCGGCGAGATGCCCAGAATTTCGCCGCTCATGGCCATGGTGTTCGCCGTGAACTGGCCGCCGCATGCGCCCGCGCCGGGACAGGCGTTGGCTTCGAGGGCCTCCAATTGGGCATCGTCGATGCGTCCCGCGGCATAGGCGCCGATGCCTTCGAATACGTCCTGAATCGAAATGTCGATTTTCTCGCCATGGGGGCCGTTCAGCTTGCCCGGCGCGATCGATCCGCCGTAAAGCATCATGCCCGGAATGTCGAGCCGGCACAGCGCCATGATGATGCCCGGCATATTCTTGTCGCAGCCGCCGATACCCACGAGTCCGTCGAAGAGATTGCCGCGCGCCACCAGCTCGATGGAGTCGGCGATCACCTCGCGCGAAACCAGCGACGCCTTCATGCCCTGCGTGCCCATGGTGAGGCCGTCGTGAATGGTGATGGTGTTGAACTCCATCGGCGTGCCGCCGGCCTCGCGAATGCCTTCCTTCAGCGCCTCCGCGATCCCGCGCAGGTGCACGTTGCAGGTGCCGATCTCCGTCCACGTGTTCGCCACGCCGATAATCGGCTTGTGCAGATCTTCTTTCTTGAATCCTGCTCCGCGAAAATACGACCGCGCCGCTGCGCGGCTCGGCCCTTCGGTCAACGGAATGCTCTGTCGCTTGCCTTCAATGGTCATTTCTCTCCTTACCGTCCTTCTCATTGCACGAGCGGAGCTCGCGGTGTTAGCGGAGTTAATGATTGACCGTGCGCGCCGGCGCCTTTTCTAACTCCGCTAGCTCCGCCAACACCGCAATCTCCGCTGCCTTACTTCGCTTTCAACCATGCCGCCGCATCGTGCGCGGCTTCAAACTTGTCCAGCTCCGCGGCGTGCCGCAGCGTCAGGCCGATATCGTCCAGCCCCTCGATCAGGCAAAACTTCCTGAAGGGATCGATCTCGAACTTCGCCGTGAATCCGCGCCCATCGGTCACCGTTTGCGCTTCCAGCGAAACGGTGAGCTGATAATTCGGAATTTGCTGCGCGTTTCTGAGCAGCGTGTCGACCTCTTCCTCGCTCAGCCGCGCCAGAACGATCCCGTTCTTGCCTGCATTCGAGAAAAAGATGTCGGCGAACGTCGGCGCGATCGCCACGCGGAAGCCGTAGTCGCTCAGCGCCCACGCAGCATGCTCGCGGCTCGATCCGCAACCGAAGTTCTTGCCCGCGATCAGAATCTTCGCGCCCTTGTAACGCGGATCGTTGAGAACAAAATTGGCGATCGGCGCGCCGTCGGGCGTCTGCCGCCAGTCGAAGAACAGAAAATCGCCGTAGCCCGTGCGCTCGATGCGCTTCAAAAACTGCTTGGGAATGATCTGGTCGGTGTCCACGTTGGCGCGGTCCAGCGGCGCGGCCAGCGCGGTCAATGTGCGAAACGGTTCCATCAGGCCGTTACCTCCTCGCGGGCAGATTCACGAACTGGCCAGTTGCGGATGTCCACAAAGTGCCCGGCGATCGCGGCCGCCGCGGCCATCTCCGGCGAAACCAGGTGCGTGCGCCCGCCGCGGCCCTGCCGCCCCTCGAAGTTGCGGTTGCTCGTCGAGGCGCAGCGCTCGCCCGGCAACAGAATGTCGGGATTCATCCCCAGGCACATGGAGCAGCCCGGCTCGCGCCACTCAAACCCGGCCACGCGAAAAACGCGATCCAGGCCTTCTGCCTCAGCCTGCGCCTTCACCTGCTGCGATCCCGGAACCACCATCGCATTCACCTTCTTTGAGACCTTGTAGCCGCGGGCGATGCGGGCCGCCGCGCGCAGATCCTCGATGCGGCCATTGGTGCAAGAGCCAATAAATACGCGGTCGATGGCAATCTCTTCAAGGCGTGTTCCCGCCCGCAGCCCCATGTATTCGAGAGCGCGTTCGAAGCCCTTGCGCTCAATTTCCGTCTCTGCTGCCGCTGGATTGGGCACCGTGTCCGTGACCGGCGCCACCATGCCGGGGCTTGTTCCCCAGCTCACATACGGAACCAAACTTGCCGCATCGATCACCAGTTCGCGGTCGAACTTCGCGCCGGGATCGGAGGGCAGCTTGCTCCACTCGGCCACTGCTTTGTCCCAACCCTCGCCTTTCGGCGCGAACCGCCGCCCCTTCAGGTACGCAAACGTCGTTTCGTCCGGCGCGATCATGCCCGCGCGCGCTCCCGCCTCGATGCTCATGTTGCAGATCGTCATCCGGCCTTCCATCGAGAGCGACCGAATCGCCGAGCCCGCGTATTCAATCACGCATCCTGTCGCCCCATCGGTGCCGATCTTGCCGATGATGGCCAGAATCACGTCCTTCGCCGTGACGCCCAGCGGCAGCTTGCCTTCGACGGCAATACGGAATGTCCTCGGCTTCGATTGCGGCAGCGTCTGCGTGGCCAGCACGTGCTCCACCTCGCTGGTGCCGATGCCAAAAGCTAAAGCTCCGAACGCGCCGTGCGTCGACGTGTGCGAGTCTCCGCATACGATCGTCATGCCCGGCTTGGTCAACCCCAGCTCCGGCCCGATCACGTGCACAATGCCCTGCTCGCGCGAGCCCACGTCGTAGAGCTCGACGCCGAAGTCCGCGCAGTTCCTGCGCAGCGTGGCGATTTGCGTCGCCGAAATCGGGTCCACGATGTTCAGCCGGCCCTCAATGGTCGTGGGCACGTTGTGGTCCACGGTCGCAATGGTACGGTCCGGCCGCCGCACCTTGCGCCCCGTCAGACGCAGCCCCTCAAACGCCTGCGGCGAGGTCACCTCGTGCACCAACTGCAGATCGATGTAGAGCAGCGTCGGTTCGCCCTCAGGCTCAACCACCACATGCTTCTCCCACACCTTTTCGAACAATGTTTTCGGTTCGCTACTCATGAAACTCCTCGATTGCCAGCCGTCAGCTCTCAGCTTTCAGCTATCAGCCTTGGTGTTGCCGATCGAAACTTTCTTGCTCGCGCCGAAAACCGATTCCTGTTCGGCTTTCGAAAATGCCCCTCGCTCAAACACGATGAGCTGAAAGCTGTTCTTTCACCGCTTCCCGCACCTTCGCGCCCATCTCGCGGGTTCCCAGCACGGTCAATCCCTCCGGGTTGGTGCGCGCCAGGTCCTGCGTGCGGAAGCCTCGCTCCAGCACCTTGCGGACGGCCGCCACAATCGCATCGGCCTCCGCGTCGAGCCCGAAGGAGTGGCGCAAAAGCATCGCGCCGGTCAGGATCGTGGCCAGCGGATTGGCGATGTTCTTTCCCGCATGTTTGGGCGCGGAGCCGTGGGCCGGCTCATACAAATTGATCTTGCCGCCGACGGTCGCCGAAGGCAGCATGCCCAGCGAGCCGGTAATCACCGAGGCCTCGTCGGTCAGAATGTCGCCAAACGTGTTCTCCGTTACGATCACGTCGAAGTCGCGCGGCCGCTTCATCAGGTGCATCGACATGGCGTCGACGAACTGGTGTTCCAGCGTCACATCGGGGAACTCCTTGGCTACCTCGGTCACCGTGTCGCGCCAAAGCTGCGAAACTTCGAGCACGTTGGCCTTGTCCACGCTGGTCACCAGCTTGCGGCGCTTCTGCGCCAGTTGAAAGGAGGTGCGGGCTACACGCGCCACTTCCTCGCGGGTGTAGTACATCGTGTTGAAGGCTTCGCCCTTTTCCTTGTTCCACTCCCGCGGCTTGCCGTAGTAGAGCCCGCCGAGCAGTTCGCGGACGAATAGGATGTCGGTCCCGTCGATGATCTCGGGCCGCAAGGGGCTGTTGACCGTCAGCTCTTTAAAAGCGAAGACGGGCCGCAGATTGGCGAAGCCGCCCAGCGCGGCGCGCAGTCCGAGCAGGCCCGCCTCGGGGCGCTTGCTGGCGGGGAGAGCATTGAACTTGTCGTCGCCCACGGCGCCCAAAAAAACCGCCTCGGAATCCAATGCGGCAGCAAGGGTGTCGGCGGGCAGAGGTGTGCCATCCCGCTCAATCGCCACGCCGCCAATGCGCCGTTCGTCCAGCTCCAGTGTGTGGCCGCTCGCGGCCGCCGCTTCCTGCAATACCGCGATGGCCTGCTCGGTGATTTCCGGGCCGATGCCGTCGCCGGGCGTAACCAGAATCTTCAGTTTCATTCTTGTCTTCTTCTCCTCATCGTCGATCGTTTGATTGAATAACGCAATTGAAGTGCGGTGACACGATCCATTCTCAGTTCGCAGTTCCTAGAGCTTGTTTCAAAAATCTGTTTTGTAACAAGGGCACGACTTTAGTCGGGCCGATAAAATGCAGGCAAACAAGGGGTTTTAACCCCTGCGGGATGACGAGCGGAATCTACGCAGCCATTTTTGAAACACGCTCTAGTCCCTAGTCCCTAGTCCCTACGTCCCTAGTCCCTGTCTTTTTCAATCCAGTTCCGAGACCGGCTCGCTGCGCCGTTCGCGAATGTGGTCCGGCAGCAATCCAACCAAATCCTGATCGTAAATATTCTTCTTGCGGTCGGCCAGGGCCACAAAACGGTAGTAGACGTGCTGCAGCTCGTCGCGGCTCACCGTGAAGCCGAGCTGCTCCAGCCGATGCCGCAGTGCGGCGCGTCCGGAGTGCTTGCCCAGCACCAGGTGCGTCTTGGCCACGCCCACCAGTTGCGGCGTCATGATCTCGTAGCACAAGGGATTCGCCAGCATACCGTGCTGGTGAATGCCCGACTCGTGCGCGAACGCATTGGCGCCCACCACCGCCTTGTTGGGTGACGGCTTGAAGGTGATGAGCTGGCCCAGCACCTCGCTGGTGGGATAAAGCTGGTCGAGTTTTATGCTTGTCGTCACGCCGAAGCGGTCGCCGCGCACGTAAAGCGCCGCCGCAATCTCCTCGAGCGCCGCGTTGCCCGCCCGTTCGCCGATGCCGTTGATGGTGCACTCCACCTGCCGCGCCCCGGCCTGGATCGCCGCCAGCGAGTTTGCCGCAGCCAGCCCCAGATCGTCGTGGCAGTGCGCCGAAAGCACCACGCCCTTCTCGTCGATCGCGGGAACCCGCTCGCGCACCTCGCGGAACATCTGCCCATACTCCTCCGGCGTGATGTAACCCACGGTGTCGGGCATGTTGATCGTGGTCGCGCCCGCCTCGACCGCAACGCGCACCATTTCCACCAGAAAGTCGCGATCCGATCGCGTCGCATCCTCGGGCGAAAACTCCACGTCGTCGGCCAGCGACCGCGCCAGCCGCACGCTCTCACCGCACTGCTCCAGCGCCTCCGCGCGGCTCATCTTCAATTTGTATTCCAGATGCAGGTCGCTCGACGCCAGAAACACATGGATGCGCGCCCGATCGGCAAACTGCAGCGCCCGCGCCGCCATCTCGATGTCCTCGGTTTTTGCCCGGGCCAATGACGCGATGCGCGGCTTCCGTATGGCCTGCGTGATGGTCGCGATGGCCGCGAAGTCGCCCTCCGAGGCCATGGCGAATCCGGCCTCGATGATGTCCACGCCCAGGTCCTCCAGGGCGTGGGCCATAGTGAGCTTCTCCTGCGTGGTCATGCTGCAACCGGGCGACTGCTCGCCGTCGCGCAGAGTGGTGTCGAAGAAAACTACATGCTCAGTGCTCATCTGTGTGCCTGCCGGAACAACCTGCATAGTCCAGACATTTCATTGTCGCCTATCCGGGCTGTATAAGGCAAAGTTATAATTCTTTTATAATCGATTAGAATTGCTTATACTGAAGGAGCCTTCAGCTCTCAGCTTTCCGGAGGAACGCCATGGAACTCAGCCAGCTCGAAACCTTTCTCGCCGTGGCCGAAGAGCGCAGCTTCTCCCGCGCCGCCCAGCGCCTGCATCGCACGCAGCCTGCCGTCAGCCAGGTCGTCCGCAAGCTGGAAGAAGCGGTGGGCGAAACACTTCTTGACCGGTCCGCGCGCGACGGCTCGCTCACCGCCGCCGGCGCCCTGCTGCGCGATTACGCGCTGCGCCTCCTGGCCCTGCGGCGTGAGGCCTCCAGCGCCCTCGGCGAGCTGAAGAACCGGGAGCGCGGCCAGTTGCAACTGGGCGCTAACGAATACACCTGCATGGTCCTGTTGCCGGCCATCGACGCCTTCCGGCGCGAGTTCCCTAACGTGGGCGTCACCGTGCAGCGCATGTTGGCCTCGCGTATCCCCGAGGAGCTCAATCTGCGCACCTTCGAGCTCGGCGTCATCTCCTTCCGCCCCGACCCAGCGCAGATCCGCACCATTGCCGTCTATGGCGACAGCCTGGCCTTCATTGTGGGCCCTAGCCACCCGCTGGCCGGGGCAAAACGCGTCTCCATCCGCGACCTCGGCAACGAGACCTTCATCGCTCACAACGTAGCCTCGCCGCTGCGCCGCAAGGTCATTGAGACCTTCCAGCGCTACCGCACTCCACTGCACATGGGCATTGAACTGCCCACCATTGAGGCCATCAAGCGTTTTGTGGCCATGGGCAACGGCGTGGCCCTGGTTCCCCACCTCACCGTGGCGCGCGAGCTGGAAATCGGCGACTTGGTGCGCGTGCCGGTCGATGAGTTGGACGTGCGTCGCGTGCTCCGCCTGGCTCACCGCCGCCAGGCCACGCTCTCCTACGCCGCCAAGGCCTTTTTGCACACGCTCAGAACCCTGGCCAAAGAGCTGGGACCGCCGTTTTACTACCACGTCGAGCGTGTCGGGGGGTAAAGCCAGGGAGTAGCCAGTAGGGAATAGGGAGTAGAGCGTGTTTCAAAAACCCGCTTTGTAACAGGGCACGAGTTCACTCGTGCCGAAAAGCTCAGGGAAGATGAGGGGTTTTAACCCCTGGGGTATTGTGGCCGCAGTGCGGCCGTCATTTTTGAAACACGCTCTAGTGTGGTGTCCCAGAAATTCGCAAATCAAGTATCCTCCGGCAGAGCCGGAGGCTTTACGGTTATTGGCCCCTCAAAAGGGCCTGATCCGTTTTCCCTGCTCCCCACACCACTCGATGGACCCTCGTTCTTCGTGCTCGCAGAGGACCCGAGCGCCAGAGGCGCGATGTGTGTTAGCCCAGCACTTCAGTGCTGGGTTGGCTGCCAAACCGCGGCGCGGAGTCCCGTAGGGACGGCGCAATTTCTCCTTGGCATCCATTGCAAAACCTCGAAGAACTCCCGGAAATGTCAAACTGCTACTGCCTCCCCGGCAAAGCCGGGGGTTCTCCTTTGGGCAAATAGTGCTGTCATCCTGAGCGAAGTTTGGCGCGTGACCGGGGCCCCCGGCGGGCGGTCTTTGCCCGCGGGGTGGTTGTGCGCCAAACGCAGTCGAAGGACCTGCTTTTTCACCGGCGAACTTCATCAAAGAACTTGCGGGACACCACACTAGGAAGCAGGGAGCAAGGCAGCAAGTGAGCAGAAGACAGGGAGAAATAGAAGGAGAAGGCTGCATCCGGCTCATGGCCTTTAGCCTGTAGCTTGTAGCCCGAAGTCCTGGCTCCCGGCTACTGGCTATTCCCTACTGGCCACTCCCTTCTCCCTCTCTTCTTTCCCTCCCATCCGTCTATAGCCTCAGAAGACTCCCTGTGCGCCGCCATCCCCCCAACCCGCCCCGGCCAGTTACAATGCTGAGAGCGGGGCTCGGGACCATCCGGCGCGCCGGACCAGTGCGCGGAAATCGCTGAGCTTTTGCCAGCCGCACGGTTGTGCACTCATGAGGATCAGGATCGAATGAAGAAGATCGCTTTTTTAATCTTTCTGCTGGCCGTGGGTGTGGCCGCAGGCCGCGCTCAGGAAAGCCGCCAGGACATCAGCCTGAGCGGTATGGGGCTGATTGAGCCGTTCATGGCTTCTTCCACCACCGTACAGGTGCATTCCACCACCGCCTATGGCGCCATGCTCAGCTACCGCTTCATGCTCACGCCCACGAGCGCCATTGAGGCCAACTACGGCATAACCTACCAGAACAGCCTCGGCTACTTCGTGAGCCCCAATCAATATAAAGTCTTGACTCGCACCCAGGAGATCTCCGCCGCTTACGTCCGCTCCTTCGTATTCAAAAACTACAATCCCTTCGTGGAAGGAGGAGCCGGGGGATTCATCTTCTTGCCCATCCGCAACTCGGGCACCACCAGCCTTGACGTTAAGCAGCAGACGCAGATTGGCGCCATCTTCGGCGCCGGGATCGCCTACGAGGTCAGCCCCAGCTTCGACATCCGCGTGGAGTATCGTGGGTTGGTCACCAAAGTGCCTACCTTCGGCGACACCCAATTCACCACCAACCGCTGGTACAGGCCCTGGATCAGCGACCCCGTCATCGGCGTGGCCTACCACTTCTAAACGCCTGCTTCCGGGTCAAGCTCAAAGCAGGGGGACCGGCCCAGGCCGGTCCCCTTTTTCCTGCTCCTGGATTCCACAACAACGCGATTCCCATCAGGGATTTCCGGTCTCCACGCTGCGTGCCTCGCGGTAGCGGCCCAGTTCCTTCGTCATGCCGCAGTGCGCGCCCAGCGCCTCCAGAGCGCGCGTTCCTTCCTCGTTTGAGCCAATCTGGTAATCCGCATAGAAAATGTACTCCCACGGCTTGCCCTGTACCGGCCGCGACTCGATCTTGGTCAGGTTGGTGCCCATCGCGCTCAACGCGCTCAACGCCGCCACCAGCGAGCCCGGCCGATGCTCCAGCGTAAAGGCCACGCTCATCTTGTTCGATGCAGGATCGGTCTCCGCCTCGCGGCTGCGCTGCACCAGAAAGAACCGCGTGTAGTTCTCCGGATCGTCCTCAATGCCGCGGGCAAGAATCTCCGCGCCGTAGTGCGCCGCCGCCTGCTCGCTCGCAATCGCCGCCGCATGTTGATCGCCCAGACCCACCAGTTGCTTCACGCTGCCCGCGGTGTCGTAAAAGGCAACCGCCTTCATCCGGGGATGCTCGGCCACGAAGCGCCGGCACTGCGCCAGCGCCACGGAATGCGAATACACGCGGTCGATTTCGTCGATTTTGGCGCCCGCGACGGCGATCAGGTTGTGGCGAATGCGAATCAGCGTCTCCCGCACCACCCTCACGTCGTGATGGAGCAGCAAGTCAAAATGCTCCAGCACCGACCCCGCCAGGCTGTTCTCAATGGGAATCGCGGCGGCATCGGCAGCGCCCCCGTCCAGCTTGGCAAACACCTCCGCCGAGAGCGCGCACGGGACAATCTCCGCGTCCGGTACGAGCTTCAGCGCCGCCTCGTGGCTGAACGAGCCCGGCTCACCCTGAATTGCGATCTTCATGCAGTTTCTTTCTTCCTCTACATCTACAGACTGCCCGCACCCGCCTGCACCCGAAGGATTAAATCTTATCTTGGATGTCATCCTGAGCGAATCCACTGAGCGAATCCCGTCGCCGCGTCCGAAAACCCGGCACACAATACGAGACTCACGAGAAAAATCTGGTGCGCTTTCATGCGTGCAATGATAGCAATCGCCGGGCGCGAATCCCTTTTTCTGCGAAACCGCGGCGACTCCATATTTCCACCCTGTCTTTCTACTCCCTATTGGCTACTCCCTGTTCCCTGTTCCCTGTTTTCTGTTCCCTGTTTTCTGTTCCCTGTTCCCTGTTCCCTACTCCCTGCCTTCTTACCGCCGCATCCACACGTCCGCCGACACAAACCCCAGAAACACCATTGCAATCACGCCGTTCATGGTGAAAAACGCCGCATTCAGCCGGCGCAGCTCGCGCGGCGAGACGATGGAGTGTTCGTAACCCAGCAGCAGCCCCACGGCGCCCACGCCCAACCAGCCAGCCAGGCCAAAATTGAAGAGCCGCCCGAACCACACCAGCAGCGCCAGCTGGCCCAAGTGCATCCCGCGCGCCGTCCAGAACGCCACGGCGAGCCCCGACGCCTGCGGCAGGCTATGCAGCCCTGCGGCACGGTCGTGCTCGTAGTCCTGGCAGGCATACAGCACGTCAAAACCCCCGGCCCATAGCGTCACCGCCGCGGTCAGCACCAGGATGCGCGCGTCCAGGCTGCCGCGCACTGCAATCCACGCCGCCGTGGGCGCCAGGCCGAGCGCCAGCCCCAGCCCCAGGTGCGACCACTGCGTCACTCGCTTCAGATAGCTGTACCCCAGCAGCACCGCCAGCGCCACTGGCGCCAATTCCAGCGTCAGCCGGTTCAGCTCCGCGGCCGCCACCAGGAACACCGCCAGCGCGACGCAAGTAAACCCCAGCACAAACTGCCGGCTCAGCAGCCCCGCCGGAATCGCCCGGTTCCGCGTCCGGGGATTCTCGGCGTCCAGATCCGCGTCGGCCCAGCGGTTAAACGCCATCGCCGCCGACCGCGCCGCTACCATGGCCACTACGATCCAAACCACTGTCCGCCAGGCCGGCAGCCCTCCCGCCGCCAGCAGCATCGCCGTCAGCGCAAAGGGCAGCGCAAAGATCGAGTGCTCCCACTTGATCATCTCCAGCGTCGTCCCGATCTCGTTCAGAATGCCTGCCATGCGCTCTTCCTGTCCCCAGTCTAGTGGAGCCGGACACCCTCTCCTGCATCACCCCAGCCCAGGGTTGCCCCGCCGTCTCGTCCATTTCGTGCATCGCGCCGTTCTGTTGACCCGGCGAGCGTGATGCAGATCACAAAATCCCGTATTTCTTCAGTGTAATCATGATCTCGACGCTCGTTACCGATGCACCTTGATGAAGGTTTCATCTCTCTAGGGAAGGTTTTTCATGCAACTCGATTCAACCGCATTTATCGGCGATCAGGAGCTGATTAAGGCGCTCGGCGCGCATTCCACTCCTGTTTCGTGCGGCTCGGACTACGTTCTCTTCCGCCAGGACGACCCCGCCGCCGGACTCTACATCGTCCACCAGGGCGTGGTCACGCTGAGCATGATTTCGCAGGACGGCAAATCGCTCTTTGCCGTGCATGCGCTTCCCGGCTCCCTGCTCGGACTCCCCGGCGTCATTAGCGGCCAACCCTACTCGCTCAGCGCAACCGCCCGCGCCGGCGCGCAAATCGGCTTCGTCAGCCGCGATGAATTCACCGCGCTCATGAACGCGCATCCGCTCCTGTCGCTCAAAATGCTCAAAGTCCTCGCCGCCGAGGTCCGCAGCGCCCGCAAAGCCCTCTATTAAGCTGGAAGCATGTTTGCACTCGCCGTCGCGCCCTACATCACGGGGATGCCCGGCTCGCGAGCGGCACACGTAGCGCGGCAGCGCGCCGTCGCCGCGCGCCCTCACCTGCTACACTCTCTCGTTGTGCTCCTTGCCGGTCTTGCCATCGCTGCCGCCGCGTACCTGCTCGGGTCCATCCCCACGGGATACCTGCTCGTCCGGCTTTTCCGCCGCCAGGACATTCGCTCCATAGGCAGCGGCAATATCGGCGCCACCAACGTCCTGCGCGCCGGCGGCAAAGCTCTGGGCGCCGCCACCTTTGTCCTCGATGTCCTCAAGGGCTCTGCCTCGGTCTGGCTCGGCGGCGTGCTCGGCGCGATCCTGATGCCCTCCGTTCCATTGCGCTCCGCCCAGGCCATCGCGGCTCTCTGCGCCGTACTCGGCCACATGTTCCCCGTCTGGCTCAAGTTTCGCGGCGGCAAGGGCGTGGCCACCGGCTTTGGCGTTTTTCTCGTCGCCGCCCCCTCGGCCGCTCTGGCTGCCATCGGCGTCTTTGCCATCCTGTTCGCCCTTACCCGCTACGTCTCGCTCTCGTCCATCGTCGGCGCGGCCAGCTTTCCTGTCTTCGCCTGGTTCCTTGTCGCTGGGCCGCGCCCGCCGGTTTTCTTCGCCGTCCAATGCATGGTTGCCCTGCTCATCGTTGCCCGGCACCACCAGAACATCCGTCGCCTGCTCGCCGGCACGGAATCCCGATTCGGAGCGAAAAAGCCCGCATGAGCCGCATCGCCATCTTAGGTTCCGGCGCCTGGGGAACCGCCATCGCGCTCTCCCTCCACCGCCGCGGCGGCCACCAACTCGCTCTCTGGGCCCACACCCTCGAGCTCGCCCGCCAGATCCTCGACGCCGGCCAAAACGCGCAGTTCCTTCCCGGCTTTCCCATCCCTTCCGCGATCGCCGTCACCGCCGGCTTTGAAGCCATCACCGCCGCCGATATTCTAGTCTCCGCCATCCCCTCGGAGTTCCTGCGGCCCACCCTCCTTCGCATCCGCGCGCATCTGCGCAGCGGCCAATTCGTCGTGAGCGCAACCAAGGGCCTTGAGGACCGCACCTTCTTGCGTATGACCGAAGTCCTCGCCGACTGCCTCAGTCAACAGCAGTCGTCGCGTCAGGGCACGACGCGGCGCCCTCTGGGCCTCGTGCCGCAACCGCAGCAAAAAGGTTCGGGGGACTTAGCACCTGAATCACTCCCCCCTGATCCCTGTTCCCTGATCCCTGTTCCCTGTCTTTCTCCCATCGGCGCGCTCTCCGGGCCCAGCTTCGCTCTCGAAGTCGCCCAGGGCCAGCCCACTGCTGTAACCGTTGCCTTCAGTGACCCGCAAGTCGCCGCGCTCGTCCAGCAGGAGTTCTCCTCCGAATCCCTCCGCCTCTACACCTCCACCGATGTCATTGGCGTCGAGCTCGGCGGCGCGCTCAAAAACGTCATCGCCATCGCTGCCGGCATCGCTGTCGGCGTGGGCCTGGGCTCTAACTCCGCCGCCGCGCTCATCACCCGCGGCATCGCCGAAATCACGCGCCTCGCCGTGGCCTGCGGCGCGCGCCGCGAAACCCTCGCCGGCCTCTCCGGCGTAGGCGATCTGGTGCTCACCTGTACCGGCTCGCTCAGCCGCAACCGGACTGTCGGAGAACAGCTCGGCCACGGCCGCAAACTGCCTGAAATTCTCGATTCGCTCGGCGGCAAGGTGGCGGAAGGCGTGCTCACCACCCGCGCCGCCCTCGGCCTCGCCCGCAAGCACGGCGTCGAAATGCCCATCGCCGAGCAAATGGAACTCATCCTCAACCAAGCCAAGGACCCCCGCGAAGCCATCCGCGACCTCATGCTCCGCCCCGGCAGAGAAGAGCGCTAAGTCTCCGAACGTATGATTTCGCGCCATGCTTGGGTGCCCCATCCTTCGTTTTTTCCTGGCGAAGGGTGGGACCGCACGAAATCCTCCATTCGCGCTGTCATTCTGAGCGAGTCGCAGTGGCGACGAGTCGAAGAATCTGCGGTTGCTTTTCGCGAGCTTCCCCAACCACGAACCCTGGGGTGCCCAGAGCCTGTCCTGAGCGGAGTCGAAGGATCCCGACTCTGGGACATGGGATAACACAGACCTCAACATCCAAGCCTTGTATCAGGGCTTGGCTTCAGCCATGCCGAAACCGCCCACCCATTTTTAAGAAATCAAGTACGCGGCGAAGCCGCGCTCAACCCCAGCCCGCGTAGCGGGCCCAAGAGAATAGCCCCAGGCGCAAGCCTGGGGCCTCGCCACACCCATTTTTCGAGAAATAAAGTACGCGGCGAAGCCGCGCTCAACCCCGCCCACTGTCATCCCGAGCGTAGTCGAGGGATCTGCGGTTGCTTTTCGCTGTTTTGAAAGGGCACGACTTCAGCCGCGCCGCAAATCGCCACCACCCTCTTAAGAAATAAAGTACGCGGCGAAGCCGCGCTTAACCCCAGCCCGCGCAGCGGGCGCAAGAAAATAGCCCCACGGCGCAAGCCTGGGGACCTCGCCACACCCATTTTTCGAGAATTAAAGTACGCGGCGAAGCCGCGCTTACCCCAGCCCGCGTAGCGGGCACAAGAAAATAGCCCCAGGCGCAAGCCTGGGGACCTCGCCACACCCATTTTTTGAGAAATCAAGTACGCGGCGAAGCCGCGCTTACCCCAGCCCGCGTAGCGGGCACAAGAAAATAGCCCCAGGCGCAAGCCTGGGGACCTCGCCACACCCATTTTTCGAGAAATAAAGTACGCGGCGAAGCCGCGCTCAAACGACAACTCGCCCAGCCTCCCGCGATCTCCTGATCGAGCAGGGGCCGGAAAATGAGAGATACCGCGGCGTTTTTCGGGAACAACCCCAGGAAAAAGCATTTTTGATAGACCGGAGAAACCCTGGGCACTAAAATCTATGCTCAACGAAGCATCTCGAAAGGAAGTTAATAGTGCCGACTGAAATTGCGGTCCCATTTGCACAGGCAAAGCAACACGGCAAATCATTCTTTCTCACAGCACTTTCCGCTGCAGATGTTGTGCGCATCAGCTATGTCGCCGTGAGGGGGGTCAGCGAGGAACAAGGAGCAGTGCAACGGCTCCTCAATCCAACGAGGATCGCGGGAATTCGCGATTTTGTGATTGCGGGGGGGAGTCTCCCTGTATCTATCGTCCTTAATTGGCTCGACACGGAAACTGCGCCAAGGGTCAAGAATGGAAAGCTCGTGATCCAGAAGGCTTCACGGGCGGCCCAGATTATCGACGGCCAGCACCGGGTGGTTGGCCTCTCCTCCGCCATCGGAAAGGAGAAGTCCCTTTCGAGACTGCAGGTCCCGGTCACCCTATATACAGGACTCTCAACTCAAGAGTGCGCCGATATCTTCCTCTCAATCAACACTGAACAAAAACCCGTACATCGTAGCTTGGTGTTCGATCTGTATAAAGTTGCGAGCGATTACATTGTTGACCCGCCTGCGCTGCGCGCTGGCGACCTCGCCTCAGAGCTGAACGAGCGCCAAGACTCGCCGTTCCTAGGCTACGTTAACTTCCCTGGCACACCAAAGGGTCATAAGGGGCTCGCGCTATCGACAATTGTGTCTGCGGTTAAACCGTTAGTGGAAGAAAAGGGGGTATTTGAGCAGGTTGGCCTGTCAGAACTTCAGATGCAGTCGCAGTTTTTGATCAACTTTTTCGGCGTGTTGCGAGACGCATACGGCGCAGAGTGGGAGTCACCAAGCAACGTGTTTCGCATGGCCGCCGGGTTCGTGGGCGCGATTGAATTTGTCAAAAATAAGCTGGTCGTTCATTGCAATATTGCGGCGGACTTCACTTCCGCGGCGATTGCGAAAGTGCTCAAGATTTCTGAGGGCAATCTGATTCGTCGGGAATCAATTGAGGGGCTTCAAGGGCGTCGGGCGTTCAACTACGTCGCATCCGCCCTCGACGAACTATTTGACCCAACGGAAGGCAAGGGCCGCAAGGTCAAGGTATGAGCACGCAGATGAGCAGCACTGGGAGCTACCTGCTTAAGCGAATTCCATCCGGCACAGCCGGGAGACTCTTCTTTCAGAACTACGTCGTAACTGCCAGCGATCAATCCTTGCTTCAGGCGGCTGCCAGGGAAGACAGCTACAGGTACGCTTACAATGGCGTACTGTCGTTCCTTGGGGGATTGTCAGGGCTCTGCAACCGTGAGGCGGGTTGGGCAATTGCAAGGATGTACTATTCCGCCTTCTACATCGCTCGCGCCAGTCTATGTCGGAACGGACACCTGATATTTCATGTGCCGAAGGAAGGCACGTCTAGCCATACACAGTACGAACTCAAGGTTGCAGCAGGCGAACGCGCGGAAATCTCGCGCATCCCGAGTACGCATAAGCTGGTTGCAGATCGATTCAAAAAAGGCGGCTATCCGACCTTTATGCAGGGACTCGTTGTTGAAGGAGACGACCCCCTCAAATGGCTTATGGAGCAACGCGAATTCTGGCAATACCGGTCAGCGCGATTTCCGGACCCGGACTTCCCAAGCATTCTGGCCCAGATCGACACTCAAAAATTGCAGCGTTTCTTGAGCGCCTATGAGGAGGACAAACTCGGCGTCTATTTGTCGGACCCCGGCCACGCCCTGATTGCGATTCCCTTTAGGCTGGTTATCTGGTACCTATCCGGAGCGCCATTCGAAAGCACTGACGTCTTCACTGCCGAGGATTTTGCACATCTCAGAAGAAGCTGCATCGCTGGCAGGCAGCAGGTGACCGCGATAAGCCGACATTTCGGGAAATGACTGTCCCCTTCTCCACTTCGAAGGACTACAAAAGGTTCAAGCGCCTGATTACGCCTCAAAAGCCGCCCTGCGTTCAGCTTTCCCCTCCACCGCCGCCCTCAGTCCAGCACGCCCGCTGACTTGTTTCTAGCTGCGCTGTCGGCCCCTCCCAACCATGGCCGCCTGCGTGCACCAACCCCTCGGCGCGCACGCGCCCGCCAACTTGCTAACTTGCCAACTCGCTGACTCGCCGCCTTGTTCCCCTGTCAAGCGCTCCCGGCCGCCTCACGCCGCCTCCGGCCGGATCTTGATCCCCAGCGCCTTCATCACCTCAAAGAACGTAGACAGCCTCGGATCGCCCGTAGGCGAAAGCGCTTTGTAGAGCGCCTCGCGCGTCACGCCCGCCTGGCTGGCCAGCTGCGCCAGCTCCGCCAACCCCGCCCGACTGCCCCCGACCGCCGACGACCGTTTTTCAGCTAGGAGCTAGCAGCTAGTGTCCTGTCCCCGATGTTCGCATCAAAAACAAAGCAGTCATCCTGAGCGGAGTTTGGCCCGCATTTGGGCCAAACGGAGTCGAAAGCCTGCCCTGAGCGAAGTCGAAGGGGACCTGCATTTGGGATGCGCGATCTATGTGACAAACTTTAGAGACACCACACTAGAATAGATTTGTGACCAAAAGCTCCCCCCACCCTTCCCCCACCGTGGGCTTCGTCTCTCTCGGCTGCCCCAAAAACCTCGTCGACTCCGAGGTCATGATGGGCCTCCTCGACCGCGCCGGCGCGCGCCTCACTGCCCGCCACGAAGACGCCGAGATTTTGGTCGTCAACACCTGTTCCTTCATCGATACCGCCAAACAGGAGTCGGTCTCGACCATCCTCGAAATGGCCCGCCACAAAACCGCCGGCCGCGTCCGCAAGCTCATTGTCGCCGGCTGCCTCGTCGAGCGTTACCGCGACGAGATCCGCAAGAACATCCCTGAAGTCGACGCCGTCCTCGGCACCGGCGAGCTCGAATCCATCCTCGAAGCCGCCGGCCTCAGCCCCGCCCCCGCTCCCGCCGCGTCCTCGCCCTTCCCCATTCTCACCACCGTCCACGCCAAAACCCGCGCCGGCCGCGAATCCCAGGCCGGAACGCACAAGAGCCGCGCAGAAGCCGACGCCCGCGCCCTCCACGGCCGCTTCACGCGCGACGCCTGGGCCGGCGCTTCGTCCAATCTGCCCACCTACCTCTACGACCACACCACCCCGCGCCTGCTCTCCACGCCCCGCGCCTCCGCCTACATCAAAATCGCCGAGGGCTGCGACCACCCCTGCGCCTTCTGTGTCATCCCCAACCTCCGCGGCAAATTCCGCTCCCGCCGCTTCGAGTCCGTGGTCGCCGAAGCCGAGCAGCTCGTTGCCCGCGGCGTCCGCGAAATCACCCTCATCGGCCAGGACACCACCTGCTACGGCGAAGACCTCGGCCTCCGCGACGGTCTCGCCACCCTCCTCGACGCCCTCGCCCGCATCGAAGGCCTCCGCTGGCTCCGCTTCCTCTACGCCTATCCCAACCGCATCACCGGCCGCCTGCTCGAAACCATCGCCGCGCACCCCAACATCTGCAAATATCTCGACCTGCCGCTCCAGCACGCCTCGCCCGCTGTTCTCAAGCGCATGAAACGCGGCGCCTCCGCCGAAATCTTCTTGCGTACCCTCGCCAAGGTCCGCGCCGCCGTCCCCGGCATCGCTCTCCGCACCAGCTTCATCGTCGGCTTTCCCGGCGAGTCATCTGAAGACTTCGCACTGCTCGAAGACTTCATCAAAGAAGCCCGCTTCGACTGGCTCGGCGTCTTCAGCTACTCCGACGAAGAAGGCTCCGGCGCCCACTCGCTCGACGGCAAGGTCCCACCCCGCACCATCGAGTCGCGCCACCGGCGCCTCATGCGTCTTCAGCAGTCCATCTCCCGCAAATCGAAACAGAATTGGATCGGCCGCGAGCTCGCCCTCCTCGCCGAGGGCCCCAGCGCCGAAACCCCTCTCCTCTGGGAGGGCCGCTCCGAGTTCCACGCTCCCGAAATCGACGGCAAAGTCTACATCAACGACTTCGGCCCTCTCGATTCCCTCGAGCCCGGCCGCTTCTACCGCGCCCTCATCACCGAGGCCCACGACTACGACCTCGTCGCCCGCATCCTCGCGGCGGAAGCATCGTAACGCTGAGAGCGAATAGCCAAAAGCCGCAACCTCTCCGCAATCCACCGCTCGCTGCTACTCTCAATCCATGGGCTTCCAGCAATTTCTGGGCAACACGGCCACCGTCACGCACCTGCGTGAGAGCGTGCGCTCGGGCCGTTTTCCCCACTCTCTTATCCTGGCCGGCCCTCGCGGTGCCGGAAAATACACGCTCGCGCTCATGCTGGCCCAGGCGGTCAACTGCCTCAAGCCCACTGAGTCCGGCGGCCTGCCCGACTTCTGCGGCGTCTGCTCCAACTGCACCCGCATCGCCGAGGCCGCCAACCTCGACGATCTCGTCGCCGAATCCGTCGCCGCGCGCGAAGATCTGCGCGAGACCGACAAGCGTGAGACGCGCATCCTCATCCAGACCCACCCTGACGTGCTCATCGTCCCCCCCGACCCGCCGCAGCTCATGATCAAGCTCGGCCAGGTCCGTCAGGCGATTCACGTGGCCTACTACCGGCCGCCTGTCGAAGCCCGCCGCGCCTTCACCATCTTCACTTCGTCCGCCTTCATGAAAGAGGCGGCCAACAGCCTGCTCAAGCTTCTCGAAGAGCCGCCCGAGCACACCGCCCTCATCCTGCTCGCCGAGAACCCCCAGGAACTGCTGCCCACCATCCGCTCCCGCGCGGTCACGCACCGCCTCGGCGCGCTTCCCGCTTCCGAGCTCGAAACGCTGCTCGCGCAGCGCCGCCCCGAGCTCAAGCCCGGCGACCGCGCCCTCGCTGCGCGGCTGGCCGAGGGCGCCGTGGGCCGCGCGCTCTCCCTCGATCTCGGCGCCTGGCTCGCCGGCCGCGACGACGCCCTCGTCATCCTCCGCACCGCCCTGCGTGACCCCGACTACTCCGCGCTCTTCCACGCCACCGAGAGCTACCGCGCCGGCGCCGACGGCCAGGAGAAGACCGTCAACTTCCTCCGCGCACTCGGCAGCCTCGTCGAAGATCTGCTGCTGATCGTCGCCGGCACGCCCTCGCTCATCCGCAACCTCGATCTCGCCGCCGAACTCACCCGCCTGTCCGATGGATTGACCGTCGACTGGATCGATGGCGCCGCCCGCGCCCTGGTTCAGGTCGAGCAGGGCATGCGCCGCAACCTGCTGCGCTCGCTCTCGCTTGACGCCATGGCCGTAGGCCTCGCGGCTGGCAACGATCGTTGATCACTGTCCGCCGTTCCTTCTGCACAGTTTGCTGTCTCCTGTTGGCTGTCCCCTGTTGGCTGTGCGCTGCCTTCGCTCTTGACGCTGCGCCGGGATGGCCGCACAATAAATAGAGCAACCCACAAGCGTACCCAGGCATCTTTCCGAATACGAGCACTCCCATCAAGCCCAGGGACGCGGGGACAAGCATCTCCCGCCAATGCGGGGCTGCAGGGTGTCTTCCCCTGTGTACGAAACGAGGCTGTGGGGACACTGTCTGATCGGCGTTCCGGCCCTGTCTGGGTGAAATGAATGGGTTTTTGTTTGCTTTTTGAACTTCGACTTTATCGTTTGCGGAGGATCGTCCCTCATGAGCATTCCACCGGTTCCGCCTGCATCGCGCGTGTTTGAACCCGGCCGTTTCTCCGCACATCCGGGGAAAAACCTCGCCTCGCCGCTCTCCTTTCGTTTTCCGGCGCAGACCGTCGACAGGGACGCTCCGAATCGCCACGCCGAGCTCTTCTACATGCAGAAGCAGATCCAGTCGCAGACCCCGATGGTGATTGTGCTCGAAGATGGCGAGCGCATAGACGGCTGCATCGAGTGGTATGATCGCAACTCGCTCAAGGTCCGCGGCCGCACCCGGACCCTGGTCTACAAATCCGCCATCAAGTACATGTACAAGCTCGGCGACAACGGGTAGCCAGCACGCAGTTCTCAGTTGTCAGTTGTCAGTTCTCACCTGAAGATCGTCGACTAACCATGAACGGGCCTTTTCTGATCCCTGACTCCTGATCCCTGTTCCCTGTTCCCTATTCCCTCGTCCCTGCTTTCTTCACCCGGTCCCGAATGGCCGCGCCAAGCCCTTCGGCCGGCGGCAGCGGACAGAGAATCGCTGTACATCCAGCGGCATCGAGCGCGCGAAGCCCGGCATAAAGCCTCTGCGCAAGCTCCTCCGGCTTATCCCACCTGCCCCACGCGAAAACTCGCTCCGCCGCAGTCTCGGGTGGCGCGGCGACACCCGCGGGCAGCATCACGCCCAACCGCTCACCCCGCTCGGCGCTCGCAGCTTCGGCCAAACACTCACCCAACTTGCCCTCTGGCGCCTCGATCGGCACCAGCCGCGCTCGCGGCGCATAGTGCCGCAGGCCCACGCCCGGCGACGGCAGCGCCTCGGCTGGCGTTTCGCGCAACTCGTCGTCGCCGCGGTAGAACTCCGTCGCGCCTGCAACCGCGCCAATCTGCTCCACCGTCACCGCGCCCGGCCGGTAGATCGTCATCGGGCTTGTCGAGGGATCGAGCACCGTGGATTCGACGCCGCGAGGCGTCGGGCCCGCATCGATCACCGCATCGATACGCCCGTCCAGATCGTGGAGCACGTGCGCCGCCGTGGTTGGGCTCAAATGGCCAAAGCGGTTGGCGCTGGGCGCGGCCACGGGAACCCCGGCGCGCCGGATCAGCTCCAGCGCCACCGGATGCGACGGCATGCGCACTCCCACCAGCGGCCGTCCAGCCGTCACTACGTCCGGCACCGCTCGCGTCCGCGGCAGCAGCAGCGTGAGCGGCCCCGGCCAGAACGCCTCCATCAGCCGCTGCGCCGTCTCCGGAACCCGGTCTACCAACCCCTCCAGCATCTCCAGCGACGCCACGTGCACAATCACCGGATCCCACCTCGGTCTCGACTTCGCGGCAAAGATCCGCTCCACCGCCGCCTGGTCCAGCGCATTCGCTCCCAGCCCGTACACGGTTTCAGTCGGCATCGCCACCAGCCCTCCGCCGCGCAGAATCTCCGCCGCGCGCTCCAGCGCGGCGCGCGCCTCGGGCGTATCGAGATGTTCGGGATCGACGGCCAGCCGCAGCGTCTTCACAGTCCTATTGTCGCCGCAGCCGGCGCGTGCGGGCCAGTTTGTGTGACCGTGACGCCCGAGTTCGTTCAGAAATTTTTCCAGTTCCCCTTCACCAACGCCTGGGGTATAGTGAATCGTCATCGGGTCAAACTTCGGGACTGGCGGTCTTGCTCAATTGTGTGAGCGCCGGCCCACACTCGAAGGGAGGTTTCATGGCTACTCAACCGCCAGCCGGCGGCTATCAGCGGGCCAACACGGCTCCAAAGCCGCGCCCGAAGTGGGGCCGCATCATTGCGCTCCTTATGGGCATCGTTGTGGTGGTGTGGGGCGGCGTGGAGGGATGGCGCTTTGTGCGTGTAAGCCGCACGATCGACCGGCTTAGCAGCGCGAGTCCCGGCGTGCGGTCGCAGGCGGCTTCGGACCTGGGTACGATGAAATCGCAGCGCGCCTTGCCGGCCTTGATTGCGGCGCTGCGCGATCAGGACCCAAGTGTGCGCACGACCGCGGCGCAGGCTTTGTGCCAGATCGGCGACCCGCGCGCCCTGGATCCACTGCTCGCGGCGCTGAAAGCCAACGTCGACCCCACGATCTTCGACGACGAGCATCGCGCCATAGGCGAGGCGCTGGGGAGCCTGGGCAAACCGGCGCTCGATCCCCTGTTGAGCCTGCTGAGCGACAAAACCCTGGGCGGATACGCGCGGGCGGGCCTGGTGCGAATGGGCGATCCGGCGGTGGACTCGATCGGGGCGCTGCTCAATAGCCCGGACCATGATCTCGCCATCGAAGCAGCAGGCATGCTGGGCGACATCAAGGACAAGCGCGCGGTGGGGCCGCTGCTGGCGGCCTTGAACACCGGCAACAGCGATCTGCGCTACAGCGTGGTCTATGCCCTGGGCGAGTTGAAGGATCCGCAAGCGGTGGGGCCGGTGGCCGCAGTGCTGAAGGGAGATGCATCGGCCGAGAACCGGCGCGATGCCGCCGATGCGCTGGGAAATATCGGCGACGCCGGCGCGGTCGATCCCTTGATTGCCGCCACAACGGATAGCGACGGTTCCGTGCGCCGCGCGGCAGCTCGCGGGCTGGCTGAAATCAAGGATCCGCGTGCTGCGAACTTCCTGCTTGACGCATTTGCGAAACACAATTGGGACGTGATCGCGGGAGCAAGCGAATTCTATATTCACCGGGGCCAGGCGGGCTCTGAAGACACGCTGATCGAGGCGCTGAACCAAACCGGCGACGAAGGAATGGCCGACGCCCTGCTGAACAGCGGAAACGACAAGCTGCACGAAGCGGCCATGGATTGGGCCAGCAAGAACAACTATGAGATTCGCTACGACGCCGGAGGAGAGCCCACAACCTGGGGCAAAAGCCAGTAGACGCCCAGTTGACGTGCTTGGCGCCTTCAGCGCTGCGCTTGCCTTTTTGGTTGATTGGGCGAATGCGTCACCCGTCGTATACTCGTGCGAAGATGCCCATCGAAACCGAGATCAAGTTCCGCGTCGCCGATCTCGCCGCCCTCGCCGGGCGCCTCGAGTCTTCCGGCTTCCATCTGCAAACTCCGCGCAGCTTCGAGAGCAACGTCCTCTATGACACCCCCGGCCGCCAACTGCGCGCCCGCACCGAGATTCTCCGCATCCGCAGCTACGCGGGCCGCTGGACCCTCACGCACAAGCGGCTCCCCGGCTCCGGCGTCTCCGCCCAGGACCGCCACAAGCATCGCATCGAAACCGAAACCGGCATCGCCGACGGCAACGCACTCGAGGAGCTCTTTCTTTCGCTCGGCCTCGTTGCCGCCTTCCGTTACGAAAAGTGGCGCACTGAGTGGACCGGCCGTGAAGGCCACTGCGTCATCGACGAAACCCCCATCGGCAACTACGCGGAACTCGAAGGCACACCCGAGTGGATCGACCGCACCGCCGTCCGCCTCGGCGTCGATCCCATTGAGTACATCACTCTCAGTTACGGCCGCCTCTTCGACCTGTGGCGCGAGCGGCGCCATAGCGCCGCACAGGACCTGACCTTTGCCGCCGTCGCAGGCCGCGAGCAATAAAGCCTCGCACCAGCCGCATCTTCGGCGCTCATTGCATGGCAGCCGCAACGCAATCGCCCTGCGCCTTCAAGGTGGCGTCGGCGTCACGCCGCTTTGCTCTCTGGTGATTTGGAGTGGCCGATTACTTGGGTCATTTCAAACGCCTTGTGCCCGATGTCTTACAATCTGCTCCCACGGGCAATCCCGCGAAAGTTGTACCAACTCCCGTCTCAGCAACGAGATGGAATATCATAGGCATTGGGGAGAAGTTACTGCCTTATGCCGCAGGTTCCGTGGGACTCCGCTGTCCCGGATGAGATTACGTTAAACGTCGCGCTTCTCGGACCCGACGAACAACGCCGCAAGGCAGTTGCCGCCGCCCTGGCCCGGCGCCATGGCCTGCGTTGCCACGAGTTTTCCTCTTTCCCCCCCAAGCTCGAAGATCTGCCCCAGATGCTGGCGCAGGCCTACGAAGCCGTCATCATTGATGTAGACAGCGATCCGGACTACGCCTTCGCGCTCGCTGAAAGCCTTTGCGCCAACGGCCGCACCTATGTGATGGCCTACTCTGCAAAGGCGGATATGAAATTGGCCGTCCGCTTCATGCGCGCCGGTGTACGGGAGTTTTTCACTCTGCCCCTCGATCCCGCCGAGGTCTCCGCCGCTTTCGTGCGCGCATCCACCCGCCGTGCGGCGCCGCCACGGGGAGAAAGGGCCGCCGCCAGGCTCTTTGTTTTTTTGGGCGCAAAAGGCGGCTGCGGCGTCACTACTCTGGCCTCCAACTTCGCCCTCGCGCTCGCCCAGGAGTCCGACAAAAACACGCTGCTCATCGATCTCGGCCTTCCCATCGGCGATGTTGCCATCAATCTGGGCATTGTTACTGACTACTCCGTTGCCACCGCTCTGCAGAATCCCCATCGGCTGGATGCCAATATGCTCTCCACGCTCGTGGTCAGGCATAGCTCGGGATTGTCCGTGCTTGCTGCCCCGACAGACTTCCCCGAAAATCCGCCGTCCAGGGACGCTGTCGACAAGCTCCTGGCGCTTACCCGCGAAACCTACGATTTTGTCGTCGTCGATGCGGGGTCGAGAGTGGACCTGATGGGTTCGACTTTGTTTGAGCCATCCGCCGTCATTTTCCTGATCACACAGGTGGGCGTCTCGGAATTGCGCAATGCGAATCGCATGATCTCGAAGTTTTTTATCACCCGCGACGAAAGCCTGCAGATTGTGCTCAACCGCTTCAAGACCAGCGATCTGCTTTTTGATGAAGCGCAGATCACCAAGGCCCTCACCCGGCCCGCGCAGTGGAAGATTCCCGACGATTACGCCGCTGCGCGCAGGAAGCGCGAGACCGCGGCTCCCATGATCATGGTCGACTCCGCAATCGCAGAGAGCATTCGCTGGATGGCCAAGGCTGCCGCCGGGCTGCTCCCTGAGAAAAACGGAAAGAAAGGCTTCTTTAGCTTCCTACGCTGAGAAAAGCAGGGACCAGGCGATCGAGGGAACGGGAAAGACAGGGATTTTCGCCACGGGGCCGCGCTCTTGCTGCGCTGCCGAACCCAGGTCAAATCAAGCTGAAACGGAATCGGGATCGAACAGTATTCCGCGCTGCCGATGGATCCGCTTACCTGTTCCCTGATCCCTGACCCCTGATCTCTGTCCCCTGTCCCCTGTTCCCTGTTCCCTGCCTTTACGCCCCGTGGCATTTCTTGTACTTCTTGCCGCTGCCGCAGGGGCATGGATCGTTGCGCCCGACTTTTTCCCCTGTCCGCCGCTGCGTGGGCTGGCTCGATTCTCCGCCGCCTTGCCGGCTGGCCACGGCAAGTTCCCGCTCCTTCTTGCGGTGGAAATCCTTTTCCAGCTCGTCGATGGTCGTTGTAGGCTGGCGCACGGCAATCGCGATCTCCCGCGGCGCTCCGTCGCCCGCAAGCGGCTGAGCGGCGCTGGCCACCGGCGGCGCTTTGGGTACGGTACGCTGCGGGCGCGGCGCCGCATCCACGGGCTGCCCGTCCGGCCCGATAATCTGCATCCGGAACAGGAACCGCACCGTGTCTTCCTGGAACTTCAGCATCATCGCCTCGAACATTTCGAAGGACTCCCGCTTGTATTCCACCAGCGGATCCCGCTGCGCATAGCCGCGCAGGCCGATTCCCTCTTTCAGGTGGTCCATCGAGAGCAGATGATCCTTCCACAGCCCGTCAATCACGCTCAGCATCACCATCCGCTCGTGGTAGCGCATGGTCGCCGCGCCCAGGATTTTCTCCTTCGCCTCGTAAGCCTCGGTCAGCTTGCCGAAGATCTCCTCGCCCAGCTCGTGCCGGGTAAGCTCTTCCGGCTTGATGTCCGACGCAGTGAGAACAAATCCGAAGTGGTCGACGAGTTTCTCTCCCAGCCCTTTGAAATCCCACTCATGCTGCCGCGCGCGCTCCGGCACGTGCTCGTCGAGCAGGCCGCTCAAGATTCCGCCAACGTAATCCTCCAGAATCAGCTCCCGCTGTTCGACGCCTTCCAGCAGTTGCCGGCGCAGGCCGTACACCGCCTCGCGCTGCTTGTTCATCACGTCGTCGTACTCCAGCAGATGCTTGCGGGCCTCGAAGTTTTGCGCCTCCACCGCCTTCTGCGCGCCCTCGATGCGCTTGGAGATCATGCGCGACTCGATGGGCACGCCTTCCTCCATGCCCAGCCGCTCCAGCAGTGTGCTCACCCACTGCTTGGCGAAGATGCGCATCAGGTCGTCTTCGAGCGAGAGAAAAAAACGCGATTCGCCGGGATCTCCTTGGCGGCCGGCGCGCCCGCGCAACTGGTTATCGATGCGCCGCGACTCGTGCCGCTCCGTGCCCAGGATGAAAAGACCGCCTTCCGAAACCACTTCTTCGTGTTCGCATTGCGCGGCTTCGGCGTGGCCTTTATAGGTTTCGGCCCAATCCCCCTCGCAAACTTCGAATTCCTGGCCGGAATAGTAAAAGCGCAGGAAGCCTTTGGGCGCCATGGGATTGATAGCGCCCTCGGCCACGCTGATGGCGCGCGCCTTGCTGCTCCCGTTCGCACCCTTGGTCTTCACCAGCTCCTGTCGCGCCATGAACTCGGCGTTGCCGCCGAGCAGAATATCGGTGCCGCGGCCGGCCATGTTGGTGGCGATGGTCACCATGCCTCGGCGGCCGGCCTGCGCCACATATTCGGCTTCCTTCTCGTGCTGCTTGGCGTTCAGCACCACGTGGCGCACGCCCTTGCGCTGCAGGATCGCCGACAGCCGCTCCGATTTTTCGATGGACACGGTGCCCACCAGCACCGGCTGCCCCTTTTCGTGCAGCTCCGCGATGTTGTCGGCTGCCGCGTTATATTTTTCCTTCTCCGTGCGAAACACCACGTCGGGGTTTTCCAGCCGCAGCAGCGGCTTGTTGGTCGGAATCACCACGATCTCGAGTTTATAAATCTTCTCGAACTCGGCCGCCTCCGTCTCCGCCGTGCCCGTCATGCCGCTCAGCTTCTGATACAGGCGGAAGTAATTCTGGAACGTAATGGTGGCCAGCGTCTGGTCTTCCTTGCGGATGTTGACGCCCTCCTTGGCCTCGATCGACTGGTGCAGCCCGTCGCTCCACCGCCGGCCGGGCATAAGGCGGCCGGTGAACGTGTCCACGATGATGACTTCGCCGTCCTTCACCACGTAGTCCACGTCGCGCTTGTAAAGCGCGTGCGCCTTGATCGCCGTCTCCACGTAGTGCTTCAGTTCCCAGTTTTCGGCGTCGGCGATGTTGCCAATCCCCAGCACCTTCTCGATCGTCACCCACCCCTCGTCCGTTACGCCGATCGTGTGCTGCTTCTCATCCACGATATAGTCGCCGCTCAGGTACTTCTCGCCCTCGCCGAGCCGGATGCCCAACTGTTCCTGGCGTCGCGTGTCGCTCCACTCCACCTCTTCGCCCAACTCCAGTTGCGGAATGATCCTCCGCACGCGCGCGTACTTGTCCGTGGTCTGGTCGGTGGGGCCCGAGATGATGAGCGGCGTCCGCGCCTCGTCGATCAGGATCGAGTCTACCTCGTCCACGATCGCGTAGTAATGCCCGCGCTGCACGCAATCCTTGATCTCGAATTTCATGTTGTCGCGCAGGTAGTCGAACCCAAACTCGTTGTTGGTGCCGTAGGTGATGTCTGCCTCGTACGCCGCGCGGCGCTCGTTGTCGTCCAGATCGTGAACGATCACGCCCACCGTCAGCCCCAGAAACTCGTAGATCTTTCCCATCCACTCGGCGTCGCGCTTGGCCAGGTAGTCGTTCACCGTGACCACGTGCACGCCATGACCCAGCAGCGCATTCAGGTAGCAGCTCAGCGTAGCCACCAGCGTTTTGCCTTCGCCGGTCTTCATTTCGGCAATCTTGCCCTGGTGCAGCACCATGCCGCCGATCAACTGCACGTCGAAGTGGCGCATCTGCACCGCGCGCCATCCGGCCTCGCGCACCACCGCGAAGGCCTCAGGCAGAATCTCGTCCAGCGCCTCCCGCTCGGCCTCTTTCTTTTCCTCCTCGTCCGTAATTCCTTCCAGCCGGGCCGCAATGCGCGCCTTCAATTCCCCGGTTTTGGCTTTGAGCGCCTCGTCTGTAAAGTTTTTGATTGCAGGCTCTAGCTCGTTTATTTGATTCACGATGGGCATGAGCCGCTTAATGGCTCGTTCGTTCGCCGTACCGAAGATCTTGGCCAGAATCTTATCGAAAAACACAGGTTTCTCCGCTTACCAGTGTAAATGGAGAAGGTTAATCCACGATGACCGGTCGCGGGACCGCTGCGGCTCTGAGAAGCCAAAGAAAAGCCCCCGGCCGGTTGAGCCGGGGGCTTCTAGTTTCGTGCGGATCGTGGCTCAGTTGCTGAACAGCAGCACGCCCGCCGCCTTTTCCTCGCTTGCACTCTCGTCCGCGCTGACCGGCCGGTAGAAAAGCTGGTTCGCGTCGAGATACACCTCCAGGAACGCCGGCCGCTCGGGAATTTGCCCGGCGATCAGCGCCTCTGAGAGCGGGTCCTCGACATATCGTTGCAATGCGCGGCGCAATGGGCGCGCGCCGTAGCTGCGATCGACCAGCGTCTTGTCGAGAATCCACTTCTTGGCTTCGTCGGTCACTGAGATCGTGATCGATTTCTGCGCCAGATTCACGTTCAACTGTTGCACCATCAGCTCGACAATCTGCATCAGGTCGGCATCGTTGAGCGATTGGAAGAGGATCACTTCGTCGAGACGGTTGAGAAATTCGGGGTTGAAGGTTTTCTTCACCTCGTTCTTCACCAGCTCCTCAACCTTCTCGCTGACGGCGTCCTCGCGCTCGCTCTGGAAGCCGAGTCCCTGCTTCTTCATCAGGTGGCGAGCGCCGATGTTCGAGGTCATGATGACGATGGTGTTCTTGAAGTCGACGGTGTTGCCCAGGCCGTCGGTCAATTGCCCATCCTCAAACACCTGCAACAGAATATTGAACACATCGGGGTGCGCCTTCTCGATTTCGTCGAGCAGAACCACCGAGTACGGCGAGCGCTTGACGCGTTCGGTCAACTGGCCGCCCTCCTCGTAGCCCACGTAGCCCGGAGGCGAGCCAATCAATTTCGACACCGAGTGCTTCTCCATGAACTCCGACATATCGAAGCGGATCAAAGCCTTATCTGACCCGAAGAGGAAGTTGGCCAGCGTCCTCGCCATCTCCGTTTTGCCCACGCCGGTGGGGCCAAGGAACAGGAAGCTGCCGATGGGCCGGTGCGGCGACTTCAATCCCGCACGCGACCGGCGAATGGCCCGAGCCAGAGCGCTGATCGCCTTGTCCTGCGAGATCACCCGCTTGTGCAGCTCTTCTTCCACGCGCAGCAGCTTCTGCGTCTCCTCTTCCTTGATGCTGTTCACGGGCACGCCTGTCCAGCGGCTCACCACGTCCTCGATGTCCTCGCGGCCCACGATGCCCGCGGCGGAGTCGTCGAGGTGGTACTTGTCGCGCAACGCGCGCAGGTTCTCGCGTTCCTTGCGCTCCTCGTCGCTGTAGAACCGCGCCTTCTCGAACTCGTGATTGGCAATCGCCGAGTCCATGCGGTGCACGATGAACTTGATCCGCTTCTGCACCTCGGTGATCTCTTCCGGCAGCGAGGTCTGGCGCAACTTGACGCGCGCGCCCGCCTCGTCGATCAGGTCGATCGCCTTGTCCGGCAGAAACCGGTCCGGAATGTAGCGATTCGAGTGCGCCACCGCGAACTCGACCGCGGCATCGGTGTAGCTGACCGCGTGGAACTTCTCGTAGCGGTCCTTGATGCCCATGATGATCTTGATCGCTTCGGCCTCGGTCGGCGGCGGCACCTTCACCGCCTGGAAGCGCCGCTCCAGCGAGCGGTCCTTCTCAATCGATTTGCGGTACTCCGCCGGAGTCGTCGCTCCAATGCACTGAATCTCGCCGCGCGACAGCGCCGGCTTCAGGATGTTCGCCGCATCCAGCGATCCTTCCGCTGATCCCGCGCCCACCAGCGTGTGCAGCTCGTCGATGAACACAATCGCGTTCTGGCTCTCCATCAGTTCTTTCATGATGGTCTTCAGCCGCTCCTCAAACTGGCCGCGGTACTTGGTCCCGGCCACAATCAGCGACAGGTCCAGCGCCAGCACCCGCTTGTCGGCCAGGAAGCTCGGCACCTCGCCGTCGGCGATGCGCTGCGCCAACCCTTCCACAATCGCCGTCTTGCCCACGCCCGGCTCGCCGATCAGCACCGGATTGTTCTTGGTGCGCCGGCACAAAATCTGCACCGCGCGCTCCAGCTCGCCTTCCCGTCCCACCAGCGGATCGAGCTGCCCGTCCATCGCCGATTGCGTCAGGTCGCGGCTGAACTCCGCCAGCAGGCTCGACTCGCGCTGCCGCTGCTGCGGCGGCGCCTTCTCCTGCGTCACCCGCGCCAGCTCCTCGCGAATCTGCGCCAGCTTCAGCCCGCGCTCCTGCAGGATCTCCGATGCAAAGCACTTCTCTTCCCTCAGCAGTCCCAGCAGCAGATGCTCCGTGCCAATGTGCTTGTGTCCCAGCCGTTCCGCTTCTTCCGCGGCATAGGCCAGCACCCGCTTGCACTCGTTCGAAAGCGGCAGGTCGACGCTCGTCGATACCTTCTCGCGGATGGTGGTGTGCGCTTCAATTTGCTTCCGGATTGACTCCACCGAGGCGTGCGAGCGCAGGAAGCGATTGGTTAACGCCTTATCCTCGCGCAGCAGGCCCAGCAGCAAATGCTCGGTCTCGATATAAGGCGAGCCGAATTGGCTGGCCTCGTACCGCGCGAAGAAGATCACGCGCCGTGCCTTCTCCGTATACCGTTCGAACATGATCTACTCCCTTGCTCCAGGCGCTCGCTTGAAGTAGCCGTCCGGTAGTTTTCCCGGCTTCGGCCCAACCCGCGTTTGCCCTTCTGTTCCTCCGCCGCCGGAGCCCCCATAAGTGATAGCACTCGCTCCGAACAGCTCTTTTGGATGGTCTTGGGTCCGTTTGCACCCCTGCGGCGAACACTTGTCGCTGGGAACCCCGCGCTTGCACCCTCCGTCAACCGCCTCGAACTTAGCCGGCTGACTCCCATCCCGACCTCTCGGGCCGGCCTTCAGGAAAAACCCCTTGACGGCCCGCTACCTGATAAGACACAAAAACCTGCGAAAATGGTGCTTTTTCTAGCCCAGGCTTCCAGCTTGCCCTGAATCCCTTCGAACTTCAGTGATCTGCGTCAGCCGCCCGCTTTCGAGCCGCAGCGTACGCGTACATCGTAGGGCCAAATCCATGTTATGTGTAACCAAAATCGAAGTCAGCCCATGACCTTCGTGCAAGCGCTCAATCAGGTCAAAGACCCGTCCGGCCGTAATGCCGTCCAGGTCGCCGGTCGGTTCGTCGGCCAGCAGCAAACGCGGCTGGCAGACCAGCGCCCTGGCCAGCGCCACACGCTGCTGCTCGCCGCCGGAAAGCTCGCCGGGCCGATGCTCGCCGCGATCCTCCAAACCCACCTCGTTCAGCCACTTTGCCGCCGCCGGCAAGGCCTCGCTCTTTCCCATGCCTCGCGCCAAAAGCGGCATGGCCACGTTTTCCAGCGCCGTGAACTCCGGCAGCAAATAATGGAACTGCCAGACATAACCAATCTCGCGATTCCGAAAGGCTGCCGCCTCACGCGTGCTCAACGAGGCCACGTTGGTTGACGCGCAGGTTACCGTTCCCGCGGAAGGCGCATCCAGCGCGCCCAGAATGTGCAAAAGTGTGCTCTTTCCCGCGCCCGACTGGCCCACAATCGCCACCATTTCGCCGGCCTCAACTTCGAGGTTGAGATCCTCAAACAGATCGAGCGCGCCACGCGCCGTCTGGTACGTCTTGCGAAGGCCCTGAACCTGAATCACTGGAAAATCGACTACCGGAGACCGGTCTGCATGGGAACTGGGCGCCCGCGACTTCATCTCCCGCGCGGCGCGGGAAGCCTGGCGAGCAGCCGCTGAAGGGGTTTGCATCATCCGGTTACTGCCCATTTTACATGGCAACGGGCCGTCTCCGCGCAATCCCCCGGACGGGGCACTAGGGTCCTGAGTCGAAAGTTCGTATCAATAGGAATGGTCATCCTGAGCGAAGTTTGGCCGGTTTTTTGGCCAAACGGAGTCGAAGGACCTGCATTTGGGATGTGCGATTTATGTGACAAACTTCGGATTCACCGCACTAAGGATGCCACGTCGGACAGTTACCACCGGCTCCGCGCGCCTCCGTTCCGCCCGCACGCAGGGCTCTAGGTTGTAGCGCCGGTCTCCTGGCCGGCTGTACGTGCGGGCGTCCTCGCCCGCACATACACAGACTCGCCAAACGCACGAAGCGGGAGCCGTTTCCTCCCAACTCCCGCCTCATTGCTTCACGCTCCTCGAACCGCCTCTACGCGCGGCTCAGCCCCACTTCTTGCCCAGCGCTTCCAGATTGGACTCGGCGAGATCATGGGGCGTCATAACCACCCTGAACTTCACCTCGGCGTTGAAATTCAGGAACCATGGCTCGGCCAGGCGGGGAACGTCCGACGGCTTCGCCACGTCGACGATCAGAATCCCGCCGCGCTTGCCTTCGCGCTCGCCAAAATAGGCAGCCTCAGGCTTGGCGTCGTCGAGAATTCTCTTCATGACTTGGCCCGCCGTTCCATCGCGAACTGCGGTGTTGAATGGCTCAAGCGGCAATTCAACCATCATCATCATCCGCATCTTTCTACCTCCGGGCGCCGGGGAATTGCCTTGGGGGCAGGCGGGCGCCAATTCCCGGACGCTAAATGACCCTCGCAGCAAGTGTCAAAACAATTTTCGGTTGTGGGTGGGTGCCCATCCTAGCTCCGCCAGCACCGCTAACTCCGCCAACCCCGCTCACTCGCCCGCTTCAGCGGGCGACAGAACACCGAACACGCTCTTCGGCGCAATCGCAAGGCCCTTGCTATCATCGAATCAAGGCCGCCGCACCCTGGCTAGCGCCGCCGCTATCATTCTTCGCCCCATGCCTCCCGCTTCCCAAACCGCCGCATCAACAGCGGACCTCGCCGCGCCCCTCGCCGAATCCTCGCCTCATCCGCACGCTCTGCACGCCCCGTCTCCCGGCGCAACGGCCACGCTCATCCACGACCTCCGCGAGCTCTTCAAGCTCAAGGTTGTCGGTCTGGTGCTCGTCACCGGTTGGGGCGGCTTCTATCTGGGATCGATGCAGTCGGGCATCTCCACCTTCCAGCGCGGCCTGCTCGACACCCTGCTCGGCATCGGCCTCGTCTCCGCCGGAGCCGGAGCGCTCAACCAAGCCCTCGAGCGCACCACCGATGCGCGCATGAAGCGCACCGCCGATCGCCCTCTCGCCTCCGGCCGCTGGCCGCTCGCCGCCGGAATCCTCGCCGGCCTCTGCGCCATCGCCCTCGGCGCGGTCTGGCTTGCCCTTCACACCAACCTGCTCACCGTCTCGCTCGCTCTGCTCACCGCCTTCGTTTACGTAGCCGTCTACACCCCGCTCAAGCGCGTCACCACCATGGCCACCTTCATCGGCGCGTTCCCCGGCGCCATGGGGCCCATGCTCGGTTGGACCGCCGCCCGCGGACGCATCGAGTGGCCGGCCGTCGCCCTCTTCGCCATCCTCTTTGTCTGGCAGTTCCCTCACTTCATGTCCATTGCCTGGCTCTACCGCGACGACTACGCCCGCGCCGGCATTCGCATGTTGCCCGTCGTCCAGCCCGACGGATGGTCCACCGTCGTCGAAGCCCTCTTCTACGCCGTGCTCATAATTCCCGTCAGCCTGGCCCCGTGGCGTCTCGGCCTCACCGGCGTGGTCTACGCCGTCCCGGCCATTGCGCTGGGCTTGGGTTACCTCGCCTACACCATCCGCTTCGCCCGCATCCTGCGCGCGCAAACCGAAGACGAGAGCCGCATGTTGGCCCGCGATCTGCTCAAGGTCAGCGTTCTCTACCTGCCGCTCCTCTTCACCACCCTCATGCTCTGCGCCACCGCGAAAGGGTAGCATTGTGCCTCTGAAATTCGTTAAAAACAAAAATGTCATCCTGAGCGAGTCCGCCGCGGCGGACGAGTCGAAGAGCCTGCATTTGGATGTGCGATTTATGTGACAAACTTTAGAGACACCACACAGGAGCCGGTCGCGCCAAATTGCCTTTGGAGGATACGGGCTTTAGTGACTGCGTGAGAACTCGGATTTTATGCAACCGTTAGTGCGGAACCGAGTTGATAAACACAGCAGCTTGCGTAAATCGCTAGTTCTCACGCAGTCACTTTAGCCCGTACATGAGACGACACAATTTTTGATTGAGGGCTTTAGCCCCGGAGGAAACGAAATGCCAACCCCTCTGCGAAGGACCGAAAAAGATGACCATCGCCGCCCCAACCTCAACTCCCCGCTCCGCCGCCCCGGCCATCGCCGCCATCCTCTTCATCAGCGCCGCCGCCTCGCTCTTCCTCTTCTGGCTCATCTATATTCATCCCGCCTCGGCCACCAGCGCCCAATATGCCTTCCTCCCCGCGCTCAACGCCGTATTCAACGGACTCGCCGCCATCGCTCTCCTCATCGGCTACACCTTCATCCGCGCGCGCCGCATCCGCCGGCACCGCGCCTCCATGATCACGGCCTTCGTCTTTTCCACGCTCTTTCTCCTCGGCTACATCGCCCATCACGCGCTCCACGGTGACGTGCGCTATCCCCTCCACGCCGCGTTTCGCACCTTCTATCTGTCCCTGCTCTCGAGCCACATCGTCCTCGCCGTTGTCGCCCTGCCCCTGGTCCTCGTCACGTTCTTCTTCTCGCTCTCCGGCCGCATCCCCCAGCACCGCCGCGTTGCCCGCTTCACCTTCCCCCTCTGGCTCTACGTCTCCGTCACCGGCGTGGTCACCTACGTCATGCTCCGCCTCGCACTCGGAAGCTAATCGGGCTTTATTGAGAACTGCATAAGGAATGTCCTGGCGGCCGCGCCGTAGGCGCAGTGTTTGTTAGCCCCGCGCTTTAGCGTGGGGAAAGCGGTACCCACAAATGCACTCCGGAGTCCCATAGGGACGGCGCAAGCACATTACTTATGCAGGATTCAATAGCCGGCCGGAGGGACCAGGGGCCTTTAGGTCCCTGAAATGAGGCCTCCCAGCCACGTGGGCTTCAGCACCGGAAACTCATCTCCGCAACTCGAGTAGCATTAGATCAGGCCATGCCCGCTAGCCCACCGACAAACGCAACCACCACCCAGCCCAACGACGGCACCCGCCAGCTCCTGCAATGGGGCGGCTCCATGGTCGGCGCCGGACTCCTCTCCGCCCTCCTGCTCCTCACCGTGCTCGGCGGCTACTCGCGCGCCGGCGCCAGCACCAATGCGGGCTGGTTCGCCCTCATCGTGGCGCTCATGTGCATCCCCTTCGGCCTGATGTTGCTCACCCTCGGCGCGGCCAAGTGGCTCCGTAACCGCCGCCTCCGCACGATGAATTGATCTCTGTTCCCTGTTCCCTGTTCTCTGTTCTCTGGCCTAGCCACCCACCCAACTTCCCACCCAGTACGCTCTAGAATCGCCCGGTTTTTTCGACTGCAAACGCTGCGTTGTTTCTGCAACTCCCCTCGGTAACCGTACAATTTGAGGGAATCGCCACAGAAAATGGAGATTCCAGCTAAATGCTAGAAGCTGTTTCATAACCTGGTTTTGAAAGGGCACGGCTTCAGCCGTGCCGTAAAGGAATTAGGGAAATCGCTGGCTTCAGCCACTGAGGGAAGGTTTTCGGGAAATCTGAGGTGGTTGTGAAACAGCTTCTAGTGTCCTTAGTCGAAAGTTCGTATCAATAGGGATGTGCGATTTATGTGACAAACTTCGGATTCACCACACTAGGATGCATCTCACGTCCCCGGTTGGCATCTTCCGTATCCGCACTTGAAATCGGCAATCGAAAGGAATTTCGCCCGTGTTGATCTTCGCTGCCATCGTCGCCATTTTCGTCTATGGAATGATCGCCGCCATGCTGGGCACCATTCTGCCCGACCTGTCCGATCGTTTCCGCCTCACCCCGAAACAGAACGGCGCCATCGCCTTTGCCCAGGCGCTGGGGCTTATCATCGCTTCGGTCGGAGTGGGTCCGCTACTGGACAACGAAGGCATGAAGATCGGGCTCATTCTTGGCCTCGCCTTCATTGCCATCGCGCTCTACGCCCTTCCGCGCTCCACGGGTTTCCGCGGCATTCTGGTCGTCTTGTTCCTGCTCGGCGTCGGCGGCGGCATCGTGGTGACGGGTGCAAACGCGCTGGTCAGCGGCGTAAGTGAAGCGCATCGCGGAACTGCGCTGAACCTCGTCAACCTCTTCTTCGGCCTCGGCGGGCTGGCAACCCCCTTCCTCTCGGCCAATCTCTTTCAGCGCAACTGGGTCCGCCTTTGCTACACCGTCGCATCCCTGACCGTCGTCACGCTGATGATCCAGGCCGTCACCCAAATGCCCTCGCCCGCCGGCGCCGCGCACTTCGTTCTCGCGGATGCGTACCCCGTCCTGGGCCGCCCGCTGCTCTTCATGCTCGGGCTCTTCCTTTTTCTCTACGTGACTTGCGAAGTTGGTGTGTGGAATTGGCTTCCGCGGCATCTCGTCGCCCAGGGCATTCCGGAGTCGCGCGCTCTCAACATCCTCTCGCTCGGATTCGCGCTCGGGCTGCTCATCGGCCGCGTCGGCGTCTCGCCCATTCTGATCCGCGTGCAGCCCGTCCTCGTCACACTGGCCGCATCCGCAGCCATGGCCGTTACCACCTTTCTCATGCTGCGATCGGCCAAACCGGCGGTTGCCTTCGCGCTTGTCTTTATCGCAGGACTTTCCATGGCGCCCGTCTTCCCCACCACGCTGGCTATCGTCGGTGATGCCTTCCCTCGCATGGCCGGCACTGCCATCGGCTTCGTCATTACCTGCGGATGGATTGGCCTTGCCGTCAGCTCGCGCATCATCGGCGCCATCGCCGGCGGCGACCCGCTGCGGCTGAAGAAGGCCCTGTTGGTGATCCCCGTCTCAGCCGTCCTCATGGTGGGCTTGAATCTGGGCATCTTATCGGTACTACGCTAGTGTCCTGAGTCTGAAGTTCGCATCACAAATAAGTTGTCATCCTGAGCGAATTTTGGCGCGTTTTGCGCCAAAATGAGTCGAAGGATCTGCGGTTGTTCTTCAATGAACTTCTGACTCACCACACTAGGGCCAGTTCACACGATTGGGGCGGATGGCGTTCCGCCCCAGCGCGCAAAGACCGCGCGCCGGGGACCCCGAGCGAGCGAAAATTCGGCCAGACACCGGGGCCCCCGCGGACCGATCAGGTCCGTGGGGTGGAGACGAGGCTACGGCCGAAGGCTGTGGCTGATAAACGGCTCATGTGTGCAACTGGATGATAGGGCCCGTGCTGATAAGCCGTGCGGAAGCCCGCGCCCTGCACTGCTGGCGACGATCGTTGCACATGCAATCAGAAAACGTACCTGAAGCTCAACTGAATCTGCCGTGGCGGCTTGTCGCCGTGGGTGTTCGACGATAAAACGGCGCCGTAGTTTGCCGTCTGACAGAGGGAGTTGTCGCTGGGGCCACATGCTATGAACTCGAAATTATGGTATGGATCGTCGAAGTTGGGGTGATTCAGCAGATTGAACGATTCGCCGCGAAGCTGCAAGTGTTGGCCCTCGCTGTGGAGCGCGAAGCTTTTAGACAGAGCGAAATCGAGATCGGCATAGGGCGGGCCGATCACAGCGTTGCGCCCTTCCGTGCCGAAGGCCGGGCCAAAGGGGTCCGCGGCAGGTTCGGCGAAGGCACACTGATTGAACCAGTTTTGGGGCGTCCTGATCTGGGTGGGCGCCACGCAGGTCGGGTTTGCAGCCACGGTTCCGGCTTTCCTTGGATCACCGACGAGGTCTGGCCGCTCGGGGTTGCCGAAGGCCGCGGCGGAGGTGGTGGGCGCGCCCGACAAAACCACGGTGAAAGGCGATCCCGACTGCGCCGAGAAGATGCCGCTCGCCTGCCAGTCATCGAGTAGCGTTTTGTTCCAGGCCGAGCCCTTGGCGCCCTGACGGCGCAGCGGCAGGTCATACACAGAGCTTACGGACACGCGGTGCGTGGCGTTAAAGTCAGAGGGACCGCGATCTGCGCTCAGGTCCTGCGAATTCTGGGGTAGCCCCGAGCCCACACTTCCGCCGAAGACGGAGGAGAGATCGTCGATCGACCGGGACCAGGTATAGGCGCCCACGAAGGCCAACCCGTGGCTCACCCGTCTTTCCGAGCGGAACTGCATGGAGTGATAGGTGCTCGCGGAACTCGATTCGACGTACAGCACCGAGGAAAACTGCCCGTAGGGCGGACCCGTGATGGGGTTGGTCTGATTCTGGTCGATCACGTTTGCCAGGTGGGTGCCCTTTGAACCGACGTATGCCAGATCGATCATCCAATTGGGCATCACCTCATACTGCAGGTCGAGGTTCCACTGCTGCATGTAGCCGTCGCGGAAGTGGGGGTCGATCATGTTGCCCTGTTCCACGCCCGATTGCTGTCCCGTCTGGGTCAGGAGATCCTGGACGGTGCACAGTCCTCCAGGTCCGGGGCAACTGCCGGTCTGGAAGTATGCGGCCATATCGTAGAACGGCGGATTGATGCGCGGCAGAATGTTAACCATCTGAATGTTCACGTCGTAGAAGATGCCGTAGGCGGACCGGACCACCCAGCGCTCCGACTTCATGGGCCGCCACGCGAATCCCAGCCGCGGGGCGATGTCTCGGCGCGTGGGGTAGTAGGTGGCATCGGGAATCCCATTTGTCCCCGCCAGGTTGAACTCGGGGGAGAGAGCGCACGGTTCGGGACAGGAAACAAGATCCGGAACGCTGAAGTGGTTCGAGGCCTCCACTGGAGGGCTCGAGTACTCGTAGCGCAGGCCGGCGTTGAGCAGAAAACGCGGGATCACGTGGATATCGTCCTGGACATAGGCGCTGACGCCGTGACTCTTGAGGTCGTTGGAGGTGCTGCCGCTGACGGCGACGGCGTAGTCGGGAGCGCCGATGAGCAACTGGCCAAGGATGCAGGTAGCTGGGTCGTTGGGAGGAGCCCCGCTGCAGGGCGCGGGATTGCCGAATTCACTCAGGATTCCTGCCATGGTCTGGCCCTCGAAGAACCAATCGCCACGGGCCAGAAAATCGAGGTAGTTGCCCATCTGGATGCGGCGCACGTCGGCTCCCATCTTGAACTGGTTGATCCCGGCCGTCCAGGCGAGGTTATCGGAGATCTGGTAAGTGGTGTCGCGGCGGTTCGTTGGGTAATTGATGGGTTCGCCAATGCCGTCGAAGCTGATCTCGCTGCCGTTCAGATTGCCGCTCAGGTTGATGTTGGGAGCGCCCAGGTCGATGGGGTTGCTGAGAATATCGGGGAAGCCCAACTGCTCCTCGATGTTATCGCCATGACTCTGCTGCAGCACCGTGGAACCCATGCGGTTGTAACCCAGGCGGAACTCGTTGACCAGGCTGGAGCGAAAGACGCGCGTCCAGTCGACTCCGGCATTCTGGCCCAGATTCATGGTGTAGCTGCCATAACCGGGTATCGATGTGAATCCGTTCACGGGGTCGAAGGGATCGAATAAGTATTCGTCCGTCACGGAGTAATGAACCGACACCCTGTCTGCGGGGCTCGCCTGCTCGTCTACCTTGGCCGAAATCAGATTCAATGACCCGTCGATCACTGGAGCAGAAAGGTACGTGTTCGAATCCGTCAGGTCCGTGCCGACGTTGGCCGCCGGATAGAGGCCGTAGACTGCCTGGCCTGCCGGATTCAGATACGCTGAGGTAGCAATGTCGCACGTGGCTGGATTCGGCGTTGGGTTCCCGCCAATCTCCTCGCCCAGGGCGCACGCATTCGCCCATTGGTTCACCGAGGGCACGGTCGCTTCTCTGGTCGTTGCCTGGCGCAAGCGGAGCTGCTCGTCGGAGAAGAAGAAAAATGTCTTGTCCTTGCGTATGGGCCCGCCCAAAGTTCCGCCAAACTGGTTGCGATCGAGGCGCGGAATGGGGCCGCACGTGCCCGGCGCCGAACTGGCGGTGCAGTCGGGGAGATCGAAATAGTTCTTGGCGTCCATGTGCCGGTTGCGCACGAACTCGAACACCCCGCCATGAAAGGAATTCGTGCCGCTCTTCAGAACCACATTGACCTCAGCGCCGCTCGCCCGCCCGTACTCGGCCGAGTAATCGCCCGATTGAACCTTGAACTCCTGAATGGCATCGATCGAAGGCAGCGCAACATACTGGTTGATGTAGGGGTCGATGTTGTCGACTCCCTCCAGAAGGAAGTTGTTCGCCTGGTCGCGCGCCCCGTTCACGTCCAGAGAGAAACCCTCCAGTATGCCGCCCTGCGTCGAGTTTTGGGAGCCTTCCGCCGGCAATTCGGCCCCCGGCACAAGCAGAGCGAACGACAGAAAGTTGCGTTGGTTGAGCGGCAGGTCCTGCACTAGGCGATTGTTGACTACATGCCCCAGGGTGGAGGTGTCGGTTTGTACGATGGGCGGTGTCTCGTTGACCGTTATATTCTCGGTCACCTTGCCTACCACCAGGGCGAAATCCACTCGAACCGTTTGGTCCACATCCAGGTTCACGCCGTGGATGATACTGCGGCGAAACCCCGTGCTCTCCACGGCCACGCTGTAGCGCCCCGGCGGCAGAAGCGTAACTGTGTAATCGCCGTCATCATTGCTCCATGCTTCGCGGGTTGCATTAGTTCCCTCGTTGTGCACGACGACTCGCGCTCTCGGTATCACCGCGCCGCTGGGATCGCTGATGGTGCCGGTGATGGTTCCGGTAGGACCGCTGGCGAAGAGTGGAAGAGCAGAGAAAAGGACCAACAGGAGAGTAAGCCGGATGCGTCGTGGCGTCATGCTGTCCTCCAGGCGATCCGCGTTCGGCAGAGCCCGCGACTGGTTTACAGGCACCTCGACATTTTCCAGAAACATGTAGATTCTTCCCAACTGCGAACGTATTTTATACGAGGTACCCGCGCAAGAGTCAACCTTTCGACCGGGAAATGCACAATCGAAGACACGCCAGAATAATACTTGAAAATAAAGCAAAAAAAGGATTTGCCTGCACGACCGCCCAATCAACGTCGAGCCTCACTTACCACCAGACGGCTGCTGATTGTATGAACTCCATGATTTGCAACAGATACACGAGCCCCTCCCCACGCCTTGCCGGCATCGCCGTTTCCATTCAGCCCCGTCTGACATCAGCGGAAACTACCCGTCGGTCCCCGGGAGTCGGCAAGTGTTCGCCGATCCGTCGCGGCTGGAGCGCGAAAATCGCATAGACATGGCGGACCGGACGATGAGAATATGCATATGCGGCGTGATGCCGGTCTTGTACGGTAATATGTCACAGTGGATGTACAACCGATCCGCTGAATTCCCCGGTGGATCGGCACTTTGGCGACGCGGACGCAGGTTCCGCTAGAGGTCAATCGTCGCCGGCGCCTGTCCCCCCTCCTGTTCGCCGGTGATGTTCGGGAAAAGTTCTAATGCAGTAGGTCCGCCTACCGAGGAAGCTATGAAAATCGCTGTCAGGGTTGCTCTCTGTTTTCTTCTCCTTTCCGGGTTGGTGCAGGCACAGGATGTTGCCCCTATGTCTGGCCCGCTCATGCCTCTTCCCGCCAAACTCACTGAAACGGAATGTCGTGTCGATCAATGCGCCGCCGCCGCCGGCAACAAAGCCACCTGGAAGTTCCATGGATTGCTGGGAGACGCGCAGTGGTCCGACGGCTCAAGCGCAACGCTGGTCATCGAGCGCTACGATGCCGCCGGAATCGTGATTCGCCGCATCGATCTGCCCAACAGCGCCTCCTACGGGCTGACCGCGGTCTATAAGGGCAAACTGCAGGGCGATCGCATCGAGGGCTCAGTCGTCTGGTCCTGGAGCGGTCATTGGGACGACCAACATCCCACCGGACACTGGTCGGCAATCCTCCAGGGTGCAGCTCAGCCGCCGCGCCGCCTTCTCCAGCCCGCGATTCCTTCTACCCTCACCGAATGCGAGAACGACCAATGTGCTCCCGGCCGCGAGGGGGGATGTGTCTGGATACTGCACGGATCGGAAGGCGAATTCAGGGGCAACAACGGAGCGCTCGCCAAGCTCTCCATCCTACAGTTCGATTCCGACGGAATCGTCATACTCCGTACCGAAATGCCAAAGAGCGTCAGTTACGGGCTCTCGGCGCTCTATACCGGCAAGATGATCGGTGATCGCATCACCGGCTACGCCACCTGGTCGTGGCCGGGGCATTGGAACAACCGCAACCCTGCCGGTAAATGGTTCGCAACCGTAAGGGAAAATTCGAGCCAGGATCTCCCGCCTGTCCCCCCGCCGCTGGTTTCGCCCGAAGTGCATCCCGACGGCAGCGTCACCTTCCGCGCGTTCGCTCCCAATTCGCAGGAAATCCTCCTCGAACTGGAAGGAGCCGATCCGGTCATTATGCAGAAGGACAGCCTGGGCGTCTGGAGTGTCACTACCCCGCCGCTCGAACCCGAGTATTACGGCTATATCTTTAACAACACCGGCGTCCCCATGATCGATCCCTCGAATCCTCTCATCTTACCCAACCTCCTCCAGACGGAAAACATGGTGCATGTGCCGGGCCCCTCCTCCTTGCCTTGGGAAGCCGGCGACGGCCCGCACGGTGTTGTGCACCATCACTTTTACACCTCCGCCGTGGTCGGCGACCGGCGCGATTACTACGTCTACACTCCTCCCGGCTATGACCCCGCCGCCGCAACCAGGTATCCGGTCCTCTATCTTCTGCACGGCTTTGGCCAGGAATCGAGTAGCTGGACGCAGGTCGGCCTCGCCAATGTCATCCTCGACAACTTGATTGACGAAGGCAAAGCCAAACCCATGATTGTGGTCATGCCGGTTGGCTACGGAGGGGCCGACATTCTCGTGGGCTTCGGAAAGGTCTATTGGGACGACGCGTTGCGCAACAGAAACTTTGCCAGGTTTACGGCAGCCTTGCTTTCTGAAGTCATTCCCCAGGTGCAGCAGCAGTATCGTGTCCTCGACGATCGCAATGCGCGGGCCATCGCCGGGCTTTCCATGGGCGGCGCCGAGTCGCTGCAGACGGGACTAAACAACCTCGACGAGTTTTCCTGGATCGGTTCCTTCAGCAGCGGCGGGCTCAGGCCCAATTTCACTCAGGAGTTCCCCGGTCTGAACGCCTCTCAAAACCAGCGCATCCATCTCCTTTGGGTAGCCTGCGGCATGGAGGACGGGCTTTTCGGCATCAACCACGATTTCAACAAATGGTTGAGCGCCGAAAACATCGACCATGTCGAAGTGGACACCCAGGGCAAGCACACCTGGATGGTGTGGCGCGAGAACCTGGCGGCGTTTGCGCCTCTGCTGTTTCGCTAGAACCGGTTGCATAAACCCTGCTTTGAAAGGGCACGGCTTACCGGGGTCGCGTAGCGGGGGGGCGACAGGTCTTCGTCGCTGGGGTGACTTGAGCCGTGCCGTGGAAGGCGCATAAACATTGGGCTTTAGCCCCTGAGGGGATCTCTTCCGTCTGCTCGATGCCAATTATGCAACCAGTTCTAGTGTCCCGTCTCTAAAGTTCGCATCCAAAAAAGCCGTCATCCCGAGCGACCAGAAAATAGGCAGTCATCCTGAGCGAGTCGCCGTGGCGACGAGTCGAAGGACCTGCATTTGGGATGCTCTAGGTGCCCCATCCTAGCTCTGCTAGGGTGGGATACTACGAACCCCAAAAAGCAGGTTTTGTGTCAGGGCATGAGTTCACTCATGCCGCACCCGCTCACCCATTTCTCGAGAAACCAAGCTCGCGGCGAAGCCGCGCTCAAACCTCACCCGCTGTCATCCCGAGCGTAGTCGAGGGATCTGCGGTTGCTTTTCGCGAGCTTCCCCAACCACTCACCTGGGGTGCCCCACCCTAGCCGGGTTCCTGTCTTTCCGGCTAGGGTGGGATACCACGAATCCGCCCCCACCCGTTTTTCGAGAAATCAAGCACGCGGCGAAGCCGCGCCCAAACCTCACCCGCCGTCATCCCGAGCGACCAGAAAATAGGCAGTCATCCTGAGCGAGTCGCCGTGGCGACGAGTCGAAGGGCCTGCATTTGCATTTTTCCGGTCAAGGTGGGAAACCACTAACACAACCGCCGCACGAAGCCGTCTTGTATCAGGGCATGAGTTCACTCATGCCGCACCCGTCCCCACTTTTTCGAGAAATAAGCACGCGGCGAAGCCGCGCTGAGCTAAGAGCCGGGAACTGTTCTTCGTTTCCCCCTCTCCCGGAGGGAGAGCAGAAAATAGCCCAGGGCGTCAGCCCTGGGAACCGCGCCGTTTTTACCGAAAAACAAAGTACGCGGCGAAGCCGCGCTCAAACCTGACCCGCTGTCATCCCGAGCGCAGTTCGGGGCGCAATCGCCACCGATTGCGCCCCGAATGCAGTCGAGGGATCTGCGGTTGCTTTTCGCGAGCTTCCCCAACCACGAACCCTGGGGTGCCCAGAGCCTGTCCTGAGCGGAGTCGAAGGATCCCGATTCTGGGACATGGGATAACACGAACCCACGCCGACCGGCCTTGTATCAGGGCTTGGCCGTGTGCCCCATCCTAGCTCCGCTAGGGTGGGATACTACGAACCACAAAAAGCAGGTTTTGTGTCAGGGCGTGAGGAACTGAAAGCTGACAGCTAATAGCTGAAAGCTGAAAGTCGGCTTCATCCGGGTGCCCCATCCAAGCTTCGCTTGGGTGGGATACCACAAAACCGCCCACCCATTTCTCGAGAAACCAAGCTCGCGGCGAAGCCGCGCCCAAACCCTCGATCAGACCCTCCGCTGTCATCTTTCGAGGTGCGGAGGGAGGCGGGGGTTTTAACCCCCGCACACAATCCCATCAGAAGAATTTGGAAAACCAAGTACGCGGCGAAGCCGCGCTGAGCAAAGAGATGGAAACTGCTCTTCGTTTCCCCCTCTCCCGGAGGGAGAGCCGAAAATAGCCCAGGGCGTCAGCCCTGGGAACCACGCCGTTCTTACCGATAAATCAAGGCCGCGGCGAAGCCGCGCCCAAACCTCACCCGCCGTCATCCCGAGCGACCAGAAAATAGGCAGTCATCCTGAGCGAGTCGCCGTGGCGACGAGTCGAAGGACCTGCATTTGCATTTTTCCGGTCAAGGTGGGAAACCACTAACACAACCGCCGCACGAAGCCGTCTTGTACCAGGGCATGAGCTCACTCATGCCGAAACCGCCCACCCATTTTCGGGAAATCAAGCTCGCGGCGAAGCCGCGCTTGGCTATGCGCCGAAACTCTTCTTCGTTTCCCCCTCTCCCGGAGGGAGAGCAGAAAGTAGCCCAGGGCGTCAGCCCTGGGAACCGCGCCGTTTTTACCGAAAAACAAAGTACGCGGCGAAGCCGCGCTCCAAACCTCACCCGCTGTCATCCCGAGCGCAGTCGAGGGATCTGCGGTTGCTTTTCGCGAGCTTCCCCAACCACGAAATTGGGGTGCCCCATCCTAGCCGGGTTCCTGTCTTTCCGGCTAGGGTGGGATACCACGAAACCACCCACCCATCTTTCGAGAAATCAAGGTCGCGGCGGGGTGCCCTCTGGGCCCCGCGCTCAAAACCTCACCCGCTGTCACCCTTCGAGGTGCGGAGGGAGGCGGGGGTTTTAACCCCCGCACACAATCCCATCAGAAGAATTTTGAAAAAAATAAGCTCGCGGCGAAGCCGCGCTCAAACCCTCGATCAGGCCATCCGCTGTCATCTATCGAGGTGCGGAGGGAGGCGGGGGTTTTAACCCCCGCACACAATCCCATCAAAAGAATTTGGATAATCAAGCACGCGGCGAAGCCGCGCTCCAAATCTTCTCAAATCCCGGTCGGCCATCCACCCAGTCTCGCCAAGCACGCCGAGGAATCGCTTCCCACTAGCCGACTTAAGAGGACCGACCCGCGCAAAAAATGAATTGGTAATGGTATACGCGACGATCGATTTGGACCCTCGCCAGCACGTGAGCTTCTCCGCCTTGAACGCGCAAGAGAATTTTGTTTCGCGTTCGGGTTATTTACTCCCTTCGGAGTCAAATTGCATCTGGAATTCAGCCGCCTGCGCTTCATCCTTCCCCACTTGCAACTGCGCGGTGTCTGGGTCCACGAAGATGTAGCCCCCTTTTTGAGCCTTGACTCGAACCAGGCCCCTTGACGAGTCGATGGCCTCGATACTGAATAGCTCCTCTTCTCCCAGCTCCAGCTCCCAACCATAGCGGTCCGCTGCGAGGTCCTGGTTCCAAAACTGCAGCTTCTGTCCGACAGACTCCAGGACATATCGACAATTCAGAGAATATTCTGGACATTTTCTTTCAATCTGCTCAATCCAGTACTCCGAGTTGCCTTGGGGACTGTATCGGACAACGAGAGCGAAAGAAACATTCGAATCCGGTTCGCAGTTATCGAAGAAGTCAAAATGGCGAGTGGACGGGATCCTCGGATCCGGAGTGCCTCTTGCACAGACGTACTTGAGAGTTCTGGCGCTTTGGAAACGTACCGAGCCTCCGTTTCTCAAGAGCCTATCAAAAATGCTTTCGTCAGGAGCGGGTTCCATAACAGCAACCGCCTGAAGGTCTGTGGGAGCGGCTGGTCCCGGGGGCTCAGCCGCACTTTCGACGGTCGCCTTTCGTTCTTCGAGAGTCGGATAACCCGGCTGCGGCCCCTCGGGCAGATTTAGCAGATCTAATGCGTATAGAAGTCTCGCCTTGTTCCAACCCAGTTGAAGAAGATACTTTGCTCCGTTGTAATCGGCACGCAACTCTAGTTCCTTGCCTCGAGGTTTTCCTGACGTTGTATCTCCGTTCATGTGATGCGCTATTTCGTGAGCAAATACAAAGTCGCGGGCTGCGTCGCCCTGAATCAATTCAGGATCGTAGATGGTCCAATTTTCGTCCGTCTCGTAGAGCTCGTGATTGTCGACCGGGCACCGGAAAGACATCGCCCCGGCGTAGTTCTTCATCATCGAATCGTGCGATACGTAGAGGAGGATGTCCATGTCAACGTGTAACGCGTCGAGGATTCCCTTAAAGGCAGCCTCATCCCCCTCGCTGGCAGGCGATGCCTTTAGATCGACACACGGCTTATGCGCGCTTTTGTCCCCCTGAGTGACGACACCGGCCTCTTGGCTTATTCCGCCAGTCAGAAGAGCGAAAAGGATAAGCCCGATTGTCTTCATTTTGGTCCAAGTAAAATTCGGAGTACCGTGTTCCGGTCGTAGCCGGTGTCTTTTGGGTCGCAGTGGACGCGATTTGCATCGATGCCCACCAAAATGCAGGACTGGCGCGTTCCGCCCCGAAGCACGACTACGACCTCTGCAGGAGGTTTTTCCTGTGAGGGGCTTTTGACGCTAGGTGGGCCGAATCCCTGTATCTTTGGAGGAGGTCCGGAGTTGAAGGTTAGCGAATTGAATTCGATGCTCTGGATGTCCTCAACTCTAATCCACACCTCCTTCGCCTGCGATGGAAACCGCGCTTTGAACCTCAGGACACCATTGGACATTCCGACGAGGGAACCGTTAATGCTCAAATTGTCTTTCGTTGTGAGGGTGTCGGGGCATGCCGACTTGCAACTCAGCAACGCGAGCATGATTACGCAACTCCAGCGAATTTTCATTTTCCCCTCGCGTTTCACTCTACGCCTCTCAAGATATGTACTCCGGTTACGTCTGAATCTGCGAGTGTGTAGACGTTTAGGTTGCCACCTTTTGTGAAGGGTTCGTCCGGGTTCTGAATCGGAGTGAAGAAATAGTAAGTCCCCTTTGTATGCAGTAGCAACTTGCAGTCAGAGGATCCATAGGTTTGATATTCGACGCAATGTGGTTGGTCGTTCTCCGCAAGCCTCGTCGAAAACGCTACGTTAGGCAACCCGCTCGAATCAGCGAGCATGTCGTCATTAGCCTGCCGCCTTCCGTAGGAGGCGCCAGCAGCAGACACAGTGAGGAGAAGAAGGACCAAAACTACGACCGTCACGATGCGCTGGTTGAGTTTCCGTCGACGAACGAACAGCATCCAAGCTAAAGAAAGAGCAGCGATGACGAGAAGTGGCCAACGGGCACTGAACAACATGTAGACTGCGGTCGTGCAAACGACAGGTAGCGGCAAATCCAATTCCAGCGCATTCAAACCGAATGTTCTGTAATAGGAGGCCACGTAGGACCACCCGCCAATATAGGTGAATCCGACAAATACCGCCGAGACCTCCGCAAGACTCTTCAGGAATACGAGCGAATCCTCTCCAGTAGCTGGCAATTCGGGCTCCTTTTGCTCTAAGTCTTGTGCCTTTTTCGGGGACGTGTCTTCGGCAGCAGGCAGCTCATGCGCCTCGTGCTCGAGGTTTTGTCGCTCCTCGGGTGATGCCTGCGTCTTTGGGGCCGTGTTATCCATCGCTTGCTTACGGATGGGGAGTGCGCGCGGGGCTGATGTTAGGAATTTTACCTCGCGTGGGCCTTATTTTGTGTAAAATTCGCAGCTGGCTGCGCATCTATTGCGGAAGGAGCGTCTTCAATGCCAGACGCTCGCAGCCTCGCGAGGGTTATTCATCAGATCGCGAATCACGCGCCAAGGAGTGGTGTGTGGGCCGACGCTAGCTGGACCCCGACAGGAAAAGGGCGCCCGTTGAGCCCATACTGAGCTTATCGCAGCGGATTCGTACCGAAAAACGCCGAAATTGCCCCTAACCCACCACCTCATCCCCACCCAACAAGCGCGCCCACGGCGTAAGCCCGCGCCTGACACCCCCCAAAAAACTCACCTTCACTCCCAAAAATCGCCTGTCGCGCAAGCGCGATGCGACGATTTTCACCATTTCCATGCACCTGCAGGTCACAATTTCGCCCGATTACTCCACCTGCAGGTGCACTTTTCCGCGAGCTCCGGATGCGACGATTTTCCGCCCCGCCGCAGCGTGTGAAACACTCCACCTGCAGGTCGTCATTCCCCAACTCCGCCAACTCCGCTACCTCCGCTAGCCCCGCTAACTCCGCTAGCTCCGCTAACCCCGCTACTCTCCGTTCTGCCCACTCTGCTCCGGATGCACCACGCGATAGCTCGCCCCGCCGTTCGACCAGACCAGAAGCAGGATGTCCTTGTCTGCGGGCGCCGCGTGGACCTGGCTCACGAAATTGTCCGCGTCCTCCACGGGATGCCGGTCGACTCCAAGAATCACGTCGCCCGGTGCAATGCCCGCGTCGTCGGCCGGGCTGCCTGGGCGCACCGATTGAACCACCGCGCCCTGCACGCGATCGGGCACGTTGTACTGTTGGCGCAGATCGGGCGTCAGGTTAGCCACGGCCAGGCCGAGCCGTGCGTGCTGCTCGCCCGTGCCGGAGTTGCTCGCCTCTTCCGCCTTGTTCTTTTCGAACTCGCCCACGGTAACGTGCAGGGTTTCCGGTTTTCCGTCGCGCAGAATCCCCAGGTCGATCGCGGTCCCCGGAGCCATCTCGCTCACCGCCACCTGCAACATGCTGCCGTCGTCGATCTTCTTGCCGTTCAGTTCGCGCAGCACGTCGCCGCTCTTCAGGCCGGCGCGGCTGGCCGGCGAGTCGGGTGTCACCTGGCTGATGATGGCGCCGGTAGCGTCGGGCAGGTTGAAGAAGCCGGCGTTGTCCGGCGTCACGTCGTTCATCGTGATGCCCAGGTAGCCGTGGTGTACCGTGCCGCTCTTCATGATCTGCTCCGCCGAGGACTTGGCGATCTCCGCCGGAATGGCGAATCCCGCCCCGGCAAACGAGCCGCTATTCGAGATGATGAACGTATTGATCCCGATCACCTCGCCGCGCGCGTCCACCAGCGGCCCGCCGGAGTTGCCCGGATTGATGGCCGCGTCCGTCTGGATGAAGTCGCCCGGCTTGCGCGGATCGTCGGAGTAAGGATTGGGACGGCCCAGTCCGCTGACGATGCCGCGCGTGACGGTGAAGGGGAAGTTGCCGAAGGGATTGCCGAAGGCCAGCACGGTCTCGCCCGGCTTCAGTTTTGCCGAGTCGCCCCAGGGAACGCTGGGCAGGTTCTTGGCGTCGATTTTGATGACCGCTATGTCGTCTAATTTGTCCACGCCCACGACCTTGGCATTGAACACCCGCCGGTCATTCAGCGTGACCCGTACCTGCGTCGCGCCGTCCACCACGTGGTCGTTGGTTACGATGTAGCCATCCGGCGACACGATCACCCCGCTCCCCACCCCATGCTCGATTTGCGGCTGCGGCTTCATCATCTGGCCGTTCGGGCCGAAGCCAAAGAAGAACTGGCGGAATCCCGGCGGCAGATCCTGAGGGTTGATGCCACCGAAGCCCCGGTCGCTGGAGGATTGATCGTCCGGCGAGACGCGCGAGGTGACAGAGACGTTGACGACGGCTGGCGTAACGCGCGCCGCGACGGTTTCCACGGCGTTGTCGAGTGCGGTCAGCGCGGTGACGCTCGAGTCGTCGAGCGGACCGGCTGCAGCGGCAGCATGAGCCCTGCTGTAATCGAAGAGAAATGCGGCCGCGAAGAGCACCATGGCGAAGATGCTGGCCGGGACCGCGAGTTTTTTTGCCTCTGCTACTAATGAATTAGTTGTTCCATGCATACTCATCTCTCCCTTGGGGTTGAATTGATTTTGTTACAGTTGAAAAACGAGCCAGCCGCCGTCGACGGACGGTGCGGGCAGCCGGTTGGAATGAGAACTTGTTGCGCGCGCCGGTTTCGGGCCTGGCGCGGAGCTTGCGGGACAAACGACCAGAATCCATCGCGTGACGGTGATTTGCGCCGGCCGCACCGGGGCTGGCTGGCCGATTGCTGCGCCGGTTTGCTCCTGCGTTGCCTCGCCCGCGTCATAGTCGGCGACGGCTCTGCTCCTCGGCGAAATGGTCTGCACCTGTTCCCAGGCTGCCAGAACAACGCATTCCTGACTCTGTGCCCGAGCCGCCGCAGACGTTGACGCTACAACCTTCACCAGTTGCTCGCGGGGCGCGCCAACGGCCGGGGCTACCAACGCCGATTCCGTCGCGCCTGCCGGTGGCTCCTCGCCGCGGCGCGTTGAACCCGAAGCGGGCGGCGCTATTACGCCGCGGGTTGCAGGCAGAATGACCTTCGCCTGAAGCGCGCGGAAGCCTGTGGCGCGAGGTTCGATGACCGTCTCGCTCGCCGATGCAAAAGCAGCGCGCGCCGTGCCTGCCATTCCGATTTGCTTTGGTTCGAGGGCTGCGGTCTGCGCATCCGGCTTCTGGGCAGCCACGAACGCGACCAACTGCGGGCTGCGCGCCAGTTCTACTGAGCCGGCCAGTAGGCCGCAGCCCACCACGCCAACCAGCGCTCGCGCCACGACCGGATGAAGCCCCTGCCTGCCACCCAGAATACTGTGCACTCGGCGGGTCAATTCCGGCCGCCGCTCGAACGCGCCGAGCGACAGCGCATGGGCGCGCCGCAGCAACTCCCGCCGCTGCAGTCCTCGCTCGGCCAGGCTGGTGAGGCAGGCCGCGTAGGCGCGCGGAGCCTGCGTGCGGCGAACCACTCCATCGTCGCAGGCCATCTCGCGCTCACGGCACAATCGCCGCTCCATCCAGGCCAGCGCGGGGTTCAAGGGGAAGAGAACCAAGGCAAGTTTCTGCAGAAGATTGGTCCAATCGTCGCGCCGGTGCAGATGTTCGGCCTCGTGCAGGATCACCTGTTCCAGCTCGCCCGGCGTGAGCCGCGAGTAGAGCCACTCCGGAATTAGAATGCGCGGTGCAAAGAAGCCGATCACGCCGGGACGGTCAAACTCGCAAGTCGTGCAAAGTGTGATTGGACGGCCCGAAGAAGATGCGGCGGCGAGAAGCGTGCGGGCACTCTCTTCCGGTTCCACTGGCATGGCCGTTTTCCATAATTTGCGTAGGCGCAATGAGTGAAAGGCGAGTTCGGCGGCGCGAAAAGTGGCTGCCGCAAGCCACAGCAATGCGAGCATCAATCCCCAGCGGTTATCCAATTCGAGCCATGGTCCCGCCGTTGGTCCGCTGAGCGGAGACGCCACTTTAGCGCCCGCGGCGATGCGCGCCAGGAAGGTAAGAAACGGCAGGGCAACCACGACCGCGAAGCCTGCTGTCCACACGGCAAAGCGATGTGCCGCCGAGATGCGGGGTGAAATCCGCAGGTAGAGAACCAAGGCAACTGCAATCGACGCACCCTGCCACAGAGCCGCAATGGCTATGGGCGCGGCGATTTGCGCAAATGCGCTAAACGCAGCAAATACGTGGCTGCCGGCGGCCGTCAGCGCCGCTCGCATCGCATCCGCGATAAGGATCGACTGCATTCTCTACCCCTTGTCCCCCTTTTCGGGCGCAGCGCTGCGGATCGCATCTTTCAGCCGTTCCAACTCCTCGGTCGAAACCCCTTCGTCACCCAAAAGGGATAACATGAGCTGCTCGCGCGAGTTGCTAAAGAAGCGGCTGAGCACGTTGCGTACCTCGGTCCGGCTCGCTTCTTGCTCGGCAATGCACGGTTTATAGACGAACGCGCGGCCCTCCTGCCGGTGCTCGACGTAGCCCTTCTGCTCCAGGATTCGGATGGTCGTCAGCACCGAGTTGTAGGCCAGCGGCTCGTCTTCAGGTAGGGCGGCGACCAGGTCAGTTACGGCCGACTCGCCGTGGAGCCAGAGAATCTTCATCAGTCGCAGTTCAGCCTCGGTCAACGTGTTGGATCTTTTAGGCGGCATTACTAACTCATTGATTCTGCTGGAGAAACCCCTGTGCGGGGATTGCTCACACGTTTCTATAGACGAACAACTAAAGGATTAGTTACCAATGTCGCGAATTATTTTTGAGGCCCTTGACCGCCCGGATTGGCATTTTCAAGAAAGAAACGCTCGAATCCTCTGCCCTGTGCTACGATCCGGGCAAGCGTTCACCGCAACAAATTTTCGCAGCTCACAATTCATCATTCAGCGACAGGCCCGCAGCATGGCCTGGCGCGGCGGTGGGCGATTGAACTCATCGCAGGGGATGGTATGAACAATCAGCTACGGCCGATGGCGCTCGGCGAGATCCTGGACAGAACCGCCGAACTCTACCGCAATCATTTCTTGCTGTTTGCAGGCATCTCGGCGATCTTTGCCGGGGCCATGCTCTTTATCCAGATGCTGGAACTGGGATTGATGGTTTCGATCGGCTATCCGCACATTCCTCCGCATTTGGAGTGGCTGTACGCCGTGTCGCTTGGCGTGGAGGTGCTGGCCATTGGGCTCGTGGCCGGACTTGCGATCGCAGCATTCAATCGCGCGGTGGCATAGATCCATCTGGGAGAACCGGCGACCGTACGCGCCGCCGCGGGAAGTGTTTTGCTGCGCCTACGCCGCTACCTGTGGCTCATGACCGTGACGATGTTTCGCGCGTGGACGCCTCTGTTTGTCCTCTATGTGGCGCTGTTCGCCATGGTCTTCGCCATCATGCCGCACGGATTCCTGTTCACCCCCCAGGTTGCGCAGCAGCCTCCGAACATGAATCCCGCGCAGTCGATCGAAGTGCTGGCCGTCATGGCGGTCCTGATGCTGTTGTTTGTGCCAACCGTGGTCTATGGCGTCTTCATGTGGCTGCGGTATTCGCTGGCCATGCCTGCGTGCGTGGTAGAGGATTTGTCGACGGGAATGGCGATCCGGCGCAGCATCGATCTGAGCCAGGGCTCGCGCGGGCGCATCTTCGTGCTCTGGCTGCTGGTTTACGCGATCCGCATGTTGCTGGGCCTCCTGTTCGGATTTCCATTTTTGGTATTTGGCCTCAAGCATCCGGGCCACGCGCTGCCACTCGGCTGGCTGGCGGTCTCAGAGCTGGCCGGATTCGTCACCAGCACGTTGATTGGTCCCATTTACTCCACCGGCCTCACGCTCTTCTATTACGACCAGCGCATTCGCAAGGAGGGCTTTGATATCGAGTGGATGATGCAGGCCGCGGGGTTGACGCCGCAACCTGGGTTGCCGGCTCCGGAACAGGTCTGAGCAAGCGAGTATACCCATGAGCGAGACACTACGGCCTTCCACCCTCGGCGAAATCCTCGATCGGACGGCGCAACTGTATCGCCGCAACTTCTGGCTCTTTGCCGGTGTGGCGGCCTTGCCGATCGGCGTGATCATCGCCATCTCGGCGATTGCTGCCGCTTTGTTCGCAGCCACTGCGGTCGCGTTCAGGACCGCGAACATGCCGGGCGCGGCCGGTATCGCTCTGTTTGTTTTGTTTGCCGTAGTGGCAGTGCCGATCTACATTGCAGCGGCCATTTACTCCTATACGGGTTTGACCGAAGCCGCGGCGGGCGCGTACCGCGGCGAGAAAATCACCATTCGCGGCGCTTTTAAAAGCGTGCGCCCGCGGTTCTGGCGCTATCTGTGGTTCATGATCCTACAGGGCATCCTCGTAGCTCTGATCCCGGGCGCGATCGCGGGCGCTGTGATTGCTCCACTGATCTACATGGCCTTTAAGGCCGGCGGTGATCCTGCCGCTGGCATTGCTTTCGGCTTTCTTGCCTTTTTCATCGGCGCCGCGGCGCTCGTCGTCATCATCTGGCGCGGGCTGGGCTATTCGCTCAGCCTGGCCGTGTGCGTGGTGGAGAAGAAGCCGGCGTGGGAGTCGCTCACCCGCGGATGGAGTTTGAGCCAGGGCACGCGCGGGCGCATCTTCGTGATGATTCTGCTGGTCATCGCGCTGGCCATCGCCGTGTCGATGATTGCCGCCATCCCAAGCCTGATCGTGATTGGTGTGATTGCCGCGCAGGGCAACGGCGCCGCGCAATCGTCGACGGCGTTTGTCGTGGCCGAAGTGGTGAGGGTGATCATGGATTTCGTTCTGCAGGCGCTTCTCGCCCCCATCCCGTCGATCGCGCTGGTGCTCTTTTACTACGACCAGCGCATCCGCAAGGAAGGCTACGACATCGAGTGGATGATGCTGCAGGCGGGCCTCGCGCCGCAGCAGGCCGAAAGCGGATTTGCGGCGCAGGCGTTCGGCCTTGGGCCTTCGCAGCCTGCGTCCGCGGCGCTATCGCCGTCCGATGCGCAGGGCATTTCCGCGCCGGCTGCGCCTCCTGATACCGTGGAAGAACAATGAATTCGCCGCGGTCCGGTCCAGGTTTGTGGAGTGGTGCAGTAACCGTTGCGCCGTTGATCGCGCTTTTCGTGCTCACTTGCGGCCCCCTCCCCGCTCGCGCCCAGCAGTTCCCCGTCGATGCGGGATGGCGCGACGCAAGCGTAGCCGAATACCAGCAGCACCTTGCAGCGCTCAATGCGCTCGTGGCCGCATGCCAGAAACAACATTCCTCGCCCTCTGCGGCTCAAACCACCTTTCCCGCGTGCGATCCCGCACAGATTGGTCCGGACGACCGCGTCCAGTGGCCCTCCGGTGCAGCGCCGCAGTCGCGCGAGGTCCGCTACGACTGGCTGCGCTCGGTACTGGCGCGCGCCGCGAAAAAAAGCGGCGCAGCGAAACCAGACATCTTCGGCGCGATTCCGGGCGCGAGCAGCAAGCCAGCCCCAGTCGATCAACTGCTCTCCGCCGCGCTGGAGCGGCTGCAGAACGACATGAAGCAGGCAGCAAGGCCCGGCGAAGCGAATTCCGATTACGCCGCCGAGCGGAAGTCTCTCAACGCGATTCTGGCGCAGCGAGCCTACCAGGACGTTACTCAGGTCTCCGCCAGGGAGCGCTTCCTCGAGTGGTTCGATAACCAGCTCGACAAGTTCTTTACCGGTCTTTGGCGCTTCGGTTCGCGCGCGCCGTGGATCGTGTGGGCGCTGCGCGTGCTGTTGCTCGTAGGCATCGGCACGGCGCTGGTCTGGCTACTGCTCCGCATTGAGCGGCGGGCCGGGGTGCGGCTGATTCCCGACGTTGCGCTCGCGCCCGGAGCGCCTTCAGCGCGCGAGTGGCAGCTATGGCTGCACGCCGCGCAGGAGATGGCCGCGAAGGGACTATGGCGCGAAGCCATCCACTTTCTCTATTGGGCCTCGATCGCGCGGCTGGAGTCGCGGCGGCTGTGGCCGGCCGACCGCGCCCGCACGCCGCGCGAATATCTTGCCCTGCTGGCCGGCGCCGACCCGCGCAAGCCTGGCCTGACCGCGCTTACGCGGAGCTTTGAGCGCACCTGGTACGGCGGGCGCGAAGCCGCAGCAGAGGACTTTAGCGCGGCGTTGGAGCTCGTCCGTGCGTTGGGGGTGGCGGCGGAATGAAACTGTTCGCTTCGCTCGACGCCAAAGACCGCAAGCTGCTCATAGGCTGCCTGGCCGCGGTCGCTGTTCTGGCATTCGTCACAGCGTTTTTTTCGCGCAACCAAAACAGCGACGACAACACGGTTCCCAGCAGTTATTTGACCGGCAGGCATGGCGCGCGCGCCGCGTATGAATTGCTCCAAGCTCAAGGCTACGGCGTGGTGCGCTGGGAGCAGCCGTTGAGCGATCTGGCTGAACGCGCCGACGCGCAGACGGTTGTGATTTTCGCCGGCCCCATCGAGATCGCGGCAGAGGACCTGAAAGCCGTACGCGACATCGTTGCGCGGGGCGGGCGCGTTCTGGCGACCGGCTGGTCGGGAGGCCGTTTGGCGCCTGACGGAGACGTGCGGCCGCCTACGATGTTCCAGTCGGCCTGCAAGCTCACGCCTCAGGGCCTCGACACGCTTGCCGGCTCCGGCGAAGTATGGATGGATCCCGCGGCAAGCTGGGGAGAGGACCGGCCGAAGGACCGCGTGCAATACGACTGCGCCGGCGCGCCGGCCGTGGTTGAATACTACGCGGCCAAAGGCGAGGTGATTTGGTGGGCCAGCTCCACGCCGCTCGAAAACGGCGCGATCGGCCGCGCCGATAACCTGAACCTGTTTCTGAACTCGCTGGGGCCGCGCGAAGGGCGCCACTTCTATTGGGATGAGTCGCTGCACGGTGAAACCCGCACGGAGTGGTTCTATGCACGCGGTCCTGCGATGTCCTTGCTGGAGGCCGGCCTGATCGGAATCGGTTTGCTCACTCTCTTCAGCTTTAGCCGCCGCAGCGGTCCGCTGCGCAACCTACCTGCTCCGGTGCGCGCCACGCCGGTGGAGTTCCTTGAGGCGCTGGGCTTGCTCTATGCTGAGGCTGGCGCGTCGGCAACCGCAGTCGAGCTTGCCTACGAGCGCTTCCGGCGCAGAATGGGCGGACTGTGCGGGCTGAAAGGCGCGAAGATGAGCGCGGCCGAGCTGGGTCAGGCGCTGCGCCGCCGCTTTCCGCAGGCCGCTTCCGGGCTTGAAGAAGACCTGGCCGAATGTGAAGAAGCAGTAACCAACGAAGAGTTGGCGCCGAAGAAAGCGCTGGCTCTGGTGCAAGCGCTCAGCCGGCACGGAGAGGCGCTGGATGCGGCTGCGCGGGCTGGTGCGGCCCGACGATAAGAATTCAACCTGCAAGAATGCTGTGAGAACAAAGCAACGGGTAAGGAGACCGGAATGTCCGAGGAAACAATTGTGAAACAGGACGCGTCGCAAAGCGCTGCGCTGCCCGCAACTCAGCAACTTCTCGCCGCGGCGCACGCGGAACTTGGACGTGTAATTGCCGGGCAGGGCGAGGTGATCGGCGAGGTGCTGGTGGCTGTGCTGGCGCAGGGCCACGCGCTGCTCGAGGGTGTGCCGGGCATCGCCAAGACGCTGATCGTGAAAGCAGTGGGCCGTCTGCTCGGCCTCGGCTTCCAGCGCGTGCAGGGCACGCCGGACCTGATGCCCGCCGACATTCTCGGTACAACCATGTTCCGGCCGGGGGCCGATGCGTTCACGTTTCACGCCGGTCCTGTGTTCACCGATCTGCTGCTGGTGGACGAGATCAATCGTATGCCTCCGCGCACGCAGGCTGCGCTGCTCGAGTGCATGGAAGAGCGCCAGGTGACGAGCGACGGTGTTCGCCGCCCGCTTCCCGCATGGTTCACCGTCTTCGCCACGGAGAACCCCATCGACTTTGAAGGCACCTATCCGTTGCCCGAGGCGCAGCTCGATCGCTTCCTGCTCAAGATCAAGGTGGATTACCCATCGCCGGACGAAGAACGGCAGATGCTCGAGCGGCATCAGGCGAGCGGCGGCACGAACCTTCTGGACGAAGCGAAGATCCAACCGCTCCCGGCGGAGCTACTTGCCGCCGCGCGCGGTGAGATTCGTTCGATCCGCGTCGAGCACGACCTTTACGGTTACATTCTCGACCTCGTTCGCCGCACGCGCGAGTGGCCCATGCTGGCGCTGGGCGCAAGCCCGCGCGCGGCCATCTGCCTGCTGCGCGTAGCGCAGGCCTTTGCCGCCTTCGAGGACCGCGACTACATCATCCCCGACGACGTGAAGCGCGCGGTCCTTCCTGCTCTGCGGCATCGCATCCTGTTGAAGCCGGAGGCCGAGCTGGAGGGCTTTGACGCCGACCGTGTGCTCGGCGATGTTGTCGCTGCTGTTGCGGTGCCGCGGGGATGATCTCACCATCGCTACATCCCGAGCCGGTGCGCGCAGTCTGCCAGCCGCACGGGCGCGTGCCTTTTGGGCTGACGCCGCGCGCCATTTGGCTGCTGGCCGCGGGATTGCTGCTCGCGCTGCCGGGATTCTTTCGCGCGTCATGGGGATACGGCATGTTGGTCTGGGACGCGCTGGTGCTAATGGTGGCGATCCTGGATGGATGGCGGTTGCCGGCCGCGCAGCGCATCACCGTAGAGCGCTCGTGGAGCAACGCGCCTTCGCTCGACAGCGAGACGGAGATTGAGCTGGCCGTGACGCACGATCGCGCGACGATTCTCGAATGCAAACTGGTGGATGACCTGCCGGAGGCGCTGGCGGCTACGCCCGCCACACATACGCTGCGCGTGTTTCCGCGGGTGCGCACGACGCTGCGTTACAGGATTGAGCCGCGCGAGCGAGGCGATGTGAGCGCCGGGTCCGTCTATATTCGCTACGCCTCGCCGCTGGGTCTCGTGGAGAAGTGGGCCATCGCGCCACTCCAGCAGCCGGTGCGCATCTATCCCGCGCTGCGGCAGGGCGAGGACCAGGAGATCTATCTCGCGCGCGGCCGCCAGATCGAGCTGCAGCTCCGCCAGGTACGCGAACGCGGGCTGGGCCGCGACTTTGAGAGCCTGCGCGAGTATCTCGAGGGCGACGACCTGCGCGACGTGTGCTGGACGGCGACGGCGCGGCGCGGGCAGTTGATCACGCGCCGCTACCAGACCGAGCGCAGCCAGGCGGTGTGGATCGTCCTCGATGCCGGACGCCTGCTGCAAGGCCGCATTCTGCCCGAAAGCGAGTCTGAATCTGCGCACGCCACCGAGCCCGCAGGCGAGCGTGGCTCGAATATTGCCCGGCGCGGCCACTCCAAGCTCGATTACGCCTGCTCCACCGCCGTGGCGCTGGCGCAGCTGGCGCTCTACTCCGGCGATCGCGTCGGCCTTCTCGTCTACGGCCAGCATGTGCAGCAGCGCGTCCTGCCCGGTCGCGGCCACGCGCATCTCCGGCAGATCGTCGAAGCGCTTTCGCAGGCGCGCGCGGAGGCGAGCGAGGCCGATCACCTGCGCGCCACGGCCACGCTCAATCGCTGGCAGCCGCGCCGCGCGCTTATCCTCTGGATCACCGATCTGGCCGAAACCGCCATGCGCCCCGAAGTCATCGACGGCGCCATGCAGTTGCTGCATCGCCACGTGCTGCTTTTTGTCGCCATGGCCCAGCCCGACGTGGCGGCCATCGCCAATGCGCGGCCAAAAACAGTGGATGAAATGTTCCGCGCGTCGGCGGCGCAGGAGCTGACCTCGCGGCGTGAATTACTGTTGGCGCGGCTCCGTGAACAGGGCGCGCTCACGCTCGACCTCGATCCCGCGCAGCTCACCTCGGCGGTGCTCAATCAATATCTGAAGGTGAAAGAGCGGGCGATGGTGTAGCCGGCATGTCCCGTGCAAGGAAAGCCGCTGAACGATCTGTTTACTTTTCCATCACCCCCGCCCCCTCCCCCGGTATGCCATACCTCCATATTTGATAACAAAGGGGTTACGGGACGGCCCATACCTTCCTCATACCTTATCCATACCTTGCATACCAATTTCCTGGGCCGCATACCGCAAACGTACAGATTCACGGGAGTTATGCCAATGGCAGTGGTCAGTGGCTAGTGATCAGTGGTCAGGAAACAGGAGACAGGGTACAGAAGAAACAGCCGGTAGCCAATAGCTAGTAGCCAATAGCCAGTAGGCGGCGAGGGAGCGATTGTGGCCCGGTCGTCAGGTCTTTGCTCGTGGATCATGGGACCATTGTGCGCCAAACGGGGGAAATGATCGGCAAACTTGAAGGATATTTTTTGCGAGTGTTTTCAGTGAATTGCGAAGAAAATCCCGTATAGATGCCTTGACAGGCGGCGATCCTATTGTAGCTGCGGATGGCAGGGAGGATTGGGGTAATCTCGCCATTGCTGTTGATTCGTCCGGGACGGTTCGCTGACCATAAGCCGACTAGGCAGGACTAATTCCACGGTTTTGGTGCGTGACACTTTCGGTGCGCGTCTTTCATGCCTGTCGCAGCGACTCGTCCAAGGGGTTAGGATAGGAAAGACTCTCAGACGACCACATGAAATACGATCCCGATCACCCGGTTTTCAGCCCGCCAACAGACATAAACGTCAAGATCTGGCGATATATGGACCTGTCGAAATACCTGTCATTGTTGGATAGCTCGGCACTCTTTTTCTCAAGAGCAGACCTCCTGGGAGATCCATACGAGGGAGCGACCTCTCATGCGAACCGGATCCTTCGGCCAAGTGTTTATGGGGCCGGCGTTGATCCCTCGATGTTTGAAGGTATGTCATCATTCCAGCAATGGATACGCCAATGGACCTTCATCAATTGCTGGCACATGAATGAGAACGAGTCCGATGCAATGTGGCGCATTTACGCGAGGACTAATGATGCCGTGGCGATCCAGTCGACTTTTGCGAGATTGCAGCGAGTTCTATCTGATCGGGCATTCATCGGGGTTGTAAAGTACGTCGACTATGACACTGAGTGGATGCCTGAGGGGAACACTTTCTATCCTTTTGTGCATAAGCGTAAGTCTTTCGAGCACGAACGCGAACTTCGAGCTGTCATGCAGGAATTGCCGAGCAAGGCCGATCCAGATGGAAAAACGGATAGTGTGATTGACAGAATTCCCAACGGAAAGGCGGGGCGCGGAGTGTCCATTCAGCTCCCCGACATTATTGAAAGGGTCTACATCGCGCCAACGTCACCTGCCTGGTTCCAAGAGATTGTGAGAAGCGTAACTGCAAAATACAAACTTGATGCGCCAGTCGAACAATCGGCACTGGATCGTTTGCCTGAGTTTTAAGCGGCTACATGCCGCTCACCTCTGAGAAATGTGCTCGCAGACCGAATGGGGTAGTTCAAATAGGCGCCTAATTTTACCCAATGCTTTGCCGTCCTGCCTCACTCAATTCGTAGAGGCCAACGCACTCATTGACAGCCGGTTACGCACGACTGTCAGGATTACTCCCACAAAACGCCCCAGTGTCTTGAAATCGGGTTGTGCCTAAATGGTCGGTAATTCGGAAGTAATTGGAATTTGGGCCGCAGCGAAGTTTTTAGAAGCAACCGCAGATCCTTCACTTCGCTACGCTTCGTTCAGGATGACAGCCTGATGTGAGTAACGCGGCACTGCGTCTATCGCGTGCTGTCAGGCACTGACCTCACCGGCCGGAACAGCCACACAATCAGCAGCGTGAACAGCAATCCGCCCACGGTGAACTTGAGCCAGACGGGCGCGGCCGACGGCGAGAAGAATCCTTCGAGCGTTCCCGCGATGACCAGCAGTGGAATGATGCCGGCGACGAGGCGCGTGGCTTCTGCTCCGGCCAGCGCGATGGAATCGCGGCGGCGATAGATCCCCGGAAACAGCACGCCGTGCGCGAGGCGCAGCCCCGCGCCCCCGGCGAGCAGAATCGAGGGCAGCTCCAGCGATCCGTGCGGCGCCACAAAGCTCCACAGGTCGAGCGCCATGCCGTGCTGCGCGCAGGCCACGCCGATAACTCCGAGCAGCAGTCCGTTGAAGAACATGGACCACACCGGCCCCAGGCCGAAGATGATGCCGCCGGCAAAGGCCATGAAGCAAACGCTCAGGTTGTTGGTCATGATCGCGCTCGAGGCCACCGGCTCGATGCCGACGATCGACTGCGTCCACATCTCGTGGCGCTCGATGGTTTCCACCATCGCCGGGCCCAGCATGTGCCGCATGAACTGCGGGCGCGCCAGCGTGAGCACCGAGCCCAGCGCCGCCCCGGCCAGCGAGAGAACGAGCGCCAGCAGCACGTAGCGGATCTGGCTCTGCACAAGGGCCGGGTAGTCGTCGCGCAGAAAATAGAAAATCTTCCTGAAGCCTTTGCGCCGGCTGGAATAAATGATATGGTGGGCGCGAGCCAATAACTGGTTGACGTGCTCGGCGTAAGCTCGCGCGGTCGAGTCCTGGCGCAGCGTGGAAAGATCGCCCGCCGCCTGCCGGTAGAGCAGAGCGGTTTCGCGCAGCTCGGCGCGCGAGAGCTGCCGCACGCCGACGGCGCTTGCCTGGGCCAGAAGCGCGGCCAGCCGGTCCCAGTAGGGGCGGCGCTTTTGGAGCCACCGATTGGAGAGGATGATCGCCATGGAGCTGATTGGAGACCAGCTTAACATCGAGACCCCGGAACTTGTGGCCATCGAGATGCCGCTCGCCGGGATCGGCAGCCGCTTTATTGCCATTCTCATCGACTCCATCGTTTGGGGCGCGGCCTTCCTGGTTTTGGTCCTGATGGCCGCGATTCTCCTTCCCGCGCTGCATTTCTTCGGCGGGGTTTCGGCCAACTGGGCCGTGGGCATCTTTTTTCTCATCGTTTTTTTGCTGCAATGGGGATACTTCGCGCTGTTTGAGGCCTTCGGGAACGGACGCACGCCGGGCAAGCGCGTGGCCAGGATTCGCGTCATCCATCAGTCCGGGCGTGGCATCAGCTTTGTCGAGTCGCTGGCGCGCAACCTGGTCCGTTTTATCGACTACCTTCCCGGCTTCTATGCCGTGGGCGTCGTAGCCATCTTCCTGAGCCGGCGGAATCAAAGGCTGGGCGACCTGGTTGCCGGAACGCTCGTGGTCCATGACCGCGAGGTGGACGCACCGCAATGGGAGGGGAGCGGGACCGCGACGCGCACCTTCACAGCAGCGGCCTTTGCCGCGCAGTCGCCCATCCCCGCGCCTGGGCCCCCACAGACAGACCTTGGTCCATGGGGTGGTCCGCCGCACCTGCGCGTCATATTGCCCGCTCCGGCGCTGGGCAAGCTCTCTGCCACCGACCTCGAAGTGCTGGAAGGATTTTTTGCGCGCCGTCTCGACATGGATCTGGCCACACGCGGCGCGCTCGCTTCGCGCATCGCCTCGGCCCTCTGCTCAAAGTCGGGCCTCGCCATTCCGCAGGACACGAGCGTTGAGACGTTTCTCGAAGCCGTGGCGCACCAGCTCCGCGAACTGGGGCGGATGGGCTAAGGTGAGCGCTGGAAATGGACCGCGAACGATGGCGGAATCCGCGCCCAGGCAAAATTGGCGACGCGGGGATATATTAAGATTTTGCCAGTGCATCAGCGGCGGCCGCGCTTCCATTTGCGGTGGCCGAGGCGATTTTTGAAGGACAGTCTGGTTTGGCGTGATCTCGCCGGACCGGCAATGGGACAGGAGAGTACGAAGATGGCCAAGAGCGTGAATAGAGTCTTCCTTTTAGGCAACGTCGGCAAGGATCCCGAGATTCGCTCGACCGGCGGCGGCACCATGGTGGCGACCTTTGGACTCGCTACCAGCGAACGCGCGAAGGACGGGCAGGGCAACTGGCAGGATCGCACCGAGTGGCACAACATTGTGGTCTACGGGCGGCTGGCGGAGATCGTGCGCGATTACGTGAAGAAAGGTTCCAAGCTGTTTGTCGAGGGACGGATCACGACCCGCAACTGGGACGACAAGGACCACGCCGGCAGAAAGGTGTATCGCACCGAGATCATCGTCAGCGACCTGTCGCTGCTCTCGGGGCGCGACGATGGCGGCGCGTCCAGCCGTTCGTCAAGCGCATCGAATGCGGCGGTAAATGAGGACCAGCGCCCGCCCGCCGGCACGGACGATTTCGCGCAATCGGCTGAAATCTCCGACGACGATATTCCGTTTTGAAGGCAGGAAACAGGGAATCGCTATTCCCTGTTTCCCGCTCCCTCCTCTGCTGTTGCCAGCGGATCGTTGTCCCGGTCCGTCACCTCGGCAAGGGCGGCGAGCCGCTGAGCCAGTTCCTCCGTCCAGCAGCCTTCCGGGGCGCGCCAGCTCCAATTCCCCGCAGGCACCGCCGGCGTGTTCATGCGCGCCTCGGAACCCAGATCGAGCAGGTCCTGCGCGGGAACGATGGCCAATTCGGCCACGCTGGCCTGCGTGGCGCGGATCAGCGGCCAGGCGGGGCGATTGCCGGTCGCGCCGACGAGCGCTTCGACAGCTTCCTGTTCCTTCTTGCCGGCGGAGTTCCACCAGCCTTGCGTCGTGTCGTTATCGTGCGTGCCGGTGTAAGCCACGGTGGAAGGCGTGAACCGGTGCGGCAGGTGGGTATGCGCGCCCTTCGAGCCAAAGCCGAACTGCAGCACCTTCATACCCGGCATTCCCAGCTCACGGCGCAGCGCGTCAACTTCGGGCGTAATCACGCCAAGGTCCTCGGCTACGAACGCAAGCGGGCCTAATGCGGCCTGAATTGCGCGGAACAGTTCCAGGCCCGGCGCCTTGATCCACTCGCCGTTCACGGCAGTCTCTTCCCTGGCGGGAATGGCCCAATAGGCCTCGAAGCCGCGGAAGTGATCGAGGCGCACGATGTCATAGAGCTCGACGGCGCGGCGGATGCGGTCAATCCACCAGTCGAATCCGCGCGCCTCAAGCACGTCCCAGCGGTAAAGCGGGTTGCCCCAGCGCTGGCCCGTGGCCGAAAAGTAGTCGGGCGGCACGCCGGCGACGCGCTCGGGTTTCATGTCGCGATCGAGTTCGAAGATGCCGGGGTGAACCCACACGTCGGCCGAGTCCATGTTGACGAATATGGGCACGTCGCCCATGACGCGGATTCCGTCCTCCGCGGCAACCTGGCGCAACTGATCCCACTGCTGCGCAAATGCGAATTGCAGCACCCGCTCGATGGCTACCGCGTGGCCATGCTCCGCTTCCGCCGCGGCCAGTGCCTGTGGATCGCGGCGGCGCAGCAGCTCGGGCCACTCGGTCCATGCGCCTGTCTTGAACTCGCGGCACAGGACGGCGTAAAGTGCGTAGTCGTTGAGCCACGCTGCTTCATCGCGGCAAAACTCTTCGAAATCGGCCCATTGATCGGCCAGCGCGTCGTCGTCCAGCCCGCGATCGAGGAAATTCCCCGCCGCCTCGTGGAGCAGTGGCAACTTCCGCTCTTCTACCGCATGAAAATCGGCGACGCCGGAGCGGCCGGCCAGCCCAATATCCCCACGGACAGTTCCTAGTCCGTGGGACGGAAGCCCGGCGATGCGCTCGGCATCGATCCAACCCCAGCCGGCGAGAAACTCCAGGCTGATGAGCGCAGGATTCCCGGCGAACGCCGACGAACCCGCATAGGGTGAGTTGCCGTAACCGGTGGGGCACAGCGGCAGAACCTGCCAGACATGCTGTTTGGCGCGGCCCAGAAAACCCACAAACTCGTGCGCGGCGGGACCCAGATCGCCGATACCTCCGTAGGAGGGCAAGGAGCTCACATGCAGCAGAACTCCGGAAGAACGCTGGAATTCCATGATGCAAATACTACCGGATCGCCCATCCCCACCCCACCGTCCGCTTACGGTACGAAAAGTCAGCATCGAAACCGTCGCAAGCGGCTTCTGCGGTGAGGACGCGTTGCTTGCGGTCGGTGGACGGGGTGTCACGGTCGAGCTGGCGTCGTTCCGGGCGTGACCGTCTCGCCCAACCCGATCGCCAGCCCGCAGCAGCGGGGCGCCGGTTGCGGCCGCCGGGTTACGCCGCGAAATGGTGCTCGTGCAAAAAGGCCCGCAACCTGGTTGGCTGCGGGCCTTTGCAGTTCCCCGGAAAATCGCTTGATGCTTACAGTCCGGGCGTTTCTCCTTTTGGCTTGGCGTTAATGCGAACCAGATTGCGCTTCTTGTAGTCGTTCCACACGCCGCTTGCGAAGACGCTGAAGGCCTCGTCCCGCCCCTGGTCCAGAAGCTCATCCCGCGTCTTGTCGAAGTTCTTGGCAATCTCGTCCGCGGTCGGCTCCTGCTTCAATAGAACCTTGGCCACCACGCCGGTGCGCCCAGCATTGATCGGCCCGCTGATCGCGCCCGCATTCATGTCGAAGAGCTGCGGCGCAACCTGGCCCACTTCGCCGAAATCGGGCACCTGGCCGCTTTCGCCCACCAGGTCGCTGGTCTTCACCGTTGCGCCCACGGCCTTTGCCGCCTTGGCCAGATCGTTCATCGTCTTTGCCTTATCCGCCATTTCCTTTGTCTTCTGGTCCAGCAGAGCAGGAAGCTGCTCGTCGCGGTAATCGTCGAGCACGTGGGACTTCCAGTCGGCAAAGGCGGGCGCGTGCGCCGGAACGATGCCCGTTACCTGGAAGATCGCATATCCCTCGCCCGTGGGCGCCGATTGCGGCGGGTCGCCCTGTTTGGCTTCAAAGGCCTTGGCCAGAACCTGCGCGCTGTCGGGCAGCGCGGTAATCACGCCGTCGTGCGCCACCGGCTGTGTAGTCACCAGCTCCAGGTGGTGCGCCGCGGCCGTCTTCTCGAGGCCGTTCTTGACCGCCTCGCTGGTCAATTGCTGCGCGTAATTCTGCTGCGCCATGGCCTCGGCCTGGCGCGTCAGCGCCGCAACAATGCTGGACTGCACGTCGCTGAGCGGCTGCGTGTGCGCCGCTTGCCGCTCTTCCACCTGCACAATGTGATAGCCGAAGCTGCTCCTTACAATCTCGATGTCGCCGATCTTCTGGGTGAAGATCGCATTGTCGAACTCCGGCACCATCTTGCCCCGCTGCGCAAAGCCCAGCTCGCCGCCAGAGTTCTTGCTGCCTGGATCGTCGGAGTACTTCTTGGCCAGCTCGGTCCAGCTTCCGCCCGCCTTCAGCAGCTTCAGAATCATCTCCGCCTTGGCCTTGGCCGCGGCATCGGTCTTGGCGTCGGCGCCAGTGGGCACGCTGATCAGAATGTGGCGGGAGCGCGCCTGCTCCGGCGCCGAATAGTCGCTCTGGTGCTCGTTGTAATACTGCTGAATGGCTTGCTGGCTGGGTGGTGCAACGCCGCCGGGAACCTGGCTCCCGGTGAACGCGAAGTAAGTGATCTTGCGCTCCTCCGGCGCCGCCTGCGCATAGCGCGCTGCGTTCGTCTTAAAGAATGCCTCCAGCTCGCTATCCGAGGGATTGATCGTCTTGCGCAGGCCGTCAGCCGAGATCACCGCGTAGTCGAACTTGATCTTGATGTTCTGCTTGCGGTAAGCCTCACGGACCTCCTGGTCGCTCACCGTGATCCCGCCCGTGATGAGGGCCTCCAGCCGCCGGATCGTGATTTCGGTCTTGATTTCGCTTGCAAAATCATCAACCGACTCGTGCCTGTAATCGTCGATTAGTCGTTTGAATGCATCATCGCCAATGTATTTGCCACCGGGGAAAATAACCGGAGCATTCGGACCGTTACTGAGGTAGCGCCAAAAATCGTCGTCGCTGGCGCTGATGCCGAGCTTGTGCGCCTCCTGTAAAAGCACCTCCTGCTGCACCAATTGCTGGCCCACCTGCTGCTCAAAGTACTGCGCGATCATGGGATTGCTGGCGTATTGCGGATCGCGCTGCCGCAACTGCTCTTCCGCGATCTGCTCCACGCGCGCCTGTTTTATGGCGTCGCCGGAAGAAAAAATCCGGCTATACCAGTGCGGATAGACGACAGCGTACGTGTCGGGCGACGAAGAGCCCATGCCGCTGAGGCCGGGGATCAGGTAGAGCACCATAGTGACGGATGCCGCGCCGATGACGACCACGATCAGCGCCTTAACGACGGGATTGTCTGCTTGCAGGAAACGAATCATGGATGAACTTGGACCTTCAACTCTCTACGCGCAGGCAGACTGAACCGGCGAAGGGCGGCAAAGAGTCTGCTGCTCCTGCGGCGCGGCTGCGGATGCGCAGTTCTCGCTCGATACGACTCTGCCATTATAGACGACGGCGTGGAGCCGCCGGCGCGCGGGGGATCGTCGCGCGCCAACGCACAAGGGGCATCGCGCAAACAGAATGCCCTTGTGCCTTTCCTCCGCAATTCTCTCTTGTTGACTGCTCCCGAGTTCCTACGTCCCTAGTCCCCAGTCCCTAGTTCTTACCGCCAGTAGTAGGCTCCGCCGACCATGTAATACGGCCGGTAGTAAACGGGCGGGTAGGCATAGGGGTAGCCCGCATAGCCGTAGCCGGCGTAGTACCGGGGCCCGTAAGGTCCGCGCCTGTAGAGGCTAGGCCCGCCGGGATACAGCCCCTGCGCCAGCCGCGCCGCCTCTTGCGGGCTCACCGGCGCAACCGTGAGCGGTGAACCGATGTGGAACGTGACCAGCGCCTCGGCAGGAATCCACACGCGCGGTCCGGGCGAGGCGGCCGAAGCAGCCGTGCCCGCGGCCACGCCGGCGCCGGCGCCAATGGCGCATCCCACGCCGCGGCCCACCGCGCAGCCGATAATGGTGCCGATCAAGCCGGCGCCCACTGCGCTGCCCACGGTCTGGCCCGCCTTATTCGGACCCTTCACCTTGAACTGATCGGAAGTGAGCGGGTAGTTTCGTCCCCCCAGATCGAGCGAGGTAAGGGCCAGCGCCAGCACCGAACTCCCGGCCAACTTGCCCGATCCCGCATTCTTGCTCTCGGTGACTACACCGTGCACGACGGCGCCGCGCGGAATGGCCAGAACGCCGCCGATGGCCACGTCCTGAATCACCGTAAATTGCACCGGCTCGCCGTCCTTGGCCCTCTTGCTATCCACCGGCTCGCTTGTCCGCAACTGCAGCAGGGTTCCCGGCGGAACGGTCACAGGCCCCCTGGGCTGCTCATAGGCCGGAGCAGCAGGCGCGGGCGGGTACTGCGGATATTGCGAGTACTGCGGATTCTGGTATTGAGGCCGCTGTGGCGGAGGCGGCGGATAACCACCCTGCTGTGGGTAGCCGCCTTGCTGCGGATAAGCCGGCTGCTGCGGATACGGCGCCGGGGCCTGGGCCTGACCCTGGTCCGGGGCTGGACCCGGAGGCGGCAGGCCCGCCATATTCTGCCGCGCCTGCGACTGGTCGGCATCGGGCATTTCATCGGGGGGCGGAGCCGGCTGCATGGGCTGCGCCTCCGCGCCCGGATTGCCAATCTGCAGGTTGTTGTGCACCTTGGTCACGCCGTCTACGTGCGTAACGATCGACTCCGCCAACTGCTTCGACGCTTGGCTCGAAACCGTTCCGGAAAGCGTGACCTCTCCCTGAATGGTTGCCGCGGTGATCAAGTCGTTTTTCAGAGCCGCCGAGGCATCGAGCGCGTGCACCACATCCATCTCAATCTGTCCATCCGTGCGCTGCCCCTGTTGTGCCGCCGGCTGATCCTGAGGCTGCGCCGCTACGCCCGCATCCTGCGCAAGCGCGGTCACGGCGCACAGCACGGTCACCCCTACCCATGCCATGAGCTGCATGCTCACCTTTTTCATCAAGGGTCGATTCATCCTCATCATCTCCTCTGCCGTCATTCCCCGCCGGCTCGATGCCGCGCTGGGGAAATGGCATATCGAACCTGATTCTCCGGCTCAGCCCGTTAGACGAGACTCGGCTGAGCCTGTTACCGGGTTAAACCCCGTCTCCGGCAGAAAGTTTCCCCTATGCCAGCGCCTCGTTCACCGCCGCGCCCAGGGCCTTAAGCCCCGCGGCCACGTCGGCTCCCAGATGAACCCGGAGTGCCCGGCGCCCGCGCGATTCCAGCACCGCCAGATCCCCGGCCGCCTGAGCATCGATGACCACGCCAAAGCTGTACTTCTGGAAGGGAATGTCCATATCCCCGGCATGGTCCGCGGTGATCTGCAGGAAGACGCCCGTGTTCGGGCCGCCCTTGTAGTCCTGCCCGGTGGAGTGCAGGAAGCGCGGGCCGAAGCCGAGGCAGGTGGCCACGCGCTTTCGGTCGCGCACCTTGTAGCGGAACTCCTGAATAGCCGCTTCATGCTCACCGAACATGGGCAGAAAAGCCACCGTAGCGAAGTAGTCGCCGGCACGAAGCTGATCCAGGTGCGCGCGCAGAACTCCGGCGAGGGTCGCACTGGGAGCCGCGGCCTTCAGCTTGGCCGCGTACGCGTCGGTGGCGTAGAGCGCAAACGGTGTTCCCGCGTCGTCCTTTCCCGTGAAGAACGGCTTGCGTTCCGGCAGTGTGCCGGTCTTCTCATACTCGGCGGTCAACGCGCGGGTCTCTACCTTCGCCGATTCCACGTCCGGCTGATTGAACGGATTGATGCCCATCACCGAGCCGGCCACGGCCGTCGCAATCTCCCATGTGAAGAACTGCCCGAAGATCTCGTAGAGATCGGCAATCTCGATGGAAACAACCGGGTGGCCGGCGGCTTCGAGAGCGGCGACTTTCGCGTCTTGACTTGCGTCGGCGGTGCCTTTCAGCCGGACGTAGGCAAAAACGCGGTCCTTGCCATACACTTCGGGTGCGCCGATGGCCTCGCGGTCGACCGGCGTAATTCCCTTCCCCTGCTTGCCGGTGGATTCGGCGATCAATTGCTCCAGCCACGCGCCCAGGTCGTAGATTTCCGGCGAAGTAAAGATGGTGATCTTGTCGCGTCCCGCATTGGCCGCCGTGCCCAGCAGCAATCCAAGCTGCACGCCGGCATTGTCCGGTAAAGGCTGCTTTGCGCTGGCCACAGCTTTGCCCGCCTCATCGAGCAGCTTGCCCACGTGCAATCCGGCCACCGTGGCCGCCACCACGCCGAAGTTTGACAGCGCGGAATAGCGTCCGCCAATCTGCGGGTCGCCATAAAGGATGTAGCGGAAGCCGTTGGTCCTGGCCACTTGCTCCATCTTCGAGCCGGGGTCGGTGATGGCCACAAAGTGGCTTGCCGCATCCTCGGAGCCCACGGCCCTGCGCATCTCGTCGTAGAAAAATTGCAATAGAATGTTGGGTTCGAGCGTGGAGCCGGACTTGCTCGCTACGATCACCAGCGTCTCGGCGAGGTTCACCTCGTCGCAGGCAGCCTTCACCTGCGCCGGATCGGTGGAGTCGACGATGCGCAGCTCTGGAAAGCCCGGTTGCCGGCCGAAGGTCTTGGCCAGCACTTCAGGGCACAAACTGGACCCGCCCATCCCGAGCAGAAGGACCGATTGAAAGTCGGCGCTCTTGACATCGCCGCCCAGTTCCGCGAACGAACCCAGGTCCTGCTTCTGCCGCTCCACAATGTCGATCCAGCCCATCCATTGCTCCTCGCCATCGCGAGTCCACAACGACGGGTCCTTTCGCCAGAAGCGTTTGACTTTGCGGTTGGCTTGCCAGTCGGCGGCGGCCGCATCGACGGCGCCGCGAAGATCGGACGGTAGTGCGAATCGGAAGTTCATATCACCTTAGATTCTGCCTGAAAACCGGGGGTACGGCGCAAACATTGTGCAAATGTCAACACCTTAGTGCTGCCCCGCAATCTCAAATACGGTTTGCGGTCAATGGGTCATTTCGGGCCAGTTGGGCGTGATGCGGACCAGGTCGAGGGCGCCATCCGCCCCTCCTGCGTCTTCGAGCACAAACTCCGGCGAAGCCGCGGGCACGGCAACGATGCCGCGCGGTGGCAGCTCCACCGGCTCGAATCCTGCGCTCGTCAGGCGTGCCGATCCCGCAGCGGCAAATAGGTAGGCGAGACCGCGCTTCCCGTCTGCGCCGCGCAGGCTGTCACTCGTCCTGCTGCCATTGACGGGGATCCGCTCAATGCGAAAGTACTCCACATCGATCAGCACGGTGCGGTCGGCGAGCTGGCGCGGCGCCACCTTGCCGGCGCGCGTGGTCAGCCGCACGGCTTCGAGGGATTTTGCGATGTGCAGCTCGCGGCCGCGTCCGTAGTCGTACATGCGGTAGGTCAGGTCGCAGTTCTGCTGCGTCTCCAGCAGAATCGATCCGGGCCAGATCGAGTGCACCGTGCCGGCGTCCACGAAGATCGTGTCTCCGGCGGCCACCGGGACCATATTCAGGCTCTCTTCGAGCGTTCCCGCGCCAATCCCCGCCTCGATTTCGGCCAGCGTCGTGCCGGGCTTCACGCCCACGGCCACCTCGGCTCCCGGCTCGGCCGCCAGCGCATACCAGCACTCGGTCTTGCCGCGCGGCTGGCCGTACTTCCGCGCCATCTTGTCGTCGGGGTGCACCTGCACGCTCAGCTTTTCCCTGGCGAAAATCGTTTTGATCAGCAGGGGCGAGTCTGGCGAAGGCGCGTGCTCGCCCAGTAGCGCCTCGTGCGCCTCCGCAAAAAGCGCGGCCAGCCGCTTGCCGGCGTGGGGACCGGTCGCAATCAGGCAATCGTCACCGGTGAGCCAAACTTCGCCGATAGGGCCGATGGCATCGCCCCCGGCTACGCGGCCGTACCAGGGACGAAGATCGCGAAATCCCCAAACCCGCGCCACGAATTGCGGCTCGATGCCAAACGGCGCCAACGCGATCCCGGAAACGCCCACTGAACGAACCTCCGCTCTCTTGTCCCCTCACTCTAGCAGACCGGCGGATCGGCCATTTCATCAACAAAATGAGATATCTTCCCATGATTCCCGTGCTACGCTTATCCCCATCATGCGCCGTCCCATTTTTACCCTTCTCGCAGCGTTGGCTGTTTTCGCCGCGGTGTATCCGGCACAGGCACAGAAATTCCTACCCAAGACCATCCAATTCCAGGGCGCGCCGGAGTACTCCAACACGGAGCTCTTGGCCGCATCGGGACTGAAGAAGGGCATCGTCCTCAGCTACTCCGACATGCAGGACTACTCGAAGCGACTGCTCGACAGCGGCGTCTTTTCCAGTGTCGCCTTCAAGTTCGATGGCCAGGACCTGATCTTTCTGCTCACGCCATCCACCGATCTCTATCCCGTCCGCCTTGAGAACCTTCCCCTCACGCCTGGCCCGGACTTGGACGCCAAACTCCACGAGCAGCTCCCGCTCTATCACGGCAAAGTGCCGTCCGAAGGCGGCATTGCCGATGACGTCCGGGCCGCTCTCGAAAAGATGCTCGCCACCGAGGGGCTAGAAGCCACCGTCGCCGCCACAACTGCCGGCGACCTGTTCACCCACAAGGTGAATGCCGTGAGTTATTCCATCACCGCACCACCGGTCAAAGTCGGCGTAGCAGGCATCGACGGCGTGTCCGATCCCTTTCAGGCTAAGGTTCAGGCCATCGTGGCCGAGGCAGCCAAGAATCCGTTTGGCACTATGGATTCGGCTGGCAATCTCGCGCGGGCGGTTGAGCAATTCTACGGCGACGAGGGCTATGCCGCCAAAGTCGAGGTTGCGCGTACCGGCGATCCGACCCTCCAATCCGGCGCCATCGTGGTTCCGTTTTCGGTTCAGATTCAGGAGGGCCGCCTCTACCAGGTGGCCGCGATTCACCTGCCGCCCGGCACGCCCGTCACCGAGGAGGAAATCGACAAGGCTCTCGCTCCCTCCATCGCCGGACCGTCGATAGGCATCAGGGTTCGCTCCATCTGGGCGCTAGTTTCGTCGCGTTATCAGGCCAAAGGCAATCTCGATTGCAAAGTCACGCCGCACGCGGTCTTCAACGACGCAAACTCCACGGTGAGCTACAACGTTGACGTCGATCCGGGGCCGGTCTATCATCTCGCCTTCGTCAAATTCGACAATGTCAGCAATGAGTTGCGCACTCTCCTTATTCGCAACTGGCAAATGCTACCCGGCGACCCGTTCGATGAGAGTTATGTCGCGAACTTTATTGCCAAAGTGCAGCAGCAGAACCCGGTTCTGAGACGATCCCTCGCAGGAGTCAAGGTAAAGTTCGATGCGACGGCCAATCCTGACACGCATGACGTGAATGTGGTGATCCGGCTGGAAAGGTAAACGTCCCGCAGTTGCCGTGACGGCCAGCTACTCCCACTCGATCGTTCCCGGCGGCTTTGACGTGATGTCGTAGACCACTCGATTGATCCCGCGCACCTCGTTCACGATGCGGTTGGAGATGCGCTTCAGCAGTTCGTACGGCAGCGGCGTCCAGTCGGCGGTCATGCCGTCTTCCGAATGCACGGCGCGGATGGCGCAAGTGTAGGCGTAAGTCCGCTGGTCGCCCATCACGCCCACGCTCATCACCGGCAGCAGCACGGCGAAGCTCTGCCAGATCTTTGTGTACAGTCCGGCAGCCTTGATCTCGGCCACCACGATCTCATCGGCCTCCTGCAAGAGCGCTACGCGCTCCGGCGTCACCTCGCCCAGGATGCGCACCGCCAGCCCCGGCCCCGGAAACGGCTGCCGGCTCAGTATCTCCTCCGGCATTCCGAGGTCGCGCCCGATGCGGCGGACCTCATCCTTGAAGAGGTCGCGCAGCGGCTCGATCAGCTTCAGCTTCATCCGTTCCGGCAGTCCGCCCACGTTATGGTGGCTCTTGATGGTCTGGCTCGGCCCCTTCACGCTCGACGATTCGATCACGTCGGGATAGAGCGTGCCCTGCACCAGCCAGTCGAGTTTCGCATCTGGCCCGCCCGTCTCCTGCGCGATGCGGCCCGCCTCCTCCTCGAAGACCGCGATAAACTCCGCTCCGATGCGCTTGCGCTTCATCTCCGGATCGGTGACGCCGGCCAGTTTCTCCAGAAAGCGCGCGCTGGCGTTCACGGCCACGATATTCAGCCCCAGCTTGCCGCGCAGGTTCGCCTGCACGCTCGTGAACTCGTTTTTGCGCAGCACGCCGTTGTTCACGAAGATGCACGTCAACTGGCTGCCGATGGCTCTGTGCACAAGCATCGCGGCGACCGACGAGTCCACGCCTCCCGACAGGCCGCAGATCACGTGCCCTGCCCCGACTTTTTCGCGGATCGAGGTTACCGTGCTCTCAATGAAGTGCGCCGGCGTCCAATCCCCGCGCGCCCCGCAGATCGAAAGAAAGTTCCCGATCAGTTGCGGTCCCAGCGGCGTGTGATGCACCTCGGGATGAAACTGCACGGCCCAGATGCGCCGCTCCTCATTGGCAATGGCGGCCAGCGCGTTCGATGTAACGGCTACGCGGCGGAATCCGGCGGGCAGCTCCAGCGCCTCATCGCCGTGGCTCATCCAAACCTGGATCGATGGCGGCAGCCCCGCGAACAGTGGCGTTGCCCGGTCTTCGATCTGGACCTCCGCGTGGCCATACTCGCGCTTGGGCGCGGAGCGCACCTTGCCGCCGAGATGATGCACGATGAAATGCAGTCCATAACATACGCCTAGAACGGGAACGCCCAGTTCCAGCACGCGCGGGTCCGCGGCCGGCGCATCGGCGTCGTATACCGACGAAGGCCCGCCCGAAAGAATCAACCCGATCGGTTTGTGGGCCTCAATTTCGCTCAGCGGCACCGTGCAGGGCAGCACGATCGAGAACACATTCTGCTCGCGGATGCGTCGCGCAATGAGCTGCGTATACTGCGACCCGAAATCGAGGATGACGACGGTCTGTGTGTCCACGGCTCCAGTGTGGCAGCCTCGCCGCCGGAATGTAAAGAACTGTCAGGCGAATGGCGTTCCGGCGCTACTCGTAGCGATACCGCGCCTGCAGAAAGTCGATGCGGTTGGGTGTAACGCGGTAGACGAGCCGATGCTCCTGCGTGATTCTGCGGCTCCAGCAACCGGCCAGCTCATACCGAAGCGGCTCCGGCTTGCCGATGCCTGCAAATGGATCGGCGACGATTGCCTCCACGAGTTCCAGCGTCTTCAGCGCTGTCTTTCGGTCATCCCCGATCCACCAGGCGAGGTCTTCGCGGAATTTTGGCAGGAAGCCGACTGCCAGCTCGATTCTCTTGCTCATCGTCAGGCGCTATCCTCGGGAACCAGACACCGATTCCAGGCCCAGGGAGCGGCGCAGTTCCTCCACGGCTGCCGCCGCGGACTTCCTCGGAATCGCTTTGTTGTCGTTTCTTTTGGACTCAGCCAGCGCCTCGAGCAGCCTCTTGGCGTTCTTCGGCGAACGCAGCAGATACGCCGTCTCTGTCAGGCCCGCCAGCTCGTCGGCGGCGATGATCGCCACATCCCGCGCGCCGCGCCGCTTCACCACTACGACCTCGCGGTCGTCCGTCACGCGGTCGAGATACGACGCCAGATTTGCGCGGAGCGCACTATATGTGGTCTCGGTCGCCATACAAATTTCCTCAAATTAAATGTACAGCTTTCTTGTACGCCAGTCAATCCCGGCGAGGCCGGCCTTCCGGCTCGTCTACGGCAGCTTCGCCGCTGCGGCTTCCGGGTCCCGGTGGTCTTTGCCGGACAGAAACGCACATGGACGTCATGCGCCGGGCGTTTTTTCATGCGCTCATTGTCTCGCGTCCCGGCGTGCGTCAGCCGCGCCCGGCGCCGATGAACCCGCCGAGGAACGTTAACCTTTCCTGCCTGAACCCGTCCAAATGGCGACTGCTCATGGAAAAATTGGCACACTGGCGGCAGAACTCACGATCGGGCGCCGTGTTTGGCGCCGCGACACGCCGCCAAACGCGATTTTGCCGGATTAGAGGAGGAAACTAGGCACAACCCGCCCTCGCCTTTTACAATGCATCAGGGATTCCATCCCAACCCAGCACTGCTCGGGAACGACGAAACTTGGCGGCACACGCCTGGCCAGGATGAAGGAATAGCATGAAGTTAACGAAATTCGGCAAGGCGCTTTGGATGGGCGCCCTCTCGGCGGCCGTTGTTTTTGGTGTGACGTCTTGCATACAGAGCTATTCGGTTGGCTTCTTATATGTGACGGGAACCGTCACCGCATCAACCGGCAGCAACGGCATCATCTCCGGCTATAAGATCGATCACAATACGGGCCTGTTGACGCCCGTCAACGGCCTGCCGGTTTCCTCGGGTGGCGCCAACCCGGTCCGCGCCTTTCTCACCGACAGCAGCCGGTTTCTTTATGTCCTGAACCGCGGCGCAAATGCCTCGGGCAGTGGGGACTGCTATGGCACGGGCGCGAACGAATGCGAAAACTCGAACATCGTTGAGTTTGCAGTCGGCGGAAACGCCATCCTCACTCCGCAGCAGACCTTCTTTTCCCAAGGCGTGAATCCGTTCCGGCTTTTTGCCGACTCCTCGGGCGGCTATCTCTTTGTGCTGGACCACGACGCACCCGACAGCGGAGTTACCACGCTGGTGAACGGCGTTCCTACCAACTCCTGCACACAGGCGCTGGGGCCCTCGACCACCACCTGCGGCGATATCACGGTCTTTAAGATCGACCAGACCACCGGCCGTTTGTCGTTGATTGAGAATGCCCAGGTGACGGCGGCCAACGGACAGCCGATCACCTATTTCCCGGTTCCGGGCAGCCCCGTCGATTTCGTGCTCTCCGGCAACGTGCTCCTCACGCTTTTCGGCTCCGCGGCTCCCACTTCCTATCCGTACACCGGCGGAACCTCGGTTTTCCCTTACAGCTACGCGAGCAGCACCGGGCAACTGACGCTAAGCCAGAACGCCTCCCAAACGCTGGGCATCTCGCAAGGCACGGCCATCGTGGGTACCCCGACCGTCATGTACGTGCTCGATAACGAGCCCATCACTACTACGTTCAACGGCGCGTCCACCACTTCGCCGAGCCAGATTCTGCCCTATACCTTGGGCAGCGGAGGCGCGCTGCAGGCAGAGGCGAGCGGCATAGTCCCCGACGATCCCACGCTCTCCAATCCTATCTACCTGATCGTCGAGCAGAAGGGCAGGTTTGTCTACGTGGCGAACCAAGGGAACAACGCGATAGGCCCGAATCCGGAAAGTGGCATTGCCGCGTATTTTATTTCTAATTCGCCTACGTGGGAGTTAAGCTTCATCGCCGAAGAGCCCTTCGGTTCAGGCTCGGGTCCGCAGTGCATTGTGGAGGACCCCTCCAGCCAGTTCATCTACGAAGCCAACGAATACGACTCCACCGTGACTGGGCGCGTGATTGATCCCAACACCGGCGACCTGAACAGTATGCGCGTGACCAGCACGTTCAAGCTCGAGGGTCCGGCCACCTGGTGCCTGGTTAACGGACGCACAAGTTAGGGCCGGCTTGTGTCCGCCGGCCTTGGCAGACGTGGCTAGGCGGGCTGGTCCTACCGCCAGACTCGGGACTGCGGAGCCGGCGCGAATCAAGGGTCTGCAAACAGTTCCTGGCCGAATGCCGGCGTCGGCGCCACTGCTTGCGCTGGGATTCGATTTCGAAAACCGCAGGATGGAAGGGCCCGCACAACAGCCCGCTGACGAAAGATGCGCATGAAGGGGAACAGATCGAGCCAGCTTGTGCTGGCCGCCGCGGCCAGCCTATTGGCGGCTGCGCTGGTGACTGCCTGCTCGCAGCTGACGCAAACCTTGACCGTCGATTTTGTTTTCGTCGCCAGCGCCAAGGCCGCCGGCAGCGACAACTACGGCGAAATCAACGTCTTTGAAATCAACTCTGAATCCGGCCGCATGCGCCAGATTCCCACCTCACCCTTCCCTTCCGAAGGGCGTAACCCGGTTGCGGAGGCCGTTTCCGTCGATTACGGCAGCCTCTTCGTGGTCAACGAGGACGACAACACCATCGTTCAATTCATCATCGGTTCCGATGGCAAGCTCTATCCCTACAACACCGTGAATACGCCGGGGATCTTTCCGTTGGCCATCGCCGTGAACCAGTCGAATTTGTTTATCGTCGATCTGTACCAGCCGCTTGCCCTCTGCTCGGGTGCGGAGCCTTGCTCCGGTTCGATCGGCGTCTTTCCGCTTACGGCCGCGAGCGGTTCCACGCCGGTGGCGCTGGGAGCAGCAGCCGCAAACTCCGCCGTAAACGGGCAGTATTGGCCGTTGACGCTGTCCGGGGCGAGCGCTTCAGACGTGATCGTGCCTACTGCCGTCAACGTCCTCGCCTCCGGCGCTTATGTCTACGTCACCGCATACGACTCCTCGGTGACGCCGCACGTGGGCTATATCTTCGCATTCTCCGTCGGTTCCGGCGGCGTGCTCACACCCTTGAGCGGCCCGCCTTTCGCGGCCGGTGTTCGACCCTCGGCCATCGCCAGCGACGCCTCCGGCTCCTATGTGTATGTAACGGACTTTGCCAAGGGGGATGTCCTGGGTTACTCGGTTGCGCCAAGCACGGCCGCGGTTGCGGGTGCTCTCGTCCCTCTCGGCGGCAGTCCATTCCAGGCCGGCAATCAGCCCTCCGCCATCGTCGTCGATCCTTCCTATCCCTTCGCTTATGTGGCCAACTCGCTTGACGGAACAGTGACCGCCTACTCCATGAGCAGTGGCGCGCTCGCCTCCATTGGCACTTTTTCCACCGGCCTGCAGCCGGTGGCCATTGGAATCGATCCCTCGACGAATCATTTCCTCTACACTGTCAACTTTCTAGACAACACCGTCTCCGGCTTTGAGTTGAGCGCCACGGCCGGCACGCTGCTCGATTCGCAACTCTCTCCCTACGCGACGAACTCGGAACCAACCGCTGTAGCGGCTATTCCGCACAACGGCACGGGAGCCGGAGTCCAGCAGTGAGAGCCCGAGATCGTTGCGCTCGGGAGAAGTATCTGGTGGCAACTCCCCGCATCCGGCTTTTACAATGATGATAGGGGCAACCTAAACGAGTTTTTTTGAGGGGCTTGTCGTGACGGGCCCACGACGAAGGAAGCGAATGAAGTTCAGCAAATTGAGCCAGCTTTTTCTGGTCTCTGGAATCGGCCTGATCGTGGCCACCCTCCTGACTGCCTGCGAGCTTGTCACCATCGACTATGTTTTCGTGGCGTGTTCCGCGGGCGCGTCGCCGGGCAGCGCTGGAGAGATCTACACCTACGCGGTGGACTCCGAATCCGGCGCCCTGCGCGCCGGACAACCCACCGTCCCTTCGGGCGGGACGAACCCGGTGGCGATGGCCACCACCTCCGACTACTACAACCTCTACGTCGCCAACCAGGGCAACAAAACGGTGGTTCACTTCAGCATCGATGACCACGGGGTTCTGACGCAGAAGGACTCGGTGACCCTGACCACTGTCCCCGTCTCCATTGCGGTCAACTCCGCCAACGCCTACTTGTATGTGGTGTCGGGGACCAGCTCCGCCACGCTCACGGAGTACGCCCTCAGTTCCGGGACCATCGGCTCTGCGGTAGCGACTGTGCAGCTCGCCGTTCCGGGATACGCCGGCGACACGATCATACCCACCGGCGTGACTGTGCTTGCCAACGGCGATGCCGTTTACGTGGCTGCTTATGACCAGTCCGCCTACAATCCGGGCGGAAGCACGACGAGTAACGCCAATCCTGGCTGGCTCTTCGGGTACGCCGTAGGATCCGGCGGCGCTCTGACCGCCGTTACCAACAGTCCGTATCAGGCAGGCGTCAAGCCGTCCGCCCTCGCCACCGATCCCGTGAACCGCTTCGTCTACGTCACCGACTTCGCCTCCAACGAGCTAATCGGTTACACCGTTCTCTCCTCTGACGCGCTGGATTTCATGGTCAGCGGCCCCTTTAGGACCGGCAGCGAACCTACCGCGGTTACCATCGATCCGCGTGGCATTTATATCTACCTCAGCAACGCCCTGGATTCGACGGTTTCGGCCTACAGCATTCTTCTGTCCACCGGAGCCCCCTCAGCGGTGGTCAACGCCGCCAGTACTGCGGGCAACACAACCGATACGGAGCCGAGGGCGATTATCGTGGAACCAGCGCTCGCCCGGTTTGTCTATACAGCAAACTATCTGGGCAACTCCGTCTCCGGCTTCCGCCTCGATCCCAATACCGGAGTACTTTCCACACTGCAGGCCACGCCGTACCCGACCGGAGCCTATCCCACGGCGCTGGCCGCCGTTCCTCACGGCAACCACTCCACGCAGTCGGTCACGCCGTAAGCACGAAAATAGTTCCTTGCAAAAAGCCCAGCCGCAGCAGCTGGGCTTTCTTGCAATGAGCCAACATGCGACGGCACAAAGCCAATGGCTCGCACGTGCCGCGATTCAGCGATCAACTGCCCCGTAGCACCGATGTCGCGTGCATCCACTCGCGCAGCTTGCGCTGCGCCGGCTTCTCCACGAAATGCAGCGCCAGAATGGCCATCGCAATCATCAGCGCATAACTGAGCCACGGATCGAAACGGCTCAATCCCAGCGCATCCAGCACATGCGAGCTGTGAACCAGGTTCCACAGGTTGAAGTGCAGCAGGTAAAGGCAGTAGCTGGCCTCTCCCACAAACACCAGCGGCCGCGCGCCCAGCGCGTGGGCCAGAGGGTTTTCTCCGGCCAGCCCGAGGATGATGCAGGCGAAAAGAGGCATGAGCAATCCGTCGTGCATGATCGCGTACGGCATCAGCGGCCCCAGGCTCAGCAACGCGTAGATTCCGCCGAACCCGATGATCCCCAGCCACAGCCGCAGGCGGTTTGTGCGCTCGATCATCTGGTTCAGGTCGGCCAGCATCACACCAAAGATAAAGCTGAACATGTGCGAATAGGGCGTGTACTTGAGCGCCCACAGCCATGGGCCGTAACTCCAGCGGTCCGGCCACGCGATGCCATCGGGTTTGAACGCCATGTAAAGAGCGCCAGGAACCAGGCCCAGCGCCCACACGCCGGCCATCTTCACAAGGTGCGGCGCCATGCGCTGCGGCCGCTTCCACCTGGCCAGCCAGGGAAAGAGCACATAGTAGAACGCCTCGGCCGACATGGTCCACGCCGGCGTGTTCATGAACGTGGCCACGGCGGGAACAAAGCCCTGCAGCAGCAGCGGCGTCAACACCACGCCGGTCCAGAACATCGCATGCGTGTGCGTCCGGTACTCCGGGCGCAGCAAATTCAGGCTCAGCAGCAGGCTCAGAAAATAGATAGGATAGATGCGCGTGAATCGCGCCTCCCAGAAGCGCTTGCGGTCTAGTTCCCCGTTGCGCGCGCGCTCGGCATAGTTATAGGCCAGCACGAATCCCGACAGCAGAATGAAGTAACTGACCGAGATAAAGCCGGCATTGACCACCGGCGCCAGAAATCCGAACCACTGGGGATTGGAAAAGTGAAAGAAGACGATGTTGATGGCCGCGAAACAGCGCAAGCCTGTCAAAGCTTTCAGCGGGGCTGGCCTGCGAGTTTCCACGAACAGTTAGACGTCTCCGAACGACAGGGAATAGGGAGTAGCCAGTAGGGAGCAGTGAGTTGGGACCAGGCACCGGGGATCAGGAATCAGAAGATGATAGCGAAAATCAAAATCAATTGATTGGAGTTTGGCGCTGTTTTTCTACTCCCTACTGGCTACTCCCTATTCCCTGCTTTTTTCACGCCGTCACCAGCGATCCCACCTTCTCGCCCAACACCACGCGGCGGATGTTTCCCGGCTGATTCATGTTGAAGACGATCATCGGCAGGTTGTTGTCCTTGCACATGCTCACCGCGGTCAGGTCCATCACCTTCAAGCCCTGCTGCAGGATCTGCATGTAGGTAATCCGGTCGTACTTCACGGCGTCTTTCACGACCACCGGGTCAGCGCTGTAGACGCCCTCCACCTTGGTGCCCTTCAGCAGCACATCGGCCTTGATCTCCATGGCGCGCAGGCTGGCTGCCGTATCGGTGGAAAAGAACGGATTCCCCGTGCCCGCGGCGAAGATCACCACCCTGCCCTTTTCCAAATGTCTCACCGCGCGCCGCCGGATATACGGCTCGGCGATCTGGTTCATGAACACCGCGGTCATCACCCGGCATTGCACCTCGCGCTGCTCCAGGGCGTCCTGCAGTGCGATGGCGTTGATGACCGTGGAGAGCATGCCCATGTTATCGGCGCTCACGCGGTCCATCTCCTTGGCCTGCTCCTCCACGCCGCGGAAGAAATTGCCGCCGCCAACCACCAGGCCGATCTCGACGCCCAAAGCGTGAATTTCGGCCAGTTCGCCGGTAATCTCGGCCACCTTTGTGGCGTCAATACCATAGCCGCGGTCCCCTGCCAGCGCTTCTCCCGATAGCTTGAGTACGATTCGCTTGTACATGCCGTTTCGAGTATCGCATACGGACGGCCGCGCTTCCACGATGAGGGGAAATCAAGGACAGAGAAAAACCTCCCATTACGGCGGTTCTCCTGCAACTATGAGCCATTTCGGACAGCATTCAAGGTGGCTTTTTCTCGATGAAAAAGCCACTTAGCGATTGTGCCTTGGTCTACACCTGCAGGAGACCCGCTATAGGGGTGCGGGCCGGCCCCATGTAGCAGCCGGGTTTTAGGCTTCCCGATGTGGCCTTCACTTAGCTCCTGTCTCAAATCAGGAACCCCGCAGGCAATTTTCCTTCATCGCCTCACCTGCCCCGCAATCGTCCTCCTTAGACTTGCCTCATTCGGCGTTCATCGCACCTCATCGTAGCCGCCCGGCGGGAACCTATGGTGGTCAAAACGCAATGCAAGGGACACGCCTTCACCGGTGTTGAAGTGGGGACCGGCAACGTCCGCCGCTACTTTCCCAAGGACATCGGGGTCATTGAGTTGCATCTCGACCACCTGCTCATTCAATGCGGCCTGGCGCCCGAGTTCTGGCAGGGCCAAACCGAGATTCGCGATCCCAGGCTCAGCGCATGGCTCGAGTCAAAAAACTTCCATGGCCGGCCAGGGCAGGATCCCATTCCACTGGCGCTGATCCCCTCGGGGAAGAATTGCTTCCGCCTGGAGCCCATATCCGCTCACAAGCAGCCGAGAACCACGCCGGCGCAGGGCCCTGTCGATTCGGCCCGGCAGGAAACCGCTGCCCTCCCCTGAACCCGCTTCTCACCAGAGCGGGTCTCCTGCAGGTGTAGGCCAAGGCACAATCGCTAAGTGGCTTTTTCATCAAGAAAAAGCCACCTTGGATTCTGTTCGAAATGGCTCATAGTTGCAGGAGAACCGCCATAAATGCTCTCTAAATCTCTGCACTCCGTTCACTGTCCGCTGTTCGCTCTCCACTGTCGATTGATACACTCGGATTGCGATGAACCTCAGCCAACTGGAGAGAGAAATTGGACGGTATTTCGCCGCCGGACCGGCCGCCACAGGCGATCCCGCGGCCATGACGGCCTTCCTGGCTCTGCGCTCAGCCTTGGAAACCGGCGAGGTGCGCGCTGCCGAGCCCGATGTAGCGGCGCCCACCGGATGGCGCGTGAATGCCTGGGTCAAGCAGGGCATCCTGCTCGGCTTTCGCTTGGGCGTACTGCAGGAGTGGGCTGCTGGCGGGCTCTCCTTTGTGGACAAACACACCTACCCGGCGCGGCGGTTTGCCGCCAGTGACGGCGTACGGCTGGTTCCGGGGGGATCGTCCGTGCGTTGCGGCGCGTTTGTCGCCGGCGGTGTGGTTTGCATGCCGCCCATGTATATCAACGTCGGCGCGTATGTGGACGAGGGCGCCATGGTGGACTCGCACGCGCTCGTCGGGTCCTGCGCGCAGATCGGCAAACGCGTTCACTTGAGCGCGGCCGCGCAGATCGGCGGCGTGCTGGAGCCGGTGAATGCCATCCCGGTGGTGATCGAGGACGATGTGCTGGTGGGCGGCAATTGCGGCGTCTACGAAGGAACCATCGTACGCAAGGGCGCGGTCCTGGCCGCGGGAACCATTCTCACGCGCGGCACCCCCCTGTTCGATCTGGTGAACGGCGCCGTGCTGCGTGCTGCGGACGAGTTGCCGCTCATCGTTCCCCGGAATGCCGTCGTCGTTCCCGGCGCGCGCGCCGTGAAGAAAGGCAAAGGCCATCCCCAAAGCGAAGCCTGGGGCCTCAGCCTCTACGCTCCGGCCATCGTCAAGTACCGCGACGGCAAAACCGGCCTCAGCACCACACTCGAAGAGCTTTTGCGTTAGAAACACCGGTCCGGGCCAGGCGCCAAACGGGTACGTACGCCGCCATCGGTCAACGGTCCGGGGTCCGCCGCGTCTAAATGGTTGAAAGTGCATTTCGGACAAGATCCTATGAATATCCAATCTTCACTCTGCCTCGTTCTTTCGGTGCTTGCTCTTCCCTGCCTGTGCGGATCCGCCCTGGCCCAGCAGCCCTCCACCGCGCAACCGATGACGACCATCAAGGTGCAGGCGCGGGAGGTTTTGCTGCCGGTTACGGTGATCGACAAGCACGGCGCTCTGGTGACCAACCTGACCGCCAATGACTTCACGCTCACCGAGGATGGCCGTCCGCAGGTCATCAAGAGCTTTACCACTCAGAGCAATCTCCCTTTCCGCCTGGGTCTGCTTGTGGATACAAGCCGCGGCGTCTATTCCGCAATGGACAGTGAGCGCAAAGCTGCCGAAAAATTCGCCGAACTGATGCTGCCCGCCGATCCAAAATCTGCTGTTCGCGGCGACGAAGCCTTTCTCATCCACTTTGACAGCGAGGTGGAACTGCTCGAGGACTTCACCAACTCCCGCGAAAAGCTGGATCGCGAGATCGATGCCATGACTCCGACCTCGCGAGAGCACAACTCGGAGGGCCCGGAGTCGAGCGGCGACGACCACGGATACGGTCAGCACGGCGGAAGCCACGGCGGCGGAACGCAGCTTTACGATGCCATCTATCTGGCTTCGGATGAGTTGATGAAACCCAAAGAGGGGCGGAAATCGCTGGTGGTCTTCTCCGATGGAGTCGATCGCGGCAGCAAGGAGACGCTCAACGACGCCATCGACGCGGCAGACCATGCCAGCTTGCAGGTTTTCACCATCTACTTCAAGGGCCAGGAAGAGCGCCCGCAGAATGGCTTTCCCGGCGGCGGGCATCACGGCGGCATGGGCGGCGGCTATCCCGGCGGCGGTTATCCCGGCGGTTATCCCGGCGGCGGGGGTGGTTATCCCGGCGGCGGCGGCCGGCACCCCGGCGGCACGAACGCACCGCAGCTCGACGGCAAAAAGATCATGCACGAGATCGCCTCGCGCACTGGCGGCCAGTACTTTGAAGCCAAAAAGAAGGACAATCTCGAAGAGATCTACGGCCTCATCGCCGGCGCTCTCCGCCAGCAGTACCTGCTCACCTACACGCCCGACAAGGTCGACACCGACGGCGAGTTCCACAAAATCGTCCTCAAGACCGACAAGAGCGAGCTCACCGTCATCACGCGTGAAGGCTACTACGCGCCGTCGCCGGACAAGTGAAGCTCAACCTGTAACGGCATGGCTGGGTACATACGCCTGCAAGAAGGCCCACGGCTGACCGTGGGCCTTTTGCATTCAGTTGGAACCCCTCCGGCGCGGAGAAGTTGCACCGGAGGGCGCTTTTTCGGCGACCTGTAACTGATTCAGTACCTATAACTAAGCCCCATTCCCACCACGTGCCGCGCCTGCAGGTTCACGGGCATGGCGACAATCGGGGGCCCCACGGCAGGGTAGTAGGGGTTTGCAACCCAGATGGATCCGATGTTGCCCGCCACCTGTCCCACGCCAATGTCAAACGCAAAGTGCGGCTTGTCCCGCTGCGTCACCCGCACGGCATAGTCCAGCGTTGTGGGGATATGGGCGCTCATCAGCGCGTACGACGCAGGACTGCAGGCCAGTGCAAGCTCGCACTGATAGAGCGCCGCGTTCAGCAGGGTGTTCAGATTCACCGCCGTCTTGGGCTCCTGCGTGAATCCCGCCGAGGGCACCGCCACGATTCCATGGCCCAGGGGCAGCGGAATGCCCAAACCGCCGAAGAACCGCCCGCCAAAGCGAGTGCTCTGGCCGCCGAGGCCGAAGATCGTCGCATTGGTGGCCTTCCAGCCCAGGTTCAGCAGGAACGGCACAGGAGGTTTCGCCCAGGTCTTGGTGACGGCAACATACGCGTCGCCGTTGGCATACGATTTGTCCGTTCCCGTCAGCGTCTTGTTGGCTGCGCCCGAGACAAAGTGGTCGTTGGTGCGGATCGCGCCGCCGATCGCAAGTCCCGGCATCCACGCGCCGAACTGCCCGTCTTTGAAAACGGCGACCTTGCCGTGGAAGACGTTCATGCCGGAGTAGTTCCACAGGTTGCTCAGTCCGAGCGGTGTTGCCGTAGTGGTGGGCTGGTCTCCGAACTGATGAACGCTGCGGGTATAGCCGGCCTCTGCCCGGTTCGCGAAGCCCTCGGTGATGCTGAAGGTTTCAACATTACCGATGACCGCCGAAGCATCGATGAAATGGAAGCTCACGGACGGATGCGAGAAGAGCTGCCCCTTGTCGGCGTAGACCACGTATGCCGTCGGCGTGAGGAATCCTCCGGTTTGTCCTTCCAGCGTGAGGTTTTGTGCGGCGAGCCTGCTTACAGGCAGCGCGGCTACGAGCAGAAGAAAAGTCGCGATCTTGAACGTGCTGCGAAAAGCCATGTCTTCACTCCAACGGAGCACCAGCCGCATCCGGCCTGCCTCCGGGCAAAGTTTTGGGGAATTCAACCTCTTGTAACACAACTTGAAGCATTTGTCAGTAGCGGCTTGCGTGGTGGTAGACTCAGCCCATGCCGCACGGCGTTTTTATCACCTTTGAAGGCCTCGACGGGTCGGGCAAGACCACGCAGATCAAGCGCTTGGCGGCATGGCTTGCCCGGCGGGGCCATGATCCGCTCGTCGTGCGCCAGCCCGGCGGCACCGCCACCGGCGACCGCATCCGCGAGATCCTGCTCAGCTCCCGCTCCAGTGCCTTGGCCCCCATGACGGAAATGGCCCTCATGTTTGCCGACCGCGCGCAGGCCATCGCCGAGGTTATCCAACCGGCCCTCGACGCGGGCAGGGTCGTTCTCTGCGACCGCTTTACCGACTCTACCGAGGCTTACCAGGGCGGCGGCCGCCAACTCGGCTCCGCCGTGGTGCTCGATCTTCACCGGCAGCTCTGCGGTGGCCTGCAGCCCGATCTCACCCTCCTGCTCCTGCCCAGCTTCGAAGCTTCGCTGGCCCGCGCCCGTCACCGCAACAAGCGCATGGAAACTGAAACCGGCACGGACGAGGGCCGCTTCGAGTCCGAACAGGACGCCTTCTTCCGCCGCGTCTGGGAGAAGTACCGCGAAATCGCCGCCCGCGAGCCCGCCCGCGCGGTCCTCATTGAAGGCGACCTCTCCATCGACGAGGTCCACGAGCAGATCGTCGAATCCGTCTCCGAGCGGTTGCTGACCGCCACCCAGAAACATTAGGTCACCGACGTGCCGCCGCCTTGCTTACAGCGGCGAACGTGGAACTACTGCGGCAGATTCGACGAAGGCAACGCCGGACAGGGGCTTGAAATCTCCTGCCCGGACTCACCCCACGCAGGGTCACGAGGGGTCATCAAACACGAAAGATGTATTGTCCTCTCTTTCCGTTCGGGTGATATTGATTTTGACTTACAATTTCTGTGGCATGGTGCGAAGAAAAAAGAAACAACCGGACGCGGCGACCGCCTTTCTGGCAATCGTAAGCGGATTCTTCGTTCTTCTACTGCTAAAGACTCTGGCAGAGAGCAACGCTGTACCTTTTTTGCTTGTCGCTGCTGTCCTTGTAGGCGTCCTTATCATCGCCGTCCCAGTTTGGCGTCGAAACCGGGTTTTGGAACACGTAGATGCAATAACCAATCAGCATATCGACGCGCTTGTCAGACAGCGCGCAATCCTGATTCGCAATGATCCATACGGAAAGCCGATACTCGACAAGTGGCATTCCGAAGTGGACCGTTTCATCGCTCATCATGTTCGTCCCACACTCAGTCCGAGCCAGCAGCCAATAGTGGACAAGAGGCGGGCGATTATTTCGCAACGAATTTTGTGGCGGGTTGAGGCTGCAACCACGCAGAGGCCCGCGCTCTTGACTCTACCGGAGAACATGACTCCAGCGGGATTCGAGGCATATTGCGCCGAAACACTCCGGGCCTGCGGCTGGCAAGTATCGCTGACACCCTTATGTCGAGACCAAGGTGTCGATGTCATAGCCGAGAAGAACGGGGCGAGAGTAGTGCTGCAATGCAAGCTGTACTCAAACCCGGTCGGAAATAAAGCTGTGCAAGAAATCGCTGCGGGGAGAATCCACCAGCAAGCGCATTACGGGGCCGTGGTAACGAACAGCACATATACCACCTCCGCCCAAGAGCTCGCGGCAACGAATGGAGTCGGGCTTTTGCATCACACTGACCTGCCCCAACTGGAGCAATTACTCAGAACGACAACTGTCCAATAGGCGGGTGGCCGGGTCTCCGGGAAGGCGAGCGGCCCACCATCAACCTTGCCACAAAGCCGGGCGCCCTGTCTTTTCGCGGCCTCCTCGCGAAAAGGGCGGGATGCCACAAACCCAAACCGCCCGCTTTCACCCTAGGCCTCGCGCGGCTGGTTACATAATCAATTCATGAACCTTCATTCGATTATTGTCTTGGGGCTCTCCCTCTCGACAGCAGCATTCGCCGGGCTCGCAGCATACTTCTGGTACAAGTCAAGCACTCAGGAACCCGTATGCCCCGAGGAGCCCGACGCCTCAATTAGCGATAACCCAGAGCAACACATCTTAACAGCACTGGAGGCCGTTTATGAGATGCAGGCAGCTGTTGCTGAGAGCTCAAGGCTCAACAGACTGGCCGCCAAATGGAGCGCTTGGGCCGCCGCGTTCGCGGCCTTAACAGCATTTGTAGGCGCAGTCTGAGGATCCGACACTCCAAATGACCGCTGGGGGTCCCATAGCCTGCCCTGAGATTGTCGAAGGGACTCGCCTTTGAGGCCCGGGGAAACCACAGCCCCGCGTTTCCGCACAAAAAAACTGTTCCCTGCTCCCTGCATCTTAGTCAAGCCCCCCGCTGCCCCGACAAGCCTGCCAACCTCACCCTAAGTCGTTGTTTTTCCGATCCCTGACCCCTGATCTCCGATCTCTCTTTTCTTTGCAGATAATTTCCCACTTCCGGCGCATACTCATTCCATGATCAACGTCCAGACCAGAACCGCTCCCGCGCAGGCTATTGGCTACTGGCTATTGGCTACCGGCTACTGGCTACCGGCTGTTTCCTGATCTCTGATCTCTGTCTCTAACTCCTTTGCTGTCTAGACTCTGCAAATAAGTTGCTTTAGAATCAATACTTTATAGCGCAAGACATGCGCTAACCTCATGAATCCAGGGAAGTTATTTTCAGAGATGGGGGAGGGGGGGCCCCCTTTTTTTATGACCTGCAGGTCATATCGAAGGGCTGAGTCCCGGCCAGGGAGGCCTTCAACGGACCGGAAAAACGTCCGTGACCGTCACTAGCGCCCGCTCAGCCCCAGCGCCTTCACCACCGTTTCGTCCACCTGCGCCGGTTGCCCATTCTCCTTGGTCACCACGCCAAAACCGCCGCGATAATCCCACATCGCCCAGCCGATGCCGTCTGCTTCAAGCGCCGTGCGCACGTCGCGAATCCAGTTGGCGCGCGACACCGGATCGCTGCGGTCGCGGAAGACGCCAAACTCATCGCAGATCAGCGGCACATGGTTGTCGCGGCCCCACGCCGCCGCCTCGTCGATCGTCAGCCGGATGCGATGCGCGGTCCACCCATCCAGCCAATAGCGCTCCAGTTCGTAGCGCTCGGCCGCATCGGGAACCTCTTTCAATAGCTCCGGCATCGAGCCCTCCGTCGCCGGATACGGAATGGAATGCGTGGTACTCCACCACGGCGCGCCCCATGTGGCTCCCTGGTGCGTGAACTCGTGAGGCTCGTAGAAGTGAAAGGCATAGATCGCGTTTCCGTCGGCCAGCGGCGTCATCGCCAGCAGGTCGGGAAGGTCGGACCAGTTGGCCCCCGTGGCAACGATGGTGTTCTTCGGCGCCGCCTCCCGGATGGCCGCGGCCACGCGCGTCTGGATGCCGTACCAGCGGTAGGGATCGTTCACCTCCGGCTCGTTCAGAACCTCGAAGAAGACCAGATTCGGATCGCGACCGGCGTAGTGCGCGGCCAGCCCGCGCCACAACATCGCGAACCGCTCCACGGCTTCGTCGTCGCCGCGCATCCGCTGCTTGTAGTCGTCGCTGGGGTGAACGTCGATGACGACGGCCAAGCCGTCGGCCAGCATGGTGTCCACGGCGCGATCCAGCCGGGCGAGGAAATCGCCGGTCTGCCCTTGAGCGCCGTTCATCGACGTCGCCAGCGGCACGGGATCGATGCTCAGCCGCACGTGGTCGAAGCCCAGCTTCGCCATCAGCGCGATGTCCCCGGCATCGATGTAGCGATCCGTATACTCGGCGGGATAGTCGTGCCGCTGCGCGAACCACTCCGATGCGTTGATGCCGTGCTTCAGGTGCCGCGCGCGAGTGAATGCCGTCCGCACTTCGGCGCCGCGGTCCTGCGCCGCCGCCGGAACGGCCAGCGCAAACACAAGGGCCAGACAACTCAGGCGAAATCTCATTTGAACCCTTCCGGGAACAACCAGAGGCGACCATACCACGCCCGTGCGCGCAAATGAAACAAGAGCTACCGATGCCGCCCTCCGTGGCCGCATTGCCTCACCGGCGCGATGAGAGCGTGTTTCAAAAATTAGTTTTGTAACAAGGGCACGGCTTACCGGGGTCCCCAGCGATGGGTGGCTCGAAGAGCCGGGGTCGCTGGGGTGACTTTAGCCGGGCCGAAAAATGCAGGAAAATAGGGGGGCTTTAGCCCCTGAGGGATGGCAACGGAAATCTACGCAGCCATTTTTTTGAAACACGCCGTAGAAGCCATAGCCGGCCTCAGCCTTTCGCGCAAATGGGAACGGCTCCCGTTCGCCGGGAGCCGTCTGTGCCCCTTTGATGAATCCCCTATTGGCCTGAAGACGCGAAGTCATCGAGGTTCGCCGCCTGCGCGTAGGTCACGCGCAGGTACTTGTGCGGATTCACCGGCACGTTGTGTACCCGCACTTCGTAGTGCAGATGCGGCCCGGTGGCGCGTCCCGACTGGCCTACGTAGCCGATGATCTGCCCGCGCGTCACATGCTCGCCGGGAACAACCGCGATCGCGGAAAGATGTCCATACAATGTGCGCACGTCGTGACCGTGATCCAGCACCACCTCGCGACCGTATCCGGCGGCCATCGCGGCTCCGGTCACGTCTCCGTCTGCCGCCGCGCGCACCGGCGTTCCATGCGGAGCGTCGATATCGACTCCGGTGTGGAAGGCGCCTTCGCCGTTGAACGGATCTTCGCGCACGCCGAAGCCCGAGACGATGGGGCCCTCTACAGGCCACATTGAGGGCGCGTCCGCCAGCTCCGTCCAATCGCCGGCAAAGTTCGCCGTCAGGCCGCTCTCCAGCGCCCGGGAGACCCGGCCGGAAAGCGCTTCCGAGCGCAAGGCGTAAAACGTGTCGATTGAGCTCGCAACCTGCTGCTGGCTCACGTCGTCTGTTTGCGCAAGGGTTGCCGGAGCCGGATCCGCCGCTGCGGCGCTCGCCGAAGCCCCCGGCCTCTTTTCAGCCGCGGGTTGCAGCTTGTTTTGCCTTAACCCGTAGAGCGCGGTCACTTCGTTGGCCAGCGCCCCCAACGACGCAACCTGCACGCTGCGTGTGTGCGCAATTTCAGCCATGCGCCGGTAGTTCTGCCGCAGCGTCTCCCGCTCCGCCCGCACCTGATTGAAGCTTTCGGTCTTCAGAAGCATCCGCGTGTACGATCCGGCCAGGCCCACAATCGTGAATGCCCCCACAATTGCCGCGGCCAAGAATCCGTAGGCATACTTCAGCGGAAGCGGAATCTTCCGTAGCTCGCCGTCCTCATCTCTGGCGACAAAAAGAATGTAATAACGCCTGCGTAGCATCTTTGTCTGCAATCCCCTGCGATTCGCCAGTCACAGTGTGTCCACACCAAGGGGAGAGTCAACCACGAGCGGGCCATTACCCCCGCACAACAACCAGTTCGCCCCACGAGGGGCAGATGCGAGAACGTTCGTCAAGCCTAACAGACCGCTCCTCGCCGGGTCAACGAAGAATCCCGGGAAGTATTTGGCAATTCCCGCAATGAAAGCCGCTCCTAGAAAAGAACCGGACATGCTGTTGATGCAATCTAACCCCCCAAAAAGCAACGGCCTATCATTGCATCCTCCCCAAAGAAGATCGGCTAGCAGACTGCGGCCTTTTTCGTTACCTTCGTCACCAGTATTCGCAGTTCGGCTACAGGCCGGGGGCAGGGATCTTTCCTTCGCAACCGAGGCTGCTACGCAGATGCGCCCGGCATATCCTATCCTCAAGAGATGCGGTCCAAGTCCATCCAATCGTCCCTCTCCGGCCGAGTGGGCGAGTTGGCCCTGCTCAGGCGGATCCGTGCCCGCGCGGCCCCATCGCCCTATTCCTCCCTGAAACTGGGCATCGGCGACGACTGCGCCCTGCTGCGTCTGCGCCCCGGCGAAGAACTGGCCGTGACCACGGATTTGTCCCTTGCCGGCCGCCACTTCCGCCTTGACTGGCACCCTCCCGAGTCGATTGGCCATCGCGTACTGGCGCGCGGGCTCAGCGACCTTGCCGCCATGGGCGCCCGGCCTGTCGCTGCGTTTCTATCGCTGGCCCTCCCACCTGCACTCGTCCAAAACCCTAAGGCGCGGAGCGCGCCGTGGATCGATCGGTTTCTCGATGGCTTTCTCGCGCTCGCCGAGGCCTATCAAACCCCACTGGCCGGCGGCGACCTCGCCGAGTCGCCGATCCCCGTCGCCGACATCGTCCTCGCCGGGGCAGTGCGGCGCGGCAAAGCCCTGCTTCGCTCCGGCGCACGGCCCGGCCACCTGCTCTACGTCACAGGCAGCCTGGGCGGCGCCGCCGCGGGCCTGGCACGCCTCGCGCAGTTGGCCGCCGCCGAACATACGCGCTCCCGGCCGCGGAATCCCGATCTTCTACGCATTCCCAGCCGCCTGAAAACGCTGCTCGCGCCGCACCTCTACCCCAGCCCTCGCGTCGCGCAGGGACTCTGGCTGGCGCGCCGCCCGCTGGCAACTGCGGCCATCGACCTCAGCGACGGCCTCTCTACCGATCTAGCGCATCTGTGCGAGGAGTCCGGCGTGGCCGCCCAGGTAGACGCCGCCGCTTTGCCCATTCACCCGGCCGCAACCCCGGCGCAGGCGCTCCATGGAGGCGAAGAATACGAGCTCCTCTTTACTGCGCCGCCCGCCGCTCGCGTGCCCAGCCGCATCCAAGGCGTCGCTGTTACGCGCATCGGCCGCATTGCCGCCCGGCGCCCATCCACTCCACCCGTCACCCTCCTCACCCCGCGCGGACCGCAGCCCCTCTCTCCTCAAGGCTGGCAACACTTCTTCTAGTGTGGTGTCCCAGAGAAATTCGCAAATCAAATAGTGCTGTCATCCTGAGCGAAGTTTGGCGCGCTTTTTGTGCCAAACGTAGTCGAAGGACCTGCTTTTTCACCGGCGAATTTCATCAAAGAACTTGCGGGACACCACACTAGAGCATTTCTAATTTAAGTATATACATTTTATGCGATAATCCTCCTGTCTGTTCGAGGGAGGGTTGAATGCAATCGTATTCGCAGGACTTGCGTGATCGTGTGCTCGGTGCGCTGGCTCGGGGAGAGCGGCCATCTTCCATCGCGCGGCGCTTTGAGGTCAGCCGTTTCTATGTCTATCAGGTGCGGGATCGGGAGCAGGAGACCGGGGTGCGCAACAGTTTTCAGATCGGTGGCCACCGCCGGTCTCGGTTGCAGGCAGCAGAGTCGGCTTTGCGCGGCTGGATCGCGGCCGAGCCAGGATTGACTCTGGCCGAGTTGCAGCAGCGGCTGGCGTCCAAGGGGATTTCGACCCGGATCGGCGCTCTTTGGCACCAGTTGAACAAGTGGAATCTGACGTTCAAAAAAAACCCTGCACGCCAGCGAGCAAGAGCGCGAGGACGTGCAGGCAGCGCGCCGAGCATGGACTGAAGCGCAGCCGACGATGGACGTCGCAAAACTGGTATTCATCGATGAAACCTGGGCGACGACCAACCTGACGCGCAGCCATGGCCGTGCTCCCAGGGGCTGCCGCTGCATCGGTTCGGCGCCTCTTGGCGACTGGCAAACGACTACCTTTATCGCCGGCCTGCGCCACCAGCGACTCACCGCGCCGTTGCTCATCGACGGGCCCATGGACGGCGAACTGTTCCTAGCCTGGGTTGAACAGTTCCTGTGCCCCACACTCCAGGCAGGAGACATCGTCATCCTCGACAATCTCAGCAGCCACAAGGTAGACGGGGTCACAGAAGCCATCGCAACGGTCGGCGCCGCCGTGCTCTATCTACCGCCCTATTCGCCCGATCTGAACCCCATCGAGAAGCTCTTCGCAAAACTCAAGACACTGCTCCGAAAAGCCGCCAAACGATCCACCGAAGAGCTATGGAAGGAAATCGGCGAACTGCTCAACGCCCTCACCAGCAGCGAATGCGCGAACTACTTCGCCTCTTCCGGATATGTATGCACTTAAATTAAACACGCTCTAAATGCCCCGGTTTATACACCTGCTGTGGTCTGGGATATCCCCGCTGACACCGGACCTCGAGCGGGCCGTGGGCTGTATGGGGGCTGTCTGGGGGTTCCGACCCGCTCCCCTCCGCCGGACCGGCGGCTGGACTGCACCCCCAAAGTGAGACAGATAGTATCTTGACAGTTTGCAGCGAAAGGGAGGAACTGCAGATGAGTCAGGAGTCGAGGTATCGCAAGTTCAGCAAGGAATTCCGTGAGTCGGCGCTTCGCCGCTTGGCGCTGACGGCGAATGTGTCGGCGTTATGCCGTGAGCTGGGCATCTCGCGCCAGCTGTTGTATTGGTGGCAGGAAACTCAGCAGCGCGAGCAACAGAAGCAAGCCCATGGCGCGGAGCAGCGCCTGCGCCAGGAGAATGCGCAACTGAAGAAAGCGCTCTTGAAGACGACCCTGGAAGTGGATTTTTTGAAGGCTGCCTGCGAAAAGGTCGAAGCTCTGCGCCAGACCGCTACCGGCTCTGGCGAAACGGCATCCGGGAAGTCATCCGGGAACTGATGCCGACCGAAGGCAGCCTTGGTGTAGAGCCGATGTGCCGGCTGGCCCAGGTCAGCCGCGCCGGATTCTATCGTTTCCTCCACCAACGCCACCCCGGCGAAGAAGACATGGAAGTGCGCAGCATCATCCAGCACATCGTCCTTGAGCATCGCCGCCGCTACGGCTACCGGCGGGTCACCGTCGAGCTCCACCGCCGCGGCATGGCCGTCAACCACAAGCCGGGGTCCCCACGGACAGGTCTTCGTCCGTGGGGTGGAAGCGTGTGCTGCGGCTGATGCGCGAAGACAACCTGCTAAGCGTGGAACCGAAGGCCTTCATCGCGACCACCCAGTCGGACCACGACGGGGAAGTCTACCTGAACCTGGCCCGGCGCATGAAGCTGACCGCCATCAACCAGTTATGGGTGGCCGACATCACCTACATCCGGCTCCGCCAGGAGTTCGTCTACCTGGCCGTAGTGCTCGATGCCTTCTCGCGTAAAGTGGTCGGATGGGCGCTGGACCGCACCCTGACGGCGCGCCTGCCGCTGTTGGCGCTGGAACGCGCCATCACCCTGCGCCAACCCGCTCCCGGCCTGGTGCACCACTCCGATCGCGGCGTCCAGTACGCCTCTGAGCAGTACACGCGCTTGCTCCACAACCACGGCATCCTGCCCAGCATGAGCCGCCCCGCCAACCCTTACGACAACGCCTTCTGCGAGAGCTTTATCAAGACCCTCAAGCGCGAGCAGATCTATGCCAACAAATACCAGTACATCGATGAGCTGAGCGCCCACCGCGAAGAGTTCATCGATCGGTACTACAATCGGTTACGCCTCCACTCTGCCCTGGGATACAAGACCCCGGAGGAGTTCGAAGCGGCCTGCGCGCCCGCGGCTGTTTCGCCGGCGCCCAGCGTGAGTTTTCCCAGGCATGGGGAAATCTATCGATCCTGGAAGCAGCGCAGAGGCAGGCCACGCAAAGCAAACGGGGAGCCGGTTCAACCCGGCCCCCCAACTCATCCCATCGATGAGTCACCAGTTGGCTATTCCTTGACAGGTTGGTCTCCACCAGAGCCTGTCTCCGCTTCACCAACCGAAAGCCACTCTGCCGGAGATCAAACAAAATGAACACCATTTTTCATCCAACGGCAAGCTGTCAAATTACAATCTGTCTCACCCAAGGGGTTCACCCCACGGCCCTGTCAACCCCTTGTGCCCCTCCCTACCAACCCGCGAACCCACTAACTCACTGATTCGCCACCTGATCCCCGACCTCTGATCTCTGATCCCTGCTTGCGTAGAATTTCCCCTTTTCGGCGCACAATCAAGAAAAGCACCAAATCTCACAGGAATCCGCGGGAGCTTCGGATCGGCTGCCGGGACGGAGATCTATTCCCTGTTCCCTGGTCCCTGTTTCCCGATCCCTGTCCCACCCGGAGAAAGGGCCGTATGGCATTTGATTCGTCCTACCCAACAGAAACCATGATGAACGAGGTCGGTAAATCCAATCCCGCCTTCTCGAACCCCGCTGTCGCGCGCTGTTGCAAGGCCTGGAAAAAGGTCTATCGCGCCGAATTTGTGAAGGACAAAGAATTCACGAGCCAGATAGCCAAAAGAGCCGGTGAGGCCTATCGTGCCGCCATGCCCCCGCTTACCTCTCGCGAAAGTTGCCGCGACTTCATCGCTTGCGTCGCCCAGGGCATTCTCATCGGCGCAATCACCGAAAAGAACGGCGGCAAGCTCCTCTACGCCGTTCAGGTCGCTCTCGCCGCTGCAAACAGCGAACAGAATCCGCAAAAATCCGCCTCTCCTCGCGGCAATTTCACCGATTCCAAGGCAAAACGGAGCCGGAAATCCGAAGAAATACAGAGTGAATAACCATGAAAAATATCACCGTTTCCATCTCCAATGAAGCCCACCGCGCGGCCCGTGTCTGGGCCGCCGAGCGTCGCACCTCCCTCTCCAAAGTCGTCGCCTATATCCTTGAAACGCTTCCGCAAATGCCGATTGCCCGCCGCCGCTTTCCTCTTCCCAATCAGCCCGCCGATCAGCCCACCCGCTTCGTTCCGTGGTCCTCTGCCCCCTCGCCCCAGGGTGGCGCCCCCACCCCTATGCCAGAAAAAACCGGCTGTGAAACCGTGAAACCGTGAGCGTCACCAACCTAATCGGAATCAGGCAAATACATCCATCGCCCCGGCGGCTCACAGAAACACAGAAACTGTGAAACTGTGAGCGTCTTCGAACCCGCGTGGAATCAAGCCGTTGCGGCGAGGCCCTTCACAGTTTCACAGTTCCATTTTTGATCCGTTTTCCGGCTTCGCCTTGCAGAGTTTCCTGAAATGCTTTAGCGGCTGGCGGCGATCATCTGCGCGGCGTGCTGCATGCTGGTGTCGGTGACCTTGGCGCCGGAGAGCATCCGGGCGACTTCGTGGGTGCGGGAGCGGTCGTCGAGGACGCGGATGCGGGTGGTGGTTCGCCCGTCCTGCTCGCGCTTCTCAACGGCCAGATGTTGATCGGCAAAGGCGGCGATCTGCGGAAGGTGGGTGACGCAGAGGACCTGCTGGGCACGGCCGAGGGCCTTGAGCTTGTGGCCGACGGCCTCGGCGGCGCGGCCTCCGATGCCGATGTCGATTTCATCGAAAACCAGGGTCCGCGGCGTGGTTTTCTTTTTTGACTTGGACGAGGAGCCTTCTTCGACGGCGACTTTGAGAGCGAGCAGGACGCGGGAGAGTTCGCCGCCGGAGGCGATCTCAATGAGCGGCTTGAGGGGCTCGCCGGGGTTGGTGGCGATGCGGTATTCGACCGAGTCCCAGCCGGAGGGGGTCCAATGCGGGTGGTCTCCCTCAGGGGCTAAAGCCCCATCGTTTTTTGCGGCGGCATCGGCACGACTGAAGTCGTGCCCTTTCAAAACTTCACCGCTTGCGGCACGTGGCCCAAAGGGCGCCCGGTCGTGCCCTGACACTTCGTGCGACACGCCGGTCGCCTTCTCCGGGCCTGAAGGCCCGCGCGATCCTACGGCTTTTTTGTCAGGGCTAAAGCCCTGACCTCCCTCCGTCGAATCTTCCTCGCCGGAGGTGACGGCGACCTGGAAACGGCACTTCATGGCGAGGGAATTGATCTGCGCTTCGGCGAGCTTGGCGAGTTTGGCGGCGGCGGTCTGTCGCTCGGCGGTGAGAGCCGAGGCGGCTTTGCGGTATTCGGCGGCGGCTTTCTCTAGATCGGCGCGGAGGGTTTTGAGGATCTCGTCGCGGTCTTCGACCTCAGAAAGCTTGCGGGCCACGTCTTCGCCAAACGCGATGACCTCGGCGACGGTCTTGCCGTATTTGCGCTTGAGGCGGTCGAGGAGGGCGAGGCGGTCTTCGATTTCGGAGAGGCGCTCGGGCGAGGCGTTGATGCCTTCGGCGTAGTCGCGCAGCGAGGCGGCGAGGTCGGAGATGGTGGCGCGGGCGGAGGCGAGCTGCTGGGCGGATTCGGCGAAGCGCGCATCGTAGCGGACGAGTTCCTCCACATTCCGCAGAGCGGAGCGGAGAGCGGCTTCGGCGGATGAGCCGCCTTCGTAGAGCTGGTCGAAGGCGCTCATGGCTGCGGCGTAGAGCTTTTCGGCGTTGGCGAGAACACGCTTTTCCGTTTCAAGAGCTTCGTCTTCGCCGGGCTGGAGATGGGCTTGCTCGATCTCCTTGCGCTGATAGGTCCAGAGATCGACCATGCGGAGGCGATCCTGCTCGCCCTGAAGGAGATCGTTGAGCTTGCCGGCGGCGGCGCGCCAGCGAGCGTGGGCCTCGGCGACGGCATCTAACGAGATACCGGCGAAGCGGTCGAGCAGGATGCGCTGCTGGGACTGGTCGAAGCTGGAGAGGCTCTCGGTTTGCGCGTGGACCAGGGCGAGCTCGGGCGCGAGCTGCTTGAGGACCTGAACGGTGGCGGGCTGGTTGTTGACGAAGACGCGGCCCTTGCCGGTGGAGAGAATCTCGCGGCGAAGAATGACGTCGGCGCCATCGGCGTCGATGCCGTTTGCTTCGAGGATGGACTCGGCGCCGGGCGTGGACTCGAAGACGCAGGAGACGACGGCTTTGTCGGCGCCGTGGCGGACCACCTCCGCGGAGGATTTACCGCCCATGAGGAGGGCCAGGGCGTCAACGAGGATGGATTTGCCGGCGCCGGTTTCGCCGGTGAGGAGGTTGAGGCCGGGACCGAAGGAGGCGATGGCGTGATCGATGACGGCGTAGTTTTCAGCGCGGAGTTCGACGAGCATGGCTTTTCCCGTGAAACGAATTCGATGGTTGGTGTTCTGGCTTTGAGAATCCGAGCGCAGCATAGCATGAACGGCGGGGCTGGGGGGGATTTGTTCCTGCCGCAGGCGCTGGCCACCCCTCCCTTGGCACAAGAAACCGAGGCGCCAAGGATGGGCCAACCAAAAAATGTGGGGCACCCAAACGGTCACTTGGGCGCGGGGAACACTGTCTGATACCGTGGAGAATGAGGTGAATGGCGATTCTTACAGTAGCATTGGCGTTTTTTTTGCAGGCTGACAGTGGCACGGGCGCGGGCGGCGCGCCCTCGCCGACGCTGGGCTTCGGCGCGCTGGCAAATATGATGGGCGACATCGGGCCGATTGCGATCGCGGTGCTGGTGCTGCTGCTGATTGCCAGCCTTTACTCGTGGACGATCATCCTGGGAAAAATGTCGACGTTTAAGAAAGCGACGACGCAGAGCCGGAGGTTTATCCGCGCGTTCCGCAAGGCGAGCCGCTTGCAGGAGATTGCGACACTGACCAGTGAATACAGCGCTAGCCCGCTGGCGCAGGTATTCGAGGACGTATACGAGACCTACAAGCGGCAGACAGGAGGTTCGGGCCCCCCGCGCAACCTGACGCCGCTGGAGCGCACCGCGCAGACCGCGGCCAGCGAAGCGGTGACGGCGCTGGAGCGGCGCATGACGTGGCTGGCGACGATCGGGGCGACAAGCCCGTTTGTGGGGCTGTTCGGGACGGTGATGGGCGTGGTGGACGCGTTTCAGGGGCTGGGGCAGGCAGGCACGGCCACGCTGCGCGCCGTGGCGCCGGGCATTGCGGAGGCTCTGATCACCACGGCGGCGGGATTGTTCGTGGCCGTGCCGGCGGTGGTAGCGTACAACCAGTTCACGGCACGGATAAGGATTTTCGCTTCGGCGATCGACGACTTTTGCCGCGAGCTGCTGAACTCGCTGGAGGAGATGCCGGTGCGGGGGCAGACGCAGGCTGCGCCGCGGGCGCCGGCCGAGATGCCGCGCGAGGCGGAGCGCAGTCTTTATAAGTAGCGGGGTTAGCGGAGCAAGCGGAGTCAGCGGAGCTAGCCCATTTCCGCAAGAGGTTGAACGTGGCATTCACAACAAACAACGGACAAACGCGATCGTCGCTGGCAGAGATTAACATTACGCCGCTGGTGGACGTGGTGCTGGTGCTACTGGTGATCTTCATGATCACCGAGCCGGTCCTGCAGTCGGGGATTGAAGTGAACGTACCGAAGACGCGGACCGTCAAGCAGATTACCGAGCAACGGATGGTGGTGACGATCGACCGCGATCAGAACGTGTATCTGAACGATCAGCCTGTCAACGTTCACGATCTGCCGGCGATGCTGCACCAGGCGGGTGTCGATCCGGCGCATCAGTCGATTTATTTGCGCAGCGATGAACGGGTGCCGTTCGGGGCCTTCGCCAGCGTGATGGACGCGATAAAGCAGGCGGGGATCACGAATGTGTCGATTGTGACGCAGCCGTTGGAGACGAAGGCATCGGCGGGGAGCGGGAATTAGTAACGAAGCGGAGCTAGCGGGGTTGGCGGAGTTAGCGGAGCTAGCTGGTTTGCGATTGATAAAGCATGAGCAGCGTACTTGAGGGCGGCGAGCACCTGGAGCGGGAACTGACGCCGGAGCCGGTTGCCGGACCGGCCACAGGCTCAGTGCTGCTGCACATCCTGGTGGCCGGGCTGCTTGCCTATTACGGATGGGTACTGGGGCTGTTTCATCACAATGTGTGGGGCAGCACGGGCGCGGGCGGGTCCATGCAGGTCACCCTGGTGAGCAGCGCGCTGCCGCTTCCGGCTGACCAGATCAACCAGAATGTTCTGGCTACGGAGACGCCCAGCCAGGCGCCGGCGACGCCGAGTCCCAAGGAACAGAAGCGCGTGGATGAGACGGCGATTCCGATCCTGGGCAAGCAGGTGAAGCCAAAACAGAAGAACCTGGCGAAGACGCAGCTTCATCAGCCGCCGCCCCGGCAGAACCTGGCGCAATACGGCGAGCAGGCGGGGTCGGTAATGCCGCACCAGATGCAGATCGGCTCGACCGGTCCGACCACCGTTGGAGACAACAACTTTGCCAGTTTGTATCCGTGGTATGTAGACCAGATCAACCGGAAGATGTCGCAGAGCTGGGACAAGGGGCAGGTGGATCCGCGCACGCCGAAGGGCGCGCGAGTGTACCTGATCTTTACGATTTACCGGGACGGCAGCCACAGCCAGCCGCAGACCGACACCTCGAGCGGCAGCCCCACGCTGGACAACTCCTGCATGCTCGGCGTGCAGCGCGTGGATACCTTTGGTCCACTGCCATCGAACTATAATCAAAGTACGTTGAAGGTGTCGTACTACTGCGAGTACTGAGAGAAAGTGGTCAGTGATCAGCTTGCCGATGGCGGGCCAGCGGCGGCATCGAACGGCTGGTAGTGTTGAGCGTCATGCAAAACAGACCCCTTAAGGGGCATGGACATCACGATCTGTTACCCAACAGGAAGGATTGCACACCGCATGAAGGCAATTTTCCGGGTTTTCCCCCTGTTTTTGCTTTCTCTCCAGTACTTTTTAGCGCCGCAGATCTTCGCTCAAGACTGGGTGCACACAGGAACGAACCTGGGCAACCAGCGCATCCGCCTGGCGGCAGCGGATTTCAAGCCGGTCGGCAGCGATCCCCAGACGGCGCCGCTGAAGGCGATCTTCGACTCCACACTCTTTAGCGACCTTTCGAACGCGGGCATCTTCGACATGGTGTCAAAGAGCCTGGCGCCGCAGGCTATGCCCGGCTCGCCGCAGGAGATTGTGCTGAGCCAATGGTCGGCAGTCCCGGCCAACGCGGCCATGGTTGCCTTTGGAGCGCTTGCCGTCACCAATGGCCGGCTGGTGGTCTACGGATGGCTGATGGATGCGCGCACTGTTGGAAGCGCGCCGGTGCTGGTCAGGCAGTACAACGAGGCGGCCAGCGAAGAAATGGCGCGCACGGTGGCGCACCGCTTTGCCGACGACATCATCTTGCGGCTGGGGGGCGGCATCAACGGCATTGCGGAGACCAAGATCTACTTTGTGAGCAGCCGCACCGGGTCCAAAGAGATCTGGGTGATGGACTACGACGGAGCCAACCAGCACGCCATCACCCATATAGGCAGCATTTCGCTCTCTCCGCGCATCTCACCAGATAACTCCCGAATTGCGTTTGCCTCGCTGGGGAATGAAGGATGGGCGATTCGCATGTATTCGCTGGACCTAGGCCGGCTGGTGAGCTTTCCCACGGGGACCGTAGGAGGGAGCAACCAGTCGCCGGCGTGGTCGGCAGACGGATCGATGATCGCGTTCTCTTCTGCGCGGTCGGGACACCCCGATATCTGGGTTGCGGACGCGAGCGGCTCCAATGCTCACAGCGTAACGCCGTTCGGCTCGGACGTTTCGCCGGTATGGAATCCGCGCACCGGCAATCAGCTTGCATTCGTGAGCGGGAGGACGGGCGAGCCGCAGATCTACGTTATGGGTAAGGATGGTTCCAACGTGCAGCGGATGACCGACGGCGGCTACGCCATCTCGCCTTCGTGGCAGCCCAGCGGCGGCATGCTGGCATTTGCGTGGAACCGCAAATACGGACCGGGCGATCCCGGCGGGTACGACATCTACATCATGGACATTGCGAGCAAGAACTGGCTGCAAGCCACGCACGAAGCCGGCGTGAATGATTTTCCGTCGTGGTCGCCGGATGGACGCCACATTGTGTTCCAGCGCCAGATCGGGCACCGCACCCAGATATGGACGATGCTGTCGGACGGCACCGACCAGCATCAACTGACATTTACCGGCGACAACATGATGCCTAACTGGAGCTGGAAGTGAAGATGGGCAGAGAAACGCGCGGCGCGGCATGTACCTATGGAGGCATCATCCATCGCGACGGGATGGAATATGATTTGATGGGCGTTACAGCGGCATGGTGCACGCGGGGCGGGACGAAAGCCCGGTTGCCCAAACAGTTTGCTTGAGTTTTTTGAGAAGGAGAACTCCCTTGAAACGACGCAATTGCATTTTGACCTTTTCGCTCCTGCTTCTTGCCTTGACGGCTGTCTCCGGGTGCAAGAAACATCAGCCCTTGCCGCCGGTGGAGACAGCGCCGCCCGCAACCGCGCCCGCGCCCACGGCGCAACTGACGGCGACGCCGACGGTAATCTCGGCAGGAGACCAGGTACAACTGACCTGGCAGACGACCAACGCGACTTCGGTTTCGATCGACGGCATCGGTGACGTTCCCTCCGTGGGCGTAAAGACCGTCTTGCCGGCGGAGTCGACTACCTATCACCTGGTGGCGCGCGGAGAGGGCGGTTCGGCCGACGCCTCGGCGCACGTGACGGTGAACGCGCCGCCTGCGGTCAGCGTGCCCAGCACATCGATGACCGAAGAGGAAGAGTTCAGTGCGCGCGTGCAGCCGATCTTCTTCGACTACGACAATTACGATATCCGGCCCGACGCGCAGGCCACGCTGGCAAAGAACGCGGATTATCTGATCGCGCACCCCAACATCAAGATCGTGATCGGCGGTTACTGCGACGAGCGCGGCTCGGACGAGTACAACCTGGTTCTGGGCCAGAACCGGGCGCAGGCGGCCAAGACCGCGCTGATTACGGCCGGCGTGGCCGCCGACCGGATCCGCGTGATCAGCTACGGCAAGGAGAAACCGTTCTGCACGGAGTCGACCGAGGAGTGCTGGCAGTTGAACCGTCGAGACGGATTCACAATCGACCGGTGAGGCAGCTTGTAGCCAATAGCCAGTAGCCAGTAGCTACTAGCTTCAAGCTTTTAGCTTGTTTGGACGTGAGCCAGCGATTCGGGCCGGTGGAGCTGGAAAAGCCGGGAGGCGAACGGGCCGCTTCGTTGCGCAAAGAAGCGAGGAAAGAGCGGAGCGGTGTCATTTTGCGCCGGACAATGAATTTTTCCTTCACGCGGCAGCCTCGCCCTACCGGCCGGGCTGCCGTATGTTGTATTCAGGAAGGTCGAAAAGTATGTGTAAATCACGGAATCTTCGCAATCGCCTGCTTGCAGTTGCGGCGGCGGTTCTTCTATTCGTTTCCGCCGCGGTACCTGCGCGCGCGGTCTCAAAGGAGATCGTGGAGCTGCAAACCCAGGTGCAGCAGTTGCTGGACATGGTGCAGCGGCTGCAATCCACGCTGGACGCGCGCATGGGCGTGCTGGAGCACCTGGCGCAACAGACCGCCGACCAGGCGACCCAGGTGACGACCACGGTGAATGCGCTGCAGCAGAAGCTAAGCACGCAGGGCGAGGCCGTGAACGGCAAGATGGATACGGTCTCAGGGCAGGTGCAGTCTCTGAATGATTCGGTCGACGAACTGAAGGCGCGCATCGCCAAGCTGGACAAGACAGTGCAGGATTTGCAGGCGCAACTGCAAGCCATGCAAGCGGCACAGGCGCAGGCGCTGCCGGGCGCAACGCCGCCGGGCGGAGCGGCGAATCCGGCGCCGGGCCAGGAAGCCGGTTCACAGGGCGTTCCCGCAGGCGGGGCTGCGCCGGGCGCTGCCGCTGCGCAGCAGGCGCCGCCGCTTGAGGCGACTATGCAGGCCGGCGTGCGCGACTACAATGCCGGACGGTATCAGGTGGCGCAAGGAGAGTTTCAGGAGGTGGTGCAGTACTATCCGCTGGACGACGCGAGGGGGACGGCGCAGTTCTACCTGGGCGAGATCGCGTACCAACAGAAGGACTACAAGGACGCGATCAACGCGTACAACGCGCTCCTGGACGGGTTCCCTGGCAATGCCAAGGCTCCGGCGGCGCAATTGCACAAGGGATTTGCCCTGCTGGCGATGGACAAGCGGCAGGCGGGTATCGACGAACTGCGCGAGCTGATCCGCCGGCATCCGCAGACGCCGGAGGCACACACGGCGCGCAGCAAGCTGGCATCGATGGGCGTGAGGGCGACGGCGGCACGCTGAGGAACAGCTCTCAGCTTTCGGTTTTTACGGCGGTTCTCCTGCAGCTATGAGCCATTTCGGGCATAATTCAAGGTGGCTTTTTCTTGATGAAAAAGCCACTTAGCGATTGTGCCTTGGTCTACACCTGCAGGAGACCCGCTATAGCGTGGTTTCCCGGGTCTCAAAATCGAGACCCGGGGCAGCCCCGCGGTGAGCGGGGCTTTTCTTTTGGCGGGAAAGCCGGGCGGGTTCAGCCTTGGGCCGGGGCGGCGTCAGCCGGCGCGGGGCTGGATGAGGACGTGTCGTCGGGGGCAGCTCCAGCTCCGGCTCCGGCTCCGGCTGCGGCGGCGTTGGCCGCGGCCGCTGCGGCCGCGGCTGCGGCTGCGTTCTTAGCGACGCTCTTGTAGTGGCGGACATCCGCGCCCTGCACCCAGAAGATGACGTCTTCGGCAATGTTGGTGGCGTGATCACCCACGCGCTCCAGGGCGCGGCAGATCATGAGCGCGTTAAGGGCCTGGGGGGCGAGATGGCTCTGCTCCTCCATCACTTTGGTGAGAGCACGGAAGGCGGCGCGGTTCATCTGGTCCACGGCGTCATCCATGGTGAGCACGCCGCGGGCCAGCTCGGCGTCGGCTTCAATGAACGCCTGCAGGCTTTTGCGCACCATGTCGGCGGCCATCGAGGCCATGCGGGGAACATCGACGGGGAGGTCGACGGCGGCCATGCGCTCCAGGATGCGGACGCGGTCGCTGATGCTTTTGGCGGCGTCGCCCACACGCTCGAGATCGGCGTTGATCTTGATGACGCTGAGGATGAAGCGCAGGTCGACGGCCATGGGCTGCTCCATGGCGAGCAAATCGAGCGCGGCCTGGTCGATGTCGCGTTCCATGCGGTTGATGGCGATCTCGCTGCGGCTGACGAGGTCGCAGATGGAGAGGTCGCGGACCCGGTAGGCCTCAATGGCGCGCTGAATAGCCTGCTCGGCCATCCCGGCCATCACCAGGAGGTTCTCTTTCAGGTCTTCCAGGCTCTGTTGAAAGCGAATGCGTGTCATCCAAACCTGCCCGTAATGTAATCCTCCGTGCGCTTGTCGGAAGGATTGGTGAAGATCTTGTGCGTCGAGTCGAACTCGACCATACGGCCGTTGAGGAAGAAGCCGGTCTTCTCCGCGACGCGGGCCGCCTGTTGCATATTATGCGTCACAATCACGATGGTGTACTGCGACTTTAGTTGGAAGATGAGATCCTCGATTTTGGAGGTGGAGACGGGGTCGAGGGCCGAGGCAGGCTCGTCCATGAGGAGCACTTCGGGATCCACGGCCAGGGCGCGAGCGATGCAGAGGCGCTGCTGCTGGCCGCCGGAGAGCGAGGCGCCGGATTTCTTCTTCAGGTCGTCTTTGACTTCGTCCCATAGCGCGGAGTTTTTGAGCGATTTTTCGACGGTCTCATCGAGGGCGCGGCGGTTGGAGTAGCCGTTGAGCTTGAGGCCGGCAGCGACGTTGTCGTAGATGGACATGGTGGGAAAGGGATTGGGACGCTGGAAGACCATGCCCACGCGGCGGCGGATCTCGACCGGCGTGGTGTCCTGATAGATGTCGAGGTCGCCCATGCGGACGGTGCCGGTGACGCGGGCGATGGGATTGGTTTCGTGCATGCGGTTAAGGCAGCGTACGAAGGTGCTTTTGCCGCAGCCGGAGGGGCCAATCAGCGCCGTGGCGTGGTTGGCGGGAATGTTCAAGTTGATGTCCTGCAGCGTGTGATTGGTGCCGTACCACGCGTTCAGATTGGATACCTCGATGCTGACACCCACTTAGCTTGCCCCTTTCAAGACGCCGCGGCTGGTGACAAAGCGCACCAGCGCGACGGCGAGCACGATGAGAACAATCAAAACCAGCGATCCCGCCCACGCCAGCCGGTGCCAGTCGTCGTAGGGAGAGATGGCATAGACGTAGATTTGCAGGGGAAGGGCAGCGATGGGCTCATTGAGGCTGGTACTCCAGAAATCATTGCCCAACGCGGTAAAGATGAGCGGCGCGGTTTCTCCGGCGACACGGGCGAAGGCCAACATGCAGCCGGTAATGATGCCCGGCGAGGCGGTCTTGACGGTAATGGAGAGCACCGAGCGCCAGTTGGGAACGCCCAGGCCTAGAGCGGCTTCGCGCACCGCGTGCGGAACCATGAGGAGCATCTCCTCGGTAGTACGGCAGACGGTGGGAATCATCATGATGCCCAGCGCCACGCCGCCGGCGAGAGCCGAGAAATGATGCTGCGGCACGACGATGAGCGCGTAGGCGGCGAGGCCCATGACGATGGAAGGAACGCCGTTGAGGACATCGGCGGTGAAGCGGATGGCATTGGAGAGTTTGGTGCCGCGGCCAAACTCGGCCAGGTAAATGCCGGCGCCGATGCCGATGGGAACGCCCAAGACGCTGGCGATGACGAGAAGGGTGATCGAGCCGACGATGGCGTTGGCCATTCCCCCGCCCACCACACCCACCGGCTTGGGAATCTGCGTGAAGAAAGCGAGATTCAGCGAACTGGCGCCTTTGAGGATGAGATAGACGAAGATCGCCACCAGCGGCAGAATGACCAGGATGGTCGACAGGACCGCCAGAAACGTTGCAGTCTTGTCACCCAGCCCGCGGAGGCGTGTCCGCATTTTGAATCCCTGCTGCACGTTCTCTCCGATCCCCCCTCTTCAGCGATTGCCAGACCTGTTTCTGTTTCTCAACGTTGCGTTGCCGGAGCCCCGCGCGTTACTGCCCAGACGAGCAGGCGGGCGATGGCGTTGACGATAATGGTGACAATAAACAGCGCCAGGCCAATCTCGATCAACGCGCTCAGGTGCATGTCGCTGACGGCCTCGGTAAATTCGTTGGCGATGACAGAGGCCATCGAGCTCCCGGTAGCCAGCAAAGACCGATTAATCTGCGGGGTGTTGCCGATGACCATGGTGACGGCCATGGTTTCGCCCAGCGCGCGGCCCAGGCCGAGGATGATGGCGCCGACAATCCCGACGCGGGCGTTGCGCAGAACGCCCATGCGAATCATCTCCCAGCGCGTAGCGCCCAGGGCCAGCACCGCCTCGCGCTGCGAATGGGGCACGGCGGTCATCACTTCGCGCGTGAGCGAGGAGATGATGGGCAGGATCATGACGGCCAGAATGACACCCGAAGCAAAATAGCCGAGTCCGGTTGGATTCGTATCATCGAAGAGGCCCGTCCAGCCAAGACCGCTGACCAGCACCGGATTGACATATTCGCGGAGCAGCGGCACGAGAACGAAGACGGCCCACAAACCGTAAATGATGCTGGGAATGGCGGCCAACAATTCGGTGAGAAAGGCCAGGGGCGCGCGCAGAAATCCGGGACACATTTCGGTGAGGAAGACGGCCACGCCCACGGCCAGCGGGACCGCGAGCAGCAACGAGAGCAGCGAGGAGACTAGCGTGCCGTAGACAAACGGCAATGCGCTGAAGTAGCCGTTGACCGGGTCCCAGTAAGCGGGCAAGCCCGTGGTGGGATCGAAGTAGCTTTTCCAGAAAAATTTGAAGCCGAAAGCGTGCCATGAGAGTTGGGACCTTTGCACCAGCTCCATGACGATGAGAATCACGATGGCGAAGATGCTGAGCGCACACAGAACCATGAGGGACTTAAAAACGCGGTCGGCAATGGCGGAGTTGCCTCGGGCAAGCAGGTAGCGGCGAATGGCCGAATGCTCCTGCACTGGCGCAGCTACCTGGGTCTGCTCCGGGGTTGCGGCAGCTTCCGGTTGCGTCTGTGGCTGGGAGATACGAATCTCGGGCACAATGGCGTCCACAAAGGTCAGGCTACCGGGGAATTATGAACGGGAGGTTACAAGTCTGAAAAATCAAATGCATACGAAGGGCCCCCGGCGAGAATCCTGGTGACCGGAATGGCGGACCGGATCGGAGGGCAGAGGTCGAGAGACGGAAGCACTGGCAGCCTGAAAACGGCGCGAGGGAGCATCCGGGGTACCCGCCGGAGCCTATCCCAATCAGAAAATCGATTAACTAGGGCAAGAGCGGTGTATCCTCATGGCGAGAGAGGTGTTACAAACACGAACATGGCAAAAGGGAAAAAGCCAGAGCCCTCCGGGCATGTGAATCTGCGCATGCTCGCCGATTACCTGGGCCTGTCCCAGACCACGGTTTCTCTGGTCCTGAATAACTCGCCGAGCGCCAAGTCCATACCACAGGAGACACGCAACCGGGTGATTGAAGCGGCGAACCGCCTCAACTATCGGCCCAACTACTTTGCCCGGTCGCTGCGGCAGAGCCGGTCCATGAGCGTGGGCGTTCTTGCCCCGGACCTGAGCGAAGGCTACTTCACGCGCGTGATGAGCGGCGTGGTGCAGGAGTTGGCCGCAGCCCATTATTTCTACTTCACTGCCTGCCATGACTGGAAGCCGGAGCTGATCGAGAAGTATCCGCGCATGCTGGTGGAGCGCGCGGTGGACGGCATTCTGCTGTTGAATACAGCCGTGGAAGAGCTGGAAGTTTCGGTTCCGGTGGTTGCCATCTCTGCGCATTGCGCGGTAGAGAACGTGACCAATATCGTTCTCGATCACCACCTGGCGGTGCGGCAGGCGCTCAGGCATTTGCACGCGCTGGGCCACCGGCGGATCGCGATCATGCGCGGACCGCGCGCGATTCCCGACTCCGAGTACCGCTGGGAGAGCATCCAGCAGGTGGCTAGGGAGATGGATCTGCAGCTCGATCCGGCGCTGTCGATCCGCATCGACGCAAGCGGCTGGTCGATGAAGACCGGGCAGCATCCCATGGCCCCGGAAATCGGCTACAAGCCCATGCAAACGCTGCTGGAGCGAACGCGAGCGTTCACCGCTGTCTTCTGCTTCAACGACATTGCGGCCATCGGCGCGATTCGCGCGCTGAAGGACGCCGGGCTGAGCGTGCCGGCAGACGTTTCGGTGGTGGGGTTCGACGACATTCTCTCGGCGGCGTATGCCACCCCGTCGCTGACCACCGTCCGCCAACCCCTTTCGGAGATGGGCCAGCGCGGGGCGCAAGTCCTGCTGGAGCGGATTGCCGACCGGAAGAAATCGTTCCCATCCGACATCGTCGTGGAGCCGGAATTGGTCATCCGGGAGTCGACCGGGCCGGCGAAGAGCGGGAGTTAAGCTGAGAACTCAACTGCAGGCGGCTTCAAGCCAGCGGCTGATGTAGACCTGGGCGTGAGCTTCGCCGCAGTAGTGGCGCGCGCCGGGCGCGTCGGCGGCTTCCTTGGTCCATTTGTAGATGGTCAGTTGCGCGCTGCTGCAGTGGATCACAACCCGGCGCTGCGGATTGTCGCTCTCCTCGCCGCAGATTTCACATCGATAAATGGCGCCGATCATGGCGCTACCTCCAAAGCCAATCTCACTCTATCACTGCACCCACTCTGCTTGATTTTCCGGAGCTGGGCACGTAAAATTGTGCAGCACGGGGATGTGTGCAACCATGAAAACCAACGTGACGTTGAAAATCGACGCCGATCTGCTTCGGGAGGCCCGTATTCTGGCCGCCACGGAAGGATCATCCATCAGCGCGCTGCTGGCGGCCCGGCTGGAAGAAACTGTGCGCGAGCGCAAAGGATACGACCAGGCACGCAGACGCGCGGTGGCCCGGCTGCGGACGGGCTTCAATCTAAGATGGACGCCTCCTCGCACACGAGACGAACTGCATGAGCGATAAGTGCTTCGTGGATACCAACATTCTGGTCTACGCGCACGACCGCTCCGCCGGGGTCAAGCATCAGCGCGCTCGGGCGCTGGTGGAACAGCTTTGGGATTCAGGCCGGGGCGCATTGAGCACGCAGGTTCTGCAGGAGTTGTGCGTCAATCTTCGCCGCAAAGCCGGCAAGCCTCTTTCCGTGGATGAAGTCCGTCTTTTGATACGCGACTACTCAACCTGGGAAGTGGTTGCAAGCTCTCCCGCGGCCATCCTGAAAGCATTGGATCTTGAAATGCGTTACAAGATTTCGTTTTGGGATGCGCTGATTGTTCAGGCTGCCGAGGATGCCGGCGCATCGATCCTCTACTCGGAGGATTTGTCTGCAGGACAGAGATTCGGCGCCATTCGGGTCGTCAACCCGCTCCTCGGCCCGGCGATCCCCTGATTGCACTCGTCGCGAGGTTCAACTACTCCAGCATCTGCAGATCGAGCGGCTCGACGAGCATGCAATCCATGGTGCGAATTGGAGTCAGGGCGCGTTGCAGCGCGGAGGTTTTGCACGGTTCGACGGTGACTACGAAGGGCAGCGCATCGGCCGGAAAACCCGCCCGCTGCACAATGGCGCGGATATTGATCTGTTCTTTTGCCAGCGCAGTGGTAATGGCCGCGACGATGCCGGGCCGATCGCGAACCAGAAAGCGAATGTAGTGGGGGACTTCGAATTCGGCGCCCACGCGCGCAGGTGACGACGGAATCTCGACGCGCCGCGAGCCGTGGGCGAGAGCCAGCAGATCGCTGACCACGGCGACCGCGGTGGGATGACCGCCCGCTCCGTGCCCGGAAAAGACCACGTCGCCGCCGTAATGCCCGGTGGCGATGACCATGTTCTCCATGCCCTGCGACCAGGCCAGCGGCGAACGCAACGCCACCAGCATGGGCCCAACCGTGGCTGCGAGCCGGCCTTCTGCCTGCTCGGCGCGCGATACCTGGCGGATGGTGCAGCCCAGGTCGCGCGCGTAGCTGAAGTCGACGGGCGTGATGGTGGTGATGGGCCGGGGAACGATCTCTTCAGGATCGACCTGCACGCGGAGGGCGAGGCGCATGAGAATGGCGAGCTTGGCGCGGGCGTCGAATCCGCCGACATCCTCAGTAGGATCGGCTTCAGCGTAACCCTTGGCCTGCGCCTCGGCCAGCATGGATGCGTACTCCGCGCCTCCCTCCATTTTGCTGAGGATGAAATTGCAGGTGCCGTTGAGAATGCCTTCGATGCGCTCGATGCGGTCGCCCGCCATGCCTTGTTCGAGGCCTGGAATGACGGGGATTCCGCCGGCGACGGCGGCGCCGTATTTGAGATGGCCGCCTTTGGCCGCGGCCAGCCGCTCCAGCTCGACGCCGTGATAGGCAATGAGTTTTTTGTTGGCGGTGACGACGCTTTTGCCCGCTTCCAGTGCACGGCGCGCCCAGGTTCCGGCGGGATCGAGGCCGCCGACGAGTTCCACGACCACGTCCACATCCGAGGCCAGCACGGCATCGGCATCTTCGCTCCAGACGACGCTCGCGGGCGCCCAGTCCACGCGCTTGCGCGCCACGCCGCGATTGAAGACGTGGGTCAGCTCGAGACCTCGAGGCTTCGACTCGACGAGGATGCGCGCCACCGAGCTGCCCACCGTGCCAAAGCCGAAGATGGCGATGCGCAGATGGCGCGCGGAGCGGGGCCTGAGCGCTTGCACGGCAGATGTTTCAAGCGAAGATGCGGGACTATGCGCTTCAGGCACCGGACTTTCCTTCGTTATGGGTTCTACGAGGCAAAGGCACGCAGTACCTTGATGATACCTGACGGAGCCAGCAATCAGTGGTCAAGGGTCAGTGAACCGTGAGCGGGTTCGTGCAAACAGGATCAGCGGTAGATTGTTCACTGTTGGCGTTTCGTTCCATGCTAGCATGAAGTTCAGATGCGGCGCGGCTTCTCCATCTTCCTGATCCTGTTCTTCGGGCTGGGGCCGCTGTCAGCCTTCGTTGACAGCAGCGAGGATGCAGGTCTGTCCCCGTGCTGCCGGCGGCACGGGAAGCATCGCTGCGGCATGGCCATGCGCATGGCCGCGATAAGGGCGCGCTTGGCCCTCGATCCGAAACCGGCCTTTTCCGCTCCCATAACCTGCCCATCCTATCCAGGCCCAAGCGCTACGATCCTGATGCCGGCCCATGCGCTGGCAACCGCGCAGGCAATGGCGTGCGTGGCATTGACAAGCTCGCAGGCGCCCGTTCACGAACGCCTGGTTGCGCGCTCGACCACGAGCCGCGCGCACGCTGGACGCGGCCCTCCCGCGGCAAATCTGAGCTAGAAATCGCGCTGAACACTTGGCCCTGAAGTGCCGGGACGGCGGCCTGCATCCGCACGGCGACGCGCGTGTCTTGGGGCCGTGTAATGCCTGAAGGTCAAAAAGTCTGCCTCGGGCGCGAGGGCTGCTTCCGGCGATTCCCCAAACGCTGCCAAGCATGGTACGACGGCGAGTTCTGTGCGCGATGCATGCCTGCGTCCGGTCCGGACCAGCAAGGAGGTCTTCCATCATGCGACGTCATTTTTGTTTTTCCGCGGCAGCGCTGCTCGCGGCCGCTTCCCTTCCCGCATTTGCCAGTGTTTTTGCCACCGTGCACGGGGTGGTCCACGACCCGCAACACCGGCCCATCGCGCGTGCGTCCGTCACGCTCAAATCCGCCAGCTCGAAGTTCGTATTGCGCACGACAACCAATACCGACGGGGAATTCGAGCTGCCCGAAGCACCGATCGGCGTGTACCGGCTGACCGTGGAAGCCAACGGGTTTGCCACGGCAACGCAGACGCTCACGCTGGAGTCAGGCACGAGCCCGGTTCTGCATGTTCCACTCGCCGTCGGCCCGGCAACCGAGACTGTCCTGGTGCAGGCTTCGGCGAACGCGGCCGACACCGTGACACCCACAACCCTGGTTACGCAGCAGACGATTGAAGAGACGCCCGGCGCGGACCGGACCATCGGGGCGGAGATGATCACCGACTACGTTCCCGGCGCGTACATGACGCACGACATGCTGCACATGCGCGGCGGCCACCAGACGACCTGGTTGATCGACGGCGTGGCGATTCCCAATACCAAGATCGCATCGAACGTGGGGCCGCAGATCGATCCCAAGGACATCGATTCGATGGAAGCCTTGCGCGGCAGCTATGACGCCGACCTGGGCGATCGCACCTATGGCATGTTCAATGTGCTGCCGCGCAACGGGTGGGAGTTCAACCGCGACGGCGAGTTGTTTCTTTACGCAGGCAACCTCTACACCGGCGAGGCGCAGGTTGCGCTCGGCGATCACTTGGAGAAGACAGCGTGGTACGCGAGCGCGACCGGGTCGAGGTCGAATTACGGGCTGGCCACGCCGGTTGCGGCGATCTATCACGATGCGACGAATTCAGAAAGCGGGTTCGTGTCGCTGACCCGCAACCGGACGCCCAAAGATCAACTGCGCGTGGATGCGCAATTCCGGCAGGATTACTTCGACGTGCCTTACGACCCGGACGCGAACGACTATGAATGCAGCTCGGATTACTACTGCAGCACGGGGTTGAGAGACGCGCAGTCGGAGCGCGACTCGTTCGTGATTGCCAACTGTGTGCACACGATTTCTCCCCAGGCGCTGATTTCGGTGGCGCCGTTTTACCACTTCAACCAGTCGGACTACAATTCCCGCTCCAATGACCTGCCGGCGGCGACAACCTGGGATCAAAACTCGAACTACGCAGGCGCGCAAGCCGACGGCCACCTCGATTTGGGCTGGAACAACTTTTCCGGTGGACTTTACTCGTTCGTTCAGGCGGAACGCGATCTATTCGGTGTGATCGACAACCAAAACAACGTCACCTATCCGAACACCCCGGGCAACGCCAACGCGGGATTGGTAGAGTTTTACCTTGGCGACCATTTGCAGCTGGGCCAGTACGTGACTTTGCTGGGAGGAGAACGATTCTCGATTTACCGCGCCGAGCTGGACGAGAGCGCGACGTATCCGCGCATCGGGGCGACGGTGCGGATTCCGCGGCTGAACTGGGTGCTGCGCGGGTTCTATGGGCACTTCTTCCAGCCCGCGCCGATTCTGACAGTTTCAAGCTCCGTCCTGAGCTACGCCAGCAGCCTTGGGGGCGGCGAAAACGCCTTCACACCCATCCCCTCGGAGCGCGACGAGGAGCATCAATTCGGCATCGAGATTCCCTACCGGGGGTGGATGCTGGATGTGGACACCTTCAAGAATCGCGTGAACAACTTCCTGGACCACTCGAATATCGGCGAATCGAACATGTATTTCCCCATCGCGGTGGACGGAGCGCTGGTCCGCGCGTGGGAGATGACGCTGCACTCGCCGTCGCTCTGGCGCCTCGGGCAGTTTTATGTGACCTACTCCAACCAGATCGCCGAACAGCGCGGGAACGTCATCGGCGGTTTCACATGCAGCATTGCGGGCGATCCGGCGTGCGACCTGGGCCCTGACTACACGCCCGTCGACCACGACCAGCGAAACACGCTGAATACGGGGTTCACGGCAAACTTGCCCGCGCACACGTGGTTCGCGACGAATGTGTACTACGGGTCGGGGTTCTCGAACGGGCTCGCCGGGGCAGACGAGGGACCATACAACGGGCCTTATCTCCCGGTGCATACCACGTTCGACTCGTCGATCGGCCACGCGCTCGGCGAGCGATGGAAGCTCTCAGCGACGGTGATCAACGTGACCAATCACCGCGTGCTGCTGGATAACTCGATCACCATTGGAGGGTTCCACTATAACGATCGGCGGATGATCGCGGTGGAGGCGCGGTATAGGTTTCATTTTTAGCGAAGCAGCAAGTTAGCTGGTTAGCAAGTTAGCGCCCGCTTCGTGGGCGTTGGCGGGTTAGCGGGTCAGGCTTGGACCGTGAAAAGGCCGGGCAGCACCTCGCCGGCTTTGCCTTCGACGATGTGGGTGAAGGCAGAGGCGTTGAGCGGCGGCTCGGGTCCAATGTAGACCGTGCGTGCGCCACTCTGTCGTGCCCTATGGACGAAGCCGGCGGCAGGATACACGTTGCCTGAGGTGCCGATGACGATCATCAGCGTGGATATGGCGATTTCGCGCTCAATGCGCGGCATCTCGAGGGGAATCTCGCCGAAGAAGACGATGTGGGGGCGCAGACGGCCTCCGCAGGGGCAGCGGGTGACTTCGTCAAGGCTCGCGTAAACGGCATGGTCCTCGACCGGCGGGCGGCCGCACTCGCGCTCGCAACGCGATTTGGCCAGCTCGCCGTGCATGTGGACGAGGTTCCGAGAGCCGGCGCGCTCGTGCAGATCGTCGACGTTCTGTGTGCAGAGGAAATAGCGGCCGGTAAGCTGCGCTTCAAGCTCGGCGAGTGCAGTGTGCGCTGGGTTGGGCTGGGCCTTCGCGCCCTGCGCGCGGCGCGCGGAGTAGAAGGTCCAGACGCCGGCGGGATCGCGGCGCCAGGCATCGGGCGTGCACACGTCCTCGACGCGGAAACCAGCCCACAGGCCATCTTCGGCACGGAAGGTGGGCAGGCCGCTCTCGGCGCTGATGCCTGCGCCGGTGAGGACGAATACGCGGTCGGTGGGCTTGATAGAGATGCGCGACATTGTCTTTTCAGCTTTCAGCTATCAGCTATCAGTTATCAGCTATCAGCTTTTCCCCTGGCGCTCCGGATGGACTGACAATTTAGAAGCTGAAGGCTGAGAGCTGACGGCTGAAAGCTGTTTTTACGGCACGAGCAAGATTTTTCCGGTGGTTTTGCGTTCTTCCAGGTCAATTTGAGCCTGGGCAGCATTGGCCAACGGATAGGTATGTTCCGTACGCAACTTGAGCTCGCCTTTGGCGGCCCAGCCGAGAACGTCGCCGGAGCGCCACTCGAGCTCGGCGCGCGTGGCGATGTAGTGCCAGAGCGTGGGCCGAGTGAGGTAGAGCGAACCTTTGCTATTGAGCTGGATGGGATCGAATGGCGCAACGGGGCCGCTCGATGCGCCGAAGAGCGCCAGCAGGCCTCGGGGACGCAGGCAGTTGAGACTCTTTTCGAAGGTGGTCTTGCCCACCGAGTCATACACGACGTCGACACCCTTGCCTTCGGTGAGGCGTTTGACCTCGGCCTCAAAGTCCTGGTTCTCATACAGAATCACGTCGGAGGCGCCGGCCTCGCGGGAGAGCCCGGCCTTGGCCTTGGTGGAGACGGTGGTGATGACGCGCGCGCCAATGCGCACCGCGATCTGCGTGAGCAGCAAGCCGACACCGCCGGCTCCGGCGTGGACCAGCGCCGTGTCGCCCTTCTTGAGCGGAAATGTGGAGTAGGCCAGATAATGCGCGGTCATGCCCTGGAGCATGGCGGCGGCCGCGCACTCCAGGCTCAACCCGTCCGGAACCTTGACCAACTGCGCAGCGGGAACGAGAGCGTATTCGGCATAGCTGCCAATCACGCTGGTGGAAGCAACCGCATCGCCGGCAGCGAATCCGGTCACCCCGGGTCCGAGCTCCTCCACAGTACCCGCGGCCTCGCTGCCCGGCGTCATGGGCAAAGAGGTCTTGTAGACGCCCTTGCGGAAGTAGATTTCAATGAAGTTGACGCCCGTGGCCTCAATGCGGATGAGGACCTGGCCCGGCCCAGGCTGAGGGATAGGCAGATCGGCTAGTTGAAGAACCTCAGGTCCGCCGGTGGAGTGTATCTGGATAGCTTTCATGCTGGGTTTAAGAATGAACCTACAAGGCGGGCTACGGCAAGGGATTCGTCCCGCCTTTACAGCATTTCGTCCTGACGATCGGAGAGCAAGGTCTGTTCATCGGCGGTGACCAGGCGCACCACGCGGTCCACAGTGTAGGAGGCAGGACGCTGGCTGTTGTAATAGTGACGCACCTGCAGCTCGCCGAGCAGGCCCAACGCAAGCAACTGGATGCCGGAGACAATGAGCACCGAGGCAATGACAAACATGGGGCCGTGATGCTGCATCACGGCCATTTGCGGATGAAAGAGCTTCATGCCCAGCAGGGAAGCGGCCATAACGCTGCCGATGAACATGCACAACACGCCGAAGCCACCGAAGAAATGCAGCGGCCGGTTCATGTATTTAAGCAGGAATCGAATGGTCATCAGGTCGAAGAAGACGCGGAAGGTGCGGCCGAGACCGTAATGGCTCTTGCCGCGCTCGCGGTTCACGTTGCGGATGGGGATTTCGCAGATGGATGCGCCGTACCAACTGGCGAGCGCAGGAATGAAGCGATGCATCTCGCCGTAGAGCGGAATATTCTGGATGACATCGCGGCGATAGGCTTTGAATGTCGTGCCGAAGTCGTGGATGGGGACGCCGGAGAGCCGCGCCATCATCCAGTTCGCGCAGGCGGAAGGAAGGCGGCGCAGCATGAAGTTGTCCATGCGTACTTTGCGCCAGCCAGAGACGACGTCGTAGCCCTCGTCGAGTTTTTCAAGAAAAGCGGGAATATCGTTGGGGTCGTGCTGCAGGTCCCCGTCCATGGCCAGAATGAACTCACCCGACGCGTGGTCAAAGCCGGCCGCCAAAGCCGAGGTCTGGCCGAAGTTGCGGCGGAGCTTGACGACCAAAACGCGGCTATCAACGGCAGCAATCTCTTCCAGGAGCTTGTACGTCCGGTCGCTGGACCCGTCATCGACGAGAATCAACTCAAAAGAGTCCTCCACCTGCTCCATGACCTGCTTGAGCCGCGCGTACAGGATTGTTACGTTCTCTTCTTCGTTGTGAAAGGGTACAACGATTGAATATTTCGCCATATTCATCCTTTAGACGCAAATTCGGTGCGCGAAGATACCTGGCATTCCCAGTACATGCGATGGTCAGTCTTGGTCTCCAGTACCGGGGATCAGCAGCGGGCGAAGAAATCCGGCTGTACGGACGGTTCCCCCACTACGGGCCCAATTCCTCAAGCATCTCTTGCATCTCTTTGGCAGCATGGTTGTTACCACAGTGCGCGGCACAGCGGATGCCCGCCCTGAGACGCTCAATCGCTTCTTGCTTTTTGCCTGCGCCGGCTAGCGTTTGCGCGGCCATGAAATAGCCCGCAGTGTAGTTCGGGTCACTGGCCAGCAGCGCGTCAAATTCGGCAAGCGCGGCCGCCGTGTCGCCCCGGCTCGCCAGCTCCATGGCGAGTCCGTAGCGTGCGAAGCTACTGCTGGGGTCAAGCGCGAGAATCTTTCTTAATCCTAGGATCTTGTCCATCTTGCTCGTGTCTGGATCGGTCCTGTCTTACCTGACACTGGGGGATTTGCGGTTTTGGCGGGGATTGCTGAAACTGGAACTAGACGTAACGGCGAAGGTTCCAGACCGAATCTGCCGCCAGTTCCATTGTACCCGGCCCGAGATCAAGACGGCGAAACCAGAGAGAGAATGGCACATAGAACGGAGGCGGCATGAGCAGCCAGGAAATCCAACCGAGGATGCACACGGTGGCGAGCACGCAGTCAGAGATGACCGAGATCATTCTGCCCAACGACACCAATATGCTGGGCAACCTGCTGGGCGGGCGCCTGATGCATTTCATCGATTTAACCGGCGCCATGGCAGCGTACCGGCACGCGCGCACGCACGTTGTAACGGCGGCTATGGATCATATCGATTTCATACAGCCGGTGCGCCTGGGCGACCTGGTCACGCTCAAGTCGAGCGTGAACCGCGCCTTCACGAGTTCGATGGAAATTGGGGTAAAGGTGTGGTCGGAGAACACGCGGACCGGAGCCGTATCCCACGTGGCCAGCGCTTACCTGGTGTTTGTGGCAATGGACGAGCATGGACGAGTACAAAATGTTCCGAAAGTGAAACCGGAGACTCCGGACGAGATTCGGCGCTACGCCGACGCGCTGCGCCGGCGTGAGCACCGAGAGGCCGAGTCCGCGCGGCGCAAAGAGGCGAAACTAACGATCGCCGCGCTGGACGGCGAACAAGAGAAACACGGATAAGCAAGACGTTCGACCCATAGAAATCCGACAAGGAGAAACAAAAGACGATGGCCCATTCCCATTCCATGCCTTCGCCGGTGGCTCTGCCCGGCGTTCAAAAAATTGTTGCAATCGGTTCCGGCAAGGGTGGCGTGGGCAAGACCACGGTAGCCGTCAACCTGGCTATCGCGCTTGCAAAACTCGGGCAGCGCGTAGGGCTGATGGATGCCGATGTTTACGGTCCCAACGTGCCGCTGATGATGGGAAGCTCGCAGCCGCCGAAGGTGGGCGCCGGTAACGTGATCGAGCCCAACCTGACGCACGGCGTCAAGACGATCTCCATCGGGTACATTTCGCCAGGCGACAAGCCGATGGTGATGCGCGGGCCGATGCTGCATCAGATTATCCGGCAGTTCCTGCAACAGGTGAATTGGGGCGAACTGGATTACCTGATCGTGGACCTGCCGCCGGGAACGGGTGACGTGGCAATTTCGCTGGTGCAGACCGTGCCGCTGACCGGCGCAGTGGTGGTGTCGACGCCCAGCGACGTGAGCCTGGAGGACGCGCGTAAGGCTCTGGAGATGTTTGCGCAGGTGAATGTTGAGGTACTGGGGATTGTGGAGAACATGAGCCACTTTACCTGCCCGCATTGCCACCACGAAATCGACATCTTCTCGCGCGGCGGCGCGGAGCGCACAGCAAATCAGTTCAACGTGCCGTTTCTTGGATCGATCGAGTTGATACCGGCGATTCGCGAAGGCGGAGACCGTGGGCTGCCGGTGACGCTGGCCGGACCGAAAAGCCCGCAGGCGGCGGCCTTCTACGCCATGGCGGAAAAATTGATGGAGCAGGCCGAGGCCGCGGCGGCATCGGCGACGGATGTGATCGAGATCAAGTAGCGGACGGTTCGCAGCGGTGCGGAACACAATTCAGGACCCTGAAAGCAGAGAAAGCGGGGCATGCGCCCCGCTTTCTCTTTGTTGGCTCAGCTTACCGCCAATGGCCTTCGATCAGGACCCAGCCGCCGCCGCGCTGCGCCCAGTGATGGGCGACCCAAACGGCGCCGGGACGCGGTGGGTGGGCCCAATGGCCTCTGACCCAGACGTAGCGGCGCCCATTCCAGCTCTGATAGCCGTCGATCCACACCCATCCAGGGTGCGGGGGACGACCATAGTGCTCGACGACGGGCGCGGGCGGCGCAATGCGGACGACGATCTGCGCCATTGCAATCGCAGGAGTGAGACACAGAGCGAGAAGCACTGCCAATGCAATCTTTTTCACAGAAATCTTAACCTCCACGGATATGGATGTGCCGGAATCGGGGAGCCTCTTCCAGGCGGTTAATCATAACAACCCAACGGTTGGGGATTCGTTGCGCGCTGATGAAAAAAGGGCCGATGGATTTCGCCCGGGATGCGCGGCCAGTTTGGATGGTCAATCGGCGACAGCGGCGGCTTCCCTGGGCGCAAAGACGTTGCCCATGCGCTGGATTTGGGCTCCTACGCCGCGCAGCTTTTCTTCAAAGCGCTCGTAGCCGCGGTCCATGTGATAGACACGGTCTACGATGGACTCGCCCTCGGCGACCAACGCCGCCAGCACCAGTGAGGCTGAGGCGCGCAAGTCGGAGCACATGACCGCGGCTGCGGAGAGCCGCGCCGGGCCGCGCACCGTGGCGGCGCTTCCGTCCACCTTGATGTTTGCGCCCATGCGGACCAGTTCCTGCACGTGCATGAAGCGGTTCTCGAAGATGTTCTCGCGGACCATGCTGACGCCCTCCGCCTGCGTGGCGAGGGCCATGTACTGCGCCTGCATATCGGTGGGAAAGCCGGGATACTCCTCGGTGGAGATGTCGGCGGCGCGCAGCTTGGCGGCGGCGCGGACGCGGACTGCATCGGGACCGAGCACGTCAATGCGCGCGCCAGCCTCCTGAAGCTTGGCGATCACGGCGCCGAGGTGAGCGCTGTTGCAGTTGGCGGCGATGAGGTCGCCGCCTGTGATAGCACCGGCTATCAGGAAGGTTCCCGCCTCGATGCGGTCCGGGTTGATGCGGTAATGTGCGCCGTGAAGGCTGGAAACGCCGCGGACACGAATGGTGGACGTGCCCGCGCCTTCGATTTGCGCGCCCATGGCAATGAGCAGCGCGGCAAGATCGACGACCTCGGGCTCACGAGCGCAGTTCTCCATCAGCGTGTCGCCGTCGGCGAGTACGGCCGCCATGAGCAGATCTTCCGTGCCGGTGACGGTGATTTTGTCGAAGACTAGATGCGCGCCGCGCAGGCGGCACGCGCGGGCCTCGATATAACCATGCTCCTGCGTGATGGCCGCGCCCATCTTTTCCAGGCCTTTGATGTGCAGGTCGATGGGCCGACCGCCGATGGCGCATCCGCCGGGGATGGCGACTCGGGCCATGCCGGTGCGGGCAAGAAGCGGGCCGAGGACCAGCGAACTGGCGCGCATAGTCTTGACGATTTCGTATCGGGCAACAGGATCGGAGAGTCTGCGGCAATCAATGGTGGTGCGGTCCTTCGACTCGCCCTCATGCAACCCGACCTCAGCGCCCATGGAAACGAGCAGCCGCCGCTCGGTCTCGATGTCGCGCACCCGAGGGATGTTCTCGAGCGTAACTTCATCCTCAGTGAGCAGAGCCGCGGCCATGCAGGGCAGCGCCGAGTTCTTCGCGCCGGAAATGCGAATCGTACCGACAAGGGGGTTGCCGCCGCGAATGACGAACTTATCCATAACTCCAGCTTCCAGTTACCAGCTTTTTGCCTTTCGGCCATCGGCCCGCAGGCTTCAGCTTCCAGCTTTTTCCTCTTCCGCACGAGTGCCCGGATGCCCGGCGCATTCGGCAAAGAACTCAGCGCTCGAACGGAGAAGCGGGTATTCGTTCTCCAGTGTAAACGTGGAGAGGCGCGCAGGGACGTTTAGGCTTGAGGCGCGCCAGGTTTCTTGCCCCTCCCTAGTTCTCGGTTTGACTGGGAGCAGCGGTCGGGCTGATTGGAGCGAGAGGGGTTGCCTGAGCGGTAGCCGGGACCAGGTTGAGCGGCTCGCTTAGCGTGAAGAGCAGGACTGTGCCGTCTTCGAGCGTGGCCTGCGGATGGTCCACCAGCAAGTGCACCGTGATCACTCCGGCGCCAATGATGCCTCCGGCGAGCGCGCCGCCTGGCCCTCCGAGAATGGCGCCCGTGACCACGCCGACACCAGCCGCGCCGCCGTATTCGATGCCATCCTTCTTCAGGCGCGAGCCGGGCGTGATGGCGCCCTCGCTGCCGATGCGGTCAGTGGAGCCGGGCGCGCCAGTGGTTTGGGCGTAAAGGTGGAAACGCGAGCCATCGGGGAGGATCACGATCTGAGGCTGCAGGCGCATCGATCCATGGCCGCCGAGGTGGCCGCTCGATACCGAGAACACTTGACCGTCGATCTCGGCGCCAACGGGAATGAGTACCTGGCCGTCCTGGATCACGTCAGAGGCAACGCGGGTACGGAAGCGATCGCCCTGCTGGTTCTCGGCCGTGGAGAGGCGGTCCAGAAGACGAACGCGGATCACCGCTCCTTCGCCAAGCTCACCCGGCGCCAGCGGAGCCGGATGGACGATGTCTCCATCTGGATCGCTCGTGGTGAAACGCTGATTGAGGGCCGGCTGAGAGGACGTGTCAGGCGCGACCTGCACGATGCCGTCGTCCGTTCCGTCGAGCGGGCTGGCGCCAGGGTTGGCGGGAATGGTATAGAGCGACCCGTCAAGAGAGTGCGATGCCGGCTGCGCGGCGGGTTCCGGCTGCGGCCGCGCGGCAGGCTGCGTGTACATGGGTTGACTGGGGGAGGGCTTGGGCGTTGGCGCAGGCTGGGGCGCCGGCGTGGTGATGCTGCTGTCGGGAGGAGGATTCGAAGTGCCCTCGTAGGGATTCGACTGGCTCGACTGCTGCGCTCCCAGTGCGGCCGCGGTTGCAGCGAACAAGGCGTATGCAAGAATGGTCCGTGTCATCCCGATCTCCTTCCACCCCAACGGCGAAGACCTGCCCTTACCACCTCAAGGAGCAAGGACCGCTTCCTGGGGTCCGACCGCCAGGAACCCTGATTTTTTCGTGAGCAAAAATCTCCTTGCCTGGTTCAAACCCGGCTGGAACGAGAAAGTTCCACATCCGGCCTGGCGCCGGTTTGGCATGGGCGTAAGCCCACCCAAGATAAGCGTAGCGCGCGTGGAGGAGGCTGGGGCCGGCGGGCGACAGGACCGCGTGCCCTGGGCGCCAAGAATCAACACCGTTACCCCTAGGGGCATGTGGCGGTGGTCAGTCAGGGTGTGACCGTCGCCACACGGACCGCGCACGCCCGGTTTGCTAGAATCCAAACGGATATAGGCAATTTTTCCCGGATGCATTTTTCTAGCTGGACGGAGAGGTAGTTTTGTGCGCGCGCAGGGGCTTTTGAATATCATTCAAAGCGCCGCCGGAGAGGCTCTTGCCGTGTATCGCCGTCCCCAACTGAGTGACCGGCTGCAGCACCGCATTGCGAGGAGCGATATGACTGAGATTGTTGCCATAGGTGCCCGTGAAGTTCTGGATTCGCGCGGCAATCCGACCGTCGAGGCGGATGTGATCCTGGAGAGCGGCGCGATGGGCCGCGCCATTGTGCCTTCGGGCGCTTCGACGGGCGAGCATGAGGCCGTGGAACTGCGCGACGGCGACAAGAGTCATTACCTGGGCAAGGGCGTGCTGCAGGCAATGGCCAACGTGGAGACGGTGATTGCGCCGGAGCTGGAAGGCATGGACGCGGCCAACCAGCGGCTGCTCGACCAGTCGATGATTGCGCTGGACGGAACGCCAAACAAAGGCAAGCTGGGCGCGAATGCGATTCTGGCCGTCTCGATGGCCGCGGCGCGCGCCGTGGCGCAGACGTTGGAGATTCCGCTGTATCGCTATCTGGGCGGGATCAACGCCAGCATCCTGCCAACTCCGATGCTGAACGTGCTGAATGGCGGCGCGCACGCCGACTCGAACGTCGACTTTCAGGAGTTCATGATCATGCCCGTTGGCGCGGAGCGCTTCAGCGAGGCGCTACGCTGGGCGGCCGAGACCTTCCATACGCTGAAGAGCGTGCTGAAGAAGAAGGGCTATAACACGGCGGTGGGCGACGAGGGCGGATTTGCGCCTTCGCTCAAGTCAAACAGCGAGGCCATCGAACTGATCCTCGAGGCCATTGAGCAGGCCGGCTACAAGCCCGGCGAACAGATCGCCATTTCTATCGATCCGGCGTCGAGCGAGTTTTACGACGCGGAGAAGAAAAAGTACGTCTTCAAGAAAGGCGACAAGAGCGAGCTGTCGAGCGAGGACATGGTCCGCTTCTACGACAACTGGATCCGCCAGTACCCGATCGTCAACCTCGAAGATGGTTTGGCCGAAAACGACTGGGAGGGGTGGCGCATCCTGACCGACCAGTTGGGCGGACGCATTCAGCTAGTAGGCGACGACATCTTCTGCACCAATATCAAGCTGTTACAGCGCGGCATTGAAGAGGGCGTAGCCAACTCCATCCTCATCAAGCTCAACCAGATCGGCACCATCACCGAGACGCTGGAAGCGATCGAACTAGGCCGCCGTTATGGCTATACATCGGTCATTTCGCATCGCTCAGGCGAGACCGAGGACACGTTCATCGCCGACCTGGCAGTGGCTACCGGCGTGGGCCAGATCAAGACCGGATCTGCGAGCCGCACCGACCGCATCGCCAAGTACAACCAGTTGCTGCGCATTGAAGAGGAACTGGGCTCGGGCGCGGTGTACCTGGGGCTCGAGAGCCTGAATTACGACGAAGCATAGGGTGGCGTTCTCCAGATTCGCTGCCAGCTCAGCGCCGCGCTTCCGAGCGACCGCTTCCCGTGAGGAAGCGCCACTGGGAGGCGCGGCGCATACTAATCTGAGCGCGCGTTTTTCATCCGCTTCCGGGGGCTGCATGGGCACAAGGTCCGAGCCTGTTCCTTCAGCCGGATTTGCCGGGATTGCTTGGGACTTCACCTTTCCGGCAATTCTCGCGGTCTTTGTTCTGGTCTCGCGCATTCTTTGCCGCGGCCCGCTGTATTTCGGAGACGGCCCTAACCACATCGCCTGTATTGAAGCGAAAACCTACATCATCCAGGCCCCGGGGTACTGGCTGTTCAACCGGATTGCCGGCTTATTCTCCGATCCGGTGCTGGCCATTACCGTCATGAACATTCTGTTCTCGGCGGCGGGGGTCGTCGTTTTCTATTACACGGCCTGTTTCTTCACCGGCCGGGTGAATGCTTTCCTGGCGGCGCTGGCTTACTCGACGATTTTCTATATTTGGTTTTCCGGCGAGATACACAGCACCTACGCCTCGCAGATCCTCTTTCCCGTAGCTACTTACTTTGCTCTTCTCTGTTATGAGCGCGACCGGGCAAAGTGGTTGCTGTGGCTGGCGGCACTGCTGTTTGCCATAGGCGCCGGATTACGGCCGACCGACGGGATGTTCCTGATACCGGTGGTGCTATATTTCGCTATCTTCAGGATGCCGCGCAAGGAGGCAGTTGTCTTCCTGTCACTGATCACGCTGTTCTGTATAGGCTGGCTCATCCCCACCTGGGTTGCATTTGAACGTTATGACGATGGCCTGAAGGCATTCGCCACTTACGTTACGTACGTTTCAAAAAAGCAATCTATCCTGACCGGAGCGAGAATGTATACGCTGGCGAATCCTGTTCGCTACGTCCTGCCTCTGGTCGCCGGTTTCTGGCCGGTTTTGGGCCTGGTCTTCAGAAACGCTTTTCGCAATTGGAGCGACTGGCGCATCAAGTCGCTGCTCATCTGGATTGCGCCGGGATCGCTCTTCTTTATCTTCAGCCTGATTTCGGATGCGCCGTATCTCAATTACCTGACTGCCGCAATTCTTCTGCTCGTTGTGTCGGTTCCAAGCAAATGGACCGGCAGATTGCTCGTGGTGACCGCGTTATCCAACGCCTTTGTGTTTTTGGCGCTGGGCCCCGTCCCATCGCAGCGGCTTCCAGTAAACATCATGAACAGCTTTGTGCTGCGATACACGCGCGGCGGCATCGAACAACGGTACAACACAATCCTGTCGCAGATGCAGCACTTCGACGACGCCCAATAGCCGGCGATTGCGCGCGCTTTTGGCCTATTAACGACTCACGCCTGTGCTCGCAGCCTTATTTACCGCCTGCTCGATTTGCGCGGCGTCTCCCAGATAATAATGACGAACCGATTTCAGGTTGCCGTCCAGTTCCTGCACCATCGGCACGCCTGTCGGAATGTTGAGATCGACAATCTGCTCGTCCGGAACGTCTTCAAGATACTTCACCAGCGCCCGCAGGCTGTTGCCATGGGCCGCGATCAATACTTGCTTCCCTGACCGGATGCTGGGAGCAATCACCTCGTGCCAGCAGGGCAGAAAGCGCTCGACGGTGTCCTTTAGGCATTCGCTGAGTGGAAGTTGTTGCTTTGAAAGGTGGTGATAGCGCGGATCCTTCCCCGGATAGCGCGGATCGGACTCTTCCAGCTCCGGCGGGCGAATATCGTAACTGCGGCGCCAGATTTTTACCTGATCCTCTCCGTACTTCGCCGCCGTCTCAGCTTTGTTGAGGCCTTGCAGCGCCCCATAATGCCGTTCGTTCAGCCGCCAGTCGCGCTCCACGGGGATCCACATCAGGTCCATCTGGTCCAGCGCGATCCACAGAGTGCGTATCGCGCGCTTCAGCACCGAGGTGAAGGCGATGTCGAAGGAAAATCCCTGCTCCTTCAACGTCCGGCCCGCCCGCGTGGCCTCTTCTCTGCCCTTCTCCGACAGGTCAACGTCTGTCCAGCCGGTAAATAGGTTTTCCTTGTTCCAGATGCTCTCTCCATGGCGCAGCAAAACGACTTTGTACATTCAATACTCCATTTCCTAACTGGAATTTTTTCAATGATGATTCTCTTTAATTATACGGAATCTCCGTTTTGCCTTTCGGCGGCGCGATGTATCGCTCGCGCTGCGCCATTTTGAATATCGAGAAGGGGAACGAGACGGCCGACGGCGACCTGCGCGTGCCGATCACCAAGTAATCCGCACCAAATCCGATCGCGAAAAGGCCTCCCTTGCGGGAGGCCTCTATTTTGGGAGCGCAGCGTTGGCGTTACCGGGGACGCAGCGACTTGATGGCCGCGGGCAGATGCTCTTCGATCAGCCGCGCGCGCTCGGCGGCGATCCCGCCAAGGTACGACGGAGCGGAAGTGGTCATGAGCACCAGCGCCATGGCGACGAGCGAGAAGCAAAGCCCCGCAATGCCCGCCGAAACCAACATGTGGTACATGTCGGAGATATCCAGGCCCAAAATCTTGAAGGCGACGTGCTCCAGGGGCCGGATATGCTTGAGAACAGCGAGGGCGAAGAGGAAGAAAAGAGCAGCGGTTGAGGTCAAAACCGCGAGCGTAACGTCAAGGCTCCGATGGAACCTTTGACGCGCGCTGCAGTGGGCGCATTCGGCAAAATGAAGCTCGTAGTCCCGGCGCATCTCCGGAGAGATCCCCAAGATGTCATAACGCCAGCTTGCCAGAATTGCGCCTACGACACGATCGGTGCATCGGCTGCTTGCCGTTGACATAAAAACTCACCTTGCAAAAAATTCGGTTCAAACCGGAGCTTCCGCCTGGTGACCGGATTCGGAAGCTACCCAATTGGACGCCCCATCCACTGCTGCGGATGCATAGCGCCCCGCTAATACACGCCGTCACGGCACTTTACCTGGTGCATAGCTCCGGCCCATCTCACATGTTGAATTTGTGGCCGTTACGTATTCACGATTGTAACTCCTTCCGGCTAAAGACTGATAGAAGAAAGAGGTTGATGCTGCTCCGCAAGCAAGAGGCGGTTGGCCAAAAGGCTGGCGCGGCCCAAGAGAGCGTGTTCGGCTGTGAGCCTGGCCAACTCAGGAAGATTATTGTTTTCAGAGAGATGCGCTAGAATCACGTAGGCGGCTTGGCCGTCGTAGGCCGTGGAGAGGAACTCTGCTGTGGCCTCGTTGGAGAGGTGGCCAACACGCGAAAGTACCCTCTGCTTGACCGCCCAGGGGTAGGGGCCGTCGCGGAGCATCTCCAGGTCGTGGTTGGATTCGAGCAGGAGCAGGTCGAGGTTCTGGAGCTGTTCCCTGACGTTGGGCGGGATGTAGCCGAGGTCGGTGGCGAAGCCCAGCCGGATGCCCTCGGCGCTAAAGACAAAGCCCACAGGGTCAGCGGCATCGTGGGGAATGGTGAAGGGACTTAGGCCGATGTCTCCGATCGCAAAGGGCCGGCCGGCCTGGAAGTACTCGACCGCCGGCAACCAGGTGGGGTCTTCTTTCAGAGACGGTGGTTCCGTCGAAGCCGGAGCGGGGCCGGGCTCCGCGTTCTTAGGCTGGACGTGTCCGTCGGCCTGGGGCTGGCTATCGGCCTCTGCTTCTTCGGGATCGCTCTCCTCAACCGGGCCTTCAGCGGCTGAGGCTTCCGGCTCGGCCTCGCGCTCGGCGGTCTGTTTGCGGCAGAGCTCGAGCCATTGGGTGTAAGTCATCTGGCGGCGCGGGGTCAGCCAGCGCATCCAGGCGCGATGCGTGCCCTCGGTAATGTAAACCGGAATGCCGAGCTTGCGGGCGGTAACCGCAAGGCCGTTCACGTGGTCCTGGTGCTCGTGCGTGATGACGATGGCGTCAAGGGTTTCGGGATCTTCGCCGACGAGCCTCATGCGCCGGAAGAGTTCGCGACAGCTCAGGCCGGCGTCCACCAGGATGCGGGTCCGCCCGCCGGAGACAACCGTGCTGTTGCCCTTCGATCCCGAGGCCAGCACCGTGAAGCGCACCATGGATTGAGAATACAATCAACTGCACGGGCCGAGAACAAAAACCGCCTGACCGTGCGGCCCTGACTGGCCGCTTGGCGAGTTTCTCCTAAGGCGGAGATGTGAAGCGAAGGGAGTGGCAGTGAAATTTCTCCCCGTTATTCCTATCCTGCTTGCTTGCGCCGTGATGCAGCCGGCGCGTGCGAGTGCGCAGACTGCTCCGGCCCAGGCGCCCCAACCAGCCTCCCCGCAAGCCACGCTCGTTTATCGCAACACGCAGTATGGCTTTTGCTTTCTCCTGCCCTCAAGTTGGAAGGGATACACGATCGTCTCTGAGCAATGGAACGGCACCATCCTCAGTTCCGGTCAGGTCGTTCACGGCCCGCAACTGCTCATCCGCCATCCGGGCTGGACGCAGGAGAAACCCTACCAGGACATTCCCATCATGGTCTTCACGCCGGCGGAATGGCAGCAGGTGGCGGCGGTGACTATGTCGGTAAGCGCGGCGCCCATCGGTCCTGAGGAACTGGGCGGCAACGGACAGTATGTCTTCGCGCTGCCGCCGCGGTGGATCGGTTTTACCGACGATATCGGATGGCAGGACCTGGAATCGTGGATGGAACAGAATCGGTTGCAAGCGCCTTGCGGGAAGACCGCTCCACTGCCAACCAAAAACATCCCTTAATCGGGTTGTTGGCGGCGCGTGCGCTGCCGGACTGCTCAGGATGACCTGGCCATTGACGCCGGAATCTCTATGGAAATCACCGTGCCGCGGCCGGGGTTGCTGACCACGTTGAAGCGGGCCTGGTTGCCATAGAGCACCTCCAGCCGCTCCTGCACATTTTTCATGCCGATGCCGGCGCCGGTGCGGCGAATCGCGGAGTCCGGGCGGCCGGTCATGCCTACGCCGTCATCGGAGACCTCGATAGAGATGCGGTCGCCCTCGAGGCGGCTGCGCAGGGTGATCGTGCCGCCGTGGAGGCGCGGCTCCAGGCCGTGCTTGATGCTGTTCTCGATGAGCGGCTGCAGAAGAATGCTGGGGACCAAGACTTCGAGCGTGCGCGGATCGATTTCTTTTTCCACGCGCAGCTTGTCGGCGCCATAGCGGACCACCTCGATGTCGAGATAGTCGTCGGTAAACTTCAGTTCCTCGCGAAAGGGGACGTAGGCATCGTGGTCCTTGAGCAGGGCGCGGAGGATGCCGGCTAGCTTGACGGTCATCTGGCGGGCCAGCTCGGGCTGGCTGCGCACCAGCGCGGCAACCGAATTGAGGGTGTTGAAAAGGAAGTGCGGATTGATCTGGCGCTGCAGCGCATCGAGGCGCGCTTCGAGCACCAGGCGCTTCTGCTCTTCGAGCGACATTTCGACGCGGAGGGCGTTCCACACTTTCAGGGCAATGCCCACGTTGATGGGCGCGCACAGCCAGACCAGCGCCTGCAGCCAGATTCGGTCAGAAACCAGTGCGAACAGGCGATGCGGGAAGGTGTGGGCGATCCAGTCGCGAATCATCTCCATGACGGCGATCAGGACCAGGAGCAGAATCTGGCGGTCGATGCGCGGTTTGATCAAGTTGCGGCGCACCCAACGCCAGAGGCTGAGATCGATGAAAGGCGTGAACGACCAGATTTCTTCCTTTTCGACAAAGCGGCCGATCATGCCGAAAGCAAAACCGAGCGCAACATTGAACGGCAGCGCGAGAAACTCGTGGTGCAGAACGGCGGGGACAGATAACACGCCGCCGCTGAGCATGGCCCATCCTGGACTGATGAGTAATCCGAGCAGAACGATGGTCTCAAAGGAGATATCGGCGGCGAGAAAGTTGGGCACCCGAAACCGAAACCAAACCCCGAGAGTGAGCGGTACAAGGAAAAAAGCCAGCAACGCCAGGGTTTGCCGGGGACTGCGTTTCTCGGCAAAAAACAGGCGCCGGAATGTGGTAACGCGCGCCAGCACGCTGGCTACTGAGGCAACCACGCCCAGCTTGACCAGCAGCGTGATCCAGATAAGATTGTCGGTCACCCCATCAATGTATCGCGTGGCGCCGCCGGAAGGCGAAAATACCGTGCTCCAGGCCGGATTTGTCCGCGCCTCGTAGAATGGAAGCATGGGATTCGAGAGCGTGAAGCGGATCGCCGAAGCGGACTTTCCCACGCGCTGGGGAGCTTTTCGCATTCTGGGCTTCGAGGGCATTCGGGCCGAAGCCCAACCCGGCTGCGAACCGGCCCGAACCGTCGAGGGCCTGGTCGCGCTGGTGATGGGCGACGTGCACTCCGCGCCGCCGTTGGTTCGCATTCACTCGCAGTGCCTCACGGGCGACGTCTTCGGATCGCTGCGCTGCGATTGCCGTCTGCAACTGGAGCTGGCATTGGCGAAGATCGCCGAAGAAGGCGCGGGCATTCTGCTCTATGAGCAGCAGGAGGGCCGCGGAATCGGCTTGATGGCCAAGCTGAAGGCTTACGAATTGCAGGATCGGGGGTTCGATACGGTGGAGGCAAACGAAGAGTTGGGTTTCGCCGCGGATTGCCGCGCGTACGAGCTGTCCGCCGGGGCGCTCAAGCTGATGGGCGTCTCGCGGGTGCGGCTGATGACGAACAACCCCGAGAAGGTGGCCGCACTGGAGTCGGCGGGAATCACCGTGACGGAGCGCGTGTCGGCCGAGGTCGAATCGCAGGAGACCTTCGAACGATATCTGCGGACGAAGCAGGAAAAGATGGGCCATATCTTCGATCGTTCGAACGCCGTCAATCGTTGAACGGCTTCGTGCGACATTTGATCCGGTCGCAGGATGGGTTCCAGGCCGCCCGTTTGAGTGCATCCCGAGGAACATTCCGCACACTTCTGCTCAGCATCCAGTCTGCCGGCGCCCGCAAGCACACTTGGCCGCAACAGGCGGGTATCGCGCCCGGCTCGGCCCTCTTCAGGCGGTCTTGTAAGTGACCGTTTTGGTATCACCCTTTCGAGGAATACCAATCCCAGGCAGCTTTCCGTGTATTCTAGTGGCAATTGCCGTGGAGTTCGCCCCACGGGTGCGGCTGGATTTGCGCCGACCGCTCGTCGATGAAGGGAAGGAGATCCGTATGATTCGCCGTTGCAGTCTTCTCCTGGCCTTAATGCTGGCCGCCGTTGCTTTTCCGCTGCGCGCGCAGACCGGATGCGACGACTCGCCAGAAGATCCGACCATCGTACTGGCGCTGGTGGGCGGCGTAGGCGCGCTGGCAGCGAGTGTACGGGCGGCGCACAGCCGCAAGAGGTAGCTTTCGAGATGCGAGCCGATCCTGCCCGTTCTTAGAATGGTGAATGCGGCCGTGAAGCTTCCGCGTATTCTTCTCTGGTTTTCGGTTCCATTCTCTTTGGCTGCACTGGGCGGTTGCGGCGGCGCCATTTCTCCCTCTGGCTCGTCGGGCGGGAGTTGCAGCGCCAGTTCCAGCTCCAGCACGCCGGTATCGTGTCCGGCAAGAACTCCCGTGGCGGGAGTATCCTTCCACGGAACGGTCCTTGCCGCCTCGCAGCCCGTGAGCCAGGCATCGGTGCAACTCTATGCCGCGGGGAACAGCGGCAATGGCTCCACGCCGACGCCATTGCTGTCGGCCGCTGTGTCCACTGGCGCCGATGGAAGCTTTACCGTTCCCGCCGGATTCGCCTGTCCCTCTGCGCAGACGCCTGTCTATCTGATCTCCAAGGGCGGCCAGCCTGGCTTCGCCTCCGCGGCCAATCCCTCCCTCTGGCTCATGACCGCACTCGGCCCCTGCGGCAGCGTCAATGCCGGCAGCTCCTTCGTCCTGAACGAAGTCACAACCGCGGCCTCCGTTTGGGCGCTGGCTCCGTTTATGTCAAGTGGCGGCAACGTGGGCGCCAGTTGCACCAACACAACGGGGCTGGATAACGCCCTCCTCACGGCGAATAGCCTGGCGGATGCCACCACTGGCGTTTCGCCGGGACCGGGCATTCCCTCCACGCTGGCCGTACCCACCGGCAAGCTGAACACACTGGCCAATGCTCTGGCTTCCTGCACCGGATCTGCTGGCGGCGACTCCTGCGCTTCACTCTTTAACGCCGCAACCGTGGGCAGTGTCGTTCCCTCCAACACGCTGGCTGCCGCGCTCAATATTGCGCACTCTCCCGGCAACAACGTTGCTGCCATATACGCCCTGGCCGCGAGCAGCGCCGAGTTCTCTCCGGCCCTCACTGCGGCGCCTCCGGACTGGATGCTCTATAACACGGTATCGGGTGGAGGCATGGACTTGCCCACTTCAGTCGGCATAGCCGCATCCGGAGATGTCTGGGTCTCAAGCTACTTCAACGTCGTGTCGGAGTTTTCTCCTCTTGGCGCTGCGATCTTCCCTGACGGGATCACCGGTTCCGGCATCAACCAGTCCTACGGCATGGCCTTGGATAGCGAGGGCGATGTCTGGATCGCCAACGAGCAAACCACCGCGAACAACGGGCCCGGCAACGTGACCGAGCTGAGCCCTTCAGGACAAGCGATTGCTTCCGGACTCACCGGCGGCGGTATTGACTTTCCCATCGCGGTCGCCGCTGATACGCGCGGCAATATATGGTTTGCCGACTATGGCGACTCAAAAGTCACGCTGTTGGACAGCCTCGGCCTGCCTGTCTCGAGCTCCAGCGGCTGGGGTGGCGCGTCCCTTGCATTCCCCGTCGCTCTGGCAGTCGATTCCAATCAAAACGTCTGGGTGGCCAATCAGGCTGGCGAAGTTCCCATCACCAAAATCTCGGCGGATGGCTCCCAGGTGACCAACTACGACTGCGATTGCAACGGAGCGTCCGGCATCGCCACAGACCAGAGCGGCAACGTCTGGGTCGCGAATTACTACGGCAACAGCATCAGCGAAGTGAATACATGCGGAACGTTGGAACTGGATGCCGCCAAGGGCGGAGGGGTGGATCGCCCTCAAGGAATCGCGGTCGACGGCGCCGGGACGGTCTGGGTCGCCAACTACCGGGGCAACTCCCTTTCTGAGATGGAAGGCGCCTCCAGCTCCGCGTCTGGAACCTACCTCTCGCCGTCGAGCGGATTTGGCGCCGACGCTTCCCTGCTCGATCCCTACAGCCTCGCCATCGATGCCAGCGGAAGCATTTGGGTGTCGAACTCCGGCAAGAATACGCTCACGCAGCTTATCGGAATCGCGGCGCCCGTAAAAACGCCACTGGCCGGGCCACCACAATCGCCGTAGAGCAGCAGGATGCGATGATATCCAACAAAGGATTGGCAGCACACATGGCGGAAAAGCTGGAGATCGAGTCACCGGCTCCTGTCGAGTCAGAGCTGGAACCAGAATTGGAATCCAGCCGGCTGGCCGCGCCGCCCCTTGCGCTGTGGTGCTGCATCGCCATTCTCGCGGCGGTCGGCTGCCTGGGAATTTATCGCGAGATCGCTCTTCTTTGGAGATGCTGGACCACCGATCCCCTGCGATCGATCGGAATGCTGATTCCTCCGCTGAGCATTTTTCTTACCCTCCGCGTCTGGCGGCAAAACGGCTGGCAGATGCGCGGAACATGGTGGGGTCTGCTGGTGATCGGACTCTCCTTCATCCTCAGCTTGATTCGCGAGAGCGCCTTGTTCTTCGTCACCGGCGGAGGAGCTCTGGTTTCTCTCATTCCGCTGTCGTTGCCTGTTTATGTCTATGGCAGCGGCGTTGTCATGCTGTTTGCCGGCACGCGCGTGTGGCGCAAGGCATGGTTTCCGCTGGGGCTACTGCTGCTCTCGCAGCCGGTGCCCATTCTTTCCAGCAGCATGATCGATATCCCGCTGCAAAACATCTCGGCCCGCGTTGCGCGTTCCTTTGCTACCCTGATCCATTTTGCGCCGACAACTCCGCAACTGCGCCTCATGTTCTCGCCGGACTTCGGTATGTTTATCGCGCCCGGCTGCGATGGCATTCGCGGCGCGGTTGCCTTGGGATATGTGGCGCTGGTGCTCGGCTATCTCAAGCGCGTTTCCTTTCGACGGTGGGCCGCGTATGTGGCCGGCGGAGTTCTGCTGGGGTATCTCTTCAATTTCATCCGGCTCTGCGTCCTCGTCGTTTATTACCGGATCGCCCTTGGTCATCCCGCTCTCGAGGGCGTGGCCAAACAGGCGGACTATGCCATTGGATCGTGTCTGTTCCTGGTCGCAATCCTTATTTTTCTGCGTCTCGCGCGCCAGAAGCAGCGGAACCCGGCCGCGGCGAACCTCGCGCCTGCCGGCGGAGCGCCATCGCCGCGCGTTCGAAATCTCTTCCTGAAGTGCGCGGCATTCGCAGTCGCGCTGCTGGCGGTTCTTGCCCTGCCTTCCTCGGCGCTTCGCAGCAAGGCTCAGGCGTCGTCCGCGCCCGCGTCTCTCGCCGGCCGCATGCCGAAGCAGATAGGCAGCTTCGCGCTCACCCGCACCTGGTACGAACAGGTTGCCGGCAAAACGCTGGTGCAAAGCGGGGCGTATTCCGCGCCCGGATCGGACGAAATCATCCTTGCCGTCTGGGTTGCGCCGTCCGGCTACTTCCACGATCCGAATTCGTGCTGGCTGGCGCGCGGCCTGCAACCCGAACTTCTTACGACCCTGCCATTCGTCACCGCGCAGGGAAAATCCGTCGAGCTCAGTACCGGGTTTTACAGCGATGGAGTTACCGACAGCATAGTGGTGAACGTTGTCTGCACTCCCGGGTCATGTTCGCAGTCGCAGCAGCTAACCTCGAGCAGCCGGTTCAGCTTCATCGTTCTCAAACCGCAGATAAGCGAGCTTGCCACGTCGGGCGGGCATCCGGTTCCCATCATGATTCGAATCGATCAATTACATTCGGATGCGCCGAAGGCCGCGGTCCAAAGCGCCCTTACCGCTGAGGCGCAGAGATTCCTTTCGGGCTTCGATCCCATGGCCCTGAGCCAGGCATTTCAGTAGCCGTGCCCGTTCGATGGTATCCATCGACGGCGAAGCGATGAAGACTGTATCGATGGAAGAATGGAACGCTCCGGGAACAGCCATAAATCGTGGAACCAACTGATTGATGGCGGGGACGACGGGGCTCGAACCCGCGACCTCTGCCGTGACAGGGCATACAGCCTAAGTTTTTCAACGACTTACAGAACCGCGGGAACTGCCTAAATACGCATAAGTCGTGTAAGACAGCAAGTGTTGTGGGTTGAAATGTGGGTTGGAGGTAATACAGAGCTGGCGCAGGGTCGGGTACTCCCAAGACGTAACTGTGCGTAAGTGCCAAAGTGCGAGATTACTGAGCTTTCATTGGCGTGTTTCTTCATCACGCCAATCGTCGGGACAGCCATCAGCATCAGAATCAATATGATGGCGATAACGATCAGTAGTTCCATGAGGGTAAAGCCGTTCGGCAGGGCGGAATGACGCGCGCTTGCGGAGGCAGAGTGAAAACTTGCGATTCAGGTGGTTGCGGAGATTCGTTGAACAGGCCAGCGGCTCCCGGTCATCCCCTGGACTTTTGCAACCTACCGAAGCCAAAGGTAAAGAGCGCGCTTGAAGAGACAGTCCATCGTTCATAGTTGTTGGCCCGCCGATGTTCTCAACCAGTGAGGAGCCAGTGTGGCGCCATCAGAGTCCGGGCGCAATGTCCCACTTGCAGGCCGAACCATTGCACAGCTACCCTACCGCCAGAATAATTACGCTCTTCTGCGCGCTCTTCGTTCGACTTCTTGAGAAACTGCGGTAGATCAATTTACAGAACCTGGGCAGCGCCCATTGAGCGAGATCTTGCTTGTTCCGTTCCGGAAGTGCTTCACCGCGGCCCGCAGCACGACAATCGCCATGAGGTTGCAGTTTGCGATTCATTGTAATCCGTAACAGATGAATGAACCAGACACTGCGCCTGTGATCTGCGTCACTCATTCTCAGTCGAGCCGCCGATGACTCTCCCCTCTGTCTCTGATCAGTCGTCCGAACCACGGTCAGTCTCAATCTTAACTTGCTCGATTCATTGAATCGCGAGCAATGTTTCCGATCGAACTATGCGCGCATGTGCCTTCGTGCCCTGGTCACTTATGCTTCGCAGCAACACTCCACTTTATATTTATATGGTAGTTAATAGGCTTGATTACTATCAATATATCAACGTGATAGCATAAATTTTACTTGACATAATGCCCTAAACAAACTACGGTGTCGCCCAAGCATCAAGGGCTCACTCAAATCGCCATACACTTCTCCGGTTGAATCCGGGGGAAACCGCAATTCTCGCGCACGTCTCTCTCCCCTGAAGCAGTCATCGTGCACGACAAGCTACCAGCCAGCCCATTCCTGCGGGCTTTCTTGGTTGAGTCGTAGAAGACGCCTCACCGCTGAAGTAAGTTATTTCTCTTGCGTCTGGCGGGTCGCGGACGCCGTAAAGGAGTTTTGTGCTCTCAAGCTCACTGGTCCGAGTTGTGTCTGTCGCCGTGGTCCTTGCCATTTCTGCCGCGGCTGCGGGAGCTTGGCCTCATAAGCGGGGCCAAGTAGCGCAGATACGGTTCCAGGCGACCAGCACTCTGGTTCGCGGGACTTGGGGATGGAACAAAGATACCTATCTCGCGGAATTGCGTTTCACGACTGGCGGCGAGCCGCTCTTAGTCCGCCTGTTCGACTCATACCCCAATGCAGCGCCGCCGTTATCGCGAACGGCATTGACATCAACTTCGGGGACGGTGTTTAGGGTGCGCCGCGACGCGGAATGCGATTTTCCTTACGGGCTAATGGTTCTGCGTACCGCGCACCGACCCACGCCCGCGGCGCTGCCATATAGATATTGGCTCAATTGGAGCATAAATGGCGATGAATTTGGCCACAGTTGCACGCGACTTGATAGTTGAACAGGAGAGAGGGAAATGAAACAAGCACCAGCACACCCGAAACCGAGGAATAATTCCGGAAGCGTCAGCGCCGCCATGTCTGGCTCCGGTTATCGGTTTCCGTTTTCCGTTATTTCGCTGACCGGTTTCGCTCGTTTTCCCGGCTACGGGCGCGCTCCGAAACTATTGCGTATCGAGCGGCTGTGCTTCGCTGCGCGCTTGGCAATTTTCGCCCTCAGCGCGATGCTTGGGTTAGCTATGCCTTCTTCCCTTACTGCGCAGATAACTGAGTTGAATAATACGCCGAAAGAAGGAGTTGGGCATAACTACATCGGCATGTTGAATGAGACGGTCAACCCAGAAAACGGGCAGGTGTCCCTCCGGCTCGATTTCTCGGCTCTTCCAGGCCGAAAATTGGACCCTAAATTTGCGCTCAGTTACAATTCCTCGGCCCTAACGACAGTTTCTACACCTGGGGCAGTAATTTTGGGGATCGGTGAGAATTTGGCATTGAATAATGCAAATGGGTGGTCCTACACATTTCCCTACATGACATTTACCCAGCAGTCCTGGCCAGCTCAAGACTGCGGTGTCGGCGGGTCACCCTGCAGTTGTATATTCTATGGAAATTATGTCTTTTACGACTCAGATGGCTCCGGACATAACCTCCCACTTTTACTCACCGAACACCCCGGGGTGACTGCTTGCGCCTATCAATCAATTTCCCCCTTTCCCCCATCGCTGCTAAGCGGCGGAGACGAAGAATATACGGCCTCAATGCCAGATATAGGCTATGGTCAGGTGCCAACAGGCGACACGCAGGTAACGATCCGGGGGCGCGATGGGGCTGTCTATCAGACAGAACCCGATGCACAACCGCTTCCAAACGGTTACGCTGCGGTTGAAAGTATAGAAGATCGAAACGGAAATATCATGCATGTTGGGTCCGGTGGCGTTACGGACGACCTTGGCCGATCGGTCGTTCAGGCGGGAGCGCTCGGATCCGATGGAGCGCAAGTCACTGTCTCCGGACTGATGAGCCCGTATACGCTTCACTGGGCGCCACCGCAGAATTCCGGATATAGCGTGAACTCCTGGCCTGAGTTGCAGCTGCTCACATCTCAAAACGTGCCCAATTGTCAGAACGGCCCTTCATCAGTTCAACCGTTTGTTGGCGAGTGCCCTCACGAGCTTAGTGCTGCCGAACGGGCAACAGTACACATTTACCTACGACCCAACATATGGCACGCTCAGCTCGATTACATATCCTTCAGGGGGCAAGATCGAGTATGTCTGGGGGAAAAATATAAATGCAGAACGCGCATACGGAAGCGCTAATTACATGCCTCAACCTGTATGGCCAAATTCGACCGCTTCCACGCAAGAATGTACCTACGAATTCGATACGGTGGTACTGACCGATCGCTATGTAAGCTTCGGAAGCGGCAACGTGTTGCACCAGAAATATGCCTACGGCACTACATTCCCTCCCGGCACCACCGACGAAACAAGCTTTACGGCAAAAACGACCACCGTAACCACCTACGATCTAACAGTATCCGCGTCGCAGCCTGTTTCAGTTGTGACCTACACCTATGGTTCCCCGGCAGCCAATCTTGGCCTCATGCCTCGGCTATACTGGCAAACGTTCTATGGGTCGCCAGTTCCAGTGGAAACCATGGTGGACACGGTTGACGGCCTTGGAAACCATCTTTCAACAGTGACGAAAAGTTGGCTTACTCCAAATTTGCTGCAGAGTTTTTCCACCACGACTTACACGAATGCTGGTGGCTCGCTAACCTCAGGTACGAGCAATACCTACGATTCGACCTCGTGGCAGCGTACGGAAGAAGATGATTGCGACTTTGTTTCGGGGAGCAGCATCAACTGTGGCCCGACGTCGTTTACTCGCAAAACCACATGGGCGTACGAGACCTACCAGAACCTACAACCGAGTTGGCCGTACGGCGCTGTGACTTCCGGGATTTTGGATGAGAGCTGCCAGAAGATTGTGGAAGATCACAACAACAATCATATCGCTGAAACCGACAGCTACTACGACAATGGCACAACGCTATGCGGCGCTCCTGGAACACCGCAAGTGAGTGCCGTTGTGCCTCCGGCCAGTACACATGATGAAACGAACTATGGAGCAAGTTCCCAGGTGTCGCGGGGAAACCTCACCAAGTCTGTATCCCTGTGTTTTGCAGGGTCGTGGACCTGCCCTCAAAACCCATCGACGACCACCTACAGCTACGACGAAACCGGCCAGGTCACGAGCATGACAGACGCGAACCTGCACACGACGAATTTTGGCTATACGGACAACTACACGGCTCTATCCGGTGGCGTCAATGCCCCTTATGCTTCCAGCGCAAACACAAACGCGCGCCTTACGTCGGTCATCGACCCCTCGGGCTACACCACCTGGTATGCCTACGACTACAGCAGCGGGCAGCTTACAAGAGTCACGGACCCAAACAGCCAAAGCACAACCTATGTGTACAATGACTCATTCTCGCGTCCGACGCAGGCCAACTATCCCGACGGCGGTCAGACCACGATCAGTTACAACGATTCGCCTCCTTCTCCGAGCGTTACGACCACCGGGCTGCTTTCTTCGAATCCTCCATCGAGCATCGTAACCACGAAGGTGTTTGACGGCATGGGGCATCCTGTCCGGACCATTCTGTCCTCCGATCCCTACGGCCCGGACTACACCGACACGAGCTACTACGGGACCGGACGGGTATATCAGGTCTCGAATCCGTATCGGAGCACGTCTGACCCCACCTATGGGACGACGACTTACGCCTACGATGGGCTGGGACGGAAGGTGAGTGAATCCCACCAACCGGACGGCTCGGTGAAGCAATGGTGTTATAACGACGTGCAGACCAGTGCGCAGACCAATTGCAAATCTCATGCATCGGGCAGTACCAGCCAATGGGACGATTACGCCGACGAGAATGGCAACGACTGGCAACAAACAACCGACGGGCTCGGAAGGCTAATCGCCGTGAATGAACCAAACGGCTCCTCACAGGGTCCAAGCATGGAAACGGACTACCAATATGACCTGCTAAACAACCTCACAAAAGTCACCCAAAACGGCAATGGCACTACCGATTCTCCACGCGTTAGGACGTTCACCTACGACAGCCTTTCGCAGCTTTTGTGCGCGAACAATCCAGAGAACTCCTCCGCGTCTTGTCCAACGACGTATAACGGCTATGTGGCGGGAACAACCGGGTACTGGTATGACCCTAATGGCAATCTCTCCGCCAAGGAGGACGCGCGCGGCGTGACGACCAGCTACTCGTACGACCAGCTGAATCGTCTGCTGAGCAAGAGTTATAGCGACGGCTTCACGCCAACGTCCTGCTATCTATACGATTCGGCGATCAACGGGATTCACCGATTGGCGAGCGAATGGACACAGCAAGCCTCGATGGGAAGCTGCTCCAGCCAGTTTGCGCCACGCGGCGGGTATTTCTCCGCGCGATGGATTCGTGGATACGATGCAATGGGGCGATTGCAGGCCGAGCAGCAGTATACCCCGAACAGTATCGCAACCGGCAAGTTCTACCCGATGAGCTATACCTACGATCTTGCCGGCAATGTTACTTCGTCGACGGCCGGAGCAGTTCCGCCGGGGATGACCACCTCACAGGCGTCGGCTCCGTGCGCGAGCGCGCCCGTGCTCAATACACAAATGTTCACTTTTCTCAGTTGCTACGACGCGGCGGGGCGGCTGCAGGGGGTGACAAGCAACGCAAGCTCCGGCCCATCGGCGCTGCTATTTACGGCACAGTGGTACCCCCCATTTACCGGGTTGCCGAATGCCGTTTACGGAAACAGTGCCGTTACGCTGACGCGGGCGTATGACCCACGGCTTCGCATCACATCCGAGCAGGACTTGGGGAACAGCCCGTTGTCAGCAACGAACGGCTCAGCTCTGCTGACGATCACGGGCGACGAGCAGAGTCACTGAGGAGTGCATCAAGGGATGCGGGAATTGGACGGGACAGGTTGCGCCACGGTGAATGATGACTCCGCATAAAGGACGGGCGCGGGCAATGGCAGAACGGGAAAAGAACAGGCTTTTTGGAAAATGTGCGCGCTTGGGCATTGGAACAAGGCTGCTGGTATCTGAAAGGAATCAGGCTATGGAATTGTCTGAAAGAAATCCGGCTCCATCCGGCGTGATGCAGGCGGTCCGCGCCCGAAAGCAGCCGTTGAAGCGGATGGCATGGAAATCGATTGCCGCTTGCGTTTTTTGCCTGGGGCTGTTCGTGGCCGCGATTCCGTTCTCGTCCGCGCAACAACCGCCGGCAGAGCCTCAACCTGGGTTGCCTGGACCGGTGCCGTTGGCGCATCTTTACTGGCATTTTCTTATCTACCAGAGCCAGTTCGACGCGGAGGCGGCGGCGGTGGAGGCGCAGGGAGGGGACGGTACGTGGATGCGCAACCATTTGCAGATCAGGATGGGATTCTCCGATGCGGACTTTGCGCCCATACGCGTCTCGTCGCAGCGGCTGTCCTCCGAATTGGCAGCGCTGGACGCCCAGGCAGCCACAATTGTGGCCGCCGGTGATTCTTCCACAACTGCGGCGCAACTGCAGGCGCTGGATGACCAAAGAGAGGCCTACATCAATGCGGAGATTTCCACTTTGAGTCAGGCCTTGTCGCCGGAGCGCATCACTGCGTTCGAAACCTTCATTACGCAGTTCTACGCGCCCAATCCTCAAACCATCCAGATCGCCCCTCCGCCAGGGCAAACAACGCCAACGGAAGTGCAGCCATGACGAATCTAAGATCCATCTTCAACGGTCGTGCATCCGCAATCGTTCTCTCTCTTGCCTTCTCGTGCATTCCGGGATCAGCCGGGCTGTATGCCCAATCGAGCGGCCCATCTGTCGATGTATGCTCCAGCCAATGGGTCGACGAATACAATCATTTCGAGCTCACGGTCTGCCTTTACGGAAATGCATCCGGACTCACCGCCTCGACACAGGTTGTCGATGGTGATGGCTGGGGGCATACCCCGGGTAGCGGCGCCAGCGAGAAAATCTACAACGGCGCTTCTCTTCTCTATACTTCTCCGGAGAACCGGAACCAGGGCAATTCCTCGGTAACCTACAACTTTACTCCTCAGCTCAACACTGTCTATACGCTTACCGGGACGTCAGATGAGTGCTACAGCTCCACGAACAACTATTCCACCTGCACATGGGGCTACGATGAGCAGAGCCTTTCGGTTCAGGCTACGGTTACCCCTTCTATCAATCTGACCACCTCGAATCCGTCCATCGCCTCCGGAGGGCAGGTGACCTTCACGGCAGCGATCAACAGCGGATTCACCGGAACAATTACCTTCTACGATGGGATCACGCCGATCTATTCCGGCACGATCAGCAACAACGCAGTCAGCTTCACGACGAGCTCGCTGGCTACAGGCTCTCACACGATATACGCCTATTGGCCAGGAAACTCCAGCTACATCGCGCTTACGTCCAACGCAGTCCTCCAAACCGTATTTCAGCCGGGCCAAATCCTGCTGCCATCGGCGGGCGTTATCGCCTCGTTGGCAGGAAACGGGATCACGAGCTATGCCGGCGACAGCAGCTACGCGCAATCCGCGGAGTTCAGCTCTCCACAGAGTGTCGCAGTCGACTCCTCCGGGAACCTGTACATCGCCGACACGAACAATCAGTACATTCGAAAGGCGACATCGTCGACAGGGTTGATTAGCCGGATCGCCGGATACAATAGCGTCGCCGGCCAAAGCGGGGTTGCCGGCTATAACGGGGACAACAAAGCCGCAAACACCGCGGAGCTCAACTCTCCGGCTGGGGTGGCGGTAGATTCTTCCGGCAATGTCTACATCGCGGATACCAGCAATTGCCGCGTGCGCGCAGTGTATGCTTCGGGAAGATTGCCCAACGTTTCCAGTCCGGTGAGCGGATACATCTACACGGTGGCCGGCAACGGAACCTGCGGCTATAGCGGCGATGGCGGATCCGCGACCAGTGCGGAGTTGCACAGTCCGAAGGGGGTGGCGGTGGATGCCTCCGGCAATATCTATATCATGGATACGTACAATTACCGCGTCCGCAAGGTCACCGCCTCCAGCGGCGCGATTTCGACTGTGGCGGGCAATGGAACCAGTGGCTATTCGGGCGACGGCGGGGCCGCGACCAGCGCGAAATTGTCGTACTCGACAGCAGTTGCGGTAGATTCCTCCGGCAACATCTACATCGCGGATGAATACAATTACCGCATCCGCAAGGTGACCGTCTCCAGCGGCATCATTTCAACGGTAGCGGGCAACGGAACGCCCGGCTATAACGGGGATAACCAGGTCGCAACCGCCGCGGAGCTCAACCTTCCGGGTGGGGTGGCGGTAGATTCCTCCGGCAATATCTACATCGGGGATACGTACAATTACCGCGTGCGCAAGGTCACCGCTTCCACTAACAGCATTTCAACCGTGGCAGGCAACGGCACGTATGGCTACTCGGGAGACGGCGGACCCTCGGCCGGCGCGGAAGTGGGTACGCCTGGCGTGGCCGCCGTGGACATCGGCGGCAACCTTTACTTCGTAGATATGGGCAATGTGCGCATCCGCGCAGTGGGCTCTTCGAGCAGGACCACGCCAACCGTCTCACCCTGGCCGACGGCCGGCGCCATCACCTATGGCCAAACCCTGGCGTCTTCGACGTTGAGCGGCGGCACGGCGTCGGCGGGTGGAAGCTTTGCCTGGACCGCGCCCGGCGCCAGCCCCACGGCGGGCATGCCCTTTGAAAATGTGATGTTTGTGCCATCGGACCCGCTCCATTACAACACGGTCACAGGTTCGATCAGCGTGACGATCAACCCGCTCACTCCCACCGTCTCTGCGTGGCCAACGGCCGGCGCCATCACCTATGGCCAGACGTTGGCATTGTCGACGTTGAGCGGCGGCACGGCGTCGGTGGGCGGAAGCTTTGTCTGGACCGCGCCCGGCACAAGCCCCGCGGCGGGCTCGCCCTCGGAAAGCGTGACGTTTACGCCATCGAGCACGAACTACGCCCCGGTCACCGGCTCCATCGCTCTGACGGTAAATCGAGCGGCGCCTTCGATCGCGGTCGCCACGTCGGGGACGCCATCGGTTTACGGAACTCCTGTAACGTTTACGGCGAGCGTGCCTGGCGGCGACACGAATACCGTCACCTTCTATAACGGCGGCGCGTCGCTGGGCACGGCGGCTCCGAGCGGCGGCATGGCCACGCTGACCACCAGCAGCCTGCCGACGGGATCGGACAGCATCACGGCGCAGATCGCAGCCGGCGGCAATTATACTTCCGCGACGTCGGCGGCGATCCTGCAGACGGTGAACTCGGCCTCTCCGGGCATCACGGTCGCCACCTCGGGCACGCCCTCCACCCACGGCCAGACGGTCACCTTCACGGCCACCGTCACCGGCGGCTGCACGGGCACGGTGACGTTTTACGACGGCGGCAGCGGCATCGGCACGGGCGCGGTCAATGGGACGACGGCTACTCTGGCTACCGGCAGCCTGGCCGTGGGCACGCACTCCATCACCGCATCGTTGCCGGCCGCCGGGCTGTGCAGCACGATGACCTCCAACCCCATCAACCAAACCGTGAACACGCTCTACGACGCCGGCACGGTGACGCTGACGGTCTCAAACAGCGGCGGGGCGGTCTTCACTTCGTCGGCGAGCTACGGGCAGGCCTCGACGCCGGAGTCGGTGGCCGAGGGGCTGGCCGGGTCCGACTCCAGCGTGAACGTGACGGCGGTCAACGACGCTCTCTATATCGAAGCCACCGGAACGGGCACGGGTTCGGATTACAGCTACGCGGTGTCGTCGAGCTGGAATAGTATTTTCGCGAGTCCCTCGTTTCAAGGCTCGCCACCGAGCGGCAGCTTGACGGGCGGGGCCGGCTCGGGCGGCGGGCAGACGCCGGTCTACAGCTACACGGTGGGCTACGACGCGGCGGGCAACGTCACCGGCGCCAGCGACATCAACACCAGCGGCGGCTCGGTGATGGGCACATGGACGTACGCCTACGACACGCTGAACCGGCTGACGGCGATGCACAACACGGCGACTACCCCAGCTTCAATCCAGTACGCCAATATGTACGGTTGCTGGGCCTATGACGACTTCGGCAACCGGACCGCCAACGACCCTCTCTGGACAACTGCCTGCCCGGCGCAGGAGTCGAGCCTGACGCCCACCGACACGTACAATACGAGTAACCAGATGGATGTTGCGACAAAGTCGTACGACCCGTCGGGCAACATGACGGCGGACAGCTCAACCGGGAATACGTATCTCTACGACGGCGAGGGCAGGGTCTGCGCCGTTTCAAGCACCCCGGTTCTCGGATTCACGACGATGACTGGGTACGTCTACGACGCCGAGGGCAACCGCGTAGCCAAAGGGACCATCACGACCGTGCAAAGCCTGGTCTCCCCCTCCAACCCCTACGGTATGAGCTGCGATCCTTCGGTGAACGGCATTCTGACGGCCAGCAACGAGACCGACTATATCCTCGGCTCCGGCGGCGAGCAGGTGACGGAGCTGGCCCAGGACGCCAACGGCACGATGAACTGGCAGCGGACGTACGTCTACGGCGCGGGCGGGCTTATTGCCACTTACGAGCCCAATCCCGACAATCCCAGCCAACCGCTGCCGTCGTTCCGGCTGACGGACTGGCTGGGCACGCTGCGCGCGACGACGGATGCGTACGGCGTGGCGCAGGGCACGTGCACGGGCCTTCCCTTCGGCGACGGCGTCACTTGCAGCGGCGACATCCCCGACAACCACCACTTCACCGGCAAAGAACGGGCACCGGAAACCGGCGGCCTCAACGGCAACGACTACTTCGGGGCAAGGTACTATGCGAGTTCAATGGGTAGATGGCTCAGCCCCGATTGGTCGGCCAAAGTTGCACCGGTGCCATACGCGAAGATGAATGATCCGCAGAGCCTGAACCTGTACGCATACCTCAGGAATAATCCGCTTGCGGGTGTGGATGCGGATGGTCACGGTGGTGCCGAGAGAGCGAAGCCTGAGCCGGGCGATACCTTGCACGTATGTACGGGAAAAGAACAAGGCGCTGGACTATGCGGCGGAGACGATGTTTCTATCATCCCAGGAACGGCCCAACAGCAGAAGGGCGTTGCTGCTGGCCAGACCTACGACACAAGGGATCAAGCTGCGAAGGCCGCAGAAAAGAGTGCTTTGGGGCCAACCAGGGATTCGGTCAAGAGCGGCCATTACCATGAATACGGTGGATGGATTCTCAAGAACGAGGACGGTAAGTACACATATACTCTTCCGCTTGCCGGTGGCGAGAGGACTATCAATGTCGACAATATAAGCGTTCCTTCTGGCTTTACGTCCGTGGCCGATTACCACACGCATCCTCATGTGGATGCGGCAGAGGGAGAAGGGCCGTCAATGGGCGACATCCAGCACGCCATCGACTACAAGAGAACGGGCTATGTCATGGACTCGGTTTCTGGGCGAGTGTACCGTTTCGGCCCCACAACTCCAACCGACCACTACCCTATGGGTACGCCAATTGGAACCGTCTCCCCGTAGGTCAAGCTGCTCTAGCTGTTCATCCGTTTGAGATGTAGGGCAGCACAACCATGGTAGGAGGGAATGTGGTCATGAATGCGCAATCGACAATAGTCAGATGGTCAACACTTCTTATTGCAATTCCGTTGCTGCTGCTGGCAGGAAGCGCCCGCTTTACCCAAGCTGCCTCCGCAGGCTCCGGGCCTATTGACGTTGGCATGGTAGCTCTTCTTGCAGCGCCCGAGCAGTACGACGGCAAGTTGATCCGAACTCACGGATTTTTGTTCGTTAAAGCTGACGATGACGCGATTTATCTTCACGAAGAAGACTATCGGTATGGGCTGACCAAGAACGCGTTTTCTCTGGACCTTTCAGAGGCACAACGAAAACAGTTCAAGAAACTAAGCCTCAAATATGTTTTGCTTGAGGGGACCGTGCATTCGAAGAGTCCCGACGCGACGTATTCATTCAGCGGAACTATCGTGGACATCACTCGCCTTGAATCGTGGGGACCATGGTATCCCGTTCCTCCAAATTCGCATTGAGTGTGCTGTCAATTCAACCATGTTTCCATCGGCAGGTTCATGAACTGTAAAGGTCTTTTTTCGGTCATTTTTGCTGTGACAGTTGTGTCGTTTTTCCTGTCCGCTGACGCTCAAACATCGCGCAGACCGTCTGCTGCGGAGTTGGCGGCAATCACCGAGCGGGGCCGGATGCTTGCGGAGTACGATACCGCGGCGTGGCAAGCCACGGATGCTGTCACGGCTGCTCATCCGAAGGCGGACTCTACAGGGCGCTATATCGCTCGGAAGACCTTGGCGGGTTGGGTGGTGGATTTTGGCCGACTCAACGGGGCCGGAGACAGGTTCTTAGTGGCTTACGAGGCGGTTCAGACGGGCAGCCCCACGCACTTCGAGGTCAGGAGCTTCCAGCCGATGCGGGAAGACACGGGCTGGAATCTTGCCGCCGCCAAAGGGATCGAGACCGCCATGAGGAGTTTTCATGGTGCGAGTCGTGCATACAATATCGCCGTGCTTCCGGCAGAGCGCGATGGTATGTACGTTTACCTGTACCCAGCCCAGATCAAGAACGGCGTCTATCCACTCGGGGCCGACGTGCGCTACCGCATCTCGCCGGATGGTATGAAGCTTCTCGAAAAGCGCCAGATGCACAGGAGCATCATCGAATATGGCCAGCCCGGTCCCCAAAATATGGTGTCTAGCGGCTACCACACACATGTACTCAGCGATCTACCGGAAGACACAGACGTGTTTCTTGTCCTGGTTCGTAGGCCGCGAGTGCCGGAGGTCGTAGGCGCGGGCGCATACATGTTCACTATCGATGTGCATGGAGCGATCACGGTAGCCGACCGGCCTAAATGAGTCTGATCGGCCTCCGTCCGGCGTCCTCTGAGCAGCCAGCAGAGCGGCGGTGCTTTGCACCGGGAGTATAGGGACACGTGACCCCCAGAGGGATGCTGTAGAGCAACTTTAGGTTGCTATATAGCAACCTGAATGGAATGAGCAGGCTACAGACAGAAATCGCAAAATATAAGGTGTTTACAGGTTTACGCAGGTAAACGTGTTGAAAACAAGCGACTAAGGGTAAAAGTCACGGAATCGAGGTTGCCATATAGCAACCTTGCGGCTGACGTGCGTTAACGTGTTGAAAGCAAAGGGTCGAGGTGAAATGGGCGTCCCGGCGCGGCTGACGCCGCGAGTACCCTCCGCTGCGGTGGCCGTCAAGGGTCTACGCTTCGCTTCGATGAACGCGCGGAGTACGCGCGCCCTTGACTGCCGTCCTCGCTGCGGGTGTTTTGCAGCTATGAAAAGCATTTGCTTTTCATGTTTCCACGGAAACCTGCAAGCGACTTCGGCGGGCGGGAAGCGCATCGGCAGGGCCAGCAGCGCAGTGGTTGAGCATAGACACCATCCCTTGCGCCAATGCGCAACGAGAGCCGATACCCGGCGCGGCATCGAACCAAGCTCGTACTCACTTCGTACCGTGTCCGGCGCTGTTCGGGCTTTGTTCGCCATCTGTCCGGCATCCATGGCCAGGGCGGGCGCGGCTTCGTAGCGGTTGCAAACTGCCAAGAGAAAAGCCGACAGACAACATTTCCTTTTCTCCCTCCCCCCACGGTTAGGACTTGTTGTGTTTCATTCGGGTCCGCGCACTCGCCTCCTCATGCAATAAAGCCACTGCTGCCCCCGGCGCTCCCTCCACGCGAACCCTTTTGGTCATAATCACTTAGTGCATGGTCTTTGAGCATAGAATACAAATGCTGTAAGATATATCACGAGAAGGAGGCCAGATGCCTGCCACGAAGAAGGCAACAACCCGACCGAAGCGCAGAGTCGTTTCTCCCGCAGAGAAGCGCACTCAACTCCGGCTCACCGTCGATTCCAGATTCACCAAGACCCATTTCAATCAACTCTTTGCCGTGCTGAAAATCCAAAGAAAGAACGCCCTCGCAGAGCACATCATCATGAGTTTCAAAACCAAGGCCGCGCAGGCGCAGCTTCTTGCTTTCTACAACAACCAGTGGCTGAACATTCCATTTCAGACTATTGACACCGCATTCGTGTTTCCATTGACGTACGAGATTGCCGATGAGCTGGAGAGGGTTGGAGGAGAGGTCCTCTGCGGAGTGAATCGGTCCAAGGCATTTCGCGTGATGGTGGCCTATTTTGCCTTCGTCTATAAGCTCAAAGTTCCGGCACAGGCCACAGTGGCATAGCCGTTCCTGGCGGTGCTAAACAACAGGCGGGCGCACACGAGAGGATCGTAGAAAGTCTGTTGCGGGCGCGCTGCAGCGCATGTCCACTCTTCCGTGGTGGATGATAACGGTGTTGTTCGATCATCACCTACCTGCCCTCTCTTTCATTGATGTATGTTCTGAGATTACTGCGCATCAGCCGATGCGCCATCTGCCGGGCTTGCACAACCAGATCGATGATCTCTTGTCGCTTCCCCTCGTGAATCGATACCCTGAAAGACTGCTGGCCCGTGGGAGACCTGAGGAGGGCGATGGTCAGAGTGCCGTCTACGTTTGACTTTGGTTCCGGGAGTTGAGACGCGGTCAGAAGCTCGACGAATTGTCGTGCCTGAGCAACCGGCTGGAAAATAAAGAGAAGCTGGCGCACATCCGCTTCGTCGGTGAAAACCAAGTCTTGAGTTTCCTCCGTTCTGAGACGGGTCTCTATGGAATGCAGACGCGCAGCCTGAAGTTGCAGTGGATCAGCTCCGCGGTGTTGTTGGCTTTGGGCGTTTTGCATCTCCGGGTTCGTGAATTGGGCAAGGATGCCATGCTTAACGGCGGTCGCTGTGACCATCCGCTTCCACTCGTCGGTGCCGGTACAAGCAATTCGCGATCCATACTTCTGGACGGCCATCTCCAACCCGAAGACGATTGCCGCTTCATCCTGGTTGAGAACGGTCACGAGGCGCCCGCGGTCGATCACCGAGACCTTCCCGTTGAGCATGTAGGACACGTCGCCGCTCCTGCGGTTGATCGTCCAGATTCGTGTTGCGGCGATCTGTTTGGCGAGATTCTGCTGCCCCTGCTGAGCCGAAAGCCGTTGCTGTACAAAGTCCGCCCATTCGGATTTCTGGTTGTCCTCGGGTGGCGGCTCGATATGCAGTGCGTCTGGTTCCAGCCTTGCGTTGAGCCGTCGTTGATTTCGTTGGTCGGCATATCGCCATCCCCGAAGTTGCGCGGCCGCTCGTGCGTCTCCTTGGTCGGCACGGTCCGCAACCCACGAGCGAAGATCCTTCGGAGATGCCTCCTGTCGCCTCTGTTGAATAGACAGCTTCAGAGATCCTACTTCGAGTACCGATTGGGCCACAGCCTGAGAGAGCAGGACCTTTTTGTCCCGCCACGGCAGAGCGGATGCGCGAATCTCCTTCTTTTGTTGGCGCAAGACATCAAGAACATATTGTCGGCCTTCCCTGCCGTCTGTTGTGAGGGCTTTGCACACTTCTCGCCGCCGATTACGATACTGGTTATAATCCGCCATCAGGGCACTACGTTCGGCGTGTCGTTGCGCTTTCCGTTCTTCCCTCAGTGGGCTATTACGAGGGTTATGTTGCGCCGTATGTTGTGCGCCATGTTGATCGACCTCATAGCCGAATGTTGAGGCGGGTGTCCAGGTCCCAAGAGCAGCCTCAGTGTTCTGACGGTTGATCTTTCCAGCAAAGTTGTTGCGAAATACATCAGATGCCTTCACCCGGATGGTGTCGTCGATGGCGAGAACCGTATATCCGCCCGATTCCACCTTCTCAAGCCTGAGATGAGCCTTCGAAAGAAGGCGATGGAGGTCCTCCCACGTGACATTCTGCCGCGTTAGAAGTTTCCGGACACTGGGGGCCACTTCCCGTCGCACGTAGGATTGAAATGATTCCTGATCCTGGTAATGTTCAAATTGCGCGGCGGCGCCGGTTGCTTGTTGTCTGGCGCATCGAAGCGCATTGCGTTCGGATCTTGAAATGCGCACAGCCTGTTGCGATGCCTCATCCCAACGTGTCGGACCAGGTGTGTGCGCCCAACCATGCTTTGCTTCAAGAAAGCGTACTGCGGCATCGAGAGTCAGCCAACTGAAAAATGGCGTATGGGCTCTGTACGTTACGGGGTGAATCTTGTTCACCATGATGTGGACATGGAAGTGCTTCTTGTCGTCGTGAGCAATGATAACGTACAAGTGTGCGTTGAACCCAAGTTGCTTCAGTGTGTGTAAGGCAGCATCGGTCCACTGTGCGCGAGACGGACGTTCACCTGGCGGCCATGCCAGTTCGTAATGGAACACTGCATCGTGGCAACGTGGGTTGAAGAATTCCAGCGCTTTCAACTCGGCTGCTGCTGTGTCGATACCGACGAGGTTGCTCGACAATACGACGTCTCCACGAAGAAGAGTATCGCCGGTAATTGCGTCGCGTTCTTTCGTAAGGTAGTTGAGCAACCGCTTGAAACTACTTCTGGATTTACGTTTGCTCGGTTGGACTTTAGCAATCATGTTGGTCCCTCAGTACATCGCGATTCAGTCCCTGTTACAGACCATCTTTCTGTGAGGTGCCGAGATCGATCGCTTCTGATGTGGGAGAGAAGCGTTGCGCGCGTACGTCAAGGATTGTGGGCCGTTGTGTCGGCACTCTGGACAAAGTCGGTGCTCTTGTATAAGGGGAGTCGTTGCGTTTGTACGAAGCCGGTTTGACTCGTGGTACATCGACCACCACGCTGGTTAGGTCGTCCACCGGAGCGAGTTCTGTGGACAGGTAATTGAAGAACCGTCGGAGATTACTCACTGAATCATTGCCACAATGTGCTCGTTTGGCGATCATTACGAGTCCTCGTTATTGCTGACAACGGTTCGTAGTGTTGCGGTGATCCTCGCGAGAATCGTATTCAGTTCGCGCCTGAGTTCGTCCTCGTGTGGATGGCCCACAATTTGCATGAGCAGATGTTTCATGAGACCGCATAGGCTGCTTAAGCGGTTGATTGCCTTGTCGTCTATTCGCGAATGAAGCCGTTTGTTGAGGGAACATCTTCGCATGTATTCGCTGACCGTTAAGCCGGCTATGTACGCGTTGCGTCGAATGATCTCTTTTTCTTCTGAAAGAAGTTTGATGAGCTGCCCTCGGCGATGTTCTTTCTGTTTTGGTCTGGCCATCGCAGGATTCCTCTGGGGTCTCGGGGCGAAGCCCTGAGCGAGATGCGCAGGCCCAAACACGAGTAGCGAAGCGGATTGTGTTTGGGCCGGTGGATATGCCGAAACGACCGTAGGGAGTTTTGGTATATACAGCGCGCACCTCGCCGTACCATTTAACAATTCCGGTTGCTCAGGCAACAGTTCCGACTTTAACTTAATACATATTTGCTGTCAATTTTGTGCTATGATGTTCTCGACTCGTTGTTGGCTAGGAAAGGAGGAAGGCAGATGGAAAAACGGCGTCGCAAGCCGCAAACGCTCACCGCAGAGCAGTTCGAGGTCTTTCGCACTCGCCTGGATGAGAGAGGGAATGTACCTCCTCCGCAACCCGAGTCCTACATGATGGGAGAGATCGTCCGGGAAGTATACCCGCAGTTGAAAAAGTTGCGGGAGAACGGCTACACGCTGAGGATGTTGGTCCGTATTTTTGAAGAGAACGGCGTCGTTATCACAATCCACGCCCTTTCGACCTACCTGAAGAAACTGGCATCACCAACGGAACAAACTCCAGTAAAAGCGAGCAGTAAAAGCACGCCGGGGGCATCAACCGTTGAAGTAAGGCCTGGGAAGTTTCAAATGAAGGCGGACATTCCGCTTTAGGAAAGAAGCAAGGTATGGCAACGGTTTTCTTTGTAACGGGCAGCAAAGGTGGCGCCGCGGCGTGGAAGTCGATGGGCGTGATCGCACTCCTCGACTACTTCGGATGGGAAACCGGCAGGTCGCCATTGGTGGAAACCGATGCTGCCTACCCCGACGTTGGCAAAGCCTGCCAGAAGGCCGTGAGGTCGTTCTCACTCGTAAACCTCGATGAAAACGACGATTGGCTGCGTCTTCTGGACATAGTGGACGCAAGTAAGGACGATAAGGTTGTGGTCAATACCATCGCAAGCAACAATGAGGGCGTGAACCGCTTCTTTGGCATGACCCCATCGCTGTTTGAGTTGTGCGACAACTCGCCTCTGCGGGTGGAAGTGCGGCAAGGATTATCGTTGTTTCTTCGGCAACTCGCCACGCGCGTAACCAATTTCGTGCAAAGCAACCGACTCACGCTCGAAAGAGCGCGGGAGACGGCAACACTGGGAAATCGCGCGGAGATCGAGCGGTGGCACCGCGAATGTGCCCACAACATTTTCGACAAGGTCTGCGACGATGCCCCCAGCAAGTAACGACCTCTATAGCGTCCTTCTTGCGGACCTGTCTGAGGATGAGCGCGAGCGTGTCAGGTCTTACGCTGACAGGTTCGGGATCGAGCCGACAGATGCCGTATGGGCTTTGATGATCGTACTCAGCCATTACAGTGACCTTCACGAGGCAGTTCCAGAAAAGATCAACGTAACCGTGCGGGGCATCCTGGAGAAAATCCGGTCGGCTGCCGCGATGGCTGGCGGGCCTACGAGCTATGGAAAGGCGGCGATCTTGAACATTTGACCGCCTGCGACCGGCCCGGCTGGAAATTGGATTCCGGGGTCTGCTTTCCCAGGGCCGACGAGGGGAAGCTTTACGGTTAGGAACGTCCGATGAGGCCCAGCGCAAATTATGTAGAAGAAGTCCGCTTTCGGTGGCGGGGATGTGGTAGTGCACCGGGTCAAAACTTATTTGGCCGAGCGAACTTGGAAAGGGAGGCGTCATGAACGCGGACGAAAAATTCATGGTCGAGCCATTTGTCTCCGCCGATGAGGCTGCGGACTTCATCGGGATCAAGCGTCGCTTTTTGCTGACGCTCGCCCGGCGCGGCATCGCCGGAGCCTATTCGCTTGGGACCGGCGAACTCCGCAAAACCTGGGTGTTCCGGCTCTCAGAACTCGCGGCGGCCATCGCCCGCAACGCCGATCCAAAAAGTGCGGGAATTGTGCGATCATCGAGTCTAGGCAGTCCCCGCTGAAAAGAGGAGCTATGGCTTATCAGCGAGGATGTTTGAAAGCAGTAAAACGCAAGGAAGGAGAGACTTGGGTGCTGCGTTATCGTGTCATGGGAGCGGATGGCAGGCGGGTCGAGAACACTTTGCCAGTCGGGCTCGTGCGCGATTTTCCGAAGGAAAAGGACGCCTGGCGTGAAGTGGACAAGCTCGGACTGCTCGTCAGAATCAACGATGCCCCCGGGCCTGGTCGCGTCCGGTTCGACTTTCTGGCGGAGCAATACCTGAAAAACGATTTCGGCGCGGACGCTGTGCGCCCGAAATCGGCAAACACCATCCCCATCGTTGAGCATTATGTCCGCGACTACCTCATCAAGAGGTTTGGCGAGGCCATCGCGGAGGACGTCAAGCCGCTCGAGATTCAGAAGTGGCTAAAATCCCTCAACGAAACCAAAGGACTTGCCTGGACGACGATCTCTAAGATACGAGGCCTTATGCACCGCATCTACAAGATCGGCATCCTGCACGAACACGTTGCGAAGAACCCAGTGCTACACGTCGAAACGCGCTGCAAGTCCAACTACCGGGCGATTATCATCACCCCGGCCCAGACGCTGACCATTCTCAAATCCCTCTCCTCCCCGCTTCATTTCGCGCTGGTGCTCACCTGCGCGGCGACCGCATTGCGCTCGTCGGAAATTCTGGCATTGCGCTGGGCGGACGTGCTGTGGATCGAGGGAAGGATTCGGGTGTCGAAACGATGGGCCAAGGGCGAAGACGGAAAAACGAAAACCGATGCGTCGGACGGGTACGTGCCGCTGCATTCGGTCTTGGCCGAGCATCTTCGTGTGTGGCAACGGCAAACGCCCTACGCGAAAGAGGCTGACTTCGTTTTTCCATCGATGCGATCCCAGGGAAGGAAACCGCTCTGTTCTTCCGTATTCGTCGCCGACCATCTGCGACCGGCAGCAAAGCAAGCCGGAGTGCACATCGAGGGCGGCCAGCGGTTCGGGCTTCACAACTTGCGTCACAGCCTCAGCAACTGGTTGGTGAACAAGGCGAAGGTCGAACCGAAGACCGTGCAAGGCATCCTGCGTCACAGCAAGATCCAGACGACTCTCGATCTGTACACGCAGGAAGACTCGGACGAGACACGCGCAGCGCAGGGATCGTTCTTGAGTGCAATGGGAATGCACTCAAGTTCGGTGCAATAGAATGTGGGTTGGATTGTGGGTTGTCACTGTGGGTGCCATCATCCCGTAAGCTCTTTGGAATGTGTGGCGGGGACGACGGGGCTCGAACCCGCGACCTCTGCCGTGACAGGGCAGCGCTCTAACCAAACTGAGCTACGTCCCCAAGGAAAATCCGTGTGACGGAAATGCGGCCCTGGGAGTCTCGCATTTCTACGCCCGGGAGGGCCGTCCGCAGCGCGCATGGCCGGTTTCTCAGCGCGACTGCAGCGGCGCATTCACGCGGTGGCAACATTCATGAGTGTATCAGAAATGCATGCGCTCCGGGATGCGCGGAGAACCGGGGAAAACTGTAGTGGTTGACCGGATCAGGCGCTCGCGACGGCCCGGGCGCCGCGCCCGGAGGGCATGTACCCCATATCCATTGAAATGCCGCGCACGCACTGCAGCAAATGGTTGGCGATGGAGGGCAACTTCGCCGCCGTCACGCGGAACGACGGTCCCGACACGCTCACCGCCGCTACCGGAAGCCGCTGCGCGTCGAGCACCGGAACGGCAATGCAGCGCAACCCTTCCTCCAATTCCTCGTCGTCCACGGCATAGCCCCGGCGGCGGGTTTTTTCGAGCTCGGCTCGCAAGGCTTCGAGTGTGGCAATGGTGCGGTGCGTCATCCGCTCGAAGCGGATGCGGCGGAGAATCTCCGCGGCGCGCTCCGGAGGCAGAAATGCCAGGATCGCCTTGCCCACTGAAGTGCAATGCACGGGATTGCTGGCTCCAATGCGCGTAATCATGCGCACCGCGCGCGTGGGCTCGATCTTGTCGATGTAGATGACGCGCGCCGCTTCCAGCAGAGCCAGGTGCGCCGTCTCTTCGGTTTCGGCCACCAGCCGCCGCAGGTGCGGCTGGGCCCGGTCGCGCAGGTCGTACTGCTCAATGGCGCGGTTGCCAAGGTCGAAGAGCCGAAGACCGAGGCGGAATTTGCCGTTGGCGGTGCGCTCGACCATGCGGTGCCGCTCCAAAACCATCAAAAAGCGGTGCGCCGTGCTCTTGTGCAACTGCAGTGATGCGGCCACCTGCGCCAGGCCAAGCGGCGTTTCACTTTCACCGAGTAGATCCAGTACGGCAAAAGCCCGATCCAGTGCCTGAACTTTGTAAGTGCCTTGGGGAGTTGTGTCTCGCATGTTGATTTTCTGTTCCGTTCTGTGGGTCCATTTCTAGCTTCTCATATGATGGGACGTGCGTCAACTGGTGAAACGCAGGAGCGTCAGCGGGCTGGACGGCCGCCGGCGTGCTCTTGAGGACTCCCGTACTTCTTCTTGCGGCGGCGGTAAACGCTTGCCGGAACGGGCTTTTCATCGGCGATTCGGGTACTTTCAAAGGTTGCACGTTACGCTGCGCACAGCGAAAATAGGTGCGAGAGCTGGAGCCGGCCATGAAAAAGCCCATCCCGGCGGAATCTGCCGCTGCATGCATTGACGCGAGGATCAACGAACTTGGAGACTGGCGCGGGAAGACGCTCGCGAAGGTGCGTGCAATTGTACATGAAGCAGACCCTGAGATTGTGGAAGAGTGGAAGTGGAGGGGGACGCCCGTCTGGTCCCATGGCGGCATCGTCTGTACGGGCGAGACCTACAAGAACGTCGTGAAGATGACCTTCGCCAAGGGAGCCGCGTTGAAAGACCCTGCAGGTTTATTCAACTCCAGCCTTGACGGGAATGTAAGGCGCGCCATCGACATCCACGAGGGCGACAAGGTCGACGAGGCGGCCCTAAAGGATCTCATACGCGCCGCGGTGGCGCTCAACCTGAAGACCAGGCCGAAAACGCGGCGGCTGTCCGCGTAGCTATACTTCTCCGTTTTCGGCCTCTTCGATCTCATCGCCCTCGCCCGGCGCCAGAAATAGATTGGCTTCCAGGCCGTGCTGGCGGGTGTAAAGATCGTAATAGCGGCCGCCGAGCGCAAACAGCGCGGCGTGATTCCCGCGCTCGACCACGCGGCCCTGCTCCACAACCAGAATCTGGTCGGCGCGCCGGATGGTCGACAGCCGGTGGGCGATGACGAAGGTCGTGCGCCCCTGCATCAGCTTTGCGAGACCGCTCTGGATCATCGCCTCTGATTCGGAATCGAGTGAGCTGGTGGCCTCGTCGAGAATGAGAATGCGCGGCTCGGCCAGCAGCGCGCGCGCGATGGATAGCCGCTGGCGCTGCCCGCCGCTCAGCTTCACCCCGCGCTCGCCCACGATCGTGTCGTAGCCCTCCGCGTAGCGCTCGGCGAACTCGTCTACGCACGCCGTGCGGCACGCGAACTGGAACTGCTCCTCGCTGGCTTCCGGCCGCGAAAACAGAATGTTCTCGCGGATCGTTCCGTCGAAGAGAAACGACTCCTGCAGCACCACGCCCAGTTGCGAGCGGAACGTGTTCAGGTCTACCGTTGCCAGATCCACATCGTCGACCAGCACCCGGCCTTCGACAGGCGTATGGAAGGCGCAGAGCAGGCTGATAATCGTCGACTTGCCCGAACCCGACGAACCCACCAGCGCCGTCACCGTTCCCGGTTCGGCCGTGAAACTGATTCCATGCAGCACCGGTTTCTCCGGCGTGTAAGCAAACTCCACATTCTCAAAGCGCACCGTGCCTTCAATGGGCAGCATTTTCACCGTGCGTCCTGGTGTCTGGTTCTCTTCGAGCTCGGCCATGATCTCGCGCGTGCGGTCCAACCCGGCAAAGGCCTCAGTCAACTGCGTGCCGATATTCACGATCTGAAAGACCGGCGCGATCATAAAAGCCAGAAACATGTTGTACTGGAAGTACGTTCCCACGGTCCACGTATGGCTCAGCACGTCGTGCCCGCCCAGCCACATCACGCACCCTGACACAATTCCTAGAACCGACGTCGACGCCGACGAGAGAATACTGGTCATAGTCAGCGACTTCATCACGTTCTCCAGCAGCCGCTCCACGCCGCCGGAAAAGACCTTGGCCTCGCGCCCTTCGGCGTGATAGCCCTTGATCACGCGCACCCCGCCAAGCGATTCCGTCAGCCGGCCCGTCACCTCCGCGTTTATCCTGCCGCGCTCGCGGAAGATGGGACGAATAGTCTTGAATCCGTACCGCAGAAAGAAGACGAACACGCCCAGCATGGAGAACACGGCGAGCGTAACCTTGGTGCTCAGAACCATCAAGTAAATGAAAGTGAGCGCCGCGGTAAGCGAACTGCCTAAGAACTCAACCAGGCCGGTACCCACCAGGTTGCGCACGCCTTCCACGTCGGTCATGATGCGCGCCACCAGCGTTCCGGTGCGGTTCTCGTCGTAATAGGCCACCGGCAGCAGGCCGACATGCCGTTGCACCCGGCAGCGCATTTCGGCAATCAAACGCTGGCCGGCCTTGGAGAGCAGTTGTGTGAGCGAATAGGACGTGAGCGCCTGCGCCGCCATAGCCGTCAGCACAGCGGCGATGATGCGCGGCAGCATCTCGGGATGCGGATGCAGCGGAGACAGCACTTTGTCGAGCAGCGGCTTGGAGACGAACGGCAGCACCAGGCCGGCCACGCGGTTGATGGCCATCAGCACAAGCCCGGCGAGAATGAGGCCCTTGCGCGGCGATACCAGCGCCCAAATCTCAGGCCAAATCCTCTTCAGATCCGGCTTGCGCTTGGGCAGACCGGCCTGAGCCGCGCGCCCTCCGCGGCCATGCGGCGAGCGCTCGGCGTGCATGCCCATTCCCAACCCGCCGCGCATTGTGCCCATGCGTTATTCCTGACGCGATCTGCGTGCTTGGATGAATGAACGCACGCAAAGATTCACGTAGATCAGCAGCAGGCACGCCATCGTGAGCTTGGCCGCAAGCGCGATATGGTCCGGCTCCAGACCGGCATGTTCCGCATGCACATACCCGCGTATCGCTTCAGCCGCAGCCCCGATCGACCCGACGAGCCCGATCGTCACATTCATGTGCATGAATATCTTGCGCTTCGCCTCACTGGGGCTGATGGCGAGAATGCCGCCCACGCCGAGCGCCAGGCCGAACCACGTGGGAATCAGCGCTGTGGGATGCGCGCTGCCGGTGCCGAAGTATCCCACCAGCCCGAGAGCAATCAGCAAAACTCCAAAAACAATAGTGACTTTCGCCATTCCTGACCTCCAGGCCTTCGCATGGCAAGAATATCAGCGCACAGGGATCAGACGTCAGGGATCAGGGGTCAAAAATCGGTCGCCGATAAGCAACTCCTGGTTCGCGGCTCGTCTCAGTCAGATCGGGTACCGGGTGGCACACCGATGATCTCGCCGCATGTGCAACTGCAAGCTGATCCCTGTTCCCTGACCCCTGATCCCTGTTTTTTACCGTTGAATTCGCGCCGATCCGCCCTTCGCAAACGCGCGCACTTGCTCCAGCGTCGCCATCGTCGTGTCGCCGGGGAAAGTCGTCAGCAGCGCGCCGTGCGCCCAGCCCAGCTTCAGCGCGTCCTCGGGTTTCTCGCCGGTCAGCAGGCCGTAGATGAATCCCGCCGCAAAGCCGTCGCCGCCTCCCACGCGATCCACCACGTCCAGTTCCGCTGTCGGCGCCATATAGGTCTTGCCGTCGATCCACGCCACTGCGCTCCAGCTATGCCGGTTCGTGGAGTGCACCTCGCGCAGCGTGGTTGCCACGATCTTTACGTGAGGATGTTTCTTCACCACATTGTCAATCATTGCAAAGAAGACGCTGGGATCGAGTTTTGACTTTGCGTGGACATCCGGACCAGGAATGCCCAGGCCTTTTTGCAGGTCCTCTTCGTTGCCGATCAGCACGTCGACGTTCTTTACAATCGTGGCGATCGTCTCCACGGCTTTGTCCGCGCCGCCAGAAATCTTCCACAGCTTTTCGCGAAAGTTCAGGTCGAACGAAGTTACTGCGCCAGCTTCCTTGGCGGCCTTCATCATCTCCGCCATCAGCGGCGCCGTTGTGGACGACAGCGCGGCGAAGATTCCGCCCGAATGCACCCAGCGCACGCCAACAGAGAAGATCTTCTTCCAGTCGAAGTCGCCCGGTTTCAACATTGCGCCGGCTTCATTGGCGCGGTTATAGAACACCACCGGCGGCCGAACTCCCGCGCCGCGGTCGCTATAAACCGTTGCCATATTCGGGCCCGTTGCGCCATTGTGCTCGAAGTGCTTGTAAATCGGCTTCACTCCCATGGCGCGCACGCGTTCGGCAATCAGGTCACCGATGGGGTAGTCCACCATCGCCGACATAATGGCCGTTTTCATCCGGAAACAATCGGAGAGGTTGGCGGCCACATTGAACTCGCCGCCGCTCACGTGAATCTTGCACTCCGTCGCTTTGCGAAAGGGAATGATCCCCGGATCGAGCCGGTGCACCAACGCCCCCAATGCCAGGAAATCCAACTCCCCATCCTTGCGGATATTCAGCCCGTAACTCATCGTCCTCTCCTTGCTTCCTTCAGAATTCCAAAACGCTCTTATTCCCTATCTCCGAAATTCGCATCATAACTGTCGCTGTCATCCTGAGCGGAGTCCGCCGCGGCGGACGAAGTCGAAGGATCTGCGGTTGCTTTTCAACGAATTTCAGATTCGCCATACTTGATTCACGTCGAGATTCCGCGCCGTTCCTAGCCTCCTGCTCACTCCGTTCGGTCACCCTGCTTTGCGACGCCACTCCGAAACTCGCACCAGCAAGACCGGGCTAACAACTAGTAGCTAGGAGCTGGAAGCTGCTTTTTTCACGTCCTCCACCACCTGCTCCGGCGTCCACTCGTTGCCCGGATAAAATTGCGCCACCTTGCCGCGCGCGTCGATCAATGTAGTCGAAAGCGTGTGCGTAATCGTGTCGTTGGGGCCGGGCGTGATGCCCACATCGAAAAACTTCGCCATTTCCACGAGCTCCGGCTTCGCCGGCACGGCAAAATCCCAATGAGCGAACGCGTTCTTCGCCTCGCTGCCGATGTACTCCGCGCCGTAGGCGCGCAGTCGCGCCGGCGTGTCGTGTTCCGGATCGAAGCTCACGCAAAGCAGGTGTGTTTGGGCATAAAGCGCCGGGTTCGCCGCCAACTGGCGATCGATCACGGCAAAGTTGTGCGTAATGAGCGGGCAGAAATTGGGCAGCGGGCAGCGTGTGTAGATAAATGTCAACAGCAGCGCCTTGCCCCGAAATTGCTCCAGATGAATCGCGCGCCCATCCTGGTTGCGCAGCTTGAAATCCGGTACCACGTCGCTCGGCGCAGGCACATGATAGAACACGGTTGGTTTGTAATCCGGCTTGGCCTGCGCGATCACAACAATGTGGTCCAGCACCACCGTTTCCTCGGCGCTCTTCTCGACCAGCACATCCGCCGTAATCGTGTCGCCCGGGTGCAGGTCGCTGGCGATGCTGGGGTCCTTGAGCTGGTAGGGCATGGTCATCGCATCCATAAACCCCGGAATAGCCTCATGGTCCACGACCACGATTCCGTGCGCGACATCGGTGGAAACGATCTTCCCGCGCAGGTGATACACCGTGACTCCGGAGTCCGCGGAACCCTGCGATGCGGGCTTCGCGCTGGAATGGCACCCGGCCAGAGCGGCAATGGTAAGAAGGCAGCTTGCGAGGGAGATGCGCATCACAAACCTAGTGTACAACCGGTGGATTGACACGTGAGGACGCGGATTTTCTTTCATTTCTCTTGGTTTTTAGAGAATCGTTCTCTGTTCGCAGCGATCGGCGAACGGTGAGCCCCATCGGAGGTATCCTTAGGCGTAAGGCTGCGAACTACGAACTGTGAACCGTGAACTTTCATCCGGGATCGATGCGTGGCTGCACGGCGGCGAACTCGTGGTCACGGCCAGCGAGCGCGCCGCTCGATTCATTACTGCGGCATTCCATCGCGCCCGGCGCGCCGAGGGGCTCACCGCTTGGCCCGCTCCCAACGTTCAGGACTGGCAAAGCTTTGTCCGCAACGCCTGGAACGAGCGCAGCCTCGACGGCCGCATCGTCCTGAACCCACTGCAAGAGCAATCGCTCTGGGCTGGGATTGCCGCCGCCGGCGCGCCGGAAATCACGCGGCTCGCGGGCGCCGGCGATCGCCTCGCCGGCTTGGCCATGGAGGCGCACAACCTGCTTTGCGCCTACTGTCCAACGCTGCTGAACGAGAAGGCGCGCATAGGCTGGGATCGGGACGCCGCGGCCTTCAGCGCATGGCTCGTGGCCTTCGATGAAATGTGCCGCACCGGCAATCTGATCGGCTCCGCGCGCCTTCCGCTCGAATTGATCCCTATGCTTGAAGCGAACGCCTCCGCGCGCCCGCCGCTTCTGCTCGCCGGCTTTGACCGCATGGTTCCCACGCAGCAGGCGCTCTTCACCGCCTGGGGAAACTGGAGCGAAGCGCCTCACGGCGAAACCGCGACGCAAATTGAATTCCACCAGGCCGCCGATCCGTCCTCAGAACTTGCCGCCTGCGCCCTCTGGTGCAAGCGCCGGCTCGCCGCCAACCCCCACGCGCGGCTGCTTGTCGTCACGCAGGATGTGCCCAATCGCCGCGGCGAAATCGAGCGCGCCTTTCTCCGCTTTGCGCTACCCGAAGGGACCGCGGCCGCCTCTTCCGTGCTCTTCGAGTTTTCGCTCGGCGTGCCGCTCTCCCAAATCGCCCTGGCGCGCAGCGCGGGCCTGCTGCTCCACTGGCTCGATGGTCCGATCGGCGAGCACGAACTCGACTGGCTGCTCTCCACGGGTAAGGCCGCCGCGTCAACTGACGAATCTCGCGCGCTCGGTTCCTACATGAAGGCCCTTCGTCACCGCAATTTGCAGCGAACGCTCTGGTTGCTTGCGGAGTTCCTTCGCCAGAAACCGGGAGCCGAACTTCCTGCCTCGTGGGTCGCGCGTATCACGCAAGCCCGGAGCCGGTTGCAGGAGTTCGCGCGCCGCCCGCAAACTCCGCTTGCGTGGGCCGAGCTCACGCCCCAGTTGCTTCAACTTGCCGGCTGGCCCGGAGCGTGCCCGCTCACAAGCGCCGAATTTCAGGCCCTCCACCGCTGGCGGCAGACTGTGGATGACTGCGCTTCGCTGGGCTTCGACGGGCGCCGCGTCCAATGGAAAGAATTCCTTGCCGCGCTCGACCAAGCCGTCAACGAATCGCTCTTTGCGCCCGAGTCGCGGGACGCGCCCATTTTGATCGCCGGCCCCGCCGAGTCCGCGGGCCTCAACGCTGACGCCATCTGGTTCCTCGGCGCCGATGAAGACTCCTGGCCGGCGCGCGGCGTCACGCATCCCCTGCTTCCTCTCGCCGTTCAGCGTCGGGCTGGAATGCCCCACGCCTCGCCGAATCTCGATTGGGATCTTGCCGCCGCCACCACGCGCCGCCTGCTCGTCTCCGCGCCCGAAGTCCACTTCAGCATCCCGCACCAGCGCGATGGCGTCGACACGCGCCCGTCGCGGCTTGTCGCGCAAATTGCCGGCGCGCCGCAGCCTTTGTGCGCCGGTCTTACCGTTCAAACTGCTCCCGCCCCGCTCACCGTCTCCTTTCAGGACTCGAGCAAACTTCCCTTCCCTGCAGGCGACGCACCGGGTGGGTCCAGCGTTCTCACCGCGCAGTCGCAGTGCCCCTTCAAGGCCTTCGCCGCCACTCGTCTCGGCGCGCAATCGTGGGAGCCCGCCGAAGCCAGCCTCACCGCCCTCGAACGCGGCTCGCTTCTTCATGAAGTTCTGTTCTCCATCTGGGCAGGTCCGCCTGCTGGCATTCGCTCCCATCGGGAACTCCTCGCGCTGACAGACCTCCCTGCCTTCGTCAAGAGCCATGTGCGCCGCGTCTCCCAAACAAGAATGCCCTCGCGCGCGCGTGAGTGCATGCCGCCAAGATATCTGGAACTCGAAGAGACGCGCCTCGTCGATCTCGTCACCGAATGGCTCCACTACGAATCCACGCGCCTGCCCTTCACCGTTGCCGAAACAGAGAAGAAAGCCACCGCGTCCATCGCAGGCCTCACGCTCCACTTGCGCCTCGACCGCATCGACCGCCTCATCGACAATTCCCTCCTGGTCATCGACTACAAGTCCGGCTATGCAGATCCGCGCTCTTGGGATCTTCCCCGCCCCGACGATGTGCAACTCCCGCTCTACGCCGGCTTCGCTCTCGATAGGCCACCCGAACAACTCGGCGGCCTCGTCTTTGCTAAGGTGCGTACCGGCGAAAGCAATTGCGAACTTGCCGGCTGCGTACGTGACGCGAAGACTACTCTGTTCTCAAACCTTACTGGCAACCACGGTCTCATGAGGAGGAAGTTGACCGGCGAAGACATGGCCGCTTGGCGCACCTGCATCGAACAGCTTGCCCGCGACTTCCTCAGCGGCCGCGCCAACGTGGATCCGCGCGACTATCCCAAGACCTGCGAGGGCTGCAGACTACAAGCGCTTTGCCGCATCGAGGAGCATCCACCGCGACCCGAGGACTTGAACAACGGCGATGGCGAGGAGGCAGACAATGCCTAGCGCGCCGTTCAAGAACCGTCCTCCCGATCAAACGCAGCGCGAGTACGCGCTCGACGCTGCCCGCTCCATCCTCGTGCGCGCACCCGCCGGCTCAGGCAAGACGACCCTGCTGGCGGAACGGTTTCTGCGCTTGCTCGCCGAGGTCGATGAGCCGGGGCAAGTCGTGGCCATCACATTTACCAACGCCGCCGCCGCCGAGATGCGGAATCGGATTCTCGATGAACTCAGGAAGGATGAGCCGAGCCCCATCGCCCGCCGCGCGTTGGAACACTCTCAAGCCCACGGCTGGAATCTCCTCGATTTGCCCGCGCAATTGCGCATTTCCACCATCGATTCCTTTTGCCGCGATCTCGCATTACAGCAGCCGGTTCTCTCCGGCCTAGGTGGAAGCCTTGAGACCCAGGAAAAACCCACAGAGCTATACCGCTGCGCAGCCCGCCGCACACTCGAACAAATCGCCGGCGGCGATCCGCCGCTGCGCGAGGCCATCGAATCTCTGCTGCTGTGGCGCGACAATAGTTGGCATGATCTGGAGGACCAGCTCGCCGGTATGCTCAAGAAGCGCGATCAATGGATGCACGATTTCGTTCTTGACCGCGACCCGGATTGGGACGCTATGCGCGAGCGGCTGGAACGCCCGTTTGCGAACTCCTTACAGCCTGGGCTTACGCGGATCAGCGAGATCCTGGACCAAATACCAGGAGTGCGGGAGGAAGTGCTCGAATTGGCGCGATATGCGTGTGAGGAACCCGGCCCCAATTCGCCCCGAAGGCTAGCTGAGTTGACCGATATCCCCACTGGACCATTTGCAAGTATTGATGCCTTTGACGACGCGCACAACGCCTTTATCTCCTTGGCTGAATTCATTCTCACTGGTAGTGGTAAACTGCGCGACGCGGTTGACAAGAGACTCGGCTTTCCTACGGGGCCGCGCGCGCCGAAGGGTTTCGAGAAAGTCAGCCACGCAGTGCTCGGCAGTCAGATGGGCCGGGGCACCATTCAACAGAAAAGATGAAAAAAAAGGCCAAATGACGAGGCTGCTCCGAAAACTCGGCGAAACAAGGGGTCTCGAATCCTCCCTTGCCGCCGTCCGTGATTTGCCTCCCGCGCGGTATTCGGAGGAAGAGTGGCAAATCGTACGTGCCTGCTTTACGCTGTTGCGTCATGCCGCAGCCGAGCTGCGTGTGGTCTTCGCGGAAGCCTCTGCTGTCGACTTTGTCGAAGTCGCCCAGATCGCGCAAAATTTGCTCAAGGGTGAAGATGGACTCCCCACCGACGCGGCGCTCGCTGTCGCCGACGGCATTCGCCACCTGCTGGTCGACGAATTCCAGGACACCAGCCGCCGCCAGCACCAGTTGCTCGCGCATCTCATCGCCGCGTGGCCCGAACGCGAGGGCCGCACCTGCTTCATGGTCGGCGACCCCATGCAGTCCATCTACTTCTTCCGCGACGCCGACGCCGAGCTCTTTCCGCGCGTCGAGCAACTCGGCCTTGAAATTCCAGGCGACCTGCCGCTGCGCTTCGATCCTGTCCTGCTCACCGCCAACTTCCGTTCCGCACCGCCTCTGGTCCGGAGCCTCAACGACACCTTCGAGCAGGTTTTCGCCGCAGACGACGGCAGTGGCGTTATGTTCACCAAGGCGGAACCTGCTCGCGATGATGCTCATGCCGCCGCGCAACCCGGTCCGCGCCTCGTCGCCGAGTCCGCGCCGTTCATGTCGCTCCACCTCGAATTCATGCCCGATTCGCCTCGCGGCAAGGTCGATCCGGACCGGAAGAAGCAAATCGCGGCCGAGCGCGAAGCCGCGCGCGACCGGCAGATCGACGAAATCGTCGCCATCGTCCGCAGCCATCTGCCCCGCATCGGCGAAGCCCGCGCCGCCAATGAGAAAAAGCAGCCCAACGAAAAGCAGGAGAAGTACCGCGTCGCCATCCTCGCCCGCGCACGCAAGTCGCTCGCACCCATAGCCGCCGCGCTGCGCGAAGCATCCATCCTCTTCCGCGCCGTGGAACTCGAGGAGTTGCAAAACCGTCCGGAAATCATCGACGCGCTCGCCCTCGCCCGCGCGCTCCTCAATCCTCACGATCGCGTCGCGTGGCTCGGCGTTCTCCGCGCCCCGTGGTGCGGCCTCTCGCTCGCGGATTTGCATACGCTCGCCGGCGCTGACTCATCCGAGCTGCTCGCGCGTCCCGTGCCCGAACTCCTCTCTGAGCGCTTGCACCTTCTCAGCGGCGAAGGCCGCCTGTCCGCCGATCGCGTGTTGCGTGCCATGGAATTTGCCGAACGCCTGCGCTGCGCGCAGCCCTCCGCCGCGCCCGGAACCTGGCTCGAACAGGTCTGGCTGCGCCTGGGCGGCGCCCAGTGTGTCGACGCCGCCGCGCGCGCTAACCTCGATCTGCTTTGGAGCACCCTCGACGGCCTGCCGCAGGGCGAGCCGGATCTCCTCGGCCCAACACTCGACGCTGCCCTCCGTACCCTCAAGGCTCTGCCCGATCCAACCGCCGGCAGCGATTGCGGTGTTCAATTGATGACCATCCACGGGTCGAAAGGTCTCGAGTTCGAAGTCGTCGTTGTGCCCGATCTGCAGGCCGGCGTGGGTGGCGGCAACCCCACCATGCTCTCCTGGCTGGAGCGCGGCCTTCCGCCTGAGCGCGATCCATCCAGCCCGGAGGGGTCCGGCGAGATCACGGAGTTTCTGGTCGCGCCGTTCCAGTCCAAGGGCGCCGATCGCGGCGCCGCAAAGAAGTGGGTCGACCGCGTCCGCCGCGAGCGTGAAAAACAGGAATCGCGCCGCCTTCTTTACGTCGCCGCTACTCGCGCCCGCGAAGAACTGCATTTCTTCGCACGGCCCTCCTGCAAAACCGAACAGGATGGCTCCTTCAGCCTCGCCGATCCTCGCGGTAGCTTACTCGCCACGGCCTGGCCAGCCTGGCAAGCGGAGATTCATCGCCAGTTCGATAAGTGGGTCGCTAGCGCGGCTTTAACCGCCGAGCCCTCTACCATCGAATCTCTCGCCGCATCCGCCGGCGGAAATTTCTCCGTGATGCCTTCAGTGCCCTCCTCATCGCTCTTGCGCCGATTACCGCCGGACTACCGTCCGCCCTCCGCGCAGTTCTCTGCGGCTGCGCCCGGCGAGCCGCTTCTCGGCGCGGGTCGCCTCTACGAGCGCCACGAAGGCGGGCTGCTCTCGCGCGCGCTCGGCAAAGCGGTGCACGCGCTCATGCAGCAGTACGCACAGCTCCTTGCCACGCAGCCGGATGAAGCAGCCCGCGCGGCTCTCGCCCAAATGCAACCCCGCATTGCCGCAACCGTCCGCGCCTCCGGCGTCGAACCCCGCCATGCCGGCCGCATCGCCATGCAAGCGTTGCAGACAGTACTCAAGGCCGCCGGCGATCCTCTTGCGCAATGGATCCTCGCGCCGCACGCCGATGCGGCCAACGAAGTCCGCTGGACTGGCGTCGTCGACGGCAGCCTGCGCACGGTACAGGTCGATCGCGTTTTCCGCGCCGGGCGCGCGCCGCAAACCGCCGGCCAAGACACGTGGTGGATCGTCGACTATAAAACCGTCCACGAGGACGGTCTCGACCCTGCCGCGGCTCTGCCCGAATTGCGCCGCATCTTCGCGCCACAGATCGAGGCCTACGCAAAGGTCCTGCGCAATCTGCGCGGCGAGGGCTCAAGCCTGTGCGGCGGCCTCTATTATCCGCGGATGTCTCTGCTTGATTGGTGGCAACTCTAGTTCTGCGCGATAAGCTCCGAGCAAGGCGGCGCCAAGCCTCAATCGGACGCGGCCTAAATCTTGCAGAGAACCTCGGCAAACACGTCGCGGTGAGCCAGAATGAAATGATCGACATTACGCAGCAGCAGCGCGTCCGCGGCGATGGCGGCGGCGGCGAGAAAGCCAAAGATCCATGCGGTCAGCCACGGCTCGTGGAAGGAATGACTCAGGTACACTACAGGAACCTGCAAAATCAGGCTTCCGAACAAAACCAAAAATATGAGTAGGCCGCTGGTACGATTGGTCGGCGTACTTCGCTGCCGCGCTTGACCGGGGACAAACCGGTGCGGCGCTTGAATCGATCGCCATGTCCCCAAAGCGAGATTCACTGCAATCACAAAGATCGTCCATAAAGCGGTGGAGATTTCCAGCGAGAGTGGAATCGGCATTCGCGCAAGCATCGCCACCGCAGCCCACGCCAGCCCCGCTTCGACGGCGATCAGCCAGAGACTCATAAGATTCTTGGCCAGAATCACGTCCCGCACGCGAATAGGCGCAAGCAGATAAAGTTGCACGCCAAGTCCATCCGCGCCAAAAACGTTGTAAAGTCCCGCCAGAAGGCCAAAGAGAACGTAAGCAATCGCTCCGGGAAGCAAGTATGTGGAATGCTGGCCGAAGCCGCCGCGGCTGAAAATGACAACGAAGATCAGAGGCGTGAACATATTGATGATCAGCGACCCGTTGCCGCGCAGCATGAGCCACTCCTTGCGCAAACACGCGCCCACTACCGGCGGGAACGCCGCGCGGGAGGGCTGAGACCGCGCCTGTGCTGCCAGGGCGTCCGGTGGCAGCGAGAGCGCCCGCCCGCGCGTAACTGCGTTTGCGGGAGTGCGCCGGCTCACGCCTTCACTCAGGTGCTCGCCGAGAAATTGTTTGTGAAGCCGAATCGCAAAAACAGCCGCGAACAACGCGGTGCTCGCCAGCAAGCCCGTGAATTGCGCCAGCGCTGCGGCAGGACGTTGTGGGGCGAGGAGAATGGCATTGGCGGCGAAGCCCGGCGGCAGCCAATGTAAATACGGGCCAGAGCCGTGCAAGAACCGCAAAAACCAGTTGTCGTGTGCGCCGGGAATCCGCATGGAAGCGCGCTGAAAACTCAGAAACTGGATTCCCACGGCAAAGAGCGCCATCAGCAGACCGAAGATTTCGCGAAAGCGGCGGTTTGCAAGCCAGCGCTCCATCCATGCGCCGATCATGCGCGTGAGAAAAATGTTCATCGGCGCGTAAACCGCCAGAACGATTACCGCGGGCAGTGCCAGCGCAGGCTTCGCTAAGCCGATTCCTGCCGTGGCAGCCAGCAAGGCGAGACAGCCCACGATGGTGCTGGAGGTCAGCAAACCGAGCAACGTCCGCAAAACCAGATAACGTCCGAATCGCAGAGGAAAGCGCGTGAGCGAGGCGGGATCGAAGCTGGAGACGGCGGCAGCAATGTTCAGGCCGTTGATGCTCACGAACTGCCACAAAATCACGATGCCGGCCAGCAGTGGTGCGAGTGTCTGCGGGTGGCCTTCGGCGATTGCGATCCATGCCAGAAATCCGCTGCCGGCTACTGGGCCAACCACCATCAGGGCAAGAAAGGGCCAGACGATAAGGCGCAGGAGAATGGCAAACGCAAGTCCAACGGCCTGGTGCGTGCCCGTTGGATGCCGGCGAAAGATGTTGTTGACAAACATGCGCCAGCGCAACCATGCAACCGCGGTGAGTTGCGTTCCGGCAGGAATGCCGCGCGTGGAAACAGAAAGCGTGTCCCTGGCCGCTAGCTCAGCCATGAAAGCTCCTGCTCAGGCGCCGTTGCCGCTGGGTTTCCTTCGCGATCGGCGCCGACAATTTCGAGAAAGATCTCTTCCAGGCTGCGATCCTCCCTGCCGCTTGGCGCGGTTCCTTCTCCTGTATCCGTCTGGCTGCAGCCGGCGCCGGCGCGCAGTTCTTCCAGCGATCCCTGGGCCACCAGTTCTCCGCGATGAATAATCGCGACGTGTGTGCACAGCCGTTCCACGATTTCCAGCACGTGCGAGGTGAGGAAGACGGTTGCGCCGCGCGCGATCATTCGTTGCAACATCGCCTTGAGCGTGCCTGCGGCGACTGCGTCCACGCCTTCAAACGGTTCATCGAGGAAAAGAATCCTGGGACCGTGAATAACCGCCGCCGCCAGGGCAAGTTTTTTTTGCATCCCATGCGAAAAGTCTGTGATGAGCTTCTTCCGCTCGTCGGCCAACTGCATGAATTCCAGCAGCTCCCGGGTGCGCTGTAGCGTGGTGGCGCGATCCAGGCCATACATGCGGCCGACAAATCGAAGATATTCGTCCGCGGTCAGGCGGCCGAAGAGCGCCATGCCTTCCGGAACAACGCCAATCTGCCTTTTCACCTCCGCCGGATGTTCATTCAGATCTTCACCTAAGATGCGGATGTTTCCCGATGTCGGCGCCAGCAGGCCCGTCAGCATCTTAATTGTGGTGGACTTGCCCGCTCCATTGGGCCCAAGAAAGCCGAAGAACTGTCCCGCGGCAACACGCAGGTTTACATCCTTGACAGCCGTGAATTCGCCGAATCGGCGGGTGAGCGCAGTGGTATCGATGGCGAGAGAAGTCATGAGTTTTTAAGTTGAAACCACGATGCACGTTTGCAGTGCGCCTTCTGCGCATAACCTCCACGTAAACAGCGCGTTTCGTGGCGGCGCAATGAATCTCGGCCTGCGTGTCCGCATCATTGTCCTTCCATGGTGCAAGTTTACATGGAAGGTTCTTGGATGGCCTTTCGGCGCCATGATACCTCGTTTTCCGGTATTCTTTAGTTGATCGCTTGTGCAACGAGCGCACCTGCGCAGGAGGAACTGCACATGGCAAAGTCCGCCAAGAAACCAAGCGCCGCGCCGAAGGCCGCTGCGAAACCGCGCAAGCCCGCGGCGAAAAAGACTGTCGTCAGCGCGGATGGAAAAGGGAACTCGATCCGTCACGAAGAAATCGCGCAGTTGGCGCATCGGTTCTGGACCGAGCGCGGCCGCCGGCACGGACACCATGAAGAGGATTGGTTGCGCGCCGAGCGGGAGCTGCGCGCTAAGGCGTCCTAACCGGCTCGGTCCACGGTCTCATTGGCAACGTGACGCCCCTTTGCTGGCGAATCGATTTCTGCTGGAAATCAACCTGTCAATCCGCGCTACTGCAAATTCGCCATTAAGCTTTCCAGCGCCGACTTCGGCGGACGCGTGAGCGACTCAGGCAGCGTGGCCAGCGGTTCGTCCACTAGATTCAACTGATCGATGAACGTGGGCTTCTGCGTATCGATATAGAACACGCCGGTCAGGACCTCATCCTTTTCCTGCGCTTCCATCAGCGTGCGCACTGCATTGGCCTTGTCGGTCGGGTCGTAATCCTCCAGCAGTTTGCGCAGCCTGAGTTGCGAGCCGTCGTGCATCTCCACGTCGTACACTTCGCCCGAATCGTAATCCACCTCGATATCGTCGAAGCTCGCGACAAACCCGATCTCGTTGATCGGCTCGTCGTTCTCCTGCAGGAATTTGTAGCTCTTCGTCGATCCCTCGTGGTCGTTGAACGTCACGCAGGGACTGATTACGTCCAGCATCACCGTCCCCTGGTGGGCGATGGCCGCCTTCAGCATGGAGAGCAACTGTTTCTTGTCGCCGGAAAACGACCGCCCCACAAACGTGGTGCCCAACTGGATCGCCAAGGCGCACGTATCGATGGGCGGCAGTTCGTTGATGACGCCGGTCTTCAGCTTCGACCCGATGTCGGCAGTGGCCGAGAACTGGCCCTTGGTCAAGCCGTACACACCGTTGTTCTCAATGATGTAAATCATGGGCAGGTTGCGCCGCATCAGGTGGACGAACTGCCCCATTCCGATGGAAGCCGTATCGCCGTCGCCGGAGACGCCTAGCGCAGTCATCGTGCGGTTGGCCAGCACGGCGCCGGTGGTGATGCTCGGCATGCGCCCGTGCACCCCATTAAAGCTGAACGAACGGTTCATGAAGTAAGCGGGGCTCTTTGACGAGCAGCCGATGCCGCTCATCTTCATCACCCGCTCTGGCTGCACGCCCATTTCGAACATGGCGTCGATAATCCGTTCCGAAATCGCGTTGTGTCCGCACCCGGCGCACAGCGTCGATTTGCCGCCGCGGTATTCCAGCACCGGCAGACCAATGTGATTCAATTTCGGGCCCGTGGCCCCACTTGCTGTTGCAGCCGCCATCTTAGAGTCCCTCCTTCGTCGCAAATCCCTCTGTAATCGTGTGCGCGTCTGGCGGCAATCCGTTGTAGTAGAGAATGCTGCGCAGCTTCACCACCTGCTCTGCTGGAATATCCAGCTTCAGCAGGCTCGCCATTTGCGCATCGCGGTTCTGCTCCACCACATACACGCGCTCATGGCTGGCCACAAAGTCATGGATTTCATGCGCAAACGGATAAGCCCGGATGCGCAGATAGTCCACCTTCAGCCCGTGCTCCTTCTCGATCTGGTCCAGGCTCTCGCGCAGCGCGAAATCCGTGGATCCGTAGGCTAGGAACCCGATCTTCGAGGCTCCGTTCCTGACGATCACAGGCGCCGGAACCAGCTTACGCGCAGTCTCGAACTTGCGCGCCAGCCGGTCCATCACTTCCTGATACTCGTCAGGCCGCTCGGTGTACTCCGCCTCGTCGCTGTGCCCCGAGCCTCGGGTGAAGTATGCCGCCTTGGGGTGTTTCGTTCCCGGAAGCGTGCGCCAGCCGATCGCGTCGCCATCCACGTCGCGGTAGCGCGCAAACTTGCCCAGCCGCTCGAGATCTTCCGCCGTCAGCACCTTGCCGCGGTCCAGCGGCTTTTCGGGATACGCGAACGGCTCCGACATCCAGTTGTTCATGCCCAGGTCCAGGTCCGTCAGCACAAACACCGGCGTCTGCAGCCGCTCCGCCAGATCGAAAGCCGCATAGCCAAACTCGAAGCACTCCTTCACGCTGCCCGGCAGCAGAATCGGATGCTTCGTGTCGCCGTGCGAAAGGAACGCCGTCGACAGCAGGTCCGCCTGCTGCGTGCGCGTCGGCATGCCCGTCGAAGGCCCGCTGCGCTGCACGTCGAAGATTACTCCCGGAATCTCGGCATAGTAGCCCAGCCCCGCAAACTCACCCATCAGCGAGATGCCCGGTCCCGACGTCGACGTCATTGCCCGCGCTCCGGCCCAGCCCGCGCCCAGCACCATGCCGATCGCCGCCAGTTCGTCCTCGGCCTGCACCACGGCAAACGTCGCCTTGCCCTCCGGCGTCACGCGAAACTTCTTCAGCAAATCCGTCGTCGCCTCAATCAACGAGGTCGACGGTGTAATGGGATACCACGCCACCACCGTCACGCCTGCGAATACCGCGCCCATACCGCATGCTGCGTTCCCGTCCACAATGATCTTGCCCTTGGTCTGATTCATGGGCTCGATCCAGTACGGGTCCTGCTTGGTCAACGTCGTCTTCACGTAGTCCCAGCCCGCCTGCACCGCGCCAAAGTTCAGGTCGAACACCTTCTGCTTCTTGGCAAACTGCTTGCGCAGCCCCGCCTCCACCACTCCCAGGTCGATCCCCAGCAACTGCGCCACCGCGCCCACGTACACCATGTTCTTCACCAGCTTGCGCAGCTTGGCTTCGTGGCAAATGTCGAGCGTGATCTTGTCGAACGGCACCGGATAGCAGATCACGTCGTCGCGATACTGCTTCAGGTTCAGGTGCTCTTCGTAAATCGCTGCCCCTCCGGCCTGCACCTGCATCATGTCGTCCCGCGCCGTCTCGGGATTCAGCGCCACCAGCACGTCCGACTCGCGCTTGCGCGCCACGTAGCCGTCCTTGCTGGCGCGGATCGTGAACCATGTCGGCAACCCGGCAATGTTCGATGGGAACAGGTTCTTCCCGCTCACGGAAACCCCCATTCCAAAAATGCTCTTCAGCAGCACGCTGTTGGCGGACTGCGATCCCGATCCGTTGACCGTGGCTACGATGATGCTGAAGTCGTTGACGACGCGCGGGCGCGCACTGCTTTCACCCTGTTCTTGACCCAGGGCCAAGTTTCCAGTCGCCATATGGCGGGATTCCCTTCCGATGAATTCTGCCGTTCTACGGGTGCCGGCTCACTTCTCCAGGTTCGCGGCTCTTTGCGCCCCAATATGTGATTATAGTCACTTCCTGCCTCGACCGTCTCTCTCCGCATCCCCAAGAGTAACCCCCTCACTTCCATGCCGCGGGAAGGCCCTTTGGGGCGAATAGCGCCCCGCAATCGCTTTGTTTTCATTGCGCCAGCGTGCCCCGTGCGGGTGCCCCATCCTTGCGGCGCATCCTGCCGCAAAGGTGGGATCGCACTCACTTGGCCCTGCCACGAAGAAAACTACTGGCTATCGGCTATTGGCTACTGGCTATTGGTTACTGGCTAGCACCTGCCTCTCCGCATCCCTCTTCCACCGCGCAATCAGCGCCAGCGCAATCACCACCAGCGCCAGTGTCAGCCCAATCCACAATCCGTAAATCCCCCACTTCAGTCCAAAGCAAAGGAAGAACCCGAGCGGCAATCCCAGCACCCAATACCCCACCAGGTTCGCCAACATCGGAGCTTGCGTCTCGCCCAGCCCGCGCAGCGCGCCCGTACTCACCGTCTGGATCCCGTCGAACACCTCGAACGCCGCCACAATCGCCAGCAGTCCCGGCCCCACTGCCATCACTCTCTCGTCGCTCGTATACAACTCGATCAGCGGCCGCGGCCACGCCAAAAACGCCACCGCCGCCAGCAGCATAAAGCTCGTGCCCAGTCCCAGCGCCAGCCATCCCGCCCGCCGCGCCCGCGCCGCGTCTCCCGCGCCCACCGCATGCCCTACGCTCACCGCCGCCGCCGCGGAAATCCCCAGCGGCACCATGTACGTCACGCTCGCGTAGTTCAGCACAATCTGGTGCGTGGCCAGCGCCACCGGCGTCAGGTACCCGGCGGAAAACGTCGCCAGGTTCCACGCGCCCACCTCCAGCAGAATCTGTCCCGCCGCCGGAGCGCCCAGCCGCCACAGCCGCTTCAACCGCGCCGCCTGCGGCGCAGCCCAGTGCCGGAACAGCGGATGCCCGCGCTTCCGTTCGTACCTCCATGCAAACCCCATCAGCGCCAGCGCCATCGTCACCCGCGCCAGCACCGTCGAAAGCGCCGACCCGTTCACGCCCAGCGCCGGCATTCCCAGCTTGCCGTAGATCAGCACCCAGTTCCCGAACCAGTTCACCAGGTTCGCCGCCACATAGGTCACGGTAATCACGCGCACCTGGCCCACGCCCTGCAAATACCGCCGCGACGCGCTGTAGAGCAGCAGCGGCAGAGTGCCCCAGTTCAGCAGCCGCAGATATCCGCCCGCCGGCCCGGCCACCTCCGCCGCAATCCCGTAGTGCGTAAAGCCCACGCTGGCCAGCCAAATCCCCAACATGATCGGCACGGCCGCAATCGCCGCCAGATACACGCCCTGCGCCAGCCATCGGTGGCACTCGTCGTGATCCTTGCGCCCGTAGGCCTGCGCCACCAGCGTATCCAGCCCCAGCATCAGCCCCACTCCAAACAAGCTCGGCGTATAGCAAACGGCATTGCCCAGCGCCACGGCCCCAATCGCCGCCGGGCCCAGACGCCCCACCATGATGGTGTCCACCACGCCCATCAGCATCCAGCCCAGCTCGCTCAACACCACCGGCACGGCGAGCGCCACCATCGCGCCCAGCTCCCGCCGCCACTCCGCCCGCCCCCCTCTCTGTTCTCGCTCCATCTCTCCAATGTATCGGGCGGGCCGGTGGTCAGAGGCCGGTGAAATTCATGGGCGACGGAGGGGCGCGCAAAGTACACGAAATGTTCGATTTGGCGGGACGCGGACCTCACGAAACGGTCGCTTGGAGTTTCGCAAATGCCCCGAAATGGTCGCTAGAAGTTACGCGAATCGTTGAGTGGTGCGCCGAGAAATTTCCTGAATAGGGGCTGAGTGGCCGCTTGAATTTTCAGGAATTTGCGGAAAAGTTTGCAGATAATTTCGCACTCCTGAGGCAAAATGAGCTTAAACAGCACATAACCCACGTTGTGATGCGCTTACGACCGCATTTTTGCGCGGTTTTGCGCACTGTGGGCTCGTGTGCGCGAAAGGGGATGGGACGATGTTGAGAGTGATGCGGGAGCGGGCGAGGCTGGAACTGGAGCGGAAGGTGCGGCCGTACCGGAGAGCGCTGACGCAGCCGCGGCCGAAGGAGGGGTGGCTGCGGGCGATGCGCATGGCGGTTGGATTCCCGGCGGAGCGGATTGCCGAGGCGATGAGATTCTCGCCGAGGATGGTGTTTCAGATGGAGCGGTCGGAACAGAGGCGGAAGATCAGCCTGGAACGGCTGGAGCAGATGGCGCGGGCGCTCGAGTGCGATCTGGTGTATGGGCTGGTTCCTTGGCAACGGTCGCTGGAGGATCGGGCGATGGAGCTGGTGGAGCAGGAGCTGTGGAGGAAGCGGTATACGGGAGGAAAGCGGGGTTAGCGGAGCTGGCGGAGCCGGCGGCGGATTGAATTGTACGCCCAGTGGACGTACAATGAATGGAGAGTAGCGGAGGAGGGCGGCATGATTCGGAGCGGGGCATTGGCGAAGGCGGATGAACAGCGCAGGCGCGGCATGCGACTCGGGTTTCGCGTACATTCCGGAACCAAGGTGCTGGTGGAGCGCGCTGCGGCGCTGGAGCGGCGGAGCCTGACGGATTTCTGCCTCATGGCGCTGACAGAGGCCGCGCAGCAGACGATCGCGCGGCATGAGAATCTTGTGCTCTCGGAGCGCGACCGGACGGTTTTCTTCAATACGCTGATTCATCCACCGAAGCCGAATGCGAGGCTGCGGCGCGCGTTCCGGTTGGCTAAGCAACGAGTTACTTCCTGATGGAAACTGCGCGAGCGGGCCTCTACCGGATTGAGCCGCTGGAAAAGAAGCACGGCCGCGATGCGTTCCGGTGCGGTGTGGAAAGCCTCGACAACTATTTGAAGACGCAGGCCTCGCAGGATATGCGGCGCAAGGCGAATGCCGTGTTCGTGTTGGTTCCGGAGCGCGCGCCGGGGACGATTGCGGGCTACTTCACGCTGTGCGCGTGCGGCCTTGCGCCGGGGGCGATTCCAGAGGAGGCAAGGAAACATCTTCCCCGCTACCCGCAGGTGAGCGCAACACTGTTGGGACGGCTGGCGGTGAAGGTGGAGCTGCAAGGGCAAGGGCTCGGCTCCGTTCTGCTCGCGGAGGCTCTGCGCAAGGCCTACGAGAATGCCGCCGTGGTCGGATCGTCCATGGTGGTTGTGGATGCGATCGACGAGAGGGCGGCGGAGTTTTACCGGGCGCACGGGTTCATACGGTTGCCGGAGACCATGCGGCTGGCATTGCCGATGCGGACGATTGGCGGTTTGGTGGCAGGGAGCAGCATGTAGCGGGCGCGGCAACGACGGAGGGAGTCCGGGGCCCCCACAGACAGGTCTACGTCTGTGGGGTGGAAGAAGCCGGTTTCAACCCCCGCAAAAACCACCCGCCCATCTTCGAAAAAGAAAAGTACGCGGCGAAGCCGCGCTCAAACCCGTTGATCCCCAAGGTTCGCCTGCGCGCTGCACCGCCCCCGCTGTGCTACCCTCATCCCAAACCGTGAGTACTGAAAAAAACAAGCTCTACTACGGCGACAACCTCGAAGTCCTCCGCAGGTACGTCAAAAACGAGTCCGTCGATCTCGTCTACCTCGATCCGCCCTTCAACTCCCGCCAGGACTACAACGTCCTCTTCGCCGAGAAAGACGGCTCCCAGTCCAGCTCCCAAATCCACGCCTTCGAGGACACATGGGAGTGGAACACCGACGCCATGCGCGCCTATGAAGAAATCGTCGAGCAGGGCGGGCAAGTCGCAGATACGATGCGTGCGTTCTGGACATTCCTTCACGGCACCGACATGATGGCCTATCTTGCCATGATGGCCCCGCGCCTCGTCGAACTCCGCCGCGTCCTCAAGCAAACCGGCTCCATCTATCTCCACTGCGATCCCACCGCCAGCCATTATCTGAAAATTCTGATGGACGCCGTGTTTGGGCCGCAGTTCTTCCGGAATGAAATCATCTGGCAGCGAACAATGCCGAAAGGGCACGCCTTCACGCGTTTTCCTTCGACCCACGACACAATAATCTCCTACGGCAAAGGCGAGGAATGCAGGTGGAACCCCATCTTTCTTCCATACAAGGCCGAGTACATCGAGAGCCACTACAACCGGATTGAGGAAGGAACGGGAAGGAAGTACCAACTCGACAACACGCTGAATCCAAACCCTGACCGCCCCAACTTGACCTACGAGTGGAACGGTCATCGAAGGGTTTGGCGATGGACGAAAGCGAAGATGCAGGAAATGCACGATTCCGGGCGTCTGGTTTATACGAGGTCGGGGATGCCACGTTACAAGAGGTACCTAGATGAGATGCCCGGCGCTCCGGTGACGACAGTTTGGACGGATATTCCGCCCATCAACTCTCAAGCACAAGAACGCCTCGGCTATCCCACCCAAAAACCAGAAGCCCTCCTCGAGCGCATCATCAAAGCCAGCTCCAACGAAGGCGACCTCGTCCTCGATCCGTTCTGCGGCTGCGGCACCACCGTTCAGGTCGCGCAGCGCCTCAATCGCCGCTGGATCGGCATCGACATCACCCACCTCGCCATCGGCCTCATCAAGAAGCGCCTCTCCGACGCCTTCGGCCCGGAGATCAAAGACACATACGAGGTCATAGGCGAGCCTACGGACTACGCGGGCGCGGAGCAGTTAGCAGCCGAGGACAAATACCAGTTCCAATGGTGGGCGCTCGGCCAGGTCGGCGCGCGTCCCGTCGACCAAAAGAAAGGCGCGGATCGTGGCATTGACGGACGCCTGTACTTCCACGACGACGATTCCGGCAAATCCAAGCAGATCATCTTCTCTGTCAAAGGTGGCCACGTCACCGCATCGCAGGTCCGAGATCTCGCAGGCGTGCTAACGCGCGAGAAGGCCGAAATCGGTGTCTTTCTCACCTTCGAGGAGCCAACCAAGCCCATGCTCAAGGAGGCCGCCGACGCCGGACTCTACAAATCCTCCGACGGCAGCACGTACCCGCGCCTGCAAATCCTCACCATCCAGCAGATTCTCTCGGGCTCGCAGCCCGACTACCCCGCCCACCGCCGCGATGCCACCTTCAAGAAGGCCCCGCGCAGCCGCCCCGCCCCCGCCGAAAACCTCACCCTCCCCCTGCTCCCCGGCGAGGACTGAATTCATCGCCGAACTTGTCAAGCGCCACGGAGCCTGCCCCTTTCATCGGCCCCTCCTTTACTTTGCCCAGCCCGGGACCAGATGCGGCATCACACCTTTCAGCCCGCTTGAGCGGGCGCGAGACGGTAGCCCCATGGCGCAAGCCTGGGGATCAAATACATCGGCACGATCCCCAGCCCGCGTAGTGGGCGTAAGACACTGTCCCTGAACGCGAATCCGGGCAGGTTCCCCCCCAAAACCTCGCTTTCGGCCCCAAAATAGCCTATCGCGCAAGCGCGATGCGACGATTTTCACCATTTCCATGCACCTGCAGGTCATAATTCCCGCCGATTACTCCACCTGCAGGTGTAGTTTTCCGCGATTTGCCGATGCGACGATTTGGACCCTTGAAATTCGACCTGCAGGTCTACGGTTTTCCCCGATCCGTACACCTGCAGGTCGTCATTTCAGGCCGGTTTCATGCTGTCTTCGCCGCTCTCTTATCACACCCCTTTGTTCATTGCTTTCGTCCACTGTCCGCTGCCCGCTGCCCGCTGCCTTTACGCGACCGCCGGCCTTAGCTCCACCTGCCTGGTCGCGATTTCGATTTTTGCCGGAGCGACCGTGCCGCCGCGCACGGTGGCGCCGGCTTCAATGGCGATCGTGCCCGCCGTTTTGGTGGATTGCACGATGGCCTGCGCCAGCCCGTTGAAGAGCGAGCGGCGCGGCTCCTTGTCGCTCTCCTGGCAGTTGGGATCGCCGTTGCCCACTCCAATGAGCGCGCCCTCGCCGGTAACCTTGAAGTAAATGTGATTCGACGCCGTGGGAATGGCGCGGCCCGCGCTGTCCAGCGCCTCGACGGTGAGAACGGCGACATCTTCGCCGTCGGCGTCGATGGCCGTGCGATCGGCGGTGAGCCGCAGCGCGGTAATCGGTCCCGTTGTCTCGCGTTTCTCCGTGAGCACGAGCCAGCCGCTCTTCCATCCGCGCGCCTCGATGACGCCCGGCTCGTAGCGCGCCTTCCACTCCACGTGCCCGAGCCGCGGAACCTTTTGCCGGCCCGCGCTCTTGCCGTTGACGAACAGCTCCACTTCGTCGAGGTTGGAGTGTACCCACACGGGAATCTCGTCGCCTTCCCTTCCCTCCCACGTCCAGTGCGGGAAGAGGTGCAGCACGGGCTCCTTGGTCCACCACGCCTTGTAGTAGAAGAAGCTGTCCTTGGGAAATCCGCAGGTGTCCACGATGCCGAACTGCGAGTTGATCGAGGGCCATCCGTAGGGCGTGGGCTCGCCGCGATAGTCGAAGCCGGTCCAGGCAAAGCCGCCCGCCTCCCACTGGCGCGTGGCGTAGAAGGTCCACCACTCCTCGGCGAGCTCGCCCCAGCCCGGCTGATTCACGTCGTATGCGCTCAGCGTGTTGCGCAGCGGATCGGTTTGATAGCAGCCGCGCGTGGAAATCGCGCTGGCGGTCTCGGAACCGTAGATGGGCTTGCCCGGATGTTTCAAGTGGAAGCCGTCGGGAAATTGCAGGTGGTAGTTGAAGCCGATGATGTCGAGCGCGGTGGAGTCGCCTGTTTCGTTGTCGCCGTCGACGGCCGCGGAGACGACGCGCGTGGGGTCGAGCTCGTGGCAGCGCCGCACCATGGTGGCGGCGATCTTCGCGCCCTCCTCGGCCATCGTGCCTTGCAGCCGATCCTCCTCGTTTCCGATCGACCATAGGATGATCGACGGCGAGTTGCGGTAGCGCTTGACCATCGCTTCAAGCTGCGCCATGGCCTCGGGGCTGGAGCTCATCTGCCGCGTTTCGCACATCATCATCATGCCCATGCGGTCGCAGGCTTCCACAAGTTCCGGCGTGGGCATGTTGTGCGAGGTGCGAATGGCGTTCGAGCCCATCTGCTGGAGCACGCCGACGCGGAAGGCCTGCAGGCGGTCGGGCAGCGCCACGCCGACTCCGGCATGGTCCTGGTGGTTGCAGGTGCCCTGGATCTTGAGCGGCTGGCCATTGAGTAAGAAGCCCTTGTCGGCGTCGAAGTGGGCAGTGCGCACGCCGAAGCGCACGCGCTCGGCGTCGCGCGCCTTGCCATCGGTTTCAACTATGGCGACCGCCGTGTAGAGATTGGGCGTTTCCGGCGACCACAGCGCAGGCGATGTGAGGCGCGCGGGCACGGTGAGTGAGATGGAACCGCCAACGGGGACGGCGTCGAGAAGAACGGATCCTAAGTCGGGGCCTGCCGTTGCTACGGCTTTGCCGGATGGATCCAGTATCTCCCAGCGGACGCGAGCATTCTCGGCAGACTTCCCTTCATTGAAAACCGTGGCAACAAGCGACAAAAGGGCCGAGTGTTCACTGACCTCGATTGCGCGAACGTAGCTCTCCCACCGCCCCAAATGCAGCCGATCGGTCTTGACGAGCCACACGTGGCGGTAGATCCCGGCGCCCTCGTAGAACCAGCCGGCGCCATAGCTCGCATCGACGCGGGCAACGATGCAGTTTTTGGCGCCAACAGCGAGGAAGTCGGTGATGTCGAAGCGGAAGGGGGCGTAGGCGTTGTCGTTGCGTCCGATGAAGCAGCCGTTGACAAAGAGGAGGATATCGCGAAAGGCGCCGTCGAACTCGACGGCGATGCGGCGGCCCGCGTCACTGGCCGGAATCTCGAACTCGCGCCGGTACCAGCCGATGCTGGTCTCCGGATAGCGCCGGCCCAGCGGCTTGTACCCATGCGATTGCAGCTCGTCGTCGCGAACGAAGGGCAGCTCCACGGCCCAGTCGTGGGGTAGGTTCAGCGAGCGCCATTTCGAGTCGTCGTAACCCACGCGCGCGAACTTGAAGTCGCCCGTCTTGGCGAAGGCATCCTGGTTGATGGCGAAATCCAAATCCTTGGACGGGTCGCATCCGTTGCCGAACTGGAACTTCCAGCCAAAGTCGAAAAGGAGCTGCTGGCGCGGGGCCACGGCCGCCGATGCGCCAACGCTTGCAGCCTGAGGAGAGGCGGCGAGCAGAGCGGCGGCGCGCGCCCATGCCGGCTGAGCGATGAGCGAGGATGCGGAAAGCGCCACACCGGAACAAAGCAGATCGCGGCGGGTGATTGGAGACATAGAAGACCTCTTTCGCATGGAAGATTCGCCCTGGATCAAAGCCCATCGTGAAGCAGCGGCAACAAGGCACTATAAATCAGCCCGCGCCTCGCTGTATACGCTTTCATGCCTTCCCGGCATCGCCCCTCAGCCCAGGTTCCGGTCACGCCGCACCGGATTTGACGACATGCAAGTGTGCTACATTCAAACTGTCACGCCGCTCCGCGGAGAGATGGCCGAGCGGTTTAAGGCGCACGCTTGGAAAGCGTGTGTACTTTAACGAGTACCGTGGGTTCGAATCCCACTCTCTCCGCCATGTTTCTCCATATCCCATTCATTCCATTCGCAAGTCATAGAAAATAGACGGCTTTTGTGATTTCCGCTTGGTCCGCGTTGTCCGCATTTTCCGTCCAATTCGGCCCCTGGGACGTTTTTTGCATGACAACGGGCGGGGTGCATGACAACGGCGGAGACACACCTTTCACTACATCTCCCTGAGCCCGTTCCAGAGCGCCACAAGATGGTGGCCAATTGTGACGTGCACATTCACCTTGGCACTCCCACACGACCGTGCCAGGCTGTGGGCTCTCACCGAGTCGCGCCGACCTGTCGAGTTTGACCTTGGGCTTGTCAGTGTAGGCAGCTTTGGAAGCCGCTTGCAGGGAAGCGGAATCGGCGCAGCCCGTCTGTCCCTCTTCTGTCGCCTGGCCGTTGCGCCGCGCATTGTTTCCCGTGGCGGCTGCGCCTGCGAATCCGCCGATTTCCATCCTGCACCTTGCAATTCAGGACTCCCCGAACCTGTGGCATCAGCGTGGGACATAAGGGCGGTCGGTGATCTGTCCGCAAAAGACTGAATCCCATCGCCCTGGGATTAATGTCCTGCACATCGGACAGCGACCGTCCGGTGTCAAGCGGTAATCGGTAATGCGATACCCGAACCGTTCTACAAGGAGCTCCTGGCAATCGGGACAACGTGTGTCCTCGAGGCCGCCTACTTCGCCGGGGAGATTGCCGGCATAGATGAAACGCAGCCCAGCCTTTCTGCCAATCTGTGCCGCGCGCGCAAGCGTCTCCGGACCGGTGTCATCCGGATCCGTCATCTTGTAGTCTTTGTGAAAGGCAGTGACGTGCCACGGAATATTCGGTGAGACACTGACCAGAAACTCCGCCAGACGGGTTAGTTCCTGGTCGGAATCGTTGAATCCCGGGATCACCAGCGTGACAATTTCCAGCCAGAAGTCCATCGCATACAGGCGACGAATGGTCTCGAGGATCGGCTGCAGGCGGCCGCCGAGTTGGTGATAGTGCTGCTCGTCGAAGCTCTTAAGGTCAACCTTGTACAGGTCCACCCAGGGACGCAGGTACTCGAGTACTTGAGGGGTGCCGTTGCCATTCGACACGAAAGCTGTTGCCAGACCGGCCGCCTTCGCTTCTCTGAAGATCGACACCGCCCATTCTGAGGTAATCAGCGGTTCGTTGTATGTGCTCACCATGAGACGGGCACCTTGCTTTAATGCCTCCCGTACCAGCAGTTCCGGAGTAACGCCGGTTGGCGGAACCACGGCATGAGGGTCGCGCAGCGCCTGCGAGGTCACCCAGTTCTGGCAATAGGAACAATGTAGATCGCAGCCCAGCATGCCGAAGCTGTAAGCGAGACCACCACAATAGGCGTGGAAGAGCGGTTTCTTCTCAATCGGGTCACACTGTACCCCGCCCACATAGCCCCAGGGGGCGTAGAGCGTTCCGCCGCGATTGAAGCGGACTTTGCAGACCCCAGCCTGCCCGTCGGCGATGGGGCAGCAATGTCCGCAGGCATAGCAGCGAACCCGGTTGCGGTCCAGTTTTTCGTATAATTCGCGTGCCGCTTCGCCAACGCGCTTATCGAGAACTTCGTTCAGGGTCGACATGCAAGCACCTTCAAGAACAGATCCCAAAAAGCTACCAAAATGACCTCTTTTACGCTAACACTTATCCTGAGTGGGCGACTGTTGAGAGACGGTGTGGCGTTAGGATAAGGAACGGGGAGTAAGTCCGATGCTTGTCGTTCACGTGCATGTGCGGGTCAAACCCGAGTCAGTTGCCGACTTCAGGCAGGCTGCCATCGAAAACGCCCGCTGCAGCGTTCAGGAACCCGGGATTGCGCGCTTCGACGTGATCGAACAGCAGGACGATGCGACGCGGTTCGTGCTGATCGAGGTCTACCGCACGCCGGAAGCAGTAGCCGCGCATAAAGAGACCGCTCACTACGCGAAGTGGCGCGATGCGGTCGCGCCTATGATGGCAGAGCCGCGTCATAGCGTGAAATACAACGCCGCCTTCCCCGATCCAGAAGGCTGGTAAAGCCATGCGCTTCGAGTTTGCGGCCGCGACGCGCGTGATCTTCGGCGAGGGCGCGGCTGCGGCCCTTCCCGAACTGACTCGCAGGTTTGGCAGCCGCCCGCTGGTGGTGACCGGCGCATCGCCAGATCGTTCGGCGTCGCTGGTCTCGGCGCTCTCGGCGGAGACCTTCGCTGTGCCCGGCGAGCCGACGGTCGACCTGGTCCGCGAGGGCGCACGGCGCGTGCAGAATGCCACCTGCGATGTTGTCGTCTCGATTGGCGGGGGCAGCGTAATTGACGCCGGCAAAGCGATTGCCACCGTTGCCACCAACGGCGGTGAGCCGCTGGACTTTCTCGAGGTGGTGGGAAAGGGCCGCGCCATTGAAGCCCCGCCGTTGCCGTTTCTTGCGGCGCCAACCACGGCCGGAACCGGCAGCGAAGTCACGCGCAACGCAGTGCTTGGATCGACGGAGCACGGCGTCAAAGCGAGCTTGCGAAGTCCAATGATGGCGCCTCGGGTGGCGCTGGTCGATCCCGAGCTGACGTACGGGCTGCCGCCTGCGGTCACTGCATACACTGGCCTTGATGCCCTGACGCAACTCATCGAGCCCTATGTGAGCGTGCGCGCCAATCCGCTGGTGGATGCTATTTGCGTGGATGGAATTAGGCACGTTGCCGGTGCGCTGCGCCGTGCCTACCATAACGGCGCGGATCAGGGTGCGCGATGCGACATGGCGCTGGCAAGCCTGTTCGGCGGCTTGGCGCTAGCGAATGCCGGACTGGGCGTTGTGCATGGCTTTGCGGCGCCGCTCGGAGGCTCGTGGAAGGCGCCGCACGGCGCGCTCTGCGCGGCGCTATTGCCGCACGGCATGGCGGCCAATGTAGCCGCGTTGCGGGCGCGCGCGCCGCAGCATCCCGCCCTGGAACGCTACACCGCCATCGCACGCCTGCTTACCGGTCTGAATGAAGCAAGCGCGGAGGATGGCATCGACTGGGTACGCGCGCTTTGTATCGAGCTCAATGTCCCGCCACTGCGCGCCTGGGGAATCACCGAAGCTGATTTACCCGGAGTAGTCGAGAAAGCAGCGCGCGCCAGTAGCATGCAAGCCAATCCGCTTCAGCTCACGGGCGAGGAATTGCTTCTGGCGGCAACGGCGGCACGGTAAGGGACTGACTCGGAGGACGGCGGTAAGAACCTGGTGAAGATGCCGGCTAAGGCCTTCAGCGCGAGTGTCCTGGCGCATTACGGGCAATACAGAGATCGGTCTTGCTCAGTCTGCGTCAGGAGCATTTGGTCCAGGCCCACTTGCCACTCTGCGGCCTCTGGCTCGCATTTCTGTTTGGCAGTTTAGAACCGGAAGGCCTATGAGGAGCAGTGATGGAAGAAAGCTGCAACCACTCCCGGCGTTCAGCACACGTTTCGAGAGAAACGCACCCCTGGTACCCCGCTCCAACGCATCCGAGTACTGGAACACATCCGTCGCAACAAATGGAAAACCGAGTGGATTCATCCAAACCGGCGCCCACCGCGGCCGCATATGCAACGGGGAGAACTGCGGCCGCGCGCGTGGATGGGCCTCCAATCCGGCCGAAGTTGCTGCCGGCGAGCAAGACCCACTTTGAGCCCATAGGCTGGGACCGGCCGTAAACCTACCCAGGAAATGCTCAAATTCTCGCCACGAATCGTGGGTTTGAATAGAAGAGTTGACCGAAATGATCGTTGGATTAATACTGCTGGTGCGCTCAAACCGCTGAATTCACCACCGGGATCGGCAAATCAAAGGAGCCCGGCAATGAATTTTGACCGGCCGCGGTGCGATCCGTATTCTTTTAACAAAAAACCGCACCGATCTTCAGAGACCGATTGTAGCCGGCCTGAATACAATTTTGGCAAGTTAACCAACGCAAGCGGCAACTGCGGTCGGAGTTGCAGACGGAGGAAACATGAGACTTCGGGACAAAGTTGCGGTTGTGACGGGTTCTGCCAAAGGACTTGGGCGGGCTGTCACACTAAGATTTGCACGGGAAGGCGCTGCCGTTGTCGCGGCGGATATCGACGAGCGGGAAGGCGCTGCCGTTGTTCAGAGCTTGAAGCAGGAGGGGTTGGAGGCTTGCTTCGTTCAGACGGACATATCCGATGAGAATTCGGTCAAAGGGCTGATGCGCACGGCCACTGAGAAATACGGGCACATCAACATTCTCTATAACAATGCTGCTGTGCTCAGTTACGAGCGAGAAGGACTTGTGCACGAGTTGAGTGCGGAGACCTGGAATTATGTGCTGGGAATCAATCTTTCCGGACCGTTCTACTGCTCAAAACACGCCATCCCTTCCATGCTGAAGATTGGCGGTGGTTCGATCATTCACACTGGGTCGCCGACCGGGCTCACGGGATGTGCTCCAAAACTCACAGCCTATAGTGTCAGCAAGGGCGGAATCGCCGCACTGACTCTCGTGATGGCTGCGGCCTATGGGCCCCATAACATTCGTGTGAATTCCATTGTCCCAGGCACGATGGATACGCCCATGAACCGGTACGTCCTAGACAACGCTCAAACGCGGGAAGCGTACAGACAGGCTGTACCCTTGCGCAGGCTTGGAAAACCGGAGGATATCGAAGGAATCGCGGTGTTTCTTGCATCGGACGAATCGGCCTATTGCACCGGCAGCACCTACATGTGCGACGGCGGCTTGACGAATCTCTGAGCAAGAACCGGCTACATCGTCGATGTCTCGCGCAGGGTCGATCTCGCCGTTTTTCTGGTCTCGGACGAAGCGCGTATTGCACCGGCAGCGTCTTCAGGTGCGACGGAGGCGCTTCCGCGGTTTGATCGCAATCCCTTATTGCAGTGGTGGCGCCGGAGACCGGCAGCCGAGATGCAATGGACAATCCAAACCCGTGTGCGCTCCGCCACCACAGCATGGCGACTCTTCAGATCGATCCGGTACATCCGGGCTTCTCAATTCGCCGAACAGGGCATCGGCGCTTTGGCGCCATGAGCTTCGCAGGGTAAGCCCGCCTGTTGATCCTAAGGAGGAATGCAATAGACTTTTATCATTCTCTTATAGGCAGCGTTCGTGCTTTGCACGACTATGAGACAACACTGAGCCTGGTGCCGGCAGGATCGCCCGTCTGATCGGATGTCACGACCGTATCGCTAATTCACTGTAAGGAACGGTTCTTCCGCCTATGAGCGAAGCAGCGAAACCGCCCGGCCGGCAGTCCGGCCCGCATCTACAGCGGGTGCTCTCGCTCGGGGCACCTTTTCTGGTATGGTATTGTCGCGGTCACGCCGAGCGCTCCGGCAACGGTCTTTGGCCTTGCGGATACTGAGTCGCGCGGTCATGTGGTCCTCACCATCCTTGCTGGCATGGTGGCGATGGTTCTCACCGCCATCAGCTACGGCAGGATGGCGTCGCTCTACCCCTCGGCCGGTTCGGCTTACACCTATGTGAGCCGCGGCATTCATCCGTATATTGGATTTGCGGCCGGATGGGCAATGCTGCTCGACTACATCGTCATCCCGCTCTTCTGCGTCATCTATGGCACCCTCTCACTGCAGCGCGCACTGCCCTGGCTGCCGTTCTTCGCCGGCAGTGCTCTCTTTGCCGGCGGCATCACGATGCTGAACCTCCGCGGCATCCGCGCCACCGCCCGCAACAACCAGATTCTTCTTTTCCTCATGTTCACGGTGCTCGGCGCGTTTCTCATCTTCGCCGTGCGCTATCTCTGGATGCGCCAAGGTTTCGCAGGCCTCTTTTCGTCTGCGCCGTTCTACAACCCGGCCACTTTCAGCGTCCGCCGCATCGCCCAGACAACGTCGTTCGCCGCGCTCACCTACCTGGGCTTCGACTCTGTAACCACCCTCGCCGAAGAAGTCGAGAACCCGCGCCGCAACGTTCTGCTGGCCGCGGTCGGCGTCTGCCTTTTCACCGGCCTCTTCGGCGGCCTGCTCGTCTACTTCGGCCAGCTCGCCTGGCCCGACTACAATTCGTTTCGCAATCCGGATACGGCGTTTATCGATGTCACCGGCCGCGTCGGCGGGCCGCTGCTGCTGCAGGCAACGGCCATGATGCTCGTGGTTGCCAACATCGGCGCCGGCCTCACGTCGCAGGTGGGCGCTGCGCGCCTGCTCTTCGGCATGGGCCGCGAAAAGGTACTCCCGCCGCGCATCTTCGCGCGTCTTCACCCGGTCCACAACACGCCCGATCTCAACGTGATCCTGATCGGCATCGTGGCTTTCCTGGGCGCGCAGTTCATGAGCTACGAGCTCACGGCTGAGTGTCCTCAACTTCGGCGCCTTCCTCGGCTTCATGGGAGTCAACGCGGCGGTCCTCTGGCAATACGGCGTCCGCAGTCCTGCCGGCCATCGCAGAAATCCAATCTTCGACATGGTTCTTCCCTTCCTCGGCTTCCTCTTCTGCGGAGTCATCTGGTGGGGACTTGCCGGCCCCGCGAAGATCGCCGGCAGCGCCTGGCTGGTGGTCGGGATCGTCGTCCTCGGCTGGCGTACAGAGTGGTATCGCAAGCCGCTCAGGCTGCCCGACCCGTCGATCTACGAGTGAGTAAGTCCGAGCGCAAGCTCATCAAGATGGGAGAGGGACTATGAAAGCAGCAGTCTGGCACGGTCGTGAAGACGTGCGCATCGAACAAGTGAGCGAGCCTCCCGTTCCCCCGCGCGGGCAGGTCCAGGTTCAAGTGGCATGGTGCGGCATTTGCGGTACCGATCTGCATGAATATGCCGGCGGCCCTGTTTACATCCCGGTCGAACATCCCCATCCGTTGACCGGCGTGCAGGCGCCCGTACAGATCGGCCACGAAATGTCCGGCACGGTAATTGCAGTCGGCGAAGGCGTCGATCAGTTCAAGGCCGGCGACCGCATCGCCGCCTGTCCTATCGTTGGCTGCATGGAATGCCGATGGTGCCGCTCGGGCTCCATGGCGCAATGCGACAAGGTCGCTTTTCTCGGCACATCCTGGACCGGCGGCGCGCTGGCCGAGCGGCTCAACCTGAATGCCTACCAGTGCTACAAGCTGACGGATGCGATCAGCGACGAGATCGGCGCCCTCGTCGAGCCCTTCTCCTCGACAGTCCGCGCCGTCGCGCAGAGCGGCGCCGGCCCAAGCGACAATGTCGCCATCGTCGGCGCGGGACCGATCGGCCTCATGGCGCTGATGGCCGCGCGCATCCAGGGCGCAAAACGCGTCGTCGCCGTCGAAGTGGCCGAGCGGCGCATCCAGGCTGCGCTCGAGTGCGGCGCCGACGCCGTCATCAATCCGCGCCGCTCCAATCCCGAGGCCCAGGCCCGTGAGATGACTGGCGGCGACGGCTTCGACGTGGTGCTCGAGTGCGCCGGTCAACCCGCATCCGTCCTCATGGCCGGCAAGATCACGCGCACCCGCGGCCGCCTCGTCATCATGGGAGTTTTCGAGAAACCTGCCGCGCTCGACCTCTTCGACCTCGTCTTCCGCGAGAAGATCGTCTCAGGCAGCATGAGCGGATACGGCCTCTACAACGAGACCATCCGGATCATGAGCGATCCGCGCTTTCGCGGTGACTTGCTCATCAGCGATCGGATCGGCCTCGACGATCTCGTCGCGAAGGGCTATCACGGCCTTCTCCACGAGAGAGACCAGCACGTGAAAATCCTGGTGCGGCCGGTATAGGCCGCGCGCTCGGATGCGAACGAGGTAAAGCGCCGCCGGCCCCGGGAACGGCGTGTCGAAGCGCGTCTTCTCTCCGCCCTTCACTAAGGGAACTACGTCCGCATCATTGCAAAGGAAGGCTCTCGGCCCTGGTTCACGAGCGCAAATCGGTCTCGCAACGCCGTGCGCAAAGGCTTTCACGCAGGTGTAACGGGCTTTGCACCGCGTGAGCCCGGAAGCAGGAGCCCGCGTTGCGAGATGCTTCCGGAAACACGGCCTATCTCCAATCGCTATTCCTGGCTGGAGCTGCAAACCGGTCCCAGGTCCCATTTCGTTTCGCAACCAGATCCGGATTCCGTCCGGCAAGCTGAATTCCGCTGTTCTCGGCCACGTTGCGTTTTGGGATTGCAGGCACCGGCGGCCCTCCAGGGCTGACCGGCGGCATGTGGTCGTACTGCGCCTGGTCCGAATCATTCGATGTCCAGATACGCCGGCGATAGGTTACCGGCGTCATTCCCACAGTTCGCCGGAAAATCACCCCGAAGTAACTCTGATCGCAGAAGCCAACCTGCTGACTGATATTTGCGATCGATTGATCCGTCTTAGCCAGCAGCGCCTGGGCGCGCTCAATGCGGTAATGGTTGATGTAAGTGACAAACGACAGGCCGGTCACTCGCTTGAAAACGCTCATGAAATGCGAATTGCTCATTCCGCAGATGCGCGCGGCCTGCCCAACCTGAATGCAGTTGCTGCAGTTCTCGCCGAGATATCGGAAGAGTGGCCGCAGACGGTCGAGGGCTTGCTGCTGCCGCTGGAAAGTCTCTACCGTGCCTGCGTACTGCGCATATCGGTTGACAAGGTGTAGGAGAAGCATCTTCAGATAAGTCTTCAAGGCCAGGCGTGAACGGGGAGACGATGCCGGCTGCTCCGACCGGATACGCAGCATCATATCCAGAACCTGGCGCGGCACGCCCGTCTCCGCCGGCACGATATGCGGAAAGTCCGCGTCCTGCAGCAGGAACGGCGTCAGGTATTCGGCGCTGTCGCTCGTCCCGTCGCAGCGGATGATGCCCGGGTCGAAGAACATCGCTGCTATGGTCAGCGGAGACGATGACTGGCACTCGATGCGGTGATACAAGGTGCTGCCGATGATGGCAAGATCGCCCTCGTTGAAGGGCAAAAGCCGGTCCTGGATGTGACAGTTGGCCGAGCCGGAGCATAGATAGAGGACCTCGAAGTAGCTATGGCGATTCATGCGGACGCGGCGGCGGTCATCCACCGCGAGAAAGAGCACGTCGACCGGACAGGATGGGTCGAAGGGCCAGGTGTGCACGCCCTCCGCGTTGATTCCCGGCTCCACAAGTTCGAAGTGGTCTTTGCATGACCGCTTGGGCAGATGGATTCCGCACGACAGGTCCAGCGGCGCGGCCTGCAGCCGCCCCGCCTTCGTGACGCCGCCCTTCCGCGACTTAGTGCTCGATCCGGTAGACTTCTTCGACCTCGCCATTTCGCACTCCGTAGAAACAGGAATGGAGATTTACCGTCGCATCGCTGTACTGGACCCAGACTTCGACTTTCTGACCCACCTCAAGCTTTGTTGCGGCGCCCGGCTCGATCGCGATCAACGCATGCTCGGCGTGCAGAGCCCTCATTTCGGTTCCGGGCAGATCTTTCAATGCCGAAAATCCGCGCTCCCCGCTAATCGCCTTCACTCCGCAATCCAGCACTGCGTGTTCCGCTCCCCGCATGCTGATCACCGTCGCCAACACCGTAAGCGAGCGCTTAAACGGCGCGCCGCGGTTCACGTAAATCGTGTCCATCAGCAGATACGAACCCGCCTGGATGTCGGTGATGCCGGGATATTCGCCCGAAACCGAATACGTTCCCGTTCCGCCCGTCGACACCACCTGCGCCGGGATGCCTTCGCTCTTCAGCATCGCCGACGCATCCACCAGCGTCTTGCTACCCTGCCGCACCACCTCGTCGCGTTCCGGGCTCTTCGGTATCGCCTGCAGGTGCCCGTCGTAGCCCATGACGCCGCACACCCTCAACCCCTGGCTTTGCGCATACTTTGCCAGCTCAAGCGCAGCTTCGGCGTCCCGCACGCCACAGCGGTTCAGGCCGATATCGATATCGGGCACAACCTGAATCTGCACCTTCTTGTTCCGTTGCGCCCGCGCAAAATCATTTACCGCTGCGCGGCTGTCCACCGCCGCAATCACTGTCGCGTGCCGGGAAATGTCCGCCAAACCCGCGGCCTTTTCATCCCCGCAGATTTCGTTCGCAATCAGGATGTTGTCCACGCCGTGGCTGACCAGGATCTCGGCTTCGCGCAGTGTCGCGCAGGTCAGGCCAATCGCACCGGCGCGGATCTGCTCACGGGCCAGCAGCGGCGTTTTGTGGTTCTTGAAATGCGGACGCAGCTTACACGGCTTGTCGCGAAAGAACGCAGCCATGCTCTCAAGATTCGACTCCATCGCGTCGAGGTCCACGACCAGCGCCGGCGTTTTGATCTCTTCTTTCTTCAAGTTGAACTCCGTGTACTGCGAGTAGGCCCCTCCCGGCTCTCCCCGTGGACAGGTCAATCTCCTGCGGCAATTTCAGCGAAATTCTCTGTAGTCCAACGGGCCGGCTCACCGCCCACGGCGCCCGTACAGGCGCCGCAGGAAAAGCGAGCGATGAGAGGTCGAGCTAAGGCAGTATTTCCTGGTACAGCTTCACTTCGAACCACTCCACCAACTGCGGCCGCGCTACGTCGAAATAATGCTTGACGTAGCTGGTCGCGCAGTGCCGGTCAAACACTTCCTTGTCTTTCCACTTTTCGATGAACGTGATGCCGCGCTCGTCGTCCACACGCTGATTCAACTCGTAGCGGATGCATCCCTCTTCCGCGAGCGTAGGCCTGATCAGAACGTGCAGCGCCTCGATCAATTCCTCGGTCTTGCCCTCGATTGCCCGGAACTCCGCCACACACACTACCTGAGCTGTGTTTTTGCTGTGCATAACTCACTTCCCTCGCCTGCTGATTTCAGTGAAAGATAAAGGTCGTACGCCCTATCCGGCGTCTCGTTTTCATGGACCACCGCGCGAACCGCCTGGATCATGGCCTTGGGCGCGTCGCACTGGAAGATGTTGCGCCCCATGTCGACGCCGGCCGCGCCCTCGCTCACCGCCTGGTATGCCATCCGCAATGCGTCGCTCTCCGGCAGCTTCTTGCCGCCCGCGATCACCAGCGGCACCGGGCATCCCGCGGCTACCGCCGCGAATCCCTTCTCGCAGTAGTACGTCTTCACGAAGTTCGCGCCCAGTTCCGCGCAGATGCGCGTTGCCAGCCCCAGGTACTTCGCGTCCCGCGCCAACTCTTTGCCCACTCCCGTCACCGCCATGGTTGGAATCCCGTGCCGGTTCCCTGCATTCACGATCTCGACCAGGTTGCCGATCGATTCGTGCTCGTGAACGCCGCCGATATACACCTGCACCGCGAGCGCCGATGCGTTGACCCGCACCGCATCCTCGATATCCACAGCGACACGCTCGTTCGAAAGCTCCTTGAGAATGCTCTGCCCTCCGCTCGACCGCAACACCACCGGCTTGGCGATCTCCGGAGGAATCGTGCTGCGCAGCGCGCCCCGCGTGATCATCAGCGCGTCGGCATAAGGAATCAACGGGCAGATCGTCACATCGATGCGCTCCAGCCCCGTCGTCGGCCCCTGAAAATACCCGTGATCGACCGCAAGCATCACGGTCCGGCAGTCGTCAGGCGAAAAAATCCGCGCCAGCCGGTTTTTCATGCCCCAGTCCAGAGCGTTGCTGCCCTTCAGCGCAAACGCCTTGCAGGTCTGGGGCACTTCGAGATAGAAGTTTTTCCGTTCTAAAATGTCGTCCGCATCGGGCATCTTCAACTCTCCTTTGCTGTCGCCAGCGCCGCGCTGAAGCCTCGAAACAGCAACGCCATCGACGTTGCTCCCGCGTCGAGGCATCCCAGTGTCTTGTCGCCCAGGTACCTGGCCCGGCCATGCCGGGCAACCAGATTCCTCGTCGACGCCGCACCTGCCTCGGCAGCCGCGGCCGCATCGTTCATTGCTTCGCTCATGCTTTTGCCGCTCGCCGCCGCCGCGCCAAATGCCTCGACCGCGGGAACGAGCGCATCCATCATCGTCTTGTCTCCCGGCCTCGCCTTGGTCCGTTTTTGCACCGACTGCAGTCCCGCCTCCAGGCTTTTCGCCAGAGCTGCACAATCGGCCGCGCCGCCCATTTCCGTGTCGCCCATGCCACTGATGAAGCTCCCCAGCAGCGCGCTTGACGCCCCTCCATCCACGCCCATTACGCTCCACCCGGCCTGGTGGAGCGTTTCGCTCAGGCTCCGCTCATTTGGCGACGGCCCGATGGCGCCCTCCAGGATTTCCATGGCTCGCATCATGGTCGTTCCATGGTCCCCATCGCCGCACTGTGAGTCCAGCTGAGACAAAACCTCGTTCTGGCTGCGGATAAGTTGCGCCGCCTCGGCGAACATTCTCCCCAGCTCCATCCTGGAAACGCATTCCTTCATGGCCGGGCAAAAAACGGCGCGTCCGCGGGCTCATCCCACAACCGGATCAGTTCCGGATCCATGCGCGCAATCATCATTTGGAATCCTGCCTGCTCCTGCGTGGTAATGAATTCGCCGATCGCGCTCCGTACCAGTTTGATCTTCTTTATCTCCAGCAGTTGCGCCACCCGCCGGAATATCAGAAAGAGCTCCATCAGTGTAGTCGCTCCCGCCCCATTCAGCAGAACGAGCAGCTCGTCGCCTTCCTTCGCGCCCAGATCCTCGAGCAGCTTCTCCAGCATGATCTCCGCGGTCTCGTCGGCTCTCTTCAGCTTCATCCTCCCCGTACCGGCCTCGCCGTGCTGGCCCATGCCGATTTCCATTTCGTCGTCGCCGAGCTCGAAGATCGGGTGGCCCGTCGCCGGATGTGTCGCTGTCCGCACCGCCACGGCCAGGGTGCGCATGTTGTCCGCCATGCGCTGCGCAATCTCCGCGCACTCGTCCAGGGAGGCGCCCAGCTCCGCCGCCGCCCCTGCCACCTTGTATACCGCCACGCAGCCTACCAGCCCACGGCGGTCGCCAACCGGCCCCGAGATATCCTCCTCGGTCAGCACCATCTTCACCGGCAGCTTCTCCCGCTGCGCCATTTCCATTGAAATGTCCGCCGAAAGCACGTCGCCCGCGTGATTGAGCACAATCAGCAGCGCGCTCGAGCCTTCCTTGCACGCATCGCGCAGCGCGTCGACGCACTTTGGCGCGCCCGGTGCGGCAAAAATCTCGCCCGCCACGCTCGCATCCAGCATACCCTTGCCCACGAATCCGCTCAGCCCCGGCTCGTGCCCGCTGCCGCCGATGGTCACCAGTCGCACCTTGCCCGAGGTCTTCGGCGCCACGCGCACTACCGTCCCCGCGCCGCTCAGCTTAACCTTGTCTGGATACGCGAGCACGTAGCCTTCGAGCAGCTCCCGCACCACGTTCTTTGGGTCATTGAGAAACTTCTTCATTCGCATCGCGCCCGACTCCCACTGCCTCCCCGGCCTGCTCCGTTGCGCCCGTCCCTAAACCGAAGTCCTTCCCACTCCACGCCAATCTCACCGTAGGTTCTCGCGATCCGCTGAGTGCGGCTCAAACCTCCGCCGTCTGCCCGCCGTCTACATACAACAAGGCTCCGGTCACGAACGAGGCATCGTCCGACGCCAGAAACACCGCTGCCCCAGCAAGCTCTTCCGGCCGTCCCAGCCTGCCCATTGGAAACGTCTTCGCAAACGCATCCAGTTGCTCCGGCGTCAGCGCATTGCGCAGCATCGGCGTGTCCGTCGGTCCCGGGCAAATCGCATTCACGCGAACTCCCTGCCTGGCGTGATCTACCGCCATGGCTCGAGTCAGCAGCGTCACGCCACCCTTCGAACTCACATAAGCCACAGCGTGGGCGCAGGCATCGTGCGCTCCTGTCGTCGACGCAACATTGATCACCGATCCCTTGCCTTGTGCAATCATATGGGGCAAACACGCCTGCGAGCAGAGGAATGTTCCGGTCAGGTTCACGGCCATGATCCTGTTCCAGATCTCTTCCGAGGTCTCGACCGCCGTCCCATAGGCGAGAATCCCCGCTCCATTAAAGAGGATATGCAGGCCGCCCAGACTGTCAATCGTCTGTTGGACGGCCCGCCTCGCCTGATCCGCACTCGACACATCGAGGTGAAAAAACTCGGCTCGCCCGCCGGCGGCGCGAATCCGCTCCACCGTCTCCCGGCCATTCTTGTCATCTGTGTCGGCAGCCATCACGGCTGCGCCTTCTGCCGCAAACCGTACCGCTACGGCCTGTCCAATTCCCGAGGCGGCTCCGGTCACCAGCGCAATACGGTTTTGAAGCTTCATAAGTACCTCCGATGTCGAAGGGGAATCGCGGCGCAACGGGCTAGAATGGGCCCATATTCTTATAAGCATATTGTAGAAGGCTATAAGAAACCTACGAATGAATCTTGCAAAAACCCGGCTCCCATGGGCGCGCTCATCGTGCGCCGTAAGGGTTCAACAAAAAACCTGCTTGATTTTCTGAGACTCGGCGCAAACCGAGTCCTATAGCGGTCTCCCGCAGGCATGGACCAAGGCAAAACCGCTAACTGGCTTTTTCATCAGGAAAAAACCGCCTTGAATTCTGTCCGAAATGGCTCATAGTTGCAGGAGAACCGCCGCAATCTCCCGCTCGGCACTCAGAAAATCGCTAGCGGATTGAACAACGAGCCTGTCCCACCGGGAAGACGCAGCGGCGCCGCAACCACGAAAAACTCCCATCGATGCTCCTCGCCGCAGATCGCGGAGACGTCCTCGAGATTCAGGCTGTCGGCGCAGACCATGCCCATGGCGCCGATCTGCAGAGCATGAATCGGATAGGCGACGCCTTCGACGTTACTGGGCACCGTCTCGCCGTCTCCGTCCGGAAAGAAGGCCGCCACTTTCCGCTCCTGCAACAGCGGTATCGTATCGGCGTGCAGGCCGGCTTTCCCTTCGCCGTCGTATCCGTTGTTCCAGGGCCCGAGTTCAAGCCGGCGCCGGTGGTGTCCGGTCCTGAAAATGAAGATGTCTCCCTCTCCCAGCGAGACGCCCTGCGCCCGCTCGCACTCCTCCAGTTCTTCCCGCGTCACAGCCTCGTCGGGCTCCAGCCACTTGACGCCGCGGAAGCGCGGAATATCGAACAGCACTCCTCGCCCAACGATCCCGTTGGCGTAAGTCGTAATATCCAGGCCCTTTGGCCCTTGCGACGTCACCATCGAAGCCGGCCTGCCGTTATACAGCTTCCCCTCGTAGGCAATGTGACAAAGTGCGTCGATGTGCGTGTGGCAGTCACCGTGAATCTCGCTGCCGAAATAGTCGAGGGAAAATCCCGGTTCCCCGAAGCTCTTGTCGACCTCAAAAAGCATCGACATGTAGTGCGCCGCCGGCCGCGGATTGTCCGGCCCCGCGACCTTGTTAATCGGTACCGCCATCGATATTGACCGCCCGGTCTTCACCAGCGAAGCAGCCCGGTGAATCGTCTGCGGCGTAATGTAGTTCAGTGTCCCCCGCTCATCCTCGGCGCCCCACACCCCCCAGTTGCTTACTTTCCGGAAAAGCTGGTCGAACTGCTGTTTCGACATCGTGGCTGGCAAAGTCTTCATATTCGTCCTTCCCGCCGTGCAGAGTGTGGAAGCACACTCCTCAACATCGGCAAAATTCAAAGTCTACCTCACAACTCGATCCCCGTCTGTATGAAAGCCCCTGTGCCATACCGGTTTGCACTGATGGGCCCGGAGCTTTTGGACCAGCGTATCGGGCAACCTCGTCGACATTCGCCTCCTTCACCAGCTTCATGATCAGTCGTGATGAGCCTTGCCTAAGCAGCAGCCTCGCTGGCGCCGCGCTTCAAAGCGTTGTCGATGTAGGCCGCGGCTGTTGCCTTCAACGTCCTGCTTGCGATCGACTCTACCACCTGAATGCCGGCTTCCTACGCCTGAGCCTTGGCCGAGCTCTCGATCTTCGAGCTTCTGTCGCCTCGCGCCGGCTACGGCTGCCTGCTTTCCGGCCGGTAGATACACTGGCTGTCGATTGACAATCTGGCGTATCACATAGGCACCGTCCCGCACAGTCACCGGTTTGCCATCGATCAGCACATGGCCTGGCTTGACCCGACCGTTGGCGCCCCGAGCGACCGGTCTGCGTTTCCACTTACCATCCGCATCCTTGAAACGAAGCATCAGGGTGACTGATTTGGATTCCATGCAGGGGTTGTAACCCAAAGCATGACAACGGCATGCCAATGAATTACGGAATGCAGTAAGTAATGGGGTTTTGTGATCCAGGATTGGGAATCTCGCTCTCTCCGCCATAAGATTTTATAATCATCAATTGAGACGTCCTTGGTGAAGTTCGCATTTCCGGCGAAACTCAGAGATCTTTGCCACTAAAAAGAAACAGAGAACCTTTCGCAGCCCCCTAGACAGGTGAAAAACCAGCGAATTCTCAACTCGGGAATTCTGTCAGAAATGCAGGTTCCTGAGACCGAACACAAGACTGTGGAAATCCGATCGAACCTTCCTTGACGCAGACTCTTCGGAGCCTCTCAAAAGAAGAGACCATTCCCAATACCGGCCTGAGCCTCCCCGATTGGCGCTTCAACCAGCGGCCTTAGCCCTGTCTTGGGTCAAGCCAAATGGAGCAGGGCGCGAAGCGAATGCCTGAGACGAACACCTGGTGGACTTTAAGCTCCGCGGCACAATTTCGCAGGCCGGTGCGGCCAAGTCGGCTAGAGCACAAGAATACGAGGGCTTATTGGATGTAAAATTGGCAACTGCGTGCGTGGGAGGACCCATGAAACGAATTCTGAAAATTGCCGCAATTGGTGTGGCTGCACTGATCGCAGTGCTGCTGGTGGCTCCATTCTTTATCCCCCTCAACCGATTTCGTCCGACCATTGAGGAACGAGCTTCACAGGCTCTCGGCCGTGAGGTGCAGGTAGGCGACCTCAGCCTGTCGTTGCTGAGTGGATCGGTCACTGCAAAGGATCTTTTGATCGCCGATGATCCAAAGTTCAGCGGGTCGGCGTTTCTGCAGGCAAAGACGGTGAAGATTGGAGTTAGGATCTTGCCGTTGATCTTCTCAAAATCGCTTGAGGTCACCGGCGTGACGATCGAGAACCCGGAGGTGACTCTGCTACGGAATCCCCTGGGGGAGTGGAACTACTCTTCCCTGGGCGGATCGCAGCAAGCCGGCGGGGCAGCTGCTGTTGCGCCGGCTGGCAGTGAAGCGCAGAAGACGAATAAAGCCTCCCCCGGATCGTTCCTTATTCATAAATTCACACTTCGAGAGGGCCGTATCAACATCGGTTCCACCAATTCGCAGAAGCGCAGCACTTACGATCATGTGAACGTGGAGACATCGAATGTATCCATGACTTCGAAGTTTCCGCTTACAGTCACGGTGTCTCTACCCGGCGGAGGCACACTCCGGTTGGCGGGCAGTGTGGGCCCCGTGGACTTAGGAGATGCTACCTTAACTCCCCTCGATGCCAAACTTGAGGTGAACGGCTTGAATCTTGCTTCCACAGGTTTTCTTGACCCCTCTGCCGGGCTCGGCGGGGTTGTTGACGTCGAGGCCGATATTTCTTCGCAGAACGGCATGGCGGAAACGAATGGAACAGCGAAACTCGCTAAGGCTTTGCTTGTCGCCGGAGGTTCAGCAGCGTCTGTGCCTGTAACGCTGGATTTCCACACAAAATACGATCTGACCAAGAGCTCCGGTGTTTTGAATCCTTCAACCGTGAAGATCGGGAATGCAGTAGCTAACCTCAATGGCACTTATCAAACGGCCTCCGATCGAACGGCGTTGAACGTAAAGCTGGACGCCAAGGGCATGCCGGCAACGGATTTGGAAGCGTTCCTGCCCGCGCTGGGCATCAACCTGCCGAAAGGTGCGTCGCTTCAGGCAGGTACGATCGATGCGGACCTGAATATTTCAGGGCCGACGAACGATCTGGTCACCACCGGAAATGCCGGCCTCTTTTCGGCGAGGCTGGCGGGCTTCGATTTGGGATCGAAGATGACCGCGATCACGGCGCTCAGCGGCGTCAAGACAGGAAAAGACCTTGACATAGACAAGATGACTACCAATCTGCGCGTGGCTCCGGACGGCTTGCGAGTCGATAATTTTCTTGCGGTTGTTCCCTCCCTTGGGAACCTCGCAGGCACCGGAACTGTTGATGCGAAGAATCAACTCGATTTCAAAATGGCGGCCACACTTACCAATGTTTTGGGCACTCTGGCCACGCCCGTATCGGGCTTAGCCGGCGCTTTGGGAAAAGCCACCGGCTCCACGAGTGGATGCAAGAGCGGAACGACTGTGCCTTTCATGATCCAGGGAACTATGTCGGAACCCAGATTTGTGCCCGACGTGGGCGGACTAGCCGCAGGGATGTTCAAATCGCAAGCCGGTTGCATCGGGAGAGTGGCTTCAGGGCTAGGCTCGACATCAAAATCGGGCGCTGTAAGCGGCATCTCGAACCTCTTCGGCAAAAAGAAGCAGCCTTGAAACGCTTTGGCGAGGACAACCCTCTGCACAAACAACACCGGAATGCCGTGTTGTCGTGGCGGGGCGAAGGCATCGCCGCGGGCGGTTCTCGCGGCGATGCAAACCGCAACCACAAGCGGGGCCGGCCTTTCGCAACCACACTCGATGCTCTGGTACAAAGGAAGTGGGCGGAAGGTAAGCCATCATGAAGAAGCTCTTGCACGAGGCAATCCTGGAGCGGCCCCTGCTCGGTGACGGGGCGATGGGAACGCAGTTGATGCTCGCCGGATTGGGGCAGGACAACTGCGGCGAAGCATGGAATCTGACGCATCCGGAGCGAGTGCTCGCCATTCAGCGCCGTTATGCCGAAGCCGGCTCGGAGTGCATCATCACCAACACCTTTGGCGGGTCGCGCATCGCGCTCAACCGCCACGGCGAAGCGGTGAACACAGCCGCCATCAACAAGGCGGGAGTGGAGATCGCACGCCAGGCCTTCGATGGCAGAGAAGGGTATGTGCTGGGAGACATCGGCCCTTTTGGCGGCTTGCTTGAGCCTTTCGGCGAATTCACCGAAGCTCAGGTTCGCAGCGCGTTTGAAGAGCAGGCCGCTGCTCTGGTCGAGGGCGGGGCGGACGCCATCATCGTGGAGACGCAAACCGCGCTGGAAGAGCTATTGCTTGGCATGGAAGCCGCCCAGAGAGCGGGTGCGAAGTGCATCATCGGGTCGATGGCCTACAACGTGAGTCTCGACGGATCCAACTTCCGCACGATGATGGGCGTGGGACCGGAACGCGCCGCGAGGTTCATGGAGGAGCACGGAGCACACATCGTGGCCCTGAACTGCGGCGCCGGAATGGACATGCCGCGCGCGCTTATGGCCGTGAAGCGATACAAGAGCGTGAGCAGCCTGCCGGCGATGGTGCAGCCGAACGCCGGAAAACCACGACTGGTGAACAACAACATTGTGTACGACGAAACACCCGCGCAGATGGGGAAAGGCGTAATGCCGTTGCTGGAAGCGGGCGCGAATATCGTGGGCGCTTGCTGCGGCAGCACGCCGGAGCATATTCGCGCCTTTCGAAAGGTCATGGACGAGTTCCTGGAAATGAAGGGAATGGAACCCGGCGGAGCCCAGCGCAAGAATCAACCTCTGTGATATCAATATGGATGCCGGAGGCAGGCATCCCGCGCACAGCGACGAAAAGCCGGAGGCCGGTAATGGCGGCCGTGGTTTCCGGCCATGGCGCGGCCGCGAAACACGATACTGGGCCCGGAGGTTCCCCGCAGGCGGAATCGAATATGCTTGAATGCATTCGACACGGAGAGATTTGTTGAGATGGGTGACGGAACTGAACCACCCTGCTCACCTTTGTGATTCTGGAGCGCAGTGAATGCATCGTTCTGTATCGGCTGTACTCACGCCCATTGCACATTATGCCGAGCTCAACCCGCACGCCCCTGCGCTCGTGGCTGCAAATGGCGTGGCCCTGGGTTATCGGGAGCTTTGGCGGCAGATTGAGGCGTGCCGCGAGCGGCTTGAGGAAGCCGGGATCTCGCCTGAAGAAATCGTGGCTGTGCTTGTGCCTCAAGGCGTGCTGCAACCGATCGCCGTTGCCGGCGTGATGAGCTACTGCGCCTGCGCTCCTTTGCAGCCAAGAACGGCTGTTGCCGAGGTAACCTCCCTACTGCGCAGACTCTCTGCATCCGCCCTTATCGCGTCTCCAGAGTTTGAGGCGGAATCCCGAGCCGCCGATGCGTTGGGCATGGTGGTTCTGCTGGCTCGTGCTGAAGTGTCTCCGGGGGAATGGCAAGTTCGCCGTACAGCCCCGCCGGTGGAGCGTAGAAGCGCGCGTTCCGATGCGAAGCTGATCTTTGCCACTTCTGCAACTACGAGCACGCCCAAGCTGGCGCCCCTGTCGGAAGGCAATGTGGAGGCCGGAACCGCGTCGAGGAGAAGCTCACTGCGTTTGACTGCTTCGGACCGTCTGCTTCTGATGACTTCGCTCAGTCACATTACCGGAGCAGAGAATGCTCTTGCTCAATTCCAATGTGGCGGCACGGTGATTGCAACAGGCGGGTTTGAACCGGCCGCATACCTGGGTTGGCTGCATAAATTGAAACCCACCTGGTACGCTTGCGCGCCGACGGTGCATCAGGCCGCGCTTGTGCAACTGATGCGCGACCCTCCGGAGACGCCGGTATCCCTGCGATTTATCCAATCCGCCGGAGCCCCGCTCCCAGGCAAAGTGCGGCAAGGGTTGGAAGAGATCCTGCGAATCCCCGTATTCAACGACTACGGCATGACCGAGGCCTGCCCGATCGCGGTCGACGCATTCCTCCCCGGCGGCAGTGTTCCGAATTCTGCCGGGAAATCCTGCGGACTGGAAATTCGCATTATGGGGCCTGGAGGTCAGCTGATCGCGCCTGGGGTTGAAGGCGAGGTCGTGGTACGCGGGCCCGCCGTTTTTTCTGGATACCTCGACGATCCAGAAGCAAACCGCGCCGCCTTTCAGGATGGCTGGTTCCGGACGGGCGACGTGGGCCGTCTGGATGCAGATGGCAACCTGTTTGTGACGGGCCGGCTCAAAGAGATGATCAACCGCGGCGGGGAGAAGGTTGTGCCCAGCGAGGTGGACGCGGTGATGGCGTCTCATCCGGCGGTGCTTGAGGCCGCGGCGTTTGCCGTGCCGCATCCCACGCTGGGCGAAGACGTGGCCTGCGCCGTGGTTTTGCGCCCTGCAACCGAATCGCCACTCCGCGTTGGAGAGCTTCGCCGCTTTGCGGCAACGCAGTTAGCCAGGTTCAAGGTTCCCAGCCGCATCTACTTTGTGGACGAGATTCCGCGCGGCGAACTCGGCAAGCCACAGCGATGGGTGCTGGCGGAGCGGCTGGGCGGCAAGCGGGGCGCTCCGCCCTCGCCGGCCGAGATGTCGAACCGCAAAAGCGACGAGATTTTTTACAGGGCCTACGAGATCTGGACACGGATTCTGGACCGCGATGACCTCGGTTTCGAGGAGAACTTCTTTGACGCAGGAGGAGACTCGCTGGGCGCGATCACCATGCTCGCCGAAGTGGACCAGCGTTTCGGCAGCCAGACCAGCGCCCTGGCGGCGAGCTTTCTTGACGAGCCCACGCTCGCGCATCTGGTGGAATTGGTTGGCAGGGCCCCGATCCCGCGGCCCAGCGAGATTGCCACGAGCGATATCCGCGTTTTTCCCGTCCGCGAAGAAGGGTCCGCGCTGCGGCTCTTCTGCATTCCCGCCGACGGAGACGAGGGCCTTTACTTCCGGCGGCTGGCGACGCATCTGCGCGGGCGGATGGATCTATGCATGATTCGCCCGGCCAATACGTGGTTCAGCCAGTCACTTTTCACCTTCGAGCAGGCCGGCGCAACAACTGCCGGGCTGATCCGCCAATTACAACCGGAAGGACCGTATCTTGTGGGCGGCTATTGTTCCGGCGGCGTTGTCGCCGCCGAAGCGGCTCGGCAACTCATCCGCGAAGGCCAGAAGGTCCGGCTGGTTCTGTTTGACACCTACATGCCGGGCTTCCCTTCTCTGTTGCGCGGCTGGCGCACGTGGGCAGAAAGCGCCCGCTGCCAGTGGCGCGCGCGCGGCAAAGCCGACAACGAAAACTATGCCCTGGATCCTCGTTTCGTTATCAAGCGCATGGCTTGGCTGGCGATGGTCCCTCTTCGCCGGCTCCTTGCCGTCGTGGAGCACGTAGCCATCGTCCGGTGGTTTCTCAGCCGGCGCAGAAGGGAAATCTCCCCCTTTACAAGGCCCGTCCCATCGAGGCTCAAATCCTTCACTTCCTTTGCGCGCATGAGCCCAATGTTATCGGCCGCGATTCCCGTTTGGGCTGGAGAGCGATGGCTGTCGGCGGCAGCGAAGAGCAGTACACGGCATTTGACCACGTGAATGTGTTCCAGGAGTCGAATTTGCCGAAGATGGTGGACACGCTTCTGCGGTGGTCAGGCGCCCGGCCTTCAACCCGCTAGTGGGGCGTTCCGGAAGTTCGCATCAAAACATCCTGTCGTCCTGAGCGAGGCCGGCGGCGATCGGCGCGGCCTCGCTGTGGAGAATTTTCTAACCTAAAAGCGCCGTCCTACGAAGTGGCGGGGTAAGATAGCCGGTGCGGCCGCGTGAGACACAGCACGCCCCGCCGGCATCGGCTGAATCTGCCGTCCTTTTTGCCCAGCGGCAGTCCGAATCCGCGCCGAAACGCCCGTCGAAAGCTCCAGGAGTGCTGGGGGAAGCTATGCGACGGCGCAATTCTGCAACTATTTGCCGATCTTCCTCGTCCATCCAATAACGTGCCTGCGCGCGGCGGGGTGAGTTGTGGACCGGCGTGCTTCTGTCATTGCCGCTTGCACCGCACGTGAGCGAAAGCCGTGCAGGCGCATGCACTTTTGGGCAATTCAACGCACCTGGTGCTGACATAATAGTTTGCACATCCCGGCCACGATTTCGAATATGAGAAAATGTCCCTATCAAACCAAGTGTTCGTAACGAGACCAACGAAAAGAAGAAGACGATGGACCAGCCTTTGTCTGTTTCGCACTCTGCTCCTGGGCAACTTCCCAGCGATTCCACAAAAAAGCATCGTCACCGCTGGATTTGGGTGATCATTCTCCTGCTCTTTGCGCTCTTATTTGTTTGGGTGTGGAGGCAGCACAGCGTAAGCGCCACGGCGCCTGCGGGAGGTGCGCACCGCAACGCGGTGGCAGGGGCAGTGCCGGTGACAGTCGCCACGGCCAAGAAGGGTAGCATCGGCGTTTATATTGACGCCATCGGCACGGTGACGTCCGTCTACACGGACGCCATTACCGCGCAGGTCACCGGCGTGATCGCGGCGGTGCATTACCGCGAGGGGCAGACGGTTCACAAAGGCGATCCGTTGATCGATATCGACTCCCGTCCGTATGCAGCGCAGCTGGCCCAGGCGCAGGGTGCGCTGGACCGTGACCAGAACCTGCTCGCCGAGGCGCAGATGGACCTGAAGCGCTATCAGGATGCATGGGCTAAGAACGCTATTCCGCGCCAGACGCTGGAGGACCAGGAAAAGCTGGTGCTCCAGGATCAGGGAACCGTGCAGAATGACCAGGGAACCGTCCAATATGATCAGGTGCAGGTGGGCTTCTGCCACATCACCTCGCCCATTGACGGGCGAGTGGGTTTGCGCCTCGTCGATCCGGGAAATCTGGTGACGGCCAACTCCACGACTCCGCTTGTGGTGGTTACGCAGATGCAACCCATCACCGTAGTCTTCACAGTGACCGAGGAAGCATTGTCTCAGGTGCTCGAACAGATGCATGCCGGCAAGCAGCTTAAGGTCGAAGTCTGGGACAGTTTCAATACGAAGATGCTGGCTACGAGCAGGCTGATTATTGTCGACAATCAGATCGATACGGTTACCGGCACTGTAAAGCTGCGCGCACAATTCAACAATCCCGACGAGTTGCTGTTTCCCAACCAGTTTGTCAACACGCGCCTGCTGGTGCAAACGCTCGATAATCAGACACTGATTCCTTCCTCGGCAATCCAGCACAACGGCGTAACCGACTTTGTTTATCTCATCCAAAACAACAAGGCCGTGATGAGGACGGTGAAGTCGGGAATCTCGGATCAAGGCAACACCGCGGTGACGGGCATCAATCCCGGAGATGTAGTGGCCAACAGCAGCTTTCAAAAGTTGATTAACGGATCGGACGTCGTGCTCTCAAAGGTTGTGATTCCGGCCACATCCTCCGAAACCACCGAGGCTGCTCCATGAGTCCGTCGCGACCATTCATTCTGCGGCCGGTCGCAACGTCGCTGCTGATGGCCGCAATTCTGCTGGCAGGTCTGGTGGCTTTTTTTCAACTGCCTGTGTCGGCGCTGCCGCAGGTCGACTATCCGACGATTCAGGTGGTCACTTTCTATCCCGGCGCCAGCCCGGACGTGGTGGCCATGACTATCACGGCGCCGCTGGAACGCCAGTTTGGCCAAATGCAGGGGTTGAGCCAGATGACTTCGACCAGCGCGGGCGGCGTGTCGGTCATCGTCCTTCAGTTCAGCCTCTCGCTCTCGCTTGACGTGGGCGAGGAAGAGGTACAGTCGGCGATCAACGGGGGGCAGACTTTTCTTCCTTCCGACCTTCCGGTGCCGCCGGTGTACACCAAGACAAATCCCGCCGACGCACCCATCCTGACGCTGGCGATTACTTCCGACACGCTGCCGCTATCGCAAGTGGAGGACATGGTCGACACGCGTCTGGCGCCGAGGCTTTCGCAGCTGAACGGAGTGGGTTTGGTCAGCATCAGCGGCGGCCAGAAGCCGGCGGTGCGTATTCAGGTTAACCCGGTTGAATTATCCGCATACGGCTTGAACATGGAGGACGTGCGCACGGCATTGACTCAGGCCAGCGTCAACTCCGCCAAGGGCAACTTCGACGGGCCGCGGCAGGACTACCAGATCGACGCCAACGACCAGATCACCAGCGCCGACGACTACAAGAACGTGGTGGTCGCGTACAGCAATGGCGCGCCGGTCCTCGTCAAAAATATCGCCAACGTGATCAATGGCGTGGAGAACACCAAGCAGGCTGCGTGGATGAATCTGACGCCGGCGGTGATTCTCAACATCCAGCGCCAGCCCGGTGCGAACACCATTAGCGTTGTTAACGAAATCCAGAAGGTGCTGCCTCAACTGGAGGTAAATCTTCCCGCATCCATCAAGGTCACGACCATGACCGACATGACCACCAGCATTCAAGCCTCGGTGCACGACGTGGAGTTTGAGCTGATGCTGACCATCGGGTTGGTGGTGATGGTCATCTTTCTCTTCCTGCGCAGCCTGCGCGCCACGATCATTCCCAGCGTGGCCGTTCCGCTTTCGCTTATCGGCACCTTTGCGGTGATGTATCTGCTCGGCTACTCGCTGGACAACCTCTCGCTGATGGCGCTCACTATCTCCACCGGATTCGTGGTCGACGACGCCATCGTAATGATCGAGAACATCAGCCGCTTCCTGGAAGCGGGCATGCCGCCGCTGGAAGCCGCGCTGACCGGTGCGGGCCAGATCGGCTTCACCATTATGTCGCTGACGGTATCGTTGGTCGCTGTGCTCATTCCGCTGCTTTTCATGGGCGATGTCATAGGCCGTCTCTTCCGCGAGTTCGCAGTCACGCTGGCCGTCACCATCGTCATCTCCGCGGTGGTTTCGCTCACCCTGACGCCCATGATGTGTTCGCGCATCCTGCGCCACGATCCGCAGGAGCGGGAAGGCCGTTTCTATCAGGCGTCGGAACGCGCGGTGAACGCGCTCATCGCGTTCTACGGGCGCACGCTGAGCGTGGTGCTGCGTTACCAGCCCATCACCCTGCTGGTGGCCCTAGCCACGCTGGTGCTGACGATCGTTCTCTATATTGAGATTCCCAAGGGGTTTTTCCCGGTGCAGGATACAGGAGTGATTCAGGGAATTTCGCAGGCCTCGCAATCCATCTCCTTCGCCGCCATGAGCGAAAAACAGCAGGAATTGGCGAAGATCATCCTCAAAGATCCCGCGGTGGAGAGCCTGTCGTCGTTTATCGGCGCCGACGGCATCAATACCACTCTGAACAGCGGCCGCATCTCGATCAACCTGAAACCGATCAATCAACGCATCGGCGCCTCGAACGTGATCCGCCGGCTGCAAACTAGCCTGAGCCAGGTGCACGGGATGCATCTTTATATGCAGCCGGTGCAGGACATCACGGTGGACGACCGCGTGAGCCGCACGCAGTACCAATACACGCTGGAAGATCCCGACACAGACGAGTTAAACGATTGGACCAACAAGTTTGTGGCTAAGTTGAACCAACTGCCGGAGCTTGAAGACGTGGCGACGGACCAGCAGACGGGCGCAAAGGCGATTCAACTTGCGATCGACCGTGTGACCGCGTCGCGGCTCGGCATTGCGCCAACCACCATTGACAACACGCTTTACGACGCCTACGGACAGCGGGAGATCAGCACGCTGTACACGCAACTGAATCAATATCACGTAGTGCTTGAGACCGCGCCCCAGTGGCAGCAGAATCCCAAGAACCTGGGCGATCTCTACATTCAGTCAAACGCTTCGTCGGGCGCAACCGGCGCCGGCGCAGCGACATCGTATTCCTCCTCGGCCTCGGCATCGGCGGGGTCGAACGCGCTGACGACTTCAGTGCGCTATACGCCGTCTTCAGGAGTTCTCAGCGCTCCGGCCTCTGTTCTGGCGGGCAGCGCGACGGGGGTCGGTGCGCCCAACACAGCGAGTTCCTCGGCGGGCGCCAACGCCATTCCGCTTAGCGCGTTCACGCAAGTACAGAACACCACGGAAGCTCTATCCGTCAGCCATCAGGGACAGTTCCCGTCGGTCACGGTTTCATTCAACCTTGCGCAAAACGCTTCCTTGGGAACGGCGATCAGCGACATTGAAAAGGTGGTCAAGAACCTTCGCTTCCCGGCCAGCCTGCAATCCGACTTCCAGGGCACAGCAGCATCGTTTCACAACTCTCTCTCCAACGAGGCGCTGCTTATTCTTGCCGCTCTGGTCACTGTCTACATCGTTCTCGGCGTCCTCTATGAGAGTTTCATCCATCCAATCACAATTCTCTCCACGCTGCCCTCGGCTGGCGTAGGCGCGCTTCTGGCGCTCATACTCGGCCGCGAGGATCTGAACGCCGTGGGCATCATCGGCATCATTCTGCTCATCGGCATTGTGAACAAGAATGGCATTCTGATCGTGGATTTTGCCCTGGAGGCGGAGCGCAAGCGCGGCAAGGATTCGACGGAAGCGATCTACGAAGCCAGCCTGTTGCGTTTTCGGCCCATCATGATGACCACCATGGCTGCTCTGCTGGCCGGGATTCCGCTGGCAGCCGGTACCGGGCTGGGTTCGGAGCTGCGCCGGCCGCTGGGCATTGCCATGGTCGGCGGCCTGATATTGAGCCAGTTGCTCACGCTCTACACCACGCCGGTGATTTACATCTTCTTTGACCGGATCGGTCAGCGCATCACCGGCCACCATATCTCCCGTGCCGCCGGTGGCGGACCACAGCCGGATGCGGAGAGTGCATGAACCTCTCGGCTCCATTTATCCGGCGGCCGGTGGGCACCGCATTGCTCACTGTCGCGGTAGCCATCGCAGGCGGCATCGCATTTGCCGTGCTGCCGGTAGCTCCGCTGCCGCAGGTTGACTTTCCTACCATCAGCGTGAATGCCGGCCTGCCCGGCGCCAGCGCGCAGATCATGGCAGCCTCGGTGGCCACGCCGCTGGAGCGCCAGTTCAGCCACATCGCAGGCATCACCGAGATGACTTCGTCCAGTTCGCTTGGGTCGACCAGCATCACCATGCAGTTCGACCTGAGCCGCAACATCGATGGCGCGGCACGGGATGTACAGGCTGCGATCAATGCGGCGCGCACGTATCTCCCGGCGAATCTGCCCTCCAATCCTTCCTATCGCAAGGTGAACCCCGCCGATTCGCCGATTATGATTCTCAGCCTCACCTCGAACAAGTACGAGGTGACGAAGCTCTACGACCTTGCCTCGACAATCCTGGAACAAAAGCTCTCGCAGATTCAGGGTGTCGGGCAGGTGGGTGTGGGCGGAGGAGCGACGCCGTCCGTGCGCGTCGAGGTGAATCCCACAAAGCTGGAGAGCTTTGGCCTGACTCTCGGCAACGTGCGATCGTTGCTCAGCCTGCAAAACTCTCATGAGCCGCGTGGCCAGCTCTCCAACAACAGCATCAGCGAAGATATTCTTACCAACGATCAGATCTCCCAGGCGGCCGATTATCAACCCCTGATCGTCGGTTATCACAACGGCGAAGCCGTGCGCCTGTCAGATGTCGCCGATGTTGTGGACTCGACGCAAAACTTGCGTACCGCCGGCTACGCGGACGGAACCAAGGCGGTTTTCGTCATCATCTTCCGTCAGCCCGGCGCTAACATCATTCAGACCGTAGACCGGGTCAAGGCGCAACTGCCATTTCTCCAGGCAGTGCTTCCACAGGGAATTACGACCACGATCGTGCTGGACCGGACGACTACGATTCGCGCCTCCGTCGACACCGTGGAAAAGACGCTGATCTTTTCCGTTTGCCTGGTCGTGCTGGTGGTTTTCCTGTTTCTGCGCAGCCCGCGGGCCACGCTCATTCCCAGCGTCGCCGTTCCGGTCTCGCTCATCGGAACCTTCGCCGTCATGTACCTGCTTGGCTACTCGCTTGACAACCTGTCGCTGATGGCGCTCACCATCGCCACGGGATTTGTTGTGGACGATGCGATTGTGGTCATGGAGAACATCACCCGTCATCTCGAAAGCGGGATGGAGCCCTTTGCCGCCGCGCTGAAGGGTGCAAGGGAGATCGGTTTCACGGTTTTTTCCATCAGCATGTCGCTGATCGCCGTCTTCATTCCCATCCTGATGATGGGCGGCATCATTGGACGCTTGTTTCGCGAATTCGCGGTCACGCTTTCCACCGCCATTCTCATTTCCATGGTCATTTCTCTTACCACCACACCGTGCATGTGCGCACATGTGCTGAAGACGCACCAAGCCAAGGAGAAGCACAACTGGCTCTACCGGGGCAGCGAAAAAACCTTCAACGGCATGGTGTCGATCTACCGGCATTCGCTGACGTGGGTGCTGGAGAATCCGGTCATGACCCTGGTCGTGCTCATTCTCATCATCGTTCTGAACGGCCTCGTCATCTATAGGATTCCAACGGGGTTCTTCCCGCAGCAGGACACCGGGGCGCTGGTGGGCGGCATACAGGGGCCGCAGGATGCCTCCTTCCCTTTCATGAACTTTTCCACTTTGTCGCTGGTCAACGTCGTGAAAGCTGATCCAGCGATAGCACATGTCAACGCTTATACAGGGGGCGGCAACGGCGGCTTCATGTACATTACGCTCAAACCCCTGGGGCACGACTGCAACGAGCGCGCACCGCATTGCGGTGAGCGCCAGACTTCGGCGATGGACGTGATCAACCGCATTCGGCCGAAGATGAATCGGCTGCCCGTTGCCTCCGCGTTTTTGCAGCCCGTGCAGGATCTGCGTATTGGCGGACGTTCCAGCAGCGCCTTGTACCAATACACAATCCAGTCCGATGACATCGATGATCTGGCGCACTGGGGCCCGATACTTTATGAAAACATGCAGAAGCTTCCCGACCTGCAGGATGTGAACACCGACCAGCAAAATGGGGGCCTGCAGGAAATGCTCAACTACGACCGGGTGACCGCGGCGCGGTTGGGCCAAACGCCGCAATCGCTCGATAGTTCCCTCTATAGCGCCTTCGGGCAGTCTGAAGTTTCGGTCATCTACACGCAGCTCAACCAGTATTACGTGGTGATGGAAGTGGCGCCGCCATACTGGCAGGATCCGTCGGCTTTGAACAACATCTATTTCACACCGGCGAGGTCCACATCCGCCGGCCTCAACGCGGTGTCTCCTCTGGGAACCGTGCTCAAAGCAAGCACCAACACAACTCCGCTGCAGGTCGCTCACACGGGCCTCTTCCCGTCGGCCACCGTTTCTTTCAATCTGAAAAATGGCGTCTCGCTGAGCGATGCCACCCGGGAAGTGTCGCAGATGGAGCAAAAACTGGGGATGCCTGGCACGGTGCGAGGGTTCTTTGCCGGAACCGCGCAAGCTTACCAAGACTCCTTGTCCAGCGAGAAATATCTTGTGGTCACTGCATTGCTGGCGGTCTTTATTGTCCTGGGTATTCTTTACGAGAGCCTGATTCACCCTCTGACGATCATCTCCACGCTGCCCTCAGCCAGTGTCGGCGCCATGATGGCTCTGATGCTCTTTCACATCGACCTCAACGTGATCTCGATTATCGGGATCATTCTGCTCATCGGCATTGTGAAGAAGAACGCCATTATGATGATCGATTTCGCGCTGCAGGCCGAGCGCCTCGAAGGCAAAACCACGCGCGATGCGATCTTTGAAGCGTGTTTGCTGCGCTTTAGACCGATCATGATGACCACCATGTGCGCGATCTGCGGGGCTTTGCCGCTGGCTTTCGGGACCGGCACGGGTTCGGAGCTGCGGCGGCCGCTGGGCATCACCATCGTGGGCGGATTGATCTTGAGCCAGGCGTTAACACTGTACACAACTCCCGTAATCTACCTGATGATGGACCGCCTTCGCCTGCGCGCGCTGGGCCGGACTCACGATGTGCTTCCCGCAACGGCAGAAGGATCGGCCTTGTAATCGACGAAGGATGTTGACCATGTTTGAGCCAAGAAAGCGAATTCCGATTTCATTCACCGCGAGTGCGCTGGGATTGTTGGCGCTGCTTGCCGGCTGCCGTGTCGGCCCGCCCTATCACGCGCCCGCGCCGCCCGCCGTCACCGCCCCGAATTACAAGGAGTCCACTGTCAACTTCCACGATACCGATGGATGGAAGGTGGCGAGCCCGCAGGACGCGATGATTCGCGGCAACTGGTGGGAGTTCTTCCAGGAACCCGAATTGAACGCGCTGGAAGAGCAACTCAACATCAACAACCAGAACCTCAAGGAGTATTTCCAAAACTACATGGCGGCCCGCGCAGTGATTGCCGAAGCTCGCTCGCAGTACTGGCCGACGATCACCGCCAATCCGTCGTGGAACCGCTCACGGACCTCCGCCAATCAGCGCGTCTCATCATCGGCAACGACGGGAACAACGACCTCCCTATGGAATGCGCCGCTTGAGGCCTCCTGGACGCCCGACTTTTGGCAGAAGATTCGCAATGAGGTACACGAGGCGCAATACGCCGCGCAGGTAAGTGCCGCCGATCTGCAGACTGAGAAGCTCACCGAACAGGCCAGCCTAGCGGAATATTTCTTCGAGATTCGCGGTCAGGACATGCTGCAGCAGATTCTGGATCAGACGGTCGCCGCGGACCAGAAATCGCTCGACTATACGCAGGCCCAGTTCGACACCGGCGTCGGCGATTACATCTCGGTCGCCGAGGCCAAGACGACGCTGGAGTCCGCCGAGTCGGCAGCGACAAATGTGGGCTTGCTGCGTGCGCAATATGAACATGCAATCGCCGTGCTGCTGGGCAAGATACCGAGTGATTTTTCCATTCCTGTTAAGCCGATGCTCTACACGGCGCCTCCAATTCCCACCGGGGTGCCCTCGCAGCTCGTCGAGCGCCGTCCCGACATCGCCGCTGCCGAGCGCACACTCGCCGAGGCGAACGCAACCATCGGCATCGGCTACGGGGCCTTCTTTCCCCAGGTCACGATCTCTGCCCAAGGCGGTTTTGAATCCGCGCTCTTCAAACATCTCTTCGACTGGCCCAGCCGTATCTGGTCAGTTGGTCCGTCCGTGGCCGAAACGGTCTTCGACGGATGGCTGTATCGCGCTGAATTGCACCAGTACGTTGCCGTATACAACGCAGACCTTGCCGCATACCGCCAGACCACTCTAACTGCGTTCCAACAGGTGGAAGACTCACTGGCGGCGACGCGAACCTACAGCCAACAGATTCTGCACCAGCAGGATGCCGTCAAAGACGCTCAGGATTATCTCAACCTGGAATTGGTTCGCTACAACACCGGAGTCGATCCGTACGTCGACGTTGTAATTGCCCAAACTACGCTGCTTGGCAATCAGGAGACCCTGAATGCTCTCGATGTGGAGGAGATGACATCGGCAGTGCAGCTCGTACAGGCTTTGGGCGGAGGATGGGACCGCACGCAACTCCCCACGCCGGAGCAGGCCGGCGCGAAGACGACCAAGGCGGACTACACGCAGCAGCAATAGCGTTTATTGAGCGGGGCGGAAGCAGATATCGTCGCCATCGAGCCGGTATTCGGCGGAGCAGAGGTCGCCTCCGCAGATCATCGGCTCCCCGCCGCAGAGCTGGCGGCGAGTGATCAGCCCCAACGTGCCGCAGCGCGGGCACGACATCACGGCCACATAGGGATTCTGTGCCTGGCCAAGCTGAGCCTGATTCTCCAGCACAAAAACCGTTCCTGGGTCCATTCGTTCGGGGATCCATTCTTCCAGAAACTGCAATTCGGCTGACATCTGCCCCTCCAGGATTGATGTAAGCGAGCCGCAACCCCGTTCCCGTCCGGCTCCGCTTTGTTCAAACAACTGGTGCAAAGGCGATACCGGATTTTAAGGCGGTTCTCCAGTTACTGTGAGGTTTCCAACAACGTACAAGGTGGCTTTTTCTTGAGGAAAAAGCCACTCAGCGGCTGTGGGTTCCCTCTATATCAACCGGAGAACCGCTATAGCGCCTCCGGTCAAGCTCAGTGTTGCCAGACGCGAGCGTAGAAGTCAATTCGAATCGAATCCGGGGAGTGGCAAGTGGGATTCCCCGGGATCCGGTTGGACCGGAACGGAAAAGCTTGGGCCTACCGCGAAGCCGCCGTGGCAGCGCCACCGTGGGCGCGGGCAAAATCGTCGATCGCCTTGTAGGTCTCCTCATTGCGCAAAATGGCCTGGACATACTCGCGGGTTTGCGTAAAGGGAATGGATTCGACAAATTCGTCGATGCCTGAATAGGGGCCTGCGGCCTGCCACTCGGCGACGCGATTGTCGCCGGCATTGTAGGCGGCCAGCGCGTACTCCTCGACGCCGCCGAAGCGATCGAGCATCTGGCGCAGATAGCGCGTTCCCAGGCGGATGTTCATGGCCGGGTCGAGCAATTGGAAGGTCTGGAAATTGGCGATGCCCTCTTCGTGGGCCATCTTTCTTCCCACGGAGGGCAACAACTGCATCAGGCCATAGGCGTTGGCGTAGGAGATTGCAGAGGGATCGAACTCCGACTCCTGCCGGATGAGCGAGGCCACCAGGTACGGATTGAGGTTGTTCCTGGCCGATTCGGCCTGGATCGTGTCCCACCATGCCCGGGGGAATAGGATTCGCCAATAGTCGAGGGGAATGGACTGGATGGATGCGGAGGCGGCATTCGGCAAGGCCCGTTTGAGGGCGCGGACAGCGCGGTATGTTTCGCCATAGGAGGAATAGATCTGCGCTTCGGCCAGCGCGCTCCAAGACGAGGAATTGGGATCGGCCTTGATCTCCTGGGCGACGTACTCATTCAACCCCGCATTGGCCAGCAGACGCGCCTTGGCCAGATGCGGGCTGTCTTCGGGAAAGGTGTCCACGAGTTGCGGCTCCGGCAGGGGTTGAATGCGATCTAATTGCGGCTCCGGCGCGGACTGTGCAGAGCCCAAGGCCGCCAGCCGCAGCCGCGCGAGCTGCGCATAAAAGTAGTGCTGGTAAACGCGAAGAATGGTGCGGTAGTTGGCCGCGGCCAGCGAGGGGTTATGGTCCTCGGTCTCATAGAGGCGCCCACGCCAGTAGAGCGCCGAGACCGTTTCGGATGCGCCGGGATAGAGCCGGATCTGTTCGTCGAAGATCCGCGCAGCATCGGCGTAGAGTCCCATCCGGTAGCTGAGCCAGCCTGCGCGCCAGTGCGCGGCCGCGGCGTTCTTGTCGCCGGGGAAACGCGCGGCGAGATCGCCGTAGTACTGAATTGCCGTTGAGTAATCGCGCTTCAGCAGGTACATGTTGCCGCTGGAAAACAAGGCGTCGGCCAGCCAAAGGCTGCGCGGGAACCGGGTTTCCATTTCAGAGATGATCTGCTTCTGCCCGGCGGTATCGTCGCGGTCGCGGGCCAACTCCATCAGGAGGTCGAGGCGGCGGGCGCCGTTCTCACCGGCTGTATCGGGCAAGGCGCGTGCCTCTGTCACGGTCAGACGCTTCAGCTTCAGTTGGCAGGCGGCCTCGGCTACGGCAAAGCCGTTGCGGGTGTAGGCGTCGAGTCCCGGTTCATCCGCCAGAACGCGGTACTGTTCGGATGCCTCGACGTAGCGACCGGCGTTGTAGTAGGCGTCACCCAGGGAGCGCAGATCGGCGACGGTCAGCGTTGCCTCAGCGCCCACCTGCGTCAGCCTGGCGCGCGCCGTCTGCGCCTCCGGGGTCAGAGGTTGCCCGATCAGGAGTTGCTTGAACGTGGCTTCCGCGGCCTGCTGCTGGCCGAGCGCCTGCTCCACCTCGCCTTCCGCGAGTTGAAAGCCGGGGCGGTCCGCAGCATCGGTGCTCGCGGCTTCGGCAAGCACTTGGCGCGCGGCGGTGAGCTTGCTCATCGCCAGCAGGACGTTGGCCTCGAGCTCAGGCGTCCGGTCGACAAAGATGCTCTCAGGATAGCGATCGGCAAAGCCGTGCAGGATGGTCTCGGCAGCGTGATCGTCGCCGGCCTCGTGGCTTGCCTGGGCGTCGAGAAAGTCCGCGTAGTCGGTCAGTTCCCCGTCGTCATGCCGGGCCTGTGCCAGAGCCGATTCAGCCTCGGCATAGCGCTTGTCGAGGAGGTAGGCGTGGCCCAGCGCCAGGTACGCCGCGGCGGCCGACTCGCCGGTGTGGCTGCGCGCATAAGCGGCGACTCCCGCGTAGGCCGCCGGTGTGCGCATTGTGGCCAGTTGCTGGGCCATAGGTTGCAATTCTTTGGAGGCAACAAAAGCCTTCTTGATCCGTGCCGTGCGCGCCACTCTTGCCGCACGGCTCATGCGGTGAGCCGGCTTGCGTTTCGCGGGCTTCTTTTTTGCAGTTTTCGCCTGGCTGGCCGTCTTCGGCCTGGAGGCCGAGGAACCGGAGGGGCTCGCGCCCGGCGCGGCATTGGACTGCGGCGCGACCGGCATGGCAAGCATCAGCAACGAAAGCAGAACCGCTGGAGCGAGGGGCGCGAGTCGAAAACCAGGAAACGGGGAAGGTAAACCCGACATATTTCCACTTTATGCCGGATTACGGCGGTTCTCCAATTCCCGTGGAGTCACCAAAGCCGTGCAATGTGGCTTTTTCTTGAGGAAAAAGCCACTTGAGGTCAGTGGTTTTCCTCTACACCAATTGGAGAACCGCTATAGACGGAAGCGGAGCAGCGGGGGAACCAGTGACGACACCGTAAAGCCGCATCGGCCTGGTTTGGTTTCCTGCCACTACGTCCGTTACACTCATCTTTGCCGGTCATTTCGAATCGCCTCCGTGCGGCCAAAGGGATGCTTCACGGGGGCGATTGCAACGATTTTCGCAACCAAGTTCCATGCCAACCATCCAATCGATTGCAGGACAAGACGAGCAGCATCCCGACGTGGCCCTGGTGGAACGGGTACGCGGCGGTGATGTCTCGGCCTACGATACGCTGGCGCGCAAGTACGAGCGTCAAATCTTCCGGATTGCGCAGCACATTACGCAAAACCGCGAGGACGCAGAAGACGTGATGCAGGACGCGTTTCTGAAGGCATACGAGAAGCTCGATCAGTTCCAGGGGAATTCGAAGTTTTACACATGGCTGGTGCGAATCGCGGTGAACGAGAGCCTGATGCGGCTGCGCAAGCGGCGCACAGGCAAAATGTACTCGATCGACGAAGAGCTGAAGACCGACGAGGGCAGCGTACCGCGGGACTTTGCCGACTGGGCGCCCAACCCGGAACAAAACTACAACCAGGCCGAGCTGGCCGAGATTCTGCGCAAGACCATCCAGGGTTTGCCGCACGGTTTTCGCATGGTTTTCGTCCTGCGCGACGTGGATGGGCTATCGACCGAAGAGACGGCCGAGGCGCTGGGCTTGAGCGTCCCGGCGGTGAAGTCGCGTTTGCTGCGGGCGCGGCTGCAATTGCGCGAGCGGCTCACCCGCTACTTCCGCAGGAACACTCCGGGCGCTTCGCAGGCGCAAGAGCCGTCACGGGGAAACGGGGTTGAGAAATGACCTGCACTGAGTTTCTGCAGATTCTCGATGAGGTGATCGACGAATCGATGGCCGCAGAGACGCGCGCCGAGATCGAGACGCACCTGCGCAAGTGCGGGCACTGCGAGGTGGTGCTGAACACCACGCGCAAGACCATCGAGATTTACCGCAGCCACGAGATTTACGAACTACCGACGGACGTTAGCGAGAGACTGCACGCCGCGATCATGGCGCGGTGCAAGAAGACGCGCTGAAATCCTCCCGGTTTCATCCCCTGCCTACCGAAACTGTACCCTGCTCCCACACCTGGTGACGGGCACTCCCAGCAGCATTGGGTTTACCCGGCCCAAAATGCGGGCATTGCGGCCGGTCCTTACGGCGGTTCTCCTGCAGCTATGAGCCATTTCGGGCCGAATTCAAGGCGGCTTTTTCTTGATGAAAAAGCCACTTAACGATTGTGCCTTGGCCTACACCTGCAGGAGACCCGCTATAGTGTGGTCCGCCAGAAATCATGAACATTATCCGACCATTCGTCAGGGCTGATCATGGCAGGGGCTGAAGCCCCAATCTTCAATACTCCAGCGTTTTCGGCCCGCGACCCACCCACTGGGTGGGTGCCCCGGTCGTGCCCTTTTACAAAACATAAGCGACGAGATGAACGGCGGACTACACTAGCGATTGTGCCTTGGCCTACACCAGCAGGAGACCCGCTATAGCTATTACCAGTTGATTACTGGGGGTGCCCCCTCCCCGTCTCTGAAAATAACTCCTTTAGATACAGCAGCTTGGCGCAAGTATCACTCTCGAAGTGACTGATTCTAAAGCCACTTCCTTGCAGAGATTAGACAGCAAAGGAGTTAGCAACAGAGATCAGAGAGCAGAGATCAGTGTAGCCAGTAGCCAGTAGCCGGTAGCCGGTAGTCGGTAGCCGGTGGGAGATTGTGGTCTGGACGCCGATCATGGAACGATTATGCGCCGGAAGGGGGAAATACTCTGCAAAGTTGACAGAGATCAGAGATCAGGGGTCAGAGATCAGAAAAAGAACGACTTAGGGCCACGAGGGAGGGCTGGCATTGGTGGTGGCGGGGCTTGACAGTGCAACAGTGAACTGTGGTCAGTTGATCAGTTTCTGTACTCGACAGGGAGATCGCGGTATCCCACCCTTTTCGCGATGAGACCGCGAAAAGGATGGGGCACCCGATTGGGCGTATTGAAAACACGTAAGTTACAGATTCTAAATTGGATAAATTTGCAGGATAGGCATGATGTGCGGGTCTGTAGCACAAATTAGCACAAACCTTCCTAGCGATATGACCAGCATGATCCCCCGCGCAGGCCGAACAGGCTGTTAACCAAGTTATTCCTGAAGCATAGCCGGCGACACGAGCTTCCAAGGTCCAGAAGAGTCTACTCCTGCTTATCGAATTTTTCGGCAATCCGCCAAAATTTCTTTTCTTATGGCAGGGTCATCATTGACATAGAAGATCGGTTCCATTCTTCTGAATTCCAGTATTTCAGTTGTGCCGTTGACGACGACAGCGTCGTAGCCCGGATACGACATGCCTGAGTAGGGATACTGACATTTCACCTTACCCTTTACCTCAGCCAGCTTTTTCCCCTCCCTGACCTTTAGGATGAATTTCGCATCGTTGGCACCTGGCAACGGTGTGTAGTAGTTCAGTGTGACCGACACGTCTGCGCGTGTGAGCCCTGGCGGAAGAGCTTCCCATTTTGGCAGTCTCGACTCACTTGCCAAGTGAAAGCTCGACTCAAGACATCCACTCATTAAGCAAGATAAAACACACGATGCAACAGCAGGCAGGTGTCGTTCTGTTCGCCGAAAAACCTTCATCATTGCTCTTCCCTCCACATGGCGAAACGGGAATGAAGAATCGGAGCGGTCTTTGGTTCTCTCCCGTTGATTATCACGCGTGCCCCCCGCGTGGTGAGCGCGGGTTGTGACAATTCCAAAACTGTCATAACAGGTCTTAAGCACGCTATGGCCGGTTTGTCGGCTACTCGGCAGTTACTCCACAGTAAGCAGAATTGCCACGGACAATACAGCACAGAACTAGCACACAAATCTTGGCGTGATTCTCAGGGCGTTCACGCCATTGAGCTCGGAGCGGATTCGAGAAGTGGGGCACCCATTTTTTGTGGATGGGTGAGATTGGGGTTCAAGCATCAAACCCACCCAAGCGGAGCTTGGGTGGGGCACCTCTGCGCAGGATCGCCCGCGAGCGGCCGGCAGCTAGCAACGCGGAAGGGGGTTCTTGAAGACAAGCTCGATCGGCAGCCAGGCGGTAAGGAGCTTGTCATTGATTTCAGAGTCTCCGGCAGTGCTGGAGAGCGACGACTGGGTGAGCGCCACGGCGATTTTTACTTTTCCCTTGACGCAGTACTCCTCAAGAAGCGTGGCCAGACTCTGGTCCGTGGCATCCACGTAATCCGCGGGAAGAGCGCCTTCCGTGCCGGGGATATCGACCGCGCCCATAATGATCTGGTTCACCGCCATCTGCCCTTTACTCGTGAGGCTCGAAGTGTCGATGCGCACGACGAGTACGGCTCTTGTAGCGAGCGCGCCAGGAGGCGCGTTTGGATCCGCCGTGTACTTGATGAGCGGAATGGTGATGCCCGCCTTGTTGGGCTTGGCCGGCGGCGCGGCCAAGGCGAGATGGTAAGGGGGCCCCGTGAACCTGGGCTTAACAGGAATGCCGGAGTTGTTCCCCTGGGGTCCGCACCCCGCCAAAAGCGCCAATCCTGCGATCACCAGTACGATGCTCTTTCTCAAGTCATCCTCCCCGTTCAACCGAAACAACACGCCATCATACCATTCCTGCGCCTTTATGGAATGTGATCGCGGGTCGTTGCGGTACCGACGGTTGGAAGCAGCGAATTTGCCCGGCCGCATCCGCTGAATGCAATGCTTACCCTTTTCACAGGGCCTACTGCCGGCAATGGGGAAGTTACTGTGTAGTAGACAAGGGAACGAGGGAACAAGGGAGCGAGACGGCTAGCAGGCGGCGCGGCGCATGATTTAACCTCGAACACAGCATGAACATTCAGCGTACGCTTCTCTTCTCTGCCCTGGCCGCAGCCGCTATTGCCGGCGCGGCCTTTGCTGTCTTTGCTCGACAATCAAGCGCACCCGCGAGCCAGGAGGTTCCCGACGCGCCCCAGGCGACTGCCGAGGCCACAACGGCGCCAAACGGGCCGTTCGTGGTGATGGACACATCGATGGGCCGCATTACCTGCCAGTTCTACCGGAAGCAGGCGCCGAACGCGGTGGCGAACTTCATCGAGCTGGCCGAGGGCACGAAGGACTGGACCGATCCCGCGACCAAGAAGGTGCAGCATCGCAAGCGGTACTACGACGGCACGATCTTTCATCGCGTGATTCCCGAGTTCATGATTCAGGGCGGCGATCCGATGGGCACGGGGATGGGCGATCCGGGGTGCAGCTTCAACGACGAGTTCGATCCGGGGCTGAACTTCGACAGGCCGGGGCGGCTGGCGATGGCCAACAGCGGGCCGAATACGAACGGCAGCCAGTTCTTTATCACCGAACGGGCATACGACTCGCTGGACCAGCACTACACGATCTTCGGCCAGTGCGACGACGCGAGCGTGGCGGTGGTGAAGACCATCGCGCGCGTCGAGCGCGACGCGAACGACAAGCCGCTGGAGCCGGTGGTGCTGAAGCGAGTGACGATCGTACGTGAAGGCCAGCCGATGCCGTAGGACAGAGATCAGAGAACAGAGATCAGGGGTCAGGGATCAGGGGTCAGGAGCCGCGGATCAGGCATCAGAATCAGGAAAACTCAGGAGCGATCATGGCACTAGCAGCAGGAACCTACGCCGTCTTTACGACGACCGAAGGCAAGATTACCGTGAGGCTTTTCGAGGCCGACGCGCCCATCACCGTGAAGAACTTTATCGAGCTGGCCGAGGGAGCGAAGGAGTGGTCGCATCCGGTGACGCGCGCGAAGTCGAAGAACAAGCTCTACGACGGGACGATCTTCCACCGCGTGATTCCCGACTTTATGATTCAGGGCGGCGATCCGGCGGGCAACGGGATGGGCGGACCGGGCTACCGTTTTGAGGACGAGACCAAAGGCTCGCCGCACAAGTTCGACAAACCGGGAAAACTGGCCATGGCCAATGCGGGACCGAATACGAATGGCAGCCAATTCTTCCTGACGGTGGCGGCTACTCCGTGGCTCACCGGGAATCACACCATCTTCGGCGAAGTGGCCGAGGGGCAGGAGATTGTGGCGGCCATTTCGAAGGTTCCGCGCAACGCGCAGGACAAGCCGCATAAGCCGGTGGTGCTGGAGTCGGTGGTCATTAAGCGCGTTGGCTAAGGTCCAAATAGAGACTATTTGGCAGGTGAAACCTGAGGGCAGGGCTGTTCGGTTCGTGCGCCCGAGGATCCGTAAACTGCCCCGCCGTAAAAGGCAACCGTCAAGAACAGTAAGGAGATTATCAGAGCCAGTACGACAACTGATGCCCTTTTCACTTTACGGAAAGTCTGCTCGCCCTGCTTGACTCTTTCCCACTTCTTCTTAAGGAGGCGCTGTGCGCTGTTTGCGATTTGTTCCGTTGTCGGGTCGACCTGAGTGACAAACTCAGGACGCTGAGGTTGCTCAAACAGACGGTTTAGTTCCTTGAGCTTGTCTAGAATTTCCCCTGACTCAGGTTCTGGATCGTTGGGATTTAGCCTAAGTTTTACGAGCTTCGAAGCTTCATTCAAACCGATATAGTCGTCTCTCGTCTTCTCCAGGAACCTAGCTAATTGATCCTTCTCGTCTTGAGTTGGTGGATCGTTCTTCGGAAACGGCTTGGTAAGCACTATATATCCTTGGACCTGCATCGCATGAGCGATAAGCACTGAAATCTCAGACCGGAGGCCATTGATCCACTTCTGTCTGAATTCAGATATGGCCTTTTCCTTAGAGAGAACGATACTCAGGAGCGAGAACCACCCCGCTATTAGTGCGGCGACAATTAACCCCACGACGCCCAATAGAGGATTAAGCGTTTCAAGCAAAGTGTGCATCAGGCAAATCCCTCTCAGTTTTTGTTGCAGCAATGCTACCACACGTGTTCGGCTTGCCCGATGTCACATCAGCTCCAGCTTGCCGGGTCCGCAGAACTACGCACGCTCGCTGGCGGGCCAATTCTCGCCGCCGCGTTTCGTCCTTCAAAGGGGCGCCAGTTAGAGTAATAGAAGCCAACTGTTTTACCTTGCACTAAATAACAGCGTATTGAGAGTCGATTCGTGAGCCCCAGAGGAGAGACCACGCACGCCGAGGAACCGCGCGATCCCGGTTTGGTAGAGTCTCGGGGGGTGAGCCGTGCGTCGCATACATGGCGAGCGCTGCGGCATCGCAACTTCCGGCTCTTTTTCGGCGGGCAGACGATTTCGCTGATCGGCACGTGGATGACGCGCATAGCGACGGCGTGGCTGGTGTACCGGCTTACGAAGTCGGCGTTGCTGCTGGGTACGGTGAGCTTCGCGGGCCAGATTCCCACATTTCTCTTCGCGCCCTTCGCGGGGGTTTGGGTAGACCGGCTGAACCGCAGGAAGGTGCTGGTGTGGACGCAAACGCTGGCTATGATGCAGTCGTTTGCTCTAGCGGCCCTGACGCTTTCCGGCCACATCACCGTCGGCTGGATTCTGGCATTGGCGGTGATGCAGGGGATCATCAACGCCTTCGACATGCCGGGACGCCAGGCGTTTATGGTGCAGATGGTGGAGGACCGCGCCGATCTGGGCAACGCGATCGCCATCAATTCGTCCATGGTGAACGTGGCGCGGCTCATTGGGCCGTCGCTGGCCGGGCTGGTGATTGCGGCGACCAACGAAGGCTGGTGCTTTCTGATCGACGGCATCAGCTACATTGCGGTGATTGCATCGCTCGCGATGATGCGGTTGAATGTTTCCGCCGTGCGCCGGGCGGCGACGTCGACCTTCCACGAGCTGAAGGAGGGGTGGAGCTATGTTTCAGGGTTCCTGCCCATGCGCACGATTCTTACGCTTTTTGCCGTAGTCAGCCTGATGGGCATGCCGTTTGTGGTGCTGATGCCGATCTTTGCGGCACAGGTGCTGCACGGCGGGCCCCATACGCTGGGATTCCTGATGGGGGCGATGGGGGTGGGCGCGCTCATCTCCGCGCTGTCGCTGGCGGCGCGCAAAAGCGTGCGCGGGCTGATCCGCATGATTCCGATTGCCGCAGCCGTCTTTGGAATGGGGCTGGTTGGCTTTGGGCTATCGCACGTCTACTGGCTTTCGATGGCGATGGTGCTGGTGGCGGGGATGGGCATGATGCAGGGCATGGCGGCGAGCAATACGATCATCCAGACGCTGGTGCAGGAAGACAAGCGCGGCCGCGTGATGAGCTACTACACCATGGCCTTCGTGGGGATGGCGCCCTTCGGCAGCTTGCTGGCAGGAACCATGGCGCACGCCATTCCGGCGACGCCGATATGGATTGCGACGGGAATGGTGTTGACCGGCGCGCAATGGACAGTGACGATCAACGGACTGGTGGTGGTGCTGGGCGCGGCGTGGTTCTTCACGCAGTTGCCGGCACTGCGCGTGGTGGTGCGGCCGATCTACGAGGAGATGGGAATTATTCCGGCGGCGAGGGAGATGGCGGCGGAGCAGATGCAGTCGTGAAAGACAGCTTCTAGTGTGGTGTCCCCGAATTTCGCGACAGAATGAGCGAAGAACAACCGCAGATCCTTCGACTCCGTTTGGCCGAAAATCGTCCAAACTCCGCTCAGGATGACATCTGGATTTATGATGCGAACTTCGGAGACAGGAGACTAGCTGCTAGCTTGCTATCCCTCTCTTAGGCGCGATGTACAACCCATCCTCAACGCAAAGAACGCGTTTAGGATGGGGCACCCGGCCGGTCTGGAGACCGGCGCTACCAGAGACCGGCGCTGCGAGAGAGCGGAGCTTAGCCTACTGCTCTACGCCGCAGAGGTGGACCTGGACGCCGAGTTCGGCGAGCATGGCGGCCTTGGTGGCGAGGGCCTGGCCGGCTAATTCGGCCGTGGGCGCATAGGCGACATTGATGTGGTTGGCGCGATGGCGAGCCATGAACTGATTCTGGCTGACGCCGTGCAGGATGGCGTGGACGATGGGCCACTGAATCGTGGTCTCGCGCCAGCGGCGTTCGGTTTCCTGAGCAGGGAGGCTCACCACGGTTCCGCGGCCGATGTCGCAATGCAGCGCGCCGCCTTCGACGAAGGCGCGGCTCCAGACGATCTCACCCGGCTTGCCTACGCCTTTGAGCGATCCGCCGCCGAGCGGGAAGTACATGGCGGGCTGGCGTTCGCTGGCCGTGCCCGCGTAGCCGCCGATGAAATGACTGGCGGGGGCAGCGCCGGAGATCTGCAGGAGCCATACAAAGCCGTCGATCTCGCCAGAGCCGTTGCCTCCGTGCCCCTTGTAGTGCTCGCCCCAGCGGACATCGTGAAGAGTGGTTGAGGGATCGAGGCCGAGGGCGTTCCAGCAGCGGTTGGTGACGAGCGCATCGACGCCGGCGCACTCGTCGACTTCATTGAAGTGCGGGAGCGGTTCGCCGGGATACAGCTCCTTGCCGCTTCCCTCGGCGAAGACCGGCGGGCGATCGGCGTTGTTCAACATGCCTTCGGCGAGGTCGGACGCGGACGCCATGTCCTTGAGTCCCTGCTGATACTGGATGCCGATGAGGTCGCAGCCGAAATCGCAGGCGATGCGAACCGCCGCGATGTACATTTTGCACTGATCGAGGACCTGATCGAGCGTGAGCTCGGTGGCGGGGTCTTTGCCGAAGTCGAACTTGACGCCCTTGGTCACAAGCCATTCGTAGACGCCGTGCGCCTCGGCGCCGCTGACCGTGCGCATTCTGGCGACCAGAGCCGATTGGCTCAGCCGCTCCTTAAAAACGCCCGCGGGATTGAGCAGCTCGTCGTCGATGATGGCGTTGTACATGCCCATGCAGCCCTCATCGAAGATGCCCATGATGGCCTTGCGGCTCCTGAGAGCGGAGGCGAGCTGGGCGCCCAACTGCGCGCTGGCGGCGGGCAGCTTGCCGCGGTCGAGCGCGTGGACGTGGGAGAGGTCGTGAGCGATGCGGCCGTCGCGCAGCCACTGGTCGAGCGAGTTGAGAAAGTATGCGTCGGTGAAGTCCTTGCTCCAGATGGAGGAGAACGGCTTGCCAGCCTTGACCAGAGAGCCGTTGAGATTGAGAAGGCCGACAAGTCCCGGCCATTGGCCGGACCAGTTGGCGACGGTGAGGATTGGGCCCTGGTGGCTGCGCAGACCGGGAAGGACGTGATGCGAGTACTGCCAGGCCGCGGTGGCGAAGACGAGCCGGGCCTGAGGATGGATATTCATGAAGACATCCATGCCCATGCGCTGCGACGAGATGAAGCCGTGCTTTTCCTTTTCGTTATAGGGATGGGCGCGGACGAGGGAGCAGCCTTTGCGAGCGAACGCAGCGGCGAGCTTTTCTTCCATGCCGCGCTGCGCGGGCCAGCATTCCTGGTTGGCCGAGAGGCGCAGATCGCCGCTGGTGATCAGGAGCACCTCATTTGCCGCCGGTTTTGCTGCTTCCTGATTTCCCGTTCCCATGATGATTGCCTCCCATCGATGTAATCGTTATCACCAAAGAGAAATATACACCAGAGCGCAGGGCCAGGCTTGCAGGCAGTGGCAGGAAAGACGCCGGATCGCCGTAGAGCGGCAACGCGGATTAGCCTTTGAAATGCTGACAAGCCGCGATGAGAATTTGGCGAGCATCGTCAAACATCGTGCCCACCTGAAAGGAATAAAGGAACAGAATCGCGCAGAAGAGCGCGGGATGCTTCGGGTATTGCGAGCAGATCACCCGCTCGGTCCAGCGCCGGAATCTAGGGATGAGGGAGATGGAGGCAAAGCCAACGCCAAGGACGGCGCCGGCAAGAATATCGGTGGGCCAGTGGTAGCCGAGATAGAGACGCGGGAAGCAGACTGCTGCAACTACCCAGAAATATACGAAGACGCCCGCGCGCCGCGACACAAAGAAGACTGCCGTGGCCAGCGCGAAGAACAACACCGCATGATCGCTGGGAAAGGAACTCCAGCTTTCCAAGCCCTGAGTGCCTGCCACAGGCGAAACGAAGTGGAGCGACGGCGTTGCAATGGGGCGAGTGCGAAAGGGGAGAAAGTAGGAGGCGATGCGGATACCGGGCATGAGCACAATGGAGGTGAGCAAGGTGCCCAGCACGATCTCAGCGTTTTTACGCAACTGTCCTGGTCGCCGACTGTCGAATACAACGTACCAGACAAACAGGAGGACCACTCCGCCGCGGAGGAATAACGAGCTTCCGAGCATGCCCATGCACCAGTCCAGGAGCCCGGACTTGTGGGCAAAGTGGTTGAGAAACAGCTCGACGCGAACGTCGAGGCCATTGATCCAGCCTGAATCGGCAACAAATGCAGCCATCACCTACCCAACCTAAATCGGACGGATCGAAAAACACCGGTCCCCGCTCTGGGGCAGATCTCACATCCACACAGACTTGCGCCGTTTTCCAAACGACCGTTCCCAGCCTCAGGCTTATTCATCGAGCGCGCAATGGCGCTCGTCAACCGATAGCCACGACTCTTATTTTGCCTGCTACGCAGGAAACCGGGAAGTATCATAGCAGGCACAATGGATGCGCAGAATACAACTGTTTGGTGAGACTTAGCCAGTTTCCAAGCGTAACTGGCAGGGCCAGTTAACATTGAAGGAAACGGTCATCCATAGAGGAGAATCGGCAGGCCACATTGCAGGCCGCAATTATGTCGCAAAAGAGGACACAACTGCACATTGTGCCTCGTGGACCCGCACGGGCCAAGGATGCGGCGGGCGGCGGGCGCGGCCGATCCGAGACAGCTCAGGCTCCGCCTCGCGTCTCAGGCCGCTGGCTGCTTTTGGCCGTGGTTGGGACGCTTGCGGCCGCGGCTTTTTGCGCGTGGCTCGCTTTGTGCCTGCTTTTCTGGCAAGGGAGCTGGCAGTTGCTGTATCATCCGGCGGCGGCGGTCGAGCGCACGCCGGCCAGCGCGGGGTTGACCTTCGATCCCGTAGCACTCGCTACTACGGAGGCCGGCGAGCCGCGGCTCAGGGGCTGGTGGATTCCCGCCGCGCCCGGAGCTGCCGCGAGCCGCTTCACCGTGCTTTTTCTGCACGGGCAAAACGGCAACCTAGGAGACACGGTGGACGCGCTGGCCCGGCTGCACGCCGTGGGCGTCAACGTGCTGGCTTTTGACTATCGCGGCTACGGGCAGAGCCAATTCGCGCGGCCCAGCGAAGCGCACTGGCGCCAGGATGCCGAATGGGCGCTCGAATACCTGGAGGGAACCCGGCACATCGATCCCGGCACGATTGTGCTGGATGGCACGGGGCTGGGCGCGAATCTGGCTCTGGAAGTTGCCGCTGGACATCCGGAGCTGGCTGGGGTGGTGCTGGATGCGCCCGTTGCGGCTCCCGTAAGCGCAATCTTCAACGATGCGCGCGCCCGGCTGGTTCCGGCGCACCTGCTGGTGCGCGACCGCTACGATCTGGACGCGGCGGCGGGGGCGGTTCGCGTCCCGGTGCTGTGGTTGGAGCGGGCCGCTCCACCGGCAAGCGGCGGTTCGCAGCACGACCCGGAGGCGTATGAGAGGGTCGCGGTGAAAAAGATGCTGGTTTGGCTGAGTTCGCCAGGGGACGCGGATAAACAGGAGGAGGATGCGCTGGCGCGCTGGCTGGATGAGCTACCGGCCCGCTGATTTGGCTCGCCTGCTCGCTGCGCGCTTAAAACGGTTCGTTCTTGCCGCCGCATAACAACACGGCCTGAGCCACGGCCTGGCCAACACGGCCGGCCTGATTTTGATCGGTGAACGTGAATCCTTCCCCGTTGTCTCCAGCCATTCGCATGGCAACGACAAACATAGGTGGATCGAATTTTTCGTAATAAACTTTCATTTCGTCGGGGGTCGCCCCCTCCTCCTCAGCCTCTTTCTTCCAAGATTCTTCGGCTGACATCGTCGAGACGCCCAGCACATCGTGCAAGCTGATCGACATGTCTTCATCGTCCACCACGTTGCCAGATACCGATTCCCACCAGTGATACCGGATCGTGCAGGTAGCAGGATCGGCAATCACTTTGCTCGCCTGTTCGCTGAGCTGAGACGATCCTTTCTCATCCGCATTCGATACATCAACCACAAAGCTGAGCTTGCCCACGGAGTTGAGTTCCTTCTGGATGACTTGCATTGCCGCGGCGAGCAACTGAGCGCTTTGCGCGGGCGGCGGCGCGGTCTGCTGCGCAAATGCCACGGATGTGATTGCAAATGCCAAAATGGGCGTGAGCCGGCGACAACCTTTCATGGTCTTTCCCTTTCTGTTGTTCCTGGATTGCCGTGCGACCGGAATCGCGCAGTAGAGCCGGGATCCGGGCGCAGAGACGTTTTTCCGGCGAACCGATTGTATTCCCTAGCGCACGATGTCGCGGTGGAGGGCTTTTACCTGGTAGCCGGCCTTGCGCAGCCGTTCGCCGATCTCTTCGGCCATCATCACGCTGCGGTGCTGACCGCCGGTGCAGCCAAAGGCCACGGTGAGGTAGCTTTTGCCTTCCTCCACGTAGTGCGGAAGCAGATAGAGCATCAGCCCGGTCACGCGATCGAGAAACTCCCTGGTTTGCGGAAAGCCGCGCACGTAGGCGGCGACCTTGGGATCGAGCCCGGTTTTCCTGCGGAACTCCGGCACGAAGTGCGGATTGGGCAGGAAGCGGACATCGAAGACCATGTCCGCGTCCAGGGGCACGCCGTTTTTGAAGCCGAAGCTGAGACAGGAAACCAGCAGGCGTTTGGTTTCGTCTTCGCGGCTAAAGCGGGCCAGAATGTCGGCGCGCAACTCGTGCACGTTGAAGTTCGATGTGTCGATGAGCGTGTCGGCGACGTTGCGGATGGGATCGAGCAGTTGACGCTCCTCGACAATGGAGCGCCAGACCGTTTCCGAGCGGCCGAGCGGGTGCGGACGCCGCGTCTCGGAGTAGCGCTGGACAAGAATCGCATCCTGCGCGTCAAGATACACCACGCGCGTGCGCAGCAGCTTCCTGATGTTTTTCAGGATCTCGGGCAGGCGGTCGAGCGTGGCGCCCTCGCGGACATCGATAACGATGGCGGCTCGTTCCACTTCAGTCGACTTGCCGACGAGGCCGGCAAAATGAGGCAGCAGTTCGAGGGGCAGATTGTCGACACAGTGATACCCCAGTGTCCTCAAACGCCTTGAGCGCCGACGCTTTGCCTGCGCCGGAGATTCCGGTGAGGATGATCAGCTCCTTAGCTGGTTGTGCTTCCGGTCCCTTCTCGCGGGCTGCGGATCGCGATTTGACCGCTCGGCGCAGGGTTTTGGGGGGCGTCATGGGTTTCATGCTACACCGAAGGGCGAGGCGCGTTTGCACCAATGCCCTTCTATCCTGTCGCGGCCCGGCCAAACTCAGGTTTCCAGCGCAGGCGCCCAGTAGCCCCTTTCGGCGAGCTTGAGCGCGCGTTCGGGATCCAGCGCGGGTGAAAACAGCGGTCCCTGGCCCAAAGCGCAGCCCATGCGGGTGAGCGCCGCGAGCTGTTCCCGGGTTTCGATTTCCTGGGCGACGATCTGCACGCCCAGAGTGTTGCCAAGGCGGATCAGCGATTCAAGAACGGCCAGTTGCCGGCCCGGCGAAAGCACGGCTGCCGTCAACCTGGGGTCAAGTTTCACCATCGCGACCGGCAGGCGGACCAGATGATTCAAAGGCGCAAGGCTGCTCCCGAAGTCGTCGATGGCGACGCGCACCTGCCAATCCGCCAGACGCTGCAGAATGGCGACCGCGGCGTCGGGATCTTCGTTGAATGCGCTCTCCGGCGCCTCGAGCAAAAGCCGGGAGGGGTCAACGCCGCTCACCGCAATAACCTTCATCAAATACGCGATCAGGTCGGGATGGTAGAGCTGGCGGCGCGTCAGGTTGACAGCCAGCGTCAGCGCCTGGTCCGGCAAGCGATCTGCCCAACTATGCAATTGCGCGCACCCGGCGTCCAGCGCCTCCCGCGCCAGCAGGATGGAAAGGTTGCTATCTTCGGCAATAACGGGCAGGTTCTGAAAATTGTCCACCGTCCCGTCGGCGCGGCACAGGCTCAGAATGGACTCGAATCCCTCCAGCTTGCCGTTGGCGAGGCGGTAGATGGGCTGATACCGGAAGGCGAATTGCCGCTTATCCACGGCGGCGCGGAGTTCGCGCTCCCGCTCCTGCTGGCTGGTGACGCAGACCTCGAGGTGTGTGTCGAAGATTTCGCAGCGGCCGCCACCGGCCTGCTTGGCGCGGTACATGGCAAGATCGGCATCGCGCAGGAGCAGATCGGGCGAGGTGTGGTCCGGTCCCGCCATGGCCGCGCCGATGCTGGCGCCAGCGTGAACCGCGTGCCCGAAGACATCGAAGGGCCGCTCCATCTCCCGCAGGATGCGGCCGGCCACGATCTCAAGATCGTACGCGGTGAGAATGTTTTCGACCAAAACAGCAAACTCGTCCCCGCCCAGCCGCGCGGCCGAGTCCTGGGGACGGAGTGAAGCGCGGAGCCGTCCGGCGACCGCGGCCAGCAGAATGTCGCCCGCTGCATGACCCAGCCCGTCGTTGACCTCTTTGAAACGGTCCAGGTCAAGATAGAGAACGCCACAGCCGTGCTCGGGATTACGCAGGCGCCGGTTGAGGGTGAGATTCACGCGGTCAAGAAACAGCGCGCGATTGGGCAAGCCGGTGAGCAGGTCATGCATGGCGTCATGCTGCAGCTTTTCTTCCGTCTGCTTGTGCTCGCCGATGTCGCGGAAGGTGAAGACGTTGCCCACCTGGGCGCCGTTCACAAGCAGAGGCGCGATCTGCAGGCTCACATCCACGAGCTCGCCGGCCTTGTTCCTGCGCACCGTTTCCATGACGGCGGAACCATGGGCTTCGACGGCCTTGAGCAGCGCCGCATTCTCGTTGAAGCGCGTCTCGGGCACAATGAGTTCGCGCAGGCTGCCGCCACTGGCCTCTTCAGCGGTGTAACCAAACATGCGAGTAAAGGCGGGATTGGTGTAGAGGACATGGTTCCGGTGATCGATGGCGACGGCCTCGGGAAGGCTGGCGAGCACGTCTTCCATGAGGCGCGATTTGGGGGCGCACTCCCGCTCGCCAGGATGGGCAACGATGACGGCCTCGCGCAGTTCCGCATTCAGAACGCTGTAGGTGCCTTCGACGGGGATGAGCCGGCCGCCCTTGCCCGGCAGGGTTGCATGAAAGGGGTTGCCGCGCGGCGTGCCGGTCAACTTCGTCTGCGGCTCAGCCGTGCCCGGGAAGAGTCCCCAGAGAACATCCTCGACAGGGCGCGGGGTCCACTCTCCCTCGTTCAGGTCCAGTATTTGGCGCGCTTCGGCATTGGCAAAGACGATCTTCCCCGCCCGTTCCAGAAACACCAGGACCGGCAGGGCGTCGAGAACCTCCCGTTGGGCGTCGGGGTTCGCGTTTTCGTAAAGGCTCAAGCCAATGACCTCCCGAGGGTCCGCCGCGTCTCCCGCCTCAGATTGCTTGCTTTCCGGCATGAGCCCGGCACCGAATGGAGATGTCGTCATAGGTTAAATCGTATGGGGCGCAGCGGCCGTTCACCATCCCCAAAATCGGTCAGCAGATGCAACCAAAGTCCGGCGCAGCGCGAAGTTCGCGCGGGATTTCCACGCCTCCCTGCATGCTCCCGCTTTTTGCGGCGGAAAGCGAACGCGGGACCGGAGCCTTGCCGCGGCGCGCCGATGAGAAACGCACGGGCGCGGGAGCGCCAGGCGCCAGCGATGGGCCGGGTTGGTTTCTAAGGGATCTCCACCAACTCCATTTGACCGTCACGCCGGCGGTGCAGCACATACATCTCCGCCGACGGCGTGCGGAAGATGAGCAGATCGCGGTCGCGGAACTCGGTGTCCTTGACGGCCTCCTCAATAGTCATCGGCTTGAGGGCGATGGCTTCGCCGCTTTCGATGACGTGCGGCTCGACGACGGTGGCGCGGGCGGGAAAGGAGTGAACCGCAATGGAGGCCCGCGCTTTGCCCGCGAGGCGGGAAGGCTTCGCGTCTTCAGTCTCGGCGTCGGGCTCGATGCGAGCCTTGGGCCGTGTAACGGGAGGAGCCGTCAGCACTTTGCCGCCCTTGGGCAGGCGTTTGCTCACCAGGCGGCGGTCCCGGTAACGGCAAGCCTGGTGCTCGGCGCGCTCGATGGCCTCGCGGAGCGCCGCGACCTGCGTATTCGCCTTGCCTGTAGCAGCGAATTTCTGTAGACGCGCCTGCACGGTCAACTCGACGATGTGGACATGCCTTTGCGCGCTAAAGGTGATGCTGGCGCGCGCGTTCCGGCCCAGAATCCGGCCAATGCGTTCCATGCCCTCCTCGGCATGCGTGCGCAGCACCTTCGTGATCCTTCCGTTCCTGGCGGTGATTGCCACATCCATAGTCGCCTCCGTTTCGTGTCGTTGGGCCGTTTCCCGAGACCGGCATTTGTGGAGCACAGTATATGCTGAAGCAGCCCCTAGCTTCTAGCTGCTAGCTTTTGGGTATTCAGGTACTTCCAGCTTTAGGAATTAGATCAGTTCAATTTTCCGGCGGGAGCGCGGCGCCGGTGCAAGGATCGATTTTCAGCGGATGCGGATCTTTCTTTTGAGGCCATCGATAGAGGTTTTTGCGCTGGGGTTTGTTGGCCCAATTGAATCGAAATCTTCCATTCCGCAACATTCCGAATTGGCAGGATACCTCCATCAGGGGCGAACTGCAGGGGAGGGCTCCAGTATTGAAGATCATGACCTTTCATGCCGTCTGGCCTGGATCCCCAACGATCCGCCATCCAGATATAACTCGTTCCTTCGGAACTTGGGACTTTGGCTACGAAAGTTTGCTGAGCGGCTACGATAGGCCGGCCACTGGCATCGCGGTTCATGTTTTGCAGCTCCGTGTAAGGACCAAGAGGCTTGGACGCAACGTACACTCGCGCGCCGCTGCCGGCAGCACAGAAGCAGCAGGTTGAATCGAACAGGACGTAGTAGCGGCTGCCACGCCGAAACATCGCCGGCGCCTCACACCCTTTGGCGAGGACGCCACTCGATTCCCCTGTCGATCCGAGAAAGCCGGGAGTCAACCGATCGATCCCCACTGCGTGATCTCCTCCAGCGGAGTATATGAAGTATCCCGTGCCGTCGTCGTCTACGAAAAGACTGCCGTCCCCCACGCCGGAAATCGGCAACCCCCGAAAACTGCCGCTTGGCCGGTCTGCCGCCCGTGAAAGATTTACTTTCGTATGCACGATTGTGAATGGACCCACCGGCGTATCGCTCACCGCGACTCCGGTTTGTCCAGCAAACAGCAGCGGAAACCAGTTGTAATAGAGCACATACTTACGGGTTCTGGGGTTGAAGACTACGTAAGGACGGTAGTACACGCCGTCGGGCGGCGATTTGAGCAGCTCTCCCTCAAATCTCCAGTGCTCAAGGTCCGGAGAGCTGTACACCCGGAACCTGTTGTGAATGCTGTACCCGGCGCTTTTTCCGTATGCCGTTCCATAGAGGTAATATCTCCCCTGGAAAAACTGCAGACACCCATCGTGCGCATCGATAATTTGGCCGTGTTGATCGCGTCTGGGCTCAGTATTTCCGATCGTGACTGTACGAAAAATCGGCGTCGCAGCCGCCTGGCAGATTGGGGAAGCTATCCACAAAACCGAAGATAGGAAATAAGGAGCAATCCGGATCCGCCCCGTCGAACAACTCATTACCAAGACCATCCTTCCGCTTCAAGCCAATCTTATCCAAATTCGCTGTTCGCTTCGATGTCAGACTCCGAGTCTCCGGCCGGTAGCCCCGTTTCGGGATTTCGATGGAGCTGTCTTGGCCGGGGCAGCTGGTTCCCTGGTCCAAAAATCGGGACCTGGGGCACCGCAGGATGGTTCAAAACCATGCGGCCAGAGACCTCGCAGCGAAAGGCTGTTCCTCAGATCTCCCAGCGGAGAAGGATGGTGCCAACCGTAAAGCCCGCGCCAACGGCGGCCAGCAGGACGAGATCGCCCTTCTTTAGCTTTCCTTCTTCGAGGGCCGTTTCCATGGCCAGCGGGATGGTCCCGGCCGAGGTGTTACCGTACTTTTCGATATTGACGATGACGCGGTCGGGGCTCAGGCCCAGCCGCTCCGCGGTGGCCGTGATGATGCGTTTGTTGGCCTGATGGGGAATGAAACAGCCCAGGTCCGCGCCGGTGACGCCGTTGCGTTCCAGGAGCTTGAGCGTGGCCTCGGCCATCTTGCGCACGGCGAATTTGTACACCGCGGGGCCGTCCTGGTAGATGTAATGCCACTTTTTGTCGACGGTTTCGTGGCTGGAGGGATTGAGGCTGCCCCCGCCTTTCAGGTTCAGGCTCACGCCGCCAGCGCCGTCGATCTCGTTGAGGGCATCGATAAAGCCGATCTCGCCCTCTTCGGCAGGCTCGAGCAGCACCGCTCCGCCGCCATCGCCGAAGAGCACGCAGGTGGTTCGGTCGGTGTAGTCGGTCATGCGCGTGTTGGCGTCGGCGCCGCAGACCAGAACCTTGCTGTACGCGCCGCTCTCCACCATTTTGACGCCGGCCTGGAGCGCGTAGACGAAGCCCGAACAGCCGCCGGAAACGTCGAAGCCCCACACACCGGTGGCGCCGATCTTGTGCTGCACCAGACAGGCCGTGGAGGGGAACATCATGTCGGGCGTGACCGTGCCCACGATGATGACCTCCAGGTCGCTGGCGCCGATGCCGCGCGCGGTAAGGCATTTTTTGGCGGCCTCGGTGCAAATGTCACTGATACCGAGCCCTTTGGCCAGTATGTGGCGCTCGCGGATCCCCGTCCGCTCCATGATCCACTGGTCGCTGGTTTCCACCATTTTTTCAAGGTCTTGATTGGTGATGACATCGGGAGGAACGTAGGTTCCGAGCGCCGTGATCTTGGCGCGGCGGCCCACGACGGGGCGAACGGTAAGGCTCAATGCAAGTCTCCTTGCGGCGCACACACCGGTGGGGGACCGGTTCGCCGTCAATAAAGCATGAGGAAAAACGCAAAAATGTACCGGGTTACCTACTGCGCCCGTACGAGCCCGTTACCGTTGCTTCCTTCCGGACCTGGCGGGGTTGGCGGGATTACGTCGCGTAGGACCCGGCACTGATTGATTTTAACACTCGTGCGGACAGAGGCTGAGGTCAAGCATCAGTGTCTCGGCCAAAAGCAGAGCTACCGCGCGCACGTTTGGGGCGCCAAGATTTCCGTCCAACTTAGACGCGTGTGGGTCTATCATTTCTTCAACCGGACAAAGGATCCAGCAATGCCTGAACCTGAGACCGCGACAGCGCAGCCCTTAGTACAGCCGTCTGCTCGCCGCCCTTATAAGTTTGGCGTCGCCTTTGGCGTCCTAAACCTGTTCGCCGGCGTCTATTACGGCTGGCTAGCTGCCGCCAGCGCCGACATCGGCGACGGAGTGTCTTTAGCGGCTTCTGCTGCACTGGCTATTGGCACGGGAGTCGGACTATTGCGAAAGAGGCGCTATGGCCTTGTCTTGATGGGCCTGGGCTTCTTGATGGCCACGCTAGACGCAATCTCAGACTGGTCTAAGCCTCATTCGGAAAACCTAGCGTATTACGTTTTCGCGAATATAGTTGCGGCGGCGGCGGCGTTTTGCATTCTTGCATATTTTTACAAACGGCGGATGGAGTTCAATTCAAGGAACAATACAGAGGCCCTGCTTTCAAAAGTGGGGACGAAAGATGGGGACGTAACCCTGATGACGAAAATGCGGCACGTCGTCCTTTTCCGTTCGCCCCATACCACCGTTATGCCATCCCACTTGGCGGAGCTTGGAAAATTGGGCGTTCGGTTTTATTGGAATACGACTGACCCAAACTCGATTGGGCGTCTGCATAACCTGTTGGTACAGACTCTCCAAGAAGGCCTTTCACTTCCTGAACTGCGTTATATAGCTGACATTGGCACAAAGCTCTTGTCGCTTGGGTTCCAGTTCATCCCCGAAGATGCGCCGCTGCCTGAATCGCTGAAGCAGACCAGCCGCTATATTAAACGTGTGATTTGAGCAAACCGCAGGCACCACATTGGTGCCCTAATCAGATGCGTTGGATCAGGAGTGCTCCAAACGTTTCCTTCACTTGGCTTGGACGCAGATGCGAAGGCCCATCCAGTGAGCGGCTGGATGGGCCTTTCGTAGTGCAGTGAAGGCGAAGCGATTGGTTGATTCTTGGCCTGCGAGTAACTCGGTTTTCGCAGGATCAGGCAAGGTCGAAGCGATCCAGGTTCATCACCTTGGTCCAGGCAGCGACGAAGTCCTTAACGAAGGTTTTCTCGGCATCGCTGCTTGCGTAGACCTCAGCAAGAGCGCGGAGCTGGGAGTTGGAACCGAAGACGAGATCGACCACGGTGCCCGTCCACTTGAGCTGGCTCGTCTTGCGATCGAGCCCTTCGAGCACGCCTTCCTGGGTTGCCGACTTCTGCCACTTCGTGCCCATGTCGAGCAGGTTCACGAAGAAATCATTGGTCAGCGTCTGAGGCCGCCTGGTGAAGACGCCGTGTTTGGAATGGCCGAAGTTCGCTCCCAGGGCTCTCATGCCGCCGATGAGGACCGTCATCTCAGGAGCGGTGAGGGTGAGCAGTTGCGCCTTATCGAGCAGCAACTCCGCGGCACAGCTCTCGAGTCCCGCGCGAACGTAGTTGCGGAATCCGTCGCCCTTGGGCTCGAGCACGGCGAACGACGCGGCATCGGTCTGCGCCTCGGATGCGTCGGTGCGGCCCGGCTTGAAGGGCACCTTCACGCTGTGACCGGCCTTCCTGGCAGCCGCTTCGACGGCAGCCGAGCCGGCAAGAACGATCAGGTCAGCCAGCGAAACTTTCTTGGCGGCCTTCGCGGTTTTCCTGCCCTTGGCCTGCGCGGCATTGAATTCCTTCCGGATGGCTTCGAGCTTCGAGAGCACTCTTGCCAGCCCGGCCGGTTGGTTGACTTCCCAGTTTTTCTGCGGGGCGAGGCGAATGCGCGCGCCGTTGGCGCCGCCGCGCTTGTCGCTGCCGCGGAAGGTGGAGGCCGACGCCCAGGCGGTAGTGACGAGCTGGGGGATGGACAGGCCGGATGCGAGGACTTTGGCCTTGAGGGCTTCGACATCCTTGCTGCTGATGAGCGCGTGGCCGACGGCTGGAACCGGGTCCTGCCAGATCAGTTCTTCTTTGGGCACGAGCGGGCCAAGGTAGCGGCTGCGCGGACCCATGTCGCGATGGGTGAGCTTGAACCAGGCCCGCGCGAAAGCATCGGCGAACTCGTCAGGGTTGGCCATGAAGCGCCGCGAGATTTTTTCGTAAGCCGGGTCGATGCGCAAGGAAAGGTCGGTGGTCAGCATAAAGGGGGCCTGGCGCTTCTTGGGATCGTGCGCACCGGGAACGGCGCCAGCGCCGGCTTTACCCTTGGGTTTCCACTGATGGGCGCCTGCGGGGCTTTTGGTCAGCTCCCACTCGTAGCCGAAGAGAGTCTCGAAGAAACTGTTGTCCCACCTAGTTGGAGTGGGCGTCCAGGCGCCCTCCAGGCCACTGGTAAACGTGTCGTCACCCTTGCCGGCGCCGAAGCTGTTCTTCCAGCCCAGCCCCTGCTCCTCGATAGGCGCTGCCTCGGGCTCCCGGCCGACATAACTCTGAGGGTTCGCGCCGTGGGTCTTGCCGAAGGTGTGGCCACCGGCGATCAGCGCCACCGTCTCGTAGTCGTTCATGGCCATGCGGGCGAAGGTCTCGCGGATGTCGCGCGCGGCGGCGATGGGGTCCGGATTGCCATTGGGACCTTCGGGGTTCACGTAGATCAGGCCCATTTGAACGGCCGCCAGGGGTTTGGCGAGGTCACGGTCGCCGCTATAGCGCTGGTCGCCGAGCCATGTGGTTTCCGGGCCCCAATCAACGTCCTGCTCGGGCTCCCAGATGTCCGCGCGGCCGCCGCCGAAGCCGAAGGTCTTGAAGCCCATCGACTCGAGCGCAACGTTGCCGGCCAGGATCATCAGGTCGCCCCAGGAGATCTTGCGGCCGTACTTCTGCTTGATGGGCCAAAGCAGGCGGCGCGCCTTATCCAGGCTCACGTTGTCAGGCCAACTGTTGAGCGGCGCGAACCGCTGCGCGCCTCTTCCGGCGCCGCCGCGCCCATCGTGGATGCGGTATGTGCCCGCTAAATGCCAGGCCATGCGGATGAAAAGCGGCCCGTAATGGCCGTAGTCGGCAGGCCACCAGTCCTGGGAATCCGTCATAAGGGCGTGGAGGTCCTCGATCACGGCGTCCAGGTCAAGGCTCTTGAACTCTTTGGCGTAGTTGAACTCCTCGCCCATGGGATTGGAGAGCGAGGACTGTTGATGCAGAATCCCCAGATTCAGCTGGTCCGGCCACCAGTCGCGGTTGCCCTTGGCTCCTGCCGTGGTGTGCTTGAGCATGTTACCCGAGAATGGGCACTTGGATTCGTCAGACATGATTCCTCCTCTGGCTTTCGTCTGCAACTGTCCAGCCGGATCAGTATAGGTGCGGCAGGGCGCTTGGAACGAGCGGGTATTTTGATGGCGTCAACAGTTTCCGGCAAACGAGATTCACTTCGTCCCTGCCTGCGATGGATTCCAGGGAATCCGGACCCGTTTGAGGTTCCAGAACCGGATGACTGCGGCAAATGCGCATTGCAAGAATCAGTTTAGAAGCTGTTTCATAACCTGGTTTTGAAAGGGCACGGCTTCAGCCGTGCCGTACAGGAATCAGGGAAATCGCTGGCTTCAGCCACTGAGGGAAGGTTTTCGGGAAATCTGAGGTGGTTGTGAAACAGCTTCTAGTTTCCTCCCCTGCAAGTTGACAGAAGAACCGGCGAACCAAGGGAAGGCCCGGCATCTCTTGAGCCAGTCAAATTCCGCACCCCTTATCCACAAAGGCACCTTTTATCGACGTTGACCCTGCGATTCCGCATCCGTAAAGTCTTTAATGAAGCGGTCAGATTGCCCGCGGGGGCGGGGTTGCGCCAAGCCGCCGCCGGACGGTGGCCGATCTTTGCACGCTGGCCCATCGACCCGGAGTGGACATGCTGAAACTAAAGAAGATTCACATCCTCGGCTTCAAGAGCTTTTGCGACCGCACGGAAGTGACGGTGGCGGGCGCGGGGATTGCCGTGGTGGTGGGGCCGAACGGGTGCGGAAAGTCGAACATTCTGGACGGGGTGAGCTGGGTGCTGGGCGAGCAGAGCGCGAAGAGCCTGCGCGGCTCGCACATGCAGGACCTGATCTTTGCCGGGACCCGCGACCGCAAACCGCTGGGCATGGCGGAGGTGACGCTGACCATGATCGATCCCGAGGCCTACGAGGGGCCCGTTCCGGTGGAGCCGGAGGTGGTGGTCGATCATGAAGGGCCCGCGGACTGGGACGAGGAGGAAGTGCGCCGCCAGGGCGCGGCTGAGGCCGAGGAAATCGCCGCCAACGAGCAGCCGGGACAAGCGATGGAAGAAGGGCCCGACGAGAAGCCGGCCGGCGCGCAGGCGCAAAGCGAAGGCGCGGAGCAGGGCTCGGCCGCGCCGCAGGGAGTGGTGCTGAAGATTCGCCGCCGCAAGTTCCAGAACACGCCGCAAAAAGGCGAAGTGGTGATCACGCGGCGTCTGTTCCGCAGCGGCGAAAGCGAATATCTGCTGAACGGCAAGCTGTGCCGCCTGCGCGACATTCAGGACATCTTCATGGGCACGGGCCTGGGGCCGGAGAGCTACGCCATCATCGGGCAGGAGCGCATTGGGCAACTGCTCAGCTCGAAGCCTTACGAGCGGCGGGCCATCATCGAAGAGGCGGCCGGCGTGACGCGCTTCAAGAACAAGAAGCGGCTGGCGGAACTGCGGCTGGAGAGCGCGAAGCAGAATCTGGCGCGCGTGGACGACATTTTTGAAGAAGTAACGCGGCAGATGAACAGCCTGAAGCGGCAGGCAGCCAAGGCGGAGCGCTTTGCCGCCGTGCGCGAGGAGCTGCGCGGACGGCTGCGCGTGGTGCTGGCCAGCCGCATGGCCACGATGGACTTGGGATCGGCGCGGCTGGAACAGGAGATTGCGGCGCTCACGGAGCGCGTCAAGCTATCGGTGGAAGCGATTGGGCAACAGGAAGCGACGCAGCACGCGCTGACCGAGCGCGGATATGAGCTGGACCGCGAGGGCGAGGCAACGCGAACCAAGGCCAGCGAAGCCGCCGTGGAGCTGGAACGGGCCACGGTGCGCGAGCGGAGCAATACGGAACGCGTGAGCGAGCTGGATATGCGGATTGCGGCGTCGGGCGCGGAGCTGGAACAGACGCGGACGCAAATGGCCGGAATCGAAGAGGAGCGCGCGCAGCAGCGCAGTTTCCTGGAGACGGCAGCCGGAGAGGCGCGCGAGTTCCATGAGAAAGTGGAGGCGCGCCAGGAGGAGGCCCGCGCCGCGGCCGAAGAAGTCTACACGGCGGAGCGCGAGATGGAAGCCGGCCGCCGCCACACCATGCATCTGCTGACGCTGGCAGGCAACGCGCGCAATTCCACCGCGCAGGGCGAAGAGAGCCTGTCCGCGCTGGAGCGCGAAGCGGAGCGGCTCGACGGCGAGATGGGCCAGGCGCATAGCGAGCAGGAAAATCTCGGCCGCCAAACCGGCGAGTCGCGACAGCGCTTTGAGACGGCAGATGCGGCTTTGAAACGGCTGGAGGAAGAGATTGCCGCGCTGCGCGAGACCCTGCAAGCCAAGCGGCAGGAGGAAGGCGCGCGGCGCGCCCTTGCCAACCAACTGCGCAGCGAGCAGGCGTCCGTGGCGGGACGGCGCGACTCGCTCAACGCGCTCATTCGCAATCATGGCTACGCCACCGACACGGTGCGGAAACTGCTGAAGCCGGGAGCGCTGGGGCCGGCTGTGGCGCCGGTGGGCACGCTGGCGGACTTCCTGGAGGTGCGCGGAGAGCATGAAGGCGTGGTGGACGAGTTTCTGCGCGAAGAGCTGAATTACGTAGTGGTGGAGAGCTGGGGCGCGGCGGAAGAGGGTGTGCGCGTACTGAAGACCAGCGATGGCCGGGCAACGTTCCTGATTCACTCCGACGCGCAGGGCGAGCTGTTCGAGACCAGCGCGGGGCCGGTGAAGGAGCCGGGACTGACGCCGCTGCGCGAGGCCATCAAGGTGCTGAACGGGTTTGGAAGGTCGCTGGAAGCGGTTCTGCCCAAGCTGCGGCACGGCTACCTTGTCGAAAATGCCATCGAGGCGCAGCGGCTGGCGTTGCGCTATACCTATGCCTACTTCCTCACGCCGGAGGGCGAGTGCTTTCACAGCTCGACGGTGACAGGCGGCAAGCCGGCCAGCGAAGGGCCACTGGCGCTGAAACGCGAGCTGCGCGAGATCGAAGGACGGTTGTCGAGGCTGGAGACGGAGCTGGCGCAGGCGGAGAAAGAGGCCGAGGCGCTCACGCGGGCGATCGAGGCGTTGACGGCACAGGTGGAGACGCGCGGCGAGGAGCGGCGGGGGGCCGAGAGCGAGGCGGCCAACCTGGGGGCGGCGCTGAAGCAGATGGAAGCCGAGGCACAACGCATCGAGAGGCGATTGCAGGACTGGCAGGCGCAGGCGGCACGGAACAAGGATGCACGCGAAACCAAGCGGCAGACGATTGCCGAGAAGCGCGAGGAGGCGGCACGGCTTGAGGCTGAGCATGCGCAGGCAGAAAACAGCCTGAACGCGCAACAAGCGCAACTGGAGGTCCTGCGCCAGAAACGCGAGACGCTCCAACAGGAAGCGGCGCGGATGACGGCAGAGCTGGCCGGGCTGGAAGAGCGGCGGCGCGGCGCGGAAGCGGCGTTCCAGCGCATCGACCGGCTGTTTGCCGATCTCGAACGCCGCGTGCAGGCGATGGAGCAGCAGCGCGCGGCGGCGACAACGGAGCGCGAACAGCGCGTGAGCGAGAACGCCGAGCTGGTGCAGCGGCAGACGGAGCTTTCCGCGGTGCGGGCCGAGGCGCTGGCCAAGGCGCAGTCGATTGGCGGGCAGGCGCAGACGCTGCGCCTGCAGTTGGCCGGGCTGGAGACGCAACTCAAGACGGGACGGGCGGCGCTGGACCAATTGCGCGAGGACCGCGCCGGTTTTTCCAGCGAACTGGCCAAACTGCACTCCGATCTGGAGTATCTGGAGGCAAGCTGCCTGGCCGAGGTAAACGTGGAGGCGCAGGTGCTGCGCGCCGATGCGGAGATCGGGCGGTTGGCAGGCGAAGAACTTGCCACCGAGGAGGAGACCTGCCGCGCGCTGCGCCAGCGGCTTGACCAGATGGGGCCGGTGAACATGATGGCGCTCGACGAATACAAGGAAACGGCGGAGCGGCACGGATTCCTCGTGATACAGCGCCAGGATCTGGTCGAGTCCATCGAGAACACGCAGGAAACGATCAAAGAGATCGAAGCCATCTCGCGCACCAAGTTCGACGAGGCGCTGATGCACATCAATGAAAATTTCGGCAAAGTGTTCGTGCAGCTGTTCCAGGGCGGGCAGGCGTTTCTGCGCGTGAGCGACGAAGAGAACCAGGACGAGAGCGGGCTGGATATCGTGGTTTCGCCGCCGGGCAAGAAGCTGCAGAATATTTTGCTGCTGTCGGGCGGCGAGAAGGCGCTGGCGGCGCTGGCGCTGCTGATCGGCGTCTTTCAGTTCCGGCCCAGCCCGTTCTGCGTGCTCGACGAGGTGGACGCGGCGCTGGACGAGACCAATGTGGGCCGCTTTGCCGACCTGCTGCACTCGCTCAGCCACGACACGCAGTTCCTGATCGTGACGCACTCCAAGCGCATGATGCAGAGCGCCGATATGATCTACGGCGTAACGATGCAGGAGCCGGGCGTGTCGAAGGTCGTGAGCGTGCGGCTGGGGCACCGGGAGCAGAGGAGAGCAACGGCGTAGCTTTCAGCTTTCAGCTTTCAGCTATCAGCTTTCAGCCCAGACGGTGTTTGGTTTGGCCGTTGCGGTATCCCCGGTCTCAGAAACGAGACCTGGGGCGCCGGGCGGAGTCAGCGGTGACCACGCTTGACACCCCCGGCCTGCCGCGTAGACGCCGATGAAACAGCCGACCTTGCGCCTCAGCAAGCCAAGAACGGACTCGATCTCGGCGCCAACAACCTCTTGAGACACGACATTTAGAGCTCGCGCGTTGGGGCGGTTTGATGAGTTTCAAGCCAGCCGATGACGTGACGTTCGTATTCCGCGGGCTCAGCGCCGAGCGCGCCGCAATGGCCGGCGTCCGGCGGTTCCCACAGAACCACGTTGTTGCGGCCGCGGCTCGCGGCCAGGATCGCTTCCGAGTTATACGGAGGAAGGTTGTTGTCGAGGAGGCCGTGGATAAGGAACACGGGAGCATAGCTGTCTGCGACTGCCTGAGCGGGATCGTCCTGGGCCAGGTTGATCGCGTACCTCCAGCGCACGTAGACGAAGCCGATGTCGACCACGGGGCGCAAGAGGGTGCGGCCGAGCCAAGGGCCCGTACCGAACCACTCGCCGATGCGGTCGTAGGATGCTTCGCGATAGCTGGCAAAAGGGGACTCGGCGACGACGGCGCAGAATCCGCGCTCCGTTTTCAAGGACTGGAGCAGTTGAGCGGCGCCCATTGACTCTCCGAGGCCATCGACGCAGCGCGGCGACTGTTTTTGAATCAGCCAGCCGAACCAGCGCCGGATATCATCGGCCTCCTTGATCCCGTAGGTAGCCAGGCCGCCGCCGCTCATGCCCTGCGCGCGCGCGTCGGGAAGCAGCACGGCATAGCCGTGGCGCAGGAGCAGCGCAGCCGGGCCGAGCATGCCGGCGCGATTGTCCGCCTGGCCGTGCAGGAGGAGGACAGCATCGCCGTTTCCCGAAGCGGGGCGGATGTACCAGGCACGGAGGACCGCTCCGTCGTTTGCGGAGATGGCGGCCTGCTGAAGAGTTGCGTGAGAGGCATCGGCCATCGCGGTTGCCTGGGCTTCGCCGGCCGGCGTGAGCGCAAGCCGCGCCGGGTGCAGGGCCCAGTTCGCGGACGGGATGGCCGCCACGGCACAGGAAACGAGCCAGACGGCGACGATAGCCGCGCTCGACCACAAGGCTTTCTTGAGGAGTTTCATATGGGGTCCATTCTGCAGGGCGGGGCATCGGTGTTCCCGCATTGCGGTAGGATAACGGACTGCGGCACGGGCAGTTCATCGAGCAAAGGGAGCGCGAAGGATGTTCCCACAAAGTCAGTTCGTGTGGCGCAGAAGCTGGAATGTTCAAAGAGCGTTTCCCGGGCAAAAAATCGCCCCCGATGGAATACTTCGCATCGGAGGCGCTTGTAGTTCTTCTTACACAAGATAAAGACGGGGACCAGTAGCCGGCACTGGAGGTCGGTAGCGCGCAGCTACTGGTGATCCCTGCATTAAACGAGACCAGCCGCGGCTTCCCCTTTCCACTGCTGCCTCGTGTCGCCCGGCTCAAAGAGGGCTCATCTTACGCGCCCCCCGAACCATGTTGACGATAGTAGTGTCTCTGAAGCGGAGAGGCCATTCCGTGACGGCCGTCACAGGGGCTTGTGTTAAAAGCGCAGCGCGGAATATGCCCCGATTCCGGCGTATGCGTGCCCAATTATAAGTACCTTAGGCTGGCCAATCCGGCTCCAGGACCAGACTGCGAAGGTTATTGACAAAGCGAGTTGGCCGCCCGACAATCGGAGATTCAGTTACCCCCCGAGGAAGGCTTCCCATGGCAGCATTGCTCACAACCCATCTTGGCAGCACGCCCCTGCTCGGGCGTGGCAAGGTGCGCGACTTGTACGCCGTGGACGGCGCTTTGTTGCTGGTGGCCACGGACCGAATCTCAGCGTTCGACCACGTGCTGGCGACGGGAATTCCGGACAAAGGCAAGATCCTGACGCAGATTTCGCTTTTCTGGTTCGAACTGCTGAAGGACATGGTTCCGAATCACCTGATCACGGCGGAGGTGGGCGAGTTCCCTGCCGGGTTGCAGCAGTATGCCGATCAACTGAAGGGCCGCTCGATGCTGGTGAAGCGGGCGGGGATGTTTCCGGTGGAGTGCGTGGCGCGGGGCTATCTGGCGGGATCGGGGTGGAAGGAGTATCGGGCATCGGGAACGGTGTGCGGGATCGGACTGCCGGCGGGACTGCTGGACGGATCGCGGCTGCCGGAGCCGGTGTTTACCCCGGCCACGAAGGCCGAGGGCGGGGCGCACGACGAGAATATTCCGTACGCGGCGGTGGAGAAGATTGTGGGGGCGGACGATGCCGCGGAATTGCGGCGCCTGACGCTGGCCATCTACCGGCGGGCGGCCGAGCACGCCGAGGCGTGCGGATTGATTTTGGCGGACACGAAATTCGAGTTTGGCAAGACCGCGGAAGGGATTATCCTTGCCGATGAGGTATTGACGCCGGACTCGTCGCGCTTCTGGGATGGGAAGTCGTGGAAGCCCGGAGGCGCGCAGCCTTCGTTCGACAAGCAATTCGTACGCGATTACCTGGAAGGGATCCACTGGAACAAGCAAGCGCCGGCGCCGGGGTTGCCGGACGAAGTTGTGGAACGCACGCGGGCCAAGTATCTGGAAGTCTACCGGCGCTTGACGGGCCGGGAGGTGGCGCTTTAGGCAGTTGAGCAGGTTCAAGGGCAAGCGCGGAGCCGATTATGACTTGGGCGGATTGGATCATTCTGGCTGTGCTGGCGGCAACGACGGTGGGCGGCCTTGCCCAAGGGTTTTTCCGCACCGCCTGCTCGCTGATCGGATTGATCTTCGGCTTGACGCTGGCGTCATGGAACTACGCGCGCGTGGGTTCGGTATTCATGCAGATGGTGAAGGTGGAAGCGCTTGCCAACGCCATGGGGTTCGTGGTGATCGCAGTGATCATCATGATGATTGCAAACGTGATTGGCGGCTTGCTGGCGAAGACCTTCCGCTGGCTGGGTCTGGGGTGCCTGGATGGTTTGCTGGGAGCGCTTCTCGGATTTGCTCAGGGTGCCATGCTGGTGATGATTTGCATTCTGGCGACGGTGGCCTTCTTCCCAGGGCAGCAGTGGCTGGCCGAGGCACGGCTGCCAAAGATGTTTATCGGGGCCTGCCACCTGAGCACGCACATGACGCCGGGCGGACTCGGCAACCGTGTGCGCGAGGGTTTAAGATTGCTGGAACACGAATCGCCGCAGTGGATGCACCCCGGTGGTGTATCTTGATGGGATGTGCTGCAAGACTGCGCGGGCGGTTTCGACTAGATTGACCGAAAAGGGCAAGAGGAAAGCGTGAGACGAGAACTGGACAGCCTGGTGACGCAAATGCACTCCAGCGGCATCCGCTACGACGAGGCCGTGCGCGAGTTTAAGAAGCAGTATCTGCGTGAGGTATTGCTGGCACACCGGGGAAACCAGTGCAAGGCGGCGGAGGAGCTGGGTATGCACCGCAATACGCTGAGCCGGGCCATGGCGGATCTGGGGCTGGACTTGGCCGAAGTGCGTGCCGGGCTCAAGCGTCCGCCGCGGAGCGAGCGTCCTATATATAGCGCGTTTCGCCAAGGTTACCGCCAGGGCTGACAGCGCTGCCCGCAACGATGCAAAAAGCACAACAGAACACCGAAGCCCATCTCGCGATCGAGCCGGATTTCGCCTGGGACGGGCAAGACGCCTATCTGTTCGACATTGACGGCACGCTGTTGCGGAGCCGGGACCGCGTACACTTCGAGTCGGTGGCTGCGAGCGTGCAGCGGGTGACGGGGTTCGAGGTCACGCTGTCGGGAATCCTGGTGCACGGCAGCACCGACACGGCGATTCTGCGCGAGGCGTGCCGCCAGGCGGGGGTTCCGGCCAAGGTTCTGGAAGAGCAATATGACGCGATTCTGGAAGCGATGAGGAATTGCGTGGCCGAGCGGCGCCAGGAACTGAATCCGGAGCTGATGCCTGGAGTGGAGGAGGCGCTGCGCCACCTGGCCCGCCGCGGCGCGCTACTGGGAGTGGCTTCGGGCAATCTGGAGGCCATCGGCTGGATCAAGATCGAGAAGGCGGGGCTGCGCGAGTGGTTTCGCTTCGGCGGCTTCAGCGATCGCTTTCCTGTCCGCGCGGAGTTGATTGGGCGCGCAGCGCGGAAGGCCCGCGAGCTGGCCGGACCCGGAGGGCGTCCCGATGCCAGAATTTGCGTGGTGGGGGACACACCGCGCGACATTGAGGCAGCACATGCCAACTTTCTCCCCATCGTTGCCGTGGCCACCGGAAAGTACAGTTTCGACGAGTTGCTGAAGTGCCATCCGGAGGCCTGTGTTTCCTCGCTGGCCGATCTGATGGCGATGGCCCCGAGCGCAGCATGAGAACACGGATGGCAAAACGGAGTGGAGAGGCGCGCAAGCGAGCATGGGCGCGGGCGAGGCTGTGGCTGGCAGGATTGCTTCTGACGGCCGTTCCATGCGGACTGCCGGCGCAGACAGCAAGCACGGCTGCAACCGGCGATCAAAGCGCGGCCGGCGGCGGAAGCGCACGAGCGAGCCAGAGCGCACCTGCCGACCATGGCGGGGCAACCAGCCAAACGGCGCCGGCGGCAAGCGAGATCCCCGCTCCCCAAAAAGAAACCGGAGCGCCGCGCAGCAGCGACCAGCGGCGAGCGGTGAAGCTTTACCTTGAGTCGAGCAGGCTTTTTTTGAACCGCCAGTTTGAAGAGGCTATGCGGGGTTTTGAGAAGGCGGCAGCGCTGGATCCCACGAACGCCAACTACCCGCTGGCGGCGCAGGTGGCCCGCAGTCATGCGGTGACAGCGCTGATACAGGCCGCGGCCAAGGACCGGCTGCTGGGCGACGAATCGGCCGCACGCACCGCATTGACGCACGCTCTGGCGCTCGATCCCACGAACTTCGAGGCCACCCAGCACCTGGACGAGCTAGCCGATGACGTGGCGCGCCGCCAGCCGAAATCGCCCAACGCGCAAGGCGCGGACCAAATGGCCGGCGAAGAGCCGCTTCTGCCGGCGGCGGCGGCGCACAGCTTCCACCTGCGCGCCGACCAGCGGCAGTTGATCGAGCAGGTGTTCAAGGCCTACGGGCTGATGGCAATGCTGGACGACAGCGTGCGACCGAGCGTGGTGCGGCTGGACGTGGATGACGTCAACTTCGAGGAATGCGCGCGCATCCTGGGCATGGCGACGCACACGTTTTTTGTTCCGCTCGACGCGCATCACGCGCTGGTGGCAGACGATACGCGGGAAAACCGCCAGCGGCTGGCGCGCCATCAGGTGGAGACGATATACCTGGCCGGGCTGAACGACGATGAACTGAATGAAGCACTGTACGTGGCCAAGGACGTGTTTACGATGCAGCAGGCCGAGATGTCGCAGTCGGAGCGGACTATCACGGTGAGAGCGCCGGCCAGAGAGCTCGATGCATTCAACGCTACGCTTCGGGGGCTGTTGGACGGGCGCAGCCAGGTGCTGCTCGACGTGCGCATGATCCAGGTGGCGCACACGAGCACCCGCAACACCGGAGCCCAGTTACCGCAGAGCATGTCGGCTTTCAATGTCTATGCCGAGGAGCAATCGATTCTGAACGCGAACCAGAGCCTGGTGCAGGAGATTATCTCCTCGGGGCTGGCGTCGCCGAACGATCCGCTGGCGATCCTTGCCGTCCTGATCGCCTCGGGGCAGGTTTCGAGTTCTCTGCTCTCGGGCGGATTCGCGGTGTTTGGCGGAGGGATCGGGGAGTCGGCGCTGGTGCCGGGCAGCGCCGCGTTCAACCTCGACCTGAACACGTCGGACTCGCGCGAACTGGACCAGATTCAGCTCCAGTTGAAGGATGGCGAGGAAGGGACGATCAAAGAGGGCGAGAAGTACCCCATCCAGACTTCCCAGTATTCAAGCTCGTCACCGAACTCCGCGGCGATTGCCGGGTTGACTTCGGCGGGAACGTCGAGCAGCCTCACTTCCCTGCTCTCTTCGCTGACCCGTTCGGCTGTAACCATTCCCATGGTGCAGTACCAGGATCTGGGGCTGACTTTTAAGGTGACGCCCAGGGTGCTGCGCAACGGCGACGTTGCACTGAGCATCGATATGAAGCTCGACGCACTGTCGGGCCAGTCGATCAGTGGGAATCCGGTGCTCAACAACCGGGCGTACTCGGGCGTGGTGACGATCAAAGAGGGCGGTGCGGCAGTGGTGGCGACCGAGGTGGACAAATCGCAGAGCCTGGCGGTGAGCGGAACGCCGGGGATCAGCGAGATCCCGGGGCTGAACGATCTGACAAGCAAGGACTTGCAGAAAAACTATGCGACGCTCGTGATCTTGATGACGCCGCACGTGATTCGCGGCACGCAGGCGGCGGGTCACACGGCGATAATGCGCGTGGAGAGAGGCCCGTAGTAGAAAGGCGGCAAGCTACCCCAGATCCCGCAAGCGGCGCCTGGGACGCTCCAATTCCAGGGCGGGTCCGTTATTGACCCGAGATGACGTCGACCTTGATCTGGTAGTCGATGATCTTCTTCAGAATGTCGTAGGGCGCGTTGGCGGGAATCGCACGGCCGTTTACGAAAAGGGTGGGCACCTCGTTGACGCCGAGAGCATTCCCCAGGTCCATGGAAGCATCGACGGTTGCCTTGCTCTCCGGCATAGCGGCGCAGGCGGAGACCTTGGCCGGATCGAGGCCCGCCTTGACGACAGCGCTATTGAGGGTGAGCGTGGCGCCATCAGGAGTTGCAAGCCCATCCTGACCGTCGAAAACGGCCGATGCGTACTGGAAGAAGGCCGAGCTGCCAGCCATTTTGGTCACACAGGCTCCGTATTTCGCCGCAATAACGGATTCCGGATGAATCTCCGGAAGGGGAAAGATTTGAAACACAATGCGCGCTTTGGGGTAATCGACGGCGAGCTTTTCCATGTTGGCCTGCGCCTCTTTGCAGTGCGGACACTGGAAGTCAGCAAACTCGACAAGTTCCAGATCCTTAGAGGCCGAGCCGCGATAGGGACCGTTGGCGCGCTCCTGCAATTGCTGGCGGGCGCCGGCATAGGGGCGTTCGCCGAAGGCGAGCATTTCGTCACCGGCAAAGATGTGCTTGCCGTCGGGTAGAGTAAAAAACGAAAGAACCTGCGGCTGCTTCACTTTGCCGGTCTTGTCACCGATCAGCACGACCACCTTGCTGTAGCCGTCGACAGGCGTCTTGAGAATGGCCTGCACCTGCCACATGCGGTTTTCGTCCCATCCGAAGTTGGCCTGAAGAAAGGCGTTCACGACCTCCTTGGTGGGCGAGGCAGCGGTAAAGTTGTCTGGATCGGGCTTGGGGAACACCGGCGCCGCAGACGGGGCCGGCGCCGAAGGCGTATTGGCGGGCTGCTCCTGGGCGGGCGGCGCGGGTTGGGCGGTTGTGGAATCGGGCGCCGGTGGCACTTGCTGCTGGGCAACGATACGAAGAGCGGGCGCGAAGAGGGCAATCAGCGCAACGACGCTGAGAAAATGCGTGGACGGACGGATCAAGCGGCTCTCCTTTAAAGGCGGGAAAATTCCCTTCTTTTAGCTTATACCGGGGCCGAGGCCAGACTTGGGCTCCGGCGGCGGAATGACGGTATCTCGATTTCAGCGCTGGCTATCCATCAGGGCTAAAGCCCTCGCTTCTGTTGGCTGTTATTGGCACGACGACAGCCGCGCCCTTTCTAAAAGGCATTCAGGGATTGACGCGGTTCCCGTTACACCTGGACTTTGACGGCAATGGGGAATCTGCGGCCCATGCCGAACGACTTGGAGGTCACCTTCAGGACCGGAGCGGCCTGCTGGCGCTTGTACTCGGAGCGCTCGATGAGGCGCACCGCTTGTTGAACGAGATCGAGGGGAAAGCCGTGCTCCCGGGCGATGCGCTCCGGCGTCTCGTAGCGCTCGACGTAGGCCTCAACGATGGGGTCGAGGACGTCGTAGGGCGGCAGGGAATCCGTGTCCATCTGGCCGGGACGAAGCTCGGCCGAAGGCGGCTTGGCGAGGATGGGCGCGGGGATCACTTCGCGCTCGCGGTTCAGCCAGCGGCAGACGGCATAGACGCGCGTCTTGACGAGATCGCCAATGACGGCCAGGGCGCCAACCATGTCGCCGTAGAGGGTGCAGTAACCCACGGCCATCTCGGATTTATTGCCAGTGGTGAGGACCAGGGCGCCGAACTTGTTGGAAAGAGCCATGAGGATGGCGCCGCGAATGCGGGGCTGGATGTTTTCCTCGGTGATGCCGGCCGGCAATCCGGCGAAGAGCGGCTCGAGCGCGCGGTTGAACTCGGCGAAGAGGGAGCTGATGCCGATGGTCTCAAAGCGAATGCCGAGGTTCGAGGCCAACCGGCGGCTGTCGTCGATGGAGCCCGAGGAAGAATAGGGGCTGGGCATGCCGACGCCGATGACGTTCTCCGCGCCGAGAGCCTCAGCGGCGATGGCCGCCACCAGGGCGGAGTCGATGCCGCCGCTAAGGCCGACGATGGCCTTGCGAAAACCACACTTACGCACGTAGTCGCGAGTGCCCAGCACGAGAGCGCGATAGGCGGCCTCGGTCTCATCGTCCTCGGGCAGAGGCACAGGCGAAGCGCTGAAGGGGTCGAGGACGACCAGGTCTTCCTGAAACGAGGCGGCCTGCGCAATGAGTTCACCGCGCGCATCGAGAGCCAGCGAGGAACCGTCGAAGATGAGGCTGTCGTTGCCGCCGACCTGGTTGCACATGAGCACGGGGATGGCGTCGCGGCGGGCGATGGCGGCCAGCATTTCGCGGCGGATGGCGCGCTTGTTGTGCCAGAACGGCGAGGAAGAAAGGTTGATGTGCAGCGACGGATTCTGGCGCATGAGTTCTTCCATGGGATCGACCGTGTAGAGGCGGCGCGGCCAGAAGTTCTTGTCGTTCCATGCGTCCTCGCAAATGGTGACGGCAAGGCGGACGCCTTCGAAGTCGATCACCTTCTGCGGCGGGGAGGGCGAGAAGTAGCGCTGCTCATCGAAGACATCGTAAAACGGCAGGAGGCGCTTGTATTGCTCGAGGAGTAACTGGCCGCGGTCGAGGAGGACCGCGGCGTTGAAGGCCGGTTTGCCATCTTCGCCGCCGGCGGGTAACGCCACGCCGGCCAGGACGGCGGTGGGGAGCCGGCGCGTGGCGGCGGCCAGCTCGCCGACCGCGGAACGGCAGCGGGCGAGGAAGCTGGGTTTTTCAAGGAAGTCGGCGGGGGGATAGCCGCAGATGGCGAGCTCGGAAAAGACGGTGAGGCGCGCGCCCAGATCCGCGGCGCGGCGGCTCACGGCGACGATCTTCTCAAGATTTCCGGTGAAATCTCCGACCGTGGGATCGATCTGGGCGAGCGCGATCTTCACAAACCAAGTGTAAATGGCAGGGCGGGCGCGAGATGGCCTTTGCGGGGCGATCTCTTTCTGCTACAGAGGTTTGTAAAGCACGCGCGGGAGAACCAACGCGAAGCGGTATGGGGCTGCCGTCTCGCTCAGCGTGAGAAGGGCGGTCTATCTTGCAGGAGCGGTGACCAGAGACCTTGAAGGCCAGGTTATTGGAGAACTTTGGCGTTATGCGGCAGGCCCCCCAAACGTGGGATTTCTTTGCACGAAAGTAACCACCTAGAATCAAGATCGTACCTAATTGACCCATCCCTGAAGGGATGCCCAGGGCGGCCGAAGAATTCTGTTGAACAAATTGTTTTTCGGGGGAACACCATCGAACCGCAATTGAGATTGGGCGACCTGCTGATCCGCGCCAACCTGGTGACGGAGCGGGACGTACGTGCGGCCCTGGAGCGGCAGGTATTGCAGGGCGGGGCCCTGGGCGACAATCTGGTTGCAATTGGGGCGACCGACGCGCGTACGATCGAGCGGTTCATTCACCGCATCCCGCAGGAACCCGCGGACATCGCGGCGACGGGCATCAGCGACATCGATCTACTGGCCCTCTTCATGAAGCTGGTTTTTTCCGGCCGGATGGAGAAGATCGGGGAGATCGCAGATGCCATCAAACTCCCGCAGCCTATCGTGATGGACCTGGCGCGCATGGCGACGGAGCGGCAACTGATCTACGCGCTGGGTGCGCAGAGCTCGGACAGCATGCTGGACATGCGGTATGCGCTGACGGAAGAGGGCAAACGATGGACCATCGATGCTCTGCAGAGGTCGGGATACATCGGCCCCGCGCCGGTGACGCTTGCGGAGTTTATCGACCGTGTAAACATGCAGAAGCCGACCAATGAGCGCGTGTCGATGGAGCGAGTGCATGAAGCGATCAAGGCGTTGACGATCGACGAGACCATCGTGGAGCAGGCGGGGCCGGCATTAAACTCCGGCCGGGCGATCCTGCTCTACGGACCGCCGGGAAACGGCAAGACCTCGGTAGCCCTGAGTTTTGCGAGCGTTTTCCGCGAGTCGATTCACGTGCCATACGCGATCATCGTTGAGGGCCAGATTATCCGCTTTTATGATCCACGGATCCATATTCAGGCCACTCCCGAGGCGAAAAAAGCTGAGAACCCCGAGCTTGAGAGCTTCCGCCGCGAGACGCACGACAGGCGTTGGGTCTCGTGCCGAAGGCCCTTCGTGATGGCCGGCGGCGAACTGACGCTGGACATGCTGGACCTGCGCTACGACGCAACCGGGCAATACTACGAAGCGCCGCTGCACATGAAGGCGCTGGGCGGATGCTTCCTGATCGACGACTTCGGCCGGCAGTTCGTGGCTCCGAAAGACCTTCTGAACCGGTGGATCGTGCCTATGGAGAGCCGGGTCGACTACCTGAAATTGCGCACGGGGGCCAGCTTCAGCATTCCTTTCGAGGAAATCGTGATCTTTGCGACCAATCTGGATCCGGAAGCCCTGATGGATGCGGCTTTTCTACGCCGGATTCCTTACAAGATCGAGATTGGGGCGCCGAAGGTGGAGCAGTTCCGCCGCATCTTCGACAGCGAATGCGAGCGGCACGGGCTGACTCTGAGCGATGAGACCTTCAATTTCATCGTGTACATGATCACAAAAGAAAAGGGTCTGGAACTGGCCGGATTCCAACCGACCTTCATCGCGGAACAAGTGATGGCGACATGCCGCTTCCAGGGAAAGGACGTGGAGTTGAAGTCGCCTTTCATCGAGTATGCGATCGACAATCTGCGCGTCAAGCGCAATCCGGAACCGCGAACGGAACGCACGGTGCGGCCGGATGCACGAGAAATTCCGTCTGCCGCGAGAGAGCCGGCGGACGTAGACGTATACGACCAGTATTCAACCTTCAAAAATCAGCGGGCCGACAGCCGAGACTAGAACCCATCTCATAAACATTTTGACGGTCGAAATCTGCGAGACTGAGGTTGCTCAAGGCGTCTCCGCGGACGGGGATGGCTGGCCGTTGGGAACTGAGCGATGAACAGTGGGAATTGGTTGAGCCGATCTTGCGTCCAGCGCGACGAGCGGACCATCGAGGCCGTCCGTGGCACGACACGCGGGCGGTGCTGAACGGCGTGCTTTGGATTCTGGGCAGTGGTGCGCAGTGGTCTGAAATGCCGGCTAGGTATCCTCCGTACCAGACCTGCCATCGGCGCTTCCAGCAGTGGATTGGTGAGGGGAAGTTGGTGGAGTGCCTGCGCCTGCTTGCCAAAAACCTGCATGAGCGAGGCAAGCTGAACCTGGAGGAGGCGTTCGTGGATGCGACGTTCGCGAGCGCCAAAAAGGGGGCTTCGCAGTCGGCCCGACCAAGCGGGGCAAGGGGACCAAGATCATCGCTATCGCCTCTGGTGACGGTCTTCCTCTCGCCATTGCTGTCAACCGCGCTTCGCCTGCCGAGTGCCGGCTTGTGGAAGCTGTTCTGGCCGGATGCTTCCTCGACGAACTGCCCGATCGATTGATCGGCGACAAGGCCTACGACTCGGATGCGCTGGACAAGACGCTGGCCGAGGACTACGGCGTAGAAATGATCTCGCCTAACCGGGCCAACCGCAAGAACAAGACCCAGGATGGACGCCCGCTGCGCCGCTATCGCCGCCGCTGGAAAGTGGAACGCTTGTTCGCCTGGATGCAGAACTACCGCCGACTGGTCACACGATGGGAATACAACATCGAAAACTTCCTCGGCTTCGTCCAACTCGCCTGCCTGCTCATGCTGCTCAGACATTTATGAGATGGGTTCTAGTGTGGTGTCTCTAAAGTTTGTCACATAAAGCGCGCACCCCAAATGCAGGTCCCTCGACTCCGTTTGGCCCAAATGCGGGCCAAACTCCGCTCAGGATGACTGCTTTGTTTTTATGCGAACTTCGGAGACAGGAGACTAGGTACCGGTGCCAGTGAATACCACGGCGATGGTGCGCATGATGATCTTGAAATCCAGCCAGACGCTCCAGTTTTCGATGTAGGTGACGTCGAGGGAAACGTAGCTGGCGAAGGATGGATCCTGGCGGCCCTGCACCTGCCACAAGCCGGTGATGCCGGGGGTGACGTCGAGGCGGCGCAGGTGGTCGAGGTCGTACTTGCTCACCTCGCCGGCCAGCGGCGGACGCGGGCCGACGATGCTCATATCTCCGCGCAGGACATTGATGAACTGCGGTAGCTCGTCAAGCGAATACTTGCGCAGGAAGCGGCCCAGCCGGGTGATGCGCGGGTCATTGGAGACTTTGAATAGGACGCCGTCGCGCTCGTTCATATGCATGAGTTCAGCGCGGTGCTTGTCAGCGTCGCGGACCATGGTGCGGAACTTGATGCAGCGGAAGACAACGCCTTTCTTGCCGATGCGTTCCGAGGAGTAGAAAACGGCGCCGGGCGAATCCAGCTTGATGGCAAGGGCGATGGCCAAAAGCAAGGGCGAAAGCGCCACAAGCGCCAGCGCGGAGAAGACGGTGTCGAAGACACGCTTGAAGATGAGTCCTAATTCCGGAACAGCGCCGCGGTGCAGCGGGATGGTGGGAAACTGGCCGATGTATTCAATGGGGCTGCTCTAGGCCAGGCCGTCGTAAAGATCGGGAACAACGCGCAAGTCCACGCCGTGGACGCGCGCTTGATCGAGCACATCCTGGACGATGCCGCGCTCGCCGGGGGTGGTGAAGAAGATCTCATCGATAAACTGCTTGCGTGCGTTCTGGAAGAGCGTATCCGGGTTGCCGACGATGCCGTCTGAGGCAACCCCCTGCCGGGGTTGGGAGCCGGGCAACTCGATGAAGCCCTTGAAGGTGTAACCCAAGTGGCGGATTTTCTCCAAGTGATGACGCAGGGCTTGCGCCTCAGGTCCAGTGCCGACGATGAGCACGTTCCGTGTATCCAGGCCGCGATCGAATCGCCGGTAGAGCAGAATGCGGTAGATCAGGCGCCGCAAGCCGACCGCGATGGTGACCAGAAGCACGGTGCCCAGTACGATGGCGCGGGGGATATCCTCGGCTTGCACCAGGTAGAGCGCACCGGTGAGCAGCAGACCGGAGGTAAGGCAGGCCTGAGCGCTCATTCTCTGCTCGTGCAGGAAGTTGGTCATGTGCGTAGGCGTGTACAAATGCAACCGCCGGCTGGTGACGATAAGCGCAAAGGTAAATCCGCAGAGCAGGGCCAGCAAAATACCCGTCGAACGGCCATGAATGAGCGTGCCGTGCCAAAAGTTTCTCGCGCCTTCCAGGGGGGTGGCATGCAGCTTATACAGCGTGGCCACCACCGCGGCCACGCAGACGGTGACGGCATCGATCGCCATCCACATCTTGGCCGTGCCCCGCGTAGGCCGTGTGTGGCCGGCCGCGACAGCCACCTCCGACTCGGCCGAGGAAGCCAAGGAAGAGGAAAGCTTTTGCCAGAAATCCGAACTCGCCATAAGAAATGCGCGGACCTCAAAGTTTCTGAAGCGCCTCAGTTCCGGCGAAACCATAGATCAGGTGTGCAGCGAGATGGCGTAGAGTGCCGCCGCTCGCTGGGGTGGCGCCGGCCGATCTGCATCGGCTCCATGACACACCTTCTTTGGTTTCGCGATAGAGAGTGCCGGGGCAAATTTGCAACGAGAGTGAAATAAGGGACAGGAAAGGCACGAGATGCTGCACGCGGTACCTGAACTGGAATCTCTGCTTCCAGTGTTTCAGGGATTGACACCGGGCAACGCAAGGAGTTGCGGGAGTTGAGCTGGCAGGGTTTCCTGTTTCGCTGGAGCGGCATCGAATTGGCATCGGGTTACACCGCCCGGCAAGTGGGAAAGCAGAATGGCTGCGGCGGCGGGCTGCGCGTGAAAGCGGCGAAACGAAAGCCCGCGAGAACATGGCCTTGAAGCGAGAACCCGCAGCGCCCCGGTAAACAAGTTTCAGGCAACGAAAAACATCGAAATCACGGTAACGACTACAATGCGCTGCAGGCGGAACCCCATGGGAATCCGCGCATCGTTTCTCTCGCCGATTTCGATGTAGTTTCAAACGCAACCGATCCACTTCAGCTTCGCGCAGGGAAGGCATAGTTAGCAAGAGAAATCATGCTGTCGATATTCATTGAGAGTATGCAACGAATCGGTCACTTGCGCATGCAACCCGCAGGTGAATCCATTTTACAGTGGAATCGTTACGGAATTATAACCTGCTTATTCCTGGGGTTTTACACAGGCATCAAGGGCAAGAAACATCTGGGTTTCGGGGTCAGTGGATGCGAGAAAACCGTTGAGCGAACCGAAGAATTGCGCCCTGCCCTGGTGCAAGAAGAGTACTGTGTCGGCGAGCATCTGTGCAAAACGCGTATCGTGCGTGACCACAATGCTGGTGAAACCGAGCTGGCGCTTGAGCCGCTGAATCAGCCCGCCGAGACGGCGGGCAATGATGGGATCGACCATGGTGGTGGGCTCGTCATAGAGCACGATCTCAGGCTGCGCAGCCAACGCGCGGGCCATGGCCACAGCGCGCTTGCGTCCGGTGGAGAGGCTGGCCGGCAAGGTATCCACTACATCTTCAGCGCCGACGAGGCCGATCAAACGGTCGACGATCCGATCCACCTGATCGTCGGCCAAGCCGCCGCGCTCGCGCAGCGGGAAGGCGATATTCTCGCGCACGCTGAGCGAGTCGAACAAGGCACCGTTCTGAAAGACCATGGTGACACGTTTGCGAATGGCGCGCAGACCCTCTTCGTCGAGGCCGTTGATCTGCTGCCCCTCGACGCGAATCGATCCAGAGTCGGGCTTGAGAAAGCCCATCAGCAGGCGCAGCGAGACGGACTTTCCCACGCCGCTGCGGCCGAGAATGCAGAGGGTCTCGCCGCGGCTCACCGAAAAACTCACATTCTCGAGCACGGAATGACCATCGAAGCCAATCGAAACATTGTCGAAAACGATCAGGGGCTCCGCGGAGCCAGGGGCTTGAGCCGGGGCCGATTCGGGCTCAACGTCGCCGCCGGCCAGTGCTTCAAGTCCCGCTTTCAGCGGTTCCAAAGACTCCGGATCGGCGGGAGGTTCGAACATCGCCATGCAACCAGCTTACGCGATGCCGCGCGCCAGCAGCGCCCTGGCGCGTTCAAGATCCTCATGCGTGTTGACGTTGAGGAACCAGCAAACAGGAGGAACGCCAAGCGGATGCGTGACCTGGCCGGATTGAGCCAGCAACTCAACGGAAACGCTGCCGATGGGCTGGCCCAGGCCGGCTGCAGCGGCCTGATAGGCGGCAAAGCAGCCGAGACGTTGGGCGCGCAGCTCGCTTTCGAGAGTGGGCAGGGCGGAACGGTCGAGTACTGCCGGGAAGGTGTGCGTAAAACCCGAAACCGCGGGTACGGTGACGGCGCTGCCGGTGATTCTGGCGTGCTGGAGCAGGAACACGATGAGCGAGGGCGGCACGAGGGGAAGATCGACGGGCAAAAAGACCACGTGACGCGCCGCGGTGGAGGCCAGAGCGGCGCAGACGCCGGCCAACGGGCCGAGGCCAGGTTGAGAGTCCTCGACGAACGGCGCGAACGGCTGAAGAGACTCGCGGGCAGGCGAATTCGCTCCGGCGATCGAGGCGGGAAGACCGGCCTCGCGCAGCATCGCCAGGGCGCGGACAAGCAACGGCAGGCGGGCGAGTTGGAGGAGGGCCTTGTCCTGGCCCATGCGGCTGGATTGGCCACCGGCGAGAACGAAACCGGCAGCGTCTGGCTCCGGGGTAGCTGGAGGTGGTTGGCCCGGCATACTTATCCGCCCACTTCCTCCAGGAAGCGGATGAGCGATTGAATGCCCAACTCAAAATTCCTGAGGTGAAACTTCTCGTTGGGAGCATGAATATTGTCGTCGGGCAGACCGAAACCCATCATGACGCTAGGCGCGCCCAGGTGACGGTCGAAGTCACCGACGATGGGAATAGAGCCGCCGGAGCGGATGAAGACCGTGTCCTTGCCCCAAACCTCGCGCAGGGCGCGGGTGGCGGCTTCGATATAGGGGTTGTCAACGCGGATCAGGCTGGGATCGCCGGAGTGGACCAGGCGCACCTCGACATCGACGCCGGCGGGAGCGATCTTTTCGACGTAGCTCTTGTAGAGAGCAAAGGTCCTGGCCGGGGTCATGCCGGGAACCAAGCGCATGGAGACCTTGGCCGATGCCCTGGCAGGGATGACGGTTTTGGCGCCAGCGCCGGTAAAACCACCGGGCATGCCGTGCACGTCGAGCGTGGGGCGTGCCCAGGTGCGCTCAAGCACGCTGTAGCCGGCCTCGCCGACCAGTTGCTTGGAGCCAACTTCGGACTTGCGATACTCCTCTTCGTCAAAGGGCAAGCTGCGCCAGGCGGCGAGCTCTTCGGCGCTGGGAGGAATGACGCCATCATAGAAGCCGGGAATGAGGATGTGGCCGTTCTCGTCTTTGAGCCTGGCAATGATGTGCGCCAGCGCAATAAAGGGATTGGGCGCCGCACCGCCATACATGCCGGAGTGGAGATCGGTTTTGGCGCCGCGAACTTCGATCTCGGTGTAGATCATGCCGCGGAGGCCGACGCAAAGAGTGGGCAGACCGTGCGCGAAGAGCTCGGTGTCGGAGATCAGGGCAAAGTCGGTCTTGAGCTCTGGCGGCTTTGAGGCGACGTAGCTGGCAATGCCCTCCCCGCCCATCTCTTCATCGCCTTCGAGCAGGACGCGGACATTCAAGGGCAGCGCGCCATTGGCGGCCAGCAGCGATTCCAGGGCCTTGACCTGCGCCCACACCTGCCCCTTGTCGTCGCAGGTGCCGCGGGCGTAGAGGTTGCCGTCGCGCTCGGTGGGTTCGAAGGGCGGCGAGAGCCACTCGTCGAGGGGATCGACGGGCTGGACGTCGTAGTGGCCATAGAGAAGCACGGTCGGCTTGCCCGCGGCGTGCAGCCAGTCGGCATAGACCAGAGGGTTGCCCACGGTATCGATCAGGCGCGCGTGCTCCATGCCGATGCGCTTGAACTCGGCCGCGAGAGCCTCGGCGGTCTTGCGGCAGTCGCCTTTGTGCTCGGGAAGCGCGGAGATGGAGGGAATGCGCAACAGCGCCTTGAGTTCATCGAGAAAACGGGGATGGTTTTGGCGGGCGTAAGCAACGGCGGAAGAAGACATGAATTCGCTCCCTTCGAAGAAAACAGACGGAACAGAGTATAGACCATGAGGGTGCAGGCGCCGCAGGCGCTGCGCCGCGGCAAACCCGCTTGACGAAGGCGCAGGGGACTATTAACAGACCCATGCAAGAAGGTAAGCTAGTGGGGAGAACGGAAAGCCCTCATGCAGAACGCCGTAAAGGTGCTGATCGCCGAAGACGAGCCGAATGCGCTGGCCGGGTTGGCAGAGTTGATCTCCGGGTGGGGATACCGGACGGAAACGGCGCGCGATGGCGTGGAAGCATGGGAAAAGGCGCTCAAGTGGGATCCGGCCATTGTGGTGACGGACCTGAAAATGCCGCGGCTGGACGGCATGGGGCTGCTGGCCAAGCTGGCCGAAGGCGGCGAGGGCCTGAGCGCGAACATGGCCGTGGTGGTGCTGACCGCCATGGGCTCGGTTCAACTGGCCGTGGACGCCATGAAGCTGGGCGCCTACGATTTTCTGCAAAAGCCGGTGGACGCCACGCGGCTGAAGACTATCCTGACCAATGCAGCGCGGCAGCGGGAGACGGCGATCGAGCTGGAGGTGGCGCGGCGGCGGCTGCGGGAGTCGGGCGTACTGGGCTCGCTGGTGGGCAGCTCGCGGCAGATGCGCGAGATCTTCACGCTGATCGAGCAGATTGCTCCGTCGAACGTGCCGGTACTGATCACCGGCGAGAGCGGGACGGGTAAGGAACTGGTGGCGCGCACACTTCACGACCTGAGCCCGCGCAAGGCGCGGCCGTTTGTGGCGGTGAACTGCGCGGCGATTCCGGAGACGCTGATCGAAAGCGAAATCTTCGGGCACGAGAAGGGCTCTTTCACGGGCGCGATGGAGCGGAGGGCCGGCTGCTTCGAGCTGGCGTCGGGCGGAACGCTGCTGCTGGACGAGATTGCCGAGATGCCGTCGGGGACGCAGGCCAAGCTGCTGCGCGTGCTGGAAGAGCGGAAGTTCCGGCGGCTGGGCGCGCGCAACGAACTGGACACGGACGTGCGCGTGCTGGCGGCGACGAACCGGGACCCGCGGAGCGCCAGCGCCGAAGGCCGTCTACGCTCCGACCTCTACTACCGGCTCAACGTGTTTCAAATCCACATGCCGCCGCTGCGCGAGCATATGGACGACCTGCCGCCTATGGTGGAGGCCATGGTGAGCGAGATGAACCAGAGGCACGGCCGCAAAGTCTCGGGCGTGGCGCCGTCGATGCTGGATCGGCTGATGGCCCACAGTTGGCCGGGGAACGCGCGCGAACTGCGCAACACGATTGAGCGGGCGGTGATTCTGTGTCCCGATGGCGCGCCGCTGGATGCGGGACACCTGCCGCAGGGATTCGGTAAAGATCAGGCGTCTGGCGCGCTGGCCTCGGACGGCAGCGCGATTACAGTGCGCGTGGGAGCAACGGTGGACGAGGCCGAACGGCTGCTCATCCTGCGCACGCTGGAGGTCACCGGGCAAAACAAGACACGCGCTGCGGAGATTCTGGGCGTAAGCCTGAAGACCCTGCACAACAAGCTCAAGGAGTACAGCCGGGAGCAGCAAAGCGCGGGGACCTAACTGCACGATGCCCAGACCCTGTCCGCGTGAGGACGCGACTCAGGTCGTGCCCTGACACGGCATGGGACGAAGAATCGGCAAACCATGCACCTGAAGACTAAACTCGTGCTGGCGATCACCGCCCTGGTGTTCCTCATCGCCGGGATGGTTTCGCTGGTGTACGTCCACCAACTGGTGAAAGCGGCAGTGCTGGAAACCTATGGCACCGACCAGATGGTGGCCAACCAGGTGCGGTACGCGCTGCAGAATGCGCTGGTGGCCGGGCTCAAGGACCGCACGGTGGATCCTAACGATCCAGGCGAGTTGCGCGCGCTGGTGGCCGAAACCGTGCAAAACGATCCGACACTGCAAGCAGCGCTGGTCTCGGTGATCCGCTATTCGTCGACCGTGTACGACGTGAACATCGGCGACAGCCAGGGTTCCGTGCTGTTGAGCACGAATCCCGACAACGAGGGCAAGCCGTTGCTCTCGCGCCCCAACTATACGCAACTGCTTAAAGCCGGCCCCGTTGCGATGATGGCGCAGGTCTTCGGCAAGCCCAAGGTTTTCGACGTGGTGGCGCCGCTTGAAAACAATGGCCAGCTGTTCGCTTCGGTTCACGTAGGAGTTCACACGTCGCTGCTGCGCGCCGTCTACGAGCCGCTGCTGAGAAAGGCGTTCTGGCTCATGGGGTTTGCGCTGATTGCGGCGCTGCTGGCGGCTTTTCTGTTGAGCAACCTCGCGCTGCGGCCCATGACGGAGATCAGCCGCCAGCTCGACCGCCTGACCGCGGCCGGAGGAGGGCCGGTTGAGGAGGCAGCGGCTAAGAATCAAGACGTGGCGGCGCTGGTCTCCACCAAGATCGAGAAGATCGGGCAGCGCATGCGCAACGTGGAGGAGGTGTACTCCGCGTTGCGGGAAAATCTGGACCAGATACTGGGCAACCTGCAGGACGGAATCCTGCTCTTCACCGAAGACAAGCGCGCGGTGCTGGTGTCGGAGGCGGCGCGGCGATTCCTGCAGATCGATCGCGACAACACTCTGGGGCGGCACGCGAGAGAGATCTTCGATAGCTCCACGGTGCTGGGCCGGTCACTGCGTGAAGCGATCGACGCCGGCGCGAACATGGTGAAAGAGGAGATTCGCACGGAAAACGGGCGGCGGATCGAGGCCTCGGTGGATTTTATCTACGACGACGAAACGCACCGTGGGCTGGGCGCGCTGGTGACGCTGCACGATCTGGAGTCGGCGGCGGAGATCGAATCGGAGCTGGAGCTTTCCCGGCGCATGGCGGCGATCGGCAGGCTAACCTCGGGCGTGGGTCACGAGGTGAAGAACCCCATCAACGCGATCGTAGTGCACCTGGAGCTGCTGAAAGCGAAGCTGGGCGAATCGGAGGGGCCCGCGTCCAGACACCTGGATGTGATCGAAGCGGAAATCCGCCGGCTGGACCGCGTGGTGCAGACGCTGGTGGACTTCTCCCGGCCGGTGGAGCTGCAACTGCGTGAGCAAGACCTTCGCCCGGTTATCGGCGATGTGCTGGTTTTGGCTCGAGAGGAGCTGGCTATGCGGCGGGTGACGCTGATCGCCCGCCTGCCGGAGGAGCCGCTGATCGCCAGTGTCGATGCGGATTTGCTGAAGCAGGCGGCGCTCAACGTGATCCAGAACGGCGCGCAGGCCATGCCGGAAGGCGGGCGGCTGGAAGTGACACTCGAAGGAGAACGGAGCGGCGAAGAAAACCGCCCGTCGGCGCGGCCGGACGGCGGCGGATGGGGGCATCCGGCTGCGCATGCGGCTGTGTTGCGCGTCGCCGATGAGGGACCCGGCATTCCCGATGAACTCCGCGAGAGAATCTTCGATTTGTACTTCACCACAAAGGCCGGCGGCAGCGGCATCGGCCTGGCGATGACCTATCGCATCTTACAGTTACACCACGGGAGCGTCGAAGTACAATCTAGGAAAGGCCGCGGCACGGAATTCCGGCTGCGAATTCCACTCGCCGCCGCGGACCGGGGACGCCGGAACCTGCAGCCGGCGGTGGCTGAACGCGAAAAGGGGATGGGGGAATGAGGTCGCCTGCCAAGTGCGCCGCGTGGCTGTTGCCGCTTTTGCTCACCGGCTGCTCTCACCTTCACCTGCCCTTTCACAAGACATCGCCGCCGCCTGTGACCCTCGCGCCCTCGATTGAGCCATCGCAGCCGCTCCAAGTTGCTTCCGTCGAGTTGCCGCCTTCCGCGCTCCTGATTCCCGGCAAACCGATCTACAACATGAGGGAGCGCGCTGAGTCGATCAAGCAGTCTGCCAAGCACAGTAGGCCGGCGAATCCGCAGGAAGCTCCCAGTACGACGGAGGCGGCCGCAAGTCCGAACGCGGTCGTAAGCGCCATTGGCGAGCTTTCCTCGGGCGACCCTGGAAGCCTTCGCCGCCAGACGGAGGACTCGATTGCCGCCATTGAGAGGGGGCTCAACAGCATCAACTACACCTTGAGCGATGCCGATCAGAAGACCACCGACCATATACGGGAATTCCTGAAGCAGGCCAGGGCGGCGCTCGCCTCAGGCGACGTGGACGGAGCGCAGACACTGGCTGCCAAGGCCAAGGTTCTGCTGGACGGACTGACCAAATAGATTCACGCTCTGCCGCTTTGTTCCTACAACTCACCCCAACTGAGCTTGCTGCGTAAGGCGTCAAAGAAGCCCGTACCGCCGAGGCGGATGAGCTTGACGGTGCGGCTGGAGCGGCAGCAGCGGACTTCGTCGCCGCGGCGAAGTTCGACACCCTGCTGGCCGTCGATGGTGAGCAGCGCGAGATTGGGGACACCCTCGACGCGGACGGTGAGCGATGCGCCGCCCGGCACTACGATGGGCCTGAGCGTAAGCAGGTGAGGACAGATGGGCGTGACCACCATGGCATCGACATCGGGAGTGAGGATGGGGCCGTTGGCGGCGAGGGTGTAGGCGGTTGAGCCCGTGGGTGTGGATACGATGACGCCGTCGGCGCGGAAGCGGGCGACGCTCTTGCCATCCAACTCCACGGCAAACTCCCCCATGCGGGCGATGTCGCCTTTGGAAACCACGATCTCGTTCAGCGCGTCAAAACTCGCGATTTCGGCGCTCGCGGCCTGTGCGTCCTGCCGCCACAGCGCAGCGTGAAGCATGGACCGTTCGTCGAGGCTGTGGCAGCCGGTGCACCAGTTCTCCAGGGTGGCGTAGAGATCGGCGAGGCGGACTTCGGTGAGGAAGCCGAGGAAACCAAGATTCACGCTGAGGATGGGGGTGCCGACGGTGGCAAAGATGCGCGCGGCGGCCAGCAACGTGCCATCACCGCCCAGAACGATGACCAGCCCCGGCGATTGCGCAGGCAGATCCGCGCGAGCCACGGAGGGCGCAGCCGAAGTATAGCTGCCGCCTTCGCGGTCCAGCACCGGATCATAGCCGTGCTGGCGCAACCAAACGATCAGTTCCGGCAAAAGCCGCTTCAGCTCCTCCCGGTGCGGTTTGCAAACGATGGCAACGCAGGCCATGGGTCCAAGTGTAATGGATCCGGCCGGGACCCCACTCCACTAGCTCCGTTAGCTCCGCCTCGCGTAGAGCAGGAACTCCCGGTTGCCCTCGGCGCCGGTGATGGGCGATGGGATGGTCCCCACGACCTGCCAACCCAGCGCGCGCACGCACTGCGCGACCCTGCCGATCGCCAGCTCGTGCGCGGCCGGGTCGCGCACAATGCCGCCCTTGCCGACGTACTCGCGGCCCGCCTCAAACTGAGGCTTGACGAGAATCACCGCCTCTACGAGGGCCGGCGCCGCAGCCAGAACGGCGGGGAGCACGAGCGTAGCCGAGATAAACAGAACGTCCATGACGAGCAGCGTGCTTTCTTGGCCCTGGTCCGGCTGCTGGAGCGAGCCCGGCTGTAGCAGACGCGCGTTGGTGCGTTCCAGCAGGCGTACGCGCGGATCGTTGCGCAGCCCGAGGGCGATTTGCCCGAAGCCGGTGTCAATGGCCGTGACCAGCGCGGCGCCGTGCTGCAGCAGGCAGTCAGTGAATCCGCCGGTGGAGGCGCCTACATCGAGGCAGGCGCGGCCTGCGACCTGAATTTGCCAGTGCTCCAGCGCCGCGGCCAGCTTCAGTCCGCCGCGGCTGACGTAAGGCTGGTCCTCGCCCAGCAGGCGAACAGCGGAATCGGCTGGAACCGCCGCTCCCGGCTTGTCGATCTTCTGTTCCCGCACCAGAACCCGCCCGGCAAGGATGAGCGCGCGAGCACGTTCGCGGCTGGCGGCAAAGCCCCGCGCGACGAGCAGCAGGTCGAGTCGCGTTTTCCCTGGCCGCGTTTTCCCAGGCCGCGATTTTTCGGAGCGTGTTTTTTCCGGGCTCGAATCTTCGTTCGCCGCGGCCACGTGAAAGCACCTCTGGCATTGAATGTACAAGGAACGGCTGCCACAGCGCGGGACAGCGCGGGGGCCCGGAGCATGTGCCGCTGCGGCGGCGCTATCCGCTGCTTGCGGAGACGGGCTGCCTGAGCGCATGAGCCGGAGAAGCGGCCTTCTTCCTGGGAATGCCGTGCTCATGGCAGTCAGTGCATTTGACCCAGTGAATGTTGTGCTTGCTCGCGGCGCTCAAGAAGGTCGTGTCCATCTTCTCGACGTCGATGCCGCAATGGGACATCTGCGGGTGGCAGGTCTTGCAGGAGGCGCGCGCATTCTCGTTGTGGCCGTTATGGCAGGAGAAACAGCTCAGGCCCTCGTGGACGCCCATCGGCGTGCGATCGTCGCCCGAGCCCGCCTGCGTTCCCCAGGAATTGGCCGCCGCGACAGACCCCGCATCGGGCACTCGCGGGGCGTGGCATTGGTAGCAGACTCCCTGCCGCGGATCCGGGCTCACGTGAAGCGCGCGAGGACCGTCGTAGAGCCGCGGAATGGCGAGGCCGGCCGCAGCAAAGTGCAATCTCTCGCGCCGGTCGTAGAAAGCAAGCGAAACGGGGACTGCCGCGCCGGCCACCGAAATGCGCTCGGCTGGCCTTGTCTCAGCTGCGCCTTCACGATGAATCCCGTGGCAGGTCTCGCAGGGCATGGTGGGTTGATCGGAGAGGCCGGCGTGGACCAGGCGCCACGGGCCGACTGTGTTCTGCGGCTGCACCAGGTCGCGAATCGATCCTCCAAAGTACATGCCGTGGCAGCGAAGGCAGTCTTCCATCAAGGGGCGCGGCGAGTTTTGCGTGGGATGGGTAAAGATCTGCGTATAGGTGGCGCTGTGCGGACCCGCGTGCCATGCCGCGTACTCCTGTTGGTGGCAGTTGCGGCAGTTCGCCGTCATGGCCAGAACATCGACCTCGCGGAGCCGGATACTCTCAGGCCAGGTGCGCGTGAGGTGCACCCATGTATGCCGCAGCTTGGTGGGCAAGCCGGCGTCATGGCACTCCATGCAGCCCATCGCACGATGCGGCGAATCGTGCGCCTGGATCACGTAGGACTTCATCTCATGGCAGCTTGCGCAACCCTGACCGTGTTCTGACGAGTAGTAGGCCGATGCGCCAAAGACGCCGCCGAACGCCAGCAGGACCGCGGAGCCGGCGGCGATTGCGACCCACTTGAGGATTCGCTTCATGACCTGTAACCCGTAGCATTCCAGTTGCGGACCAGGGCAGCAGAGGCCATGTACGCGATGGCCATGATGGTCAGTGCCGGATTGAAGCCTCCATTGTTCACATGCACGCTGGAATCGATCACGAAGACGTTCTCCATGTCGTGGATACGGCAATCGCGGTCCACAACCGAGGCCTTTGGATCGTTGCCCATCCGGCAGGTTCCGGCCTGATGCTGGCCCGAGGAAACGATCGTGGGCTTCCCGGCGAAGTGAGCCGTGCTTGTGGCTCCAGCCTCCTTGAGCCACGCCTCGGCGCGTTGGGCCTGCACCTCGCCAACTTCAAAGGTGTCCGGATGCACGTTGCCGGAGATGCGCGCCACGGGCATTCCCCACTTGTCTTTCACCGATGGATCGAGAGTGACCCGGGCATCGGCGGTGGGAATCTGCTGGGTTGGCCCGAAAATCATGACGTTGCGTTTGAAAAAGGTACGCATGGCCTTCTTATGCCCCAATCCCCATCGCGGCGTGCCCGGGGGCATACTACCGATCATCTGAACGGGCAAGCGGATGAATTCATTGGCCAACAGGCCTCCGCCGCAAAGGCCGGGAGTGCCGTGGTTGTAGTCGGTGATGGCGATGCTGGCTCCGGGGCCCACATCGTCGTAGGTATCGAAGTCGAAGAATCCGATCGCACCGGTGTAGTGATGGCCCTGCAAATTCCGGCCAACCTGGTCGTAACGGTTGCCGATCCCATTGGGAAACAGACGGCTCTTCGAATTCAGCAACAGGCGCGCCGATTCAATGGCGCAGGCAGACACCACCACGAAATCGCAAGGCTGCTCCTGGAGATGGCCGCGGCTGTCGAAGTAGGTCACAGCGCGCGCGCGGCCACGATCGTCGGTAAGGATTTCCCTGGCCATGCATTCGGTGCGGAGTTCGCAGTTGCCGGTCGCCAGCGCGATGGGGATCACGGTATTTTGAGAGCCGTTTTTGGCATCCACCTCGCAGGCGAAGCCGACGCACCAGCGGCAACGCATGCAGGGTCCGCGGCCGTTATAGGGAACACTGTTGCGAGCCATGGGAATGTGGAAGGGGTGCAGCCCGAGGCGCTTGGCTGCCGGCCAGAGGATTTCAAATTCGCGATTGGGAGGCAGGGGCGGCATGGGCAAAGGGCGGCGGCGTGGACCATGAAACGGGGTGCCCGAGTAGTCGCCTGAAACACCAATCTCGTATTCGGCTTTGTCGTAGAAGGGCTCGAGATCGTCGTACGAGATGGGCCAGTCCTCGAGGGAGCTGCCGGGCGGCACGCCATAGGTGGAGCGCATGCGAAAGTCCTGCGGCAGATAGCGCCAAGCCTGGGCTCCGTAGCTGAGTGTTCCACCCCCCACACAGGCGGCGTTGTTCTGGTAGCCGCTTTCACTGGGCAAAAACGTATGAACCCCGCCCGCCGGGTCGACCACGACCCGCGGATTGCCGTCATCTTCCGGCCCAAAGGCGTTGCCCAGCACGGTGGTGCGCTGGTTGCGCAGATCATCCTTGCGGCAATCGCTGGCCGTGTACCAGGGGCCGCGTTCGAGCAGGACAACGCTCAGGCCGGCAGTCGAGAGCTCCTTGGCCACGATGCCGCCCGCGGCGCCCGCGCCGATCACTACCGCGTTCACCGGCTTCATGAGGGCGAGCCCTTTCTCGGATTGTCCTGGGCACGACCGAGTACTGGCGGCTCCGCCAGGCCCAACATGCGCCAACTGACGGCATCGCGATTACCCCCGTGGCGCGGCGGACCATAGTAACCATCGAGGGTGTGGCCGCGCACGAGCTCGAAGAACGTTCTATCCTGCTGCTCGATGGCGCTGACGACCTCAAGCTGCTGCGATGAGGAGAGCCCCGCAAGCTCGCGGCCAAAACGGCGCCTGCTCAGCGCGTCCGCGCGCTCGAGGCCCTCGATGTAGGCGCTGCGATAGCGGCGAAAATGGCGCACAAGCTGGCGATCAATGAAGGTGAGCACGCCGGCCTCGGAGGCGCTGGGAAACTCATCGGCGGGAATGATCTGGTCACAGATTGCGGCCAGAGTTCCGGCTTGCTCTTCGGTGAGAAACTCCCAGTCCCCGTGCCCACGGCTTTTGCAGCCGACGGCGATAGCCGCACTTCCCAAAGCGCCAACAGCTACGAGTTGCCGCCGCGTAAGGCCTGGGGCATTCCACCTCGATGGCATCGGAAAAATTCCTCGCCATCCACTCTACACCCGAGGAGGCGAATCTGCTCCATGACTCCACGGGATGCGCCATCATGCGCTGATTGGCGGAAGGGTAGCTCCAAAGGGCGGCGGCGGCTGCAGCCGCCGCCAACGTGCACCCATGCTCGATTACCCGTCTGGCCATTTGCTCTCGACTCCACAACGTGGTTCGGGCATTCTTGTGATAGTCCATCTGGTCTCCTGAATTACTGAGTCTTCGCAAACCCAGCTTTACAGGTCTCGATCAGATGGACAATCTATTGAAACCTCACACCTAGGGAACAGCCTGGCACTCGTCGAGCGTGTAGTTTGCGGTGTTGTATTTCGCTACCATTTCCGACGGCGACAGGCTGCAGGGCTGGCCGTAGCCAGGAGCACGGCTGCTGTAGTTATTCGTGCTGCGGGAGTAACCGTCCTGCGTGGTGGTGCGCACATCCACGACGGTGCCCTCCACCAGAACCGTGGTGTCAATCACGTCCGTTTCCGTCGGCGTCGACTCAATGATGGTGATGTAGGGGCTGTCGGGCGAGGCCACGTAGACCTTGCTAAACTCAGAGTTCTGCGTCGAGGCGACCTGGCGGGGATGGCCAACGACGGTTAGCGTCTTTTCTACCGTATGGGTTGAGAGGTTCACCACCGTCACAGTGCCGTTCCCCGTGCCGCTGTCATCGTTCTGATTGGCCGTGTAAGCCTTGCTGCCGTCAATGAGAACGGTCACGCTAGCCGGGTTAGGAGTCGCGGTATTGCCTACCGGAATGGTGTAGGTGGTTCCAAAGTTGGCGCTATCGTTGCCGTATTCATCCAGGCTGACATCAATCACGCTGATGGCGCCGCCGTCGTAGTTGGCCACGACGAGCTGTTGCGTGGCCGCGTTGTATTCGGCATAAACCGGACCGGCGATCGCGCCCATGCCGCAGCTTGGGTTCGTGGTCATGTTGCAGTTTGGCGGCGCGTTGGCGGCCGTGAGCGCGGCCGTGGAAAGCGGCAAGACCGGATGGTAGGTGATCGGTTGGCCGTTCTGGTTTGTGTTGTACGGCGGCGGGCAGGTTGGCACGTTCGAGGGTGGCACTGTCATCAGTGGCACAGGGCACTGATCGAGCGAGTTCTTGTTGCTATTGATGACCGTGACGGTATCGTCTCCCCGGTTCAACACGAACAAGCGCTGCAGGTCGGTGGTCTGTACGGCGTAGACGGGACACCTGCCGACCGCGATAGCAGAATCGGCCGTACTGTTGCGGACCTCAATGGGGACAGCGACACCGGTGGGCGCCGTGGTGGGCGAAAGGTTGCAGGCCATGGGCGCATTGTCTGGGACGTTCTGGCTAAGAACGTATTCCCGCTGGGCGGGCAGGCCTGGAGCCCCTGCGATAAAAACGGGCATCGTTGCCGGACTGCCCAACGTGGACACGGGAATGGCGAGATTGAATGCCTCAGGCGATCCGGAAAAGAGATCGACGAAGTCGCCGTACCGGTCCGCAGCCCAGAGGCCAACCGATGTCGCCATAAAGTTGACAGGTTCCGCCGTGGACGGCAGCGTGGAGTAGGAGACGTTCTTGGCCTGCAGGGCGGTGGTGATGCCGAAGTTGGATATGGTGCCGTCACTGTTGACGGTGTAGCCGAGGACACCAACCGAGTTCAATGTGAAATCTCTGGGGCCCGGACCAATCGGCGCCTCGGTCATCACCGAGTCGCCCGAGTAATCGATAATGGTGACGACTCCGGGTGTGGCGGGGCCCGTGGACGAAACTACAACCGCATACGAGGTGGGCTGCGGGGCCGGGCCACTGGTGGCGATTGGTATAACCACCGGCCTGTAGTTATCGCCGCAACCGCTCATCAGGACAGCCACTGCAAGAGCCGCGCCCGCTTGCGCGATGAGCACGCGCGCCTGCCCCGACTTCATGGGAAAAAGCTTCATTGCGAATTTGTCCTGCTTCCTTGGTGATTGTAAACGATGCGGGCGGGACTATGGCGATTCCAGAGTAGTGTGCCTCTTCAAAGTTGATGCTAAGTTGCCGACTCCTTCCACCTTACGGACGAAGACATGTCCGTGAGGACCGCGGTCCTGATGGCCGCGGCGACCGGAGCGTGGCGGTTTCGTAGTACAGCAACTCTGGAATCGCTATAGCGGACGCGCACAGTTTCTTCGACATGTGACGGATTGGGGGAGAAATTGTCATCGCCAGGCAAGAGGCGGCGCTACCGACCGCCGCAAGCAAAGGTTACGATGAAGCGTGGCTCAAGAGAAGCTGGCCTGGCAATCGAAGCTGGTGTTGCTTGCGGTGCTTCCATTCGCGGGCACGGACGTGCTGCTCGCGTGTTCCAGGTGGGCGGCCTATTCCGCACACGTGGCGATCTGGACGGTGGGACTGAGCGGGTTACTGGGGCTGGTGACGTGGAAGCTGCGGGCGGCTACGCCGGCAGCGGCGGCAGCAGGCGCCCTGATCACTGCCAGTCTCATGTTTTCCACGGTTATATTCCCCTACCAGCCGTGGCGTACAGCCATGATTCCCACGCTGGCGGTTTCCTTGCTGACCTTTGCCGCCACACGCGTGGGGCGCAGACAAAAGGAGCGGCTGGGTACAGCGGAGGCGCGGAGGGGACGATCGGCCTCGCAGGTAGCCGCGAATCTAGGCATAGCAGCGCTGGTTGCCAGTGGGCCAGTGCAGTTCTGGCTGATGGATAGCGGGTGGTTTGCGCGCGCAACCCGCACGCCAAGGTTAGGGTTTGTGTTGGCGCTCGCGGCGCTGGCTGAAGCGGCGGCAGACACGGCTTCGTCAGAGATCGGGCAGGTTCTGGGCGGCCGGCCACACATGATTACTACGCTGCGGGCGGCCGAGCCGGGCAGGGATGGCGCAGTGAGCGTGGCCGGGACGCTGGCGGGAGTGGTTGCGGCGGCAATCGTCGCAGGCGCCGGGAGCTGGGCGCTGCGGGGCGACTGGAACCTCTTCGAGATGAGCTGCGCGGGCGCTGTCTTCGGGCTGCTCTTCGACAGTCTGCTAGGCGCTACGCTGGAGGAGCACGGCTGGCTCAACAACGACGCGGTGAACTTTCTCTCGACAGCGAGCGCATCGGGGTTTGCGCTGGCCATCATGGCGGTGCTTCTGTAGACGGCTGCGGCAACGGAGCTCAGGCCAGCTTGCTGACCTGCCGGCTCGCCATCAATGCAGGTGCAGTCGCCAGAAGGTGTAGCTGAGAATCTCGTGGACGATGCGCTCGGCCTGAAGCGTCTTATCCTCGGCAGAGGGGCGAGGCCGCGGTGAAGTGAGCACATCCAAGCCTTCGGAAGCACAGATGGCATGAATGCGGAACATGTGGGTGTCGTCGCTGACCACCACCAGGCGGTGCAGTCCATTGGCGCGGGCAATCACGGCAATGCGGCGGGCCGATTCCTCGGTGTTGCGGCTCTCCGTCTCGGCGATGATGTCCTCTTCGGGGATGCCCTTGCTTATCAGGTACCCGGCGCCCACTGATCCCTCGCTGTACTGATCCCCGCCCGATCCTCCCAGAGTGACGATCAGCGGAGCGATGCCGCGACGATAGAGCTCGAGGGCATGGTCCAGGCGGGCGCGGTAGACCGGGGAGGGCCGTCCGTCGTATTCCGCCGCGCCCAGAACGCCGATGGCATCGGCGGGCGCAGCCTGATCCTGGTGGGCGTAGCTCTCGATCTGGGCGTGAACCCAACTGCACCAGCCCAAAATGCCGGCCAAAAGCACGAAGACCAGCACGAGAAGAGCGCGCAGGACCCAGTTGCGGCTCTTCGTCTTGAGATCGCGTCTCATGCGCACCATCTTACCGCTGTAACGTCATGACAATTTCGTGTGTTGGGATGGCGCCTTCGCGCAAAATCTCCCAGCGCCCGGAGCCAAGGGAGAGATCGACAATGGTGGTGGGTAGCGCGCGGCCGGTGGGTCCGCCGTCGACGATGAGCGGAATGCGGTCGCCGATCTGTTCGCGGACACTGACGGCGTTGGTGCACTCCGGCGCGCCCTGCAGATTGGCCGAGGTGGCCGTGATGGGCAGCCCGAAGCGCTCAACCACCGCGCGCGGAATGGCGGAATCGGGCACGCGCAGGGCCATATTGCCCGTGTTGGCCGTGGAGCGCAGCGGCAATTTCGTTCCGGCGCGAACGATGATGGTCAGCGGGCCGGGCCAGAAGCGATCAGCCAGCTTATCGAGAAGCGCATCGGTGTCGCGCGCCAACTCGTAGGCCTGGGCCAGGCTGGAAATAAGAAGCGAGAGAGGCTTGTGCTTCTGGCGGGTCTTGATCTGGTAAATCTGCTCGACGGCGTAGAGGTTCACCGGGTCCACGGCCAAGCCGTAGAAGGTATCCGTGGGCAGGGCAACGACACCGCCTTTGCGCAGGCAGGAGACGATGTAATCGATCCGGTCCGGTTGGGGTTCATCGGGATGGACGCGCAATATCTCCGCGGACAAGGAGGCCTACCTCGGTTCCCGAATAAAAGAAGAGGCTACAGAATCGGAAGCTATCACAGCACCAGCCGTGGTGCAAGTTGAGCCGCCAGCTTCTATCTTCGACCTCTACGGATTTGGCCGCTTCTTGCCGCAAAGCGCGGCCACGATCAACGATAGCCCGATCGGCACGAAAGACCAGAGGCTAGTAGCTAGAAGCCAGAAGCTGATCTTACAATCGGCACAGCACTCAGAGGTTGCCGAGCGATGCCGGTCCGCGTGGTCGAAAGCAAGCAGAATGCGCGCTTGAAGGAGCTACGGAAGGCGCTCGCCATATCCGGGCACGAGGGACGGGGACGAGTAGGCATCGAAGGCCCGAACCTGATCGAGGAGGCGCTGCGCGCGGGTTTGCGCATGGTCACAGTCTTTGTGGCCGACGGTGCGGAGCATCTGCTCGACGCGTTGCCCTTGCCGGTGGGGACCGAAGTGCTGATGATGCCGAGGAAGCTGCTCGACTCCGCTCTGGCCACCGAAACGCCGCAGCCGGTTGCCGCTCTAGTTGAGCCGCCCGATTGGACCTGGGCGCATCTCTTCAGCTCGCATCGGAGCGGAGCGGCGCTGGTCATCGTGCTGGCCGCCATTCAGGATCCCGGCAATCTGGGGACAATTCTGCGCTCGGCGGAGGCATTTGGCGCGACGGGCGTCGTGAGCCTGCCGGGAACGGTGAGCGCGTGGAATGCGAAGGCGGTGCGCGCGTCGGCGGGCAGCGTCTTCCGCGTTCCGCTGCTTGCCGCAAGCGAACGAGAGTGCTTTTCGCAACTGCACGAGGCAGGAGTGCGGGTCCTTGCCACCACGGTGCGCGCTGCCCAGCCCGCCGATCTGGTGGACATGGCTGGTCCGGTTGCCCTGGTGATCGGAAACGAGGGAAACGGCGTGCCGGAAAAGATCGCGCGGATGGCCGATGAGGCGATCACGATTCCCTGCCCTGGCCCGGTGGAGAGCCTGAACGCAGCCGTGGCGGCCAGCGTGCTGTTGTATGAAGCGTCGCGGCAGCGGTCCGCGGGCAGCGGCGGACCATCGGATCATCGAGGAGCGCGGCGATGAGCTTGTTCGAAACCATGCCGGACCAGCCACTTCATTCGTCCAAAGGGCCGCTCCATGCAATGGCAGCAGGAGGGGCTCCGCTGGCCGAGCGGATGCGGCCGCGCAGCCTGGACGAGTTGCTGGGGCAGGAGCACCTGGTCGGGCCGGGCAAGCCGCTGCGCGTGCAGATCGAGCGCGATGACGCGAGCTCGATGATCTTCTGGGGTCCGCCGGGCGTGGGCAAAACCACGCTGGGCAAGATCATTGCCGAGACCACCAAGGCCAGCTTTATCGAGTTCTCGGCAGTGACCAGCGGCATCAAGGAGATCAAGCAGGTGATGGTCGAGGCGGCCAAGGCGGCCCAACTGCACTCGCGCACGATTCTCTTCATCGATGAGATTCACCGCTTCAACAAGGCGCAGCAGGACGCGTTTTTGCCGTACGTGGAGCGGGGCACGATCCGGCTGATTGGCGCGACGACGGAGAATCCATCGTTCGAGATCATCTCCGCGCTGCTTTCACGCTGCCGCGTGTACGTGCTGGAACCTTTGGAGGAAGAGCAGATTGTGACACTGCTCAAGCGGGCCCTTGCCGACAAGGAACGCGGCTTGGGCCCGATGGAGCTCGCGGCCGACGATGATGCGCTCGAATTGATCGCCGGCTACTCCAGCGGCGACTGCCGCAACGCATATAACACGCTGGAAGTGGCGGCGCAGTTGGCCGTCGCGGACGGAAGCAAGCACATCACGAAGGCCGTCGCGACAGAAGCCGCGCAGAAGCGCGTGCTGATGTACGACAAAGCCGGCGAAGAGCACTACAACCTGATCTCGGCGCTGCACAAAAGCGTGCGCAACTCCGACCCCGACGCCGCGCTCTACTGGCTGGGCCGCATGCTCGCGGGTGGCGAGGACCCACTCTATCTTGCGCGCCGCATCGTGCGCATGGCGGTCGAGGACATCGGGCTGGCCGCGCCGGAGGCGCTGCATCTCTGTCTCTCCGCGAAAGACACGTACGACTTTCTCGGCTCGCCGGAGGGCGAGCTGGCGCTGGCCGAGGCCGTAGTCTACCTCGCGCTCGCGCCGAAGTCGAATTCAGTATACACGGCCTATGGAGCGGTGCAAGAAGACATCGAAAACACGCGGCAGGAGCCGGTTCCGCTGCATCTGCGCAACGCGCCCACGCGGCTGATGAAGGATCTCGGCTACGGCAAAGACTACCGCTACGCGCACGACGAAGAAGACCGCATCGCCGACATGGACTGCCTGCCGGATTCGCTGAAAGGCCGACGCTACTACCACCCCACGCAGGAGGGGCGGGAGAAGCAGTTGGCGACGCGGATGGAGGAGATACGGAGGATCAGGGCCGGCAAACGCGGCGGATGCTGATGTGCTCTGATTTTGCTCTTCCACAGCTTGATCTGCCCAGGGTCTGCGGTTGTTTTTGCCTTTCTCCGCTACAATTCCGATGTATCCCACCCAGCCGTTTTGAGGATGCTCGGAGGTTGGCAGTCATGGCAAAGAAATCGCGACGGCGTAAATTCGAGGCCAAGCGCCCGTCCGAGGCGCTGGCCGGGAAGACCGTTGCCCTGGCTCCCGCAACCCATAAGCCGTGGCAAATTACCGCCGTCTGCATCGTTCTCGTGGTGGTTACCGTCTTTGCTTTCCGGGGTGTGCGCAACAACGATTTCCTTGACTACGACGATTACGACTATGTCGTGCAGAACCGGCAGGTGCAGCAAGGGGTAACCGCGCAGAGCATCGAGTGGGCATTTACAACCTTTCATTCTGCAAACTGGCACCCGCTGACGTGGATTTCGCATATGGTGGACTGGAAGCTTTATGGCAGCAACCCCTCCGGTCACCATATGACCAATGTGTGTTGGCACGCTGCCAATGCGGTTCTGCTTTTTCTTTTGCTCTTGTACATGACGGGCTTTATCTGGCGATCCGCGATGGTTGCATTTCTGTTTGCTCTTCATCCCGCGCACGTCGAATCTGTTGCCTGGCTCTCTGAACGCAAGGATGTTTTGTGCGCGTTCTTCTTCTTCGCCACATTGCTGGCTTACGCATGGTATGTGCGCAGGCCATCCTGGAAACGGTATGTATGGATCGTCTTCTGCTTTGCCTGCGCGCTGATGTCGAAACCCATGGCCGTCACTCTTCCTTTTGCCTTGCTGCTGCTCGATTTTTGGCCGTTGCGCAGGATCGTATTCGCGCCGGAGACACGCGCGCGCTGGCTGCCTTCCCTGGGGAAGTTGTGCGTGGAAAAGTGGCCGCTTTTCCTCATGACGGCTATTTCGAGCGTCATCACCTTTCTCGCGCAGCGGGCCGGCGGCGCGGTGGGTGATTTTCAATCCTTTCCCTTGCGGGAAAGGCTCGGCAACGCGGCGATCAGTTACTGCCGCTACGTGCGGATCATGGTATGGCCCGATCCGCTCACCGAATATTTTTACTCAAATAACACCACAGCTTCGGCGGTGTTAGCGGCTCTTGCACTTATTTTGGTAACCGCGGTCTGCTGGCATTTCCGCAAGGAACGGCCTTATTGTCTTATCGGCTGGCTGTGGTTCCTGGGAACGCTGGTGCCGGTGATCGGCATCGTGCAGGTCGGAGGACAGGCCATGGCCGAGCGCTACACCTATATTCCCTATATCGGCCTTTTCATCGCTGTTGTCTGGCTGGCCGGCGATGCAGTGGCCAAATTCCCGAAGATCAGAATTGTCACTCAACTGCTTGCGGTGGCGGTCATTGTAGCGTGCGCCGTAAAGACCGATGCGCAGGTCAAGGTATGGAAAGATACGGTGACGCTGTTCAGCCATGTGCTCGAAGTTGGCCCGCGCGGAGAATTTCCCTATAAAAGCCTTGGCAAGGCGTACATTGAGCAGGGAAGATTTGCCGAGGCGCAACCATATTTAGAACGAGCGTTGGCCTATAATCCTTCCGACCCTCAGACTCTTGCCTATTCCGCCTTTGCCATGATGCGAGTTATGATGCAAACCCACGATTTTCGCAATCTGCCGCTTGCGAGACAACGCCTGGAACAGGCATTGCGTACTGCTCCCGACAACCCCGATGTCCTATCCAATATGGCGCTATGGTCTGCTTTGATGGACAGGCCGAAGGATGAGGAAATGTATAGCAGAAAGGTGATCGCCGCGAACCAGGATTTTGTACCGGCGCGCCTCTATCTTGCCGATGCTCTCGTGGCGCAGGACAAACTTGGCGAGGCTGCTCAGGAGTACCGTCAGGCGCTTGCCCTCGAGCCGGATGCTTACGAAGCGCATAATAAATTAGGCATTATTTTGGGCAAACAGGGATTGACGGAGGAAGCGCTGAAGGAATTCCGGCTTTCTCTGGCCGTCAAACCCGATCAGGCACAGCCCCATTTCCAAATGGGCGCAGTCCTTTTGCAGGCGCATCGGCTCCCCGAAGCAATCGAGGAGTATACGCAGGCGTTGCGCTTCGACCCGGCAAACGCCGATATGCATAATGATCTGGGCGCGGCCCTGTTTCTACTGGGAGACTATGAAAAAGCAGCCGAGCAGTTCAGCGATGCGGTAAGGATTGATCCTGCCTATACCACTGCAAGAAAAAATCTCGAGATTGCTCAAGCCCGGATGAAAAGCAAATCGGTTGAACGAGGAAGATAATGAAAAATGCCGGGCCAGGCGGCCGCGTCCGAGCGCAACTAAGTGGGTGATCCAGGTCTTCCGCCGCGGCGGATGCCGATGTGCTCCGATTTTGCTCTTCCACAGCTCGATCTGCCCAGGGTCTGCGGTTGTTTCTGCCTTTCTCCGCTACAATTCTGATATATCCCACCCAGCCGTTTTGAGGATGATCGGAGGTTGCCGATCGTGGCAAAGAAATCGCGGCAGCGTAAATTCGAGGCCAAGCGCCCGCCTGGGGCTCCGGCCGGGGAGACCGTTGCCCTGGCTCCGGCAACCCATAAGCCGTGGCAAATTGCCGCCGTCTGCATCGTTCTCGTGGTGGTCACTGTTTTTTCTTTCCGGGGCGTGCGCAACAACGAGTTCCTTGAGTACGACGATTACGACTATGTCGTGCAGAACCGGCAGGTGCAGCAAGGGGTGACCGCACAGAGCGTCGAGTGGGCATTTACAACCTTCCATTCTGCAAACTGGCACCCGCTGACGTGGATTTCGCATATGGTGGACTGGAAGCTATATGGCAGCAATCCCTCCGGCCACCATATGACCAATGTGTGTTGGCACGCCACCAATTCGGTTCTGCTTTTTCTTCTGCTCTTGTACATGACCGGTTTCTTGGGCCGTTCCGCGATGGTCGCATTTCTTTTCGCGCTGCATCCCGCGCACGTCGAATCGGTTGCCTGGGTTGCCGAACGCAAGGATGTTTTGTGCGCGTTTTTCTTCTTCGCCACATTGCTGGCTTATGCATGGTATGTGCGCAGGCCATCCTGGAAACGGTATCTACTGATTGTCTTCGGCTTTGCCTGCGCGCTGATGTCGAAGCCCATGGCCGTCACGCTTCCTTTTACCCTGCTGTTGCTCGATTTTTGGCCGTTGCGCAGAATCGCATTGGCGATGGAAACACGCGCGCGGTGGTTCTCTTCCCTGGGTAAGTTATGCGTTGAAAAGTGGCCGCTTTTCCTCATGGCGGTTCTCTCCAGCGTCATCACCTTTCTCGCGCAGCGGGCCGGCGGCGCGGTGGGCAATCTTCGAGCCTTTCCCTTGTGGGGGAGACTCTGCAACGCGTCGATCAGTTACTGCCGCTACGTGTGGATCATGGTATGGCCCGATCCGCTCAGGGCCTACTATTACTATGACTCGCTTAACATCAATGTTTTGGCAGCGGTGTTATCGGCCCTTGCGCTCATCCTCGTAACTGTTGTCTGCTGGCGTATCCGCAAGGAACGGCCTTATTGCCTTATCGGCTGGCTGTGGTTCCTGGGAACGCTGGTTCCGGTGATCGGCATCGTGCAGGTCGGAGGACAGGCCCTGGCCGAGCGTTACACCTATATTCCCTATATCGGCCTTTTCATCGCTGTTGTCTGGCTGGCCGGCGATGCAGTGGCCAACTCCCCGAAGATCAGGATTGTAACTCAACTGCTTGCGGTGGCGGTCATTGTAGCTTGCGCCGTAAAGACCGATGCGCAGGTCAAGGTATGGAAAGATCCGGTGACGCTGTTCAACCACGTGCTCGAAGTTGACCCGCGCGGGGAATTTCCCAATTTTTTCATTGGCCAGATCTACATGCAGCAGGGAAGATATGTCGAGGCTCAAGCATATATAGAACGAGCGTTGGTCTATCATCCCTCCGGCCCTATGCTTCTTTCCTATTCCGCCCTTGCCATGATGCAAGTCATGATGCAAACCCACGATCAGCGCAATCTTTCGCTTGCGGGACAACGCCTGGAAACGGCATTGCGTGTTGCTCCCAACGACCCCGATTTCCTATCCAATATGGCGCTATGGTCGGCTTTGATGGGCAGACCGAAGGATGAGGAAATGTACAGCAGAAAGGTGCTTGCCCTGCGCCCGGATTCTGTAGTGACGCAGCCTTATCTTGCCATTGCTCTCCAGGAGCAGAGTAAGCTCGACCAGTATGCTCAGGAGTACCGTAAGACGCTTGCCATCGATCCGAATAATTATGAGGCGCATAACAATTTAGGCATGATTTTTGCCCGGCAGGGATTGACGGAGGAAGCGCTGAAGGAATTCCGGCTTTCTCTGGCCATCAAACCCGATCAGACAATGGCCCATTCCCAAATGGGTAGTGTCCTTGCGCAGGCGCATCGGTTCCCCGAAGCGATAGAGGAGTTTACCCAAGTGCTACGCCTCGACCCCGCAAACGCCAATGCGCATAACGACCTGGGCTCGGCATGGTTTCAACTTGGGGACTATGAAAAAGCGGTCGCGCAGTTCAGCGAAGCGTTGCGGATCGATCCGTCTCATGCCTACGCAAGAAAAAATCTCGATATGGCTCAAGCCCGGATGAAAAGCAAATCGGTTGAACAAGGAAGATAATGAAAAATGCCGGGCCGGGCGGCCCGCGTCCGAGCGTAACTAAGTGGGCGATCCAGGTCTTCCGCCGCGGCGGATGCCGGCGTGCTCCGATTTTGCTCTTCCACAGCTCGAGATCTGCCAGGGTCTGTGGTTGTTTCTGCCTTTCTCCGCTACAATTCTGATATATCCCACCCATCCGTTTTGAAGATGATCGGAGGTTGCCGATCATGGCAAAGAAATCGCGGCGGCGTAAATTCGAGGCCAAGCGCCCGCCTGGGGCGCCGGCCGGGAAAACCGTTGCCCTGGCTCCGGCAACCCATAAGCCGTGGCAAATTGCCGCCGTCTGCATCGTTCTCGTGGTGGTCACTGTTTTTTCTTTCCGCGGCGTGCGGAGCGACGGTTTCGTTTCGTTGGACGATAACGAATATGTCGTGCAGAACCGGCAGGTGCAGCAAGGGGTGACCGCGCAGAGCGTCGAGTGGGCATTTACAACCTTTCATTCCGCAAACTGGCACCCGCTGACGTGGATTTCGCATATGGTGGACTGGAAGCTATATGGCAGCAATCCCTCCGGCCACCATATGACCAGTGTGTGTTGGCACGCCGCCAATTCGGTTCTGCTTTTTCTTCTGCTCTTGTACATGACCGGTTTCATCTGGCGCTCCGCAATCGTCGCGTTCCTTTTCGCTCTGCATCCCGCACACGTCGAATCGGTTGCTTGGATCTCCGAACGCAAGGATGTTTTATGCGCGTTTTTCTTCTTCGCCACATTGCTGGCTTATGCATGGTATGTGCGTAGGCCATCCTGGAAACGGTATGTATGGATCGTCTTCGGCTTTGCCTGCGCGCTGATGTCAAAGCCCATGGCCGTCACGCTTCCTTTTACCCTGCTGCTGCTCGATTATTGGCCGTTGCGCAGAATCGCATTCGCGCCGGAGAAACGCGCGCGCTGGTTCTCTTCCCTGGGTAAGTTATGCGTTGAGAAGTGGCCGCTTTTCCTCATGGCGGTTTTCTCGTGCGTCATCACCTTTCTCGCGCAGCAAGCCCGCGGCGCGGTGGCTACGTTTCAAAACATGCCTTTGTGGGGGAGACTCTGCAACGCGGCGATCAGTTACTGCCGCTACGTGCGGATCATGGTATGGCCCGATCCGCTCAGGGCCTATTATTATTTTCAATTGCATGACATCGATGTTTTGGTAGCGGTGTTATCGGCCCTTGCGCTCATCCTCGTAACTGTTGTCTTCTGGCGTATCCGCAAGGAACGGCCTTATTGCCTTATCGGCTGGCTGTGGTTCCTGGGAACGCTGGTTCCGGTGATCGGCATCGTGCAGGTCGGAGGACAGGCCCTGGCCGAGCGTTACACCTATATTCCCTATATCGGCCTTTTCATCGCTGTTGTCTGGTTGGCCGGCGATGCAGTGGCCAACTCCCCGAAGATCAGGATTGTAACTCAACTGCTTGCGGTGGCGGTCATTGTAGCGTGCGCCGTAAAGACCGATGCGCAGGTCAAGGTATGGAAAGATACGGTGACGCTGTTCGGCCACGTGCTCAAAGTTGACCCGCGCGGGGAACTTCCCAACTTAAGCCTGGGCATTGCGTATATGAAGCAGGGAAGGCTTGCCGATGCGCAAGAATATTACGACCGCGCGCTGAGCTATAACCCCTCCTGGTATCTGACTCTCTCTTATTCCGCTTATTGCCTGATGATTTCCTGCGAGCCCAATGAACGGCGCAATCTGCCGCTTGCGGGGCAACGCCTGGAAACGGCATTGCGCGCTGCTCCCGACAGCCCCGATGCCCTATCCATTATGGCGCTATGGTCTTATATGATGGGCAGGACGAAGGATGAGGAGACATATAGCGAAATGGCGCTCGCCGCGAACCCGGATTTTATTCCGGCGCGCCTCTATCTTGCCAATGCTCTTCAGACGCAGGGAAAATTTGACCAGGCGGTTGAGCAGTACCGTCAAGCGCTTGCCACCCAACCGGATAATTGCGATGCGCATAACGACTTAGGCGTTATTTTAGGCAAACAGGGATTGACGGAGGAAGCGCTGAAGGAATTCCGGCATTCTCTGGCCATCAAACCCGATCAAGCAGCGCCCCATTTCTATATGGGCAAGATCTTTATGCGGGCGAATCGGTTCTCCGAAGCGGTAGAGGAATATACCCAAGCGGTACGCTTCGACCCCGCAAACGCCAATGCGCATAATGAGCTGGGCGCGGCCCTGTTTCAACTTGGGGACTATGAAAAAGCGGCCGAGCAGTTCAACGAAGCGTTGCGGATCGATCCGTCTTATGTCTACGCAAGAAAAAATCACGATCTTGTTCAAGCCCGGATGAAAAGCAAATCGGTTGAACAAGGCAGAAAATGAAACATGCCGGGCCAGGTGGCCGCGTTCGAGCGTAACTACGCGGTTCTCCTACAACTATTAGCCATTTCGGACTGTATTCAAGGCGGCTTTTTCTCGATGAAAAAGCCACTTAGCGATTGTGCCTTGGTCTACACCTGCAGGAGGCCCGCTATAGGAAAGCACGACTCTCAACCAGCCGCGTTTCCTGTTCCCCGGTCCCTGCCTCTACGCCTCCCAAGGATTCACGACCGGCCTGGCAATGTCGCCGAAGTGCTTCACGTTGCGCGTGGCGAGGATGGCGTGTGAGGCCAGCACAATGCCGGCGATGATGGTGTCGCGCAGTTCGCCTTCTCCTCTTTTTCCTCTTGGAGCGCAATCCGCAAAATCTCGTTCACCTCATCACCAACACTGCGACGATTGCGTTTGGCGCGATCCTCCAACGCGCGGATCACTTCGGGCTCTAGTTTGCGGATACGCAAATTTGCCATCGACTCCTCCTGCCGTTCCGGCAATAGCAGAAATCAAGCCGAGGTGAGCGTTCCCGGGACATGCACGGGAACAGCCAACATGCCCAGAACAAACCTGGGACCACTTTGTGACTACTTCTTACTCCTTTGTTCCCGGTTCTTTCAGTCAGCGTACTTGACCGAGCAACCATACGACCGCGTGTAGGGGTGCTCGACGGGCTTGCCCGCCATGGCTTCAGTAAGCGCGTCGCTGAGGTAGTTATCCGCGCCCTTGATGTCGCTCACGTCGGTCGTGGGACGGTTGTCGATGGCGCCTTCGTAGATCAGCTTGCCCTCGGGATCGATCACGTACATTTCCGGCGTGGTCTTGGCGTCGTACAGGCGGCCGAGCTTGCCTTCGGGATCCATGAGGACGGCGGTGGGATCGGCGTGCATCTGCTGGAGGTACTCGTTCTCTTCGGCATCGGTGACATAGCCCTGCTTGCCGGGCGCCGAAGAGATGACCGTGAACCAGACCACGTCCTTTGCGGTCCACTCTTTTTGCAAAGCCTCCATGTTGCCGGAGACGTAGTGCTTGTGGGTGTAGGGGCAGTCCCGGTTGTGCCACTCGAGGACGACGTACTTGCCGCGATACTCACTGAGGGTATGGGTTTGGCCGTGCGAGTCGGTGGCGGTGAAGTTGGGCGCGGGCGAACCGACCACGGCCTGCGCAGCAGCGGAGATGGGCACGAGTGCGACGACGAGGGAAGCAATTCCGGCAAGAACGGGCCGTGATTTCATGAGAGTCAACCTCCTGATGGGAATTGGGATCAGCGAGCCTAACTGGGCTTCCGGCGAACCGGCTTCCGGCGAACAGGTTTCGAGCTTACTTTTGCTTGGACGATCCAGCTGTGGCCTGAGTTGCAGAGGTGGGCAATTTGGCCACGGCGTCGAGGACGATGCCGGGGGTGAGCACCTGCGGCAAGAGCTGCGGAGTGGCTCGGCCCGGCGTGTAAAGCGCGTAAACGGGCACACCGCTGCGGCCAAGGGCGGCAAGCGCCTGCGTGATGGCGGGATCCTGGCGGGTCCAGTTGGCGCGGAAGAGCGCGACATTGTGCGCGGTGAAGGCTTGCATGACCTCGGGCTGGTCGAGAGCCACGCGCTCGTTGACCTGGCAGGTGAGGCACCAGCTTGCGGTGAAGTCGACAAAGACGGGCTGGCCCGCGGCGAGGGCGCGGTTGACGGCGTCCGCGGACCATGGCTGCCAGGCGGCAGCAACCGCAGTTTGGCCCGCGACCCTGGGCAGTGACTTCAGGGCCAGCGCGTCGTTCTGCGTCAGCGTCGGCAGCGGACCAACGAGCACTCGCGCCGAGCAGAAGCTGAGCGCGACGACGGCAAGCACAATCAGGCTGGCAGTCACTGTTGCCCAGCGCTTTACCGGCCAGCGGCCGAGAAACCATCCGGCGATGGCGAGCAAAAGGAAGCTGGCAAGGAGCGCGGCCAGCAACGCCGCGCCGTAGGCCTGCGCGACGACCCACGCCAGCCAGATGACGGTGACAAAGATGGGGACGGATACGGCTTGCTTGAGAATGTCCATCCACACGCCGGGCCTGGGCAACAGGCGCGTCCAAGCGGGCTGGAGCGTGAGCGCAACATAGGGCGCGGCGAGGCCGAGGGCGAGCGCGGTGAAGACGGCGAAGGCGACGGCTGCGGATTGAGCGAGCGCGTAGCCAATAGCCGCTCCCATGAACGGCGCGGTGCAGGGCGTGGCGACAACGACCGCGAGAACCCCAGTGAAGAAGCTGCCCGCGTAGCCTTGCTTCGCTGCCAGCGAACCTCCGGCGCTGGTGAGCGTGAGGCCGATTTCGAACTGGCCGGCGAGCGAGAGACCGAGGAAGAAGAGCAGCGCGGCCATCAACGAGAGGAAGACAGGCGACTGGAATTGAAATCCCCAGCCGAGAGTGGCTCCGGCGGCTCGGAGTGCGAACAGCGCGGCCACGAGCACCCAGAACGAGACGAGAATTCCTGTGGTGTAGACAAAACCGTGCGCGCGAAGCTTGTGGCGCTCTTCGGTTCCGGACTGGCAGAGCGCCAGGCCCTTCAAAAACAGCACCGGAAAGACGCAAGGCATGAGGTTGAGGAGCAGGCCGCCGAGGAAGGCGAGGGCGGCGATGCGGGCAAGCCCTGTGAGCGAAAACGCGGGCGCCGCGGCCGGCATAGACTCTATCCTCGCCACACCGAAGGATACTTCACGCGTCGCGGCAATCTCGTAGTTGCGGCCGCCGGAAAGTTCTAGAACGCCACGCAACTTGGTGGGGCTTGCGGTGAGGTTCGGGTCTTTCTTCAGGTCGAGTACCAGCCCTGTGGCCGTGGGTGTAACGGTTTGCGGCGAGGGGTTGTCGAGAATGTTTTGGTCTTCAGGAAAGAACGCGGCCTGGGTCTCGCTTTGGCCGGTGGAGACGGCGAGGCGAAAGCCGGTGGAAGTGGGTTGGAAGACGGCGGTGTCAGCGGAAGGAAGCGGCTTGGGGATCTGATCGACGAAGGGGCGGAAAAATGGCGGCGGGCCATCGTACAGAATTTGGTACAGACCCCAATATACGTTCCGTTTCAGTTCCAAGTCCGCCTTGCCCGGAATGCAGACCTCACGGCAAACCAGCCAGTCAACTTTGGCGCGCAACATAATTGGGCCGGGCTTGACTGTTTTTGCTACGTCGAACTTGAACGGGAAAAGAACTTCGTTTTCGTAACCGAAATCCATTAAAGGCCCAAGCGGCAAACGCTTCGGCGCTGGAAATTGCATCGGGGTGGCGCTGATACCCTTGGGAAGCGTCCAGTGAATGTGCGGCGGTTCGCCGGAGTCACCGGCGTTTCCCCAATAGATATGCCAGCCCGGCTCAAGTTTGAAGTAAAGGCCCCCATCGTTAAGGATCTCGCTGAAAAAGAGATCACCCTCTGGAACCACTAACTCAACACGAAGGTGCGGCGCTTCAAATGCGGCTTTCGTATCCTTCGGTGAGGTTTCGGGCGCGGAAAGTTGCTCCGCAACCGGCATTGCGGTGCCAAGCACGGCAACGAGCGCGAAGATGGGCCAGAAACGGCGCATGGCTGGAGAGGGATCCGGGCTCCTGACGATTGGACTCAGTGTAATGGACGGGGGTTGCGGGAGGCGCGCTGTCTCAGTGCCGGTCATCGCGATCCAACATGGCGGCGTGGCGGCGGAAGATGCAGTCGTTCTGCACGCATTTAACGCCGGCAGCGCGGGCGTGGGCGATGGCTTCGTCGTGGATCACTTCGTCCTGCAGCCAGAGATACGGAATGTGCAGGCGGATGACGTCGTCGACGATGGGCGGCACGTGCTCGGAGGCACGGAAGACGTCGACGAGGTCGATCCCCCGCCCCGTTTGGGCGGAACTCGTTTCTTTAAGGGCTGCGGAGTTCGCTGCGTCGAGGTCCGCGTAGCACGGCCCGCCGAGCACTTCCTTGAGCGCGGGATTGACCGGGAAGACGCGATAGCCGTTTTCGGCCAGATATCTGCCGATGTTGTGGCTGGCGCGGTGCGGCTTGTCGCTCATGCCGACGACGGCGATGGTCTTCGCGTTGTAAAGCATTTCGTCGATGATGGCGGGGTCGTTCATCAGTGGTCAGTGGTCAGTGGTTAGTGGTCAGCTCGCAGTTCATAGTTCTCAGTGCGCCGTTCAGCGGATTACACGTCCAAGTCATCGTTTGCGCCCGTTGAAACTGCCGTGCCGCGGCGCTTGGCTAACAGATAGCCGCGCAGAAACGGTTCGAGGTAGCCGTTGAGCACCTTGTCAACGTCGCCAACCTCGACTTTGGTGCGGTGATCCTTGGCCATGCGGTAGGGTTGCAAGACATAGGAGCGGATTTGCGAGCCGAAGTTGATGTCGAGCTTGGAGTCCTCAAGCTTTTTGGCATCTGCGCGCTTCTTTTCGAGCTCGAATTCGTAGAGGCGCGAGCGCATCATCTTCATGGCCTTGTCGCGGTTCTTGTGCTGCGAGCGCTCGTTCTGGCACTGCACGACGATGCCGGTGGGCAGGTGCGTGATGCGTACGGCGGAGTCGGTGGTGTTGACGTGCTGGCCGCCCTTGCCGCCGGAGCGATAAGTATCGACGCGCAGGTCTTCGAGCTTCAGATCGACGTGAATGGTTTCGTCGATTTCCGGCGAGACGTACACCGAGGCAAACGACGTGTGGCGGCGCTTGGCGGAGTCGAAGGGCGAGATGCGAACGAGACGGTGCACGCCGCTTTCGCCGACGAGCTGGCCGAAGGCGTACTCGCCAATGATGGTGAAGGTGGCAGACTTGATGCCGGCCTCTTCGCCGTCCTGGTAGTCGTTCATCTCGGTTTTGAAGCCCTGCTGCTCGGCCCAGCGCAAGTACATGCGGAGCAGCATCTCGGCCCAATCCTGGCTTTCGGTGCCGCCGGCGCCGGGATGCACGGTGACGATGGCATTGAGCGCGTCGGCCTCGCCCGAGAGCATGGTGCGGGCCTCTAGCTCCTCGGCAAATGCGCCGAGCGCTTTAATCTCACGCTCCAAGTCGGCGAGGACGTCTTCGCCCTCGCGCGCCAAGTCGAAGTAGGCCTCGATGTCGCCGGTGCGGCGGACGAGCTCGTCGTCGTCGCGGATGAGCCCTTCAAGCCGCTTGCGGTCGCGCATCAGAGGCTGGCTTGCGGCAGGATCGGACCACAATGCCGGATCGGCGAGCCTAATTTCTATTTCGGAGAGTTCCCTGCGCAGGCGGGCAGGGTCAAAGATACTCCCGCAGGTCGCGCACCTGGGTGCGCACCGGAGCGTAGGCGAATTCGAGATCGTTCAGCGACATTTTGCTCTTAGGACCTGGCTTTGGATTAGCAAGTTCGCCGCGCTTACGCGCGGTTCGCAAGTTGGCGAGCTGGCGGCTGAGACTCAACCCTTCGCAGCAGGAGGCTTCGGCCTCCTGCCAAGCGACCAACTGACAACGCCTAGAGACAGTATGGCACAGAGCCAGGCGAAGAGGTCGCCGTGAGCAGCGTAGAAGGTGATGCCGTCACGGAAGCCGAATTCGGCGGGCAGCGCGTCGACCTGGTGGCGGGGAATGCTCTGGCGCACGCGGCCGTAGGGATCGATGACCGCGGTGACGCCGGTGTTGGTGTCGCGCAGCAGCCAACGGCGGTTTTCGATGGCCCTCATGCGAGCCATGTTCAGGTGCTGCCAGGGTGCGCTGGTGTCGCCGTACCAGCCGTCGTCGCTGATGTTGACGAGGACTTCGGCGCCGTTGCGCGCGAGCTGGCGCACCTCGTCGGCGAAGACCGCTTCGTAGCAGATGAAGACGCCGTAGCGATGAAGCCCGCCGTTTTGTGTGCCGAGGACAAAAACCTTGTGCTCGCTTCCGCGCGTGAAAGACGAAACGCGGCCGGTCAGCTTGCGGGCGAAGGTAAGCAGATTCTGAAGGGGAATGTACTCGCCGAAGGGGACGAGATGGATTTTGTCGTAGCGGCCGACTATCTGCCCGTCTGCGTCGACGATGAACGCGGAGTTGTAGTCGTGCCAGGCCTGCTCCTCTTGGGAAAAAGCGACGCCGATGCCGCCGACCACAAGCGACGACTGCGTGGCGAGGGCTACGGAGCGCATGGCCTGCTTGAGGCTGGGGTCATCTTCGATGAAAGACGCGGGCGATTCGGGCCAGACGACGAGGTCGGGATGGGTGGGATACAGCGGGCAGACAATTTCTTCCGTGGGCGCGCCGGTTTGCGGAATTCCGGCAATGTAGGACTTGCACTGCTCCCCGGCCAGGCGCGTGAATTCGGCGATATGGCGGTCCCACTCCGGCCCCTGCCAGTTGTTGGCGGCGCCCACGTCAAGATTGGGTTGGATGAGGACGGCGGTGGCTGTGGGATCGGGGTTCGGCGGAGGGACAAAGCTGCCCGCAAAGCCGGAGATGAGCAGAATTGCGCCGCAAGCGGCCCAGGCCCAGCGGCCGGCGAGCGGATTCTTGCCTTCGCGCCCCAGCAGCAGGCCGCCAGCGAGGAGCGCATTCGCGGCGACGAGAACAAAAGTGATGCCATAGACGCCGGTCCACGGCGCGACCTGGTTGACGAGGACGTTATCGACTTGCGAATAGCCGAGCTGGTCCCAGGGAACGCTGGTGATGCGCGCGGCAGCGAGGTCGAGGCCTGTCCAGAGGAAGGGCGCGAAGGCCAGGGCCAGGCGCGTGGAGCCGGTGGTGCGGCGGACGAGCAGGAGGCCGAGACCGAAGAGACCGAAGTAAAGCCCCAGAACCAGACTGAAGCCGATGAGCAAAAGCGTAGGCGCCAGCGGCGGCATATCGCCGTAGCGAAGCATCGTGTCGCGAACCCAGTAGCAGTTGCCCATGTACCAGAGGAAGCCGCAGAGGTAGGAGATGAAGAACGCGCGGCGAAAAGAATGGGGCCGGCCGGAGGGTTGAACGGAGAGAACAGCCCAGAGGAGGGGAACCAGTCCGAACCATGCGAAGATCGTGCGCCAAGCCGGCAGCGGCCCGGCGAGCGGGAAAGGCAACTCAAGCAGGCCGGCGGAAAGGACTGCTGCAGCCCACGGCTTCCAGGAAGATTGCATACAGGGGCGAGTGTAAAACATCTGGGGTGCGGTAGAATCGCAACATGGTATTGGCCATTGTTGGAATACGGCTTCTGGAAGTCATGTTCTTTCTCGGGATGATCGGGTCGGCGGTGGTGATCTTGATCAGCTTTATTGAGGACGGGAAAGAGCTTTTCGGCAAAGACTAGATTCTCGGCAGGAGTGCCGTTGACGCCGATGTTGGCCCGCCAAATGAGTCCCTTGGCGCCAGATCATGAATGCTCTCACATCGAGCCGCTCTGCATGAGCGTAAGCACTTGAAATCATAGAGTTGGTTCCCGGCTTGCGTTTGCCAGGGCGTACGGAAGTGCGGCGGACGGGCAGCAACAATGGAGAAATGTTTATTTCTCGTTGACACTGCGTTGATTGAAAATTAGACTCATCGCAGAGCGGTGGTTTCGCTCAAACGATTTCGACCACCGGCTGCGCCTCGCCGGATCCCTCGCGATGGCCTCTACCCGAACGACCGTAGCTCCTCCCAATGACCGCGTGCGGCTGATCGTCGCCTCCTCGGTGATGCTCACCTTCATCTCCTTCTGGCGCGCGGCGGCTATCGTTCTCAATGACCTAGGCTCCTCGGCTTTCTACGCGGGGGGCATCGCCGAGCAGGCGGTGGGAGCGGCGGCCCCGTGGTTCATCCTCGGCATCATGGCGTTCAGTTTTGCCGTGCGCGCGGTGTATGTCGAGAGCTGTTCGATGTTCACGCGCGGCGGCGTGTACCGCGTGGTAAAGGAGGCCCTGGGAGGCGGCTTCGCCAAGCTCAGCGTTTCAGCGCTGATGTTCGATTACATCCTGACAGGGCCGATCTCCGGGGTGTCGGCTGGGCAATACATCACCGGGCTGCTGAACGAGCTGCTGATGGTTGCCAACCAAATCCACTGGCTGCCGCCGGCTTTGATGAACGCGCACGGCCAACCCATCCAGTTCGATATGAATTACACCTCGGCGTTGCTGGCCGCGCTGGTGACGATCTACTACTGGTGGCAGAACATCAAGGGGATCGAGGAATCGAGCGACAAGGCGCTGCGGGTCATGCAGATCACTACGGTGATGGTGATCGTTCTGCTGGTGTGGGGCTGCTACTCGGTGGCTGTGCGGGGCGCGCACCTGCCTCCCTCGCCGATCCCATCGCACTTGAAATTCAGCAATGACGCGCTCGGCCTCCTGAAAGGCAGCGGCCTGCCGATTTTCGGACTGTTCGGAATTCTGATGGCGTTTGGCCACTCCATTCTGGCCATGAGCGGCGAGGAGACGCTGGCCCAGGTCAACCGCGAAATCCAGCATCCCAAGCTGAAGAACCTGAAGCGCGCGGCGATTGTCATCGCCATCTACAGCTTGATCTTCACGGGTGGCGCCACGCTGCTGGCCTCGATGCTGATCCCCACCGGGCCGCGCATCCATATCTACCAGGACAACCTGATTGCCGGCCTGGCCATGTACATGGTTGGTCCGCTGTTCTGGCGGATTCTCTTTCGTGTCTTCGTGGTGCTGGTTGGTTTTCTCATTCTCTCCGGCGCCATCAACACCTCGATCATCGGCTCGACGGGCGTGCTGATGCGGGTGGCCGAAGACGGCGTGCTGACGGACTGGTTTCGCAAGCCGCACACGAAATTTGGCACCAGCTACCGCATCGTCAACCTGGTCTTCATTCTCCAGATGTTCACCATCATCGTCAGCCGGGGCAACGTGGTGATGCTGGGCGAGGCCTATGCCTTCGGCGTCATCTGGTCGTTCACCTTCAACAGTCTCTCGATTCTGGTGCTGCGCTGGAAGTATCACGGCGAGCGCGGATGGAAGGTTCCGCCCAATATCCGGATCGGCAAGACCGAGATTCCGCTGGGCCTGCTGTCGGTTTTCATGGTGCTGCTGGCGACGGCCACCGTAAACCTGTTCACGAAGTCGGTTGCCACCATCAGCGGCGTGGTGTTTTCCGCGGCGTTTTTCATCGTGTTTACCATCTCGGAGCGCATCAACCTGCGCCGGCACGAGCAAACCGCGCGGCAGATGAAGGACCACTTCCAGCTCGAGCACCAGGAGACGATCAGCCGCGAGTCGACGGCCATCCGGCCCGGCGGCGTGATCGTGACCATGCGCGACGCCGCCAATCCGCTGGCCTTGAAGTGGACCTTGGCGCGCACCAGCACGGTGGAGCGGGACGTGGTCGTCGTGAGCGTGCGCCTGATGGGCGTAGGCGGCCCGGAGTATCTGAGCGCCGAGCAACAGAGCTTCAGCGAGCACGAGCAAATGGTCTTTACCAAGGCGGTTTCAGTGGCCGAGAGCTTTGGGAAGAAGATTTCCCTGCTTGTGGTGCCGGCGGGCGACGTGTTTGCCGCTTTGGCTCAAACGGCAAATTCCCTGGAGGTGGAGTCCGTAGTCTCCGGAGTGTCAAGTTCCATGACCGCGGAAGATCAGGCATTCCATATGGGACAGGCCTGGGAGGCGCTGCCGGAGCCCAAGCGCCAATTCAACTTTTTTGTGGTGGCCCTCAATGGAGACGTGAAAAGCTTCTACATCGGTCCCCATGCGCCGGCGCTGAGCCCGGACGATGTGCAGCTTGTGCACCGGTTGTGGCTGAACATGCGGCGGAGCCTTACAGCGGGGGACCTGCATCACAGCGATATCATCACCTACGCCCTGACGCGGCTTGCCGCCCAGTATGCGCGCGAGAAGCAAGAGATCCTGCGCGATCTGCACAACTGTAGCGCCGCCAAATCGCCTGCGGCGATGCGTCTGGGCATGCAGGATTCGCACGGACCGGGCGAACTGGTGCAGTCACCGCGCGCGATCAAGCAGACACGCGATCAATAAGCGAACGACCGTGGGCCGTGGATCGTGGGTCGTGGACCGTGAATCGTTCCGCTGCTGAATTCTTGGCCAGGCTGGCGCGCCGCCCACAGATTCGACGCCAAATCCGCGCCCCATGCGGCTCCTAGGTCGTGAACTCGTCTCCGGGCTTCCAATTCACAACCTTCACGCCCGGGCCAACGAGAGCCGCCAGCTCTTCCGGCGTACCCTTGAGCGGCGGAAACGTGCCAAAGTGGATGGGAAGGACGGTCTCCGGAGCCAGGAGGCGGCAGGCGAGCGCAGCTTGTTGCGGTCCCATGGTGTAGTAACCGCCAATGGGCAGCATGGCTATGCGAGGCCGGTATAGCTCGCGAATCAGCTGCATGTCGCCGAAGACTGCGGTGTCTCCCGCGTGATAGAGCACGGGGCCCCCGGTGACGGCCAGCACGAAGCCGGCGGCGATGCCAACATAGTGCGTGCCCTTGTCGTCGGCTGCGGCCGCGGAATGCTTGGCTTCGACCATGGTGGCCGTTACGTTGCTCAGGGTGACGGAGCCGCCCAGATTCATGCCGATGGTGTCGGAGACACCCTTGCTTGCGATGTAGTCGGCCAGCTCATAGATCGCGACTACCGTTGATCCGTATTTCTTTGCGATAGGAACAGCATCGGAGATATGGTCTCCGTGCCCATGCGTTAAAAGAATGTAGTGAATCTTCGACGGCAGCACAAAACTCTGGGGGTACTTGGGGTTGTGCGCGACAAAGGGATCGATCAGGATGTTGGTTCCCTGGGCGGTTTGAATCAGCACGGTGGCGTGGCCAAGCCAGGTGATGCTCGTTTCCGATGATTTGCTCATGGTGTCTCCTTCGCTTTCCGCTCTTCGTCTCCAGCTTCCGGTCTCAGGGGAAAACCCCGGGCCGCGGAAGCCTGACCGGTACGTCCCTCTGGACGGCTGGTCGTCCTGGTTCGACATCAGCGCGTGATGACGACTTCCGATACGCTGTCCTTGGCCAGGAACTGGCGATGGCCCGACCAGCCGGCAAAGAGGCGCTCAATGCTGCGGTTGGTGAAGGCTCGCTGGATGGGAAATTGCTGGGTTAATTGCATCTCCACGTCGTCTCCAGGCGTGACATGTAAGCGGCAGTAGGCCGCCTCCTTACCTTGCATCCGGGTATGAAAGAAAGCCAGCACCTGCCCGCCAGGCTTCATGGCCGCAAAGAGATGCGCAACCACGGGAGCCACCAATCGCTCCGGCAGATAGTCGAGCGTGGTCCATAGCAGCACCACATCGAAGGTGCGTCCGGAGAAGTTGAGGGTCTGATTGAGGTAGCCTTCCACATTCCAGACCGGATTGCCGTCTTCGTCGGCGCCTGTTTGCCAGTTTTCCGCGTAGGCATCGTGGACGAGATCGGCAAGAAAGACGCTATGGCCCAAGGCGGTGAGGTAGTTGATGTTGGCCGGCGAGGTGTAGCCGGTGTCGAGGATCCGCAGTCCGGACTCGGACTGAAGGCGGTTGCGCAGCAAAGTCCACGCGCCGGAGTGGCGCGGCACGCGGGGACCAACTAGGCCCGAAGCCGAAGCGGTTGGCCCGGCCTCCGGTTTCTTGTCGAACCAACGGTGCAGCACCTTGAATCCCTCTCGCAGCCGGGCCTTTGCTTGCGAGCTGCCCGGCGAAGGTCGATTGATCTTCTTCCGCCCTCAGAAGAGACCGCTCGTCTGCGCAGCGGGTACACTGTCGGGCGCCCTGGAAACCGCCTGCGTCAGGTCCACCTTGCCGCGGAAGACGGCATTGTCTTCGACGGCGAGGCGCAGGGCCCGGATATCGCCCTCGAGGTTACACCCGGCGCGCAATTCCACGCGGCCGGTGGCCACGACGTTGCCCTGCACCCGGCCCATAATGAGCACGTCTTTGGCGCTGAGGTCGGCGGCAACGTTGGCGTTGGGACCGACGGTCAGTCGGTTGTCAGACAGGCTGACGGTCCCTTCGACTCGCCCATCCAAGATCAAGTCCTCGCTTCCCTTCACTTCACCGCAAATCACGATGGTCTTGCCGATGCGCGCGGGAGAATTATCTGCTGCCATGATTTCAGTCCTTCTCGAATCGCCCTATGGGCCCTGCCCGCAATATATCATCCGGCCACGATGCTTTCACGAACGCAGAAAGACGTTCCTTTGGCGGCCGCAATGGCGCCGGGGAATGCGTGCGGTCAGACAGGGCGAAAGAAAGCCCAGGGCTCCCCCGGCTAAACTAGCCATGTGCACCGGCCCTTTTCTTTCCTGCTCCTGTTCGCCTTGACGGCGGCCGCACCCGGGCAGCCAGCCACGAGCGCCGTGAACAGTCTTCCGCTCCTGCAAGGCCAGGCGCTCGTGGATCGGGCGCTTGCCAACGAGTACAACGCGGCCCAGGATGCAAACCATCCTATGCGCTACGAGTTGCGCAAATCCAGTCCGAGGCTGACGACAACCAAGAAAATCTGCGAAACCCAGGACGGCGACGTGGCCCGGCTGATCGGCCTGAACGGCGAACCGCTGAGCCCAGCCGACGAGCAGAAGGAGGAGGCGCGCCTGACCGCTCTGCTCAGCGACCCCGGCAAGCAGCGGCGCCGCAAAAAGGCTGAGAACGAAGACGCCGGACGCGCACTGAAGGTGCTACGCGCGCTGCCGAGCGCCTTCCTGTACCAGTATGCGGGCGTCGGCGAGGGTGCCACGGGAAAGGTGGAAAAGTTTACCTTCCGGCCCAATCCGGCCTTTCACCCTCCGGATCTGGAGACGGAGGCCCTAACCGCTATAGCCGGCGAAATCTGGATCGATCCCGTTCGCCAGCGCGTGGTCCGGCTGGAGGGCCACATGCAGCAGGACGTGGACTTCGGATGGGGCATTCTGGGGCGGCTGAACAAGGGCGGATGGATCGCGATCGAGCAGGCGGACGTGGGCGGAGGCCAGTGGCGAACGGTCCACTTCCAAATGGAGATGAGAGCGCGCGTGGTGTGGAAGACGCGGGTTTTCGATACTACGGAGGACGAGACGGGGTACAAGCCGGTGCCGTCAGGCCTTGGCTACCAGCAGGCGATCGCGATGCTCCGCGGCGACCCGTAGCTTCTGAGAGCAGGTTTGAGTCAGACAGAATGGCGGTTCCGAGCATGAGCGCGGGACCGCCAATTTTTTGCTGCGCGTCCACTACATCTTGGCGAAGACGATGACCATGGTGAAGAGGGTGAGGGATTCGATGAAGGCCAGGCCGAGCACCAGGAACAGCATGATGCCGGCGCGGGTTCCGGGGTTACGGGCCAACGCCTCAGTGGCCGAGGCCACAGCGCGGCCCTGCCCCATACCGCACATGCCTGCCGCCAGACCCATGGCGATGCCAGCGCCTATCGGAATCAGGCTAACCGCAGCCGTGCCACCGTCGGCAAAGACCGGGACGGCAAAGCACAAAACCGCCAGGGTCATGAATACGAATTGAAGTTTACGCATAGTTCTCCTGCTTCCTAAAATTGGCCGCCAGTGGGTGGTTGAGGCTCACCGAGCTGGCCCCCTCACGCTTGCGGCCGTCCGTTGATCCGGAGCGGAAGCGGCTCCGGCGGAAACTTTTTCTTGCGCTATCAGCTCTCAGCCTTCAGCTGTCAGCTAATGCCTCGAAGAAACCATCGCCTCATCCCAACCGCGAAAAAGCTGCAAGCTGACGGCTGAAAGCTGATAGCTGCCTTTAGTGCTCCTCTGCCACCGCCATCGAGAGATAAATCATCGCCAGCAGCATGAAGACGAATGCCTGAATGATGGAAACGAAGAAATGCAACCCCAGGAAAATCGACGGTACGGCTATGGGAATGATCGAAAACCAAACCAGCGTGAGCAGGTCGCTGGCGAACATGTTGGCGTAAAGACGGATGGTGAGCGACATCATGCGCGCCAGGTGGGAGACGACCTCAATGGGGAACATGAGCGGCGCCAGCCACCACAGCGGACCTGCGAAATGCTTGAGGTAGCCGATGGGCCCCTGCACGCGCACTCCGTGGAAGTTGTAGTAGATGAAGGTGAGGACGGCGATGCCCAGGGGAACCTCGGGCAGGCTGGTTGGCGTCGTGATGCCGGGGATAAGGCCCAGCAGATTGTTCAGCAGGATGAAGAGACCGACGCAGGTGACAAATGCCTGGAAGCGCTGGTAGCCGTGGCCGATGACCTGGTCAGCCAGGCCACCGACGCCTTCGTGGATGATTTCGGCGACCTGCTGCGCCGGATTCGGGCGCTCGACCGACAGGGTGATGCGCACGACCAGGAAGAATGCGACAAGCACCGCCGCAACAAGCAGCTCCAGCGCAAACGCGTTGTTAATCTGGGTGACTTTCTCGGCGGCGTCAGCGGAACCAATGCCGATTGCGTGGTAGAGCTTGAGCAGAACACCTCCCACGACAAGGTCCAAAAAGTGAGTCAACTTTGAAAAGCCTCCACCACAAGATCTTGGGGCCTTCCACTTCAGGGAGTCGCTGGGGCCCCAAGGCCACCCGTCCCTTAGTCGCGAAGCAAGCGAACCGCCTCCCAGACCATAGCCAGAACCGCCAGGCCAAGGCCGCAGAGAAGCGCCACCGCTGAACCCCGGAAACATTTCAGGCTACCATAAATGGCCGCGCCGAAGACGCCCAGACGAAGCACAAAAAGGACGGCCGAGACCGCAGCGCCACGCGGGGCCTGCCGGTGGTCCAATTTGGAATTGAGGAAGCGGATGAGGCGGCGCCACTCGTAAATGCTGGCGGCAGAGATGGCTGCGCCCGCAGCCAGCATGGCGGCATCGCGCCAGCCGGAGGCCTTCCAGAGCACGAGCGCGGCGAGCGCGCCGACGATGAGGGTGATGCGCATGGCGCGCATGAGCAGGGCCTGCAGACCCTCGTCGGTCAGGCTCGACAGAGAATGGGTGTTTTCACTCATGAGCCGGAGCCCGCGCTTCCCTTCCCGGCTTTATTGTTGTCCGCCGATTCATCGCTGTCTTCGTCTTGCATAGCGGGATCTTTATTCACGGCGAAGACCAGGCGGACGACGTATACCATCCCCGAGATGCCGCCAAAGACAAGCCCGGCAATCGCGATCCAGGATTGATGCAGGCGGTGGTCGAGCCAGGCGCCGGCCAGCCAGCCGATGAACACCGAGCAGGGCAGCACGAGCGCGATCTGCATCAGTTTTTCGGCCTGAATCCAGGCGCCGAGGATGCCGGCGGGTTTGCCGGTCTGCTTCGATTCCGGTATGGGGCGGTGGTAGGGCAATGGAGGCTCCTCAAAAAGAATACAGCGCCCATAGGCGAGGCGGACGACGCCAACCTTCGACCACGTATACTTCCCTTTTAGGCATCCGCTCTTCGAGATGGAAGGAAAAATCTGTGTTCGACTCGGAGTTTGAACGGAATCTCTTCGAGCTGCGCAAGGAAAAGCTCAAAGAGATCGAGAAGCTGGGGCAGGCGGCGTATCCCAACCGCTTCCCTGCCCGACAGGACCAATCGGCGATCACACTGGCCGAGGTGCGCGCGAAATGGGACAAGGCGACGGGCGAGGAGCTGGAGGCCAAGCGCGAGACGGTGGCCGTGGCCGGGCGCATCATGGCCATTCGCCAGCAGGGCAAGGCCGGCTTCGCCACGCTGCAGCAGGAGGGCGCGCGGCTGCAGATCTACGTGCGGCTGGACGCGGTAGGCGAGCAGGGCTTCGCGCTCTACAAGCTGCTCGACCTGGGCGACCACATCGGCGTGACGGGCTATTTGTTCCGCACACGGACCGGCGAGCTGACGGTGCACGTGGAGACACTGACGTTTCTGGCCAAGGCCATGCTCACGCTGCCGGAGAAGTATCACGGGCTGGCCGACGTCGAGCTGCGCTACCGCCAACGGTACGTGGACCTGTTTGCGAACCTCGACGCTCGCGAAGTGTTTGTGAAGCGGGCCAAGGTGCTGCGCGCGCTGCGAACGTTCTTTGACAGCCGCGGCTATCTTGAAGTCGAAACGCCGATGATGCAGCCCATCGCCGGCGGAGCGGCCGCGAAACCCTTCAGGACGCACCACAACGCGCTCGACATGGATTTGTTTTTGCGCATCGCGCCGGAGCTTTATCTGAAGCGCCTTGTGGTGGGCGGCATCGACCGCGTGTACGAGATCAACCGCAACTTCCGCAACGAGGGCGTGAGCACGCAGCACAATCCCGAGTTCACGATGCTCGAGTTCTACCAGGCGTACGCGAACTACCACGACCTGATGGACTTCACGGAGGAGCTGATCGCGTATGTGGCGCGCGAGGTGAATGGGACGACGGTGACGGAGTTCAACAGGCACACGATCGATCTCGGCAAATGGCAGCGGCTGACGATGCGAGAGGCGATCATTAAGTGGTGGCCGGAAGAGTTCGGCGCGAGTCCGTCGCTAGGAATCTTGGGAAGTCCAGAGGAGCTTGAGCAATTCCTCCTAGCTTCCCTTCATTACTTGCAAGCGCACTATCCTCAGATCGAGACGCCCAGTTTAGAGGTACAAGGTGTCGACCTTGAGCGACATCGTCGGCTTCGCAGCCTTCTCATGCTCATAAACGCGCAGCGGATCTTGCTCCATGGCGATATCACAGAAATGGCAAACGCCGTCGTCGGCGCACTTGGGCTGCCTAAGATAACGACCCCTTTACCACGCCGGCCACAGTCGCTCGGGAAAACGATAGCTGGACTCTTCGAGGCTGTCGCCGAACGACATTTGATCCAGCCGACCATCATCTACGAGTTCCCCACCGTCGTCTCGCCGCTCTCCAAGCAAAAGCCCGACGATCCCGAGTGGGTGGAGCGATTCGAGGTCTACATTGGCGGATTCGAAATCGGCAACGCCTTCAGCGAATTGAACGATCCCGTCGAGCAGCACAAGCGTTTCGAGCAGCAGATCGCGGAGCGAGCGCGGGGCGACGAGGAAGCGCACCAGATGGACGAGGATTACGTGCGGGCGCTGGCCTACGGCCTGCCTCCGACGGGCGGCGAAGGCATCGGCATCGACCGGCTCGTCATGCTGCTGACCGGATCGAAATCGATCCGCGACGTGATTCTGTTTCCGCTGATGAGAAATACAGAGAGTAGCCAGTAGGGAGCAGGGAATAGGAATGGCATTGAACATACTTTTCGTCGGCGACATCTTCGGCAGCGCGGGGCGCAGGATCGTGCGCGAGCACATTGGCCACGTGCGCGAGGCGCACCAGGTCGATCTGACGATTGTGAACGTGGAGAACGCCGCGGGAGGCTTCGGCGTGACGCCGGCACTGGCCGAGGAGATCTTCGACCTGGGCGCGGACGTTCTGACCACAGGCAATCACGTGTGGGACAAGAAGGAACTGCTCGACTATCTGAATTCAGCAGCGCCTTACACCCAGGAGCGCGCGCGGCGAGTGCTGAGGCCGATGAATTTCCCGCCCGGATCGCCGGGCTACGGCTTCTATGAAGGAAAGACCGCGGGAGGCGTGGACTACGCGGTGTTGCAGTTGCAGGGGCGCGTCTTCATGACGGCGATCGACGATCCCTTCCGCACCGCCGACGGCCTGCTGGCCGCGCTCCGGGCCAAGGTGATCGTGGTGGACTTCCACGCCGAAGCCACCAGCGAGAAGGTAGCGATGGGGTGGTACCTGGATGGACGCGTGACGGCGGTACTGGGCACGCACACGCATGTGCCGACCGCCGACGAGCGTATTCTTCCGCATGGAACGGCTTACCAGACGGACGTGGGCATGAGCGGGCCGTACGACAGCATCATCGGCGTTGAGAAGGAGTTGGTCCTGCACAAGTTCCTCAGCGGGATGCCGGGCAAGTTCGAGGCGGCGAAGGGAAATCCCAAGATGTGCGCGGCGCTGGTCGAGTGCGATTCCGCGACCGGACGGGCTTCAGCGATCCAGCGCATCATGCTGGGCGAGTAGGCACTGCATGCGGCAGCCCTTTGGACGAGGGGCGCGCTCGCGCCACCAGTGCCCACAATCAGACTGAGCGGAAGAAAACAAAAAGGGCAGGCCACCGAAGCGGACTGCCCTTGACGATCCCAGAAGCATGATGTTGCGCGGCCGGCGCTCGCCAGATTCAGTCCGGCGGCCGGCGGCCGCATGGGTTACATCCCGGCGTGGTGCGCGGGTGAAGGCTTGACGGGGTGATGCACCGGGGCTTTCTTCTCCTGCTGGATGAATCCATCGCTCAGCACGATTTGCGCGGATGCGGCAGTTGTTCCCGCAGCCGCGGTATGCGTGTAGGTATCGTACGTGCCGTCCAATTCCGTAGCGCCGGTAGACTGCAGTCCGAGCGCCGAGCCGGAGGCCGGAGCCTCCTTGCAAGAGACCGGGTCCTTCATGTTGACGGTAAAGTCGGCGGTGTGGGCATCCTTGGCGTCCTGCGTGACGGCCACGTTAATTGTCGCAACCGCGGGGTCGATGGCGATCTTGCGGATGTGCGCCGGCGTATCGGTCAGGACGTCTCCCATGGCATCCGTATCGGCCTTCACGCCATTGGCCAGAATGTAGGCCTGCGCGTCCTTGATCTTGAGTTCCGAGGGCGGCGCGGGAACGGCGCTGCAAGCCACCGTATTCGAGAGCTTGACCACAAAATCCTTGGGCTTGACCGAGGCAGTGGTGGTGACGGTGACCTTCAACACCGATGCGGGATCGGCGATGACTACGCCCGGAACCGGAGTGGCCTGGCCTTTCAGAAGCGCCCAAAGGCCGCTGGCATCCTGGTCGGAGCCGTTGGCCAGAATGTACTCCTTGTCTTCGAGGTTCAGCTTGGTTGGATCACCGCTCGTATAGGCGTGATGGGCCAGTTCCGCAGGCGTTGGAGCAGGCGCGATGGCGAAGTCCGCTGGCGGGAAGAGCGTGGCCTGGGCCTTCGCCTTGATCGCGTTGATCTGCTGCGTAATGGCAGCATCGCCGTCGAGCGTGCCGTGATAGCGCTTGTACCAGTAATCGAGCAGCGGTTCGATCTGAGTCTTGTAATTAGGGGGCGCAAAGTCGATGAAGCGGGCGAAAAACCAGACGGCCTTCACTTCATCTTTGTCTGGACCCGGCTTGGCGTAAGCTTGCGCAAGCTGCAGCGTGTCCGCAAGGCACGGACCCGGCTTCGCGCACGCGTCAGGCGGATAGAGCATCAGTTCGGCAGTGTATTCCTTGATGGCGCCAGCGAAGTCCTTCTTCGAGACCGCGTCGTCAAAGGCGATGGCCGAGTGGAAGATGGGATACGCAGTAGCCGTCAGACTCTTCCAGTCGCTGTCTGACGTGCCGGCCGACTTGGGAACCGTGAGCCCCTTCTGAGCCAGGGCCGCGGCATCGTCGCAGGTTTGCGGATCGGTGCTCGATCCCGACGCATCGAGGCTCTGGCCGCACTGCTGCTTCTTGACAAAAACAGACACGAAGATGGCCTGGAAATTCGTGGGATCCACCTGCAGCAACCGTGTGGCGGCGCTCAAAACCTGCGCCGGCTGGTTCAATTGCTGGTAGGTTTGAATCAACTGGGTAAGGACGCCGGTCTTTACCTGGGTCTGAGGGTACGCTTGCAGAAAACTCTCAAGGGCTGAGGCCTTGGCCGCCGGATCGGTCTGTGTAATGGCGTTTTGGTACGCGTTGTACTGATCCGCCGGAAGGCTGATCTGGCTGGAGTCCTGAGCCCGCAGTAGCGGCGCTGTAGCAAGGCTCATGCTTGCCAGTGCCATCGCAGATGCAAAGACTAACTTCTTCATGCAATGCTCCTGGGAAATGCCGAAATAGAAATCAAGATTGACTCTTTCGCCCATGAAGACACAACCATCCTCCAAGGCGGACGAGAGCCGCGGCAACGGATATACGATACCACGCCTCCCAATGCTTTGTAGGAGGATTATAAGAAGCTATCGCGCCGCTGACAAGCAAAACCACGGAACCGTCGCCGGCGGTTCCGCAACCCGATAAGGCGAGAGGACACAAATGTTGCGATCCATTTGGGCACGGCAGTTCCGGGTTGCAAGACAGGCCCTACTGCAGTAGCCGCACCAGCTCTGCCTGTTCGGCCAGGAAAGCATCGTGGCCGTGGTCGCTCTTCATCTCGCGGTAGTCCACCCGGGCGCCCGCCTGCAGGATGGCCTCGGCAAAGCGCCGCACCTCTTCAGCGGGAAAGAGCCAGTCGGAGCTGATCCCGACGAAGCTCAGGCGGGCCTTGATTCGCCCGAAGGCTTCCTGGGGCGAAGCGTAGCCGCGCAACGGGTCCCAGGTGTCCATGGCGCGCAGGATGGCCAGGTAAGCGTTGGCGTCGAAGCGCTCGACGAACCGATGGCCCTGGTAATCGAGATAACCGGCGATGTCAAAGCGCCCGCCGGTCAGTCCGCCGCATTTGCCGTCCGCTGCCCAGGGATCTTCACCCGTGCGGTTGGGATTGCGGCCGAATCGTTCGTCGAACAGCGGCGCGGACTTGTAACTGATCATGCCGATCTGGCGGGCCAGCGCCAGCCCGCGGCGCGGCGGGCGTTGCGGCAGATAGCGTCCGCCGGCCCACTCCGGATCGTGTAGGATGGCTTGTCGCTGCAGGTGGTTGAGCGCCAATCCCATGGCGGAGAGCGGCGTTACACCGATGACGAGAGCGCGCTCCACGCGATCGGGATGGAGGATGGCCCAGTCCAGCGCCTGCATGCCGCCAATCGATGCGCCCAACACCAGCCGCAGACGGCGGATACCGAGGGAATCCAGCAGCCGGGCCTGCGCCCTCACATTGTCGCGGACGCTGACCAGAGGAAAATCGGGCCCATACGATTGGCCCGTCTCGGGATTGACGGCGCCAGGCCCCGTGGATCCATAACAGGAGCCCAGCATGTTGATGCAGATGACGAAGTCGTGCTCCAGCGAGAGAACCGCGCCGGGAGCGAAGATCTCGGGCCACCACGAGCCCACCAGCGCCGAGCCGGAGAGTGCGTGGCAAATAAGTACGGCATTGTCCCGCGCCGCATTCAGCCGGCCGTAGACGGCGTAATGCAGCGTGGGACAGACAAGCGAGTGGCCGCACTCGAGCGGAAGGGAGCCATCCAGCACGAAGTCGCCCTCGTAGGTTGGCTCCACGATCTTGGACCCCGCGGACGAAGACCCGTCCACGGGGCCCCCCGTCCTCGATTTCGGCGGCGAGGCGCCGCTGCGATTGTAAGTATCGGTCATCTTGTTTATTTTGCCTTATCGCGCCGCCACCGTGGCCGATCCAGTGAATTTCTGTCCGTTGGCAACTTCAATTGCCTGATCGAGGTCGGCCAGAATGTCGCGGATGTCCTCAATGCCGACGGAAAGCCGTACCAGTTCCGGCGTTACGCCCGTGGATGCCTGTTCCTCAACGGAAAGCTGTTGATGGGTGGTCGATGCGGGATGGATCACCAGCGACTTGGCGTCTCCGATGTTCGCGAGCAGCGAGAACAGCTCGAGGGTGTCGATGAGCTTTTTGCCCGCATCGTAGCCGCCCCCCTTTGGCCCGGATTTGATGCCAAAGGTGACCAGCGACGACTGGCCGACAGGCAGATACTTCTTTGCCCGCGCGTAGTAGCGGCTGGAGGGCAAGCCGGGATAGTTGACCCACTCCACGCCGGGATGCTGCTCCAGGTGCCTGGCTACGGCCAGGGCGTTCTCGGAGTGGCGCTCCATGCGCAGGTGCAGGGTTTCGATGCCCTGCAGGAGCAGAAAGGCGTTAAACGGCGAGAGCGCCGCGCCGGTGTCGCGCAGCCCTTGCACGCGCGCCTTCAGGATGAACGCCAGCGGACCGAAGGCCTCAGTGTAGCGGAGGCCGTGATAGGACGGATCGGGCTCGGTGAAGTCCTTGAAGCGGCCCGAGGCGGCCCAGTCGAACTTACCTGCGTCCACAATCACGCCGCCAATGGCCGTGCCGTGGCCGCCCAGAAACTTGGTGGCCGAGTTCACCACGATGTCCGCGCCCCACTCGATGGGCCGCGCCAGCGCCGGCGAGGCGCAGGTGTTGTCGATGATGAACGGCAGCTTGTGCTCGTGAGCGATCGAGGCGAGGGTTTCAACGTCGGCAACGTCGAGCTTGGGGTTGCCCAGCGTTTCAGTGTAGACGGCGCGGGTCTTCGAGTTGATGGCAGCGCGCAGGCCGTCGAAATCGTCGCCATCGACGAACTTCACATTGATGCCGAGCTTGGGCAGAGTGTAGTGGAAGAGGTTGTAGGTGCCGCCGTAGAGCGAGGTGGTGGAGACGATCTCGTCGCCGGCCGCGGCCAGCGTGGTAATCGCCAGCGTCTCCGCCGCCTGGCCTGAGGCCGTGGCCAGTGCAGCCGCGCCGCCTTCGAGCGCCGCTACGCGCTTTTCAAACACATCGGTGGTGGGGTTCATGATGCGCGTGTAGATGTTGCCGAACTCCTTGAGCGCGAACAGGCGGCCGGCGTGGTCCGCGTCCTGGAAGAGATAAGAAGTGGTCTGGTAAATGGGTACGGCCCGCGCGCCGGTGGTTGGATCGGGCGACTGGCCGGCGTGGACGGCCTGCGTGGCAAGCTGATGCTGTTTCGGTTCCGGCATGATGATCTCCTTCAAGTTCGTGGGTTCTTTGCTTTGGGGACGGCGGGGATCGACTGCAAGCAGCAATGAAAACGGCCCGCATCCGCTTTCAGGACCCGGGCCGCTTGACTTCTGAATCGGTTGCGTTGTTAGCGCATTCGCCGCTCAAGAGCCGCACGGACGGGCCCGCATGACCTACACATGCACATGGCCATGACCGCAATTCGACCGCAATTCCGTGTTTCCCTTGAGACCGGCATAGTTAGAAGTATCAAGGCCCGATGGTCCGAGTGTCAAGCAGAGTCTCACGTTACTGAAGTATCGCCGCGGACCATCTCTGGCCCCTGTTCCCTAGTCCCTACGTCCCTAGTCCCTGCTTCACTCCGGCTTCCAGACATATGCGCCGGGCTGCGGCAGGCCGATGTGGGCCAGCACGCGGCAGGCGAATTGGCGAGCCATTTCTTCAGAACCAGCGGGGTGGTTGTAGAACGCCGGGATGCAGGGGAAAATCGTCGCTCCGGCTTCGGCGGCCAGCGTCATGTTGCGCAGGTGAATGCGGTTGAAGGGCGTTTCGCGCACACAGAGAATGAGAGGACGCCGCTCCTTGAGCGTCACGTCGGCGGCGCGGGCAATGAGCGAATCGGCAAGGCCCAGCGCGATGGCTGCCAACGTGCCCATGGAACACGGCAGGATGATCATTCCATTCGAGGGGTGGCTGCCGCTAGCGATGGGCGCGCCGATGTCGGCATCGGCGTGCTGGATGGTCTTCTTCGGGGCCGCGCCGAGAAGTTTTTTGAGCAGATTGGTGCGGCCGGAGACGCCGAGTTCCTCGGCCAGCACGCGCAGCGAGTTCTCCGAAGCGACAAAGTGGACGCGAGCGACGCGGGCGTCGGCTTCGAGCGCGCGGAGCGCCTCGCGGGCGAGGATTGCACCGGATGCGCCGGTGATGGCGACGGTGAGATTCATTGAAGCTTGTCCGATTTGGTAAATGCGTGAACACGGCGGTATACCGCGCCATCAAAATGGTAAATGTTCGTCAGAGTATATCCCGCCGCGGACGACCAGACGGTCCGGACGTCCTTGAAATCCGCTGTCTGCTTGGTCAGCAGTTCAAGAGAAAGCGCACTTGCGAAGAGAACCACATGAGGTTCGCCGTCGACTTCTCGGACGAGCCAGAACCAATCGCCGTCTGCGGCAGTCATAGGGAACTTGCCACCAACCACCCAGTCGACCTCGTCGGTGTTCGTGAGATGAACCCGAACTACCCGGAAGAGGCTGCGGAGATGCGTTCGATCCAAGGCTCTGAGCCTGTCAAAGTTCAACTTTGTCTCTGGTGTCCTCAGTAAAGCATTGAGAACTGCGTCAGATGGCGGTTGTGCGTATTGGAATCCTGAATCATTAAGGTCCGGGTAAAAGATCGAGGGCTCTCTGGGCAAATTCCTCGGCGCGGCCTGGCCCGCCACATGCACAGCAAGTGCCCATGCACAAATCAATGCAACGACTATCCGATTCATCCGGCTCACGCCTTGCCTCCGGGATACGAGGAATGCAGATTCAGCCAGCTTGACTCACTGGTCCAGCACGCGCTTGAAGATCGCGTCCACGTTCCCAAGCTGCCGCGAATAGTCGAAGGTGCGCGCCAGCTTTTTAGGGCTGAGCAGCTTTGCAATTTTTGGGTCGCGCGCCACTTCGTCGCGGAAGTTGAGGTCGTCTTTCCAGGCGCGCATGGCGTGGGACTGCACCAGCCGATACGCGTCTTCACGCAACATTCCGGCCTCGGCCAGATCGAGGAGCAGTTGCCCGGAGAAGATGAGGCCGCCGGTCGATTCGAGGTTCTTCTTCATCCGCGCGGGGTAGACCAGTAGCCGGTCGATGAGGTCGGTGGTTTTGGCCAGCAGATAGTCCGCCAGAATCGTCGAATCGGGGAAGATGACGCGCTCCACTGACGAATGAGAAATGTCGCGCTCGTGCCACAGCGGAATATCCTCAAGCGCTGCCTGCGCATTGCCGCGAAGGACCCGCGCCAGGCCGCTGATCTGCTCCGAAGTAATGGGATTTTTCTTGTGCGGCATGGCCGAGGAGCCTTTTTGCTTTTCGCTGAAGTACTCCTGCGCCTCGCGCACTTCGGTGCGCTGCAGGTGGCGGATTTCGACGGCAATTTTGTCCAAGGTACTGCCGAGGATGGCGAGCGTGGCGATGTAGGCCGCGTGCCGGTCGCGCTGGATGACCTGGGTGGCAACGGGCGCCGGCTTGAGGCCGAGCCGCGCGCAGATTTTTTCTTCGTGTTCAGGCTTCAAGTGCCCAAAGGCGCCCACAGCGCCAGAGAGCTTGCCCACGCGCATGTCCTCGGCGGCCGCGGCAAATCTGATCGCATTGCGCTCCATCTCAGCGTACCAGTTGAGCAACTTGAGGCCGAAGGTGGTCGGCTCGGCGTGCATGCCGTGAGTGCGCCCGATCGTCGGCGTGTGCCTGAACTCGAGGGCGCGACGCTTGAGCACGGCGAGCAGCGCCACGATGCCCTCGCGGATCAGCGCCGACGCTTCCTTGACTTGCAGCGCCTGCGCGGTATCGACGATGTCGTTCGACGTGAGCCCGTAGTGCAGCCAGCGGGACTGGCCGTCCAGGCCTTGGTTTTGAAGAGACTCTGCCACCGCTGTTGTGAAGGCGATGACGTCGTGCTTGACCTCGGCTTCGATCTCCGCGACGCGCGCGGCGGAGACCGTTGCCTTGGTGGCGATGGCTTCGGCTGCCGCAGCGGGAATCACGCCGTCCTCGGCCAGCACGGTGCTCGCCGCCGCCTCCACCTGAAGCCAGCAGCGGTACTTGTTCTCGTCCGTCCAGATGCGGCCCATGGCTGGGCGGGTATAGCGGTCGATCAATCGAAGCTCCTCTGAAACTTTGCTCCCATCTTCGTATTCTCTACTTTGCGGGATAGGACTGGCAATTGGAAAGCTGCGCGGCGGCCGCGCGCTGGCATCATTTCAGGCAGTCTCGGGCAAGAGCATATTCGGTCGCGATCAAGGTGCGGGCGGGCTCGATCAATGCTCTCCAATTCTCTTCAACTTTGGTACACAGCCATTCCTTCCCTTCGGCGAACCCTAGCTTGCGGACAACGAAGGCAAAGAAGAACCAGTAGGGGAGCCCGGCTATCAGCGCCATCGCATCGGCATTCGACAAACAGACTTCTTCCAGCGAACCTTCACCGATTTGCAAAGGGGAGGAGTGCGTCAAAATACACTGCGTCGCCCTCTCTATCGTGTTCGGCGAATAATTCCATTCGGCGAGCAGCCTAGCCGCGATCTCCGCGCCGAGCCGGTGGTGCTCTGGGATCGAGTGAATGTCCTGCACTGCCGAGATATCGTGCAGGTGGGCGGCAATTTCCACGATCGCGCAATCCGCGCCAAGCAGATGCCCCAGCCGCATTCCATAATCAGCCACGGGAAGAACGTGCTCGTCAAAAAAGGCCGGGGAGAGAAGATTGCTCTCGTGCTGGCATTGCTCCTGGACATACTTCAGAATCTGGTTCGGTATCACGAGAGCACCTCCTCAAGCAATTCTTCTCAAAGGCACGCGAGAAAACAGCACGGCGGCGATGCCGGTGCGCTTAGGCGCGAGGTATCCGCAGGCGCCGGTGCAGCTCGTCGACCAACAGGCCGCGGCCAGGCGTGTAGGGCTGGAACCACTCGCCATCGACCACCAGTTGCGGAACGGCGCGCTTGCCCACACGGCGCACTACCTCCGCGGACGCGGCGGGATTTGCGTCGACATTGATTTCGGTGTACGGAACGCCATGAGCGTCAAGAAACTGCTTGGCGGCGCGGCAATCACGGCACCAGGCAGTGGTGTAAACCTGCACGTTCATAGGGGAATGATACTCAAATTGCGATGCTACGATCTGTGATGATGGCCACCAGGGAGGACGATGACCGCAGAAGAGATTAAGGCGCTGCTGAAGCTGGAGCCGCACCCTGTGGAGGGTGGATGGTACCGGCGCACGTACACGTCCGCGGGCATGGTGGAGTTGCCGCGCGGCGTGCGGGCGCAGGGCACTGCCATTTATTACCTGATCGAAGCCGGAACCTTCTCCGAGATGCACAGGGTCGCCTCCGACGAGATCTTTCACTTCTACCTCGGCGACCCGGTGGAGATGCTGCTGCTCTACCCCGACGGGCGCTCCCAGACTCTGCTCTTCGGGCCGGATCTGGCGGCTGGTCAGCTTCCGCAGATTGTGGTTCCGGCCGGAGTGTGGCAAGGCGAGCGGCTGGTCCAGGGCGGAAAATGGGCGCTCTTCGGCTGCACCGTGACGCCGGGCTTCGATTTTGCGGATTACCGTAGCGGGAATTACGAGGAGCTGGCGGCGAGGTGGCCGGGGGAGGAGGAGAGAATTCGCAAACTGACGAGGATCTAATCAATAAAACATTTCACATGGCCGGATACCGGGTGTATCGTATCCCTGCACGACGGGCCCCAATCCATTCCCCAGATATTCCCCAAGGAGGTAAGCTATGCCGGCAACAGCGTTAAAAATGGAAAGAAAGAATTTCAGCGCGCCCGCCGAGGTCAGGCCGTTTGACAAAGGCAAGGTCGAAGTCCTGCACGTGGGCGAACATACGGTTGCACGCGCCACTTTCGAGCCCGGATGGAAGTGGTCCACCTGCATCGCGCCGATTGCCAAAACACGCAGCTGCGAGGCCGCTCACTTCGGCTACCAGCTTTCTGGAAAAATGCTCCTGCGCATGGACGACGGCGCCGAGATGACCACCGTAGCCGGCGATGTCGTCCTTATTCCACCAGGACACGACGGCTGGGTCATCGGCAATGAACCTGCGGTCTTCATCGACTTTCAGGGCATGGCCGAGTACGCCAAAAAACACTAGACCAGGCAAAAACCGCAAACCACCAACCCGGGACCGCACGGGCAGGTCTTCGTCTGTGCGGTAGCTGGACGCTTGGGGTTGGAAACCACGAACCCCAATCCACCGGCGCGTGGCGGGACAAGACCCACCGCGGCGCAGTATGACGATCGGCGCCAATTCAAAGTGGCCGGCGGAGACGGAGCGGATCAGGAAACTGACGCGGAAGTAGCGGGGTTGGCGGTGTTAGCGGAGCTGCCTTATTCCTTGCATAGGACTTCAATTCCCTCGACACGATTTGTTCCCGGTGAACAACTCTTGATCTGGCCGCCTGTGCCGTTGGAAATCAGCAAACGATTCCTATCCAGCCAATGCACCTCAGGATCATTGAGCAGGTCGGGCAGCGATCGCGCAACGACTCCATTCGAAAAGACTTCCGTCGCAATCGGGCTGAAACGCGAACGAACAGATACATGTGCCTCAGCTGAGTAGTTTTCATCAAACAGGCCCCGGTCCAGCGGGCCACGGCAACGTGTTTGCCATCCGGCGAAACGATCGCGGCAATGCGTACGGATCGGGCGAAATCCAACAACGCAACGACCAAGGTCAGCCCCGAGATCAAGAGGAGCACGATGGCGGTAGTGCGAACGAAAATGCGCAGCCATTTTCGCGGTATACGACGCGCGAGAAGGAAAATCAGCAAAGCTGCAAGCGGCGCAGCCAAATAGCCGAGGTTATCCCAAATCTCAGAAATGTCCATAAACAAATCGCTCTTTCGATTGACGCAAACCCATTCTAGCGCCGCTCACGGAAGAATCCTCGCAGTAGTTCGGCGGATTCTTCGGCGGCGATTCCCTGCTCCACCTGCACCTGGTGGTTAAGCTGCGGGTGGTTGACGACGGAGAGTACCGAGCCGCAGGCGCCGGCCTTGGGATCGGGGGCGGCGAAGACCAGGCGGTCGATGCGGGCGTGAACCATGGCCCCGGCGCACATGGCGCAGGGCTCGAGCGTGACATAAAGCGTGCAGCCGGCAAGGCGATAGTTGGCGAGCGCCGCGGCAGCCGCGCGTAAGGCGACGATCTCCGCGTGGGCCGTGGGGTCCACATTGCGCAGAACGCGATTCTGTCCGCTAGCGATCATCTCTCCCCCGTGCACCACCACGGCGCCAATCGGCACTTCGCCGCCTTCGGCAGCGAGCCTTGCCTCGGCGAGCGCCAACTCCATCGCATCGCGATCTTGGATCATGGCTTTGATGGTAGCGCCGCCGGCTGTTGCTGCGTCATGCAATGCAGCGCGCCCAGGCCCCAGATGAGGTCGACAGAGTGGACGCCGATGACCTCGCGATCCGGAAAAACTTCGGCCAGCGTGTTCAGCGCCACGCGGTCGTTGGGATCATGAAAAGCCGGAACCAGGACCAAGCCATTGGCAATGTAGAAATTCGCGTAGCTGGCCGGCAGACGCTGGCCGCGGAAGACGACCGGGCGCGGAAGCGGCAACTCGACGACGGTGAATTGCTTGCCGTCGAGGGTCCGCGCGGCCTTCAATCGCGCGAGATTTTCCGCGAGCGGCGCGTGGTTGGGGTCGTGCGCGTCCGGCTCCGCGGCGGCGACGATGGCAGCGGGAGCGACGAAGCGGGCGATGTCGTCCACGTGGCCGTGGGTATCGTCGCCGGCGATGCCGCGATTGAGCCAGATCACCCGATTCACACCGAGAAAATCCGAAAAGACCCGCTCCATTTGCTCGCGGCCCACGCCCGGATTGCGCTGCTGCACCTCGCTCAGCAGGCATTCTTCGGTGGTAAGCAGAAGCCCTGCGCCATTTGCGTCAATGGAGCCGCCTTCGAGGACAACCCGGCGCATTTGTCCGTCGGCCAACCGCGCTTCAGGCTGCCACTCCGGAAGGTTGAACTGCTTCGCCACGCGGCCCGGCAGCTTGTCGTCAAGCCGCCAGTCGGAGTACTTGGCCCACGCGTTGAAGCGCCAATTGGTGAGGCCTACCCGGCCTTCGGCGTTGCGGACGAAGATTGGGCCCGAATCGCGGGTCCAGCCACGGCCAGTGGGCCACCGGTGGAAGATCACCCGATCGAGGTCCGCGCCGGCGCGCTCAAGCATTCCGGTCACGCGCTGCTGCATCGCGGCGTCCTCGACGATCAGTTGCACGCGCTCGTACGCGGCGAGCAGGCGCACAATCTCGGCGTAAAGCCACGGTATGGACGAAAACTTGCCCGGCCAGTCTTCGGGATTGTGTGGCCACGCCAGCCATGTGGCCTCGTGCGGCTCCCACTCGGCAGGCATGCGGTAACCAAGCTGGCGCGGTGTACTTGTCGGCATCGTTCGCTACCGTGAATAAATGTGGATGAGGGGTCGGATCAGGGATTGAAGAACCAGAATCGCAAAAGCAATACTACAGATTCCGAGGACGGCATTAGGGAGCCGGTCCACTTTCCGAAGCTGGTCAGCGTGCTGAGAAAATTTTCTTTCCCCCAAGAAAAATCTGTAAATTGGCAATGCTTTTCCCGACTCTGCAATCAACAAAACACCCCAGACAATCAAGAATGCAGATCCCAAGAATCCAAATCCGTAGGTAAACAAGCCAAAGTATTTCATTTCCTGTTGTCCAAGAATCTCTCTGTCACGCCGGCGTAGGCATCCACGCGGCGGTCGCGCAGGAAGGGCCAGTTGCGGCGTGTCCCCTCAATCAGCGCGCGGTCGATCTCGCCCACGACGATCTCTTCGGCATCGTGCCCGGCCTGGGCTACGATGCGGCCGAAGGGATCGGCCAGGAAGCTGCCGCCCCAGAACTCGAGCCCCGGCCCTTGGGCGCGATTGCCCAGCACATCGCCGTGCTCGTGACCGACGCGGTTGACTGCGGCAACATAAACCCCGTTGGCGATGGCGTGAGCGCGCTGGATAGTCCGCCAGGCGTCAAACTGCGCGGCGCCAAACTCACCCTTCTCCGCCGGGTGCCAGCCAATGGCCGTGGGATAGAAGAGCACCTCGGCTCCCTGCAGCGCCGTGAGCCGCGCGCCTTCGGGATACCACTGGTCCCAGCAGACCAGAGTACCCACTCGGCCAAAGGCCGTGTCGACGGCCTGAAAGCCGAGATCGCCCGGCGCGAAGTAATACTTCTCGAAGTAGAGCGGATCGTCAGGAATGTGCATCTTGCGGTAGACGCCGGCGATGTGGCCGTCGGCGTTGAGCGTGACCGCGGTGTTGTGGTAGAGCCCCGGCGCGCGCCGCTCGAAGAGCGACGCGACGATCGCTACCTTCAGCTCCCGCGCCGCCTCTGCCAGCTTCGCTGTGGACGGGCCAGGAATCTCCTCCGAAAGATCAAAGAGCGCAAGCTCCTCGCGCTGGCAAAAGTACTGCGTGCGGAAGAGCTCGGGCAGGCAGACGATTTGCGCGCCCAGGCGCGCGGCTTCGCGGATGCGGCCGAGCGCAGAGGAGAAGTTCGCCTCGGGGTCTGTGCCCATGCGCATCTGTACGAGAGCGATCGTGAACTTGCGCGCAGCGGTCATGCCTCGTTTATTCGAGCCTCCGTCACGATCGTTCTTCGCCTACACGGCAAGGCCAACCCCGCCGGGCGGAATTGGCCCCAACCTGTCTTTTGAGCGCCCTGCCGTCACTCTTCCAGGATCAGCACCGCGGCGGCGATGGTCGTGGTCCATTTTCCGCGCCGATCTCCCACGGCCGACTGGGTGATATTGCTGGTGCGGACGATCTTATTGGAGATGCGGTAGATCTCTTTCTTCTCGTCCCAACTGGTGTCGGGATCGAATTCCACGTCCAGTGTTGTGGCGAGCATCTCGGCGGCCAGTTCCTCAGCGTATTCACCGGCCTGTTCCTCGGTCTCGCCGTAGCTGTGGTGCTCGCTCAGGTAGCCGTAGGTGTTGCGGTCGGCCGGAATCGCCACGCCTATGCTGGAGGCCACTAAGCGGTGCGGCTCGCGCGTCGAGTTTTCCGCAATGACCGCGAATACCACCTCGCCGTCATTCAGGTACTTGAGACCTTCTTTGCGGGGAATCAACTTACACTGCGGAGGAAAAATGGAAGAGACGCGCACCAGGTTCTGCGAGGCGATGCCCGCATCCCGAAGGGCCAGCTCGAACGAGGTCAACCGCTCCTTGTGTTTTCCGACGCCCTTGGTGAAGAAAACCCTCTTCGGGACCATGCTTTTTCCCAATTTCTATGTACCCTCCGTGCGTGAAAGATTTTTGGCCGTTTTCAAACGTTCCCGCATGAGTCTATCGCATCTTAACGGGCGGGAACAGAACCATCTTCGATTTCACGGCAGATTTACGCGGCCTGGGGAGGCCTGGTGTCAGGCCGCGAGGAGTGGGTTGACCCATTGCAATCCGGGAAAGCGGGCAAAGTCGCGGTCGGTGGTGTGCAGCACCCCGCCATGCTCAATGGTCAGCGCCGCCAGTTGGGCATCGGTAACGAGTGGGCCGCGCACCTGTCCCTCAGTAAGCATCCGTTGCAAGATGCTCCAGTGGCCTTCTCCAGGCGTCAAGACACGAAGATTTGGCAGATCCATCCATTGCTCGACCAAAGCAACGGAACGCTCCATCGGTACTTGATTGCCGGAGATTCGCTTGTCCGTGGAGATGCGCAGAAAGCCGTGAATCGTCTGCCAGGGCATGCCGATCAGCTCCGGCCCGGAGATCGCCGATTGCCACCACAGCAGCGCCCGGCTGTGCGAGATCGATCTGCCGTCGTAGGCGTACAGAAGCAGATTGACATCGAGGACGATCATCTGTGTCCGGGGCCTTCCAACTCCTCCAGCAGCGCCTCGATGTTGTCGTAATTCTGTTCGGGACGCACTCCCATAAACAGAGGCGTCACCACGAACGGCGGCCGCTCAGCGTTCCTCTCTACGGCAGTCAGCCCGCGGCGCAGCAGCCGGTTGACCGTGGCCTTGAAGGAGGCTCCAGAACGCCGTTGCTCTTGCTCCAGGAGCTTGGCAATGTCATCGTCGAGGGTTAGGGTGGTCCGCACATCATGATGCTACGCTAGAAGACATCATGATGTCAAATAGCGACGAATGCTTTGTCGATCCGGCCCAAAAGGAGTGCGCCACTACAAAGCTTTCATCCTGAACGTAGTTTGGCGCGTCCTTTGCAGCATCCTAAGTCTAGACTCTCCGTCATTTGGCTCTGTCAAATCCGACAATATATGTGCCAATTTTTGTGAAATTGCCGGTAGGGCCAGATCAATAACGCCGCGTGTGTGGAAGGCCGAGCCGGTTGGCTCTGTCATGCCTCCGCTCCGCCCCTAGCATTGCCACTCCTAATTTGCAGATGGTAGCCTCAACTTTGGACTACTCACAGAAGGGGCTTCCCTAAGAATCATGCAAAGCACGTACAACGGGCAGGAGCCTGCCTAAAAACGGCCAGCCGATTGAATACAACGACGGGCAGTTTCATGTGCCCGATCATCCCATCATTCCTTTCATTGAGGGCGACGGCACCGGCCGAGACATCTGGAAGGCCTCACAGCGGGTCTTCGACGCGGCGGTGGAGAAGGCTTACGGCGGCAGGCGCGCCATTCGCTGGTTTGAGGTCTTCGCCGGCGAAAAGGCATTCCGGCGCTTCAATACCTGGCTGCCCGACGACACCGTAGCCGCAGCGCGCGATCTGCGCGTCTCCATCAAGGGACCGCTGACCACGCCCGTTGGCGGCGGCATCCGCTCGCTCAACGTGGCCTTGCGCCAGATCCTCGATCTCTACGCCTGCGTGCGGCCGGTGAAGTACTACCAGGGCGTGCCCAGCCCGGTGAAGCACCCCGAGAAGCTCAACATCATCATCTTCCGCGAGAATACCGAGGATGTGTACGCGGGCATCGAGTTCAAGCAAGGCTCGGAGGATGCCGCGCGGCTGATCGGCTTCCTGAACGACGATCTGCTGAAGGGCAGCAAGAAAAAGATCCGCACCGACTCGGGCTTGGGGCTAAAGCCCATCTCCATCTTCGGCACCAAGCGGCTGGTGCGTTCCGCCATCCGCCACGCGCTTGAGTCGGGCCGCAAAACTGTCACCCTGGTTCACAAAGGCAACATCCAGAAGTTCACCGAGGGCGCTTTCCGCGAGTGGGGCTACGAGGTCGCCACGCAGGAGTTCCGCGCGCAGACCGTAACCGAGCGCGAAAGCTGGATTCTGGGCAACGTCGAATCGAAGCCCGGCTTGACAATCGAAGAACATGCCGCGCTCATCGAGCCGGGGATGGAATTCGGCTCTCCGAGCTTCAAAGCTTCGGTTTGCGAAGAGGTGAAGGGAGTCCTCGATACGATCGGCAAATCCCACGGCAACGGCGCGTGGAAGTCAAAGATCCTGGTCAACGACCGCATCGCCGACTCCATCTTCCAGCAGATCATCATTCGCCCGGAGGATTACAGCGTCCTGGCCACCTCGAACCTCAACGGCGATTACATCTCCGACGCGGCGGCGGCGCAGGTGGGCGGCCTGGGCATTGCACCCGGAGCCAACATCGGCGACGGGTACGCGGTTTTTGAGGCCACGCACGGAACAGCGCCCAAGTATGCCGACAAGGACGTAATCAATCCGGGGTCAGTCATTCTATCGGGCGTGATGCTGCTCGAATTCATCGGATGGAAAGAAGCGGCCCGGCTCATCGAAACAGCCATGGAAACAACCATCGTGCAGAAGTTCGTCACATATGACTTTGCGCGGCAACTCCCAGACGCCACCAAAGTGGGCACCAGTGAGTTTGCCACGCGCATCATTGGAAATATGTAGGGCAGTTCGCAGTTCATAGCTGGCGGCCCAGGGTTCAAGCACCCGATTCATACCACCGGACGAGCAACTGCGAACCGTGAACTGCAAACCGGGAAATCAGAGGAGAAAAATGCGGAAAAAAGTCAGCATTGTGGGCGCCGGCAACGTGGGCGCTACCACCGCGCATTGGATTGCGGCCAAGGAACTTGCCGACGTGGTCCTGGTCGACGTTGTCGAGGGCGTGCCCCAGGGCAAGGCGCTGGACCTGCTGGAGGCCATGCCCATCGAGAAGCGCGACGTGGCGATCGCGGGCGCCAACGACTACGCGGCCACGGCCAATTCCGACATCGTGGTCGTCACCGCGGGCATTCCCCGCAAGCCCGGCATGAGCCGCGACGACCTGCTGAACACCAACTTCAAGATCATGTCCGACGTGGTCGAGAAAGTGGTGGCGCAATCGCCCGAGTGCATCCTCATCATCGTGTCCAATCCGCTCGACGCCATGGCCCAGGCCGCTTACCGCCAGGCCGGTTTCAACCGCGAGCGGGTGATCGGCATGGCCGGCGTCCTGGACTCGGCGCGCTTCCGCAGCTTCATCGCTGTCGAATTGAACGTGAGCGTGGAGAACGTGACGGCGTTCGTGCTGGGCGGCCACGGCGACACCATGGTGCCATTGGCGCGCTACTCAACCGTCGCCGGCATTCCCATCACCGAGCTCATCGCGCCGGAACGCCTGGAGCAGCTTGTGCAGCGTACGCGCGACGGCGGCGCCGAGATCGTGAAGTACCTGAAGACGGGCAGCGCCTACTACGCTCCATCGGCGGCCGTCACCGAGATGGCCGAGGCCATTCTCAAGGATAAGAAGAAGATTCTGCCCTGCGCGGCGTATCTCGAGGGCGAGTACGGTATCGAGGGTTACTTTATCGGCGTTCCGTGCAAGCTGGGAGCAGCCGGCATCGAACAGATTATCGAGATCAAGCTCACGCAGGAAGAAGAGGCTGCCCTCAAAAAGAGCGCCACGGCCGTTAAGGAGCTCTGTTCCGTGATTGGCGTATAAGCGGTTAGCTGTTAGCATCAGCCTTCAGCTTTCAGCGATTCCGTAATGGGTCAAATGGCCTGGCTCTCGCAGAAGGCAACTGAAAGCTGAGAGCTAAAAGCTGTTTCTTCAATCCATGGCCATGCTCAACTGGTGGCGCACGTCGGCGCCGCGAACCCAGAAGATCACGTCGGTGGCGATATTCGACGCGTGGTCCGCGATCCGCTCCAGGTTCTTCGCCACCAGGATGCCGTTCATCGCCTGCAGCGTGTATTGCGGCTTCTCCTCGATCATCTTGAGCAGATCGTTGTGGGCGCGGCGGTTCATGCGGTCGATCTCGTCGTCCATTTCGCGCACCGAATCGGCCAACCGCGCGTCGCCATCGAGCAGCGCCTGCAGCGCGGTACGAATCATCTGCGACGCAAACTCGCCCATGGCCGCAAAATCCACGGGCAACTCCACCTCGTCGGCGGTAAGAATCTCCTTCGTCCGGCGCGCGATGCTCATCGACTGATCGCCCACGCGCTCCAGGTCGCCGTTGATCTTGATGACTGCCAGGATAAAGCGCAGATCGACGGCCATCGGCTGTTCTTTGGCCAGAAGCTCGTAGGCCATCTCGTCCAACTCCCGCTGTGCGGTGTCGATGGCCCTTTCGTTCTGCTTAACAAACTTGCACAGCCCCTTGTCGCGCCGCAGGTAGGCTTCCACCGCCGATTCGACCGCCTGCTGCGCCAAGGCGGCCATGGCCAGAAGCTTGTCCTTGAGTTCGGCGAGTTGCTGTTGAAAGTGAATGCGCGGCACTACGATCCGTCTCCCATCCAACCATTTTGCACCAGGCTACGTTACAGGAGAACAAATTTCACTGCGTGCACCAGAACTGTTACACCCCGGGAAGCCCTTAGGCGAGTCCGAATGTGCGAGGCGGCTGCTCGATCTTGCCCAGCAGGAAGACATATCCTGCGATGCCGATGGCCAGGTAGGCAGCCGCGACGGTAAAGGCCCACGCGAAGGAATGCTGCGCCGAAACCAGATATCCGGTGACGACGGCAGCCGCAATACCCGAGATTTGGCTGGAAAAGTTGATGATCCCGCCCACCTTGCCCACATCGTTTCGGCCGGCAATGAGTGAGGGAAGTGACCAGGCGACAGGCGCCGCCGCGGCAAGGCCGCCGATCGACACGCTGATCCAGAGCAGGGCCTGTGGGGCGTTGCGCGCATGAGCCGCGCCCAGAATGCCCAGCCCGAACGCCGTACCGCCGATCAGGACCACGCGGCGAACCCCGCTCGCATTCCATCCGCGCCGGACGAGGAAATCCACCAGCCATCCGCCGATACCGAGGTCCGTCACGGTGGCAATGAGCCACGGCAGGCTTGTGTACGCGAACGAGTGCAGCAGATCGATGTGCAGAGCAGAGGACAGATAGGCCGGCAACCAATAAAGCAGCATGTAGAAGATGTAGTTATATGCACCCATGCCGAGGGTGAGCCCAATTACCTTGCGTTGGGAAAGAAGCTGGCCCAAGCTCGACGACGGCTCTTCGCCGCGATCGGGCGTGACGAACGAGGTCTCTTGCCCCCCGAAGTGCAGACGCTCGCTTTCGGCCAAACTCGGATCCTCATCCGGATCGCGATAGACACGCCAGAAGAGAAGAAAGTAAGCGAGACTTATGGCGCCGGTGAAGGCGAAGCTCCAGCGCCATCCCGCGCCGATGAGAACGATCCCGATGAGGGGAACGCCGATGGCCGAGGCAAACTTGGCTGCTGCGTCGAAGAGCGACGTGGCCAGGCTGCGCTCGCGCGCTGGAAACCATGCGCCGATGGCCTTGGCGTTGGCGGGAAACGTGGGCGCCTCGCCCAAGCCCAGCAGGAGCCGCGCGCCGAACAACCCGCTCAGGTTGGGCGTGACGGCGGCAGCAAAGGAGGCCGCGCTCCAAAGGAACGCCCCGATACGCCCCACGCGGCGGACACCGAATTTGTCGAGGACAACTCCGATGGGAAGCTGACACAGGGCGTAGGTCCAGTTGTAGGCGCTGGAAAGATAGCCGAAGGCGACCTCGGAGATGCCGAAGGCTGCAATCAGGGAATCGTGCGAAACGGAGAGATTGACGCGGTCGAAGTAGTTGACCAGCACGCCGATGCCGAGCAGCCACGCGATGCGCCAGCGGCGCCGCGGCAGGCTCGTACGCTGTGGCGTGTTGCGCGCTGAATGGATATCCCGGTCTGCCAAGCGTTTTCCTAACCGTTGAACCGCCGCCATCGGGCCGCTGGATCGACGCGTTGAAATAGAGGCCCGTTTCCGCCCGAAATCCAGCGTTGAGAACCGGCGAACCGTGCGGCTGCGGCGCCGTTTGACATGAGGGAATCCTTCCACCGGTTCCCCATCTCACTCTTCGCCAATGTCTTCGTTCCAGATCTCCGCATGCCTCGCGATGAAGTCCGCCAGCATCTCACGGCATTCGGCGTTGTCGAGGTCGATTACCTCGACGCCGTTCTCTCGCAGCCAGTTCAGGCCTCCTGCAAACGTGCGGCTCTCGCCAGCCACCACCGCGCCGATGCGGAACTGGCGCACCAGACCACTGCAATACCAGCACGGGGCCAGAGTAGTGACCATCACCAGGTTGCGGTAGCTGCGCCGGCGGCCGGCGCGGCGAAAGGCGTCGGTCTCGCCGTGAATGCTTGGATCGCCCTGCTGTACGCGACGGTTGCGGCCCCGGCTCACCAACTCGCCCGTGCGCGTGAACAGCGCCGCGCCGATGGGAATGCCTCCTTCGGCCAAGCCCAAACGGGCTTCCTCGATCGCCACGGCAAGCATTCGCTGGTAAAGATTCACAAGACTAATGTAACGCAGCAACTTAGGACCCGCAGAGAGCGGCTTCGCGAGTTGTCCGCAGCGCCAACGGGTTCAGCTGATGGTGAGCACCATCTTGCCGAAGTGGCTGCCTTCTTCCATGCGCGCGAAGACTTCGCGCGCCTGGCTCCAGTCGAACTCTTCACCGACCGGCCGCAGCTCAGCCAGAGCAATGGCGCGGTTCATCTCGACAAAGTCCTTGCGCGAGCCCACGTACATGCCGTGAATGCGCGCCATTTTGTGCAGGATGAGTGGAATTGGAAACGGGTCAGCCGAATGGGTCAGCACGCCCACCTGGGCCACCATGCCTCCGGGGCGAATGGCTCTAAGCGAGCGCACCAGAGTGCCCCCGCCGCCCACTTCCACCACCAGGTCCACGCCCTCGCCTCCCGTCTGGTCAAGGGCCCAGCGGTCCCAGTCGGGGTTGTCGCGGTAGTTGAGCCCGGCGTCCAGGCCCATGGCGCTAGCCCGTTCCAGCTTTTCGTAGCTTGAACTGATGCCCAGCACGCGCGCGCCCTTGAGCCGCGCGAACTGCAAGGCGAAGATCGATACACCGCCGGTACCCTGGACCAGTATGGTCGCCCCGGGCTTGATCTCTCCGGCCGCCAGCGCGTTCCAGGCGGTGACGGCGGCGCAGGGCAGCGTGGCCGCTTCCTGAAAGCTCAGGTGATCGGGCAGCTCGACCAGTCCCGCCTCCTTGAGCACGACAAAGTCCGTCAACATGCCATCGATGTCGCCGCCCAGCGCGCCGCGGGCTTTGGCTGCGGTCAGCGGCCCGTCCAGCCAGTTCTGCATAAAGATGCCCGCTACGCGGTCCCCGGGCTTCCATACGCTCACCCCCGCGCCCACGGCCACCACTTCGCCGGCGCCGTCGGAGCAGGGAATGCGTGGCAGCTTCATTTTGGGGTTGTAGAGTCCTTTGACGATCATCAGGTCGCGATAGTTGAGCGAAACTGCTCGCACGCCGACCAGAACTTCGCCGGGACCGGGCGCCGGGGTGGGCCGCTCCACAACTTCCAAAGAATCAATGCCAAACGCCGGAACTTGCCATGCGCGCATGGAAAACCTCTCTTCCTTCCCGCTCCCACCTGCTCCATTCTGCGGGACGCGATCGCACAAAACACCCGTAGAATGAAGATATGGCTCGTGGATGGGAAAGTAAATCGGTGGAGGAGCAAATGGCAAGTGCCCTGGGGAACCCCGTCGCCGCTTCCGAGGATAAACCAATGAACGAGGAGGAACGGCGATCAGCCGAACAAAGGCGCGCTGCCCGGACACGGCGAAAGCAGGGACTCAAGTTGCAACGCGAAAACATTCTTTCGCAAAAGACGGTAAATCCGGGCCGCCGCGCCGCTCTTGAGGCCGCACTGGCCCAGATTGATGCGCAGCTTCAGAGCATGGGCTGAGCCGATCTCCGGAAAGCGGCTGAAACTACCCTTTTCAGTCAAATCCTGCGCGAGGTACCGCGACAGTGCGTCTGGAACAAAATAATTACGGGATTCCGCTCACGCTGCGGCCATGCCGCGCCGGTCACGGCTCGCGGTGGATGAGCAGCGGATTCGCTTGCTGTATCGGGGTGAGCGACACGCGCGAGATGTTCACGTGCTCCGGCCGCGTGACGGCCCACAAGATCACATCGGCAATGTCTTCGGCGGTCAGCGGCGTGATGCCTTTGTAAACCTTTGCGGCGCGGCCGGCGTCGCCCTGGAAGCGGACGAGGCTGAAATCGGTCTCCACCAGGCCAGGATCGACGCTGGTGACGCGCACCGGCGTGCCCAGCAAGTCCACGCGCAAGCCGTCGTTGATGGCGCGGGCCGCGGCCTTGGTGCCGCAGTAGACCGCGCCGTTGGGGTAGACGATTTCGCCGGCCATCGATCCCAGGGTGACTACGTGGCCGCGTCGGCGCACCACCATCCCGGGAACCACGGCGCGCGCCACATACAGCATCCCCTTGATGTTGGTGTCGATCATCTCTTCCCAGTCTTCCACCCGGCCGGTGTAAAGCTTCTCCATGCCGCGGCTGAGGCCGGCATTGTTCACCAGGATGTCGATCTCCGCCCACTCCGGCGGCAGCTCGTCAATGGCGCGCTGCACCGCGTGGCGGCTGCGCACGTCCAGATCGATGGAGTGCACGGCGGCGGCGCCGCGAGCCAGCGCCTTCGACGCAACTTCGGCCAGCTTGCCGGCGCGGCGGGCGGCCAGCAGCAGCCGTGCGCCCTCGGCCGCAAACGCCAGGGCCGTGGCTGCGCCAATCCCCGCGCTGGCTCCGGTGATGAGGACGATCTTGCCCTTCAGGCCCATCTGCCCCACATCCTACAAGTGAGTTTCATGGCCTTGCTGTGACATGCGGTACAGGCCCACGGCCCAATCCTCCCGGCCAAGACCGCCGGCGATGGCCTCGGCGAAGACTTCGGCCAGCGAATCGGCCACGCGCAGATGGGCGCCGCGAGCGGCCGCGGCCTCACGCAGTAGCCGCAAGTCCTTCCCGCCCAACTCGATCGTCGCGCCCGGCTGCTCGGGTGGGTGCAGCATCACCTTTCCATATGCGGCATAAAACGGCGACTGAAACAGCGCGCTGTTCACGGTTTCGAGAAAGGTCTCGGGATCGATTCCCTGCCCCGCCGCGTACACAAAAGCATCGCCGAGCGAGTGAATCATGGCGCTGATCAGAAAGTTGCCGCCCAGCTTGACCGCGTGCGCCTGGCGCGGCTCTCGTCCAACAACCGAGATGCCGCGCGAAAGCGGCTCCAGCAGCGGCCTCGCTTTGGCGACGGCTTGCTCCGCGCCGGCCACCACAATCCACAGGCGGCCCTCCTCGGCAACGTTGGGGCGGCCAAACACCGGCGCGGCGACGAAGTCCTGCCCTCGGCGGGCGTGCTCCGCTGTGAGCCGCTCGCTCAGCGCCACGCTGATTGTGCTGCAAGAAATATGCAGCGCGCCCGGGCTCAAAGCGTCCATCAAGCCATTCGCGCCAAACATCACTTCCTCGTTGGCCGCATCGTCAAACAGCATGGTGAAGACGGCATCGGCGCCCAGTTCGGCCTCGGCCGGCGTGGCCGCGGCAATGGCGCCCTCGCGCAGCAAAGGTTCCGTCTTGCCTTCCGTCCGGTTCCATACACGCAATTCGTGGCCGGCGGCAATCAGGTGCATCGCCATCGGCAAACCCATCTTGCCCAAGCCCAGAAACCCAATCTTCATGGGGAGATTGTAGAAGACGGCGAACGGGGAATAAGGATCAGGGAAAAAGTTGTTCAATAACGGCAGTGTCTTCTGATCGCTCGTAGCAATCGAAGTTTGTCATCCTGAGCGAGTCGTCGCGACGACGAGTCGAAGGATCTGCGGTTGCCTTTTGACGAACTTCTGATTCACCACACTAGGCGCCCCTCCGTCCGCCGCGGCGAACGGAAAGGATGGGGCACCCTCATTCGCGGGAGCACGTAAGATGAAATACGAGGGTGGGCCACGCGCCCACAATGATGGGAGGGTCAGCTCTGCCGGTCGGTTTACTGGCCGCGATCAATAGATGAACCTGGATGCGCGCCGCAATCAGCTTCCTAAATAACGATCATGATTACCAAAACAGACGCCGCAGAACGGCAACTCAATACGGCAATCCGCCTATTCTTTGAGAACAGGGATCATCTGTCCTCGTATGCGCTCGCCGTCGCCTCTCGGGAAGTCACAGATGGTGTGATCAAGAGTCGGCATAGCGAACTCTACCAGCGCGAACTTGCGCGATTAGGTGATCCGCAGAAAGTCCGCCTTTCATATCGGGAAGAGCTCAAGATCCTCATCAAGCCGGAGTTCTACCAGGACTTCCTACGGTTTGACCGCAAATGGCAAAACTTCCTCAAGCACGCCGACAAAGATCCTGATGCGGAAATAGAGCCAATCAAGACGAAGTTGCTCGCGCTGGTGATCATTTGGGCGATAAAGAACCACATTCTGCTGACGCAATACTGGACTATTGAGATGAAAATCTTTTTTGCTTGGTTCGCGGTAGCGGAACCGCAGTTGATAAAGTCCACACCCGAAGATGTGATGACCAACAAAGCAATCGCCGAGATGCGCAGCTATATCTCGGGTGATCCATATGATCGCAATACTTTGGAAACCATATATAGCGCCATGACTGAAGCTGCCCATGGTGGGCGTCACTTCCTTTGTATGACTTGGGGCCGGGTGGCCCACCCTTGAGTTCAGCAACCAAATGAGGGCGCCCCATCCTTCACGCGTTCTTTGCACGAAGGGTGGGAGAGCGCGAACGGCTAGTTCGGCGTCCCACTCGTCTCCGCTTCCGCAAACGTGCACTCCTGGCACAGGCAAACGCGGCGCAGATACTCCCATGAATAGATCCCGCTCGAATGGCCGTCGAGCCATTCGAACTGGATGGCGTAGCGGCCCACGGCATGTGCGCTCCTGGGCTTCGGCGGCGGCGTGTACATGGGCAGCAGAGCGGCGGGCCTGGGTTTGGGCTCGCCCGCCTTGCGCCCTTCGGCGTTGCGCTCTTCCACGCAGGTGGCGCAGGGGCAGGCCTCGCGCAACCAGGCAAAATTCCACGCGCTCTTGTGGCCGTCGGCCCAGTCGATCTCCAGGCCCTTCCCCTCGGTCAAGAGCACGCGCACCTTCTCCGGAGTCACGGCGATGCGCGGCAGCGGCCGGTTCTGCAGGTTTTCGCGCGCCTGCTCCTCATTTGTCGCGAAGCGGATGCCTTCGTGGCTCATAAAGACAGTTTACAGTTGACGGCGCACGGTTCACAGTTGTCAGTTGTCTGCGGTCAGTGAGCCACACTCCCTGTTCCCTGTTCCCTGTTCCCTGTTTGCTGACCCCTGATCACTGTTTCGCAAAGAACCACGCCGCCATGCCCAGCCCGATCGCCACCACAATCCCGCGTAGCACCGGTTGCGGGACGCGCCGCGCCAGACTGGCTGAGGCGTAGCCGCCAATGGCCGCGGCGATCATGGCCGCCAGGCAATAGCGCCACACCACCTGCCCATCGGCGATGAAAATGACGAACGCGATGCCATTGGCGAGCAGGTTGGCTGCAACCTTGAGGGCGTTGATGGCGTGGATGTCCTCGTAGCCGAAGAGCGCCAGAAGCGTCATGTAGAGAAAGCCCGCGCCTGCCCCGAAGTACCCGACATAGAAGCTGATGACGATTGCGGCAAAGAACAGTGGCACGCGGCGCGGCCCGTGAACCTCTCCACCGGCTGCCTGTTCGTGCCGCGCCGCCTTCAGCCGCTCCAGCCCGCGCGAAACCGGCCCGCTGACTGCAAAAGTCAGCGCCGCGCCCAGCAACAGCCACGGAACGAGCCGCATAAAGGCCGTTTGTGGCGTGTTCAGCAGTGCGACCGCTCCGGCCGTGCCGCCCAGCAGCCCAGCCAGCCCCATAAGGCCCGCGGAGCCCAGGTTCTTGCGCACGTCCTCGCGGTAGGCGGCGATCGAGGTCAGTTGGCCGGGCCAAATGGCCACCGTATTGGTCGCATTGGCCTGCACGGGCAGGATCCTCATGCTCAGCAAGGCCGGGAACGACAGAAACGAGCCCCCTCCGGCGACGGCGTTCAGCACGCCGGCCAAAAAGGCGGCCACCACAAGCCAGATCCAATGCCAGTTGAGGTTTGCCCCCACGCCGGAAAGATGCGTCATGTGAGTCATATTGTAGAGGAACGCCGTCACCGGGCCGCGGCGGAACAGCGAGCCGACCGGCCGGATTGAGCTGCGATTTCTTAGCCGGAACCCGCTTCGCAGAGGCGCAAATTAGGTCCATGAAAGCCTCGGAAGCCGGTCAAGTATTCACTACCATCAATTTAACCTGATTGCCATGAATGAGATATAGGATTATCAAAATATTAGTGTTAAACACTCATATTTTATGAATCACTTGTGCTATAGTTTCATCAGATTGGTTGAGTGGCAGGGACTCCACCCCGCCGCAAGCGAATTCTTTTTGATCCATCAGGAGGGAAAGATCATGGCAATCACTCGTTGGGATCCGTTCCGGGAAGTTGTGGCTCTGCAGAACCGTTTCAACACGTTGTTCCGCGATCTGAACGAAGGGGAAGGCCCGATGACGACAGCCAGCTTTGTGCCGGCGGTCAACGTCTATGAGGACGAGAAAAAAGTCGTCCTGAAGCTGGAAGTGCCGGGCATCGAAGAGAAGGACCTGGACGTGAGCGTGGAAAACCACACCCTGACCGTTAAGGGCGAGCGCAAGTTCGAAAAGGAAGAGAAGGAAGAGAATTTCCACCGCATCGAGCGCCGCTACGGCAGCTTTTATCGCGCCTTCACGCTGCCCACTACCGTCGATACGGAGAACGTGGCCGCGAACTACAGTGCCGGCGTGCTGAAGCTGGAGCTGAAAAAGAAGCCCGAGGCCCAGCCCAAGCAGATCAAGGTGAACGTGGGCCACACGCTGGCGGCGTGAAGCAGCTTTCAGCCGTTAGCTTTCAGCTTTCACCTCTTTAAGCCGGGGGGGCGGCGGAGCAGGAAACGCGCCGGGTGGCGAGCGGTCATCCCGGCGCGTTTGTTTTTATTAGTGCAAAGACGCAATCATCTTTTTCATGGAAAGAACTGGACGCCAAGTGGGAAGTCGATAGAAGCTGGAAGCTGAGAGCTGACAGCTGAAAGCCAGGAGCTGTTTTCATGGCCATTCGTTGGGACAAATTCACCGTCAAGTCGCAGCAGGCGATCCAGGAGGCGCAGGCTCGCGCGGCCGAGTTCGGCAACCCCGAGCTCCAGCCCGTCCACCTCTTGCTCGCGCTCATTGAGGACCGCGAAGGCGTCATCCCCGCCGTGCTGGAAAAGATCGGCGTGCCCATTGAACAGTTGGAGAGCGATCTGCACTCGATAGAGCAGAAGCTGCCGCGCGTGGCCGGCGTGGCCGCGCAGCCGAATCTCGGCCAGGCGCTCAACAAGGTCCTCGACCAGGGCTTCAAAGAGGCCGACAACTTCAAGGACGAGTACGTTTCCACCGAGCACCTTCTGCTCGGCGTCGCGCACCTCAAGGGCGACCCATCGCGCGACGCACTCGTCGCCCACGGCGCAACCCACGAAGCTATTTTGCAGGCGCTCACCGCCGTCCGCGGTTCGCAGCGCGTCACCGATCAGAATCCGGAAGGCAAGTTCCAGGCCCTGGAAAAATACGCCAAGGATCTCACCGATCTCGCGCGCAGCGGCAAGCTCGATCCCGTCATCGGCCGCGACGAGGAGATTCGCCACGTCGTCCAAGTCTTGAGCCGGCGCACCAAGAACAACCCCGTCCTCATCGGCGAGCCCGGCGTGGGCAAAACCGCCATCGTCGAAGGCCTCGCCCGCCGCATCGTCTCCGGAGACGTGCCCGAGAGCCTGCGCGACAAGCGCGTCATTGCGCTCGACCTGGGCTCCATGCTCGCCGGCGCCAAGTACCGCGGCGAATTTGAGGACCGCCTCAAAGCCGTCCTCAAAGAAATCGAGGAATCGCAGGGCCAGGTCGTGCTCTTCATCGACGAGTTGCACACGCTCGTGGGCGCAGGAGCGGCCGAGGGCGCCATTGACGCCAGCAACATGCTCAAGCCGGCACTCGCGCGCGGCGAACTGCGCGCCATTGGCGCAACCACTCTGAACGAGTATCGCAAATACATCGAGAAGGACAAGGCCCTCGAGCGCCGCTTCCAGATCGTTTACGTCGGCGAGCCTAACGTCGAAGACACGATCGCCATTCTGCGCGGACTCAAGGACCGCTACGAGCAGCACCACAACGTGCGCATCAAGGATTCGGCCATCGTCGCCGCGGCCACGCTCTCGCACCGCTACATCAGCGACCGCTTCCTCCCCGACAAGGCCATCGACCTCGTCGACGAGGCCGCCGCGTCTCTCGCCATCCAGATCGGCTCCGTGCCCACCGAGATCGACCAACTGGAGCGCAGCGCCACGTCGCTCGAAATCGAGCGCGCCGCACTGAAACGCGAAACCGACGCCAACAGCAAGGAGCGCTTGTCCGAAGTGGAACGGATCTTGTCCGAAACCAAGGAAAAAATCACGGCCCTGCGTGCTCGCTGGACCAAGGAACGCGAGGCCATCAACCGCATCGGTGAGCTGAAGAAGAAGATCGAAGCTCTGCGTTTCGAGGCCGAGGAGCAGACCCGCAAGGGCCAGCTCGACCGCGCCGCGCAGATCCAGTACGGCGAACTGCCCAAGCTCGAAGCCGAGCTGAAGAAGCTCGACGCCGCCCAGGACGGCAAGTCCGGCGCCGCGCGCATGTTAAAAGAGGAGGTCGACGAGGAGGACATTGCCAAAATCGTCAGCAAGTGGACGGGCATTCCCGTCTCGCGCATGTTGGAGGGCGAGGTAAAGAAACTTGTCCAGATGGAAGACCGCTTGCGTGAGCGTGTTGTCGGCCAGGATGCGGCGCTTTCGACCGTCGCCAACGCCATTCGCCGCTCACGTGCCGGCTTGAGCGATCCCAAGCGCCCCATCGGTTCTTTTATTTTTCTTGGGCCGACAGGCGTGGGTAAGACTGAAACCGCCCGCGCTCTCGCCGAGTTCCTCTTCGACGACGAGCAGGCCATGGTGCGAATCGACATGAGCGAGTATATGGAAAAACACGCCGTGGCTCGCTTGATCGGCGCGCCTCCAGGCTATGTGGGCTACGACGAGGGCGGCCAGTTGACCGAGGCCATCCATCGCCGGCCCTATGCAGTCATCCTCTTCGACGAAATCGAGAAGGCGCACCCCGATGTATTCAACGTTCTCTTGCAGGTGATGGACGATGGCCGCCTCACCGACTCGAAGGGCCGGACCGTCGACTTCAAGAACACGGTGCTCATCATGACTTCGAACCTGGGGTCGGCGATGCTCACCGCCGACGTGCTCAAGACCGAGCACGACTACGACATTGCGCGCGAAAGCGTGATGAAGGTTCTGCGCGAGCACTTCCGTCCGGAGTTCCTGAACCGCGTCGACGACATCGTGATCTACCGCTCGCTGGGCAACGCGCAGTTGAGCAAGATCCTCGATATGCGGCTGAACGATATCCGTAAGCTGCTCGAAGACCGGGCCATTTCGATCGAGCTGACCGAACCGGCGCGGCAGTTGATCCTCAAGTCCGGCTCCGATGCCGCCTACGGCGCGCGACCGCTCAAGCGCGCACTGCAACGTATGGTCCAGGGCCCTCTGGCGATGAAGATCCTCGACGGCGAAGTCCTGCACGGCGCGCACGTCCGCATCGACGTCGACCGCAAGTCGAACCAGCTTGTCTTCGAACCCATGGGGCGGGAAGCGATGGCGTAGCGCCAGTGGTCAGTGATCAGTTATCAGTGAACAGGCTCCGCGTTGCGGAGCCTGGTTAGTTTTGACCGGCGTGTCGGAAGCAACGCTCAGCTTGGGTTATGCAACCTTCGATTTGCGCTCTTCCTCCACGCGCAGCGCCTCGTGAATAATCATCTTCAAGTAAGTCTGATACCGCAAGCCGCGCTCAGCCGCAAGGACACGTGCTTTTGCAATGTCGTCGGGATCAAGGCGGATCGTCGTGGTCGGCGTGACCTTCGCCTTTTCTTCTGGGAAGGAAATGCCTCGTTCCGCAAACAACCGGCGTATCCCCCCAGTGCGCAGACGGCCTTCCCTCGCGGCCTTTTCGAATTCAGCGGCGATCAGATCCTCGTTGTCGAACCACCACTTGGCTTCTTCCGCCTCAGTGGCGAACTTGGGAATCTTCAAATCGCTCTTTCCGATCCTGCTCTCGCTCATATCTCGCCTGCCTTTCTCCTCAGATAGATCGCCTTGCTGGCATTAGGCGGCTCGAATGCTGTGACCACCCGAACGCGTTCTCCCCGAAGAGTCATCACAACCCGCAGAACTCTCCCTTGGCTCGTCTCGCTAATATACGGCCAGCGGTCCTCGCAATCCACGACTTCGAATCCCAATTCCACTGGCTCACCGAGGATTACCTCCTCGGCCTCCTCGGGCATCACATCGTGTTCCGCGATGTGAAGAATATTTGCGTCATCCCAATCGAACAGCTCGTCGTCCATGACCCTCAGCTTTCCTGGTCAACCCTAGTGTAGCTACATCGTAGCTATTTCGCAACTACTGCCGCAGCTCCACCAGCGTCGCCCCCTGCCCACCTTCGTTTTGCGGAGCCTCTTCGATTCCGGCCACGTGGGGATGGTTCTTCAGGAACTCGCGGACGCCGCGGCGCAAAATCCCGGCGCCGTGGCCGTGAATTACGCGCACGCGCTCGAGTCCGGCCAGGAATGCGCGGTCGAGGTACTTCTCTAATTCGCCGGTTGCCTCGTCCACCGTACGGCCGATAAGGTTGATCTCCGCGCGCATCTCGTCGGTGTTCGCGCTGGTCACGGAGACGTGCACGCCCTTCTGCCTGCGCGCCGCCGCGAGCGGATCTTGGCCGTTGGGAGCCTGAGGCGCCGCCGAACGCACCACCTCGGCAATGTCATCTCTCTTCACCCGCATCTTGATGGGTCCGAGCGCCACTTCGAACAAGTCCTTTTCAACCTCGCGCTGCACCGTGGTGACTTTGCCCATGGATTTAAGACGCACCTGATCGCCGGGAGCGATGTGACGCAGCAGATGCGGCTGCGCATTCGTATCTCCCTGATCCGCGCCGGTGCGATGCGCCACAACCGTCTGATTGAAGCTCTCCTGAAACTCGCGCCGCAAGCGGTTGATGCGCCGTTCCGCTTCTTTCGACAATTTTTGTTGCGCCACACGATCCTCTACCGCACGCACGTTCTCACGCATCTGGAACTCGAAGTCCTTGAGCAGCGAGGCCAACTTGCCTTCGAGCTCTCGCACGCGGTTGCGCACCTCCACGTCGCCTTCGCGCTCCAGCTTCTTCCGCTCCTGGTTCAGCGCGTACTGTTGCTCGCGCGCGGCCTTGCGCTCGACTTCGAGCTGCGCCAGATCCTCGTGCAGCTTGTCGAGGAACTTGGCGATATCGGCCTGCTGCGAGCCCAACCGCTCGCGCGCGGCGGCGATGATCGCGGCGTTCAGACCCAGCCGTTCCGCCGTCTGAATGCCCGCCGAAGCGCCCGGCACGCCGAGATGAAAGTGGTAGTTAGGAACCAGCGTCTTCTCATCCACGCCCGCTGCTACGTTGCGCACGCCCGGCGTGTTCGCCGCATAGACCTTGAGCGAGGTGTGATGTGTCGAGATCAGCGCCCACGCCCCGGCATTCAAGAAGTGATGCGCCACAGCCACTGCCAGCGCTGCGCCTTCTTCGGGATCGGTCGACGAGCCCAGTTCATCAAGCAGCACCAGCGATCGCGCATCCGCGAGGCGAGAGAGACGATCGAGATTGGTGATGTGCGCGGAGAACGTGGAAAGCGCCGCCTCGATCGACTGCGCATCGCCGATATCGGCGAGAAACGCGGTGAAGACAGGAAAGCTTGCGGCCTCGGCGGGCACCGGAATTCCCGCCTGCGCCATCACCGCCATCAGCGCCACGGTCTTGAGCGCCACGCTTTTGCCGCCGGTGTTTGGCCCGCTGATGATGAGCTGGCGTTCGTCCGCCGTCAGCTCCAGCACGAGCGGAACGATCTTTCCGCCCGTCGCCCGCAACCTTTTCTCCAGCAGCGGATGGCGCCCACCCTCGACCTGCAACAGCTCTTGTCCAAAACCAGGAGAAACGCAATCGAACTCCCGCGCGAATCGCGCCCGCGCCAGCAGGCTATCGACGAGGGCCAGCACGCGCGCGCCCTCGACCAGGCTGTGAGCGTAGCCCGCAACCTGCCGGGTAAGCGCGACAAAGATGCGGTGAATCTCCTCCTGTTCTTCCTCGATCAGCCGCACCAGCTCGTTGTTCTGCTCGATGGTTTCGAGCGGCTCGACGTAGACCGTCTGCCCCGAGGAGCTCGCCCCATGGATCACGCCGGTCACGCTCCGTTTGAGCTCCGCGCGCACGGGAATCACAAAGCGCTCGCCGCGAATGGTGATGAGATCGTCCTGCGTGGCGCCTTCTCCGGAGAGTTTGCGCAACGCCGCGCGCAAGCTCTCTTCAATGAGCTTCTGCTGGCGCTCCTGCTCGCGGCGAATGCGTTTCAACTCGGGCGAGGCATCATCGGCCAACGAGCCGTCGGGCTGGATCTTGCGCTCGATGGACTCAGCCAGTGGCCGCAGACTTGTCGTCAGCGCCACCGAACGCTCCGACAGCCCCGGCAACTTGCCAACAAGCCGAGCCGGCGGCTCGCGCAGCAGCGCCTGCCACGCAGCCACATCGTTGGCGAGACGCGCCACGGCTTGCAGCTCGCCGGCTTCCAACGCCGCGCCGGCGATTTGCGCCTTGGCTGCCAGTTGCGTGGGATCGAACAGGCCCCCCAACGGGATCGAGACCTGTTCTTCCAGGAGCAGGCGCACCTCTTCGGCAAGCTGGTGCTGACGGCCGATCCAATCTTCGTCGATGGAAGGGTGCAGCGCGAGGACCGCCTCGCGGCCTACCGGCGACGCGGCGAAACCGGCAACCAACGCCAAAAGCGGCTGCCACTCGAGCGCGGCAAGATCGGCGTGCTCGGCCAGAGACGGAATGGGATCAAGGAGCGGCATCTTCAGGAACTATGGTAGCGTTCCGGGGGCTTGATCCGGCGTTATCGGTCCGCCTTTGCACCGGCAGCCGCCATCCGTGCCGCACGGCTCAGCGCGGCGTTAGCAAGCAAACGTGTGGAATCGAGCACCGGCAGCGGAGAACTTGTGCCGTTCATGAGCAGAGGAATCTCCGTGCAGCCCGGCACAGCCGCGTCGCAACCCTCCGCGCAAATCGTCCGATAGCACAGAGCAGCTCCTCCGGTGGAACACACAACAATGCCTACTTGGCCGGGTATGACTCTATGACTGAAAGGAGCGCTGCGCGGAATTATTTTGTCGCGGAGCCGGTCGCCGCCGCGGGAGCAGCAGGGCTGGCCGCGCCGCTTTCTCCTCCGCTCGCGGTCTTGACTTCGGACTTCGTCTCCGGCTTCGCAGCCGGCGGCGCCGGCCTTCCACCCGAGCCGCTGCTCTTTGCGGCGTAATCGTTCACGTACCAACCCGAGCCCTTGAAATTCAGTCCGGGCGCAGTCAGGAGGCGCTCCAGCACGCCGCCACACTTTGGGCACTCCTTTTCGGGTTTGGCGCTAAAGCGTTGGATTTTTTCAAATCGATAGCCGCACTGCGTGCAGCGATACGGATACAGTGGCAAGGTTCCTGCCCCCTCGGCAAGGAGTGATTCACACACTCTATTGTACCGGGAGGGCGGCGAATCCTGAGCAACACTCGCCGCCCTCGCCGCATGCCGCAGGGATTGGGAAAACCGGCCCTCAATGCACCATGATGGGCACCGAGGCGCTGACATGTTCCCACGCCAGCGTCAGCGTGCCCTTGCCGCCGCCATCGTCGCTGACCGTGTACTTCAGATCTTCCACCAGCGCCGGTGGTTCGGACATGCGCATCTTCACCCTGCCCAGGTCCTGCGCGGCGTCGTAGGCAAGCCCCCACTCGCCGGTCGCCTTGCTCACGATCAGAACCCAATGCGCGGGGTCGGAGATATCGACAAACAGCGTGTAGGTGCCCGCGGGAACATCCAGGTCGCCTATGGTCAGGTCGGCATCGGTCTTCAGCGTCGTGGCGGCATTCGCGCCCGCGCGCCAGACCGGGTAGTGCGGGTCGTGACTGATGAGCCCACCTTTGGTGAAGATGTGGCCCTCGCGGCCTCTCACGCGCGGCGAGCTGTAGGTAATGGTGATGGATTTGCTGGCGATGGCCGCCGTTTCCGTGGTCGCCGGACTGAGCGGCGGTTTTGGCTGGGCAAACAGAGTGGTTGCGGCAAACAACAAACCCGTACATACCAAAACATGTTTCATTGGGATGTTTCTCCTCCGGGCAGAGCCTTGTCTCTTGCGGCATGGCCCGACGCGATGATTGTCGCACCGCACCGCCAGGTTTCGGAAGCCGTCTGTTGGAAAACCCTGCTACGGTGCGCCGGAAGAAGGGGCAAGGCGGACAGCCGCAATGACACTTCGGCAGGGGCGGGACGGTAGTTTTCCGGCCTCAAAACGAGACCTGGGCGCCCCATTTGGCGTACACCGTTCGTGGCGGGCTAGGTCTCTGACCGTTTGATTTTGTAGCAATGTGGGTGCCCCAGGTCCCCGCTTTTGGGCCCTGGGAACCACCACTCTAAGGGAACAAATTCATGTGGTCAGAGACCTAGTTTTCGCAGAAGGAGCCGGAGCAGCAGGAGCCGTCCATGCCGCAGCAGGGCGAGCCGGAGGCGCAGGGCTGGGGCGCGCCGGCGTGACGGTGGCCGGAGCCTTTCGTGATGGCGCCAGCGCCTCCGCTGATGAGGCGGCGAATGGGCCCGCCGCAGGAGGGACAAAGCTCGAGCGCAGGGTCGGACATTTTCTGGCGCTTCTCGAAGCCGGAGGAGCAGGAGTCGCAGAGGTATTCGTAGGCGGGCATGTTTTCTCTTTGATTCATTTTACGGGCAAAGAGCTTTGGACTGCCAGCTGCCTGCTCTTAGCTATCAGCTTTTAGCTCTTAGCTTTCCCGGGTCCCGGAAGCGAGAGTTGGGGCACCTGTGATCTTTCAAGAGGTTGTCCATTCGATCTGGACCGGAGAAGCTGGTTGTGACGAGCAATCAGAATCTCTGGAGACCGAATGGACTATCACAAGAATGCCCCATGGACGGCGGTGAGTCGAGAGGGGTTGGCGCGGCTGGTGATCAGCGATGGCGCGACGCTGCAATCGGCAGCCGCCAAGTTCAGTGTCAGTGCCAAAACAGCCGCCAAATGGGTGCGCCGTTACCGCCAGTTCGGAGCCGCAGGCCTGGCCGATCGCAGTTCGCGGTCGCACCACAGCCCGCGGCAGACAAGTTCCTTCTTAGTGGAAAAGGTTGTTGCTTTTCGCCGGCTGCGCCGCAACGGCTGGTGTATCGCCCGCGAACTGGGCCTGAGCCCAGCTACGGTAAGCCGCATCCTGCGCCGGGCGCGGATAAGCTGCTTGCGCGATCTCTGCCCTCCGCCGCCCGTCGTGCGCCATGAACACCCCGTGCCGGGCGATCTGCTGCATCTCGACATCAAGGGCATGACGCGCTTCTCCGAGGTCTCGCTACGCGGCGACGGACGGCTGCGCGGAAAGCGCAAACATCCCGGCTTCCTGGCCCTGCATGTGGCCGTTGACGATCACTCCCGCATGGCCTTTACGCAAATGCTGCCCGACCAGAAGACCGAAACCACCATCGGCTTCCTGCATAGCGCCCTGGACTTCTTCGCCCGACACGGCATCGGCGTCCGCGCCCTGCTGACCGACAACGGCAGCTGCTACCGCTCCCGGCTGTTCGGACACGCCTGCAAGAAGCTTCAGATCAAACACCGCAGTACCAAGCCCTACTCACCGCAAACCAACGGTCAGGCCGAACGCTTTCCCCAGACCGCACTGCGCGAGTGGGCCTACGCGCAACACGGGGATAACTCCGACCAGAGAGACCTGCATCTGCCACCCGGGAACGATTACTACAATCGCGAAAGACCCCATGGTAGCCTCAACTACAGGCCGCCCATAAGCCGCTCCGAGATCGGAACAACCTCTTGACCTTCTACAGGTACCCCAGGTCGCTCGTGCTCCCGGCGGGCACAGCTAAAGCCCCGACTAATTTGGCGCGATGAAGGGCGCCCTTCGGCAAGCTCAGGGCAGGCTTTGAAGCCGTGCCCTTTCAAGGCGCAGTCAAACTGAGACACTACGGAAATCGCCGCACCGTTGACAATCGCCAGCAGGCCGCGCAGATAAAGCGTTGCGCGGCTGGGCGCCTGCATTCCCCTTTGCCGAGGAATCGGGTGACTTGCCGATTCTCAACATGACCGGAGCTCGAGCTCCGCTGGGGCAAACTCCCATCCATCCTTACCGCCGCGTACAGTAACACGTTTTGCCGCGCATCCTTACCCTGCGCAAATTCTCTGGACACGGGCTCCGCTAACTGATATATCATCTAGTCGGCAGCCGTTAGTGAAAGGCTGCACAATTTAAGGCGCGCTCGTATGCATTGCCGGTATGGGCGCGGCCCGATCGAGGATGGCAAACACGATGGAACTGGCGGGTAAAGTATGTCTGATCACCGGGGGGGCGAGCGGTATTGGCGCAATGACGGCCCTCGCCTTTTTCCGGCGCGGAGCGCAAATTGCAATCACTGGGCCAGGCCCACGAATCGATTCACCCGAAACGCGGAAGGTCGCCCCGCCGGAGGATGTCCCCGGTGCTCTTTATATTCAGTCCGATGCAAGCGTCGCCGAGGATTGTAAACGCGCCATAGCCGAAACCGTTGCCCGTTTTGGGCGCCTCGATGTTCTGGTTCACTGCGCGGGCGGAGCTGTCCCCGGCGGATTCTTCGAGGTCAGCGAAGAAACCTGGCTCAAGGCCTTCGATGTTCATGTACATGCCGTGCTGCGGCTGGCTCGCGCCGCCGTGCCGCATATGATCGAGCATGGAGATGGCGCAATCGTACTCATCAGTTCCGCCGCCGGCCACCGCGGATGCCTGGGCGCGCTGGCGTACGGAGTGGTTAAGGGGGCCATACCGCAGTTTACCCGCACCCTGGCGCGGGAACTGGCGGAGCACAATATTCGCGTGAACTGCGTCTCCCCGGGGATCATTCGCACTTCCTTCCAGGACATGCTCACGCCGGCGCAGGTGGAGAACAATATCAAGAACCGGATTCCTATCCATCGCGAAGGCAAACCGGAGAATGTAGCCCGCGCAATCCTGGATTTTGTGGAGAACGACTACATCACCGGAGAAGACCTGGCCATCGATGGCGGCCTGGCCATGCGCATCGTCTAGAACCTGCAATTCATTTTGTTCCTTTGTAGGGCGACAAGGACACCCGTGCCTTGCAGCCCCGGCCCGTTGAACTGTGACTCCGCGAATTGCCCTTATCGCCGAAATCCAAGACGCACGTGCGCTCGCTCATGCACGGGCTTGTGGAGTTTGCGATGTGGGCCGGTCTGCTGGACATCAGCCGCAATCCAATCTCGCCATTCCAAAACAAGGGGGCCACGCGACGGACGCGCAAAGCTCGTAGCCTGGCAGTTGAGCAGTTTCACGCGCTACTGAGATAGCTACATGAGCCGTTCGCTACTCTCGCACTGGTTTCTGTGTGCCTGGGTCTCCGCATCAGTGAGGCGCTCGCACTGCGTTGGGCTGACGTGGATTGGCTCGGGGCGCACCTCAGCATCCGGCGCGGAATCGTTGAGCAGGTCGTGGACGATGTGAAGACGGAAGGCTCCGCCCGAACCTTCAATCTCACGAGCGAATTGCTAGAACGCCTGAAGTCCTGGAAACAGCGTTCCGATTTTTCGGGCACTGAAGACTGGATTTTCGCAAGCCCTCTCAAACTCGGCAGGCTCCCGTATTCCTACGCGGGCGTTTGGCGGGAATTCGTGCGGGCATCAGAGGCCGCGATAATCGGGCATCCCGGGACACACGCATTTCGCCACACCTGTCGCTCTTGGTTGGACGCTGTGGGCACGCCCGTTGCCATACGGCAAAAGATGATGCGCCATGCGGACATCAGAACCACATGCAACATTTACGGGGACGTTGTAACGGACGAGATGACTACCGCCGGAATCAAGGTTGCTCAACTTGCTTTTCAAGGGGACAGCGCGCAGAATGGAGCGCGGTCGAGCTAAGTTGTTGATTTATTGGCTCCTCAGGTAGGACTCGAACCTACAACCCTTCGGTTAACAGCTAGGAATTTGCACTTCTCAGTATTACTCGCAGCTACTCTATATTCCTTGATTTCAATGACTTGTGATAACTCTCTGTCCCGAAGAAACTGTGGGGACTACTCACAATTGCCCGCCTTTTTGAAGCAGTCCACCCACAAAAGTCCCCACAGTCTTTTCTGTACTTCTCTCGACCTCAAACGCATCATTCAATCCCTCTGTAAATAATCATGCCCTCTCCCCCAACGAAAGACACTCAGGACCCTTGATGGGCAGAAGGCTGATGTTTTTACGGCTTATAGAAATAGCCTCTCAACGCCACGCGGGACACAGAAGCCAACCGCAAGCGATACGCAGCGTTCCTTGGGAAAATCTGCGAGACTCCGCCGGTACATCTGCATTATCCGGATGAGAACGGGGTCCCCACGCCGATGACCAGGCTCTAAGCGCGTGCCCTTGGCGGCGGCGCGCATTCATGATGCTGCGCCCCAAGTCCACGTGAGAATACTGACCGCCCTGGGTGCATGAGTCTGCGCGGCATGATCGCCACCATAACCATCGAGGAAGCCACGGACGCGGATATTCTTCCTTGTCTATCTAGATCAAGTGCTCTGCCCGGCCCTAAAGCCCGGCGATGTGGTGGTGATGGATAGTCTCGGTGCGCATAAGGTCGATGCAGTGCGCCAGCAGATCAAGGCCGCTGGAACCGAATCGGTCACCCCCCGCCGTACTCGCCCGACTTGAACTCCATCGAGAAGGCTTGGGCCAAGCTCAAACTATTGCTCCGCGCCGCTATGGCCCGAACCAAAGAAGCCTTCGACCAAGCCATCACAGAATTGCTGTCCCAGATCACTAAGCAGAATGCCGAAGCATGGTTCATGCTCCGCCTCCGCTCTCTACAGCGATAGGGAAAATGCTCTCGCAGTGGAGCTCGCGTGGAACACTGTGCGCGGTCGAAATCGGGTCCTGCTCACGAAGGAGCAATCTCAATGAAGCCAGGAGAATCGCGGATCATTACGCACCATGCAGGAACAAGAAGAATTTCATACGATAATCTAATCGGTCGGCCGGGAGGTCAAGATGAAAATCCCGGTTGAAGTATAGCTGCGGCCAACCGATAAACGGTACGGGAAGGTGCGCATGGCGACACAGGTCTTGACCGGCAACACTCCCGGGCTGCGTTGGCCCGAGATGGGAAGTGGGTTGCGCTATGTGGCGCGCCAACCGATCATGGATCTGCGCGGCCGGGTGCATGGATACGAACTGCTCTTCCGGGCAGGACCGAGGAGGTCTTCCGCGGGGATGGCGACCTGGCGACGCGGACGATGCTGGACAACACGGTCATGTTCGGGATGGAGCAACTGACTGGCGGGTTGCCGGCCTTTGTGAATTGCACCAGCGAATCGCTGATCGCAGGGCTGGTGAAAGTCCTGCAGCCCAGTTTCACCGTCCTTGAAGTGCTCGAATCGCTGGAGCCGTCGGAAGAACTGATCGCTGCCTGCAAGGACCTTAAGCTGATGGGTTTCCGTATGGCGCTGGACGATTTTAGATGGGAGCCGAAGTTCGAGCCGCTGGTGGAATTGGCCGACTACATCAAGATAGATTTTCTCGCGATGGGCCCCGAATACCGGCGACAACTGCTGCAGCGCCTAAAAGGTTGCAAGGCCAGCTTGGTAGCGGAGAAGATCGAAACCGAGGAAGATTACCGGCAGGCATGCGCAGAGGGGCTCACTTTCTTTCAGGGCTATTATTTTTGCCGTCCCGTTCTGCTCAAGAACCACAAGGTACCGGCCAACTGCCTGTTGCACATGGAGATTCTGAAACAACTACAGTGCGAGCCGATGGAGCTGCGCCAGTTGAGCCTGATGGTCAAGCGCGACCCTTCCCTCGCCCATCGCCTGCTGCGGCTGGCCAACTCTCCTATCTGCGCCATCCGCCAGGAGGTCCGCTCCATCCAGGCAGCGGTGGTGATGATCGGCGAAGAGATGCTTCGCCGGGTGTTGATGCAGGCGATCGCTAGCGAATGGAACACCGGCAGACCGCCCGCCATCCTGCACATGGTTTTTGTGCGTGGGCGATTCTGCGAACTGGCCGCCGAGCTGTGCGGGCTGGACCCGATGGAGCAATATCTGGTGGGGATGCTCAGCCTGCTGCCGGCCATGTTGCGCATGCCGATGGAAGAGCTGACCCCGTCGCTTCCGCTGCGCCAGGAAATCCGGCGGGCGCTTGAAGGTACGGCGAACCCCGAACGCATTCTGCTGGAATGGCTGGAGTTTCACGAGCGCGGAGATTGGAGTTCGTGCGATGCGGTGGCGCAGGCCAATGGGCTGAGCGAGGAGAATCTGTTCCACTTTTATGCGGAGGCAGTTGTGTGGGCAGAATCTGCACTGAACTCTGTGGTGTGAAGAACGGACTAATACGGCGGTTCCCCTGCAGCTATGAGCCATTTTGGACAGAATTCAAGGTGGCTTTTTCTTGATGAAAAAGCCACTTGGCGATTGTGCCTTGGTCTACACCTGCAGGAGACCCGCTCTAGGTGGAGGGTTGCGCTTTGCGCGGGCAAGGCCAGACTGAGATCTGGAGATCCGATAGGAAACCAATACCGAGAGATGCGCGCCTGGTTCAAAGTTGTGTGGGTAGCTGCGTGCAAGCTTCTCGGCTTCCCGCTAGTCTGTCATCAGCCGGTCGCTGGCCTTGGTCGGAACCAGCGTCGGCGCGATTGCTTCGCATGCGACTCCCAGCCACGTCGACTGTCAATGCATAACATAGTCCGTCGAACCGGCTTCATCGCAGGCCCGCGACTGCTCGCGCTGCCCCAGCCTCTTCACCAGCTTGCGGATCGACTCCACGCGGTTGGCTATCGTTCCCAAGCGGCGCACCGAGCCCTCTGGTTCGACTACCCCGACGGTGATCGCCTCGGCATGGACATCCAAACCCAAGATCGGACCGTTTCCTTCGTGACCGGTTCCTTTCCGCTCGTGCCTCCGAACTGTGGTTCTCTCTGAACTCACAGCCTAACCCACGATCAGCGCATCGGGCCGGTCACTCCATTTTGACCAGCTATTTTGGCAAGCTGGAATGATGGAAACCGGGCAGGGAGTCCAATCCGCACGCCGCTTTCAGCGCCTGGATTCCGCCAGGAGGGCGCCCGGAATGGCTGAAAGCGGCAGCACATGGTCGACCGCGCCCTGGCGGATCGCTTCTTTGGGCATGCCAAAGACGACGCAACTGGCTTCGTCCTGGGCGATGGTACGGGCGCCGGCTTTTTTCATAGCATGCATTCCCTGGGCTCCGTCAGAGCCCATGCCGGTGAGAATGGCCCCGGTGGCGTGTGATCCCGCGGCTTGTGCCACGGAATGGAAGAGCACGTCGACCGAGGGGCGCTGAAAACACACCATGGGACCGTCTTTAATCTCCACGCAGTAACCGGCGGGCGCGCGCTTGAGCAGCATGTGAAAATTGCCGGGCGCCACCAGAGCCAGCCCCGGCTCGACCTTGTCTCCGTTTTCGGCCTCGCGAACGCGCATCGCACAGAGTTCATTCAGGCGATTGGCAAAGGAGCGGGAGAAAACCGCAGGAATGTGCTGTGTGATCACGATGCCGGGGCAATTCTCGGGCAGCTCGAGCAGAACTTTCTGGATAGCTTCGGTGCCCCCGGTGGAAGCACCGATGGCGATCACGGCGGAGGCTGGGAACGGTTTATCCAGCGGCATCCGCGCGGGCGGAGCTGCCGGTGCAGCCGCCTTGGGCGCAGGCGCCCTCAGCCGGGCCACCTTGGCCGCGCGTATCTTGGAAGCCAGGCTCAAGCGCAGGTCGCCCACCGATTGCGGCCCGCCCGGCTTGGCGAGCACATCGATGGCTCCCGCCTCCAGCGCATCGAGCGCGGCGCGGCTGGACGCGATGCCCAGAGAGCTGATGACGATCACTGGCATCGGATGGTGGTGCATCAACTTCTTGAGAAACGTCACGCCATCCATGCGCGGCATCTCGATATCCAGAGTCAGTACGTCCGGCTGCAAGGACAGGATCTTGTCGCGCGCAACGAAGGGGTCCGGGGCAGTCCCCACCACTTCGATGTCGGCTTCCCCCGAGAGGGCGTCCGCGAGCACCTTGCGGACGATGGCCGAATCGTCCACGATCAGAACTCTGATTCTGCTTTCGGGAGTCATGCGGCCGCCTCAAGATGCAGGGTTACGGTGAGGATCCCGCCTTCGAGCTCGAAGCTTTGGCTGGCCGCGGGAGGAGCACTGGAAGCAGCCTCAGTCTCGCTCCCGAAAGGAACCAATTCGGGTGGGGCAAGATCGAAACTCTCTTCGCTTTCCAGTCTGCTGACCAATGACCCGCACAACATGTTGGCCAATTCACAGACCACCTGGCCGGTCTGCGCGTCCGTCAGCGTTTCCTCGTCTTCGCCAAGAAAACCGGCGGCCAGTAGCCGCGCGGCGTGCTCGGAAAGGCATACGGCAAGGGATCCGGAGGGACTTCCCTGGAATGCCAGACGAGCTTCCAGGGCCGCGCCGCCGGTTTCCGGTTCCGCCGGACCCCAGGGAGCGGTGAAGAACATCGTTTCCAGCACGGAGTCCACCGTACCCGAGACTAACTGATCAAAGTTATGCTCAGTCATGTGTCCCCCCCAAAACTTTCTCTACTTCGTCGCGCAGAATTTCCGGCAGAAACGGCTTGGCCACGTATCCCTTGGCTCCGAGCGCCATCATGTGCTCAACCCGGCTGTGACTGGAATCGGTCGAGACCACGATCACCGGAATGGTTCGCAGCAACTCATCGCTCTCCATACGCCGAACGAACTCTTCCCCGTTCATGTTGGGCATGTTGATGTCGGACAATACCAAATCCACCCAGCGCTCGCCCAACAACTTCAGCGCGTCTTCGCCATCTCCGGCTTCGTAGTACTCTCCGACATCGAGTCCCGTGAGGCCGACGACCTTACGGATGAAGGATCGCATCACCGGCGAGTCATCCACGATCATGATGTTCAGCGCCATCGTTTGTCTCCCTACCCCAGCCTGCATTGAGCGGCCGGCGACCGTGCGTTCATTTCCCACTGCTCCCCGCCGGGCGCCTGCAACCACACGCGGCCAGTGCCAACTTCCATGCGAACCGTCCTGGCCTCTGTTCCGCCAGTCTCCTCGGCGTGAGCGACCAGCCCGAACTTCCACAATATTTTGCGCAAGGCCAGACAGTTGCGCTTGCCGATGTTGAACATGCTGTTATCGTCCATCAACTGCGCACCTCCGGCAGCGAAGATGACCAGCCGGCGCTTATCCGCCCCCTGCTCTAGAGCGGCGCGGAGCAGATGCGAAATTCCCGTATCCGCGAACATCCACGGGCGGAGGTTCGATTTATCGCTGGACATCGACGACTCGGGAAGCATGTAGTGCACCATGCCGCTCACCCTCGCCACCGGATCGTGCAGCATCACCGCGACACAAGATCCCAGAGCATAGGTCACGAACATGATGTCCGGGTCCCGGCTGATTCCTCCGTCGCCTACTCCCACCACCAGCTGCCTCATTTTTTCGCGACTCGCTTCCGGTAAATCGCCGGCAGTATGTGTTGCAGGCCGTGTTGCATTCCGGTCAGGCTCTCCGAGTGCCCCACGAAAAGGTATCCTCCCGGTTCCAGGCAAGCGGCCAGGCGATTGACCAGTTGTTCCTGCGTCTCGCGGCTGAAATAGATCATCACATTGCGGCAGAAGATCACCGTAAAGCGGCCCACATCCGGCAGCGGCTCAATCAGGTTGACGCGCCGGAATTCGACCATACCCAGGATCTCGGGCCGCATCCGGTACCAGCCCTCCCAGCGGCCCTCCCCCCGCAGCAGGTGTTTCCGCAGCCAGGGCGCAACACCGCCCTGGAAGCGGTCGGCTTTGTAGATTCCCTTGCGCGCGGTTTCCAGCACGCGCGTGGAAATGTCCGAGGCCAGAATGCGCGGCAGGATGGGACTCTGCGCTCCCAGGTGCTCTCGCGCCGTGAGCGCGATGGAGTAGGGCTCTTCGCCGGACGAGCATGCCGCGCTCCAGATGCGCATGGGACCGTGTCCGTGGTGTTCGGCGAAAACCCTCTGAACTAGGAAATCCAAATGCGCCGGTTCGCGAAAAAAGCTGGTGTGGTTGGTGGTCAGCGCGTCGATCAACTCCACCAAGGCATCGCCCGTCCGGTCGCCCTGCACATGCCGGTAGTAATCGGGGAATGCACCGAAGCCGAGCTTCCGCATCAGCTTTCCCAGCCGCGCGGCCACCAGTTGTTCCTTGCCCTTGCCTAGTTCCAAACCGAACTCTTCGCGCGCCAGAGCGGAGATGGCTGCGAATTCCTTCGCCTTAAGCGTCAGCGGCCGGGAGATGAACTCGAGTTGCGGTTCCGCGAGTGTGGATGCCGTACCTGTTTCGATCATTTGACTCTCGCACGAAAGATCCCCTCAATATCCAGAATCAGGCCGACCCGTCCGTCACCCAGAATGGCGCCGCCGGCGACGCCGGGAATGTCCTTCAAGGTCTCGCCCAAGCTCTTGATGACCACCTCCTGCTTGCCAATCAATTCATCCACCATCAGGCAGAAGGATTTACCGGCGGCTTCGGCCACGATCAGAAGACTTTCCGTCGCCAGTTCCGAGCGCGGCGCCACTCCGAAGCGCCTATACAGGCGCACCACAGGCAGCAGGCTATTGCGCACCATCGCCATCTCCTGCCGGTTTTCCACGGTGAACACCATCTCCGCCGTCGGCCGCAGCATTTCGCGCACCGAAAAGATCGGGACCACGTACCGCTCGCCGCCCACGCCCACCACCAGCCCGTCGATAATGGCCAGCGTCAAAGGCAGGCGCAGAAAGAACGACGACCCTTTACCCGGTACCGACTCGATGTCGATCCGCCCGCGCAGCTTCTGGATCTGCTTCGTCACCACGTCCATGCCTACGCCGCGGCCGGATACGTCGGTGACCTTCTCCGCGGTGGAAAAGCCGGGGTGGAAGATGAAACTGAAGACTTCGCTGTCGGAAAGGCTGGCGGCGGCGTCCGCAAGGCCCATCCGCTTCGCTTTTTCCAGAATCTTCTCGCGGTTCAATCCGCGCCCGTCGTCGGCAATCTCAATGACGATATGCCCGGCCTGATGGCTGGCGCGGAGGCGAATGCGCCCGGTGGGATCTTTGCCCGCAGCGCGCCGCTCATCGGGAGTTTCCAGACCATGATCGGTGGCGTTGCGGACCATGTGCATCAACGGATCCGCCAGTTCCTCCACCACGTTGCGGTCCAGTTCGGTGTCCCCGCCGATCGCTTCCATTTCGGCCTGCTTGCCGGTTTTGCGGGCCAGGCCCCGCACCAGACGGCTCATCTTTTGAAACAGTCCGCCGACAGGCACCATGCGCATAGACATAGCGGTCTTCTGCAGGTCGCCGGTGATGCGCGCAAGCTGCGCCAAGTTACGGAGCACGGCCGGGCTGCGCAACGCCGCCAGTTCCGGATGATGGCGGACCATGGACTGGGCAATCACCATCTCCCCGGCCATGTCCACCAGGAAGTCAAGCTTCGCGGTGTCTACCTTGACGGAACGGGTTTCGCTGCCCTGCGCTCTCCGGTCGTCGCCGCTTCGCCGTTCGGGCCCGGTCCAGTCAGTCGCGGCTGTTTTTCGTCTGTCAGAGAGGTCCGTTTCGGCTGCGCCGGCCCCCTCGTCGGCCTCCGTCGCTGCAACTGCAACCTCGGGCGCGCCCAGCGCTCCACGGCGAATGCGCTCCAGCAAGGCCAGCTTCTCCGGCGCCGGGCCCGCATCGCTTCCTGCCAAGGTTGTCTCAATACGCTTGAGCCAGACTTTGAGAAAATCCGCCGCGGCCAGCACGATGTCCGCTACTGCCGATGTAATCTTCAGCTTTTGATTGCGCGCCAGGTCCAGCAACGTCTCGGTTTCGTGGGCCACTTCCCGGATGTCGTTGAGATCCATGAAGCCCGCCAGGCCCTTGATGGTGTGAAACGCACGGAATACAGTGTTGATCGCCTCGCTGTTTTCCGGCTCCTTTTCGAGCGTCATGATCTGGATCTCGACCTGGGTCAGATGGTCGCGGGATTCCAGGATGAAATCGCCGATCAGTTCCTTGTCTTCCCCCAGAGAGAGCAGTGCCGGGACGGGCGCGGGCGGGGCGGGGGACTGGGCGGCCACGCCCGACGAAGCCCTCTCTGCGCCGCCGTCTGCCAGAGCCTGCTGCATGCGCACGATGCTGCTTGAAAAGACGGCTTCCTGGCCGCCTGCATCCGTCGCTTTGGACAGCGCCTCCAGCGTTTCGGCGGCAATTCCCGCCACGTCAGCCCGGCCCGTTCTCTCCGCTTCCCGGCGCACCTCCTTCAGCAGCCCCGCCCACTGCTTGCTGTCCGTGCCGCCCAGCACCAGTTTCGTGGCCAGTTCCTCCACGCGCTCGCTCAGGTTTGGCATTGCTTTCGTTTCCGCCGGTTTCCGCTTCGTTGACATAAAGCCGCATCTTCCTCTTATGCATCGGTAACGCTCTACGCGGTTCCGTGCAGTGGACAGGCTGCACGGAACCGCGTCGAGTGGAAGGGAGAGTCATTGCTGCCTACTGCCGGTTACGCCATCGCCTTGAATTCCGCCTCCAGGGGGATTGACTCGGCTTTGGCGGCCGAAGGCTTGAGCGCGTGTGCCGCGGGCGCATGAGCCTTGGGCGCGCTCGCGCCCGCAACCCTCTTCTCGTGCAGGTGCGCCAGCGCGGAGGAAGCCTGCCGCGCGGGCGTCACGCGATGGCCCTCCTCCTCCCCTTCCCCGCCGCCGACCATGACGCTCAACTGGTGCACCACTTCCATCAGAGTGGACGCCTGCGCCGTCAGTTCCTCGGCCGCCGCGGCGCTCTCCTCGGCATTGGCCGCCGATTGCTGCGTCACTTGCTCCATCTGCGTCAGCGCCTTGGCCACCTGCTCGATGCCGCGCGTCTGCTCGGTGCTGCCCAGGCTCACTTCGTCCACCAGCGTCTTCACCTTGGCCGATTCCTCGGTAATGGCGCGGATGGCCACCGCCACCTGGTCCACCTTGTTCTTGCCATCGTTAGATTTGCCGATCGACTCCTCGATCAGCGCCGCCGTGTCCTTGGCCGCCTGCGCGCAGCGCTGCGCCAGGTTGCGTACCTCGTCGGCCACCACCGCAAAGCCCATGCCCGCCTCGCCGGCGCGCGCCGCCTCCACCGCCGCGTTCAGCGCCAGAATGTTGGTCTGGAAGGCGATCTCATCGATCACCTTGATGATCTTGGCCACCTTGTCGCTGGAGGCCTTGATGTCGCCCATGGCCACCACCATCGATTCCAGCGACTGGTTGGTCTCGTGGAACTTCTGCTGCGACTGCGTCACCAGCCCGTTGGCCGCCTGCGAGTTCTCGGCGTTCTTGCGGGCCATGGAGTTGATCTCCTCGCTGGAGGCCGAGGTCTCCTCCAGCGATGCCGCCTGTTCGGAGGCGCCTTGCGCCATCGATTGGCTGGATGAAGAGATCTGTCCTGCCGCGCTGGCTACCTGCCCGGCGCTCTCGGCCAGGTCCGTCACCGCTTGCTGCAAGTTCTTGTTGATCTGGCGCACGACGAATACCACGATCACGGCCACCAGCAGGGAGAGCGCTATCATCGCCAGCGTCATCCAGCGGGCACGGTCTGCAGCCCCTTGGGCGTCTTGCGCCATCTTGAGCAATTCAACGTTTTGCTGCGCTACGAGGGCATCCGCAATCTCAACTGATTGCTTGATGGCTGGATTCGTTTTCGTTCTGTAAGTCTCCGTGGCAGCGTCGATCTGGTCGGAAGTGGCCTCACTCCAGAGTTCGTTGTGCCCCTGCTCGATGGTTTCCAAAAAACCGCCAAGCTCGTCGTCCTGGCGTCGATCTTCGGAAGACTCGCTCAGCGTCGCAAACTCCGCCAAATTCTTCTTGGCACTCGCGATATTCTCCTGAAAATCCTGGTTGTACTGCGCCATGGTCGCCTTATCCTTCATGTAGTCCCGGAGCAGAACGCCCCGCTCCGCGGCGAGAACGCCCGTCACATCTGTGGCGATGTTGCCGCTCAGGTACAGTTTTTTGGCGGTCACCTTGACTATTTTGTCGTTCGCTCCCGCAAGGTTGTCGGTGCCATTCAAGGCGACGAAGCTCACACCCAGCGTAATCACCAGCGCGGCGCCGAAACTGAGGAAGAGTTTCTTGCTGATTTTCATTTGCGATTTCATCTCGTATTTCTCCTTTGCTTCTTCCAGGAGTGATTTCATTGCACCAACGCGTCCAGCCCGTGCAGTTCCTGGCTGCTCAACACCCGGTCGATGTCCAGCAGGATTTTCACTTTGCCTTTGACCTTGGCCATGCCCAGCAGATAGGACGTGGCCGAGCCAGAGCCTTCCCCAAAGTCGGGCGTGTCCTCGATGTCGCCGGCGGCCAGGTTCAGCACCTCGGAGACCTCGTCGACCACAATGCCGGTATGCATGGAAACCCCGCCCGACTGCACCTGCACCACGATGATGCAGGTGCGCTGCGTGTACTCCATCTCCGGCAGGCAGAACTTCAGGCGCAGATCCACCACCGGGATCACCTTGCCCCGGAGGTTGATCACCCCCTTGACGTACCCCGGCGTCTGGGGCACGGCGGTGATGTCCTGAATGCCCATGATCTCCCGGACCTTCAGCACGCGAATGGCGAACTCCTCGCGCCCCAGCAGGAAGGTGAGATACTTTCCCACGCGCTGCTCGCCGGCAGAGGCGCGGGCCTCCTTTTTCTCCGTGACCGCGCTGGGCATCTGCGCCCTTTCATTGCCCAGCGGCTGCATTTGCGGACTGCCCGCGGCGACAGCGGCGCCGGTTTGTGGTTTTCCCATCACTGCGCTTGACATAAGCCCCCTTTCTTTTCCCCGTTGCTGCTTGCACCAACTGCTTCTCCGGCGCGGCTTTCGCTTGGCCTGGAATCCTTGCTTCCCCGGCGAACCGGCTGGCGTGTCAAAACGTTTATCGGCACAACCGGACACTTTCGACACTCATTTTCTTGGCCGGAGGATCGCAACCAGGCCCAACAGGACGGTGGGCTGTGTTTGCGAGACTCCGATGCCATTGCCGCGATTGAAAAACGGTTGGTTCGACCAGTCGTTCCTGAATTCGACCCACACCGAGAGGCGATCCATTAGCGTGTACGTCCCGGTCGCCGTGAATTCCTTCACCTGCTGCCCGGTTCCGGTCGCCATGCCGCTGCCGTCGTCCAGCCACTCCAGCCGCGGGCTCAACGCGACCTTTCGGGTGAGCTGGAACCGGGCCGCTCCGGCGATGCCGCCGACCGTATAGCCCGGCGTGTGCTCCGGGCTGTCGTGCAGGTAGTCGAGGTTGAGATAGAAACTTGTTTTCGTGCTCGGGGCCAACTGCAGGATGGTGTCGTACAGGTTGCGCATCCCGCGGTTGGCGGTGTTCTCGTCCGGACCGCCGTAGTAGGTGTTGGTCCAGGTGACTTTGGGCGTGGGCGTCCATGCGCCTGTCAGCCCCACGGTCCTGTAGGAAGCGAAGCGTCGCGCCCTGGAGTCCATTGTCACGGTGCGGTCGGCCACGGAGGAATCCGGCCAGGAGACAGGGCAGTCCGAGGGGTACTCACACGGGTCCCCACACGGGTTGCAAAACGTGGGCAAGCCGGCAGACAAGAAGCGGGCGACGGCAAAAACTGGAAACGCGCACGCAGCCAGCAAAGCAGATCTGCCTTGCTCAGAATCGCCCACAAATACGCAGGATTTTGATGTGGGGTACCCACAAAAGTCCCCGCAATCGGGTATTTCTGAGGGTCATCGGGGAGTTCGGAAGGCTCGTAAGTCTATGAAAATAATTGGCTCCTCAGGTAGGACTCGAACCTACAACCCTTCGGTTAACAGCCGAATGCTCTGCCATTGAGCTACTGAGGAGTGTCTGGCGCTTGATTGTCCCTATTTAAGTTAGCAGAGGCCGCGGAGTGCGTCAAAAGTCCTGCCACCCATGCGATAGCCTTGAAATCGAGGAGTCTTCCATGTCCCGCATCTCGCGCCTCGACCGCAGCCAAGTCTCGCCCGATCTGGCCGCCCTCTACGACAAGGCCTTCGCCCAGCGCGGCAATGTGCCCAACATGTTCCGCGTCATGGCTCATCGCCCCCAGATCTTCTCCACCATGCAGGCGCATTTCGCCGCCGTGCTTTCCACCGGCACGCTCCCAACCAAGCTCAAGGAATTGATCGTCGTCCGCACCAGCCAGGTGAATCAGACGCCCTATTGTCTTGCCAGTCACACCATTCTCGCTCGCAATCTGGGCTGGACCGACGACCAGTTGGCCCACCTCGACGACTGGCCCCGCCGCGACGACTTCACTCCTGCCGAAAAAGCCGCCCTGCGCCTTGCCGAGACCGTTACGCGCGACTCCAACGCCGTCAGCGACGAGCAGTTTGCCGAATTGCGCGGCTTCTACTCCGAGGGCGAAATCGTCGAGCTACTCTGCGCCATCGGCCTCTTCAACTACTTCAACCGCTTCAACAACGCTCTCCGGATGGAGCCGACCAAACCCGGCGAGGGCGGCCCGCCGCAACCTGCGCCCGCGCCCGCAGCCGAGGCCGCGGCTGCGCGGTGACGCCGGCCGTACTTTCGTTGCCCCATTCGTTTTGTTCGCCGCGGCGAACGAAACGGGTAGGAAGCCGCCACATTTTCTTTCACCAGCGATTTGACCCAAGCCCAAGGAGTTCCCTGCAAGCATGAAGCTTCCATTGCCCCCAAGAACGTTCGACGCCTACCTCTTCGACTGCGACGGCACCGTCGTCGACTCGATGCCCCTCCACCACATCGCCTGGAAACAAGCGCTCGGCGAATGGGGATGTGCCTTTGACGAGGAACTCTTCTACTCTTGGGGCGGCAAGCCTCCCACGGAAATCATTGCCACGTTGAATCGGATGCAGAAACTCAACATGCCCGTCGAAGCCGTTGCCGCCCGCAAAGAAAACCTTTATTACGAGCTTCTCCCCCAGCTCAAGCCGGTGCCGGAGGTTCTGGAGCACATCAACGCCCAGCAGGGGCGCATCCCCTTCGCCGTGGTCTCCGGCAGCACCCGTGAGTCAGTCGTCAAGTCGCTCACCACGGTCGGCCTTCTCGACCGCTTCGCCGTCCTCGTCGGCTCCGAGGACTACGCCCGCTCCAAGCCCGCCCCCGACGCTTTTCTGGTTGCCGCCGCCCGCCTCGGCGTCGCGCCTGAAAATTGCCTGGTCTTTGAAGACACCGAGATGGGCATACAGGGCGCAACCGCAGCCGGTATGGCCTCCGTCCGTGTTCCGCCACCCCTCGAGCGTCGCAACGGAACCGGGTCCTCCGCGACCACGTAGACCAGCTCAGTAACACGTCAGGGGACGGTGGGCAAAGAGCACAGGCCGTGCGCGCGCTGCGCGAGTTATTCAGATGGCAGCGCAAGCTGATTCACGGCTGCTTCGATGGCGCGTTCAAGGTGAACGCCGCGCGAGCCTTTGACAAGAACGACATCGCCGGGACGCAGATTCTGCGCCAGCCACTGGCCGGCAGTTTCGGCGTCACGAAGAAACACTGCCGGGACTCCACCGGCGCAGGCGGCCGTAGCCAGATGTTCCGCGTTGCCTTGAACGGCGACCACGAGATCCAGGCCGGCTTCGGCGGCGGCGCGGCCGCAGTCAATGTGCAGCGCGGGGCCATGCTCGCCCATCTCGAGCATTTCACCGGCCACGAGGATGCGGCGGCCTTTTGCGGGGCGCGCGGCCAAGGTGCGGATCATGGAACGCAGCGCTTCGGGGTTGGAGTTGTAGCTGTCGTTCAGAATGGTTACGCCGGCGATTTCGATGACCTGGCCACGCTTGTCGCCGGCAGTGAGCGAAGAGATGGCGGCTATGGCGGCGTCGAGTTCGACGCCCGCCTCGAGCGCGACGGCGAGACCGGCGATGGCGTTGGACGCGTTGTGCGCGCCAAGCAGTTGCAGCGTGAAGTTGCCTTCGCGAAGACCGGCGCGGCAGCGGACGTGAAGCCCATCGGGATCCTCGACGGCGGAGAGGATTTGCGGGTCGGCGCAGGGGCCCCTGCCGAAGTAGACCACGCGGCCGGGAAAGTCACGGCCGAACTGCGCGGCATAGGCGTCGTCGCAATTGAGAAAGGCAACGCCGCTCGAGGGCAGCGCGGCGACGAGCTCGAACTTGGCGCGGGCAATTCCCGCCTGGCCTTCGGGAAAATACTCGATATGCGCCGTGCCGACGTTGGTGATGACGCCCCAGTCGGGCGCGGCAATGCGCGCCAGCGCGGCGATCTCTCCGGAGTGATTCATACCCATCTCCACGACGGCGAATTCGTGCTCCGGCATAAGGCGCAGCAGTTGCAGGGGCAGGCCAAAGTTGTTGTTCAGATTGCCCTGGGATCTGAGCACGCGGAACTTTGCGCCCAGCGCGGCGGCCGCGGCGTCCTTGGTGGTGGTTTTACCGGCTGAGCCGGTGATGGCAACCACGTGGCGGCCCCACTGGCGGCGTACATGCGTGGCCAGCGTTTGCAGGGCAAGGAGCGGGTCTTCCGCGATAAGAAGCGGACGAGCGAGCGCCACATCGGGCAGGGAAGCGGCGCGAGAGCGAGCGACGACTGCGGCCAGGGCTCCGCGCTCAAAAGCGGCGGAGACAAAATCATGGCCGTCGTGGCGCTCGCCGCGGACGGCGAAGAACAGCTCGCCGGGCGCGACGGTGCGCGAGTCGATGGAATAGCCGGTAGCCAGCAGCGCGCCTGCATTGAGCACACTGGCCGGCGCCTCGAGCACGGCTCCGGCGCCCATCGCAATCTCGGCTAGCGTTAGATTCATTGCCCTTCACCATAGCCCAATTGGGCCAACATGGAAAGCGCAACTTCGGTATCGTCAAAAGGGATCGTGCAGCCCGCGAGAATTTGTTGCTTTTCGTGTCCCTTGCCGGCGATCAGAACCACGTCGCCGGGAGCGGCTGCCTCAAGTGCCTGCCGGATCGCCGCTGCGCGATCCACTTCAACGGTATATTTGACGCCGCTGGACTGCAATCCGGGTTCAATCTCGGACAAAATCGCCGCCGGATCCTCGGAGCGGGGGTTGTCGCTGGTGGCCACGACGAAATCGCTGCCTTCGCCGGCGGCCTGACCCATTTTGGGGCGCTTGGTGCGGTCGCGATCGCCTCCGCAACCGAAGAGAGTGATAACGCGAGCGCCGGATTTTGCGGTCATCTGGCGGGCGAGCGCGGTAAGGTTGCGCAGCGCGTCGTCGGTGTGCGCGTAGTCTACGATCACCGTGAAGGGCTGGCCAGCATCGACAGGCTGAAAGCGGCCGGGAACGGGCTTGAGCGTAGGAACAGCGGCGGCGAGCTGGGAAAACGAGACGCCGCGCGCGTGGGCGGCGGTAAAGGCCGCGAGCAGGTTGAGGATGTTGACTTCGCCCGCCAGATGCGAGGTGAGCCGAGCCGAACCGGCGGGTGTCTGGAGCTCGATGGTTGCGCCGGAGGGCGTGAGCGTGTGGCTGGCGGCGCGCCAATCGCCTTTTCCGATGCCGCCAATTCCGTATGTCCGGATCTCCGCGCCGGCTGCGCGAGCGGTAGCAGCCAATTCTTCGGCGCGAGGGTCGTGAATGTTGATGACGGCGACGCGCGGGGGCGGATAGACCGTGCCGTCGAAGAGCAGGCGTTTGGCGGCGAAGTAGTTCTCCATCGTCTGGTGGTAATCGAGGTGGTCGCGGGTCAGGTTGGTAAAGACGGCAACGTCAAATGTAATTCCGATCATGCGGCCCTGATCGAGCGCGTGACTCGAAACCTCAGTGACCAGCTCGGTAGCGCCACGGTTCACGCCCTCGGCCATCAACTCGAAGAGATCGCGGGACTCAGGCGTGGTGTGAAGGGAGGGGCGAGTTTCGCCGGCAACGTGGCACTCGATGGTTCCGATGAGAACGCTCCTGCGGCGCGCGGAGTTCAGAAGCGACTCGGTCAAAAATGCAGTCGTGGTTTTGCCGTTGGTGCCCGTGATTCCAGTAGCGGCAAGCGAGCGCTCGGGATGGCCCCAAAAAGCCGCGGAAGCCTGGGCGAGCGCGCGGCGCCCGTGCTCGACGTGAAGAACGGGTACTGCGGGCTGGTAGACGGTGAGATGGTCGAAGGTCTGCGCGGAGTCGGTGAGGATGCCCAGCGCGCCCGCGGCGATGGCCTTCCCGACGTAGCGATTGCCGTCTGTCGAGCCGCCTTTCACGGCCACGAAGACAGAGCCTGGCCGGACGCGGCGCGAGTCGTACTCGATGCCGGTAATAGGCGCGGCAGAGCTGCCGGCAGAGCCGACGGCGGCGATTTCGGCAACGAGATCGTTCCAGTTCATCTCGGCTTTGATTGTAGATTGCGGAGGAGGTGCGGATGGCGGCGATTCGAAGAGCTGACGTGCGGGTCAGGGATAGTTTCCGATGAATTCGTCGATGCCGTCTATGAGAACCTTCCGGCCGCCGTCGATTGCAGCGGTTTGCTCGGCCGCTTCAAGAAGGGCTGCAAGAGCATCCTTCATCTGCTCGTACTGCGCATCGGCTTCGACTTCAGAGCCGAAGAAGCGCGTGTGCATCATCCAGCCATAGATGCCGCAGGTGATGGCAAACGGCGCGACGCTGGTGGCGCGCTCAAGGGTGATGCGTGCGCCGAGGACGTGCTCCTCGTCACGCAGGATGATGCCCTGTTCGGAGCCCGGCTGACCGAGGGTTGCGCCCTCCTCGAAAGGGCGCCACGAGATTTCTACCATAACATAAGATTATGGCGGTTCCAGCTCTCCCTTGTGAAGGAAAGCACGCCGCACCGGTGGCGGATTGCCCGCGAGAATTCACCCGTAGAAATCATGTCGCAGAGTCATTGGCATCCGGGACCGGTTACCGTTAGGTACACCAATGGACTCTGCCGGTGAGGCCGAGAAAGTTACCCCCGATGAGGCGGCCCAAACACGTCTGATTGACGGCCCTACCGGACTCTGATAAAGCAAAAGAATGGTCCCCTGCAAGGCAAAAGTCGTAGCTGCCAGTGTGCTTGTGTCGCTGGCGCAATGGACCCTGTCCGGATGCGCGTGGGAAGGGGATTCTGGCGACGGCGGAGGAGTAGTTGTCACCTCGACGCATGGCGGCGCCAACGATTTTCCATTCCCGGATGGGATTGGCGTTTCCTCTGATTTGGGAGCCACGGAAGGTGTGGCGACCGGCCCCGACGACAACGTCTACGTAAGTTCCCAAGATGTGCTGACCGCTTATAACAAAAAATGGCGGGTACTTTGGAGCAATACCAACCCGCTTGCCGGCATGCCTTCAGCAGTGGATCATTTGGGCGACATCGAATACGGCAACGGGTACATCTATGCGTCGGCTGAAGCGTGGAGCAGCTGCAGCAGCTTTTCCCCCGTGCTGCTCGCGGTGTATGACACCCGCACAGGGCAACAGGTCACATGGAGCAATATCACCGCGGACGGACATGAAGCCAGCGCAGTAGCGGTGGTTCCAGGCTCAAATCAATTGGTTGTGACGAGTTTTTGTCCTAACCAAAACGGCGATACGACGCTGTGGAATTATGACCTGAACGCGCTGACTACGAACCCGTCCGGCAGCACGATGACCTATAGCAGTACAACCACGCTCTCGAGCGCGATTTCAGAGATCCAGGGAATCAGCTGGAATGCCGCAGCCAATCAGTTCGCGGTTTCAACGGACATGGACGGGACCGCTGGGAGCCTGTGGCTTGTCACTCCGGCGGGAACGGTCAGCGGCCCGATCTACATTGTGCCGGCCTCGGTGGGGACCGAGCTAGAAGGCGTGGACTATATTTCAGGGGATCTGTATTTCCTTGAAAGCGGGTACGTTTACGGGGTCGGAGCCGTGCCGGCCACACCGGTTATCAATCTAGCGTCCGGTACTTATTGCGCGGCGCAGGCGGTAACCATCACTGACGCTACTACGGATGCGATCATCTACTACACCACAGACGGCACAATGCCGACCACGAGCGCAACGGTTTACGCCGGAGCGATCACGGTTTCGGCGAGCGAAACGATCAAGGCAATCGCAATGGCCGGCGGCTTAGCCACCAGCGCCCAGTCGACGGCAACGTACACGATCGACACGTCAGGCTGCCCGGCGGTGGTCAAGGGCCACTGACGATTCGGTTCCTGGATTGGGTGCGGGATCGCTTTTGAAGCGCCAAGCCTTTATCGTTTCGGAACGCGCAATACAATCAGCGGCCGCAGCGGACAACGATCTTGGTGCCGGCAGGCACCAGGGTGCCGGGGACAGGCGCCTGCTCCCGGGCTATGCCGCTACCGACGATTTCCGCTTCCAGGCCGGCGCTTCCGGCCTGCTCGATGACCTGGCGCACCGAAAGGCCGATAAAGGATGGGACACGCAGTTGGCCGGTGTTGGTGATAACGACGCGATCCGCGGGGGATGAAGAGCTGGTACTGATTGGTTGCACGGAGGTTTTGGCAGGTGCGGTGTGGGAGGGCTCGGATGCAGCGCTGGTTTTGGAATTTTCCGATGAGTTTGCGGCCTGAACAGAGTGCGGCGTAGCGGCTGAGACTGCTTTGGCCGATGAAGCGGGCGTAGTGCGCAGCGGATCGTCGTTGGGCAGATCGTTGGCGGCTTCGTAGAGGGCCTGAACGTCTTCGCCCTGCGAGGCGGAATCGTCTTCAGTGATGGGCGCTTGCTTCGTTGAGGCGGTGGTCATGGGGCGCAGGTCGATGTCGTGCGGAACGCCCAGATATTCGAGAACCTGTTGCGCCACCTCGGCGAATACCGGCGCGGAGACGGCGGCGCCGTAATACTCGCCCTTCGGGGAATCGATCACCACTGCCACAGCGATAGCCGGATTGTTAACCGGCGCGAAGCCCGCGAACGAGGCGATGTGCAGGGTCTTCGAGTAAGTGTGCGTGGCGGGATCGATCTTCTGCGCGGTGCCGGTTTTGCCTGCGGAGGAGTAACCGTCGAGCTGCGCCTCCTTGCCCGTGCCGAAGAGCACCACGCCCTCCATCATCTTGCGCATCTCGGCCGCGGCGAGCGTGCTGATCACACGGTGCGCGCCCGGCGGGAGGGGATCGGGCAGATCTTCGCCGGCCTTGAACGGAGAAGCCTGAAGCGGCGCTTGCGACCCCTGCGGCGAGCCGGACTTTTGGTCGGTGTTCGTGGCGGGGGCGGGCTGATCGAACAAGAGGATGTGAGGGGGTAGATATACGCCGCCGTTGGCGATGGTGGAAACCATGGTGGCCAGTTGCAGCGGAGTGACGGCAACCTCCTGGCCGATAGCGATGGATCCGATGGACGAGGGGCTCCAGCGATTGACGGGACGGAGAAGACCGCGCGTCTCGCCGGGCAGCTCGACGCTGGATCGCGAGCCGAAGCCGAAGCTGCGGATGTATTGATAAAAGCGGTTGGGACCGACCTTGAGTGCCAGCTTGACAGCGGCCACGTCACTGGAGCGGGCGAGGGCCGTGGCGACGGTGACCTTGCCGAGGCCACGATCGCTCTTGTCGTCGTGAATCACGCGGCCGGCGAGCGTGATCTGGCCGCTCTGGCAGTCGATCATGTCGTCGGGCGTGGCGACCTTCGCGTCCATCGCGGCAGAGTAGGTAACCAGCTTGAAGGTGGAACCGGGTTCGTAGACATCGCCGACGGCGTGGTCGCGGAGCAAATCGGGCGTGGTATGGCGAAACTGGTTGGGGTTGAAGGTGGGACGGATGGCGAGAGCGAGAATCTGACCTGTGTGCACGTCCTGCACCACCACCGTGCCGTTGGCCGCATGCGTCTCCCGCATGGCGTGATCGAGCGCGCGCTCGGCCAGGAACTGGATGTTCTCGTCGATGGTGACGACGAGGTTGCGGCCTGGTTCGGGTTCGTGCTCGCTTGAGCCAAGAACCTTGCGGTGCGCATCCATGGCCGTGTCCATGAGGCCGGGGCGACCATGGAGATCGCTGTCGAATTTTTCTTCCAGGCCGCCGAGCCCGTTGTCGTCGACTCCTACGTAACCCAGCACCTGAGCGGCGATCTCGTTGTCGGGATAGAAGCGCTGAAACTCCTTCTGGAAGTAGATGCCCTTCATGTTGAGGGCTTTGACGCTGGCTGCGACCCGCGGCGTGACGCGGCGCGCGATCCAGGCAAAGTTGTGCCCGTCGTTGAGGCGCTCGGCGATCTGTTGTTCGCTTGTGAGCCCATCCTCGGGGTCGGTGTGGACGAGCGCGGCAAGCGTGCGCGCAGCAGCTTGCTTGTCGGCAATCTGGCTGGGATCGGCGTAGATGGAGTCGACCAGGACGGTCATGGCCAACTCGCGCAGGTTGCGGTCATAGAGAATGCCGCGGCGCGGAGCTACTTCAAAGGTGCGCTGCTGCTGCTTTGCAGCGCGCTCGACGAAGTCCTGATGGCGCACGATCTGGAGCCAGAAGAGGCGCGTGGCGATGGCGCACACCCAGAGGAAAAAGAAGAGGCAGATGATGAAGAAGCGAGCCCGCTTGAGAGGTACGCCCTTGGGCGTTTGGGAACGGCTACGAATGGCTTGGACGGCTGCCGACATCTCGACTCTGTCCAGTGGGGTGGATTACTGCGCAGTGGGTGCCGGAGATGGTATCTGGGCAAGCGCGGGAGCGGCGGAGGCGGGACGGGCATCGGAGTGAACCACCTGACCGGGCTGCGGTTCGGCGAGCCCAAGCTGGCGAGCCATCTGATCGATGCGGCTGGGCTGCGTGAGCTCGGCCTCGGTGAGACGCAACTGGCGATTCTCCTCCCGCAATTGATCGAGCGTTTGCTTTTCACTCTCCACGCGGTAGCTGCTCTCGATGGCGTAGAAGTGCTGGAGACCGTAGATCATGATGAGCGAGAAGAGCATGGCGACGGCGACGGAAAAGACGCGCATCTCGCGAGCGCGCACGGGGTCGGAGGCCTTGACCAGGCGCGTGTTGTCGAAATGCTTGACGAAAAAGAACTCCGGCGTGCGCACTCTGCGGCGGCGCGGCGCCTGCTGCACCATCAATTCGGCGTTGTGCTCGGCGATCCGCACGCCCCAACCGCGCCCGGTCTCGAAATAAGTTGTTGCACATGCCGCCATTTTTGTTCTCCTTACCCCTCGGTTTATTGCCTTTCCGCGGCTCTGAGCTTTGCGCTGCGCGAACGCGGGTTACGGTGGATCTCTTCTTCCCTTGCAGTCACGGGCTTTCTGGTCAAAACCTTCCAGGTTCCCCGCTGCGCGCCCTCCCGGAGGCTGTCTTTCGCAATGCGATCTTCAAGAGAATGAAAGCTGATAACGACGAGCCGTGCGGAGGGCTTAAGCAAGTGTGGTGCGGCCTCAAGCAAAGCCCGGATTTCGTCCAACTCCTGATTGACGAAGATACGCAGCGCCTGAAAAGTTCTGGTAGCCGGGTGAATATGTTTCATTGGCGGGACGGCCGATGCTACGATCCGTGCAAGCTGCCCGGTGGTAGTTATCGGCCGCCCCCGCACAATGGCTCTGGCGACTGTCCGCGACCTCCTTTCCTCACCGTATTCGTAAATGAGATTTGCCAGCTCGCGCTCACTCGTCTCATTCACCACTTGTTCGGCGGTTGGGCCGGATCGCGTATCCATTCGCATATCCAGCGGCCCGTCCGCCTGAAAACTAAACCCTCTGCGCGCCTCGTCGAATTGCAAGCTGCTCACGCCGAAGTCGGCGAGCAACCCATCCGCCGAAACCGGCGCTACGTGCTCGGCGATGCGGCTAAAGGCTTCGCCGATCAAAGTCACTTTCGGCGCCCGGCTGCCCAGCTCTTCGCAAACCTTTGCGAGCCGGGCTCGTGCCAATTCGAGCGCCTCGGGATCGCGGTCAAATCCGATCAGGTGCCCCACGCATCCCAGTTGCCTGACGATGCCTTCCGCGTGTCCCGCCAGGCCCAGCGTGCAGTCGACAATAGTTGCGCCCGGCCGCACGCGGAGAAAATCTAAAGCTTCCTGAAAAAGAACCGGCACATGGCGTGCTTGCGGCTGCGACATGCGCGCCCCCCTGAGGGGCTTACGAACTGCTCCGGCGGCTCAACAGCGCCGCCACCGCCTTGCGATCGTCGGGGGTCAGGGCGTTGGCGGGCAGAGACTCCTCGAAGAACGCCAGATTGTGCACTTGCAGGTGGTTGATTTTGCCCATGACAGCGACCTCGGCATCGAGCCGGGCTGCCGCGCGGAGAATCTGGGGGAGGAGAACGCGCGACTGGGTGTCCATTTCCACCTGCTGACCGTAATAGCTGGTCAGGTTCAAATACTTGGCTACGGCGTCGTCCATGGTGCTGGACTCGGCCAGAAGATTCTCCTGCCTTTCCCACTCGGCCAGAGGCCAGATTTCGGCGCTTTTGCCATCCACGGAGGTGATGTAGAACTGGGCGACGTGCTGCGCATCGAGGAGCTGCTTGAAGGCAGCCGGAAGCTTAAGCCGTCCCTTTTCATCGACCTTCGCCGGATGATTGCCGCGAAACATTTGCTTGCCCTATCCCCGTCCGCGACAAACCAGATTTCCACGCCGCGGTCCAATCAACGATCGATTTGGCCCTCTCCGGGTTGGCCAGGCTGGTTCCCCAGCCGGTTTGGCGTCCGGAAACCCATTGCCAAGGGGGAAACCGGAGTAGACTTGAGATGAAAGCTGTTGAGTGGCTCCAAGAGACTCCACTAAACTCCAGAAATTCCCACCTCTCGGTCGATAGTATCCCTGTTCTCTCTTTCCGCCAAGAAAAAAATCGGTGGAAAGCTAAGGAAAACCAGGCTCTCCGCGGGAACATCGACTAATAGAAGAGAAAAATCCAGGCACCACAAGATATAGGGTTAACCGCTTTGATTCCCCGGCTGGACAGGTGGGGAAGGGTGTGGTAGGGGAAGAAAAGACGAAAAGACAGGGAACAGGGAACAGGGAACAGGGAACAGGGAGCAGGGAACAGGGAGTAGGGAGTAGGGAATAGGGAGTAGGGAATAGGGAGTAGGGATCAGGGAATAGGGAGTAGGGAATAGGGAATAGGGATCGGGTGGGAGGCGTAGACCTGCAGGTGGAGCAATCCGGTGAATTTGTGACGCGCAGGTCTACGATTTCAAGTGAAATCGTCGCATCAGCGATGTTGCGAAGGGTGGTTTCGCCCCCTTGGAGGCAGGTTTTGGGGGTGCGGCGGTCGAAGCCGAGGTTTTAGAAGCGAGCCCCTTCGACAGGCTCGGGAGGACAGCGGGGTTAGCGGAGCTAGCGGGGTTGGCGGAGCTAGCGGGCCGGCGGGTCAGCGGGCAGCGGGGCGAAAGCTAGCTTCAAGCTGCCGGTTTCTCTTGCTTGGATCCTAATTTGGGACAGGCGCGTCCTTGTGGCGACATGGGCGTTTCTCAGGAGCTATCCGGCGAATTGCTCAAAGCGCGTCCGTGTTGGGAGGCGCCCCCGCAACATCCGGCTCGGTATCGAGGTCCCCACGCTCGGACTCCGACCTGTTGGGGATTGCCGTCTCTTTCAGAGTGTCGGGGTCGAGGACGTGCTTGTCCCAAGCCTCGTACGGTAGTACTGGGCGGCCATGAAGGTGGGGGACACCGGACTCTTTGTTTGGCCAGTAAACCGCAAATGACGCAGACCGGAGATATTGGAAGACCTTCACGAGCTGGGGCGCGCCGCCGATCGTTGACGAGCGATTAGGATCTCGCAACATGTCTCGGACAACTTCGAATGGCTCCATGTTTAGAGCTGAATTCTTGGGTGTCTTTTTGCCGATTCGGCCGCTGACGAGTTCGAAAAGCCTCCTCCTGGCTTCGCGGCTCTGATCACCGGCAATGGCTACGATGCCTAGACTGGTGATCCCAGGTGCTTTCCTCCGCCCCCAGCCGACGCGATTCTGATCTGAGAAAAAGCAAAGGCTAGGTGCTGGGTGCGCGCCAAACTTCTTGTCAGATGCCTCATACTTGAGCGTCCACACCTGAAAGCGCCTCAGTCGCCAGGAGTAGCCGCCAAAGATGAACGTTGCGTCCGGATTCGTTAGAATCTCCCTTTGGCCCGATATCGTCGTATCGATGAGCTTCGACATGCCGTCGAATATTCGAAGAGCATGCGTTCGAACTCTCGACATTTCATGGGCGCCCCTCCTCATCTTCGGAAATGCGTCGATTGCGAGCCCGAGTTGGAGCATCATCGGGAAAGCGTGTCCCTCGTAGCCGGCGAACGCAACAGCACAATCGGTCCTGGGTAGGGTCAGGATTTTAGGACAGGCGTCAAACGTGGCACCACCCGATATCCGGCTGTCAGAAACAAACAGGAGTTGTTCGTAATTCAGGACCTTCCTAGTCCACGCGATTGCAATCGTCATAATAGAAACAATAAATGGCCGCCATGCTGTCGTTTCACTCAAGAATGAGAAATCATGCATTAACTTTGGGTTATATTGGCGTGCCAGGCTTACCATGAAGCCATGCCGCTTAGCGCCGATCTTGCCGCCAAATCCGTACAGGCCGCTGTCGCCGCCATCGAGATCTACAACAAGCCCAACTTCTCTTATCGCGAGGAGGCGTTTTCGCTGTTGATGACGAACGCATGGGAGTTGTTGCTGAAGGCGAAGTGGCTGTTGGATCATGAAGATGCAATCGAGTCTCTTTACGAAATGATCAAGGACAATAGTGGTGAGGAAAAGCCAAAGGAAAATCGCAGCGGCAACCCCATCTCTTTCGGACTCACGTATCTCGCAAGTGTGATGGCCAAGGACAAGAACTCAGGCGTTGAGCAGGCCACGCTTCAGAACATCCTCGCGCTTGTGGAGATCCGCGACAACGCCGCGCACCTGATCAACAAGGATCTCTACATCGGTCGCCGTGTCCAGGAGATCGGCGCGGCCTCTTTGCGAAACTATCTGCTCCTAGCCACGGCCTGGTTCGGGTTGGACCTTTCCGTCTATAACTTCTTTCTGATGCCGATCTCTTTCTATCACGGTTTCGAGGCGGCTGAGCTCGCGACGCGCGCGGACTATCCCGTCCAGATACAGAGGCTGCTGGCATACCTCGACGCTCGGGAAGCCGTTGAATGTGAAGACGCGGACTCCGGTCAGCACGTAGCTCTTCGTCTGGAAACGAAACTAGTCAGGGCCAAGGGCGCCGCAGCTGTTGAATTCAGGTACACGGACGACCCGAATGCGCCGGCAATCGCAGTCCGTGAGGAGGACGTGCTGAGGAACTACCCGCTAACCTACAGAGAGCTGTCAGATGCTCTAAAGACGCGATACTCAGATTTCCTCGAAAACGGAGACTATCACCGAATCCGCCATACGCTTGAGAGGGAGCCGAAGTTTTGTCTGGTCAGATTTCTGAACCCCTCGCGACCCGAAAGTTCACGCCAACGTTTCTATAACCCGAACGTGTTCCGTGAATTCGACAAGTACTATACGCGTCGAACGGAGTGATCCGTCCGCCTGATTTCCGGTTGAACCTTCCGCTTATGCTCAGTTCGCGCAATTAGTCCCGCTAAGTCGGCTTGTGGGAAGCGGTTCTTGCGCACAGGCGGGGAATCTGGCCGGGTGGTCGATCGGGTTTTGAGACGTGGTTTCAATCGCGGCTTCGCCGCGTACTTTATTTCTTGAAAAATGGGTGGGCGGGGATTCGTGGGGCTGAAGCCCCGCGCTCCCTCCGCCGTGATTCCACCCGAGCGGCGCCAGGACGGGACGAACGGCGAGGTTTGGGCGCGGCTTCGCCGCGTACTTTATTTCTTGAAAAATGGGTGGCCGGTTACGGCATGGCTGAAGCCACGGCCTGATACAGGGTGAAAAGCAACCGCAGATCCTTCGACTCCTTGCGCTGCGCTCCAGTCGCTCAGGATGACAGCGCTGGGGTGGGCGAGCGGCTCGACTCAAGTTGTGCCCTGACACTTCTTGCACGAGAATGCAGAACGCGGACCAAAGGGTCCGCGTTCTTGTTCGATGAGGCGCTGTCTGAATTTCAGGCCTTTGCCAGGACAGGTTTGCCGAGGCGCTCGGCCATGATTTCGTGGGCGTGGGCGAAGAACTCGTCCCTGGAGATCTTGCCTGCGTCGAGGTCGGCGAGGATGGCCTTCTGCGCCTGGTACTCGCGGTTGACGACGCCGGCCTTGGATTGCAGCAGGCGCCAGGCCTTGCGCCGCTCCACGCAGAACATGACGAGCTGGCGAGAGATGGCGTAGTAGACCGACTTGCCGTCCTGATCGAAGGCGATGGTTACGCCGAAGTCGGGAATGAAGCTGCGGTGTTCGGGGCTGAGGTAGCGGCGATAGACCACGTCCTGCTGCGTGATGCGAACCAGCATGTTGTCGAGCGGGATTTTTCCCTGGATCTGGTCCGGCTTTAGTTTCTTCAAATGATTCCGGAAGCGCGCCTCGGTGACGCACCAGTGCGCCACGGTGTAGCGATACGGCTCGCCGGTGACCTTGGACTTGGTCTCGTACCAATCGAGATCGATGGAGGGATTGCCCTTGATGTCGAGCGCCTCCTGGTAGCTTTCGCCCTTGCGCGGGTCGAAAACGAACTCCGGCGCGCCGCGCGAGTCGCGCACGCGCTGCGCCTGGAAGAGCGCCATATCGTCGGGCACGCCGTGCTCGGGCTGGCAGGTGGTGAAGCACTGGAGGAACATGGCGCCGCGATACTCGAGGCCGTCGAGAATGGCGCGGTAGAGCTTGGGCGCGTTGGCCATGGAGACCTGAGCGACGAAGGGAGAACCGTGGCCGGCGAGGAAGGTCTCGGCTACCGTCTTCTTCTCGGTGTTCTTGCCCTGGGTGGCGGAGCCGAAGACGTTCATGTCGTTGCCGCCGGGCATGGGCGTGGAGTCGGAGTTCTGCCCTCCGGTGTTCGAGTAGACCTGGGTGTCGAGCATGAGGACTTTGACGTTGGGCCGGTTCTGCAGGACGACCTTGGAGGTGTTCTGGTAGCCGATGTCGCCGATGCCGCCGTCGCCGCCGACGACCCAGACCTTGGGCAGCTCGACGATTTCCTGGTCGGTCATGAGCGCATCGGTAAAGTGCGCGAATTGGTAGTACTCTTCTTCGCTGAGGTACCCCACGGACGAAGACCTATCCGTGGGGGCCCCGGTGCTATTCAAATCAGCATCGCGCGTGAGCAGGATGTCGGCCAGGCGCTCGGGAATCACGGAGCGGCGCGCGTGATCGACGATGAAGCTTTCGCCCATGAGCCAGCCGACGGTGACGCCATCCTGGAAGAGAGAGTTCATCCACGGATAGGGATGCGGATTGTTGGGCGCGGTGGAACCGTAGACGGTGTTGCAGCCGGTGTGCGCGGCCATGGCCATGACGCTCATGCCGTTGGCCATGCGGCCGTCGATGGGCTGGAGGTTTTTGTGGTTGAAGGCCTCGGTGAGCAGCACCGCGGCGACGGCCTCGACAAGCTGCGCGTCGGTGATGGGACCATGCTCGGATTCGTAGGCCGCGATGCGCGCTTTGGTGTCGGAGTCTTCTTCGCCGCCCAAGCCCATGACCAGGTGCGCGATGGCCTGGCGTAGGCGGGCGTAGCCGGCGGGATTGGATTCCTTGATGGCGGCGAGGCGGGCCGCGCCGTTCTTTTCGAGGTCGGAGGCTTTGGCGACGAAGCGGTCGGACTTGGCGTGGAAGACGGGCCTCATGTAGGCCTCGGTGACGGCGGCAATGGAGCGCAGCACGCTCTTTTCGCCGCAGCCGGCGCAGGCGCCGTCGCCGGCAACGAGCGCGTCGTAATTGGTGCGGACCATAAGCATGTTGCGCAGCGTGGCGGTCTTGGAGTCGGCGGGATTGGCGCCGTTGTAAAGGCCGAGATACTTCTGCGACGTGTCGGGAAGTAGGTCAAGGAATGCCGTGCCGGTTTCGTGCTCGGCGTTGACCTCTTCGGTCTCCTGCACCATCTTGAGCGCCATGTGGTCGCCGCAGGCCGTGACGCAGGCCGCGCAACCCTTGCAGAGGTCGCTGACAAAGATGGAGAAGATTCCGCCGGAGCCCGGTGTCTTGCGTTCCGGCGACGAGAAGATGGCGTTGGTCTTCTGATAGGCCATGGGGACTTTGTCGATGATGGAGAAGAACTGTGCCTTGGCTTCGGCAGAGAATCCGTCGTCTCCTGAAAACTGGGGGGACTCGGTGACTTCGCGAACGATCGTCTGCATCGGCGTGCCCTGCTTGATGTCGGCCAACATGCGCCGGCGCGTGAGCTTTTCGATTTCGGGCAGCTTGTCGATCATCTTTCTGCGCTCGGCGGGGTCGGCGACGTAGCGCGTGACGGCCGTGCCGAGGATGGTGCCGAGATCCTGCGAGCAGTTGGGGAGGGCTGTATCGGGACAGACCGAGATGCACTCCATGCACTGCGTGCAATTCTCGGGAATGTAAAGCGGCGTTTCGCGGCGGGCGACGTACTTGGATGCAGTGTCGCCGGTGGCGGCGGCGATGACGCCCATGGCGGAGAGCGGCGTGGCCGGCTGGTTGTAGCCAAAGTGCGAGCGGAACTCGGCGTCGAAAACATTAACCGAAGAAACCGGCGTGCGGGGCGCCTGGCCCGCGGGAGGCGGCGTGGAGCGGCGCATTCCAGGCACGGAGCTTGCCGCCACTTCAACAAAAGCCGGCGCCTGCGCCAGGATCGGCAGCAATGCCTGGCCGCGCAGGCTGGAGTGATCGGCGGCTGCGACTTCGCCGATGGCGATTTCCTTCACGCGCTCGAAGCCCTGAATCATGACTTCCATGTTCGACTGGACAACCGCGTCGCCCAACTTGCCGAACTTGTTCACATATTGCTTGTGAACGACTTCGCGGAACTGCTCCTGCGTAATGCCGAACTCCTGCAGCATGGGGCTGACGGCGAAGAATGCGCCGAGGAACGCGTTGCCCTGCATGCGCAGTTGCAGATCGCCGCGATCGGTGGCTTTGCGCGCGATTTCGAAGCCGGGCAGAGTGAAGACGCGAATGTTTTTCTGAATGATTTGCTGGCGCGCCCAGATGGGCAGGTTCTGCCAGGCGTGCTCGCCGTCCACGTCCGACTCCCAAACCAGGCTGCCGCCCTCCTGCATGCCGTCGAGGGGATTGGTGTGGGTAAATGCCTTGGGATCGCAACAGAGAACGACGGTCACGTGGCGGAGATCGCAGTTGACGCGGATGCGCTCCTTGGCCGCGACCATGAAGTAGCTGGTCGGCGCGCCCTTCTTCTCCGAGCCGTACTTGGGATTGGCGCTGACGTGAATGACTTCCCTTGGATTGCCCAGCTCGTCGACGAGATGGTCGCGCTCAAAGAGCAGATCGTTGAGGTCGCCGAGAATGGCGCCGAGATTTTTGCCGGTGGTGATGGCGCCCCAGCCGCCGATGGAATGGAAACGCACGGCCACCGCGCCCGCGGGCAGCAGCGACGGCGTTTCATCGGCGATGACGCTATAGGGGTGGTCGACGCCGAGAACGATGAAGTTGACGTCGTCGGCTGCGGTCTTGCCGTCTTTGCGCGCGCGGCCGGCGGTGGCGAATTCGTAGGCGCCGATGATGTGCTCGGGGCGGAAGTCGCGCGAGCCCAGGCCGTAGCTGCCGCCGAAGAAGCGGGGTACTTCGGCGAGCGTAATGGCGGGCAGGCCGCCGGTTCCCTGCAATGCTTTGGAAAATGCGGTGCGGACGTCGCGGCCGAGCGGATTGTCGCCGGCGAGGGCCTCGTCGGTGCGCTCGAGGATGATGACGTTCTTCTTGCCCTTGAGCGCGGCGACGAGAGCGGCCTCGGGGAAGGGGCGGATGACGTTGACATGGATGGAGCCTACGCTCGCGTTGCGCGTTTGGCGCAGGTAATCGACCGCGGCCTCGATGTTTTCGGCCGCTGAGCCGAGGGAGACGAATACTGTGTCGGCGCCGGCGGTTTTGTACTCGCTGATGAGGCCGTAGCGGCGGCCGGTGAGTTCGGCGAACTTGTCGTAGGCTTCTTCAAGGAAGTGCAGAATCGGCTCGGCGAAGTTGTTGCGCCGCGCGATGACGCCCTGCATGTAGTGTTCCTGGTTCTGCACCGGCCCGAGCAGGATGGGGTTGGTCAGATCGATCATCCTGGGCACGCGGCGGCGGGTGGGGCCGAAGAGCGTGCGCTGCGCCTCGGTGGGGCAGTCGATGATGTCGTCCGGTGCGCCCAGATACTCGCGGATCAGCTCCGATTCATGTTTGTAAAAGGTGCGCTCCAGGTGGGTGGTAAGGAACCCGTCCATGATGTTCATGCCGGGCGTGAGCGAGAGCTCGGTCACGCGGCGCAGAATCAGCGCCTGGTCGGCGGCCTGCTGCGCGTCCTTGCCGAAGAGCATGATCCAGCCGGTGTCGAGCGCGCCATAAATGTCGTCGTGGCCGCAGTGCACATTCAGCGCGTGCTTGGTGAGGGCGCGCGCGCCTACTTCCAACACCATGGTCGAACCCTTGCCGGGCGCGTGATAGTCCTGCTCGACGCCGTAGACCACTCCCTGGCCCGAGGTGAAGTTGACCACGCGCTTGCCGCAAACCGAATGGGCGATGGCTCCGCCCTGGGCCGCGTGCTCGCCCTCGGCCTCGATGGCCAGCGTGTTGTTCCCGAAAACATTCAGATGTCCCTCGGCGTAGGCCTGTTGGAAGAGCTCGCCGCCCTCAGTGGAGGGCGTGATGGGGTAAAAGACGCCGGCGTCGGCGATGCGCGTTTCGGTGTGGTAGCTGACAAGCTGGTTTCCGTTGGCGGTAACGCGAATGCCTGGATAGCGAGCCTTCATAGATTCCTCACCATTCGTACAGCGTGCTTCAAAAATAGTTGCATAGATTTCAGTTGTCATCCCTCAGGGGCTAAAAGCCCCCGTATTTTCCTGCATTTTTCGGCCCGGCTAAAGCCGTGCCCTTATTACAAAACTTATTTTTGAAACACGCTCTACTTTTTTGATGCTTATACACTGCGTTGGGACGACGAAATACGCGGCGCGCAAGCCTTTTTGCACCACGTCCTGCCGCGCCACGCACGGCACATCGACGCGTCTACGCGAGCCTCAGGCAGCGCGTCAAAAACCCTTATCGATTTCCGTGCAAGTCGAGCAGCTGAAACGGTAATCAGGAGACCTAAGGGGAAGGTTACTCCTTGAGATCAGCTCACGATCAGTATGCGCCATTTCAAGAGATGCCGTCTTAGAAGATGGTACATTTGCCGCTGCCCGCCGGCGATGGAATTTGCGGCGCCTCATCCGTCCTTATTCGCCTCCCCGATCGGCTGCGCTACCATAAACACAGGATTGGGGTTCCAAATGTTTGTCGTGGTCTGGCAGTTTGAAATTGCCGAAGATAAGGTGGCTGCTTTTGAGGCCGCCTACGGGCCTGAGGGCGCCTGGGCACAGCTTTTCCGCACTTCGCCCGACTACCGGGGAACGGAGCTGCTGCGCGACGCTTACGTTCCCGGCAGCTATCTGACCATCGACCGCTGGGCCAACGAAGAGGCCTTCCGCGCGTTCCGCAAGGCACATGACGCCGAGTACGAGGTCCTGGACCGCAAGTGCGATGCGCTGACCAGTCGAGAGACGCGGGTGGGGGCGTATAGGGTTTGACCTCCCGTTCAGTCGAATCATGCCCCCGGATTGTGCACGCGAGTACACCTGCGTGTCCAAGCCAAGCTTTTCTCTATTTCTTCGCTATTTTCTCCTATTCTTCCGTGTTCCATCCTGCTACAATCCCAACGAAATCCAATTCAAACCCCGGCCGTTTCCTGTGAGGAAAGCAGGAGAGTGCGTGGGGTGATTCAATTTTTGAGGAGCCCTCCCAATGGCCATCGTTGACGACCGCGCCAAAGCCGTAGAACTTGCCCTTGCACAGATTGAAAAACAATTCGGGAAAGGGTCGATCGTTCGGCTCGGGGCCCGGGAGGCGTTGCTGCCCATCGCAGTGATTTCGACGGGATCGATCAGCTTCGACGCGGCGCTGGGCGTAGGCGGCGTTCCGCGCGGCAGGGTGACGGAGGTCTTCGGCCCCGAGTCCTCCGGCAAAACCACCATCACTCTCCAGGTCATCGCCGAGGCGCAGAGGCTGGGCGGTCTGGCGGCCTTTGTCGACGCGGAGCACGCCCTGGACCCCGCCTACGCCAAAAAGCTGGGCGTGGACATCGACAACCTGCTCGTCTCGCAGCCCGACTCCGGCGAGCAGGCATTGGAGATTACGGAAGCGCTGGTTCGCTCGGGCGCGATCGATGTGCTGGTGGTCGACTCGGTGGCCGCGCTGGTGCCCAAGGCCGAGCTGGACGGCGAGATGGGCGATTCGCACATGGGACTGCAGGCGCGTCTCATGTCGCAGGCGCTGCGCAAGCTCACGGGCACGGTCTCCAAATCGCGCACGGCGCTGATCTTTATCAATCAAATTCGCGAGAAGATCGGCGTGATGTTCGGCAACCCCGAAACCACCACCGGCGGCCGCGCGCTGAAATTCTATTCTTCTGTCCGCATCGACATCCGCCGCATCGCCGCCGTAAAGGAAGGCGATACCGTGGTTGGCTCGCGCACCAAGGTGAAGATTGTCAAGAACAAGGTGGCCGCGCCCTTCCGCGAGGCCGAGTTCGACATCCTCTACGGCGAGGGCATCAGTAAAGAGGGCGACGTGCTGGACCTGGCCGTGACCCACAACATCGTGGAGAAGTCCGGGGCGTGGTACAGCTACGGCGGCGAGCGCATTGGCCAGGGCCGCGAAAACACGCGGTCATTCCTGAAGGAGAACAAAGGCGTCTACGCCAAGATCGACGCCGAGCTGCGCAAGCGGCTGAGCATCGGCGCTGTGAAGGCAGATGTGCCCGAAGTCCCGGCCGGCGGCGCAGCCGAGGCCAAGGAAGCGGTGCGGGGGCGCAGAGGATAACAGACCTTAAAAGAGTAGTACACGCACTTATATAAAGGGAGTCACTTTTTTATTGCAAATGTCATGCATGTAATGTAGAGTCATGTATTGGAGGATTCAACAATGGCTCCTACCGATGTAACCAAGAAGCATGTGATTGCGACCTATGTGCAACCCGCCCGGTCTAGAGGTGAGAAGATCGTACAAATTCGGGTTGGAAATGTGCTGAAAGATCTCGGATGGACAAACAGGACTCCCTCTGTCTTTTCCACCTTGTCGTCGCGCGCATTCCAGCGGGAAGCCGGTGTCGAGCTGATTGAAAAACGTGGCGGTCCCGCTTCGGGTGGCCCCAGCACTACGGTGCAATTTGTGTTTCGCGTATTGGACGCAGGAGAAGCCGGGCAGTCGCCTTACGCCGCCGGCAATCCAGTCCCCAACGGCGCTGGGTTGGAGAAGCTCTATGGCGTCCTTAAAGACGCATACGCGGCGTTCGGTGGAGGAGAAGCGTATCTGAAGGCCGAGAGAAACTGGGGACCAGACGTTTGGGAACGTTATGAGCAGGAAGAAAGGGCGCGAAAGGAGAATCGCGGGTGACCCGAATCTATTGGGATTCAATGCTTTTCATTTACATGCTCGAAGCGAATCCAACCTTTGGCCCGAAGGTTCGTAGGATTCTCAATCAAATCGTGAGCCGTGGAGACAGGCTGAGTACCAGCGTGTTTTCGATTGGCGAAATCTTGACCGGACCACGCCGGCGAGGCTCTGTTTCCGGCGTTGACGCAGTAAATAAATACTTCCTGAGCGGCGCCGTTGAAATCCTCCCTTTCACCGAGGCGACGGCCGATCGGTATAGCGTGATTCGCGCAGCGAATCGGGTAAGCCAAGCAGACGGGATTCACCTTGCGACCGCGGCGGAAGCCGCAGCGGACGTTTTCTTCACAAACGACAACGGCCTGCGGAGGCTCTCTATTCCTGGAGTCAAGTTCTTTGCCGACCTTGATGGCAAGGTGATCTGAGACTCCGCGGACGGTGATGTGTCCTCCGCGCTGCTAGAATCCCTTTGGAGCCTCCAATGCCCGTCAAAGCCCTCTATCCCGGCACCTTCGACCCTCCGACCAACGGCCATTTGGACCTGATCCAACGTGGATCGAGGATCTTCGATCATCTGATCGTGGCCGTTCTCGTCAATCCGGTCAAGGATCCGCTCTTCACGGTCGAGGAACGAGTGGTGATGCTCAGGGAACTCACGGCGGAGATCGGGAACGTTTCGGTCGCCACCTTTGACGGCCTCATGGTCGAATTTGCGCGCCGCCAGGGCGCATCGGCGGTGCTGCGCGGCATCCGCGCCATCTCCGACTACGAGTACGAGTTCCAGATGGCGCTGATGAACCGGCGGCTGGCGCCGGAGATCGAGACCGTCTTCTTGCAGCCCGCCGGGCGCTATTCGTTTGTCAGCTCGCGGATGCTCAAGGAAGTCTTCAGTTTTGGCGGGGACGTCAGCGGCCTGGTGCCGCCCAACGTCCTGAAAAGGCTGCGGGCGCGGATCAACGGCGGAAGCTGACCTCGGCCATCCACAGCTTAAATTTTGCGCTCATCCCGAAATCTGGCAAGATGGAAGTGATATGACCGTGACAGTTCCGCAAAAAGTGTTTGCCGATCGCATTGGCCGCATCGAAGTATCCGCGACCATGGCCGTGGCCGCCGAGGCGGCTAAACTGCGCGCCCAGGGCATCAACCTGGTGGACTTCGGGGCCGGCGAGCCCCATTTCGCCACGCCGCGGCACATCAAGGATGCCGCGATTGCCGCCATCGAGGCCAACTTCACCCGTTATACGGTGGTGCCGGGGATTCCCGAGGTGCGCAAGGCCATCGTGGAGCGCCACGCCTGCGACTTCGGCACGGACTACTCGGTCGATGAGGCCATCTTCACCGCCGGCGGCAAGCTGGCGCTGTTTAACGCCATCCAGGTGCTGGTCGACCACGGCGACGAGGTCATTCTGCCCGTTCCCTACTGGGTGAGCTTCAAAGACATCATCCAGTACGCGGGCGGGACGGTGGTGTTTCTCGAGACCAGCGAGGCGGAGAGCTTTCGCATCACGGCGAACGCCATCGAGCGGGCCATCACGCCGCGCACCAAGGCCATCATCCTCAACTCGCCGTCCAACCCGGCCGGGTCAGTGGTATCGAGCGAAGATTTGGAGCGCATCGTTCATCTGGCCCACGATCGCGGTATTTTCTTGCTTTTGGACGAGTGCTACGCGTACCTAAACTATGCCGGCAAGCCCGTCTCCGGCGGCTCGTTCACCTGGGCCAAGGAGCACATCGTCATCCTCGGCTCGCTCTCGAAGACCTATGCCATGACCGGCTGGCGGGCAGGATTCGCGCTGGCATCCAAGCCGGTCGCCGCCAACCTGAGCAAACTGCAGTCGCAGTCCACCTCGAACGCCACCAGCTTTGTGCAGAAGGCGGCTATCGCGGCGCTCACCGGCTCGCAAGAGTGCGTGGCCGAGTTCCGCGCGGAGTTCATCGACCTGCGCGACTATATGCTGGCTGCGCTCAGAAAGATTCCCGGCGTCACCTGCACCAAGCCCGAGGGCGCGTTCTACGTGTACCCCAACATTTCTGCCTACCTGGGCAAGGGCGGCATCCGCACCGCGACGGAGCTGGCCACGCGCCTGCTCCACGAGGCGCACGTGGTGACCGTACCGGGCGAGGCCTTCGGCACCGGGGAACACATCCGCATCTCCTATCCGGTGACCAAGCAGAACATCGACGAAGGTACGCGGCGCATGAGCGAATTCCTGACCGGGCTGAAATAGACAGGGATCAGGGAACAGGGATCAGGGATCGGGCTGAAGCGCCCCCGACGCCCCGCAATGCGCCTTCGAAACGCGGTTGATGTAGTTGGAACTAGCGATTCCCGAGAGAACCGACGGCTGCCGCGCCCTGGGCCGCATAAGCGTGTGCGATCCACTCGCCGATAGGATGCATTTGCTGGCATTCCCCGCACATGGTGTTGGGGAACTGCGCTCCGCAATGCGGACAGACCGCCTGGGTTTCGAATGTGTCGAAGGCCTGGCTGCATTGCGCGCACTTCCAGAGGGCTCCCACCGGCGGCTTTGACCCGCAGTTGGGGCAGGCAAATCCCTCGCGCCGCGGGAGTTTCTCCATGCGAATCATGGCGCGCGCACTTTTCAGCCCGCCCCAACAGTTCAGCAGCATGTAGCCGGCAATCAACAATGACCAGGATGAGCGCATCCACAAGGCGAAGTAAACCAAGCCGGCCGCGCCCGCAAAGCCAAGCGCCGTGGCCACCACCAAGCTGCGCGCTCGCCCCAGCACATACCACAGCAGCGAGCGAAGGATCTGTCCTCCGTCCAGCGGGTAGATGGGGAGGATGTTGAAGACAAGCAGGATAGCATTAATCCCCAAAACCCAGCCGAGCCAGTGGTAGGCGTTGGGCATGGTGTGCGCCCATCCCAGCGACCGGCTCAACCGCCACGCACCGCCAAGGACCGGCAGCAGAGCTACGTTGACCAACGGCCCCGCCGCGAGACTCCAGAGCATGGCCCCCGGCCTCTGCGGCGGGTTCACAAAGGCCACCCCGCCCAGCGGCCACAGCATGATCCGGTCGACCGTTCCCCCCACCTGGCGGCAAGCCAGAGCGTGGCCGAACTCGTGCAGCAGCACAATCAGGAACAGGGCCAGGTATTCCAGCGCGCTCCAAATCAGCGATGTATAGCGGTTCCTCAGGTAACCGATTTCAATCACCGCGAACGCAAACCAGGTCCAGTGCAGAAACACATCGATTCCTGCAAAACGAAACAGATGGATCGAACCCTGACGTATGCTTGGCATTCCTGATAGCTTACCTGATTTGCGAGCTTGCCGGCGCCTGCCGTGTCCGGCTTTCGGCTTCCTGAGCCGGAGGTCTCAGTTTATGGGTAGGGTCCGGCAAGGCAAGGGCGCCTGTCCGAACCCAGGCACCCCGGCAACACGCCTGAACGGCCGTGACTCGCGGCGAACCCATGCAGCCGCTGCCCCAGCGGCGCAATTTCCTTTGAAAATAGTTCGCACGGCCCTGTGCAAACCTAGTGTTTGTCGAGTACGATGTTTCTTCAATGTCGAATGAAACCGATTTTCGCCCTGTGATTCTGGCCGGGGGCAGCGGCACGCGTTTCTGGCCCCGTTCCAGGCGCGCCCACGCCAAACAGGTTCTGGCGCTCGACGGCGAGCGTTCCATGATCCAGCAGACCGTGGAACGGCTCAAACCCCTTGCCTCGCTTGAAAAGACCTGGATTATCACCAACGAGTTTCTGGCTCATGAGATCGCCGACCAGTTGCCCGGCCTGCCCGGCGCGCAGATCGTGCAGGAGCCGGTGGCCCGCAATACCGCCCCGGCCTGCGGTCTGGCTGCCTTCCTCATCGAGCGCGACAACCCCGCGGCGGTGCTGGGCGTCTTTCCTTCCGACCACGTGATCGCCGACGAACCGCGCTTCCTCAAGGCCCTGCAAAAGGGCGTCGCAGTGGCCGCAGCCGGCGAAAACATCGTGGTGCTGGGCATTGAGCCCTCTCGCGCCGAGACGGGCTACGGCTACATCGAGACCGGCGACCTGACCAAGGACGATGCCGCGCTGCATGTGCGCCGTTTTATCGAGAAGCCCAACCAGAACCGCGCCGAGGAGTTTGTCGCCGCCGGAAATTACTACTGGAACTCCGGCATGTTTCTGTGGTCGGCTCGCACGCTGGCTAACGCCGTCCGCGAGCACCTGCCTGAGACCGCGCCGCTGCTCGAGACCATCGCCGCCGCATGGGGCACTCCCGGCTTCGACGAGGTCTTCCACACGGTTTACCCCCAGTGCGAGAACATTTCCGTCGACTACGCCGTTCTTGAGCCCCGCTCCGCCAAAGGCGAGCACCTGTCGAATCTCTACTGCATTCCCGCCGAGTTCAGTTGGAACGATCTCGGCTCGTGGGCTTCGCTCTACGAGTACCAGGTGGGAACGCGGCTGCGCGGCGACGCCGAGGGTAACGTGGCCGACACCGTCGGCCACATGGCCATCGAGGCCTGCGACAACTACATCTTCAGCCCCAAGAAGTTCGTTGCGCTGGTGGGTGTGGAGAACCTTGTCGTTATCGATACCGACGACGCACTGCTGATCGCCCACCGCGACCACTCCCAGGACGTGGGCAAGATTGTGAGGGAGTTGAGCCTGACGGGGCGCTCAGAACTGATCTGAGGGCGCGTCCGCTTCTCTCTGCCCCTGTACAATGCTTGCGTATCTCAGCGCGCACAAATCGCCTGAGTGAGGAGAAGTATGCCCGAAACTATCGATTGGCCGATGCAGTCAAAGCCGCGCCGCTCGCGTCTCGCCGTTTACCTTTTCCTTGCCGTAGTCGTCCTCGTCTTCGTGGGCGGCCGCGCAGCCGTCTCCTATTGGGTCGATCTCCTCTGGTTCGGCGCGCTCGGCTACGCGAGCGTCTTCTGGAAGAGCTTTGGCCTCGAATGGGGAACCTTCGCCGCCTTTGCGGCGCTCACCTTCGTTATCCTGTTCGGCGCGTTCCTCGCGCTGCACCACAGCCACGCCGCCGACCTGCCCGACACACACACCATCTTTTTCGGCGGACGGCCCTTCGAGTTGCCATTAAAGAAATTCCTGCACACCATCGCTGTCGTTGCCACGCTTGCGATCTCGATCGTCACCGGTTTCGCCATGGAATCGCAGTGGCCGACTCTGGCCCTTTACTGGTACGCCCCACATGCCGCCAGCGTAACGGATCCGATCTTCGGCCGGCCGCTCGGCTTCTATCTCTTCACCCTGCCCGCCTGGCAGCTCATTGCAGGATGGTTCCTGACGCTGGCGGTGATTATCGGCGTTCTGGCTGTCCTCTTTCTCATTGCAGCAGGCGGGGGGCGCGCGCTCGGCGGGCGGTTCGGCAGTCCCGCCAGCCTGCCCTGGCGCGGTGTCTCCATCGCCGCAAGCTTTCTGTTGTTCGCGCTCGCCATTCGCGAGTATGTTGGCCGCTTCGAGCTGCTCTTCGAGCAGCACACCATCTTCGCCGGCGTGACCTACACCGACGCGCACGTAAACATCGTCTGGATGCTGCTGATCAGTGCGGCGCTGGTGTTGGGCGGGGCGATTGCCATCGCCAGCGGAATCCTGAAGCTGCACGCGCGCTGGCTGCTGGCAGCGATCGTTCCGGCGGCGGCCTGTTATGTCGTGGCCGGGATTGCCGGATGGTATGTGAGCACCTTCATCGTCAAGCCCAACCAGTTGGATCGCGAGCGGCCATACATCACCGACAACATCGCCTTCACCCGACAGGCGTACGGCCTCGACCGCTTTGCCCAGCGCGAGTTTCCCGCCGAAACCACGGTTGCGGCCGCCGATCCGGAACACAACCAGGCGACGCTCGACAACATCCGCCTGTGGGACGTGAGCGCGCTGCAAGATACGCTGCGCCAGGTGCAGGAGATTCGCACCTACTACGATTTTCCCGGCATCGACATCGACCGCTACCAGATCAACGGCTCGTTGCGCCAGGTGATGCTGGCGGTGCGCGAACTGAATGTGGACAAGCTGCCGGAGAGCAGCCGCAACTGGATCAACGACAAGCTCATCTACACGCATGGCTACGGCATCACCATGAACCCCGTGAACGGCTTCACGCCAGAGGGCCTGCCCACGCTCTACCTGAGCAACATGCCCGTGCAGAGCACCGTGCCTAGCCTCAACGTGACGCGCCCTGAAATTTATTTTGGCGAACTCACCAACACCAACGTCTACGTCAAGACCCACCAGCAGGAATTCAACTATCCCCAGGGCCAGAGCAATAACCTCTCCACGTACGACGGCGCCGGGGGCATCGCGATGGGCGGCTTTTTCCGCCGCGTGCTTTTGGCCTTCGATCGCGGCGACCTGACCAAGGTCCCGTTCAGCGACGACATCACCGCCGAAAGCCGGCTGCTGATGCGGCGCAACGTGCTCACGCGAGTCTCGGCGCTGGCGCCATTCCTCACCTTCGATACCGATCCTTATATCGTGGTCGGCGACAACGGGCACCTGTCATGGATCATCGACGCCTTCACGTCTTCCGCGAGCTATCCTTATTCGGCGCCGGCCAGCCTGGAAAACCAGCCCGTCAACTACCTCCGCAACAGCGTGAAAGCCGTCGTGGACACCTACGACGGCACGGTTACTTTCTACGTCTTCGACAGCGAAGATCCCATCATCGCCGCGTGGCGCGGCATTTTTCCGGGGATGTTCAAGGATGAATCGGCCATGCCCGCGTGGCTGCGCGCGCACGTTCGCTATCCGGAGACGCTGCTCAGCGTGCAGGCCGATGTGTACGGCCTCTACCACATGACCGATCCCGAGGTTTTCTATAACCGCGAGGACCAGTGGAGCGTGGCCACAGAAACCGGTTCAAACCAGGGCGACCAAAACGCGCAGGAGATGCACCCGAACTTCGTGCTGATGACATTGCCCGGGGAACCGAGCGGGCTGGAGTTCGTGGAGATTCTGCCCTTTACGCCGATCAACCGCAACAATCTGATCGGCTGGATTGCGGCACGCAGCGACGGCGCGAGTTACGGCAAAGCGGTGGTCTTCGACTTTCCCAAGACTCGTCTGGTCGACGGGCCGCAGCAGATCGAGGCGCGCATCGACCAGAACGCGCAGCTCTCCGGCCAGCTCACGCTCTGGAACCAGCAAGGCTCGCATGTGATCCGCGGCAGCCTTCTCGTAATTCCCTGCGGGCAGGCGCTCTTGTACGCGGAGCCGATTTATCTGCAGGCAGAGCACAGTCCCATGCCGGAGCTGCGGCTGGTGGTGCTGGCGCTGCAGGACAGGCTGGCTTACGGGCCGAACTTTGAAGCCGCGTTGAGTTCGCTCTTTGGATCGGAAACACCGTCAGTGACGGGCGGCGAAGCGCAGCAATCCGCGACAGGGGCGGCCGCGCCCGCCGGCGCTGCGCAGCCGTCAGCGAATCTTAATGAGCTGATCCGACAAGCCAGTAGCGACTTCGCCGACTATCAACGCCTGACTTCGGAAGGCAAACTGGCCGAGGCCGGGCAAAAACTCGACGATCTGAAACGGGTGCTGAATGAGCTGAGCACTCATGCAAAGTAATCTTCAGCGGCACGAACATAGAATCTATGAGATGCCCGGATTCTACGGCGCGGACCGTTACTCCATTGCCGCGCCCTCTTGCCATTTCTTCGACCCGATCACGGAGCCACCGCCATGCCTCGCTTTGCCGCCAATTTGACCATGATGTACACGGAGCACGTTTTTCTCGACCGCTTTGCCGCGGCTGCGCGCGATGGCTTCACGGCAGTCGAGTACCTGTTCCCGTACGAGCACCCGGCCGCCACGCTCGCCCGCCTGCTCAAGGAGCATGGCCTGCGCCAGGTTCTCTTCAACTCTCCTCCCGGCGACTGGAAGGCCGGCGAGCGCGGCACTGCCGCCCTGCCCGGCCGCGAAAAAGAATTTCGCGACGGATTTCTGCACGCCATCGAGTACGCACGCTTACTGGAGTGCCCACGCATTCACTCCATGGCCGGAATTCCCCCGGCGGGAACGGATCGCGCGCGTGTCCTCGACGTTTACACCGCCAATCTTGCCTGGGCGGCGGAGCAGGCGCGGGCGGCAGGGGTGGAGTTGCTCATCGAGCCCATCGCACAGCGCAACATGCCGGGCTTCTTTCTCAATCGCCAGGAGGAGGCTTATGCCATCGTTGCGGAGATCGACGCTCCCAACCTCAAAATCCTCATGGATCTCTTTCATTGCCAGGTGGAGGAGGGCGATTTGGCCGTCAAGATCCGCAAGTACCTCGCGGACCCGAAGCAGACGCGCGTGGGCCACTTCCAGATCGCCGGAGTGCCAGAGCGCCACGAGCCTTCGACCGGCGAGGTGAACTTTAGTTATCTCTTCGATTTGATCGACGAATTGGGCTACGAGGGATGGATCGGCTGCGAATACATCCCGGCCGCCGGCACATCGGCAGGGCTGGGATGGTTTAAAAAGTGGAAGGCCGCCGCGCGCTGATGGTTCGCGCCGCGGCGGCGTCCACTTCACAGCTTAACCGGCTCGCTCTACTTCACCACGCCAAACGTGAACGTCGTTGTGGAGCGCATGGTCTCGCCCGGCCGCAGAACGGTGCTCGGAAAATCGGGATGGTTCGGCGAATCGGGAAAATGCTCCGTCTCCAGGCAGAACCCGGCGTTCTTCTCGTACTTCACGCCATGGCGGCCGGTTAATGTTCCATCGAGGGAGTTGCCGATGTAGAATTGCACGCCCGGCTGCGTTGTTTCCACCGTCAGCTTGCGCCCGCTCACGGGATCGGTGGCGACGGCCGCCAGCCGCAGCGTTCCGGGTTTGCCGTTCACCACCCAGTTGAAGTCGTAACCGCCGGCCAGCTTCAGTTGCTCGTTATCGGCTTCGATCCGTGCTCCGATCACCTCCGGCTTGCGGAAGTCCATCGGCGTGCCGGCCACCGGCTCAAGCTCGCCGGTAGGGATCAGCGTTGCATCCACGGGCGTGTAGCGATCGGCGTTGATCTCGATCCGCTGATCGAGGATGTTGCCCTTGTCGTCGCCATGCAGATTGAAATATGCATGGTTGGTGAGGTTGACCACGGTGGGCTTGTCGGTGGTGGCCGTGTAGTCGATGCGCAGCGTATTGCCCTTGAGCGTGTAGCGCACCTTCGCGGTCAGCGTTCCGGGAAAACCCATGTCGCCGTCTGGACTGACAAGGGTGAATTCGACTCCGTCCGGCACTTCGTGCGACTTCCAAACGTATTGGTCGAATCCCTTCGGCCCGCCATGCAGCGCGTTGGGACCGTTGTTCAGCGGAATATGGTAGGTTTTGCCGTCGAGCGTGAACTTGCCCCCCGCGATCCGATTCCCGTAGCGCCCGACGATGGCGCCCAGACTCGCGTTCGGCTGCTGCAGGTATCCCTGAAGCGTTCCGAAGCCCAGCACGACATCCTCTACCTTGCCTGTGCGGTCCGGGGCTTTCACGCTGACCAGATGTGCTCCATACGCCGTTACTCTCACCTCAATCTGCCCATCGTTCAGCGTGTAAATGGGAACAGCAACTCCGTCCGCAGTATGACCCCAAATCGCCATCTTCGTTTCCCCCTTTGCAATGGCCGAAAAGGCCATTGCCACTGCAATGATAATTGCAATAAATTCAGCCACTCGTTTCACGGTTTCCACCTTTGCCTTCCTGCGTTCGCGGCTCTGCAAAATCACACTTACCGGCCTTTTACCCTTTGCGGCGGAAATGAACGGCCCCGGCAGCGCGAAGATGCTCATAGGCAAATATAGTTGAAACGGCAGACAATGCCATCATATGCCTCGCCAGCTAACCGGCAGGCATGGGCACTCGCACCCAACCTGCCTGTCGATTCCGCATGGTGGGCGCTGCAGGATTCGAACCTGCGACTTCCACCGTGTGAAGGTGGCGAGGAAGTAGCCGGATGATGATTCAAAAGGGGTTATAAGCCGGCACGGTGGTCAAAAACCGGCATTCCGGGCGCTATTTGCTACCAAATTGCTACCAAATTCTCTAACTGTTTACCAGTGGGCCAATAGGGCTGGTCGTGGGGGCCAGCCCGAACTTCCTCCGGCCATCTGGCGGGTTCGACTCATGCTGTCGCGCCTGTGGCTCGCCAAGGTGTGCCATGAACGGCGCGGAAAAGAGGTTGTAGTGATGACCGAATGAAAGCAGCCTTGCTGCATGGAAGATGGCGGCAGGCCCTCCGGGGACGGGTTACAGGATCAGCCCTCAAACCGCCCGGCGCTGCTTGGGGATAAGCTCCCAGGTGGTGAACGGCTCGTGAAAAGGCGAGAAGAACTCGTCAGGTGTGTGCCAGGAAGGCAAACGAAAGTGAACCGCGATGTTCTGTCGAAAGACACCCAACCGTCATCAAAACCAGGCCAATTTGGTAACCTGGGACCAAGTCCAGCAGGAGCCTGTTTAGGGCTGGACGGTGACTGGCAGTTCAGCGGCGCGAGCCTGGCACAGGCTTTCATGCGGAGCATGGGAACCTGGCGCTTCGATGTCAAGGGAGAGACCCAAAGGGAAGACCCCGTGAGGGTCAGAGTACCAATACGGAGCGCAGGGGCGGATCGGCTCGTAGTAGTGAGGAAACTCGGTAATGCGAGTGGAGCGAAGGGGCCGAACCGACCGGCTTCAGGAATGGATCAACCCGCAAGGGGAGGAATGTGTGCCTGAAGCAAAGCCGTATTGTATTTCCAAGAAACTTGTCCTGCAGGCATGGCAGTTGGTGAAGGCCAACCGTGGCACCGCTGGGGTGGATAGGGAAACTCTGTCCATGTTCGAGAAGGATCTCAAGGGCAACCTTTATAAGATCTGGAATCGGCTGTCATTAGGGAGCTATTTCCCGCCGCCGGTGCGATTGGTAGAGATTCCCAATGGGAATGGGAAGATGCGCCCCTTGGGGATACCTACGGTATCGGATCGCATTGCGCAAATGGTGGCCAAGATGGTCCTGGAGCCGTTGGTGGAACCCGTATTCCATCCGGATTCCTACGGCTATCGTCCCAACAAGTCGGCATTGGATGCAGTAGGCATAGTCCGGCAGCGATGCCTGGAAATGGATTGGGGCATCGATCTTGATATCCGGGGCTTCTTTGGAAGTCTGGATCACGAGCTGATGATGCGGGCAGTGCGGCATCCACGAACTTGAAGTGGGTTCATCTCTATATGGAGCGGTGGCTGAAGGCCCCGTTGCAAAGGGCAGATGGGACGCTGCAAGAGCGGAGTGCAGGCACGCAGCAGGGCGGGGTGGCAAGCCCCGTGCTCTCGAATCTGTTCATGCACTATGCGTTCGACGAATGGATGCGGAGGACATTTCCGCAAGTGCCGTTCGAGAGGTACGCCGATGATGTTGTGGTTCACTGTGCGAGCCTGGAGCAAGCCAAACTCGTGCTGGAGGCTGTACGCAAAAGGCTGACAGACTGCAAGCTGGAGTTGCATCCGGAAAAGACGACGGTCGTCTACCGTAAGGACGACCGCCGCCGGGGAGATTACAGCGAGCAGAAGTTCGACTTTTTGGGTTACACCTTTCGCCCGAGAACAAGTAGGTCTCCGGGTGACCTGCCCCGTTTTTCTCATCCAGCCATAACTGGAGTTTCCCGGTTTTGGTTTGAAAACGAGTATAGCCCGTCGTCGTAGTCGGGGCTGTGGAGATGTGGGAAGCGTTCTTTGCTTTGCACATCTCCACAGCCCTGGGATGCCGCGAACTCCCGCGGCGTTTTGTAAGCCAACGAGCTGTGCGGGCGTTCGCAGTTGTACTCCTGGCGCCAGCGATCGACGGTCCGGCGCACATTGTTCAGTGTGCGGAACCAGCTTACATTCAGGCATTCGTCGCGCAGCCACCCGTGGAAGCTCTCCACATGGCCATTCTGCATGGGGCGGCCCGGCTGGATGTGGACCAGCGCGATCTTGCGCTCCTCGGCCCAGCCCAGCATCCGCCGCGAAGTGAACTCCGGCCCATTGTCGGAGCGCACACTCTCCGGCTGGCCGCGCTCTTCGATCAGCCGGTCCAGCACCCGCGTCACCCGCCCGCTGCCCAGGCTGGTATCTGCCTCCAGCGCCAGGCACTCGCGGGTAAACGCATCCACCACGCTCAGGATGCGCACCATGCGCCCGTTGGCCAGACCATCCACGATAAAGTCCATCGCCCACTCCTCGTTCGGCCGCTGAAGCCGCGGCGCTTCGGCCCGTTCCCGCACCAACCGCTTGCGCCGGCGCCGGCGCACCGCCAGACCTTCTTCGGCATAGAGACGGTACACGCACTTCACGTTCACCGCCTGGCCGCGACGCTCCAGCACCGCGTGCAGGCGCCGATAGCCGTAGCGCGGCTTCTGCCGGGCCAGCTTTACCAACTCCTGGCGCAATTCCGCGTTGCGATCCGGTTTCGGCTCGTAGCGGTAGCTGGTGCGATCCACGCCCATCAGCTTGCAGGCCCGGCGCTCGCTCAGTTCGTAGCGGACCGAAGCGAACGCCACATCTTCTCTTAAGCCGGCAAGCTCCAGCCGTTTTTTCGGATCACCGCTTTCAACGCCTCGCGGTCCAGGCTCAGATCGGCCACCAACTGCTTCAGCCGGCGGTTCTCGTCTTCCATCGCACGCAGCCGTTGCGCATCACTCACGTCCAACCCGCCGTACTTCGACTTCCAGCCGTAAAACGTCGCCGCGCTGATGCCGTGCTCCCGGCAAAGATCCGCAGTCTTTATCCCCGCCTCGTGCTGCTTCAAAATCCCGATGATCTGCTCTTCCGTGTAGCGGCTCTTCTTCATCCCAGTCCTCCCGTTCAGATTACGAGAGAACTCCAGTTTCAACTGGTAGAGTTTTCCGGGGGCAGGTCACGGGAAGGAAACCATTTGTAGGGTTCCTTCCGGCGATCAGTGACAAGGCGGCCAAGAAAATCAGGGCAACTGTTCGGAACTGGCACCTGTCCTCGTGGGGAGTTACGCGGACGCTGGAATCCGTGGCGGAACTACTCAATCCGGCAGTGCGCGGATGGGTGGCTTACTAAGGTCGGTTCTACCGATCAAAGTGCCTGGATATTCTGGGCCACTACCTCACAGAGACTCTGGCGAGGTGGGCGATGAAGAAATACAAGAGATTCCGAGGAAAGTGGGGCTGCGCGTATCTCCGGCTGGGAAGTATCGCGGCCAGAGACAATCATCTCTTCTTTCACTGGAGTCTGGGTTTAAAACCAACGGCCGGACGGTGAGAGCCGTATGAGCCGAGAGGTAAGGCGCCAGGAAGTCATGAATGAGCCAGTTCCACCGGCGCATGCGGGTGCCGACGGCTTCCTGCTCGATGTACTGGCATACCTCCAGATTGTTCGTCTTGTCCAGCAGGTACGGGCCGATCTGAGTCTTGGCACCCCAACCCAGCTGATTTTCCAGGGTTTGACACCGGCTAGAACTGCCAGACTAGTCCACTGGAGATGCGGCCGAAGTTGCTGGGCAGGCCGGGAATTCGGTATGGGACCAACGTCACTGAGTGCTCGAGAGCGAAATAGGAGTACTGATAGCCGCCTTCGACACGGAAGGCGATGTGCCGCGTGAGAACGGTGTCCAGGCCGCCGCCGACAAGGGAAGAGAACGAGGCGGTTTGGCCGATTGCACCGTTGGCCGCCCAACTTCGGTTTGCGCCGCCGACTCCCGCCAATCCCTCAACAAAAACGGATTCTCTTCCGATACGCCAATCGTATTGCCCACCGCCCATGATGAAGTAGGGATGTTGCGGCGCGCCCAGGTTGGTCCCTCTGTATGAGGCGGCGTCGATCTTGAAACACAGGTTGTGCCAGGACGGAAAGGCCACGCTGGCATCGAATCCGCTTAACGGCTGGCGGGATCCGGGTACTCCATTCAATGAGTTGGAAAGGAAGGTATAGCCGCCGTAAATCTGATAGTGTGCGGGGGGCCCTGATTGGGCATGGAGGGCGGACGACAGGGACAGCAGTGCGATCAGCGAGAGGAGACTATACGGCATTCAGGACCTCAGGTTCTGTAGTCTCTCTATCTTATTTGGTCGGATTGGCTCTTGGAAGTTAGCAGGTACGTGCCACCCCAGAAAGGGGTCTGCTCCAAAGGACTACCACTGAAGGGAAGGTTGACCGTTTGGCCCGGGACTGTGCACTTGGGGCCGGTTTCTTCACGTAAGGCTTAACCTCGTCGGTAACATGGCCTTTCACCCCGCGGTCTTTCGAGGCGGCACACTCCTACTCCGTCCCATCCTGCAACAGCCCTGTTTCATCATCACTGAAGATAGAAACGACTGGAATTTTTGCGCCAACCGGGAGAGCCGCTATCCTCACTAGCCGGGGACGTTTGTTGCATTCTCACACGCAAAGCCGAGGGTAGCCCAAGCCACTTCCGCGACTGCAATCTGTTCCATATGGAAGCCTCCCAAGCGCTGGGTATGATGGCCTTCGAAATCGCCACAATCGAGCTACTGCATGAAAACCAGATCGCTGCGGATTCGACGATGTACTCCTACTACCGTGGAAAGAAAACAGCGGTAGTCATGGCCCTTTTAGAAGCTACTTTGCAAAATGGTAGCTTAGCCCTAAATTCGCGTTCATCATGTCAAGGCCAGGATTGACCGGCACGATAAAGCCGTCTGAAAAATGAAAATCGCTGAATAAACCCAGGCGCAAATCGAATCGATCTGTCAGTTTGGCCTGCACGCCTAAGCCAGATTGCAAGCTAAAGTTCTCATAGGTTGCCTCTTGCGAGGGTACCTTTTGGGAGAAGACAAGAAGTCCGCCCTTGGCGAGCAGGTAAGGCTTGACAGCCTTGTTGCTCCGCCACAATAGTCGAAAACCGATCGGTGAAAACCCCACTCCAGGTACAGTTTTACGCTTGGAGGTCGTTGGAGTACCCCATATATCGGATGTGTCTGCGGCCCTTAGAAGAACCACCGGGAGAACCTCAGCCACATAGTCTGCCTGCGCTTTCAGGAAGTAGCCCCAGGAATGACGGTCGTACTCTACCCCCGCCGTGTAGAGTTCGCAGCCTGACCCGCTAGCAAAGATTTTATAGTGTCCGTAAGAAACCAGTCCCTCTACGATGAGTTCGCTCTCCACCAGCTGCTTGACGGGAGCCTTCGTCTCTACCAGGGCTTCCGTCTCCTGGGAGTACGCGAGTTGCGGTGCAAGAAGGCAGAGCGTGGCCACAATGGAAAGACAGTGGAGGCGAATGTTGATGAAGAAGCAACATTGTCTCCGTCGCGAGGCGAATGTAGGCCGACAAACTCGATCGTTCAGCAAAGGGTCACCTGGTAAGATGAACCGGATTTTTCTTTTCTGCTAATGCGCTTAGCGTATACCGCTCCTGAGCAGTTTCGCAAGACCTGATCTGCCTGTGCCCCTGTAAGGCGAGCGATCCTCGGCCATTCAGGACTCGGCCGCTAAAGCTTTGCTTGACAGCAGCAGTGGCGCCGCCGAGACTGAACCTACCAGAGAAGCACAAAAGTGAAGCAGCGGGCTTGGCTGATGTTGTAGCTGCAAGAGTCGAGGTGTGGGTGAGATCAATTTTGATACCTTCAGCATTGTTAGTTTGGGCCGGGGTGTGGTCCGCCGCTCAAGTGCAGACTGCAAGTCCTCAGCCGATTCCTGCTGGTTACCAGCCAGATACAGCCATGATTGATACCGGCGCGGAAGGCTCCGCCTACGTGCCGATCGACAACTGGATCTACCCGGCGATGGACCGGCTGCATGCGCTGGGCTATGTGGACAGCGCGTATCTTGGCCTGCGTCCGTGGACGCGGCTGAGTATCGCACACATGCTAGAACTAAGTGCGGACGACATCGAAGCTAGTGCGGACAACGGTGAAGCACGTGAACTCTATCTCGCCGTGCTGCGCGAGGTTCAGCCGGACCTCGATCACACAACCAAACTATCTCATCCCCGTGCCGAGTTGGAGAGCGTGTACACGGAACTGCTTGGCATTGGCGGCACACCGCTGCGCGACAGCTTCCACCTGGGCCAGACCATCATTAACGATTACGGCCGCCCATACGAGAGCGGCTTCAACGGTTACACCGGCTTTAGCGCGCGAGCCGAGGCAGGACGCTTCTCGCTCTACTACCGCGGCGAAGTGCAGCACGCGCCTTCCGCGGTGGGCTATTCGGCGGCGCTGGCGGCCTATTTGTCCAACAACATCGACGGCATTCCGTTTGCCACGAACCCACAGCAGGACACGATTCCCGAAGGGCCGATTGCAGTTGAGAACAACGTACGGGTACTGGAGGCAAACCTCTCTTATCATCTATTGGGGCACGAGGTTTCCTTTGGCAAGAGCGACCACTGGCTCGGCCCGGACAAGGGCGCAGCGATGCTGTGGAGCAACAATGCCGAAGACATCTACGACTTTGAGATCAACCGGATCGAGCCCCTGCGTATTCCGCTGCTCTCGCGGCTGACAGGCCCCTTCCGGTACGACTTTTTCGTGGGCAACCTGAAGGGACATACCTATCCGAATGATCCATGGGTGCATATGGAAAAGATCGGCTTCAAGCCCACGCGCAATTTGGAATTTGGCTTTGACCGCCTAACCATCTGGGGCGGCAAGGGACACGAGCCGATCACCCTCCGCACCTTCCTGCACAGTTTTTTCAGCTTCCAAAATGTTCCAGGTTCGGAGAAGCAGTCGCCTCGCGATCCTGGAGCGCGCTTTGGCACCTTCGATTTCAGTTACCGGCTGCCCTTTCTGCGTCACTGGGTGACGCTGTACACCGATTCTGTGGCACACGACAGTGTGAGCCCAGTCAGCAACCCGGAGCGTTCTGGCGAGCACCCGGGGATCTATCTGGCGCGGGTTCCTGGTCTTGAGCATCTCGACCTGCGGTTGGAGGGAGCAAATACCGACACGCCCGTCTCGACGACACAAACGGGCCAATACACTTATTGGGAAACTATCCAGCGACAAGGGCCAACGAACAAAGGCTTTCTGGTAGGAGACTGGGTGGGACGGCAAGGCAAGGGCGGGCAGGCGTGGCTGACCTATCACTTGTCTCCTCAAGAAGAGGTGCAGTTCATGTATCGGAACGCAAAAGCTGCAACCGATTTCCTTCCCGGGGGGTACCACGCAGAACGACTACGCATTGCAGGTGCGCAAGCGGGTTCTGAGGGATATTGAAATCTGCGGCTGGTTCCAGTACGAGGATTGGAAGGCGCCCCTTTACAAATCCGGCCTCCAAAACGGTATCAGCGCCGCCGCCCGGATTACCTGGTTCCCGCATGAGTCGAAGTAGGAGCGGTCAACTGCATTCTGGACGCACCTGAAGCAGTCTCGTGAATGAACCGAATCAGTCAACTTCAGCCGTAAATCGTTGAATTACTGTCGAACGCTTCAATTCAGTCCATGAGTTCCGTGTTTCCGCTCGTGCTCATTTACAACGACTGGCAACTCGGCTGTCGAACTTGATTCATCCGTGAGAGTGCTTCTAGAGCTTTGTGACCACTTGCCCAGTCTGGGTTCCTGCGATGCGTCTCTCGCGAGCAGCGCCATCGGAATCACGTCATGAAAGAAGCATGAGACACCGTTTGGATGACCGGCAGATTCACTTTGGTGCGCAATGGGCTTTTGGCCAGCAGGCATAAAGGCCGATGCTTCCCATATCGTACTGGAAGCTGGACATATAGCCGATCGATCTAGAGATTGGCTATATGTCGATTGCGCCGGTCACGGCGTCGGCTATCCAGCATGGGCGTGGAGAAGAGCTCCAGACGAATATGCTCCGCTCAATGTGCAGGAACAACGCTGTCCCTCTCCCCGCGGCACCCCCTGTCACGCTTCCATTTGCAACCGGAACTTGTCACATAGCCGTGACTTCCTCAGCTGAGGCAGGCCGATTGACTTCGTGCGGCAAAGGCACGCGAGTGGAGGCAACTGGCTGAATGGACGCCATAGACGCCCGGAAGAGCAGGATTCTGTCATCCGCCTCGAAAGCTGCGGTGTTGAGCAGGTTTTCCATAACGGAACTGTCCCAGCGACGAAATACTGTGTGGACAATGAGTTTGAGATCGGAAAGAAAGGTGGCGCGCGCCATATACTCCGCGTCCAACTGGCGCTTCGCAGGAAGAACCACTGTGTGATAAAAGCTGTCCAAATGATGCTTAGGCACGCAGTTGAGAACCCTCGCCTCCATAGCGAAGGCGAGGGTTGCCGCACTTGTGACTCCCGGACGGCATGGGATATCAAAGATCACATGTTCCGGCAGCCTGGGGCGGGGTCAGTACCAGACTCATCTGCCCGACAAGCACATTCAACAACTGGGGCAACTCATCGAGCTTCCACCGCCGCAGGAAAGGGCCTATCGGAGTAAAGTGTTGATTGCCTGACGTGGTGACAGCATGATGCGCAAAGTCTGTGGCTTGGATCATGGTTCTGAACTTCAGAATGGTGAAGGTCTGGCCGCAACGTCCCACGCGTTTCTGCAAAAATAGGGCGGGGCCGTGCGAAGTCAGCCGCACCGCCAGGGCGATCACCAGCAAGACCGGAATCAGCAAAGGCAATACCAGCAGAACGCAGGTGCAGTCGAAAAGGCGCTTGGCGCCCGACAACCACCACGGACTCATGCACAGATAGGGCGAGGAACGAGTCGTCGACGCAAGACTTTGAGATGTCTCCAACCCTTCGGCCCAATCCACAGTGTCACAAACAGAACTTTGTGCGGGTTGTCTCAAAAGAATAGATTCAAGAATGCTAAAAAAAACCGACTTAACCTTCAAATCGCCTCCACAGGATCAATCTCATCAATTTGGCCGAAGATCTGTGAGATGATACACCCTCTTGCCGGTTGGGTGACGATCAATGCCCTTGATCAGCTTGTGCTCCCCGATAGAATTACTAGAGGCTGATCTCCGGTTTTCGTACCGGCTAGGGGCATATCTCCAGTCTTCGTTGCTGATTTCATCGAGGCAACAAGAAATCGCATAAAAAATGTTCTGGGCGAACAATCAGCATCACTCTAACACACTTCATTCAGCGCCAGATGACAATTTTGTTGTATTGACTAAAGCAGATCCAATTCAGCAACACATGGCAACTTTGGTGGGCAGCTATGTATGGAGATCACTTCGCAGCGCCATGCAACTTGTATGCAGTAACCAAAGTGCGGTAAAACGATTTTTCGTAGGGTCTCTTGACCTGCCCCCGGAAATATCTACCAATGTGACCTGGAGTTCTCTCGTAATCTGAACGGGAGGACGGAGATGAAGAAGAGCCGTTACACGGAAGAGCAGATCATCGGGATATTGAAGCAGCATGAGGCAGGTGTGAAGACGGCGGATCTTTGCCGGGAGCATGGGATCAGCGCGGCGACGTTCTACGGCTGGAAGCAGAAGTACGGCGGGATGGACGTGAGCGAGGCGCAGCGTCTGAAGGCGATGGAGGATGAGAACCGCCGTCTGAAGCTGCTGGTGGCGGAGCTGAGCCTGCACGGCGAAGCGCTCAAGGCGGTGATCCGAAAAAACGGCTGGAGCTTGCCGGTCTAAGAGGCGAGGTTGCGTTCGTCTCATCCGAGTACCGGTTGAGCGAGCGCACGGCCTGCAAGCTGCTGGACGTGGAGCGGTCGAGTTACCGGTATGAGCCGAGGCCGGACCGCAACGCGGAGCTACGAGACGAGCTGGTGAAGCTGGCGCGGCAGAAGCCACGCTATGGCTATCGCCGGCTGCACGCACTGTTGAGCCGTCGCGGCTACGAGGTGAACGTGAAGCGTGTCTACCGGCTGTACGTTGAGGAGCGCTTGATGGTGCGGCGCAAGAGGCGCAAGCGGTTGGTGCGCGAGCGCACAGCGGAGCCGCGGCTGACGGGAGCTAACCAGGAGTGGGCGATGGATTTCATCGTCGACGGGCTGGCGACGGGGCGGATGGTGCGCATCCTCAGTGTCGTGGATGCTTACACGCGCGAGTGCCTGGCGCTGGAGGCCGACACCAGCCTTGGTTCGGGGCGCGTGACGCGGGTGCTGGAACGGCTGATCGAAGAGCGTGGCCGGCCGGAAAACGTGCGCTCGGACAACGGGCCGGAGTTCACTTCACGTCGGATGTTGGCCTGGTCGGAGGACTGGAAGGTCGGGCTGGTCCATATCCAACCCGGCCGCCCGATGCAGAACGGCCACGTGAAAAGCTTCCACGGCAGGCTCCGCGACGAGTGCCTCAACGTCAGCTGGTTTAGGACGTTGAACAACGTCCGGTGTACTCTGGCAACCTGGCGCCAAGAATACAACTGCGAGCGGCCCCACAGCTCGCTCGACTACCGCACGCCACAGGAGTTCAAATTCGCCCGCGAAGGGAGCCGGGCCATGGCCCGGCTCCCTTCGCCAACCACAACCATCCAAGCAATAGAGAAACTCCAGTTATGAATGGTTGAGAAAAAGGGGGCAGGTCACTCTGGCAAGAAATCCGCGTCAGTAATCTCTGTGTTGTTGAATCGGTTAACAGCGCTTGGGTGTTGTATATTCAGCCCTCTCGTTTTCCGCATGCCAGCGGATCCGGCATGGTAGAGCTCTGGCGAGTTGCATTACTCTTCATGTGGAACATGCGGCACACGGCATTGCGGACCAAGCAAGCGGCGTCTTCAAACCCTGCTCAGACACGTCCGTAGAGCCGATCACGGTCCGTGCTAGACTCGTTACCATGGATTCTCTACAGTGCAGAAGGGGTGGCGGAGATTACATCTCGAGCTCTGTCCATGATCGGCGCGCATCGCGTGTTCATGCCTTCGGGCGGCTTTGGTTACTTTTCCTGATGTTCTCGCAGGGGGCAACGCTCTGGGGGCAGCAGGATATGCAGTCCAGCTATCCGGGAGGGTCACAGAATTCAAATACGTCGGACTGCTCGGACCCGTTGATGGCGAGTATGCCGGAATGCTCCGGTCAGACTCAGCAAGAATCCACCCCGCTGCTGCCTCCGCAATCACGCTCCGCGCTGCCGGGGGAATACGGCGTTCAGACGCAGAATCCTATTAACAATTATTCAGATATTGAAAGCTTGTCCCGTCAGGCGGCTGCCCTGAATCAGATGCAGCTAGCAAACCTTCCGCCTGAACCACTGACCGAGTTCCAAAAGTTCGTTGCCCTGACTACGGGCAAGATTCTGCCCATTTTCGGCGAGGATCTCTTTCAGAGAGTGCCCTCCACCTTTGCGCCGCTGGACATGTCGCCGGTTCCACCTGATTACGTTATCGGGCCTGACGACGAGTTGCGCATTCGCGTCTGGGGGCAGGTGAACTTCCAGGCAAACGTGCGCGTGGATCGTTCAGGCGAGATATTTCTTCCGCAGATTGGCCCGGTGCATGTCGCGGGCATACCCTTTTCGGCGCTCGACACACACTTGCGCGCCGCCATCGGCCGCATCTATCGCAACTTCGATCTTACCGCCGACGTAGGGCAGATTCGCGCCATTCAGATCTATGTGTCTGGACAAGCGCGGCGTCCCGGCGTCTATACCGTAAGCTCTCTGAGCACGCTGGTGGATGCGCTCTTCGCCAGCGGTGGACCCTCAGTGCAAGGCTCGATGCGCCACATCGAGCTCCGGCGCGGCAGCGAAACTGTAACCGACTTCGACCTTTATGATTTGCTAGTTCACGGCGACAAATCAAAGGACGTGAAGCTTTTGCCCGGCGACGTTATCTTCATTCCTCCGGTCGGCCCACAGGCCGCAATCACCGGTAGCGTGCGCAATCCAGCCATCTACGAACTGCGCACAAACGAATCGCTGTCCGGTCTCCTCGCCGATTCTGGAGGCGTTTCTGCGGTTGCTGCGGAAGCGCGCGTTTCGATCGAGCGCATTGAAGATCATCGCTACCGCCAAGCGATGGAAGTGGCCTATGATCAAACCGGCTTGGCCACTCCGCTAGCTGATGGCGATTTGGTGCATGTTTTCTCAGTCGTAGCCCAATATCAAAAGACTGTTATCCTCCGCGGCAACATTGCGAACCCGGGCCGCTTCGCCTGGCACCCAGGCATGCGCATCAGCGATTTAATCCCGGACAAGGATTCACTTATCACACGGGATTACTGGTGGAAACGGGCGCAACTCGGACTGCCTGCTCCGGAGTTTGAGCCTGTGCCGGGATTGACGAATCAACGTCAGCCCGCGGAGAACAACCCCGTCACACTCAATCTTCCCGCTCCGGAGGAGATGAACGCATCGAGCCAATATGGGTTGCGAGGGAACCTGTCCGGAATGCGGCAGAATGAGAATCCGAGCGCCCAACAGCAGAACGGGAACCTGGGCGAGAACGGGAACCCGGGCGCGCCGCAACAGAACGGGAATCTGAGCGCGCCGCAACAGAACGAGAGTCTGAGCGTGCTGCAGCAGAATGAGAATCTAAGCGCACCACAAGGCATGGTTAGCACCCCTCTGGCGGTCGGACAGACTTCTTACGCTAACCGTGTCCCAGCCCCTGCGCAGCGCACCGAGATTCAGGCCATCGCGCCCGAAATCGATTGGGATTATGCCGCTATCGAGAGACTCGACCCGCAGACGCTGAAGAACATAGTGATCCCGTTCGACCTGGGCAAACTAGTGCTGCAGCACGACGCTTCTCAAGATCTGGATCTGCAGGCCGGAGATGTAGTTTCTATTTTCTCAAATGCTGATATTCAGGAGCCCCTCGCGCATCAAACGAAATTTGTCACCCTGGACGGCGAGTTTGTTCATGCCGGCGTGTACACGGTCCAACCCGGCGAAACCCTGCGCCATCTAGTGGAGCGCGCCGGGGGGCTTACGCCGAATGCCTATCTCTATGGCTCAGAATTCACGCGCGAGTCAACCCGCGCGATACAACAAGCCAGAATCGATGAATATGTGCAGAGCCTGGGTATGCAAATCCAGCGCAGTAACATGGCCATTGCGGCGTCCTCGACAGCTTCGGCACAGAATCTGGCGAGCGGCGCCGCTGCACAGAGCAGTGAACAGAATATTCTTGCCAGTCTGCGGCAAATCCGCGCCACGGGTCGCATCGTATTGAGATTTGAGCCCAACAGTCGTGGCACGACTAGCCTTCCAGACATCGCAATGGAGGACGGTGACGGCTTTGTCGTCCCACCCACACCGGCCACTGTCAATGTGGTCGGTGCGGTGTACGATCAGAACTCCTTCCTCTTTGAGCCAGAGCTAAGGGCAGGGACGTGCCTGCAACTGGCCGGAGGACCCAATAGGGACGCTGACCGGAGCCATGAGTTTATCATCCGCGCCGACGGTGAGGTGGTAAGCCGCGCAAGGGGCGAGACAATCTGGGAGGGCAGCGAGTTCAGCAAATTGCGCCTGAATCCGGGCGATACCATTGTGGTCCCGGAGAAGACCTTCAAGCCATCCGCGTTGCGCGGCGTGCTCGATTGGTCGCAGATGTTCTCGCAATTCGCACTAGGCGCTACGGCCTTGAGCGTAATTCGGTAAAAGGCTTTGGAGCGCCCTCCTTGTAGAATTCAGGCAGGCACGCTAGTCCCCAATCCGGCAGGAACCGATGACGAGCGAAATCCCGAATTCCGAACTGAATGAGCAGGTCGATTCTCCTTCCGCTCTCCCCCCTTCCGGACACGCCGCAAAGAAAGGCGACGAAATCTCCCTGCTCGATCTTCTCATCATCCTTGCCGAACGAAAGCGCATGATCTTCATGATCACGACGGCTTTCGCGCTGCTGGCGATCATTGTTTCGCTGCTTTTGCCTGTGCGCTATACCGCTACCGTGACGCTGCTGCCTCCTCAGCAGAACTCTTCACTGAGTGATCTTACCTCCCAGTTGGGCTTGGGCTCCTTGGGTGGCCTGTCAGCATTAGCGGGCGGCAGCCTGGGGATGAAGAACCCCAACGATATGTACGTGGCCATGCTGCAGAGCAACACGGTCGAAGACGCCATGATCCAGCACTTCGGCCTGATGCAGGAATACCGCAAGAAGTATCTCTCCGATGCGCGTAAGGCGTTCGAGCACCATGCCACTGTGGACGGCAGCGGCAAGGATGATCTGATTCATATTTCAATCGAGGATCACGATCCGCGCCGCGCCGCGGAGCTTGCCAACGGCTACGTCGACCAATTCCGCAACCTGTCCGAACATCTCGCCATTACTGAAGCCTCGCGGCGCAGGCTGTTTTTCCAGCAACAGCTTGAACAGGCAAAGGACAATCTGGCTGGCGCCGAAGAGGCGTTGAAGGAAACCGAAGTGAAGACCGGGCTGATTGAGGTCAACAGTCAGGCGGCCGCCCTCATCGAGTCGGCCGCAGCTCTTCGTGCCCAGATCGCGGCCAAGGAAGTCGAGATTCAGGGCATGCAGACGTTCGCGACCGGGGAGAACGCGCAGTTGATCGAAGCGCGGCAGGAGTTGGACGGACTGCGCACCCAGTTAGCCAAGCTGGGCGGCTCTGAAGAGAGCAGCGACAGTCTCATCGTGCCGAAGGGCAAAATTCCCGCGGCCGGCCTCGAATATGTTCGTAAGCTTCGCGACGTGAAATACTATCAGACGATTTTCGACATCCTCGCCCAGCAGTTCGAACTCGCCAAGCTCGACGAGGCCAAGGAGGGCGCGATCGTTCAAGTTGTCGATCCCGCCATTCTGCCCGACAAGCGATCTTTTCCGAAGCGAGGTCTCATTGTCATTGGAGCTATATTCGTTGGATTCTTAATCGGAGTCTTCGTGGCGCTCTTCCAGGCCGGCCTCCGGCGCATGAAGGACGATCCGAAGGCCGGGGGCAAACTAGCCCATTTGAAGAAGGTACTAGCCTTCAGAAAATCAGCGGAGGCATCTCTTCGCGCCGCCGGGAATCCATCGTCGGAGCCGTGACTCAGGCGCTAATGCAGTGGGGGCAGAACTCGGTTTCCTTACCACAAAACGGTTCCTTTGCCGTCAGTTCATCATAGAAATGATGAAGAAGAATCTGAATTGCATTGCCTACTATCTCGGCCAGTTTCATCCCACTCCAGAGAATGACCGTTTCTGGGGTGAAGGTTTCACAGAGTGGCACAATGTCGCCCGCGCACGACCGCTCTACCCCGGCCACATCCAGCCGAAGCTCCCAGGCAAGTTTGGGTTCTATGACCTACGTTGCCCAGAAACGCTGTCTGAGCAATTTGACTATGCACGGGAGATCGGCATCACCGCCTTCTGTTTCTGGCACTATTGGTTCGCTGGAAGGCGCTTGCTCTATCGCCCGCTCGACGACATGCTCAAGCTTGGCCAGCCGAAATTTCGATTCATTCTTGGCTGGGCAAATGAATCATGGTCCGGTGTTTGGCATGGAGCCGCGAGTACGGTCCTTGTGGAACAGAGTTACGGTGAGCAGGAACTGGCCTGCCACGCAGCACTGCTAGCGTCCTATATCGACAGCGGCCGATACCTCAATATCGATGGACGGTTTCCGCTCGTAATCTACAAACCCAGGCAGATTCCAAATTCATCAGCCTATCTCGGCCAACTCAGGGAACATATAACTCGTCTAACCGGAGCGACTCTTTATCTGATCGGCAACTGGTCGCCGGGCCGCAACTTTGAATTCCGCGACCCCGCTGCGCTTGGCCTAGATGCAGCGGTCGTTACGCCAGTCGCCGCCCACTTTCGAAATCCTCTACTCGCCCAAAGCTATAGGCTTTTTTGGCGAATACTGAGTCAGGCCGGCATTGGTCCCGAGATTCGCGCCTTCAAGGGTGTTACCTCGACCCTGCAAGACGGCATGCGCTCCATTTCCGGCGTATCCCATGCCACCGTTGTAACAGGCTGGGACAACACGCCACGGGCAGGCAGGCGTGGCCTCGTCCTTTGCGGCTACAATGAAGGGAGTTTTCGGAATTCCGTAAAAAGCGCTATGGCGATCGAGATGAATAACCCGACGCCGATACTGTTCGTAAAGTCCTGGAATGAATGGGCAGAGGGAAATATGGTGGAGCCGGTCTTTCACGAGAAGTGGTCCGCCGGATCGACTCTAAAGGAGATTCTACACCGTGAGTGAACAAGCGGGTTTCTTGCGCCTTGTATTCGCGGCCTGTTCGATTCTCGTCTCTCTCGTGCTGACCTTTCGTCCCATTCCTTCAGTGTCGGATCCAAATGATACGGGGCGTTACGTCGCCAATCAGATCCAAGCCTGCGCGCTCCCGGCTTTAGGGAACTCGTCTGTCCCGCACGATAGTTCCTTGGTGCTCCATTCAGGATGGGGATCCATAACGGCCTCGGGAAGTTCCATCATTTCATTGTCGTGGCGGACTTTCGATTTGCTGATGCGGCCAACGTGCACTGGTCACGACCCACACCTCTTTCTGTTTTGTGTGGCCATGGCAGTTCCCGTGGCACTTTTGCTATTCGCGAATTGGAACCGCGAGGGCACCCTCATACTCGCCGTAGGGATGTTGATCAGCACCGTCGGATTCGAGCTTATGACAAATGCTCTAAGGCAGGGAGTGAGTGTGGTCTTTCTCTTGGGAGGATTCTACCTCGAAAAGCGTTTCGCAAAATTCGGCGCCCTTATCGCTGCCATGGTGCTCCACGATTCCAACTGGTTCTTCGCTCCCCTAGCGTTTCTTATCGCCTATAGCACTGGCAGCCTGAGCAAGAGAACGATTTTCCGCTGGGGAATTCCGGTACTGGCTGGAATAAGCTTATTATTCAGTCTGGAATTTCTTTCTAAGCTTAACAATGTGTTGGAGGTATTCAGTTCTTATACCGAGAGTTACGCTAAAGAGCTTTCCCCGTTGTTTCTTCTCTTCATGATTTCCCCTATTCTCCTGATTTTCGTGATTCGCCTCTTCGACCGTGCTGCCAAGCCCTCGAAAGAGGAGTGGGCCGCGTTCTGGTATTCAGGGGTAATTCTAACCCTCAGCATGATCATTTTCCCGGCAATTACATATCGGTTTGCCATGACGGGAATTGCATTGCAGTTGTTCATGGCCATGCGATCCTCCAACATCTCTGTCCGCTCCGCTACATGGATTGCTTGCGGACTCGTCACTCACTTTATGATCTTTGCGCTTTTGTCAAAGAGTGTAGTGGCTCTCTTCTATGGATAAGCTCGTTTCTGTTGTGATACCAACATTCGATCGCAAGGCTCTGACTGATCGTGCAGTTGAGTCGGTAGCGCCTTCACGTCCCGAACTCTTTGAGATTATCGTTGTGGACGATTGCGGAGCCACACCCTATGCGTATGATCAAACCGTAAACTCCAGCGGCGTACCGGTTCTCATTTTTCGTACAGCAACCAACGCCGGTCCCGGAATTGCCCGCAAATTCGGAGTAGAACATTCTAGCGGATCTGTTATCGCCTTCCTTGATTCAGACGACGTGTTTGAAGCTGGATGGCCTGACGCAATCCTTGCGGAAGTGAGTCAGCATGGTGCTTCGTTCCGGGATAGTTTATTTATCGCCGGTAACGCCACCGGCGGATCGATTATGCAGCGCAGGTGTGCGGGCTATCTTGCCTTCGTACCCGAAGCTTGGAGGTCGACTTGCGTGCGCGTTGTCACGATAGCTTTCAATCCCTTTTACACGCCTGCGACTGCCATCTCGAAGCGGCTTTGTCAATTTTCGAATTCCGGCCGGTTCTGTGAAGACTACTTCACAAATACAATGGCAATCTTCAGGGCCCGAAGAATCTCTGTTCTGCCCATGACCGCTTGCACAATCTCGCGCTCTCCTGGAACGCAAGGCGGCCTGTCGGAATTTAGGAGAAATATGTGGAGGGGAGAACTCGCTGTCAGAAAGAGCATGTTCTTTTCTCGGAGTATTCCTCTCACATACCGGGCATTGGTGCCATTGGGAATGGCATATGCGGTCTCTAGGAACGCACTGAAGTCTTTTCGTGGGACACTCTCTCGCGTGTGCTTGCACTTGCGCGCCGGATTTCATCAAGCAAAAATTGTTGAGGCGCGTACTTTTCATTCTTGCACCTCCCGTATTGCCATTCTTGGTACACGCGGCATTCCCGCGCGCTATGGCGGGTTTGAGACCTTCGCGGAAAAGCTCGCGATCGGGTTATGCGAGCGTGGGTTCGGCGTGACTGTCTTTTGCGAAGCCGCTGAATCCTCCGGGCCAGATGTTTTCCAAGGCGTGAAGCTGCGCTACGTTTCCGCTCCTTCGCTCGGCCCGCTTCAGACCATCCTCTACGATGTGCAATGCCTGTGGACGGCTCGCAAGGGATACGATGTTGTGTACATGCTTGGCTATGGCGCTGCTCCATTTTGCCTGATTCCCCGGCTATGGGGCGCCAAGGTGTGGATTAATCCGGATGGGCTGGAATGGGCGCGCGCCAAGTGGGGTTTTGTGGCGAAAAGCTACTTCCGCCTTATGGAATGGGCCTCTCTTCACGCGGCCAATCGCATTATTGCGGATGCACATGCTATTGCGGCAAGCCTTGCCAGCCGCCACGGCAAACTCCGGGCATGCACAGTGATTCCCTATGGCTGCGAGGTGATCGAGACGCCCCCGCCTGCCGAACCGCTTGCCGAGTGGGGCCTTGTTCCCGGTAAATATTATCTTATCATTTGCCGGCTGGAGCCTGAGAACCATGTGCTGGAGATTCTGCAGGCATTTCAACAGTCAGGAAGCGACAGGCAACTCATCGTAGTGGGCAACCATCTCGCTGGGACCAGCTATAGCACGCAACTTCTTTCCGTAAGGGATTCCAGGATTCGAATGATTGGAACGGTGTATGACCCGGCTACGTTGACCGGCCTCCGATACCACTGCTTTGCATATATTCACGGCCACAGCGTGGGAGGGACGAACCCGTCCTTGCTCGAGGCGATGGGATGCGGCAACCTCATCTTTGCGCACGATAATCCCTTTAACCGCGAGACGCTGGGAGAATGCGGATTATATTTTGCAAATCCCATGCAGCTTAAACAGGCCATTGGCCAGGCCGAGAAGGAAAGTGCTGGACTGGCGGGGTTGAGAGAGGCTTCAAGATCCCGCGCCCGCGCAAAGTATCGCTGGCCGGAGATCGTTGCCCGTTATGCGGCGTTGCTGGAGCCAGTGCCAACTCGATCCGAAAGGGGCAGGAGGCAGTAGTTGCAGATTAATGGCGGACAAAGGCCATTTGCGTTCTGTTCGCGGCTCTATTGTCGCTGGCAGATTTGCAGGATTCGTTCCGCGGCATGCCCGTCCCAGTAGGGAATCTTGCAACCCTCGCGCACACGTTCACGAACTTCGATTTGGCAGATAGACTCACGAAACAATTGCCAATTCTGGCCAATCAGAACATTCGTTCCGTGGGTAAGCGTCACCGGTCGCTCGGTGTTTTCGCGCAAGGTCAGGCAAGGCACCCCCAAAGCCGTGGTCTCTTCCTGCAATCCTCCGCTATCCGTCACTACGAACTTTGCATTGGCAGTCAAGCAAAGCGAATCCAGATATCCAAGTGGTTCGACAAGCCTTAAGGCAGATGGCAGCGATACTCCACCACTGAGAGAGGCAAGCCGTATGCGCGTACGAGGATGTACGGCAAAGATCACAGGTACGCGAGCAGCCAGCCATGTCAATTGGCGACAAATTTCGGCGAGGCGCTCCGGGTCGTCCACATTGGAAGGCCGGTGCAGCGTCAAGAAAGCGTACGAACCAGGATTCAACTCGAAGCGACGATAGACCTCTCGATCGCTGGCGCGCGGTAACATGCGAAACAGCGTGTCGATCATAACGTTTCCCACCATGTGAATGGCATCCTTAGGCCGACTCTCCCGAATAAGGTTCTCTGCACCCGACTCCTCGGTAATAAAGAGGAGGTCGCATAGGGCGTCGGTAACCACACGATTCAATTCCTCTGGCATGCTACGATCAAATGAGCGCAGACCCGCTTCGACATGGCCTACCATAATATGTTCCTTTGCAGCAACTAAAGCGCAGGCAACCGTAGAATTGACATCACCCACCACCAAACAGAGATCTGGGCGATGCTGTTCGACCCACGCACCATAACCCTCCATGACCCGAGAACGTCTGCACTGCGTGGCTACCAGAGCCCACACCTAGATGACAAACCGGCGCGGGCAGCCCAAGATCCTGGAAAAAGATGTCCGACATGGCATCGTCATAATGCTGCCCGGTATGGACCAGTCTTATATCCAGTTCAGGAAACTGCTCGGCAACTGCAAAAAGTGCTGCCACCTTAATGAAATTTGGCCGTGCACCCGCAATGAGATCAATGACTAGCCGTTTCACGATGACACCGGTTCCCAAAAGACTTTCTTGAGATATTGCTCGGAGTATTGTTCGGGCACCTCGAACCGAGTGATGCCTGCGCGACACGCATTGAGAAACGCGCGAACCGCATTGGAGGCTTGCTCCGTGTTCCGGTAATCCATTGGAAAAAACTGAGGCAGATCGGCAACCATGCGCCAGACTGAACTTCCTTCAGGACACGCAGCCAGCACAGGCTTCGCCATGGGAATGTACTCGAATGTCTTGCTCGGGATTGCTGCGTGAGACGCCGACAAGAGTAATAGTCCGTGCGCAACCGCAAGCCTCTCTAACATTTCGGCGCGCGACACTGCGGCGTGGGTTTCAATCCGCCACCCGCATTTCTTAAATCGTTCTTCGTACCGTGCCAGATCATCCCGATCTTCGCGTCTGAGATTCCCCAAGAATACGAGGATGCCAGATTTGTTGGCATTTGAGCCGAGTCCGGCCAGTAGCGGACAGAGCAGCAAGTCGGCTTGGCGTGACGCAGTGGACCCCCGTAAGAGACCGGTATACAATAACCTCAAAGGACCATCCGCCACTGTCGGTTCGCTTGGCTTGATTTCAGCCTGGGGATATGCATTGGTAAGAACTACAGTCTTTCCATGTACGAAAGGCAGACGCGTCTGCAACATCTCCTGCCACTCATTAGATGTCACAAATATGCAGCTAGCATGTCGCAGAACGCGCGATTCGAGCCTACCCTCTCTCCAACGGCGTAGCCTGGAATTCTGAAGCAACGGCTTAATCGGCTCATCCAGCCAGCCATCGCGCATATCTACAACATGGGCCGCACCAACGCGACGAGCAAGTTGGGCCGCAGCCACATGCGGTGACTCCGGAGGGCTCGTCGAAATGACCCACCGAGCCCCCTGTGCGTACCGCAATACACTGGGATGAGTAACCACACGGCGACCCCAGACGATAATTGGGTCCGGATTGAACATCAAATTTGACAAGACGTGCCTGAGAAGATTCGGCCGGCGTGCACCAGAAAACATTCGTTCACTGAATACGCCTAGCAGGTCGCGAACAGCAATCTCGGTTCCCCAAGGCGTGATCGCAATTTCGTCGTTCTCGCCGCCGCAAACCACCACCACTTCATCGCCGCGTTCCGACAACCAGCGGATAAAGCGGTCTACACGGTAGTTGCCAACATATCCCCGCAGTCTCCAGTATGGCGCAAGGATGATGGCTTTCGAGCCAGACATAATCAATACCCCATTAAAGCGGCATGCTTTCCGGCAGGCTACAAAGAAAACGGACGGTCTCTGCATATATGTCCGCAAGCCGTTGGCCTTGTATACGCGCGTTAAAGTTAGCTTAACATGACGCCTAGCCTCGGCCAACCGAGGTTCCCAGTTTCTGGCATTTTCAACGAGCCATCGCAGTTCGTCCACAAGTCTCACGGGGCTCTTTGGTGCTCTCTAAAACCAGGAAAGAATTTCTCTTCGAAGCCTTCAGCGCAAACCTAGCATACTGGCAGAATATCGGGTCCTAGCGATGCTTTGTGCCACAGTGCTTTCCGCAGCTCAACTAATAACATCCTGGAGAAGAAATACAAGGAAAGAGCATAGAACGCGACGCCAAGGGGGACGAGAGCAGCGAGAACGACAATGGCTGGTACCCATGCCTGCATAAATGAATTCAGCACCGCGAGCAAGCCTGCCATTGTGATTGCGCACAGCGATTGCTTCCATATCCGGCGCGCCAATTCGACGAGGCCCGAATCTACCTCCCTCAGAGTAACGTGAATTGAGGTTATTGTGATAAGCGTCGTCGTGCAAAAATAGGCAATCACCAGGCCCATTAGGCCAAACTGAAGTCCGAAGACGAACCCTCCCATCACTGTGATTGAGTTTACGATTCCCAGCGTACGCAGAATGTCTGTCCGGCCAATCGCCGCTAATACCGAGCCTGTCGTCGAGAGCAATGATTGCAGAAATCCCATGGGGGCGAACCAGGCAAGTATATAGACAACTGGAGTCCACTTATCTCCAAAAGCTACGTGAACGAAAGGAACTCTCAACGCCCACAGGCCCAGCATTAAGGGTCCTGTAATCGCACCGATGAGAGCAAGCGTTCGCAGATAAAGAGACCGCAGGGTTTCACGATCGTCCTGATGCCGACTGTACACCGGAAGAAGAGCCCTGCTGCTGGTAAAAGTCAAATTTTGCAACGGAAAAAGAAGAATGCGATACGCCACGCTATACCAGCCGAGGCTCACAGCGCCCAGGAATCTTCCTATCAACATCGAGTCGGCATTGCGAGAGAAATAGTTAATGAGATTGAAGGCTGTAAGATTTCCACTGAAGTGCCAAATGCCCTTGAATTCCTTGTGATTCCAGGACCATCTTGGTCGATGTGAGGATTTCACCCAAATCTGTAACGTCGACAAACTTACGGTAACAATGAGCTGCAGAACAAAACTATAAACACCAAGACCTTTCAGCGCGCACACAATTGCCGTGACCAATCCCGCCGCGGCTGAACTGACCTCTATCCAGGCAATGCTACGAAACTGGTGCCGCCGCTCCAAGAGCGCTAACTGCGACGCACCGCTCGCAGCAATTGGAAAAGTAACAGATAGTGCCATTAATATGCCGGCAAGGGCCGTGGCGTGAAACAAATGAGCGGCAACCGGGGCCGTGAGAACAAGGAATCCACCGACGGCCAATCCGAAGACGACATTGAGCCAAAAGACCGTATCGATGAGTTCATCAGTAAGATCGCGCTTTTGAATGAGTGCAGCAGCCGTCCCAAGATCCCGGAAAAGAAGGCCCAGATTCGTGAGAACCGCTGCCATAGCCATCAGGCCAAAGTCCGATGGTGAAAGCAGACGCGACAGTACGGTGACCGATAGAAACTGCAACGTTAGCCGGCCGACCTGGCCAATGCCTACCCAACGCGCATTCGATAGTGCTTGCCTTGTCGACAACGGTTTAGTTCCTCTTGGAGACTGTATGGGGCCTGAGATAGATTTTCCGCGTCCGCATCAATGTACAATTCCATCCGAGGGTTTGTCTCTTCGCCCATCGGTAATCTGGCCTTCCAGATTCTTTGTACGAGGAGAATTGTTGGTGTAACACGGGGGGGCAGAACCGTCATCCATTGACTTCGAATATTCCAATGATCTTCTCCATGCAAAATCGTTTTGTGATAATGGTATACCAAAATAATTAATAAATTTGCTTATCGTCTTGATTATTACTCGTTCAAACAATCGACGCCCCTCTATAGGTCGTTGCAAATTCACTCGCTCTAGCCCCATGAGATGTCCAATATGGGCATTCTCTTTGTCTATTTCTGGATCCACGTAAACCTTCGTATTCTTCCGAATAGAAGCCAACCTGAACCACATATCATCGGCAGTTGGAGCGTAATCGAAATAAGCCTCGTCCATAGCAAACTCCAGGTCAAGTAATCCTATCCGATAGGCTATACCAGAAATACCAATGGGAAGAAGGAATAAATTTGTAGCTCGATCCCGTACAAGCGGCCAGTTGGCGTAATTTTGGAATAGGCCTATAATGTTTTTCTGAATGCGGCGCGCTCTGCCGCAAACTATATAATTCGGATATAGCAATGCACTTTCCACAATTCTTTTCAACCAGTTCTCGGAGTATAAAACGTCGTCATCCGCAGTCACGACAACGTCATCGCCGCCAATTGTCTCAAGTAATGGTATCAACTTTCGATATGGGCCAGAATTGTCGACGAAATTAACCCGGATATTATCACCGGTCATCCAATCGGGGACCGTGTCGATCCCATCATCGAAGAGGTATGGCTCTTTTGATAAGTTAATATAAATCGTGAAATCATCATAAGTTTGTCTCTTCAAAGATTGAAGGGTATAAAAAAAGAGCCCCAAACGCGCCTTTGTAGTTGTAACACCAATGATAACTTTCATCGGACATCTCCTTTGCAACTCACAACGACGCCTTTATTCCATACTGATTCATCACTGAATAACCTGACAAACAAAGCAGGCCCGTTTTACTGCAGTGACTGCACTCCTGGTTGCGGCAGGAGCGATGTCCTCTAATGTCGGTCTATATGGGAGTAAGATTGGCCAGGATTCCCATATCGTAACGATTCCAACAAACGCTCGGCGCATCTTGGCCCACTTTCTAGCTAGTGCGAGAGGTAGCGCAACACTCTGTTCAGTGCGTTTATCACCTGCGTGTCGGATATTCACCGTGGCGCGAAGACGTAGAAGTCAGCGAAGGACGTTTGTTCGGGATATGCGGGATCGTAGGGATAAGCGTTCTTGAGAGTGGACTGGAGGAACCAGTCTTGCTTGTTCTGCTCGACCCACCTCGTGAATTGCCGGTGCCGCACATGCTTGCCTGCCCATTCTTGTTCCATGTTGCTGGAATAGACGATCACGAAGCGCTTCGCGGATTCAAACAAGCGCCTCATATAGGTGTCGAACACGGCATCCTCCACTAGATGGTAAACCACGTCGAGCGACAACGACAGATCGCCTATTGGGCAGGACGCTAGGGCATCCGAATGCAAGAAGAACTTTGATGTGTCGCCTGAGAAAAGGTTGCGGCACATCTCCACCGCCTTCGGCGAGATGTCCACGCCGATATAGTTCGGGTATCGCGCGAGCTTCAGTTGCGCACCGTCTCCGCAACCGTATTCGACCACAGAAACAATCTGGTGCTCTTTCACAAACATGTTCAGAAAGTTCGCCTTAAACTCTGCCAGTCGGTCGTAACTTCCTGCCCCAGAGTTGCCGCCGGTTCTGTAGCGCCGGTCCCAATATTGAGAGGTGCTCTTGAATTTCCCCTGCCGCCTTCGGAGATGAACCAAAAAGGGGCCTATCACCGGAATGCGCTTAAGGATGGCTTTAACGCGAAACGATAAAGTCATGACTTACCCCATACATCGAGAACCAGCCAGTGAAGAAGCCGCCCATCTGTGACATCACGCGGGATCTCCTTTTGAGCACCTATTCTGTTAAATTGTAGCGCTCGCAGGCTTCTCCAACCGATCTTTTCAAGCAGCAGCCTGACTTGTCAAATACGATACTCGTAGATAGAACGGCCGCAGGTGTTGCCAAAGAGTTTGAGCGAGAAGGCGGGGAGGACCGATATGGCCGGGCTTGCAAAGGCGAATATCCGGGCCTGCTCGCGAAGGGTATACAGTCGTTTGAATACGTGTCTGAGGCTCGTGAGAAACGCCGCCGGAATGACCTTGATCTGTTTGTGCTTGCACTGGTCTCTGACGGAATCTCGACTTCGTACGAACTGAAGACTGCGGCCAGTCTGTCGCCTGGGGCGACTATCCCAGCCCTGGCGCGACTCGGGAAGCCGCGCTTTATCCTCTAGGGGAAGCCCGGCCCGCGTGGCCGCACGGACCACAAAATTACGGCGGAAGGCCGGCGACACCTCAAGCGAGGCTGGAGAGATCTGATTGACGACGGCCCGAGCGGCGACCCCGATGCGACCTTCGGGTGGCATTGCTGTTCCTTTGGGTTGGCGTCGACTGCTGGCTGGCTACCGATCTTTTGCTGCAGTCGGCAGTGTGCAGACTCGAGTCCATCGAGACAGTGAGGGCATCTATATTGTCTGATGAGGCGAATCAGTGGCCACTACCTCATGACTCTATGCGAACCAAGTTCAACAGATTGTGGGACAAACGAACAGCCTATTTTTTGTCTTGGAGCGCAATCTGCTCTTGCGCGATGTCAAGTTTGGCGCGCTGCCCAGCCCCTCGCCAGTCTCCTTTTCTGCCCTGCCCCACGGTTCGATTTGCTTTGGTTCATTCGATTTGAATCCCTCGCCTATTCATGCAATAAACTCACTACTTTCCATGCCTTCTTCTCGCGCGAACTCCTTTGGCTACTATCGGTTGGCGCATGATCTTCCAAGCACATACACGTATGCTGTAAGATACATCACGACAAGGAAACCATATGCCCGCTGCGAAGAAGTCCGCAACCCGACCGAAGCGCAGAGTCGTTTCTCCCGCAGACAAGCGCACTCAACTCCGGCTTACCGTCGATTCCAGATTCACCATGAGGCATTTCAATCAACTCTTTGCTGTGCTCAAAATCCGGAAGAAGAACGCACTGGCGGAACACATCATCATGCATTTCAAAAGCAAAGCCGCTCAGTCGCAACTCCTTGCGTTCTACAACAACCAGTGGCTGAACATTCCATTTCAGGGTATCGACACCGCATTCGTGTTCCCATTGACGTACGAGATTGCCGACGAACTGGAGAGGATCGGAGGAGAGGTTCTCTGCGGAGTGAATCGGTCCAAGGCATTTCGCGTGATGGTGGCCTATTTTGCCTTCGTGCATAAGCTCAAAAATCCAACACAGGTTGCGGTAGCCTAGCCTTTCAGATCAGTGCCAAGCAGCAGGCGAGCGCACCGGGATGATCATGAAGAGTCTGCTGCCGACCTGCCACAGCGCGTGGTTTAGTCTTCCGTGGTAAAAGATAATGGTGTTGTTCGATCATCGCTTACCTGCCCTCCCGTTCATTGCTGTGCGTTCTGAGATTACTGCGCATCAGTCGATGTGCCATCTGGCGGGCTTGCACAATCAGTTCGATGATCTCTTGTCGCTTCCCCTCCTGCATCGATGCCTTGAAAGACTGTTGGCCCGTGGAAGGCCTAACAAGGGCAATTGTCAGGTTGCCGCCCACATTCGCCTTCGGTTCTGGTTGTTGCGATGCTTTCAGGGTTTCGAGAAGTTTTCGGGAGTGGGCGGCGGGCTGGCTGAGAAGTTGGGGATTCCCAAACTGAACTTCCAAATTCTGCGTCGCACCATGGCTACACGGGCGCAAAAGATGGGATCGGTAAAGGATATTCAGGCGCACCTGCGGCACGCGAAGGCCGATACCACGGCCAACGAATACATGCAGGAGTTGCCTGAGAGCGTGAAGCAAATGGTCGGTTCTGTCTATGCAATGCTGTCGACGCAGCATGAGCCGCGCAAAGGTTCTGTACTTTTGCTACCAAATCGTGCGCGGAAAACATCGTAAGTTGTTGATTCTATGGTGGGCGCTGCAGGATTCGAACCTGCGACTTCCACCGTGTGAAGATGGCACTCTACCGCTGAGTTAAGCGCCCAGAAAGGGCTTTGAGAGGGGTTACGGGCACCTTCCCGGCTCCGGAAAATCCCCGCCGCCAAAGAGGTGCGGCCTTATGGTTTTTGCCTCCCGTAGCCCGATTTAGGGCCGTTAATTCCGCCTACAATGGGAGGTCACCGCAAAAGGCGTCCCGTAAGGTAGAGTAACACCAGCAGGACTTTGCGTCCAACCTTGGCCGCCTGTTGCGGGCCGGGCGCGCACCATTTGCTCCGAGGCCTCGCCAAAGACCAGTCATGCTCGGGAGAGCGCGTTCAATCCGCCAGGAGAACGAACTCCCCTTCGAGGGGGAGGCAGCGCTGCCCCCTGTTTCCGGCCTCGGCGGTTCCCTGCTGCCTGCCGGGTTGGCCCGGGCCGAAACTCTGGCGCGGGCCGCCTCGCCAACCCCCGAAAAGAATCGCTCCGAGGACGGAAATTCCAGCCAGGAAGCCGGTTACGGGCCGCAACCTTCCGGCGCGGATGGTGTTCCAAAAGATATGGCTACCATGGTCCTTAACAGTCCGGGCCTGGGAGCGGGTTCGGCTTTTCGGCCTGGCGCCAATTCGGGCTCGGGCCAGCGGGCGGAGCTGGACCCCAAAAGCGACGCGGCCATTATGCTGCGCGTGGCCGAGGGCGACGAAGCCAGTTTCAATTATCTGGCGGAGAAGTACCACCGGCCGATGATCCACTTCCTGTACCGGATGGTTGGGAACCAGGCAATTGCCGAAGAGTTAGCCCAGGAGGTCTTTCTCCGCGTCTATCGTGCCAGGAGCAGTTACCGGGCCGAGGCTCGTTTTACAACCTGGCTGTACCGGATCGCGACCAACCTGGCGGTGAACTACGCGCGCGACACCCGGCACGAGCGGACAGCGCAAACGGTGTATCTGGACGCGCCGGACGCGGAGACGGGTACGACTCCCGACGTGGCTGACGACGAACCGACGGCGGAACAGCAACTGCTGCGCGAGGAGCGCATGGCCGCTATTCGCCGTCATGTGATGGCGTTGCCCGAGCGGCAGCGGATGGCGGTGCTGATGCATAAGTACCAGGGGATGGATTACCAGCAGATCGGGGAGGCGCTCAAGTTGAGCGAGTCGGCAACCAAGTCGCTCCTCTTCCGCGCTTACCAGACACTGCGGGACAAGTTGAAGGATTTTGTTTGAGGGCGAGAGTGAAAAGAAGCCGGGCGAAGAGAAACGAAGATCGACCGGCGGAATTTGGGGTGGCAGGCCATGAAACAGAGGAAGACAAATTGCACGGGGATGGATGCCGGGTTGGCCGGGCTTCTTCTCGATCCGCCCCCGGCTTCCGCCAAGGTTCAAACGCATGTTGCGGAGTGTGACCGCTGCCAGAGCGAGCTCGATGGGCTGAAAGCCACAATGCAGCTGCTCGATGCCTGGGAGGCTCCCGAGCCAAGCCCCTATTTTCTTACGCGGCTTGGCGCCAGGATGCGTGAGGAACGCGAGGCCGCGCCGGCCGGTTGGCTGGCCGGCGCCATTGCACGCCTGCGCGCCACCGTAACCTACGGGCCCGGATTGCATGCGCGCCCGCTGGCGGCCATAGCGCTCACGATCATGCTGCTTGTGGGCGGCGGAACCTATCTGGGCATCACGGACTGGATGCAGCCCCCGCAGCAGCCGGGTCAGGATGCGGCCGTGGTGCACGACCTGCAAATACTCGACAACAATGCTCAGGTGCTGGACCAGATGGAAGCTCTCACCAGCAACCAAAACGGAGACTGATTTTTTCTGACATTTCGGCCGCCTGCCGGGAGAAAGACTCGTGAACTGGACCTCAAACGCGGAAAGAATGCGTCCGGCGGCGATCGCCGCAGTGGTCCTGTTGCTCTGTCTGGCCGCGGCCGAGGCTCCCGGCCAGCGTAGCGGTGAGCGTCAGGCTCCTCAGCCGCGGCCGCGAATGACTCAGTCCCAGCCCCGCGCGAACAGGCAGCCGAATCAGCAACGGCAGTACCAGAATCAACAGAGGCAGTACCAGAATCAACCGAGGCAGTACCAGAACCAACAGCGGCAGTACCAGAATCAACCGAGGCTGTACCAGAACCGGCAGCGCCCGTATCAACAGAGCCCGCAATTTAGCGGCGGGCAGCGTATGACGCCCGCAACCCCTGCAAACGGCGCCCGGTATGGCGCTCAGGGTCCTTCCTACGCCCGTCCAGCCTATCCCTATGCCGCGCGGCCAGGACCCGCCTATCCCGGCGCTTTTCCTCCGGGACATCTTGGGGACTGGCTCAATCGGCACCAGGGTCTTCCCGTGCAGGACCAGGAGCGGCTGCTGCGCAACGATCCCAGCTTCAACCGCCTTCCCGGAGCCACCCAGCAGCGTCTTGCGCAGCAGTTGCACCAGTTGAACCAGATGCCCGAGGCGCAACGCGAGCGCCGGCTGGCGCGCAGCGAGATGTTGGAACACATGTCGCCGCAAGAACAGGTGCAGGTTCGCCAGGCTGGGCGGCGCTTCATGGCTCTTCCGCCCGACCGGCAGGCGAAGGTGAAGAGCGCATTCCAGGATCTGCGGTCCGTGCCGCTCGATCAGCGCTCGACGGTGCTCAACTCGGCGCGCTACCAGAGCCAGTTCTCGCCGGACGAGCGCGATATGCTCACCAATCTCTTGCGCGCCGAACCCTACGAGCCGCCTCGCTAGAGCATTTCCAATGCAAGTATATACATTTTATGCGATAATCCTCCTGTCTGTTCGAGGGAGGGTTGAATGCAATCGTATTCGCAGGACTTGCGTGATCGTGTGCTCGGTGCGCTGGCTCGGGAGGGCGGCCATCTTCCATCGCGCGGCGCTTTGAGGTCAGCCGTTTCTATGTCTATCAGGTGCGGGATCGGGAGCAGGAGACCGGGGTGCGCAACAGTTTTCAGATCGGTGGCCACCGCCGGTCTCGGTTGCAGGCAGCAGAGTCGGCTTTGCGCGGCTGGATCGCGGCCGAGCCAGGATTGACTCTGGCCGAGTTGCAGCAGCGGCTGGCGTCCAAGGGGATTTCGACCCGGATCGGCGCTCTTTGGCACCAGTTGAACAAGTGGAATCTGACGTTCAAAAAAAACCCTGCACGCCAGCGAGCAAGAGCGCGAGGACGTGCAGGCAGCGCGCCGAGCATGGACTGAAGCGCAGCCGACGATGGACGTCGCAAAACTGGTATTCATCGATGAAACCTGGGCGACGACCAACCTGACGCGCAGCCATGGCCGTGCTCCCAGGGGCTGCCGCTGCATCGGTTCGGCGCCTCTTGGCGACTGGCAAACGACTACCTTTATCGCCGGCCTGCGCCACCAGCGACTCACCGCGCCGTTGGTCATCGACGGGCCCATGGACGGCGAACTGTTCCTAGCCTGGGTTGAACAGTTCCTGTGCCCCACACTCCAGGCAGGAGACATCGTCATCCTCGACAATCTCAGCAGCCACAAGGTAGACGGGGTCACAGAAGCCATCGCAACGGTCGGCGCCGCCGTGCTCTATCTACCGCCCTATTCGCCCGATCTGAACCCCATCGAGAAGCTCTTCGCAAAACTCAAGACACTGCTCCGAAAAGCCGCCAAACGATCCACCGAAGAGCTATGGAAGGAAATCGGCGAACTGCTCAACGCCCTCACCAGCAGCGAATGCGCGAACTACTTCGCCTCTTCCGGATATGTATGCACTTAAATTAAACACGCTCTAAGGCCTTGCTTGCGTCACCGTATCCTCGGGAGCGCGCAGGCAGGCGTGCAGCCACTCCAGGTAAGTATGGCTGCCGGACTCGACCGCAAGCACCAGAACCTCGGGGGTTTGGTAGCTGTGGAGCTCCTGTAGGCGGGATTCGAGAACGGGCAGTCGATCGTTGACGGTCTTGAGCAGCAGGAGCGTTTCGGCGGACGACTCGATCTTGCCGTGCCAAGAGTAGATGGAATGAATGGGCGGAAGCAGCGTGGCGCAGGCGGCCAGGCGCTCTTCAACGAGGGTGCGGCCCAGGCGCGCGGCCTCCTCGGGGCTGGCGACCGTGGTCATGACGATGCGGGCAGAAGACGTGGCTTCGAGCATAGCCCCTCCACAATGAAAACGGCGCTGCAAACACTCTACGCCCAAAAGGCCGTGCTGCGCGCCCATCGGCCAGCTCGTTCTCGAGGAACGCCACGCGGCTTGCCGATCCAAGCCCGGTGTTGCAGTATGGACCTTACGGCCGGCGAATCTGCCGCACACGGAGACAACGATGACGACAGCGATCAAGTTTGGCACTTCGGGATGGCGGGCGATTGTGGCCGACGAATTTACCGTTGCCAACATCCGGCTGGCGGTGGCGGGAATTGCCGCCTATGTAAAGACCCTCCCTGCGCCGCACCGCGTGCTGGTGGGGCGCGATCCGCGCTTCCTGGGCGAAAGCTTTGTGGCCGAGGCGGCGCGTGTGTTGGCCGGGGCTAGCGTCACGCCCATCGTGATTCCCGAGGCCGCGCCCACGCCGGCCATCGCCTACGCCGTGCGCACGCTCAGGACCTCCGGAGCCATCAACTTCACGGCCTCGCACAATCCGCCGGAGTACAACGGCATCAAGTACTCCACTCCCGACGGCGCGCCGGCCCTGCCCGAAGTGACCAGCCAAATTGAGGCGGCGATCGAGAGAATTGCGAGCGGCGGAGGCGGCGGCATTCCCAGCCCCCTCGCGCCAGAGGGCGAGTTTGAAACCGCGGACGTAAAGCCAGCGTTCCTCAAGCGGCTCGCCGAGCTAGTGGACCTGAAGGTCATCGCCAAGTCGGGCATCAAGGTGGTCTACGATCCGTTCTGGGGCGCGGGGCGCGGCTACCCCTCCGATCTGCTGCGCGAGGCCGGGGTGACGGTCGAAACGGTGCACGATTACCGTGACGTGCTCTTCGGCGGCCACGCGCCGGAACCGTCCGATGAGCTGCTGGGCGACGCGAAGCGAAAGATGAAAGAGATGGGCGCGGCGCTGGCGATGGCCACCGACGGCGATGCCGACCGCTTCGGCATTGTGGATGGCGACGGAACGTTTATTCAGCCCAACTACATCATCGCGCTGCTCTTCGATTACCTTGTTGAGACGCGCGGCTGGCGCAACGGCGTAGCCAAGAGCGTGGCCACCACCAACCTGATCAACGCGCTCGCCGAGCATCACAAGATCCCGCTTTACGAGACGCCGGTGGGCTTCAAGTACATCGGCGCGCTGATCGACCAGGACAAGATCGCCATCGGCGGCGAGGAGTCCGCGGGGCTGACTATCCGCGGCCACGTGCCGGAGAAGGATGGCGTGATTGCCGGACTGCTGGTGGCGGAGATGTTGGCCGCGCGCGGCACAAGCCTCGGCGCGCAATTGAAGGCGCTTTTTGCCAAGGTTGGTTCCTATTACCCAGTTCGCGAGAACTTCCGCTTGACCGCAGAGCAGAAAGCCGCGTTCACTGAAAGGTTGAAGGCCGATCCTCGAGAGCTCGGCGGGCGCAAGGTTGCGCAAGTGGTGCGTACCGATGGGCTCAAGCTGATTTTCGAGGATGGCTCGTGGGTTTGCTGCCGGCCGTCGGGAACCGAGCCGGTGGTGCGGGTCTACACCGAAACGCGCAGCGAGAGCGACCTGCAGGCGCTGCGTGCGGCGGCCAAGAAGTTTGTGCTGAGCTAGGGCTTGTTGCCAAGCCCTTATCGAGGTTCGATGCCGGAAGAGAACGTGCAAGTGAAAAAAGAAGCACAGGCCGCAAAGCGCTTATCGCTGCGCGCGTGGGCGCTCGGCTGGGCGCAACGCCTGTGGCGGCCGGCGGGAACCCTGATCGCCGTGGTGCTTGCGCTGCTGATCACCTGGCACGCGATCTACGGCAACCATGGTCTGTCGGTTTGGCTGCAGAAACGCGCCCAGGATCGCGCGCTGCAGCGGGAGATTAAGAACCTGCAACAGGAGAACGCCGATATGCGCCAGCAGATCCAGCGCTTGCAGTCCGATCCCGACGCCATCGAACGGGAAGCGCGGGAAAAGCTGCACTACGCCAAACCCGGCGAGGTGATCTACACACTTCCTGACCAGCCGCAGCAGCCTAAGCAGACACAACCGGACAAGTGAGCTTCTATAGCGGTTCTCCAATGGGCGAAGAGCGGAGCCGCAGACTTCCAAGCGAAGTTTTCCCTTAAGAAAACGCCGCTTGGCGCGCTCGAAACTTTAAAGGAATTGGAGAACAGCCGTAGAAATGCGGGCTGGAAGGGAAAGGCGGAAACTGGCCTTCAAAAGTCGATGTGCGCCCGCACCGTGGACACGTAAACCGGTCCGCGGTCGGCGTTGTAGCCGGGGTGCGCAACCTGCGTCCCACCGATCATGCCATAGAGTCCGCGCCAGAGATGGGCGTTGTAATACCACTCCAGGATGTCCTCGCGCCCGTAGGTCAAGTTGCCGTCGCCCAAAAGGAAGCCCAGCCCGCCGTAGTGCAGATAGTTCTGGTGGTCGCGCTTGATTGCGTTAGACACAAATGCCACGCCGATCTTGTCGTTAGCCCGGCGCCAGTTGCGGCCGTTGTAGTCGCCGCCGAAGAGGATCGTCTGCGCCACCTCGGTATACACAAACGACTCGTTCCGGTCGTCGTTCCAGCCGAAGCGCCCGAACAGCCGCAGGCTGTCGGTGACCTCCTGCTCGGTGTTCAGCCCAAAGCCGTACTTCACCGCCCCGGATCGCTCGGTAGCGATGATGTTAGGCGTGGCGGCCTCACCATTGAGGTACTGGTTCACCGATTCCCGATAGTTGCCCATGTGCGCATGATTGACGTAGCTCAGCACGCGCACCGCGCCCTCGCGCTTGGGGTCGAGAAGACGCGCGAATAGTCCTTTGCGCAGCTCGAACTCCCAGTTCTGCCCGTTCGCCCGGCTCAGCGCCCAGTCTAGGTCGATGCCGTTGGCGACGGTCGGCATGGCGGCAATGGCGTAGCGCGCCGACCAAACGCGGTCGTCGTACTCCAGGATTCCGGCCACCGTGTAGCCGCGCGTATCGGCCGCGTAGTCCCACGCGCCGTTGTTGACGATCGTCCAGTTGGTGAATTGCAGGTGACTGTCGGATCCCACGGAATTCACGTCGAAGGTGTCAGGAAGCGTCATTTTACCCACGCGAATCTCGAAGCGGCGCACCGGAACTCTCGTTGCGAGCCCCAGCGGCCCGCGGTCCTGGCCGGTCATTGCATCGGTGAGGCCGAGGGTCATGTGAATTTCGCCGCGCGCAAGATACGGGTTTGTGCTCAGGTTAGGATTGCGCACCACGTCAACATTGGTCTCGCCTGCCAGGCCCAGCGCCTGCGAGATGCCGCGCCCGCCCGCGTTTTCAAAGTCCACGATCAGATCCGTGTTGTAGCGCGAATTCGGCCACAGTTGATAGCCGAGATAAAGCGTCACCACCTCGGAGGCTTTCGTCTCGAAGTCGTCGATCAGGCTGTTCGTTCCCTGGTAGGGCGAGCGGAAATGCCCGTGCATCTGGAAGATGCTGTTGGCCTGCCCGGAAACCCAATAGCGCGCATCCTCGGAGTGGGGCGCCATGGAGACGATGGGCGCGGTCCCGGTTTGGCGATCGGCGGGATCAGCGCCTCCGGATGCAGCAGCGGGTCCGGTTTGAGCCGTGGCGAATGCGCCTGCAAATAGGCAGGCACACGCCAGACCGATGGACGCCGGGAAAAACGAATTGGCGCGGCGGACAGGCATAGAATATGGGGAGGTAACTATACCCCAACACGGTTAATACCATACCGGGGGTTGGTATTGTCAAGAGGAGTAAATCCATGACCCTCAACCAACGCGAAACCATCAAGCTGCAGCAACGCGTGCGCAAGCTGCGCGGACAGCTCGACGCGGTCGAGCGCTCTCTGACGGCCAACGATGACTGCGGAGACCAGTTGATGCTCCTGGCGGCTGTACGCGGCGGCGTGAACAGCCTGATGGCCGAGGTGCTGGAGACGCATATCCGCTTCCATCTTGTGGACGGCGCCAAAGAGCAGATCGCCCCCGAGCTCGCCGAGGACCTGATCGATCTGGTGCGCGCGTATCTGAAGTAAAATCATTCTGCTTGCAGCCGCCTGCCACAAACGAGCGCTGCAGAGCGAGCTCATGCCGGCGGCGGTTCTCCCGTTCATCGTAGCTGGCCAACGGCGCCGCGATTGTGAATGCCGGTTGAATGATGAAAGAGCCGTGAATCGCGCAGGCGCAGTTGATAAAATAAGAGCAGCGGCGCGGCGCGAAGACAGTATTATCACTCTCCCAACCATCCCGAGGGCTCACACGGCCCAACCCGAGAGAAGGAAAATCGTATTTTGAGCCAGACGATACGCAATATCGCCATCATTGCCCATGTGGACCACGGCAAAACCACGCTCGTGGACGCACTGCTGCGCCAGGCAGGGACCTTCCGCGCCAACGAGCAGGTAGCCGAGCGGGTGATGGATTCGAACGAGCTGGAGCGCGAGCGCGGCATTACGATCCTCGCCAAAAATACCGCCATCAATTACGGTGGCGGAAAGATCAACATCGTTGACACGCCGGGCCACGCCGACTTCGGCGGCGAAGTGGAGCGCGCGCTGGAGATGGTGGACGGCGTGATGCTGCTGGTGGACGCGGCCGAAGGGCCGCTGCCGCAGACGCGCTACGTGCTCTCAAAGGCGCTCGAAGCCAAGCTGCCGCCGATCGTGGTGATCAATAAAATCGACCGGCCCGACGCACGCCCGCAGGAGGTGCTGAACGAGATCTACGATCTGTTCATCGACCTCGACGCCGACGAATCGCAGCTCGACTTTCCCGTGCTTTACGCGGTGGCGAAGGCGGGCACGGCGTCCACCGATCCCGCGCAGCCGGGTACGGATCTGCATCCGCTTTTCGAAGCCATCGTGAATACGATTCCCGAAGCCACCGGCGATCCCGGCGGCGCGCTGCAGATTCTGGTTACCAATCTCGACTACTCCGACTACTTCGGGCGCATCGCCATCTGCCGCGTCTTTCAGGGCACGCTGCATACGGGCGACGATGTGAATATCTCGCGGCGCGACGGCTCGCTGCACAAGACGAAGATCACCAAGCTCTTCACCTTCAGCGGGCTCAAGCGCATCGAGATCGAAGAGACCACGATGGGCGACATCGTGGCCGTGGCAGGCGTCGAGGGCATTACCATCGGCGAAACCATCACCAGCGTCGAGAATCCCGCGCCGCTGCCGCTGATCGTCATTGACGAGCCGACCATCGCCATCCAGTTCAACGTCAATACCTCGCCCTTCGCCGGGCGCGAGGGCCAGTACGTGACCAGCCGCAACCTGCGCGAACGCCTGGAAAAAGAGCTGCTGACGAACGTCTCGATCCGCGTGGAGGAGACGGGCTCGCCCGACGCCTTCAAAGTGCTGGGCCGCGGCGAGCTGCAACTGGCGATCCTGATCGAGATGATGCGCCGTGAAGGCTACGAGCTGATGGCCGGCCGCCCGGAGATTGTGACCAAGACGGTGGACGGCGTACGCATGGAGCCGGTGGAGCACCTCACCATCGATGTGCCCGAGCAGTATACCGGCGTAGTGATCGAAAAACTGGGGCCCCGCAAAGGCGAGATGACAAAAATGCACAATCACGGCTCGGGCCGCGTGCGGCTGGAGTTTCGCGTGCCCAGCCGCGGTCTCATCGGCCTGCGCAGCGAGATGCTGACCGAAACGCGTGGAACCATCGTCATGAACTCGCTCTTCGACGGCTACACTCCCTATCAGGGCGAAATTCCGCAGCGGCCCACCGGCGCGCTGGCCGCCGACCGCGAGGGCCTGACGACCACCTACGCGCTCAACGGACTGCAGGAGCGCGGCCGGCTCTTTGTCGGGCCGGGCGTCGAGGTCTACGAAGGGATGATCGTGGGCGAGCACTCGCGCGACAAGGACCTGGACGTGAACGTGGTGCGCGAAAAGAAGATGACCAACATGCGCGCCTCCACGGCCGACGACGCCATCCGCCTCGTGCCCTACACCACGCTGAACCTGGAGCAGGCCATCGAGTTTATCGCCGACGACGAGTTCGTCGAGGTCACGCCCAAGTCACTGCGCCTGCGCAAGAAGATTCTGCAGGCGAACAGGCGACCGAAGGCATGGGAAAAGGCGGCCCAGGCGCAACTTTGAAATGTGCTTGTTGCTGCGATCCGTTGTGCGAACCGCTCACTCCGGCAGCTTGGAATCGAGCACTTCCTGCGCGCGTTTGGCGCGCCAAGCTGCCAGCCGCTCGTGAAGCGCGGCATCGTTGAGCGCCAGAATCTCGGCCGCGAAGAGCGCCGCGTTGGCCGCGCCCGGCTTGCCGATGGCCAGCGTCGCTACGGGAATGCCCTTGGGCATCTGCACCATGGAGAGCAGTGAGTCCAGCCCGTTCAGCGGCGTCGCAGCAATCGGCACCGCCAGCACGGGAACCAGTGTTTTCGCAGCAATCACACCAGCCAGGTGCGCCGCGCCGCCGGCACCGGCGATGATCACTCGCATGCCAGCGGCCGTGGCCTTTTCGACGTACTCGAAAAGTTGATCGGGAGTGCGGTGCGCGCTCAACACCCGCGCCTCATGCGGAATTCCAAGCTCGCGCAAAATATCGATAGCCGCCGAGAGCACCTCGTAGTCGCTCTTGCTGCCCATCACCACGCCCACCAACGGTTGTTCGCTCATGAGGTGATTATACAAGGGCAAGAAAAGCAAACTTCAACGTCAATTCTCCCATAGCGGATCACTGAAGCAACGCGCTCCGTGTTGCTCATCGCCCCTTCGCTCAGTGCCGGTGCCAGGCCTCGACGGCGACTTCGACGACGGCGAACAGCACGCTCACCGCGGCAAGAAATCCCTTGGCGCGCTGCCAGTTCTGCTCGTGACGGTCCATGCGCCGTTCCAGCTCGGCCAAGCGTCCGCCGTTGCCGTCGCCCATCAGGCCTGCCATCTGCGACTTGAGCACGCTCAAATCGCTCAGCACCTGGGCCTCGAATTCATTCATCATGCGCATTTGCCGTACTCCGTTTGGCAACATAGCGTCGATCGCGCTCCCGCTCATGAGCTCAGCGGCAGATTGATAAACAGCGCCGTGGAAAATTCCGAATAGTTCGGCGGCGTGGACCCGTCATACATCCGGATGTAGAACCGGCCGCTCGCCGAGACGCGCGAGAAAGTCAGGCTCTGTTGCGGCCCGCGCATCACCAGCGCAGGATCCTCGCCCGGCATAAAGGCAAAGTCGCGCAGCCGTACCTCGAATCCGCCGCCAGCGGGTGGAGTTACTCCGGTATTGACCGTCACCGTGCTTCCATTCAGCGCAGTGACCGTGAGCCGATTCAGATTGGAGAGCACCGTAAGATTCGCATTTGCCGGGAGCCAGGCATTATCCGGGACTGCCGTGCTGGTTTTGATGGCTAAGTCGTCGGCCCAGTCGTTGGCAAACGCGATCTCGTACTCCACTAAGTCGGCGTAACTTGAGCTATAAGTAACCTTGACCGAACGCACCACGACTTCCGCGTTCAAACTCGTTGAAGGCGCTACGAGAAGCAGTGCGTCGCCCGGCCAAACAGCCGTGGCGAAGCTGTTCCTGTTTCCTTTGTAAGTGCCGCTCCACAGCGCGCTCACGCTGGCCGCAGCCTGCTCCATCACCAGGGCGGCATTGCGGCAATCCGCGGAGCTACGCGCCGGGGGATGGGTCACCGAGCCGATCCACGCGGCCACAGCGGGCGAACCGGCTTGTATGAGCGCCTGCTGGCTGGCTGCGTTGATCGCGCGCCCCACAGCCCGGCCAATCGTACGGTAACTCACTGCAATTTGCTCGCCCGCAACCGGTATGTATCCGTTATAGAACGTAATTTTCCCGGTGCGCTCCAGATAGCATTCGGCGGCTTCCGCCGTTGTGCCCACCCTGCGCGTGTACGCGCCGCCACCGGGCGGAGTGCTCACGACCCAGCCAGACCCTAAGTTCGTCAGGTTTACCGCGCGCATGGTTCCGATTAGATTGATGCTGCTGGCCGGCGCTACCATGCAGGCGCCGGGTAAGCTGGCGATGGCGCCGTCGTATAGAGTAACGGGAGTCGCGCCGACACCGTTGACAAACTCCTGTATCTCCATTTGAATTTTTCCCGGAGCCACGCTCCATTCCCCGCCCGCGGCGATGAGCCCGCTATCTCCAAAGGAGTAATAGACCGCCTGCGCGCGGTGGCACTCCGGGCAATGGACTCGGACGCGAAGCGTGTATTGGTAGGAGGAGTTCAACGCGTAGGTTGTTCCCGCCAGCGACCCCTGCACGATCGGCTGCAAAGCGATTGCCCCGCTGCCTTGCTGCGCGGTGGCTTGAAAACCCGCCGTGCAATTGGCCGCCGTTTCCAGGCTGTTGAAGAACCCGGCCACGATGCCAGTGCTGCCCGGTGAAAGCGTCACGCCAACGGCTTCCAGCAGCAGCGTGCCGCCCATCTCCACCGGATCGATCCATGTGAGCAATGTCTGGCCGTCGATGCCGTTGCCGCCGTTCATCGCCAGCCCGCTCGCGCCCAGAGTCAGATAGCCGGCTCCTCCGGAGACGCTCCACAAGCTCTGATTGATCTCCGGCTCGTTGAAGAGTTCGCTGATGATCGTGGATTCGGACGTAGACGGAAAGTAGGGGTCCGCGGCCAAACCGAACTCCGTGGTGGACCCGTCGCCCAGGAAGTATTCCGTAACATAGGCTACCGGCTCGTTCTCGCCGCAGACCGTTACATCGTTGGCTAGCGCGCGCTTCACGCCGGCCGTAAAAGCAAGGTTGGCGAGGCTCAGGCTGCCGTCAGCCTCGTTGAGCGAGTGTACGGTCGTCTGCACGGACGAGAGCGCGACCGCGCCGCCGAGGGCGCGATAGCTTGCTCGCGCCATGCCGGCCGCTTGTCCCGCGCTTTTGCTCCAATTCGCTCCCCGGTCTGGGGTAAAGTTTCCCACCAGGGTATTCAGCGAAAGCCCCCTTGTTGACAGTGCTGTCGATCCTGTGTGAGTTACAAGAGAGGCGAGTAATGCGCCGGCGTTTTCCTGGGTTGTACCCGCGCTGGGAGGCATCGGCAGTTGGTCAAGCAGCAACTCGTCGCTCACGGCCTGAATCGCCGTGCGGTAACGCGGCCCCTCGAGGCCAAGCCCCGCGTACTCAGGCAGCGGACTTACAGCGATATAACCCGTAAAGTAAATTGTTCCGTCGTCGCCGGTTACTTCGAGTGTTTGAAAGCGGGAAGGCGCCGCAAGGCTGCCACCGGCGGGCAAGCTCAGCCATAGCTCACAAATGGAGGGCGCATTGATCTTGCGTTCGATGGTCAACGGATGCACGGCGTCGAGAGCAGCCGTGTAATCCTGCCCTTGGATCGTAATCTTCATTGCCACTCTTTCCCTGGTGCTTGAAATCTTCGTCGCGCTTCATACAAGCGCATTGGCCGCGGGCAGAAAGCTGCGGTAACACACCACGCGCTCGCCATCCAGCGGATCGGTAACCGGCAGCGCCAGAAATTGGCCTTTCAGCAGCACCCGCGACTGTCCGTTCTGGTTCTTTCCATTCAACGGCGCCACCGCTTCTTCGGCTCCGGCCATGGCCTGCAACCTTGGATAGTGGAAAAAGACTCGTTCTCCCTGGCTGCCCTGCGCGACGAAGAGCCCCGACCACTCCTGGTAAAAGCTGCCGCCTTCGCGGTCTACGAATCCCTTGACAACCTGCAGTTTGGCGCCCGAAGCCGGCGCGCCTCCGGGCAGTGCCTCGGCCAGCGTCAGCCCGGTTCCGGTCACCTGCGAGACCAGCGCGACATTGAAGGTGACGCGCCGGACGTAATCGACATCGCTGAGCGCCTGGCGCACGTAGGCGCCGGCCACCGGCGTGCCGACATAGCCCGTTTGCCCGGTGTAGTCCACATCCAGCGCGACGATCGAGCCGGGTGCAAACTTCGCCGCGTCGGTAGCGGACAGCAGGATGGACGTACTCGTCGAGCCGCTTTGCGGGGTTACTGCCGTTGCCGCTGTCGCGCCATCGGCCGCCAGGCTGGCTCCACTGGCCGGCGAGAGCACGTTCATGTGTTGCGAGCCCGTCGCCAGCGCCATCGTCAACTTCGTCCAACTGAGGAATTGAAAACTCACTTGCGCCTGGAGCGTCTCGCGCACCTGCTCGAGGGTCGAGGCCGGAACTCCGGTCAGCAACGAGGCCGACTTGCTGGCCGGTTTCCGTTGAAAGTCCTGAATCCAGCCCAGGCTGATCCAGGGGCTGGGCGGGGAATCGAGACTGAACCCGCCCTGCTGCGATGGATCGAACAGCACGGGCGTCTGCGTGGAGCGATTCACCGGCGCGAAATACGCGTGCACCCGCTTCGTTACAGGCGCCGGAGCGGAAAACCAAGTGGAAGACATTTATTCCCCCTCCTCCTGGTAGCTGTAGACCATTACGCTCGCGCTGCGGCTCAGTTGGTCGCGCTGTATGACGATGGGCGTAAACATGGGCTCGTCCCAGAAGACATTCGTCAGCATGGTGGCCGCGGGCGTGGCCGCGTAATTCAGCTTGGGCGTATAGAAGGGCTGAAGCATCGCCATCAGTTCCTCGTCCATCGTGCTCAGGGCGCGGCCGCGGTCCAATCCGCCGAAGCTCTGCGTTCCGCAGGTTTGGTAAACAATCTCGCACTGCTCGGCCACCATGGTGGAAGACAGATCCATGTCGGCGGCCATGCCCAGCCAGCGCAGGACAAACACGTCGTTGGGAAACTGGCTGAAGGGAGCTTCCGCTTCCTCCACCAGGATTCCCGGCCGTTCCGCGCCGCGCAGCAGGATCGTCCGTTCCGGATCGATCGTTGCCAGCCGCGTGCGCAGCGCCATATAAAACGAATCTTTCGCATTCTGCATGGATGCTCCTGACGCGGTCACACCGCTTGCTGCCGCGCCTCGCGCAGGAGCAGCCGGTAAAGATACACTTGGCCGAAGGCTTCGTTGGAAGCGATCGACTCAATCAGATAGTCCTGCCCGGCCACGGTAACCGCCAAGGTCATGGCAAAGAGAGCCTGCGCCGAGGCCAAATCGAGCGTATTCACCTGCTGCTCGACGCTCGTGGCCGACACCAGCAACTCCCATTTCGACTCTCCGCCTTCCTGCCAGCTCGGTCGCAGCTTTCGCATCAGGACCGGGCTCACCGGCACGTCGGCGAACGTGGTTGCCACCAACCCCAGCTCCGACATATTGGTATCCGTGTTCGTGCCTGTCACGCGCAGAAGAGCCGTCGTTCCCGCCGCGCTGCGCAACAGCGCATCGGCCAGCATCTGCGGCGCTCCCCTCGGGTTGCGCGGCGCCGTATCGCTCATCGCTCACCCCAGCCTGTTCGCAACGTACGGATTCAGCCACGCCTGCACCGTCTCGTCGATCAGCGAACTTGAAAAATATTTCATCTGTATCGTGTCGATTCTGCTCATGCTCGCGTTCAGCGCCGGCGTCGCTTGCGCGTTGCGCACAATCTGCGCGCACGCCGACTTCACGTCGTCACCGATAGTGGCCAAGCCTGCCGTATACGTCGCCTGCACCTCGTTGTAAGGCAGCCCCAGCACATTCCAGGGCAGCGTCAGCTCGCCCGTGTTTGGGTCGAAGTCCACAAGCGTGGGATCGATCGCCGTCCATTGCCCCGGCAGCGCGAACGCCCACGCGATCTCAGACAATGGCTCGCGCGGAATCTCTCCCCGCCTGGGCTTTGCGTATCGGCCCTCGATGCTCACCAGCGGCGTGGTCGCAGATCCCAGCGAAGCCAGGGGCAGATAGCTCAGCCGCACCGTCTGCGCGCCGTCAGTGACGCGCAGCCGTTCGACATACTGAATGACGTTCAGGTCCGGCCGCCGGCAGTAACTGTTGATCAGTGCCGTAGCGGCCGTGATCCAGTCCGCCGTGGTCCCGGCCGGCAATCCATAGTTCGCGTATTCCGCTGGCTCGAGATATGCCATCGCGTGTCCTTCCGTTTCCAGTTCGTAGTTCATCGTTCGTAGTTCGCAGCCCTCGGCTTGTGCGTCAAAGCGGTCTTTGCTTCTCATCGCTGCCGTGAGCCGCAAACCGCGAACTGCGAACTACAAATTGTCTTCGGGTTTACCGGTCGACCAGCACCTGGGTGTGCGCGAAGCTTGCGCCTTTCACCACCGGTGCGCCAAACTTGACCGCCACGTACTGGTAAGTCAGCGAATTCGGCAGCCCAAGCTGGAAGACCCGCGGCGCGGGATCGCCGAGCCAGTGATACTCGATCAGATCCTCGGTGACGATGTAGGCCGGAAGCACCGCGTTGCCGGTTCCCGGTGTGCCCGTATACGGCAAACTCCAGTCGGGAATCAGCGGCAGGTCGCCGGCCTGCGTCGAGAGCATCTTCACCCGGAATCCGCCGGTGATCTGGTCGGTGTTGAGCACCACGTTGTACTCCGACTTCATCTCCTGGTCGATCAGGTCCAACAGCACCGGGTTGGCGTAGATCGCCGTAGGCCGCACATAGTAGCCGGTGTTGGCCACCATCTGCGCGATCGTGGTCTTGATCGTGTCCACGATCTTCATCGAGGTGCTCACGGTTACGGTGTTGCCACCGGCCGCGATCTGCGCGGCGCAGCCCATGTACTGCGTGGTCGTCGGCGCGCTCAGGCTGGTGTCGTTGCCGTTCCACAAGGCCACGTCGTGCGCCACCATCACGCCGCTCACCGTGTCCACCAGGTCCTTGGCCTGCAGATAGGCAAACTGCTTCTGCTGGTCGCCCAGCTCGATGTCGAACAGGTTGTAGTTGATCTGCGCCACGATCGCCTTCAGCGGCACGCTCAGTTCGATGCGCGTCGGGCTCACCACCGTGGGGTTGATGCTGCGCGGGTTCACTAAGCCGGCTGTGCCCGGATTGGGAATCGCCGTCTCTTCAAAAAAGCGCGACGGATGCCCCGTCGCCGGAACCTGCTTGATGCGCTGCCCGAAGGGGCCCGAGCGTCGGCAAATGTCAAAGATCTCCGTCTGGTACAGCGGAACTTCGATAGCGCCCGGCCCGATGTAATCCGCTGCCGCATGAATGTCTGCAAAGGTTGCGTTCATAGGTTCTCTCCGCCCCCTCCATGGGGCCGTGTTCAGCTGCTAGAGCATTATCATAATAGATGTACCCAGTTGAGAGTGAGCCTGAACCATGCCTGAGCGTTTTCTGGGGTGATCATTGGCAGGGAGTCGGCGACGGCCTGGTGGAGTGCTTCGCTGCTGCGCGCTTTGGCCAAGCGGAGCAGTTGTTTCAGTTTGGCCCAGGCTTTTTCGATGGGGTTCAGGTCCGGCGAATAAGGCGGAAGATAGAGCAGTTCGGCTCCGGCTCCCTCGATTCTTTGGCGCACGCCTTGCACCTTATGCGAACTGAGGTTATCCATCACCACCACGTCACCCGGCCTCAGCACCGGACACAGCGCATGATCCAGATAGGCCAGGAAAATATCGGCGTCCGTGGCTGCTTCGATGGTCATGGCGGCGAGGATGCCGCGCGTGCTCATGGCGCCCAGAACGGTCATGATTTTCCAATGGCCGCCCGGCGTCGCCTCATGGATACGCCGGCCTCCCAGCGATCGGCCGCGTAGCCGCGTCATCGAGGTAGTGACTCCGCTTTCATCCAGGAAGATCAGCCGTTGCGGGTCTGTGGCGAGTATCCGGCGGTGGAACTCGGCGCGTCGTTCGCGGTTGGCTTCGCTATCCCGCTCGACGGCGTGGAGCGACTTTTTTTGAGCCGCAACCCGAGCCGTTTCACCCACAGTTGGACCAGTGTCCAACTCATCCGAACGCCCTTTTCAGCCTCGATCCGCTCCCGCAATTCGGCGATGGTGATGTCGGCTTGTGCCTCCACCAGAGCCAGTATGTGAGCTCTTACCTGATCGGTTACCCGGCTGCGAACGCCGAAGCGCGATTGCATCAAACGTCTCCTGTGCCCGCTGCGAAGATGCTGCTGGCGCACCTTGCGTACATACTCCCAACTGACGCCGAAACGCGCCGCAAGAGCGCGGCAACTTCCTTCTCCGCGCTCATAGGCATCCAATATCCTCAATCGCAGATCGTCCGAATACGCTCGACCCATAGGTCCGCTGTCGCGGTCACTTCACCAGAGAAAACAACTCTATCGCACTTTCGATCCGCCCGGGTATAGCTATGTTGATACTGCTCTAGCCGCTAGCTTCTAGCTCCTAGCTTGTTTCCGCCGGAATCCGGCTTGGTTACATGTTTCGGCAGGTAAGTTCCGACTAACTTCTCATCAGAGCCGCTTTCCAGCCGTAATTGTTCCGATCGTCAGTGGGCCTTTAGCTAGGAGCTAGTAGCTAGAAGCTGCTTCTACGCGATCGCGCCGGCCCGCAGTAGCTGCGTCTTCACCGCGATGCGCTGCTCCAGGCTCAGCCCGCTGAGCGCCGCATCCAATGCGCGCACATCCACCGGGCCCTCGCCGATGCCGTGCTTGGCCAGCATCTCGGCGGTGGCCGCGGGCAACGTGCGCCGCACCGGGTTGAGTGCGTTCTGCGCCGAGGCGGCTTTCACCTCGGCCAGCTCCTTCTCCACCGCGGCCAGCTTCTCCGCCATTTCTGCTTCGCGCCGGCTCTGCTCCACGGTCGCCGTGATCCTTTCCACCTCGCCGGAAAGAGCGCCCTGGCGTTCTTCCAGCCAGCTCAGCGTCTTTTCCAGCAAACTGGCCGCGGCCTCCAGCCGCTCGACTATGCTCTTCTCGTCTGTTTCCATGTCCTTCCTTTCCTGTTTCCGCGGGTTGCGCGTCAACATCCGTTCCACTCCGAACAAAAAGGCCCCTCGAAAGGAGCCTTTCTGCACACCTGCTAACTCGCTCACTTGCTAACTTGCTAACTCGCTAACTTGCCGGCCTGCTGCCTTTCGCTAACTCGCCATCCTGAAGCTCGTCGCCCGGTAGGCCGCTTTCTCCCGCAGCAGAATCGCCGCTCCGGTAAAGGTCACCCGGGTCAGCTTCCAGATCTCGGCCCGCATATCTTCCACGCGCGCATCGGCCAGCTCGTAGCTCATGCCGAGCGATTCCGGGGCGTGCGCCACGATCGCCTCGGCCACCTCGGGAAAGTCGCGTGCGTACAGGTATCCGCGCACCATCAGCCGCGGCCCGATCACATCGGCCTCGGTCAGCAGGCCGATCTTGCGGCGCGCATCGTGGCCGTCCCATCCGGGTCTGTAATCCACAGCCATGCCCAGTAGCGAAGGCAGCGCCTTCTCCGCCGCCTCGCGCGTCAGCATCACGCGGTGCCCGCGCGCTCCGGCTGGCGCTCGATCGCTGGCCGCATTTACCACCGTCAACACTCCCTCGAATGGCACCCGGTTGGGATGCTTGTCCACATGAGGAATCTTTACCGCCATCGCTTCCAATCGCATGCTCGCTCCGCTCCGCTCATTCAGCTTTCAGCCATCAGCCTTCAGCTTTCAGCGTCAATGCACGATTCGCCGCTTGCACGGCATCCCGCACTCCCACGAAAAAGCTGAGAGCTGAAAGCTGACGGCTGATAGCTGCTTCTCTGGTCCCTATTCCCTATTCCCTGTTTCCGCCCCAGCTGCCAGCCCCGCCGTATTCTGCCCCAGCGGCCCCAACCCCCGCATCGCCCGCACCTCGTCGACCGTCAGCACGCCGGCTTGCAACAGTTGCACTTGCACCTGCAACTCCGTCTCCTCGTCGCGCGCGCTCAGCTCGTTGAACGCAAACTCGAACTCCCGCCAGCCGATGCACTTCGAGAAGAGGTCGCGCGTGATGTGCCCGGCCAGCAGCATGGCCAGCGGCGAGATAGCTCCGCGGAAGGCCTCGTCGGCCATCTCCGAAGCTGTCGACTGGTTCACGTCCGCCTCCAGGCCCAACATCAATGGCGGCAAACCGAAGGCATTGGCTACCATCCGGATCAGGAACTCCTGCCAGGCCAGCCGAAGGTCCGCGTCCGTTCCCTGCGCGAAGCGCAGCACCTCGGGTTTCTGCTCCGTCGAAATCAACGGCACGCGTCCCGTGCCCTCGATTTCGTCCTGCCACCAGCGAATCAGCCGGTCGTGCTGCGCGGGTGTGGCCTCGTTCAGCCACAATGCGTACTGCGCTACCGAGTTGGCTGCCAGCTTGCCGGCAAAGCGGTGCGCGCTCAGAAACTGGTTCACCGTCTCGAAGGCCACCTCCAGCGGTCCCAGGCCGAAGGGCGTAAAGCTGCGCGGATTCATGCGGATGTACATCAATTGGCGGTCGAGCAACTCCACCGCGCCCGACTCCAATTGTCCCGGCATGGCCTGCGCGTAGCGCGGCGTATCCTCCTCGCCGTCCCACCTGGCGTTGATGCGAATTGACGCCCCATCCACCGGCCACAGCATCGCCGGCCGCTCCGGGTCGCCGGTCGCCTCCATCTCGATGGCTCCGTAGCCGCCGGTCAGCGCATCCTCGATCGCCTGTTCCATCAAGGTGCGGAAGCTGTCGGCCGGATTCGGCTCCTCCAGCGTCCGGCGCAGGGCGCGCAGCTTGCGCGCCGCAAAGGCCACATCCTCCGCGCGCACTCCGCGCCGCACCCGCACCTGCCAGTCCATGGCCGCGATGCGGTCCTTGATCACGTTGATCGCCCGCCGCACCACCGGCGTCTCCGCAAACCGCCGCAGGTTCATCGGCGTGGGCTTGGGCAGGAGCCGCCCCGGAAATTGCACCGGGCTCAAAATCGCGGGCAGAGCCAGCGTCTTGCGTTCCGCCTCCGCCTCGAGTTCCACTCGCCGGGCCTGTTCGTCCTGGCCGGCACCTCCGCCGCGGCGGGCGTGCCGCCAAATCTCCCGCAACTGTTCGCCTACCTTCACGCGCACCTTCCTTCAAAAACAAAAAGGCACGGCCCATGGCCATGCCTTTTTCGAGGGTTCAGTGATCTGTGGTCAGCCATCCGCCTGGAGCATTTCGCTCCCGGCAACGGCCGCTACCCACCTGAAATCCATCAACAGGATTGATCCTACCGCGAAGCCAGGAAATTATCTGCAAACTTTTGCAGATTTTTTTTGGCCGCTGTTGTTGTGCCCTTCTACGCTGATAAGAATAGACTTAAAACCTCGAACGGTCTCCCGTTCCCTCCTCCCGAATCCTGGTCTTGGCCTTTACACGCGCAGCTCTCTCCGCGCTGTCTCAGCCACACGGCCCATGTCCGAGGTAGTCAGGACCCGGATCTGGTGCTCCTCCATCGTCTCCACGCCGAAGCGGTACAACGCCAGCCGTTCCGGATCCTCGTCCGTGGCCCCCACGCGCGCTGCCGGCTCGATCACGGCGGTCAGTTCCAGCTGGGCCTTCTCCACCCGCTCCACGCCCGCGCGCAGCGCGGCAGCCGAAAAAGCTACGGCCTTGGCCATCTCCAGGCCCGGATCCAGGCTCACCGCATGAAACATGCGCACCACTCCGTTGGGCCGGTAGCCCACGTCGATGCGCAGCGGATCGCCCGGCCGTGTGTACTCCGAGGCGGCGATCTTCTTTCTCAGCAGATCCCATACCCCGACATGTTCGAACTCCAAGCGCATGCGCGACTGGATCGCGGCGCGCCCGCTCAGCCGCGGGCTCCGCTCCCGCGGCGGGGGCTCCACGTAGACCCGCATCAACTCTTCCATTCCCGCGGGAAGGCTCTCCGCCAGGTAGGCTTTAGGCTCGGTCATCTGCACGTTTAGCGAGAGCGACTCCTCGAGGATCTGCATCAGCCGGCCGCCAGGCTCCTCGGCAAGCCGCCGCCGCAACTCGCTCTCCATTGCCTCCAGCAACGCCGTGTCGGCATCCGAATCGAGGCAACGCACACGCCGCCAGTCGCGGGTGAAGCGCACCTCCGCGCGCGGGTTCCCCTGCTCGCGCAGGATCACCCCGATATGCACGTACTCGTTCCGCACCGCATCCGGCACATACCGGAGCAGCTGGAACTCGCACTCGCGCCGTTCGATTCCGCCCATCGTCGTCACAGCTCTCAGCTCTCACCTCTCAGCTCTCAGCTTCAAGCCCTCAGCTCTCAGCCTCCAGCTTCTAGCCTCTAGCTCGTCCCGTGCAACAACATGCGACTGCAACTTACATTGACTCCAAAACATTCGATGTCTCTTTGAGCTACTCTCCGAGATTCTTCCCCTCCCGCCGCAAGAGCTTCAAGCGAGTGGCAAGCAGCTATAAGCTCTCATCTGCCCCTTCAATTCACCCTCATCGTAGTCCATTTTTCCATCCTCTCCACCCTTTCCATCTCCTCTTTTTCCCCCTGCCCCCATTTCGGAAATGGTCTCCGGTCCGAGTTCCCAAACGCCTCAATCAGTTCCCGGATCCGGCTGCGCCGGGCGAGCAGCTTCTCCACCAGGGCTTCCATCTCCGCCAGGTCGCCGCCGTACCAGTCGGGGGGGACGTCGTTGGCCGCGGCCCACACCGTCTCCGGCGGTATGACCTCCAGGCGCGAAAGCCAGGGCTCGAAGGACTCCCATCCTGTGACCTCGCGGTATACGTCGTTGCGGTAGTAGACCCCCCGCAGCGGCGCATCTTCAAATCGCCACTCGCCGGCGTGAAAGCAGTAGCCGAAATCGATGAAGACGGCCTTATACCGCCGCTCCCGCTGCCGGCGCGCGAAGACCGCCTGGCGGCCGTTGGCGTTCCCCGCCCACTTGTCCAGCGCCAGGATGCCGGCGAACTCGCCCAGGTTCTTCACCTCGGTCAACTGCTCCTCGGGCAGGTAGTCCACCACCTGGCCGGGCATCAGTCCTGCGGCGAAGCGCGACCCGAACTGCAGCCCCGGCCGGCAGCGTACGCGCGTCCGCCCCAGGTCGATCTCCAACTCCGGCGTATTGTCGACCAGCCAGCTTGAAACCTCCACCAGCTCCGTCTCCGGCACGGTGAGTCCCACTGCCGCCGCCAGGCGCGAGGCCATGAGTTCGTTGGCCAGCACGCGCGTGTGCTGCGGATTGTTCTGGAACTTGACTACGTAGATATGGCCGTCCGCGCCCAGCATCAACTGGCCTTGCGCGCCGCCCCTCAGGCGCCGGATCTGTTGCACCGCCAAAACCGCCAACCTGTCTCCCCGCTGTCTTCCGGTTCCCTCCGAATTCTAAAACAGCCTTCCGCTCTTCGTTCCCGGTTACCCGCTCCCAGCTTTTCGCTTCCAGAGTTTACCTTGCCGTCCCCCGCGCGCGCAGGCCCGTCTGGCCGCTTCCGCTGGAACCGCCCAAGCTGCCGCCCTATCCGCTGAAACCAAATGATTTTCCGCCCGCCAACCCATTCCATGCTACACTGTATGCAATCGTAGAATTCGATCTGAAGTTCTTGCCTGTTCCGCGTTTATCGCCCACTCGCAGTACTCCACATTGCGTTCGGCGGTAAATCAGCATCAAGAGGAGCAACACATGGAACAAGGCACAGTCAAGTGGTTCAACGACGCCAAGGGATTTGGATTTTTGAGCCGTGAAAACGGCGAGGACGTCTTCGTCCATCACACCGCCATCAAGTCGACCGGTTTCCGGTCGCTGCAGGAAGGCCAGAAGGTCCAGTTCGACGTGACCAAGGGCCCCAAGGGCTGGCAGGCGGAGAACGTCGAAGTCGTCTAAGGGCGAACCCCGGGCAACCGGCTCGGAACCCATACTCGGATCCAAAAAGAAGAGGGACGGAAAAACTGCCGTCCCTCTTCCTGCGTTTGGCTCAAGACCCGCCGCTACCCGATGCAGTGCGAAACCATCGCGCTTCTCACCGGAGAGTGGGGGTTGTGAACGGACACGATCCGTTTACGCCATGGGTTTCAGTCTCTCCGGCTCGACGGCCGGATGCAGACCCGCCTTGGACGTTTCGTGCGCGCCCAGGTACTGCAGCATATCGTTGATGGAATCTTCAAAGCGCGAGCCTGTTTTGTGGGTGACTTTTACGCCCATTGAGACGAGCCGGCAGACTTCAAAGCGGTTGATTCCCCGCGCGAGCGCGCGGTGGATCTGATCAGAACGCATGACGAACTCCGACGAACAAGGTGATTGTTGCGTGGAGGAGCGAAGCTCGTCAGGAGCGATGGGACAGCCGGAGCCGAGCAGGCCAGGCAGTTGAACGGTCTGTTTTTATTGTACGCTTCCAAGGCCGTCCGGGTTTTCGCTCGTGGAAGCGGGTAGTGTCTCAGTTTGAAATCCACAGCCCTTTACACTTCGCCGGAACTGGGCCGCATACTTAGTTCATGGCAAAGCGCCCGCGTGACCCGAATCAACTCGCCAAGCTGATCGTAGACATTGCAACGGGTGACGCCTCTGACGATGTTTCCCCAAAAAAGAGCGCCACATCGGTTCGTGGCCGAAGTGGCGGTCTTAAGGGCGGCAGAGTTAGGGCTAAAAGACTTACCGGCGCGGAACGTGCGGACATAGCCCGGATCGGCGCTCAGGCTCGCTGGAAGAAGAGCTAAGCAGATTTGCGCGTGCTCTCTTCAATAGGCGCATTTTGACGCCAATTCACGTCGTCCGTAAGGTCCGTGTCGAACGGAAGCTCCTCTTGGTCGGGATTGTTTTTGTTCCAGTGCTCAGCGGTGTTCTTTCCGATAAGGGCCTCTCCCACCATCTGCTCCCGGTATAAATGCAGCCCCTTAAGCATCCGGTGACGTGGTGGGTTGTCATCCACGTCAATCCAAAGCGTCATCTGCTTGCCCTGTCGCCGCTCAGTAATAGCGAGATTGGCCTTGTAGACGCGCTTGGATTCCTTTTCTGTGCGAGTTTCCTCGCCCGCTGCTTCCGAAAACTGCTTCGCAAGCATCTCTAGCGGATCAGGTGGGACGGGCATCTTCCAGCCCATCTTTTTGGCCATCGCCGCGACTTCTTTCATGTTCACTTCCAACGCCCCGGTCTGACGCTTGTAGTAGCGTATGAACGCTTGGCGTTTTTCTGCTGCTGTTGCCATGGCTGTTCTCCTTATGTGCCAACCGGGGCCACGTCCCCCCAACCGTCCACTGTGCTTCCAGGGGTGACGATTGATCTAATTTTCACCAGATGATTGCGGAATAAGTCGTACCGGCCCGTGCTGCGTTGTAGCTGTCCGGCCACAAGGCCGGGATGAATCCCAAGCGTTTTTGAAAATCCAAGAATGTCCCGCTCAGCAAAATAGGGGGCCTTCTTTGCGATGAATTTTTGCAACGATGCCTGCGGCACGCAGAAATCCGCTGCGGCGGCGTCGGCGATCAGCTCTTCCTCTGGAGTCGTCGCATCGCGCGTTGCTCTGTCTGTTTCCATGTCAGTGTCCAAGAACGCCGCTGTCTTTCCGTGCCCACGCAGAACGTGCTCAATTTCGTGGCGGAGTACGAACCAAAAATTATCGATGCGATCAAACCTTAGCGTCATGCCGATAACTGGAGAGCGATCATCCAGCCAAAAACACACGCCATCGATCTTCGTGGACGTGAGAGCCTCCACAAACACGAGTCGCACCCCACACTCGGTCATGATCCTTGAAACCTTGCGAGCCGCATCCGGCGAGACGAGAAGCGCGCGCAGCATGTCGAGCGCCACACGGAGAGCCACTTCACTGTACTTCGCCACCAACATGTCGTCGGCAATCTGCTTCACTCGATAGAGCCAAGCGAGTTGCGCTGGCGTCGCGTTACCAAAGACATCTGTCTTCTTCGCGGCGTGCGGAAGCACTTCGATCTCGTCCACGCTCGCGGCCTGGAAGAATCGGCACAGCGCCGCTTCAACGTCATCTACTCGACGCACATCACTAGCGCCCTTGAGCCATCCACGCTTAATCATCTCCGAAACCGGCAATTCCCCGAAAAGGGTCGCGCGCATTGGCAAGTTTGGATCAGGCCGAGCTAAAAGCCGGGCCATCGCCAAGTCGTACTCCTTTTGGAGTTCTAAAATGGCCTCAGCGGGCACATCGAAAATCTGGCTCAGCCTGAGCGCCAAATCCGCATCAACCGGTCGTTTCCCGGCGACGATCTTGTTGAGCCCCGTCTCGTCTACATCGAGTACGATGGCGAGAACGCGCTGTGACCAACCGCGAGAGTCGAGCAGCGCCTGGATCAGTTGTCCCGGCGTCTTATATTCATTACCAAGAATGTTCACGCTTCCCAGCGTAGACCTATCGATATAATTCTGTCAACAGGCAATCTGGCTTTTTTGTCAAATTGAACTTTATGCTTGACAAGGGCGCCAAGGTTCACTATGCTTTGTTTATGAACAGGTTGCCGATTGCGAAGCGGGCACAGATTATCCAGATGCTTGTGGAAGGCGCAAGTCTCAGAGCCACCAGTCTGATGGCGGACGTTTCGATCAATACTGTCACGAAGCTGCTTCTAGACGTTGCCGACGCTGCCCATGCCTACCATCATCAGGCTGTGCGGGACGTGCGCTGCAAGCGGGTCCAATGCGACGAGATTTGGTGCTTTGTTGGCGCGAAGCATAAGAATGCCTCACCTGAGCAAAAAGCGCAGGGATGGGGTAACGTTTGGACGTGGACGGCGATAGACGCGGACACAAAATTATGTGTCGGCTATCTTGTTGGCGGTCGTGACGGGTGGTGGGCGAACGAGTTTATACAAGATGTTGCCAGCCGCATCCGTGGCCGCGTCCAGTTGACCACAGACGCCTACAAAGCGTATCTGGAAGCTGTCGAAAATGCATTCGGGGCAGATATAGACTTCGCCACCCTCCAGAAGATTTATGGCGCATCGGATGAGCCAGAGAAGCGTTACAGCCCTGCCAAGTGCATCGGTTCTGACATGAAAGTCGTTTCTGGCGACCCCGATCCGGCGCATGTTTCCACCAGCTTTGTGGAGCGCCAGAATCTTACGATGAGAATGTCCATGCGCCGGTTCACGCTGTTGACCAACGGCTTTTCAAAGAAGGTTGAGAACCATGCGGCGGCTGTGGCGTTACACTTTATCCACTACAACTTTGCTCGCATTCACAAGACCCTTCGTATTACTCCTGCGATGGCCGCTGGGGTTTCTGACCACGTTTGGAACTATGAAGAGATCGCTGCGCTGGCGGGTTGAGACCGGAGGATACACATGGCAAAGGGCAATGACAAACTCATGGTGAAGCTGGCAAAAAACACACTAGTGGGGGCGATTTCCAACCTTCTGGAATCGCACCGCGAAAGAACATTTAGAGGGCCGAACGGCGGGCAACTGTCGCGCAAGGAATTTTGCGAGGAAAATGGTCTCACACCAGGTACAGTAAGTCACATCGAAACAGGACGTTTTCTCGGTCTAACGACACCCCATCTGCGCCAATATCTCGCTGTCACTCATAAGCGTGCCGATGCCAAGTTCGCCGAATCTTTGAAAAAGGTTTACGACGGTTTGAAGGAACTAGATAAGCTTCTGAAGAAGCTCTAGTCAATTACCGAAACCATTTTCAAACTGAGACACTACCTGGAAGCGGCGCAATGCGCGCGCCGCGCTTTCGCAGGCGCCCATTCCCTGTTACCATAAAAGTCGCACTCGCCCTCGCGGCGGAAACCCACAAGACATTCGATCGAAAGAGGCTTACGTGGCCGAAACCAAGAAAATCGCAGACAAGGCTGAACGCAAGAAACTAAAGCGCGCGGCGCGCAAAGCGGCCCCGCCCAAGGCCAAGCGCACCACACCCCGCGGCTCACTAAAGAAAAAAGTGAAGAAGATGGCCCGCGGCCAGACGAAGCGGTAACAAGAAAGCTGTCAGCCTCCAGCTTTCAGCTTTCAGCCCTAATGTGCTCGGACAAACCTCTCCGAAAGTGCACGAAAAAGCTGAAAGCTGACGGCTGAGAGCTGAAAGCTGCCTCTGCAAGGAGTTCTGCGCTGCGCAGTCAACTGTTTGCCCGCAAATCGATCGACAAGCTCATCGGCGTATCGGAGGAACCGGGGCGCGCGCTGAAGAAGAGCCTGGGGCCCTGGTCGCTCACCGCGCTGGGCATCGGCGCGGTCATCGGATCGGGCATCTTCACCGTCATCGGCACGGCCATCTCGGGCGAGCAGTTGCCCAACGCCACCATCGCCGACACCCCGCTCATCCACTACGTCGTCACGCACACCGCGCTGGCCGGCCGCCCCGGCGCCGGTCCGGCCATCGCGCTCTCCATGATCCTGGTGGCATTCGTCTGCGCGCTCACCGGCCTCTGTTACGCCGAGCTGGCCTCCATGATTCCCATCGCCGGTTCGGCCTACACTTACACCTACGCCACCCTCGGCGAGCTCATCGCCTGGATCATCGGCTGGGACCTGATCCTCGAATACGCCGGCTCCAACATGAGCGTCAGCGTCGGCTTCGCGGCTCACGTCGTCGACCTGCTCGACTGGTTCGGATTGCATCCCGGCGCCCGATGGATCTCGCCCTCCTATCTTCCCTCCGGCCTGCAGGATCTGGCCGGCAACAATCTCTACAACCCCGGCTGGCACTTCGGCTTCAACATTCCCGCCTTCCTCATCGTCATGTTCCTCACGATGATCCTGGTCCGCGGCATCCGCGAATCCGCCTCCACCAACAACATGATGGTCGCGTTCAAGCTCATCGCCATCCTCATCTTTGTCTTCGCCGCTATCGGCTTCATCCACCCGAGCAACTGGCATCCCTTCATGCCCAACGGCTGGCCGGGCGTTCTCACCGGCGGCTCCATCATTTTCTTCACCTATATCGGCTTCGACTCCATCTCCACCGCGGCCGAGGAGTGCCGTAATCCGCAGCGCGATCTGCCCATCGGCATCATCGCCACGCTGGTCGTATGCACCGTGCTCTACGTCGCCGTTGCCGTTTGCCTCACCGGACTCGTTCCCTGGCAATCGATGGCGGGCGATGCCGCTCCCGTCGTCAACGCGCTCAAAAAGTTCTCGCTCCTGCCCGGCGGCCATCCGCTCTATTGGGTTCGCCTCGTCGTCCTCCTCGGCGCGCTCATGGGCATGATCTCCTCCATCCTCGTCTACCAGATCGGCCAGTCGCGCGTTTGGTTCTCCATGTCTCGAGACGGCCTGCTGCCCAAGGTCTTCTCCAACGTCCATCCCCTCTTTCGCACTCCGGCCTTTTCCACCTGGGTCGCCGGCGTCGTGGTCGCCGTTCCCTCCGGACTCTTCGACATCGGTACGCTCGCCGACCTGTCCAACATCGGCACACTCTTTGCTTTCGTCCTGGTCTCCATCGGCGTGATCGTCCTCCGCTTTCGCGACCCCCATCGCCGCCGTGGATTCGTCGTTCCCTTCGGCCCTGTCATCCCCGCTCTCAGCGTCATCTTCTGCTTCCTGCTCATGGCCGGGCTGCCCATCATCACCTGGTACCGCTTCCTCATCTGGCTGGTCATCGGCCTGTTCATTTATTTCTTCTATAGCCGTCACCGCTCCGAGTTCGCCCGGCCCCGCTAGTACCGGCCTTGCGGCGTCCGATTGTAGCGCCGGCCTCCAGGTCGGCTGCCGTAGCGAAGGCAACCGCACGATCACCTACGATCAGGCCGGCAAGCAGTGGACCATCACCTTCGTCGGCAACTACGCAACGGCAATCAAAAGCGAGTAACGGAAAGCTCAGGAACGCCTGCGCCGGACCGGATCCATGCACCTGCAGGCCGTCGAATTGATTGCGTGGCGAGGGCGAGAAAATCGGCGCATCGCGAGATCGCGGAAAACTCCACCTGCAGGTGGAGCAATCGGCCCTTTGTGTGCACCTGCAGGTCTATGAAACTCATGGAAATCGTCGGTTCATGCTTTGCAGTGCGCGATTTTTTGAGGTGGGCGCCAACTCGGGTCCCGGAATCGAGGCCTGACTCCCCGGCTCGCTGTCTTGCCAGCACCGCTACACTGAATGCGTGATCGAAATCCGGGATTTCATCCGCCGCCTGCCCAAGGCCGAGCTGCATCTGCACCTCGAAGGCACGATCCTGCCTGCAACGCTGGTTGAGCTCAGCGCGCGGCACGACGCCCCGCCGATGAGTCCTGCAGAAGCGGATGCGCTCTACCAATTCGCCGACTTTACCGAATTCATTGAATCCTTCAAGGCCGTCACGCGCCTCCTGAAAGACCCAGAAGATTACGAGCTGGCCGCGTGGCGCATGATGCAGCACCTCGCCGAACAGGGCATCGTACACGCCGAAGTGTTTATCTCCGTCGGCGTCATCTATATGTGGCGCAACTTCGATCCGCGCTGCTTCGAGCCCATCTTCGACGCCCTCGAACGCGCCCGCGAGCGCGCCGCCGGCGAGCTGGGCCTCTCGATCTATTGGATCTTCGACGCCGTCCGCCACTTCACCGTCGAGAAAGCCGGCCAAGTCTTTCGCAAGGCAGCAGAGATGCGGCCCGCGCACCCCTCGGTCGCCGGCATCGGTCTCGGCGGCGACGAACGCCGCGCCGGATCCGAGCCGTTTCGCGCTCTCTATGCGCGCGCCCGAGACGCCGGCCTGCGCCTGACCAACCACGCCGGCGAAACTACCGGCCCCGAGGCCATCTGGGAAGCGCTCGCCATCGGTTCCGAGCGCATCGGCCACGCGCTTTCCGCAATCCGGGACGAAGCGCTTCTCAGGGAGCTGAAAAAACGGGGTACGGGAATCGAGTTGAACCCCACCTCGAATGTCCGCACCGGCGTCTGCCCCTCGTTTGCCGCGCATCCCCTGCGCCAATACTTCGATCGCGGCTTGCTGGTCACGCTCAACTCCGACGATCCCGCCTTCTTCGGCTCCGATCTGGCCCACGAGTACCTGCTCGCCCACAGCCAGCAGGGATTTACCCGCGAGGACCTGCGCCAGCTTGCCGCCAATTCCATCCGCGCCAGCTTTCTTCCCGAAAAAGAACGCGCCGCGTGGCTGGCCCGCATCGAAACTGTCGAGTAAATTACAGCCGCGTTTTCCGCATCGGCCTACTCGGCAGGCAGGGCGAGGTCTGCGGTATCATAGAGGCGCAGGAGGTAGTGCGCAATGCCCGTCGATCCTGAAACCGAGTTGTCCGTTGAAGAGTCTCCCGTGCCGGAAAAAGCGGGATTCACGGCCATGCGCGTGGTTACGTGGTTTTCCGTGGGGATCGCGGTGGCCGCGCTGGGCATCTACGCGGGCACTGAGCTGCGCAAGCGCTACCGGTTCAAGAGGCGCACACCCTACGACTTCTATTCGAATGCCGGCTCGCAGCAGGCGAGCGAGTTCGGCGTCGGCGTCTAGCGCCGGGAACCGTCGTTCTTCCACAACATGCCGCCTTGGGGCGGCATGTTTGCGTTTGCGGTCGACCGCGAACCTTGTTACCGCCGGAAACGCGACAAAACATACAGAATCGCCGACAGCACGACGCTGATCAGAATCGACGTCCCGAGCGGAAAGTAGAAGGAAACGTTCTTGCCCTTCAAGGAAAAGTCGCCCGGCAAACGTCCCAGCGGCAGCCCCAGGCGCGAGGCCAGCAGGATCGCGGCCCCGACGAGCGCGAGCAGCAGGCCAAGCCCCAACAGCATCTTGCCCAGGTCGTGCATCAGCTTCCCATCCACCCTCTATCTTCCTTCCGATTCCGCGCCGCCCTCACACCCGGCGCCTCACTTCGCACCGATCAGCCGGATCCGCGCCGTAAAGGCCCTGCCCTGAAACTCGCTAAAGGCGCCGAACTGCGGCGAATCCACTACATTGTTCACTTCTAAAGGGTTTTCGCTGCCGGTGGCATTCTCCATCACCCCGCGCAACCCCCAATATTGTCCGCGAAAATGAAATTTCCATTCCAAACCCGGGCTGAAGTTCACGAAAGCGGGAACACGCTGCGCTCCCGCCGCGCCAACCGCCTGCTGCGCCGCATTCACCGCCGTGTACGGAAAGCCCGTATGCCGGTCGAGCAGGTACACAAAGTCCCAGTGCTTCCGGAGCTTTGCAAAAGGAACCGGCAGCCATCCCCAGGAGATCGCGCGATTGGGCGTGTCCCACGCCAGCGGCCCGCTCTGCTGCGGCCCCAGCGGCGATGGCGTGGGCAGGTAGTCGAGCGCCGCGTTGGTGCGCGCCGAGGAGTGCGTGTACGACACGTACACCGTGTACCCGTTGGCAAACAGCCGCCGCAGATCGAACTCTTCTGAGCTGTAGCGATCCTCGCGTCCGTTGGTGAGCAGATAGCCGCCCGCGAGCGCCGCCGTCCCGCTTTGATTCGCAAACGTGAACACGTTCGACGTCCGCTTCTCAAGAAAGTTCGCGCCCGCGAAGATCGACCAGGGCAGCTTGCGCTCCACGCCCACGCTCCAGTTCAACGCCCGCGCCTCGCGCAGCAAGCCGTCGTTGGCGGTAAACTCCGTCTGCTGCGCCGGACCCGCCGTTCCGTCCGCAGCGTAGTACGTGTCGTAGCGGACGCCGGCGTAGGTCTGCGCCAGGTACTCCAGTTGCGTGTGCTCGTAGTAGAGCCCGATGCCGGCAGAAATCTTGGTCTGGTTTTTATCGCCGGGCGGCGAGTACACCGCTGCCAGCCGCGGCGCCACCAGCGGCCGCCGCACAATCTCGTCCCAGTCGAAGCGCAACCCCGGCTCAACCAGCCATCCCTTCGCCGGCTGCCAGCGGTCCTGCAGATACGCTCCGATCTCCGCGTTGTGCATCGCAAAGGCCGGCGCGGGAACGAAAACGCTCACACGGTCGAGAGTCCCGATCTCACCAGGAGCCGCACCCTCGCGATAATAGCTCACCGGCGCGCGCGTCTGATTCTGGTTGTAGCCAATATGGTCGAGATCCAGCCCCGCCTTCACATCGTGCCGCCCCAACCACTGCCGTGGAGGCAAGTACAAAGCCGCGGTTCCTTCCAGCCGCTGTGAGCGGCCGCTCAGGTTCTCAAAATAGCTGCCTTCTGTCTGCTCCGGAGTGTACTCGTACGGCGAGCTGCCGTGCGGCTCGTACCCGTCGCGAATGCGCACGTACCCGATTCCCACGTCGAGCAGCGCGCCGTCCGCAAAGCTCTGCTGATCGCGCAGGTAGGGGAACCACGCAATCGTGTTGCGCTTGACGGTGCTTTGCTGCGGGGTGAGCGACGAAATGCCATCGTAGGGAGAGTGATAGTTGTTGTAAAGCAGGCCGCCGGTGAGGATGTTCGCCGGAGTCACGTTTTCCTGAACCTTTATAAGATTGCTTCCACGGATCAGTTCATCGGTATTGGCGTTGGCCGGCAGCTCGGAGATGTAGATGTTGTCGTACTCCACCTCGGCGCCGTCGAACCACCACGCCCGGTCGCGTTTCAGAGGCCCGGAAAACGTGAAGCGCGGAACAAACTTGTCAAACCGGATTCCATTCAGGTCGCGGAAGGAAGGGAAAAAATTCGTCGCGTTGAAGCGAAACTTGTCGTCTCCCATCCCCGTGTAGAGCGCGATCACGCCGCCGGTGGCGCGGCCGAACTCCACCGGATACCGCGTGCTCTCCTCCTCGATCGATCGCACCGCGTCGGTGCTTACCCGCAGGCTCAGCGAACCGCCGACCGGCGAGCGGATATCGAACCCGTCCATGGTGTCCAGCGTCTGCCACGTCTCCGAGCCTGCCACATGCACCTGCCCGGTCGCATCCTGCACCACCCCAGGATTGAACGGCAGCAGATTACGGATGTCGCGCGAGGTCGGATAGGGAATGTTCACGATCTCCGGCGTATTCAGCGTGTTCTGGTTGGAGACCTGCTGGGTATCGATGCCCGGTGTCGATGCAGTTACGTTCACCTGCTCGCGCACTATCTGCTCGTGAGCCAGGACCACTCGCACGCTGCTCTGGCTCGCATCCATCCCGCTCTCAGCGGCCTCGTAGAATCCGGGCTTGTCTACGCGAATCCGATACGGCTTCTGCTGTTTGAGCTCGTAGCTGCAGTTTCCCGCGTAGTCCGTCCACACCTGCGCTGCCGCAAGCCCGGGCTCGGCGATCGTCACCTGCGCGCCCTGAACAGGCTGACCGTTTTCGTCTACTACAGATACAGTGACGCGCGCTCGCACGGTTTGCGGCTGGCCGCCTGCGAGCCCACACGCAAGCATCGCCCAGCTCAAAAGTAACAAGCCGGCCATTACTCGCCTCGCGCCGTTACAGCGGTTATCCAGTTGCTGTAAGCCGGAGCAACGACTGCTAAGTAACTTTTTCCTCAAGAAAAAGCCACACTCCACCACACCGGAAATGCCAATACTAACTGGAGAACCGCCCCAAAACGCTGCATGAAGAGAAGCCGGAACCCGCTCAATACGCTCCGCCTTGGGCCAGTATAGCGCCTGCGTTTCCGTCGCGAATCATACTGATGAGTAGACGCGACTGCTCGTTCGCAGGCGCGGCGGATGAACAAAAGTTCATCCGCCCGGATTTTCCGCGGCCAATCAGCCGCTCTCGCTGCCGCGCCGCAGGTCCGTTACGATCCTTGCTGAATCCGGCTGTAGTATTGCCGCGTCACCTTTCGGCCCGCCGCACAAAGAAAAAGTCCGGGCCGCTAAAAGATGAAGTACTTGCCATGCAAAGCTCCGCGATGAAGGAGCCACTGCGCCGACCCGAATGGCGCCATCCAGTATAGGATTAACGCCGCGAAACTGGCCGCGACGCTGACGATCAGCGCCATCTCCATCCAGACTCGGTACCTGGCAAACTTCACCCGGATAGTTTCGTCCGTCAGGATCACATATAACCCGAGGAACGCCAGAAAGTCGATCTCCGGGTAGAACTCCATCCGGTAACGGTACGTCATTGAGATAGCGGTCAGCATCAGGACGCAGGGCGCCAAAAGACCGGTCGCAATGGCGGCCCACTGGGCAACGGGCGGCAAGTTCCGGGAGTGTCGTCTCCGTAGCGTAGTCAACAAAAATAGAATGAAGCAGAGCGGCAGTAAATCCGTGAGCAGGAAACTGCTCGGAGGCAGCTCGACAACGTCAAACAGCCGGGTTTGCGTCGCGTCAAAAAGTAGATGAGCGCTGCCCGTTTTAACCGTCCAGATCGGAAAGAAATAATAAACCAACCCATACGGGATACGGATTGGATTGAACATCCCATACATGCTTTCGCGTGCCAACCGGTCGGGATATTCTCTGTTGAAGATGTATAGCTTAAGGTTGGCAAATGTTAGCGGGTTCCCCCATCGGAAGTAATTGACGGTGCAGGTAGCGGCAATGCACACAGCGATGATTCCAAGAGGGAGTAGTATGCGCCGGCTGGTAAACACGCGCATCGCGCGCCGGATTGCCGGCCAGCCCCCTCCCGCTTCATGCGCACTGGATCGCGCAGCGAGAACGAAAAGTAGTAGTACGATTGCCAGGATCAAACCGATCCCCGTGGATACACGCGTGAGCAAGGCGAGGCCAGCGCACAACGCCATTGCAGAAAGCGTTGCCAGGTCAAATTGGCTGCTTACCAGGCCCTTAATTGCGAAATAGACGAATACGGCAGCGAAAGCCGCAGCCCAGAACACCACTTCTTGATAGATCGAAACTCTTAGGTATCCAATCTCGCTGCCGCCCAGTACAACGTAGGCCAGCATCAGGCCAGCCGCGGAGCGAGCAGTTGGATCGCGTTCGCCACAGCGCCGCAGCAGAAGCACCGCACGCACCTTTACCATGGCCGCCAAGCATACGGCCGTCAGGCAGGACCACGCAGTCATGTCTAGGTTCATCCGGCGGAAGATCCAGAGCGGAAGCCTCAACAGAGCACACCATATGCCCCAATAGGCATATACATGCCCGTTCCGTAAAAATCCCTCGAACGTTACGGTGTGCGGGTCTACATCGAATCGGCCGTGAAGAAGGCTGACCAACATGCTATTGAAAGTCAGATCCAGCGGCGCCAAAAAGCTTGGCACTGGTGAAAAATGCAGCAGAGTGCCGTACCAAAACAACATGAAGGCAAGCAGCGCCACCTGCAGCCGCGTATCGGGACCAACGGCAATGCGCCTGACGCGCGTCAGAAACGCGCCCCTCGGGGTAATGGCTGTCGTGCATCGATCGGGTTCTTGGACCCTCGACACCGCGCTGCCGTTTTCGACCTTGGTCATGGCAGAATCATATCAGCGGCTAATAACGGGTATGCTGTACGCGGCTCGGCGCAAAGACGGTCCAAACTGCAAGACAATCAGACAATCGGCGCCCCCTAAAGCATTTTGGAGTTCCACTCTTGAACCAACTGCATTCAGCCACCACTTGGGCACTCCATGATAGATTCGTGTTGGGGAGAAGAGTCCGAGTTCTTTCCGACTGGTTTGCATCGCTGGCTCCAAAGGGCTGTCGTCTCCTTGATGTGGGCTGCGGCGACGGGCAACTTTCTGCCTTGCTGCAATCAAAGAGGCCGGATTTATCGATCCAGGGAATCGATGTGCTCGTTCGTGAACACACAAGCGTTCCGGTGAAATATTTTGACGGAGTCCGTATACCCTTTGCCGACGATTCGTTCGATATTGTCCTCTTCTGCAACGTCCTGCACCATACAAACGATCCTTCAGTCCTACTTCGTGAAGCGCGCCGTGTAGCCAAGTTTGTTCTCATCAAAGATCACAACAGAGAGGGGGATCGGAGCAGGCGCCCGCTTGCGCTTCATGGACCGGGTCGGGAATGCGCGCTTTGGCGTCGCACTTCCGTATAACTACTGGCGCCGCGAAAGATGGTTTGCGGCATGGGAGCAGATCGGTCTCCGAGTGAATCGAATCGTCACCCGCGTTGACCTTTACCCTCCGCCTTTGAATTGGGTCTTCGGCGCCAAGCTTCACTTCATCGCACTCCTATCCCGGATTCCACCGCCTTCTTAGCGCCGCCGCAATCCAAGGATGCTCAAAAAGAAACTGCTGCAGACAATCTGTACACCCAAGGTTAGCGAGAAAACTGCCGGCATGACGATGCGTAGCATGTGCACGGGATCCAGGGCTCCGAAGCTCCCCTTGGCCCAGCCGGAGACGGCAAAGATCGATCCACCGATTCCCAGGGCAATCAGCAGCCCGCCCGCAGCCAGACCGGTTTCCAACGTGATGTAACGAAAGGCGTGGTTGAGCCGCGGATCTTCGGGCAATAAGCCTTCGGTGATCGCAAAAACCTTGGTGAAGACGGCGAAGGCAATGAACTGAAAGCCCAGCAGCACCGAGGCGAACGCGTACAGCAACGTGTGCACGTCGAAAACGATGCTGCCGATCCTCCGCGGCCCCGGCAATAGCCAGATGCTCGCGGAGAGCCCCAGCAAAATCAGAAGCCATCCCGGATACAGAAACAGCCACCGCGGGCTATGCAGGAGCATAAAACGCAAATGCCGCCAGCCGTCGCGATACGCTCGCAGATGGGGCGGGCGCGAGCGTCCGTCTTGGCTCAGGACAGTCGGAACCTCCGCGATTCTCAGACCCTTTAGCTGCGCCTTGATGACCATCTCCGACGCAAATTCCATTCCGGTGGTCCTTAAGCCGAGGCAATCGAATGCTTCCCTCTTGAAGCCCCTGATGCCACAGTGAAAATCACCGACCTGTGAGTGAAAGAAAAGTCTTCCGATGAACGAAAGAATCGGATTCCCAAAATAGCGATTCTTCCAGGGCATCGCCCCCGGCTTGATTCCTCCCATGAACCGATTGCCCATGACAAGGTCGTAGCCCTCGCGCAGCTTTTCAACAAAGTCGTCCAAGTGGCCGAAATCATAGCTCGCGTCAGAGTCGCCCATAATGCAATAGCGGCCCTGTGCGGCGCTGACAGCACCACACAGAGCGGCTCCGTAGCCGCGCTCCGGGATGTTTATAACCCGAGCACCCAAGCTGACTGCAATCTGCTGCGAGCCATCAGTCGAGCCATTGTCGCCAATTACAATCTCGCCGCCGACCCCCGAGCGGGCGAGATATTCTTGCGCCTCCTCAATACAGGTCCGCAGTGTCTCAGCTTCGTTGAGGCAAGGCATCACGATGCTTAGTTCAACGTCCATGTGTGCATGTCTATGTTCGCACAACTCCCGCGGCCTTTTGGCCGTGCGGTTCAATTGGAAGAGTGCTTGACTAGCCGTATGTTCCAACCCGGCGGATTCTCGGGAAGAACAACGACCGTCCCCGCCGGCGCGGCTTGAAAGCTCCTGGCAGACCCGGCAAAATGGAGGTCCTTCAACACCGGCTGCTTCCAGTCGCGCACGACCCCGAAGCACATGGCGCATAAAAGAACGATCGACCCCGCCTGAAGAGCCTGAATTCGGCTGCGCGACGCCCATAGCACCGACCAGACGCAGGCCAGCGTAGGGAAAAACCAGTAGCGGATGCCTGAAACCTTCGCAAGCAATTCCCACCTTGTTACGCCCGGCGGAGGATAAGCTGCGGGAGAGATCAGGGACGCGATCAGGAGCACCGCTGTGAGCACGAAGAACAGCCTCATCCCGGAGCCGGTATGAACAAAGCAGAATGCAACAAGTGAAGTCCCGGCGATCACAGCGAAAGCGAGCAGGAAAAATACGGTGTGGCTGGAGTTCGCGGCAAGGTCGTTGCCTCCCAGCAGCGCCGCAAAGTAGATCTGTCCGCCGAGAATGCGAACCAAGAGAGCGGGACCAGCGCCAAGAGCGGCGTGCGAGCGCCCTCCTGCGTCGATCATCAGCAGACTCCATGCCTGAACCAGGGCGAGTGTAAAAAGGACGCCTACCTTTATCCAGGACCAGTGTCCGCCGCGTCTCCACGCAATCAAGGCGGCTATGGGCAACAGAAAAAAACAGAATGGGCCCGTGAGCCCGCAAAGCGCCAGAACGACGAGATCGACGGCGCGCTCCGTTGCACCCGCGGGCGGTGACGCGGTGAGCACAAGAAATGCGCACAAGGCCAGCAGCCACTGTGAGCTGGTTACAACCATCGTCATCTCGCGGCTGTTGGGCAGCGCAAGATAGGCAATGGCAAGCACAGCGCGGAAGCGCAGGCTTCCCCATGCCGAGTTGCGGGACCAGAGAAGGAGGTTCACCGGGAGCGCTTGCACAGCCAGCGCGGCGAGATTCAGCACCATTGGAGCGAGGGCCAATGGGGCCAGCAGCGCCAGCGCGGCGGCCAGTCGAGGAAAGGTCTGAAAATACCCGTCTTGTGCACGGAAGAGAGCGTGCCACCACCCCAGGTTATAGGCATCCGCATACCAAACGTGCCCGTCCTCAGCAAAAAATTGCGCGTGAAAAACAGCGTCGGGACGCCGCGACACGATGACAGCGCATGCCAACAGGAACACCCAGCCATGTTGCCAGGCGCGAAGCCTAGACTGCCGGGTCTGATTTTCAGTGACGTCGTTCATTCATCTACCCTTTTGTAGTCTCCACGACTCATGATATGGAGTGGCAAATGCGACCAGTGCCGAGTAGAGGCCGAGAGCCGTCCATTCAAGCCGAAGCGAACGGATTTTTTTAGAAATGAGCGCAAACATGCTCACGTGATCCACCGTTCAGGCTGCGTTGCTCTACCGGTGTCAATGGAGACCGGAGTTGCGTCTTTCCATCTCTGCTGTGCTCTGCACCGACCCCCTCCATCTCTTGATAGTCCATCCCGGTGTTGATGGCCCAGATGTTTTCCTTGGTGGTGATGCCGTTGACGATGTTCTCGACCGCGGCCATGGCGGTCAGCATGGAGTGGTCCTGGTTGTTGTACTTGTGCATGCCGTTTCGGCCGATCAGGAACAGATTTTCAAAGCGGTCCGTGTACCCGCGGATCGAATCGAAACGGCCATAGCTGCCGAAGTAAGCGGGATAGGTCTTGGGAACGCGGACTACGTGCGAGTCTTCAACATCTTCAGGCTTGAGAATACCGATCCTGGCAACTTCCTCGATGGCGAATTGCGTCATCTCCTCATCGGAGAGCTTCCACAGGCCGTCGGTGCAGTTGCAGAAGTATTCGAGACCGAGCCAGACCTTCCTTTCGTTGCCGACCAGCCAGGGGCTCCAGTTGTTGAAGATTTGCAGCCGGCCGACCTTGACGTCAGGCTCCTGGACGTAAATCCAATTGTCCTTGAGCGGCGACCCGTCCTCTTCGGTGACTGCGAGCTTGGTGACCAGCAGGCCAACGGTGATGAAGTCGCGGTAGACGAGACCATCGCCGACTTCACGAACCTCATTCGGTACTTCGCCGGAGATCGCGCGAATCAGGTCGCGGACCGGCATGGTTGAGAAGAAGTAATCGCCCCGATATGTAACGACCTCGCCCGCGCCATTGACGCCTTCAACGGAGATCAACTTGTTGCCTTCGACATGGATGCGGTCGATCTGGACGCCAAAGTGAATCTCGCCGCCGCCCTTCAAGACAAGATCCGCCGCATGTTCCCAAAGCTGGCCGGGACCAAGCTTGGGATAGAGGAATTTCTCAATCAACGAAGTCTCGGTCTGCTTTTGCGCAAGGTCTTCAGACTGCCGGGCGGAGATGGCCTTACTGATAAAGTGCGCGAGCGCAGATTTGAGGGAGAGGCCTTTGATGCGCTGAGCGCCCCATTCGGCGCTGATCCGGTCGCAGGCCACGCCCCAAACCTTCTCTGTATATGCCTTGAAGAAAGTGAGGTAAAGTTGCCTGCCGAAGCGGTTGATGAAGAAGTCTTCGAGCGACCGCTCCGGGCGCCGAGGCAACAATGCCGCATGAAGATAGCTGAACCCGGCGCGGAAGGTGCGGACGAAACCCATCTTCCTTAACGTGCCGGGCGTGAGGCGGATGGGATAGTCGAAGAAGCGGCGCAGAAAATAGATCCGGCTCCTGCGTTGCCGGACCAGCATTACCAAATCATCCGTCCGTGGGCCGGGAGCCGACGTTGCGAGCGGTACATCGCGCCGCTGTCCCCGGTAGAGAAGTTGGCCTGCTTCCCCCGAGACATTCTCAACAGGCATCAGATCGAGCCACCACCGCATCACGCGATCCGATTTCGAAAAGAAGCGGTGTCCGCCTATATCCATGCGGTTGTCTTTGTAGCGGACGGTCCGCGATAGGCCGCCGGCCTGCTGGCCGGCCTCCACCAGAATGGGTTTGATTGCCGAGTTGCGCTGAAGCTCGATGGCGGCGGTGAGCCCGGCCGGGCCCGCTCCGATAATGATCGCCGTGCCTTGCTTCATGACATTGCTTCATTTCTCCCCGGTGAGCCTGGGCGGATGGCCGTGCGGTTGTCCAAGCCAAGGGAAGTCTCCGCGGCCATTGGTCTCATCCAGCTTCCGGTTCTTCGGGGCGGGTGCATCCAATTTGAAACCCAGGGCCTGTTCTTCACTTTGGCGTGGCCTGCGAATAGTACTGCTGCGTTACCTTTCTGCCCGTTGCGTCGAACCGCGGCGAATGCTTCACTCCCATCTTGTGCGCGACAAAACCGGCCGTGGTGGCGAGCACACCCAAGCCGTATTTCACGCTGCGCCTGAAATTGATGGAGGAAGCTTCCTTAAAATACTTCGTCGGGCACGAGATTTCGCCGATCCGGAAACCGAACATTACGGCCTGCGCAATCATCTGGTTGTCGAAGACGAAATCGTCGGAGTTCTCGAGCAGCGGCAGCGTTTCCAGCAACTCGCGCGAGAAAGCGCGGAATCCGGTGTGGTATTCCGAGAGCTTTACGCCCAGGAACAAATTCTGAAAGGCGGTCAGCAGCCGGTTGGCGACATATTTGTAGAACGGCATTCCGCCCTTCAATGCGCCGGCGCCAAGAATCCTCGATCCCAGCACCATGTCGTACACGCCGCTCGAAGATCATGCCCGCCATGGCCGGGACCAGCGAAGGCGTGTACTGGTAGTCGGGATGCACCATGACTACGATGTCCGCGCCGGCGGCCAGCGCCTCGCGGTAGCACGTCTGCTGGTTGCGCCCATAGCCGTAGTTGGCGTCGTGGACAAAGGTCAGCACGCCCAACTGGCGCGATAGCTCCGCGGTCTTGTCCTTGCTGGAGTCGTCGACCAGAATCCTGATGTCCACCACGTCGGAGAGCTCATGCACCGTCTTTTCCAGTGTCTTCTCTGCGTTGTACGCCGGCATGACAACCGCGATCCGCTTTCCGTTGATCATGGTTCGATTTCCTTCAGCTTCTTCCCTGACGCCAAAAACATACGCGGGCTTAGTGTGCGTTGCCCGCCGCAACCGGAATCGGATAAGGCGTAATCCGCGCCGGAATCTCGTCCGGCTCGACCAGCCACACCTTCCGGCCCTTATAGTAATGGATCAACTCTAAATTATCCGCAGCATCCATTTCCCGCGCCCATACGACTTTGGAACCATCGATGTCAGCACCGTTGTAGACCCATTCATCCAGCGGATTATGATCGCGTCCGTATCGGACGATTGCCAGTTGTTGGCCGGGCTCTCTTTTGAGCCAAGCCTCCATGCGTGCTCGCTCTGTGCCAAAATGCTGCGGGCCGAACCAAACGAGGTTCCAATTCCCAGGGTCCCACTCCGCAGGCTCCAGATGAAGAGGCTCGGCAAGCACGCGAACACCGGCCATGACAACGCAGGCGGCGATCATGAACCGTACCAGTGCGAGACCCACGGCACTTCTCCCGGATTTCCATACCCGAAGGTGGCGCATCATTTGCAGCCCGATGGCATAAAAGACCGCAGTAAAGGGGGCTAAATAGTACGGAATACAATAGATTTCGATCGCCGTTCCAGCCGCAAGAACGAGCGTGCACACGGCCAGGAGGCGGATACGCCGGTCCAGAAAGACTCGCCGAAACATGAATAGCGGTGGGAGAAGGCTGAATCCCGCGAAAAAGAGCACATTGAATGCGGCCTTTACAAACGTCCAGAACACAAAGCCTTTTTGAGAGTGCACCCGAGGGTACAACGGGAACTCTGTAAACTTGTAAAAATCACGTATTACAGGATGCCGGTAGGCAGGCTCGGGCCGCGGGTGCTGCCACACATAGTATGGCGCGATCGCGTACTGTTCCCGATCGACCGTGTAAGGCAGAGTCAGTGGGTTACCGAAGGCTCGGTAGTCGTAATAGCCCAACCACGCTAAAGTCGCACCAACCACCAGCAACGGAACCACGGCGCGGCGCGCGAGAACTCCGAGCGGCGGCCTGTTCTTTCCCTTAAAGATCCTGCGGCCCAGAACGACCGCCACCGGGAGACAAAGCAGAACACCCTCATAGGGCCGTGTGAAGATAAGAAGCGCAATCCCGATTCCCATCAGCAGGCCGTATCGAAACCGTCCTGTCTTCATCAGGCGCGGCAGGCTGCCCAGCACCAGCGCCCCGCCAAACGCAGCCGGCAATGCCCCGCCATGGTAGGTGTTGATCCAGAAACTGAACAGGCCCAGGCGCAACACCGCAAGCGCTCCGCCCAGCAGCGCCCACTTTCGCGGCAGCCACGCCTGCAACATCCACACGAGCCCCGCGCACATCAGTGCATCCATCGCCAGTTCGGCGAGCCACGGCTGGCCAAACAGCACCTGGCCGGCCCCCAGGAGCAGCCCCTGTCCCGGAAAGTACATCGATTGGTACGTCGGCTGCATGGTGATGTGTATGCTCTCGAAATGCGTCCACATCGCGGGGGTTGGGTTGGTCAGGCGCCCGTGGACAAACGTGTCGCCGGCTAATAGAAAGCTGAAATCATCGGGCACAAACGGCAATGGGATGGGAAACAGAGGAAATAGAGCCACGCGCAGCACGATCACGCTCAGACCCACTACGGCTACCGCCCAGCCCTTACCGCTGGCGAGCCGGGCGAAGCTTCGCTCCATGCGTTCGAAGAACCCGGCGCCAAGCCGCGGCCACACGAAAGCTAACGTCACGGCAATCGCAGTCAAACCGAATTCAGTGCCCAACAGAAAATGATTTGGTCTTACGTCGGAAGGCAGCACCATGGCAGACCGAAGCCTCTCAGGAGCGTAGAAAAGCGGCAAGTGAAGAATGCCGGCGGCGACTCGCGAGTCGACGCACCTTTTGCGCTACGCGTGAACTTTTTCCCCTTGTCAAAGACTCGCTCCGTGATTCGCCGCCACGGCCGCGCCGAGCGATTCGCCCGCCGCGACGGATTCCCGTTTTTCCTGGGCCGTGCGCCGGAAATATACCCACAGATAGAAAACTCCCGTCACCAGCAAAATCAGCGGGGCAGGGTGAAATAGAACGACCGTGAATACTTTGCCCCAAACGCCGGCAGTCCCAACCTTCAGGCTGTTCATCATGACCAGGAGTATCGCCGCGGGAACGTCGGCGGTGCACAGTACCGCAGAGGTGGTCAGCAGGCCAGCCAGCCACTTCAAACGCGCGCCCATGGCCCACAGGTACGAGCAGGCGGGAACAGTGAGCAGCAACAGCTTGGCGTCGTATCCCCGGTGGTAGACAGGCAGCATCGAAAGCGCCGCGATCGCCGCGATCGCGAACCATGCATTCTGTTTTGAGAAGCGCGACTTGAGCACTCGAATGGCGCCTGCTAAAAGCAGCGATCCGCAGACCAGATAGCTGGCAAAGTTATAGAAGCGCGGGTCGTCGCGAAAGAGACTGAACGCCGACTGCAGACTGATCACATGATCGGCGGAGTGGAAGGTGAGGGAATCCGGCCCGGGATCGTTCACGCTACCGTGCGCCGAAAGCGCGGCCAGGTTTGAGTTCAGTTCCGGCATCCACTGCGGCGAGACGGCTGAAACCCAAAGAACAGCCGGTAGCGCCAGTACAGCCGCCACGACCACGGTCTGGAGGGCCCGTTTGCGGTAAACGCCTCCCGCCAGCAGGAAATAGAACCACACCAGGGCCGCATCGTGGGGCTTAAGCACGAGACTGACGGCCAGACAAAGGACGCCGGCGCGAACAAACCGTTCTTCAAGGAAGCACCAGACCGCGATCACGCAGAGACTAACGACAATTCCGGCGAGATTTCCAAGTGCCAAGACAAGCTCGCAGTTACAAAGCAAAATGCAAATCAGGATCGTCGCGGGCTTAAGAGCGTGCTTTTCGGCAACGATCCAAACCAGCAAAGCCGCCAGCAAAAGACCTGCGGCGTTCAACGCCATCCAACACAGGCAGGCCATCTTCCACGGCAACAGGGCAAGCGGCGCAATGAGGAACAGGGCAGTAGGGAGGTTAACGCACACAAGCATCGCCCGCTGAAAAAAAAGCGCCTTGGCAAGATCCGCGGGGAGACTACCCCCTTCTGACTGGTACACCCGCTGCAATACGACTGGGTTGTACGGGTCGCTGTGCTGCATCAGGCAGCGCGCCCCGTAGAAGACCGCTTTGAACGCTCCCATACCGGAATAGGAGGTCATCGCAATCAACGAGCCCCAGGAAATGAAGATCGCACCACTCAACAAGAGGCAAAGCAGAGCCTTCCGCTCGGTCGATGTGATCTTCCATTTCATTCTTCACATTCCAGCAAACAAGCCCGCCGAATCATTACGGGCCCCCGGCGCGCGAGCCGCGCGAAGCTTTGCTCAACGCGCTGAAAGAGACTGGCGCCAAGCCGCGGCCAGACGAACGCCGACGCGATCGCAATCCTCGTCAGGCCGCATTCAAGGACCAACAGAACTGTATTGGGCTGATTGGCGAAGGGCAGTAGCATATCGGTTCTGCAAGCAAAATTCCGCAGAGATCATCGAGATTTTACGGCAAAACCGCGGAACGCTTCCAAGAGAACCGGCGCTCCGAACCCGTATTGTTACCTGCACCGCGCGCTCGAAGACACAGGAGAGCGCTTGCCAGCATCGCAGAACCGTGCCGGCCTGTCTCAACCCTGGGGCGCGGAGTCTTGCTGTTGCCCTAGCACCGGGGCGCTTGCCGGAATATCGCTTCTCACGGCAGCGCGTCCGGTGGTGTTCGCTGCGCTTACGCCAGGGATGTGCTCACGTTGGTGAAGACTGTGCTCACTGCCGATGCAATGCCGTTGATGGAGGTAATGAGCGCCAGTGAAATGATGGTCAACAGCAATGCATACTCGACCAGGTCTTGCGCCTCTTCGCTGTATCTCAGATTCAGGAATCTGAGGTACAGCTCTTGAACCCCACTCCTCATCGGAATATCCCCCTTTCTTCGATCTGCCGGCCTGAGCCGGCATACAGCCAACCTTCCACGATTTCTCGCGGGTTCGCCGGCTGATCTTTCTTGGGGGAGGGGTAAATTGTAGCGGAAGGGCGCACCCCGGCTCGACGCCGGTTGCTTGTCCCTCCCGCGATATTTCCAAAAGCCCGGATGAGTTGCGAGCGCAGCAGCTACGCCAGCGAGTTGCTGATGTTGGTGAATACCGTGTTTACGGCCGTAGCCACGTTGCTGACACCAGTGATGCAAACGAGTGCGATCAGGGCAACCAGCAAGGCATATTCCACCAGGTCCTGGCCTTCATCGCCGTTCTTCAGGCCCTGGAATTTCACGTACAGCTTAAGAAGTGTGTCGTGCATCTGTGGTTCTCCTTTTTGGTGATCTTCCGGCCTGAGCCGGCCAACTGGGTCGCCACGATTTCTCATGGCTTTACGGGCAAGAACAGGTGCTCAGGTGGGTCGTCTTTGCCCGGTTACTTGCTGCTCTTTTATGAGCGGTTGTCCTTGGCAGGGAGGGCGTTCTCCGCCGGTTGGGCGGTTCCGCGACCCTCCCGCTAAGGGGCTGAGGTTCTGGATTCGTTGCGGTTGAACGCTTACGCGAGCGAGTTGCTGATATTGGTGAACACGGTGTTGACTGCCGTGGCAACCTTGCTCACGCCAGTGATGGCCGCGAGAGCGATCAGGCAAACCAGAAGGGCATACTCAACCAGGTCCTGACCTTCCTCGCGGTTCATCAGGTTCTGCAGCTTCACATAGAGGGACAAAAAGAGATGATTCATTGTTCTTCTCTCCGAGAGTTCAATTTCCCAGACTCAGCCGGGCATTCTTTCTGTTGCATCTGTCGTGCCATTCTCTGGCAAAATGGTTGTGGATTTAAAATCAACATCTTACAAGAAGCGCGGTCCAGACTGACCTCGGGGACTGTATACCCCTGTTTACAGCTGCTGGATCATCGACCGGCCCTGTATACCTCTTTGGTACCACACCTTCGTGCAAATCGACCGTTCCCACACCGGCAAACTTGGCCGTTACCTTATCGTAGCACCAGACTCGACAGCTTATACCGCATTTTCCTGAGTACAAAGAGCTTTCAAGGACCCGCCGCAACCCCATACCCTCGCCGGCTACCGTAGAATAGCCTCCATGGCTGGCAAGCTGGACCCTCCACCGGCGCAGGAACGCCACGATCTTGCGGAGTTCTCGATTGCGCTGGTCGCCGGGCTAGCGTTCACCCTCGCTGTCCTTTTCTTCACGATTCAGGTCTTCGGGAACTCGGCTGGCTCCCGCAATCTGGCCGGCTCGCGCGACTTCGTGTCCTACTGGGCCACCGGCCGCCAGCTCGTCCACCACACCAATCCCTACGACCGCGATGCCATCTCGGCGCTGGAACATGCCGAAGGCCTGGACGTCCGCGCCGTTCTCATCATGCGCAACCCTCCCTGGGCGTTGCCGCTCGCCTACCCGCTCGGTCTTCTTCCCTTGCGAGTAGCGGCAATCCTCTGGTCTCTGCTCCTCCTCGCCTGCCTGCTCCTCTCCGTGCGCATCGTCCGCAGGCTCTACGGATCTCCTCCGAATCTTCTCCATTGGCTCGCACTATCGTTCACGCCGGCCCTCATCTGCCTCACCATGGGCCAAACCGCGCTCTTCGCACTGCTGGGGCTGGTCCTGTTCCTGCGCTGGCATGGCTCCCGGCCGTTTCTTGCCGGAGCCGCACTCTGGCTCTGCGCCCTCAAGCCGCATCTCTTCGTCCCCTTCTCGGTTGTTTTGCTGGCATGGATTCTCATTACGCGACGCTACAAAATCGTGGCTGGCGCTGCCGTTGCCATGGCCCTCAGCAGCGCGGCCGCTTTCTTTATCGATGCAAGCGCCTGGCCGGAATACCTCCGCATGATGCACTCGCCGGCCGTCGAGAACGAGTTCATTCCTTGCCTCAGCGACGCGTTCCGCTTTTGGCTCAGACCACAGGCCGTCTGGCTGCAATACCTGCCCGCCACGCTGGGCTGCGTTTGGGCAATGATTTACTTCTGGCGGCGCAGGCGCGGCTGGGACTGGACGCAGAACGGCAGCCCACTCATGCTGGTGTCGCTTCTGACTGCGCCCTACTGCTGGTTTTACGATCAGGGTGTCGCCATTCCCGCCCTGCTCGAGGGCGCCTACGTTACCCGCTCCCGCAAGCTGCTGGTGGTTCTCGCGCTGATGATTCTTGGCACGGACATAGAACTCTGCGTTATCAGAGTCACCTCGCCCCTTTATCTCTGGACTACGCCCGCGTGGCTCGCGTGGTACCTATTTGCGCGCGCATCTGCCGCCTCTCCGGCCACTCGCCCGCCCCAGGCGAACACCTGAGTTCAAGCTGAGCCGAACCGTGGCAACGATCCGCGGACCGGAGTGCGCTCCGCAGAGGAGTCGCGGCGCGGAAATCTCAAATCGATCTCATTTGGCCGATATAATTGCGATGACCAGGAACAGAAAGGTGTCCTTGCCGTGAAGAAGGGGCGCGATTTCACCTTACTTTTGATCGCGGTCGCTTGCGCGCTGGGGGTGGTCTTCACCACTCTATTTCTCAGCACCATGCCCTTCAGGCGCGACATTGTCGCCCGGCGCGACTTCATCGTATATTGGGCCACCGGCCAACAGCTTGTTCACCATGGCAATCCGTACGATCCCGGCGCCCTGAACCGCATCGAGCGCGACGCGGGATTCCAGGGCGGCGCCTCCTACTATATGCGCAACGCTCCCTGGGCCCTGCCGCTGGCTTTTCCGTTGGGTTACTTCGGCCCCGTGGCCTCGGCGCTCCCCTGGTCGCTTATGATGCTGGGCCTTCTCATCGCCTCGGTGCGCATCCTTTGGAAGATTCTGGGCCGTGCGGGCAGCCGGCTCGACTGGCTCGGCTATTGCTTCCCGCCGGCGCTGTTCTGCGTCATCCTGGGCCAGACCTCCATCCTCTTGCTCTTCGGATTGGTCCTCTTTCTCCGCCTGCACAAGACCCGCCCCTTCGCGGCCGGCGCTGCGCTCTGGCTGTGCACGCTCAAGCCCCACCTGTTTCTTCCTTTTGCCCTCGTTCTTCTGGTCTGGATCTTCGTCTCGCGAAGCTATCGCGTTCTGGCCGGAGGCGTGGCGGCCTTGGCTGCCAGCGTTGCCGTTACCGCAGGCATCGACCCTGCGGCATGGAGCCAGTACGCGTACTACATGCGCACTTCGGTAATTACGCGTGAATTTACCCCGTGTCTCGGCGACGCTTTGCGCGATTGGATCCATCCCGCCGCGGAGTGGATCGCATTCGTGCCCGCCGTGCTCGGCTGCATCTGGGCCCTGCTCTATTTCTGGCCGCGCCGCCACTGCTGGGATTGGTTTGAGAACGGCAGCCCGCTGCTGCTGGTATCCCTATTCGTTGCTCCCTTTGGCTGGATCTTCGATCAGTCCCTTGCCATACCGGCGATTCTCTTTGCTGTCTCCAGGAACCCGTCCCGGCTTATGCTCTCGGTTCTGGCGCTGATCTATATCGCCATCGAGCTTCAGATCATCTCGCCCTTCGGACTGCACTCGGCAACTTATCTCTGGATCGCGCCGGCGTCGCTTGCGTGGTACCTCTTTGCGCGTGCCTCTGCCCGCGAGGCCGGCGCTGCGCAAGTCACGGCTTCACAAACCCTGCGATAACTCTTCTCGCTGGAGTAGCATGGCTAACGCATTTCTCCCCATGGTGTATAGGGATTCAAGACCGCAAAGTTGACGCGAACCCCTGTGAGCGGCAACCTTCTGGAGAATTAGGCACTCTTGAGGATGGGGAGAAATGCCTTAAAGCGGCTGCGGCGAGGTGTCAGCGGGGCAGCGCCGCACATAGACACACAGATAGAAAACACCCATGACCAGCAAGATGAGCGGGACGGGCCACATCACCACCACCGTCAGTATCTGCCCGGACAACCCCGTCGAGGCTAGGTGCAGCGTGCTGACGCGACCGAAAAGAATTGCCGCAGGCCAATCTGCGGTCAACACAAACCCCACGGTATTCACCAGAAGTGCGAGCCAGCCGATCAAGCCGCCCTCGACCCAGAGCATGGCGCATGCGGGAACCGTGAGCAACAGCAACTTGGCGTCATAGAGATGATGATAGACAGGCAGTAGGGAAAGAAGCGCGATTGCCGCGAGCGCCAGACAGTTTCTCTTTGGCGAAGGGCGGGATCGAAGAGTGACAAACGCCCATGCGAGCAGGAGTAATGCACATACAAGATAGCTGATCGGATTGTAAATGCGTGGGTCGTCCCGGAAAATGCTAATGACCTCTTGCAGGTTGACTAGGCCCATGGAACCCAATGCTGCGGGGCCTGGGTAGTCGATAGTGCCAGGTACAAAAAGCTCCAACAAGTTGGAATGCAGCTCCTGCATCCAGTGCGGCGCCACGCTCCAGACCCACAGGACTGCCGGCAGACTTAGGACAACCGTTGCGAGGAGGGTTTGCAGTGCGCGTTTGCGGTAAACTCCGCCTGCCAATAAGAAATAGAGCCAGACCAGGCCCGTATCCTGCGGCTTGACAGCGAGACCAAACGCAAGACACAGGATCCCAGCGGGGATAAACCGCTCCCGAAGAAAGCACCAGACGGCCACTACGCAAAGACTGATCGCAATTCCGGATGGATTGCCAAGAGAAATGAGTTCTACGTCGTTGGCAAGGGAAAAGCCGGCCAAGGCGCCAGAGAGAACTGGCGCGTAATTTGCCCCGAGATCCCAAGCCAGAAACGAGGCAAAAATGAGGCTCCCAGCAGTGAGTGTTAACCAGAGTATGCGTGCAGGCCCCCAGGGAAGCATCGCGAAGGGAACCATAAAGGAAAATGCGGTTGGCGGGTATATATGCCGCGCCGCAACCAGGCGAGCCGCTGCGCTAGCCAGCGGGGCTCCCCCCTCTGCATGATATATGCGCAATACTTCACTTTCCTTGTAGGGGTCGCAATGTTGAATAAGGCATCGTGCAGAGTAGTAACTTGATTTGAAATCTTGTCCAGCGCCTGGAGAGCTGCACACCAGGGCGGCGCTCTGCATAACAAACAGCACACTTCCCATCAGCAGCCAAGACAGGCCATCGAGCCGCGCCTTTGTCATCTTGAACCTGCTTTTATCTTCCCCCAGGGGAGGGCTTGAGGGCGAAACTGTTGATCAGACTCCGTTCTCTGTTTCGCTTGTTGCGGGTGCGAACTCTACGGAGTCTCCGCGCTCAGTCCGTGTGGCCGCGACCGTGCCCGCCGCCAGTTCCAGTACGGAATGCGCGGACCAGCAAGCCGACATCCTCCATGGGCCTACGCCGCTTCTCACCTTCCTGACTTGGCGCTTGCGGTCTAAGTACACGAGATCGATGGGGAATCGCATGAAGAACGTATGCACCGACTCGCAGGGAGCAATCCACAGTCCTTCGCCCGGCAAAAGGCCTTCCCGCCCCAACAGACCCTTCCTGCGCGTTGGCCCTGTATGCGCGGCTTCGAGCCGTATAGCCAGCACCGTGCCGCGCGTCACGTTCAGAACCAGCAGCGGCCCCGGAGTGGCCGCCGCGGGCTGCGGCGCAAAGAATTCCCGCAGGGCCTTCACGATCCTTTGCAACGGACTCATCCGCTTGCCTCGGAGTCTTGTCGTATCCGCTGGCTGAAGATTCTATTGCTGCGAGGTTGCCGTCCCCGCGGAGGCACCCCCGCCCGAGTTGACGCCCTGTCCTCCGCCGGTGCCGAATCCGCCCGTGGCGCTCTCGATCACCAGCGGCGTCTCGGGCTTCATGCTTTCAATCAGCTTCTCCACTGGCATCGACGCTGGAGGAGGCGGCAGCGTATTCTCCGCCGTCTTCTCATCCGGCTGGTGCATGGGAATATTCGAATTGGGCGGCATGAACTTATCCGGATAATTCAGGGCCGGCACCGGTGCGCTCGCCGCAATCGGCGCCACGACTTCCGGCGTGACAACCACAATCAGCTCAGTGTCGTTCTTGGTCTTCGATTCGGACTGGAAAAGCTTGCCGAGGATGGGAATGTCGCCCAGGAACGGAATCTTCTGGAAGGTATCGGTAATACTCTTGTCCAGCAGGCCGCCGATGATGAAACTTTGCCCGTCGGCCAGCTCCACCTCGGTATTCACTTTACGCGAGGTGATTCCCGGCACTTCAAATCCCGAGATTTCCACTTCGTGGGTGTAGTCCAGCGCACTTACTTCCGGAGCCACTTGCAACCGGATGGTTCCCCGCGGCGTGATGGTGGGGATAAAGTTGAGCCGGATGCCGTATTGTTTGAACTGGATGCTCACCGCGGCCGTGCCACCCGACGTGCCCGACACAACCGGATAGGGAAACTCTCCGCCCGCCAGGAAGCTCGCCTCCTTGCCGTTGGCCGCCATCACATTGGGCTCCGCCAGCGTTTGCAGGATTCCTTTGATCTCCAGAGCATGGATATCGGCGCCCACGTTCAGACCGGGGAAGAACGCAAAAATATTCCCCTGCTGGGTAAAGCTCGCAGTACCCTGCGTTCCGGTGACCCCTGCTCCAGTCGACGAGCTAGTACTGTTGCCAACGAGAGGCGGCGTGAACTGCTGGGTCGAAACCCCTCCAACCGCATCTCCCAGACCAAGGTTGAACAGGTTGATGCCAAGCTGGCGAGCCAGGTTGCGATCCACGCTGGTGAAGCGCACTTTGATCAGGATCTGCGACTCCGATTTCGGCACGTTCACGTCCAGCAGGTTCACCACTTTGCCCGCCGTCGACGCGATTTCCACCGCCCGCGCCGAGCTGTTCAGATCATTGACCGTGCCGCGGAGGAAGATGCTGTTGTTGCTGTAGCTTATGCGAATGGTCTGGCCCGGCAGCTCCGTCCTGAGCTCGCGCCGGATGGCATCAATACTGTCTCCCGACACCGCGGCAACCGGCCGCACCGTCACGTTGAAGAACTGGCGTCCCCCGTGGATGTCCCAGATGATCAGGCTCGTCTCGCCCGGAGCTTTGCCGTCGATCATGACTTCGGTGGGGCTGATCGCCGCGGCTTCCGCAATGTCGCCCAGCCCTATGGCGACGCGCTGGATCGGTTGCGCGCAGTCCACCAGGACTGATTTGCCCACGGTCACTGAGAGCTCATTGGTGGAGTCCTCGAACGTGGATTGTGCTGACGGCGATGGGGACGCTGGTGCGGTCTGGGCCCCCACTGCCAGCCCGGCATACAGTGCACACGACAGCGCGCTGCAAGATACGATGGTGACCCATGCCTTCGTTCTCAATGCTGCCCCTCTGGTGAAGCGAACTTCTCTTCCGTGGTTTTCGTACCGTTCATCACGACGATCGAATAAGCAGTAGTTGCGGGCTTCGCTGTTCTCCTGGTAGCCGCCCGCGGAGCCGGCGCAGGAGTCTCGCCTTCAAAGAGGTTGCGCATGGCCGTGGCCGGAACTTTCGCGATCTGCGTATCCAGCGGGTTGCGCAGCACCAGTTGGATCTTCAGCGAATTGCTGGCAAGGCTTAGCAACTCGGCCTGCGCCGGCGTCACCAGAAGGTTCACCACTTGCACCTGCTGGGGCTTGCCCTCGGCGTCTCTCTGGATATCGGTACCGGCGGAGAGAACCTGGATGTTCTGCAGGAGGGTCTGCGTCACCACGCCTTGCTCGGCGCCGGCGCCCGGCGGGTTGCCTGAAACCAGCACGTCCACGTGCATGCCGGGGATCACGAACCCGGATACACCCACCACCTCATCCACTCGCACCGCGCAGGCGCGCATGCCCTGCGGAATCGTCGGCGCCAGTCCGCCGCCGGAGCCAAGACCCGCCAGCTGGCTGTCCAGAATCGGCTCGCCCTGGGCGATCTGCGTAATCACGCCCCGGCCAATCGCGTCTTCAGGTTTCACAATCGCGCCCTTGGGCGGCGTGCCCGCCAGCGTCATCGTGGCAAGGTCGGCTGCCGTTAACACTGAGCCCAGGGGAATGTCCTTGGCTGCCGCAACCACCCGCGTAGTCGCCACGGGCCTGGACCCAACCATGCGGACGCTCACAATGCGATAGACCAGCCAAGCGCAGACGCCTGCTATCAACATTGCGACGAAGAGAATTGTCGTGAGTCTTCGATTCATCCTTAACCCGCTGGAGCCGGCTAGCGCCTGCTCCGCCTTTCTGTGCCTGCCTCACTGGCTGCGTCGGGCAACACCTCCAGAAACCCGGCACCCCGAAGCCGCAGCCCCCATCGCTGCATGCCCTTCCCTGGGCAGATCGAAAACCCCACGCGGCGGATGCTCCCTGAAGAGGACTCTCTCTTCCTGACCATGCTTAACACAACACGCCCCTGCCTGCCAATCGAGTCCAAGCGTGAAGTGCGGTTTCAGTGTAGTCCTGAACGCCTCCCGAACCGTAATAGAATCGCCACGATCTGTCAATGAGGTATCAAAATAGCTATGGGGGAAACCCGCATAATAAGCGATCCTGAAAGTGGCGATAGCGGCCCTGGAATGGAACCGGCCGCCTTCCAGCAGCATTTTTTGTTGGGGGGGCCGTTTCACCACCAGTTTACAGTGAAATCATTCAGTAGCTGGAGGTCTCGCCTGCATCTTCTGTGTTATAGCTGCGCCAGACTACGCGTGCCAACGTGGAAACGTGTGCAAGCGAAGTTCTTCGCGCGCGTGTTCGGAAGATCGTCGTCCATTTGGAATATGCCCGCGGGAGGATTCTTCCGCCCATGATGTCCTTTCACATGGTTACGCTGTTCACGGAGCGGTCCGATCTGGGCCCGCAGCCCACTTCCTTCGCCGCATCCATCGTTGTTCATAGCGTGGCTGCCGCCGTGATATGGTTCGGCTTGGCGTACAGACCAGCCCTCACCCGGGTGACCACGGAACACGATATGGTCCGCGAGCTCGATCTGCACATGCCCGACCAGCAGGCGCTCGCCGCCATGGGTCGCGCCGCTTACTCGGGGGCGCATTCCGGCGCACACGCGCCGGCTTCCGGCGGCAATCCATCGCCTCGCCGGCCAGTGCCGCGCCCGATCGCGGAAGCCAAACCCGGACCGCAAACACTGGTCCAGGCCGACATTCCCAACCCCATCACGCTCGCCGAGCAGATCCCCATGCCTCAGGTCATGATCTGGTCGCCAAGCAAAACGGTGGTCAAGAAGGTCGTTCCGCCCTTACCGGAGAAGCCCACCGCGTCCGATGTGATGCCTTCGCTCGAACGGCCCAATGAGGAAATGACCCTGGCCAACGTCAACGTTGCATCCAGCTTCCATCCTTCGGCTAAATCGATCGTTCCGGCCAGCACCACCTCACCCGTCGTCATCCAGGCTCCCCAGCAGGTGCAACTGCCCCCGGTCACCGCCTCGCAGCCGTCGGCTCAGCCAACTCCCGCTGCGATTATCTCCCTGTCTGACCTGCGCTTGAAAAACGGGACCGTCGCTCTGCCTCCGGTGAATGAGTCCGCAGTGAAGAAGACGGAGGGAGAGCCCGCGCCAGGCCAAGCACAGGATCTCTCGTCGCCGGACAGGGACAACTCCGCCGTTCAGTCTGCACAAGCCGGCTCCGGCCAGGGCTCATCCGCCAAGACGAATGGCGCCGGCTCGGGCTCCGGCCAGGGCTCATCCGCCAAGACGAACGGCGCCGGCTCGGGCTCCGGCCAGGGTTCGTCCGCCAAGACGAATGGCGCCGGCTCGGGCTCTGGCCAGGGTTCGTCCGCCGAAGCGGACAATTCCGGTCAGGGCGCGGGGCACAGCCCCCAGGGGGGGGTAAGCAACTCCGGCTCCTCCTCGACCTCCGGCAAAGCGGATGCGCCTGGAACCACGCAGGGAGCGGATTTTGGATTGGAACCAAACGGCCAGTTGACCGTTACTCAGATCCTGTCGCCCAAGGACGGCCATTTCAATTCCGTGGTGGTGGGAAATTCGCTTCAGGATCAATATCCCGAAGTGGCCGGCGTATGGAACGGCAGGATGGCCTACACCGTCTACCTTCACGTCGGGCTGGCTAAGAGCTGGATCATGCAATACTCGATTCCGCGCTCCGCCGACGCCGCTGCCGCGGGCACCATCGTCCGCCTGGATGCCCCTTGGCCGTATTACATCGTCCGCCCCAATCTCGGCGCCGATACCGTCGACGCCGATGCCATCATGATTCACGGCTTCATCAATCAATCCGGCCGCTTCGAAACACTCAGCATCGTTGTCCCGCAGGCTTTTCCCCAAGCCCAGTTCGTCCTCGCCGCCCTCGGCAAGTGGCAATTCCGCCCCGCCCTCCAGGACGGCCAATTCGCCAAAGTGGAAGTGCTCATCATCATCCCCGAAGAGTACGAGTAGCCGCCTGCGCCACCCGTCACTCCCCGTCCGTTCCGCGCGCAGCAGCAAAAAGGGCACGGGCTCTTGATGCCCGTACCCCTCTGAAACCTACCTTCTTGCATTCTTTCAACCGGCCTATGTCGTTCCGTTCGGTATCAGCCGCGGAATCGTGAGCCCCTGCACGATCGCCTTGAAGATGTCAGGGAGCGAATTCTGGTTCTGGTTCGCGGTGGTGATCGCGTCGCATCCGGAGCCGCCGCCATGGGTATTGTCGGTATAGTCGGAGTAGAAAGTGTTGGCATTCGACGCCATCGCGGCAATCGCGTTGCATGGCGATTTCGACGGTGCTGGCGCGGGAGACGCGGCGCGGGCGCGGCGGGCCGGGTGGCTCGCGCTGGCGATGGGAACGAGCTTCATGCTGTTGGCGGCGGTGGCTTTCTTGGTGTGGCCGAGGCCGCTGATCGAGTTGTATACGAGCGACGAGAGAGTGATGGCGGTGGGGCCGTGGCTGCTGGGGATTGTGGCGGCGTTTGAGATTTTCGACGGGATCCAGACGGTGAGTACGGGCGCGCTGCGCGGGCTGGGAGAGACGCAAGCTCCGATGTGGGCAAACCTGGTAGGGTATTGGGTACTGGGATTGCCGCTGGGATTTTTTCTTTGCTTCGGATTGAAGTGGGGGGATTTACGGATTGTGGATCGGGCTGACGTTGGCGCTGGTGGTGATTGCGCTGGCGCTGATTGTGAGGTGGAGGCGGGATGCGGAGAGGCAGGTGCTAGCCAGTAGCCGGTAGCCAATAGCCAGTAGCCAATAGGAAGTGATCGGCGAGGGAAAAGTCGGTGGTGCTCCAGTTCAGCTTGAAGGGCGAGAGAATTCCCGGCGCGAAGAGCTGAAAACCGCGCCGGGAAAACGAATCATGAGCGGTGCACGCCGGTGTTCATGTGGCGTTATTGGGAAGCGGTTACGACGTATGTGGCGTTATTGGGAAGCAGGCGAGGATTGGTGAAACTCCCCGCAATGGCCAGGAAGATACCCTTCAAGCTCACCACGGTGTGCGAGGCGTCCTCGCAGGTGCTGCCCGAGCCGCTCTGATTATAGTCGGAATAGAAATACGACAGCGACGAGGCGACGTTCTCCATGGTGATGCAGGGCGTGAGATTCAAGACAGAGCCGAAATTGTAATTCAAACTGGAGATCTGCGAGGGGGTGAGCACGAGCGCGGAGTCGGTGCCGCCGGTGCTGGATGTGCAGCCGCTATCCTCGGAACCGTAGGCCACGCTGTAGACGCGAATACCCGCCGCTTTCGCCGTCTGCGCCGCCACGATCGTCTGCTGGCACTCGTCGTTGAAATCCGGATAAGTGCCTTTGGTTCCGCCTACTAGGTTCTTACTGCTGGAGAGCGAGGAGGCGATGCTGTAGCCGCCGCTGGTGCCGTTCGGGCTGGCGGTGTAGCCTGCTCCGGGGAACTTCGAACTGGCAGCTTGCGCCTGCGCATCGGAGAGAAAAATGATCGCGTTCTGGGAGTTCGAAACCGCCGCCTGCTCGGACTCCAGCGCTGCGATCGCCGCATAGATGGCGCTGGCGTGATAGGAGCTCTCGCCGCCGTTGTCCGGGAGGCATCCGGCATGGAATGTGCCGCTACTGTTGGTGTAGCCGACCTCCCCGATCAGCGGATCGCTCGTATTCAACCCGCCGGTCGAAGAGCTGCCGGAGCTGAAATAACCGCTCGTCCAGTTGGAGATCTGGTAGGTGCCGGAGAACGAGGTGGCCCCGGACGAATATTTGATGTAAGTGTAGCCGGATGAACTGGTGGGGTTCGTAATGGGCAGCGTGTATTGAACGTTAGACCAGCCGTAGCTGCAAGGCGCAGTGTACATACTTGCGCCGTACTTCGCGTTGGGCATCTGGAAAAGCGAAACGCGGAATTGCGAGTGGCTGGTGGCCGTGCAGGTGGAATAACCCGATTGGCAGGGATTGACGGAGGCGAGCAGCGTCTGAATTCCCTGCTCGGCGCATTTGAATTCGGTAAGGCCGCCGCAATTGCTGTCAGTCGAGGCCATCGAGTCGGTGGCGTCGACGAGGATGGCAACGTTCCAGGGCTGGGCCATGCCCAGCGTGGAGGCGGTGGCATTCGCCTTGACCGTCAACTTGGGAACGCCGAACAGCTTCATGAAATATGTGTTGATGGTTGTCGTTTCTGATATTTTGATCGCGTTTGCGGTCGAGCTGGAGCTGCATGTGCCTCCGTTCGTCAAGAGCATGTTCACGCACACGGGGGTTATGGTTGGCGTTACGGATCCCAAAGCAGCGTTGTAGTTGTAGTCTCCTTGAGATGCGCTATAGGTGGTAGCCCAAGCGGTTGCATTATTGAGGAGCGAGGTATTGTAGACATCGCCCGCCGCGGCCAGCGCCATGGCGTTGGCGTAGTTCTGAAGATCGTTACGAACGATATAGGCACGGCCGAGATCGACGCCGAGACCTCCACCGACGGAAAGCGTAAGCGTGACGATGGCCACAACCCAAGGGAGGGATTGGCCGCGCTGATCTTGGAGGAACGTGCGGAAAAACGAAACGGTATTTTTCTTCATGGCAATTCTCCCAGCGATGCTCTGGGTTAGTACTCATACTCTGTTACCTGCGCAGATAGCTGGCAGGAAGTACCGAAATTCTTGCTGAAGGCATAGAGATTGCAGGGATAGGTCGCGTTAACGGTCACCGGCGCGCCTTGGATCAAGTATGACTGATCCCCGGAGCAAGAGTTGCCCGGCACCGATTTGCCATCCAGCGTGAGCGTGAGGGTGATGCTGCTTGGAGTGAGCGAGGGTGCAGAGTTCTCTATCTGTGTCAAAACATCCTTGCAGGGATCGGTGGTGCTCGAGCGAATCTGCTGGAGATACTGGCCACCTGAACCGACCGCCTGCGTTAGCGTGAGCTGATTGCTGTAAGCGGCGGCGAAGGAAAACACGCCCGTAATCAGAAGCATCAGCATCGGCAACGCCACAGCAAGCTCGACCAGAACGCTGCCTTCCTCGTTCCGATTCGATTTACGAGGTGCTATAAGGGCCCGGTGTTTGCGGTTACTCGTAGCTCGTGACACGGCGTTCCTCCCTGGAGAATAGGTTCCAATTTGCTTGCATTCATGATCCCGCAGCGAAGTTGCGGAATAAATTGCACATCAGTCTCATTTTACTCTACGACCTTAGTAACCGGAGCGGGGGAGACGGTAACCTATCTGGGCGAAAAAGGTAACATGGCGCACCCGCCAGGGTCGCCGCGTTCGTTGACGCCACCAGCCGCTGATAGGCGTAATAAACGTGGCCGACCTCCACCGAGGCTCCGGCCAGGGCGAACATCGAGGTCATCACGACTCCCAGCAAGACCGCTGACTGGCCCCGCTGTTCTTTCAACAACCTGCGCAGAATCGACATTCCGGGCCATTTCATAGGGCAACCTCCTCCGATCATTCGGCGCCGCAAAAACCTCTCGCCAGGCGGCGGCCCTGCCTGGCGAAAACGCCTCTATACCGCCATCCCGGAGAATCAAGAGACAGCGCTTCGCTGCTCTCGGTGTGGCGGAATCTTCAACCGTCCGCATGGAGCAGGGTTCAACTCGGCGAAACGGCTCCCTCCGCCCTGCTTCGCGACCGTTTCCGGGGATAGAAGATCCCGGCGAACCACGCTCGAACCACCTTCGTTCGCGGTTCGTCCTGACGCTGAGTGCTGAAACCAGCCCGGCCGTCCATCGCACGTAGACCGTAAGCTTCATCCACTGCCAGGAGTGAGTAGATTAGATTCCCGCCGAGTGGCGCGCAAGATGTATCAAGTAATGATTCGCGGCCGGGAAGTAACGTATTACTCCAGTGCAATCCAAGGTTGTAGTCCAAGGACAGCGGTTCCCCGAAGTTCCTGCACTGATGCCGATGCTGTTGACAGCATCGGGGCGCCTCTGGACAAATCTTCGTCCGGGAAGTGGAGGGAACGCTGACCCTGCGCAACGCGTCAAGCACATACTTTTTCTATAGCGGGTCTCCTGCAGGTGTAGACCAAGGCACAATCGCCAAGTGGCTTTTTCATCAAGAAAAAGCCACCTTGAATACTGTCCGAAATGGCTCATAGTTGCAGGAGAGCCGCCGTAAAGTGCCGCAGGGGTTGCCTTCAGCCGTGCACTTCGGTTGGGAGGGCGGAGCGCCACAATGGGTTTTGCCGCTGCCGTTCGCTGTCTACCTCACGGGCGGCTCACCCGCGCCGCGACTAAGGCGCCTTTCCCAGTTCCTTGTACGCCACACCTGCGGCGATCGGCGTGACCACCGGCGTGGCCACTCCCACAAACTCGGTCAGCGGGCCGCTGGTATTATCGCTTGCCACCCAGACGTTTCCTGACCCATCGGCGGCGATGCCGTATGGCTCAATCAATCCATCGCTCACGTAGCCATTCGGCCCTGATATCGGATTTCCGCTGGAATTCAATTCGCTAACGCTGTTGCTGTTGCCTCCCCAATTCGCCGTCCACACATTGCCTGCGCCGTCGATTGTCAGGCCGAGAGGAACATCCAACCCGCCGCCGCTGAATCCGCCCGGATCGGGAGAGATCGCCGTGCCGCTGGAACTGAATTCGCTCAGGCTGCCATTGCCGCCAGTGTTCGTCAACCATATGTTGCCTGAGCCGTCGACAGCGACCCCGTACGGAGAGTTCAGCCCTCCGCCGGTGAAAAACGTGAACGTGGGAGCGTCCCCTGGGCTGGCTTGAACGACTTCCACGAGACTGGCGATGGCGGTTTGATAGTTCGCCGTCCAGATGTTTCCCGAAGTATCGGATGCGACACCGGCTGGCCCCCCCAGGTTGTCGCTGACGAAGCCCGTGGTGCCCGAGAGCGCAACGCCGTTGTACTCGAACTCGCTCAGGGTGTTGCCGCCATTGTTCGTAACCCATACAGCATTGGGCGCCACAGCTACGCCGTACGGATCGCTCAATCCCGCCTCGGTGTAATAAGGCGGAGGAGAATTCAGGCTCACTCCTGTGGAACTGAATTCGCTGATCGTGCTGCTGCTGTAGTTCGCAACCCAGGCGTTCCCGTAGATATCGATAGCCAGGCTCGTCGGCTCACTCAGTGCGGTCGCCGTGTAGCCGGAGCTCGTCAGGGGCGTTCCGTCGGGCTTGAATTCACTGACAGTGTTCGATCCGTAATTTGAAACCCACACATCGCCGGAACCATCGATCGCGATGCCCTCAGGCGCTGATTCGTTTCCGCTGCCGTCCAGCCCGCCTCCCGAGTAGGTGATCGCGATGGTGAAGTCATTGGGCGCTGAGCCGAGCGTGGGCTGAAAAGCCAGATCCGGCGGCAGCAAGCCAAAGAGCGTTGCCACATTCGAGCCTGGATTGTGGGCAATGTAGATCGCCGCTGTCGCCGTGTCCGACGGCTGCGATCCGGTCGTCCCGCCGGAGAGCGCTGTGCTGAACAGCGTGCTGCACGGCGTCGATAACGGCCCCGACGAGTTGACGCAAGCAGCCAGAATGTCCGCCAGCGTGTCGATCTCGGCCTGCGGCACGATTCCGTTACCCGCCGGTGTCGTGGCCAGCGCCACGCCCGTGCTCAGCGTTTCAAGGTTCGCTGCCGTGGTAAACGCGTTGCCGATGTCGTACTCCGCCAACAAACTGCTCGAACTCGATACGTGCGTCGCGTCCGTGGCAAAGCCGGCAATGGCATACGCTGTGGCGACCGTCGAGACCTCGTTGATGACGGCATACGTGCCTGTGGAGAGCGAGTCGCACGTCCCCAGCGCCGCCATCAGGCCCGCGGCCGAATTCGTCCCCTCCCCTAATCCCGGATTTCCGCCCACCGCGTACAGATACACCTGCGAGCTCGAACTGGGGCAACTGTAATCGCCGGAGATGCTGAAGGCCCCCTCCGCCAGCGTGGTCACATAGGTTGTGCCGGCCAGCAGCGAGACCGACGCATTGCCGTAGCCGGTGGTGTTGGCCGCGTACAGGTACACGCGCGCGCCCACGATCGGCTGCTGCCCGCCGCGCACCTTCCCCTGCAGGGCTGCACCGCGCACAGGGCTTGACTGCGTCTCCGTTGGCGTCGTTCCCGGTACACCCGAACAGCCCGACATGAGAAGAGCACACATGATCAACACAATCGTCCACGAGATACGCACGGGGAACTCCCTTCGTTCGGTCGAATTGCGTCGTACCTGGTTTTCTCAGTCGTTGTTACCGGATTCTCAGGGTTCTGTCAAGCCCACCGTCTAGATCGTGCCGTTGGGGATCAGCCGCGGCGTGCTCATTTGGTTCGTAATCGCGCGGAAGATCGCCGTCAGCTTCGTGATGGCTTGATTGCTCGGCGCCGTCGCCTGGCAGCCGGCCCCGTCGTCAGAGTAGAAATTCACCGCTGCCGATGCCATCGCCGCCAGCGCCTGGCAGGGTTGGTCGTTCGGAGCCCAGCTTCCCCCGTTCGTGGTCACCGTCGCGCTGTAGGTCTTGTCCGTCGCGCACCCTCCCGACGTCTCCGCGCCATAACCAATCGTGTACACCGTGGTCCCCGCGCTCGCCGCATACTGCGCGGCCAGCACCGCTTGTCCGCACTCCCCCAGCGCCGACGGGTAGGTGTACGATTTGTACCCCGAGGGATTGCTCGTGCTCGTTCCCGTCCCGTTCAACGTGCCCTCGGTAGCCACAATCTGGCTCTTCGTATTGCACGCGCCGCCCGACGTGTAGGCGTTCGAGGCACAGGCCGTCGCATCTCCGTCGCTCAGGATGATCATGGCGTTCTTCGTTCCCGGATTGTTCGTCTGCTGCGTTATCAGCGCCGCCTGCGCCGCATAGATCGCCTGCGCGTAATACGTCCCTTCGCCGCCCGGTGTCTGCAGGCCGCTGCAACCGCTCACCCCCGAGTCCCCGGCCGCGATCACGATGGATGCGGCCTGATTCAAGCTGGATGCCGTATCCGTGGTCTTGTAATCATTCGCAAACCCGAGCACCTGGTACGTGTCGCCCGAAGGCAGCATCAGATTCGAAGCCGGCGCAGTCCCGTTGGTATACGCCGGAGAAGTGTCGGGAATCGTGTAAGCCACGATCGTCGGGTTGCTGGTCTTGCAAACGTAGTCCTTCGACTGTGTCGCCGTGGTCACGGCGGGAAATACGAGCAGGCTCACGCTGTCCACATAATTGATGCTCGAGGTGCAGGTTTGGCCCAGCGCGCAGGGATATAAATCGCTCAGCAGCATCTGCACGCCCTGCAGCGCACAGGAGATTTTTGTGCCCGAACATTGCGTACCGCCATCGGAATTGCCCATCGACGAGGTGGTGTCCAGGATGATGGCGATGTTCCAGGGCGCATTCGCCCCGCCGCGCATGGACGCCGTCGCCGTCGCCGCAATATTCATCTGTGGCATCCCGAACAGGCCGCCAAACCACAGGGGCACCGTAGCCCTCTGCGTCACCTTCAATGAGTTGTAACCGCCCGCGGCGCCCGTCGATGTGCTGCACGGTACGTTCAGGCTGCTGGTCACGGTACCCAGGCATTCGAAGGTGAGCGTCACCGACACATTCTGCAGCAACGGGCTCGCGTTCAAATCGCCTGACTGTGCGCTATAGTTGGTCACGCTGACTGAAGCCGCGCTCGTGTTCGGCATCTGATACGCCCCTGCCAGCGCCGCCGCGTTGGTCGATGCCTGCAATTGCTGATAGGCGTAATACACATGCCCTATCTCCACCGAAGCTCCGGCAAGGGCCATCAGGGTTGTCGCTGACATAGCGATCACTACGGCTGCCTGGCCCCTTTGGTCCTTCAGGAATCTGCGCAGTAACGGAACACCAATCCGTTTCATAGGACAAATCCCTCCTTTCGCGCTCCTGGCGCCGCTGCGGGCGTTGCGCTGCTCGATGAGTTGAACTTGAGAAATGGAACGAAAGATCCGCATTGCCTGCCTGCAAAGGCTGCCGCACTTTGAATTGTTTTTTCTTTCTGGTGAAGAACCGTGTCCGGATGGCGAAGGCAATTGAGAAGACGCGAAAGACACGTCATGCAACGCTCGGTGAGCGCGTGGAGATCGGCGCGTTCGTTTCTTGGTAATACCATCGTTCCGCCTCGCGGACACTCGGGCGGCCCTTTGGGGACAGGCCACCTGTTCCCATGATCTTTCCTTTGCTGGTTACCGAATATCGCACTTTCGTGCTAGTCATAGTGACTTAGGTAATGGAATACCTCAGCCGGATCGAGGGCGTTGAGACCTGCATACCCCGCAAGAGTGCGAGCCGGGCCGCGGCATACGTCATTGACTCGCACTTGGCAAAAGAAAGGAGAAGATGGGTGGCGCTCCTGGCTCGACCGCCGCGATCCTGCCGCCGCTCATCCAGGCGGTGAGTTGCAGCAAAAAAGGGCACGGGCTTTGCGCCCGCACCCTTGTGAAACTACCGCCTTGTTCTTCGTTTCGGCGAGCCCCTACGGCGGCTCTCCTGCAACTATGTGCCATTTCGGACAGTATTCAAGGTGGCTTTTTCTTGATGAAAAAGCCACGTAGCGATTGTGCCTTGGTCACCGCCTGCAGGAGACCCGCTCTAGGTCGTCCCGTTGGGGATCAGCCGCGGCGAAGTCAGGCTGTCGAAGATGGCTTGGAAGATTGCCGTTAGCTTGGTAAGGTTCTGGCCACCCTGGTCCCGGCTGAATCTGCGTAGCGAAGAAACGAAAAACCGTTTCATGGAACGCATTTCCTCTCTTACTCAGCCAGAGCTGTTTGTGTCGACGTTAACGGGCTGTTCAGGTTGAAATTCAAGACCGGGAGCCAGGAATAGGCATAGCTGACCGTCAAAGTGACGGGGTAGTTCGCGGTCAGGAGTGCTGACCCCGCGGAGCAGGTAAACGAATTTCCGGCGGTCGGACCGTAGGCCGTCGACGTCGTGGCTGTGCCGGCGGAGTTGGGATAGTAAATCGTCAGCGTGTATGTCAGCTTCGACGCCGTAAAGTTTGGCAACGCCTGGGTCACCTGGGAAACCGCCTCCTGGCACGGATCACTGGTGGAGACCTGCTTGCCCGTTGTTGGGCTGGTGATCGTCGCGTTCAATGCCGCGTAGGCTCCGATAAACTGGGCTGCGCCGGTGGTTGCATTTCCAATCTGTTGCAGAGTATATAAGGCCACTGAGAATGACGCCGTCCCCGTCAGAACCATCATCAGCAACGGCAGGGTGACGGCAAACTCAACCAACGCCGATCCCTCCTCGCCTTTGATGCCCATGGCTCGCCGCATACGGCGAGCAAGCGATTTTCTTAACCTGCTTACGCTGTATCGAGTCTTCATCTTTTCCATCTCCCGGTTGCGTTCGTCAATGCCACCCGCGTCCGGTAGCCGTAATCGCCATGGCCCGCTTCATCCGAGGCCGCGGCAAGAACCATCGTCCCCTTCGCGCTAAACGCCGGCAAAACCACGAACCGCTCTCTCTTCTCGTTCGCGAATCCGTGCATCATCAAGACCACAGCCCGCTTCACGAAACGAATTCCCTTTCTTACTCGGCAATCTCCGTCACCGACGACGTCAGGCTGCTGGACGGGCTGAAGTTCAGGATCGGGAGCCAGGAATAGGCATAGCCTATCGACACCGTGACAGGGTAGTTCGCCGTCTCCTGCGTTGACGTTCCACCTCCATCTCCCGCCTGCGGGCAGCCATTGCCCTGCGTTACCGGCGGGGTGAATGGACCGTAGGTGGTGGTGCTGGAGGCGGTTGTAATGACAACTGTGAATGTAATTTTCGACGAATCCAGGTTCGGCAACGATGAGGTAATCACTGCAGCGACATTGGCGCAGGGATCGGTGACCGTTCCGGCCTGTGCTCCGAGTGACTGGGCCGCGCTGGAGGTTGCATTGCCAATCTGCTGCAGGAAATACAGTGCCAACGAGAACGAAACCGTCCCCGTCAGAACCGTCAGAAGCAACGGCAGGGCGACGGCAAATTCCAGCAGGGCGCCTCCCTCCTCCCCTCGCCGTCCGAAGATGCGCCTCACGCGGCGAACAAGCTTGTTGTCCATTCTGCTCAGGCCATGGCCAATTCTCACCGCTCCACCTCCTGTAGCGGCCGGCCTTGTCATTCGACTTCCGCCTTGCCGCCCGCCAAAGAATCTCCTTGAGGCCCGATGGCGCCTTTCATTGCCGGGCTTCCATTGCTCCACATTTGCCCGTCTTCAACTGCTCCAGAAAGAGATCGAAGTCTTTCCTGCCCGCTGAATCCAGCACGGGAGTCTTCCCATGGCGCACGTCCTTGTCGTCAGAGAGGACAAACTGCAGCCCCACTCCGTCCGGACCCCAGCGTATGGCTCGCGTCTGCACGGCAATCGAACGCTCTTCATATTCCTCTCCGAGGTCGTTCCTCTGCAGCGTCATCAGCACCATGGTCCCCGGATACCATCGTTCCTCGGTCACCACGTAGAGTCCCGACGAGCTGATATCGCGAATTCCGTGCGCCATCGGCACGTTCCCGTTCCAGTAATACGCGGCCAGCCCAGGCTCCTTTACGCGCGGCGCCCGGCGCGGATCAGGCGACCACCAGCGGTCAAACCAGCCACGCAGTTGCCGCACGGTTTTTGAGCCCGGATAGGACAGATCCATGCTGTACATCTGCTCTGCCGCGGGTTTCACCAGCCCGTTGCGATCTTCCAGCTCCAAAAGTCCCGGTCCGCCGCTCCATAGCGGCCTTTCGCGTAGCACCGCCGCGCCTTGAATTACCGGTTCTGTTTCTGTCTCGTCGCGCATACTCGTCAACCTCTCCAATTGCCGCTCCATCTCTTCGGCCACGCACAGCATAAGCTGATCGCCCGACTGCGTCTGCGACGAGTAAATCGAGTGCGCCGGCAGCGCCAGCACGCTCTCCGGCCGCGGACTCGACGAGCTCACCTGGAAGGTGGGAAAGGATTCGGCTATATCGATTACGCGGCATTCCTCATCCAAATAGATCAGATCCAGCGGCGCCGATATCGCCGCCGCCCGAATTCCCCGGAACGGCTTCAACCACACGCCCTCGCCGGACTTCAGCGGCCGCTCCATCATGAGTTCCGCGGCGCGTGTCGCGGAACAATCGCCAGTCTTCACTCTTAAGCCGAGAAAGCATTCGCGTGTCTGGTTATAGGCGCAATATGTCTGCGATTCCATCGTCCCTTTCGCCTGGAGCGTCTGCTCCCCAACCCTTTCTCTTTTCGCCGTTCCTGCCGCCTGTCCGGCTCTTTCCAATAGTTCCATGAGACGCACCCCCTCTCCGCCTGGGTAAAGGCGGCGAAGGGTGCGCCCCTTCTACTCCGCTCGCCTCAGGCAGCTTGCTGAGGTACTTGCCGCGTTTACGTCAAGCCGCCCCGGCACCGGACCTCTCAGAACCCGGCCGTGGCGCGATCCCTTTCGTCATCGCGTCACGGTCTCTTGCCCCATCCTCCGCCTACTTCACCCGCGTTCGGCGGCGCTGAATCAAAATCACCAGAATGATGACTGCCAGAATTCCGGAAACAATCCTGATAATCGTGGTGGTATCCATGCAAATCTCCCCCCTGCCTCAATGTTTAGTTAGTGAGCTGAATGACTCCATCATCACAATCGCGGCTGGACCCAGTGTAACCAGAAAAAGCGCTGGGAAAATAAACAGCACCAGAGGAAACACCAGCTTCACCGAAGTTTTCCCCGCCAGTTCCTCGATCATTTGCACGCGCTGAACGCGCAGCGTATCGGAATGCACGCGAAGCATTTTTGCAATGCTGGTGCCAAATTGTTCGGTCTGCACCAGCATCGACACCAGATTGCGCACGCAATCCACGCCGGTGCGATCGCCCATGTGCTTCCAGGCCTCCGACCGGGCGCGCCCCGCGCGCTGCTCCAGCACTACGACTCCCAGTTCGTCGCACAGGTCAGGCTGCGATTTCTTCAATTCCTGCACGGTACGAACCGTAGCCTGGTCCAGGCTGAGGCCTGCCTCCATGCAAATCACCAGCAGATCCAGCACGTCGGGCAAACCGCGCTGAATCCGCTTTTGCCGCGCCTTGATTCGTTTTCCCAGCCAGAAATCCGGGATCAAAAACCCTCCGCCCAACGCGAGCAAATACACAAAAAACGGGCCCAGCCTGGTCAGTCCGCTTACCGCGGCCACTGCAGCCAGCAGGAGTGGCAGCAGCACTTTGCAGCCATAGAAGACCTTCATCGCGGAATCGTTGCGATACCCCGCCAGGGTTAGCCTCTGTACGACGACCGAAACCTCCTTCTGGCTCTTGGGCATGAAATTCTCAAAGCGCTTCACCATGTTGCCGATCGAAGATCCCGTCTCCTGGATAGTCGCGCGCAGGGTCTTATGCTGCTTGGGCCGCGGGTTGATGACTTCGCTGATGCGCTTGAGCGCCACTTCGCGATAGAACAGCAGAATCCCGAAGCCCGCGATCAGGGTGAAGACGGCCAAAAATGCCAGAAATGCATATCCCATATGGCTCCCTTACACGTCGATGTCGACGATTTTGTGGATCACAAATCCGCCAACAAGGATCAACCCGGCCGAAGCCCACATCAACTTGATGCCGATGGGGCGATGCCACAAAATGCTGATCATTTGCGGGTCTACTAAGTAGATGCCCAGGCCCAGCGCGATGGGCAGCGCCGTCAAAATCCACCCCGTAAGACGCCCCTGTGCCGTGTGCACCCGGATCTGGCGCTTCAGCCGGAACCGTTCCCGGATGACGTACGAGGTCTTGTCCAGCACCTCGGCCAGATTGCCTCCGCTCTCCTTTTGAATCAGGATGGCCGTGACCGCGATCTTCAGGTCCTGCAACGGCACCCGCTCCAGCAGGTTTTCCAGTGCCGTCTTCATCTCCAGGCCATAGTTCTGTTCCTCGAAACAGATCCTGAACTCGCTGCCCACCGGATCCGGGCACTCGCGGGCCACCAGAGCCATGGCCGCAAGCAAACTATGCCCGGCGCGGAGCCCGCTCACCATCAGGTCCAATGCCTCCGGTAAATTCTTTTCGAATTGGCCAAAGCGCCTGCTGCGCTTGAACAGCACTAAGCTCATCGGCAGCGCGCCCAAAACTGCCCCCACCACAAGCGACAGCAAATAGGAATCCGTGACCTGCATAAGGACATAGCTCGGAATCACAAAACCGGCCGCGGTGATCAGCAGCAAGCGCCCCGGGCTCCAATCCAGATCGGCTTGGCTCAGAAGTCTACGCAGATAGGGCGTCAATTCGAACTTCAGCAGCTTCTGGTTCAGCCAGGGAATGCTGCTGAGAACCTCGTTCTTGCGCACATTCAATTTCTGCAGGCGCAGATCCTGCCGATCGACCTTGATCGCCGAGTCCAGCGTAGCCAGCGCCTGCTTGGAGCTATTAGAGGAACCCAGGGCAGCCAAGGGCAGCGCGATCAGCGTGAACACGCCCACAAAAACCAAAGCGACGATCAGTCCCATCTCTGTTCCCTCCTTCCCTCTCAGTTGACCGGCGTTTCCCGCTCGAACAGGCTGGGCGGCAGGATGATGCCCGACACGCGCAGCCGGTCCAGGAACCGGGGACGAATGCGGCTGGGCTTGAATGCCCCAATCACGCGGCCGTCCTGGCCGATGCCTTTCTTCTCGAAGGTGAAGATCTCCTGCATGCTGACCACATTCTCTTCCATGCCCGTGATTTCGGACACGCTGGTGATCTTGCGTGTGCCGTCGCTCAAGCGCGTGGCCTGCACCACAATCGTGATCGCCGATGTCATCTGCTGCCGCACCGATCTCTCCGGCAGGTTCATGTTGGTCATGGCCACCATCGACTCCAGCCTCGACAGCGCGTCGCGCGGCGTGTTGGCGTGGATGGTGGTCATTGAGCCCTCGTGGCCGGTATTCATGGCCTGTAGCATGTCGAAGGCTTCTTCGCCGCGAACCTCACCGATGATGATGCGGTCGGGCCGCATACGCAGGGCGTTGATCAGCAGTTGCCGCTGGCGAATGGCGCCCTGCCCCTCGATGTTCGGCGGCCGCGTCTCCAGGCGCACGATGTTCTCCTGCGCCAGCCTCAATTCGGCCGCGTCCTCAATGGTCACCAGACGCTCATTGTTCGGAATGTATTGCGACAGAATGTTCAGAAACGTCGTCTTGCCGGCTCCGGTTCCCCCTGAAACCAGAATGCTGATGCGCGCCCGCACCGCCGACGAGAGTACTTCCATCATCTCCGGCGAGATGCTCTTCAACTGCACCAGTTGGTTGGCGGCCAGCGGCCCGGTCCCGAATCGCCGGATCGAGAGCGACGGTCCGTCCAGGGCCAGCGGCGGAATGATGGCGTTGACGCGCGAACCGTCCGGCAGCCGGGCATCCACCATGGGCGACGACTCATCGATCCGGCGGCCGACTCGCGACACAATCCTGTCGATGATCTGCATCAAATGACGGTCGTCGCGAAACGACGTATCTACCTTCTGCAGCAGTCCGCCCTTCTCCACAAACACGTGATCCTTGTCGTTCACCAGAATGTCGGAGATCTTGGGATCCCGCAGCAGGGGCTCCAGCGGTCCCAGCCCAAAAACCTCATCCAGCAGGTCGGCGTGGATCTTCTCCTGCTCGTCGAAGTTCAGCGGCACGCGCTGATCCGACATGATCTCCTTCACCAGCCCCGAAACCGCCTGCCGCGCCTGGCTCGAATTCACGCGCGAAAGCTTCTCCAGATCGAGCTTCGAGATCAGCGTCCGGTGTATTTCCGCTTTGTAAGTCTCTAAATTCAGTAGTTCCACGGTTTACCTTCCATCCCACTCGAAATCCCGTTCTTCACTCCATCACCCGAAAAGGTTGAGGCCGAATCCTTTCTTCTTGGCCGGGGTCGCGCTCTTCCCCGTCACCCCACTCACCATCTTGCGGATCTGCCGCGCGATCGCCGTGTCCGACAGCACCAACGGCGTGGCGTTGACCTGCATGTCCCGCACGGACGTGTAGTCGTTGGGAATTTTCCACTGCGCCGGCCTGGTCAACGCTTTCGTGATGTGCTCCTCTGACAGGTTCTGGCCGCGGGATTCAGACCGGTTGATCACGATCTCCAGTTTGGGAACGGTGCCGCTGAAAAACTGCTTGATCAGCCGGTTCGAGTTGCGCAGTTCCGGAATGCTCGCCTGCGTCACCAGGTAAATCGTGGTCGCTTGCTTGTACGCCGTCGTGTCCATCAGCTCCAGCTTGGACCCCAGATCCACCACTATGTTGTCGAACTCATACCGCGCCACTTGCAGCAGCCGGTTGATGGCCTCATTGTTGGCTTCGTACTGCATAAACCTTCCGGGAGCCGCCAGCACCCACAATCCGGAACTGTGCTTCACCAGAAGCTTTGAAAGAAATCGTCCATCCAGCCGTTCCACCGCTTCCAAGGCGTCGACAGCCGAAAATTCCGGCGTGATGCCCAGGTTCAGGGCGGCGTCGCCCAGCGGTAAATCGAGATCGATCAATAACGTCTTCTCGCCCGATTCCTTAGCCAGCGCAACGGCGAAATTGCACGCTACCATGGTGGCTCCGGCGCCGCCCTTGGCGCCCATGAACGCATAGAGCTTTCCCACTGCCTTCTTCACGCTCCGCGTCAGTGGCCGGCGCGCCGCCGTCCGCACCAGAGCCTCCGCCATCACCTCGGGCGTAAACGGCAGCGTCAGAAACTCGCGCGCCCCAGCCCGCATGCAGCGCACCAATAACTCCGGATCGGAGCTCTCCGAATACACCATCAACGTGGCCACGCCATTGGCGCCAATGTTCTCCACCAGCTCCAGCGCGTACTCGGGATCGCTGTCCAGATCGATGATGATGACGTTGTACCTGTCCTCCAGCGTGGCGGGTAGATCGCCTTCGCCCGGCCTATAGCTGGAAAACTCGCTGACATCGCTGCCCGCATTGCCGCTCATGGCCAGAATGGCCTCTGATCGGCGATCTCCATTGGGACCAATCACCGCGATGGAGAGCCCGTCGGTTCCGATCGATTCCGGAATCGGGTTTGCGGGATATGGGGAAGGGTTGGTAGACACGTTTCTGTCGCTCCTTGCTGTACGCTTTGACCGGAAGCTGGGCGGCACGGACTCCCAATCCGCCGGTAGTTCATAATCGGCATGCCGCGAGCTGGACATTGCCTTGCTCCGTCCCTTACCGTAGTGCGAAAAACGAAATCAACGTCCCAATCGCGATGGCAGGCGCATACGGCATCTTGTGCCGCCGCGGGTTGCTCAGAACTGCCTCTCCACGCTCTTTCGCTCCAAACATCAAATCGCCGGTGTGCTGAAACAACTCCTTTAAGAATCCTCCCCAGGCCGCTATGGCGAGCGCCATGACTCCTCCCACCAGCCCCGTCATCACCAGCGCCAAGAATAATTGGTACGGGCCAATCCACGCTCCAATGGCCGCGCACAGCTTCACATCGCCGGCGCCCATCCCGCCCATCCAGTAAAGCAATCCATAGATCAGAAGCCCTAGCCCCGCCCCGGCCAGGCTCTTTTCCAACCCGTGCCAGCCCCGGAGCCAGCCGGAAACCACAATCCCGGAGCCCAGAAAAGGCAACACCAGCCAGTTAGGGATACGCCGGCTGCGAAGATCTGTAAAGGTCGCCATACCCAGAACGATCACTGTCGGCCACCAGGCGTACGTGTGCATTCCCCCCCCTTCCTTATTCCTAAGGCCTTCGGGACTCCCCTACCTCACAGCAATTTCCCGACCAAACTACCAAAGCCAAGAAGCCATGCGGATTCATAAAGATAAAAGCAGATATTCACAGCAGGTGTACACCACTGTATACGGCTTGGGGCCCTCTTGGCGTGGGCCGTATACACCCTCGCATTTCGCACAAACCAGCACGGCCCAACTGTTTATACTGCAGCCGTGCCTGCTTCTGGGAAGTGAAATTCCGCGCTCCGGCCAGGCAACCTCCTTCATCGGCCATACCCCGTATATTCCGCGCGGTTGGGATCCCATTCCACGGGTTCTTCCCATCGCAACGAATAGCCTAATAGAGTACACAGTTTACATCCAAATGCAACCGTTCCGGCCCCTATTTCCGGCGATTGAGTCCAATGAAGCGAAAAGGTTACCGTGGGAACGTTGAAGCATCCCAATTTGTTCATTTTTTTCTTGACGTTTTCCCTCGGATCATGAAGTATATCTTTCACTTGGGGTCCCTTTCGAGCAGCGCGATCTGACTCTCCCCTCAAGACGCGCAACTCACCATCACGGCAGCGAATGCCTCAGCATCTCTCCGTTCGCTGTCTGGGCTATGTGCTGCAGAGCGTCTTGGCCGGGCTTCGCGTCGATCCACGAGTCATTCAAGGGGAGACCGGAAAGCAGTGAGCTCGGAACAGCGGCGCTTCTGCCTCTTTTCTTCGCTGGCGGCAGGGTGGCAGTAAGCCCTGCGCCGTTGAACTTGCTTCCTTTTTGGCCCGAACAGGTTTTCGACCTTCAATTCCATGTTGTTTTTATGGGTTGTGGCCGTTACAAAGGTCGCACTTTCCTAGCACGAAAGAGGAATATGCGGCAGGCTACCGGCCGACGATCATAAACTTACATCGCCAATCCCCCCAGAACGGCACTGTGAAATCAGCGAGATGGTGGATGGCACGCCCATGACCAGAATTGCCCTGTACTCCGAAGACTGCAGTTTGCACCCGCTTCTTTCTTCCGCCCTTGGTAAGGACTTCGAGGTTCTGCTCGAGACCGATGGAGCTGGTATGGACCATCTCGTCTCTGCCGAGGGCTGCGACGTGATGATCCTCGATCTCTATTCCACCCTGGATTCGCTGCAAACACGGATCCAATGCGCGCGGCGCCTGATCGCCTCCAATGTCCCGGCCATCCTGATGGCCGACGACACCCTCCGTTCCACCGCCTTCGAGCTCGTCCGCTCCGGGGCCTTTGGCTACTGCCGCCGGCCCCCTTCGATTCGCGATCTGAAAACCATGCTCAACCGCGCCTGCGAAACCTCCGCGCTGAAGCAACAGTTGTTCCATGTGCAACAGCGCATCGAGGAGCCGGGCTGCTGCGACCGTATCATCGGTTCCAGCCCAATCATGCAGCGCGTCTATCAGTTGGTGCGGAGCGTCACCAATCTCAACGCCGCCGTTCTCATCACCGGCGACAGCGGAACCGGCAAGGAACTGATTGCCCGCGCCATCCACAACCTGGGCAGCCGCGCCAACAAGCCCTTCGTCGCCGTCTCCTGCGGCGCCATCCCGGAAACCTTGATCGAGGCCGAGCTCTTCGGCCACGAGAAAGGCGCCTTCACCGGCACCGTCGGCGCTCGCGAGGGCTACTTCGAGCAGGCCGCCGACGGCACTCTCTTCCTCGACGAGATTGGCGACCTGAGCCTCTTCACCCAGGTCAAGCTGCTGCGCGTCCTGCAGCAAATGGAGTTCAGCCGCCTGGGCTCGAACAGGCTCATCCCCCTGCGCGCCCGCCTCATCTTCGCTACCCACCAGGACCTCGCCAGATTGGCCGCCGAAGGCAAGTTCCGCCAGGATCTCTATTACCGCATCAACGTCATGCGCATCGAGTCGCCAAGCCTCCAGGACCGGCCCGAAGACATTCCGCTCATCGCGCTCCATTTCCTGCGCCATTACGCAGGCGTCTTCCAAAAATCTATGGATTCGATTGAGCCCGCGGCGCTCGAGATGCTCCAGACCTACCCCTGGCCCGGAAACGTGCGTGAGCTTGAAAACGTGATCCAGCGCGCCATCATCCTGGCGCCCGGCCGCGTCGTCCGCTCTGAAGACCTATGCCTCCAGGCGCCGGAACCGGAAGAAGTTGCCGCCTTCGACGAAGTCGTCGATATCGCCGATTACCAGTCATCCAGCTCGTTCGAGCGCCAGTTGCACGACTACAAGATCAAGCTGGCTGTTGCCGCCGTCAGGGAAAATAACGGAAACAAGACGCTGGCTGCCCGCCAGCTATCCATCTCCCGCGCTTATCTGCACCGTCTCTTGCGTCTCGCTGAGCATAGTCCGCTCTTCGTGGAGCAGAACACGCGCCAGTCTGTCACCGCCTGAACCCGCGGCGCCCACGCCGTGCAAATCCTCCACGGGGAGGAGGCTGCGCCCGGTTCGCGGGCCATGCGCCGCCGCGCTCTCTCTACGCGAAATAATCCACTTGCCTGGAGGGAACCTCGCCGGGTGTCTCTTGCCCGCTCTCCGCCCCGCCGGCGAACATCGGCTCCTCTTCGTCGTTCTCAAGAGCCCACTCTTCTTCGTCGCTTTCTTCCGCCCCGGCAGCTTTTCTCCCGTTTCCCCGCTCTCCGCCTTCACCTGGCTTGGCCGCAGAGTCGATGTTGAACACCGCAGGCGGCCTGTAATCCGGCTGCGGAGCCTTCACCGCGGGCACTGCGCGGATTCCGGGAATGGGACCGATCTCCATCTTCGCTTCTCAATACCTGACCTCCTGTATCGGCAAGAAGAGGCAAATCTTTAATCTTCCTGATTCCCTTTTGTTCGATTTCCGGACACCCGCCCCCGCCAGCAGCTATGGACGCATGGCCAGAGCCGTCTGGATTGGCAGGGCGCGGGCGGCTCCCGGACGCGGTGGCTTCCGGACTGCGGCGTCGGATTGACCGGGGGATTGGTTCAGCATCTCCAGTCCCTCAGCCAGACTCATCCCGGTGGGAACCGGAACAAAGCCTCCGCGTAATTCGCTGGTCTCACGCGCAAAGGTCTTCACCAGCAGCGCGCGGATGTTCATGTGCACTTCGAACGCCTCCGTCTTCCAGTCGGTGGCGCTTACCTGCACCCGCTCCAGCCGGAACCATCCGCCCTTGTACAGGCGGCCCAGGATTCCGAATCCGAAGTCCACGTTTTCGTCCACCTGGCCCTCCAGCCGCGACACCCGCTTGGAACGAGCGTCAATCCAAAGCGTGCCGCTCATCGCGTGGAGGATGCGCGACTCAATTGTGCGTGCCGGATCCTCGCGATTGGGATGAAAGCGCAGCCGGTGGCAGCCATTCTCCTCGCCGTCGTATTGGTACACGAACGCACTCGGCAAGAGAGCCAGAATCCGGCCAATGCGCTCCTCGCCCTCGTCATATTGCTTCTGTTGTCGGGCCTGCTCGCCCGGCGATCTGAGCAGTTCCTGCAGCCGGTCTTGCTCCGCCTTCTCCGCCTCGGGACCCAGTGCGCGCCCGTTGCTCAACATGAGCCGGCTAATCGGCCCGTCGGCGGTTTCCACCTGCTCCTCTACGCTGGTTCCGGCCTGCGAGCGCCGTTCCACCCAATACTGCCAGTAGCCGTGCCGCTGGTGGTCATTGAGTTCGTTGTATACAACCTCGCCGACCAGTTGCCCGGCGGGCTCTGCCGGCTGGCAACTCGCGCGCAAGGCTCCCTGCGTCATCGCCAGCACTCCCAACGTCACCCAGAGCACACGCATTTCACCACCCCAGGCAGAAGAGCTCCGAATTGCATCGCTGCCTGTGGGCATCATGACGGCGCCGCGGTGAAGCTCCGGCAAGGCCTCTGTAAAATGGCGGAGAATTGAGCCGGGGGAACCTGGATTGCAACTAACGGCCTTCGCAACCCGACGGATGCTCCCGCCGACGACGAATGCCGCAGCGAACTTGCTACACTTGGGCCATGCAGGACGAACAGGAGTTCCGCCGCGCCGCCGAAGCGGCCCTCAACGCCCTCAAGCTCCATCTCATCGCACGCGAAGAAGACGAGCAGGCCGCCTTCGAGGTCGAGGAGCAAGCCGGCGTCCTCAATGTTCTCTTCGATGATCCCGGCGCCCGGTTCGTCATCACGCCCAATGCGCCCGTTCGCCAGATCTGGATCTCCGCGCTCGCCACCAGCTTCAAGCTCGACTGGAACGCCGCAAAGAACGAGTTCATCCTGCTCCGCACCGGCGAATCGCTGATCGCCCTCGTCGACCGCCTCATCGGCGAGTATCATGCGCCCTCATCCGGCGGCCTCGCCGCGTGAACCAAACCCGGCAAAGCGTGCTCCCATTCAATATGTGCCGCGAATGATACGATGGGTTGCATCCCATGGGAGGGCCCCATCCATGATTGACACTTCCTCGTCCCCATCGCTCACCAGCGAGCAGGTTTCCAACCTCACGCGCCAGACCAACTACGGCACCTGGCGCTTCCAGAAAAGCTGGAAGCCGCTCCACGTCGCCGACGCCGAAGGCTGCTGGTTTACCGACGGCGCAGGCAAGCGTTATCTCGACTTCAGTTCGCAGCTCATGTGCGTCAACCTCGGCCACAAAAACCCGCGCGTCGTCGAGGCCATCGCCCAACAGGCGCGCGAGCTGGCCTATGTTGCGCCCGGCTACGCCACCACTTCGCGCGCGCGCCTTAGCGCCAAGCTCCTTGAAGTCCTCCCCGAGGGGTTGAACAAGTTCTTTTTCGCCACCAGCGGCACCGAGGCCAACGAAGCGGCCTTCAAGATCGCCCGTATGGTCACGGGCAAGAACAAAATCATTTCGCGCTACCGCTCCTACCACGGATCGACCGCCGGCTCCATCGCCGCCACCGGCGATCCGCGCCGCTGGGCCATGGAACCGGCCGGCAAAATTGGCGGTGTAGTCTTCGCCCCCGAAACCAACTGCTACGACTGCCCCATCAAGCACACCTATCCCGCGTGCAACATCGCCTGCGCGGACTACATCGAGCACATGATTCGCAACGAGGGCGACGTCGCCGCCATCATCGTCGAGCCCGTCGTCGGCACCAATGGCGTCCTCGTCCCGCCGCCCGAGTATCTTCCGCGGCTGCGCCAAATCTGCTCGCGCCACGGTGTCCTGCTCATCGCCGACGAAGTGATGGCCGGCTGGGGCCGCACCGGCAAGTGGTTTTCCGTCGACCACTGGAACGTCAGGCCCGACATTCTCGTCACCGCCAAGGGCATCACCTCGGCCTATGTGCCCCTCGGCCTCTGCGCTACCACCACCAAGATCGCCGACTACTTCGAGGATCACTACTTCTCCCACGGCCACACCTACGAATCGCACCCGCTTACTCTCGGCCCCGCCGTCGCTGCCATCGAAGAGATGCAGCGCCTCCACCTCGTCGAGCGCGCCGCGGAGCTCGAGCCGTACGTCCGCCGGAAACTCGAAGCGCTCAAGGCAAAGCACCCCTCCGTCGGCGACGTGCGCGGCCTCGGCCTCTTCTTCGCCGTCGAAATCGTGAAGAACCGCTCGACCAAACAGCTCTTCAACACCATGCGCGACAAGGTGGAAGGCAAGCCGCTCGTTGTCGATCAGATCGTCGCCAAGATGATGGCGCAGGGCGTCTCGATCTGGGCCTGGGCCAGCCACTTCGTCATCGCACCTCCGCTCATCGTAACGAAGGAAGAGCTCGACTTGGGGCTAGCCGCGCTCGACGAGCATCTCTCCATCGCCGACGCGCTGGTGGAAGCCTAGCGGGGTTCTATCAATAAGTAGCGCATCCTCGCTCGAAAGATGCACGATATAAATCGGTACCCCGGCCATCTCCGCCATGGCAATCGCGCGATGCACCGCCTCGGCCCCGGCCTGCGTGGGCCGCGTCAGCATGTGATGGATGGGCGCGGTCTATCCCTCGGCCAGCGCCTCCCGATTGACTTACTTCCCAGCCAATCCAATAATCGAAGCAGATGAATGTGTATGAGGAGATCGTGAAGTTGCAACGCGCGGGCCGCCGCGGCGCTGTGGCCACCATTGTGAACTCGCGCGGATCCATCCCCTCCTTCCAAAGCGCCAAAATGCTCATCCGCGACGACGGCTCCATCGCCGGAACCATCGGCGGCGGCTGCGTCGAAGCCGAAGTCTGGCAGGCCGCGCGCGAAGTCATCACCCAGGAAAAGCCGCGCACCCTCACCTTCGATCTCAATCAGGATCCCCAGTACGATACCGGCCTAGTCTGCGGCGGCACGCTCGAAATCTTCATTGAGCCCGTCCTGCCCATGCCGCTGCTCTACATCTTCGGCGCGGGTCACGTCGCCATCGAACTCTTCAAGGCCGCGCGTAACGCGGGTTTCGACTGCATCGTTACTGACGACCGCGAAGCCTACGCCAACGCCGAGCGATTCCCCAACGCTCTCCAGGTCATCGCCAAAGACTTCGATCGGGCGTTCAACGAGATCGCCCCCAGCGAGTCCTCTTATATCGTCATCGCCACGCGCGGCCATCGCGACGACATGCGCGTCCTGCGCTGGGCCGTGGAAACACCGGCGCGCTACATCGGCATGGTCGGCTCCAGGCGCAAAGCCATCACCGTCTTTCGCGAACTCACCCGCGAAGGCCTCAAGCCTGAGCTTTTTGATCGCGTGCATTCTCCCGTCGGGCTCGACATCGGCGCTGTCACGCCCGAGGAGATCGCCGTCTCCGTCGTCGCCGAGCTCATCGCCATGCGCCGCCGCGCCGAGCGCGCGCTGCCCCACATGAGCTGGTTCCACACCGGCAGGCACGCCGTTGTCGCCGACGCCGCTTCGTCCGAGCCCCTCCACGCCCCCGCGAAAGAGTAGCCTCGGCGGCCACTTGCAGCGTGGCGCCTCTGGCTTTCGCAGACCAGCGAAATAGGATTTGAGTTAATTGAGTCTCTTTTGAAAAAGCGCTACGTCGAAATCCTGGCCGAATTTTCTGCCGACAGAAAGTAATCTTCCACAACATTGAAAACCTGCTCGCTCGTGAAAGCGAAGACTCTGTTCGTTGCGTGACGAAACAGTGGCAATCAGGTTTTCGATGCCCATCTTTCGCGCCTTCCCAGACAACAGCTCGAGGGCCCGCGAGCCCACGCCTTTCCCTGTATGTTCTGGCAGAAGGAAATAGGTGATCTCCGCCGTTTTCCGGAATGTGCTGGCAGGGTGATAGGCGCGCAGCAGAATGAATCCGACGGTGCGGCCTTCCGCCCGGACAACCAGCGCAGGGTATCCCTGGCAGAGCGTGAGGAGCCGTTCGAAAAACTCGTCCCCGGCTCGTTCTTCAGGAAAAGCCGCGAAACTTGTTTCGACGTAGTGATTAAAGATATCGAGAACGCCCTTCCGGTCGTTCAAGGAAAGATCGGCGAACTCGTAGTTCATTGGAAAAGCATATCAGTCGATTCCTGCGCCGTTAGGCGGCCCGGTTCTCAGAGCCGGGGCAATCGCGCGAGTTTGTCCCTGCTCCCTTGCTCCGTGTTCCCTTGTATCCCGCTCCCTTTAGAGCTATCGTTTCCCGTATGATCGGCGCTCCCCACCTCTGCGGCCTCATCCTCGCGGCCGGCGAGTCCTCGCGCATGGGCACGGACAAGGCGCTGCTTCCCTGGCCGCCAGCCACCCCCGGCTCATCCGCTTCGCCGTCTCAAACACTGCTTTCGGCCGCCATCCTCGCGCTCAGGCCGCTCACCTGCGCCGTCGTCGTGGTTGCGGGGAAAAATGCTGAAGCCATCGTGCCAATCATCGATGCATCCGGCGCGTTCCTGGCGCGCAATCCCCACCCTGAGCGCGGTCAATTCAGCTCCTTGCAGGTCGGCCTGCGCGAACTCCTCGCCCGCGGCTTTGACGCTGCGATGATTGCGCCCGTCGATTGTCCACCCCTGAGCGCCGCGTCGCTCCAACTGCTCTGTATTTCGTTCGAGCGCGCGCTCACACGTGGCCTCTGGGCCGTCGCGCCGGAAAACAACGGAAAGCATGGCCACCCGCTGCTGGTGAATCGTGAATTGATCGATGCGTTCCTTAGCACGCCCGTCACGAGCAATGCGCGCGAGGTTCTGCGCGCCCACCCCCAGCGCATCGAGTACGTCCCCGTTCCCGACGTGCTTGCCAGGGCCGGCCTCAACACGCCGCAAGACTACGCCGCTCTCGCCGCTAAAATTTCGGAAAAATAGAAATTCTTGGGTGCCCCAGGTCCCGATTTTGGCCCTGGGATCGCACGAGAACCACGGATTCAGCCTCCGCGCAGCTTCTTGAGCACCGCCGCCAGCGCATCCATCGCCAGGTGGCTCGCATGCGACGAGGCCGCCGGCAGCCCACCGACCGCCCGGAGCAGCTCTTCCCTGCTCAGCTTCCTCGCCTCATCCACGGTCCTCCCGCTCACAAGCTCAGTGACCGCCGAACCGCACGCCATCGCCGCCACGCATCCCTTCGCTTTGAAGCGAATCTCCGTGATCCGCCCCTCCGCGACTTTCATTGTGAGTTCCAGAACGTCGCCGCAGGCCGGGTTCTCGATCCGCGCCGATGCGTCCGCATCGGCCACGGCTCCCGCGTTGCGCGGGTGCTCAAAGTGATCGAGAACTTGCGGTGAATACATGCATCTTGCTCGTGCGCTCAGCGTCCGCCACCCACTCCATTCGCGGTCTGCGCCTTGGCCCGCGTCCGCCGTGCGCCCAGAATCTCAGTCACCAGGAACAAGTCCGCCAGCAGCGAGCGCAAATGGATCGACGCATTCAGATTGTCGATCATCTGCGAACCGATCGCCGGTTGCGCCAGCACCAGCTCCACCGCGGCGATCGCGCTCTCCGCGTCGCGTTTCATCACCGCGAAGAACGCCTCGTACTTCTCCGCCGGCGCCAGTTGCTCCTGCTCTATCGTCTCCGCGCAGCTTCGTTCCAGGCCGCGCATTGCCTCCGCAGCCCGCGTCAAATGCTCCCGAAGCTGTCGCCCCACGTCGCTGCCGTCGTCGCCGGCCAAGCCGCGCGCCGCATAGGAGAGCGTGAACTCGTAGCACGCCTCAATCGTCTCGCAGTGACGTTCGATTTCAGTCGCCATCTCTTGCGGCATAACCCTCTTTCGCTTTAGGCCCCGATCCCTTCACCGCCCACCGCCCGGTGTCGTGCTCCTCTAGATAGAAATCGCGGCTCATCCAGCCGAAGATCATCGACTTCGTGATCGGCAGCTTCTCCGGCCTGATCCCCATGTACACATGCATCAGCGCCAGCGCAATAAACCCCGCGCCGGCCAGCCCGTGCAGCACGTACATCAGGCCCCACGTCATATCGCTGAAGAGATATGGATTGCGCGTGAAGATGCCCGTCTGCACCCGCTCCATCATAAACAGCCCGGTTACGATCACCGCCAGCCCCGCCAGCATGACTACGCCGTGGTACAGCTTGTTCTCCAGCGGATACTTCGCAAATTTGCTTGGGCTTGGCGCATCCTTGCCGAAAAACCGCATCGTTCTGTTCATCGCATCGCGCAGGTCCGTCCTGTCCGGCCAGATCGACCAGAAATCCAGAAAGAACGATGCGTGAACAATGTGATAGAGAATCGAAATCGTCAGCACCACACCGGCGATCCAGTGATACAACACCCAGTTGAATTGAACCCCCACCTTGGGCAGAAACGCCGTGAACAGCAGCGTGAACATCGACGCAGCCATGATCCAGTGGAACAGCCGCGCCGCCAGCGTGTGCCGCGGAACGCGCTCCGGAATCCCCGCCGCGCTCGCCTCCGCCGCGCGCTCCGCAAACCGCTTCGGCGGCTTCACCACAATCAGGTAAAGCGAGTGCACGATCATGAAGAACAGTCCCGCGATCGCGGCCACCCAGATCAGCCCCCACGCGATATGCGTCGGCACCGATTGTCCCCACGGACTTGTCGCCCATTGGATGAACCTCATGCCGCCTCCTGCGCGCCAACAATGGCGCGCTTCACCAGGTTCCTCATCAGCGGAATCTTGTAGCCATTAAATTGCAGCGGCACGGCGCCTCGCACTGCGATCTTGCCCGCCATCTCGCCTGTTTCCGCATTGGCCGGCTTGCCGCGCACAACGTCTTCCACCGCCTTGAACCGCATGGGCTTCGGCGCCGCCGCATTCACTGCAATCCTCATGTCGCTGATCGTACCGCCCGACAGTTTCATCGCCGACGCCACGTTCATCAGCGGGAAGTCCCATACGTTGCGGTCGCGCACCTTCTCGAAATAGAACTTCGCGCCCGCCCACGCCGCGGGAATGCGAATCGCCGTCAGCAGATCGCCCGGCCGCAGAATGTTCAACCGCGTAATATCCGTCTCCGGTCCGACAAAATAGTCCTCCGCGTCCACCACCCGCTCGCCCTTTGGCGTCCGGATCACGAACTTCGCGTCCAGCGCAATCAGCGCCGGAGCCGAATCCGAAGGATGCACAGCCACGCAGCGGTCCGCGCCAAAAATTGCGTGTTCCCGGTTGCGCCCCACCGGCGTATCCGCGTAACAAATATTCCCACCCGCGCGATAGCACGGCCAGCCGCCGCGGTAGTACCAGCACCGCGCATCCTGCGACACGTTGCCGCCCAGCGTTCCCTGGTTGCGAATCTGCGGCGAAGCCACCAGCTCCACGGCCTGCGCCAGCAAGCTGTAATCCCTCTGGATCGCCGCATGATTCGCAATCTCCGTCAGCGTCGTCATAGCGCCGATCTCCACGCCGTCGCCCGTCGCGCGAATCCCCTTCAACTCCTCAACTCCGCTCAGGTCCACCAGCACCTTCGGCTTCTTGATGCGGTCTTTCAGCCAGTCGAAGCTGTCCATCCCGCCGGCCATCACCCACGCATCCTCGCCGTTCTGCTGCAGCAGCCTTTGCGCCTCCGCGGCAGTGCCCGGCTGCAGCAGGTCAAATGCCGGCATCACATCTCGTATGATCGCCATCACTCTCTCCGTTTCACATCCCGTGTCAGATGTGGGCCAGCAATGGATTTTGCATCGGACGTCCGGCTTCATAGGAAGTCAGAATCGTATCCGCATTGACCGGCGCGCGCTGGAAGATCTCATCGCCCAGCGCATCGCTCAGAGCGTTCAGAATCGACGCGCAGCCTCCGCCCACTGGCGGCTCGCCGCATCCGCGCGCCCCTACCGGCGTCTCCGGATCGGGAATGTTCAGCGCGTTCCACTTCATGTTCACCGGCACATCCAGAATGGTCGGAGGCCGGTTCTGGTAAAAGCGCTCGGCGACGGTGACGCCATATTGCGGGTCGATCACCCACTTCTGTCCGATGGCGTGGCCGATGCCCAGCGTCGAGCGCCCCAGGATCTGCCCGCCCAGCGCGGCCGGATGCAGCACCGTGCCTACGTCGGCATAGCCCAGATAATCGACGATGCGGTAAACCCCCGTCTCCACGTCGGTTTCCACCTCGGCGAAGCAGGCGAGATAGGAATACGAATCCCCGTCGTGCGGATATTTATCTTTCGCCGAAGCCACCAGGCCCTGGCCGGCCAAGGCGGCTACCGACTGCTTGGTTGCTTTGTTCACGTCGGGATTCACGTCGTGTCCGTCGTAGATGCCGCCCAGTTTGATGGCCTGGCGCGCAGCCTCCGCGAAGCTCAGCCCCGGCCCGCCGCCCTTGCGGAACACGCGCAGATTGGCCGCCTCATAGCCGTCCGGCTGCCCGCCCAGTGTCTTTGCCGCCACTTCCTTGAGCCGCTGCACGCACTCAAGGCCCACCGCGTGCGCCGCCCGCGTCATGGCGTGCACCGTCTGGCTGCCGCCGGAGGCGCAGGTGTAAGGAAAATGCTTCGACGTGTCGCCCCAGACGATGTCGCACGCATCCCAGGGCACATCGAGAACTTCCGCCGCCGCGCGATGCACGTCGATCAGCGCCTCGGTTCCCAGGTTGCCGATGCCGGATTGGATCTGGACGCGGCCCTGGGGAGTGATGACGATCAGCCCGTCGAAGCCGGTGCTGCCGCCGTGGAAACAGCTCAGCGATACGCCCAATCCGCGCACCTTGCTGCCCATCCGCTTCGGCTGTTGCGCCACTCTCTCCTGCCACTTGAACTGCTCCGCGCCCAGGTCCAGTGCCTGCTTCAGGAAGCAGCTTGTGACGTACGCGCGCTTTCCCTCCCGATTCGGCGGACCGTACTCCGCCTTGCCCTCCGGGCAGTTCGCGCGCCGCAATGCGACCTGGTCCACGCCCAGTTGCCGCGCGGCCTTGGCCAGAATCGGCTCCATGATGGCGATGGCCTGCATGCCCCCCGGCGCGCTCTGTGCGCTGCGCGGCGGCGTGTTGGTCGCCATCGTCACGTTGCGCCAGCGCATGGCGGGCGGCTGATACAGCAACGATGCGATGCTCCCGCACGAGCCTCCGTCGCCGCCCGAGCCGTACGACCCGGCGTCGGAAACCAGGAACATGTCGACCGCCGTAATACGCCCGTCCTTCGCAAACCCTATCTTCGTGCGCGCCCGAATGCCGGGCCTTGCGCGCCCGATAAAATGCTCTTCTTCGCGGCTCACGCGCATCATCACCGGCGCATTGAGTTTCTTTGAGAGAAGCGCGGGAATCACCAGAGTCAGCGCGCCCGTGATCTTGCTGCCGAATCCGCCGCCCGTATATTCGCTGATGAAGACGACCTTGTCCTCGTCCATATGCATCCAGCGCGCGATGGCGGCGACGGTCTGAAAGGTGCTCTGCGTGCCCGTATAAAGGAAGAGCTTGCCGTTCTGCCAATAGGCCATCGTGGTCCGCGGTTCAAGGCACTGGTGGCTCACGTCCGGCGTCAGAAACGTCTCGTCGAGCACCAGCGCGGCGTTCTTGAAGCCGCCGTCGACATCGCCGTAGGACCACTCGTCCGGCGCATGACCCATGGGCATGCGGCCTTCCTTTTCCGCGGCGAAGTCCTCCTCCGTCCACTTCAATACAGCCAGCTTCTCCGGTCCGCGGCCCGAGTCCGGCCTTACCCAAACGTTGCCCTCCTCGCGGGCATTGGAACTGCCGGGGCGCAGGCTTTCCAACGGGTCCGTTGCGAAAGGCAGCGGCTCCATCTCGATCTCGATCTTCTCGATCGCTTCCGCACAGGTCAGCTCATCCACCGCCGCCACCGCCAGAATCGGCTCGCCCTGGTACATGGGCGCGTCGGCCAGCGCCAGCTCGCCCCATTTGTCCGCCTTGATCCTGGTCCCGTTATCGTTGATGTAATCCGCGTGCCCTGGCACCTCGGCCGGTGTGAGGATGCCCTTCACGCCCGGCATCGCCAGAGCCTTCTCCGCGCGGATGCTCGTCACGCGCGCGTGCGGCATGGGGCTCAGCACCAGCCGGCAAAACAGCATTCCCTCCGCGCGAAAATCCTCGGCATACTTCGCTTGGCCCGTCACCTTCGCTACTTGGTCGTTGGTCGGGTAGTCCTTGCCTATCAGCTTGTACCCCGTGCCGAACGGGCGCGGCTTCTCATTCTCGGCTTTCAACACATCCACGGGCTCCGTCTCTGCCATGGTCAAGCCCTCCTCATGGTTTCCGCGCCGCGCATCATCGCGTCCAGAATCTTGCTGTAGTCCTGGCACCGGCAAAGATTCCCCGAAAGTCCCTGCGCCATCTCCGCCCGCGTAGGATTGGGATTTGTCTTCAGATATGCCACCGCCGACATGATGAACCCCGGCGTACAGAACGCGCACTGGAATCCCTGCTCGTCCACCACCGCCTGTTGCACAGGGTGCAGCGTCCCGTCTTCCGACGCCAGTCCTTCAATCGTCACCACCTTGCGCCCGCGCACCGTATTCGTCAGCACCGAGCAGCTATAGTGCGGCACATCGTCGATCAGAACCGTGCACGCTCCACATTCCGCGCGGTCGCAGCCCAGCTTCGTTCCCGTCAAGCCCAGCTTGTAGCGCAGCGTCCACGCCAGCGTCTCCTGTTTCATCGCTTCCACGCGGCGCAGCTTGCCGTTCACGTTCAGCGTAATCAGCCGCTCGCCGCCCCAGGTCCGCCCGCGCCCGCCCGGCGCGAGAATCTTGTAGCTCGCCGCGCTTACCACGGCGCCCCCGGCAATCACGCCCAGAATGAACTGGCGCCGCGTGACCCGGCTCTCTCGGCTCTCGCTCGTCTTGGGCTCTTCCATCTCCGGCATGGCAGTTTCTCCGGTCTCAGGGGCTTTCCGGCTTTCAGGATCGTTCCAGGATGGCTTGGCTCTGCTTGCGGGAATTGCGCAACCACGGTTTCGGGATTTGCCTTGCCACGGCTTCGGGAATCGCGCCGCCGCTTCATGGGGAAATTTGCGGCGCTTGCCACTATCTTAACTCCATTCTCATTGCCTCTGCAAAGCCCGCCGCCCCGCGCCACCCCGGCCCGGCGTTTCCACCTCTCGCCTCTATTTCTGTTCCCCCTGGCTGGACTAAACTGAATGCGTCATGGCTATCGCAGGCGCTTCTCCGCCCATCCCGCCACGCTCGCCACGGGGCGTGTTTGCTAACGAGCCTTTTACCGACTTCAAAGATCCTGAGAATTTGCGCTCCATCCGCCGCTCCCTCGACCAGGTCGCCGCGCACCTCGGCGTGGAATACAGCCTCATCGTTGGCGGCAAGCGGCTCAAGACCACCGACAAGATTCGCTCCGTCAATCCGGCGCGCCCGGCCCAGGTCGTCGGCATCCATCAAAAATCCGGCGCCGCGCAGGCTGAAGCCGCTATGTCTGCCGCCCTCCGCGCCTTCGACTCGTGGAGCAGAACTTCGGCCGAGGAACGCGCTTCGCTGCTGCTCCGCGCAGCTGAAATCATCCGCAAGCGCAAGTTCGAGTTCATGGCCTGGCTCATCTACGAGGTGGGCAAGAACTGGGCCGAGGCCGACGCCGACGCGGGCGAGGCCATCGATTTCCTCGAGTTTTACGCCCGAGAGGCTCTGCGCCTGGACGCCGTCGCCCCGCTCATCCAGTATCCCGGCGAGCGCGACGAACTGTTCTACATTCCCCTCGGCGCCGGCGCCGTCATTTCGCCTTGGAACTTTCCCTTCGCCATCATGGCCGGCATGACCTCCGCGGCCGTCGTCGCGGGAAATACCGTTGTTCTCAAACCCTCCAGCGACGCGCCCACCATCGCCGCGCGTTTCGTCGAAGTTCTCGAAGAAGCAGGCCTTCCCGACGGCGTAGTCAACTTCTGCCCCGGCTCCGGCTCGTCTTTCGGCAATGCAATCGTCGAGCACCCCAAAACGCGTTTCATTTCCTTCACCGGCTCCAAGGCTGTAGGCCTCGAGATTCACGAGCGCGCCGCCCGCATGCAGCCCGGCCAGATCTGGATCAAGCGCACCATCCTCGAGATGGGCGGCAAGGACTCGATCCTCGTTTCCGCGGATGCCGACCCCGACGCCGCCATCGAAGGTATCGTGGCTTCGGCCTTCGCCTTCAGCGGGCAGAAGTGCTCCGCCTGCTCCCGCGCCATCCTTGAAGCTCCCATTTACGACGCCTTCGTCGAGCGCCTCCGTGAGCGCGTCGCCACGCTGACTGTTGGCGATCCCGCGGCCAATCACGACCTGGGCCCGGTCATCAATCGGGAGGCGCTCAGCTCCATCCTGAACTACATCGAGATCGGCAAGAAAGAAGGCCGATTGATCGCGGGTGGGAACGCCCCGGCCACCTCCGATGGCGGCTACTTCCTGGAGCCCACCATCTTCGCCGATGTCGCGCCCAAAGCAGTTCTTGCGCAGGAGGAGATCTTCGGGCCTGTGCTCGCTCTCATCAAGGTCGCGAGCTTCGACGAAGGCCTGCGTGTGGCCAACAACACGGAGTACGGCCTCACCGGCTCGGTCTACTCCGCCAGCCGCGAGCGCCTCGATCGCGCCCGCCGCGAGTTCCACGTGGGCAATCTTTACTTCAACCGCAAGTGCACAGGCGCTATGGTTGGCGCCCATCCCTTCGGCGGCTTCAACATGAGCGGGACTGACTCGAAGACCGGCGGCCCGGATTACCTCCACCTGTTTACGCAGGCGAAGAGCGTTGCGGAAGGGCTCTAAGGTTGTTTCAGCACGTTGGATTAAGGCTACATTACAACGATTCCGAAGGTGTTACCGGCTTCAGAGCGGCCAATAAGACCAACCAGGCGCGCCGTTCACGCGAATTCAATTCGTAGAGCGGCAAGTTCATGCGGACGGAGTTCCAATTCGATCGCTCCGTTCCGCAGAATTGCCGGTCCGATGTCTTCTTCCACGAGGCTGAGGCGGCGCGCATTCGCGATGCGACGGCCGGCAACCTGAATACGGGCTAGCGTGTTTGCTTGCCCGCCACATTCCCAAACGCGCAACACGATCCCGTCGCCGGTTTCCGGCCATTTCACCACAGCGATCATCGCGTTCTGCGGTTCGATTTCAAAGCGAACGGGCGCCGAGAGTTGCTTTTGGGAACTGTCGCTTACCCAGTGAGCGATCAGTGGCGAGACAGTGTCCCAGCCGAAATGCGCCGACTCAGAAAGTGGAAGAGTTGCATCGTGACTCAGGAACGAATAGTCGAACTGTGTAACTCCACCCTGCCAGAGCGGGTAGTTGACATTCCAGATATTGCTCATCACATACGAGTAAATGTGTGCATTCGTGGGCACAAAGCTGCCGTGCCACTTCGGATCCCAGTGGTTGCTGTTGATCCCGCCAAAGCAAGCGATTGGCGCGTCGACCGAAGTCCAAGTCACGCCCCTCGCCCTGCCATCCGCGCGCACGTAATTTCGCACGCCATTGTAGCCGCGCCACGTGCCTGGCATCGAGTCACGCGGCCAATCCATGGTCATGTATGCCAGCTCGAGACGGAAGCGTACTTCGGGGCCCACATCGAAAGGAAACCCAATGTAGATTTGCTCCTTCTCCATGGCGGCGCGTTTCTCGACGCGGTTATTCATGTCGATGCGATTCAGGCCGCGGTAGAGAATCACGCGCCGGTCAATCGTTGCCGGCGCCGGACCGCCGTCCAGCCGCGCCTTCATCGTAATGGAGGAGAATACGGGGCCGGCCTCAACGGCGGGATCGCCAACCGCGACCGGTACAAGCCGCTCTCCCGCTCCGTAGGCATACCCGGAGTTTGCGCCCGGGAAGCCAAAACCTATGTACGACTCGTTCACGTTGTCGTGAATATACTGGCCCATGCCATAAGCGTCCGGATCGACCAACTCCGATTTCCGTTCCAGATCGATCGCCGATCGAACCAACGCCGTCTCCGGCTCGACGGAAACCGAGTAATAACGGTTCTCGATGGCGTCGGACTTGGAATTCTCCGCCTGCTCCGGCGAGCCTTCGACCGGTTCGTAGACGCAAAAGCCGAATGCCGGAACATCGGAGGCAATGAACACCCACGAGGAGCCGTCCTGCTGCACCGGCACAACAGCGCCCGAGCGGCGTTCGCGCAGCGCCTTGAAGGGGGGAGTGGAAGCCGGCGCCTCAAAACGAACCGCCGAGGTGCGCGGCCAACTCAGCGAGTTCCAGACCACCAAGCCGGAGGCCGCGACGCGCGGGCTCACCTGGCTGAGCGCGTTGTTCATCACGCGATCGGCAATCTGCCCGGCATCGATCGCGTACTGGCGCTTGGCGTCCCACGATATTTCATGGGGCTTCATCAACGGCGATCCGGGCCCCAGCGTCTCCCCAGGAGGAACGTCAACACGAATCGACTTGTCGTTGCTTACCATGCGGGTGAAATAGGTGATCTTGCCGGGCCGGTTGTCAGTGTTGAAATCCAGGCCCCAGGTGTGGTCGGAATAGAGATGGAGATTGCGGTAGGCGTTGGCTACATCCTCTCGCGCCTCGATACCGCCTAGCGCCGCCAATATCTCTGCAGCCATCAGCTTCGACTGGGTACGGCGATGCAACGCCGTTTCGCGCGCCAGCGAGATCACCCCATCTGCCCATGAGTCTGCCACATCGCCACGCCAGGTTGGAATGTCGGCAGCGTACTTCTCCTCCACCGCGGCAAAGAACTCCTGCGCGGTGGAAAGCTTTATATCCGCCTCGGGGCACTCTTTCCGATAGCTTTCGATCAGCTCCAGCATCTTCGGATCGGGACTGGAGATATCTCCCTTCCCGCCATGGCGAAACATGATGTCGTAGGGATAGTCGGGGAGGCTGTCGAACTCTTGCAGCGTGGAATTGCCCTTGAATCCCGCCGCGCTCCAACGGGCATAAGTCCAAATCCCCGGCGTCCAGGCCGAAAGCACCCGGCTCCCGTCCGGCGAATCCCAATAAAAGATCCGCGGCGCTTTATTGATAATGCCCTTGACATTCGCCTTGGCCCCCGGCCCCGTGCAAAACCACTTCACCCCGCTGCGCGCCAGAACCTGCGCCAAACCCATGCAGTAGCTTTCTCCCACATCGTCGATGATGGCCATGCACACGGGAACATCGAAACGGCGGCGGATGCCGGCGGAGTAATAAGTTAACCTGGCCAGCTCCTCATGCCCGCACAGATCGGTATGGATAGGAAGATATAGCGCGCCGAACTCCATCTGGCCGCGGCGGAAGCAATCGATCAGCTTTTGAAACTGCTCTGCTGTGCGGTGTTGCTCGTAGTAATCGACGGGCCAACTGCTTTCGAGCGTGAAGATGTACCTGCTTTCAGGCGCGTTGCCCCTGGTGGCGTCGCAGAGCCGCACTGCGTCGTCCACAAAACCGGCAATTCTTTCCATGATGACGGACGGTACGTCATGGAAACCCACATCGAGATGAGACAAATTAATCACGTAGACATGCCAGCGGCGATTGTCTTCGGCCGTGATCCTTAGCACCGGTGAAAAAGGAACTAGCGCAAGCATTCCCAACAGTTCTCTACGATTCATAATCGCTACTCCCCTTTTCTTCGCATTGTGTTGACCGGAATTTCCATTTTGCTTTCCGGACCGCTGACAATATACACCCAGTTGCCCCCGCTCGCGATCCTTCTTGCATTGGTTCCAAGGCCAAAGACCCGGTCGTGCGCGACACGGCCTTTGCCGGGACCAAAAAGCCATGATTTGCCCCATTTCGAAGCGATTTCTCGGACTCTTCCTCGTCAACCCCCAACGTCCAGATTGGTTTTCGCCTGTGAAGTTTCAACAGGTTGTCCATTCGATCTGGATCAGAGAAGCTGATGGTGAGCAAACCGCGGTTTCCGAGAGGAGATCGAATGGACTACTACCAGAATGGCCAGCTCACCGTGCATAGTCGAGAGCAGATGGCGAAATTGGTGGTTGAGCAGAACGCCACGTTGGAGGCCGGCGCGGAGCCGCGGCCCGGCGCGGCCTCAAACGGAGCGGCGCTTCCCCAAATGCCGTAGCATGGATCATATCCGAAGAGGGCGCGGAAATCGGCAGCCTGCGCCCACTCAATCGCACATGGAGACTCGATTGACCCGATGACAGCGTGGGACTTTACAGCGGTGGTCTGGATTCTCTCCTTCCTGGCGGGCTTCCTCGGCGCGCTCACCGGCCTTGGCGGCGGAGTCATCGTCATCCCCGCGCTCACCCTCGCGCTCGGCGTCAACATGAAGTACGCCATCGGCGCTTCGCTGGTCTCCGTCATCGCCACTTCCTCGGGAGCGGCGGCAGCCTACGTCCGCGAGGGCTTCTCCAACATCCGCATCGGCATGTTCCTCGAAATCGCCACTACGCTGGGCGCCGTTGTTGGCGCAATCCTCGCCGGGCGCATCGGCACGCACGCTCTCGCCATCATCTTTGGCTTGGTCCTCATCCAATCCGCGATCCAATCCTTCAAAGGGGCCCCGGGTGGCGAACGTCCCGTCACGTCCGACGCGCTCGCCCGCCGCTTGCGATTCGGCGGCGCCTATCCCGTCGACGGCAACAGCCAGGAATACGGCGTGCGCAACGTTCCCGCCGGGTTTGGCCTCATGTTTGGCGCGGGCGCCCTTTCCGGCCTCCTCGGCATCGGCTCCGGCGCAGTAAAAGTCATCGCCATGGATCGCGCCATGCGCATCCCCTTCAAGGTCTCCACCACCACCAGCAACTTCATGATCGGCGTTACTGCCGCCGCCAGCGCCGGCATTTACCTCAGCCGCGGATTCATCGACCCGCGCGTCGCCATGCCGGTCATGCTCGGCGTCCTTGCCGGCGCTTTGCTCGGGGCCAAGGTGCTCGTGCATGCTCCGGTGCGAACACTAAGGGCCGTCTTCGCCATCGTGATTCTGGCTCTGGCCATCGAAATGATTGTGAATGGCATTACGGGGAGGGTATAACCGCATGAATGACCGCCGCTTGGAGAGCATCATCGGCCGGCTTCTGCAAACCGGCGTCCTGCTGGCTGCCGCCATCGTTCTTGGCGGTGGCGTTCTCTATCTCTTTCAGTACCCTTCCGGCCGCGTCGACTATCACAGCTTTGTGGCCGACGGCCCTGACTTGCGCACGCTTCCCGGCATCGTCCGGTCGGCGGCGCACTTCCACAGCGAAGGTTTGATACAAATCGGCCTGCTGCTCCTCATCGCCACGCCCGTAGCGCGTGTCGCCATGGCCATGGTGGGCTTTGCTCTTGAGCGGGACCGCTTGTATACGGTCGTCAGCCTGATCGTCCTGCTGATTCTTGCCTTCAGCCTCGTTCACGCAGCCTGAGGTTTGAGGGGATGGGAAAAGGGGGCTTTTTGGAAGAGCCCGGACCGGAAGCTGCCCCTACGCTACGGCACCGGGAGCGGTCTGATTTGGAGCCTGCCTTACCGCCTGGTTTTCGGCCTCCATTTTGCTGCCCACATCTGCCGCGGCCTTCGCCAGCACCCGGTGATGGATAGTGAACAGCGCCAACTCCAGGCGATCGCCCACGCCGGTCTTGTCGTAAATCGACCGCAGATAATTCTTGATCACCTGTTCTGTCGTCTTCAGCCGGGTAGCGATCTCGCGGTTCTTGCACCCTTGCACGATCAACGCCACGATGCGCATCTCTTTGGGCGTCAGGCGGTCGCGCACACGCGCGCCAACCATGTCCTCTTCCGGCGATTCCGGCGGCGCCGCCTGCGTGGGCAGCCAGCTATCGCCCGCGGCAACGCGACGCACGCATTCGATCAACCCAGGGCTGGTCACGCTGCGAAACACCACGCCGCGAAAGCCCTGCTGAATATAGGCCGCGGGACTGTCGTTGTTCTCCGCGATTACGATGCCGCGGCTGTTCGTGGTCTCAAGCAGCATGCCCAGCCGCGTGAAATCCGGCTGCAGTGACGCCGCGAACAGGACGATGGAGCCGGGGAATGTGGTAACGGCATGGTACATCCGCTCAAGATCGTTGCATTGTGCGATGATGCGCAAGTCTTCGTCCATAGCCAGCACTTTGGCGGTGCCGGCCCGGAAGATCGCTTGCGAATCTGCCAGGATGATCTTGTTCATGGTGTGCGCTCTGTCTGCCTTTGTCCCTCTTGGGAGAAATTCGACTTTTTCCCTCTCTTCGCCAAAACCCGATCCCGCGAGCCGCGGCGCCTGCTGTTTCTGCCCCTTCCTCTCTATCGGCAAAACCGCGGATGGTCTTGGTCCTGTCTGCAATTGCTACATTGTGAGCCACTCCAGTTGCATGCGCAAGCTCCTGCCCTCCCTTGAGACCGGTAGCCCCCGCAGCACTGCTATCACCGAGATTACAGCTTGCCGGCCAGTTCGAGCACAAAAACCTCAAGCCGGAGTTGCGGAAACCATTAACTAAATTGGGACGCGCAGGCTCTACACTCATCGTATTTGGCGCGGCCGATCCTATTGGCGGTAGACGACGATGTGAGCGTGCTTGAGGCCGTGGTCCAGGACCTGCGCCGCCAGTATGGCGGCGTCTACCGCGTCATGCGCGCCGCCTACGCGGACACCGAAGCTGCCATTCGCGCCATCAACTCCGCACGCATCCACTACTACCTCAACAAGCCCTGGGACCCTCCGGAAGAAAAGCTCTACCCCGTTGTCGGGTTTCAAGCCTCGATTTCCCATATCGACCCCGGTTCTTCGCCGTTTCCTTCGTGCCCTCGCGTCCCGCGCATCCGGCCCGCTCAACCGGCGTGAGCAGCCAGGGCGGCCGGAGCCGCGCTCTCAAACCGGCTGCGCTGCGCCCACAGTCCCAGCCCCGGATTGGCGATGAAGAAAATCTCTTCTCCATCCACCTGGTTCCACCCATGGCGCAGCTTTTCCGGATCGTAGCGCGCGGTCATCGCCTTCAGCTCGCCGTACGCGAACCCCACCCCTTCGACTTCTTCGCGGCTGAGATGGGCTGGGCACAAGGTGATCTTGAACCGCCCCTCCGGCGAGCCGTGAATCAGGTGCGCCGCCGCGCTCAGGTCCGCGGCCAGGTCCGCATTCTCGCTCACCGCCTTCAGCGTGGCCGGCGTCCCGCGGTAGCCGTACTTTCGGATCAGCTTGTCGATCCCCTTGTCCTCGCCGAACTCGCCAACGCCCGGCGCCAGAATGATCAGCTCCGCCCCGTCGGCCAGCGCCATGCGCGTACGGTAGATGGATTTGTTGCCGATCCAGGCGCTGCGGAACTCGGCCGGGTCGAGATACACAACAGCTTTGTGCATCGGCTTGTCCAGCATCTCGAAGTTCACCTTCAGGCTCAGTTCCGCGGCCTTCAGGAAGCACTCCAGATCGTCGCCGATGTACAGCCCGCGCACCGCCAGCCCGCCGTTCTTCCCGCGCCCCACAACCGTTAGCACGTACACGATCGGCACATGCCGCAGGAACAACTCGCAGGCGCGGTTCAGCACGTTGCGCACCGGATTCACGGCCCGGCCCATAATCCGCTCCATCCCGTATACCGCGCCCAGGTAGTGGCTGCGGTTGATGCCTTCGCGCCCGCTGGTGCCGATCAGGATGTTCTTGGCATGATTCGCCATGCCGATCACTTCGTGCGGTACGACCTGCCCGATGGAGAGAATCAGGTCGAAGCCGCCCCGCGAGATCAGCTTGTTCACCTGCGCCGGCCAGGTGTAATTCAGCTTGCCCTCCGACTGCTCGCGGATAAACTCCGCCGGCAGCTCGCCCAGCGTCTCAATGTCGGTGCGCCAGTTGTGTACGCGGAACAGCTCCTGCGGCATGTTCCCGAACATGTGCGCGATCTGGCCGGGCTGCATCGGCGTGTGCGTCCCGATCGCGGGCAACACAGCCTTCAGCCGGTCGCCGTAGTGCTCCCAGGCGTAGCGCGTCAGCTCGCCCGCGCGGGAGTGCTCGCGGCTCTGATCCGGCGGCGCCGCCAGCACGCTGGTCCGCTTGCCCAGCTTGCTCAGGCTCTCCGCCAGCAACTCCTTCAACTGCTTCGGCGAGAGATCGGTCTCGGTGCTTCCCACGGAACAATACAGGCTCATACGGCAATCTCCGCTTTTTCTCGATCCTGGGTGCCCCATCCTCGCCGCGTTCTTGTTTTTGCGGCTAGGGTGGGAGGCCGCGCTCGCCGGGTGCCCCACCCTCGCCGCGTTCTTGTTTTTGCGGCTAGGGTGGGAGGCCGCGCGACGCCTGAAGCCATGCCCTCCGGGAATTAAAGCCGGTACGCCCTCTTCGCCAGGCCGTAAGCCAAATCGCGCGCCACTTCGTGCGCTTCGTCCTCGTCCATCCGGTGTTCGGCTACCAGCCTGCCCAGAAACGCGCAATCCACGCGCCGCGCCATATCGTGCCGCGCCGGTATCGACACAAACGCCCGCGTATCGTCGTTGAATCCCACCGTGTTATAGAACCCGGCCGTCTCCGTGGTTTGTTCGCGGAAGCGCATCATGCCCTCCGGGCTGTCATGGAACCACCACGGAGGTCCGAGGCGCAAGCACGGATAGTGCCCAGCCAGCGGCGCCAGTTCCCGGCTGTACGCCGTCTCGTCCAGCGTGAAAAGAATGATCGTCAGGTCGCGCTCGTTGCCGAACCGGTCCAGCAGAGGCCGCAGCGCGTCCACGTAGTTCGTCGCCCTGGGAATATCGGCGCCCATGTCCCGTCCGTACCGCTCATACACTGAACGGTTGTGATTGCGCACGCTTCCGGGATGGATTTGCATCACCAGCCCGTCTTCCACGCTCATTCGCGCCATCTCCGTCAGCATCTGCGCGCGGAACAGCTCCTGCTCGGCCGCGTCCGCCTTGCCCGCCATCACCTTCGCGAACAGCGCCGCTGCCTCGGCCTGCGGCAGGTCTGCCGTCTGCGCCGTGGGATGTCCGTGGTCCGTCGACGTGCACCCCAGCGTTTTGAACCGCGCCCGCGCCTTCCTGAGCGCGCTCAAATAGCCTTTCCATGTCGTCGCGTCCTCGCCATTCTGCTCGCCCAATTGGGCCACCTGCGCGGCAAATCCCTTGAACTCCGGATCCACCACCGGATCGGGACGGAACGCAGGCAGAATCCTCGCCTTCCAGCCCGAGGCCCGAATCGCCTCGTGATCCTTCAGCGGATTCAGTGGCGACTCCGTTGTCGACAGCACTTCGATATTGAATTTCTCGTAGAGAGCCCGCGGCAGAAACTCCGGCCTGCGCAGCTTTTCCGCGATCGCGTCGAAATAGGCGTCCGCGGTCTTCGCGCTCAACCGCTCCGTCATCCCGAACAGCTCTTGAAAAGCGAAATCCAGCCACATGCGCGTGGGCGTGCCGCGGAACAGCGAGTAGTGGCTGGCAAAGATGCGCCACACCTTCCGCGGTTCCCTCGCCGCCGGCTGCCCAATCTCCAGGTCGTCCAGCGAAACGCCCTGGCTGTAGAGCATGCGGAAGACATAGTGGTCGGGCTGCACAAACAGCGCCGCCGGATCGGGGAACGGCTCATTCGTGGCAAACCACGCCGCCTGCGTGTGCCCGTGCGGACTGATAATGGGAAGATTGCGTACCCCATCGTACAGCGATCTCGCCACGTTGCGGACGCTTGACTCGGCGGGAAACAGGCGGTCTTCGTGCAGGAGCATGGGGCCATTCTAACTCGCGCTTCGCACCGCCGCTTCCGCGCTTTGAGCCGCCCGATCCGCTGCCTGCTCAATCTGAAGTTAAAGCCTTGTCCAATCGATCTCCGCATAGGGTCGCGCGTAATTGGAGTACTCCCCTGTTCCATCGGGAAACTGGATTTCCCAGTCCTCATAGCCTGTCAGGTTCAGCAACTGCAACTCGACGCCCTCATCGAAACGAAGAAAAAGGTCGCCTATACGCAGATCCAATTCAGCGTCAACTACTCGTCTATTTCGTAATCGATCTTGAAGATGCGAGATTGAATCAATTGGTGCTGGCAATCCGTATTTTTGCCCGTGATCAAAGCTGCTCACGCCCGCCTTGTTATTTATCAAAAGCCTCCAGTAATCTACGCGGACGAATGTACCGTCGCTGAGTTTTATTTGAGCAGAAGCAGCGCCCGACTCTGGGTACGCGCCGGAAGGCACGACTTCGGCCGTAGAACCTTTCAACTTTGAAAGCGATACCTCGAGGTTCTTCACTTGCCGCCCGTTCCTTCATTGGTGGGTTGAGTCGGTGAGTCCAAGCCGGTTTCGGTGGTTCCGGTGGCCGGATTCGCCAACCCAACGAGAACAAGCTGGCAGCTAAAAGCTAGAAGCTAGTAGCTGCATTCACGCGTTGTAAGTCGTCGACGAAACCCTTCCCCCGTGCCCCGTCCAGTTGGTGTGGAAGAACTGCCCGCGCGGCTGGTCCACGCGCTCATAGGTGTGCGCGCCAAAGTAATCGCGCTGCGCCTGCAGCAGATTCTGCGGCAGCCGTCCCGCGCGATAGCCGTCGAAGAACGCCAGCGCCGTCGAAAACGCCGGCGTGGGCACGCCCAGCTTGATCGCGTGCGTCAGCGCCTTGCGCCACGACGCCTGGTACTTGTTCACCAACCGCGCGAAATACTTGTCGAGCAGCAGATTGTCCAGCTTCTTGTTCTTCCGGAACGCGTCCTTGATCTTGCCCAGGAATTGGCTGCGGATGATGCATCCGCCGCGCCACATCAGCGCGATGCCGCCCATATTCAGGTTCCAGCCGTACTCCTTGGCCGCGGCCCGCAGTAGCATGTAGCCCTGCGCGTAGCTGATGATCTTCGAGCAGAACAGCGCCCTCCGCACGTCCTCGATGAACTTTGTGCGCTCGCCCACCTTGGCCGCCGCTTTCGGCCCGCGCAGAACCTTCGACGCTTCCACGCGTTCCTCTTTCAGCGCCGACAGGCACCGCGCGAACACGCTCTCGCCGATCAGCGTCACCGGCTGGCCCTCGTCGAGCGCGCTGATCACCGTCCACTTGCCTGTTCCCTTCTGCCCCGCCGTGTCCAGAATCTTGTCCACCAGCGGCGTGCCGTCCTCATCCTTCTTGGCGAAGATCTGGCTTGTAATGTCGATCAGGTAGCTGTCCAGCTCGCCTTTGTTCCACTCCGCGAACACCTCGTGCAACTCGTCGGCCGTCAATCCCAGCCCATGCTTCAGCAGGTCGTAGGCCTCGCAGATCAGCTGCATGTCGCCATATTCAATGCCGTTGTGCACCATCTTCACGTAGTGCCCGGCGCCTTCTTCTCCCACCCAGTCGCAGCACGGCGTTCCGTCTTCCACCTTGGCCGCGATCGCCTGGAAGATCGGCTTCACGTGCGGCCACGCCGCCGGATTCCCGCCAGGCATGATCGACGGTCCGTTTCGCGCGCCCTCTTCGCCGCCCGAAACGCCCGTGCCGATAAACAGGATCCCCTTCTCTTTGAGCGCCCTCGTGCGCCGCGTCGAATCGCTGAACAGCGAGTTGCCGCCATCGATAATGATGTCGCCCGCCTCCAGGTGCGGCGTCACCTCGTCGATCATGTGGTCCACTATGTCGCCCGCCTTCACCATCAGCATCACCCGGCGTGGCCGCTTCAGCAGGCTGGTCAGTTCCTCGATCGAGTGCGCCCCCACCACCTGCGTCCCCTTTGCCTCATTGGCCAGGAAGTCGTCCACCTTCGAGACTGTACGGTTGAATACGGCCACTTTAAAGCCGTGGTCGTTCATGTTGAGGACAAGATTCTGTCCCATCACTGCAAGGCCGATCAGGCCGATATCACACGATGCATCAGGCATTTTTGTCTCCAAAAGCCTGATTTTATCATCGCGGCTGGCATAACTCTGCTCACCAAACCCCAGTGGTCGAGCCTCTCGAAGCGAGACTTTCCGCATATTCAGGAAGGCGCCCTTGACGGCGCCATGAGGTTCCACGGCGCGCCCGGATGCAGCCCGGCCACTTTGAAATTTTTAGCTTGCGATCCCGGCAGAGCTATAGATCTGGGCGATGCATTGCATGTCGCGCAGGCCTTCCTCGCCCGGGCTCTTCGGCTCAAGGCCGTTTTGAACACAATGCGAGAAGTGCTCGGCCTCGGCCTGGAAATGCGAGGGATCCCGCGCCGGGTTCGGCTCGTCGAGTCTGGCGCCCTGCAACTCGGCGCGCAGGTGGAGACCCTCGCGGGCGAACGCCTGATCTACCTGCAGCCATCCCTTTGAGCCATACACTTTGAAGTATCCGGTTGTGTCGGCGCCGTAGCTGGTGGCGCAACTGGCCATAATGCCGGAAGGGAACTTCATGTTCCAGGTGACGTTCTCTTCCACCTCGTCAAAGCGGCCGTCGCGATCGATGGTCGAGGCAAAGGCCGCAATCTGCGAGGGCTCCTCGCCGGTCAGGCATCGGCATGCGTTGAGGCAGTAGATGCCGACGTCGTAAAGTGGGCCGCCGCCGGCGAGCTTCTTGTTCAGGCGCCACTCCCCGGCGACGATGTTGAAGCCTAAGGCGCTTTGGATGGCCTGCACCTGGCCGAGTGCGCCGTCACGGATGAGCTGGGCTGCCCTGAGGTTGGTGGGCTCATAGTAGCCGCGGTAGGCGATCATCAGCTTGACGTTCGCCTTCTTGCACTCGTCGATCATGGCGTCGGCGTCGTCCACGCTCGTGCACATGGGTTTTTCGCAGAGTACATGCTTGCCCGCCCTTGCGGCGCGAATGGTGTACTCGGCGTGCATCGAGTTTGGCAGCGCCACATAGACCGCGTCGATTGCCGGATTGCGGACGATCTCGTCAAAGTTGTCGTAGTTATAGATCGAGCCGGCGGGTACGCCGTACTGCGCCGCGATCCTGTCGGCCTTATCGCGGTGACCGCTCACCAGGCCGGTAATGCTGGAGTTGGTCGTCAGTTGCACGCCGCGCATAAACTCGTCGGCGATGCGTCCCAGGCCGATGATGGCGTAGCCGGTTTTACGGCCGCTCCTTTGGGTTGCATCCTGCGCTTGCACTACCGGCACAAAGCGTGCCGCAATGCCCAGCGCGCCGAGCCGTCCAAACTCTCTACGTGTGAGTGTCATCATCAGGGTTTCTCCTCCACGGGAGTGCGTCTGCACGGGATTCTATACCCTGAAGCGAAAACTGCGTCACGGGGCAGTGTCTCCGTCGGAGTCCGCCGCCTTTTCCGCGATACCGCGATGAAGCCGATCGAAGCGCACGGGTTGGAATACAAGAAACTCATTGCTGCATAGCGGGCGGCGAAGACCTCCATATGAAATCCGGCGTCGTCTGGACCTTTCCGCGATTCTTGCACGCATACGAAAATGAAGCGCCGGATTGTCCCGCCGGGGCCGGAACCGGAGGCCTGAAGGAATCGGTAGTTTTCTGGAACGCGGCCCCAGCGTGAATGTCGCCGATGAATCGGCGTCGCGTGTCCTCCGCCATTCCGGCCAACCTCTCAAAGCCTTGCGGCTCCTTTGCAAATGAACATCCCCTGCAAAGGTGAATCGAAATCTTAAGCTTCAGGGTCCGCTCCAGCGCCTGGCGGCTCACCGTCAATTCCACCTCACGGCCCATCTCCACCCCGCCCAACAGCATCAGGACTGTTGCAATTACCCGCCAGAATATTGTCATACGCTGTCTTACGAGGTTCGTGCCACCCCGGCCCGCTCCCCTGCCAGCGCCTCGCCAGAAATCGCACCGATCCGCCTCTGTGGGAATCGAAGAATAAATCAGCAAAACATTTTTATTCAATAACTTACGTTACAGTCCAGCCTCCACCCAACCTCCGCTCCCGGCCCTCCCAACTCGCTCTTTCCTATTGATTTTTGAACAAAATATCCTTAAAATAAGAATCGTAGTACCTCGGGGCACTCAGCAACCCACTCCCCGTCCGAGGATGAACCACTCAAATCCTCCTTTCAAGGACAAACAAATCGATGGCAAAACGTCGTGGTAATCCGAACTGGGGCAAGCCGGAGCCCATTGGCCCCGTTGTGCCCACTGTTACCTCCTTCGAGCAGATCACGAAGGAGTTCAAGCTGCCCCCGGACCAATACATCCGCTCCACCCGCCTCCGCGAGTGGGCGCGCCGCAATAAGAATTCCAAATATATTCCTGAGGCGCTACTTGAGGCCTGGGGCTTTGAGATTGAATCGACGTTGTAGCACTTCCGCCAGTTTGCACAAAGACGCCGCCTTCGGGCGGCGTTTTTGCTGTCCGTGAATCCCTCCCCCAACGCTGGAACATGGGTGCCTGTAGATGGTCAAGAGGTTGTTCCACTCGTTAAGGGAGACGCAACAAGTTTTCCGGTCCGTAGGGCGATGCAAAAGCCGGCGCATAAATCCGCGCCTTGGAAATACTTAAGAACGATTTCCACTTTCGCATCGCCCCGACTACTCCTGCTGGCATCCATTCAGAAAAACGGAACAACGTGTTGAAACTTCACAGGTGCCCCAGGTCCCTTGCATTTGGGGACCTGGGAAATCACTCAGGCTTGCTCGGCTTGAGATCACAGGTTGTGATCGCAAAGCATGAGGCAGAAGCACAAGCGATTAGGCCCGAGCATTGATTGTCAAATCGGAGAAGGTTTTTGTATCGGGGTCATAAAATGCGTGCCAATAACCTATGTCTCCGTCGACGACGACGTAAAGTCGCGTTCGCCACCCTGGCGGCGGGGGATCATCGTCGAAGGCGTTGATGTAGATTTCGCGCTTGCCGTGATGCTTCACCCCGACGTACTGCCTGAAGTACTTTTCTGGGTGCTCTATGCGGATACTCGTTGATTCCCAACTCCTGATCTTAAGCTCGGAAATTTGTGAGAGCTTCGATTCGAGACCTTCGATATCCGTTTGGCTTGGAGTCCAACTCGCATAGCTGCCTTTGTCCCACTGGAGGACCGGCAGAATGGTAGCCTGCGAATGCGGCGGCAAAACGGCATAGCGTTGCACCTGAGGTAATTGAGCAGGCACCAGCGTCGAGAAGAGGACAATGCAAATCAGTGCATGGCGATTCATGGTCATTTTGCCCGTGCACCAAAGTATAAGCCCAATCCGCGGAAATCATCGCGTGACCGTCAAACCGGGAATTAACTCACCGTCCATCTTCGACGTTTCTGGCGCTCCCCGTCCGCATAAGCGAAAATAAAGCAGCACCATGCCTCAATCGCCCCGCACTCCCGAGCCCCCTTTCACCGACGTTCCCGGCGCCGTAGCCGATTTCCGCTCGGGCCGCATGGTCGTCGTGGTCGACGACGAAGACCGCGAGAACGAGGGCGACCTCACTCTGGCCGCCGAGCACGTCACCCCCGAGGCCATCAACTTCATGGCCCGCTACGGCCGCGGCCTCATCTGCCTCACCCTCACCGAGGAGCGCGCCGAAACCCTGCGCCTCTTCCCCATGACCCAGCAGAACACCTCCCGCTTCGGCACAGCGTTTACCGAGTCCATCGAAGCCCGCGAGGGCGTCACCACCGGCATCTCGGCCTTCGACCGCGCGCACACTATCCGCACCGCCATCGATCCCCGCTCCACCGCGGCCGATCTGGCCCGTCCCGGCCACGTCTTTCCCCTCCGCGCCCGCCGCGGCGGCGTCCTCGTCCGCGCCGGCCAAACCGAAGCCTCAGTCGATCTCGCCCGCCTCGCCGGCCTCACTCCCGCCGGCGTGCTCTGTGAAATCATGCGCGACGACGGCGCCATGGCCCGCATCCCCGACCTCATCCCCTTCTGCCGCGAGCACGGGCTCAAAATCCTCACCGTCGCCGAGCTCATCCGCTACCGCCTCCGCCACGAGCGCACCATCGTCCGCGCCGGCGAAGCCCGTATCCAAACCCGTTACGGCGAGTTCCGCATGATCGCCTACGAAAGCGAAGTCAACGGCGGCGAAAGCCACATCGCCCTCATCCGCGGCGACCTGTGCCCCGACTGTCCCGCCTTCCACCTGGGACCTGCTCCCGCGCCGCCCGCGCCCATTGCCAACGGCCTGTCCGGCAGTCCGGATCAAGCCGCGTCGGCCGCCCAACCGGAATCCCGCCCTCCCTGCCCGCATCCCGTCCTCGTCCGCGTCCACACCCGCTGCACTGCCGGTGACGTCTTCTCCGCCGATTGTCATTGCCGCGAGATCCTCGATCAATCCATGCGCATGATCGCCGAGGAAGGCTGCGGCGTCATCCTCTACCTCCACAACACCTCGCGCGGATTCGAAATCGAGCGCGCGCCCGTGCCCGCCTTCGGCCCCGAAGGAACCGCCGCCCCCGCCGGCGTCTCACCCGCTGAAACCGGCCGCCTCATCCTGCACCAGGAACTGCGCTCCCGCGAGGGCTCGCAAGCCCGCACCGGACGCATCCTACGCGCCATCGGCCTCGGCGGACAAATCCTCTCCGATCTGGGAATCCAGCGCATCCGCCTCCTCTCCAACACGCCCATGCACATCCCCGCCCTCGAAGGCTTCGGCCTCGAAATCGTCGAGCAGGTGCCCATCCCCGTCGAGGAGTGCAGCAAAGCCGCGGTCAGTTGACAGCGAACAGCAAACAGTTCACAGTTCGTAGTTCACAGTTGTCCGTTCAGCGGACAGCCGTCTGGCTTTGACTGTGGAGATCGGAAGTTCCGCTCAAAATCAGGCCCTGTCATCCTGAGCGAGTCCCGGCGTGCCGGGACGAGTCGAAAGCCTGCCCTGAGCGAGTTCGCCATCGGCGAACGAGCCGAACGGGGATCTGTGGTTGCATTTCCAGCGCGAGACGTAGATTTACCCGCACCCGCACGTCCCAGGCTAGAAGCTAGGAGCTAGCAGCTAGAAGCTGCTTTACCGCGCATACACAAACACCCCGCACAGCGTCGTCGACTTCGAGATCGCATCGAACGTGAACACCGGCATGTCACCTCCCGAGAAGAACGCCACCTCGAGCGTCTTCCCCGTTACATACGTCGCCATCCACTGCGTGTCTTCTTCCCCGCACAACGTGTTCTTGTGCTCGAAGCGCTGCATTGCCGGAACCCGCAGCCGGTAAAGCGTCCCATTGATGCCGGCGTTCACGTCCGCGTCGAACACCGCGCTCACCTCCACCGGCTTCAGCGCGCGAATCGGAGCCAGCGGATAGGCGATAAAGCCGATCGTCAACTTCTCCTTGCCAATCGTTATGTCGCTCGTGATCAACGTCGCCGCCGAACTCGCCGCGCGCCAGTATCCCTGATCCTGCGCTTTCGCCTGCGCCGCGCCCAAAACAAAACCCACCAGCAGCACCACCGCCAGCACGGCCACCATTCGTCTCGTCACCCTTTTGAGCATCTCGCTCCCGCAAACTCCGCCAACTCACCACCGTGCCTGGGTGCCCCAGGTCTCGATTTTGAGACCTGGGAAGCCACTACCGCTAACCCACCGCGATCGAGCTAGCAGCTAGAAGCTCGAAGCTCGCTCCGTCTACCACCCGAGCACGTACGCAAACACCAGCGGCGCCACAATGCTCGCATCGCTCTCGATGATGAACTTCGGCGTCTTCTCTCCCAGTTTTCCCCACGTAATCTTTTCGTTCGGCACCGCGCCCGAATACGACCCATAGCTCGTCGTCGAGTCCGAAATCTGGCAGAAGTACGCCCACAGCGGTACATGCTCGCGCTGCAAGTCCTGGTGCAGCATCGGCACCACGCAAATCGGAAAGTCCCCTGCAATCCCGCCGCCAATCTGGAAGAATCCAAGCGGCGCCGTCTTCGTCGTCTCCGTGTACCATCCGGCGAGTTCCATCATGTACTCGATGCCCGTCCGCACCGTGTGTACCTTCTTCACGTCGCCGCTGATGCAGTGTCCCGCATACATGTTCCCCAGCGTCGCGTCCTCCCAGCCCGGCACGAACATCGGCAGGTTCTTCTTCGCTGCCGCCAGCAGCCAACTGTCTTTGGCATCGATCTGGTAGCTCTTCTTGAGCACCCCCGACAGCAGAATCTTGTACATAAATTGATGCGGGAACCACCGCTCTCCGGCCTTGTCCGCCTTCACCCACTCCGCCAGCACCTCGTTCTCAATCCGCCGCATCGCCTCCATTTCGGGAATGCACGTGTCCGTCACGCGATTCATGTGACGCGCCAGCAGCGCAGCCTCGTCCGCTGGCGTCAGGTCGCGATAGTGCGGGACGCGCTCGTAATAATCGTGCGCGACAAGATTGAACACGTCTTCTTCCAGGTTCGCCCCCGTGCAGCAAATCCCGTGAATCTTGTCCTGCCGGATCATCTCCGCCAGCGACAGACCCAGCTCCGCCGTGCTCATCGCGCCCGCGATGGTCACGAACATCTTCCCGCCCTCGGCCAGCAGCTTGTTGTAGGCCTCGGCCGCATCCACCAGCGCAGCGGCATTGAAATGACGGTAATGATGCTTGATGAACTCCGTGATCTGCCCCATAACTTTTCGCTCCAAATTCTCAACCTAACACAATGAAATCGGGGTCCTGTGAATCGCGAGGAATCACGCTTTAAATGCGTCCAAAGCACAATAAGGGGGTACCCCGCGCCTCGATTTTGAGACCCGGGATACCTCAACAGCACATTCCGCACAAATCGGGCTGGAAGCTAGGAGCGGGAAGCTGCCTCTCCGAGCAACTCGTTCACCTTCGCCATCACAGCAAACGCGTCGGCCACGTAAACCACATCCGCCTTGCCCCGCGTCCATCCGCAATTCGGATCGAGGCTCACCGCCCTCCGCTCGCCGATGAACCGCCAGCCGACGACGTGCGGCTCCTCGCCGTGGCAGCAGGTGGCCAGGCCCTTCGCGTGCCGCGGCGTCGATCCCGTTTGCCCCACCTGGTTGAGATGCGTGAGGAATGGCAGAATGGACTGCCCCTCGCCCCCCTGGTCGACGAGAGATTTCGAGCTGCCCAGCGACGCGCCCGACGCCGCGAGAAACTTCAAAATGATTTCGCCCGCCTCCTCCACGTGCACCTGCCCGTCCGGCTGCTTCTTCGTCCATCCCGCTCCCGCAACAAAAAGCAATTTCGCGTCGGGACGGATGGTCTGCTGATCGAGCTTCGGGGCGCGGAAGCCCGTCACCTGCGTGCGCACCTCGGGCAGCTCGACGGCGATGGCAATTTCGTCCGGTTGAGCGTGCGGCCCCTCACCGGCGAAGGGCGCGTGCGTGCCGGCATCCAGAAGCAGAAACCACGGCCGCTTGTCGCGCGTGATGACCGCTTCGATCCGCTGGCGATAGAACCACCGTGTCGCTTCCACGGCTTCCGTGCCGCCGATGGCCGTGATGTGCGCGGCGAGCGCAGCGATGTGCGTGTCGATCGCGCCGCCCACGCGCGCGGCCACCACGGCCATCACGCGCGCAAAGCGCGAGCTATCGGGTGCGACAACGATCGTCGGCATCGCCGCGCGGCAGATCTCCGTGCACGCGGCGGCATCCGATGCAAACCGTGCCTCCGCGAACGCCTCGCCCTGGACGGCCAGTAGTCGATTCGCCGCGCCCGCCACCTGCGCCGCCGCGTGCCTCGCGTGTTTGGCGACGATACCGATCGCGAGCTCCGCGCCCAGCCGCGCAGAGAGATCGACGCCGGCGGTGACGGCTTCAAGCGAGGCCTTGGTAAGCGCGGAGCCTGATTCATCGGCGTGCGTGAGTACGAGAATGGATTGCATTGTTTCTCCTGGGCTTTCAGCCTTCAGCTCTCAGCTTTCAGCTTTTGTCTTGCAGGTTTTTAGCTGACGGCTGATAGCTGAAAGCTGATGGCTATCAGTTGTCTTTCTCGATCCATTCCACAAGTTCGGCAGCGATCTCCTCCGCGCTCAGGTTCTTCTCGACGCGCGTCTCGCGCTGTTGCTTCGGCAGATTCACTGCCACATACTTCAACCCGTTGGCCTCAAGCGCCACGGACTTCGCCTTCTGCAGCGCCGGCATGATCGTGCGCATATTGGCCATGCCCACCTGCGGATTGTTCCGCGGCTCCGCCAGATTGCCCGTAGCCCAACCCAGCACCGCGGGCGCGCCCGCGCAGACCGACACCTGGTGCTTGCCGCCTTCCACACGCTCCAGCACCTCGAAGGAGCCGTCCTCGCGCAGGTCGATCTGGTCAACTCCCTGGAACTGGTCCACGATGCCCAGCCGTTCGCCCACAAGCTGCAGCGTCACGCCCGCGCCCCGCGTCGCCGACTCCCATCCGCCGAAGACGAGCAGCCGCGTCCGATCCAGCCCCGGCAGCGCCGCAATGGTGTCAGCCAGCGCAGCAGCCGTCGCGTGCGCATCCGAAAATCCGCCGAACGGCCCGTCGACCGGAACCAGCTCGAAGCTCACCTTTTGCGCCACGTTCATCATCACCTGCTGCAGCTTGGCCTTCGGTCCCAGCGAGACAAGCCAGACCTTGCTGCCTGGATTCTTCGCCGCGAGGTTTGCCGCCTCATAGAGCGCGCTCGCCGCCCACGGATCCAGCACCGCGGGCAACACCATCTCGTTCTTGATCCCCGGCCCCGACGGCCCTGTGGTTGGTTCCAGCGTCTGCAGCGGATCGGGCGCCATCCCCGCGCAGACGACGATGTGAAGTGGATTGGGCATCATTCTCCTCTTCGAGCCTTCAGCTTTCAGCTATCAGCTCTCAGCTTTTTGTTCCCAGTGTTCGCGCTGAGCTTCTGAATGAACGAAGCGAGCATCTTCGATACCTCTTCACTGAGAGATTCTGCTTCATCCAGCGCTTCGGGCTTTGCCATCCCAAGTTTTCTGGCGACGACAAGTTGAGTTTTCAGTTCGAATGCCGATCCTTGAGCCACACCGAGGAATTGGCGGAATTCCGCAGGGTTGAGTCTCCCTCTCCCTTCCGCAATGTTGCTCGCGACGGAGACACTGGCACGACGCATCTGAGATACCAAGCCAAGAAGCTCGTCTTTGGGAAAGGCGCGAGTCAGCTTGTAGATACACACAGTCAGTTCGATGGCCCTCTGCCAAACAATCAAATCCTGAAAGTTCTGTGCCATTTCTCTTGCCGTTCTTCCTTTCGTCGATCAATTGCAGCATTTACCTCAATGTCGTGGCCAAGAAGCTGAAGGCTGAAAGCTGATAGCTGAAAGCTGTTCTTCTAGTTCTCCGCCGAGTGCAGCCCGCCCGAGCCCGCCGTGAACTCGATATTGCTGCGCTCGCCGTCGGGCGACTGCGCGCAGTTCCACAGGCACGCGCCGCAGTGCACGCACTTCTCGCGCTCGAACGCGGGCGCGCCGTCCGCGCCCAGCGTCAGGGCCTGGCCGGAACACATGGCGATACAGGTCTTCTCCTGGCAGGTGATGCAGCGCCGCCGGTCCAGAAACACCACGTGATCCGCGAAGCCCGGCATGGCCTGTACCTTGCCGCCCATCAACAGCGCATCCTGCTGCGTCACCAGCAGTCGCCCGTCGAACGGAATCTCCGGCCAGCCGCGCGCCGTCATCAGCGCATCGTGCAATGGCCTGCCGTCGGCAACGGCGAGCGCCGCGGCGTCCCTCAGCTTGAGGCCTGCTTTTCCATACGCTCCGAACCGGCGAATCTGCTTTGGCGCCGGCGGAATGTGCGCCGCAAGCGAGAGCCGTCCGCCGGTAAGCCCGGCGAGGCCCATTCCTAAAAGTCCGCGCACAAATCCGCCATAAAATCCGTTGCGCGCGTTCTCCGCTTCGCGTGCTCCGCGCTCCACCCAGCTTGCGCGGCGGCGCGCCTCATAGGTTGCGGCCAGATTCTCCTGTGTGAACGGTTTGCCGGCGCGCAGCAGTTCCAGCACTGCCTCGCCCAGTTGCGCGCCCGTGGTCCACGCCTCATCCACGCCCGAGCCGGTGAGCAGGTTGGTTGAGCCGGAGCCCTCGCCGATGCGCGCAAATCCGTCGCCGGCGAGGAATGGCTCGCCGTGCTTGCCCGACTCTTCGAGCGACTTCGCCCCCCACGAGCGCAGCGTGCCGCCCTTCAGGTGCTGCCACAGCAGCGGATGCTGGATGTAATGCTGCAAGTACCGGTAGACCGTGCGCCCCGGATCGCCCATCCACGAAGGCACGAAGATGCCGGCCGAGACCAGCCGCTCCGGGTGCACATAGAGGAACCCGAAGATCTCCGGCTCGGGGAACCCGAAGGTGTGCCACACCGTTCCGGCTTCGAGCGCCGTGTCTTCCGGCAACTCGATGACGAACTTCATGCCCAGCGCCCACTCGCGCCGCGCGTGACCGGCAGGCAGGCCGAAGCGCTCGTCGAGCCTTTGGCCGACCGCGCCTACGGGGCCGTCGCCCACCACAGTGAGCTGCGCGCGCACATTCATGCCGGGCATATAGCCCTCGGCCGGAATGCCGTGCTTGTCCACTCCCTGATCGGCCAGGCGAAGTCCGGTGACTGCTCGTTTGGTCCCGCCGGGATCCTCAGGGAAGATGGGACCGCTCACCGGCGTTCCCGGCCAGATCTGGACGAGGCCGCTCGCCATCAGTTGCGCGCCCACCCACTGGTTGAACTGGCCGATCGACAGCACCAGCCCGCCGTGCTTGTGCAGGAAGACCGGCGTCCAGGGCAGCTCGAAAGCGGAATCTTTGACCCACAGTGTTTTTCCAAGACCAAGAAAAATATCTCCCATGCGCAACGTGAGCGAACGCCGGCTGGCGCCAATGGGATCGAGCAGGTAGAACACGCGCTCCTGCCGGATCGGAGCCGCCATGGGGACCTCGGCGGGATCCAGTGCGGGAAAGCTTGTGCGAATTCCTTGGGCGCGCGTAACCACGCCGCTGACGCCTGCGGCCAGGTCGTCGGCGCGCTCGTAGCAAAGCACCTGCAACGGCATGCCCGGCGCAACCTTGCTTTCGAATGCGGGATCGGCGGGGTTCTGGCTCCATGCCTGGGTCAGCGTGATCAGAAAGCCGCCCGTGGCCGGGCCAAAGCCTGCGCAGACGATGTCAACGTCCATCGTCTGGCGGTCGACTTCGACTGTCTGGGCCGCCGAGCTCATGCCGCTCCTGCCGCGGGATAATCCAGCGCTTCGGGAATCATCACTTTGCTCGCGGTTTCGGCGGCGCGGTCCTTGGCCAGCCGCGCGCCGCTCAGGCACATCGTCAATCTGCTTTGCTGCCGGAGAAACTCGCTCGACCCCGCGCAACCCGCGCACGGACCGGCCTTGGCCGGATGGCTGCCGTCGGCCGCCAGAACATCGACAGCCATGGCCATGATTCCCGGCATCGTCTCTTCCAGCTCTTCGAGCTCACTGGCGAGGAAGCAGTTGCGATGCTCTTCTTCGTCCCAGGCCGGGTGCCGGTTATAGCCGAAGACCAGTTCGGCGCAGATGCGCGAAACTTCGCCTGCCGCCTGGGCGGCTTGCGTGTGGCAAAGATCGCTCAGGAATTGCACCGTGCCGGCCAACCCCTCCGCGGCCACCGCGTCGCTTGCTCCGCGCCTCTCCAGTTCCAGCACGTCGAGAATCTGGCAGCGCGAGGCCATCAGCCAGCTCAGCGCGTCGGCCAGCGCGAAGGTCACGCCCTGCCGCTGCCCGTGATAGAGCTTGTTGCCCTTGGGATCGGTAGAGTGCTGCAGATAGTTCAGCGTCCACGCCCACAAGTTCATCGCCGAGGCCAGCGTGCATGCGCCGGTCCCGGGATGCGTCGATGCAATCCGCCGCATCTCCGCGGTCCACGCAGCGAACTCGGCCAGAAACACCTCGCTGGTCATCGTCACCGTCAACTGCCGCCGCTGCACCGCCTCCGGTCCCTCGTAGGTCGCTTCCAGTTGCGCGTCCATCCACTTGTTGGCCAGGAAGCCGGGGCAATCTTCCGTAATGCCGTAGCCGCCCATCAGGCTCACCGCCTCGCGCATCATGTTGGCGCCATGGCCGGTGTTCCATAGCTTGGTCGCTGGGCACAGCACGTTGGCCTCGGCGTCCATCAGCACGTACTGCACCAGCGGGTCGGCCTCCAGCTCCGCGCGCCGCGCGCTGTCCGCCTTGAGCCTCAGCAGTTCGATCGCCCGCTGCTCGCTCTCCCGCAGCGCCTTCATCTCCGCGCGCCCGCCCTGGACGCCGCGCTCCTTCAGAATCGCCGTCTTCTGCTTCTCCTTGGGATCGAGCTCGTCGAACAACCGCGCCGCGGCAAAGCCCAACGATGCCGCCGCTTCGCCCGCGGCCCAAACGTCCACCAGCCGGTGCAGCGCGTCTTCCCGCTGCTGGATTCCCTGCTCGTAGCGCACCGAGCCGGGCTTTGCCCCCTCCGCCCCGCGGAAGCGCTGGCGCTGGTAGCGGATCACCGGCTCGACCGCCGACAACAGCTTGGCCGCCGTCATCAGACCCACCGGCACGCGCGTGCGCCGGAAAACGGCGTCAATGATCTCGGTGTGGTTGAAGTTCGGCACAATTACGCCGTCTTTCACCGTGTAGCCGCCCACAATGCGGCTGGCCGGCGCCTTCAGGTTGAACACCGGGTCGCCGGTCGACGAAAGCTGGTGTACCAGCTTCTTGGTCGCGGTTCCGCGATCGAAGGTTCCTTCGTCGGTTTCTTCCAGGATCACCACGCAACTGCCCTTGATACGCTCGTCGTCGGAGTTCACCGCCGCCGTGACGAAATTGGCGAACGCAATCCCGGTGATGAACCGGCCGCGCTTGTCCACTTGCAGAATGGGCTCCTCGCCGTCCTTCCATTCGGCCACGCGGATCTTGCCGCTCAGCATGCCGGTATCCACGCCCACGTAAGGGATGGGCTCGGTCAGCGCGAAAGCTCCGCGCCACGGCTTGCGATCCTCACCGGGCTGCGGAGGAGCAGAGAGCTTTTTGTAGCGGCTCACTTGTTCCTCGGTGCCGCGCTCGTGAATCGGAGAGAGCGCCAGAAATCCAGCCAGGCTTGCGGTCGCCGCGCCGCCGTCCACCCATGCCAGTTCAAATGCCGCCAGCCCCAGCGCCAGGTTCTTTGGCCCCACGATGAATCCGCCCTCCTCGGGCTCCATGAAGGCCGCGGTGATGCCGGCGCGGTCGAAGGCGTCGAACATGTCCTCCTTGCCCGCGGTCCATTCGTGCGTATTGCGTTCGCCGGCCGCGACCAGGCGGGCCACCGTACCCCTTGCCACGCCGCGCGCCGATGCAACGAGCATTTGTAAGTCATACCGGTCGGCAAATCGCCATAGAATCTGCCTCACCGCATCTCCGGGGAGGGTGAGCATGGTTCTTGTTTTAGGAATCGCAACTGTGCCCATGTAGGGTCTCCTGACTAGCGCCCCTATTTTCTTCGACTGGGCTCCCGGCGGCATGTGACCCACATCACCCGCGCAGGGATACACGGAGGTATTTACCTGGCCAATTATGCCCAAATGGGTATAATAAACAAGTGCTGGAGAATCTCCAGCCGCTGCGCTGGATCGGGTCGGTAAAACGGGGCCTGCTGGCTATGCCGGACGAGGTGCAGCAGGTTTTCGGATATGCGCTTTATCACGCGCAGACCGGCTCGCTCCACCCATCGGCAAAGCCGCTCAAGGGGTTTGGTTCGGCGGGGGTCGTGGAAATTGTCGAAGACAGGCGCGGGAACACTTACCGGGCTGTGTATACAGTGCGATTTGCCGATGCGGTTTATGTTCTGCACTGCTTCGAGAAGAAGTCGAAACACGGTATCGAGACGCCCAAGCGTGAGATGGATCTGATTCGAGCGCGGCTGAAAGATGCCGAAGCTCGGGTCAAGGAGGTGAAGAGATGAGGAATGCGAAGGCGGTCAAAAGCGCCTACGAAGAACTCGGCTTTCCAGATGCCGACAAGATGCTGTTGAAGGCGCAACTGGCGATGAAGATCGCGGAGATTGTGCGGCTGCGGGGATGGAGCCAACAGCAGGCGGCTAAAGTGCTTGGATTAACACAACCCAAGCTCTCCAAGATGCTGCGCGGGCAGTTTCGCGGCATGAGCGAGATGAAGATGATGGAATGTCTGGTGCGGCTCGGATGCGGCGTGAAGATTGTTATCGGGAGGCGGCGGGAAAAAGACGCGCGCGTTGAGGTGTTGGCGGCGTAGTGGAATGTACCCACATAAACCTTCGTTTGTGTCTATGCGGGAATGTTCATATCGGGCTCGAAGTCAGATTTTACCGAACCACTCGGGATCGATGCTGACCTCTTCGACCTCGACCTTCTTAGTTGCGACTCCAAGGTTGTATTTTTTGAGAAGGTCGCATAACGACTCTCCGTCAATGAGGTCGATTGCCGGCGCGCCATCGCGTGTAGCTTCCTTTCTCGCTTCAGCGGTAAAGGTGCCTGTCGTGATGAAAAGGCCCTTATCTGAGCGGCCAACCATTGCTCCTCGAAAATCGCGGATGGCACTCGGAGGCACGCTGTCTTTATACTTCTTGCACTGAAAATAAACCTGAAATGATAGAAGCGCGAGACGTAGCACGCCTACGCCATCGATTCCGCCATCGCCGTTTCTTCCCGTTACTTCAACCTTTACAAAGCCGGATTCTCGTAGGAGGCGCTGCGCAAGCCGCTCGAAAGCGTCTGGTTTTATCTGGCTAATCAAGACGGCCAATAACTCGTCTTTCCAATCTTTAGCTTCGGACAGCAACTCCTTTTCTTCGGTATGGTCTTTGAGTTTCTTTTCCTTCTCCAACTTGTATTGCCTCTGAACATCCGCCGGAATCTGCTTAACTTGTTCCTCGCTGAGGGTCTTGCCCTTCTCTGTGACGGCCCACACACCTATAGAGGGGTTCTCAAGAGCCCCTCCTAATTTAAGCCAACTTCTTGTCCAAGCCAGGTTATAGGCAAGCTTCGTCTGACGCTCTGTGTGCATGATGTTCTGAACAGCTTCGGGGATTTTCTCAATCTCTATTACCTTTTCCAGATGCTCCTCGTTGGTCGCCGAACCGCCGAGTGCCTTCATTGCGATTAGCGCAGGCCACAAAAGTTCTACATCAGTCGGTGTTTTTGTCATATCAGCCATGGGAGGAGTTGTATCCGGTTGTTTATTTTGCAGGGCATCAAATACTCTCTGAAGCCAGGAATGTGATCTATATCGCCTACCCTGTGATACCTGTCACTGCGAGAACCCTCCCCAAAAAGGTCATCTCAGTGTAGTGATCCCTGCATCTCGAAGCATCTGGAAGCCCAGTGGACTTCGTGAAATACGAGACCGGGAAAAGGTGTGAGAGCTCTTCTTTTGCCTGGGGAAGGAAGACGGCAGGATGAACCACGTCGCATGGAAAAGAGCGCGATGGGATGCCGGCAGGGCGATGCTCTCGGCCGCCGCTGTTTTAGCTCTTGCACTTGCACCCACCACTCTTCGTGCGCAGGCTGACTGCCTGGCCTGCCACGGCGATGCGAGTATGACCGATAGCGCGGGGCACAGCATCGCCGTCGACGGCCAAAAGTTCGGCGCCGGCATTCACGGCAGCCTGCAGTGCAGCAACTGCCACGCCGATATCAAGGGCTATCCGCACCCTGACAAAATTGCGCCCGTCGAGTGCAAGACCTGCCACGCCGATCAGGCGGCGAGTCTCGCCGGCAGCGTGCATGCCAACAGCAAGGAGCATCCGTGCACCAGCTGCCACGGCAACGCGCACGAGATCTTTCCCAAGACCGACGCGCGCTCCGCGGTGTATCCGCTCAACGTACCCAAAACGTGCGGCCAGTGTCACAGCAACGACGGCATGGCGGCCAAGCACGGATTGCCCAGTGTTTATCCGAACTACATCGACTCCATCCACGGCTTCGCCCTCAGCAACGAAGGTTTGCTGGTGGCGGCCAACTGCCAGAGCTGCCACGGGTCGCACCACATCCTCAGCCATACCGACCCGCAGAGCCCCACCTACAAGACGAATATTCCAAAAACCTGCGGCAACTGCCACGCAAAAATCGAAATGGAGTACGATGCCGGCATTCACGGCGAGCAGATCGCCCGCGGCAACCTGAACGCGCCTGTCTGCACCGACTGCCACACTGCCCACGCGATTTTGCGGCCCACTGAGGCGGCCTTCCGCATGCAGTCCACGCCCATCTGCGGCTCTTGCCACAAAGAGCAGCTATCCACCTACCGCGACACCTTCCACTCGCAGCTCGGCTCTCTCGGCGGATACGTCGAGACGGCGCGCTGCTGGGACTGCCACGGCGCGCATCAGGTGCTGCCGGCCAGCGATCCGAATTCTCCCATCAATAAGGCCAACCTCGTTCAAACCTGCGGCAATTGCCATGCGGGCGCCAACGAGAGTTTCGTTCAATATCAGCCCCACGCCGACCCGCGCAACCGCCAACTCAATCCCGGCCTCTACTTCGTGCGGTTGTTTATGAATCTGCTGCTGATCGGTGTTCTCACCTTCTTCGTGATTCATACCCTTCTGTGGCTGATCCGCTCGCGCTACGCTCAGATCAAGAACTCGCCGCGGCGAGCTGCAAATGGAGGAAAAGATGCCTGAGTCCGAGCTGGCCGAACCGAAAACCGGGACCGCTGCGAATGGCCGCTACTTCGTACGCTTCACGCGCAACCAGCGCTACATGCACGCGGTCCTGTTTACGACGTTTCTCGGGCTGGCGGCCACCGGCCTGCCCATGCGTTTCAGCGAGAGCTTCTGGGCGCGCAAGTTGGCTGCCGGCGTCGGCGGCTTCGGAGCCATCCTCTTCTTTCATAAGTTCTGCGCCATCGTCCTCACCATCGCCTTCCTCATTCACGTCAAAGAAGTCTTCCAGCGCGGCCTCTTGCACCGCGAAAAAGGAATCTTCTGGGGGCCGACGTCAATGGTGGCCGGCTGGAAGGACGTCAAGGATCTCTTCGGCCACATGCGCTGGTTTCTCGGTCTCGGCTCCAAGCCGCAATTCGAGCGCTACGCCTATTGGGAGAAGTTCGATTACTGGGCCGTCTTTTGGGGCATGGTCGTCATCGGCTTCTCCGGTTACGCCATGTGGTTCGCTCCCTTTTTCGCCCGCTTCCTGCCCGGATGGGCGCTCAACGCCGTCCTCGTGATTCACAGCGAAGAAGGATTGCTCGCCATCCTCTTCATCTTCTCCATCCACTTCGTCAACACGCATCTGCGTCCCGACAGTTTCCCTATGGATATGGTCATCTTCACCGGCGTGGAGAGCGAGGAGGAGTTCAAGCTAAAGCGCCCGCTGGAGTACCAGAGGATGCTCTCCGAAGGCAAAGCGGAATCGCGCCTCGGCATTGCGCCGCCGCTCTGGCTGCTCAACTTCTCCAAAGTTGTCGGCTACACCGCTATCTTCATCGGCCTCGCCCTGCTGGTCCTCACCCTCACCGCCTACTTCCATTAGGGCCCGTGTAGCGCTTGGATCCCGTGTAGCGCCGGTCTCCAGACCGGCTGTCGTGCGGGTCTCCAGACCCGCACACGCCCGTGTTCAACTACACTTTGTCATCCTGAGCGAAGGCCGTCGCGCTTTGCCGCGACGGCCGAGTCGAAGGATCTGCGGTTCGGGATCTCGAACGATGCAACGAACTTCTGAGACACTATCATCAGCAGGAGATACTTATGGCCCGCATGCACAACCCTCCACCTCCCGGAGAGTTGTTGCGCGAGTATCTACGCGGCGTCGAGGTCGGCGAAGCTGCAAAGCGCCTTCGTGTCGCTCGATCCACGCTTTCGCGGCTTCTGAATGGCCGTGCGTCGTTCACAGCCCCAATGGCTCTTCGCCTCGCCGATGCCCTTGGAACAGAGCCGGAGGTTTGGCTCGACTTGCAGCAGCAGTACGATCTCTGGCACGCATCCCGGCGGAGGCGTCCCAAAGTCGAGCGTATTGTATTTCCCGCCTCCGCCCGAAGCGCAACGGCGTGAGCCTGCATACCCATGCGGTCGGGTACTTCCACGCTCGATTGCCATCGGTCAAGAATTCGATCCACCGCCGTGGTATTGTCGAGAGCGATGAAGGAGTGGGCGCCCTCGAACGCCGTACTATAGCGGGTCTCCTGCAGGTCTAGACCAAGGCACAATCGCTAAGTGGCTTTTTCATCCAGAAAAAGCCACCTTGAATTATGCCCGAAATGGCTCATAGCTGCAGGAGAACCGCCACCAAACCAGCTAAAAGCTAATAGCTAACAGCTACAAACTGCCCTTGTGACTGCAATCACGGCATGATTTCTGCGCAAAGCGTCTCCTCAAAGCGTGGACCTTGCTCGCCGGTTTGCGCCTTTTACGCTCGTTATTCTCTGTTTTGCCTGGGCCTCCACCGCGCACGCCGCGCAAAAGCTCAAGGATGCGGACTGCCTCACCTGCCACTCCGATCCCACGCTCACTGAGGACGTCAACGGCTCGGCGGTGAGCATCTACATCGACCAGAACAAATTCAAACATTCCATTCACGGCTCCATGTTCAAGTGCGTCGACTGCCACAGCGACGTTCGTAGTCTCGCGCACGAATCTACCCCGAAAAAAGTCGCCTGCGCCCAATGCCACGCCGATGCGCAGGAGGTCTACTCCCACAGCATCCACGCCAAAGCCACAAAGGCTGGCAGCCCCGCCGCAACCTGTCAGGACTGCCACGGCGACGTTCACCAGATCGTGGCCGGTGACGATCCCAAGTCACCCGTGAATCACGCCAACATTCCCTCCACCTGCGGCCGCTGCCACGGGCAAAAGTTTCTCATGGAGTCGAACGGCGAAACCGCTCAGCCATTCCTCTCCTATCAGTCCAGCGTCCACGGCCGCGCGGTCGCCAACGGCTCGCAGAAGGCCGCCGTCTGCACCGATTGCCACGGCGTGCACCAGATTCTCCCCGCCAGCGACCCCAAGTCGCCGATCTCAAAATTCGCCGTCGCGTCTACCTGCGGCAAGTGCCATACGGATGTCGCCAACACCTTCACCGCCAGCATTCACGGCCAGGCGCTTGCGCGCGGCAACATGCTCGCCCCCACGTGCACCGACTGTCACGGCATCCACTCCATCAAGCCGCACACCGATCCCAATTCGCCGGTCGCCGGGCAGAACGTCTCCCGCGACATCTGCGCCCGCTGCCACGAGGGCGTGCGCCTCTCGCAGGAGTTCGGCGTTCCCTCGAACCGCGTCACCAGCTACTTCGACAGCTATCACGGCCTTGCCTCTGAAGGCGGTTCCGTCGTCGCCGCCAACTGCTCCTCCTGCCATGGCGTTCACGACATTCTGCCTTCCAGCGATCCCCGCTCCACCATCAATCGCGCCAACCTCGACGCCACCTGCGGCCAGTGCCACAAGGGCGTCACGCAAAAGTTCACCCGCACTCCCGTCCATCTACAGGCCGGTGCGCGCTCCGGCGACATCGATTCCGTCGCCGTGCGCTGGGTGCGCTGGATTTACATTCCCCTTATCCTGCTCGTCATCGGCGCCATGTTCCTGCACAACGCCGTCATCTGGCGCAGCAAAACCGTCGCCCGCCGCCGCACGATGAACCCCTTCATGACGCGCATGACGGTCAATCAGCGCTGGCAACATCTCGTTCTGCTTTCGAGCTTCATTGTTCTCGTCATCACCGGCTTCGCGCTCAAGTTCCCCGACACATGGTTCGCCCACACCCTGGGCATGGGCGAGAACCTGCGCGGCATCATCCATCGCGTCGCCGGTGTCATCCTCATCGGCGCGGGCATCTATCACGTCTTCTATCTCGCTATCGCGCGCGAGGGGCGCCGCCTGCTCCGCGACATCGCGCCCCGCCCGCGCGACGCCTTCGACGCCTTCGCTGCCATGCGCTACTATCTGGGCCTGAGCACGGAGAAACCAAAGTACGGCCGCTTCAGCTACGCGGAAAAAGCCGAGTACTGGGCGCTGGTATGGGGCACGGCCCTCATGGGCCTCACCGGCGTCATGATCTGGGCCAAGGTCTGGGTTGGCGACACGCTCGCCCGCTGGTGGGTCGATGTCGCCACCGCCGTCCACTTCTACGAGGCCATTTTGGCGACGCTGGCCATCCTCGTCTGGCACTTCTACCAGGTCTTCTTCGATCCCGATGTCTACCCCATGAACTGGGCCTGGTGGGACGGCAAAATGCCCGTCGAGCATTACCGCAACAAGCACGAACTCGACCCCGAACTAAACGCGGAGCCTTCGGCGGATGCCAATGACCCCGGCCCCAAACCCTCACCCAGGAAGTAGCGCCGCCTTGTCCGGTTCAAAGGGTTCACCGGGAATTGCGAGTACTCCCGGCGAACAAACCGGCTGTCTTCGCCCTTGCTCGTTATCCTTTTAATCTCTTGTCCCCTGCCGAGGCCCCCGGCGACCGGGGAGTGTGCTTCCCGATCGCTGGCCCCGCAGATCCCATCGAGTTCTTTCGACCGGCGCTTGTGTCCTGTCTCCAAAGTCCGCATCATAAATCCAGTTGTCATCCTGCGCGGAGTCCGCCGCGGCGGACGGAGTCGAAGGATCTGCGGTTGTTCTTCGCTCATTTTGTCGCGAAATTCGGGGACACCACACTAGGTCACGGTCACGGTGAAAGTGACCGTGGGCGCCGGAGTTACCGCGGGATTACCGGTTCCCGTAACGGTGAACGTATACGTCCCCGGAGTCGTCCCAGGATTTCCGCCTCCCCCTCCTCCGCCTACACCTCCTCCACCACCACCACCGCCACCACCACCACCACCACCGCCGCCACCACCGCCGCCGCCTCCGCCGCAAGCTCCCATGCCCCCGAGAACGGCCAGGAGGACGAGTAAGCTGAGCACCGACTTCCATCTGCGCCGCCGCGCCGGAATGCCGAACAGGATCAGCAGCGCGAGGGCAGCCGCGCTGGCAGCTAGACCGTGGTTCCTGCCGGGGAGTTCGGGACGGACGACATCGCTGCCGGTGGCTGCCACGGTGGTGACGGTGACTCCGCCGGGTTGGCCAACGAGGATTGTTCCGCCCGGTGCAATACACGTCGGCGCATCGCCGGTTTGATTCGACTGTCCTGAAGTCAAGGCGCAGGCCAAGCTGACCCACCCAGAGTAATCAGTCGATGTGGACACCGTGACCATTGAGGTTGCCGAAGAGCCGCGCGAGATGGCCGGGGGCGAGGTTGCTGCAAGGGAGAAGGCGGATTGCGTGACCGTGATGTTGATCGACTGAGTTGCGGCTAGGTAGGTTATGTCTCCGCTATAGCTCGCTGTCAGGGTTACACTTCCGACGCTTAACGTGTTTTGCCACTCCGAAAACCCGACAGACCCGTTATCGAGTAAGAAAGGACCCGAATCATTGCGACCGCCGTCGCTCAAATCGACCGTCCCAGTCGGTGTCCCATCCGCGCCACCGACGACCACGTTGACACGGAACGTTTGGCCCGAATAGACGCTGCTCGAATCTGGGGTCACCGTGATCGTGGGCGCAACTTTCGTCCATTGTGTTACAGTCACCGTCGTCGAATTGCTCGCCGCCGTGTTAAACGCATCGCCACTGTAATTCGCGGTCAGGGTGTCAGTTCCCACGCTCAGGCTTCCCGCCGGAATGGCAATCGAGTACGCACCGCTCGATACAAAACCCGAAAACTGCTGGCCGGCCGCGGTAATGGTCACAGTTCCGCCCGGTGTGGACCCTCCGCCAGTCACGGTTCCAGTCACCGTCAGAGGAAGGTTTGAGGTGATGCTAGCTGCCGACGGCGTCACCGTAAGCGTCGGCGTCACCTTGGTCACTGTGACTGTTGTCGTTCCGCTTGCAGGAAGGTATGTTGTGTCCCCTTGATACAGCAAAGTCAAAGTGGATGTTCCCGCAGCCAGGAACCCGGGCGTTAGCGTGAAGGTATAGCTGCCGCCGGAAAGTAGCCCCTCGGCGCCTAAGTACTGGTATCCACCGGACAGGTTTACGCCTCCTGTCGGCGTGGGGCCTGTGCCGGCAACATTCACCGTCACTTGAAGTGTGTTCGCGGTAGTCAGGTTGGTCAGGGATGGCGTTACGGTCACCGTCGGAGTCAGGACTGTAACTGTACCCGTCCCCGCGAGATAATTCGAATCCCCGCTGTAGCTGGCGGTAATGGTGTCGGTTCCGTTGGGAAGGGAACTGACCGGGATCACGATTGTACACGCGCCAGTGATCAGCGTGCACGTGGGAGCCGAATAGCCGGGCACAGATACCGTTACGGTTCCGGTCGGTGCTGGGCCGGCGCCTGTCACTGTCGCCGTCACGCTCACACCGCTGTAAACTGGCCCCGAAACGATTGGATTGGCCCGCTCGGTCACCGTTGGCGTCAGCTTGGCCACGGTCACGCCGGCCGTTCCGCTTGCCCTTGCATACGTCGCATCTCCGCCATAAGTCACCTTCAGTGTGTCGGCCCCTGTGCTCAAAGCGTCGCCGGGAATCGTAAACGTGTAGCTCCCGCCGGAGAGCGTCCCCGCCGTCGCCGTATACCCCCCGCCAATCAAGCTCACCGTGCCGGTCGGGGTGCCGTCGGAGCCGCTGACCGTAACCAGGACGCTGAGCGATTGGTTCAATGGAAAGCTCGTCTGGGCCGGCGTTACCGTCACCGCCGCGCTGGCGCTGCCCGTCGTGGAACTCCACGCGTTCACCACGTTGGCTACATTCAATGAGCCCAGCCCGGTGGCCTCATCGAAGCCGCTTGTCGCGCCATACCCGGTGAGGACTCCGATGGAATCGCCGGAATGGATCACCGTGCAGTTGGGAGAGCCGTCCGCGCAAGCCATCGCGTTGGTCCCTGCATTGGGGTCGTTGAAGTAGCAGCCGTCGTTCGTCTTGGCCGTTGCCGCCGAACAGTTCGCGTAGTTTTGTTTACTGGCCAGCGTGTAGAGCTCTGCGTTCGGATTCCCCTGCGGCGCTCCCGCCTTCTGGTTGATCAGAGCCATCACGCCTGCCATGGCCGGCGACGCCACCGACGTTCCACCTACCTCCTCACCTTCCGGCTCGCTGGTTGAGGTGTAGGAGCACGCCCCTTCAGCGGAGACACAGATGAGGTATGCGCTACCGAGAAAGCCATTTCCGGAAAAAAACGAGATGTCGGGCAGGTCACGTGCTCCGTCGGCCGGAATCCCCGCGACGCCCGCCTGCCAACTCGGCTTGGCGTACCCCCCGGCGCAACTGGCCACGGTGGATCCGTCGCTGGTGGTGCAGTTGCTCGCGCCCCCGCCGCCGCCGACTGTATCGAGAAATCCGGAAAGATTCACCTGGGGACTGGTGTTGTCGTAAATCGTAAGCCACCACTGGTTCACAAAATTGCAGGCCGATTCCGCGTCGGTAGGCGAAGCGGCGCCGTAGCGGGCATTCTGCAAGGCGGTCGCCCATTCCTGCAGGTAGTTCAACGCCAGGGGATTCGTGCAGGTGTCGTTCCAAGGCACCTCCGGCACATAACCAAGAGCGTCTGACCCATTGCTCGGGCTGTTGGTTGTGCCCCAGTACGGCGAAGCCGTAGAACCCCAGTTGAAATCCGTGCCCCCGACGGCTGTGTTGTAGGGCGTGGACGCCATCCCGCTAACTGAAAGACCATATTCAGCGGCATGCGGCGGGTTTTGCCCCTGGTCGCAGGTTGCCGATCCCGCGTCTCCCGATGCTACAAAAACCGCGATGCCCTCGGTTGCAGCCGTCTCCCACAAGTTCTCGTACGCGGCATTTCCGCTGGTGCCCATCCCCAGCTCGCAGATCCCGTAGCTCACGCTCAGAATATCTGCCGTGCTGTTCTGGATAACGTAATTCGCGGAGGAATAAACGGTATCGGTTGTGGCTGAATTCGAGCCGGACACCACCAGCACAATGCTGGCCCCCTTGGCCACGGCGCCTGACCATTCCACGTCGAGCGTGTTCTCGATGAGATCGTCGATGGAGCAGGGCGCGCTGGTGCTTCTGCTCGTGCATTGCCCGGGGTCGGTACCGTTGGCGACAATCGTTTGCGGCGTGGTCCCGGCAGGCAGCCCAAACGCGGCGCGGAAGGCGGCTACATCGCTGGTGTTGATGTCGCTGGTCCCCGCAATGGCGATGGTTTGTTCTGTCCCGATGATGCCCGAGTTCCAAAGCGGCAGCACATTGTAAATGGTTGCGAAATCGTATGGCGCCACGTCCTCTATGGTGTACGCGCTGCTTCCCGACCCGATGGTGATGCCAAACTCGGGGCTGGCTGTAACCGCGGCGGTCAGGTCATCCGGGTTTGTGGCGTTCCCTGCCGCGTCCGTGGCCCTTTCCCACATGCCCGTCTCCCTGTTGTAGACAGCCCGGCCTCCCATCCGGTGTTGAGACCGCGGTAAGAAGTTGTGCAGCGCTTTCACGCCTGCCACAACGGGCGCCAGGGCCGCGGGAATCTGCGGGTCGCTCATGTTTCCGATATGCGCTTCCCCGTTGACCGAAAGATTTTCGATCGCCGTGTGAAATGTGCTCTCCACCTGCGCCGCAGTTCCGCTAAACCGGATCGACATCTGGTCTTTCGCGATTTCATTGACCAGAAAGCCGTGCCCGGCGAGCCAGCTCGAGATGGCGGCGATGTCGGCCGAAGAGGGGCCGTAGGTTTCAGCGATTTCTGCGGGCGATATCCATTGATGAAAATTCGGCGAGGAGGGGTCGTATTGGCTGGCGACAAACTCGTCGAAGGCGGCCTGTTGTTCCGGGCTGCGGCGCAGAACCAGCAACAGATCGGTCATTGCAAGGCTGGGACTGACCGGCCCACGGTCGTTCTGGGCAGTCGCGGCCGGAGGCGTGTTGCCCTTGAGAACGGCCAATTGGCTTTCGTCGATCTGCTCGACGATTCTTGCCGCGGGCGTTGAGTGTTGTGCGAAGCCGGATGCTCCACTAATCAAGGCGCCGGCGAATAACAGAAGATAAGGAAGAAGATTTCGTGACCTGCGCATACTACCCGTAACCTTTCTACGGATCTACGGAAGAAAATCCCCTAACCCAGCCAGAGCAATCGGACACAAGCCTGCCGCGTCCCAACGAACTGGAGAGAATCAGCGCTACTGTTCCGATTTTGTTCCAGATCATACGCCGCTCATCGGAGCATCGCAAATCCGGCGCTGCATATGACCAATTCAAAATGGCAACGATGGTTCAGAGGCCACTCCAACAGACGCTCGACCGGACCGTCAATCGATGATTGTTAGGGTGCGCGTTCCGGGCGGATGGCCGCCACCGCCGTTCACTTCTACGAGGCCATCCTGGCCACCCTCGCCATCCTCGTCTGGCACTTCTACCAGGTCTTCTTCGATCCCGATGTCTACCCCATGAACTGGGCCTGGTGGGACGGCAAAATGCCCGTCGACCACTACCGCCACGAACATGAACTCGACCACGAGCTCAACGCCGATTCGGCATCCGATGCCAACGGCTCAGACTCCGCAACCCCCAGCGGAAAGTCGCAGCTCCATCGTGCCGGTAGCGCGATCGGCTGCTTCGCCACCCGGTTTCGAGTCCGCTTATGAACCGCCGCGATGGATACCGGCCCGTTTCTGAAAACCGGTTCTTCATGGCGAACGCCCACCTCGATCTCGATGAGTGCGTTGGTCTGTTCGCGGCAGTCGAATCCCGAGTTGCCACAGGTCGTTGAACACTGGGCGGCATCTCGACGCCGATCCGGCTGCCCAACCGAGCACGAACCCATGTGAGCGCAATCACGGAAATTCAAATTCGGCAGCCGCCATACTCCAAATTGGAGCAGTGTGTGAAGCGGACGAAAGCCTGGCTTGCGATTTTGCTTTTGCTAAACGTAGTCGTGCACCCCTTCGTGCACGCGGCAGCGCTGCAGGCCTGCGCGTTCGGCGCTCCCACGCTTTCGGCGCCAGCCGCTGCCAATGACCATCCGGCGCATGATTGCCCGCTCTGTAGCGCCGCGAACGGTGTCGCTCCAGCAATTGCTCCCACCGTATCCCACCATTCTGCTTTCTCAGTGCGCCTCGTCTCCCATTCGCCCTCCAGGGTCTTGGGAGTCGCGCAACTCCGGCTCTCTGCCAGAGCTCCTCCGGCCATTTAGGTCGCTTCCCATCCCCGATCTGTCGCAAACCGAGAGCCCGTCGCCCGGACGGACGCTTTTGCTTCGTCCTCGTCCGTCAATCCGCGCCGGATATAGCGTTTTCGGAATTGCTGTACGCCGAAGGAAAACACTCAAGTGGCTTTTTCCTCAAGAAAAAGCCACCTTTCACAACCCTGAAAAGGTCTACGTGTATTCCGAAAACGCTCTAGGGAATCCACATCGAGATCCAATGGCCAGGTGAAAAGGAGACATCTGTGAAGCTTCATGTTGCAGTGCTGCTGTCTGCATTTGCTTCGATAAATCTACTTGCGCAATCGGTCGGCATCGCCGGAACTGTGCGTGGGGCAGTTGCCGATCCGACCGGAGCAGCGGTTGTTTCAGCGAGTGTGACACTGGAGAACGAGTTTACCCACTACAAGCAGGTCAGGCTCACGGATGAGTCGGGCAGGTTTGTGTTTACGAACATACCGCCGGTGCCCTACCACTTGCTTGTATCCGCGGCGGGATTTCAGCTTTCACACACGGACGTCGACGTGCTTTCAACGGTTCCCATCGACACGAAAATTATGCTCACGGTCGCCGCGCATCAAGTAACCGTGCACGTCAGGGCCGACACTCCCATGGAACTCACCCCTGTTGCGCACGCCAGCGTTGGCGAAGAAGTCTTCAACAAGCTGCCCACGACCACGATTGCCTCCGGCCTCAGCGACATTGTGACGCAGACGACCCCCGGAGTGGTGGCCGATTCGAACGGATTCTTTCACCCGCTCGGAGATCATGCCCAGATGTCCATGTCGATCGATAACGAGCCCATCACCGACCAGCAGGGATATATCTTTTCCACGCAGTTGCCGCCCAACGCGATCCAGTCGTTGAGTACGATTTTCGGCGCTACTCCAGCCGAGTACGGCGATAAGACCAGTCTCGTGATCACAGCCATCACGCGCTCAGGTCTTGGACAGAGCCAGCCGCATGGAGATTTTTCCACTGAGTACGGTTCATACGGCACGGTCGGTCAGAGCGCCGGCATCGGTCTCGGAAATAACAGGATCGGCAACTTTACCGCCCTGAACTGGACGCGTTCGGGACGTTTCCTCGATCCTCCTGAATATCAAACCATCCACGACATCGGCAACAACGAGAACATCTTCAACCGCCTCGATTATCAGCCGCGGCCGGCCGATGCTCTGCACCTGAATCTCTTCCTTGCCCGTTCCTGGTTCCAAATTCCCAGCACCTACGACCAGCTTCCCGAACCGTACAATTCCGTGCCTTCTCCTCAGGACCAGCGCCAGCAGGTTCGCGCCATCAATATCGCGCCCGGCTGGGTTCATACCTTGAATCCGGCAACGCTTGTGACGATCAATCCGTACTACCGTCAAAACCTGGTCGCCTATTATCCAAGCGCGGATGCGTTTTCGGATCAGCCGGTAACATTGGCGCAGAACCGCCGTTTGACCAACTTCGGCATCAACGCGGATATCGCCTATTCGAAGGGAAGGCACAACGCAAAGGCGGGAGTTCAAATCAACCAGACAAACCTGCTGGAAGATTTCACGCTGGGCGTGACCAACGGAACCTATAACGCGGTTTGCGTCGACGATCAAGGAAATCCCGTTTACGATCCCACGATTCTCAACCCAAACGACTGTGCTGCCGCGGTTGGGCCCGACAGCAATCCGTTGCAACCCAATCCCAACCTTGCTCCCGGCCTGGTTCCTTACGATCTGACCCGGGGAGGAACTCTTTTCCACTTTCACCAGGGCGCTCAGATTAAGGAGCAAGCCGCCTTCGCGCAGGACTCGGTGAGGCTGGGGAAGTTCACTTTGGACGGCGGTCTCCGCTTCGACAACTATGACGGCCTGAGCAGCACAGCTCTATGGCAGCCGCGTGTCGGCATTGGCTTGCAGCCTTGGGTGGGAACCGTCCTGCGCGGATCTTACACGCGCTCCCTCGAAACGCCCTTCAACGAGAACCTCGTGCTTTCCAGCGCCACCGGCGCCGGAGGCCTGGCGGCCAACGTTTTTAACGCGGCCGCTGCAAAACCCATGCAATCCGGTCGCAGAAACCAGTTCAACACTGGCTTCCGGCAGGCCGTGGGTCGCAAGCTCATCCTTGACGGCGACTACTTCTGGAAGTACACCCATAACGCCTACGACCTTGACCAAGTGCTGACCACGTCGGTCGTCTTTCCCATCGAATGGCGGAAGTCGAAGATGGACGGCTTCGCCATCCAGCTCACCATGGCCGAAACGCAAGGCTTCTCGTTCTTCACCACCTTGGGCCACACCCGCGCGCGCGTCTTTGGTCCGGAAAACGGCGGAATCATTTTGGACGCGGGTAACTTATCTGACGTAATCGTTCAGAGAGTGGACCATGACCAGGCGCTACAGAGCACGACCCACCTTCAGTATCAGTTGCCAAAGCGTTTGCCTTGGCTTTCTTTCATGTGGCGATACGACAGCGGAATCGTCTCGGGCGCCGTTCCGGACCTGGCCAGCTTACTCGCGCTTGACGCCGATCAGCAGCAAATGATCGGCTTCTATTGCGACGGGCAGACGGCAACCCTGGGCCATCCCATCACCAGTTCGGTCTGCCCCGCCGATACCACGAACTTCGGATCCGCGCTGGTCAACATTCCCGCTCCGGGCACGGAGAACGATGACAAGAACCCATCGCGCGTCAAGCCGCGGCACCTGTTCGACCCCGCCATAGGTTCGGATAACCTGTTCCACACGGACCGTGTGAAATGGACGGGGCGCTTCACTGTTCTGAATCTTACGAACAAAGTGGCGATGTATAACTTCCTGTCTACGTGCTCGGGGACTCATTTCGTTGCACCAAGAACCTACAGGGGAGAAATCGGCATCACGTTTTGAACTATGCGATGCAGAACGTAGAGAGCAAATCAACCACCGGCATCCTGATCCATGATCGGATGCCGGTGAGTATTTAGGAAATCTACGCTGCTCGAAATCCTCAGATGACTCCTCATCGCCGATGCAATCATCGACCCCGATTGCAACTGGCAAGCCGGCCCCTCACCACCCAACACCGCCGCCAGTCCGGCGTCTCCGCGCGCTGTCAAGAGGGCCGGCTCATCCGCCACCACCCATCCCGCTGATTCCATGCCGATTATTTTCCGCGCAACTTTGCCGATTAATTCCGCCAATTCGCTACGCTTGAAGTTGTAAGGGGATTCATCCCGAACATTTCAAACCGAGCTTCGCGCCGGGATCCGTGCTAACCCCGCTAACCGCGCTCACTCCGCCAACCCCACTGTCTTCTCAGGAGGAGAAATTAAATAAAGAAAAAAATTTGTGGCCCTCGGAGGCACAAAACTCTACTTAACTCCTGTAGAATCAACAAATCTACCCGAAAAACCGTGGTCAAATTTAGTCGAATTTGTGCGCCAAAACGGCCCTTTTCCGCCCCGAATCGGCCCCTATGCCACTTTCGCACACACCCCGATCCGCGTCTGGCCATCTCTGCACTGCAGGCACTGCCGCGCTCGCTGACCACTGATCACTGACAACTGACCACTGTCGTCACACCCGCCAGTTGTCCGCGCGCCAGTCCTTGATCCGCTCCTTGATCTGTTTGCGGTTCAGATTGTGTTCCAGCGCCTGCTTTGCCAACTCGACGACTTCGTCGTCGGCCGCAAACGCCGCAGAAACCGTCGAAAAGCTCACACGTCACCGGCTGCGCAGCTCTCCCGTCGGCAGAAAGGCCATTCCGGAAATTGCACCTCCCGACGCCAGCACATCCCTGAGCCGCTCCGGGTTGGCTCCGCTGCGGAGCGTGGCTGTCTCCAGCAGGCGCAGCGCAGTGGCCGGCGGGGTTCGCGCCGGCATGCGGAAGATCCACGGAACGTTGGTTGAGGTGAGCGTTTTGTCGTCGGCCAGGGCAAGAACGGGCACAAAGCTCTTCAGCGCCAGTTGTTCGGCCAGGTGCGCGGCGTCGCGGTTCAGGGCCAGGATGGCGAGCGGGTGTTCGTCCATCACCGCATGCACCAGTTGCGTCGAAGCAGCCCACACCGGCCAGTCGGCCGAACTCCAGTTCACGTCGCTGCCCACGGGCAGCAGCTCCCACTCCCGGCCCGCAGCCTTGCCTTCCGCCAACGCCGCCTGCATCTCGACCGACTGCGCCGCCTTGTCTGCCTCAGGCCCGAACAAAACCACTTTCAACGGTCCCGCGGGCACGTCGGGCCGCTGCGGGCCGAAGTAACTCACTCCATCTTCGCCCACGCGCGCGTAGGGCGCCTGTTGCGCCAAAGATTCCTGCTCTGAAGACGGCGTCTGCCCTGCCGCGAGCGGTTGTGGCGCGGCCAACGACACCTGCCTTGGCGCGCTCGGCGCTGTGGGCTGCTTGTTCATCGTCGCAACCCGATAGGTAATCGTTCCGTTGTGCACCGTTCCCATGTACATGGGGGCCACATTCTTCTGGTTGGGATCGAAGATCATGTGTCCGGTCACGCCGCCGTACTGCTCGATGTCGGCGAGCGCATCGTGAATGCGCGCCCGGTTCAGCCCGGCCTTGCAAATGGAGTCGAGCAGCATATTCATGTCGTCGTAGGCCAGCGATGCAAACTGCTCAGGCGGCTCGTGGAACCGAGCCTCGAAGCGGCGGTTGAAGTCCAGCCAGCGCGGGTCGTTGCGTGTCGGGTCGTAAGGAAACACAGCCTCGAACCCCTCCGCGGCCGGACCGGCCTGAGCCAGCAGATCGGGCCCCAGCGTGCGATACGAGCCGAAGACGCGCTGCTTCATGCCCATGGCGCGCATCTGTTTCAGGATATTCGCCGTCTCCGTTTCATCCGCCCAGAGCACGATCCCGTCGGCGCGCGAGTCGCGGATGATCCGCAGCGCGCGCGAAAAATCCGTGTCGCCGGGCAGAAACTTCTGCTCGATTACCACAGGGTGGCCCAGACGAATCGACGCATTCCGGAACTTCGGCGCGGCCATTCGGCCATACCGGTTATTCAACCGGAGTAGGGCAACACGCTTGAGGCCAAGATCGGTATAGACATGGCGAGCCAGCGTATAGGCCTGCACGCGGTCGTCCTGCAGATCGGTAAAGTACCAGGGAATGTACGTCTCAGGAATGGTTGGATCGGTTGAGGCGCAATTGACAATCGGAATCTCGGCCTTGAGCGCCACGCGCAGAATGATGTGTGTGGACTCGGAACTGATGGAGCCGAAGATGGCCCAGTCCTTGTCGTCGTAAATCATTTTCACGGCTTCGTCCCCGGCCGAGCCCCAGATTCCCTCGTCGGTTGGGCGGGTCGAGCCATAGACCGCATTGGCCTGCCAGTTGTTGTAGTCGTTATGCACCATCAGCTTGAATGGCTTGCCGCCATAGCCGCCGCGCGCGTTGGCCTCATCCACGGCCAACTGCGCACCGTGCAGCATGTGCTCGCCATCCGCTTTGTCCGGGCTGGGATCGAGAGGGCCGAAGAAGCCGATCCTCACCTCTGCGATGTCCTTGGGGTCGGGAATGTCGCGGCCGGAGCCGGTGTAGATGTTCGGTTCCAGATAGTTCTCGTAATACGGCTTTTCATACCTGGCGTAAGGCCTCAGGTCTTGCGGCTCGCCGGCGTACGGCGAGACGATCCGGTCCCGCGGCGGTCCCGGCGGATGCTTGCCGCACTCGCACGCGCCGGCGCTCTGCGCCCACAGCGGCGCTGCGGCGCCCGCTGCCAGCACGCAGGCCGCAATCGACAGGATTCCTTTACGCATGACGCCTACTCCTTGCCGCCAGCCGCCTTTTCCGTGCGGAACATGGCGATCGCCTCAATCTCGATGAGCAGCTCCGGCCGGCAAAGAATCGCCTGAATGCCGGTCGACGCGGGCAGGGGATCGAGTCCCTGTTCCTTGTAGAACGCAGTCCGCTCCTCGTTGAATGCCTCGTAGTCGCGCTCGATGTCGCGCAGGTAGCACGTGGTCCGCACGATGTCCTGCCAGGTGCATCCTTCGCTGGCCAGCAATCCCGTGATATTGGCCAGTGTGCGCCGCATTTGCGCGCGAAAGTCGCCCACGTGCAAGCTCTGCCCGTGTTCGTCTATCGACGCCGTGCCGGAGATCAGCAGAATCGTCACTCCGTTCAGATCGATCCTCATCCCGCGCGAGAACGAACTCGGCTTGGCGTAGGCATAAGCCTCGTTCAGCACTCCAAGATTCGTCATCGCGCGTTTCTCGATCGGTTTGTTTGCAATGGTTTCCAGCATTTCAGCAAATCCGCTCATGGCGTTAGCTCCTTCATCCTTATCGTTATCGTTGCAGAATTCCGTGGCTCAGCCCCTCAGCCGTCGCGACCCATATGTCGCCCCCCTGAAAGTCGATGCCAAGCATGTAGTTGTGCGCCGGCCCCGTAGTCACGGGAATCTCCGTTACTTTGCCTTTCGCGTCGCGCACCGTCATTTCGGGCTTGTGCGTAGTGAGCGAGCGCGTATAGACAGCCCAGTTGGTTCCGTCGTAGTAAGCCAGGCCCTTGTCGGTGCAAAACCAGGCATGATTGGCGTCCACGCCTTTCACAAAGTTCGTGAAGTTCGAGGGCAGCCCACTGTCTTTCGTTAAGAAGTTGTGCCAGTAACGGCCGTCGTAGCGGCTGTCGCCGAAATACGTCGCCACCCACACAATGTTGTCCACATAACTGACCGAAGAAACGATGTCGTGGATCAGGCCCTGGTTCTTGAAAAGCACCAATTCAGTTTCTTCATCGGGATCGCCGTACATGTCCCAGCGTCCCGTCTTCTGGGTGTACTCGAGCACGCCACTGCCCCAGACGGCGTAGTAGACTTTATCCGGCTTGGCTGAAACCCCGTACACCCAGATCTCTTTCATTGGAGTGTTGCGCTCGTTATAGAGCGACCACTCGCCGCTATGCAGATTTAGACGGCAAGCGCCGGCGGCCGTGGCTATCCACACGTTTTCGCCTTCCACTGAGACGCCATACACGATGTCGTTGCTCAAACCCGAGTTCAATTGCGTGTAGCTGGTAATGCGGCCGCCGGAGATGCGGCTCAGCCCGCCCATGGTGCCGGCCCACACGTCGCCCGTGCGCTTGTCCAGCGCCAGCGAGAGCACGGCCTGTTGCGCCAGGCCGTCTTTCGTCGTATAGGTCTTCCACTTCCCGTCTTCGTAAAGCCCCAGCCCGTTGTCGGTGCCGGCCCAGATTCGGTTGCCGTCCACGAGCACGGAGTACACATGATTGTCTGGCAGGCCATCGGCTGTGGTGAAGTTCACAAAGCGGTAACGCGGCATCGGCGGGACAGCCGCTGCCGCAGACGAGCCATGAGGCTGGCGCGCGGCCACCTGCGCAAATCCCAGCGGCGCTGCGGCCGCCACGGCCGCGGCCGCCAGCAGCGCTATCGCATACCATCTCTTGTCGGCTGACATGTTCATCGCGTCCTCAGGTATTCGATCAGGTCGTTCAGTTCGTCCTTGGTCAGGTCGTTGGTACGGCCGTGTTTGTCCTCGGGGTTGTAGATGGTCCAGATCTCTTCCAGCGTGCGCGCCGAGCCATCGTGCAAAAAGGGCCCCGTCAGCGCGATGTTGGTCAGTTGCGGCGTCTTGAAGACTCCGGTGATGTCGGTGGGCTTACGCGTCCCCACGTCAAATAGTTTTCGGTCGGTTCCCTGTGGCCCGCTGTGGCAGTAGGAGCAGCGGTTTTCCAGCGGAACCGAATTGCCGAACTTGTCCACCGAGCGCTCGAAGATGGCCTCGCCGCGCTCCTGTGCCGGAGAGAGTTCATGGCCCGGAAGCCGCCAGCGGTTAGGCCGGGCTGGAAGGCTGCGGACGTAGAGAACCAGATCGGTCAATTGCAGGTCGCCGTAATTCTCCGAGCGCCAGAAGTATTTTTCCGTTCTCGGGCCGCACTCGGTGGGCAGGTTGGGGTTGCCTCCGTTCCACTTATAGGGCGCGACGTCCTTGATGTCCTCGAGCATCTTGTTGTCCACGATGTCGATTCCGAAACCGTCCGGCTCCAGATCCCACTGCAGCCCGTCGAATGTGGAATCGATGTGGCAGCTCGAGCAGCCGATCTGCCCCTGGAACGAGTAGTGCGCCGAATAGAACGTTTGTTCGCCGCGCCGCAGCACGCTGACCGTCTTTGGCCCCGCCAGAGCGATGGTTGTAGCGACGCGGAGCGTGCGCGTGTCGATCGCGCTGATCGTGTCGTCGAGACGGTTGGCCACGAACAGCCTGCGGCCGTCGCGGCTGAGCGCCAGCCCGCGCGGGTTGTGGCCCACCGGAATTCGCGCGATCGCATAATTCCCGCTCGCCGAAAGATCGTCCGCAAACGAACCGGACGCGGGGCGCTGGCGTGTATGGATGAAGCGCAATAGCTTCGCCACGTCGATGGCGACCACGCACTCCGATCCGCCGGCAGTGACATACAGCCGCGACTTGTCTGGAGAAATGACCACGCCGAAGGGCTGCGATGTGTAGCGCTCCAGCTCGTCGAGCGGAACTTCCACGGGCTTGCCCACGTCCGCGCCAAAGAGGGTGAGTGTGTAGGCGAAGGCGCCACCGTGTTCGAGATGCGCCAGGGGCACGAGGTTCTTGGGATGGTACTCCGCCACCGCGCCCAGACGGCCGTCGCCGGAGAATGCCAGGTGAAAAACGCCGGCAATCGAGTGCAGAGGAATGCGATCCACCACCTCCGCTTTCTGCGCATCGATCACCGTGATCTCCGATTCGGGAGGGGTGCGGTTTTCGAGGCCTGTGCGCAGCGGATCTGGGTTGGGATAGATATGGGTTGCGTAAATCCGCTTGCCATCCGGAGAAAGCGTAAGATAACTCGCCCCGCGCCCCGCCAGCAGCCGCTTTTGCTCTACCCCTGTTTGCACATCGAGCACCGCCACGTCGTCGGAGATGCGGTTGGCGACAAAGACGTACTTCCCAGCCGGGTCTTCCACCACGCCGGATGGTTCCGCGCCCACATTCCACGTGGCGGTCACAGCCAGGGCGTGCGTATCGATGACCGAAAGCGTGTCATCCCACGAGTTCGTGACCAAGAGCCGATCGCCGCTGGCTGAGAGCGCCATGCCGCGCGGAACCCGGCCAACAGCGATCTTTCCGATCACTCCGTAGCTGCCCGCATCGAGCACGCGCACCTCGTCGCTCTGCTGGCAAAGCACGTAGAGCCGCGTGCCGTCGGGCGAAAGCAGAATCTCAAGCGGCGACGCGTATTCGGCCGCGTTGGCCGCAGGCGCCGTGCCCGCGTAGACCAACCTCTGCAATCCCGGGCGCAGCGCAAGGCCGAACAGGACCGCAGCGCAAGCGGCCAACGCCGCCGCTCCGCGTCTTGTCCCGCTCCAGATCCTCGCTTTCACATCTGCTCCCGCGTTTCGCATCGCTTTCCTTCGCTTCTTTATTTAGGCTCTTCGACGGTCAGCACGCGGTCCACGCCGACGTTGTCGAGCATCTGCTCGCGTCCGCTGGGCCAATGAACGATCAGTTTGTCGATGCTCGTTGCCGCTCCGAGCCCGAAGTGCAGGCGGCCGTCGTTCTGGGAAAGATATCCTGAGCTCGCCTCGCGTTCGGCTGTCCATCTTTTGCCCCCTGCCAGAACCTCCACGCGCGCTCCGATTCCGTCGCGATTGCTCTTTGCGCCGGGACCGGGCGCGGTTCCTTTATCGCCGGCACGCATGGCGCCGACCAGCTTCACATCGAGCCAGTGGCCGGCAGCGGTCGAAACATTGTGGAAGAGCTTGCCATCGGCGCCGAGGTTCACCAGATAGGCATCGACCTTGCCGTCGTTCATGTAGTCGGCAAAGCAGGCGCCGCGCGCGACCGTGCGCGCTTCCATTACGGGGCCGGCCTGGCGCGACACATCCTGGAACTTGCCGTCGGCCAGTCCGCGAAAGAGTGTGTGCTCCTGCGGAATCAGATGAATCAGACCGCCGTGAAACACGAGAATGTCCAGCAGTCCGTCGTTGTCGAAGTCGTACACCCCCGAGCCCCAGCTCACATACTGCGCGTCGGTCTGCGAGATTCCGTTGGATGCGCCTTCGTCTTCAAAGCCTGTCTTGGCGGAATTCGGCTGCGCTGTGGACGATCCGGCTGTGGCGCCTTCCGTGTTCTGCATGAAACGGTTGTAGTTTCCGTCGCTCACCCAGAGATCGAGCACTCCCCGGCCACTGAAGTCTGCCGCCACAGGCCCCATGGAGGAAGTGGCCTCGCCGTTCTGCCCAAAAGCGGCGCCGGCATCGGTCGCGATCTCCTCAAATGTCCCATCGTGCTTGTTGTGGAACAGGAAATTCTCCGTGCGATCGTTGGATACATAGATATCGTCCCAGCCATCATTGTCGAAGTCAGCCGCGGTCACCCCCATGGTGCGGCCCACGTACGCGCCGATCCCCGACTTGTCCGACACGTTGGTGAATGTTCCATCGCAGTTGTTATGGAACAGCACGTTGGTTTCGCCTTCGTAGTCGAGCGGCCCGGGGTAGTTATCCGCGGCATAATAGTTGTGATATTTCGGATCGAACTTGACATAGCGGCCGACGAAGAGATCGGGGCAGCCGTCCCGGTCGTAGTCCAGCCAGGTGGAGCTGATCGACCAGCCGTCGACCTTGATGCCGGCCTTCTCGGTCACATCGGTGAAGTGGCCGTTGCCGTCGTTGTGATAGAGAGCCACCTTTCCGTAGCCGGTCACCAGCAGGTCTTCGTAGCCGTCATTGTCGTAGTCCGCCGCCGTCACCGCGATCGAATACAGTTCCGGATTCAAGCCCGATTGCTCGGTCACATCGGTAAAGTGCCCGTTGCCGTCGTTACGGTAGAGATGATTATGCGGCGGCGGATTCGGCTTCACTTTCAGCGGATACGGATGCATCGAGTCGTCGAGCGGCCGCCCGCTGACAACGTAAAGAGAGGGACGGCCCGAGTTGTTGAAGTCTAACCAGACGCAGCCTCCGCCGGTGCCTTCCAGCAGCGAACCCAGCTTGGCCGATCCGAAACTATGCGTGAAGTGGATGCCCGACTCGTCGGTCGCGTCCTCAAAGCGGATCGCCGGCTGGAGCGGCGTTTGCGCGCTTGCGGGAGCCGATTGCGATGCGGCTGGAGCCGTTTGCGCGGCAGGGGAGGGCTGTGCCTCGGGAGCGGGCTGCGCGCCGCCGGTTTGCCCCATCGCAACCGGGATAGCGCCAAGAAGAATAAGCAAAGCGAACTTCATAATCATTTGCCTCCCGGCGCTCCAGCCTGCGTCGCCGCCACGGGTTTTGCGCCGGTCAAATCTACAGGTACGGTGGTCCGCATCAGCACGTCCGGCACGTGATTCTCCGAGCCGCGCTCCGGTCCCGCGTGGCAGCCCACGCAAATGCGCTGTTCGCCGCCCCGGGCCCAGAACCATCCGTGTTCCTGCCGCAGAACTGCGCCTTTGAAATCGAGCAGCGAAAATCGAATGGGCCTGTCGCCCGGAACCTTCACGAAGAACGAGCCGTCCTTTTCCACCGGCGCCGTTCCCATCGTCATTACGCGGCCTGCGGCGTCCTGCACCTCCAGGCGCACCGACACGGGCGTTCCCTTCAAAGCGCCGTCGCGGGAAACTCGCGCGTCCAGCGCCAGCAGGTTCGCATAGTTCCATGGGTGCAGGCCCGAAGGATGCCGATTGGGCCTGTTGCGCGGCGCAACCAATACGGGCTCGACGAGATCTTCTCCGCTCTCCGCCAGAACGGTGCGCATCGCCGTCGAGCCCGGCTGCCAGATCTTGATCGCGTATCGCGTGTCTGCCGCCGTTCTCGCGCTCACCAACCACGCTCCGGAAGGGGTCTCGGCAATCGCGTCTGCGTAGGTGCCGCGCGGCGCTTGAACCGGCTCCTCGTGCGCCAGCGCCGATGTGAACCGCGCCAGGGAAGTCCCGTGCGTGAAGACCACGTCGCCCGACGCCACCTGCGTTCCACCCCACCGCGCCCGCCCATGATCGCAACGGTACGACTCCACTCCCGAGCCATCGGCGTAAACCAGGTACAACTCCGGCGTCGAACCCTGCCCCAATGGGAATCCGGCTTCGAACAGAATCCGTCCGTCCCGCAGCACGTCCGCGGGGAATGCGCTGGTCTCAATGTGCGTTAGCGGCAGTACGCCCGGTCCCGCCGTCGGATTCAAGGGTTTGTATCTTATCGGATGCCCGTCCTCGGCGGATTGCACTTGAAACCCCGCGGGTGTCCGTTGCGCCCAGACCATCCGCCCGCCGGGCAGATAGAATGGCCGCTCCGCATCTGCGTCCGTCGCAATCGCCTTACGCACGGAGCGGTCCTTAAGCGTCAGTTCCCAAATCTGCCAGGGATCGCCCGCGGACTGCTTGCCGGCAAACAGCAGGGTTTGCCCATCGAAAGATAGGTTCGCGTCCTCCGAAGCCGCAAAGCCGGTCACCAGAGGCTCCGCTTTTCCTGCATGAAAAAGCAGCAATTGCGCGCCCCGGGGGAACCGTTCCTGCCCGCGCAGTTCCGCCAGCGGGTCGTAAATGGGTGCGGCCGTCACGATGAAATCGGGAGAAGCGATCTGCTCCGCGCCAGTGGTGAGCCCGGAAACTGGAGTGAGCATCATGGCAACCGGCACGGCAACAGCCAGTGCGGCGAGCGGCAATCTCATCCCACCGCCTCCAGGGTACGGAGGCCGGCAAGTTCGCGCTGTCCCAGCATCTCTTCGTGCAGCGTCATTCCGCGCAGTGCGATCCAGGGCTCGAGCGCGGCCATCATGGCGTCAAACTCCGCAAAGTCCAGCGACTGCTCGCCGTCGCTCCAGGCCTTTTCGGGGTTGGGATGCACCTCCACCAGCAGGCCGTCTGCGCCGGCGGCGATGCCGATGCGCGCCAGCGCGGGAACCAGATCGCGATGTCCGGCTGCGTGGCTCGGATCGGCGATCACAGGCAGGTGTGCGACCTGTTTCAGCAGTGCAATGCCTGCGGCATCGAAGGTGTTGCGCATGGCGGTTTCAAACGTGCGGATGCCGCGTTCGCACAGAATGACGTTGGGGTTGCCGTTGTCCAGGATCACCTGCGCCGAGCGCAGAAAATCGGCGATGGTGGCCACCATGCCGCGCTTCAGCAGAATCGGCCGTCCGGAACGCGCTGCCGCTTCCAGCAGCGTGTAGTTTTCCATGCTGCGCGAGCCGATCTGCAAAATATCGGCATACTCGGCGACCAGCGGAACGTCGCACTCCGACATCGCCTCGGTGACGACGGCCAGGCCGGTTTCTTCGCGCGCCGCGGCGAGCAGTTTCAGGCCCTCCAGGCCCAGACCTTGAAACGCATAGGGAGAACTGCGCGGCTTGAACGCGCCGCCGCGCAGAACGCGCGCGCCCATGCGGCGCACGTGTTGGGCAGTGGCCATGATCTGGGACTCGGTTTCCACCGAGCAAGGCCCAGCCATAGTGACGAACTCATCGCCGCCGACAGCAAAACCTAGCACCGGCACAACCGTCCGCTGGCGCCGCGCGTCTAGCAAAACATCGGGGGTCTCGGCGAACCTTTCCTGCCAGCTTTCACACACCCGACCCACTCCATTCCGGGGAAGGGTCAGTCTACCGCTCTCCTTCAAGAAGTGCCTCCATCGAAAGGTTGACGCGCGCGCGCCGGACGCGGCGCTTGTTGCCCGATTCCGAGCCCCAGGCAAACCTCTTCTTTTGATGGATTTGGACCGTTCTGCGCCGGATCAGGCCAGCGCCATTGGCGGCGGGCGGTAGCCAAACGCCGCGTCCACAACGGCCGCGATGCCCAACGCGATCTCATCCTCGAAGGGCCGCGCGGCAACCTGCACGCCAATCGGCAACCCCTCGGGCGACCGGCCTACGGGGACCACCGCCGCCGGGCAAGCGAGCGCGCTGAACCATTGCGTGTAGCGGACGGCGTCGAGGTAACTCACGGATGCGCCGTCGATTGTCCATGCGCGCTCGTCGTGGCGGAATGCGGGGATTGCCGCCGCCGGGCAGAGCAACACGGAAAATTCTTTCATTTCCTCTAGCGTTCTTGCACGCAGCACGTCCAGCTCAGCCCACGCGTTCAGCAGTTCCGTCGCGTTGATTGGCCCGGAGGACTCCGCAAACGAAAGAAACTCTTTGAAGATGGGGCTAAGCCATTCCTGCTTGCCGCGAATCTCCGGCTCGTAGAACATGGCCCCGCACTGCACAAAAAACGTCCACCACAACTTCCGCAACTGCTCCAGCGTGCGCGGCCGGAACGGCTCGACGCGAAACCCCGCCTCGCGCAGCGCTTGCGCGGCATCGTTCACTGCGGCGCGCGTCTCGCGCGTCACGGGAACCAGACCATCGTCCTCAAAATACCCGATCGCCCTCGCGCGCAACTCATCCGGCCCCGGATTTCTCAGCGCCACTGGCGGACTGACCGGATCGAGCGGATCCTGGCCGCTGAGAGCGCGGAACAGCAAGGCAACGTCGCCCATGGTGCGCGCCATGGGCCCGATGGCGCCCAGAATTGCGAACGGCCCCACGCAGGGCGGCAGATGGCCGCGCCCAGGAATCCGCCCCGGCGTAGGTTTCATCGAGCAGATCCCCGTGAAGTGCGCGGGCACCCGCACCGATCCGCCGCTATCGCTGCCCAATCCCGCCGCGGACATCCCCGCCGCAATCGCCGCCGACTCGCCGCCGCTCGATCCGCCGGGCGAGCGCTCAAGGTCCCACGGGTTCCGTGTACGCCCGTGGAGCCGGTTCGCGGTCTCATACGCCATCAGAAACTCCGGGCAGTTGGTCGTGCCCAGGATCAACGCTCCTGCCGCGCGAAGCCGCGCCACCACAACGGCATCTTCATTCGCAGTCTCGCCCTTGTGCAGCAGGCTCCCCATCTCGCAGCGGTAACCCGCGGTGGCAATCGAAGACTTGACGGTAACCGGAAGTCCATGCAACGGGCCGCGCGGTTCGCGCGCCGCATCGAGCCGCCGCGCCTGCGCGCGCACGCGCTCCGCGTCGAAGTCGGCGAACGCGTTGAGTTCCGGATTCAGCCGCTCGATCTGCCGGATGTGCGCCTCGGCCAACTCCGTTACAGAGAGCTGGCCCGTGCGCGCCAACTCAAGCTGTCTCGCCGCCGGGGCCAGCACAACATCGTTCACGGCTGCGTTCCCGGTGGCGATTGCGGCGCCCGGTCCTCCGGCGGCGCGGACGGCAAATACTGATAGTGGAACCGGTAAGACCGCACCGGTGCGCCCGAGTCGAACCGGTCGTTCCAGTTCAACTCGTAGTCGAGCCGGCTCGCATCGTCCGCCGGTTTCTCGCTCGCCGGATAGGGATACGCGCTCATGCCATGAAACGGCAGTTGCGCCACGGTGTATGGCGACGCATCCCACCAATCCATGTCTTTCACGAATCCGTTGGCATAGAAAAAGTAATCGCGCTTCCAATGCGCGGGCAGAGCGGGTAGACCCGCCGCATCGAACTCCGCCGCAACCTCCTCGCCGCTGCCGAAGACCACAAACCGGTCGTCAATGCTTTTGACGAGTGGAGTTACGTCGCCCATGTGCGTGTAGTTGCCGCGCTCACGCAGGAACGGCCCGGTCAGGCTCACCAGATTGTAGTCGTAGTTCAGGTCGCCGGGACTGGCGCCCTCGATCTGCTTCGGATAACCCCGGAAGTGCAGCGTCGCGCGGTCCAGTGGAACTTCCGTTGTCCGCGCCTCCGCGTCTGTGCTCTGGTCTATCAGCACCTGGTCCCAGTAAATCTGCAGGTTCGTCATCAGCCGGATGCGCCGTGTGCCCGCGGGCAGCTTGCCCGTCAGGTCCACAACGATCGTCCGCTCCAATCCGGCAGGAAATCCTGCATCGCCGGCGATCCGCCGCCACGTACCGTCGGGCAACTCCGCTTCCACGTACGGCGGAATCTCCTTCAACCCCGCTTGCCACGACGCATAGAGCGAGGTCGCGCTGAAGTAGTTCACGTAGCCGGTCATCAGGAGCCGCAGCGGAGCGTTTGCCTTGATCTCACCCAGATCGAGCGTGAGCGCGTGCAGATTCGCAAACCCGTCGTAGGGCAGCGCCTTGAATCCGCTCGCAAATACGTGATCGCGCCGGCTCAGCCGATCGAGCACGTCGCGCCCTTCGCCGTCCCACGCTCCCTGGGGCAAGCGCGTGTCCGTGCTCGCCACCACGCGGCCCGAGGCAAACGGCGGATTGTCGAGGAACCGCTCGTCGGGATTCACCTCCACGCCCTCGGGATGATCGACCGCAACCATCCGCAACTGGTCGATGTAATTCACTTCCTCCATCGGCTCCATAAAGCGCGCGCTGATCTTGCCGTCCACCAGCGCCACATTCGCGCCGTCGATCTTCACCCACTCGCCGGGATTCGGCGTATTGCGCCGCGTGGGCGTAAACCAGTGCCCCACCACGGCCGCGCCAATCACGTCGGTCACGAATTTGTAGCGATGCCCGTCCCACACGAACAGCACCGGGCACGAGCTGCCGCGCCGGTCCACTTCCTTCATCCCGAGCACTCGTTGCTGAGGCAAATTGATCTCGTCCTGCATCACGCCCGTGGGCCACAACATGCGCAGCACGTCAATGCCCGGCGCGTCGCCAAGACCCACAAGAATCTGCGGCGCAGCCTGCGTCTGGTAACCGGATGCGCCCGCCAGCTCCCACTTCTGCCAGAGTCCGTTCGCAAACACCTCCACCTTCACGCCCAGCCCGGTTTTGTTGTCCGCCAGACCGCGCAGGTCGAGGCGCACGAAGTGGTTCTTGTTCGCGCCCTCGTTGCGCAGCAGCACCGGCGGAGCATTCTCCTGGGTGACGATCAGGTCCGGCGCGCCGTCGCCATATACGTCCGCGGCGATCAGCCCACGCGGCGCAGTGAGGCGAATGTCGTCCAGGCCCAGCGCGTGGCTCACGTCTTCAAAGCCGCCGTCGCCCTTGTTGCGGAAGACACGTACGCTTGGGCCCGCCTTTGTCTCCACGATCGCCGCCAGATCGACCCAGCCGTCGTTGTCGATGTCCACGGGCGTCAGGCCCCACCCGCGCACAGCCCCATGCAGCGGCAACGCGACGCGCTCAAAGCGCCGGCCGATGCGATCGGGCGCCTCGGCGTTCCGCCACAACGTAAGCCCCGGCGCGCCGGCGTGCGTCACCGCGATGTCCATCCAGCCGTCCTTGTTGTAGTCGAGCACTGCGATACCCACCGTGGGCGGCAGCTTCGCGCCTTCATACAACGGCTGCGTAGGATACTTGCCCTCGCGTGGATTCACGTAAATCAGCGGCGAAGGCCCGTCGCCTGTCACCGCCAGATCCACGGCGCGATCGTTATTGAAATCGGTCAGAATCGCTGCCGCCGTCTTGCCGCTCCCGCCCAATCCCGTCTGCTCGGTTTGCTCGGTAAAGGTTCCGTTGCCGTTGTTGCGCCACAGCACGTTCGACTCGCCGCCCCGAGCCGCCGGCGCGCCCGTCAAGAGCAGGTCCAGATCCCCATCGTGGTCATAATCCACGAACGTAATGCCCGTGGGCCGGTTGCGCGGCGCAAGACCGGATCCCGCCGTCACATCCTTGAATTGCCCGTGGCCGAGGTTGTGAAACAGCAGCACGCGGTCGTTCAGAGCCACAGCCAGGTCGTTCAACCCGTCGCCGTCGTAATCGCCAACGGCGCACGCCACGCCGCGGCCGCTTGCTTTCAGTCCTGCCGCCGCCGCATCAACCTCTGCAAAGTTCCCGCCGCCCCGATTGTGCAGTACGCGAATGGCCTGAGCGCCCGATTGCATCAGCACCAGATCCATCTGCCCCGTGCCGGTCACATCCATCATGCAGGCCCCGCCGGTGGTCTTCCATGACGAAGCGCCTCCAGGGCCGGGCGCGGCAATCGGCTGCGCCACAAGCCGCACCGGGATCATCGTGTGTTGGATGCTCTCCGGCTCTTCAACCGTGGTTGCCGTTGAATAGTGTCCCTGCTCGCCGTAAGACAGACCCAGCGGCGAGGAAACCTTCGCGTTTGCCAAATGCTGGAAATGCGCAAAGTGCTCCCTCGCCTCCGCGATGCGCCCCATGCGCTGCAGCGACCGCGCCAGGGCGAACTCTGCCGACACGTGCAACGGATTGATCGTCAGCGTCTTCTCAAAGGCCGTTACGGCCTTGTCGAACTGCTTCATGTCCTGGTAGCAGGCGCCTTCGAAATACCATGAGTCTGCGTCCACGGGATCGAGCTTCATCGCCTGCTGAAAGCTGGCCAGCGCGTCGGCCAGATCGTTGCCCGCATGTTGCGCCAGTCCCAGGTTGTACCACGCCTGCGCGCTGGCCGGGTCAATGGCAATGGCCTGCTTGAGCGCTTTCTTGGCCTCGTCCAGCTTCTGCAGCGCCAGCAGCGCAATACCCTCGTTGATGGCGGCCTGGGCCAGCTTCGGATCTTTCTTGAAGGCTTCGGCAAAACTCCCCGCGGCGCGCTCGGTAAGCTGCTGACCCATCAGCGCCACGCCGCGATTGTTCAGGCGGATCGCCTCCACGTCGTAGCGATTCTGCGCCCTGCAAAGCAACGGCGCCGCCGCCAGGAACGCCAGCGCCCAGTAACCAACTCCTCGCATCGCTTTCAAATTCATGAATGCAACTCTCCCCCCCGTCGCGGAACTCTCCAGTTTACGCGAGCACGGCGCCAAATGGCAGAGCGGCCACGGGTTGCAAAGACAGTTCCGGCGCAACCGCAATTTATACTTCTCCTGTGCAAAAGCCCCTGAATGCAACCGACGGGCGTGGACTTCCCGCGCGCCGCCGCATCGGCGTCGTTACCACCTCGCGCGCCGACTACAGCCATCTCTACTGGCCCTTGCGCGAACTGGCAACTTACCCCGAAATCGAACTCGGCGTTTTCGCTCTCGGGCCCCATCTCGCCCCCCAGTTCGGCAACACGCTCAAGGAAATCGAGCGCGACGGCTTTCCCGTCCAGGCGCGCATTGAGTGCCTGCTCAACTCCGATACCGACACCGGTATGGCCAAGACCATCGGCCTGGCCATTCTGGGCCTGGCAGATGCCCTCACCGCGTGGCGGCCCGATCTGCTTCTGCTCATCGCCGATCGCTACGAGATGCTGGCGCCGGCCTCGACGGCGCTCGCTCTGCGCATTCCCGTCGCCCACATCGAAGGCGGCGAGGTCAGCCAGGGCGCCATCGACGACGCGGTGCGCAACGCTCTCACCAAGCTGGCGCACGTCCACTTCACTTCGACGGAGACAGCGCGGCAGCGCGTGATCGCCATGGGCGAAGAGCCGTGGCGCGTGCATCGCGCCGGAGCGCCCTCGCTCGATCATCTGCGCCGCTCCGCTCTGCTCGATCGCGACGCGTTGGAAGCCCGGCTGGGCCTGCCGCTCGCGCCGCCCACGCTGATTGCCGCGTGGCATCCCGTCACCATCCTGCGCGACACCAATGCCGAGGCCGACGCCTTCTTCGCTGCGCTCGCCCAGGCGCCGGGCCAAATCGTTTTCGTTTACCCCAACGCCGACGCCGGCAGCCACGCGCTCATCGGGCGCGCCCGATCTCTGGCCGCGACGCGCCCCCACACTCACATCTTCGTCAACCTCGACGCTGTTACCTATTGGAGCCTGCTCGGCCAGGCCGGCGCGCTTGCAGGCAACTCCTCCAGCGGCATCATGGAAGCGGCGTCTTTTGCCCTGCCTGTCGTCAACGTGGGCATTCGGCAACAAGGCCGCGAGCGGGCGCGGAATGTGATTGACGCTCCCGCCGAAGCTGCCGCTATTCGCGCCGCGCTCGATCGCGCCCTCCACCCTGCGTTCCGCAAAAATCTCGCCGGAATGGCAAATCCCTATGGCGACGGCGCCGCGGCCGAAACCATCGCCCGCGTGCTGGCCTCCGTTCCGCTCGACCGCCTGCTCGTCAAGCAGCCTGCCCCGCTGACGGGTGTTGCCGAAGCACAACGGGAGCGCTCATGACCGCGCGCATCCCGCTTTCCGCGCCGGCCATTACGGAAGCCGATATCGCGGCCGTCACCGCCGTCCTGCGTACGCCAACCCTCAGTCTGGGCCCGGAACTCACGGCCTTCGAATCGGAACTGGCCGCGTATCACGGCATGGATTATGCCGTAGCCGTCAGCTCCGGCACGGCTGCTCTGCATCTGGCGCTGCTGACGCTGGGCGTGGGCGAAGGCGGCGAAGTGATCCTTCCTTCCTTTGCCTTCGCCGGCGTGGTGAACGCGGTATTCCAGGTGCGCGCCACGCCGGTCCTTGCCGAGGTCGATTCGCTCACGCTCAATCTCGGCCCCGCCGCCGTAGAACGCGCCATCACTTCGCGCACGCGCGCCATCCTGGCCATTCACACCTTCGGCGTTCCCGCGCAGATGGACGCGCTCGGCAGTCTCGCCCGGCGCCATGGCCTGGCTCTTGTCGAAGACGCTTGCGAAGCGATTGGCGCGCGCTTCCGCGGGTGCCGCGCCGGCAGCTTTGGCGATCTGTCCGTGCTCGGCTTCTATCCCAACAAGCAGATGACCACCGGCGAGGGCGGCGCGGTGCTGGCTCGCGATCCGGCGCACGCCGCGCGCCTTCGCCGGCTCAGGAATCAAGGCCGCGACCCGGGCGCCGGTTGGCTTGACCTGGTCGAACCGGGCTACAACTACAGGCTCTCGGAGCTGGCCTGCGCGCTCGGCCGCGCACAGTTGCAGCGGATGGAGGAGGTGCTCGTCGAACGCCGTCGGGCCGCTGAGCGGTACGACGCGCTCCTTGCCGGAATCCCCGGCCTGGAACGCCCGCCGCTTCAGCTCCCGCGCCGCGAGCTCAGTTGGTTTGTCTACGTGGTTCGTCTGCCGGCGGGAGTGGATCGCGATGGCGTGCGTGCCGCGCTTGCCCGCCAGGGCATCGCCACAGGCCGTTACTTCGCGCCCATCCACTTGCAACCGGTTTGGAGTGCCTGCGGCGGCCGTACTGCAGGCTCTCTGGCTCTCACGGAGTCCATCGCCCGCCGCACGCTGGCGCTGCCATTCTTCAGCCGGATTACGGCCGGCCAGCAGGAGCAGGTGGCCGAAGCGCTGCGTGCGGCGCTCTCCTGAATCGCATGATGAAACGAGTGTCCCGCCTCTAAAGTTCGCATCAAAAACAAAGCAGTCATCCTGAGCGAGTTTGGCGCGTTTTGCGCCAAAATGAGTCGAAAGCCTGCCCTGAGCGAGTTCGCCGCAGCGAACGAGTCGAATGGGGATCTGCGGTTGTTCTTCAATGAACTTCTGGCTCACCACACTAGAAGCTGTTTCATAACCTGGTTTTGAAAGGGCACGGCTTCAGCCGTGCCGTAAAGGAATCAGGGAAATCGCTGGCTTCAGCCACTGAGGGAAGGTTTTCGGGAAATCTGAGGTGGTTGTGAAACAGCTTCTAGTGTCCTGTCCCCGAAGTTCGCATCAAAAACAAAGCAGTCATCCTGAGCGGAGTTTGGCCCGCATTTGGGCCAAACGGAGTCGAAGGACCTGCATTTTGGATGCACGATGTATGTGACAAACTGTAGAGACACCACACCAACTCGTCCCTTAATTGGCATTGGACGCGCGCTCTGCCCTTGACGGTTTCTCGCGGCACAGCCGCAGGTAGGCAATCGGGCCGTTCAGCTCTTCCCGTGCAAGAACGGTTTCCCTTCGGCCGGCGATCTCTGCGCGTCCGTCAGCGGTTGGAGCCCCGCCTCCATCGAAAGTTGGTTGTCCATGGTCGCCGCGGCCTGTCATCCTCCATTAGTTTCTTCCCTGATCGGTTAGCGAGGTCACAGTGCAGCGCACATCCCTTCTCTTGTTAACTCTTCTTGTATCTTCCCCATTCCTTCCAGCCCAGGACGGATTCATCGGCCACTGGGAGCAGAGCGCCAGCGCGACCCAGTCCGTGCAGCCCGCATGGCCTCCGCCCCTCATCACCACGTATGTCGGCCTCAACCAGGTGGCGCGGACCGATTTCATCCGCCAAACCGCTCCAAACCTGGCGGAAACATGGAACCTGGACGGCGGCAAGGGCCTTAACCTCATCCCGCTTGCGAATACGGAGCTGGACATCAATCTTCCGCCCTATCTTGAGCACAGCGTGTCCACCGTCGCCAATGGCGCGGGCGATATGTCTTTCGTCTTGAAGTATCGCTACCTGAGCGGAAGCGCCAATCACGGGAATTACGATTTGAGCGCCTTCCTTTCCTCGACGATTCCCACCGGCAGCTACAAGAACGGCAGTACGGATGCAACCGTCTCTCCGAATGTAGGGATCGGCAAGGGCATCGGGATCTTCGACGTGCAGAGCACGCTGGGCGCAAGCCTGCCCGTCGAGGACACCGCGAAACTGGGACGGACGATCCTGTGGAACACGGCCATCCAGGCGCACATTGCGAAATATTTCTGGCCGGAGGTCGAGTTCAACGCCACATATTTCAAGGGCGGGCCGAATGACGGCAGGAATCAGGTCTTCGCCACTCCCGGATTACTGCTCGCTCGTAAGTTCCACCCCAAGGAGACGGGGAGCCGCCTCGGAATCTGCGTGGGCGCCGGAGAGCAGATCGCGACCAGCGCCTTCCACAGCTACAACCACGAAATTGCGATCACTACGCGTCTGTTGTTCTAGAGCAGTATCAACATAGCTATACCCGGGCGGATCGAAAGTGCGATAGAGTTGTTTTCTCTGGTGAAGTGACCGCGACAGCGGACCTATGGGTCGAGCGTATTCGGACGATCTGCGATTGAGGATATTGGATGCCTATGAGCGCGGAGAAGGAAGTTGCCGCGCTCTTGCGGCGCGTTTCGGCGTCAGTTGGGAGTATGTACGCAAGGTGCGCCAGCAGCATCTTCGCAGCGGGCACAGGAGACGTCTGATGCAATCGCGCTTCGGCGTTCGCAGCCGGGTAACCGATCAGGTAAGAGCTCACATACTGGCTCTGGTGGAGGCACAAGCCGACATCACCATCGCCGAATTGCGGGAGCGGATCGAGGCTGAAAAGGGCGTTCGGATGAGTTGGACACTGGTCCAACTGTGGGTGAAACGGCTCGGGTTGCGGCTCAAAAAAAGTCGCTCCACGCCGTCGAGCGGGATAGCGAAGCCAACCGCGAACGACGCGCCGAGTTCCACCGCCGGATACTCGCCACAGACCCGCAACGGCTGATCTTCCTGGATGAAAGCGGAGTCACTACCTCGATGACGCGGCTACGCGGCCGATCGCTGGGAGGCCGGCGTATCCATGAGGCGACGCCGGGCGGCCATTGGAAAATCATGACCGTTCTGGGCGCCATGAGCACGCGCGGCATCCTCGCCGCCATGACCATCGAAGCAGCCACGGACGCCGATATTTTCCTGGCCTATCTGGATCATGCGCTGTGTCCGGTGCTGAGGCCGGGTGACGTGGTGGTGATGGATAACCTCAGTTCGCATAAGGTGCAAGGCGTGCGCCAAAGAATCGAGGGAGCCGGAGCCGAACTGCTCTATCTTCCGCCTTATTCGCCGGACCTGAACCCCATCGAAAAAGCCTGGGCCAAACTGAAACAACTGCTCCGCTTGGCCAAAGCGCGCAGCAGCGAAGCACTCCACCAGGCCGTCGCCGACTCCCTGCCAATGATCACCCCAGAAAACGCTCAGGCATGGTTCAGGCTCACTCTCAACTGGGTACATCTATTATGATAATGCTCTAGTGCAAAGCTGGCACCGGATATAAAGGCGGTCAATTTCAGGCCCGTATTCCTCCAGAACGTGGGCACTTCCGGCGTAAGCAGCTTTGTGCTCTCATTCAGAAACGACGGGTGGGCAGACGCGACTGGTGTCGTCGCGAACATAGGCTACATCGGCAGTTCCGGCCAACGTATTCTGGTCGATCATGGAGGATGGGTCGAGCATCTTCCTATTGTTGATATTCCCCGGGGGCGCACACTGAATTTGATCATCTCATTGACCGAGGATGGAAGGAACTTTGCTGTAACAGATACCGGGGCTGCAACGAATTTCACGGATTCGAGGCTGAGTGCGGTTGGCGAAATTGCTCCTGGCCAATGGAAAGTAGCTGCGACCCTCAGTGCCGACAACTTTAGGAAGACCTACCCTTTCGATATGGCGGTTGCCGGCGACGGGAGCATGACTTGCGTCCCAGAAACAGGAACCCGACGCGACGATAAGGCGCACAAGCCTTACGAGAAAATCGAGCCAAATGTGGGCAGCTTGCGCCCGGTAGTAATGACAATCACCTATGACGAAGGATCGGACGTATGGTCACGCCGAAACGGCGGAGGTTTCCCAGCGGTTTTGCTCCCATTTTCGAACGAGGCGCAGCGAAAGAAGAGGACCGCTCCGGTGTGCGGCCTGAGAGCCCGCGTCACATACTTCGCGGGTAATAAAGTCGAGGAATTCCGAAGAATTGACTCTGGGTGTTGGATCAGCGAGGCCTACAGGTGTGTTGACCTCGAAGTTGGTGGAATTGTGTATTTAGTCGCCGCAATTCGGATCAACGGGCAAACGGTCACCCTCGCGAATCCTCGACATTCTGTCGATCGATACGCGGAAGATCACACGATAGTAGACTTCCTTCCCGACGGGAGCTACGAACTTAAGGTGAATCTGACTGCGGGCGAACATGGTGAGTACACGGAGACGTACTGGTTTCGTCTTGATATCGGCGAACAATTGGAGGCGAGGCGAATTAACCAGCAACTTGTGCCGAGGGACCTAGCAGGATCTTCCGTCGGCGACATTGGGTGGAACTCAACCCAGGACAAAGCGCTGGACCTCAGACTTGCTCCAGAACGGAGGGTTCCCGCAACAACCCTTCCAACTCGGGAATCCGCCGGGCGGGCCGGTTCAAAATCTCGGTGAAGGCGCGCCATTGCTCATCCGGCAGTTCTAAATGCATTTGGTCCGCCTGCTCTTCTTGATGTTTCGGCTCCATATTCCGCCCCGTAGCACAGTGTACGCCGGTTGTGAAAAAACAAGGTGCGCCGCTGCTGTACTCCTCAGATTACGCCTCGCTCTGTTTCGCCCTCGCCCCGCGCCAGTACAACACCAGGCCGATCAGCATGGAAATCGCCGTGCCCGCGACCAACTTGAGCTCGAAGCCCCATTTGTTCGCCGAGTCGCCGGGCGGAACAAGCGAAACCAGGATGCCGAGGAGCACCACCAGGAATCCCAGCCCGCCGCAGATCCACACGCCCGCGATTCCTCCGGGAACCAGCACCGCATGTGGATTCTCCGTGCGGTCCTTACGCCGCGCCAGCTTGATCGCCGCGGCGAACATATACAAAAACGGAATGAAATAGAGGATGATCGCCGCGTCGATAAGGACTTGATACGCCCCTCGCGTAGTCTCGTTGATCTGGCTCGCGAGCAGAATGGCGCCGGAAAGCACGGCCTGCACGAGGATGGAAATCCAGGGCGTCTTCCAGCGGGGATGGATTTGAAGATTATTCACTTGACAAAGGGTAACGATTTTGATAAGATGTTCCTATGTTGATCGTTACCCATTTCCTTTCTGTGGTTTCTGCTCCTGCTTCGGAAGTGGGATACGGCGCAAATCTCGCTTTATGCTCGCAAGCAGCTTTCGGGTGGGTACGCGCTGCAAAGGCGATTTCGGTTTACGAGGTGTAGCCATGACTCTCCCTGAAGTGAATACCATGTTTTCGACCGATCAAAGGTGCCGTGAGTTGCTTGAGCGGCTTCGCTGGCCCGAAGGCGTTACTTGCCCGCGCTGCAAAGATCGCCGGGTGTCTCGCATGAAGGAGTATGCCCGGTTTGAGTGCGTCGGGTGCGAGTATCAGTTTACGGTGATGAGTGGGACGATTTTTCATGACTCCCACCTGCCGCTGCCGATGTGGTTTCTGGCCGTCCTGTTGCTCTGTGAGGCCAAGAAAGGCATGAGCGCCCTGCAACTCAAGCGGACGCTCTGGGGTGAGCATAAAGGCTCCTACAAAACGGCGTGGTACCTCTTCCACCGGATCAGGGCGGCGATGGCGACAGCGGAAAAGTCGATGCTTGATGGCACGGTTGAGATGGACGAAACCTACGTCGGCGGAAAGAAGATCGGGCAGGGCGTATACGCTGGAAAGAAAGCTAAGGTTCCAGTTTTCGGCATCAAGCAGCGCGGCGGGGAACTTCGCTTCTTCAAGGCTGAAGATGTGAAATCCGGGACATTGGCGAAGTACATCAAGGAAAGCGTGAGCGCGGACGTGGAAGTAATTATGACCGATGAACTCAGCGTTTACCCATACGCGCTGGCAAAGTCCGGCCATCGGGAAGCCGAGCACAAAACGATTCGCCACAAGGACAAGATTTATGTCGATGGCGATGTGACTACGAACGGCATCGAGTCCGCGTTCTCGTTGCTCAAGCGCGGTATCCTTGGATCGTGGCATAAGGTCTCTGCAAAGCATCTTCCGGCCTACCTTGAGGAAATGACCTTCCGGTTCAACCGGCGCGGTCGTTCCGATCTATTCGTAGATACGCTGCGGCACATGGTCACTGCTGATCCTCTGACGTTTGAGAACCTGACGGCGTAGGTTCGGGCTTGTGAATCGTCACTGTCATTTGCTGTCGTTCGGTGGAGCGAGCACTGCATAAGCAACAAGTTTTGAGACCATAATTCCCTGAAACCGATGGAGCTTCTTTGCTTCCTCCATAAAGTTTGCGAGCGTTCGCTCAAATATTGGATGCGGAGTATTCTCCGCACACGCTAAAAACAAGGCGTTTATTGCACCCTCATAGTCTCGAAGCCGATCAACCATTTCTTTAGTTTGTTGATTTGCTTCCATATGCATTTCGCTGTTGCGAACAATGACCACCGACATCGGTCCGCGAACGTAATTTGAAGTTTCCTCAGCTACGATGAGAACGTAGATTGATGCTAAGATGCCTTGCTGCAAATCCATTTCTGGCTTGTAGAACCGTTTCATCGTATTGACGTAGAGTGTTTCACTCCATCCGATCAATTCGGCATCAGTGACAGGAACGAGTCCGACATTTTTCTGCACCCAGAGGCCGCATTCCCCACCCTTCTTAGGAACTGCGGCAAAGAACATCTTTATGGTTTTGTCACTGTCAATGCACAATGCAACATCTCTCGCATAGAAATCGGCAAGCGTCTCTTCTGTGTAACGAACAAAATCGACCAAGGTTTCACCGGACTCTCCAGAGAGCTTGCGCTCCAACACTAGAATGAAGGAGTCTATAAGGGCAGCGTTGCCGCTTCCAGCCACAACAACAAAGAATAGCCCCATATCGCGTGGGTCGATCTTTTGGACCGTTCTGCGATACTCAACCCAATCGTTTTGAATGTCGCTCCATACCGGCACGGTTTCCTGTGAATCGGCGGCCAACACGAATCCATCCTTGCACGGAATCGCAGCAATAAGAGTCATACGTTTACGCTGTGGCCGCACCGACGGGAGCGACCTAGCTCTCATTGAATACATTCGGCACTCCCTTCGTCAAGTGAATAATCTCGATGGATTTTGCCGAACGCCGCGGGCAGGTAGCGGTCGATGCCCACCTGGAAGGGTACGCGCGGCGATGAAGTTGATGCGCAGCACGGCCGAGCCGGCGGCGATGGCTCTGGCTGAAACCGTATACACAAGCTGCATCTTGCCGCCAACGCGTAGGCAAATGCGTGTGCCATGGCGCCCAAAACCGCAGAGCAACAGCCGCTCAGCCAGTACGGATGCCGCCTGCTATCCTCGAGGTTGCGGACCTCACGCCGCATGGATTCGCGGCTCCGCCGTGCTCTGAGGAGTCTCTCCTTCATGTCCGATCCCACACGCCGCCCATCCGCCTCCGAGGCTGCAACTCCGGAATCCATGGGATTCTTCCATCCATCCAGGCGTCCCTACCGCTTCACCATCCTGATGTTCATCAGCCTGCTGGTTTTGGGAAGCTATTTTGCATACGACAGCATCGGCGCTCTCGCGCCCACGCTCATCGAGGCTCTGCATCTCAACCGCAGCGCCATCGGCAATCTCTACACGGCCTACTCTGTGGCCGCGATCGTCATCGTCTTCTTCGGGGGCATGCTCTACGACAAGCTGGGCCCCCGCCGGGCGAGCTTCCTGTTCTGCACGCTCGTCCTGGTGGGCGCCACCATCGTAGCCCTAGCCCAATCCCGGTGGGAACTCTTCGCCGGGCGGTTCATCTTCGGCGCCGGCTCCGAATCGCTGATCGTGGTGCAGAGCGCTATCATCAGCCGCTGGTTCAAGGGCAAGGAGATGGCCCTTGCCTTCGGCATCGCTCTTACCATCAGCCGCATCGGGACCCTCTTCAGCTTCAACACCGAAGAACTCATCGCCCGCTACTTCGGTAGCTACCGCACCGCGCTTTGGGCAGCGGCGGGCTTCTGCCTGTTCTCCGTGCTCTGCAACTTGGTCTACAACGCCATGGACCTCCATGGCGAGAAGGTACTTGCGCTCCCAAAGCCGGAGGGCGGCGACAAGATCGTACCATCCGATATCCGGAAGTTCACCTCTTCCTACTGGCTCGTTGTCTTGCTCTGCGTCACCTTCTATAGCGCCATCTTCCCCTTCACGGCGCTGGCGACCGACATGTTCCACGACAAGTGGGGCATCCCGCTGGTCAGCGAGTCCACTGGCGGCTTCCTGGCCCAGGTCTTTGTCAACTTCCAGCACATGTTCTCGACGGCGCCGGGAATCACCAGCATCGTCATCTTCGCGTCCATGGTCTTCGCGCCCTTCGCCGGCGACCTAGTGGACCGCATCGGCAAGCGGGCCACGCTGATGGTCGTGGGCTCCCTGATGCTGATTCCCGCCCACCTCATCATGGGCATCACCCGCTGGAATCCGGTCCCCAGCATGATCGTGCTCGGCGCAGCCTTCGTGCTGGTTCCCGCGGCCATGTGGCCATCGGTTCCGCTGGTGGTGGAGGAGAAGCGCGTGGGCACGGCCTTCGGCCTGATGACGGCCATCCAGAACCTGGGGCTCGGGCTATTCCCGCTCCTGAATGGCAAGCTCCGCGACGTCACCGGAACCTACACCGCGACCCAGATCATGTTCGCGTGCCTCGGCGTGGCCGGGCTCACCTTCGCCTTCCTCCTGTTGCAGTCGGATCGGCGTCATGGCGGCAAACTGGAGCAGGGAAAGAACAAAGAGACGGAACTGCCCAAAATCGAAGAGGCCTCGGAACACCGCTAGGTTTCTGAGTCCGTAGTTCGGAACATAACGATCGATGTTGCCCTGAATCGAAGAGGCCTGCCCTGAAAATACCGCAGCGAACGTAACGCCGGTCTCCCACCCCGGTTTAGAGACCTGCGCTAGTTGATCTTGTCCTTTCAGGATTCCGCATTACCCGGGGGATCTGCTTCTTTGGCCGAGACGGTTTCGGGTACAGCTTCGGGCGCGGGCAACTTCGCGGGATCGATGGCGTCGAGCCCCTCGGCGCGGGCGGCTTCCAGCAGCGGCGCTGAGGACGAGACGAAGGTGATCTCTGTGCCGGGAAACATGTCGCGGGCAACCAGCGCCGATCCCAGTTGCAGGGCGTCGGGCCAGCGCAGCGCCGTGCGGTCCAGCAGTTGCCGGGCCGCTTCCAGCACTCCGGGGTTCAGCGGCTGCTGCACCATGCGCGCGGCCTCGATGCGCAGCAGTTCCAGTGCGGCGGCCGCGGCCTCCGGTGCGATCTGGCCTGCCCGTTCGCGCCGCCGGATGGCCGCATAGACCTCCAGCGGCGTCACAGCCGAAATCAGCTTACGGTTATCCTCCACCGGCTCCATCAGCTGGATCAGCGCATCGGTGCCGGGCTCGCGCACAAACAGCTTGGCGAACGCCGTAGCCTCAAGAAAGTAAAAGCTCACTCGTTCCCCCGTTCCTCTTCAATGGCCGCCGCAACCGGCTCGCCTTGCACCTCAACCGGATGGAAGCGCTGCGCCTCTTCGGGAATGCCGGCCTCGGCGCGGTTCAGCCGAATGGTGGTCGTGGGGTATGCGGGGGTCTTGGGGTTTGCAATTTTACTGGTGAGCACTACGCCGCGCTGAATGGCCTCGGCCAGCACCACCTGGCGCGTGTCCGGATGCTGGTTCCAACGGAAAGCTTTGCGCGGCAGGAAGGAATCGCGGAACCATTTGAGGGCAATAAAAGCATGGCCGCCTCGCTCGGCCTCAGCCAGCGCCGCGCACAGCTCTTTCACGCGTGTGTCCATATCGGCGGGCAGCACTCCTGCTTCTTCTTCGTCTTCTCCCATGGCGTGACTGGCGGCTGCGCGCGGCGCGCGGCTGACGCGCGGCGCCGGTTCCTCGCCTTCGATGCGCTCAAAGTAGATGCGCACCTCGTCGTCCTCCGGAGACCAGGCGTCGGCCAACGCGTTGCGGCGCTTGCTGCGGCCGTTTTCGCTGCACAACTCCACGATGGCTTGATACCCCGGAGGCGCCAGAAATCGCAGAGCCCGCGCCATACCGGGATCTTGCGAATATGCCAGCTCGTTCAATGCCTCTTCAATAATCTCTTCGGCTGCGGGAATGGTCAGGTTGCCGTTCTCTGCACTGTTCAGCGCAGCTCTTATTGTTCTCATCTCTTTCTCCCCATACTGCCACCCGCGTCCACGGAGCCGGCAACTTCACCGGCCGGTTTGGTCATACGGCTCGGAGCTGTGCCGCGTCAGGTAGCAGCCTTCGCATTGTGAAATTCCTCAGAAGCCCTTTGGAATTAGGAAGAAGAGCTTCAATTCCTCTATTCTGAGTAATAGAAATCCGATATCAGCGTTATGCCGTCTGGTTCTATACGCATACACCCAACCACCCGGCAGGTAAATGGAACCCCAGTAAAGCTACAGTTAATGAATCATCATATGCATCGGCAACCGGCCTGACAACAAATATTTGCCGCCGGTTTTGAGAAGAGAATCCGGCCTTCCACCAACCGCGCCGCCGCCCGCTGGCGCAGGGGCTCTCAATCGGGAGAATAGCTTCCCCAGCGCCCGCCACGGCCGTGCTTCGCTCACGTTTGACGCCGAACTTCGTAAAATAGGAACCATGCGCCGTTGTATGCAGTTGTTATTGTCTTTCTGCCTTGCATCTTGCCAACTGCACGCCTCCGACATGCCCTTCGATCTCTCCGGTCCGAAGATCGACGTGCACGTCAAGCGGGGAAACGTCACCCTCCCCATCTCCGAGGTGTCTAACCTGCTGCCTGGAGACCGGCTGTGGGTCCATCCCGACCTGCCCGAAAACCAGGCCGCCCACTTTATGCTGGTGGTCGCTTTCCTGCGCGGGTCCACGAATCCCCCGCCTCCGGAGTGGTTTACGCGTGTGGAAACCTGGACGCGGGAAGCGCGCGACGAGGGTGTCTTCGTAAACGTCCCTCCCGGGGCACAGCAGGGGTTGCTCTTTCTTGCGCCGGAGACGGGCGGCGACTTCAATACCTTGCGCAGCACAGTGCGCGGCCGGCCCGGTTCGTTTGTGCGCGCAGCCCAGGATCTGCAAGCGGCCAGTTGGGAGCGGATGCGGCTCGAAGCCTATCTCGCCGACGTGAAGGTCAGCAGCCAGTTCGACCCCGCGGCGCTGAAAACGCGCACTGAGATGGCGGCCCGCAGCCTGGGGATCAAGATCAACGAGAGCTGCTTCGACCGGCCTCCTGACGAGCAGGCCTCCTGCCTCTCGCAGAACTCCGAAGGCATGGTTCTTGACGATGCCAACGCGCAATCGCTTGTCAATCAGTTGGCCAGCGGTTCCACTCTGGACCTGATGAACCAGCTCAGCTACTCGACCATGGCTGGCGGAGGGGCCTATAGCCCCTACATCGGCGCCATCGTCGACACAGCCAAAATCCTGGATTCGCTTCGCACCGCGCATTTCCAATACATTCCGGCGCTGGCCCTGCCTAAAACCGATTCCCTCAACCTGCGGCTCAACATGCCGCCCTCCTTCCGCAACCCCAAGTCGGTCTTCGTGGTGGCCATGCCGCCGGTCGGCCCCGCCGTGCCGGAACCTCTCCATCCGGTCAACCCCGAGGAGAGCTTCTGCGCGCTCAAACCGGATTTAGAGCTGCCCGCCGACGGAGCGCCGCTGGTCTTTGCCACGCACTTGGCTCACGACCTCGTCTTGCACGTGGAAACCGGCGGCGATGGAAACGGCCACGCGGTCGACGTTCCGGTTATTGCCGACTCGGGCCGGGGGGGGCTTGTTCCCATGCAGCCCATTCCCCCGCTGCCAGACGGCAAGCTGACCGCCGTAGTGCGCGGCAAATGGGGCTTTGAGGATTGGGAAGGCCCGCACTATGAGCTCGTTTCCTCGCAGTCCGACAAGTGGAGCCTGAATGCAGACGACCAATCGGCCTTGGTCGTTGGCCGCGACGACTCCGTCCGTCTTGAGGGTCGGGACTCCGGCTGCGTGGAGAAGGTGGCGGCGGAAATCGTTGGAAACCCCGCGATCCCTGTGGCATGGAAGCCGCTCAAGCCCGGCACGCTGAGAGTAACCATCCCGCTCAAAGATACCGGGCCGGGACCGGTGAGCGTCGAAGTCTACCAGTTTGGAATCCCCAAGCCGGATCGTCTGGCGATGGTGGCTTATGAGGCTGCCGCGTCGCTGGATGGATTGACTCTGAGTGCCGGAGACAAGACGGCTCTGCTCAAGGGCACACGGCTCGATGAGGTGGCAAAGGCCCAAGTTGGCGGCGTCGCCTTCACGCCTTCCGCCCTGAACCACGTCGAGAATCTCGACCAGTTGCTGATGACGGCAGCGGGCTCCACGTTTGACCTGGAACCTGGCAAGCCATACGTGGCTCACGTGGAATTAAAGGACGGCCGCACGCTCAAGGCGCCCGTCACCGTCGATCCACCGCGACCGCAAATCACGCTTCTCAGCAAGGGGGTTCAGCAGGATGCAGTCACGCCTCTGCCTGTGCAGTTCGGCAGCCCGGACGACCTGCCCATCGAGGGCCGGCTGGTCTTCTTCCTCCAGTCGAAGGTGCCGCCGAACTTTCCTCGCGACGAGAAAGTGGAGCTGGCTGCCACCGACTCGAGCTTCCACACCCTGCTTACTTTAAGCGACGGCAGCCTGATGCTGGAGGATGCATCCACGGCGGTGGCAAGCGTGGATCCGCTCGCCCGTTTCGGCTCCTCGGCCTTCGGGCCGGTGCGCTTGCGCCCAATCTCCGCTGATGGCGCGGCCGGCGATTGGGTGCCGCTGGGCATGCTGGTGCGCATCCCGGGGTTCAACGACCTGCGCTGCCCGCGCTCCGTGACCAGACCTTGCATCCTGAGCGGAACCGATCTGTTTCTGGCCGCATCCTTTGCCGCTACGGCGTCGTTCGACAGCCCTACGGACGTGCCGGCGCAGTTTACAGGAACACAGTTCGTCGTTCCCCACCCCACGAACGGCGTCCTCTATCTCAAACTGCGCGACGATCCCGCCTCGGTGCAGACGCTGACGCTTCCGGTGACGCCCATTTCACTGGCCGCGTCGGAAGCACCCACGGCGAAGCCTCTTTCAGCAGTCCCGCAGCCTGCGCCAGCCGCCGCTCCTCCAGCGGCTCCTCCTGGTGAAACCAGCCCTCCCGCCGGACTGCAGACACCTTCCGCTTCGCCGCCCGTGCAGGGATCGCCCGCCCCGGGCGCACAAAGCCAATCGCCCGCGCCGAACTTGAACTAGCGGGTCTCCTGCAGGTGTAGGCCAAGGCACAATCGCCAAGTGGCTTTTTCGTCAAGAAAAAGCCGCCTTGAATTCTGTCCGAAATGGCTCATCGTTGCAGGAGAACCGCCGTAGCGTTCCGATTTGCAAGCTGCGAGGAGTCCCGGTTGGCCGCGGAAACAAACCGGTCTAATTGAAATACGCCCGGTTCTTCTCGGCAAACTCCGCCTTATCCGCGGGCAGCTCATCCTGCGAGAAGATCGCGCTCTGCGCGCAGATTGACGCGCAGTTGCCGCAGTCGATGCATTCATCGGGATTGATATAGACCTGGGAAACGGTTGCGGCCGCGGGATCGCCCTGGGCAGGCGCAATGGCGGCAGTGGCGCACTCCGCAACGCAAACAAAATCCTTCGTGCAGGCATCGGTTACGACATAAGCCATGGGAATCTGCTCCTCGAACGCGGGCTCGCTCTCTGTCGCGCCCGCTACTTTGAGGCTAACGGCGGCGTCCAGCCCGCAACGGTGATCCGAATCACGATCCAATCGCCGCCCGAGAGGAATCTCCCTGATTACGGTACGCGGGCGATCTCAACCCTTCTGTAACCCTGCCTTGACGCGGCGTTCGTACAGGCCCGTCACCATGGATTCATGCCTCCCGCCAGCCGTTCACCCTTTCTCGCGCAAGTGTTCTCCTGCTGGAACTGGAAGTGCGCTCTGCTCAGTGCATCCGCGCGCTCAGCCGTTTACCTTGCCGCGCTGGCGCGCTCCGCCCCTCACGGGCGCCTCTCCATCGTTTTGGTTGAGATCGCCTATGTCACGCTCACTGCCGGCCTGTATGCCGGAATGCAGCAGCGAGCCCTCCGGCTCCGTTCCCGCCTGCTCGGCAATGCGATCGTGGCCTTCGGCGTCCCAGCGCTCGCCCAGGTCCTCGATTGGCTCTCTCATCGCGCCGTGGGAGCCGCTGTCCCCTCGCGAGCCATGCTGGCCGTCAGCCTCTTTACCGCGGTCGCGGCTCTCTTTCACCTTTTCGTGATGCGGCGCGGCGTCTTCCTCACCGGCTGTGGCCGCTCGCTCCTCGACGACTTCCGCGCCATACCCCGGCTCATCGCCAGCTTCCTAGTCGCACCCACCGCAGTGTTGACATCGCTCGCCGCTCGCTCCGCGCGCCCCGCCGAATCAGAGGCAGCCCCATAAGCCCGATCCCGTGCATCTGCGTTACGCGTTTAAACTAGACAAGTCATGACCACTCTGAAAGCCGTGCGCGGCACGCGCGATCTTCTGCCGCCGGAGACGGAGCTGTGGAACCGCATCGAGTCCACTGCGCGCCAGGTCTTTGCCCGCTACAACTTCGGCGAGATTCGCACCCCCATCTTCGAAGACACCTCGCTTTTTGCCCGCAGCGTGGGCGAAGAGACCGACATCGTGTCGAAAGAGATGTACACGTGGGAAGATCGCGCCCGCGCGCAGTCGGAAAAGTCGCAGTCCCTCACCCTGCGCCCCGAGAACACCGCCGGCGTGGTGCGCGCTTACATCGAGCGCGGGTTGGGCGAAAGCGGCCAGTTGCAGAAGCTCTACTACATCGGCCCGCAATTCCGGCGCGAGCGCCCGCAGAAGGGCCGCTACCGGCAGTTCTGGCAGATCGGCGCGGAGGTCATCGGCCCTCCTTCGGCGGGCAGCGAAAGCCCCCTGCGCGACGCCGAAGTCCTCGAAATGCTGGCCACGCTGCTTGACGAGCTCGGCATCAAAGGCTGGACTCTGGAGCTCAATTCCGTCGGCTCGGCCACGGACCGCGAACGGTACAACCAGGCTCTGCGCGAAGCGCTCATCCCGCTTGCCCCCAAAATGTGCGCCGATTGCCAGCGCCGCGCCGTCACCAATCCCTTGCGCGTGCTCGACTGCAAGGTGCCGGAGGACCAGCCCATCATCGCCACGCTGCCCGTGATCGCCGATTCGCTCGACGAAGACTCGCGCGCCCACTTCGCCCAGGTCACCGCGGCCCTCGACGCGGCCGGCGTGCCCTACAAGCTGAATCACCGCCTGGTGCGCGGCCTCGACTACTACACACGGACGACCTTTGAGTTCACGCACGGAGGACTTTCACCCCAGGGAGCAAGCTCCCCGGGGACCCCGATCCTTGGCGCCCAGAACGCGCTGCTCGGCGGCGGACGCTACGACGGCCTCTCGGAATCCATCGGCGGCCCTAAAGCTCCCGGCATCGGCTTCGCCATTGGCCTCGACCGGCTCGTGCTCACGCTCCAGGCCCAGCAGGAACAGAATGCGGCGGAGAAAGTGGATGCCTATATTGCCCCCATTGCTGGCGCCAAAGACGCCGGAAAGCTGAAGGCCATGAACGCCGCTGCTCTCGTTCTGGCCCGCGAGCTGCGCCGCGCCGGCCTCCGCGTCGAGCTGGGCGATGGCAGCTTCCGCCTGAAAAAGTCCTTTGAGGCCGCCGACAAGATTGCCCGCCGCATCGTCATCCTGGGCGAAGACGAACTCCAATCCGGTATCCTGACAGTGAAGGACTTCGCATCAGGCGTGCAGAAGAAGGTATCCCGCGCAGAATTGGTGGAGGTGCTTAAACGATATGACCAATAGCACATTTGGGGTTCTGGCGTTCAGCGGTTTGCTGGGTACGGTGGGAGCTTTGGTCGCGATCTCACCGCGCGCGATTCCCCGAATGACGAATGCCTATTACGCGCTCATTCGGATGAAATCGAGGCTGGCTGAGGAGGATTACGACAAAGTTGCGATTCGCGTTGCCGGAGGCATTCTCTTCGCCCTTGCTTTGTATGTGCTCATCGACCGGTGGACAGCACTTTGGAAGTAGCTGCGACATCGGCGACATCTCGACTGATAAAGGTAGTCTTTGTGCTCGACTTTTTAGGCAATCTCGTACGGACCCACATGTGCGGCGAGTTGCGCGCCGCCGACGCCGGCCGGCAAGTGGTTTTGATGGGCTGGGTCAACCGCCGCCGCGACCACGGCAACCTGATCTTCCTTGACCTGAGAGACCGCTCCGGCATCTGTCAGATTGTTTTGGATAAAGAGCTCACGCCCGAAGGCCACGCCAAGGGCGAGCAGGTGCGCCCCGAGTACGTGGTCGCCGCCGTGGGCAAAGTGCGCTTGCGCTCGAAGGACACCGTCAATCCCAAAATGGAGACCGGAGAGATCGAGATCGAGGCCACGGAGCTGCTCGTCCTGAACGACACGCGCCTGGCGCCCTTTTCGCCTTCCGAAGAGGCCATCCAGAACGAGGAAGTCCGGCTCAAATACCGCTACGTCGATCTGCGCCGCCCCGAGATGCAGCACAACTTCCGCCTGCGCCACGAGATCACGCTCGCCATCCGCGAAAGCCTCAGCCGGCAGGGCTTTCTTGAGATCGAAACGCCCATCCTCACCAAATCCACGCCCGAGGGCGCGCGCGATTTTCTCGTTCCCAGCCGCGTGCATCCCGGCGAGTTCTACGCGCTGCCCCAGTCGCCGCAGATCTTCAAGCAGATCCTCATGATCTCCGGCTTCGACCGCTATTTTCAGATCGCCCGCTGCTTCCGCGACGAGGACCTGCGCGCCGACCGCCAGCTCGAGTTCACACAGGTCGATCTGGAGATGAGCTTCCCGCAACAGGAGACGGTCTTCGGCGTCGTCGAGCAGTTCATGAAGGCGGGCTTTGCCGCGGCCGGCGTCGATCTGCCGATTCCCTTTCCGCGCATCTCCTATGACGAATCCATGCGCCAGTATGGCACCGACAAGCCCGACCTGCGCCTGCCGGGACTCACCGATGTGCGCCCGGCGTTCACTGACTCCGCGCTGGCCACGTTGCAGATCGATCCCGCTCTGCCCGTGGTGGCTCTGCGGATTCCCCGTGTGGGCGAACTCAGCCGCAAGGAGCGCGAAGAGAACCATCCCCTCTTCGACCAGAAGAAGGGCGCGAAGTTCATCGACGATTTCAAGCGGCTGGCCAAGAGCTTCCCTGATGCGGCCGCGAAGGTGCGCGAACTGGCGGGCGCGGCGGAAGACGATTTCGCGATCGTCGTCGCGGGCGACCCGGCGCACCACATCAAGGCCAGCGATACCAAATTCCCCGGCCGGCTTTCCGAGCGCGAGATCAATGTCTACGCCGCCGCGGGCAACTTCCGCGCCGAGTTGGCGAAAAAATACGCCGGCCGCCACGGGGCATTTCGTATTACCGATGAGGTCGTCCAGAGCGCGGCAGCGCGCAGCGCGGCGAGTGAATTGATCGACGGCAGCCAGGCCTTCCATCCCATGTGGCTCACGGATTTCCCGATGTTCGAATACGACCTGGCTTCAGGCAAGTGGGTGCCGGCGCACCATCCCTTCACCGCGCCCATAGAAGCCGACATGGCAAATCTGGTCAGCGATCCGGCCAGCGTACGCGCCAACTGCTACGACCTGGCGATGAACGGCCTCGAGCTCGGCTCCGGCTCCATCCGCATCCATCGCAAGGACGTGCAGCAGCAGATTTTTTCCTCGCTTGGGATTAGCGAGGAGGAAGCAAAAGCAAGATTCGGCTTCTTCCTCGACGCGCTCGAATACGGCACTCCGCCGCACGGCGGCATTGCGCTGGGCCTCGACCGCATCGTGATGCTGCTGGCTGGCGCCTCCAATCTGCGTGAGGTGATCGCCTTCCCAAAAACGGCGAAGGCTATCGACCTGATGGCCGAAGCTCCGACCGCCGTCACCGAGCACCAACTGAAGGAGCTGCACATTCGCGTGGCGCGATAAGCGGGCCTGCGCGCTACGGCGGTTCTCCTGCAGCGATGCGCCATTTCGGACAGAATTCAAGGTGGCTTTTTCTTGATGAAAAAGCCACTTGGCGATTGTGCCTTGGTCACCACCTGCAGGAGACCCGCTATAGCCGGATCCGCAATGGGCGGCTCAGGGGGACGCCGCGCGAGGCCCGTTTCACGCGCCGCGCTTTGCGGTTAATATTGAATGTTAAGTTCATTTTGAAAGTTCTTCGCACCGTCTGGCCGGGAAGGGCGCCGAGTCTTTCCGCGCCACGGCCCACGGATACGGCGGCGGAAGGAGCTTGAGGGCAATGAGCGAATCCAGAGCAGTGCAAGCCTCAACGGCCAGCCGCGAACGGCTTTTGAAGGCTCTCCGCCACGAGCAGCCCGATCGCATCCCCATCGACTTTGGCGGCACGGGCGTGACCGGCGTGCACGCCAGTTGCGTCGCCGCTCTACGCGACTACTACGGCCTCGAAAAGCGCCCTGTGCGCGTGCACGAACCCTACCAGATGCTCGCACTCATCGAAGAAGACCTGCGCGCGGCGATGGGCGTTGACGTGGTAGGCGTCTTCTCGCGCAATACCATGTTCGGTTTTCCCGCGGAGCGCTGGAAAAGCTATCTCTTCAATGGCCTTGAAGTGCTGGTGCCGGGAGACTTCAATACTACGATCGACTCGAGGGGTGACACGCTGATCTATCCCGAGGGCGACATGGCGGCTCCGCCAAGCGGCCGCATGCCGCGGGACGGCTACTTCTTCGACACCATCGTTCGCCAGGAGCCGGTTGACGAAGAGAAGCTCGACCCGGAAGACAATCTGGAGGAGTTCCAGCCCATCGGCGAACAGGACCTGGACCACCTGGCGCGTGCGGCGCGCGAGGCGGCGGCCACGGGCGCCGGAGCGATCGCCAGCTTCGGCGGCACGGCCTTTGGCGACATTGCGCTGGTTCCGGGGCCGTTCCTCAAGCATCCCAAGGGCATTCGCGACGTAACCGAGTGGTACGTTTCGACAAGCAGCCGCCGGGACTACATCCACAAGATCTTCGAGCGCCAATGCGCGATCGCGCTCGATAATCTCGAGAAGATTTATGCCGCCGTGGGCGACCTGGTGCAGGTGGCCTTCATCTGCGGCACGGATTTCGGCACGCAAACCTCCGCGTTCTGCTCGGTGAACACACTGCGCGATCTGTATTTCCCCTACTACAAGCAGGTGAACGACTGGATCCACGCGCACACGCCGTGGAAGACCTTCAAGCACAGTTGCGGCGCGGTCTCAAAGTTCATTCCGACGTTCATCGAGGCGGGCTTCGACGTTCTCAATCCCGTGCAATGCTCGGCCACGGGCATGGAGCCGGAAAAGCTGAAGGCGGAGTTCGGCGATCGCATCGTCTTCTGGGGCGGCGGCGTGGATACGCAGAAGGTCCTGCCCTTCGGAACGCCCGCTGAAGTGCGGGAGCAGGTGCTGCGCCGCTGCGAGATCTTCGCGCCTGGCGGCGGATTCGTCTTCGACTCCATCCACAACGTGCAGGCCGCCACGCCGGTGGAAAACATCGTCGCCATGCTAGATGCGGTGCACGAGTTCAACGGCCGCAAATAGACCCTGCGAAGCACGCGCGATGGCTGCTGAACGGCGGGCCTGGACATCCGCTCATCCAGCCCGGCCGCGCCTTGGGAAGCACCCCGCCTCTGTGGTATATTTTTCAAGGTGCGGGAGGGTTTTTCTCCTCCGCTCAAGGTCGCGCAAGATGGTCTCTCGCGCGGCTTTTTTGAACCCCTCTGGACGCGTAGCTCAACTGGCAGAGCATTCGGCTCTTAACCGACAGGTTGCAGGTTCGATTCCTGCCGCGTCCACCAAGCCCTCGACAATCTGAAGAATTCTCCGAGGCGGCATATTCCGGCTTACGCATACACGCTCCTCCGCCTGAAACGGCCGCATATAGCCACAATGGGCAGCGGGCCGTGTTCCACATCACAGCAACGGCTCACGGGCAACGCTCACCATAAGGGACGGCGGTGTGTTCCTGGTCGCCGAGAATCCGCCAGGGGGCTATCTAACGTAGTTTGAGCAGTTTCACCCGAACCGCCCAAGCCGCTCAACCCTCTGGGCCCATCCTCGCGGCAGGTCCACGCGCGGGAGCTTCCCTATGACGGACCTTCGCGGCCCAACGCGGCGGAACTTTCTCACGCAGTGCCTTACGGGGGCTGTGGCCCTCGGGGCCGGCCCCATTCTCCGCGCGCCGGCAGAGCAGCCCGCGCCCGCAGCCAAATCCCGCGTCGTCGTTGCCCACGATCCCCAGCTTCGCGGCACGGGCACGGCCATCGATCCACGCCGCCTTGAAGCCCTGCTCGACCGCGCCATGCAGGCGCTCTTCAACCGCGACCACGCCGCGCCCGAAAATGCCATCGTCGCGTGGCGCCGCATCGCCGGTCCCGGTGACACGGTCAGCCTGAAGGTAAACACGCTCGGAGGCCGCGGCATCTCCACCAACGTCGATCTTGTTTCCGCCATCTGCGAGCGCCTGCAGCAGGCTGGCGTCAAAGCCTCCAACATCGTCGTCTGGGACCGCGGCAGCGAAGAAATGGAGCGCGCCGGCTTCCGCATCGCCGTCGGCGGCGACCGCGTGCAGTGCTACGGCACCGACCGCGTCGATTACGAGGACGATCTCTCCGCCTGGGGCAGCGTGGGCAGCCGTCTGTCCAAAATCCTCACCCGCTCCTCCAGCGTGCTCATCAATCTCCCCGTGCTCAAGGACCACGACGGCGCCGGCGTCACCATTGCACTCAAGAACATGTACGGCACGATTCACAACCCCAACAAGTACCACCCCAACGGCTGCGATCCCTACGTCGCCGACCTGAACATGCTGCCCGAGATTCGCTCACGTATGAAGCTCATCGTCTGCGACGCCACCAATGCCATGTACGAAGGCGGCCCCGGATTCAAGCCCGAACACAGTTGGAAGGCGGACAGCCTGCTTGTTTCTCAAGATCCCGTCGCTCTCGACTCGACCGGATGGCAGATGATCGAGCGCAAGCGTGCGGAGATGGGCCTCAAGACCCTCGAAGCCGAGAAGCGCGCGCCGCGCTACATTGCCACCGCGGCCGACTCCGAGCATCGTCTGGGCCACTGCGACCCCAGCCGCATCGTGGTCGTCGAGGGTTAGGCTCGCCGCCGGGAGGTGCACCATGAAAGCCAAATCCGCAGCTTCGGAAAATCTGGCGGGCACGCCCGCCGATCCCCGTTCGTTCGACCGCCGCTCGTTCCTCAAGTGCGCCCTGGCCTCGGGAGCGGCGCTCGGCACAGGCAAGCTGGCCGCGCCTGCCGCTGCCGTCCCCTTGGCCTCCGGCGCCGCAACGCAGAGCGATGCGCAATTCACCTTTGAAGCGCGCTTCTACGAGAAGCTGCCCGGCCGCAAGATCCGCTGCAAGCTCTGTCCGCGCGAGTGCATCGTAGGCGACAAGGAGCGCGGCTACTGCGGCGTGCGCGAAAATCGCGGCGGAACGTATTTCACGCTGGTCCACTCCCGCGTTTGCGCCGCCCACATCGATCCTATTGAGAAGAAGCCGCTCTTCCACTACCTGCCCGGCACCACGGCGTTTTCCATCGCCACCGCCGGCTGCAACGTGAACTGCAAGTTCTGCCAGAACTGGGACATCTCGCAGTCGCGCCCCGAGGAGATTCCCGCGGATTACATTTCTCCGCATCAGGCAGCGGCCGTCGCCCAACAATACAACTGCCCCACCATCGCCTACACTTACAGCGAGCCGGTGGTCTTTGCCGAGTATCTGATGGACACAGCCGATGCCGGTCACGCAGCCGGCGTGCGCAGCATCGTGGTCTCGAACGGCTACATGCAGCACGACGCGCTGGAGCAGGCCTACGGCAAGATGGACGCGGTCAAGATCGACCTGAAGGCGTTCACCGAGTCTTACTACGCCAAGGTGGTCACCGGCCAGTTGAAGCCCGTCCTCGAAACGCTCGTCACCCTGCGCAAGATGGGCAAGTGGACCGAGATCGTCTACCTTGTGATTCCCACGCTCAACGACGATGAAACAGAGTTTCACGGCTTGGCCGCGTGGATCAAGGCCAATCTCGGCCCCGATGTTCCCCTCCACTTCACGCAGTTTCATCCCGAGTATCTGCTCAAGAATCTGCCCATCACGCCCGTGCCTACGCTGGAACGCGCCAAGGCCATTGCGGACGCCGAAGGCCTGCATTACGTCTACATCGGCAACGTGCCCGGACATCCCGCCCAGAACACCTACTGCCCGCAGTGCCGCAAGATGCTGGTGGAGCGCGTCGGCTTCACGGCCAGTCAGATGCTCATCCGCAAGGACTCGACCTGCCCGTTCTGCCGGCGCCACATCCCCGGAATCTGGCACGCTTGACCGTATTTAGGAGGTCCTTCCCATGAAGATCGCAAGGAGTTCCACCATGGCTTGGTTGATGACACAATGCATCGCACTCCTGGTCACCGCGCCCATCCTGCACGTTCGCGCGGCAGGAGACGCATCCGGGCAGCAAAAAGTGAGGCCGGCCGCCGTCGCCGGCGCGTTCTATCCCGCCGATCCCCAAGCACTTTCGCAAATGATCGACGATATGCTGGCCAAGGCCGCGCCTCCGCCCGTCGACGGCGAGATTCTCGCCGCGGTCGCGCCTCATGCCGGCTATCCTTACTCCGGCCCCGTGGCCGCGTGGACGTACGCCGCGCTCAAGGACTCGCTTAAGGGCCATAAGTACTCGCGCGTCGTCGTCATCGCGCCCTCGCATTACGTAGGCTTTGGCTTCACCTCGGTGTACGACGGCGACGCCTATACGACGCCCCTCGGCCAGATTCCCGTTGACAAGGAATTCGCGCGCCGGCTGGTGAAGATGAGCTCCACCATCCAGCTCTCCGATAAGGGTCACCAGGCAACCCAGGACGCTCCCGAGCACTCCGTCGAGGTCGAGCTGCCCTGGCTGCAAAAGATTCTCGGCAATTTTCAGCTTGTCCCCATCGTGATGGGCGATCAGAGCTACGAGAGCAGCCGCGCACTGGGCGTCGCCCTGGCCAAGATGCTCCGCGACGACCACGCCACGCTCGTGCTCGCCAGCTCCGATCTCTCCCATTACCATACTTACGGCGAAGCCGAAACCATCGACCACAAGACCCTGAACGCGCTCGAGGCGTACGACTACCTCAGCATGTCGCGCAACTTCGAGTCGCGCGTGTGGGAGGCGTGCGGCGGCGCGCCCATTGTGGCCGCCATGATCTACGCCGAGCGCATGGGCGCCAACAAGGCCGAAGTGCTCCGCTACGCCAACTCCGGCGACATTACGGGCGACCGCTCGCGCGTGGTGGGCTACAGCGCCGATCTCATCATCAAGTCTGCGCACAAGGCCGACGCGGTCCCGCCGTTTTCGCTCACCGATCAAGAGAAAGCCGAACTCCTCGCACTGGCCCGCAAGTCGGTCGAGTACATGATCCAGAAGAATGAGCCGTACGCGCCGCTCCCCAGCGCGAGCGAAACCCTCAACCGCGAGTACGGCGCCTTCGTCACTCTCACTGAAAATGGCTCGCTGCGCGGCTGCATCGGCTACACCGCGCCCATCAAGCCGCTCTACATGACAGTGCGCGACACTGCCACGCTGGCCGCTCTGCGCGACCCGCGTTTCTCGCCCGTCAGGGCCTCCGAGCTGCCACAACTCGCCTACGAAGTCTCCGTGCTCTCGCCGCTGCGCCGCGTCACAGGCATCGAACAGATCAAGATAGGACGCGACGGCCTGCTGATGAAGAACGGCGGCTCCGAGGGCTTGCTGCTGCCGCAGGTTCCCGTCGAGCAGCACTGGGACCTGCCGACCTTCCTCGAACAGACCTGCGCCAAGGCCGGCATGGACCCAAACTGCTGGAAGGACGACAACACCGACATCTTCAGCTTTACGGCGGTCGTCTTCAACGAGAAGAGCAGGGAACAGGGAACAGGGAACAGGGAATAGGGAACAGAGATCAGGGGTTAGGATCATCCTTGTTTATCTTTCGACGTGAAATATCGGGAAAATCGGGAGCGATCCCACCCAGTACCGCCAGTGCCCCCGCGGCCTTTCGCTCGATCAGCTTCGTCCGCACTGCCAGCAACACCGCCGCAGCATTGATCGCCGCGCCCAGCCACGCCGTCTTCCAGAAGCCAAACACAGGAATCAGAAAGGTGCTTAGCGCCAGTGCGCCGGCGCATCCGCCCAGCAGATCGATGGCGTAGAGCACGCCCAGCCCCGAGCGTTCGCCACGACCGCGCAAAAAGATCCCCGCTGCGACGACGAATTGATACCCGCCCAGCACTCCCGCCAGCGCCGCCAGCGCGGGGAAGATCATCTGCGCAGCAATCCACTCGCCCGCCGTCGAGGAAAAACTCCCGAGCCAGCTGACCACAAGCAGCAGCACCGGCCCCGCAATCGCGAGCAGAAGCTGCACCCGCACCATCCGCCAGCCTTTCGCTGCGCCGCCGCGCCCCATCGCCAGCCAGCTGCCCAACGCAATGCCCGCCATCAGCAGCCCGGTCAGGATCGCCAGCCCGGTGTACACGTACCCGAACACCGCCTGAAAGCCAAGCAGCAGAAAAATCTCAAGCGCCATCAGCGTGAACCCCGTTACCGCCACGCACGAGCCTGCAGCCGCTCGCTCGCGCCGCTCGCGTCCCGGCAGAATCGTCATCAGCCCTGCACCCACAAGCAGCGCAATCCCCAGCGCGCCAGCAACTTTGTTGAACGCGATGTGCTCCGCCGCGCGAAACCACCCGGCGTACCCCGACCGGAACTGCGCGCTCCACAGCACCACGTCGAACGCATAGGCGATCGGCGCGAAGTCCCGGTTCACCGGCGTTGCAGCCGAAGGCGCCAGCTCGGTTTCCACTTGCTCCATACGGTCGGGCATCATCCGGTAGGGTATGAAGTACTCGCGGACATACTGGGTGTTCAGCTTGCGCTCGCGCAGCCGCGCGACCAGCAGCTCCGGGTCAGTTGTCAGAACACCGGGCTGCATGGCGCCGAAAAAGTGAATCGTCTGGCCCGGGATCGCCGCCTGATACGGAAACACCTCGGCGAGCGTGCGCCGGATCGACTGCAGGAACGCGGCCAAATCCGGGCTGATCGTCTCTTCCGACGAGCGCAGTTGAATGGCGAGCAAACCGCCCGGCTCCAGGTGCGCGCGCGCCAGCCGGAAGAACTCCGCGGTGTAGAAGCGGTTCAACTGCGCCGTCTGCGGGTCCGGCACATCCACGAGGATCGCGTCGAATTTCGCCCCGGTTCCGGCCAGATATCGCCGGCCATCGAGAAAATGCAGATGCACGCGCGGGTCGGAATCGAAATCCGCCATCTGCGCGGGGAAGTATTGCCGCGCCATGCCGATCAGCGCCGGGTCGAGTTCCACGTAGTCGAGGCTCTCGACCGCCGGATGTTTCAGCGCCTCAGCCACGCCGCCGTTCACGCCCCCGCCGATGAGCAGCACCCGCTTGGGCGCCGTGTGCTCCAGCAGCGCGTAATCGACCGCCTCCTCGGCTGCGGCCGGGTCGGGCGCATTGGCCAGAATCGCGCCATTCTCGTAGATGCTGCGGATTGCGCCTCCTTCGCCCTCGCCGGTTTCGGTCACCGTCAGGGCGCCGTAGACGGAGTCGCGCGCGGCGATCACGTGGAAGGCGCGCCACAGCCGTGCCCGCGCCGCCGCATCCCACCGCGGCGCAACCCATGCCAGCAGCGGAACCGCGGCCAGCGCCGCCACACCCGCCAGCACCGCAACCTGCCTGCGGCGCATTCGCAGCACAAGCGCCGCCGCCACCGGGAGATTCAGCAATCCCACAATGGCCGCGATCTGAAAGGCGTCGCAGTAGCGCACCAGCACCACGCTGGCCAGGATTCCGCCCAACCCCGAGCCCGCCGCTTCCAGCAGATAGGCCGTGCCGGCGGCGGCGCGCACCGAAAGCCCGCTCTCCGCCTCGGCCATGCGCGCCGCCGCCACAAACAGCGCTCCCGACGCCGCACAAAACACGCTCAGGCACACCAGCGAGGTGAGCAGCATGGGAACCGGACCGACCAGCTCGCCCGGCACGGTTTGGAAAAACGCCTTGGCGCCGCGCAGCGCCCAGACGGCCGCCGGCAAGCTTGCGGCCAGCAGGCACTCGAGCGCGGCAACGGCAAGCCGCGGCCTGCGCAGTCCCAGCCCGGCCGCGGCGGTCAATGCACTCCCCGCCGCCGTCCACAGCAGCCACGTCGCCAGCAGGATTCCCAACGCGATCTCATTGCCGTTGAAGACCTGGATCAGCTCGCGCATGAGCACGATCTGGCCCACGACGGCGCTGAATCCGCAGAGGGCGAGCGCCGTGCGCGGGCCGAGCGCGGACGCGCCCTTCGCTTCAGACATCGATGGCCGGTTCGCGGCTTTCACTGCTACGGAATTAAAGGAGCGCAGCCAGGGAATTGCAAGGACGGCCAGCACAATGAACAGTGGTCAGTGGTCAGTGATCAGTGGTCAGAAAAGGCAGCTTTCAGCTCTCAGTTTTCAGCCGTCAGCTTGCTGGCGGGTGAGCTGGTCTGTTTACCCTTTAGTACCTATCCCCCCCTCCCCCGGTATGCCATACCTCCATATCTGATAACAAAGGGTTTACGGGGCGACCTATACCTTAGCCATACCGTATGCATACCTTCATACCAATTTCCAGGGGCGCATAGCTTTGCGGGAGCAAGGGAACAGCCAATAGCCAGTAGCCAATAGCCGGCGTGTGAGCGGTTCTGGTCTGCGCGTCGATCTTGGAACCATTGTGCGCGAAACGGCGGTAATTCCCTGCAATGTTCGCGAGGAAATTTTTGGCCCTCCGGCAATGAGGGGTTGAGTCTGTATGTGCTTCAAAGGAATGGAGAAACTAGGCGGCGGGAGGCGAGGTTGAGGGCCGGGAAGGAAGGAGCAGCGAGGCTGGAGGGCTTGACTCTGGAAGCGCACAGGCGCGGCAGCGGGTCATGGTGCGGAAGTGTTAACGCATGGAGCTAAAGAGTCATTGAGTTACCAATGGTAACGAGTTTGAATGTTACAAGAGTACCCTTGACGAAGGCGCCGGGGCGGACGCGATTTCTGACCGTCACTGAATCGGCATCCCGCTTCATTCGCTGAACAGTAAATCTCGACTACCAAGGAGAACCGAAATGAACAGCCTGTTTCTGCAGCTTTACGCGAAATTCCAGGGCCTGAAGAACGGAGAGGAAGGTCAGGATCTGGTCGAGTATGCCCTTCTGGTTAGCCTGATTGCGCTCGTTTGCATCTCTGGCGTCAGCACTGTGGCTACGGCCGTAAACACGGTATTCACCAACATCAGCAACTCGCTGGCGTAAATCCGGCAAGGCGCTGCCAGCAAGCGCGGAACCGAACGCCGTCGACCGACTAGGCGCCACTTCCCTCTGAGTTGACACGAAGCCTCTCGGAAGCGAGGGGCTTTTGTGCGTTTGGCCTATCGGGGGCGAAGGTGAAACTGCACCAATTTCCCTTCAAGGGCGTAGAGAAGTTGGGCGCCAGCGATCGGAGTTTGGGTGCGAGTGGGAAGGAACGGCGGGGCGGAGGGCTTGACGGCCGGGAGGCGGGGAAGGGGAAATGGTGCGCCCGGAGAGATTCGAACTCCCGACCTAATGCTCCGGAGGCATTCGCTCTATCCAGCTGAGCTACGGGCGCGCTTCAACAGGATACCGCAACTCGAACCGGCTCGGTACCGCGTCGGCGGGCCGGTGCGCTCTATTGATATGAACTGTCCTTCAAGGCCTGAAGCCCACCTTCATTTTGCGGCGCTTGCAGCACGCGGCCCAGAGGGCGCCCCCTCGTGCCCTCATACAAGGCATGGATGTAGGGTTTGTGCGATCCCACCCTTTCCGCATTAGAACCGCGGAAAGGATGGGGCGCCCACTTTTGTCCAGCGGGCAGTTTCTGTTCGTCGAACGCGTTCATAGCACTGCGGACAGTAGGGGGGCGCCCGCTTTTGCGGTTCGGTGGAGGGTAGGCCGCCCGCCCTTCAGGATTGGCAGAGTTGTTGAAACACATTGTGGATGAAGGTTACATTGTCGCATTGCAGATAACGCATTGCGCCGCCCATGCGGGAAAAGCTTTTGCAAAACCGCAGGTAATAAGCGGCGTTCGTCTTCGGCGGTTCGCCTTTAGTCCAATCCCAATTCCCGCCATCCTGCAAATCGACAACATAAATGGAGTGGCCGGTGACCACGCCACGGCCCGCCTGGAGGCGAAGATTATTCACGCAACTGAGGCTCTTCTCAAAAACCTGCGGTCCCATGATTGCGGAACCGACGGACATGACAACGCCGTTTTCCAGTCCAGCCACCGATCCGCCAAACAGCTTGAAATCGCTTCCCGCCGCCCGCCCGATCACCGCTCCATTGAAAATGGGATGGTTGGCAATGATGTCATAGCCAATCCCCGGATGCACCGTAAGCGGAACTCCGTGCCGCCATGCGGAAGCAAGGATCGAGGCCTGTTTCCAGCGATGGACGACCTCCGTACGGCCAGGCGAGACGTAGCCGGCCAGCATCGCGCGCAGCAGGTCGGAACGAGCCGAAGCAAGCGGATGCCCCGGTTCGGCGCAAATGGCGGTCTCCAGCTCCTTGATGGACGGAAGCGTCGCCCCGTCCTCGCAGATGAAACGTCCCAGAGCCGCCCCGTAACCCAGTCCATCCAAAGCTCCGGCCATGATGGCAAGATGTATATTCGTGGCCGTTTCGTCCCATGTGCCAAAGGCCCCGCTGGCCACGTTCATTTCCACGCTTTCCGTGCTGGCCCCAAACCATGCGTATTCCCAGTCGTGGATTGTGCCCGCGCCGTTCGTGGCCAGGTGTGTCAGCCACCCCTTCTCCATCATGCGATCGAGAATTAAGGCGGCTCCGTTGCGCAGCAGGTGAGCGCCGTAAATCAACATCACGCTGGCGCCACGCTCGCGGGCCTGGCGGATGTCGCTTACGCAGCGCGCAACAACCGGGACCAGGTCCGGTTTCAACGGCTTCGCGTCGCCGGCTGGATCGATGAGAATGTCGTCGGCCCGCGTCAGGCTGGTTCTTTTTCCCAGCGGGAAAACCCGCAGCTTGCTCAAGTCCAGCGGGGCGACTGGCGGAATCGTAGCGTTGGTTTTGCTCATTCCGACATTTTATATAAATCGCCTTATGTGTTTCAGCAGGCCTCGCCAGGATTCCATCCCAGGGCAAAAACGAGTCCGGCGCGGGAACTCGATGTACCGCGAATCCGCGCATCGGCCTTCGCGGCCGCTCGTGTGATGTCCCCCGAATTTCGCGACAAAATGAGCGAAGAACAACCGCAGATCCTTCGACTCCGGTCGCCGCGGCGACCTCCGCTCAGGATGACAAACTGGGTGAAAACCGTGTTGTAAGCTGCGGTAGTGTCTGAAATATGCGTTGAACGCTGAGGCAGCCTACTTCCTTCGAGCCAGTTCGATCATTTCGTCGCCAGCCTGGAGTCTAAGGTGGTCGCTGTCTGGCCACATCACCTCGTAGACCTTGGTTCCCCAGAACAATCCCAAGTCAATCTTCAGGTGCATTGGGTCGATGAAGTGGAACGTGCCTGTTGCGTATTGGTCCCAGTGCTCCCTTCGGTCGTGGCTTGTTTGCATCCACCCGCTTACAACCACGGTCCCGTCTTTCAGAAACTCGTATTGCTCTCGATCGTAAAGTTCGTGCGGTGTCGGCCCCGACTGCCACTTGCCTAATAGCTTCTGCTCTGGATGCAAAGATGGGGAACACGACGACAGGCAAGCGGCAAGAGCGAAGATCGCCGCCAGCCTCGGACCCGCCTGTGCATATGTGCGACTCATGAGAAGTGTTGGAATATCGAATGCGCGGATAATACCACAGTCAGTACGCCTTCAACGCACTTTTCGGACAGCACCAGGCGGGGTCTTTCGTTGACTTGGGGCTGATTTTTCAGTATTCTAGAATCCTTGCGCGGTGTTGCGCCTGGGGTCTGAGTGTGTTCACCCGGACTCATCTGGCGGCGGCCCAAGCCGGGTTCCGGCGGGCACTGCCGGGCCAGGCCACCGGATGCGGGACCAGGGAGTTCGTGGTCCGGCGCAGCCAGGGTTCCGATGAGAACGAACTCCCGCAGCTTCTCACCCGAACAGATTTGTTTGGCAGTGGGTAGATTTTGAAGGCCCGTGCGCGTGCATCGGGGCCCCCGCGGACGGGTTTGTGGTCCGTGGGATGAATTTGGCGCGGGCGATGGCGGCTTGCGGGGGGTTTGATTCCCCACCCAAAACGCAAAGTACGCGTTTAGGATGGGGAGCCCAGCCGATAGCCGGTAGCTGGTCCCGGTGGGCGCTGAGCAGGTTTTATCGAGGGCAGGAGAGAGATGTCGACCTTTGTTCCGAGCGGCAAGGACATAAGCCGCAAATGGTATGTGATGGACGCGAGCGGGCAGACTCTGGGGCGCCTTGCGACCAAGGCCGCCAGCGTGCTGAGCGGCAAGCTGAATCCGCAGTATGTGCCCTACATCGATATGGGCGATCACGTGATCGTGATCAACGCCGAGAAGGTGCGCCTGACGGGGTTGAAGGACCAGACGAAGATGTACCGGCGCTACACGGGCTTTCCCGGCGGGCTGCGCGAAGAGTCGTTCACGCGGCTGGTGAACCGCAAGCCCGAGAAGATCCTCGAGGAAGCCATCAAGGGCATGCTGCCCAAGACCAAGCTGGGCCGCGCCATGGGATCGAAGTTGAAGGTGTATCGCGGCGACAAGCACCCCCACACGGCGCAGAAGCCGGTGGCGTTGTAAAGGCAGCTATCAGCCATCAGCTTTCAGCTCTCAGTTTTTCGTACGGGAGCCGGCAGCCGTGGCGAGCAGGGAAGTTTGAGTTTGGCACAAACGAGCTGACGGCTGAGAGCTGACGGCTGAGAGCTAAGAGGATACGAATGGCAGAGGATCTGGTTCAGTATTACGGGACGGGGCGGCGCAAGGCGGCGATCGCGAGAGTTTTTCTGCGTCCCGGCACGGGCGAGTGGAAGGTGAACGGCAAAAAGCTCGAGGAGCACTTCGTGACCGAGCAGCAGCGCGTGGCAGCCAAGCGCACGCTGGCGGTGGCCGAGCTGACCGCGAGCTTCGACGTCGTGACCACGGTGAGCGGCGGCGGAGTTTCCGCGCAGGCCGACGCGGTGAAGATGGGCGTGGCCCGCGCTTTGATCGAGTTCAACCCGGAGCTAAGGAAGACGCTCAAGGGGGAAGGATTGCTGACCCGCGACGCGCGTATCAAGGAGCGCAAGAAGTACGGCCAGAAGGGCGCCCGCAAGCGGTTCCAATTCTCGAAGCGCTAGCGCTTCGAGAGCTGTTAGCTATCAGCCGTCAGCTTTTTCCTGCTGGTGCGATTTGCCTCTGGTTTCCTGGGAAGCAGATAGTGGCACGAGCAAGCTGAGAGCTGAAGGCTAAGAGCTGAAAGCTGGTTTCACAAATCTCCCCGCAAGGGGCATAAATTCCGGCCGAGCCGGAATGCAGTCCACGAAGGAGGACCATTGGCCACCATCACCATGAAGGAACTGCTCGAAGCGGGTGTTCACTTCGGGCATCAGACCAAGCGCTGGAATCCCAAGATGAAGGAACACATCTTCGGCGAGCGCAACGGAATCTACATCATCGACCTGCAGAAGACGCTCAAGCTGTTCAAGGAAGCGTCGAAATTCGTGATCGAGCTGTGCTCGCAGGGCAAGACGATCCTGTTTGTCGGCACCAAGCGCCAGGCCCAGGATGCCATTGCCGAGGAAGCCACGCGCGCGGGCATGCCCTACATCAACCAGCGCTGGCTGGGCGGGCTGCTCACCAACTGGGTGACGGTGCAGAAGTCGGTGAAGCGCCTTCAGGAACTGGATGAGATGGCCACGGACGGCCGCTACGACCTGCTGACCAAGAAGGAAGTCATTCGCCTGGAGCGCGAGCGCAAGCACCTGCAGGCCAATCTGGCCGGCATCAAGAACATGAAGCGCCTGCCCGACGCGCTCTTCGTAGTGGACTCGAACAACGAGACGATTGCGGTGAAGGAAGCGCGCAAGCTGGGCATTCCCGTGGTTGCCGTGGTGGACACCAACTGCGATCCCACCGTAGTGGACTACGTGATCCCGGGCAACGACGATGCGCTGCGCGCCATTCGCCTCTTCACCTCGAAGATTGCCGACGCCGCCGCCGAGGGCGTGAACCTGCTGGGCGACAAGGCCTTCCAGGAAGAGGCTGCCGAGACCGTTGCCGCGGAGGAAGGCGTCGAGATCTCCGCCGAGTCCGCCGCGGGCGAAGACGTCGATATGGAAGCGGCGCTGGGCGGCGGCATTCGCAAGGCGCCCGCCGCGGTTGCGGCCCTCATGGAAGAGGACGAAGTAGCGGAAGGCGGTCAGTAATCCGCGCCGCGCGGAACCATGCGCAGGTTCGGGAACAGCGTGGCCGCTCCATCCTGCCGCCACGCTTTTCTTGTGCCGGAAATTCACCGGCGCGCAACAGAATTGTGAATTCTTAACTGTTATGGATGAGAGATGACGACTGTGACCGAGAAGATTGATGCCAGGCTGGTGAAAGAACTCCGCGAGAAATCCGGCGCGCCCATGGGCGATTGCCTGAAGGCTCTGCAGGAGACCAAGGGGAACATCGAGGAAGCCTTCGTGGTGCTGCGCAAGCGGGGCATGGCCTCGGCGCAAAAGAAGGCCTCCCGCGCGACCAACGAAGGCGCGGTGGGCAGCTACATCCACGCCGGCGCCAAGATCGCCGTGCTGGTGGAGCTGAACTGCGAGAGCGATTTCGTGGCCCGCACCGAGGACTTTCAGGAGTTGCTCAAGGACATCGCCATGCACATCGCCGCCAGCGATCCGCGCTACGTGAAGCCCGAGGACGTGACCGCGGAAGACCTGGAGCGCGAGAAGGAGATCTGCCGCGCGCAGGCCGCCGCCACGGGCAAGCCCGCCGCCGTCATCGAGAAGATCGTGGAGGGCAAGATGGCCAAGTTCTACGAGGAGGTTTGCCTGCTGGAGCAGCCCTTCATCAAGGACCAGGCCATCAGCGTGAAGGAACTGATCGCGCAGAAGGTCGCCAAGCTGGGCGAGAACATCACGGTGCGGCGCTTTGCGCGGTTCAAGGTGGGCGCGCCCGAGTGGACGGTCGCACAGACCAAGCCCGTCGAAGCCGCCGCGGGTTAATCTCGCGCGGCAGGCAAACGGAAAAGGGGCAGCCCGCGCTGGCGGACTGCCCCTTTTGCTTTGGCCCGAAGGCCGATTGCTTACGGCAGGTAATAGCGGAACGAGGTCCAGAACATGTTGTCGATGCCCTTGGCTCCGATTCCGGAGGCGCCCGACCAGCCTTCGCGCACAGCGTAGCTGTACTGGAAGCCCTGGCGGAAGCGGCCGCGGTCACCCTTGTAGAAGTCGTACCAGTAGCCGGCCGTGTACTCCTGTATGTCGCGGTTTTGCGCGCCGCAGGAGCCGCCGGGATAGTAGCCCGTGGAGCTGCCGTTGTAGCCGGGCGCCGCGTTGGTGCTGCAAGCCGAGTTGCTGAGGAGACGCGAGCCGTAACCGACCGCGGCCGCGGACGGCGCGCTCCAGTGAGCGCCCCACTTTGCGCCGTCGGCAGCCAGCGTGGCAGTGGTAGTGGCTGAGCAGGTGATGACGCCGCTGATCGTAGCGCAGAAGTCAGCGCTGGGCGCGCTCAGCGTCGTCGCTGTTGCAGTGGCAAAGTCGGCGCGGGCGGCGTAATCGATGCCTCCGTTGAAATAAATGACCATGCGCGGAGTCGGGTTGATTTCCAGGGTGCCCAAGCCGGATCCATTGTGGATCGGGGCAAGGTTGCCTGAGGCGTCGGCAGTCACGTCGGCCAGTGTGGAGTCGCCGTAGCGGCCCACGCCGGGTCCGTACAGGCCCTTGGCCCCGAAGCTGACCATCTTCCCTAACGGAACGCGGAAGCTGCCCGCAATGCCGCCCAGCGTAATGCTGTTCCCGTAGGCCCCGGCGGTGGTGAGAGCCGGAGTGACGGCCGCGCCGGTCGCGATGTCGGTTAACGCTCCGTACAGGTTGCCATTCGTGGTTTCGCCGGGATACACGGTTTCGTGCGCGAAGCCGCCGATGCCGATGATCTCATAGTGGCCCCAGCCGGGATCGAGCGCCAGCTTGACGATCACGTCGGGCGCATAATTGAAGGAGACGTTGGTGATATTGGCGCAGGAATTGACGGTCTTGTAGACCGGAACCGCGACGTTGACGGTGTTTCCGGCCGAATCGATTTCCGCCTGATTGGTGTAGTTGACAATCGAGGTCGAGGGCGAGCAGGCGCTGATAGCGGCGTTGTAGTTGCCGCCGTTGGTGCCCTGGCTGCCGAGCACTGCGTAAGGCGTGTTGCCAGCCAGTGAGGCAGTATAAATCAGCTGCGGATTCTCGGCCGCGACGCCGAACGCCGCATGATTCCAGGTCTTGGTCACGCGGAAGCCGTACTGGCGCGTCCAAACGAAGCCCACATTGTAGTTCGGGTCTATGGTGAGCGGCGTGGGGATGTCGCCGGAGAGATTGGAGATGCCCTTCTTGTCTTCAGCAGCCAGCGACCAGAGCTGACCGCCCGTGAAGGCCCAGTGGTTGTTGGTCTCAGCCTGTCCCCAGAGCACGCGCTGCCGGAAGACGTAGCTGTTGGACTGGTTGTTGTTTGAAGTGATGCCGGTGCCCAACCAATCACCCTCGAAGTAGCCTCTCACCGTTCCCCACGGGACCTTTCCCTCCACCATCATCGAGACGCGCGACTGGCGGGCTGAACCGAAGAATTCGCTGAGCGTGTAGTTGTCGCCGTGCTCGTACGGAAGCGAGGTGAACGGGGTAGGAATGTCGCCCCCGGTGGCATGTGCACGCCACACTGTTTCGGCCGCCGTGAAGCCGCCTGGTGTGATGGTGGCGCCCTTGTAATGGAATGTAGCCGGATTGTTGATCGCCTTTTTCAGATTCGTGGTCTCGTCGGAGACCGTGGTGGCCAGCGAGACCTGGTTGGTTTTCAGGTCGCTGACCGTGCTTTGCAGTTTTGAGACGGATTGGGCGTTATCAGTGACCGCTTGCTGCTGCGCCGTGGCGTCGGCCTCCGCCTTGGCCGCTGCGGCCTGCGCCTCGGCCGCCGCCTGCTGCGCCTGCTGCAGTTGCGCGTCCTTGGCGGCGAGATTGCTCTTCAGGCTGTCGATCTGCCCCTGCATTTCGGTGCGAAGGGCCTGAATCTGCTCCTCCACCGTGGGACCGGCCGGCGCAGCGGGTTTCTTGGCCGCGGCGTGCTTCTTCGCCGGCGGTGTTGAGCCGCCGGTTTGTGCGTAGGAAACAACGAGACTGGCTGCCAGAAGTGCCGCGGCAGCCGCTTTCACTGTCAGTTTCATTTGGGCCTCTCTTTTCTTTGGAATCGGGTTGGAATGATGACCGCGCCCGCGTGCGCAATGAGCGCAATCCTCTCCTGCAACCCGGACGCATGAAATAGGAACAATTGCCAAAACCCTTGCAGCACGCGCACCAGGCGCATGCGGGAGGAAGAGCTTCGCGCCGGCGAAAAACCTCTTCTCCGCTCCACCTGCAAGACTCGCAGAGCAAGATTAAGATTTGACGAATTCACATAGATTTCACATTTCTACAACTGCGTGAGCTCCTGGCGCGAGACCAGCCCGGATCTCCCATTTACGCTTCACAGGACATGGCCGAGGGCAAATCTGTAGAGCGGAAAGAAAACCGCGAAAAAGGTTTGCTAAGTTGTGGGCAAACAATTTAAAAACGGGAAATTCAAATGGGAAGCCGATGGGGCGGCGGATGTGACAATGGAGTCAAGGCAAATATGACCTCAAGAGAACGAGTACTTGCGGCATTGCGGCACGAGCAACCAGACCGGACCCCGCGCGATTTTTGGGCGGAGCCGCCGACGATGCAGCGGCTGTTTGCGCACATCGGCCACTCCGACAAAGACAGTCTGCTCGACTCGCTGGGCGTGGATGTGCGGCATCTGGAAACGACGGAGCCGCCGGAGCGGGAGTTGGGCGGCGGTTTGTTTCAGAATTTTTGGGGCGAACGATATGTCTATAGCCAGACGCCGTGGGGACCGATGCGCCAGGACGGCAAAGGCGCACTGGCGGGCGCGAGCAGCTTCCCGGAACTGGAGTCGTTCCCGTGGCCGTCACCGGATTGTCTGGACCGTTCGCAGATAAAAGCCCAGTGCGCGCGCTACGAGCGGCACGCGCTGCTTTACGGGTTTGCCGACATCTGGCAGCGGCCGGCGCTGGTGCGCGGCTGGGAGGACATGTTCGTGGACATGGCGGAGCGGCCGGAGTGGGTCCACTTTCTATCGCGCAAGTTCACGGACTTCTATTTGGAGGATTACACACGCGCGGCGGAAATCACCGGCGGACGGATTGACCTCTATCTGGTCATCAGCGACCTGGGCACGCAACGCGGGCCGCTCATCTCCATGGCCATGTTTCGTGAGTTCGTTGCGCCCTACCTGAAAGAGATGACCAGTCTGATTCACTCGCTCGGCGGACGCGCGCTTTACCATAGTTGCGGCACGATTTGGCGGTTTGTTCCCGATCTGATCGAATGCGGCGTGGACGTGCTCGATCCCATTCAACCGACGTGCGCGGAGATGCAGCCGGAAAGTCTCAAACAGAAATTCGGCGGCCGGTTGAGTTTCCATGGCGGCATCGACATGCAGAAGCTGCTGCTGAAGGGAACGCCTTCCGAGGTCGAAGCCGAGGCGCGGCGCTACTGCGAAGTGCTGGGCGCCGGCGGCGGTTACATTCTTGCGCCGGCGCATCTGTTCCAGCCCGACGTGCCGCCGGAGAATGTCTTGGCAGTATATCGAGCGGCAACATAGCGGAACTCAGTTTCCTGCCGGCGCGTCGACTGAGACGCCCTTGCCGCGCCGGGTTCCGGGGGTGGTCCTCGACGGGTTTATTGGCGCTTAAAATGTAAGTTCGACGCTTACAGCGGTTCCACAATTGCTGTATGCCGAAGTAACAACAGCTAAGTGGGTTTTTCCTCAAGAAAAACCCACCTTGTGCCACCGCCGGAAACGGCTACAAGTATTGTGGAACCGCTCTAATCTTCCCTCGCACCGCAGCCCATGCTGTGTGATAATGAGTCCGTGCAACAGCCCGATACCTGTATTCGCAACGCCCGTGGCGAGTGGATTCCGACCAACGGCACCAAGGACACGCCCCTGTTCCGCTGGCCACCGCGCCTGGCCCAATCGCTCAAGTGGGTGTTTTCCTACCCCGGTTTTCTGTGGCCCTGGAGCACCATTTACCTCCTCATCACCATTTTCATCTGGTTTCACTTCCAGCCCGCTGTGCCCCGCTGCGTCGAATTGAAACCGGGCTGGATCGCCCTCCTATTCCTCCGCAACCTCGGTTTGGCCTGGGCCATCTATGGCGGCTGGCATCTCCTGCTCTACGTGCTCAAACTCCAGGGCACCAACCGCAAATACGACATCCGCTGGCCCAGCCGCAACGACCCCAAGTTCCTCTTTCGCAACCAGACCCTGGACAACATTTTCTGGAGTTGCGCCAGCGGCTGCACCATCTGGACCGCTTACGAAGTCATTTACTTCTGGGCCCTTGCCAACAAGAAAGTTCCCTACGTGGACTGGAACTCACATCCCGTTTACTTCGCCGTCTGGCTCTGCCTGATCCCTTACTGGCGCGACTTTCATTTCTACTGGGTCCACCGCCTCATCCACTGGCGTCCCCTTTACAAAGCCGCCCATTACCTGCACCACAAAAATACCAACCCCGGCCCCTGGTCAGGCCTGTCCATGCACCCCATTGAGCACCTTCTCTATTTCAGCGGCTCCCTGATCCATTTCATTGTCCCCTCCCATCCCATCCATTTCCTCTTCAACAGCGAACACGCCGGCGCGTTTGGCCCGGCCGCCGGCCATCACGGCTTCGAGAAACCCCTTGCCGAAAAGGCGTTCCCCTCCGGCTCCTACTTTCACTACCTTCACCACCGCATTTTTACCTGCAACTACGGCGGCGAGGAAATCCCCTTCGACCGCTGGTTCGGCACCCACCGCAGCTCCCTGACCTCCAAATCCCGGCCTTAGCAGTAATCTCTCCCAGCCCTGTTTTTTTCGGCGCTTTCGTCGCGTGCTTAAGGCCGCCTTGCCGATGGCCGAACAGAATTTACGCAAGATGATGGGCTACAGGGACTGGGGATGCTCAAATCGGCATTAGGGCACTAGAAGTACCCCTGCAAAAGGGAGACGGCGTAGAATGAATCGGATCGCCGTTCAACTCCAACGATTCCTGAAACACCTTCCCGAGAAGATAAAAACACGTGCAGCAAAGGAGACGGTATGAGCAAAATTAACCGGCGGGAGTTTCTCGATGGGTCGGCAAAAGCCACATTGGCGATTGGCCTTCCTATGAAGAATCTTCTCGCCGCAGTTCCGCAAAGTAACGCTGGGCAGACGCCTCCCGCGAATACGGCGCCAGCCGTGCTGCCGGGGACGGCGCCGCTGACGATGGAGGGCGATCTGGCGACCCAAATGGTGGATGGGATCCATCGGTTCCTGCTGAAGCGGACGGCAGAGGCGCCGAAAGAGCGGGCTGGTCTTTGGCATTGGAGTTCGAGCTCGGCGCGAGCCTACGATCAGTCGGTCTCAGTTAATCGGGAGCGTTTCCGGCAAATTATTGGGGCGGTAGACGAGCGCGTGCCCGCCCAGGCCCCGGAGCCTGTGCGAGCCGTCCTCGATCCCCCCGAAGTTGGCCAGGGGAGAGGCTACAAGGTCTACGCCGTGCGCTGGCCGGTTTTAGCGCCCGTGATTGCAGACTATGGCGGTCTGGATGCCGAAGGTTTATTACTTCAGCCCGAGGGCCGCCCCGTGGCGCGAATCGTCGCGGTACCGGACGCGGACTGGACACCGGAGATGATCGTGGGGATGTCCTCGGGAGTTCCGGCTGAGGCGCAGTTTGCGCGGCGCCTCGCGGAGAATGGGTGTCAAGTGCTGATCCCGGCCGTCATCAATCGGGACGATACTTTTTCCGGCATTCCAGGGATCGGTTATACAAACCAAACGCACCGGGAGTGGATCTATCGAATGGCTTTTGAAGTGGGTCGCCACCCCATCGGGTTTGAGGTGCAAAAGGTATTGGCGGCCGTGGATTGGTTTGAGAGCGAAAACCGGAAGGAGGCCGTTTCCATCGGGGTGATGGGGTATGGAGAGGGAGGGTTGTTGGCGCTTTATAGCGGAGCTCTGGACGGAAGGATCCAGGCAACCGCCGTAAGCGGATATTTCCAGGAGCGGGAAGGTCTTTGGACGGAGCCGATCTACCGGGATCTCTGGGGATTGGTGCGGGAGTTTGGCGACGCGGAGCTGGCGAGTTTGATTGCCCCGCGGAGCCTGGTGGTGGAAGCATGCCGGGGCCCCAAGGTCGAGGGACCGCCCCCGGTGACGGACGTGCATCAGGAAGCCGCTTGTCCGAACGGGAAGCTCGGTACTCCGCCGCTGGATTCAGTGCAAAAGGAAGTGGAGCGGGCACGGGGATTTTATGCGGCACTGAAGGCGGAGGACAAACTGCACCTGGTGGTGAGCGGTCATGGACAAGGGGAGCCGGGTTCGGAAGAGGCCTTGCGTGTGTTTTTGCGTTCGTTGGAGGTGGGCGGAGGTCTTCGTGCGAACGGGACGCCCCCGCAGGACCAGCGCGAGAATTACGATCCCCAGGCCCGGTTGCAGCGGCAGTTCAACCAGATGGTCGGTTTCACCCAGGCGCTGATTCGCAAGTCACCCGACCGCCGCAGGGAGTTCTGGGCGAAAGCCAACTCGACCTGGCCGACTCAGCAAGAGGGGGAAAACCGAAGCGACACTCCGCCCTGGCAATGTCTCCAGTCGCAGTGGTCAAATTCTCCGGAGCAGTGGAACGCGGCGACGAAATGGTACAAGAACTACATCTGGGAAGAGGTGATCGGGCGGTTGCCTGACGCCAGCCTGCCCGCCAATCCCCGCACGCGCCTGGTCAATGACACACCCAAATTCAAGAGCTACGAGGTGATGCTGGATGTGTGGCCGGATGTATATGCCTATGGGGTTCTATCCGTTCCCAAAGACATTCAGCCCGGAGAACGTCGCCCCGTGGTGGTGGTCCAGCATGGGTTGGAGGGTCGTGCCCTGCCTTTGGCACATCCGAGGGCGGTAGCGAGCGGCCGTTTCGACGTTCGTGAGAGCCTGGCGAACGAAGGGTTCGTCGTCTATGCTCCCCAGAATCCCTACATCGGAAACGATCATTTCCGGATGATTCAGCGCATGGGCCATCCCCTCAAGCTGGCTCTGTTCTCCTTCATTATCGGTCAGCATGAGCGGACCTTGGATTGGCTGGCGGAGCAGAGCTTTGTCGATCCGGAGCGGATCGGTTTCTATGGGCTTTCCTACGGTGGGAAAACTGCGGTTCGAGTTCCGCCGTTTCTTGACCGGTATGCCCTGTCGATCTGTTCCGGTGACTTTAATGAGTGGGTCTGGAAAACAACCACCGTTGAAGCCTGGTACAGTTACCTTCTGTTGGGTGAGTACGACATGTACGAATTCAACCTTGCCAATATCGCAAACTACTCTGAAATAGCCAATCTCATGGCCCCTCGGCCCTTTATGGTGGAGCGGGGGCACTTTGACCAGGTGAGCGAGGACCAAACTGTAGCTTATGAATATTCAAAGGTACGGTGGTTTTATGCTTACATGGGAATCCCGGAAAAGACGCGAATCGAGTTTTTGAGCGGACCTCATATGATGTACGGGAGGGGGACATTTGATTTTCTTCGAGAGCACTTAGGCTGGAAACCGGGAAGGTGGGGGCCTCTGACAGGCTGATCTGAATTCATCCTGGACGACTTATACAGTTCAACAAAGTTCAGGTGCCAGTGTCTCAATAACCTCGGCAATAGGCTATCGTTCGCTTTCCTGCCGTAATTGCTCGTGAAATCTTGACTCGGACTTATGGGTGAGCCGCCTGCGAACTGCTTGACTCACCCGAGCCTTCCTTGCCGGCGCTCAGTAAGTTGGCCAGCAGCCGGTAAGCTCCCGGCACTAACTCAGGGAACTGACGGTACAAAGCGTACGCAACATAGATATAGGTTCCCTTGCCGCGATGGGCGACGAGTAATCCGCCGCGTTGCGCATCCTGCCCCGGATCGGCGGTCTCGGTGAGCGCCGTGTATGCCGGGTCCCAGTGCTCGAGGAAGCCGTGGCCGCGCTCCTCGAACCATCCGTCGAAATCGGCTGAAGTCATCTGGTTGGGCCAGGCAAGCAGAGGATTGGCGGGATCGAGCAGCTTCACCGGCGCCTGCTCATCCACGACGCGCTCGGGAGAGCGGCCCATCGAGAGCGGCAGCGGCGCGGGAAACGTGCCGTTCTGGTACTGCACCACGAGCGTTCCCCCACGCTCGACGAATTGCTCGAGGCGCGGTTCGGCCGCGGCGAGCTCCGGCCGCGCCGAGTACGCGCGAATGCCAATCACCAGCACGTTCCACTGCGACAGGTCGCCGGCGGCGAGCTCGTCATCGGTCAGCAGGTGCGTCTTGATCCCCAGCGCCTCGATCGCATCGGGAACCGTGTCGCCGGTGCCCATGACGTAACCCACACGCAGACCCGGCGCCACCTTCACATCCACCTTGCGCGTGCGCAGCTCCGCCGGCCTGTACTGGTTGTAGGGCCGCAGCCCGGGATAGCCGATGCTCTGCCAGCCGGTCGAGTAGTTTTGATCGCCGACATGGGCGACAGCCTGGATAGCGTACGCGCGCGCCGCGACACCGCCTGCGGGAGAAACCGAGAAGACGAGCGGCTCCGTGTCGCCCGCGCTCGTCAAGTGGAACTCCCGCTGCGCGGGCTCGGCGCGCCAACCCTCGGGCAGCTTCAGATCGACTATTCCATCGGCCGCGTGCTCGGCATGAACGGTTACGCTCACCGGCAGCGGCGAGCCATCGAGGGTGAGAATGCGCGCCTCCGGCTCCACGCGCACGCCAATCGCGGGCACGACCACCAGCGGCTCGTACACGCCACCCACTCCGGCGACGCGCGCCAGCGTCTGCACCACCATGCCGAGGCGAATCGGCACATCGTCAAACGTGAACTCCGCCCAAGCGGCGAGCGGATAAGGCGCGAACGAGCGCTCGCGCCAGGCTTCGTTCGCAATGTCGTAATCGGGCTGTTCGGTTGTAGGCCGCGTGAAATACGGCTCTGTAGGCTGCGCGCCGCTTGCGGCCTGCACGTGAAAGATCCGGTCGCTCACCGGCTCGGTGACTGCCTGCGCGCCTCTGGCTCCGCCGGCGTCCTCAATCTTCCAAGGCGAGCCGTCGTTGCTCTCAAGCCAAACCCGGTTCCACCGCGCGTCGCCCAACGCCTTCGCCAGATGCACGCGCACACTGAAGTCCTCGCCCGGCCACACGCTGCGCGCCGTCTCGCCGGCTGAGCCGCCGCGTCCTCCTCCGCCCTGCCCGCCGTCTCCGATCGCGAACGCAACCAGATCCAGGCCGAGGAGGTCTTTCAGCGCCGTCTGGAACTGCGCAATTTTTTCTCCCAGCTCAAGCTCCAGGCCGGCCTTGGCTTCCGCGCCAAGATCGCTTGCCTTCACGCGCGCGTAGAGATCGAGCGTTTCGCGGTAGATCGGCACGAGCTTGTGCGCGGCGTCGACGCCGGAGTCATTCTTGCAGTTGCTGGTGAACGCATCCAGGCCGGATTGGATGTTGCCCAGTGCATCCGCGAGCCACGCGGGAGGCGCACTCCCGGCCAATCGCGCCAGGCCTTCGATGCTTGTATCGATGTTGACCTTTGCATTCCGGAAAAGGCTCGCGTCCCCCGCGCCGCTGTTCGCGCTCGCGGCCGAAGTCGCCACAGCCCACAGGTGATAACTGGTGGAATCCGGCGCGCTCAGCGCCGGATTGGCGCCGCCATTCTGCGACTTTTGCTCGCCCCACCCCTGGCGCGCAATCTGCGCATACGTGCGTCCCAGCGCCGGGTCCCATGTGCCCACCGGAATCGTAACGTCGGCCGGCAACTTCCCCTCGATCCACTCGCCCGTCACGTAATTGCGGAACCGCGCCGGCGCCCACTTACCCGTGGCGTAGTCGAACATCCTCCCGCCCGTAACCGGCGCGAACGGCGCGCGCGAATACACCGCCAGCGGCTGCCACGGCTCGAGGCCGACGCCTCCGTCCTTCACCGGGCGCAACTGATCGGGAAAGACCTTCGGATCGCCCGCAGCCTTGAACGCTTCCTGGGCGATCTCGCCGGCTACCTGGTGCTGTCCGTGGCCGTCGCTTACTCCGCCGACAAAGGTGGACACGATGACCAGCGGCCGCACCATGCGCACCGCCAGAACCGCGTCGTAGAGCACGCGCTCGTGGCCCCACTTGGCAAACGATTCCTCCTGCGTTTTGGAGAAGCCGAAGTCGGCCTCGGTGCCCCAAAGCTGCCGCGCGCCATAATATTGGTCTGCCTTGAGCAGCTCGTTGGTTCGGATGAGCCCCAGCGCATCGTAGCTCTCGGCCGACATTGCGTTCTGCCCGCCCTCGCCGCGGGTAAACGTGAGTAGAGTGGCGCGCGCGCCCAGCCCACGCGTCAGATAGGTGAGCAACGCGCCGTCTTCATCGTCGGGATGAGGCACGATCATCAGCACGCTGGCCGTTGTGCCCAGCCGCTTCATCGTCTGCTCCAGGTCTGCGGTGCCTCGGTCCTCGGGTAAGGGAAGCGCGTTCGCAGGCGGCTCGGGCAGCGGAACCTGCGCAAGCTCGGTCTCGGCGGTGACCGGCGCTGCGTCCTGCGCGTGGAGCTGGGTGCAGCCGGCGCTCGACAACAGCGCAGCCAGGGCCGCGCAGAGAGTGAGGCGATGCGGTTTTCGGGGAACGGAATGCATCACGGTCAGTGTACAAGGCGCCGCGGAAAATCGCCTTCGTAGCCCTTGGGGAACTGGAATGCCGTGGCTGGCGTTGAAGAGCCTGGGGGGTGAGAGTACGCGCGATCCATCGTGAAACCAACCGGCAGGTGACGATTGCCCGCGGTTTTGTCCGACGGCTATAGCGTTTTCGGAATTGCTGTAGACCGAAGGAAAACACTCAAGTGGCTTTTTCCTCAAGAAAAAGCCACCTTTCACAACCCTGAAAAAGTCTACGTGTATTCCGAAAACGCTCTATACTACGGCACGTGCGAGTTTACGCCAATGCCTGCCGTAACACGAGGCCTACTTGATGGCGGCGCCATCGGCCAATCGGAAGATCGGCTTGCCGGCGATCCTCAATGGGAAAATGGAATCATGAGCATACTTGCAATTGACATTGGCGGGACAAAGTTCTCGATGGCTTTGTTTGAAAACGGTCAAATGATCCGCCATGAGACTCACGCCACACAGCGCGAAGGCGGCCGCGAATGGATGGTGGAGCAAATTCTTTCCATTGCCAGACTCTGGCGCGAAAGCAACCGCTTCGAGCGCTGCGGTATTGGATTCGGCGGGCCGGTGGATTTTGCCGCGCAGAGAGTTGCGCTATCGACGCACGTCGACACCTGGCAGAATTTTCCGCTTGCCTCCTGCATCCAGGACGAACTCGGCGTGCCGGCGGTCATCGACAACGACGCCAATGTAGGCGGCCTTGGAGAGGCGCGATACGGCGCGGGCGCCGGTTACGACCCTCTTTTCTACATAACCCTCTCCACCGGCATCGGCGGCGGGCTGATCGTTGGCGGAGATATCTATCGAGGGGCGGATTCCTACGCCGGCGAGATCGGCCATACGACCGTCAGACCCGGCGGCCCGCTCTGCCTCTGCGGCGCTTCCGGCTGCCTCGAACGGATGTGCGCGGGGATCTGGATGGAGCCCGACTACGGGAAAACCGCAAAGGAGTTGATGACCGATCCCGCTTTCGTCTTGCACTATGTGGTTGACCTGGCTATCGGCCTGAAGTCCGTAATCATGCTGCTGAATCCGGCGCGAATCGTGATCGGCGGCGGCATCGGCAAGGCCGGCGATCGCCTCTTTGTGCCGCTGCGGGCCGAATTGCGAAGGCAGATCACTTCGTGGTCCCGCGCTCGCATCGACGTGGTCCCCGCCGCGCTTGGCGACGACAGCGTACTCTGGGGCGCGCTGGCCCTGGCGCAATCCCAGGCTGCTCGGTAATCGCCCGCAAAATGCGGCAGGACAAGCCAGGAGCGGTGACGGCAGCAAACTGAACAACGCTGGAACCAGCCCGGCCCGGCATTCCCTCACCGCCAATCGTCGCGCGCGTTGGCCAGGCCCTCATCCATCACCGCCTCGAAGCCGGCGTTCTTCTTGATGAAGATCTCGCTGAAGTGCCGGTCCTGCCGCAGCAGAATCGCCTGCAGGCGCACGAGCTCCAGCAGGGCCAGAAACATGGCGATCAGCGCCCGCTCCGAGCGCGTGTGGCTCAGCAGCCGCCGCAGCGCCACAGGCTTGTCTTCCATGGTCAGCCGCCGCGCCAGGAACTGGATCATCTGGCTCACCGTCACCGTGTCTTCTTCCAGGTCGAGGATCGGGCGGTTGCGCGCGCGCTCCAGAATGTCGCGAAAGATGCGCACCAGGTCCGTGGTGTCGGCGGCCATCTCCGGCTCCGCGCCGGTATCTTCGCGAAACTCGCGCACGCCGGGATTGGTCCACGTGGCCGCCTCCAGCATCTGCTTTTCATGCAACATCTGCGCCGCGTTCCTGAAGCGTTCGTGTTCCAGCAGCCGCTCCACCAGCTCGCGCCGTGGATCTTCGCCCGGCTCTTCCGGGCCGGCGGGCGCGCGCGGCAGCAGCATCTTGCTCTTGATGTGAATCAGCAGCGCCGCCGTGTAGATGAACTCCCCGGCCACGTCCATGTCGCTGGCCCGCAGCCGGTTCACATACGCCAAAAACTGCGCCGTGATCTTGGCGATGGGAATGTCGTAGATATCGATGTCCTGCTTGCGGATCAGGTCGAGCAGCAGGTCAAGCGGCCCGTCGTACACCTGGCTCACGAGGACCGAGAAGGGCGACTGCTCGGCGTCCTGGCCACGCGCCTTCAGCGCCGCCGCCACCTTCTCTGCGGTGGTTGGCTCGGCCGCCGGCCTGGCGTCGAACGGCAACGCCGCGGCTGCTTCCCGTGGCGGAGCAGCTTCTTTCTCTTTGGCCGCTGCGGCCACGAGCGCCGGTTCAGCTTCCGGAGTTGGAGCCGCCGGCTCCTCCTCCTCCTCCGCCGGCAACTCCTCCGCGTTCACTGCCGCTCTTTCTTCCGGCGCAGCCTGCGCCTGAACCTCAACGTGCTCAGATGAATCGGAAGGATCGTTGGCTCCCTCAGCCTCCACAGCCCGCTCATCGGCGCAAGCCTCCGGCTCAATCGCCTCCGCCGCAAGCGGTTGGGGTTCTTTGGCCGGTTCGGCCACGAGCGCCGGTTCGGCTTCCGGAGTGGAAGCCGCCGGCTCCTCTGCCGCCGCATGCGATTGGGGTTCTTTGGCCTCTTCCACGGCTTCTTCCGCGGCTTCCTGCGCCGCGGGAATCTCGCCGCCGCTTGAAACCGCCTCGGCCGCCTGCTTCGTCTCGCCTGCCGCCTCTTCGGATTGTGGGGAAGTTTCCTTCAATGCACTCTCTTCTTTTGGCGCTTCCAACTCTTCCACTTCCTCGGGCTCGGCTGCAACCATCACCAGCCCGGCGCAGTCGCCTTCAACGCTGCTTTCCATGCCCGTCTCTACTCTTCCATTGCGCCGGAACAGCCCGAATCCCGAGCGGATTCCGCCCAGTGTAAACTCGAGCGCCCTGCGCCACCACGGGACTTTCTCTTCCATCTTGCTTGCTTTTCCGGCCCGTCAAACAGCGCTCATTCCCGCGGCGCGTTCTCCTCGGCCCGTTCTTTGCTTTCCCGTGCGCCGCCTCACGCTCCGGTCACGGTCGTCAACGTCATCTGCATGGCCTCGCGCACCTCGATCATGGTCTGCTCCGCGCGGGCCTCGGCGCGCCGCGAGCCCTCATTCAAAATCTCGATGGCCTGCGCCTCCGTCACGCTGGCCCGCCGCTCCTGGATGGGACCGAGGATCTTCACCAGCGCATCGGCTGCCCAGCTTTTACATTCGATGCACCCGATTCCCGCCGAGCGGCAGCCCTCGTAGACCTTGGCCATCGTCTCCGGCGTCGAGAACACCTTGTGCAGGTCGCCCACCGGGCACTTATCGGGATCGCCTTTGTCGGTGCGGCGAACGCGCGCCGGGTCGGTGACCATGGTCTTGAGCTTCTGCCGGACGACAGGTTCGGGGTCGCTCATGAGGATCGTGTTCCCGTAGCTCTTCGACATCTTGCGCCCGTCGGTGCCGGGGAGCTTGGGCGAAGGCGTCAGCAGCACCCTCGGTTCGGGGAGCACCTCTCGTTCGCCCAGCTTGTAATACTGGTTGAACCTCCGCGCGATCTCTCGCGTCAGCTCCACGTGCGCCTGCTGATCCTGGCCGACGGGCACAAAATCGGGCTGGTAGATCAGAATGTCCGCGGCCATCAGCACCGGGTAGCCAAGGAAACCGTAAGTTGTCAGGTCCTTGTTGGCAAGATTCTCCTGCATCTCCTTATAGCTGGGTACGCGCTCCAGCCAGCCGAGGGGAGAGATCATCGCGAGGTCAAGGAAGAGTTCCGCGTGTTGCTTTACGCGGCTCTGCAAGAAAAGCACGCTATTCGCCGGGTCGAGCCCTGCCGCCAGATAGTCGAGCATCACTTCGACGGTATTGGGCGCGATCTGGCTGGGGTCGGCGTAGTCCGTGGTCAGCGCGTGCCAGTCGGCGATGAAAAAGTAGCACTCGTACTGGTCCTGTAGCTTGACCCAGTTGGCCAGAGCGCCCATGTAGTTGCCCAGGTGCAGCTTTCCCGTGGGACGCATGCCGCTCAACACGCGCGGGCGTTGCGCCGCAGGACCTTGCGATTTTGAATGTTCCGTTTCAGGCATGGCGCGGTTCAGTTCCTTGCCGGCGCAAAAGAGGGCGCCGGAAATGCTCAGGAAAATGGCCGAATCTGGCTCATTCCATTGTAGCGGGACAACCTGCAGCGAGCGCCCGGAGATCAAAGGCGCGAAAGGAACGAAAAAACCAGCACCAATGCGGGCGTGAGCAGCAGCCGCAGCACGTAGCCACCCACAAAGATCATCAACAGGTAGCTGATCCAGCCGCCAATCCGGTCGTATTGCTGCACCGCGTTATACGGCAGCATGTTCCGCACTACGCGGCTGCCGTCGAGCGGCGGAATGGGCAGCAGGTTGAAAAAGAAGAGCGACAGGTTGATCAGGATGGCAAGGCTGAGCAGCAGAGCGATCGGCTGCGCCCCGCTGACCTCGGTGAAGCCCAATGCGGCAGCGAACGACAGCCTGACCATTTGCCCGCCGTTGGGCATCGCCACGGCCATCGCGGTCAGCCCTGCGAGCGCCGCCAACACCAGAATCAGATTCGAGACCGGCCCGGCCAGCGTCACCAGATTGTCGTCCCGCACAATCTTCTTGAAGTTGCGCGTGATGACCGGCGTAGGCTTGGCCCAGCCCACCAGCATGAAGGGAAGGTGGAATCCGACGAGCGGCCCAAAGATCACCATGGCGGGAAACAGAAGGGTTCCAATCGGATCGATGTGGACCATGGGGTTCAGCGTGATGCGCCCCTCGAGCCGCGCCGTCTGGTCGCCGAGGCGAGAAGCCATCCAGGCATGCGCGCACTCGTGAAAACTGAGCGAGAACAGCAACAGAACAAACTCGAAGACGGCGATTACGAAGGCGGTGGGCTGCAAACGATCTCTCCAACATCCATGCTCTCAACACACGGTCTTCGCGCGTTATAGAACAAGGCTCGAAGGTTTAGGTTAGCACGATGAACCCGCGTAAATGCGCGCCGGCCTACGGTGGGGTGGTACCTCAAGAGTTTGTTTCGTCCATCGAAGATCCCAACCGCAGATCCTTCGACTTCGGTCGCCGCGGCGACCTTCGCTCAGGATGACAGCGCATCGATGGAAGGAACATCTGAGAAGGGACGCTAGCTCTCGATGTACTCCCAGTACGAATCGGCCAGGTCGGCGCCGAGTTCTGTGGTCATGCGCCGGGCGGCGCGTTCCACCTCCTCCATCAGCCCATGCAGGTAGTCGCGCGAGCGGGAGATGGCCGCCACGCCCAGCGTCGCCGACTGCCACGTCACCGCCTCGTCCAGCTCCGCCACCGAGACGTTGAAGCCCTGCTTCAACTGATCCTTGAGCGAGCGCACCACCTGCCGCCTGTCCTTGAGCGACTGGGCGTGCTCGATGCGGAGTTCGAGAGTCAGTTGAGCGACCGGCATACGGGTAAGGAATGGTCACCGACAGTGTAAGACCGCCGTGCGCGTCCGGAGCAACTATTTTCTTGAGCGGGCTGGCGCTGTTGGGGGATTGGCCTTGCGACAGCGCCAAAAAGATGTCCATTTTTTGACCAAAGTCATCGTTTCGGGAACACCTCTTGAATTCCACATTCGATACGTGAGTTTCGTTGTTTCAGTTGACTCATTCGCCTGTAAACTGAATGCGTAAAAGCATGAGATTCTCGGCTCCGCACCCGATTCCGTATCAAGGAAGCAAGCGACGGTTAGCGCAGGCAATCCTGAGCTACGTTCCGGCTGGCTCTCTTACGCGGCTTGTTGAGCCATTCGCTGGCTCCGCAGCCGTGACGCTGGCCGCCGCTGCTCAAAAAAGGTTCTCTTCCTACGCGATAGGCGACACGCTGGAGCCTCTGATTGCGCTTTGGAAAGCAATCCTAGTAAGCCCTGAGCAAATCGCGCTGCAGTATGGCGCCCTTTGGCGCAACGAAAGGGTACTCCCCATCGATGCGTATTATGAGGTCCGTGCGCAGTTCAACCAGGACCACGAGCCCGCGAAGCTGCTTTACCTGCTGGCAAGATGCGTGAAGAACGCGGTTCGCTTCAACCCCGCAGGAGAGTTCAATCAATCCCCCGACAAGCGGCGCAAAGGCACTCATCCCGACACGATGCGTCAGGAGATACTCGCAGCAAATCGAGTCCTCAAAGGAAAGTGCCGAGCTGTTCATTGTGACTTTATGCAGCTATTTCAAAATGCCCGCCAAGGAGACTTTTTCTACCTCGATCCGCCATATCAAGGAACCAGCAATGGCCGCGACCAGCGTTACTTCGCGGGGCTGAGCCGCAGCAGGCTCGTCGAGGGTTTGGAGTTGCTCAATCGCAAAGAGATTCCGTTCATTCTGAGTTACGATGGCTCGTGTGGGCAGCGGTCCTATGGCAGCCCCTTGCCGGATCATCTCGGAAAGAGAATTCTGCTTGATGTTGGCAGGTCGAGCCAAGCCACGCTGAATGGACGCAAGGACGTAACCGTGGAATCCTTGTATGTCTCCCATCTGCTCCCGGTAGCTCATCGAGGATCGCTTTTATCCCTCGATGATTTCGCATCGCAGGCTTTGCTTTTCGGCTAGCTGTTCCGCAGTAGCCGCTTGATGTATTCGGGAACTGCCGCCGCTGCCCGCCGCGCCTTCTCACTAAGCCTCTCGTAATCCGCGACCTCATCTTTTCGCCAGACGAGATCGGCCCTGCGCTGCTGTTCCGTCGCGACGTGCAAGTAATCGGCTCGTCCCACCCAATAGCATGTTTCGCAAACGGCTACACTGCGCTTGCCGGTCCAGTTTGGGCAGTGCTCGCAACTCCATGATTTTTTGCGATTGCATGACCCGCACAGAACCATGAAAATGGCCGCATTGTCCCCATCGGGCTCGCCGGCAACTTCATAGGGAACGCGGTGGTCAACCTGCAGGTTCTCGTTCGCTCCGCAGATCTGGCACCTTCCTGCTGCCGCATCGATAATTCCATCCCTTTGTTTCTTCGTGAGGGCCCGCCGTCCGCTTTTGCCGCGCCCGAAGCGCGCATTTTCAGGGAAAATATACGCCGCGATGGTTCGTCCATTCGAGTGCTTCACTTTGATGGTGCGGATGGGAAATCCGAGCTCCCGTGCGTTTCGAGCAGCACGAGGCGGGTGCTCGTATCCCGCCCGGCTGATCTCCTCGGTCGTTACGATTCCCTTCTTTGCGATGGTATCCAGGACAAAGCGGGCGCGCTTGTTTGTCACAGCCGCGATTTGCTCGGCGAGGTCACCTGAGATTCGGCTTCCTTTGGTCATGGCCTTTGGGCTTTCTTCAAGTCAGGGTGGATGCTCTAACCATTATCAGTCCTCCACTTGCGCCAGTTGCTCCGCCGTCGGCCGCGGCGTGAACGCGCTGACCACCACCAGCGCGACGACCGCGGCAAACAGCGCCGGAAAGATGGCGTCGCGCTGCGGCCAGAATGGGCGGGAAGCAGATGCTCTTCACGCCCGGCGCGTCCCACACCAGCGTGACCACCGTTCCCGTGGCGATGGCGGCCACCGCGCCCCAGGCCGTTGACGCGCTTCGAGTAGAACGCCGCCAGCACCACCGGCGTGAGCGCCGCCGAGTAGATGGTGTAGGCGTAGAGCATCTTTTCCAGAATGCTCTGCGGCGTAGACCGCCTGGTAGAGCGCCCAGCAGCCCAGCAGCACCACGGCCAGCCGCGAAACGATCAGCACGCGCCGGTTCGACGCGCCCGGCGCGATGTAGCGCACGAAAACGTCTTCGACCAGGTTGGTGGCCGGCGAAAACAGGTAGTTCGAGGCCGTCGAGATGACCTTGGCGAAGACCGCGCCCAGCAGCAGCGCGCCCATCACCGCGGGCAGCCCGTGCCGCGCCGTGTAGGGAATGATCTCGCGCGGCTGCAGCGGCCACCTCGCCCGTCGGGATAGAGCGCCCGGCCAAAGACCGCGATGGCGACGATCAGCGTTTCCAGCAGGAGCGTGCCCAGCGTCCAGCCGACCACGGAGACGCGCGCGTCGCGCTCCGTGCGCGCCGAGAAGAACTTCTGGTACATCACCTGGTTGCCCAGCATCAGCAGCAGCGTGGGCACCAGAAACTCGAGGCGCGCACCACGCCCATGCCTGCGGACTGCGCACGCTCGGCTGAGCGGTAGTTGCCCAGCACCTCGAAGTACTGCGGCGGCAGCGCGGCGTGCAGGCCCGCCCATCCGCCGGCCTTGGAGAGCAGCATGGGCGCGGCAACGATGCAGATGACCGTGACCAGCGAGCCGATGGCCACATCCATATACGCGACCGACGACATGCCGGCCAGGGCCGTGGTGACGATGACGAAGGCGGCGATGATGAAGGTGCCCAGCTCCGGCGTGACCGCATCGGGAAAGATGAGGTGCAGCACGTTGCCGCCGCCCTTGAACTGGTAGCTGGTGATGGCCACGTAGGCGAAGAGGATGGCGATGGTGCCCAGCACGCGCGCCGTCTGGTTGTAGCGCGCCTCGAGCAGGTCGGGCAGCGTGAACTGGGCGAACTTCCGCGCCCGCGGCGCAATAAAGTAGATGAGCAGCAGGCCCAGCCAGCCGCCGGCCGGCTGCCAGAGCGCGGCAAAGCCGTTTTTGTAGGCGTTCTCGGCGCCGGCAAAGAGCGACCCCGCGCCGATCCACGAGGTGAGCAGCGTGAGCACCAGAACCACCGCCGGCAGCGAGCGGCCGGCCACCAGGTAGTCGGCCTTGGTCTTCACCTGCGGGGCGCGGTAGACGGCCACCGCCAGCAGCACAGC